>JCKJ01000001.1 GCA_000525025.1 Methylophilaceae bacterium 11 | reverse complement strand
CAGTGGCTTGGAGATTTAAATGAAACGTACCTATCAACCATCTAAAACACGTCGTGCACGTACACACGGTTTTTTAGTGCGCATGAAAACCAAAGGTGGTCGTGCAGTGATTGCAGCACGTCGTGCAAAAGGTCGTAAACGCTTAGGTTTATAACACAAATACTTTGCAGAGGCTGAGTGCTGATGCAAACATTAGTAATGCTCAAAAAAACGGATGAATTTTCATCCGTTTTTAGTTTCAGAAAACGCATTTCTTCACACTTTTTTGTAGTACATTACAGACCGAGCTTATCGCCATCGATGCGTGTCGGGTTTGTGGTAGCAAAAAAAGTGGCAAAGCACGCAGTAGAGCGTAACTATATGCGGCGTGTATTGCGAGAGGTCTGCCGCCATGGATTGACAGTGAGCCTGACGGCAGATGTGGTGATTCAGGTGCAGAAAAAATTTATTAAGCAAGACTTTAGCCAAGTGAATCAAGAGCTGAATGTGATTCTGAATAAAATTCAGAAGAAATTAAATGGCGAATGATGTTTAAGGTAGAACAGTGTGCGTAATGTGGCGATTATGTTGGTAAAACTGTATCAATGGATATTCAGCCCATTTGTTGGGATGCATTGTCGATTTTCGCCCAGCTGTTCCCATTACGCTATTTCAGCCTTTACAAAATATGGTTTTTTTAAAGGGTGCTATTTAGCCATCCTACGCATTGCGCGCTGTCATCCTTGGCATGCGGGCGGTCATGATCCAGTCCCTTGAGTGGATTCAATTTTTAATCTTCATTAACGTATAAAGAGTGTTATGGATACCAGACGTATAATTTTATTTGTCATTTTCTCCTTTTCTATCATGATGTTATGGGATGCATGGCAACGCAAAGATGCACCGCCAGCGGCACCCTCTGCGCAGGTGGCTACGCAGGCAGGGGCTGCAGCATCAAATACAGCAGATAGCAGCACACCTACGGATGTGGCAAAAGATGCGTTTACATTGGCACGTGGTCAGCGCGTACAAGTAGAGACGGATTTGTTTCAAGCGGAAATCGATACCAACGGCGCTGATTTGCGTCAGCTTACCTTGCGTAAGCATCGTGCAAATACAGGGGATGGCCAGTATGAGTTATTAAGTGACGCTGCCAAGCCTATGCTATATGTGGCGCAAACTGGCTTAAAAGGCGATCATTTACCGACGCATCGCGCAGTATTCACCACTGCACAAACCAGCTATCAGATGGCGGAAGGTGCCGATACACTGGAAGTGAAACTCAGTGCGCCAGTCGAGAATGGTGTGGCTGTGGATAAGATCTACACCTTCCACCGCAACAACTATGCGATTGATGTGCGCTACGAAATTAAAAATGATAGCACCGCGAGCATCACACCTTCCGTCTATTACCAAATCATTCATGACAATAAATCCAATCAGGGCTCTGCCATGATGCCAACCTTTACCGGTGGCGCCTACTACAATGAGACAGATAAGTACAAAAAAGTGAAGTTTGATGAAATGGCTAAACAAGATTTGGCCGTGAAAGCAAAAGACGGTTGGGTCGGCTTGGTTCAGCATTACTTTGTAGGTGCGTGGATTCCTAAAGCAGGTTTAGAGCGTAAGTTTTACACTTCACAACTTACAGACCACTACTTCTCTATTGGTAGCATGAGCCCGCTGGGCAGCGTAGCAGCAGGCGCTAGTTTGACTGTGCCTGCGCAATTGTACGTGGGCCCACAAACACAAAAAGATTTAGAAACGACGGCACCAGGCTTGGAATATGTGGTGGATTACGGCATCTTGACAATTATTGCGAAGCCTTTGTTCTGGTTGTTATCCCAGCTGTATGAACTGGTGAAAAACTGGGGTGTGGCGATTATCTTACTGACCGTGATTATCAAAGCCGCTTTCTTCAAGCTATCAGCTTCTAGCTATAAGAGCATGGCACAGATGCGTGAATTAGCACCGCGCTTACAAGCCATGAAAGAAAAATTTGGCGACGATAAGCAAAAAATGCAGCAAGCGATGCTGGAAATGTACCGCACAGAAAAGATCAACCCGATGGGTGGCTGCTTGCCAATTTTAGTGCAAATCCCTGTTTTCATTGCACTTTATTGGGTGTTGCTAGGCTCGGTTGAATTGCGTCATGCCCCATTCTTTGGTTGGATTAAAGACTTGTCTGCGGTTGACCCTTGGTACATCTTGCCGCTGTTAATGGGCGCTACTATGATTATTCAGACTTTCTTAAACCCTGCGCCGACTGATCCGATTCAGGCCAAAGTGATGAAGATTATGCCGGTTGTATTCAGTGTTTTCTTCTTCTTCTTCCCGGCTGGCTTGGTGTTGTACTGGTTGGTGAATAATATTCTGTCCATTTGGCAGCAGTGGTATATCAACAAAAGTATTCACGCAGAAGCCTTAGCTAAAAAAGGCAACGCAAAAAAATAAGGTATGTCTAACCACGCACACGATACGATAGCCGCCATTGCCACAGCCAGTGGCGCAGGCGGCATCGGCATTGTGCGTGTTTCCGGCCCACTCAGTCAAAGCATCGCACAAGCGGTGCTGGGCCACTGCCCTCCTCCCCGCTACGCCGCCTATCTAGATTTTAAAGATGCAGATCATGAGTTGATTGATCGTGGCATAGCCATTTTTTACCCTAACCCACACTCTTACACAGGTGAAGATGTGCTTGAACTACAAGCACATGGTGGTACGGCGTTGATGCAAATGTTGTTGGCGCGTTGCATTGCATTGGGTGCGCGTCAGGCGGCTCCGGGTGAATTTACACGACGCGCTTACCTGAATGATAAATTGGATTTGGCGCAGGCGGAAGCCGTTGCCGATATCATTAATGCTGCCACACAAGAGGCTGCCAAAAGTGCGATACGTTCGCTGTCGGGCGCATTTTCAAACACCATACATGCATTGCTAGCGCAACTCACTGAATTGCGTATGTATGTAGAAGCTTGTCTGGATTTCCCGGAGGAGGAAATTGATTTTATTACGCAAGGTCGTGTGGCTGAAAAAATTGCGCATAATCAGCAAGCATTATCGCTTGTATTTAATCAAGCCAAGCAGGGAGCCTTGTTGCGTGATGGCATTCATGTGGTGCTCATTGGTCAACCCAATGTAGGTAAATCCAGTTTGATGAATGCACTGGCAGGCGAAGAAGTGGCGATTGTCACCCCGATTGCAGGTACAACACGCGACACCATCAAGAGCGCCATTCAAATCAATGGTGTACCTTTGCATGTGATTGATACGGCTGGCTTGCGAGAAACAGAGGATGAAGTAGAAAAATTTGGGATTGCCAGAACTTGGCGAGCCACAGAAACGGCCAATATCGCATTATTATTGCTCGATTCAACTCACGGTATTACTGAAACGGAAAAATCGATTTTAGACCGCTTGCCGCAAGAAATCGCCAAAATTTGGATACACAATAAAATTGATGTGTCGCAAGAAGCCCCTAAAAATGAAAGTGTGAATGGTGAACACCATATTTATCTTTCGGCTAAAACTGGGCTGGGGTTAGATTTGCTTAAAACACAGTTATTACATTTTGCTGGCTATCAGGCGATGGGTGAAGGTGTTTACATGGCGCGGGCCCGTCATTTAAAAGCGCTTGAAGCGGTGCGTGAACATCTGGCGATTGCGGCAAGTCAAATGCACTCTGCCGAATTGGTGGCCGAGGAATTGCGCTTAGCACAAACAGCGCTCAGTACCATTACTGGTGAGTTTACTCCGGATGATTTGCTGGGTGAGATATTCAGTAAGTTTTGCATCGGCAAATAAAAAAGACCATTTGTTAAAATGGTCTTTTGGTGGGGCGTATCGTTGAAATTTATTTAACGGTCTTATTTGACGAACACGCTTAGTTTGTTAAATTTCTCCGCTAACAAATAGTAGTAAGCTAAGCGAGATTTAAAGCGCTCCTCTTTTAAAGTTTCACCCACCGCAACCACTGCAGCATCTAAAGTGGCATCAGAATCGGTTAATCCCAGTTTTTTCTTTAAAAAGTTTTCACGCACGGTGACTCTTTCAGATTCGTCACTTGCAGCTACGTATTGTGAATCATTGTTTGAAAGTACCAAAGCATAGTTTTTTGCTAAGCCATCTAGCGCTGCTGTATTTACATTTTTTGCATACTTGGTAACGAAATCTTTATGCGCTTGAATATCTGCCATCTTTAATCTCCTCAGTACATTGAAAAATATTAATCTTCACCTTTATGGAATGGTGAAATGGTCTGCCAGTTGTGCCAGTTGGCGCCCCAGGTTTGCCGGTAGAGGCAATTGCAAGAAGCGCACTAACTACCGTGCCGCCGATATCACTATAGGCGCATCGGTGGGCCTTCGTCAATACTTAACGGTTCAAACGCGCGCTGCGTTTGTTTCACGTGAAACAATCAAGGTTGTCTATACTTCTTGAATCAATGTTTAGTATTATGCTTTGCGGGTATGTTTCACGTGAAACATAGATAAATAAGTGACGTAACTATCTGTTTTGCTATAAAATTCCACCTTTAACCGAATTGATAATGCAGTGCTTATGATGCAATTTCCAGATAAATTTGATGTGATTGTGGTGGGTGGTGGCCATGCCGGTACGGAAGCCGCCTTGGCGGCAGCGCGTATGGGGCAAAAAACTCTATTACTTACCCATAATATCGAGACTTTAGGGCAGATGTCCTGCAATCCTAGCATTGGCGGGATTGGTAAAGGGCATTTGGTCAAAGAGGTGGATGCGCTAGGTGGTGCGATGGCGATGGCCACTGACGAAGGTGGTATCCAGTTTAGAATTTTAAATTCAAGCAAAGGTCCGGCGGTGCGCGCAACACGTGCACAGGCGGATCGTATTCTGTATAAAGCAGCCATTCGTAGACGCTTAGAGAATCAGACCAATTTATGGCTGTTTCAACAAGCGGTAGACGATATTATTTTAGAGGGCGATAAAGCGGTGGGCGTGGTGACGCAAATCGGCCTGCGCTTTTCTTCTAAGTCGGTCGTGCTTACCGCTGGCACATTCTTGGGCGGTTTGGTGCATGTGGGTTTACAAAACTATAGTGCTGGCCGCGCCGGCGACCCCCCTGCTATTTCTCTCGCAGCGCGTCTGCGCGAGATTGGTTTGCCAGCGGGGCGTTTAAAAACCGGCACCCCTCCCCGTATTGATGGACGCACCATTGATTATAGTGTGATGGCGGAACAGCCTGGTGATTACCCGGTGCCAGTGTTTTCATTTTTGGGCAATGTGGCACAACACCCGGCACAACTACCTTGCTGGATTACGCATACGAATGAACGCACGCATGACATTATCCGCAGTGGTTTGGATCGCTCACCGATGTACACGGGAGTGATTGAGGGCGTGGGCCCGCGCTACTGTCCGAGCGTAGAAGATAAAATTCACCGCTTCGCAGATAAAGAGTCGCATCAAATCTTTTTGGAGCCAGAAGGCTTAAATACCAATGAGATTTACCCGAATGGTATTTCTACGAGTTTGCCGTTTGATATTCAATTGGGCTTGGTCCGCTCAATCAAGGGTTTGGAGAATGCGCATATCCTTAGGCCTGGTTATGCCATTGAGTACGATTACTACGATCCGCGTGGTCTAAAAAATACCTTAGAGACAAAAACAGTTCAAGGTTTGTTTTTTGCCGGTCAGATTAACGGTACCACCGGTTATGAAGAGGCGGCTGCGCAAGGTTTGCTTGCGGGTGCTAATGCGGCGCTTTATGCGCAAGAAAAAGAAGGCTGGTGTCCTGCACGGGATGAGGCATATTTGGGTGTGTTGGTGGATGACTTGATTACCACCGGCGTGACTGAGCCATACCGCATGTTTACCAGTCGTGCCGAGTACCGCTTACAGCTGCGTGAAGACAATGCGGATATGCGTTTAACCGCTAAGGGCCGAGAGTTGGGCTTGGTTGACGATGCGCGCTGGGCGGCTTTTGAGAAAAAACTAGAAGCTGTATCGCGTGAGCAAGAGCGCTTGAAAAAGACGTTTGTGCAAGTGGCGGCAGACGATGTTTCACGTGAAACACAAGCGGCGATTTTAGGTAAGCCTTTAGAGCATGAGTACAGCTTGTTTGAATTGTTGCGTCGCCCAGAAGTAAGTTACGAGGGCATGCTGAGCTTGGGTAAACTGGGCATGGGTGAGCTTGATGCATCTGTGCGTGAGCAGGTCGAGATTGCCGCCAAATATCAAGGGTATATCGACCGTCAAAAAGATGAAATTGCCAAACAAAAAGGCAGTGAGCATATTAAGCTAGGTGCCGAGATTGACTATGCGGATGTGCATGGGTTGAGCATTGAGGCGCGTCAAAAGTTGGTGGCGCATAAGCCAGAAACGATTGGCCAGGCTGGCCGTATCTCAGGCATTACGCCGGCAACTATTTCGTTGTTGTTGGTGTATTTAAAGCGCAAACATAAAAAGCAAGCAGCGCAGACTAATATCGAAGCAGCATGACAGAGGCGGAGCAATTGGCCGATGGCATCCGCCAGATGGGTTTGGATGTCAATGAACAGGCGCAACACACATTGTTGCAGTACTTGGCTTTGCTACAAAAGTGGAACAAAGTATATAACTTGACCGCGGTACGTGATCCCAAACAAATGGTGACGTTACATTTGTTGGATAGTTTGAGTGTGCTGCCATACGTTAAAGGGCCGTATTTACTAGATGTTGGCAGTGGTGCTGGTTTGCCCGGAATTGTATTGGCCATTTGTCGACCCGACCTACAAGTGACCACTATTGATACGGTGCAAAAGAAAGCCATCTTTATGCGGCAAGTCAAAGGTGAGTTGGGCTTGGACAACTTAACAGTTGTGCATGCGCGGGTAGAAACATTTCAGCCGCAGCAATTGTTCAATCAAGTGATTTCAAGGGCTTTTTCTGAAATCGCGTTGTTGTTTCAGCTCACCCAACACTTAATTGCAAGCCCTGGTGAATGGCTGGCCATGAAAGGCCTGGTGCCCGCGCCTGAGCTGGAAAAGTTAGTTGCGCAGCCCAAGGCGGTGATTCCATTACGGGTAGCGGGTTTGGCAGCGGAAAGACATCTGATTATATTTGATAGTGTTGTGTTTGAAGGTCATGCATGAAAATTCTGGCAATTACAAATCAAAAAGGCGGTGTGGGTAAAACCACTACCTGCGTGAATCTGGCGGCTAGCTTGGCGCACCGCGGCAAAAAAGTATTGCTGGTGGATTTAGACCCGCAAGGTAATGCCAGTACCGGCAGTGGTATTGATAAAGCGCATTTGAAATATAGTATCTATCATGTATTGATTAATGATAAAACCTTGCAGGAGGTTATTGTGCCTAGCGAGCAAGGCGGGTTTGACGTTGCGCCGTCCAATCGCGAGCTGGCCGGTGCGGAAGTTGAGCTGGTAAATGAGATGGCACGCGAGACGCGTTTAAAGCAAGCCATCGCTCAGTTGGATGGTGCATATGATTACGTGTTGTTGGATTGCCCCCCTGCCCTCAATTTAGTCACGGTCAATGCATTGACTGCAGCGCATTCAGTGATGATCCCCATGCAGTGTGAATACTATGCGCTGGAAGGATTGTCTGATTTGGTGAATACCATTAAAAAAGTGCGTGCGCATTTAAATCCGGTACTGGAAATTGAAGGGCTGTTGCGCACCATGTTTGATAACCGCAATATGTTGGCTAGCCAAGTGTCTTCGCAGTTAGTGAGTCACTTCGGCAAAAAAGTGTATCAAACAGTGATTCCAAGAAATATTCGTTTGGCAGAAGCGCCAAGTTACGGCATGCCAGTGCTGATGTATGACAAAACCTCTAAAGGTGCGATGGCTTATTTAGAGTTGGCGAACGAAATTATTCATGCAAAACAATAACTATTTTAAAAGGTCGGTGTGATGGTAAAACCTAAAGGTTTGGGTCGAGGATTGGATGCGTTGTTGGCGGGTGACATGGGCACCGTTGGTGAGGCGGATGCGCTGCGCATGCTGCGCGTGAGTCAGTTGCAGCCAGGTAAGTATCAGCCGCGGGCTTATATGGACAATGCCGCGCTCGAGACATTGGCGGAGAGCATCAAAGCGCAAGGCATCATGCAGCCTATTTTGGTGCGCGAAATTGCCGATGAGCGCTACGAAATTATTGCAGGTGAACGTCGTTGGCGCGCTTCTCAATTGGCGGGCTTGGATGAGGTGCCGGTATTGGTGCGTGCCATCGCAGATGAGTCCGCGCTGGCGATGGCCTTGATTGAAAATATTCAACGTGAAAACTTAAATCCGCTAGAAGAGGCCTTGGGCATTAAGCGTTTAATCGATGAATTTGCGATGACGCATGAACAAGCTGCGCAGGCGGTTGGACGTTCACGTGTTGCGGTCTCCAATTTGTTACGTTTGCTGACCTTAAGCCAGCCAGTGCAAGAGTTGCTCATGCACAATCAATTGGATATGGGCCATGCGCGTGCGTTAATTGGTTTGGAGCCAGCACAGCAAGTGATGCTGGCCAATAAGACCATACAAAATGATTTATCCGTGCGTGATGTGGAGCGTGCAGCAAAACAACCTGCATTGTCCTCGACCAAGCAAAAAGCACAGGTGCGTGATGATGTGGCGATATTGGAGGAGCGCTTGAGCGATGCGCTTGGCGCCACGGTTTCGATTGCAGCTAAAGCAAGCGGCGCCGGTACGTTGAAGATTCAGTATAGTCACCTAGACCAACTGGACGACATCATAGCAAAACTCTCGCGCAAATAAGGTGAATGCAATACGAAAGTATAAAACACGTGCTAAGTATTTCATTTTGCTAGTACATTCAGTTATTTAACGTACATTAAATGCTTGACTAAAAGGCTGTAATAATTCAAAATCGCGGCTCCTTTGGCTAAAGCCCATTTCAATACCATTGAAATGAAAAAAGTATGAACACTACGAACAACGGCTTAGCTACAAATAATATGGTTAGCAATATGATGCGATGGCAGATGTCCGCGACAGCAGTGGTGGCGGTGCTGGCCTTGTTGCTGAGTGGGATGCATGCATTCTTTTCGGTGCTTGCTGGCGGCTTATCCGTGTTAGTGGGTGCTTACATTGCGTCGCGAATTTTAGCGCGAAATGAGGGGAATCAAGAGCCCTCCTCTGTGCTGGTTAATTTGCTAAAAGCAGAAGCAGTCAAGATTGTAGTGATTGCAACTTTATTGTTTGTGGTATTTAAAGTATATGCGCAGTTAGTGCCTTTTGCGCTGATTGCCGGTTTGGCGGCTGCAGCAATATTTTCTGGTGCAGCATTAGCAAAAACAGATAAATCGATTTGATTTATCTACGAAGAATTAATTAACGGTTATTTAAGAACATTATGACGACAGAACACGCACAACAAGCTGAACATGCGCTAACGCCATCTAGTTACATTGCCCACCATTTAAGCTTTAATGCGCAGCCAGTTGGCGATGGTAGTTTCTGGACATTGCATATTGATACATTGGCAATGTCAGTGTTTCTGGGTTTAGTGGTCATGGGTCTGGTATGGTGGGTAGCCCGTGGCGCTACTGCTGGCGTGCCAACTAAACGTCAGGCCTTTGTTGAGTTAGTGTTTGGTTTTGTGGATGACCAAGTTAAAAATATTTTCCACGGTGACCGTCATAGCTTTATTGCCCCAACAGCATTGACGGTTTTTTTATGGGTGTTCGCAATGAATGCCATGGACTTCTTACCTGTCGATATTTTTGCAAAATTCATGCATAGCTTGGGTTTCGAAAAATGGCGTGCAGTCCCTACTTCCGATATTAATACAACCTTTGCTTTGGCGTTGGCTGTTTGGTTCTTGATGATTTTCTTCTCTATTAAAGCTAAAGGCTTGGGTGGTTGGATTCACGAGCTATTCTGTTCGCCATTTGGCAGCAAAGTCTGGGTGTGGCCAGCTAATTTCTTATTCAACATGATTGAATATGTGTCAAAACCACTTTCTCACTCTCTACGTTTGTTCGGCAATATGTATGCCGGTGAAGTGATTTTCTTGTTGCTAGGTTTGTGGGCTGCTACAGGCTTAACCGGTACAGTAGCTGCAGCAATTTTGGGTGCTGGCTGGTCTATCTTCCATATTCTGATTGTGGCGTTACAAGCGTTTATTTTTATGATGTTGACTGTGGTGTATTTGGCCATGGCGCATGAATCACACTAAGTGATTGAAGCAAGGTTTTTGTAGTTAGTTTTAATAGTAGTTGTTTTTAATTTTTTTATAAGGGTATTACAAATGGAAAACTTACAACTTTTAGCAATGATTCAAGCTTACACAGGCGTTGGCATTGGTTTGATTATTGGTTTAGGTGCTTTAGGCGCTTGCGTGGGTATCGGTATCATGTGTGCTAGCTTCTTGGAAGGCGCAGCACGTCAACCAGAAATGATCCCAGCATTGCAAGGTAAAGTGTTCTTGCTATTAGGTTTGATCGATGCGTCATTCATTATCGGTGTTGGTTTAGCCATGATGTTCGCGTTTGCAAACCCATTATTAAGCGTAGTTGCACAATAATTAAGTAGTGAATGATTTGGTTTAAGCATGGGCTTAAACCACTTTAATGACGCATGCTTTATTGATATTTAATTTGGATCAAAAATGAACATTAACTTTACACTAGTCGCACAAGCTATCGCATTTGCTGTGCTGATTTGGTTCACGGTGAAATTCGTTTGGCCGCCGCTGTTAAAAGCGATTGAAACACGCCAAAAGGAAATTGCTGATGGTTTAGCCGCAGCACAAGAAGGTAGAAGTGCTTTGGAAGTTGCTGCAAAGAAATCTGAAGCAGCGCTAACAGAAGCTAAACAAAAGGCGAGCGAGATCATTGGTCAAGCAGAAAAACGTGCTACGCAAATTGTTGAAGAAGCGAAAACCAATGCTAAGGTTGAAGGTGATCGCATTATTGCAGGTGCAAAAGCTGAAATCGATCAAGAAGTAAACCGTGCAAAAGAAGGTTTGCGTGCGCAAGTTTCTAGCCTTGCCGTAGCAGGTGCAGAAAAAATCTTACGTAAAGAAATTGATGCCAAAGCGCATAGCGATATGCTTTCTAAACTTGCAGCAGAACTATAAGGAAACGACATGGCTGAACTATCAACCATCGCTAGACCTTATGCTGTAGCCGCTTACAAGTTGGCAAAAGAGAAAAAAGCGCTCGCTAAATGGTCTGAAATGTTAGGTTTTGCAACTGCCGTCATCAATGACGCGAACATGCAAGCCTACATTCAAGACCCAAAAGTGGTGAGTGCGGATTTGGAAGCTGCTTTCTTAAAAGTGTGTGGCGATAAGTTAAATGAGCATGGTCAAAACCTGATTAAGGTATTGGTGGAATATGGTCGTTTATCTGTACTGCCAGCGATTACTGAGGCGTTTGAAGCGCTGAAAGCGCAAGAAGAAGGTACTTTAGATGCACAGATCATTGCTTCTGCAAAACCAAGTGCTGCAGAAACCAAAGACTTGGTGAAGCGTTTAGAAGCCAAATTTGGCAAAAAAATCGAAGCAACGGTTTCTGTTGATCCAGAAATGATTGGTGGCTTCAAAATCATCGTTGGCGATACCGTTATCGATGCGTCTGTTAAAGGACAACTACAAAATTTAGCCTACTCGCTCACCGCGTAAGGCACATGATATTAAGCAAACTTTAGGCAAAGAGAAAATTAGGAGCCACAATGCAGTTATCTACATCAGAAATCAGTGAACTGATTAAAAGCAGATTAGAAAATTTTTCTACCACAGCTGAAGCACGTACACAGGGCACAGTGATTTCAGTGACTGACGGTATTGTTCGTATTCACGGTTTGTCCAACGTGATGTCAGGTGAAATGATTGAGTTCCCTGGCAATACATTCGGTTTAGCGCTGAACTTAGAGCGTGACTCAGTGGGCGCCGTGGTATTGGGTGACTACGAACATATTACCGAAGGTGATGTATGTAAATGTACAGGCCGTATTTTGGAAGTGCCAGTCGGCCCTGAATTGATTGGCCGCGTGGTGAACGCTTTGGGCCAACCAATTGATGGTAAAGGTCCAGTTAAAACTAAATTAACAGACAAGATTGAAAAAGTGGCACCAGGCGTGATTGCACGTAAATCGGTGTCACAACCAGTGCAAACCGGTTTGAAATCAGTTGACTCCATGGTGCCAGTTGGCCGTGGTCAACGTGAATTGATCATTGGTGACCGTCAAACTGGTAAAACAGCGGTTGCAGTAGATGCAATCATCAACCAAAAAGGTCAAAACATGACCTGTATCTACGTAGCGATTGGTCAAAAGGCTTCTACCATTGCTAACGTGGTACGCAAATTGGAAGAAAACGGCGCAATGGCTTACACCATTGTGGTGGCTGCTTCTGCTTCTGACTCTGCTGCATTGCAATTCTTGGCACCATACGCAGGTTGTACAATGGGTGAATACTTCCGTGACCGCGGTGAAGATGCATTGATTGTGTACGATGACTTGACCAAACAAGCGATTGCTTACCGTCAAATTTCATTGCTATTACGTCGTCCACCAGGCCGTGAAGCTTACCCAGGCGACGTGTTCTACATCCACTCACGTTTGTTAGAGCGTGCTGCGCGTGTAAACGAAGAGTATGTAGAAAAATTCACTAACGGTGCTGTTAAAGGCAAAACCGGTTCATTGACTGCGTTGCCAGTGATTGAAACAGCAGCTGGTGACGTGTCAGCATTCGTACCAACCAATGTGATTTCGATTACCGATGGTCAGATCTTCTTGGAAACTGACTTATTTAACGCCGGTATCCGTCCAGCGATTAACGCCGGTATTTCAGTATCTCGCGTAGGTGGTGCAGCGCAAACTAAAGTCATCAAAAAATTAGGTGGCGGCGTACGTTTGGCATTGGCGCAATACCGTGAGTTGGCTGCGTTTGCGCAGTTCGCTTCTGATTTGGATGAAGCTACACGTAAGCAATTGGATCGTGGTCGTATGTTTACCGAGCTGATGAAACAAGCGCAATACGCACCTTTAAGCGTTTCTAAAATGGCGATTACCTTATTTGCGGCGAACAAAGGTTACTTTGACGACGTACCAACCAATAAAGTATTAGCGTTTGAAAATGCATTGCACGGTTTCATGGGTTCTAAATACGCTAAATTGATGGATGGCATTGAAGCGAGTAAAGACTTAAGCGGCGATAACGAAAAAGCAGTTGAAGCAGCGATTCAAGACTTTAAAGCAACCAACGCCTACTAATTTAACGACTATCTAGGACACAAAATGGCTGGTAGTAAAGAGATTAGAACCAAGATCAAAAGTGTAGAAAATACACGTAAGATCACCAAGGCAATGGAAATGGTAGCCGCCTCTAAAATGCGTAAAGCGCAGGACAGAATGCGTGCCAGCCGTCCATATGCTGAGAAGATTCGTAACGTTGCCGCTCACCTTTCTTACGCGCAAGCTGAATACAAACATCCGTTTTTAATCAAACGTGATGTGGTAAAGAATGTGGGTTTGATTGTGGTGAGCTCGGATAAAGGCTTGTGCGGCGGCTTGAACACCAACGTATTGCGTTTGTCTGTGAACCAAATGAAAACTTGGGAAACCGAAGGCAAGAAAATCGCAGTGAGTGCCATTGGCAACAAAGGCTTTGGTTTCATGACCCGTGTGGGTGCGGACGTGAGGTCACACATCACCGGTTTGGGTGACACACCGCATTTGGAAAAGCTGATTGGTACCATCAAAGTGATGTTAGATGCCTATACTGCTGGCGAAATTGATCAGTTGTATATCTGCTATACCAAATTCATCAACACGATGAAGCAAGAGCCAACCATGCAACAATTGCTACCACTCAGTGGTGAGCAATTAGGTAGCGCGAAAGGCCATTGGGATTACATCTACGAACCAGAAGCTAAGCCAGTCATTGACGAGTTGATGATGCGTTATATCGAGTCACTTATTTATAATGCAGTGGCAGAAAATATGGCATCTGAGCAATCTGCACGTATGGTGGCGATGAAATCAGCCTCTGACAATGCGAAAAACGTCATTGGCGAATTGAAACTGGTTTACAACAAAGCGCGTCAAGCGGCGATTACCAAAGAGATCTCAGAGATCGTTGGTGGCGCGGCAGCAGTGGCTTAATCCAAGCCCAAAAGAATTTAATTACATCTGACTAAAGAAGTTAGGAATAGAAAATGGCAAAAGCACAAAGCAAAGCAAATGCAGC
This sequence comes from Methylophilaceae bacterium 11, assembly GCA_000525025.1. Taxonomy (GTDB): domain Bacteria; phylum Pseudomonadota; class Gammaproteobacteria; order Burkholderiales; family Methylophilaceae; genus Methylophilus. The sequence goes on along the minus strand of JCKJ01000001.1, from coordinate 2,772,673 downwards.
AATCGTAGGTAAAGTAGTGCAATGTATCGGCGCGGTGGTTGACGTTGAATTCCCACGCGATCAAATGCCTAAAGTATTTGATGCATTGATTATTGATGACAAAGACTCACAGGCAGAAGCAGGTTTAACGCTTGAAGTGCAACAACAATTAGGTGATGGCATTGTACGTACGATTGCCATGGGTTCATCTGACGGTTTGGCACGTGGTACAGCGTTTAAATCAACTGGTGCACAAATTCAAGTGCCGGTAGGTACCGGTACTTTGGGCCGTATTATGGACGTGTTGGGTCGCCCAATCGATGAGGCTGGTCCTATCGAGTGTGACGAGCGCCGTTCTATCCACCAAAAAGCACCAACATTTGAAGAGCTCTCCCCTTCTGTTGACCTGTTAGAGACAGGCATCAAGGTGATTGACTTGGTTTGCCCGTTTGCTAAAGGCGGTAAAGTGGGTCTGTTCGGCGGTGCGGGTGTAGGTAAAACCGTGAACATGCTAGAGCTAATCAACAACATTGCAAAACAACACTCAGGTTTATCCGTGTTTGCAGGTGTAGGTGAGCGTACACGTGAAGGTAACGACTTCTACCACGAGATGGCAGAAGCTGGCGTGATTAAGCTTGACGACATGAAAGAATCAAAAGTAGCGATGGTGTTCGGTCAAATGAACGAGCCACCGGGCAACCGTTTACGCGTAGCGTTATCAGGCTTGACCATGGCTGAAAAATTCCGTGACGAAGGCCGTGACGTGTTGTTCTTCGTAGACAACATCTACCGTTACACATTGGCCGGTACTGAAGTATCTGCGTTGTTAGGCCGTATGCCTTCAGCGGTAGGTTACCAACCTACTCTGGCTGATGAAATGGGCCGTTTACAAGAGCGTATTACTTCTACTAAAACAGGTTCTATTACTTCTATCCAAGCGGTTTATGTACCTGCGGATGACTTGACCGATCCATCACCAGCGACTACGTTCCAACATTTGGACTCAACCGTTGTATTGTCACGTGACATTGCTTCTTTAGGTATCTACCCAGCGGTGGATCCACTAGACTCTACATCACGTCAATTAGACCCATTAGTGGTAGGTGAAGAGCACTACTCAGTAGCACGTTCAGTACAACAAACATTGCAACGTTATAAAGAGTTGCGTGACATTATCGCGATTCTGGGTATGGACGAGTTGTCACCAGAAGATAAATTGGCAGTGGGCCGTGCACGTAAAATCCAACGTTTCTTGTCACAACCGTTCCACGTGGCAGAAGTGTTTACAGGTGCACCAGGTAAATATGTGCCATTAAAAGAAACCATCAAAGGCTTTAAAGCGATTGTGGCTGGCGAATACGATCACTTGCCTGAGCAAGCGTTCTACATGGTGGGTGGCATTGAAGAAGCTGTAGAAAAGGCCAAAACTTTAAACTAGTAGTTAGAAACTATAAGTTAGTTTATTGACAACAGCTTAAGGATAAATAATGGCAAATACTGTACATATCGATGTAGTAAGCGCAGAAGCAAGCATATTCTCTGGCGAGGCCGAGTTTGTGGTAGCACCTGCGGGTGGTGGTGAGGTAGGTATTTATCCTAACCATGCACCGATGATTACTACCATTAAACCAGGTGCTTTACGTATTAAACAATCTTCAGAAGCTGAAGAGACGCTAATTTTTATTTCTGGTGGCATGTTAGAAGTGCAACCAGGCATGATTACGGTGTTGGCTGATACAGCTATTCGTGGTCATGATTTGGATGAGGCGAAAGCAATCGCCGCAAAAGAAGCGGCTGAAGAAGCGATGAAAAATCGTAGTTCAGATATGGATTATGCAAAAGCGCAAGCAGAATTGGCTGAAGCAGTTGCACAAATTCAAGCAATTCAAAAATTACGTAAAACATCACACTAAGTAAGTTATCTGTGTATATAAAAGGCAGCCTTTGGCTGCCTTTTTGTTTATACTTTCACTATATGTTTACACATCGATTCACCACTCATACAACACATTATTAACATGGCATCACTCAACATCGTTATTCTCGCTGCGGGTAAAGGTACTCGTATGCATTCTGATACACCCAAAGTACTACACCATGTGGGCGGCCAACCGATACTGGCACATGTCATCCAATGTGCGCAGGCATTGCAACCGCAGAACATCATTGTGGTATATGGGTTTGGTGGTGAGCAGGTTAAGCAGGCATTCGCACAAGAGAATATCGTCTGGGTGAACCAAGCTGAGCAAAAAGGCACCGGCCATGCCGTGCAGCAAGCCCTACCCTACTTGGATGATGGCCAAACATTGATACTGTTGGGTGATGTGCCTTTAGTGGATGTGCATGCTTGTGCGCAATTACTCAAACAATCACAGCAATCGCTAGCGCTATTGAGCTTTATCAAAGCAGATCCAACAGGTTATGGCCGAATCGTGCGTGATGCAAACCATCAGGTGAATGCGATTGTGGAGCATAAAGATGCCACAGACGCGCAGCGTAAAATTCAGGAAGTAAATACTGGCATTATGGCCATGCCTACAGCACGGTTAAAAAGCTGGTTGAGTACATTAGACAACAACAACGCCCAAGGTGAGTATTATTTAACCGATATCATAGGCTTTGCCGTAAGGGATCAAGTAGCAGTACAGGCGGTGATCACCGATGACGAGTGGTCTGTTACAGGCATCAACGCTAAAACAGACTTGGCGCAGATCGAACGTGTCTATCAGTCACGTTTAGCCACAAAGCTATTACAGCAAGGCGTGACCTTAAAAGACGCTAGCCGTATTGATATCCGCGGTAGCTTAACGTGTGGCCGTGACGTAGAAATTGATGTCAATTGCGTGTTTGAAGGCAACGTGACAATTGGTGATCGCGTACGTATCGGCGCCAATTGTGTAATTAAGAATGCAATCATACACACAGGTGCACAGATTGCACCCTTTACGCATATCGATGACAGTATTGTGGGTGAGCAAAGCCGCATAGGCCCTTTTGCACGTTTACGTCCAGGCACAACATTGGCGGCCGATACCCATGTAGGCAACTTTGTTGAGCTCAAAAATGCGCAAGTGGATATAGGTAGCAAAATCAATCATTTGAGCTATGTGGGCGATAGTACGGTAGGTAAAAACGTGAATATCGGCGCAGGTACGATTACTTGTAATTACGATGGTGCGAATAAATTTAGAACCGTGATCGAAGATGATGCCTTTATTGGCTCCGATACGCAGCTCATTGCACCAGTCACCATTGGCAGAGGCGCAACCATAGCAGCAGGTTCTACCATTACCAAAAATGCACCGGCAGATGCTTTAACATTGTGCCGTGCCAAAGAGCAGAAATCCATTGTAGGTTGGAAACGACCACAAAAAATCAAAAAATAATCACTATGCAGTAGAAAGAAATCACCTATGTGTGGAATTGTTGGAGCCATTGCTAAACGAAATATTGTGCCCGTGTTGATAGAGGGCTTAAGCCGTCTTGAGTACCGTGGTTACGATTCGGCAGGTGTTGCTATTTTGGACACAGAAATAAAACGCGTACGCGCTGTTGGCCGCGTTTCTGAATTACAAAATAAGGCGACTGCAGAACAGCTGACTGGGCTGCTTGGCATCGGCCATACACGCTGGGCAACCCATGGTGGTGTGACAGAAAGTAACGCACACCCACATGTTTCACCCTCACAAGATGCACCGGAAATTGCGGTGGTACATAACGGCATCATTGAAAATTATGATGAGCAACGTGATAAGTTAATCAAATTAGGCTATTTGTTTGCCTCACAAACCGATACAGAAGTGATTGCTCACTTAGTACATTATCACACCAAACAAGGGTTAGATCTGCTTGCAGCAGTCAAAAAAACAGTTGCTGAGCTGACCGGTGCATTTGCCATCAGCGTGATTGCGGTTAATCGTCCAGATTTGATGGTGTGTGCACGGTTAGGTTGTCCACTGCTGCTTGGTTTGGGCGAAGGTGAAAATTTTATCGCGTCAGATGTTTCTGCCGTACTATCAGTGACTAGAAAAGTCATTTATTTAGAAGATGGCGATGTGGCGGCATTGACCACAGACAGCGTGACGATTTACGGAAAAAATGATGAAGTGGTGGAAAGAAAAATCCACATGAGTGATGTTTCACTGGCATCGCTAGAGCTGGGCCCATACAGCCACTTTATGCAAAAGGAAATTCACGAACAGCCACGTGCGCTCACTGATACGATTGAGGCGCTGATTGAAGACGGTGCCTTTAGGCCTGAATTGTTTGGCGATCAAGCCGAGCAAGTGTTTAAGCAAGTCGACAGTGTATTGATTTTGGCGGCAGGCACTAGCTACTATGCAGGCTTAACGGCTAAATACTGGTTAGAAAGCATTGCAAAAATACCGTGCAATGTAGAGATTGCCAGTGAATATCGCTATCGGGAATCGGTCCCTAACCCGAATCAATTGATTGTGACTATCTCTCAATCGGGCGAAACTTTGGATACGATGGAGGCACTGAAACATGCTAAATCTTTGGGTCAAGAACTAAGTCTAGCCATTTGCAATGTGCAAGAAAGCGCCATTCCGCGTGCCTCTAAACTCATTTTTTATACGCGCGCCGGTGCAGAAATTGGTGTGGCTTCAACCAAAGCCTTCACCACACAGTTAGTCGCGTTATTTATACTTGCTGCTACATTGGCTAAGCAAAAGGGTTTATTGAGTTCGTCGCAAGAGCAAGGCCATCTCAGTGCGCTGCGTCAGCTGGCAGGCAGTGTGCAGTTTGCGCTGAATCTTGAGCCGCAAATTAGAGAGTGGGCCAAACGCTTTGGTGACAAAGAGCATGCGCTGTTTTTAGGACGCGGTATTCACTACCCCATTGCTATGGAAGGCGCACTTAAACTCAAAGAGATTTCCTATATTCACGCAGAGGCTTATCCAGCCGGTGAATTGAAACACGGCCCGCTAGCATTGGTAGACAACAATATGCCTGTGGTGGTGATTGCACCAAACGATGCATTGTTGGAAAAAGTAAAATCTAATATGCAAGAGGTAAAAGCGCGTGGAGGCGAGCTATTTGTGTTTGCCGATGCCGATAGTCACTTTAAAGAGTCTGAGGGCGTACATGTGATCCGTACGCCACGTCATGTGGGTGTGCTCTCCCCTATTTTACATACCATTCCTGTGCAGTTGCTTTCGTACCATGCTGCCCTGTTAAAAGGCACGGATGTTGATAAGCCGAGGAATTTGGCGAAGAGTGTGACAGTAGAGTAGTTAATTGATGCTATAAAACAAAAAAGCCTAGTATTCACTAGGCTTTTTATTTATGCATTCACGCTTAGTTTATGCATTAGTTTAATGCAATGGTGTTGTTGACCACTTTTGCATGGCTTCTTCGCCAGGACGGTCAATTTTAACTTTTCCATCCGCTGTAGAAACCACCCAACTTAATGGAATATAGTGGTGCTGACCATTCTTATCTTTGTTGAGCTTGATACTTTTTGCACCTTCCATATGGTCCACTGTTGCAAATTGACCATCCAATGAACATACCACAGGCATTTCAGGTTTAATCGCATTTGTATTAATCATGTGCTTCTCCAATATTGATCAGGAAAAATATCCTAGGCACTATTAAACAAGATTCTGTTCGCACTGATTATCGGTGTATGTCCTATATGTCTGTCAGACAATACGAAGCTTTTGATTTAATGGCTAAGTCTAATAAGTGCTAGGCTCTTTGAGTAATACAGGGGTGAGATCAAAACTGCCGGTATCGTGCCCTACTAACATTTGGCCGTCTTGTATGGTGGAGCTGACGTTCATGCCGCGTGTACATGCTTGCATCAGCGCTTCGGTATCTGGCAGGTTAATCACGGATAGATTATGCAATTTAAGTAGTGCTTTGCTGTTTTGCTGCCACCACATATCGGCCACTCGGCCACCATATAACACCACAGCTACTTGTTTGGCGCGCCCGCACGCTTTGCGGATTTCGCGCTCATCCGGTAACCCCACGTTTATCCATAACTCAATCGCCCCGGTGAGATCTTTTTGCCACAAATCAGGTTCATCATCTTCACTCAAGCCTTTTCCAAACGTCAGTGCATCGTTTGCAAATAAGGCAAAAGCAATTAAACGCACCATTAATCGTTCTTCTGTTTCGGAGGGGTGCTTCGCCAAAGTCAGACTATGTTGCGCGTAATAATGCCTATCCATATTAGCGATTTGTAATTCTGCTTTGTAGATGGTGGATTTGAGTGCCATATGTGTGCAAGTAGATAGAAATAAGTGGTGGAATGATACAGGGAATTTACACATTGCCAATGCGCCATTTGTAACCAATCATCAGTTATAAACCAAGAATAAAGCCAGCAAAACCACTCTATTTAAAGAAGTGATTGTATGTATGCAAGCGTAGGATAACGCTATGTAAAAGTCTTTTAACACTTGCGTAATGATTGGGTTGAATATGGAAGAACAAACATTTATTGGGCGCCAGCCAGTAATGGATGCAAAACAGCAAATTATCGGCTATGAATTTTTCTTTAGACATAGTGCGGATGCGCAAACGGCTGTGTTTGAAGCGGACATTAAAAACTGCGCCAATGTGCTGCAGTCCACCATAGATCAAATGCATGACGAGTGGAAACTGGGTGAAAAACTGGCATTCATTAACGTCAATGCCGAAATGCTGAACAGCGAGTTGTTGGAGTTGATGCCGCCACAAAAAACGGTGCTAGAGATTTTGTATCACGTGGTGATTAACGAAGCCATGATTGCGCGTTGCAAAGAATTAAAAGCGTTAAAGTATAAAATTGCGCTAGATAACCCACAGTTAAGTAATGCGCCGGATGCTCTGGCACCATTGGCCGATTTTATTAAAATTGATTTCCAAAATGTAGATATTGCCAATGCGCGTAAGCTCTATATGCACTACAACAACACCTCTGTGAAGTTAGTGGCTGAAAAATTAGAGACGTTTGAGCAATTCAAAGCATGCCAAGAAATTGGGTTTAAATGCTATCAGGGGTTTTATTTTTCTAGGCCTGAGACCATCACGGCAAAAGTCATTAACCCATCGTTTGATAGCGTATTGCACATCTTAAACTTGGTGAGCCAAGATGCTGACAATGATGTGATTGAAGCGGGTTTTAAACGCGATGCCACGCTCTCTTTCAAGTTGCTGCGCTATATTAATTCGGTTGGGTTTGGCCTCTCATGCGAGGTGCAGTCGCTCAACCATGCGTTCTCTATCTTGGGTAGAAATCAGCTGTATCGCTGGTTAACTTTATTGATGGTGACTGCGGGTGACAATTCGACCTCACCGGTACTGATGAAAACTTCTATTACGCGTGGCCGCTTAACCGAGCTGCTGGGCGAAGGCTATTTTGAAAAACGCGATCGCGATAACCTGTTTATTGTTGGTGTGTTTTCACTGTTGGATGCTATTTTAAAAATGCCGATGGAATCGGTATTAGAAAAACTGCAGTTAACCGATTCGATTACCGATGCGCTGACATCGCGTGAAGGTATTTATGGCCCATTTTTAAAATTGACCGAAGCTTGCGAAGGCGCTAACAGCACAGAAATTCTTGCGTTGGCAGAGTCTTTACAATTAGATGCTTCCAAGGTCAATCAAAGCCATATTGCGGCATTAGCATGGACGGAGTCTTTAGGTATTTAGTACCACTGCGTACTACACAGCAGTGATAAAAAAGGGGCAAAATGCCCCTTTTTTATTGCATGTAAAGCGTTGCATAACACGATGTGCACAAATGCGCACACCGAATATGACAGTTGCATTACACTAGCGCCTATGTTGCGTTTCATTCACCAATTTCATTTACGTTTTAGGCATACGTTACGGTCATCGTTTAGATTCTTCATCTATTTTGTGGCGTTCTTTTTGGCTGCTTTGGCATATTGGGTTAGCGAAAATTTCGGTGCACCCCCCTTGGAGCAAGTGCTGTATCACCTGCAGTTTGGCTTGGATGGCTTGGTCGATACCGATACTGCACTGATTCACAGCTTTGTCCAAACCTGCTTAGTCTGGCCCATCGGGCTGGCACTATTGATTGTACTGATAGACACCGCGATTGCCTTATTTTTAAGTCAAAACCATCAGCATTATTTTCTTGCGCAAATGGCCGGCAAGCTTAATTTACGTTTACTCAAAGGCACCTATTGGGTGATTGGGCATCGCGCGCCCGCTTATATGTTGGTGGCGGGGATTATTTATTTCTCTATGCAGTTTTCTATCCTTGCGTTTATTCATCACCAATTTGGTAAGGATTACTTTTCTGCGCACTATGTGTATCCGGAAAAGATCGAAATCCAAGCCAAAGCGCCTAAAAATCTCGTACTGATTTATGTAGAAAGTTTGGAAAATGCATATCGAGATAAAGCGCTATTTGGGCAGAACCTACTGGCAAAGCTAGATGCATTAGGCGGCGAGAGTTTTAATCAATACCGGCAAGCGCCAGGTACTGGGTGGACCATTGCGGGCATTACCGCTACGCAATGTGGCCTGCCGCTTAAGAGTGTGAGCTTGTACGATGGTAATGGCGTGGGTGAAAACATCAAAAGCTTTTTACCGCGCGCGGTGTGCTTAGGCGATATTTTGCATCAGTTTGGGTATTACAATGTCTATATGGGCAGCGATGCCCTGCCCTTTTCTGGCAAAGGTAAGTTCTTTCAAGACCATCATTACGATGAAGTGTATGGCCGGGAAGAGCTCAAGGGCAGGCTAAGTAAGCAGCAAATGAACTATTGGGGCTTGTACGATGATACTTTGCTTAAACATGCCAAAACTAAGCTAGCCCAATTGCATGCCACAAAAAAGCGTTATAGCTTTGTATTGACCACCATTGATACACATGGCCCGGATGGTTATTATTCAAGCACCTGTATCAAGCAAGGCGTGCATGATTTCTCTGGCATTGTGCAATGTACGTCGGGCAACGTGGCTGAGTTTGTGCAATGGATGAAAAAGCGCGGTTACTTAAAAAATACACAAGTGGTCATTATGGGCGACCATTTAGCCATGGAAAATCCTGTGTTTGAAAAGATTGATACAATAAAACAGCGCCACATTTATAATCAATTTATCTCGCGCAGACCCATACAAAAAAACCGTGACGAAGTGCTACATTTTGATATGTACCCCACCATCATAGAGTTTTTAGGGTTTGAAATCATAGGCGGACGTTTAGGCTTAGGCTACAGCGCAATTAGCAACAATGTACCCGCGCCAAGCGATAGCTATGAAGAAATGGAAGAGAACTTGCTCAATAGCTCGGAGCAATATTTGGATTTGTGGAAACCCAAAGAAACACCTTAACGCTACTAGGCCTGTAATGGCGTAGTTAATTGAATAGAAAGTATTAAATAGATGGCCCAATATGTCATGTCCATGCTCCGTGTGAGCAAAATCGTCCCGCCTAAGCGCCAAATTATTAAAGATATTTCTTTATCGTTTTTTCCGGGTGCAAAAATTGGTTTGCTCGGCTTGAATGGTGCAGGTAAATCTACGGTGCTGCGCATCATGGCCGGAGCGGATAAAGAGTTTGAGGGAGAAGTGCAGCATTTGCCCAATATTTCTATTGGTTATTTGGCGCAAGAGCCACAGCTAGACCCCAACAAAACCGTGCGCGAGGAAGTGGAAAGCGGCATGGGCGCTGTGATGGAGGCCAAGCAAAAGCTAGATGAAATCTATGCTGCGTATGCTGAGCCCGATGCCGATTTTGACAAGCTGGCAGAAGAACAAGCCAAATATGAAAATATCATCGCCGCCAGTGGCTCCGATGTAGAGCATCAATTGGAAATCGCAGCGGATGCACTGCGTTTACCACCGTGGGACGCCAAAATTGGCCCGCTTTCTGGGGGTGAAAAGCGTCGTGTGGCGCTATGCAAACTGTTACTCTCTAAACCAGATATGCTGCTGCTGGATGAGCCCACCAACCATTTGGATGCAGAGTCAGTGGAATGGCTAGAACAGTTTTTGGTGCGCTTCCCTGGCACCGTGGTGGCCGTCACGCATGACCGCTACTTTTTAGATAATGCTGCTGAGTGGATTTTAGAGCTAGACCGCGGCCACGGTATTCCTTGGAAAGGCAATTACTCAAGCTGGCTAGACCAAAAACAAGAGCGTTTAAAACAAGAGGAATCAACAGAGTCGGCACGCCGTAAAGCCTTGAATACTGAATTAGAGTGGGTGCGCCAAAACCCCAAAGCACGCCAAGCCAAGAGCAAAGCGCGTATTGCCCGCTATGAAGAACTCGCCAGTGCGGAATACCAAAAACGCAATGAAACACAGGAAATTTTTATCCCTGTGGGTGAGCGTTTGGGCGACCAAGTCATAGAGTTTAAAAACGTGAGCAAAGCCTTTGGTGACCGCTTGTTGCTAGATAACCTCAATTTTAGTATTCCACCGGGTGCGATTGTCGGCGTCATCGGCCCTAACGGCGCGGGTAAATCTACCCTATTTAAATTGATTACTGGCAAAGAACAACCCGATAGCGGTGAAGTGAATATTGGCCAAACCGTGCAGTTAGCGTATGTAGACCAAAGCCGTGATGCCTTGAGTGACAGCAAAACGGTGTTTGATGAAATTTCTGGCGGTTCCGATATTCTGCAAGTTGGCCGCTATGAAACGCCAAGCCGTGCCTATATTGGCCGCTTTAACTTTAAAGGCGGCGATCAACAAAAAATCGTTGGTCAACTCTCTGGCGGTGAACGTGGGCGTTTGCATTTAGCCAAAACGTTGATTTCTGGCGGCAATGTATTGTTGCTGGATGAACCGTCTAACGACTTAGATGTGGAAACTTTACGCGCGCTGGAAGATGCCTTGCTGGAGTTTGCTGGTTGCGTCATGGTCATCTCGCATGACCGCTGGTTCTTAGACCGTATTGCCACGCATATTCTGGCGGCCGAGGGCGATTCGCAATGGACGTTCTTTAACGGTAACTATCAAGAGTATGAAGCTGACAAGAAAAAACGTTTGGGTGAAGAAGGGGCTAAGCCTAAACGGATTCGCTACAGACCTATTGCTAGATGATAAGCTGATTACATTGCTATCCCGACTTGCCATACTGATTGTACTGTCTACGTCGGGATGCATAGTACTCAGCTTATTTGAGACAAACTACGTCCAGTTTGTTTTATTCGTAATGCGTCCACATACGCAATATTTTGACAGTGTGTATTTCAGAGAGCACCTGATACACTAGCCGATGTTGGATATTGATGCGTCGAGAATATGCGCCAGACAAATCACCTACTAATTTTTCATAAGGTGGTGGATTTTGAAAAGGGTTTTGCGCAATGATTTCCAACAAAATTTGCGCTTTGTCTTTTAAACCGGATTGCGCGAGCTTTTGTGCATCTTTTTGTGCTTGTTTAGTAAAAGCGAATGTCCAAGCTACCAATCGAGCACCTGACTGCATTCTTCTATGGGTTCGTCCATGCCTTGTTTAATAGACTCACGCATATTCGGAACGGATAACAAAAATAAAGTTTCTTGAATCGCAGACCAATCTTCGGCGGAGACCAATACCGCATTGTTGCGTTTGCCAGAGATGGTAATCGGCTGATGTGACGCAGCAGTCTCGTCCATTAATCGATAAAGATTAGAGCGTGCTTCGCTAGCAGTGAGAGTTTGCATGGTTGATTTCTCCAAAACAGAAAGTAATTGTACGTTAAAACGTACGTTATGCAAATGGGAATGGAAATTAAAGTTATAAATTACCCACAACAGTGTTGCGAGCACGTCCTACGAACTGGAATTTCCCTTCGGCTTCTAACCGCCGCTCTAGGTCTCGTGCCTCTTCTCGACTAGCTGTAGCAAGAAACAAAATATAGCATTCTTGTTTTAAGAATCGGCGTCGGTCGCTTTCCAGCTTGAGGTCATATCCATCCGCTTGAGAGAAGTAAAGATGCTTCGTGAGTATTGATCGCTTGCTAGTCACGCTATTAGGATCTGACCAATCACCACTTGTACAGAGAAGATATTTTTGCTTTGACTCTCCATGTTGAATGAGTCTTTTCCTCAGATTGGAACTAATGCCAACCTTCAATGCAATTCCATCTAGAGTATATATTTCATACAAACCCGGTCTCTTAGGAACCAGAGTGATGACGTCTGCAAATGTTACTCGTATGTACCGATCCATAACCCTATCTATTTACACTATACTCATAAAGCACGACTTTTATGCGGCGCGTGTTTAGTCAGTCTATCCCATAGTACAGGTGGAATAAGCCGTAGCAGCCTTGCCACCACGCCCATTTGCCATGGGATGACGGTAAAGCGCTTTTGCTGTTCCACGGCATCTACAAATTTCTTGGCAAACACGTCTACATCCATTAAAAACGGCATGGTGTAAGTATTAATATCGGTCATTGGCGTGCGGATATAGCCAGGGGCGATGGTGGTCACAGCAATATCGTGATGTTGCATCTCGGTGCGCAAACTTTCTAGGTAAGTGATTGCAGCGGCTTTGCTGGCGCTATAAGCACCGGCCCCAGGCAAGCCACGTATGCCGGCCACGCTGGCAACGCCCACCAATTGTGCTTGCGCGCCTGTTGCACGGGCTTGCTGCATAGCGGCAATAAACGGCTGAAAAGTATGCACCATGCCCATCACATTAATATCCATCACAGCTTGAAATGCGCTGATGTCTTCTGCGTATTCAGTCAGCGTACCTACGCTCACGCCAGCATTGGCAATCACAATATTGGGCGCACCAGCTTGCTGTATAAAATCTTGTGCGGCAGTACTTAAAGCAGCTGCATCGCGTACATCACATACATAAGGATAACACTTGGCTTGGAATTGTTTGGTCAACTGCTCCGTGAGTGATTGTAAGTGCTCACTACGCCTTGCAACTAACCCAATAGTTAATCCTGTGTACTGATAACGTTTAGCGTACTCGATAGCCAGCGCCTGACCAATGCCGCTGGAGGCGCCTGTGATAAATATTTTCTTCATGCCATCAGTATAAGGGATAGTGCGCGGTACATGGGTGAGTGTGTAAGTTGAATGGTTTGGGTTAGAATGTGGCAAACAGTCGCGCTGTCTCGATAAAAAGATTGGGGAGAATATGAATTTAGAGAAAGTCATTTTCGGGTTTTTTATTATCTTAGCAATGACGCTGAATTTTGGCTTTTTTGTGGGGGATATTGATAACCCTAACCACCATTTGCACTATGAGCTATACGTTGCCATTGTGGTGAATCTGATTGCCACCATTCTAAAATTTGGCGATAGAACACAGATTGGCGCGATTCATTTGGCCACAAGCTTGGTGGCGGATATTCAGTTGATTGCCGCCGCCATTATCTGGGCAGCAGCAGGTGATAGTGGTGCAAATCCGGAGGTCATCGTAGGCGTTGTATCGCTCTCAGGCGGTGCGTTTTTAGCCAATATCACTTCAGTGGTATTGCTCATTTATGAGACTGTTACGTTACGCCGTTAATGGTTGTGGCTTAGTCGGCGCGAGACGTGAATCTCAATAACATCATCTTCTTAATTTTAAGGCGCATGCGTGCGCCTTTATTGCTATTGGTGGTGAGCTACGCCATTGCGCTGATTGGCTTTGTGCTGATCCCCGGCGTGAACGAGGTGGGTAAAGCCATTCATCTCACCTTCTTTCAAGCGTTCTACATTTTAAGTTACACCGCCACCACCATTGGCTTTGGGGAGATCCCCTATCCATTTACCAATGATCAGCGCATATGGATGACCTTCAGCATCTACCTGACAGTCGTGGCTTGGTTCTATGCCATTGGTACTATTATTTCTTTGTTTCAAGACCCAGCCTTAAAGCAAGCGATTACTGCGGCAAGTTTTAAGCGTGCAATCACCCATTTGCATGAGCCGTTTTATTTGATTTGTGGCTATGGAGAAACCGGCAGTGAGCTGGTGCGCGCTTTAGACAAAAACGAGTTGCGTGTAGTGGTGGTAGAAATTAACCAAGAACGCATCCATGAGCTGGGGATGACGGATTATCAATTCAATGTGCCTAATTTATGCGCAGATGCTAAAAATCCGGATGTGTTATTGTGCGCAGGACTAAATAATCCGATGTGTCAGGGCGTGGCTGCATTGACCGATGATGATCACGCCAACTTAGCGATTGCAGTCGCGGTGAAATTGATTAAGCCGGAATTGCGGATGCTGGCGCGTGTAGAAAACGATGTAGTGGCGGCCAATATGGCTTCATTTGGCACGGATCATATTATTAATCCCTATAAGATTTTTGGTGAGCACTTGGCGATGGAAGTGAATTCGCTAGGCACTTATTTATTGCACCAATGGCTGACCAGCGTGCCCGGCGACATTGTCAAAAATCCACCGGCGGTGCCTGTAGGTAATTGGATTGTGTGTGGTTACGGCCGCTTTGGTAAGGCGGTCGTCAAGAGTTTGCAACAAGAGAATCTGAATATCCGGATTATTGAGGCAGACCCCAAGGGCACCAATTGTGAAGCGTGTATTGTCGGCAGCGGCGTTGAAGCACATGTGCTGCAAGAGGCAGGCATAGAGGATGCCGTGGGCATTGTGGCCGGTACGGATAATGACATTAACAATTTATCGATTGTGATGACCGCTCTGGAAATCAATCCGAATTTGTTTGTGGTGATTCGTAAAAATCGCCGCCTAAACGAGCCGCTGTTTTCACATTTTAATGCGGACATTACCATGCAGCCCAGTGACATTATTGCGCATGCCTGTTTGTCTTATATGGTATCGCCCATGTTGGCCGCATTTTTAAACTTATCACGCATGCAAAGTAATAGTTGGGCCAATGCGGTAATTGCCCGATTGGTGATGGCGGTGGGAGAAAAAGCGCCCGATACTTGGGGTGTGCGTATATTGCCTACGCATGCCAGTGCTATTTGCCAGTTGCTAGAACAAGGCCACACCATTCGTTTGCAACACCTATTGTTAAACCCGGCCAATGGTACGGAGCACTTAGCGATTGTGCCGATTATGCTGGTACGTGGTGATGAAAAAATCTTGCTGCCGGATTTAAATATGGAAGTGCAGCCAGGCGACCGCTATTTGTGTTGTGGCGAGGACAGTGCAAAATCCACGCAGAATTTCTTGCTCAATGATATGCGTAATATGAGCTATTTGGTGACGGGCTTAGAGTTACCGGAAACTTACATTGGACGTTTATTATTAAGGCGAAAGCAGCATTAGCACTAGGATTGGCTAGGACTATCTCAGCGCAATAAAAAAGCCCGTGTATTCACGGGCTTTTTTATAATTCACACTTAAACTGGTGCGGCATTACTTTTTCTTTGCTGTAGCAGCGCGGTCTTTACGTACGTTATCAATAATAAAGTCGGCTGTTTTCAACGCTTCTTCATTGCCGCCACTCATGGTGCTAGAAGTAATGTACTTACCATCAATAATCAAGCTTGGTACACCTGTTGCGCCAGAGGCTCTGAACAGCTGCGCAGCACGGTTCAAGTTCGTGTTAATAGTAAAAGATTTAAACGCTTGCTCAACTTTTAAGCGATCTAAACCGCTGGCTTTGATTACCCACTCAATCGCTGCTTTTTCATCGGCAGGATTCAATACTTTTTGTTTGTGAATGGCATCAAATAACTGCGCATGCAATTTTTCTGAAACGCCTAGTGTTTCCATGGCGTAAAAAGCTTTGGCCATCGGCGCCCAACTTGCATTAGGTAAGCCTGGTACGCGTTTAAAATACACATCGGCAGGCAGTTTTTTAACCCATGCATTCAATGGCTTTTCCATTTGGTAGCAGTGGATGCAGCCATACCAGAAAATCTCCATCACTTCGATTTTGGCTGGTGTATCGGTTGGAATAATTTGGGCAACGGCATCAAATTGTTGGCCTGTTTGCGGCTCTTCTGCCATTACATGGGTGCTTAATAATAGTAGTAAGCTGGTGAGGAATGTTTTCATGGGTTTTCCTAAGGTATTTTCCTAAGATTAATAGTTAGATGAATAAATCGTCAATACAAATGGTTCATCAGAGTAACGTATCTTCGTTGAGTTTAGATGACAACCCTACTCTGTTTTTGTTTCCGTATGTACTTTGATAAGGTCTGCATTAAATCCGTTCAAAATTAAATCACCACGGATTTTATTGATTTGATCGACATCACTCAATGGCCCTACTCTTACGCGATGCCAAACACCCTTACTAGGAATTTCCGCAGTTTGTACTACCGCTTCAAACCCTTGCAGTGCCAGTTTTGCTTTCATATTGTCCGCGTCGTCTTCTTTTTCAAACGCGCCCACTTGCAAGAAATAACTATCGGATTTAATCGTCGTATTGTCTTTGACCTGCTGCTCAGTCACTTTGCTTTCGGTCTCAGGCAGGATAGTGTAAAAATCAAATTTATTGGGATCTTGTAACCCTTGGCCATCAGCAGCATTAGGCTTCACCGTTTCTTCAGATATCTTAGGCTTGGAAGATTTTTGTTGTTTGACTACCTGCTCACCCTTTTGCTCGGCAAATGGATTGCCATCGCCTTTTAGATATAAGGTGAGCGCAACTGATGCACCCACGCCTAACAATAAGCCAACCAATAAGCCAGAAAAGAAAGGGCTGCCTTTACTGCCACCGTTGCTTTTTTGTGGGCTTGGTTTGTAATCTCTACTCATGCTATTTCCTCTACATTTTTTCTGGTGCGGAAACACCTAATAAGGTTAACCCATTGCGCAATACTTGCTGGGTGGCCGCAATCAGTGCCATGCGTGCTAGTTTTGTCGGCACGTCATCCACTAAAAATTTGGTGTCATTGTAATAGCTGTGTAAGTCACTCGCCAGCTCTTTTAAGTAAGTGGCAATGCTGTGCGGTGATAGCTCTTGGCAGGCATTACTCACTACTTCTGGATATTCACTCAGTTTTTGCATCAGCGTAGTCTCGCTATTAGTGTCGAGTGGGCTTAAATCAGCATGTTGCAATGCGCTCACTTCACCGCCCCACTGTGCAAGCACGCTGCAAATACGGGCATGCGCATATTGAATGTAATACACCGGGTTGTCGTTGGTTTGTGCGCGCGCTAAATCAATATCAAACACTAATTGTGAGTCGGCACGGCGTGCTGCCAAAAAGTAACGCGTGGCATCGCAGCCTACTTCTTCAATCAAGTCGCGCAAGGTGACATAGCTGCCAGCACGCTTGGATAGTTTGACCTCTTCCCCGCCACGCATCACGGTGACCATTTGGTGCAGCACATAGTCTGGCCAAGCTTGTGGAATGCCCACATTTAAAGCTTGCAGGCCTGCGCGTACACGCGTAATGGTACTGTGATGGTCTGCGCCCTGCTCGTTGATCACACGTTTAAAGCCGCGGTTCCATTTATCTAAGTGGTAGGCCACATCCGGCACAAAATAGGTATAACCACCTTCTTTTTTGCGCATCACGCGGTCTTTGTCGTCGCCAAAATCGGTAGTACGTAGCCACAGCGCATCGTCTTGCTCGTACGTATGGCCACTCTGAATCAAAGCGCTGACGGCGTGCTCAACTTTACCCGTGGTGTACAAGGCGCTTTCTAATGAAAACACATCAAATTTGATTTGAAAGGCTTGTAAATCCATGTCTTGCTCGTGACGCAGGTACGCCACTGCAAATTTGCGTATACCATCTGTGTCCGTTAAATCGCCACTAGCAGTCACTTCCATGTCGTCGGCAACCACAGTGCTTTTTGCAACAAAAGCCTGTGCAATGTCCATGATATAGTCACCACGGTAGCCATCTGCCGGAAACTCCGTGCTGTCAGTGGCAACACCTTGTGCACGTGCCAACACTGATTTGGTTAAATTATCAATTTGCGCGCCGGCATCGTTGTAATAAAACTCACGTGTCACAGCCCAGCCATTGGCATCTAACAAGCGGCATAAACAATCGCCCACTGCTGCGCCACGGCCATGCCCAACATGCAGTGGGCCCGTTGGGTTGGCAGAGACAAACTCCACCTGCACTTTTTGGCCCAGCCCTGCGTTGCTTGTGCCAAATGCGGTGCCAGACTTTAAGATATCTACGACCACGGCCTGTTTGGAATTTGCGCTTAAAAAGAAGTTAATAAAACCAGCGCCGGCAATCTCTACCTTTGCAATGTACTCACTAGCAGGAAGCGCTTGAATAATGCGCTCGGCGATTGCGCGTGGGTTTTGGCGTAATGGTTTAGCCAATTGCATGGCCAAATTGCTGGCAAAATCGCCATGCTGACTGGATTTTGGGCGATCGAGCGTGATGGTGAGATTGGCAGTGTCGTCGACAATAGATTTTGCTGCTTGGCGTAATAAATCTGAGATAATTTGTTTCAAGATGGGTGATTTCGCTGTTTAATGACTATTTAAACAATATTTGGTGTAGAAAACGTTATTTTAACCTTAATTAAGTAGTGATTCACGCTATTTTCCATTTCCTATGATTAATCCTACTTGTCCGAATTCATGTCAGCACCACTAATCGAGCCCAACATTATAAGTGTTGCTTTGGATGTACCTTTAGACCGCACATTTGATTACCTGAATGCAGGCTTTCAGGTGCAGGTGGGGCAGCGCGTGGTGGTGCCATTTGCTGGCCGCCAATTGGTCGGTGTGGTACTGGCAATCCATCAACAAAGCGAAGTGCCGGTGGATAAGCTAAAAACCGTGATGCATGTGTTTGATGATATTGCACTAGATACGCAAACCTATCAGTTACTGAAATTTTGTGCAGCTTATTATCACTACCCGTTAGGTCAAATGCTGATTAGCGCATTGCCGCTGCGCTTGCGCCAAATCAAACCTGCGGTATCGCGTAAAACGTTTGTTTACAGCTACGCAAAGCCGATTCCACCGGAACGCATTCAAAAGCGCCAAATTGTACTGCAGC
This sequence comes from Methylophilaceae bacterium 11, assembly GCA_000525025.1. Classification (GTDB taxonomy): domain Bacteria; phylum Pseudomonadota; class Gammaproteobacteria; order Burkholderiales; family Methylophilaceae; genus Methylophilus. The sequence continues at coordinate 2,753,846 of JCKJ01000001.1, read as the reverse complement.
GCATTGTGACTGCATTGACTGTACAGCACAGCCTGTCAGAACAACAGTTATCGGAGGTTGCGACAGGTTGGCGCAAGTGGGTGCAACCACTCATCGAAGAAGGATTTATTCAGGCGCAAGAAGTCATCGCTATTCGCCCTTCTGTGCCAAGTTCGCATCAGGCACCAACGCTCAATGCCGAACAGCAGTATGCGATTCAGGCGGTTTTAGCCGCGCCCAAACAATTTAAGCCATGGTTGCTATATGGCATTACCGGCTCCGGGAAAACCGAAGTCTATATTCAATTGCTAGCCAATATTCTGGCGGAAGAACATGCGCAAGCGCTGGTGCTGGTGCCAGAAATCAATTTAACACCACAGCTAGAAGCAAGATTTAGGAGTCGGTTAAGTCAATATCCGCTTGTGACGCTACACAGTAATTTGAGTGAGAGTGAGCGCTTACAAAATTGGCTGGCGGCAAAATCCGGTGCAGCCAAAATTGTGATTGGTACACGGCTAAGCGTGTTTACCCCCATGCCCCATTTAAAGCTGATGGTGATGGATGAAGAACACGATGGTTCATACAAGCAGCAAGAAGGCATGCGTTACCATGCACGCGATGTAGCGATGGTGCGCGCCAAGCAGTTGAATATTCCGATTGTATTGGGGAGTGCAACGCCCTCGTTAGAAACTTGGTATAACGCCACAACTTCCAACACCACCACGCAGCCAGAAAAGAAACAAAGTTATGGCTTGCTGACTTTAACGCAGCGCGCGGTTACACAGGCGCAGCTACCCAAGATTTTCTGCATAGATTCAGCAAAATCACCACTCGAGAATGGCTTGTCCCCCTTGCTGATAGAGGCCATGCGCAAGCGCTTAGCCAGGGGCGAACAAAGTTTACTGTTTATTAACCGGCGCGGGTATGCCCCGGTGCTACATTGTTCGGCTTGTTTATGGCATTCCAGTTGCACACGCTGCTCGGCCAAGCTGGTCGTCCATCTAAGTCAGCGCCGATTAAAGTGTCATCATTGTGGGCACGAGCAAAAGATTCCGTTGCAATGTCCAAGCTGTGGCAACGCAGATTTAAAACCCATTGGTCAAGCCACACAGCGTTTATCGCAAACGTTGGAATCACTTTTCCCCACCGCACGTATTGCGCGTGTAGACCGCGACAGCATGCGTAGCAAAGATGCCTTGACCACATTATTGAGCAAGGTACATGCAGGCGAGATTGATATCTTGGTGGGCACACAGATGTTGGCAAAAGGGCATGATTTCCCTAATCTGACTTTGGTCGGCGTGATAGACACAGACACTGCGCTATACAGCCCTGATTTTAGAGCCAGTGAACGTTTATTTTCGCAGTTGATGCAAGTGTCTGGTCGCGCTGGCCGGGCTGCTGTGGCAGGAGAAGTGTTAATTCAGACAGCGTTTCCGCAGCATGATTTGTTCCATGCATTGCGTGCGCAAGATTATGCCGCTTATGCCAATACCTTGCTACAAGAGCGCATAGCCATGCAGTTACCGCCCAGCCGCTTTTTTGTGCTGCTGAAAGCCGAAGCCAGCGATTATCAGCAGGTACAGCAGTTTTTAAACAGTGCCGCCGCCTATGCAAGGCAACATGCCAACGAAGTGACGCTATATGATCCGGTTCGGCCGCAGATGGAGCGCTTAAAAGGCTTGGAGAGAGCCTATGTATTATTGCAGGCAGAAAAACGCCAAACCCTACAACGTTTGCTGCATGTGTGGATACCACAATTACGCGCGCACCCGTCATCTTCTAAAATACGCTGGGCGCTGGATATCGATCCACTAGAGTTTTAAGCAAACGACGCTGCTACTTAATTGTATAGATGACCGCTACAGCACCTCTAAAATACAGTAAAATAGCGTCCTGTAAAAAATCAATTTTTGCGGCTGTAGTTCAATGGTAGAACGCTAGCTTCCCAAGCTCGATACGCGGGTTCGATTCCCGTCAGCCGCTCCAAATTCTCCGATTGTGCCCAGCTGCTGAGTGATTTCAATCAGTCGTCGTCGGGTAAAAAATAAACGTTTGACCTATTTGCAAGTCCAAATTGATGGCTTGGCCCCCTCGCATTTTCATGGTGTGGGTGGCTTCTTTGCAATAAGTAAAACGCCAAGGTTGTAGCGCATGTACAATTTTAAGTACTTGGAATTGTTTGTTTAAAAAAATCAGATCAATGGCGTATTGCATACCGCAGGTGTGCGCGCTATTACAAGGGGAAAGTACTAGCGCTTCTCTATCGTTTAATGGCGGCCCAGATAAGAGTCCTTTGAGATTAGCAAAAAATCCGCCAGTAATTCTGGCGTTGATATACACATTGCCTGCCCGGATGTACGCAATGGTAACTTCATCTAAAGAAGGCGTTTTCGAGCTAGACATCTATTGTCCTTGATCTTAAATGGTTGTTTGCTAAAGTGTGGAGATTTTTGTAAACAAGTAAGCTATTTGCAGGCGCAAATGTTTTGATTGAACTAGGCTAACCATTAGCCCGTGTATATGCTGATAGATGCATTACTGTATGAGTATGCGATGTCATTACTTTATTCAAAATCACTCCCTCAAGTGGAAATTTCTTCAATAAATCAATAGCTGGTATGTGCAAATTAATCATCAAAAGCTAATCGGTCTTAGTGCCGTTATCTGCATTAAAATGTAAACTATTGTTAATAGCTTAAAAATAGCGCCATTATTATACATGTGTATATATTAGCACAGCTATTTATACGATTGTATATTTTTGTTAAATTCTTCAGGTTGATTTGGTCATGGAAAAAAGATCTCGCAAGCGGCAAGTAGATGAAAAGCGGTTAGAAGAAATCACTTTGATCGCCGAGGAAATCGTCGCCAAAAAAGGGATTAATGGCTTAACGCTGCAAGAAGTCATTAGTCAAAGCAGTGTTTCCAGAGGGACGTTTTATAAACAATTTCCCTCTAAAGAAACGCTCATTACTTATTTAGGCATCAAAGGGCTTAACTATTGGTCCGGTCTGATGGAATTGGCAAAAGGCTATGATGCCCTTTCTAGGGAGCGCCTATTGGTGCTGTACGCAACACATGTGTTGTGTCACCGACTCAAACCCATTAATTATCAATGTATCTTTATTGCAAATTCCGAAGTGAACAGGTTGGCGGTCAGTCCGGAACTGAATGGTATTTTAGACGACAGGATTAATCACCTGATTGCATTTATTGCAGAATGTATTACACAGGCGGTTGCCGAAAATAACTTAACTGTTCCGAATAGTTTATCGATTCCAGAATTAGCCTTTTTTATTTGGGCGAATCGCTATGGTGCAACCGTGGCTTCGTACAATTTTCAAATGGAACATGGCGATGACGATTTAACGCAAAAATATAAGCGCTACACCAATTATTGTTTAGACAATATGCAGTGGAAACCACTTTCGCAAGAAATTAACTACGAGCGTGTGTTGAATCACATTTTTACTGCTTTTTACAAGCAAGAGCGTAATCTAGCAAAAAAAATGCATACCACAATTCAGCCTTTTTCAATTACCGAGCAGGTGTTCGATATTTAGCCAATATACGCAGCGCGTTAACATTAGAGTCAATTGCATTTATGTAGGATAATAAGCACTTTGTAGCAATTGCTACTTGGTCTATTGCGATACTTTTTTTAATTATTACGCTTCGTTAGAGAGCATTATGGCACCTACCCCTCCCACCGTTATGACGTTTGCCGCCACAGATCCTAGTAGTGGTGCAGGCATGCAAGCCGATGTATTGGCGTTGGCCAGTATAGGCTGCCATCCGTTGTCAGTCATCACAGGCATTACTGTACAAGATACTGTGGGCGTGGAAAGTGTCATGCCTTTGGATGCAGATTGGATCAATGATCAAGCCCGCACCATCTTGGAAGACGTACAGGTGGCTGCTTTTAAATTGGGTTTGCTCGGCAGTGTAGAAAATGTAGCGGTGATTGCGGAAATTGTGGCGGATTATCCTGATATTCCATTGTTGATAGATCCGATTTTGACCTCTGGCCGTGGCGATGAGTTGAGTAATGAGGAAATGCAGGCCGCCATGTGCGAACTGTTGTTTCCGCAAGCCACCCTGATTACACCCAATAGTTTAGAAGCGCGTCGGCTGGCCTATTACGATGAAGGCGAAGAGGTCAAACATACTACTTTAGATGAATCTGCGCAGCGTTTGCTGGAAATGGGTTGCGAGTACGTGCTCATTACCGGCACACATGAGCGCTCGACTGATGTGGTGAACTCCCTGTATGGCATGCAAATGTCTGGCGTCAATGGCTTGATTAAAGCCTACCATTGGGAGCGTCTGGCTGGTAGCTATCATGGTTCCGGCTGCACGTTGACCAGTGCCATTGCTGCCTGTTTGGCGCATGGTTTGACCATGGAAGAAGCGGTGCAGGAAGCGCAAGAATACACATGGCAAACGCTCAAACACGCATTCCGCCCAGGCATGGGGCAATTTATCCCAGATAGATTCTTCTGGGCGCGTGAAGATGACAATCCAAATGACAAAGCCATCTCGCTACAACATTAAAGGTTTATACGCAGTCACGCCGGATATCTTGGAAGTAGAGCTGCTGTGTGAGAAAGTGCGTTTAACACTGGAAGGTGGCGCTTCACTTGTGCAGTATCGAAACAAGTTTGCAGACAAGCAGTTACTGCTACGTCAGGCGACTGCGCTGTTGGCGCTATGCCGCAGCTTCGGTGTGCCACTCATTATTAACGACCATCTGGATCTGTGTGCGCAAATTGATGCGGATGGTTTGCATGTGGGCGCTTCAGATTGTGACTTAAGCGCAGCGCGTCGCTTGCTGGGCCCGCATAAAATCATTGGTGCGTCTTGCTATAACTGGTTAGATCTAGCCATTCAGGCAGAAGCTGCTGGCGCGTCTTATGTGGCGTTCGGCGCGTGCTTTGCTTCCGAAACCAAACCGAATGCCGTACATGCGCCGCTGAGCTTGTTTGCAGAGGCTAAGCAAAAGGTAAAGTTACCGCTGGTGGGCATAGGCGGCATTCATATCGACAATGCTCATCAAGTCATTGATGCCGGCGCAGATGCGCTTGCAGTGATTACGGATATTTTTTATGACGACGATATTCGTCACATAACCCAACGTTACACCCAATTATTTCATGCTTAACATTTTCTACTATGACAACCACTAACCAAACCCTGTTTGAAAAATCTCAACAACTTATTCCCGGTGGCGTGAATTCACCGGTGCGTGCATTTCGCTCGGTAGGCGGCACACCGGTATTTTTTAAAAAAGGTTTGGGTTCCAAGCTGTGGGATGTCGATGGTAAAGAATACATTGATTACATCAACTCTTGGGGCCCGATGATTTTAGGGCATGCGCACCCCGAGGTGGTGGCAGCAGTACAGGCAGCGGCGGCCAATAGTTTATCGTTTGGCGCACCGACTGGCTTAGAGTTGGAAATGGCAGAGCTGATTAATAAGCTTGTGCCTAGCATGGAGCAAGTGCGTTTGAATAGCAGCGGCACCGAGGCAACCATGAGTGCGATTCGCACAGCGCGTGGTTTTACCGGGCGCGATAAAATCATTAAGTTTGAGGGTTGCTATCATGGGCATTCTGATGGCTTACTGGTAAAAGCGGGCTCTGGTTTGCTGACATTTGGTGAGCCGGATTCTGGCGGTGTGCCTGCAAGTGTGGCTGCACATACGCTCACGTTGGAATACAACAATACGCAGCAATTAGAAGATATATTCAAACAAATGGGTGATGAAATTGCCTGTGTGATTATTGAGCCAGTGGTCGGCAACATGAACCTAATCGTGCCGCATATGGAATTCCTGACTACATTGCGCGAACTATGTACCAAACACGGCGCGGTGTTGATATTTGATGAGGTGATGACAGGCTTCCGTGTCGCTTTAGGCGGTGCGCAGGCGCTTTATAACATTCAGCCGGACATGACAACGCTGGGCAAAGTCATTGGCGGTGGCTTACCAGTTGGCGCTTTTGGAGGACGCAAAGACATCATGCAATGCCTAGCGCCAGTAGGTAAAGTGTATCAAGCTGGTACGTTATCCGGTAATCCTGTCGCAGTCTCTGCCGGATTGACCACGCTTAAACTCGTGCAAGTTGCTGGATTTTACGACAAACTCACTGCGCAAACCAAAAAATTGATGGATGGTTTGATGCAAGCTGCTCAGCATGCAGGCGTGACTTTTTCTGCGCAGAGTGTAGGCGGTATGTTTGGCCTGTACTTTAGCCAGACTTGCCCAAGTAGTTATGCGGAAATTATGCGCGACAACAACAAGGCGCACTTTAACCAGTTTTTCCACAGCATGCTGGATAGCGGTGTCTATTTAGGGCCTTCTGCGTTCGAGGCAGGTTTTGTATCAGCCGCACATACCGACGCAGACATCACATACACCATCGATGCTGCTGCTAAGGCTTTTGCATTACTGCGTTAATCTGCCGAAATCAATGGACTAGCTGAGGTGTCACGGTGCGCTGCACCTCATTGAGATCAGACTCTTCCCTGCGCTCCACTTGTGTCGTTCTTGCTTGTCTTGGATGTTGGTAGACCGCATCTAGACGCAAGCTGGCCTTCATCATGATGTTGGCGATGCTTTGAATGCTGCTCGGACTGAGTCTGATTGAAATGGAGCCCAGCTCCAGTTCGACCACTTCGCAATTGGGGCAATAGTACAATCTCACGCCCAGACTATCGGCCAAAATGATTTTTTCGCAAGCAGCATTATCAGGGGTTTGGTTCATCATCCACTCCTAAAAAGTGATTAAGATTAAATGCACTGTTTGCAAATGATAATCATTCTCATTTGAAGAGTCAACAAAATACGTACATTGGCGTATAAAAAACTTGGCTACTATCACTATAATCATGCTTAAATGATTGAACTTGCACATGTTTAACGGTATTATTGAAGGTTCCGCTAAATGTTTTGTAATTGAATTATTAGGCAAAGAATATGCAAGCCGTAAACACACCCGAAACCCTGGAGCAGACTCAAGCAACCATGCAGGCCCACACTGGATTGGCGCCAAAATCGCAAGGTTTGTACGATCGTCGCAATGAAAAAGATAGCTGTGGCGTTGGATTTGTAGCGCACATCAAAGGTAAGAAAAGCCACGATATCGTCGCAAAAGGCTTAGAGCTCTTAACCAATCTTACCCACCGTGGTGCCACTGGCTACGATCCTAAATTGGGGGATGGTGCTGGTCTTTTAATGCAAATGCCAGATGCGTTTATGCGTAAAGAGGCGGCTAAGCTGAGCATCGAATTGCCAGAAGTCGGCCAATATGCGGTTGGTAACTTGTTCCTACCACAAGATCAGAAAAATCGTGCGCAATGTGAAGCAATCATCGCTAAGATCATTGCAGAAGAAAATCAAACGTTATTAGGCTGGCGTGATGTACCGGTCGACAATGGCAATATTGCGGATGCAGCGCGTGAAGTAGAGCCATGTATGCGTCAAGTGATCGTGGCAAGTGCAGCCAAAGACAACAACGTTTTTGAACGTAAATGTTTTGTGATTCGCAAACGTATTGAGCATGCAGTGCGCGCACTCAACTTGCAGGACAAAGCACAGTTCTATGTACCTTCATTTTCGTCACGTACCATCGTCTACAAAGGCATGCTGTTGGCAAATGAAGTAGGCGTGTACTACAAAGACTTAGTAGACGAAACAGTCGTTTCAGCACTTGCCTTAGTGCATCAACGTTTCTCAACCAATACCTTCCCGGCTTGGGATCTAGCCCACCCTTTCCGCATGATTGCCCATAATGGCGAAATCAATACCGTGCAAGGCAATGTCAACTGGATGGCTGCGCGTCATGAGACGATGAAATCCACAGTGATTGGCGAAGATTTAGATAAATTATGGCCACTGATTGCAGACGGCCAATCTGACTCAGCCTGTTTTGATAACTGTTTAGAGTTGTTGGTGGCTGGTGGTTACAGCTTGCCACATGCCATGATGATGTTGATTCCAGAGGCTTGGAATAACAATGCACTGATGGATGAAGATAGACGTGCATTCTACGAATATCACGCAGCGTTAATGGAGCCATGGGATGGCCCGGCAGCAGTAGCGTTTACCGATGGCAAGATGATTGGTGCAACTTTAGACCGCAATGGCTTGCGCCCTGCCCGTTATTTGGTGACGGAAGATGACATCGTGATGATGGCTTCTGAAATGGGTGTGATTACTTTCCCACAAGAGAAAATTATCAAAAAATGGCGTCTGCAACCAGGCAAAATGTTGCTGATTGACATGGAGCAAGGCCGCATCATTGACGACAATGAGGCGAAAAAACAGTTAGCCAATGCTAAGCCATATCGTCAATGGATTGAGCAGTCACGCTACCATTTGAGCGATTTGCCAAAAATCGAAGTGAACTTAACACTGAACGAAACGCTGCTAGATACGCAGCAAGCATTTGGCTTTACACAAGAAGATATTAAGTTTGTATTGCAGCCTATGGTGGCTAACGGTGAAGAAGGTGCCGGCTCGATGGGTAACGATGCTGCCCTGCCCGTGCTGTCTAACAAGCCCAAACAAATTTATAACTATTTCAAACAGTTATTTGCGCAAGTGACCAACCCACCGATTGACCCGATCCGTGAAGAATTGGTAATGTCTTTGGTCACGTTTATTGGCCCTAAACCTAATTTATTGAGCGTGGATGAAACCAATCCGCCGTTGCGTTTGGAAGCTAGCCAGCCCGTATTGATGCTAGAAGAGTTGGAGCAATTGAAAAATATTGAGTCTTCTACCAAAGGCCAATATAAATCATTGGTGTTAGATATTACGTACGATGCTGCTTTAGGTAAAGCCGGCATGGCGAATGCCATTAAAGCGCTACATGAGCAAGCAGTGAAAGCGGTGCATGCCGGCATCAACGTGTTGATTTTGTCTGATCGCGCTATCGCAAAAAATCGTGTTGCTATCCCTGCACTGCTTGCCTGTTCTGCAACACATGAACACTTGGTCAAAGAAGGCTTGCGTACCAGTACAGGTTTGGTGATTGATACGGGTTCAGCACGTGAGGTGCATCACTTTGCATTGCTCGCTGGTTATGGTGCAGAAGCCGTTTGCCCATGGCTAACGTTTGAAACCATCAAGCACTTAAGCGATGATGCCTATAAAGCACAGAAAAATTTTGTAAAAGCGATTGGCAAGGGCTTGTATAAAGTCATGTCCAAAATGGGTATTTCAACTTACCAATCTTACTGTGGTGCGCAAATTTTTGAAGCGATTGGCTTGAACACTGCGTTTGTGAATGAATACTTCACGGGAACGGCCACCCAAATCGAAGGGATTGGTATTGAGCAAGTAGCTGAAGAAGCGTTGCGCTTACACAACTCAGCATTTGGCAATGATCCCGTGCTTGCCAATGCATTGGATGCTGGTGGTGAATATGCTTTCCGTGTACGCGGTGAAGAGCATATGTGGACACCGGAGTCTATTTCTAAACTGCAAAATGCAACACGTACCGGCAAATACGACACTTATAAAGAATACGCAAAACTGATTAACGACCAAACACGTCGTCATATGACATTGCGCGGTTTATTCGAGATCAAGCCATTAGGCACTGCAATTCCATTAGAGCAAGTAGAGTCTGCTAAAGAAATCGTGAAACGTTTTGCAACCGGTGCGATGTCATTAGGTTCCATTTCTACAGAAGCACATGCTACCTTGGCGATTGCCATGAACCGTATTGGGGGTAAATCCAATACAGGTGAAGGTGGCGAAGATGCGAAACGTTTTATTCCAGTTGCGAATGCAACGACCATGGCGCAAGTTATTGGCGAGGACTTAGTTGAATCCAATATTCCGCTCAAAGCCGGCGATTCTATGCGCTCACGCATCAAACAAGTGGCGTCTGGCCGGTTTGGCGTGACAGCGAATTACTTGGCTTCTGCCGATCAAATTCAAATCAAGATGGCACAGGGTGCAAAACCAGGCGAAGGTGGTCAATTACCAGGTCATAAAGTATCACCTTATATTGCACAATTGCGATTCAGCGTGCCGGGTGTTGGTTTAATTTCACCACCACCACACCATGATATTTACTCCATTGAAGATTTAGCACAACTGATTCACGACTTGAAAAACGCGAATCCAAAAGCGTCTATTTCTGTGAAACTAGTGTCAGAAACAGGTATTGGTACTGTGGCTGCAGGTGTGGCCAAAGCCAAGTCAGACCATATCGTAGTTGCGGGTCATGACGGAGGTACGGGTGCATCACCAATTTCATCCATTAAACATGCAGGTACGCCTTGGGAATTAGGCTTAGCCGAAACCCAACAAACGCTGGTATTAAATCAACTGCGCGGCCGTGTAGTCGTGCAGGTGGATGGTCAAATGAAAACAGGCCGCGATGTATTGATAGGCGCATTGCTAGGGGCAGATGAGTTTGGCTTTGCCACAGCACCTCTGGTGGTGGAGGGCTGTATCATGATGCGTAAGTGTCACCTCAACACTTGCCCAGTTGGCGTAGCGACACAAGACCCTGAATTACGTAAGAAATTTACTGGCCAACCAGAACACGTGGTGAACTACTTCTTCTTTGTGGCTGAAGAGTTGCGCGAGCTAATGGCCAGTATGGGTGTTGCGAAATTTGATGACCTGATTGGCCGTGCAGATTTGCTGGATATGAAGGCTGGTATCGAACATTGGAAAATTAATGGTTTGGATTTCAGCAAAGTGTTCCACTTACCAGCGATGCCAGCGAGCGTTTCACGCAAAAATAACGATGTGCAAGATCATGGCTTGGTGAATGCGTTGGATAACAAGCTGATTGCCTTGGCAAAACCAGCGTTAGAAAAAGGTGAGCAAGTGAATATTGATATTGCTATCACCAACACGAATCGTACCGTCGGCACCATGTTGTCTAACCAAATTGCCAGCCGCTATGGCGCGCAAGGGTTACCAAATGGCACCATCCATGTGAAATTTACTGGTACGTCTGGCCAAAGTTTTGCAGCCTTTTTGGCCAAAGGCATTACGTTCGAATTGACCGGTGAAGGTAATGACTACGTAGGTAAAGGCTTGTGTGGTGGCCGTATCATCATCAAACCGCCAGTGACTTTCCGTGGTATCTCGCATGAGAACATTATTGTAGGCAATACCGTGATGTACGGTGCAACCACAGGTGAAAGTTATCTCAGCGGTGTAGCTGGCGAACGTTTCTGTGTACGTAACTCAGGTGCTTCTGCCGTGGTAGAAGGCGTGGGCAATCACGGTTGTGAATACATGACAGGCGGTACCGTGGTGGTGCTTGGCTTAACAGGTCAAAACTTTGCTGCGGGCATGAGTGGTGGCGTAGCTTATGTGTATGACGAAGACGGTATGTTTGCGCAACGTTGCAATATGAGCATGGTGACACTTGAGAAAGTAGAAGCCGCCGATGCAGATGTAGGTAAGGTGCAGCATTTGGGTCAGCCAGATGAAGTAACGCTAAAAAGTTTGATTGAAAACCATGCACAGTTAACAGGCAGTACACGTGCAAAAGCGTTATTGGCAGATTGGACTAATGCGAGAACAAAATTTGTAAAAGTCATGCCTAATGAGTACAAGCGCGCCTTGACAGAACTTGCAGCAGCCACTGCAAAACAAGCAGCCTAATAACGTATTGATTGAGAAAATAAAGATATGGGTAAAGTAACTGGTTTTATGGAGTTCGAGCGTCTGTCTGAGGCAAATTTGCCAGTACAGGATCGCGTTAAAAACTATAAAGAGTTTGTATTACATCTCACCGACGACCAAGCCAAGCAACAAGGTGCACGTTGCATGGATTGTGGTATTCCATTCTGTACTACTGGCTGTCCAATCAACAATATCATTCCGGATTGGAATGATTTGGTATACAACCAAGATTGGCACAGTGCGATTGATGTATTGCATTCCACCAATAATTTCCCAGAGTTTACTGGACGTATTTGCCCAGCACCGTGTGAGGCAGCCTGTACGCTCAACATCAATAACGATGCCGTTGGCATTAAATCCATTGAGCATGCGATTATTGATAAAGCATGGGAAAACGATTGGGTCACACCACAAATCAACCCGACTAAAACCGGTAAAAAAATTGCAGTCGTGGGCTCAGGCCCCGCTGGTTTGGCTGCTGCACAGCAATTAGCACGCGCCGGTCATGCAGTGACTGTATTAGAAAAAAATGACCGTATTGGTGGCTTGTTACGCTACGGTATTCCTGACTTCAAAATGGAAAAATCCCATATTGATCGTCGTATGGCGCAAATGGAAGCCGAAGGTGTGACGTTTAAAGTCAATCAATACGTAGGTGAGAATGTCAACGCAGACGATGTGGTCAATCAATATGACGCTGTCATCTTGGCTGGTGGCGCGGAACACCCACGTGATTTGCCAGTGCCGGGTCGCGAATTAGATGGCGTACATTTTGCCATGGACTTTTTAACACCACAAAATAAAGTAGTCGCAGGCGATACGATCCCTGATCGCATCATGGCGACTAACAAACACGTGGTGGTGATTGGTGGCGGTGATACCGGTTCTGACTGTGTCGGTACTTCAAATCGTCATGGCGCATTGAGTATTAGCCAGTTTGAACTGATGCCACAACCGCCAGAAAAAGAAAACAAAGAGCTGGTATGGCCAAACTGGCCATTAAAGCTACGTACTTCTAGCTCACATGAGGAAGGTGCAAACCGTGATTGGTCTGTCACCACCAAAGAGCTGATTGGCGAGAACGGCAAAGTGGTCGGCTTAAAAGCGGCACGCGTGGAATGGAAAGACGGCAAAATGGCTGAAGTACCTGGCTCTGAATTTATCATGAAAGCAGATTTGGTATTGTTGGCCATGGGTTTTGTTTCCCCCTTACAAAAGGTATTGGATGCCTTTGGTGTGGAAAAAGATAACCGTGGCAATGCCAAAGCGGCTACTGAGGGTGACAGCAGCTACAAGACTTCTAAAGCCAAAGTATTTGCGGCTGGAGATATGCGTCGCGGTCAATCATTAGTGGTATGGGCTATCCGTGAAGGTCGTCAAGCAGCACGTGCTGTGGATGAGTTTTTAATGGGCGCTTCTGCATTGCCTAGATAATGCATAGCAAGATAAGTTAGATTGATATTCATCAGTGTTTGATAATTGAATTGGGGATACGATGTATCCCCAAGTTTTTTGAGCATAAGCAATGACCACATTACAAAACGATACTTTTTTAAAAGCGCTGATGCGCCAACCCACTACATACACGCCAGTATGGATGATGCGTCAAGCGGGGCGTTATTTACCAGAGTATCGTGAAAGCCGCAAAACAGCTGGTAGTTTTATGCAGTTATGTCAAAGCCCTAGCTTTGCTACAGAAGTGACCTTACAGCCACTAGACCGCTACCCATTAGATGCCGCCATTCTGTTTTCGGATATTTTAACGGTGCCAGATGCCATGGGTTTGGGGCTATATTTCACCGAAGGTGAAGGCCCTAAGTTTGAGCGCAGTGCCAGTGATGAAGCTTCTATCCGCGCACTAGAAGTGCCAGACATGGCCAAGCTGCAGTATGTGTTTGATGCAGTCAGCAGCATCCGAAAAGCCTTGAATGGGCGCGTACCACTGATTGGTTTTTCTGGTAGCCCATGGACGCTTGCCACCTATATGGTGGAAGGAAAAGGTGGTACAGACTTCTTAAACACTAAAAAGCTGATGTATGCGCGTCCGGAATTGCTGCATCATATTTTAGAGGTGAATGCGCAAACTATTATTCAATACCTCAATGCGCAAATTGCTGCAGGTGCACAAGCGGTCATGATCTTTGATTCATGGGGTGGCGCACTATCACACAACGCCTATGTTGAGTTCTCACTCAATTATATGCAAAAAATCGTGGCGGGTTTAACCAAAACGGCAGATGGGAAAACAGTGCCTAGCATTGTATTTACCAAGGGCGGTGCGCTGTGGCTAGAAGCACAAGCTGCCATTGGTGCAGATGCTTTAGGCTTAGATTGGACCGTAGATATTGGTCAAGCACGTCAGCGTGTGGGTAACAAAGTGGGGCTACAAGGCAATATGGACCCAGCCATTTTGTTAAGTACACCAGAAGCGATTGAGAAAGAAGTGGCAAGTATTTTAGCCAGCTACGGCCGTGGCCATGGCCATGTATTTAACTTGGGTCATGGCATTACACAATGGACGCCACCAGAAAATGCTGCAGCGTTTATTGCCGCTGTTCACAAGCACAGTAAGCAGTACCACGTTTAATTCATGACACTCGGGCCACTACTTTGCAGGGGCTGGCGTCGTCAATTTTGACAGTCTAACTTGCATCAAACTGTAGATTAGCCAGCTTGGCGTACAGTCCAGACTGCAGTCGTAACTGTTCTGGGCTGCCCATTTCCACAATTTCCCCATGCTCCATCACAATGATGCGATCTGCTTTTTGCACGGTGGCTAAACGATGGGCAATGATCAAGGTGGTGCGGCCTTGCATAGCGGCGTTCAAGCCTTGTTGCACCAAAATTTCGGATTCTGCATCCAATGCACTGGTGGCTTCGTCTAGCAATAAGATGGGGGCATCTTTTAAAATGGCGCGCGCAATGGCAATGCGCTGGCGCTGACCTCCAGACAAGCGGGTGCCGCGCTCGCCTAAAAAGGTTTGGTAACCTTCAGGTAGTTGTGTCACAAACTGTGCGACTTGTGCTGCTTCTGCGGCGGCCATCACTTCAGTATCAGTCGCATTTTGACGTCCATAGCGAATATTCTCTAATACGTTGGCTGAAAAGATGACGGGATCTTGGGGCACAATCGCCATCATGCCGCGTAAGTCTTGCAGTGAAAGCTGGCGAATATCTTGACCATTGATCTGAATGCTGCCAGAAATGACATCGTAAAAACGCAATAGCAGTTGAAACATGGTGGTTTTGCCAGCACCAGAAGGCCCGACTAAGGCAATTGTCTCTCCCGCTTTAATTTCTAGGTTGATTTGTTTAAGTGCCGGGCTTAATGGTCTGGATGGATAGTAAAAATGCACATCTTGAAAGGAAATCGACGCCTGTAGGTGATTTGCCAAAGCAAGCTGATTTTCAGATGCCTGGATGGGGGATGTAGTGTGTAATAACTCCAACAAGCGTTCCGTTGCCCCCGCCGCACGCATGATATCGCCCCATACTTCGGCCATGGTGCTCACACTACCCGCTACCATTGCTGCGTAAAGTACAAACGAGGCTAACTCTCCTCCCGTCATCACCCCTTGGCTGACTTGGCGTGCGCCTAGCCACAATACAAAGATAATGGTGCCCATGACCGCAGTGATAATGATGGCGGTCAGTAAGGCGCGCACGCGTACTCTGCGGATAGCAGTCTTGAAGCTGAGCTCGGCAGAGGCGGTAAAGCGTTTAATCTCGCGCTGCTCTTGGGTATACGATTGCACGGTGGGCATGGCATTTAAAATCTCACCCGCCATGGCAGAGCTATCCGCGATACGATCTTGCGATTCACGCGAGAGCTTTTTTACAGAGCGGCCAATCATCATGATTGGTAGAATCAGACAGATCATCAGCCCGATATTGATGGAGAACAGGTAAAAGCTAGTGACGGCCAGCATGATCATGCCGCCAATAAATTGGAATAAGCTGCGTAAGCCCATGGATGCGGAGCTACCCACCACCGTTTGAATCAGTGTGGTATCGCCGGTGAGGCGCGATAGTACCTCGCCCGTTTGTAATGTCTCAAAAAATTGTGGCGATTGGTGCATCACACGCCCGTAGACCGCGCTACGTAAGTCAACAGTGACGCGCTCGCCTATCCACGAGACTGTGAAATAACGTGAGGCGACCATCAATGCCCAGAAAGCAGCCAAGCCAAAGAGTACGCCAAACTGTGTGTTAAGGTTGACATGACTGGCTAGGTTAGCGGTTTTTGCACTGCCAAAACCCACGTCAATCAAATCGCGAAACGCCAATGGCACCAATAGTAATGCGCCAGATGCTAAACACAGCAACACAAAGGCGATGCTGGCCTGCAGGCGATATGGTTTTAAAAAAGGCCATAAATCTTTAAGTGAAGCGACGTTTTTGCTTTGAGTGCTACTTGCGGAGGAATTGGTTTCTGCCATTGTTGTCTTTTTCGTTCATCATGCCTATATATTGGAGACCATGATGCCATGTTTAAAGTGCATCAAGTGAATAAATAATTACGTGGATTCACAGAACAATTGCTTTAACATAGCCAAATGCATGATGAAGATTTAGTAAAGTTGGTGACTTTTCCCATGCCATACGGCAAATACAAAGGGCGTTTACTGGCCGATTTGCCCGGTCACTATTTAAACTGGTTTGCACGTGAGGGCTTTCCTAAAGGTGAGCTAGGGCGCTTATTACAATTGATGCAAGAAATTGACCATAATGGGTTAAGCGATTTACTCACACCACTCAGGCAAGAAAAATCTTCAGTGACAAACAAGCTACGCGAGTAATTTATTCGTGAATAATTAAATATATTGGTAACTCATGCCGTTAAAGATTTAAATATCCGTATAAAATATCGCTTAAGAATAAAGAGTCACAAAGTCATCATGCAAAATCAACCGCAGAACCAAACCACCGATCAAGACGTCTATAAAACCTTGCTTGAGTCCACCAAAGCCATCCCTTGGCAAATCGATTGGCGCACTATGCAGTTCAGTTATATCGGCCCGCAAATTGAAAAACTACTGGGTTGGACTGTCGATAGCTGGGTCAGCGCGGAAGATTGGGTTGCCAGAATGCATCCGGAAGATCGCGAAATTGTGCCTGGTTATTGTATCGCGCAATCTAAGGCGGGCCATGATCACGAGGCCGACTATCGTGCCTTGACCAAAAGTGGTCACTATGTGTGGATTCGTGATGTGGTGCATGTGGTGCGTGATGAACAAGGTGAAGTGACATCACTGATTGGTTTTATGTTTGATATTAGCGAACGCAAGAAATCCGAAGAGGAAATACTGCGTCTGCAAAAAGAGCTGGAGCACCTGTCGTTTAAAGATGGGCTAACCGATTTACCGAATCGCCGCATGTTTGATTCGGTGATTGAGCTGGAATGGCTGAATGCAAAACGGCATCGCCATCCCCTGTCATTAATTATCTTAGACATTGATTTCTTTAAGCAATACAACGATTGTTACGGCCACCTGCAAGGCGATACTTGCTTGAAGCAGGTGACACAAGTCTTGAGTCAGGCGGTGACACGTTCACGCGATTTGATTGCAAGGTTTGGTGGCGAAGAGTTTGTGATTGTATTGCCAGAAACCGATGCGGTGGCGGCAAGAACGATCGCAGAACGCTGTCAGCATTTAATACAGCAGGCCAATATTCCACATCAGCAATCGCAAGTGGCCAATATCCTGACCATTAGCCAAGGCGTGAATACGATTATTCCATCTCAAAAAGATGACTTATTTGCGTTTATTGAAAAAACAGACAAGCAGTTGTATCAAGCCAAGCAAGCGGGCAGAAATACTATCGTTTAGGTTGATACACTTGCTCAGTGTGTAAGCTAGACGCATCAGGGCTATTTGCCCACGTCATTCTGATGTCATATTCAATGCAGACAATCTTAACAATAATACAAAATTTTAAAATTGTTAGGAGATGACATGAGTAGTGCACTACACCCGGATGGCAAGCTAAACCCTGCCGACACCATTGCAAACCCGAGCAGTCACGAGACCATTCGTGATTTGATCGAAACGCGTCTGTTTACACGCCGCACTTTTATCAAAGGCTCACTTGGCGCTACTGCGCTTGCTACTGTAGGCGGTTCACTTTTATCTTGTGTCGCCAATGATGCTTCTGCCCACAAATACAAAGGCGATCACAAGCCAGTTGATCAGCAACCAGACATTGGATTTATCCCAGTTGCGCCCAATGTGATTCCAATGACTGATGCGGTGACTGTGCCTGCTGGCTATACCGCACGCGTGCTAGTGTCATGGGGAGATTCTCTCACCAAGGCGCCGCATTGGGATCCCTCTACGCCTATGGACGAAGCCACACAAGTGCGATGTTATGGCGGCCATACTGATGGCATGCATTACTTTGCATTCCCCTTTACAGGACATGGCGCGTTAGCAAGCAAACGCGGTTTGTTAGTGACCAATAGCGAGTACGTCGACCCAGCATTGTTGAGTGGCGTTGCACCGGCCGCTGATTATGCCAAAGTCGCCATTACGCCAGAAATGGTCAAAGCGCAACAGGCTGGCCATGGCGTGAACGTGGTGGAGATTTATCAGGAGAAAAAGCAAGATTGGGAAGTCCGTCGCAATTCTCCGTTTAACCGCCGTATCACCGGCAATACACCTATCGTTGTCAGCGGCCCAGCTGCAGGTCATGCAATGTTGCGTACAGAAGCCGACAACAAAGGCCGCTTAGTGTTAGGTACGTTGAATAATTGTGCAAATGGCTATACACCTTGGGGCACTTACCTGACTTGCGAAGAAAACTTCAATGGCTATTTTGGTTCTGTAGATGCTAGCTTTGTGCCAACCGCACATGAAAATCGCTATGGCATCAGTCGCGCTGGCTTTGGTTACCGCTGGCATGAGGCCGATCCGAGATTTGAGTTAAGCGCAAATCGTAACGAGCCAAATCGCTTTGGCTGGGTAGTTGAAGTTGATCCATGGGATCCTAAAAGTAAACCGATTAAACGCACAGCGCTTGGCCGCTTTAAGCATGAAAGTGCCGCCATTTCTGTCGATGCTGACGAGCGCGTAGCCTTATATATGGGAGATGATGAGCGTAATGAGTATGTGTACAAATTTGTGTGTGCACGCAGATACAACAAGCGTAATCAACACGCCAATCGAGATATGTTAGATAACGGCACGCTGTATGTCGCAAAATTCAATGCCGATGGTTCAGGCACTTGGCTGCCCCTGATTTGGGGACAAAACGGATTAACCCCGGAAAATGGTTTTGCTGACCAAGCTGAGGTGTTGATTAAAGCACGCCAGGCCGGCGACCGTTTAGGCGCAACCATGATGGATAGGCCGGAATGGGCTTCAGTGCATCCAAGTACTGGCGAAGTCTATTTAACATTGACCAATAATAGCCGCCGTGGCAACACGCCTGTGTCATCCAACAAGGCCGATGGCACTACTACTGCGGCCACCGCCAATCCAGTGGTCGATGCAGCCAACCCAAGACCTGATAACGATTATGGACATATTATTCGTTGGCGTGAGGATGGTGACACCGTCACCGCGACGAGTTTTGTCTGGGATATTTTTGTGCAGTGCGGAGACAAAGCCACCACCAAAGCATTGGCGGGTTCTTATACCAATGCAGAGTTCGATGGCCAAAACGTGGGTTATCAAGGCAATATCAATGGCGATGATTACGGCGCGCCAGATGGTTTATGGTTTGATAAACATGGCCGACTATGGATTCAAACGGATCAGCCCGGAGATGCAAAAGGCGATTGGGCCAACATCGGTGGCAATATGATGCTATGCGCAGACCCGACGACTGGCGAAACACGTCGCTTTTTAACGGCACCACCGCATGCAGAAGTCACGGGGCTGATTGGCACGCCAGATGGTAAGACGATGTTTGTGGGTATTCAGCACCCTGGTGAAGATTGGGCAACCAGCTTTACCGATCATTCAACTTGGCCAGACAACGGTGCCAACGGTCCTACAACGTACCGTGGCAGAGGCGTGGCGAAGCCACGTTCTAGTGTGATTGTGATTACGAAAGACGATGGTGGCGTGATTGGCACTTAATCTGGCTATCTAGATCTGCTATCTCGCGCAGTTGGATTGCGCTACTAATAATAATGACGTGTAAAAACGGCGTGCTAGCACGCCGTTTTTATTGGGTAACAGGAATGTTAATGCTTGCCGACTTGATTACCAATAATACCGCCAATCGCAGCGCCACCCACTGTACCAATACCACTACCGCCAGTAAGTACTGCACCGGCAACTGCACCTACCCCAGCACCAATTGCAGTATTCTTGTTACGTGTGGTCATGCTACTACACCCACTTAATCCCACCATCAATGCAACTGCAATAATCAATGGCTTAGCTCTTCCAATATATAGTTTTTTACGCATCGTAAATCACTTTCTCTTGGTTGATAAAGTTTAGTGCTTAATGATGTGACTTTTATTCTACATGATTGGTTCATTGCAATTTCAACCCTTACTTTTGCACCAAATGTGTGCATTTTGTGACGATACGATTTTCAAAATGTGTGCATCTAGCATTCACTCAGCACCGTTATGTAGCTGAATACGTGATCTAACGTACAACCGCCTTAACATTGCCCCTGTAAAAATACTGATACTACGCATAAGATTAAGCTGTATTGCCAGTAGCAGTGCAATAGCATTAATTTACCAACCTATTGTTTTTAATGAATTTTATTTTAAATTTCCCCGCGTGGTAATTGCCGAGTGACCATGTCATTGCGGAAACTAAACAATATTATTAAGTGTTTTCCAGCAATTGATTTTTGATGTCTTCTATTAATCTTGCATTGTGCCCTACTCAGCTATTTGCACTGGGTGCTCGTCAAAGTAAGTGCACTCAAATGGCTTGGAACGGGAATTGCTTTATAAATACTAAAGCATGTTTATTTAAAATTTTAGGTTTGCGGGGTTTATCAAATGCTGTTGTAGATTAATGTAGTTGTAGATTGGAGATTTATCATGACAAGGTTTTATGCTCACATATTGTATTCGGCACTGGTATATTTAGGAGTAGCTTCGGTTGCTCAGGCCGAACCTTCACAAGAATTGCTTCATCAGCTCAACGCGCAAGTATTACGAGTACAAGTAGCGTTAGCAAATGGCAGCTACGGCTTGGGTTCAGGCGTCGTAGTGGCCAAAGATGAAATTGTGACCAATTGTCATGTTGTCGCCAATGCAGCCAGCATTAGCGTAGTCAGCAACGGCGCCTCATTCAATGTCAGCGCAATCAAACCAGATTGGCGCCATGATATTTGTATCCTAAAAGCAGAAGGCTTAGATGCGCCAGTTGCCCGTATCGGTTCCAGCGAGGCGCTGAAATACGAGCAGCCTGTATTCACCATCGGTTATCCAGGCTTCTTACCTATCCCTACCAGTACATTTGGTGTGGTAAAAGGCTTATACCCTATGGACGATAGTGTGGTTGTGCGTGCCACCAGTTCATTTAATATGGGCGCCAGCGGCGGTGGCGTATTTGACCGTGAAGGTAATTTGGTGGGTGTGATTACGTTAAAAAGTCCAGGTCATAATAGCTATTACTACAACATGCCAGTGGAGTGGGTAAAAGCAGCGATGAAATTACCTGAGCAAACCGTCAACGCAAAAAGCGAGTTACCATTTTGGGCATTAGCGCCAGAACAGTGGCCATACTTCATGAAAATTGTGCATCCCTATTTAACTGAGGATTGGAATGCGCTACTGAGTATTGCGAGTGAATGGGCAGCCAAAGAGCCCAATACAACAGAAGCTTGGTTTTATTTAGCGGCTGCAGAGTACGCTGCTAAAAACTATCAAAAAGCTGAAGAGCACATGTACCGTGTGGTAGCGATGAACGAGCAGCATAGCCAAGCCATTTATTATTTAGGGTTGATTGCGGAAGAAAGCGGCAAGCACAACGAGGCGATGATGAATGTGGCTGCGTTGAATAAATTGGATGAAGTGGCTGCGATGCAGCTAAAAGTAGCAATGGGCTTAACACCTGCTACAGAAAAGTAAGTGAATGAAGAGTAAATGAGTTAAAGACGTGATAAAAAATAGCGCTTAGGGCGCTATTTTTTTGGCTATTTTTTCTTGCACACCAGCACAAATGGCCGCCAGTGCATCGTTATCTTCTGGTTGATCCGATAGTACGCGCATGGCAGACTCAAACCCTGAGACCACATAGTCATCGTAATCTTTTGCCACGAATGGTAGTTGGTGTTGTTTGGCTAAATCCAAAGAAGTTTTTTTCTGCTTGAAAATCAGCTGATTGATTTGCGTCTTTTCAATTCGGCAAGCGTTTGCAGTAGCAATCAATGCGCCATCGGCATAAGCATCGTTGACCAGTTGTTCGGCCGTGATTTCTGCGTATGCGGATAACGGACAACATGCCAGCAATAATAGATAACCTACACGCCAGTATTGATTGCTGGCGACTTGCAATGCGGGGGGTGTCAACGTAGTAGCTAGAGACATGACCAATTGTAAAGTTTTGATGAAATTGTATTTAATCACTTAAACCCTAATACAATCAATCGCTATACAGGACGTGTGTTGTTAAACTAGCGATTGCTTTAGAAAACCGCGCTTCAACGCGCGTAATCTAACGACTTACTCACGATGACTATATTTGCAGGTTAATAGTTTGCGTGCTAGCATAATTCCAGCGTTAAATACATGATGTGATTAACGAGTAAATCATACAATGAATAACAATAAATTAGTGTTGCTGTCCCGCTTTGCCGCACAAGCAAGGCGATTTATTGGCGTGGTCAATGTAACCAAAATGTCTACGGATCATGCTTATGCCATTCAAACCATTTTGAGTGCACACGCCAGTAAAAATACAGACTTAAAAGATTTGGCTAAAAAAGTAAGCCTGACGCTCAATATCAATCATCAATTGTTAAATGCAATTGAGCACTTTTTGAATGAATATATAGAAACGCAGGACTTAGCCAAAGTCGAATATTATCTGCATCAATTCGCACAGTTTATTTATGACATTCCGGCAGAAGGCGTGGCGTATCGACGTGCGGTCAGTCAGTATTTAGCGCAGCTGGAAGAAATGGAACGCCCTTTCTGCACGCAAATGATACGGGCGTTTTACCCCTATTGGATGGCAGAGTTCACTTATCAAGGCAGTCAACAGCTTTCAATACACTCAATCGACTTTAGGAACCTTACGCAAACACCTAAATCGTTGTTGGATTTATGGGAAAAAGCCGAGTCTGAATTACTTTCAGATGCAGAGATGATGCTGTTAAGTCACTTTACGAAGGATATGCTAGAAAAAGAAATTGCCAATGATGCGGTAGATTCACGCAAAAAAATCGCTAAAATTTTAACGGTTGAGCTTAGAAATCATCAAGCAAAAACACACTTTGACTATCGGTTAACGGTTGAGAAAATTCAAGCCTTGATCAATAAGCATGATTTAAAAGCATTTTTTGTACAGGTTTCCCGTGATTTTTACTACTTTTGGAATGCCAATGCAGACCAAAATCAGCACCCAGAGTACTCTATTTAATCAAGCAGTTAGCAGCTAGACCACTTCCAACTCTAGTTCTTCCACATGATAGTAGTGCTCGTCGTCCCACACCGTAAAATCCTGTGCGCTGTACATCGCTTCTTGCAAATCAAAGAACTCACCGTAGGCTAAATTCTCTTCATTCAATACTTGATACACTGTCATCGCACACCCCCTTTTTGGCTTGTGTTGTGATAATTATTACATCGGCCTAATGCAAACATTCTTTAGAGCAACCATGGGTTGGTGTGGCAGTTTCTGTAATTGAAAAATAGACCGTGCAGTGACTTACTGTAGGGTGTCGATAGCAGTGAGCACCGCGCTTCTGGTCTCAGCGATTTGTTGGCTAATTCGTTGTTCACTTACACTGTCTTCGTTTAACGTGTCCCAGTCTTTCTCCCATACTAGATATAACTGTTTGCCTTTTTGTTGACTGGCGGGTGAAAGTAAACGGCTAAGATCCCTGACTTGAATGGCATATTTCCAGCCTTCGATTGGATTGCCACGTGTACTATCTGCCTCAAAGTGCGCATAGTTAACAATGGTTTGTAGTTCACCTAAGTCTTTTAGTACCTCAAACGCAGCGTTACGCATGTTGTGGTTGAGCTCATTCTGGTGATCGCGCCAGTTGTTATAGAGGAGTCCGCTTAGTGCGGTCACCAAGCTAATTAGCGCAACGATATGTGTTTTAATCTGCTGCATGACATTCAACTTTTTATACATAAGACACTCCTTTTCATGATCTACAGATGGTTAGTCGATGATGGATGTCATTCATGACATGTAGAGCGTGCAGTGTGAGCCAATCGTGCATTTCTGATGTAAATTGTGCTACCGTTTCGATATGTGCATGGATGGGTATTCACAGTGATTGCGCATGCTCTATCAACTAAAACGCAAAGGATTACGCATTGAAACGATACGCATACTATGTGATTGGATTGCTGATATTGTTAGGTTTGGGGGCGTATTGGTATACCAATAACCAGCAGGAACAAGCACCGCGCGCAATGACGGCATTGGAGCATGTGGGCGATGAATGTGAATTGATTGCAGAAAAAGCGGCCATCGCGCTACCTGAGGCCCTACCATTTCAAAAGCTAGAAAAGTTGGCGAGAAAATCGCGCGTATTGCAAACCTGCATGAATGATCGCGGCTATATAGAAAATCCAGCTTGGGTTAAGTATGCAAGACCGATTGCTGCTAAACAAGCTGAGGCGCAACATATTTCAATGGACGAAGCTTATGAAACCTTGAGAAGAAGCCAATTGAAAACGTTTTATGCACCAGCAAATACCCCTTTGTATTGGATACCTGCCAAACCATAGCCTACGTATGGTGTGTTGGTGCTATTAGGATTGGCTGTTCTCGTTAATCCAATCCAGCAACACTGACCACTGTTCAATATCTTGTGCGACCAATGACGGGCGCATATCAAAAATACTCAACCCTTGCTCGGCAGCCGTTGTGTACACCTGTGAGTTGCGCAGATAGGCTAACACTGGCAATCCAGTTTCTGTCATAAATTCTGCCAAGCCTAATGCAGCATGGGTACGACTATTGACGCGTGAGCCCACCAAGCCCACAAAGGTTTTATGTTTGCGTATGGTTTTTTCTGCAATCAGCACCTCCAGAAAATCCCCGGCTGCGCCAATATCAAACGCGGAAGGCTGAATAGGCACGATCACCAAATCCGCTTCTTTCACAGCATCTGCCAGTTTCTCATCACGCAAGCCGGCTGGCGAATCCGTTACCTTCCATTGCACTGTATGGTCAGTATTCGCAGCGAATATTTTTGGCGCATCTTTCGGTCTGCGTTTCAGCCATTGTGTGGCTGATTGTTGTCTATCTAAATCTGCCAGTATCACCTGCTGTTGTTGAGATGCCAGGTATCCCGCCAAATTGGTGGCCAGCGTGGTTTTGCCACTGCCACCTTTCGCATTTGCCACCAAAATGTGTTTCATAGACTCACCTTAAACAAAAACAGCGTGCGTTAACTGTTAAATCAAATAGTGACTAAAAATACAAATCGGCGCTACCTTATCTGCGCAAATTCAGTATAAATTTTATTTCCTAGGGCCTAAAAAGTCAGATTTACCAAGTATGACACCCTGATGGCGCATGATGTTGTATGCCGTGGTGACATGAAAGTAGACGTTGGGCAGTACCCATTTTTGCAGATAGTCGATGCCTGTGAACTGGATATCAACTTTGCGTATGGTAATCGTGATGGACTTGCTCTCGCTGCCTTCAAGCTGCTTGGGGTCTACACTGTCTAAAAAGACAATGGTTTTTTCAATGCGCGCCTGCAATGCTTCAAATGTAGTTTCATTGTCTTCATAGACGGGAATATCCACGCCAGCCAGTCTGGCTGCTGCACCTTTACTCATATCGGTTGCAATTTGTACTTGGCGTTTTAGTGGATACATGTCGATAAATAAGCGCGCTTCTATTAACACAGCAGGGTCTGCTTCTTTGGCCGCCGCATATGCCTCGCCTTTTTTGAGCAACTGTGACAAGTTAGTCAGTGTTCTTTTGAGCGGGGGAATGCTGATATCGTACATGCTTAACATGGTGGTTCCTTTTCATTCATGATGGGTTGCGACGATAATACCTGTGCAAGCATGACCTGCGTACTAAATGCCAAATATTTTTTTGGGCGCGCAATATCTCGCATTCAATCCATGTCCAATAATCGGGTTAGTATGTTGCTAATATTGAATAGTGACGCTCACGACTACATATAACGATGAATCAAGAATTAAAAGGTGATGTTTTGTTGTCTATTTACGATCGTTTGGCACAACGAAGCCAATCTACGCCAGTCACTTATATCCTGATCGCGCTCAATGTGTTGATATTTGTGGCCATGCTGGTGGGTGGCGCCGGTTTTTGGCATTCTCCCAATGATGTGCAATTACGCTGGGGTGCCAACTTTGGCCCTGCCACGCAAGATGGCGAATGGTGGCGTTTAGGCACCGCCATGTTTCTGCATTTTGGTGTGATGCATTTACTGCTCAATAGTTTGTCGTTATGGGATGCTGGTCAGTTAGTAGAGCGCATGTATGGTCGCTGGCGTTTCGTGACGATCTATTTGATTGCAGGATTGTGCGGCAATTTGCTCTCGCTGGTGATACAGGGCAATAACGCAGTCTCCGGTGGCGCATCAGGCGCTATTTTTGGTATCTACGGCGCGGCGCTGATTTTTTTATGGCGTGAACGTGCCGCTATTGCACCACATGAGTTTAGATGGCTGTTTGGCGGCGGCAGTGTATTTGCCGTGATTACCATTATCTTGGGATTTGTCATTCCTGGTATTGATAATGCGGCGCATATTGGCGGTTTTATTGCCGGGTCGTTAATGAGCATTGGTTTAACGCAATCATTAACGGCCAGAGCCATGCCTCTGCAATACCGCGGTATGGCCATCGCCGGATTGGTGCTTGCCTGCCTTGTGTTGGCCAATAATATTCCCAAGCCCAAATACCGCTGGAGTGACGAGCTGTTATTGCGTAGCGAAATCAGTGCGTTTTTGTATGAAAATCAAGCCATCAACCGCTCTTGGCTGGAAATTGTGCATGAGAGTAAGCAAGGCAACCAGTCGTTTGATGCACTCGCGAGTAAAATTGATTTTTCTATCCTTCAGCCTTATCAGGCGCATTTAGAAAAATTATCCAAATTACCGCATGACCCTGCGCTGCCGTCTGCGCAACAACTGGAAGGGTTGCTGCAATATACGGAGACTCGTAAAAAAGAGTCTGAAGCGTTGGTGCAAGGATTGCGGCAGCAACAGAGGCGCGCTAAACCCTCAAGTCCCTAGCATCTGAGTTAGTCCACGCGGCGGTATTGAATGGCTTCGGCAATATGCGCAGATTGAATGGTTGGCGCATTGGCTAAATCGGCAATGGTGCGCGCTACTTTAAGAATGCGCTGATACGCCCGTGCCGATAAGCCCATGCGATTCACCGCTGTTTTTAATAGCGTGAGTCCGGCCTCATCCACAGCACAATGCTGGTCAATATCCAAGCTGCCTAAACTGGCGTTTGGTATTTGCTGACGCGCTAGCTGTATATTGCGTGCTTGTTCTACGCGTACACGAATGTCAGCGCTGCTCTCAGCCACTGCAGCCTGCATCATTTCATCTTCCTTCAGTGCGGGGACTTCTATCAATAAGTCTATCCTGTCCATGAACGGCCCGGAAATCTTGCTACGGTAACGCGACACCTGATCTGGCGTACAGCGGCACTGATGGTGATAGTGTCCAAGGTAACCACACGGGCACGGGTTCATGGCAGCAATCAATTGGAATTTAGCAGGAAAATCTGCTTGCCGCGCCGCGCGCGAAATCGTGATGTGTCCGCTTTCTAGTGGCTCTCTCAATACCTCGAGTACTTTGCGATCAAACTCAGGTAGCTCATCTAAAAACAATACGCCATGATGGGCAAGACTAATTTCTCCCGGTCGCGGGATACCGCCACCGCCCACTAGGGCGACGCCTGAAGCGGTGTGATGCGGCGCACGAAAGGGGCGCTGTTTCCATTGTTTTAACGAGTAACGGCCACTCAGCGACTGGATAGCTGCACTTTCTAACGCCTCTTGCTCGCTCATGCTGGGTAAAATGCTGGCAAAGCGGCTGGCCAACATACTTTTGCCAGTACCTGGCGGGCCGCTCATCAACACGCTATGTCCACCTGCTGCTGCAATTTCTAACGCGCGCTTGGCCCTACTCTGCCCTTTTACCTCATTAAAGTCTGGATAGCTGGCGCTTTGATTTGGTGCGTCTCCGGTGTGAGGCATCAGCAAGGTGTGATCGCTCAAGTGTGCACATACCTCTAGCAGCGATTTCGCCGGGTAAATAATCGCGTCTTTGACTAGGCTGGCTTCTTGTGCACTTATTTGGGGCAAGATAAACGCACGCTGTACATCATGCTTGCGTTGCGTCATATGGTAAGCCATCGCCAGTGCGCCGCGAATCGGCCGGAGCTCGCCAGTTAACGCCAGTTCTCCGGCAATTTCATAGCGGTTGAGGGACGCCGCTGGAATTTGACCGGAGGCAGCCAAAATGCCTAGAGCAATAGGCAAATCGTAGCGACCGCTCTCTTTTGGTAAGTCAGCCGGGGCTAAATTTACCGTGATGCGTCTGGCTGGGAACTCAAATTGTGCAGTTTGAATGGCGGCCCGCACCCGATCTTTACTTTCTTTGACCTCTGCTTCCGGCAATCCCACAATAGTAAAGCTTGGCAGCCCGTTGGCGAGATGCACTTCTACAACGACTTCCGGCGCTTCCATGCCATTTAAAGCACGGCTATACAACACTGCAAGCGTCATACGCGATTATTTTTGACTTTTTTGCAACAAATCTTCGATGGATTCCAGTTTCTTTTCCAGTGCATTCAGCTTCTCTTTCGTCTGTTTGAGTACTTCTGTTTGCACATCATACTCTTCGCGTGAAATAAGCTCCATTTTGGTGAGTGCGCCCTGAATTAGTGCGTGAATGTTCTTGTCTAGGTCGGCAATCGGACTATTTCTAGTTAACTCTTTGATTTTAATAGATAAGTCATGCAAAAGCTCTGAATTTAACATCGGTTTATCTCCTGAATATGATGCATTTTAACATCGTTTATACACGGTGTAATGTGCTTATACGCATCAATATAGTGCATATATTTATTATAAATCAATAAATTAATTATATTTATTAATACAAAGCTTTATATTATTAGTATAACTATATGATTGTTATATATTTTAATTGTTGGCATGCGTTTTGCTCAAGCGTTTATGTTGTATCTTTTTTGTTGTATCTATTTTTTGTAACGAGGGGAATGAATAATGCGCAAATCAATTTTACTAACCGCTGTATTAAGCACACTTGCAATGGCTAACATTGCATACGCAGAAGAAGCACCAGCAGAAGCCGCACCGGCTGCTGCACCAGCAGAGCCAGAGTCTGCATGGACGGCGACTTCTAACATCGGTATCGTATCTGATTACTATACACGTGGTATCTCACAAAACTGGCATAAACCAGCATTACAAGGTGGTTTTGATATTGCCCACTCAAGCGGCTTCTTCGTAGGTGCTTGGGGTTCAAACGTAACACCTAACACTTTCCCAGATGCAACCGTTGAGCTAGATTTATATGGCGGCTACAGCGGTACTATCTCAGCTGTTGAAGGCTTAGGCTATTCAGCTGGCGTGATTGGTTATTTCTATCCGGGCGGTAGCTGGAAAAAATACAGAGCATCTAACGCAGTTAACCCAAATGATGTATTAACACCACGTGGCGGCCGCTGGGATACTTATGAGGCAAACTTTGGCGTATCTTATAAATGGTTAAGCGCAAAAGTATCTGTTACTTTAGGTGACTGGTTTGGCGCTGAGAAAAAAACAGGCTGGGATGGCGGTACAAGTGGTTCTACGTATGTTGAGTTAAATGCTGCTTATCCATTGCCATTTGGCGGTTTAACATTGATTGGTCACGTAGGTCATTTGAACGTAGCGGGTAAATTGAACTTGGCTTACGCTGATGGCAACGGTAACTTACCTAGTACCTCTATCAGTAACGAGACAAACCCAGACTACACAGACTGGAAAGTTGGTTTGAGCAAGTCATTCAGCATTGCTAAATCTGAAGGTTGGAATGCAGGTGTTTATTACGTAGAAGCAAGTAACGATGACTACTGGAGCGACAGAGGCTACGGCGGTACAAGCTTTAACGGTAAAGGCACTGCTACTAAAGCACAAAGTAAAGACTTGAATGATGGTCGCTTAGTCTTTACATTAGGCCGTACATTCTAAGTAGTTAAGTTTCATTACAAAAAGGTAAGCCAAGCAACTAATTGGCTTACCGACTAACCTACCAACAGGAGAAAAACATGAAATTTGTGTCCGCAATAATCAAGCCATTTAAGCTTGATGAAGTGCGTGAAGCCTTGTCCAACATTGGTGTACAAGGGATCACCGTTACCGAAGTGAAAGGGTTTGGTCGTCAAAAAGGCCATACTGAGCTTTACCGTGGTGCAGAATATGTGGTGGACTTTCTGCCGAAAGTGAAGCTGGAAGTAGCCATTAAAGATGACATGCTAGACCAGGTTGTAGATGCGATTGAAAAATCTGCAGCGACAGGCAAAATTGGTGATGGCAAAATTTTTGTGTTCAATTTAGAACAAGTTTATCGCATCCGTACCGGTGAAACCGGTCCAGATGCATTATAAGAGGGGCATGGACATGAAAAAATTTCTTTCAGTTTTATCATTAGTAGCCGTGCTTGGTCTGGGTGCTACCCCATATAGTTTTGCAGAAGATTTGCCTGAAGCGGCTGCTGCTACAGTAGAGGCGGTTGCAGATACAGCAGCGGCTGTGGCTGAAGCGGTGCCAGCACCAGCTGCAGAAGAAGCTGCGCCAGTAGCTGAAGCCGCAGCAGCACCTACACCAGTACCAAACAAGGGTGACAGTGCATGGATGATTGTGGCCACTATATTGGTGACATTAATGGTTATCCCAGGCTTGGCACTGTTCTACGGCGGTTTGGTACGCCAAAAAAATATGCTGTCTGTACTCATGCAAACATTTGTGATTTTCTCACTGATGGCGGTGCTGTGGACTGTATATGGTTACAGTGTCGCGTTTACTGGCGGTAGCCCATTCTTTGGTGGTCTTGGCAAAGCTTTCTTAGCTGGCGTAACACCAGAATCACTGGGAGCAACTTTCAGCAAAGGCGTGTACATTCCTGAGTACCTCTTCGTAGCGTTCCAATTAACGTTTGCTGCTATTACCCCTGCGTTGATTATCGGTGCATTTGCTGAGCGTATGAAGTTCTCTGCTGTATTAGCTTTCATGGTGATCTGGTTCACATTTGCTTACTTGCCAATGGCACACATGGTTTGGTACTGGGACGGTCCTGATGCCATCACTGATGCAGCCTCTTTAGAAACTGTTGTAGCTAATGCTGGTTGGTTGTGGGCTAAAGGTGCTCTAGACTTTGCTGGTGGTACTGTTGTGCACATTAATGCGGGTGTTGCTGGTTTAGTGGCTGCCTTCGTATTAGGTAAACGTATTGGTTACGGTAAAGAAGCCATGACACCACACAGCCTGACATTAACGATGGTAGGCGCATCATTACTATGGGTGGGTTGGTACGGTTTCAACGCTGGTTCAAACTTAGAAGCAAACGGTTATGCGGCATTAGCGTTGGTAAACACTACCATTGCAACTGCAGCGGCTACACTTTCATGGATGTTTGTTGAGTGGTTTGGTAAATCAAAACCATCTATGTTGGGTGCTGCATCTGGTGCTGTTGCTGGTCTGGTTGCCATTACGCCAGCTTGCGGTTTCGTAGGCCCAGTAGGTGCAATCATCATCGGTTTACTTGTATCACCAATCTGCTACTTCTTTGTAACTAAAGTGAAATACATGCTTGGTTATGATGATGCGTTAGATGTATTCGGTGTGCATGCGATCGGCGGTATCTTCGGTGCTTTAGCTACGGGTGTGTTTGTAAACCCAGCATTAGGTGGCGCAGGTGTTGTGGATTACGTTGCAAATGGTGTGGCTGCTTATGATTTCGGCGCACAAATGACTGCACAAGTCACAGCAGTAGTGACCGCGATTGTATTATCAGCAGTCGTATCATTCATCGCACTGAAAATCGTTGATGTGTTGATCGGTTTACGTGTATCTGAAGAAGCTGAACGTGAAGGTTTAGACACAACAGAACACGGTGAGCGCGCATATCACGCTTAATCTGTCAGTCATAGCAATATAAAAAACGGCTCGCTTGCGGGCCGTTTTTTTTACGTCCGTTATTATCATTGAATACAATTCAGTCGTCGTCGTATTGTTTTAATAAAAAATAGTTGACAAACATCACTACATAACTAATTATATAGTGATGAAAACAATTCAATCCATACCAAATGAATGGCAAGCTATCTCAGCCTTGTTTGTTGCGTTAGGCGATGAGCAGCGGCAGCGAATTCTGTTAGCATTCGATAAAGATGAGCGGTTAAATATTTTGCAAATAGCAGAGCATTCCAAGCTAAGCAGAACCGCGGTAACGCACCATTTAAAAACGTTACAGCATAGTGGTGCGCTTAACAGTGAAAAAATAGGCAAAGAAGTATTCTTTTGGGTGAACAAAAGCCAAATCACGTTAGCCATAGAAAATGTATTAAATTACATCCAACAAGAACTATAAAGAATAGATTTAACGGGGGTTGAGATGCTGGCAGCAATACTACGTAGCATTTGTAAAATTATCTTTCGCGTCAAGGTCAATGGCTTAGAACATGTGCCGCAACAAGATCGTTTGTTGATTGTGGCTAATCATGAATCCTTTCTGGATGGCCTATTGTTAGGGCTATTTTTGCCCAAACGCGCCACTTTTGTGGTGCACACAGGCGTATTAAAAAACAGAATATTTCGTCAGTTTTTAAGATTAACACCCCATTTGGCGGTTGATCCGGTGA
The DNA here is from genome assembly GCA_000525025.1 of Methylophilaceae bacterium 11. Lineage (GTDB taxonomy): Bacteria > Pseudomonadota > Gammaproteobacteria > Burkholderiales > Methylophilaceae > Methylophilus. Next base: position 2,721,166 of record JCKJ01000001.1, on the reverse strand, counting down.
GCCCATTGGCCATGAAGCAGGTCATCCGTCGTTTGGATTTAGGTGAGAATGTAGTGATTTTCCCCGAAGGCCGAATTACGCTGACCGGCAGCTTAATGAAAGTCTATGATGGCCCTGGCTTTGTTGCAGCCAAAACTGGCGCACGCATATTGCCAGTGCGGGTAGAAGGCGCGGCGCAATCCTACTTTGGGCGCTTGTCAGATGCGCATCCGAGAAAGCTATTTCCACGTGTCACACTTACAGTATTGCCTAGTACGGAAATCGTGATTGAAAACCCAAGCAATCATGCGCCACTATCTGCCAAGCAACGCAGACGCATTGCTGGCGAAGGCATGCGTGGCGTGATGCAAAAAATGCTGTTTCAAGCGCAAAAAAGCCGCACATTTTTTGAAGCTTTTTTAGATACCGTGGATAAGTTTGGTAGAAGCACAAAAATTGTAGAGGACATGAATGAGGTCGAAGAGACTTATCAGGAGTTGCTGAAAAAGAGTCTGGCCTTAGGGCGCATTGCTTGTAAAGTCAGCACACCTAAAGAGGTGGTCGGCGTCTTAATGCCCAATGTGACCAACACGCTGGCGCTGATACTGGGTATGAGCGCGTTTAACCGAATTCCAGCCATGCTCAATTACACCTCGGGCACTGCGGGCATGCAGAATGCGTGTACCGCAGCCAATATCAAAACCATTATCACCTCCAGAAAGTTTATTGAAGCCGCTGCGCTGGAGCAAGTAGTAGCACAGTTCCAAGGCTTAAATATAGTGTATTTGGAAGATTTGAGAAGTCAGTTTGGCGTGAGGGATCGCGCATGGTTAATGGGCTATGCGCTGCATTATCCCAGAGCAGCTATGGATGAAACGCGCCCAGAAGATATTGCGGTCATCCTGTTTACGTCAGGCTCGGAAGGCAAGCCTAAAGGCGTTGTGCATTCCCATAAAAGCATCTTGGCCAATATTGCGCAAATCATGGCTGTGCTGGATTTTAATCCAACCGATAAATTTATGATGGTACTGCCTATGTTCCATGCGTTTGGCTTTACTGGCTCGCTCTTGCCTATATTAGCTGGCATCAAAATCATGATTTTTCCATCACCACTGCAATACAAAGTCATACCGGAAGTCATTTATGATAAAGGCTGTACCGTATTGTTTGCGACCAGTACCTTCTTAGGAAACTACGCCAAATTTGCACACCCTTACGATTTTTATAAATTACGATTTGTGGTGGCCGGCGCTGAAAAACTGAATGAAGAAGTGCGTAAAACCTATCATGAAAAATTTGGCATACGCATTTTAGAAGGCTATGGCACTACAGAGTGCGCGCCGGTACTCTCAGCCAATACGCCTATGGCCAATCGGCATGGCAGCGTAGGCCAATTGATGCCGGGAATTGACTATAAGCTGGAGCCTGTGCCTGGGATTGAACAGGGTGGCGTGTTCCATGTAAAAGGCGAGAATGTGATGCTGGGCTATTATAAGTATGATGCGCCGGCACAGCTGGAAGTGCCAGAACAAGGCTGGTACAACACCGGTGATGTGGTCACTGTAGACAATGAAGGATTTATCTTTATCAAGGGGCGCGTCAAACGCTTTGCCAAAGTGGCGGGGGAAATGGTATCGCTTGAGGTGGTGGAGAAAATTGCACATACCGCAGCGCCCGAGCATCAACATGCCGCGACCACGCAAGTAGATTTACAGCGTGGTGAAAATATCGTGCTGTTCACGACCGACCCCGCCCTGAAGCGAGAAGATTTACAAATAGTCGCCAAAAATTTGGGAACGCCAGAGTTAGCCATTGCGCGCAAAATCATTCGGCTAGATGAGATCCCGTTATTGGGAACAGGTAAAACTGATTATGTAGTGCTGAAGCAGATGGCGGAAGCAGCTTAAATAAACAAAAAATACTACACGCGGTATTATTAATATAAAAAATATTTAAAGGCCAATCAGTGAGTAACCAATTCCAGCTCTTAAAACAAAAACGATTTTTGCCTTTCTTTTTAACGCAGTTTTTAGGGGCCTTTAACGACAATTTATTTAAAACAGTACTCATTACTTTAGTTGCCTTTCACGCCAGTACACTGGGTAATTTAGATGGCGCGACCATGGCGACCCTGCTCCCGGGTTTGTTTATCCTGCCTTTTTTCTTGTTTTCTGCAACTGCTGGGCAAATTGCAGATAAATATGAGAAGTCTCGCATTATTCGCTTAGTCAAAGTACTGGAAATCTGGATTATGGTATTTGCTGCCGCTGGCTTTTATCTGCATCAGTTTTGGCTATTGGCGACAGCATTATTCTTGATGGGTGTCCACTCCACTCTATTTGGTCCGGTAAAGTACGCGTACCTGCCTCAGCAGTTAAATGCCCAAGAGCTGGTAGGCGGTAACGGCATGGTAGAAATGGGCAGCTTTGTGGCTATTTTGCTGGGTCAAGTGTTGGGGGCATGGCTGGCAATTCAGCCTGATTATGCTTTGCTGACTAGCGTTGCTGTGATTGGTATTGCTATGATTGGTTATGTATCGAGCCGACAAATACCGGTGACACCAGCGCTTTCCACCGCGTTGCGAATACAGTGGAATCCGATCATAGAAACTTGCCGCAATGTAAAGTTGATTTGGGCGCAGCAACCACTGTGGTTAGCCATTGTGGCGATCTCTTGGTTTTGGTTTTTTGGCGCGACATTGCTGGCGCAATTCCCCAATATGGCCAAGCTGGTGCTGCATGGGGATGAAAGCGTGTTTATTTTGATGTTGACGGTATTTTCTGTTGGCGTGGGTATCGGCTCTTTGCTTTGCGAGAAACTTTCACGCAACAAAGCCATGCTGGGTTTGGTGATGATTGGCGGCATAGGCTTAAGTTGCTTTACTTTGGATATTTATTGGGTGGCCACGCATCTTGCAACGGTAAGTGGTATGCAGCCTTATGATTATCATCAGTTTCTAAGTCACGCTAACCATTGGCGTTTATTGATAGACATTGCATTGATAGGCGTATTCGGTGGTTTTTACATTGTGCCTTTGTATGTGTTGATACAAACCTTGTCGGAGCCCGCGTATCGCTCACGTGTGATAGCCGCCAATAATATTATGAACGCTTTGTTTATGGTGGTCTCTGCCCTATTTTCTATCGCTTTGTTTAAGCTAGGTTACAGTATCCCGCAGTTGTTTCTAATCACAGCGCTTCTCAATGTGTTGGTCATGGGCTATTTGTGTATGCGTCAGCCCAATTACTACACAACATTTAAGGCATGGTTCCGCCCTAAAGATGCTTGAATGCTGAATAGCGGAATTTGCAGCGCGCTACTATCAATGCAGGCTTTATCGTTATAATGAGCCCTTTCATCTTGATGTTTTAATCTGCGTTTATGCAAATCAAATCCTTGCTCGATCCATTTCGCCGTGCAGTTTGGCAGGTTGCCAATAAAGCAGGCCCTTTTGCCCCGTTATTTTCCATGCTGTTGCTGGGCTTGGTCGTGTTGTCACTGTCACGGCTGGGTCTGGTGCTATGGAAATTTGGTCGTGTGGAATCCACAGGGCAATTATTGGCCGTGCTATACCAAGGTGTGCGTGTCGATATCATTCAGTTGGCGCTGATTGCGCTTGTGCCAGTACTATTGGCACCATTATTGGCCACGCGCCAGTTTTTTAACACATGGAAGTGGGTTACCTACGGCTGGGTGTTGATTGCGGTGGTGCTGTTGGTGTTTTTAGAAGCGGCTTCGCCTGGCTTTATCATGGAATACGATGTACGCCCGAATCGCCTGTTTGTTGAGTATTTGAAATACCCACATGAGGTCATGGGCATGCTGTGGCGTGGTTTCAAAGTGCATATCTTTGCTGGTATTGGCTTTACGGTGCTGGCCATTGTGGGCATGCGTTACTGGCTGCAACCATGGCAGTCTGCAACATCGACTTGGACAAACAAACGTTTGTGGATTATCTGGCCTTTGGTGTTAGTACTCACACTGTTTGGTATCCGCTCCACACTTGGCCACCGCCCTGCTAACCCGGCGCTGTTTGCAATTACCCAAGACAGCATGGTCAACAGCTTGATTTTAAATTCCGGCTATTCGGTCATCTATGCTGTTTATAGTTTGCAGCATGAGGCCAAATCCAGTGAGATCTACGGCAAGATGGATAAAGCGGACATATTTAAACTGACGCAAGCTAAAGATACTGATATCCCGACATTAACTACTTTAGTGCCATCGGTTAAACGCGATAAGCCGCTGAATTTAGTCATTATTCTGCAAGAGAGCTTAGGCGCAGGCTTTGTTGAGTCCTTAGGCGGTAAACCGGTCACGCCTAATCTTGAAAAACTAAAAGCAGAGGGGATTTGGTTTGAGCAGCTGTATGCGACCGGTACGCGTTCGGTACGTGGCATTGAAGCGGTGGTGACAGGCTTTCAGCCTACACCGGCAGACAGTACAGTGAAGCTATCACTTAGCCAGAAAAACTTTTTTAGCTTGGCAGCTTTGTTAGAAAAACAAGGTTACTCCACAGAGTTTATCTATGGTGGGGAGTCTCATTTTGATAATATGCGCGGCTTTTTTATGGGCAACGGCTTTCAACATATTGTCGATCAAAAAGACTATAAAAACCCAGTGTTTGTAGGGAGCTGGGGCGCCTCGGATGAGGATTTGCTGAATAAAACGCATGAACAGTTATTGGCGCATCATGCCAGTGGCAAACCATTTTTCACGCTTGCATTTAGTTCGTCTAATCATGCGCCATTTGAATTTCCGGATGGGCGTATCGAGCTGTATGAGCAGCCCAAAGCCACCGATAATAATGCAGTGAAATATGCCGATTATGCTATTGGTGAGTTTTTCAAAAAGGCCAAAGCCAGCCCTTATTGGCAAGACACAGTGTTTCTCATTGTGGCCGATCACGATATTCGTGTGCGTGGTGAGACACTGGTGCCCATTGAGCATTTCCACATCCCTGGTCTGATTTTGGGTGCGGACATTCAGCCTAAAACGATCGCGGCCATTGCTAGCCAAATCGATTTGCCTGTGACCGTATTGTCTTTAATGGGCGTGCAAGCACAACACCCAATGACTGGGCACGATATGTCCAATCTGCCGGCAGATTATCTGGGTCGCGCCATGATGCAGTACAACTATAACTTTGGTTGGATGGAGCAAACCCAACAAAAAGCGGATAAAGAGGTAGCCAATCAGGTGGTGGTATTGCGTGAAGGCAAGGCACCCGCACATGGTAAGTACGATACACAGCATAAGCATTTGAATGAGGTACCCTCTCCTGCAAATGCTGTGCAAATTGAGCAGCGCGCATTGGCCAACTCACTGTTGCCATCTTTGCTGTATACAGAACAGCGCTACCGGTTGCCGTAATGCCGGGTGCGTCGTATCAGCCTTCTATGCTCACCAAGCAGGTGGTCCGTGACGGGTTAAGTTATTTTCTGCGGGGCGGCATGTGGTTACGCCATGCGCATTTGCCTGTCTCTGGCCATACCATTGTCGATGACTTTATCGGCGTGTGTGTTGCCACGCAGGAAGATCCGGCAGTGGATGCCTATGTCATTGCGCAGTTGCAGGCGCTGGGTGTTAAACGTGTGCGCTTAGATTTTACCTATGGAGACTTAGGTAATGATGAGGTGGAAGCACCTAATGCACGCTTTTTATCGGCATTGATTGCAGCAGGTTTTCGCGTCAATTTGCATTTGGTACAACCTTTTCAGTCTGCCAAACATATGTTGTTAGCTGCCGAGCAAGTCATCTGGCGGCAGTTTATTGTCAATTTACTAGACCGTTTTGGTCATCAGTTAGCCCATATTGAAATCGGTTCCACCATCAACCGCAAACGCTGGAGCGGTTATACATTTGATGGTTTTCTTGCCACCTGGGATATTGCTTACACGCTGATTAAAGCGCGCAATATCACTATTGCAGGGCCGAATATACAAGACTTTGAGCCGTTCTATAACGTGAGCTTGCTCAAGCATTTAAAGGCGCGCCAGCAGCTTCCGGACGTTTTTAGCAACAACTTGTTTTGTGAGCGCGTACCAGAGCCAGAAAGCAATGACCACCGTATTTTTAAGTATCAGTGGACGACTTGGTTTGACTATAACTTAATCAAAAAGGCGCGTTTGCTACAGAAAATCAATCAGGATTTCGGTGTTTCTGCGCTCATTTCACCCGTGGCATTTTGGGCAATATTTCGTGTGCAACGTCGTTATCCCGATGCGCTGCAAAAACAAGCCGATTACGCTGCACGTTACTTTCTGCTATTAGCAGCTTCTGGCGCATTAAAACAAGCCAATTGGGGTGCGCTGATTTGCCAGCGTGAAGGCCTGATTAGCGATGGGTTGACTGAGCATGACTACCCGGCGCTTGAGCGCGTGACGCACTACCAGCATGCTGATGGCGCACTGCAACATTACCAGCTTCAGCCAAGCTTTGCTGCGGTAAAAACGTGTGCTGCCCAAATTCAAGGTGCGCAGTATGTGCGTGCACTGGCTACTGGTAACGGCTTGGAGCACCATCATTTTGAAAAAGATGGCCATACCATTCATGCCATATGGACACAAAATGGCAAAGTAGCTTTCTTGGACGCAATCTACACACAAGCCCTTTTGACACAAGCCGTGATGGTGCATCGAGATGGCACAGTGTTGGCCAACACACATGCGTTTGTGACTGAATCGCCCATGTATTTAATTTGGCACAATACAACACTTGTGCAGGCCACCCCCACTTTGGCAAAAGACCTGACGATACACGCGCACCAACAGGGCTTGCAGTATTTCCGCTTGGATGAAGATGATTGGCAAGGCTTGGTACTAGCCAGCAATGCTGAAGAAGCTGCATTATTGGCGCAGCAATTACATCCGGCACGGTTACAGGCACCGCAAAAAGAAGGTGCCTTGCGCCATGCCCGTAATGCGATTTGGGCAGTGCCCGACCCTAGAAATCCAGCAGCACAGCTGACGATCAAGCAGCCAGTCAAAATGTATCCGCACAAAGCTTTTTTAGATCGCTTCAAACCCAGCAAAGCCAAGCGCAGCTGGAACGGAGCCATGGAACTTATGCGTCGCGGTATCGGCACGGCCATGCCAGTAGCTTACTTTGAAAAAGTGGGCGATACCAGTCTGAAGCAAAATTTTTATGTGTGCGAATATGTGCAATCAGAGGCCAGCATCGGGCAAATATTTGTTGCTTTTGCACAAGGAGAAAGCCACTTTAATGGCTTGCAGGCAGAAGAAGTATATTTTCAATTTGCGCAATTTTGCCATGACATGCATGGCCGATTGGTTTACTTCAGAGACTTCTCCGGCGGTAATATTCTAGTCAATGTTGGGGCTGATAAGCAGCTTGGTTTTTCATTAATCGATACCGCGCGTTTGCGTTGTTTCCCTTTGACGCCGTTTCCGGAAAAATATCGTCTGGCAGACATGACGCGTGCTTGCCACAAGCTGCATTGGGCAGGTCGTGACCGTGTCATGCAAATCTATTTTGGCATGATTGGGCGTCAGTTCACTTGGCGTCATCGCCTAGCATTTCATTTGTACGATTTCAAAGTACGTTTGAAAAAGACGATTGGGCGCAAAGGTTGGAAACGTCTGATGAAAAAGCTAAAAGGGGTGGGCACATCGCATGCTGCATCAGGGTAATCTAATGAAAACCATGAGACAGTTTTAAGCAGTTTAGACAGGTGATATTTTAAAGCACAAGGTATAGTAACTCTACGTTATGGAGATGTACTGGCAGTCATGCAAAGTAACCCAAACGAATTCTAACTAAAGGAGAATCATTATGTGGACAACACCAGCAGCTACTGAAATGCGTTTCGGTTTTGAAGTTACAATGTACGTAATGAACAAATAATCTTTGTTTAACGTATGCTAAAGGGTGCTTATAGCACCCTTTTGTTTTTATGGTTCTTATTAGTCTTAATTCTTACTTGGTCTTAATATTTAAGGCACAGGCAATTTGAATTCTTTAGGTAGCAATACCCAAATCATGCCGGATTGCTTCATCGACCCCGCCATTTTTCCGGCGTAATTGCCACTCCCCCAGTAAAAGTCTGCACGTACCCCGTCTTTAATGGCACCGCCGGTGTCTTGGGCAATCATTAATCGCTGTAATGGCTTGGTGGTATTTGGGTAGGTCGTAGATAAATAGACAGGTGCCCCTAGCGGAATATATTTAGGGTCAATCGCCACGCTACGCTCCGCAGTAAGGGGAACGCCCAGCGCACCCAATGGGCCGGGTAGATTAGCAGGCAACTCTCTAAAAAAGACATAACTAGGATTGGTATTCAGCAGCTCACGCAGCTTGCTAACGTTTTTACGCCCCCAGTCTTTAATGCCCTGCATAGACGCTTGGCTGGCGTTGAGCTCGCCGCGTTGAATCAACACTTTGCCAATCGAGTTATAAGCATGTCCATTTTGATCGGCATAGCCTAAATGTAATTGCTCGCCAGTATCTAATTGGATTAGGCCAGAGCCTTGAATTTGCAGAAAAAATGCATCAATTGCATCATCAATCCAAACAATCTCGCTGCCAGCCAAAGGCGGCTTGTCCGATTCGATTTCTGCGCGTGTAAAGTAAGGTACCAAGCGATTGCCATCTAGTTTACCGCGTACCCGTTTGTATTTGAGCTCTGGAAACAGCGTACCTAAATCCACCGTAATCAGATCTTTAGGCTGTGCATAGAGTGGGAAGGCATATTGTGCAGACTTGGTGCGGCTGCCCTTTAACACTGGCTCGTAGTAGCCAGTAATTAGTCCGGTGTTGCTCCCGGCAATAGTACTAGTACTGTAGACATTAAAGTAGTGGGTGAAGTACTCGATAATTTGTGTGTTATCAGGAGCAATTAGTGACACTGCGGCTTGGCAGGCAGGTTGCCATTCAGGCTTGTTTTTTAATGTGGAGCAGCTGGTCAGCCAAGCTGGCCAGCCCGCGCTCAAATTATCTTGTTTCCAAGCGTCTATCTCACTCCAGTTAGCAAGTTTGAGTAAGCCGTATTCTGGAATTTTGCTGCCCGGCGCTTCTGGTTTGGTTTCCGGTGTTACTGGTTCGGGAATGGGTTTGCTGGGTTGTGATGTGCTCGGCTCACAACGGCATGGTATTGGTTCTTTGATGTTTTTTTTACCGCACGCGGTGATCATCATCAGTGTTAAGAAAATAATCAACCAGTGGTGCCGTAAGCGTAAAGTGGTCATTAATGTAACACCCTGTGTTGATAGAGCTGAAAAGGGGCAATGTTGGCTTCGAATAAGGTGCCATCCTCTGCCACCATTTGATAGGTACCTTGCATTTCACCGCTAGCGGTACTGAGTATCGTGCCGCTGGTGTATTCAAACTGCGCATTAGGTTCCAGCAACGGTTGTTCGCCGATGACACCAAGCCCTTTCACTTCGTGGGTTTCATGTCGAGCGTTGGTGATGATCCAATGTCGGCTAATTAATTGGGCGGCAACCGTGCCAGTATTGGTAATGGTCACCGTATAGGCAAACGCATACTTGGACTCGCCGGGATTAGATTGATCTTCCAGAAAAGTAGTGTTCACCTTGACCAAGCAAGCGTAGCGTTTTTTCTCTTCCACGCGGATTATCCGTTTCCTGAAATAAGCCCGGTGGTCGGCGAGCTGGGCGAGGCAGAGTACAGTTTCTTCGGCATACGGCCAGCTAAATAAGACTCGCGGCCTGCTTCAATGGCTTTTTTCATGGCGCCCGCCATTAATACTGGGTTCTGCGCAGCGGCAATGGCTGTATTCATCAGCACGCCTTCACAGCCTAACTCCATGGCAATAGCAGCATCGGCCGCACAGCCCACACCCGCATCTACTAATACGGGGATATTGGCATTCTCAATAATAATCTGCAGGTTCCAAGGGTTCAAAATACCCATGCCAGAGCCAATGAGTGATGCCAAAGGCATCACAGCGCAACAGCCAATGTCTTCTAACTGTTTAGCAATAATCGGGTCATCTGAGGTATAGACCATCACATCGAAGCCTTCTTTGACCAACGTTTTGGCTGCTGCCAAGGTTTCAATCACGTTGGGATACAGTGTTTTCGGGTCACCCAGCACTTCCAATTTCACAAGTTTGTGGCCATCGAGTAGCTCACGTGCCAAGCGCAGTGTTCTGACAGCGTCATCTGCGCTGTAGCAACCTGCGGTATTAGGTAAGTAGGTAAATTCTTCTGGTGGCAGATAATCCAGTAGCGAAGGTTCGTTAGCGACCTGACCAATATTGGTTCTTCTGATTGCTACTGTGACAATTTGGGCACCACTTGCGTCTATGGCAGCACGTGTTTCGGTAAAATCTTTATATTTACCCGTACCTACCAGTAATCTTGATTGGTAACTTTTTCCAGCAATCACTAATGCATCATTCATCTTTATATTCTCGTTTGTACCCTAGCCGCCGCCAACTGCGCCTACAATTTCCAACTGATCACCTTCGTTTAATAGTACAGCATCAAACAGGCTGCGCGGCACGATTTCGCCATTGCGCTCAATAGCGATGCGCTTGCCAGCGAGGTCCATTGCAACAACAAGCGCGCTGACCGATAGTGCAGCGTCGTCAAAATGTTTGTCTTTACCGTTGATAATTAAATGCATAGCGAAATATTGCGGCCATTAAAGAGTGCTATTTTACGTAATTATGCTGTCACATGGGGCGTTAATAATGAATTATTTAAATGAAAATTTATGTATGGCACAGTCTATGCTTGTCATCTTGCAATTGATTTATGCGTTAATAGCAGTAAGCGCAAAGTGTTAAGTGCTTGATTTAAGTTGTCATGATTTTCATGATTGTGCGACTAAAGCATGTGGAAATTGAATTTTTTTAACGATTGATGCTCTACCCCGTACGAACACAATTCGTGCGGTTTTTAACTCCCAAAAGGAAACGATGATGCAAGTAACAGAACGAGTACAAGTACAGAAACAAGATGCTTTGCTGGATGAAATCTACGCCCCTTCAATTACTGAGAAATCAGCAAAGGTAAAAGAGCAAGAAGCCAGTGTGTTGATATTGCAAAGAAATAAAAATCTGAACAGATTTTTAGAAGCAAGTTGCGATTGCGTTTAATGTAGTACCGTCTGGTATTAAGCGTTTTTAACGTTTAATCATCAGGCAACCACAACATCAAGCTATAAAAAAAGAGGATGGCATCGGCCACCCTCTCTCTAGAGTTTTCTTCCTCAAAAACGCTTATTCAATCGTCAATTGCGGACGACCAGCCTCGGGCCAATCCAAGTGGAAGAACTGACCACGTGGTTGATCTTTACGCTCGTAAGTATGCGCACCGAAGTAGTCACGTTGACCTTGCAATAAGTTTGCAGGCAGGTCTGCACTTCTGTAACCATCGTAATATGCTAGCGCAGCCGCAAAACCTTGTGCTGGAATGCCGTTCGTCACCGCCAAGGCAATCACTTTACGCCAGCCAGCTTGACCTTCGTTCATCGCATTGGTGAAGTATGGGTCTAGCATCAAGTTTTTCAAACGTGAATTCAATGCATAAGCATCGGTGATTTTTTGCAAGAAGCGCGCGCGGATGATACAACCGCCGCGCCAGATTTGTGCAATCTCACCAAAGTTCAGTTTCCAGTTGTAAGCCACTTGCGCTTTATCAATGAGTTGGAAGCCCTGTGCGTAAGCGCAGATTTTTGAGCAATACAGCGCGTTTTTAATCGCTTCGATAATGGCTGCTTTATCAGTTTCTTTCACTAGCACAGGGCCTTTTAGGATTCTGCTTGCTTCAACACGTTCTTCTTTCAAGCTAGAAAGCGCACGTGCATATACCGCTGCTGCAATCGCGTTGGCAGGCGCACCTAGCTCAAGCGCATTGGCTGCAGTCCATTGGCCAGTCCCTTTTTGGCCGGCAGTATCCAAGATTTGGTCTACTAAGAAGCCTTTGCCTGCAGGGTCTTTTTGTTGCAGGATATCCGCAGTGATTTCAATCAAGAAGCTAGAGAGTTCGCCTTTGTTCCATTCGGCAAATACTTTACCGATTTCATCGGCTGGCATGCCTAGCAAGTTTTTCATCAACCAGTAGGCTTCACAAATCAATTGCATATCGATGTACTCGATACCGTTATGCACCATTTTCACATAATGGCCAGCGCCGTCCGGGCCAATGTATTCTGCGCAAGAGAAGCCGCCTTCGACTGGTTTTCCTGGGGTGCCGCCTTCTAACGGTGTACCGGTCACAGGGTCTACTTTGGCTGCAATATCACGCCAGATTGGCTCTAAGCTAGACCATGCTTTACGTGTACCAGATGGCATGAGCGATGGGCCAAAACGCGCACCAGTTTCGCCGCCTGAAACGCCTGAACCAATAAACTCAATGCCTTTGGCAGCCAATTCTTTTTCGCGACGGATAGTGTCTGTCCACAATGCGTTGCCGCCATCAATGATGATATCGCCTTGCTCTAGGAATGGTAATAACGCGTTGATGGTGACATCGGTTGCGCTACCTGCTTTCACTAGCAATACAATTTTACGTGGGCGTTTGATGCTTAGTACAAAAGAAGCCAAATCTGCATGACCAACCACGCGCTCGTGAGATGGCTCATTGTTTTTGCATTCCTCAATAAAGTTCAGCATTTTCTTCGGGTCGCGGTTGTAAACAGCGATGGTGTAGCCGTGGTCGGCTATGTTCAAGGCCAGATTTTGGCCCATCACAGCAAGGCCTACAAGGCCAATGTCAGCGTTTTTTGTGGTGGTCATGCTTCTCTCTCTTTAAGCTTTCTTAAATGGGTAATTTAAATCAAAAATTAGAGCCTTGGCTTGTGGCTAGAGCTCGTACTACGCTACTTCTACTGCTAAAACAATGCTGTTCAATTTGGGCGATTTACAGTGTGTTACCAAACATTTGCAAGGCCAGTTGATAGCCAGTCATGGCTAATTGCGGGTCATAACGTTCGCCTTCGTCACGCATAAAGGCATGTTGCCCATTGAACTCGTGCCAAGTGAAGCTCAGGTTGGCATCTGTCAGTTTTTGATACACCAAGCTGCGGCCAGCGGTAGGAATATGGTTGTCTTGTTTGCCCCAAATCATCAATAACTCGCCTTTAATGTCGCTCAGGCGATCCATGGAGTGTTGGTTAGGTTTGTTTGGGATGATTTCTGTGTGTAAATCGGTGGCGTAAAAGCAGGCGGTAGATTTAACTTCCGGTTGTAGCGCAGCCCTAAACGCCAAGTGACCACCAATACAGAAGCCCATAGCGCCTACGTTGCCATCGTACCAATTTTGCTTGCCCAAGAATTCAATCATGGCGCGATTGTCAGTATCATAGTCTTGCACATCTTTGGCAGCTTTATCAGCGTTACCTTTATCACGTCCTGCATCATCATAACCAAGGACTGTACCAATCGGATTAAGTTCATGAAATACTTCTGGTACCAAGACGGCGTATCCTTGGCCGGCCATGAATCTGGCAGCGCGTTCGATAGGACCTGTTTGCTGAAAAATTTCAGAATAAAATAAAATTGCAGGTACTTTTTGAGTATGTGTCGGGCGATGGATATAAGTCCGCATTACACCAGTAGGTGTTGAGATATCTGCGATTTCAGTTTTGATGAGCATGGCATGCATCCAGAAAATATATTTTTGAACCCAATATTTTACAGTGCTTTAATGGCATTTTCATCTCAAATCGTGGGCGAATTGAGAATTATTTAACAGCGCATGCAAATAGTCAGCATGTTAAGAATTATTTGCGCGATATGATGTCATCTTCAGTACCAAAACATGTGGGGATTATCATGCGATTCGTCTTGATGATATGGCTAGCTGGTTTTGCATGCATTGCGGCGGCAGAGCCAAGTGCTGACTTGACTTATCAACTTAAAGCCTCAGTAGCCAAGGTGCATGTGGTAACTAAATCCGGTGGGCATGGCGTTGGTACCGGTGTGGTGGTGGCCAAAGACATGGTGGCGACTAACTGCCATGTATTGGCCAATGCCAATGGGGTCAATATCACTAAATTTGGCGATAGCTTTGCGCCGGTTGGCCTCAAAGCGGACTGGAAACATGACCTATGTATTCTACGTTTTCAATATCTAGATTTAAAACCAGTGGAACTGGGTGATGCTTCGCAGCTGCGCTACGAACAGCCGATGTTCTCCATTGGATTTCCCGGTGGGCCGCCCAAACCTCAAGTGACCTATGGCAAAATCAAAGCGCTTTATCCGCTCGACGACAGCGTCATTGTACGTACCGATGCTTCATTTATCATGGGGGCCAGTGGTAGCCCGGTGTTTGATGAAGCGGGTAAGCTGATTGCCATTAGTACATTTAAGAGCCCAGGGCGTGGTGCTTATTTTTATAATATTCCGGTCAACTGGGTCAAAGCATTACTGGATACGCCTGAAACCACCTCGTTACAATCAGACCTTGTGCCATTTTGGGACGCACCACCCGAGGCAGCACCTTACTTTATGCAAGTAGTGTTGCCATACCAAAATGAGGATTGGTCAGAATTAGCACGTGTTGCTCAGGCTTGGGTCAAGCAAGAACCAAGCACAGCCGAAGCACATTATTATCTGGCTGTGGCACAAGCTAAGCTTGGCCGTGATGCCGATGCTAAGAAGAGTTTTCAGCAGACATTAGTATTGCAACCGCAGCATCCGAGTAGTCTGATCGGATTGGGTTTGTTGGCTAGCCGTGCCGGCAATTCGGATGAGGTGGCGCGGATGCACACAGCGTTACAGGCCATTCATGTGGAATTGGACGAGGCGTTTAATCTCGCGCTTAAAGAGCAAGCTCAGTAATCGCTGCTGCGACCCGTGGAATAACCTTGTGGTACATCTTGCTGCCATTCGCCGCAGTCGTCACAGCGGTGGTCATGCATAGTAGGGCTAAACACTAAGTGTGTGCTATTGCAGAATTTGCACACAGCCTGTGTCGAGCTCTCCGATTTGTGGTGTAAGGTATGCTGCTCTGTCGCTACTTTGGTGCTGCCTAGTCCGTATTTGTTGTCCATGGGTATGGTCCTCTCAACAGGGATAGCCATTTCTAATTGCAACTGCTTAAGTGTTTAACTTACCCTCTTTTGAAGGGCATCGCAAGATGTAATTCAGCTTAGTGTAGAACCCAATACTATTTCTTTAATTGCGCTTTGCATGCGGTATAGGACAATACATCGCCGTCCGTCAGCGTCGTCTGGTCGCCTTCTAATGCCAGTGTAATGGAGCCGGATACATAGCGATTTTTCTCGGTACTGGATTTTGCCAGATTCACTTCATGGTCGGGGAAAATGAGCCAGGCATCGTTGTCCTTGTTCAGCATACGTAGAAAGAAGCGTTTGTTGCCTTCACATACATATTCGGTGGCGTTTTCCGGATTTTTAGAACGCTCTTTGGTTTCAGACTTAAACACTTTAAGGGGCGCTACCATGCTACATGCCGATAGAATGACGCAGGTAAGTGCAATGGCGGTGACGTGCTGATAGTTCATGTGTTGCCTTAACGGTAAAAATTTCAATGGGTTCATTTTGCCATCTTATGCCAAGACCGACAATGACTCATCTCATTTAGGATGCTTCTAGTTTAAGGTGCATCTTGATAGCCTGCGCGCGTTAAGCGGTCTCGAATAGCTGCCCACGTTGGCTGGTCTGGAGGCAACAAAATGAGAATCGCACTGGCTTGCAAGTCATCTAATCGATGCAGCGCATCGTATAAGTGTTCTGCCACTTGCGCAGGTGTGCTGGGTAGCGCAATGCAATGGGCGCTGGGCACCTGTGCATGGAGTGCTGTATTGCTTTGGCCGATTAGCAATGCTGCACAGTGCGGATGCAATTGCGCGTATTTTTGTAAGTCGGCAAATGCTTCAAACAAGCGCGTGGGTGTGCGTGGCGAGTAATGCAATAAATGTTGCCCCGGTGCTTTGGGAATGTCTTGTGTGAGTGGTTGTGCTGGCTTGCCTGCAATGGCTTCAATTTGCGCTTCCGTAATCATGCCGTGGCGTAACAACTGCCATTGGTCGCCATCCACACTCACAATACTAGATTCAATGCCGACTTGGCATGGGCCGCCATCTAGTACCGGAATATCTTTACCCAAGCTGTTTTCGACATGCGCTGCTGTGGTGGGGCTGAGCTGGGTATAGCGATTGGCGGAGGGCGCGGCTAAGGCTAGGCCACTTTCTTTGAGCAATTGCAGCGTGAGCGGATGGGCAGGTACGCGCAGTGCAACAGTCGGCGCATTGGCGCGCAATATATTAGACACATGCGGTTTGGCTTTGAGTACCAAGGTAAATGGCCCAGGCCAAAACGCTATTGCGAGTTTTTTGGCCAAAGCCGAAAATTCGTCAGCATAGCCACTCACTTGATGAATGTTTGCAATATGGACAATCAGCGGATTATTGGCTGGGCGTTGTTTTGTGGCATAAATCTTGAGTAAAGCAGCTTCATTGCTAGCATCTGCCGCTAATCCATACACCGTTTCGGTAGGAATCGCGACCACTTCACCGTTGTTAAGTAACGTCATCGCGTCTGCTAAATTGACCTGCATGCCAATACCAACCAGTAGTAAAAGTGCTATTTTACTACTGGTTTGTTACCTCGTGGTTTACTGTCTCATGCCATCTATCAAGCCGCTTTTTGTAAAGGCTGTATTTCAGGTGCAGTTTTATAATCATGCGCCGCGAGTGGGTGAGAAGTCTTCACACTATTTTCAATCACTTCTGCTGCTTTTGGTAAGCCTGCCACCGCGCGTTGAATGGCGAGCTTGGTCGCTGCATAATTCCAGTCTTGGATTTTGTTGCCATCTGCGGCATCCCAATGAATAAAGACACCAATGCAGATAAATATATCATCGGCTTCTTTTAACGGAATGGTGCCCTCTTTGACTGAGTCAGTCACGGCTTTAGCCACACCAGACTGCGCTGGCCCAAACATCTGCACCGCTTGTTTTGCATCTTTGATATCGACCTTGTTGAACATCACAGTGGCTGGTTTTGCCATGAGATTGGGTGCTACTACGGCTAGCAACGCATTGTCACCACGTTTTTGATTGGTGAGCGTTAAAGCAAAAGCGGTTTCGGCTGCACTGCCGCGCGGCCCCATGATTAAGTCCACATGGGCTACCTCATTGCCATCACCGACTAATGCTTCGCCTACTAGTAATTTGTTGATTTTTAAGGTTTTCATGATAGTTCTTCCTTTCTGCTTTCAAGCCCCGTTGGGCGTTAAAAATAGATGGACAAACCTTAAAAGCTAACAATTCTGCGTTCAAAAGTAAGACTAGAAATAGCCGCTATAGTTGCAATTATTTAACTGGTATAGAATGGCTGACCATTATCATTTTTAAAGAAAAAGCATGAGTCAAATTATCGTAGAAAAAAATCCTAGCCAAGCCCATTTAGACAGTTTAGGGGTGAGCAAATGGTCAACCTGGCAAAAGGAGGTCTCTACTTTTCCATGGACATTCTTAGAACAAGAAATTGCCTATATTTTAGAGGGTGAGTGTGTGATTACACCTACAGGCGGCGCACCTGTGTCCTTTGGTAAGGGCGATTTGGTGACGTTTCCAGCAGGCATGACCGCCAGTTGGGAAGTGAAGCAACCATTGCATAAGCATTACAAATTGGATGGTAATTTACTCAGCCAAACGTTCCGCCGCATTAAAGCAGCGCTTAAACTGTAATTCTATATTGCCGCGTTAACCTGCTTTTCTAAAAGTGAGGTTAACGCGCGTGTTACCTAATATTGCATGACACCCGGATTGCATGGTCATGATGCCGTGATAATTCAAACGTGCATCACCGCCCCACACAATCACATCGCCATGTTCAAGGCGCAATTGCGTGGGTTTATCGGTGCGTTTTTTGCCACCAAATTGAAAGCGCGCAGCAATGCCTAATGATACGGATACAATGGGTTGTGTGAAATCACGTTCATTTTTATCTTGGTGCAAGCCCATCTTGGTGCCGATTTGGTATTGATTAATCAGGCAAGCATCTGGCGCAAAATCAGTGTAGCCGGCAATATTAGCAGCCGTATTAGCGAGTACAAAAAAGCTTTCTGGCATTGCGGGCCATGGCGCTTGGCGTATTGGGTCGATAGGCGAGTAGCGGTAACCTTGCTGATCAGATACCCAGCCTAATGCGCCACAACTGGTGGTGGCCACTGACATGGCAAATCCCATCGGTGTCATCATCTGCCGCAAGGGTGCGGCGGAGATAACGGCATGTAAATCATCCAGCAATTGTGTTTGGTTAGGCAACGCATAACCACGTAAATAGACCAGTCCATCTAAGTCTAATCGCTGACTGCTTTCAAGAGAACTCAATAAATCCATGGTGATGTGTTATTTGCTTCCCGGCTCTTGGTGCTAGCTTTTAAATGCACACTGTTATAATGAATGCATGCACCGTTATCAACAAGCGCAAACTTTTTTAAGTGAGCAAGATCCAGACTTTGCCAAGCTTATTGCTGAGATTGGCGATTGCCAACTTATACTCAAGTCAGAGCGTGACCCTTATGAGGCATTGGTCCGCGCTGTGGCTTACCAGCAGCTCAGCACTAAAGCGGGTGATGCTATTTTGGCAAAATTCAAAGCCCATTTTGGAGGCGAGTTTCCAACGCCAGAACAGCTCGCGCATGCAGAGTTTGATGCCTTGCGTGCTTGTGGGTTCTCTGGCCGAAAAGCTGAGACGACCAAAGGCATTGCACAAGGCGCACTGACTGGATTGGTGCCAACACTTGCGCAAGCTGAACACATGCGCGATGAAGATTTGATTGAGCGTTTGGTTGCACTAAAAGGGATTGGGCGTTGGACAGTGGAAATGATGCTGATCTTTACATTACAACGTCCGGATATTTTGCCGGTGGATGATTTTGGTGTGCGTGAAGGTTATAAGCGGTTGAAGTCTTTAACGGATGCGCCAACGCCTAAAGCCTTGGCAGAGATTGGTTTGGCTTGGCAGCCTTATCGCACGGTGGCCAGTTGGTATTTATGGCGTGTGCCCAAATAATCTGTGCTTAGACTGAGTTTAGATTCACATCACAAAAAAGCGGGCGCTAGTGATAGCGCCCGCTTTTGAATGCTAACAGGGTATTAACCCGCTTTCTTTTTGCTTACTTTCTTTTTGCCTTCGTGTTCTTGCAACAACACCGTGTCTAGTACGTAGATCATACCGTTATCCGCTTTGATATCGCCGCCGCCCACTGTTGGGATGCCATCTACTTTGATGCCAGCAGTCACGTCTAATTTCAATTCATGGCCTTCAACTGATTTTACTTTACCTGCTGTGACATCATCGCTAGTGATTTTGTGCGCAACGATATGTGCGTTCAACAATTTTACGAGTGCGTCTTTATCTTTGAGCAATGCTTCCAGTTTGTCTTTTGGTAACTTGGCAAATGCGGCATCGCTTGGTGCAAACACAGTAAAAGGGCCTTCGCCTTTAAGTGTGTCTGTTAAACCAGCCGTTTGCAGTGCTGTCAGCAATGTTTTGAGTGAGCCATCAGCAGCGGCTGAGTCGATAATATCATCTGCAAAAGCAGCATTAGAAACAGACAATGCAAACAGTGATGCTAGTAATACTTTTTTCATAACTTTCCTTAAATTGTTGAGTGCTATTTAAATATCAGCAAGCTTGCTGATGGTTGCTCTAGGATAGCTGCGAGAGCTTACACAAGTTGCCTAACAATGTAACTAGGCAATCATTGTTAATTGTGAAATTCTGTTCAGCTTACTGGGATAACGCCACGGCAAAGCATGACGTTGACGATAAAATAAATATTTTTTGTGGCTAGATTGTGCCCATGCTTGTTAAATTCTAGGTAAGAGTGATACCAAAGGTAAAAGATCGGAAAAAAACGCGTCAAAAAAAGGTTAGTGCGCCTAATCTATTTCAGCAGAATCGCACTAGGTCAACGACGACTCATCGGCATGTTTGCACACGCTTACTGCTTTATTCTCTGCACTAACGCCACATTGTAACTGAGCCCGCTTCTTTACACATCCATACAGATATTGGGCAGAATTTAAATTTATAATAGCGTGATGCATATTTCTATTCAGCAGTTATTCAGTAACCATCAGTTTGCCTTTGTAAAGTTGTTGGCGTTTCGTATTCAAATGGTATTGGCCTACCAAATTATGGCGGTAGTGGTGGGTTGGCACATTTATGAACTCACTCATGATCCATTGGCGCTCGGGCTGATTGGTTTGGCGGAAGTGATCCCTTACTTTTCCTGCACTTTATTCGCTGGCCATGCGGTCGATCACTATTATTCGCGCCGCGCATTTGGCATCTTAGCCGCTACTTTGTTATGCCTAAATGCCTTAACGTTGACCTGTGTGACGATGGGCTGGATTACAGGCAATCCCAGTGTCTGGATTTATGGCTCAATTGCATTTACCGGCATTGCCCGTGCATTTATTGCCCCCAGTTATACCACCTTATTTGCGATTATTGTGCCTAGGGAATCTTATGCGCGTGGCTCAGGCATTGGCAGTTCTATTTTCCAAATAGGGTTGATATTGGGGCCGGCATTAGGTGGTTTGTTAGTGGGATTTGCCAGTAAAACCATGGCATATGCGCTAGCCAGCGCTTTGTGCGTAGGCGCGGCTGTCGCAATGGGGATGTTAAAAGTGAAAGAGCCGCCTGCGCCAGAAAGCCCACCGGTTTTCAAAAGTATTGGCGAAGGCTTGCGCTTTGTCTGGAGTAACCAAATTGTGTTTGGCGCGCAAATGCTGGATATGTTTGCCGTATTGTTTGGTGGCGCGGTTGCGTTGTTGCCCGCCTTTATTCAGGATGTTTACCATATGGGCCCAGAAACGCTCGGATTGATGCGGGCTGCCCCTGCGGTGGGTGCGATACTGACTGGATTATGGCTCACGCGGCACCCTATCAATTTACATGCAGGCCGCTGGTTATTGGCTGCAGTGGCAGGGTTTGGCTTATGCATGATTGGGTTTGCGCTCAGTCCTTATTTTTGGCTGGCCGTGGCTCTGCTGATGGTTTCTGGTGTGCTGGATGGCATCTCTGTGGTGACGCGGCAAACCATATTGCAACTGGCTACGCCGGACGCCATGCGCGGCAGGGTATCGGCCATTAATGGCATATTCATTGGTTCATCCAATGAGTTGGGCGCATTTGAATCCGGTGTTGCAGCAAAACTACTCGGGCTAGTGCCTTCCGTGGTTTTTGGCGGCCTGATGACGATTGGTATTGTGGGCGTTACCGCTAAGCTTGCCCCCAAGTTACGCGATTTAGAGCTGAAGCAACTGCAGTAATCCATGCGCAATCTGGATACATTATTTGCTGTATTGGCAAAATCGACATTCAGAGCGGGCTTTCAATTGAACGCACGTGATTTAGCGTATCTGCAAGAAAAAGGCTTGGCGCAAGTGCTGACACATGCCGAGGATTTTGTGCAAAAACGCTTGGCGCCCGCCGTCATTGAAAATGAAGGCAAACAAACGCCGATGCGTGGTCACCCTGTATTTGTAGCGCAGCATGCTACGGCTTGTTGCTGCCGTGGCTGCTTGCAACAGTGGCATGCCATTCCACAAGGGCGCGAACTCACTTTAGATGAGCAAGCCTACGTGGTTGTGGTATTGGAGCGCTGGCTGCAAACCTACGTAAAGTAATGGTTATATACCGAGATGTGGGCGTAAATACGTGAGCACAATCGGCAAACCAATCGCGCTAATCACGCCGTTTAAGCCCATCGCCATGCTAGCAAAAATACCCGCTTCCTCGTTCACGCTAAAGGCACGGGTGATACCCAGGCCATGTGCGCCTACGCCAATAGCAGTGCCGCGAATCCACCATTGTTGTATTTTGAGTGCATTTAAAATATAAGGCGCCAATATTGCACCCAGCATGCCGGTAATGACTGTGAACACGGCTGTTAAGGTCGGCGATACGTTGATGCGTTCGGCAATACCCATGGCAATGGGGGCGGTGACCGATTTTGCATACATGCTGCCCACCATATTGTTGCTTGCGCCCATCCACTGCGCAATGGCCACGGCACTGACAATGGAGACGGTACTACCTGCAGTGAGTGCCACCCACATATGAAAGATCTTGCCTTTCATGCGTTTAAAACCATTGTAAATGGGCACAGCCAAAGCAACAGTAGCTGTCCCCAGTAAAAAGTGCACAAACTGTGCGCCTTCAAAATATTTTTCATAAGGCATATCCAGCGCGCTAATGATGCAGCAAGTCAGCACCACAGAAATGGCAACCGGATTGACGACAGGGTTACGCTTAGCGCGTACGTACAGCATATAGCCAAGCTGATAAGTGGCGAGAGTGATGATCAATGCAAACAGCGGGTCTCCAGACAGATAGACCCAGATTTCGGAAATCGGTATACGCTTATTCATGGCGTTGCCCCTTGCCGAACTTGAGTGAAAAATACCAAAACACCTTGAGTACGACGGCAGTGACACCAATGGTTAGTACCACGCTGACTAGCAGCGCGGTAGAGACAGCAAGTGCATGGGCTTTGAGTTCTGGCAAAAACAGCACCACACCTACCGAGGCTGGTACAAACAACAAGCCCAGATGTTGCCTGAACTGATCGGCTACTTGGCCAAGCGGTTGATTTACCTCGCCTTTTATCATTAGAAATACCACCAGGAAAACCAAACCTAGTACTGGCCCGGGGATGCTTGGTAGCAAAAACTTAGAAGCCAACTCGCCCAAGCCTTGCCATAAAAATAACTGAACTAAACCTTCTATCATGTCTGTGCTTTGATGAATGCAAAGTTTTAAGTTATCACACTTTTATTTTGAATTTTTGAAGCGGTGCGAAATTTATTGCAGATCTACATAGAGTCACGCAGGAAACAGCACACAGTACACGCAGCAATCACACACAGTAAAAGTGCAAATGAATCCAACATGCTAAAATGTGCGCAGTTAGTCATATGGATTTGAAAGCACTTTATGTCGGGAAACAAAATCAGCGCTACGGAAACCCAGCTGCGTGCATTATTGGCAGAGCGTATTCTCATTTTGGATGGCGCGATGGGTACCATGATTCAGCAATACAAGCTAACCGAAGCCGATTATCGTGGCGAGCGTTTCGTCGACTTCAAAGCACCCATTGGTGAGCGTGAGTTGTTTGTCAAAGGCAATAATGAACTGTTGACCTTGACGCAACCGCAAGTGATTCAAGAGATTCATGAAAAATATTTGGCTGCTGGTGCCGATATTATTGAGACCAACACCTTTGGTGCAACCAGCGTAGCGCAAGACGACTATCATATGGCGCATCTGGTCTATGAGATGAATGTGGAATCGGCCAAGCTGGCCAAGGCGGCTTGCGTTAAATACAGCACGCCGGATAAGCCGCGTTTTGTGGCAGGTGCATTAGGCCCTACCCCTAAAACCGCAAGTATTTCTCCCGATGTGAATGACCCTGCCGCACGGAACGTCAGCTTTGATCAGTTGGTGGCTGCCTACTTGGAACAAACGCGTGCCTTGGTTGAAGGTGGTGCGGATATCCTGATGGTGGAAACCATTTTTGATACGCTCAATTGCAAGGCGGCATTGTTTGCCATCGACACATTTTTTGAAGAAGTGGGCTATACCCTGCCCTTGATGATTTCGGGTACCGTGACTGATGCCTCCGGCCGTATTCTGTCCGGCCAAACGGTGACGGCATTCTGGCATTCTGTACGCCATGCTAAACCACTGACTGTAGGTTTAAATTGTGCGTTGGGTGCAACCTTAATGCGGCCGTATGCAGAAGAGCTATCCAAAGTAGCGGATACTTTCGTCTGTATTTATCCGAATGCCGGCTTGCCTAATCCCATGAGCGATACCGGTTTTGATGAAACACCGGATGTCACTTCCAGCTTAGTCAAAGAATTTGCTGTGAGTGGGTTTGTGAATATTGCCGGTGGCTGTTGTGGGACTACACCGCCCCACATTAACGCGATTTATAACGCCATTAAAGCGTTGCCTCCGCGCGCAGTACCGACACAGGTCCCGGTCACCAAATTGTCTGGATTAGAGCCTTTTATCATTGATGAAAATTCACTGTATGTGAACGTGGGTGAGCGCACCAACGTAACAGGTTCTAAAGCCTTTGCGCGCATGATTATCAACGAGCAATACGAAGAAGCGCTAAGTGTCGCGCGCCAACAAGTAGAGAACGGTGCGCAAGTCATCGACATCAACATGGACGAAGGCATGTTGGATGCTGTAAAAGCGATGACGCATTTCTTGAATTTAATTGCATCCGAGCCAGATATTGCACGCGTGCCGATTATGATTGACTCCTCAAAGTGGAATGTGATTGAGGCCGGCTTAAAGTGCGTACAAGGCAAGGCCATTGTCAACTCCATCTCCATGAAAGAAGGCGAAGCCGAGTTTTTGCGCCAAGCGACATTGTGTCGTCGTTATGGCGCCGCAGTGATTGTGATGGCCTTTGATGAAAAAGGCCAAGCCGATACCTATGCACGCAAAATTGAGATTTGCAAACGTGCCTATGATTTATTGGTGGGCATGGGTTTCCCGCCAGAAGACATTATCTTTGACCCCAATATTTTTGCCATTGCGACCGGGATTGAAGAGCACAATAACTACGCGGTGGACTTTATTGAAGCTACGCGCTGGATTAAGCAAAACCTGCCGCATGCCAAAATTTCTGGCGGGGTTTCCAATGTGAGTTTTAGCTTCCGCGGCAATGATCCTGCGCGTGAGGCCATCCACACAGTGTTTCTCTACCATGCCATTCAAGCGGGTATGACCATGGGCATTGTCAATGCCGGCATGATGGGCGTGTACGATGATTTGGCGCCGGAGCTCAAGCAGTGTGTCGAAGATGTTGTACTGAACCGCGTCACCGACCCGAATAACTTGCTTGCGCCGACTGAGCGCCTGATTGAAATCGCAGGTACGCTTAAAGCAGGCGGCAAGAAAGAAGAAGCCACTTTAGAATGGCGTGGCACCCCAGAGCACCCAGTCTCGGTGCAAAAGCGTTTAGCGCACGCCATGGTGCATGGTATTACCGAGTTTATTGTGCAAGATACGGAAGAAGCGCGCGTCGAAGTGATGCAAAACGGTGGCCGCCCGATTCACGTGATTGAAGGGCCGTTGATGGATGGCATGAACGTGGTGGGCGATTTATTTGGGCAAGGCAAAATGTTCTTGCCGCAAGTGGTGAAGTCGGCGCGCGTGATGAAGTCCGCAGTGGCACACCTCATCCCCTTTATTGAAGAAGAAAAAGCATTAGAAGAAAAACGTACGGGTATCGTCGCTAAGCCCAAAGGCAAAGTGGTCATTGCCACGGTGAAGGGCGATGTGCATGACATCGGTAAAAATATCGTCAGCGTGGTGCTGCAATGCAATAACTTTGAGGTGGTGAACATGGGCGTGATGGTGCCCGCAGCCGAGATTTTAGCCATGGCGAAAGCGGAAAATGCCGACATCATCGGTTTGTCCGGCTTGATTACGCCCTCGCTTGAAGAGATGGCCTATGTTGCCAAAGAAATGCAGCGGGATCCGCATTTTTATGACCAAAAAACACCGTTATTGATTGGCGGCGCGACCACTTCACGTGCACATACTGCCGTTAAAATTGCGCCAAATTATGATGGCCCAGTGATTTATGTGCCTGACGCTTCGCGTTCAGTCTCGGTCATGCAAAACCTGCTCACGCCAGAAACCCGCGGTGCGTATTTGGCGGAGATTCAGGCCGATTATGAAAAAGCACGTGCTCAACACGCCAACAAAAAAGGTGTGCCGATGTTGACCATAGCCGATGCGCGTGCCAACAAAACCAAGTTGAGTTTTGAGGGTGAGTATGCGCCTGTGAAACCTAAGTTTATTGGCCGCCGCGTGTTTAAAAATATCGATTTAGCCTTAATCGCGCAATACATCGATTGGGGTCCGTTCTTTCAGACTTGGGATCTAGCCGGTTTCTATCCCGCAATCCTGACCGATGAAGTAGTGGGTGAGGCCGCCACCAAAGTGTTTGCCGAAGCGCAAGCCATGCTCAAAAAAATCATTGAGGGGCGCTGGCTTACCGCCAATGGCGTGATTGCTTTGCAGCCGGCCAACGTAGTCAACGATGATGACATTGAAATTTATACGGATGATACGCGGCAGGAAGTGGCATTTACCTACTACGGCATGCGCCAGCAAACCGTTAAGCCGGTGATAGAGGGTGTGGCCCGACCTAACCAGTGTTTGGCCGATTTTATTGCGCCAAAGGATACAGAGGATTACATCGGTTTATTCGCGGTGACGGCTGGATTAGGCATGGAAAAACGTCTGGCTGAGTACGAAAAGCAGCATGATGACTACAATGCCATTATGTTTAAATCATTGGCGGACCGCTTGGCGGAAGCCTTTGCCGAATATATGCACGAGCGTATTCGCCAAGATTTTTGGGGTTACGCTGCGGATGAAGCGCTCAGTAAAGATGCACTGATTAAAGAGGAATATGCTGGTATTCGTCCAGCGCCTGGTTACCCCGCCTGCCCAGACCACACAGTGAAAGCAGATATGTTTAAACTATTGCAGGCTGAGGAAATTGACATGCAATTGACCGACAGCTTTGCTATGTTGCCAGCGGCGGCGGTGAGTGGATTTTACTTTGCGCATCGCCAAGCTAAATATTTTAGTGTCGATAAAATTGGTATGGATCAATTAGAAGATATGGCCAAACGGCGCGGCTTAGAAAAAGCTTATTTAGAGCGTTGGTTGGCACCGAATTTGGGTTAATGGGTTTACATGGCAGGTCAGTTTTTATAAGCAAATATATTAAGGTTATCAATTGCATATTCATATATTAGGTATTTGTGGCACCTTTATGGGTGGTATCGCGGTGCTGGCAAAACAAGCCGGTCATACCGTCACGGGGTGTGATGCCAATGTGTACCCGCCCATGAGCACACAGTTAGAAGCGCAGGGCATACAACTGATTGAAGGCTTTGCAGCGGAGCAGACCAAACTCAATCCGGATATGTATGTGATCGGCAATGTCGTTACCCGTGGCAACCCGCTGATGGAAGCCATTCTGAATCAAGGCTTTCCTTATATTTCGGGCCCACAATGGCTGACGGAAAATGTGCTGCAAGGTAAATGGGTGCTAGCGGTAGCAGGCACGCATGGTAAAACCACCACTAGTTCTATGTTGGCATGGATATTAGAGTTTGCAGGTTTAGCACCAGGCTTTTTGATTGGTGGTGTGCCGGAGAATTTTGCTGTATCTGCACGTTTGCCGCAGGTGCCGACCCAAGACAAAAGCAGTATTTCCCCTTTCTTTGTGATCGAAGCCGACGAATACGACACGGCCTTTTTCGATAAACGTTCCAAGTTCGTCCACTACCGTCCGCGTACTGCCATTCTGAACAATTTAGAATATGACCATGCCGATATTTTTGAAGACTTGGCTGCCATAGAAAAGCAATTCCATCATTTGGTCAGAACCGTGCCGCAACAAGGCTTGGTCGTCCGCAATGGTAAAGAGGCGAGCCTGCAACGCGTGATTGATAAAGGTTGTTGGACGCCAGTAGAGCAATTTGGTACCGATGCTGATTGGCAAGCGACCAATGCCAGCGGTGATGGCCATTTTGATGTGCTATACCAAGGCCAGTTACAAGGCCGGGTGACTTGGGATTTGCTGGGTGAGCATAACCGCATGAATGCGCTGGCTTGTATTGCTGCCGCACGCCATGCAGGCGTGGCTGTTGCTACTAGTATTGAGGCACTAGGTGCGTTTAAAAATGTAAAACGCCGTATGGAAACCAAAGGCGTGGTCAATCAAATCACGGTATACGATGACTTTGCGCACCACCCTACCGCCATTGAAACGACGGTAGCAGGTTTGCGCGCCAAAGTAGGTGTCGCAAGAATACTGGCTGTGCTTGAACCTAGAAGTAACACCATGAAACTGGGCGTAATGAAAGATGCCTTGCCAGCCAGCTTAGCACAGGCAGATATAGTATTTTGCTACGGAGCCAATTTGGGTTGGGATGCTGCCGAAGCACTCAAGCCGATTGCACATAAGTCACACACCTTTGATGACTTAGATCAATTGGTCAATGCCATCGCAGGGATTGCCATTGCGGGCGACCATATTTTGGTGATGAGTAATGGCGGCTTTGGTGGCGTGCATCAAAAGATACTCGATGCGCTAAAGAGGTAATCAGGTTTGGCTGAGAAAAAACCACAGGCAGCTAAAGCAAGGACGATTGTGAACAAAAAGACTTCACAGAGTCCACTGATGATTGCTGTGTGGATTTCTGTGCTGGTACATTTGGTGGCGCTGAGTATCAAATTTCAGCCGGAGTTAAAGAAGTTTAAAGATAGCTTGCCTGCTTTAGAAGTGATGCTGGTGAACGCCAAAACCAAAGAGGCACCCAAAAAAGCAGAGGTGCTAGCACAAGCGAATTTAGACCGTGGCGGCAATACCGATGAAAATCGCAAGCTGAAAACGGCATTGCCTTCCCCTAATCAAAAAACACAAGAAGTGAAACTGCAACAGCACGCAGAGCCGCGCAGCGCATCAAAAGCGGCAAAATTGAGCGCAGAACAAATACAAGAACAAAAGCGTGTAGAAGCCTTGGAGAAGCAGGCGCAAGAGTTGATGACACAAATCAATGCGCTACAAAAAGTACAATCCAAACCCACACAGCAAGCGGCCGCAGCTACGCCGGAGACTGGCGAACAATCCGTCAAACTGAAAGCACTGAATACGCAAGATTTATTGGCATCGGCTAAAGAAATTGACCGATTGGAGGCATTGATTGCCAAGCAGCAGGATGAATATCAAAAACGTCCAAAGCGTAAATTTATTGGTGCGCGTACGCAAGAATACCGTTATGCCATGTATATCGAAGCTTGGCGGCAAAAGGTTGAGCGTGTTGGTAACCTGAATTACCCAGAGGCAGCTAAACATCAAAAACTATATGGACAGCTGCAAATGACGGTCTCTATTAGAGCCGATGGGAGCTTGGAAGAGATTAAAATTAACCGCAGTTCAGGGCATAAAATATTAGATCTGGCAGCCAAGAAAATTGTGGAGTTATCTGCACCTTTTTCTGCGTTTCCGGCAGATATTAAGCGGGATGCTGACATTTTAAGTGTGACAAGGACGTGGACATTTACGCAAGAAGACGCCCTCTCCACCGAATAGGTCATTTAGTTTTTGCTTTTATGCTGCGTTGTTTTCGCTTACCGTACTCGCTGCACTGTTTGCGCTCAAACGCCTTGCCTAAAAACAAAAGCTAAATGATCTGATGCTGATGGCGAATAATTTTTCAATCAAACATATAGAGTTCACGAATAAGGTATCAACACATGACCAACCACTTTAAACACCATGTATTTTTCTGTTTGAATCAACGCGAAAACGGTGAAGATTGCTGCATGAACAAAGGCGCTGAAGCTGCATTTGACCATATGAAATCGCGCGTGAAAAAGTTGGGCTTAAATGGCGAAGGCAAAGTACGTATTAACCGTGCAGGTTGCCTAGACCGCTGTGCGCAAGGGCCGTTGATGGTGGTGTATCCGGAAGCGGTCTGGTATACCTTTGTGGACAACGAAGATGTGGATGAAATCATCGAGAGCCATTTAATCAATGGCAAAGTGGTTAAGCGGCTGGTGATAGAGTAAGTGCGATAACGTTAAGAAGATAAAGCACATGTCACATGTGCTTTTATTTTTTCAATCAGCGTTTCTACTTGTAATGCAGTCAGTGGCTGTGCTTGGCTATTGTTTACTGCCTCGCCCCAATGGCTATTGGGGAAGTGCTTATCCGTCTCAAAACGTGGAATGACATGCCAGTGCATATGTGGTGTTTTGTTGCCTAGGCTGGCTAGATTGATTTTGTCTGGCTGGATGACTTCGCGAATGGCGGTTTCAACCGCAAACACCACTTTCATGGTGCGGGCACGCGCTTGCGGGGCTAAGTCGGTCATTTCCTTCACATGTGCTAACAATTCAACACGGCAATAAGCCGGATAGTCTGCATCTTGCAGTAATACCACCCGGCAAAAATCATCCTGCCAAAGAATGGCGTGCGGGCTGGCTTGGCAAAGCGGGCAAGCGCTCATGCTAAGAGGCTTGTAGCATTCTATCTAGCGTAAGTTTAGCCAGTTCTGCTTCGTGCTTGGGTACTTTGATTTGATTGACGATGTTACCTTCTGCTAGATTTTCCAAGCACCATGCCAAGTGCTGTGGATCAATACGCGCCATAGTAGAGCACTCACACACCACGTGGCTCATAAACTGCACATGTTTACCTTGCGGCTTCATTTGCTCGGCCAGACGTGTGACTAGATTTAACTCGGTCCCCACCAGCCATTTGGTGTTGGGTGGTGCCTCACTTACGGTTCTGAGAATGTACTCGGTAGAACCTACATAATCTGAGTTTAGGCAGACTTCAAACGGTGCTTCCGGGTGAGAGATGACAAAGCCATCCGGATGCAACTTCTTAAAATGCTCGATATTTTGTGGGCGGAACATTTGATGCACTGCGCAATGCCCTTTCCATAACAGGATTTTGGCATTTTTGATTTGCTCTACCGTTAAACCACCCAATGGTTGGTCTGGGTCCCATACAGGCATTTGCTCTAAGGGGATGCCCATTTTATGGCCGCTCCAGCGTCCTAAGTTTTGGTCTGGAAAGAACAGTACCTTCTCGCGTTGCTTAAAGCCCCACTCCAATATTTTTGGCGCATTGGTGCTGGTACACACAATGCCGCCATGTTCGCCACAGAATGCTTTTAAATCTGCAGCAGAGTTAATGTAGGTAATCGGCGTGATTTCCTCATCAAAGTTCAGTACTTTGTTGAGTTCACGATAACTACGTTCTACTTTAGCCAAGTTGGCCATGTCGGCCATGGAGCAGCCTGCTGCTAGGTCAGGCAAGATGACAATCTGCTCAGGGCGGCTCAAAATATCAGCCACTTCTGCCATAAAATGCACGCCCAAAAACACAATGTATTCAGCATCTAAGCTCTCGCAATACTTAGATAATTTGAGCGAATCACCGGTGTAATCGGCATGGCGGTACACGCTTTCATGCTGATAATGGTGACCAAGAATGACTAAGCGTTTGCCCAGTTTTTCGCGTGCGGCCAGAATTCTAGCCTGACAATCGTCGTCCTTAGTGGATTGAAATTTCTCAAATTTAATAGTGGCAGTTTGCATATCTATCAATTAAAAATGTATACCGTCTATTTTACAAGTTAAGTCCATGTCTTTCACCTAATCTTTTCAGTGCATCCACATTGGTCCAAGAGAATACGCGTTGCGCTGCTTCACGCCAATCTACCCAAACGTATTGGGTGTGCTCGTCTGGCGCAAGTGTAATCGGCAACGTACTCGGTAGCATCAGGCCAAATAAGTGCTCAATGTTTTCGGTAACGCCGGCAGCATAGCGGTAACGCCAGTGCGGATAAATTTCGTATACGTTGCTAGCGTGCCAATCTTGAAAATCGTAGGCTAAGGCATCCAGCCCAGTCTCTTCTTTCACTTCACGAACCGCCGCCTGCTCTGGTGTCTCGCCTAACTCGATACTACCGGTCACCGATTGCCAATAGCCCGGTTTGTCTGCACGCTCCATGATCAGCACCTCTAATGCAGGCGTGTGGATGAGTACAAGTGCAGATACGGGAATCTTATGCATCTGGCTTAAGTCGTTTTTTGCGTCACTTTGCTCGGTGCATTCACCAAGTTTTTAGGCAATTGAAACACGACGCTTTCCACCACACCCTGTAGTTCATGGACACCTTGCGCGCCAAATTGTTGCAATTGCGCAATCACTTCTTTCACTAAAATGTCTGGTGCGGAAGCGCCAGCAGAGACACCGACTTTCTGCTTGCCAATCAACCATTCCGGTTTTAAGTAACTGGCATTGTCGACCATATAGGCTTCTACACCTTGGTTCTGCGCAACCTCACGCAAGCGATTGGAGTTGGAGCTATTGGGAGAACCTACAATAATCACCAAGTCACAGTCTTTGGCCATGATTTTGACGGCATCTTGACGGTTTTGTGTGGCGTAGCAGATGTCATCACTTTTGGGCGATTGGATATTAGGGAAACGTGTTTTGAGGGCATGAATCACTTGCGCCGCATCATCCATCGAGAGTGTGGTTTGCGTCACAAACGCTAGTTTCTCACTGTCTTTGACAGATAATGCGACAACGTCCTCGGGCGTTTCAACCAGGTACATGCCCTGCTTGCTGGGGTCGCCCTCTACTTGGCCCATGGTGCCTTCCACTTCCGGATGCCCTTTATGGCCAATCATGATGATTTCCAAGCCTTCTTTGCGCATTTTGGCCACTTCGATATGTACTTTTGTGACCAATGGACAAGTCGCATCGTAGGCGGTTAAGCCGCGTGCCTCGGCCTCTGCACGTACAGCTTTAGAGACGCCATGGGCGCTGAAGATGACTGTGCTACCAGTGGGAATCTTTTCCAAATCATCTACAAAAATAGCGCCTTTTTCACGCAACTGGTTCACCACAAATTTGTTGTGAACCACTTCATTGCGCACATAAATAGGGGCGCCGAATTTTTCTAGCGCTTGTTCTACAATGATAATGGCGCGATCAACCCCAGCGCAAAATCCGCGTGGGTTGGCGAGCACAATATTAGGCTGGCTAGACTGCTCTGATGGACTCGTTTGACTCATGCTTGTTTACTCTCGTTTATCAGTGTACGGTTGCATCGGGT
This sequence comes from Methylophilaceae bacterium 11, assembly GCA_000525025.1. Lineage (GTDB taxonomy): Bacteria > Pseudomonadota > Gammaproteobacteria > Burkholderiales > Methylophilaceae > Methylophilus. The sequence goes on along the minus strand of JCKJ01000001.1, from coordinate 2,688,522 downwards.
ATAATCACACCAATTTATTGATGGCTGACCTACGATTGCGATGAAAAACACTGCAACACTGCTTATTACTTGCCCAGATGCCAAAGGCATCGTGGCCTCGATTGCTGATTTTCTGTACCAGCACAATGCCAATATTTTACACGCAGACCAGCATCAGGATGCAGAAAATAATCTGTTTTTGATGCGCGTGGAATGGGACTTAGCCAATTTTAATGTGGACGAAACTGCGTTTGGCCAAGCGTTTGCGCCCATTGCAACCAGATTCAATATGACTTGGCAATTGAAATTGTCACAGCACAAAACGCGCGTAGCGATTATGGTGTCCCAATACGATCATTGTCTAGCTGACTTGCTACATCGCCACAAAAGCGGTGAATTGGCCTGTGAAATCCCGCTGGTGATTAGTAACCACCGTGATACAGAAGCGCTAGTGAAGTTTTATGGCATTGATTTTCATTACATTGCGGTGACCAAAGAAAACAAAACGGAGGCCGAAGCGGCGCAATTTAAATTATTTGCTGATTACAATATCGACTTAATCGTATTGGCGCGCTATATGCAAATCTTGTCACCCGATTTTGTGGCGCGCTACCCGCAAAAAATCATCAATATTCACCATTCATTCTTGCCTGCATTTATTGGCGCACGCCCCTATCATCGCGCGTTTGAACGTGGCGTGAAGTTGATTGGTGCAACCAGTCATTATGTGACTGAAGTGTTGGATGAAGGCCCGATTATTGAGCAAGACATTGACCGTATCTCGCACCGCGACCAAGTGGAAGATTTGATTCAAAAAGGGCGGGATTTAGAACGTGTGGTGCTGTCCAAAGCTGTGCGCTGGCATATTGAAAATCGTATTTTATTGTATGCGAATAAAACGGTGATTTTTGATTAGTGTGTGAGTGGATATGAAAACGAAAAAGCGAGCTTTATGCTCGCTTTTTTATTTTGTGTTACTCCGTTGCTGGAGCATCCAATGGTGGAATCGCTGGTTCGTCCACAGGCGCAATTTCAGGTAATGGCGCATCGTCGGCGAAAGCAGGTAAAGCGTTAAATGTCATGATAGCAAACAACAATACGAGCAAACTTTTCATTTTATCTCCCTTGTTTATAGTATGAACATTGATAGATTTTTAAGCGATTTATTGCTTAAACGTGAAATCTACGCCAATCACACCAAACCTGCAATATCTGGAGTTAAGGGATTAATTTTTCCAGTGAAAACAACTGCTTCACTTGTTCGCGCTCGCGAATCAAGTGATGTTTATCGCCATCTACCATGATTTCTGCGGCACGTGGACGCGTGTTGTAATTGCTGGCCATACTCATGCCGTAAGCACCAGCAGATTTGACCGCTAGCAGATCGCCTTCTTCAAGATTGAGTGTACGGTCGCGCCCAAGAAAGTCACCACTTTCGCAAACTGGCCCAACGATTTCATAGGTGCGTACTTCTCCATCGCGCGGCTGGACGGCAACAATATCGTGATAAGCATCGTATAAGGCTGGGCGCATCAGGTCATTCATGGCGGCATCGACAATCGCGAAGTTTTTAGGCTTGTCTGCGTCGTCCAAATTGCCCATTTTGAGATATTCCACTTTGGTCAGCATGACACCGGCATTGCCTACTAATGCGCGACCGGGCTCAAATAATACTTTGACGTTGCGGCCAGCCAGTTTTTGCAAAATAGCTTGCGTATATTCAGCAAACGCTGGTGGTGCTTCATCCGAATAAGTAATGCCAATGCCACCACCCACATCAATATGGGTAATGTGTATGCCTTTGCTTTCCAAATGGTCGACCAAGCCAAGTACACGATCCAGCGCATCTAAAAACGGTGAGAGTTCAGTAATTTGCGAGCCAATATGGCAATCTACCCCATGCACCGCAATGTTTGGCATGGCTGCTGCTTGCTCATACAGCGCAATTGCGCTCTCAAACGCCACACCAAATTTATTATTTTTAAGTCCGGTAGAAATATAAGGATGTGTTTTTGCATCTACGTTAGGATTCACCCGCAAAGATACAGGCGCGACTTTGCCCATCTCGCCTGCTACGGCATTGAGTCTGTGCAGCTCACTTTCGGATTCAATGTTGAAACATAAAATGCCAGCATTCAATGCTGCGCGCATTTCTTCATGACTTTTTCCCACGCCAGAGAACACGACTTTTTTCGGATCGCCACCAGCCGCCAGTACGCGCGCGAGTTCGCCACCAGATACAATGTCAAACCCAGCGCCTAATGTGGCAAACAAATTCAAAATGGCCAAGCTAGGGTTCGCTTTCACAGCAAAGCAAATCAAATGGTTCGCTTGTGTAAGCCCTGCTTGAAATTGTTTAAATGCATCAGTCAAAGCCGCTTTGGAATAGACATAGCAAGGCGTTTGATATTGCTCGGCAATGGTAGTTAAGGAAACTTGTTCGGCACATAATGTGCCGTTTTTAAAATGGAATGAACTCACGATAATGGCTTATATAAATAGAGGTTAGTAGCTGGAAGCAGGTGCCGGCGCTGCAGGTTGAGGTGCAGTTTCTGGGGTGTCTTGCGGATATTGCTGCTCAGGAATATAGAGCGGCCCTTTAGTCCCGCAGGCAGTAAGCAGCATGAGTAAGGCAGAGAAACAGGCTATTTTGGTATAAATATCACGCATGGCAGAAACACCCTGACGGCAAACGAACAAGCGTGAATTTTAACATTAATGCAAAAAACGGTGGTTAATATCGAGAATAGAACCGTTTACTCCCGTTAATTCACCGATTATCGGATAGTGATAGACATGTAATGAAGGGGTTTGGCATGATAAGTTTGCGAAACTGAGAGGGGCTAACTATGTTGGCAGGTACCATGTTAAACAAAAATGTCGAAGGCGGTTTTACCTTGCTAGAGTTGATGATTACATTCGCAATTATCGCTATTCTAGCAACGATTGCTATTCCTGCTTACTCGGAATATGTGAAACAAGGCAAGGTGGCAGAAGCAACCTCTACACTGGCTGATTTGAAAATTAGAGCAGAGCAGTATTTTCAAGATACTCGTACCTATGTAGATGCACCTTGTACGCCAGCTTTAGGTACCACACAGTATTTTGATTATACGTGTGATAGAGCTGCTGCAACATTTAAGATTACAGCGGCTGGTAAATCGAATCACAGCTTAAATAACTTTGAATTTACGATTGACCAAAGCAATGCTAAAACCTCTAAATATGATGGCACTGTTGGCAGTACATGCTGGATTACCAAAAAAGGCGGGTCATGCTAATAATGCTGCGTTCAAAAAACCTACAGCATGGGTTCAATATGATTGAGCTGGCCGTGGTCATGAGTGTGATTGCTATAGTCAGCTTGGTTGCATTCCCAAGTTTTATGTCGATGATAGGCAATGCACAAATCAGAACGGTGGGAGAGTCATTTAGAAATGGTTTGCAATTAGCGCGCGCAGAAGCTGTTAAACGTAATCAACAAGTTAGATTTAAGATAAACGCAGACAACTCTTGGGAGGTGGGCTGCGTTACCGTAGTAGGTGATACAGATGGAGACGGGGTGGAAGATTGCCCGGCAATTATCAGCCAGAAAGCCGCTAAAGAAGGATCCAGCTCCAAAATTGTGGTGACTAAAACGGGTAATGATAATGTCATATTCAATAGTTTTGGTACGCAAACAAGTGCTAGCGGGCAATTGAAGCAACTAGATATCAAAAATTCTAATTTAAGTGGGTCTGATTTAAGGGAAGTTAGTGTGCGATTCCCGCAGGGTAGCGGCACGATTCGTATGTGCGAACCGGCGATTACCGCGCCGACAGACCCTAGAAAATGTTAGGTTGGTATGATGAGCAAACACATATCTATATATAAAACAAAACAATCGGGCTCTGTACTGTTGGAAGCATTGGTCGCCGTTTTGATTTTCTCGATGGGTATTCTTGCATTAGTGGGCTTACAGGGCGCCATGATCAAAAATAGCTCGGATGCTAAATTCAGATCGGATGCCAGTTTTATTGCGCAAGAACGTTTAGGTCGTATGTGGACAGATCCTACCAATGTCGCCAATTATATTGAGGATGCGACTCCCATTACACAGTTACCTAACGGTACACGTTCGGTGACAGTTGGCCCTAGACGGTTTGCTACGGTAACTGTGACTTGGGAAGCCCCGGGGATGGATAAGCATCAGTATGTGACCTCTGCTTATATCAGTGATGCAAAATAACTAAGATCATCGAATATGAAAAATACACAACGTGGATTTAGTTTAATTGAGTTGATGATTGGTTTGGTCATTGGGCTGATAGCCACATTGGTCATTACCAATGTATTTAGTAAGTTTGAACAACAAAAGCGCATCACTACTGGTGGAGCAGATGCGCAAACCAATGGCGCAATTGCACTTTATATTATGCGACGTGAAATTGAAAATGCGGGTTACGGATTACCTTTTTACGATAGTGCAATTACTCCTCTAAACTGCCCTGTCAATGTAACGTTTGATCATGATAATGTGGGGGCAACGCCAGAAATTGGACTGTCACCACTGGTCATTACTGACGGCGGTACCAACAGCGATAGTCTGGTTGTGCGCTCTGGCTCGACCATGAAGAGCGGAGCAAGCGTCGAGATTATCTCGGTACCAGATCCGACACCAACCGTGCAAGTGCCTACAACACTAGGCTGTACAAAAAACGATACTGCACTGATTATGCAAGAAATATCTGCTACTACTCTTAGGTGTGCAGTGGGGCGGGTTGCTGACATTACTGCGGTCTCACAAAGAATTAAAATCACCAATATTTCTGCGTCAGGGACTGCGGTGCCAGTATCTCCCGGTTTCAAGTTGGCATGCTTGGGAGGATGGAACGAGACTAACTTTACGTTATCCGGTAATCAGTTGATGCGAACCGGTGGCTTTTCAGCCACTGCCAACTTAGATGAGACAGCCATGCCGAATGCGCTGTCCTTTCCCGTTGTCAATGATATTGTAAATATCCAAGCCCAATATGGCGTGTCAGCCATACAGTCTAGCAATACGGTCACAGAGTGGGTGAATGCTACTGGTATCTGGGCGCCTGCTGCACTGAGCGTGGGTAATCGTAATCGCATTAAAGCGGTAAGAGTTGCTGTGGTGGCACGTAACCCATTGCAAGAGCGTGTAGTGGTGAGTCAAAACTGTGATGGCGCTGTCAGTGGGCTAGCCAGAGTGTGTGTATGGGGTGATACGACCAATGTAAATTTATCGGCTAACGCCAACTGGCAAAACTACCGTTATAAAGTCTATGAAACGGTGGTGCCTCTCAGAAACATCTTATGGAATAGGCAAGCGTTATGCGGGGGTGTGCCATGTTAGTCGTTGCATCTAAATCATCTCAGCGAGGGCTTGTATTATTTGTTGCATTGATTGCATTGGTGGTGATGTCTTTAGCCAGTGTGGCGCTAATTCGCTCTGTGGATACCAGCAGCCAAATTACGGGTAACCTAGCATTTAAACAAAGTACGGCGATTACATCGAGTTATGGATTGGAAGCGATGGCGGACACCATTGGTGGCCAGCTTAAATCCTATGCTTTCACTAATGATCCGAGTAATGGCTATTATGCAGTGTGTACCACCTTTGATAGCGGTGCGACTGGACAATGTAATGGTGAAAATTTAACGCTTAGCACAACATGGTCTGATGCCAACAGTAAGTTGGCGACAGGTGCTGGGATAGCGAATGGCAAAGACCCCTACGGCAATACCATTCGCTATGTGGTTGAGCGCATGTGTAACCAAAATGGTGATGTGAGCAAAGAGCGTTGCATGATGGCAGCTAGTCCGGACCCAGACAGCAGTAAGAGGGGTTGCGGTTTTTGTATATTTAAACCACCTGTCGCTGAGCCTTTACCTATTTATCGTGTCACCGTGCGTATTGTTGGGCCTAGAAATACGGTGTCCTATGTGCAAGCGTTCGTTTCTTAACGAGGTATACAACATGAATTTTTCCTTCAAACAGCATATATTGATTCCTTTGTGCATTGCTGTCGGCATTGTGCTGTCTGCCAATGTTTATGCGGGCAACGTAAAAATTGCTGAGAAGCCTTTGGTGAATTCAGGGACATCTGATGTGTTACCTAACATCATGTTTGTGCTCGATAACTCTGGCAGTATGGGCTATAACTATACACCTGACTGGGTTGATGATAATTCACCACCAGTATGGTTGTTTAACAATGGTGCTTACAATACGCAATTTTATAATCCTTCAATTACCTATACGGCAGCTGTTAAATATGATGGCGTATCGATGGGCAACCAAGCCTCTCCTTGGACAGCAGTAAAAAATGATGTGACAGAAACAGGTGCGGCTAAGGGCGGCACAGTCAGTTTAGTAGGCAATGCAGATTATTATGCTTATATACCGGGTGAATACTGTACGACACCAGCATTAACCACTTGTATTGCCAGTGCTACGGCCACAGCAACCTATAAATATGCTGCGCCTATCCGTTGGTGTAATAATAGTACAGCAGCAATTACTTTTGCACAGCCAGCAACTGCTGATGTGTGCCGCTCTATTCGCGAAGGCACTTATACTAATTTACGCGCCCCAAGTGCAACAGCTACAATTACGTTCAGTGGTTCCAACAGTACTAGCATTTCAAGCATTAAAGTGAGTGGTAAGGAAATATTATCAGCGGCTACATCTGCCAGTACTAACAGCGGTACTGTAGCTACCAATGTGGCCAATGCAATCAATGCTTGTACTAAGGCCGTGACAGGTAACTGTAGTACGATTGGCTACAGTGCTTCTCGCTCTGGTTCGATAGTCACGATTGTGTCTGCATGGGGGGAGGTCGATGTACCAGTATCAGCAGCCGTGACAAAATCAGGCTCAATGACTGCGACAGTCGCAGCTTTTGCAACACGTACACCAGGAAAAATGGTTTATGTAGATATCGTTTCCACTAATAATAGCTATCCGTTACCCGGTCAAACGACAAAAGCAACTGACCGTACTGACTGCTCAAGCACTTGTACGTATGAGCAAGAAATGACTAACTACGCCAACTGGTACACTTATTATCGCATCCGTATGCAAGCGATGAAAACGGCTGCAACCATTGCTTTTAAAGGTATTGATAATCGTTATCGCGTTGGGTTCATCACCATTTCAAATCAGTCGAATAACTATTTGCCTATTGCCAAATTTGAATCTGGTAGCACTGGGCAAAAAAGTAATTGGTATAAAAAGTTATATGCGACTACGCCAAGTGGCGGTACGCCATTAAGGTCAGCATTGTCCATCGTTGGGCGGATCTACGCGGGTAAGAAGCCAGTCGGTACAGCTGACCCAGTAGAGTACTCATGTCAACAAAACTTTACGTTACTGACTACTGATGGGTATTGGAATACCGATGCCGCAACGGATGTCAAAGATATTAAAGGCAATGCTGTTGGTAACTTAGATCAGACCTCTCCAAGACCGCTATACGAAGGCCCTACAGCTACCTCTGGTAGTTTGGCCGATGTTGCCAAGTACTATTACGATACTGATATTCGTAACAAAGCGGATTTTGATAATTGCAGCAATGGCACGGCAGGTAGCAATGTCTGTGGTAGTGAGAATGACCATCCCAAACAAAACATGGTGACCTTGACCTTGGGCTTGGGAATTGATGGTACGTTATTGTATTCAGATGATTACAAAGAGCAAACATCCGGCAATTATGCTGATATCAAGAGCGGTTCTGCCAACTGGTCTAACCCAATGCCAACAGAAAATGGTACCCGCATTGATGACCTGTGGCATGCAGCAGTAAATGCAGGTGGTACCTATTACAGTGCAAAAAATCCTAAGTTGTTGAGAGACTCTCTAATTAAAGGTTTGTCTGAAATTAAGAGCGTGTATGGTGCTGGTTCTGCTGCTGCTGCCAGTAGCTTGGCACCAACTACTGGCGATAACTTTCAATATGTCGCGAGCTATAGCACTGTAAAGTGGACGGGTAACTTAGAGGCTAGAACGGTTGATGTGGACACGCTTAAAACCAGTCAAAAAGCGACTTGGTGTGCAGAGAACGTGGCCAGCGGAACGTGCACATCACCAGCTGTTTTAAAAGCAGTCACATCAGGTAGTACGCAAACATTCTATTGCGAGACGCCATCATCTGATACAGATACATGTGGTGACTTGGGTGGACAGCTTGGTATTGGCGGAACATCCAATGCGTGCTATGTGGAGGTGCCAACCATTTGCACTGGCACCATGTCTTCATTAGTCTCACAAACGAGCGATTCACGAAAAATTTATGTGAATAGCGGCGGCACTTTAACTAATTTTACAGCGGGCGCTTTGAGCTCTAGTGCTCAGACTGCTTTTGTAAATGGCTATAATGCTTTAAGTCAGTACTCTGACTACAGCGCAACACAACAAAGTAATGCAAATAAAGTGGCTAATTTGGTCAGTTATTTACGTGGTCAAACACAGTACGATAATCGCACATCAAATCCTGATCCAGAAAAAAAATTGTTTCGTCCACGTGAAGCGGTGTTGGGTGATATTACTCAATCTAAACCGGCCTACTTGAAGAAATCTACTTCGCTTTATGTGGATCCTGGCTATACCGCGTTTAAGGATGCTACTGCCAGTCGGCAAGGTACGGTATTTGTGGGTGCCAATGATGGTATGTTGCACGCATTTAATGCAGATACTGGCATAGAGATGTGGGCGTATATTCCAACCCCTGTCATTAAAAATCTGCCAAAGCTTGCAGATAGAGATTATGCAATCAAACATGCCAATTATGTGAATGGCAACCCCGCTTTAGCAGATGTCTGCATATCGGGTTGTGATACGGCAAGTGCGATATGGAAAACTATTTTGATTGGTGGATTAAACGGCGGTGGACGTGGTTATTATGCGTTAGATGTGACCAGCCCAACCAGTCCAGTTTTACTATGGGAGTTTACTGCTGACCAAGATAGTAGTGTTGGCTATAGCTTTGGCGAGCCAGTGGTGACAAAACTCAGTTCAGGCGTCAATGCCGGTAAATGGGTGGTGTTATTCACATCCGGTTATAACAATGGTACCTTGGATAGTGATGGGGTCACTAGCAATAGTCCAACAGGCAATGGACAAGGCTATTTGTATACGTTGAATGCCTATAATGGTGTACTTATCAAAAAAATTGCTACTGGAGCAGGTTCTGCTTCATCCCCTAGTGGCTTAGCAAAAATAACGGCTTATGTAGATGATACTTTTAGAAATAATTTTGCCAAATATGTGTATGGTGGTGACTTGGAAGGTGGTTTATGGCGTTTTGATTTGGATGCTGGCTTAGCAATAAAAGTGGCTACATTGAGAGATAGTGGGGGCATTCCTCAGCCGATTACTACGATGCCAGAACTTGGATTGATTAATAAAAAACGTGTGGTATTTGTGGGTACGGGTAAGTATCTTGAAGAGACTGATTTGACTAGCACGCAAGTACAAACCGTATATGCAATTAAAGACGACAATATTTCAGCTGAAATTACTAGCTTAAGAAGCGGTGGGTTGGTTGCACAAACACTGAGTTCGACAGGAGATTTCCGTACGGCAAGTTCCAATAGCGTTGATTTTGGAACGGGTTATGGCTGGTTGGTGGATTTCCCTGCTGGCGAGCGTGTCAATGTAGATCCGCTCTTGTTAAATGGTGTGTTGTTGATGCCAACAACGGTGCCTAACAGTACGAGTTGTCTAGGCGGTGGCTATGGCTGGTTTAACTACTTTAACTATAAAACAGGTGGCTCTCCAGGCTTGGCAGGTGGTATTGTGTCTGAAAAACTGAACACGCCAGCGGTAGGCTTTAATATTCTGTATGACAAGAATGGAAAGCCGGTGGTGTCAGTGGTGGAAAGTAATGATCCAACACCACATCATCTAAAAAACAAAGATGTAGCGGCCAATTCCAGTGCATCTAGAGATACTATATTTGAGCTATTTGATGATGGTACTTATGGCAGACGTTCTATTTGGCGAGAGCTCGTAAAGTAAGAAACGTAGATATAGTACTTAAAAGCGCCTTGGCAACAAGGCGTTTTTTTATTGCTGTTCAGCGAATAGTAGCCTTGCTGTAATCAATCCATTAACAACCCCAAAAAACAGCGCAGCCAATCCAAAGATAGGGATTAGATACGACACGCTGGCATGCGGAATCAGTAGCAGTCTTACTACAGTCAGTTGTCCACCAATATGTGTAAATGCCGCCAATATACTCAGGCTGATGACGCTAAAGTGCTGTTTGGGTAATCGGTTGGCCAGCATTAGTGCCAATAGGCTCATGATTGCGCCGCTTAAACTCAGTAAAAACGTGGGGGATAAAAACTGCCCGAGCAATAAGCTGCTTGCGAATACGCGTAGCAAGCTTACCCACGCTGCAGTTCTAATGCCGTAGCGTGCGAGTACATACAAAATCACAATATTGGCTAACCCAGGTTTAACGCCGGGGATGGGCGATGGAAATGCAGACTCTATTAAATGCAAACCAATGGCAAAAGCGGTGAGTTTTGCAGTGCGGTGGTCTTCCTCAGAAGCCTGAAAGTGGATGATAGCCATTAGTAGTTAAGCGTGTCCATGGTTGGCACTGCGCCAATTAACTCTATGCTCACTTGATTGGGAATGCAAATGGCCACCTGCCCTGCATGCTGCAGCCAGCTTTGGTGTACACAGTACTGACTATTACACGGGGATTGCTTAAATCGTACTTTACCTTGCTGAATATCAATGGCGGAAACGCCAATTTTCCCAGGTATCTTCAATGATTTTGTTTGCATCAGACTGAACTCACCAAACACAGTGCTGCCTGTACGTATGCGTAATGTGGTGGCGGGTTGCTGTGACCACAGTGTAAAAAAACTCAGTATGACCAAGCCCAAACTGAAGCCAATTACCAGCCAATCTCCCCATAATGGTTTAGGGAAATGCTTGAAATTACTCAAGCGTCCGAACACGCGTTTGCGCCTCTTTATCTAGCCAATTCAATTGCTTTTGCATGGCTGGGCTGGCAAGTATTTCGCCATTTTCTTGAATGATCAGCACGTGAGTTACCTCCATTTTTTTGGCAAACTCAGCTTTGCGAGCGGGCTCGCTGATGAAAATAGGTTTAGAGCTGACATCCGAGCGTACGCCAGCATCTTTACTTGGGGGAATGAGCACTGTGACCGACTGCGTGCCTTGTGCCGGATAACCGGTACGTGGATCAATGATATGACAGTAACGTTTGCCATCCAACATAAAAAAGCGCTGATAATCACCAGACGTACCAATGGCCCAGCCGCTACCTAGGGCAACGGTGGCGATAGCATCGGGTTTTCTAGGGTGTTGAATGCCCACGGTCCATGGCCGATCACCGTGTTGGCCGACTGCAATCACGTTACCACCGATATTAATCAGTGCATTTTGCACATGAAATTCTTGAAGGATTTTTAGGCCGACATCCAGCGCATAGCCCTTAGCGTAGCCGCCTAAATCCAATTTTACATGGGGATTTTTGCTCGATATTTGATGTTGATTCAACACAATATCCGACATGTTTGCGTGTTGTGCAAGCAATGCGGACAGCTCGGCTTTATCGGGTGTATGTGCAGGAAAGTCATCGCTTTGAAACCCCCAGTAATGAATGATGTTGCCAATCGCTGGATTGAATAGCCCTTCCGATTGTAGCGAGCGTTGTGAGGCGTCTGCAATCATGTCTGCCATGTCTTGTTCAATCAGTTTGGGTTTTCCTTCTGCAAATGTCTTGTTGATGCCATTGAGCTCGCTGGGTTTCCATGCGTGTAGGCGATTGTGTATGGCTTGAAATTGGCGCGTAATTTCACTGGCAATGAATTGCGCTTCGGGTTCTTTTTCGCCATAAATGGAGATATCGACCAAGGTGCCAAAGACGTAGCTTTGAGTGTGGTAAAGCGGGTCTAATTGAATGCTGCAGCTGAGCTGGGTAAAGCTGACGAGTAACAAAAATAAATAGCGCATGCGCGCTATGATAACTGGACTAACGCAATCCTTCCAGCGCTATGGTATCTTCTCTAGTGTAACTATGCTTTCTAGTGCTTCTAGCCAAAGCTGTGCTGGATTGCAGTCAGTTTGTGCGGCAATTTCCACCATGCCAGTTGGGCTGGTGACATTGATTTCGGTTAAGTGCTCGCCAATCACATCCAAGCCTACCAAAAACAAGCCTTCTGCCTTCAGCGTTTGGCCTACGGTGCGTGCGATTTCCCAATCGCGTTCGGTTAGTGGCTGGGCCACGCCTTTGCCGCCAGCGGCGAGGTTGCCACGCGTTTCTCCTGGCTTAGGGATGCGCGCCAATGCATACGGGGCTGGTGCACCATGGATGACCAAAATACGTTTATCGCCTTGCTTGATGGCAGGCAAATAACGCTGTGCCATGATGGTGCGCTGTTCATACTCGGTCACGGTTTCTAGAATCGCACCGATATTGGGGTCTTGCTCAGTCAGGCGAAAAATACCACTGCCGCCCATGCCATCTAATGGTTTGACGACGATGTCGTGATGGTGCGCTAAAAAATCACGGATGCGCGCATTGCTGTTGGTCACCAAAAACTCGGGTGCAAATTGCGGAAATTTGGCCACAGAGAGTTTTTCATTCCAGCTGCGGATCGCAGTTGGATTGTTCAGCACGCGTACGCCCTGTTGCGATGCGAGCTCTAATAAATAAGTGCTATACAAATATTCGTTATCAAAAGGCGGGTCTTTGCGCATCAGCACCGCATCAAAGGCACTCGGCAGGTAGTCTTCACTGGTACCCAGTTGATACCATGATTCACCCGTTTGCAGCGTCAACGCGGTGGCACGAATGTGCACAGTGGCTTGCTGTAAATAAAGGTCATGCTGCTCACAAACAAATAGTGCGTGACCACGTGCCGCAGCGGCACGCATCATGGCAATGCTGGTATCTTTATAAGATTTAAGCTGTTGAATCGGGTCAATAATGAATAGTAATTTCATTGTGCGCCTTGCATAAAGATGTCGTTGATTATTGATTCAATGGATCTTGTTCTTCCAGTTCAATGGCCGCTGCCAGTAAGGCCAAGCGTGCTACCACGCCGTATGCATAGAAGCGATTTGGCGGTGCGTCCGGCTTACCTGCACAATCTGGCAATGAACAGGATTTCTCAAAGGCCAGTGGCACAAAATGCATGCCTGGTGCATTAAGGTTTTCATCGACAGCACGTCCGGTATGTACGCGGTAAAAGCCACCAATCACAAAGTGATCCATCATATACACCACGGGCTCGGCCACTGCATCGTTAATGCTCTCAAAGGTATATACACCTTCTTGGATAATCACTTCGGACACTTGCAGGCCTTCTTTGACTACTGACATCTTATTGCGGGTTTTGCGGTTCAAATCACGGACGTCATCTGGTGATTTGACTGTCATGATGCCCATGCCATAGGTGCCGGCATCGGCTTTCACAATGACAAAAGGCTCTTGGGTAATGCCATATTCGGCATATTTCAGTTTGATTTTATGCAGCAACTCTTCCACTTTTTGCGCCAGACACTCTTCGCCGGTGCGGGCATGAAAATCGACTTCACCACAGGTGTCAAAATAGGGGTTCAATATCCAAGGGTCTATATCTAGCAATGTTGAGAACTCATCCACGACACGGTTATAGGCTGCAAAATGTTGTGATTTACGACGCGTAGACCAGCCGGCATGCAATGGTGGGATTAGGTTTTGTTCTAGGTTCTCTAAAATTGGCGGAATACCACCGGACAAATCGTTATTCAAGAGCACGGCACAACTATCAAATGCTTCATAAGTCACGCCATCCAGCGTACTTTGTTTGAGCATGATACGGTTTTTCTCGCGCACCACAGGTTCTAGCACGATGCTATGGCCATCATGCGTTTCGAGCCGTGTGATAGCCGTAATCTCAGGCGAGATGCTGCCAATTCTGACGTCTAAACCTGCGGCACGCATGATATTGCTTAGCTCATACACGTTGCGTAAATAAAAGGTATTGCGCGTGTGATTTTCCGGAATAATCAATAAACGCCTAGCCTCCGGACAGATTTTTTCTACGGCGACCTGTGCTGCCTGCACACTTAAACTTAAGAATTCCGGATTCAGGTTATTAAATCCACCGGGAAATAGATTGGTATCAACTGGGGCGAGCTTGAATCCGGCATTTCTTAAATCGACGCTGGCATAAAACGGTGAGGCGTACTCTTGCCATTGGCTACGAAACCAATGCTCGATTTGCGGCATGGCCGCCAGCATGCGTTTTTCTAAATCCAGCAATTGACCGTTTAATGCAGTAGTTAAGTGAGGCACCATAATGTTGATAATCCAAAAAATTGATCTATTGATGATGGATGGAGACTGCACGTCGATAATTCAAGCGTGCTTAGCGTACTCCTTTTGTTGTGTTTAGACCACTGAGTGTGCCTGCAAGTCGGCATGATAGCTACTGCGGACCATCGGGCCGCTCGCTGTGTTATCAAAGCCCATGGCGTCTGCTTGTGATTTTAAGTGGTCAAATATGGCAGGTTCTACATAGCGCATCACCGGCAAGTGGTGCACGCTAGGCTGCAAATATTGGCCTAATGTAAGCATGCTCACTTGGTGTGCTCTTAAATCACGCATCACCGCTAATATCTCATCGTCGGTTTCGCCCAAGCCAAGCATCAGGCCAGATTTGGTGGGGATATGCGGATACATCTCGCTAAAGGCTTTAAGCAGGTTCAGTGAGTTTTGATAGTCTGAGCCAGGACGCGCTTGCTTGTATAAACGTGGCACGGTTTCCAGATTGTGGTTCATGACATCTGGCGGGGCTTTGCGCAGTATTTCTAGTGCGACGTCTAAACGTCCACGAAAATCTGGCACTAAAATTTCAATTTTAATATGCGGGGATTGCTGGCGAACAGCGTGAATGCAATCCACAAAATGCTGTGCGCCGCCATCTTTTAAGTCATCACGGTCTACCGAGGTAATGACCACATACTTTAAGCCCATTTGCGCGATGGTACGGGCAAGGTTTTCCGGCTCATTCACATCGGGTGGCAATGGTTTGCCGTGGGCAACATCACAGAACGGGCATCTGCGTGTGCAAATGTCGCCTAAAATCATAAAGGTAGCAGTGCCACCACTAAAGCACTCGCCGATATTGGGGCAGCTGGCTTCTTCACACACCGTATGTAAATTGTTCTCACGTAGCACACGTTTGATTTCTTGAAAACGCGCCGAATCCGGCACTTTCATGCGAATCCATTCAGGTTTGCGCAACATGGGTTGTGGCACGATTTTAATAGGAATACGCGCCGTTTTAGCGGCATCTACTTCCTTTACCCCTGCAATTTTTCTAGCAGGCGGCGTCACTGGATTTATCGGGTCGGCCATGCGTTTAATTTCTTTTCTAATATGGAGAGTAAAGCCTCTCCTATTTCTGTAAGTGTGGCTTGAATGCCAAGCGCTTTGGTTTGCGTCATGCTTAATCCGGCATACCCGCATGGGTCGATGGCCTCAAACGGCGCTAAATCCATGTCGATATTTAAGCTCAAGCCATGATAACAGCATTGATTTTTCAAGCGTAACCCTAGTGAAGCGATTTTCTTTGTATCGACATAAACACCCGGAGCATCTGGTTTAGCTACGGATGACACACCATACAATGCCAGCACTTCTATCAAGCTCGTTTCTAAGATGGTGACAAGTTGTCGCACATTCAAGCCGCGGCGTGCTAAATCAATTAAACAGTAGACAATGAGTTGCCCCGGCCCATGGTAAGTGATTTTACCCCCGCGATCCACCATGACGACAGGGATATCGTTATGCGGTAGGCGTACGCCCTTACGATTGAGCCCCAATGTATACACAGGTGGGTGCTCAGTCAGCCATAATTCATCAGTAGTGTGCGCGTCTCTGGCTGCAGTGAACGCTTGCATGGCCTGCAATGTGGTTTGGTAATCGGTCAGTGCTAAACGTTTAAGTTGGATATCCATGGATCGTGGCGGAATATGAAAACATCTAGCCCAATGTGGTTAGAGCACCACTTTCACCATGGGGTGAGCAGTCAGTGTGCGATAAATATCATCCAGCTGTGGTTTGGAGGTGACATAGACCAAGCAAGTGAGGCTAATGTACTTGCCGCCCACGCTGCCACGCATCTCAATTAAATGTGCGCCAAAATCGGGAATATGTTGCTGAATGGCTTCTGTAATAGCCGTAGTAAAATCCGGGTGCGTTTCTCCCATCACTTTGATGGGAAAGTCACACGGAAACTCAATCAGTGTTTCTTGCTGGGATGGGTCAATGTCGGCCATATTATTGCCACATCAGTTTGATGCTGTCCAATATACGGCTAAAGAAACCGCCGCTCTCTACTGCTTTTGACGCAATCAGTGCGCGTTCAGTCAGTTTCTTGCCATCTAATGTGAATGTGATTTTACCGACCACTTGGTTGGCTTTGACCGGTGCAATCAATGGTTGTTGACTGGTCATGCTGGCTTTTACGCGGGCATAGTCACCTTTGGGTAATGAGAAGTAGACATCTTGTGCAACAGTCGCATTCACTAACTTTTCATTGCCTTTCCATACGCGCAAGGCATTAATCGGCTGACCTTGTCTGTAGACGAGCGTGCTTTCAAAAAACTGAAATCCATAATTGAGTAATTTTTGGCTTTCAATCGCACGCGATGCTTCGGACACAGCCCCCAACACCACAGAAATTAAACGCGAATCGCTGCGCTTAGATGAGGCGATTAGGCAATACCCAGCGGATTCGGTATGACCAGTTTTCATGCCATCCACGTTGGCATCTAGCCACAATAAGCGGTTACGGTTAGGCTGTGTGATTTTGTTATAGGTATATTCTTTCATCGAATATAAACGTTTGTAGTCCAAAGGAAAATCGCGAATCAGCGCACTGGCCAACAAGGATAAATCATACGCAGTGGTGTAGTGTTGCGCGTCTGGCAGACCGGTTGCATTCATGTAATGCGTATTTTTCATGCCTAATTTTGCGGCCTTTTTATTCATCAGGTCGGCAAACTGCTCTTCAGAGCCGGCAATGCCTTCTGCCAACGTAATTGACGCATCATTGCCAGACTGAATAATCAGGCCATGTAGCAATTCATCAACCGCCACAGGTTTGTTAGGCTCAATGAACATCTTGGAGCCTTCGACTTTCCATGCTTTTTCACTCACAGGCAGGGTTTGGTCTAATTTTAAGTATCTATTCTGAATCGCCTCAAACGCAAGATAAGCCGTCATGATTTTAGTCAGCGATGCGGGTTCAACACGCTCATTTTCTTTATAGCCAGCGACGATACTGCCACTGTTAAAGTCCTTGAGAATGTAGGCATTCACAGCCAAGTTTGGTGGCGGTGTGACTTCCGCATGACTGCTGGCGGCGATCAAACAGCCGAATGTAAAAAGTAAAGTTTGGGTCAGTGTGCGCATCATATGGTTGGATCGTTATTGTGTGTGAATAATACTGTTGATATTGAGTCGTTGCTTGATGTCCGCCGCAATTTGGCTGGCTTTACTTCTTGACGGGTAAGGGCCTAATTTTAAGCGGTATAGTTGACTATTATACACGTGGTTAATGTCCTTGCTGCTGGCGATGCCTAGGTTTTGGATTTTTTGCCTAAGCGCATTGGCATTGGCCTCAAGCTTAAACGCGCCTACCTGTACAAAGAACGGAGTGGAGATGTTTTGCACAGTCTCGCTGCCACTATTGGCTGGGTTTGCGGTTGTTTCTACCGGTTTGGGTACAGGCGTAGCGTTTTTATTTTGCGCGGCATAGCTGGCAGCATTGACGGCTTCAATTTCCACATGCGCACTACCGCGATCCAAGATACGTAATTTATATGCAGCGGCATAGGATAAATCGATGATACGGCTATGTTTAAACGGCCCACGATCGTTCACCCGTACGATGACGGTGCGGCCATTGTTGGGGTTGGTGACTTTGACATAGCTGGGCAAAGGCAGTGTGGGATGTGCCGCTGTCATGGCGTACATATTATATGTTTCACCATTAGATGTTTTGCGCCCGTGAAAGCGTTTGCCATACCAAGAGGCAATGCCGGCTTGCTTGAACGGCGCATAACTCTTCATCGGCACGTAAGTCTCGCCCAGTGCTTGATAGGGGCGCATGGCCGCAGGATTAATCGGTTCCTCTTTGGGTGTTGCGTCCGGAATGTCGTCTAAGTTGCTTGGCGGATTGGCCTCTGGGCCGTCATCCATATAGTAACCCCCAGGGGTATCGACTTCTGCAGGTGGTGTACTAGGTGCTTTGGTGGGAGGCTGGCCAGTTGAGTTATCCGGCTGTTCTGCAGGTGGGCTGGGCGGTGCTGGGCGTGTCGTCTGTTGGCCACCGCAAGCAGAAAGCAAGAGTGTGACTACTACGATGTAAAAAAAATGATTCATTGTACCGCCTGTTCAAAATACGTTAGCTATTAGAAATACTTAGCTGTTAAAAATGTCTAGTCATTAACGTTTATCCGGTCGCGACCAGTTTTTTATGCGTTTGTATGCTCATTAGCAAGCCAAAGCTTAGGCCGAGTGTGAGCATGGAGGTTCCGCCATAACTAATGAGCGGTAATGGCACGCCTACCACCGGCAAAATTCCGCTGACCATACCCATATTGACAAAGCAGTACGTGAAAAAGGTCATGGCGATACTGCCGGCCAATAAGCGTGAGAACGTATTTTTGGCCTGCGAGGCAATATAAAAGCCACGGGCGATAATAATGGCAAACAATGCTAAAAGCATCACATTACCTATCATGCCAAACTCCTCCCCAAACACCGCAAAAATAAAGTCAGTCGTGCGCTCCGGCAAAAAGTCTAATTGCGTTTGTGTGCCATTTAACCAGCCTTTGCCGGTGACGCCGCCAGAGCCAATGGCAATGGTCGATTGAATAATATGATAGCCGGAGCCAAGTGGGTCTTGTGTCGGATCAATGAGAATTTCAATTCTACGGCGCTGATAATCGTGTAGTAAAGACCAGAACACTGGGCTGAGCGCACCAATAAGCGCGATACCGCCGAGTATAAAGCGCCAACTTAGGCCTGCTAAAAAGATCACATAAAATCCGGAGGCGGCCACCAACATGGCCGTGCCTAAATCTGGCTGTTTGACGATAAATAGTACCGGTAAGGCAAGAATGGCGCCTGCGATTAAGAAGTCTGCTACGGTCAGATTGGATTCTCGTTTAGAGAAATACCATGCCAACATAATGGGAACGGCGAGTTTTAGTAGTTCAGAAGGTTGGATTTTAGTGATGCCGATATTTAGCCAGCGTCTGGCGCCGTGGCTGATATCACCAAATAAGGCCACCGCCAGCAATAGCAGGACGCCAATCACATAGGCGGGCACGGCAATACGTTCTATGTGTTGTGGCTGAAGATTCGCAACGGCCCACATCACCGCTAATGCCACGGACATATTAATCAGCTGCGCGCTGACTCTGCTAAATTGCTGGCCCGATGCGCTATACAGCACCAATAAACCTACCAGCATGGCAAATAAAATACAGGCCAGCAATACGGAATCAATGTGCTTAAAGAAACTGGTGATAAATTTGCTAATCATACTGTTCTTCTTCCAAAAGCGTTTCCGGCATGGTTGCGCCATCTGGGCGTGTAGTGGCAGTGCTTGGTTGTTTGGCTACGGCTGGCGCTTCCTCAATAGGTTCTTTTCCCAGCAGAAAATAGTCCATCACCTTGCGCGCTATTGGGCCTGCAGCGGAACCGCCATGCCCACCATTTTCTACAATCACTGCGATGGCAATCTTAGGTGCCTCGGCCGGTGCGTAGGCAATAAACAAGGCGTGATCGCGGTGGCGCTCATTGATGCTATGTTCGTTGTATTTTTCGTTTTGCTTAATGCCAATCACTTGTGCCGTGCCGGTTTTTGCAGCAATGTTATAGCCAGCATTGGCGCCTACCACAACCGCCGTTCCCCCGGGCAGAGTGACATCCACCATGCCTGCCTTCACAATGTCTAGGTTCTGTGGTTTCAACTCTATTTTATCCAGCACCGTATGTGGGATAGGTGTCATCACATGGGTGGTTGCGTTGACAACTGCATTGACCATATGTGGACGGATGGCGGTACCTTGATTGGCCAACGTGGCAGTTGCATAGGCGAGTTGCATTGGGGTCACCAAAGTATAGCCTTGTCCAATGCCCACAATCACTGTTTCGCCCATGTACCATGGCTGTTTAAAACGCTTTTTCTTCCACTCCGGCGTAGGCATTAAGCCGGAGACTTCTCCGTGAATGTCGATACCGGTTTTTTGACCGAACCCAAAATGTTTGACAAATTCTGCTAAGCGTTCGATGCCCAACTCCATGGCTAAACCATAAAAAAAAGTATCACATGAGATGGTAATGGCTTTGCGCATATCCACACTGCCGTGGCCGCTGGGTTTCCAATCGCGATAGCGGTGTCGGCTGTTGGGCAAAGTGAAATAGCCGCTGTCCTGAATGCTAAAGGGGGGCTCGCGTTTGCCAGCCTCTAAGCCAGCCAAGGCCACAAAGGGTTTAAAGGTGGAACCGGGTGGGTAAATGCCTTTGAGTGCGCGGTTAATCAGTGGTTTGTCTAGCGAGTTATTGAGCAGGTTCCAATTCTCGTAATCAATGCCATCCACAAATAAATTGGGGTCAAATGTTGGCATGCTGACAAAGCCTAATACTTCGCCGGTGTTTGGCTGAATGGCCACCATAGCACCTCTGCGCTCACCAAAGGCTTTCTCTGCAATCGCTTGCAACTTGGCATCTATAGATAGCACAATGTTATTGCCAGAAGTAGGTGCGGCACTTGAAAGTACACGCACGGCTTTGCCATCGGCGTCAATTTCCACCTGCTGGAATCCGGTAATGCCGTGCAACTCGCTTTCATAGGCTTGTTCCACGCCGCCCTTGCCCACGTGGTCGGTACCTTTGTAATTAGAAATGACATTGCTGTCTTTAAGCTGTTTCAAATCACGCTCATTAATGCGGCTAATATAGCCAATGGCGTGTGTGCCGAGTTTGCCTTGCGGATAATGACGATATAGGCGCGACTTAAGTTCTACACCAGGAAAGCGGTAGCGGTTAACCGCAAATTTTGCTGCTTCAATTTCATTCAGATGGGTACGAATCGGGATGCTCTCAAACGAGTGGCTTTGCGCTTTGAGCTTCTTAAAACGCTTCAGGTCCACTGGGCTGATTTCCACCAGTTGTGCCAAGTCACCAATCGTGGTGTCAAGGTCGGTGATTTTTGAGGGGGTCATTTCCAGCGTGTATACAAAAAAATTGTGTGCAAGCACTACGCCGTTGCGGTCCAGAATCAATCCGCGGTTAGGAGAAATCGGCACGATCGAGATGCGATTACTTTCTGCCAGTGTATGGTAGTAATCGTAACGGTTGATTTGTAGATAATAAAAACGTAAGCCCAGCGCGCAAAACGCCAACAATGCTAATGCGCCAGCAATCAATAACCTAACACGGAAATTATGCTGTTCATTTTGGTGATTTTTAAGTTCTGCGCTATATGCCATGCCAATAGATTGCCTAATGTCTGGGTCGGGTAGGCGCACCAAACATCAATACCATAAACTGCCATAGGATGATGCTAGTGAGAACTGGCCAGAAATAGGAAAGCCCAGGATTTTCATTGTCGGCAAATAGCTTAAGGATTAACACCAGCGTACGCTCAACAAACAGCAACGCAAATACGTAGACCGATAGTTGCCAACGGTTAAACAACACTAATCGACGTTGATACAACAGTGCCAAGAAGGCGGTAAAGGCAAAGGCGAGTGCGTGCTGCCCAAGCAAGCTGCCGGTAGATAAATCCACAATTAACCCTGCAAACCAAGCAACCCCCACATTGCATAAATGGGGTGCACGCACCACCCAGTACAGCGTAATCACCAGCAAAAAGTCTGGGCGTAGAATCACGCCTTGGCCAGACCATGGGTAGAGCTGGAAGGTGAGTGCCACAATCAGCGTCAGTAACACGGTGGTGAGATTAGCGGGACGCATGCGGCTTCTCTTTGCGGGGTTTGGCTGGCGGAATAGAAGTAGTTGCGGTAACCGGCGGCGCGGTTGCATCGCCAGCACTTGCCGGAGCTGCCTCTATATGTTCCGCCGGAGTTGGCATGCTCAAAATCAGCAACTGTAAGTGATTGTTCACGCCAGCAATCGGCGTGCTAATGATTTTTGCAAAAGGAGAGTCCGGGCTTTGGCGCACCTCGGTGACTTTGGCCACGGCCAAGCCGGCCGGATACACGCCATCAATTCCAGAAGTCACCAGCTTGTCACCCACTTTAATGTCTACGCTCGTGGGCAAAAACGGCAAGTCAATGGTATTGCTTTTCCCCTCACCAAAAGCAATCGCACGTAATTGATTGCGCTCTACTTGAATGGGAATGGATAGATTTTTATCGGTAATCAGTGTGACTTCTGCGCTAAACGGAAACACGCGGGTGACTTGCCCGACCACGCCTTGCGCATCTACCACGGCCTGACCTGCTTCTACCGTGTGCTGGCTGCCGCGGTTAATCACCACAACATTGCTAAATGGATCGCGTCCCATGTGCAGAATTTCACCCAAAATGGCTTTGGGAATCATGGGCGCATTGCCTTTTAGTAGCGTTTTAAGGTGCGCATTTTCAAGCTCAATCGTGGCTAGTCGCTGCAGCATGACATTGTGTTCCACCGCTTGCTGCTTGAGCGCTTGATTTTCAATCAGCAGTCGGCTGTGCGCGGTAAAGTACTGGCGGATATTGAGCCCCCACTCACTGGGGGCGTTGGCTACCATTTCCAGCGGATGCAAGGCAGCAATAAAGGTTTGACGAAACTGGCTAAGGTAATCGAGACGCGAATCCACAGCCATCAAGACAATCGACAGCGCACAGAAAAACATGATGCGTGAAAACGGGCTGGGGCCACGGACAAAAAACGCTGGGGATTCTTGTGGCTCTAGTTTCTGGTGTACGCCCTTAAGCATGCCAATTTATGAATGAATAATGATCAACAAAGGCTGACTAACGATTACTCGTTAGCAAACACGTTACCCAGTTTATCCATTTCCTCAAGCGCGCGACCACAACCACGTGCTACACAGGTGAGCGGATCTTCCGCCACAATCACTGGCAATCCTGTTTCTTCCATCAATAAACGATCCAAGTCCCGCAGCAATGCGCCTCCGCCAGTGAGTACCATGCCTTTTTCGGCAATGTCCGCGCCCAATTCAGGTGGCGTTTGCTCTAGTGCAGATTTCACTGCGCCCACAATTGAGTTCAATGGCTCGGTCAGCGCTTCTAAAATCTCGTTGCTGGAAATTGTAAATTTACGCGGTAAACCTTCTGCCAAATTGCGGCCGGTGACTTCCATTTCCAATACTTCGGAGCCAGGGAATGCAGAGCCGATTTTTTTCTTGATGGCCTCGGCGGTAGGCTCAGAGATTTGCATGCCGTAATTGCGGCGGATGTAATCGATAATGGCTTGGTCAAACTTGTCACCACCCACGCGCTCAGATTTAGCATAGACGATACCGCCTAAAGAAATCACGCCCACTTCTGTGGTACCACCACCAATATCCACCACCATCGAGCCGGTGGCTTCTGCAACTGGCATATCAGCACCAATTGCTGCGGCCATTGGCTCTTCAATCAAGAATACTTGTTTAGCACCGGCGCGCTCTGCAGACTCTTTAATGGCACGGCGCTCTACTTGGGTAGAGCCTACTGGGACACAGATGATGATGCGTGGGCTAGGCGAAAACCAGCGAGATTCGTGTACTTTACGGATAAAAAACTTAAGCATTTGCTCGGTGATGGTGAAGTCGGCAATCACGCCGTCTTTCATCGGGCGAATAGCTTGAATATTGGCAGGCGCACGACCCAACATGCCTTTGGCATCGGAACCTACGGCCAGCAGCACTTTTTTGCCATTGGGACCGCCCTCTAATCGAATCGCTACAACGGATGGCTCGTCTAATACGATTCCCTTGCCACGTGCGTAAATCAGCGTATTGGCGGTGCCTAAGTCAATGGCTAAATCATTAGAAAAGTAACTGTTTATTGAACCGAACATGTTTTATCCCGATATTGACGAATGATGACCCACGATTTAATCGATTTGCTTTTAAAAGCGTGGATTGAAATCAAGGTATAATAGCTTAAATCACATCTAAATTTAAGATGTTATTACAGATTGTTACAAACAAACGACAGAAAATTGTATGGCACTCAATATAGAAGATATCCATCGAATTGCGTACTTGGCGCGTATTGAAATTAACGAACAAGAAGCCGCCTCCACTCTCACTAAGCTCTCTGGCATTCTGGGGCTCATCGAGCAAATGCAAGCGGTGAACACAGAAGGCATCTTGCCAATGTCGCATTCACAAGACCTTGCACAACGCTTGCGTGAAGACGTAGTCACGCAGACCAATCAACGTGAAGTATTTCAAGCCATTGCACCCATGACCGAGCATGGTTTGTATCTGGTACCTAAAGTTATCGAATAACGAATTCAGACAAGTTTATGATTAATAGTAGCCTAAAAACACTTAGCCAGATGTTGGCAAGTAAACAGATCTCCAGCGTGGAGCTGACGCAAACATTTCTGACGCGTATTCAGCAGCACAATCCGGCCATTAATGCATACATTGCGTTAGATACAGACAAAACGCTTGCGCAAGCACGTGCGGCCGATGCTAGGATTGCGGCCGGAAATGCAGAGGCGCTGACGGGAATCCCATTCGCACAAAAAGATATTTTCTGTGCGAAAGGCTGGAAAACCACTTGTGGTTCAAAAATGTTGGCCAATTTTGTGGCGCCCTATGATGCCCATGTGATTAGCCAATTTGATGCAGCGGGTGCAGTCAATTTGGGCAAAACCAATATGGATGAATTCGCCATGGGTTCCTCTAATGAAACCAGTTACTTTGGCGGCGTTAAAAATCCTTGGGATTTTGACCGTGTGCCAGGAGGCAGCTCCGGTGGCTCTGCAGCGGCAGTGGCAGCACGTTTATGTGCAGCCGCCACAGGTACCGATACAGGTGGCTCCATTCGCCAGCCTGCCAGTTTGTGTGGATTTACAGGGTTGAAGCCGACTTATGGCTTGGTGTCACGTTACGGCATGATCGCTTTTGCATCCAGCTTGGATCAGGCGGGTCCTATGGCAAAATCGGCAGAAGACTGTGCATTGATGATGAACGTGATGGCGGGCTTTGATGAACGTGATTCGACCAGTTTAAATCGCCCGAAAGAAGACTACACACGTGGGTTAGCCAATATGGTGGGTGCGCAGCCACTGGAAGGTCTACGCGTTGGCTTGCCTAAAGAATACTTTGCAGATGGCTTGGATGCAGATGTGGCTAAAGTGGTGCAAGCTGCCATTGCCGAATACCGCAAATTGGGTGCCGAAATCGTAGACATTTCACTACCCAACAGTCAGTTATCGATTCCGGTTTACTATGTGTTGGCGCCGGCGGAAGCCAGTTCCAACCTTTCTCGTTACGATGGCGTGCGTTACGGTCACCGTGCTGCAGAATACGACGATTTGCTGGATATGTACATGAAGAGCCGTGCTGAAGGCTTTGGCGCCGAAGTCAAACGCCGTATTTTGATTGGTACCTATGTGTTAAGCGCGGGTTATTACGATGCGTACTACCTCAAAGCACAGCAAATTCGCCGTTTGATTGCACAAGACTTTACCGAAGCCTTTAAGCAATGTGATGTGATCATGGGGCCAACGGCACCTTCTACTGCGTTTAAGGCGGGCGAGAAAGCGGATGACCCAGTGGCGATGTACTTACAAGATGTCTACACCATTGCCACCAACTTGGCTGGCTTGCCAGGCATGAGTATTCCAGCCGGCTTTGCGCCAAGTACTGATGGCAAAGCGTTGCCAGTGGGGTTGCAATTGGTGGGTAATTACTTTGATGAGGCGCGCATGTTGGATGTGGCGCATGCATATCAACAAGTCACAGATTGGCATCTGCAAATGCCGGAAAGTTTGAAATAGTATGGAATGGGAAGTCGTGATTGGGTTAGAGACCCACACTCAATTAAAAACAAATACTAAAATTTTCAGTGGTGCCTCCACCACCTATGGGGCAGAGCCTAATACACAAGCATGCGAGGTGAGCATTGCTTTGCCTGGTGTGCTGCCAGTATTAAACAAAGAAGCCGTAGAGTGCGCGATTAAATTTGGCCTGGCCGTGGATGCAGACATTGCACCACGCTCAGTATTTGCGCGTAAAAACTATTTTTATCCAGATTTACCTAAAGGCTATCAAATCAGCCAGTACGAATTGCCGGTAGTAGGCAAAGGCAAGCTAACGATACAAGTGCCCGCAGGCAAGCATGGCGAGGCTTACGAAAAAACCATTCACATTACCCGTGCGCATTTGGAAGAAGATGCCGGTAAATCAGTGCATGGCGCTGTAGAAGGCATGTCCGGCATTGATTTAAACCGTGCTGGTACACCCTTGCTAGAAATTGTGACCGAGCCAGATATGCGTAGTGCGGCTGAAGCAGTGGCCTATGCTAAAAAGCTGCATGAGCTGGTACAGTGGATTGGTATTTGTGATGGCAACATGCAGGAAGGTAGCTTCCGCTGTGATGTGAACGTGTCCGTGCGCCCCAAAGGCACAGAGAAGCTAGGCACGCGCCGTGAGATTAAAAACCTCAACTCATTTAAGTTTATGCAGCAGGCCATTGAGTACGAAACACAATGGCAAATTGATACATTAGAAGACGGTGGAAAAATTCAACAAGCCACCGTCTTGTTTAACCCAGACACAGGTGAAACACGCGCGATGCGCTCTAAAGAAGAAGCGAATGACTATCGCTACTTCCCAGACCCAGACTTGTTACCGCTCGTGGTGAGTGACGAAGATAAGGCGCGTGTAAGAACGCATATGCCTGAATTACCTGAGGCGATGAAAGCAAGATTTGAAGCGGCGCATGGCTTAAGCAGTTATGATGCGGCTACCTTAACGGCCAGCCGAGGCACTGCCGATTATTTTACAGCCGTGGTACAGGCAGGCGCAGAAGCCAAACCCGCAGCCAACTGGGTAATGGGCGCTTTGTCCGCTAAATTAAACGCAGAAGAAAAAGTGATTACAGATTCACCCGTTTCAGCGGCGCAATTGGCACAGTTATTAAAGCGTATTCAAGACAATACCATTTCTAACAATGCGGCCAAGCAGGTGTTTGAGGCGTTATGGGCTGGTGAAGGTGATGTGGACACGATTATTGCTGCAAAAGGCTTAAAACAAGAGTCTGATACTGGCGCGATTGAAGCCATTATCGATGAAGTGTTAAATGCAAACCCTGCAATGGTAGAAGAGTTTAAAGCGGGCAAAGAAAAGGCATTTAATGCCCTGGTCGGGCAAGCCATGAAAGCTTCTAAAGGCAAGGCTAATCCTGCGCAAGTAAACGAAATCTTGAAGAAAAAGCTGGGTTAATGATTTCGAGACAGGCTTTTCAATCATGCGGTGATTGGGAAGCCTTGGCAAAGCTTGTGGATTAGGGCGCTGCTTTGGTCGCGTTTCGGATATTGCTTAACGTATAGCCTTGCGCTTTTAATTCCAAATAGCGCTGTTTGTCGTTGTCGTAGCGTTTACGTATATTGTCGATGTCATGTTGCTTGGTAACGATTAACTTGTCTGTATCAGCAATATCTGTCTGGTATTTTTGATTGTCTTCTACTAATTGTGGCGGTATCGGGCGTTTGCGTTTGGTCAAATCTGCCATTTTAGTGGCATTTTTTTGCTGCTGATCTTTTAAGTTGGTACGTTTCTGACCAAGACTTTCGAGCGCCGACTTATCAATTCTAGTATTGCGGTCGCAGGCGATATCAATTTCTTCAGCCGAGTTATAAGAAGCCAATAAGGCTGAATCGCGTCTATTCTGTTCGGAGGAGACTTTCTCTGCCTCATGTTGTGTGGCTGTTTGCTCAACACGTTTAACCGCCATGCCGGATTTGTTAAGCTCGCTGGTTTTGTTGGTGCTATCTAGTAGCGGTACTTGATCGCCATAATGGGTAACACCATGTTTGTCCACCCACTTCACAATGCGTTTGCCTTCGGCTTGTACACCAGCGCTGAAACAAAGCATTGCGATACAGCATAAAATGGTTTTAATCATGTGGTATCAATGTGTTAAACACAGTATTGTTGTCGGTATTGGTCGACTTTATGCAAATACTGTGCCAAATCATGGCTGTTTTCAATGTATTTAAGTAGATCTGACAGCTTGGCAATGCTGGAAACGGGGATGCGGTTGTTCTTTTCTACTTCTTGTACTGCAGAGAGTTCGGTCAGTCCTTTTTCTTGGCGATCCAGCGCAATACTCACGCCACATGGGGTAGCTTGTTGCTGCACAATAAGGTCGACGGACTCTCGAATAGAAGTGCCGGCAGAAATCACATCATCGATAATTAATACTCGGCCTTGCACCGGTGCACCGACCAAAGTGCCGCCTTCGCCATGGTCTTTGGCCTCTTTGCGGTTATAGGCGTACGGGTAGTTTTTGCCTTCGCGTGCAAACGCAATGCTAATGGCCGCAACAAGTGGAATGCCTTTGTAAGCGGGGCCAAATAACATATCGAATTGAATGCCAGAGGCTTGAATGCTCTTTGCATAAAACTCACCCAGCTTTAATAAACTCTCGCCGTCGTTAAACAGCCCGGCATTGAAGAAATATGGGCTTAAACGGCCTGCTTTGGTTTTAAATTCACCAAATCTTAATACCTGTTTTTTAACAGAAAACGCGATAAACTCTTGGCTTAGGTCACTCATTGGAATCGATAAGAAAGTATAGATAATGCGCATTATAACGTTGAATTTAAATGGAATCCGCTCTGCGGCAAATAAAGGCTTTTACACGTGGTTGCAGCAAGTGCAGCCAGATATTATTTGTATGCAAGAGGTAAAAGCCCAGGCTGCGGATATGACATTGGAGATGCTAACGCCGAGCGGGTATCACGGTTATTTTCACTATGCCGAAAAGAAAGGGTATAGCGGAGTTGGCATTTACAGCAAGCAGAAAGCGGATGTGGTGATTGAAGGTTTAGCCGGCGCGCATTTGGGGGAAATTGCCCATGAGGTGGCCGATATTGATGCGGAAGGCCGCTACTTGGAGTGCCGTTTTGGTCACTTATGTGTCATTTCTTTGTACCTGCCAAGTGGGTCTAGTGGCGAAGAACGGCAGCAATTCAAGTTCAGTGTAATGGCACGCTTCATGCTTCATTTAGAAAAGCTCATCAGTCAGGGCTATGAAGTCGTCATTTGCGGTGACTGGAATATTGCACACCAAGAAATAGATTTAAAAAATTACAAGGGCAACAGAAAAAATTCCGGATTTTTACCGGAAGAGCGCGCTTGGATGACCGATTTATTCAATCGCGTGGGATGGGTAGATGTGTATCGCAGGCTACATCCAGACACAACGGATGCGTGTTATACCTGGTGGAGTAATCGCGGCCAGGCTTGGGCAAAAAATGTGGGTTGGCGTATTGATTATCAAATTGCAACGCCAGCATTTGCGGCCAAGGCAACACAAGCCAGTATTTATAAAACAGAGCGATTCAGCGATCACGCGCCACTCATCATTGACTACCTAGATTAGGTTACCGAGACTAGCTTGATGCTAGCGGTAGAAAGGGTTGCGATGTTGGAATTTTTATTGAAAGCATTGGCGATTTTCATCATGTTGACATTGTCACCGTTTGCACTTGGCATCGCCAATGCAGAAGGCAATGCGCTGATTGATGTGACACATCGTATTAGCGCAGCATATTCAGATGTCGATATGCGCATGGGGCTGGTTACACAGAAAAATGCGCAGGCGTGTGTAGAGGACGAATGTATTGCACGACAGCAGTTTGACGAACGCGTTGTCACATTAGGTGAGCACTTGGCCTTGGCTGCCTACACCGTGTATCCGGATTTGAAAAAGCGTATTCCCGCATTCCAGTTTAAGGTAATAGATAAAGTGGCTGCTGCCACTACGTCTACTGCTAACGGACGTGTGGTGGTTTTTCGCGGCTTGCAACAGCTGACATTAAGCGATGAGGCATTAAGCTATGTGTTGGCGCGTGAAATGGGGCATGTGATTGGCCGGCACCACACACATAATATTGCAACCAAACTCATGATTACAGCCATTGCCAGTATTGTGTTTCCAGCGTTGGCCATTGTCAGCGCTTCATCCACTGCAGCACAAGCATCTACAGCAACCTCCGCTGTGACGAGCGCAGCTTCTTCTGTGACCAGTTTTGTGGGCTCAGAGGTCGCGCTTAAAAAAGCAAAGCCAAATCAATTAGCTGAATCGGATCGTATTGCGCTGAATCTGATGTTGTATCAGGGCTATGACATGCAAATGGTGTTAGATGGATTGCCGAGTGCCGATACCGCCACTACCGCATGGCTAAAGGATTTGCAGTCCAGCACGACAAGCCTAGCAACATTTATGGATACGCAGGTCATCGACCTCGCGCAAGCGCCTATCTAAAGTTTTTCTCTCTGGCTTCCTTATTTTTGTAAGGAAGCCTCTTCCCTCGCGACTAAGTCAGGTAATCATCTAGATGGTTACTTTCTGTTTGGCGCATATTGACGCACATGACTCTCGAGAGGAATAAAAATGACTATTGAAACATCAAAAATGAGCAAAGGTACCATGTTGGCACTAGGGGCTGCAGCATTGATTTTGGCAGGCTGCGCCAGTGGCGGTGCAAAAACTGCTGGTAATTCGGCAACGGTTGCTTGTGTGGGCGTAAACTCATGCAAAGGTACTAGTGCTTGCAAAACTGCTGGTAACGAATGCAAAGGGCACAACGCATGTAAAACTGCAAAAAATGCATGTAAAGGCCAAGGGTCATGTGCAAATCCAGCCAATGCATGTAAAGGCCAAAATGATTGTGCCGGCCATGGACATTTGGCTTTAACTGGCGCTGAGTGTGATGCTAAAGGTGGACATGCTGTTTAGTGATGGTTTTTAATACTTAGGTTAATACTTAGGTTGTGTAATGCAAAGTAAAGTAGAAAGTGTATGGGTTATATATGCTTTCTACTTGCTTCACTCAAAAATACCCATCAATGACATCACGCCATGAGGTAAAAATGACAGATAACGCTAGTTTTTTAGGGTTCGGTTTAGGCCTGCGTACAGAGCACTACCATGAGATTTTAGAAAACAAGCCTAAAGTCGATTGGTTTGAGGCGCTTTCTGAAAACTATATGGTGCCTGGCGGTAAACCGCTCTATTTTCTAGATCGGATTCGTGCCGATTACCCGATGGTCATGCATGGTGTGTCGTTGTCCATTGGTTCGACAGCTCCTGTGAACCTGGATTACTTAAAAGAATTAAAGCAATTAGCCGACCGCATACAACCCGCTTGGATTTCCGATCACCTATGCTGGACCGGCATACATGGGCAAAACATGCATGATTTATTGCCCATGCCCTATACCGAAGAAGCCGCTAAGCATGTGGCAGAGCGCGTAAAAATTGTACAAGATTATTTAGGGCGTCAAATTCTGTTGGAGAATGTCTCTAGCTATGCCAGCTATGTGGATTCCACCATGACTGAGTGGGAATTTATTCAGCAAGTGTCTGACGCAGCAGATTGTTTGCTGTTATTAGACGTGAATAATATTTATGTCAGCAGTTTTAATCATCAGTTTGATGCAAAAGCCTTTATTGATGGCGTGCCCAAGCAGCGCGTGCGTCAGATCCATTTGGCGGGGCATCACAATTATGGTGATTATATTATTGATACACATGATGCACCGGTGATAGACCCGGTATGGGATTTATATGCCCACGCCATACAGCGGTTTGGTGCAGTGTCGACCATGATCGAGCGCGATGATGATATTCCTGCGCTGGGTGTATTGGTAGAAGAACTGGACATTGCAAGGCAATTAGCTGCCAAACATACACAAGATTTTTCACAGCGAAATGCGGCTTAAACCATGAGACAGTTAGCACAGTTACAGCAAGATTTTCAGCGCTATTTGATGGACGATAGCCAGGCGGTGGATAGTCATGCGTTGGATAACAACTGGATTGTGGATGATACAAAAGTTGGCGCAACAAAACGCTTGGGCATATATCACAATGCCTACCGCATGCGCATTATTGAAGCGTTGGCAAGCCCGTATGGTGGACTAAAAAAGTTACTAGGTCCGGTTCAATTTCAAGCCATCGCGCTAGGGTATTTGAATCGTTATCCATCCACTTACCCCAATCTACGCTGGTATGGCAGCAAGATGGCGGACTACTTGCAGACGGTGTTGCCTCACAATCTTGTGGCGACAGAAATGGCGACATTTGAGTGGGCACTTGCTGCCGCGTTTGATGCGCCTGATGTGACGGTCGTGATACTGCAAGACTTGGCTGAGATTCCTCCAGAACATTGGGGCGAATTAACATTTGTATTTCAACCGGGCTTGCAACTTTTGGCTTTACAAACTAACGCTGTACCCACTTGGAAAGCATTGAATGACGATGAGGCGCCTCCGCAACCTGATCATCAACAGCATCTACATTGGTTGATTTGGCGTCAGCAAATGGATGCGAATTTTCGCTCGCTGGATAACACTGAAGCAACATTATTGGCACAAGCTTGCGACGGCCTAAGCTTTGGTGCGTTATGTGAGAAGCTATTTGAGACCGTGGGCGAAGATGCCACATTACAAGCGGCGCAGTATTTGGCCGGCTGGTTAGAGACGGAAATGATTGCCGACATTCATCGGTAAAATCTGTCTAGCTTAACTACAAAACTTCAACGACAAACTTTGTAGAATTTCGCCGGTTTGATTGTCTTGTACAAATATCACGGCGCCAGCATTTCGTTCTTTCCAAGGATGGCTTAAGTTAAACTGTTTACTGAACGCGTTGAGCGCATGCATAGGGTATGCACCAAATAACTCACGTACCACGTAATCATGGTGGAGTTCACTGCCATTGTTTTCACCAGCATTCACTTTGCTCACCAATTTATTTTCATATAAAGCCACAAATACATCAGCATGCTTGGCTAACTTGCTATCCAAGATCGTTGCTGATGCCTTGAGTGTGATGTCACCATTGCCTAACGGCACTGCGTCCAACTGTAATTGCGCGGACGAACGTGTCTGTTTGGATTGTTCAGTGAGTTTGCGTAACCGGCCACTTTCCCAACCTCTGAGGTCTTTGCCATTTAGCACAAACTGCGGCGTGTAGACAAAGCCCGCAGCATTAAAAGCAGCGGTCTTGCGTTGACGGTTGCTGTACTCTGCTTTGGAAAAACGGTCTTGCCAGCCAATGTAGTTCCAATAATCGACATGAAACGCCAATGGCGTCACTTTAGTAATGTCTGTATCTAAGTGGCTGAGCCATTTGTCGGCTGGTGGGCAGCTGCTGCAGCCTTCAGACGTATACAGCTCTAGTAATGGCACTATGTTTTCGCCGCTTTTGGCGGTACATTCAGCTGCATAGGTTTGTGCAATGCTGGAAAATAACAATGGAAGTACAAGGCTAAAAGCTTGAATTTGGCGCATGGCGCTTCTCCTGACTATGTGATGCATTAGTCGGAGAAATGACGCTGCGCTTACAACGGTTGTTTGTTTTCTTTGATGCTATTCCAAGGGGCGATTTTGTACAGCAGTAGCATGCCCGGAATCGCCAGTAAAAAACAGGTAATAAAGAAGTGAAACCAACCCATGCGCTCTACCATAAAGCCAGTGCCTGCGTTGGCCACAGTGCGTGGTACGGCGGCTAGGCTGGTGAATAGCGCAAACTGAGTGGCGGTATAGAGCGGGTGCGTGGTTTGCGCAATATAAGCCACAAATGCGGCGGTGCCCAAGCCCACGCCAAATGCTTCAAAACCAATCACTAATGCCAATATCAGCACATCGTGTCCGGCAACCGCCAGCCAGGCAAAGCCCAAAATCGCCACCATTTGTACCAACCCAAACAGCCACAGTGCGCGGTTAATACCCAGTTGTATCATCCAGAGTCCGCCCAAAATGCCCCCAGCTACACTTGCCCAAAGCCCCGCGTTTTTAGCAACGAGACCAATCTCGGTTTTACTAAACCCCATGTCTAAATAAAACGGCGTTGCCAGCGCAGTGGCCATGCTATCGCCCAGTTTATACAGGAAAATAAACGCCAAAATAGTCAGTGCAGTGCGGATACCATTACGTGAGATAAATTCATGAAACGGCTCCACCACAGCTTGTTTGAGCGTTTTAGGCGCACCAGCTTTAAGCAATGGCTCTTTCACTAACAGCGTCATGGCAAGCCCGGGCAACATAAACAGTGCGGTGATGACAAACACGCTGTGCCAAGGTAGGTGATCTGCCAAAATCAAAGAAACAGAACCCGGAATCAAGCCCGCGATTTTGTACGCATTGACATGGATGACATTGCCTAAGCCCAGCTCAATATCTGGCAATATCTCACGGCGGTAAGCATCTAATACAATGTCTTGGCTGGCACTAAAAAATGCTACCACTGCTGCTAAATAGGCCACAGTCCAAATATCTAGTTGCGCATGCAAGTAGCCAAATGCTGGGATGCTGAATAAAAGCGCCAATTGTGTGATGAGTAACCAGCCACGCCTGCGCCCCAATGGTGGCGAGTAGCGGTCAAATAATGGTGCCCAGATAAATTTCCACGTAAACGGCAAGCTGATGAGCGAGAATAAGCCTATCGCTTTCAGGTCTACGCCTTCGGAACGTAGCCATGCTGGCAACAGGCTAATTAAAATATACAGCGGCAGGCCAGAGCTAAAGCCAGTGAACACGCATATCAGCATGCGCTTATTAAAGATGATTTCTTTAAAGTTTCGGGGAGAAGTCATGCATCCTGCTTTGAAAGGATGCTAGGCACTTTTAAGCCGGTACATGGCCAAATTGCCAAGGAAATTAGGTAGGAATTGAATATCTTGACCGTCTGTAATTACCTTGCGCTCAATAATGGCGATGTGATGTTTGGTGCAAAATGCATCAAAGTCATCAATCGTGCATAGATGCACATTAGGCGTGTCGTACCACTGGTATGGCAGGGTTTTGGAAACCGGCATATTGCCGAATACGATTTGAAAGCGATTGCGCCAGTAACCAAAATTGGGAAAGGTGACGATCGCTTCGTGCCCAACGCGCAGCATCTCTTGCACAATGCCTTCTGTATTGTGCATGGCTTGCAGTGTTTGCGAGAGTATGACGGTATCAAACGATTGGTCTTCAAACCCGGATAAGCCTGACTCCAAATCCATCTGTAATACATCTACGCCGTTTTCCATGGCGGTGAGCCAGTTGCTGTCATCTTTCTCTACGCCGTAGCCGCGAATATCATGCTGATGATGCAGATGTGTGAGTAACTCGCCATCGCCGCAGCCTAAATCCAGTACTTTGGCATGTGGTTTTATCCATTGGCTAATTAAGGCAAAGTCAGGGCGAATCGCAGTATGGTCTGTGCTCGATTGTATGGGCTGGCTCATAGGTGTTTACACTTTCACTTTCGCCAAATAACTACGCATAATGGCATGGTAATGTGGGTCTGGCATGAGGAATGCATCATGGCCATGTGCGGCTGTGACCTCGGCATAGCGCACAGAAATTTCATTGTCCAGCAGTGCTTTTACAATTTCTTTGGAGCGTGCGGGGGAGAAACGCCAATCGCTGGTGAACGATACCACCAAGAATTTGGCTTTGACATGCGCAAGTGCTGCAGACAGGTTGCCACCATAATCCAGCGCTGGGTCAAAATAATCTAGCGCACGTGTCATGCGTAAATAGGTGTTGGCATCAAACTCGCCAGCGAATTTATCGCCTTGATAACGCAAGTAAGATTCCATTTCAAATTCCACATCAAAGCTATATTTGATGGTGCCGTCACGCAATTTTCGCCCAAATTTAGCACCCATCACGTCGTCGGACAGATAGGTAATATGCCCGAGCATACGTGCAATACGTAAGCCGCGGCGTGGTACTACCCCATAATTATAGTAATCGCCATCGTGAAATTCCGGGTCAGTAATAATGGCCTGGCGCGCCACCTCGTTAAACGCCATATTCTGCGCGGTGAGGTTGGGTGCGGAGGCAATGACCAGTGCGTGTTTTACGCGATCAGGAAATGCAATCGCCCATTGCAGTGCTTGCATGCCACCCAAACTGCCGCCAATCACTGCTGCCAGTTGTTGTATGCCCAAGTAATCCATTAAGCGCGCTTGAGACTGCACCCAGTCCTCAACAGTCACGACTGGAAAGGTAGCACTGTAAGGGCGATCGGTGGCTGGGTTGGTATTGGATGGGCCGCTACTGCCATGACAGCCGCCCAGATTATTGACGCCAATCACAAAAAATTTATTGGTGTCTAATGGTCTGCCTGGGCCGACTAGGTTGTCCCACCAGCCAGCTGATTTATCGGACTCTTTATATTTGCCTGCTACGTGGTGATTGCCAGACAGCGCGTGACAGATCAACACCGCATTCGATTTGTCTGCATTCAGCTCGCCATAGGTTTCATAAGTGAGGTGGTACTGCGGCAACACTTCACCACTTTTGAGCGGCAACGGGGTGTCAAAATGCGCGGATTGTGGGGCAACAAGGCCTACGGAGTTATTTTCAGACATTTCGTGATTATACTATGTGATACTTTAAAAAATCACTTCTCGTGCGAAAGGACAACATGCGGAATCTTCAGGCATTTCAATCACATGTGCCACAACTTGCGCAAAAAGTGTACGTGCATGCTTCTGCAACATTAATTGGCCAAGTAACGATTGGTGAGGATAGTTCGATATGGCCCGGTGTCGTGATTCGCGGGGATGTGAATTTTATTCAAATTGGCGCGGAGTCGAATATTCAAGAACTCAGTAGCTTGCATGTCAATCACCGTTCACCACAAGACCCACAAGGCGCGCCATTAGTGATAGGTGACCGTGTGACCATTGGCCATATGGTGATATTACATGGCTGCACGATAGAAGATGAATCACTCATTGGGATGGGCAGCATTGTCATGGATAAAGCCGTGGTGCAGCGTCATGTGTTATTGGCTGCGGGAAGTTTGGTGCCAGAGGGCAAGGTGCTAGAAAGTGGTTACCTGTATATGGGGCGGCCAGCCAAGCAGGTGCGTGCACTCACTATTGATGAAATCACGCAGCTGCAGCAATCTGCTGCCATGTACGTACAGCTCAAGCAAGTATATTTAGATGAAGCCCAAACCTAAGACTAGGCTGATCTGAGTAGCGCTGGCAAATCGGCAATGCTGTTGAGCGTGGCGTTTGGTTGAACCGCAGAGCTCTCCGCATACGCCTGACGGTACTTACCCGTGCGCACTAGCACACCGCGAATCTTGCTTGCTTGTGCACCGCCTACGTCCGCATCAATATCGTCGCCAATCATCAACACCTGTTCCGGCGTCAGTTGCATATCTGCCAGCACCGCAGAGAAAAAGTCCGCAGAGGGTTTACCAATCATCGTGGCTTGCGTATTGGTGGCATATTCCAAGCCATCAATAAATGCGCCGATATCCATTTGTAAACCTTGCTCGGTTTGCCAAAATCGGTTTTTGTGAATCGCCAGCAATTTTCCACCACCCATCACGCACTGAAATACCTCATTCAACATGGCGTAGGTCCATGCATTGCCGATATCGCCAATCACAATCCACTGCGCATCGGTATCGGATTGTTGAAATTGCTGAAAGTCTCGCTTGACGTCTTCTGCCAACAATAGGCGGCAGATGGGATTGTCTTGTTGCTTAAGTAGGTGGAGTGCGGCTTGCGGTGCGCTAAAAATTTCAGATTGATCGACATCAAATCCTAATCCGTGCAACTTTTTCTGTAGCGATGCCAAAGAGAGTGTGCTGGTATTGGTGACGAACCGACAAATATAACCTGCGTCCCGAATTTGCTGAACGGCTTTGATTGCGCCGTCGATAGGCGTACTGCCAACATATAGCACGCCATCTAAATCGAACA
The DNA here is from genome assembly GCA_000525025.1 of Methylophilaceae bacterium 11. GTDB lineage: Bacteria > Pseudomonadota > Gammaproteobacteria > Burkholderiales > Methylophilaceae > Methylophilus. Next base: position 2,650,558 of record JCKJ01000001.1, on the reverse strand, counting down.
TGATGCCTTTGATGGTTGAGAAATCGGCCATAAGATTCTCCATCGTTGTATAGCGGTATTAAGTGAGTGATGTTAAGTGGAAATCATAGGCGAAACCATGCCAAACGTCACGCGTTGAATGCCTGCCAAATCTAAAGCATGGCCAATATGTGTGAAATTGGCTTGCGTCAGTAACTCAGCCACTGCCTGTGCCTGATCGTAACCATGTTCTAACAATAGCCAGCCATTGGGTTTTAAATAATGTGCTGCATGCGATACGATATGGCGAATATCATCTAAGCCATCTGCGCCGGAAGTAAGTGCTGACTTTGGCTCAAAACGTACATCACCTTGTGATAAATGCGGGTCATTCTCGGCAATGTACGGAGGGTTGCTCACAATCATGTCAAAGCGCTGTACCTGCAATTGGCTAAACCAATCACTGTATTGAAACGAGACGTTATTTAAGCCAAGATTATTTGCATTCTCGGTAGCAACAGCCAGAGCTGCTTTCGAGGCATCGACAGCTGTGACTATGGCCAGTGGTCGATGTTTGGCAATCGCCAAGGCAATTGCACCTGTACCTGTACCTAAATCTAAAACTTGACACACTGCTTGTTCTGGAATCGTTTGTAAGGCTTGCTCGACCAATGTTTCCGTATCTGGCCGTGGGATTAAGGTCTCTGATGTGACTTTTAGTGGCAGGCCAAAAAATTCGCGCTCGCCTAAAATATGGGCAATGGGCTCGCCATTTAGCCGGCGTTGCAGTAACGCATCAAAGGCTGCGTATTGCTCTGGTGTGAGTGTGTTATCTGCGTGGGCGATTAACCAAGCGCGGTTGGTGTTTAGGACATGCTGTAAAAGTAGTCGCGCATCAAGTACTGCTTCGTCGGTATTGAGTAGAGAGCTAGCCTCAGCAAGATTGGCTTTAATTGATGTATTATTTTTATTCATTGAAATAGTAATTCATTAGACTTAAAGATAAAAAATGGGTGCTACCTCTCACAAACATCACTACATCCCACAGTTTTATCTGAGAAATTTTTGTCGGCCTGATGGTACGTTTGAAGTTTATGATAAAAAATATTCTCATTTTAAAAGTGGCCCTCAGTCGCCAGCTACGGTTTTCTTTGCTAAAAATAGAAATACTATAAGACGTAATGGTATGAAAACAGATGCCATTGAAAAAATTTATGCTGAACTTGAAACAACATATAGCCAGCTATTCGGTATAGTAAATAATGGAGTAGATCAATTCGCGCTATTAAATGCCGATGGTATTTCTATCTTAAGAAAGTATTTGGCAATTCAGTTTTGGAGACTGCCAATACTGGATGAATTTGCGGAACATTTCATGTTGAGTCGAACGCTTGATGAGATAGAGCAGTATTGCCAGGTTGCAATGCCGCCACTCACTCATAACGAAGTTTTCGAGCGCATAAAAAAAGACGGTGGGTTTAGATATTTTTTTAGGTGTTTCGTATTGCCGCTTTGCACTTTTAAGTTAGATGGCCAACTTCCCGACAATATCAGGTGGGTTATATTAGATGTGGATAAGGCTAATGGTTGGTCAAACATCTTGTGTTCTGATACACCTTTCATCTTTAAAAATCCCGAAAAACTGTTTAATTTTTCGGGTACATTTATATTTCCATTATCAAACACAAAGCTTTTAGTATCTAAAAATAGGTCAGACATTAACTTATCTTTAGATCCAATATTTAGCACGAAAATGGCAGTTTATTTTTTCCTTCAAGCTGATAGATATATAGTCGCAACTGATAGAGATTATTTAGAAAAAATAATTGAATTTTCTAAATTATATGAAGGTGCAGCAGGTTTTTCAAAACTACAAAATGAGGTATTTGAATTTATAGAGTAGCTCTAATTGTCCTCACCCAATGTCGCCAGCAAGTCCGCCTGATGCTCTGTTGCTAACGCACTGATCAGTTCGTCCATATCGCCCTCAGTAATCGCGTCAATCTTATATAAGGTGAGATTAATACGATGGTCGGTAATACGACCTTGCGGATAATTGTAGGTGCGGATGCGCTCGGAGCGATCGCCAGAGCCAATCAAATTGCGGCGCTCGCTGGCGATTTTGCTGTTTTGTTCGTCCACTTGTTTGGCTTTGATGCGAGCCGCCAGCACCATCATCGCTTGTGCTTTGTTGGCATGTTGACTACGGCCATCCTGACATTCCACGACAATGCCAGTAGGGAAGTGCGTAATGCGTACGGCAGAATCGGTTTTGTTAATATGTTGACCACCTGCACCGCTTGCTCTAAAGGTATCCAAGCGAATATCAGCAGGATTAATCACCACGTCGCTCACTTCATCAGCTTCTGGCAGGATAGCGACTGTACAAGCAGAAGTATGGATACGCCCTTGTGTTTCGGTATCGGGGACACGTTGCACGCGATGCCCGCCGGATTCAAATTTCATTTTAGAATACGCGCCTTGCCCTTCGATTTTGGCAATAATTTCTTTGTAGCCACCCACTTCGCCTTCGTTGGCTGAGAGCACTTCCACTTTCCAGCGTTGGCGTTCTGCGTAACGGCTATACATACGGAATAAGTCGCCCGCAAATAAGCCAGATTCATCACCGCCCGTGCCGGCGCGGATTTCCAGAATGATATTTTTTTCGTCGTTAGGGTCTTTGGGCAGCAACAGTTTTTGCAGTTCCAACGCAATTTCTTCTAATCTATTTTTGCCGGTTTCAATTTCTTCTTGCGCAAACTCTTTCATATCCGGGTCGCTCAACATGGCGTGTGCTTCTTTAATGTCGGCCTCTGTTTGCACGTAAAGATGATATTGCTCAACGATAGGCGTGATTTCCGCGTGCTCGCGCGAAATTTTGCGGTAGTTGTCCATGTTGCTGGTGATGTCTTCGGAAGACATCAGGCGGTTGACTTCATCTAGGCGCTCGCTCAGGCTGGCGAGCTTTTGTAATATGGAGGATTTCATGCTGACTTCTTTAAGATTTAATATTGTAAAGCTGTCGTAAGACTGCTTCTAAATGGGTGTGTTCTTGACCGTGTGATTGGTTGAGCGCATGGCTGGGCGCATGCAAAAATTTATTGGTGAGCGCGTTACTCAGGGTTTCCAGCACTTTTTCCGGTGATTCCCCTTTTTGAATCAGCTTGAGCGCTTTTTCTAATTCGGCTAGGCGCATTGCGTCTACTTGGTCACGCAAGGCTTTGATGGTGGGCACCGATTCACGTTTTTTAAGCCAGTGCATGAAGTGCTCAACACGTGCGGCCACAATCATTTCTGCATTTACCGCGGCCTCTTGGCGGCTACCCATGCCATCGGCCACTACTTGTGCCAAATCGTCTACGGTGTACAGAAACACGTCATCCAATTGTGCGACTTCTGGTTCAATATCGCGCGGCACTGCCAAATCCACCATGAACACAGGGCGATGACGGCGTGTTTTAATCGCGCGCTCTACCATGCCCAGTCCGACAATCGGCAGTTGGCTGGCGGTGCTGGTAATCACAATATCAAACTCGGCAAAGCAATCCGGTAAATCGTTAAGCAGAATGGCGTGTGCATAAACGCCTTGCGATTGCATTTTTTCAGCCAGTTGCATGCCGCGCTCAATGGTACGGTTGGCAACGGTGATAGATTTGGGGCGCTGTGCGGCAAAATGGTCTGCACACAGCTCAATCATCTCGCCCGCGCCAATAAACAATACTTTTTGTTGGCCAATATCACCAAAAATACGCTGTGCTAGCTTGATGGCCGCTGCCGCCATGGAAATGGAACTGCCGCCAATGTCGGTGTTGGTGCGCACTTCTTTGGCGACTTCAAACGTACGCTGAAACAATTTGTGCAACATCGTGCCAAGCGTGCCGGCCTCTTGCGCAACTTTGATGGATTGCTTGAATTGCCCCAGGATTTGCGGCTCGCCCAGTACCATGCTATCTAAGCCAGAAGCGACACGGAACGCATGTTTGACGGCTTCTTGGTTGGAAAATGTATAGGTATAAGGCTGTACTTTATCCAGCGCCAGTTTGTGGTAGTTGGCTAGCCAGTCAATCACAGGTTCAGGTCGCTCAGATTGCACGTAAATTTCTGTGCGGTTGCAGGTCGATAAAATGGCTGCTTCCGCTGCATTTCGTGCGGTGAGGTCGCTCAAGGCATGGCGTAATGTTTCACCGTTGAAGGCAACATTCTCGCGAATGGCGATAGGGGCGGTGGTGTGATTCACACCAATGGTATAAAGCTGCATGTGGCTATTTTACCAAGGCATTGATTGAAATAGGAAATACCATCAAAAAAAGATCAATTTTGCCTGCAATGCATGCATGAAAGCGTGTTGGTGAGATTAAGCATGCGTAATTTTGAAGGATTGGCTTATCTTAGGCAAGAAATAGCGTTAAAATAGTAAATTATCCTTATAAACCAAAATGGAAGTGCGTTGTTAGGGTATGCCTAATGATGTATTGGGTATATGACACACTCCCATGGACACTATTTACTATTACTAAGCAGACGGAATCATGAGCATGGACAAAACATTTAGAATTGCACCGAGTATCCTTTCAGCCAACTTTGCCAAACTAGGCCAAGAAATTGAAGATGTGATTAAATCAGGCACAGACATCGTGCACTTTGATGTGATGGACAATCATTACGTGCCTAACTTAACCATTGGCCCACTGGTGTGTGATTCGATTCGTGAAATCTCTAAAAATGTGGGCGCGTTGATTGACGTGCATTTAATGGTGAAGCCAGTGGATCGCATTATTCCTGACTTTGCAAAAGCCGGTGCCAACATCATCACTTTCCACCCAGAGGCATCCGATCATATTGATCGTAGCTTGGCGTTGGTACGTGACCAAGGCTGTAAATCTGGCTTGGTATTCAACCCAGCCACACCGTTGCATTATTTAGATTACGTGATGGACAAAGTGGACATGATTTTATTGATGTCTGTGAACCCTGGTTTTGGTGGTCAAAAATTCATTCCAGAAACATTGAACAAACTGAAACAAGCGCGTGCACGCATTGATGCTTATTACGAAAAAACTGGCCGCCAAATCTGGTTAGAAGTTGACGGCGGCGTGAACGCAGCAAACATTGCAGATATTGCACGAGCTGGTGCGGATACGTTTGTAGCAGGTAGTGCGATTTTTGGTTCACCAAAAGACACAGACCCTAACCGTTACAATACGGTCGTTGGTCAAATTCGTGCTTCATTAGCCACGGTATAAATTGGCCACCGTGTAATTTATCGCAGTGCGTGAGTAAGGTAGCGTTCAATGTCGCAATTTAAAGTAAGCGCATTGATGTTTGATTTGGATGGCACCTTGCTCAATACAGCACCGGAAATTGCGCACGCAGCGAATGCAATGTTAACGGAGTTAGGATTGCCTCCATTGCCTTATGCGCAAATTAAAGGGTATATCGGTGAGGGTGCACAAGTCTTAATACAGAGCTGTTTGGCTGGTGCGTTGCATGATGTACCAGACCAAGCTTTACAGGCGACAGCACAGCATTTGTTTTTTGCGCATTATGCTAACAACGTTACAGACAGTTTGCCGTTTGATGGCGTGCAAGATGGCCTAGCGGTCTTAAAGCAGCGCAATTTAAAGCTGGCTTGCGTGACGAATAAACCAGAAAAGTTTACGCGTCCGTTGTTAGAGGCAAGTGGCTTGGCCGATTTTTTTGAAATCGTGGTGTCGGGCGATACCTTGCCAAAGAAGAAGCCTGACCCTATACAATTACATCACATTTGTGCAGAATTCGATGTGATGGAGATGGAAGCGATGTTGGTGGGTGATTCCGCCACGGACATTGCAGCAGCACAAGCTGCCGGCTGTTTTATTGTGACGGTGCCGTATGGGTATAATCAAGGAAAACCCATTGATGAAAGCCAAGTGGACGCGATGATTCGAGATTTAACTGAATTGCCGTCTATACTGATGTAATAGCAAATTTTTTAGTTCACTAAACCAACTTTTGACTCAACCAACTTAAAGTGTATTGATATGTGTTCTCAACAAAGTAATTTTCCATTCCAGCCTCAAATAAGCTGGCGCAGTTCTTGGCGAAGCTAAGACACGACTTGTTCATGTCTGTGTAGTCATCAGACTTATCCATCGCACCGGGTTGTGATGGGCGACCAAAATAGAAAATTATGCAGAAAGTGTAGAACCATGTTAACCACGATTTCCCAGTCAGAATTCAATGCCTTAGCGGCGCAGGGTTATAACCGCATACCGCTGGTGCTTGAAACCTTTGCCGATTTAGACACGCCGTTATCCCTGTATCTTAAATTAGCCAATCAGCCCTTTTCTTATTTATTAGAGAGCGTGCAAGGCGGCGAGCGTTTTGGGCGATACTCGATTATCGGCTTGCCTGCCAAAACCAGAATTGTTGCCAATGGGCAGCAACTGCAAGTGATTCAACATACACAAGTGATTGAAACCCATCACGATGTCAATCCGCTAGATTTCGTCAAAGCCTACCAAGCACGTTTTAAAACGCCACCTTACGAAGGCCTGCCAAGGTTTACTGGCGGTTTGGCAGGGTATTTTGGTTATGAAACCATCCGTTATATTGAAAAACGCTTAGCCAATACCAATAAGCCAGATGCTGTGGGCGTGCCAGATGTGTTGTTGATGGTGTCCGAGGAAATCGCGGTCATCGATAATTTAAGCAGCAAGCTCTATTTTATTGTATATGCTAATCCAGATGAAGCCGATGCCTACAGCAATGCATGTGCACGTATTCAGTCATTGCTGGGCATGTTACGTAAAACAGTGGCGATTCCAGAATCGCTGCCTATGCCTAAAACAGAGGCCGCCTCAGAGTTTGGTGAAGAGGCATTTAAAGCGGCAGTGAAAAAAGCGCAAGCCTATATTTTAGAAGGCGATATTATGCAAGTGGTGTTGAGCCAACGCATGTCGCAATCGTTTGCTGCGCCACCGCTTTCACTTTACCGTGCTTTGCGCAGTTTAAATCCATCTCCTTATATGTTCTATTACGATATGGGCGATCATCATGTGGTGGGCGCTTCGCCAGAGATTTTGGTGCGTTTGGAGCATGATACTGTGACATCACGCCCGATTGCCGGCACGCGCCCACGTGGTAAAACGCGTGAAGCGGATATAGCCCTTGCAACAGAACTGTTGGCAGACCCGAAGGAGCGTGCAGAGCATGTGCAACTGATGGATTTGGGGCGCAATGATGTCGGCCGTGTGGCGCAAGTGGGCACGGTGAAGGTGACAGACAATATGATGATTGAGCGTTACTCGCATGTAATGCATATTGTCAGCAATGTAGAAGGTAAGCTCAAACCTAGTTTTGATGCGATTGATGTACTCAAAGCCACATTCCCGGCCGGTACCGTGTCAGGCGCACCCAAGGTCAGAGCCATGGAAATTATTGATGAACTGGAGCCAAGCAAGCGCGGCATCTATGCAGGCGCGGTAGGCTATTTAGGTTTTAATGGTGATATGGATGTAGCGATCGCGATCCGTACGGCCGTGATTAAAGACCAAATGCTCTATGTGCAGGCCGGTGCAGGTATTGTGGCAGATTCTGTACCGCAATCGGAATGGGAAGAGACCCAAAACAAAGCGAAAGCAGTGATTCGTGCTGCTGAATTAGTCCAAGCTGGTCTAGATAGTAAAGGGGCATAATCATGTTGCTCATGATAGATAACTACGATTCATTTACTTATAACTTGGTGCAGTATTTTGGCGAGCTTGGCCAAGATGTGCAGGTGTACCGCAATGATGAAATTGATTTAGACACCGTTGCCAAATTAAAACCGCGCCATATCGTCATTTCTCCAGGCCCTTGCACGCCCAATGAAGCCGGTATTTCGGTACCGCTGATTCATGAGTTTGCTGGCAAGATTCCGTTACTGGGCGTGTGCTTGGGTCATCAGAGTATTGGGCAAGCGTTTGGCGGCAAGATTATCAAAGCAAAAACCTTAATGCACGGTAAAACCTCATTGATTCATCACGAGAATGTGGGCGTATTCCGCGACTTACCTAACCCTTACACGGCCACACGTTATCATTCATTGGTGATTGAGCGTGAGACCATTCCTGATTGCCTAGAAATCACGGCATGGACCGAAGATGATGAAATTATGGGCGTGCGTCATAAAACCTTGCCGGTAGAGGGCGTGCAATTTCATCCTGAGTCTATCCTGACTGAGCATGGCCATGCGTTGCTGGATAACTTCCTGAAAGCGTACTAATGAGTATGACAGTGAGCATTACGCCTAAGTTGGCATTGCAACGGCTGATTGACCATGCCGATTTCACCCATGAGGAAATGCTGGAAATCATGCAGCAAATCATGGGTGGGGAATTTACCCAGATACAGATTGCCGGCTTTCTTTCTGCATTGCGCGTAAAAGGCGAAACCGTGACCGAGATTGCTGCGGCTGCGCAAGTGATGCGCGAGCTTTCCAGCAAGGTTGAGGTCACTGATACGCGCCACCTGATTGATACCTGTGGCACTGGTGGCGCACCCAACAAGGCGTTTAATGTGTCTACAGCTTCTGCATTTGTGGCGGCTGGCGCAGGTGCCAGAATCGCCAAGCATGGCGGGCGTGCAGCATCTTCCAAAAGTGGGTCGGCAGATGTGCTTGAGGCACTGGGTGTCAACATTAGCCTAACGCCAGAACAGGTTGCACGTTGTGTGAATGAGGCGGGTATTGGCTTTATGTTTGCCCCCAATCATCACGCTGCCATGAAGTATGCAGCACCTGTGCGGCGTGAGCTTGGCGTACGTACCATGTTTAATCTATTAGGGCCGATGACCAATCCTGCTGGTGCCAAGCGACAAGTCATGGGGGTATTCCACCGTGATTTGGTGCCTTTGCTGGCGCAGACATTGCAGAAACTGGGCAGTGAGCATGTGATGGTGGTACACAGCGCCGATGAAATGGATGAAATCTCCTTTTCAGCAGATACTTACGTTGCCGAACTTAAAAATGGCGAAGTGCATGAATACACACTCAACCCTAGGCAGTTTGGCATGCCGTTGCATGATATCAATAGCATCCGTGTGGAAAGTGCGCAGCATTCCAGCGAGATTATTCTCGGGCTGCTATCTGGTGAGACCGGACCGGCGCGTGACATTGTGCTATTGAATGCGGGCGCAGCTATTTATGTGTCTGGCCTTGCGGGTGATTTGCAGACAGGGATAACGCAAGCGGCGCATGCTCTAGACTCTGGCGCTGCCCTGAACAAACTGCAACAGCTAAAGGCATTGAGTCAGGCAGCATGAAGCGCCACCCGCTGATTGCAGTATCAATTTTGCTACTGTCCATGAGTTTAGTAGCGTGCCTGCAAACGCCGCAGCAGGATGCCGAGAACAATCCGTCACAATCAGCAATCGAAGTAAAATCGCAGGTTAAAACGCTAGACCTAAAACCGCTATCTGCTGGTCTTGCGCTGCAAGACAATGCGGCTGTTAGGCAGGCCTTTGCACAAAAGCAAAGTAATGTGTGGGTGCAAGGCACTGGTGAAGTGACTAAATTACTGCCGGACGATAATCGCGGCGCACGCCATCAAAAGTTTTTGGTGCGCATCAATGCAACGCAGACATTGTTGTTTGCACATAATATTGATTTATCACCGAGAATTGATGCGTTAAAAGTGGGCGACAGCATTGAATTTAAAGGTGAATATGTATTTAATCCTAAGGGTGGTGTGATGCATTGGACACATCGTGACCCCAAAGGGCAGCACCAAGGTGGTTGGATTAAACATCAAGGAAACACATTTGAGTAACAGAATATGAGCGATATCTTAAATAAAATTTTAGCCACCAAAGCGATTGAAGTGGCCGCAGCCAAAGCCAAAATTAGCTTGGAAGCCATTCAACAATTGGCAGCTGAACAAGCGCCAACGCGTGATTTTGTGGGCAGTATCCGTCAAAAAATTGCGGCTGGGCAATCGGCTGTGATTGCAGAAATCAAAAAAGCCAGCCCTTCCAAAGGTGTGATTCGTGCGGATTTTAAGCCAGCAGACATTGCTCAAAGTTATGAATTGGGCGGCGCAGCATGCTTATCTGTGCTGACCGATGAGCAATACTTTCAAGGCTCGGCAGACTATCTTAAACAGGCACGTGCGGCCTGTACGTTACCCGTGTTGCGCAAAGATTTTATGATAGATGCCTACCAAGTGTACGAAGCGCGCGCGATGGGTGCAGATTGTATTTTATTGATTGCTGCCGCACTCACCCTGCCTAAAATGCAAGAGTTAGAAACCGTTGCACATGCGCTTGGGATGGCTGTATTGGTAGAAGTGCATAATGGCGAAGAGTTGGATTTGGCATTGCAACTGACCACACCATTGCTCGGTATCAACAACCGTAACTTACGTACTTTTGAGGTGACATTGGATACCACACTTGGTTTGCTTGACCGTATTTCGCAAGACAAGATTGTGGTGACAGAATCTGGTATTTTCACACATGCTGATGTGGCACTTATGCGCAAACATCAGGTGCATACGTTTTTGGTAGGCGAGGCATTTATGCGTCAGGAAGATCCTGGCGCTGAACTTTCTAAAGTGTTTGCTTAAGAGGTAACTATGAGTAATCAATTCTTAGCTATTCGCCCACGCCGCATGCGTAAAGATGAGTTTTCGCGGCGCTTAATGCGAGAGCACGTACTCACTACCAATGATCTCATTTACCCAGTCTTTGTGTTGGAAGGTGAGCAGCGTACCGAAGAAGTCAGCTCAATGCCGGGTGTCCAACGCCAAAGTATTGATGTATTGCTCAAGACCGCACAAGAGTGTGTCAATTTAGGTATTCCAGCCCTCGCCATTTTCCCGGTGGTGCCACAGGAATTTAAAAGTTTAGATGCCAAAGAAGCGTATAACCCTAACGGGCTGGTACCGCGTACAGTGAAAGCCTTGAAACAGGCCTTTCCAGAATTGGGCGTGATTACCGATGTCGCTTTAGACCCATACACCACGCATGGCCAAGATGGCTTAATTGATGATACGGGTTACGTACTCAATGATGAGACGGTAGAAGTGCTGGTGAAGCAAGCGCTTTGTCACGCAGAAGCCGGTGCAGATGTCGTAGCCCCTTCGGACATGATGGATGGCCGTATTGGTGCCATCCGTGATGCGCTGGAAGAAGCTGGCTATATCTATACGCGCATCCTCGCTTACTCTGCCAAATATGCGTCTGCCTTTTATGGCCCATTTAGAGACGCTGTAGGCTCTTCCGCTAACTTAGGCAAAGGCAACAAATACAACTACCAAATGGATCCAGCCAATTCGGACGAAGCCATTAAAGAAGTGGCGCTGGATATTGAAGAAGGCGCGGACATGGTGATGGTGAAACCGGGCATGCCATATTTAGATATCGTGCGTCGTGTCAAACAAGAGTTTGGTGTGCCGACCTATGCGTATCATGTGAGTGGTGAATATGCGATGCTGAAAGCGGCTGCGCAAAATGGTTGGCTGGATGAAAAAGCCTGTGTGTTGGAGGCGATGCTGGGCTTTAAACGTGCTGGGGCGGATGGGGTGTTGACGTATTATGCGATGGATGTGGCGCGTTGGTTGAAAGCTTAAGAAAATTCTTCCGAGATTTTATCTCAGGCCGCTTAGGCTTACCTATTACGTTTTGGTTATATGGCGTTCTAATTGCATTAACGCTAGATTTCTTAACTTCAAAAGCGACTACACTTTGGCAAGTGGTTCTCATTGTAACTATTACGTTAGTTCATCTTGTTCTAATTGTAGTTGCTGTATGGAATGCTTCTAAACTTTATCTTGGGAGCCGATACTGGAAATGGCTTGCAAGATTAGTTGTCATTATTAATGTGTTTAAGTGGCTCTGGCACTTGCCGTTATTAGCATCCACTTTATCTAGTGCTTTAGGTTTTCCTATTTACTCTGATAAATATTGGCTAATGGGAATCAAAAACAATACCTATGTATGTGAACGACCAGAATATTTCGATACACCTCAGAGGTTGGCTAAACGTAAAAATTGTGGGATGAAGGTTGACCCAAAAGGCGAGTTAATTGGTGTTAGATGTCATAAAGGGCTTTATCTTTACACTTACAATAAAGAAACCTGTCTAAAATATTTGAATAGAATCAAGCCAAGAGACAATCTATCAAATTAAGTCTCGCCTCTAGGCGAGTTACTTTACTTTTGCTTGCTCAAAAGAAAGTAACCAAACAAAAGAGCACCCCCTGCCGCTTGTTTCCTTCGGTCTTTGCGCAGCATCTGCGTGGTGACTCCGGAACTCGTGCTTTCAGCACTCAAACAGTCCTCGTCACCTAGCATCTGCCGCTCAAGCCTCAGGCGCGGCAAAGGGGTTTGAAAAACCATATGAGTACCTAAACTTTATGCTTAGTGCGGTATGCCCCTTACAGCACGCTGAGTAGCGGAAACAAAATAAGATGAAGGCGAGCACCTGTTTGAATCCCGCAGTGGCTTGTGGTGTTTGCAAGCCACAAGGTTGAGTTGCGCAGCCGCTTATTTTGTTGAGCAACGCAAGGAAGCCGAAGGCCGTGATGTGGGGTGTGTTTTTCTTGGGTTACTTTCTTTTGCACACACAAAAGAAAGTAACTAGCTGTCGGGCTACCCCCGACATGCAACAATACGCTGTGACTTATTACTTCAAAGTCATGCGCTGCAAGGTGGTGTCTTTATCAATAAACTTATGTTTCAACGCACCTAAGATATGGATAGCAATGACCACTAAGATTACGATACCAATGATTTCGTGTGATTCTTTGAACACATCACGCAAATCTTTATTATCTAAGCCGGGTAAAAACTCCAAGCCAAACCATTTAAGGCCGTATTTGCTGTAAAGCGTCATCAATAGGCCACTCACAGGCAGCACTACCATCAGTAAATACAACAGGTGGTGCGCACCAGTGGCCAGTTTGCGCTCAAATGCGGAATAGGAGCTGAGCAGTGCCGGTGGTTTGTGTGTAATGCGCCACAGTAGGCGGAAAATGACCAGCGCTAATAAGGTCACGCCTATGGATTTATGTAAATTAAAATAAAACGTACGTAGGGTAGCTTCTTCAGATAATTGCCACGTGTAGATGCCTAAGTCGAATAAATCGAACCCCATTTGTTTAGGACCTTCTTTCGGTAGCTCGCTCATATACCAGCCCAGCGCAAACATGGCGAAAATGGCGATTGCGATTAACCAATGCAGCACAATGGCGGTTTTGGTATAGCGATTACTTACATTCATGCATGACTCCTAATATATTATTTTCTTGGCTTATTATTTTGGTGTGACAGCGGTCACACACATTTGTTGCCTAACACCCATAATATTAGCGTATTCTCAGGAATATACCGTGTGTAAAATCATTAAAAAGGAAAACGCATGACACGTCTATTTGTGTATTTATTGGCATCATTACTGGCTGCTTGTGCGCAGGCAGAGGTTAGCCACCCTGCATTTTCGTTAGAAAATGTGGGGGATGGTATCTACGTGCATCATGGAGCGCACTTAGATATTGATACTGGTTACCAAGGTGACATCTGCAATACAAGCTTTGTGGTGGGCAGCAAAGGCGTGGCGGTGATTGATACTGGCGGCAGTTTGAAAGTGGGTCAAGAATTACGCGCCGCTATTCGTCAAATCACAGATAAGCCTATTCTGTATGTGATTAATACCCATGTGCACCCTGACCATATTTATGGAAATGCAGCTTTTTTAGAAGATAAGCCACAGTTTGTAGGGCATGCCAAGCTTGCCTCTGCCATGCAGCTACGCAAAGAGGCCTATGACAAACTCAATGCCCAATATTTGGGAAATGATGCCAAAGGTACCGTGCAAGTGCTACCCACATTGGCAGTTAAAGAGGGTGTGGATTTGGATTTAGGCGATAGAACCTTGCGAGTGGTGCCGTATACGGTCGCGCATACCAACACCGATATCTCGGTATTGGATAGCAAAACCGCCACATTATTTACCGGCGATTTATTATTTATTGAGCGCACACCAGTGGTAGAGGGCGATATCAAAGGCTTAATTTCGGCGATTGATACATTGAAAACATATCCGGCAAAACAAGTAGTACCCGGGCATGGGCCGGTGGCAAAAAACTGGGGACAAGCCTTGGATAACGAACAGCGTTATTTAAACGCAGTACTGACTGATGTGCGAGCGGCCATTAAAAAAGGCGATAGCATGGAAAAGACGATGGGCACTGCAGCAGCAAGCGAACGAGACAAATGGCAGCTGTTTGATATTGCCAACCGCAGGAATGTGAATACGATTTTTACAGCGCTGGAGTGGGAATAGTAGATACAAAAACAGGTGAAGTGCTGATGCAATTCACCTGTTGATATGAACAGCTTGAGGCTGCTGATAATGTGGATAAGCTTACTTTTTGATGTTATCTACACTGAATGCAGTTTGTGGGTAAGTGCTCAGTAATAGCATGCCACCTGCGATACCTAAGTATAAAAAGAACACTTCCGGAATCATGCGGCCAAGCACTACGGCTAAGAATAGTGCCAATACGGCCAGTACACGTGCCGCTATTTTTGTTTTAAAACCTACCAACAGCGCTACGCCACCCACCAATTGCACTAAAATCAACAACGGTGCAAAGATGCCCGGCAAGCCAAATTGCCCTAATGTCATTTGGTATTGTAAGTAACCATCGGGATTCGACGTGATGCTGCTTAAGCGCAATAGCACGAGGCCTAAAAACACTAAAGCCAGTAATACTCTGGCAATGACGGTTTGATAACTTTGCATAAAAAACCCTATAAAATGTAAACAAAATGTAAGTGAGCATAATGCCTGTATGGCTTGCGAATTGCAATCGCATGCACTGTTAAGAGACTAGAGAGATGACGGCAAAGTTTAATATTGAACAACTCCATTGGCAGAGCCCCAAACAAGCCATGCTCAAAGCTCTGCGTGAGCAAGTGTTTATCATTGAGCAATCTGTACCAGAATATATTGAGTGGGATGAATATGACGAATCTGCCATCCACTTATTAGCCCTTGATGATGTACAACAGGCGATTGGTTGCGCCAGAATTTTATTAGAAAGAGGTCGGGTCGGCCGCATGGGTGTACTGAAAGCATGGCGTGGCAAGGGCGTGGGCTATGCACTATTAATGGAAGCGATTGCCATTTGTAAAGCGCAGGGCCTAACGCAGCTGCAATTGTCGTCGCAAACGCATGCTATCCAGTTTTATGAAAAGGCTGGGTTTGTGGTGACTAGTGATGCCTATATTGATGCCAACATTTGGCATAAGGACATGGTCTTGAAATGGGGATGACTTTATGTTGTATGCCTAAAATTGTATAATGCTGGATTAGCTTTTATGTCTTTCAAACTCGTTTCATTTCATATTCTTCATTAAGGAAAAACCATGTCAAAAATCATTTTTAAAGCAGGCGAAGCCACTGTATTTAGCGAAGGCAAAGACGTTACTGCTGCCATGCCAGAAATCCTGATTGGTGCAGTGGATGGCCCAGTAGGTACAGCATTTGCCAACATGATGGCGCAAACCAAAGGCCATACCGCGATGTTTGCCGTGCGCGATATTAACCAATTGGTACGCCCAGCTTGCATGATGGTGCCAAAAGTGACATTAAAAGACTCACTCAACATTGAATTGTTTGGTGGTGTGGTGCAAGCCGGTGTAGCCGATGGTATTTTGGATGCAGTGATTGAAGGCATCATCCCTAAAGACCAAGTGAACGATTTATGTATTATTGCTTTGTTGTGGATTGATCCAGGCTGTGCAAAAGAAGCCAATTTGGATAAAGCGGATCTATACAAAAACAACTACGATGCCATTAAATTAGCATTAAAACGTGCATTGAATGACGAGCCTAGCATTGATGAATTGATTGCAAACCGTCACACAATCAAACACTGCATGTGGGAAGATAGCTGGGATCAAAAGTAGTCTTATCGCCTAGATTTCCCCACTGACACAAATATTTGCTATGATGAATATTATTGTGTGTTGTGGGGAGGCTAACATGCCAGATCGTAATGTATGTATGGAAGCGTTCGAGCGCCTATGTGCGGATGTGAATTCTGATAAAAAATCAGAAATTAATAAAGAAGATTACTGGTTATTTGAATTGGGTTTTCGGTCTGCGATTGAAGAGTTGCTGAACATTGCAGATACCGGTAACCAAACGCGTGAGTTTGTATCGCCGCGCTTTCAAATGCTCGCAGATCGCATCTTACAGTCGAGAATGCACTAAATCAAAAAGCCGACATCGCGTCGGCTTTTTTATGGGCACTCATCATTGTCACTGCTATTGTGTTTTTGTCTCGTTGGTTTCTGTTTTTTGTGCCTGTTTATTGACTTCCAAGCCCAGTTTGGTTTGCGTTGCGTTTGATTTTGAATTGCCGGTTTGTGTCGTTGCTTTTGCAATATGTATGCGTTGTGCATCCACCCCAGCTTTTGTTAAAGATGCTTGAATTGCTTCTCCGCGCGCCTGCGCCAATGCAAGTAAATCACTTTCTTTTACTTCGATACTCAAGGTGAGTTTTTCTTGTGCTGTTTCATAATGTCCGGCTTCAGGTTTTTCAAACTTAGAGGCGAGTCGTTTCAGCAAGCCTTTCTTGGTTAAATCGTCGTGCAGGGCATCAATCGCTTTTTGTACTTTGGGGTTGGTTAAATCAATGGGGCCAGCTTTTTGTCCAGGCTCTAGTACAACGCCCATTTCCTCAGCCACTTTTCGCCGTAAAGTTTGTTCTTGAATCGCGCGCGTATCTAATGCTATATCGTAGCCAGGCGTAATAGACAGTGCTAACCCTAAGCGTTTGCCAAGTGCTTCGCCAACTGCCTTGAGTTTTTCTTGCTCCGGTGGCGCAAGCGCAGCATTTCCTGCCTCAAATACAATCGCGTCCAGATTGTCAGCACTGCCACCGAATAGTTTCCCTAGTGCTCTAAATGGCGAGGTTACGATTTTGGTGAGCACATTTTTAATGGCCTTCCACACAATGCTGCCATAGCTAAACTGCGGGTCATCTAAGCTGCCAGAGATCGGTAGGTCCAGATCTATCACGCCATCACTGTCTTCCAGAATGGCAATGGCCAAATCTAATGGTAAATCTGCTGCCTCTTTACTGTCTACGCGCTCGCCAAGAATGAGTTTGTTAATGACAAATTTGTTCTCACCCGCCAATTGGCGCTGTTTGATTTTGTATTCCAAATCGACCGACAACTTGCCAGAGTCAATGCGCCTACCTGCAAATTTTCCGGAATACGGCGTGAGTCTATTCATTTCCAAGTTGGTGAAGGCCAGTTTGACATCGGTATATTCTGTGGCCTTAAACGGTTGTAGCGCACCACGAATTTTCGCTGCGCCATACTCATCCACTTTACCATCCAACTCTAGCTGCGCTGTGGCTTCCGGATTGGTAGAAATATTATTGATGACCCCGTTCAGTGAGTGAATTTTGGTGCCAAATTGTGGGGTGAGTGAGAGGTCGGCAAACTCTAGTTCAGCATCTTGAATGCGTGTGGTTTCAATTGTCACAGGAAAGCTATCTTCACTGCTCGTGCTTGCAGTTGGCGCAACCACCGGCACGGTTTTATTTTTTGACTCACTCGTTTTTGGCACTGCCGTTGCTGCTTGTGCCAGCATAGCATTGCCAGCTACTGCGTTTGTTTTGGGTTCAGCAGCTTTTTCTGTTGGGCTTGCGATGGGCGCAGGCGCAGCTGAGTCTGCACTACGCAAAATGCGGCTGAGATTGGTCGTTCTATCTTCATGAATAATAAACTTTCCGGCAGGATGTTGTACTTTGAGCGCCCCCAAATGCAGCTTGTTGGGGGATAGCGAGAATGCAACATTCTCACTCGCCAGTTGCTCCCAAGCTAAAAAGGGCGCGTTGCTGGATTCCTCATTGAGCGCTAACTGGCGTACCTGAAAGCCGCCATCAAAATTGAGCGTAAAGGCTTTTTGTTGTTGCATGGTCACTTTGCCGGTCACGCTTGCAGCGCCAGAGGCCAACTGCAGCTTGGCATATTGGTTGATATACGGGGCAAAAGGGCTAAACGCAGCATTGCTTAATTTGAGATTCAACGTACTTTTGAATGGTGCCGGCGTGAGCGTACCTTGCGTACTAAACTGGCCACCTTGCTTAATGCTAAAGCTGGCGTTGACTGGCACAGCTTTGTTCATGTTGAGTGATACGTTGCGTAATTCTAGGCCAATTTTTTCTAGATCCAGTTGTACTGCTTTGCTTGGTGTTTGGTCTTCAATATGCAATTGGCTATTGGTGAGTGCCAGCTTGCCAAGACTCACGGCCCAATCAGATGATGTCTGTTGTTTATCTTGTTTTGCTCCACTTGTGCTGGGCGCTTTGTTCTCTAATAGGCTTTGCCAATTCAATCGGCCTTGTTTGGGCTGAATGACTTCGCTTTTGAGCCCAGACAATACAATGGACGCTATGGCGACTTGCTGTTTATCGATGCTGATATCACCTTGCGAGAGTGCTATTTGGCTGAGCGTAGCCACCGGTTTTTTAAAGACTGTAGATTTCAGCGCAATAGCATTGAATTGCGTTTGCAGTTGCTGAATCGACCATTGCCCTTCTGGATTATGGACACTAAAACCGATATCAATATCTTCTACGTTGAGGCTGAGTGGGTGTGTGTAAGTCTGATCTTCCACATTGAGTGACCAATCTTGCAACTGCACAGCAGCAATATTGACAGCAAACGGTGAGGCTTCTTTGGGTGTTGTTTCAGTCGCTGTTGTTTCTGCCGCTTTGGTTTCAACCGTGGTTGTTTCTGTAGGCTTAACTTCTTCTGGCGTCGCAAATGCTGTTTGCCAATCTACGCTGCCATCGCGCGCGCGTTTGGCAGAAATGGCACCCTGCTTTAATTGAATTTGTGCAATCGTGGCTTGGTGTTTGGATAAATCCAAGCCGATGTTTTGTATGGCAATATTGGGTACCTTTAATAAGGTTTGTTCACCATGCTGGATACGCAACTGCTGACCTTCAATAGCCAGTTGTTCAAATGTCAGCTGTGTTTGCTGTTGTTGCGCAAACGTGAGTTGCGGTAGCTTGGCGGTGAGTTCCGCTAATGCGATAGACGTACCTTGGGTGCCTTGCGTATTCGATGCATGGAGAGTCAGAGCAAGTGCATTCAGCTCAGCGGTGATACCGTTAAGGGCAAGTCTAGGCTGGTCATTTGGCATGGTCAAATCATAGCCAAAATGCGCTTGCAGTTGCCCTTGTTGTACCTTGAAGGGAAGCGCTGAGTCTTTGACGATTTGTAATAAACTGGGTAGTGCAATACCTTCTAATGCAACATCGCCTTTAGAGGCCACCGGATTGACGCCCATATTGCCTTTCCATTTGAGCGTGCCGCCATTATTTGCAAATTTGGCTGCAATCAAATAATCGCCGCGGTCTTTTGGCAAAGTAGAAAAGCCATCTAATTCAAAATTAAGCGGTGTCAGTTCTGCCACAAATGGTTTGGCACGATGGCTGTCTTTGTAGCGTATTTGCCCCTGTTGAATCACCAAATGCGCAATCGCCACACGTGGCATCGTATCGCTAGGTGGACTTTTGTCTTCGTTGAGTTTGGCGATTAAATCATCCCAATTGAGTTTGCCATTGGCGTCAATTGCAATCAGCCCTTGCGGTGCACGCAGGTTGATTTCTTTGAACTTCCACGCCAAGTTAAAAATACCGCTGAGCTCCAAATCTACCTTGAGCTGATCAAAACCAGCTAACGGCGCACCTTGTTGGTCTTTTAGGCGAAACTGGTCAATGGTGGCTATCAGAATAAATGGATTGAAACGGACTTGCCCAACGCTGGCTTGGCTTGCTAGCTGCTTTTCCGCAACCCAGGGTACAAGGCGCTTAGCAAGCGGATTAATGGCGATGTAACTGAATAGCACATAGAATATGTATATACCCAGCAATATTTTTGTGGGCTTTTTGTATAGCCATTGTTTAAGCGTTTGTAGCATATGGATGTGTGTGGTTAAGCTTTACGCAAGCTTATCAAAATTTTTCTGACAGGTGTGGGGATTGCTGCACCAATGGCATCTTCGATGGGGAGCCAAATGGTATTAGGGATATTGGGGTTGGGTAATTTGCTTAAGACCTCTAATGGTTGGGGCAAAATTTCTAACTTAAAATGCGTAAAGGCATGCTGTAGCAATGGTAGTGGCTCTTGCGTCTCAACCGTCAGTCCAAAATTGGCTTGCGCCGCTTCCGTGGCAATGGTTTGCATATCAATTTCAGGCAAGCTCCATAAGCCTCCCCAAATGCCTTTAGATGGTCTTTTTTCGAGCAGAATCTCTTGGCCATGTTGCAAAATGAGCATAGTGGTGTACTTTTGCGGGCTGATTTTTTTGGGTTTAGGTGTGGGTAGTAGATGCACGCGATGTTGCGCATATGCTAAGCAGCTAGTATTCAGCGGGCATGCGTTACATGTGGGTTTGCTGCGGGTACATAGCGTTGCACCTAAGTCCATCAACCCTTGCGTATACGCCACCATGCCAGCGTTGGGTAGCAAAGATTCTGCCAGCACCCACATGGCTTTTTCTATTTTAGGTGCGCTAGGCCAGCCTTCAATCGCAAAGTGACGCGCCAATACGCGCTTTACGTTGCCATCTAAAATGGTGTGTACTTGGTTAAAGGCAAATGCCGCAATAGCAGCTGCAGTGGAGCGGCCAATGCCTGAGAGTGATTGCATGGCTGTAAAATCTTGTGGGAACTCGCCGGCAAATTCATCCACAATGGTTTGTGCAGCGTGATGTAAATTGCGTGCTCTAGAGTAGTAACCCAAGCCGCTCCAGTACTGCATGACTTCTTCTTGTTCAGCGGCGGCTAAACTTTGAATGGTTGGAAAGCGCGTCATAAAACGCTGGTAATAGCCAATCACAGCAGCGACTTGCGTCTGTTGTAGCATGATTTCCGACACCCAAATGGCATACGGGTTATGCGTGTTCTGCCAAGGCAGGTCATGGCGACCATGCTGCTTTTGCCAAGCAATAATGCGCAGTGCGAAATCAGACATGGCGTGTCAGCCAATCCATCACTTGCGTTGCATTTTGGTCTGGTGGAAAGACCGGGTAAATATAATGTTCAATCCTGCCGTTCAGCACGAGTAAAGTGACGCGCTTCGTTAGTCGCATCTGATCGACTTCAAACGTTGGTAGTTGGAGCGCCTCGGCAAAGACAAACTGGTGATCGCTTAGCAATGCAAAAGGCAGGTGCAAACGTGTAGCGGCTTCAGTTTGGTAGGTGTTGGTTTGTGTGCTCAAGCCAAACACGTGGGTACCTAGTTGTTGTAGCTCTGCATAATGATCACGAAATCCACAGGATTGTGGAGTGCAGCCACGGGCACCGGGAATACTATCCCAGCCATCCGGTAGCGCTATATCTGGCTGCCCAGTCATTGGGTAAACATAAATCACAGACCAGCCTGTCAGCTTGTATAAGTTAACAGCGGGTCCTTGTGTAGATGCTAGTGCCACATCAGGCAGCGTGGCGTGTAGCAGGTGCCGGCAAGCACCATCGTCTACAGGCGCAGGTAGATTGGCAGGAAGCGTTTGAAATTGTGGCATGTAACGGTAATGCTAAAACTTGAGCAGTTTTTTCAAGGCTTCTTCTTTTGCCTGTTCTTTGAGTGATTTAGGTTTCTCTGCTGGTGCTGCGTCAGCAGGCGCACCTTCTGTGCTAGAGGCAGCATTCCCTTTGTCTGCATCAGGGGCAGTAGATTTTTTACTGCCACCTAAAATGTTTTTCAAGGCATCGGCTTTATTCTCGTTACCTAGCAACTCTTTCACCGCAGCCCCTTTTTCGCCCCCAACTTTATCTAGCAAGCTGGATTTAGCAATGGCCGCGCCAATCGCGGCAAAATCCATCCCAAATTGTGGGCTAGCAAAGGTGCCGGTAATTTTTACCGGAATAGATAAACCGCTCAATTGGTCAAGATCTGCGCCGCCCTGTCCTTTTAAGGATTTAACCACTGTGGGTTTGGCTAGGTAGTTGATTTTTTCATTGCCAATGTCGATATCGCCTTTGCTGTCGCCTTTGGCTAAACGCAGTATTGGCGCCTTCATCTCTAGGTCTTCATTGTGAGCCACGCCATTTTTAATGGTAAAAGTGGCGGTCAACTCGCTAAAGTCGGTCTTTTTGGTTTTATCGCTGGCCAGTGCATCTTTGGATTTTAATACATTCAATTTGTTTTTCATGTCGCGTAATGTGCCGGCAATATCAATACCTTTCACAGCGCCATCCGCTAGGTTAAGTGCGGCATTGCCAGCCAAAGCTTTTTTGAGTGCAGACACTGTGTTGCCTTGTGTAGTTACATCTATATCTACTGAGCCCTTGCCCGCCAGCATGTCATTGTTGATTGCATCAACCAGTAGCGGCCCTACGGAAATGTTTTTCATGGCCTGCTTGAATGTGATCACAGGCGTGGCGCGTGCATCCACTTTCAGCGCACCACTCATGCTGCCTTGGTATAAATTGGCTGCAAATGGCGATACGTTAACCACACCATTTTGTGCGTTCAGGCCAATATTCACGTTCTCGGTTTTGACGTTGGCGATTTTTAGCCAGCCAATTTTGGCCTCGCCAGAGGCGTTAAACTTTTTTAAAGCACTCAGATCAATCGGCGTCTCTGCGCTGGCCTGCGTGGTTTTGGGGGCGGCGCTTGGTTCGCTTTTGGTGATATAGCGGTCTGCATCCAACTTATCGATATTCACATTAAAACTAAATGCTGGCTGGCTAAACTGTGTCACACCCAAGCTGGCGTTAATTTGGCTGTCATCCACTTTGGCACTGAGTGGGTTTAAACTTAATTTCTCCCCATTGGCATTGAGTTTGATGTTGATATTGCTGGCTTTGGTTTTGCCATATTTCAATTGTCCAACCCGAATGCTGCCATCTGCGTTCAATGCTTTCAGCGCAGATAGATCTAATGGTTTGGCTGGCTCAGTGCTGGTTTTGGCTGGTTTAGCATCGCCTGTAGAAGCGCCGACATATCTATCCAAATCCACTTGGTCTACATCAATATCAAAGGTGTACAGCGGCTTGTTAAATTGGCTGATGGCAAAATTGCCTTTGATGCGGCTGTCATCCACTTTGACATCTAGCCCTGTGAGTGACAGTTTTTGTCCATCGGCTTTAATGCCTACGTTTAGCCCAGTCACGCGGTATGGGTCGTAAATAATGCTGCCAATATTGAGCTTGCCATCCACATGTAGGGATTTAAGCGCAGATAAATCGGTAGGCTGCTTGCTGGCGGATTTTTTGCTAGCAGGGGCTGGTGCAGCCGAAGCCTTGCCGAGTAATTGATTGAGGTTGATTTTATCTGCACTGACATTGAATTTGATATTTGGCGTTTTAAAACCCGCTACGTCTACATTGCCGTTAAGCTTGGTTTCTGCCACATTTAAGCTAAATGTGCTGTCTGCTTTTTCTTGTTTAATATCCGCATGCGCGCCCAAATTAAACGTACCTTGGATCCCACCATTGGGCAAACTTGGGTCTTGAATATTGAGCTTGCCCACCAGTTTGGGGATATCAAAAATCAAAGCATCGATATTGCCATTGAAGGGCGATGAAAACTGTCCAGTGACCACACGTTTACCTTGCGTCATATTCAAGTCACCGCTAATGCCGCTGCTTTGTAAGGCTTTAGGCGAGCCTTTCATGTCTGCCAACACCATGTTCAGTTTTAAATTGGCATCGGTTTTTTGCTGTGTGACATTGATCGTGATTTTTTTGGTGCTGACTTGATCTTTTAAAATGCTGAGCGCAGGCGCGTTGAGTTCAACCGTTTGTTGTGCGCCGTCAAAATTGCCTGCTGCTGCAAGCTTCAAGCTATCAACTAAAAATTCAAGCTTCTCCGGCTTGGCATCTACATCGCCACTGGCTTTCACTTCTACATTTTTGCCATTGAACATATCACCGGTAATTAAGGTATCTAAGCCAGACACTTTAAAATGTTTGGTTTCCGGATCCACCAAAAACACGCCTTTGACCTTTACATTTGCGGCCACCACAGGTTGGTTAGCATTCACTTTAAAGTCGGTGGCGATATCCATCGGCTCTGCCAAGGCAATGCGACCAGAGGTCAAGTTGAATTGATTGATGGCGTAGCTTGCGCCTGTGCTTTCATTTTTATATTGCACGGCGGAGTTAGTGACCTTGACGCCCTGTACATCAAATTTAATCTCGGTAGACTCTTCTTCGTCTTTGCTCAGCAAATCGTCAAAGTTGGTGGTGCCATCTTTATATTTGATAATGTTGGCTTTGGCACCATCCACATACACGGTATCGACCACCAGCTCTTTTTTGAGTAGCGGCAGTACGGCCAACGCTACTTTTGCGCTGTTCACAGAAGCAAACTCTGCGCTGCCCTTGTGTTCAGAAATCGCAATTTTGCCTAAATCTGCACCAATTTTTGGCCAAAAAGAGAGTTTGATATCGCCCTCAATGGTCAGGGTGCGTTCTTTTTTTTCTTTTACCAAATCAATGATTTGCTGTTTGTAATCGTTGGGGTTAAATGTCAGCGCAAAGTACACCGCAAGCAATAGCATCAGGCCGACAATGCTGCCTAGCCCTATCAGCCCTATTTTTAAATATTTATTCATTGTATCCCCCTAAAATGGGCTAAACACTATTGTACTGTCCAGTCGACTAATCCTGTATAGGCAGTCACCAACACAATCACACCAAATGCGATGCGATACCATGCAAAAATCGTAAAGTCGTGATGGCTCACATAGCGAATCAGTGCACGCACCGCAATCATGGCGCTGATAAACGCAAAAATAAGCCCCACTATCCATGCGCCCATATCATCCATGCTTAATAATGCACGGTCTTTGTACATCGAGTAAATGGAAGCGATACCTAAGGTTGGGACTGCGAGAAAGAAAGAAAATTCAGCCGCTGCTTTGCGGGATAACCCAAAAAATAGCCCGCCGATAATGGTAGAACCGGAGCGCGACATACCAGGAATTAATGCAACCGCTTGTGCCAAGCCCAGCTTTAATGCGTCGATTGGCTTGATCTCGTCGACCGTTTCAATGGTCACCGTATGCTCACGTTTTTCTGCCCATAAAATAATCAGTGCGCCCACAATAAATGCAATGGCAACCGGCACCGGTTTAAATAATGCGGCTTTAATCTTATCGCCAAACGATAAGCCTAATATGGCCAGCGGCAAAAATGCAATGGCTAAATTGATGATTAACTGGTTGGCAATCGGGTCACGACCGATCCCCGCAAATGTGCTGACAAAACGCTGACGATATTCCCATACCACCGCTAAAATCGCGCCAAGTTGAATCGCAATTTCAAATACACTGCGTTTGTCGTGATCCATAAAGTTGAGTAAATCGCCCGCCAAAATCAGGTGGCCGGTACTAGAAATGGGCAAAAATTCAGTTGCGCCTTCTACAATGCCCATGATGGCAGCTTTAAGGAGTAAAAGTATGTCCATGTTGCCTTAGAAAATGTTAACGGTTAACAAATGAATAAAGGGGCTGCTAGCCCCTTGCGAATGCTTAACAATGCTTACTTTAGCATGCCCAATACTGTCTTGAGCAAGTTGCCTGAGTCTGTCGGCACTTCACCGTCCGGCGTGAGTTTGTCCACAATCGTGGGTAATTGTTCCGCAATTTGTGCGCTTAATGTATTGGTATCAATGCCAAATTTTGCTGCCATCTCGGCAAGTTGACCATTGCCCAATACGCTGGCAATTTGCTCAGCAGAAATCGGCAAGTTCTCGCCTTTGCCTACCCAAGAAGCCGCTTGCTCAGCCAAGCCACTTTCTTTAAATTTGTCTAATACGCCACTTAATCCTCCATGCTGGTTGAGCATGTCCATCGCCACTTGTGCCATGGCGCCTTTTTCTCCCATCATTTTTTCCAGCATGCCACCTGCTAAGCTATCTAATAATCCCATGTTATATCCTCAAGGTTAAATGTAGTAATCGCTAAAAACGTTCATCCGGACGCAAGTATCGCCACTCACCCACAGGCAGCTTGCCAAGTGTGACGCTGCCGATGCGAATACGTTTGAGCCCGACCACTTTTAGGCCGACCATTTCGCACATGCGTCTGATCTGTCTTTTTTTGCCTTCTCTTAGCACAAAGCGTAATTGATCTTCATTTTGCCAAGAGACTTTTGCGGGCTTGAGTTTAACGCCGTCTAAACTTAAACCATAGTTAAGTTTTGTTAAACCATCGTGACTTAATTCGCCTTCTACGCGTACCAGATATTCTTTTTCTACAGTGGAGTCTTCACCAATCAAATGACGTGCTACACGGCCATCTTGCGTAAGTACTAACAAGCCGGTGGAATCAATATCCAAACGGCCAGCTGGTGCAAGGCCTTTTAAAAAACCACGTTGAAAAGTTTTTTGGGTAGTGTCTTCTTCCCATTGATTTTCCGGGTGTACCAATACAATGGCTGGCTCATAGTCATCTTCTGCCTGACCACTTACATAGCCCACTGGCTTATGCAGCAAAATAGTGACGTTTTCTGCTTGATGCTCTTTGGCGTAGCCGCTGATCACAATTTCAACATCGGGCGCCACACGGGTGCCTAGTGTTTCAATAATCTCACCGTTGACTTTCACCCAGCCGTTCACAATCCACTCATCGGCTTCACGACGGGAACATAAACCACGTTCTGCCATGAGCTTAGATAAGCGCGGTAAGTCGTCACTTACAGTACTTGCGGCAGGTTTATAAGCTGCCTTGGCCGCCGCGCCGTAAGTAGGTGCATTGGCATCATATCCATCGCGCGCCTTGCCGCCACGGCGTGGCGCTTGGCGATATTGCGGTTCTTCACGGCTTCCGCGCGGTGTGGTGCGTGTGTCTACATTGGGGGATCTTGCTGGTCTGGCTTCAGTGCTTTCTTGGCTTCGCGCTGGGCGGGCTTGACTATCCTCACGCAAGCTACCGTCATGTCTGTGATTACGTTGGCGTGCGCTGTCTGGTTTGGCTGTACTAGGTGCTTTGTTGCTGCTGTATGGCGTGGTTCTGTTGTTTGGCTTGCTGTCACGTGCTGGCTTATTAGCCGGTGCTTTTGCAGTGTTGCTGCGAGGCGTTTCCTCTGCATTGTCTGACCGAATCACTGGCTTTGGCGGCGCTTTGGTTCTATCGCGTTTAGTCGGGTCTGCGCGGCGCACGGGCGCTTTACCAGTAGATGGCGTGTTGATGGGTGTTTTGCTGAGTTTAATTGTGGTCAAAATTAGGCTAACGCGTTTTGTGTAATGTGCTTATTTTAACAAACAATTACATATGACCCTATTGAATAATTCAAGCCAAAAACCTCTGATTGGTCTACCTCGATTATCTAAACTTGGTGAAGCAGATAGGGCTCGGGTCTAATTAAATAAGCCAGCTCAGCTGGCTTATTTAATTACAACAACTTAACTTTTATTAGGTTCTCCAAGGGTGTTTAGGCATATCGCATTCACCACAGCGTGTAGCGCCAGCCACTGCCACAATATGGTCATTTTCTACCGTATCACCGCTTACGCCCACAGCCCCAATCAAGTTGCCTTCTTTATCCACAATAGGCACGCCACCCGGGAAAGTAATTAAGCCATCGTTAGAGTGCTCGATACCGTAAAGCGGTGAGCCGGGCACAGAGAGTTTGCCGATTTCGCCAGAGGGCATGGCAAAGTAACAAGCCGTTTTTGCTTTTTTAATGGCAATGTCGCTGCTGCCTACCCAAGCGTCATCCATGCGTGCAAACGCTTTGATGTTGCCGCCTGAATCCAGTACGGCGATACACATTTTTACGCCAAGCTCGACGGATTTTTTTACTGCGCTATCGACAATTTGTTGTGCTTCTTCAAAAGATACGTGCATGCAATTCTCCAATATTATTGTGTTGAAACGAGGTTGAGCCCCATGATACTTGATGACCAAATTAACTTAAAGTTTCAGGTTGTTCTTTAATGCGCGTAAGTAAACGCTAGTTTGGTTGGTGCTTGCTTGCTTTTGGTCGACATAAAACGTGTGATAGATGCGATTCTTTTCATATCGGGATTGTTTGCTAAATACTGTTCCTGCCAAGCGCGGTGAGGGTTTCTGATAATACCTGCTAGCCATGCCGCTTGTGTGCGGGAGAGCTTTTGCGGGGGCAATGCAAAGTAATATTGCGCTGCATCGGCTGCGCCACAAATGCCAGGCCCCCAATCGACGGTATTCAGATATAAGCTAAGGATCCGCTGTTTACCTAAGGTACTTTCCATTTCCACCGCATACAGCAGCTCTTCAATTTTGCGTTTCCATTGGCGCTCGCCGCCGGTAAATAGGTACTTGGCCAGCTGTTGGCTAATCGTACTGCCACCCAGTTGCTTGTTGGGGTTTTCCTGTGCAAGTAGATAACTCAATGTCTCAAAATCATAGCCGTGGTGATGCATAAACTGTGCGTCTTCTGCAATGATGACCGCCATTGGCAACCAGCGCCCCATTCTTTTTTTATCCAGCCAAATATGCGGTGGGGCTTCATTATTGCTGGCACGCTCATTTGGCTGCGGGCAGGTAAATTGTATATTCGCGGTACGGATTTTTTCTGTGCCTAGCCCGGTGACATCAAAGTGTTGAATCACCGGCTTTGCGCTCCAGCGTTTGCTAGGCCAGTGTAGTGTGCCATTCGCAGATAAATGACCAGTCACGCGCGCGGTTTGGATGGTGACAGAATGTGTTTTAAGTGGGATGAGCAAATCTGCAATGGCCGTGGTGGGCAATGACCACTCTAAATCAATGCCTTGCATCTGCGCATGTGCGCTATATAACACGCGAATGGAGGTTTGATCGCTCGTCATTTCTAGCGTGCCAGTAAAGTGGTCATTCACATGATCAATCGTGAGGTTGACTGCATCAAACACAATGGCTTTTGAACTCAATTCTTTGATAGTAAACAGACAGGTTTCACAGCGCAGCTGGACTTGCCCTGCTTTCTCCGGCCCAGTTTGGTTTTCTATTGTGACTAGGCCATGTTTGCTGCGCCATTGGGTATGGTTGAGCAATTTGCGGCCCGTACTTGAGGTACCTAATTGCATGAGTGGCCAGGCACGTAAATGCACCACGCCAACAACGGGCAAGTGTAGCGGTACGCGCCAGGCGGTTTTATCAAAAGGGTTGCACAACCAAGCAATGACGCCAACTACACAGCCAAGCAAACCCAATAATGCTAGAAAAAATACGCGTCTAAATGTGATCATATATGGCTAAAGTTAACTCTTAATTCCCGATACTGCTGACTTGGGTAATGGCCCACCATGCGTGATCGTTTTGTTTGAATATGTTTTCCCAGTACCAAGCGGAGACATCCGTCCATTGCTTGCCTTGCTTATCCACAATGCGCTCGCACACTTGCAAGCGCTGCCCTTTCGTGGCATCAAAGCAACGCCAACGTTGATGTTGTGCATTCTCTACCACGCGTTGCATGCTGATGTTATAACCCAAGCCACGATAACAGTCGATCGAGGAATGCAGCATGCGCGTAGGTTTCACCGTGTAACGAATCACCCACACAGTATTGCCATCGGTAAAGCGTGCAATATGGCCTGGAAAATTGGCGGCAAAGCTTTGCTCTACTTCTGATAGTGGTAGTTTATACAATTTTTGGTGGCTAGTGTGCCATGCATCAAATGCCCAGTGTTGCTCAAGGCTTGCTGTTGCTTGGTGGGTGGTGTGATTTGCAGGCAGCCAAAATGGACGGGTAGTGCACGCCAGCATTATGGCTACAAATAACGCCTGACATACATGACTCGTTTTCATGTTGCCTCCTTTGTTTGCATGGCGTGGCATACAAAATAAACACTCGGCACAAACAGCGCAAAAATCACTAAACCGATCGCTTCATGCGTCCAATGGGGTAAGTGCACCATGCCGGATTCTTTATAAAACAATAAGGTATTGCGTAGTACGTTGGCGATGATGACTAAGGTGCTTGCCAACCCCAAGTTGATGCACGTTCTTAATGTGCGGGCATTATTTAAGTAAGAAAATAACGCGCCAAAATATAAACCTATCCACAACATGGCAATGCCAGCACAAGGCGCATCAATCAAAATGGTTTTGCCGTTCCACCACAGGCTGGCACCCGCAGGGGTGGTATTGGTACCCAACCAAGACAAAATCACGCTGGTGCTTTGTGCGCAAAACCAACGCAATGGGTAACCCAAGTAAAAGTTAAGCGAGGCTACAAGCGGTAGCGACAGTATTGCTAGCGTGAGTAAAGGCATCAGTTTACGATTGGCGGGTAATAGGTTTGCGATGAGCATGCTGATGCCAATTAGTGCAAAAGCCGTTGCAATGATGGGTGGCAACCACCCCCACATTGCGGTTGCCGTCATCATGCATAGTGCGGTTGCGCTGAGTGCAGAAGCTTGGGGTACGCGTAACTTATCTTTGTCGATATAGATCAGCGCGACAAGGGTAAGCAGCGCTACGATACCCCAGGGATCATCAGAGCCATCGCTGCTGCGGCGCACCATCCATAACCAGTGTGGCCAAGCGGCTAGGAGAGTGGCCGCCAGTAACCCGCTAATCAGCCAGCTTTTGGATGTCATGTTTTTTAGATACATAGTTTGAGTCAATATATATTTGGTTAACATGGCTTTATCTAGACGGTTACTTAACATTGGTTTGGTTAGCATCATGCTTACGCACTTGTTGTTTTCTGCGGCGTAAATAAGCCCCCATACCACCGGCTAAGGCAAACATCAGGTAAAACTCTGGCTCAGGCGTGCTTGGCACTTCGGCACCAACTGCCAACTCACTCACACCTTGCGGTAACGGCAATGGTTGGTTCACCGTATCAGCCGCGTCTTTGGTGCGCACAATGTGGTCAACTGCAATAAACGAGGTGTATTGCGTCAGTAAGTTGTATTGCAAACCCAAGTCTGTGATCTGTTTAATTTCTTGGTCGTTTTCCTCAGCAAATAATTTGGTGTAGTCATCCAGTTCCGCGATTTTTTCGCGTGCCCATAAATAACGTAACGCTGCGTTGTCTTTTGAAATTAAGCTTTCCTTAATATCTAAGCTATAGTGCGCTTGACCACTGCTGGTTAAGCCAGATACAGAGATGCTACCTTGCGCTTTACCACGCCATTTACCAATCACCACAATCGGGCGGTCTGCATATAAATCACGCAACTTTTGTGGTTGTACGTCATAGGTGTCCAAGCCTTTGATATTGAGCGATAAGTGCGTCCACACTGGGCTTTCTACGTATTGCTTAAATTTTGTCGCAGCTACTTTTGCTTCAGCATCGTTGGTCACAATAAATGCTTCGCCCTCACCAGCATGGGCAATACCTTCCATCAAAAAGCGGTTTACATCCGAACCAATCCCAAACGAGAACACATTGGCTTTGTTTAGGTTGTTGCGGATTAAATCAAACGCTTCTTTTTCTACGGTGACATAACCATCGGTAATCACCACAAAATTGCGTGATCGTGTGTCGGTTTTATCCATGCTCAAGGCTGCTCTTAGCGCAGGTAATAATTCGGTGCTGCCACCTGCATTTTGTTGATTAATCGCAGCAATCGCGCGCTCGATATTGTCGGCATTGGCAGGTAGGGAGCGTGGTGCTAACACAGTGTTGCCACCAGAGAACAACATCACGTTAAAGGTATCGGTCGGGCGTAAATTGCCGACCATGTTACGCAGTAAAGTTTTAGCGGTATCTAAAGGGAAGCCACCCATCGAGCCAGACACATCCACAATAAAAATGTACTCACGTGGCACAATCTGCGTACTTGTCACGCGTTTAGGCGGCTCGATCATCGTCATAAAAAAGTTTTCGTCAGCGCCTTGGTAAAGTAAAGTGCCGGTTTGAATTTTGTCACCAGCCAAGCTATAACCTAAAATAAAATCGCGGTTACCATTGGTGGTGTTGGCGGCTAGTTTTAAGTTGGCATGTTGCTTATCCGGCTGCGCAATGCTGACTTGGTGTGAGCTACTGCTGATGGTTTGTAATGGAATCGGCGTATGGATATTCACATCCATCGCAAAGGTATTATTGTTAGCCACATTAGCCTTCAAATAAGGCGTTTGCACCCATGGCTCTTTTACGCCGCTAGGAGCCTCGCCGTTATTTGATTCCGTGGCGCCGTTATATCTCGGCCCAACCACACCTGGGTATACAAATTCATATTTGCCAGAGGTCGGGATAATGGTTTCTGTGTAATGTAATACCACCGCAATATCGTCACCGGGCAAAATATTGGCCACGTTCATCTGGAAAACATTGGGACGTTCCTGCTCCAGCAAAGAAGCGCTTTTGCCTTCAGACTTGGCTTGCTCATATTCGGCTTTGGCTTGCTTTTTCTCACGGATTTTTGCTTCTACCACGCGGTCACCAATATGCATTTGCAAGCCATATACCGCGGCATGGGTAGAGGCTGGGAACACATATTTGGCCTCTAACGGGCGGGTGCCCTCATTGCGGTAATGCTGAGTCACCACCACATCGGCAATTACGCCTGTGATATTGACTTTGACATCGGTCGATTTCAGCGGCAATTGATCAATGCTGGGGTCGTTGCTTTTGACAAAAAAGTAAGGAGATAAGGTTTTTTCGGTATCAGTGCTGGGGTTGGTGTCTGCATAGCTTGTATTCGATAACAGCATCAAGCTGACTGAGGCGGTGGATGCCAGTATGAATGCGCATCCTTTTAGTATATTCATGATTCACTCCTGTTAATTGGTGCTCAATTTGCACAAGGTGAAGCATGCGCTGCTAGCGAGAACTCACTGGGAACTCCGTGAGAAATGCGTGTGAAATCTGTGTGAAATTCGACTGAAAAACGAGGTTTAATGCTAAGTATTGCTGATTTTTGGCAGGGTCAAACGCGCGATTGCGCCCCCTTGCGGATGGTTGGCAAGCACAATTTCGCCGCCATGCAAATGTGCAATCTCACGCACAAACGGCAGACCCAAGCCCGTGCTTTTTTGCCCGGAATCCGGGCGACGTAACGAGTAGAATTTTTCAAATATCCGGTCTAGCGCATATTCCGGAATGCCTTGCCCAAGGTCGCGGATGCTGATGACGCATTGCTTGCCTTGGGTTTCAATCTGGGTTGTGATGCTGCTGTCCGCAGGTGAAAAATCAAGTGCATTGGCCAGCAAGTTGGTAAGTGCTCGCTGTAGTAAAAAAGCGTCGCCCATCACGGTGACATCTTCTTGCGCGATCAACTCCAGTTTGATTTTTTTACGCTCGGCCATGGGTGCTAACGCTTGCATCAGTTCTTGCGTCAAACGCAGCATGCTCACAGCATTGGCTTCTTCTAAAGTGTGGCGTTTTTCCAGGCTGGATAACTCAAGTAGCTTATCGGCCAGCTCTTGCAGGCGCAGCGCCTGATGATGAATGTTATCGGCAAAGCGTATTTTTTGCGTTTCGGCCATCGGCTCACGCAACAATTCGGCAGCGCCTCTGATGGTTGTCAGTGGGCTTTTCAGCTCATGTGTAAGCGCTTGCACATATTCCTCGGTATAGCTACGGCCTGCCATTGCATCGCGCATATCTAAAAATGCGCTTTTAAAAATGGTGCGTAATCTACGTAAAATCCTCACCGGGTGAGTGAGCTTTTCTTGCTTAAATACCTGCACAATATCGTGTGTGAGTTGCGTGGGGCTGGCCAGCCATACCGTGATCACAATCAACAATATTAAAAAGGCCATCAACGTAATCAGGCCAACATTCACCAGTTTTTGTTGCGCAGAAGTAATGAGCTCATGTTGGGATGACACCGCTTTACCCACACTGACTGCACCAATAATTTGATTGTTGCTATCGTGGATGGGCGCGGCCACGTACATCACGCTGCTTTTGGGGTCGTTCTCGTCCGTGCGTGTAGTGCGTGCGCCATATTGGCCAGACAAGGTCATGTGAATATCGTGCCAAGCACGAAAATCCTCTCCTGTTTTCTCGCCTTTCGAGTCATACACCACGGTGCCATTACTATCGGTGACATACACGCGTAAATTGACGTTGTGCTTGGTAATGGCGTAAATTTTGGCAGTAAAGCGGCGGCTATATAGGTTGTCGAATACGTGATTCATGCGCGAGGCATCAATCAGCGATTCAGAGGCATCGGCTTCAATCCATGCCGCCATAATATAAGCGGTGTCTACTAAGGTTTCCTCTGCAGATTCGCGGTAGCGAATATCCAAGCCCGAACTCACCGTATACAGCAGAGCAGCCACGCCCAGCGTAAACAGCAATATCACACTTAAAAAAATACGGTTACGTTTGCTCATGTGTGCAGGCTATTCTTTAAGCGAATAACCCAAGCCGCGGTGCGTCAAAATGGGATCTGTCTCTGCATTCACTAGGCGCAGCTTAGCGCGGATAAGCTTAATATGTGCATCCACTGTGCGTTCTAAACTCACATCCGGGTGCTCCCAAGCTTGGTTCATCAATTCTTCACGCGTGAACACACGCCCGGGTCGCTCGCACAGTACTTTAAGCAAGCGGTATTCCGTGCGCGAAAGCTCCAGCATCACCCCAAGGTATTGAATGCACTTGCGCTCTTCATCTATAAAAAAGTTGTTTTGCTTACTGGCGTGATTGGCACGTGTGTGGTTAGTAGGCACTGCCTCTTGTGCTTGGGTCTGTTGCTTTTGTACGCGCCGCAACACTGTACGGATGCGTGCGCATAACTCACGTGGGCTAAACGGTTTGGCAATATAGTCATCCGCGCCCAACTCTAGCCCTACAATACGGTCAATCTCGCCCGAGCGCGCGGTTAAAAAAATCACCGGCAACAAATGGTTAATTTGCCTAAACACCTCAAAGCCATTGATGTCCGGCAGGCCAACATCCAACACCGCCAAATCAAAACTTTGCTGCTGCAGAATATCAATGGCATGCTGGCCGGTGCTTGCCCATACCGTTTCAAAGCCATCGGTATTCAGCGCATAGGTGGTGGTTTCCGCAATGCTCGGCTCGTCTTCTATCACTAATATGCGCTGTACCATGGTGTCAGTACTTTTATTCTAGTGCCGTTAACTGTTGTTTGACGTAAGCTGCGCTACTCCCATTGGGAGATAAGCCCAGATACTTATTCCAGACCTCTTTGGCTTTGGTTTGATTGCCTAAATGCTGGTAAGCATCCCCTAAGTTCACATAGGCAATCGCGCGGGATGGATCCATTTTGATAGTATTTTCAAACCAAAGCGCAGCTTCCTTATACTTGGCTTGTTTGTAGAAAATAAAGCCTAAATTATTAGCGGCCAACGCAAAGTCAGATTTGTATTTCAGCGCTTCCGTAAATGCAGCTTCGGCCGCCGCATAGTCTTTTTCTTTGTAATGTTGCATGCCTTTATCGTTAGCACGCTGCGCCAATTGTTTGGCTGAGCTAGGCGCTACTTTCACAGGCTTGAGCGTTGTTTCGCCACCTTGTAAATCTTTCACCACCACAGGTGCAACGGCAGGCTGTTCATGTGCTGGCGTTGTGGCTTGGGGCGATGCTTGATCTAGTTTGTTGTTCAGTGCAATGGCGTCGTTGCTGAGTTGGCTGGAGTCGGCATTTAAAAACTCTGTTTCCGCCGGTAGCTCAAATACAAATTCACCACCTTCGGATCCGGGCAAACTACCAAATGCCGGCGTTTGTTTAGAAGCATTGGCCACGGCGGGCGCTACGTAAGCGGCCAGTTCTGTGGCGGTCATAAATCCATCGCCATTTAAATCGCCTTTGCCTTCTAAACCTTGCAATAACGCCCATGTAAATACCGAGTGTCCGTTCGGTCCGCCATCTGCTACTAACTGGTCTGCGCCGCCTGCCGTGAGCATTTGCCGGCCAATACGTCTTGCGTTATCGCGTAAAAAGTTACCATTGCCGCCGCCGCGGGTTAGCCCCAAACCGCTATAGCAGGCATCCATCACAAATAATAAATGCTTGGCGGTCATGCTTTCTGCAATGTTTTGAATTTCCGTCATGGCAATGGCATCGGCCGCAAAGTCGTCAGGGTTAGAATCCACGGGAATAATGTAGCCCAAACTGCGCCCAGAGCTGAGTTGTTTTGTTGCGCCATGCCCCGCGTAAAACACAAAAATACGGTCATTCTTTTTCACATTACCGTGTGCCAAGGTGTCATGGAATGCTGCAAAAATGCCTGCTCTAGTGGCGGCGGCATTTTTTAGTAAAATCACTTTTTCGGGCTGAAAACCAAATTTACCAATCAGAGTATCGCGCACAGATTCTGCATCGCGCGTAGCGTATTGCAGCTTAGGCCATTTGGCGTAATCATCAATACCAATCACCACGGCCCACGAGTCTGCATAGCCTGTAGTGATGGGCGTTGGGGCCGCCTCGGTATTGGCAGATTTGGCTACGCTAAAGCCTGTGCCATCCCAACCGGCAAAGCGGTAACCTTCGGCGGTGAGCTTATCCAAAATAGTTGGCAAAGCTTTCACGGCGCGGTCGTGAATATCATGGAACAAAATAATGCCGCGTTTTTCTTTTTCTACACTTTTGAGCACGCGCTCTGCAATCGAGCTAGGCACCGGGTCTGCCCAATCTAATGAGTCGATGTTCCACATAATCGAGCGCAAATTAGCTTCTTTTAATAGTGCCTTGGCTTCAGCGTTTTTAGCGCCATACGGAAAGCGGAATAAAGGCGGGCGATTGCTATCTACGGCTTTTAACAGTTTATCCGTATTAAAAATTTCTGCTTTTAGCTTATCGCCTGTGGCTTTAGAAAGTTGTGCATGGCTATAGCTATGGTTGCCGAGCACAAACCCTTCACTTTCTAACGCACGGCTAATGTTAGCGTTTTTAGAAAGTTTAGCGCTGCCATCGGCACTCACCTCGCCTAGATTACGCCCCACATTAAAAAATACCGCAGGCACATTATATTGTTTAAGAATCGCCGCAATCTCAGCCGTATATTGGCGGTGCGGGCCATCATCAAACGTCAGTGCTATGGTCTTAGGCGGCAAATCATAACCAAATACTTCTTTTGTCGCATTGCCTTGTTTGTTGGTGCCTGTTGTCTCTGTGCTCACCTCTTTTTCTGTTGTGCTTTCAGTCTCTGCGGGCAATGTATAAGGCAAAATCACACCTTGCTCTTTTAAGATACTTTCACGTTGATAAAGGGTGTGCAAATGCGCAAGGTAACTCGCCCATTTTTCGCGTTTTAACTGAATGCCGCGCTCACCAAAGCGACCAAACACCTGCTGAATTTCTTTGTCGTACAAATGTTCTATCTCATCTAAAGCTTCTAAGTCCTCAGATATCCGTTTATGCAACTTAATGGCCGATAAGCTGGAAAGTTTAGCCACATTGGCTTGTAAAGCTTGCAATGTCTCGCGAAAAGCCAATCTGTCCGCATCAAATAAGCCTAGGCTATTTTCAATCTCATCTAGCAGCTCGCTGACGGCGTTGAGGTTGGCAGTAGAATCCGTTGCGATCAGCGCTGCAAGGCTATCCTCATGTGTGGCAATGTCTGCTAAACGCTGGTGAAACAAAGTTTGCCCCACTTGGTCAATTTGCGCTTGCTCTGCTGCAGAGCGATTAGCATCGCCAGACATCAGCACAATAATTTTGCGATGACTTGCCAGTAAGTTAGCCATTTGCTGCTTAATAGTTGCAGTATGTGTAAGGCTAGTGGGAGCGTTGGTTGCTTGAGCAGTGTCTGCGTGGTTCGCATCAGTTGGAGCGCTGGTATGCGATTGATGCTGGCTAAAAAAATAACCACCTGTTGCTGCGAGCACTGCAATGGCGGCAATTAAAACAACTAACTTTTTATTCAAGATATGCTTTCAAATAACTCAACCTGTAGAAGTATAAGCTAGCTTGTAGACAGTTAGAAATAGTATTATGAGTTCGTGTCTTGCAGCGCAAAAGCAGTTTAAGAGACTGTTTAAAAAGTACACAAAAGCGATTAGACTTGATAGGTAACATAGCGTTAATTAGCCAAATACAGACTGTCTGGTCATCACCTAGCGACGTATCCATGGGTGAATGAAGGGAGCTATATGGATGTCGAAGTGCTTATTGTAGGCGCTGGCCCCACTGGCTTAATGCTGGCCAATCAACTTGGGCGGCGCGGCATCCGCGTGATGATTGTCGATAGGCATTCTGGCCCCGCACAGCAAACGCGCGCCATGGCGGTACATGCACGTACGCTGGAAATCTATGCAAAACTAGGTATTGCAGAGCGCGCACTCGCATTAGGCCGCAGAGGCAATGGCGCCAATATGTGGGCAACAGGCAAGCGCATGGCGCGCATCCCGCTCGGTGATATTGGTAAAACGGTCAGCCCATTTCCCTTTGTACTGATGCTCGGTCAGGATGACAACGAGCGCATTCTGGGTGAGCGGCTCAATCAGCAAAATATTTCAATACAGTGGAATACCGAGTTAATTGCGCTCGCACAAATGGCCGATGGCGTCTACGCAACACTCAAATTGCCAGATGGCAGCCATAGTAAAATCTGTGCCGCCTATGTTGCGGGTTGCGATGGTGCACATAGCGCAGTGCGCGAGTTCTGCGAAATTAAATTTCCCGGTGCACCGTACGAGCACGTGTTTTTTGTGGCAGATACAGAAGCCACCGGCAATATGGTGCCAGATGAACTCAACGTGTATTTATGGCGTGACGGTTTTCATCTGTTTTTCCCCATGGTGGGTAACAATCGTTGGCGCGTCATTGGTATTCTGCCCAAACGGCTGAGAAATAAAGAGGATGTCAGCTTTGGCGAACTTAGCCCCGATATCCAACGTGAGGCTGGCGTTGATCTAACCTTCAAAGCGTGTAGTTGGTTTTCTACGTATCACATCGCACACCGCGCGGCAGAAAAATTTCGCGATAAACGCTGCTTTTTGCTGGGCGATGCCGCGCATATCCACAGCCCCATGGGTGGGCAAGGCATGAACACTGGCCTGCAAGATGCCTATAATCTGGCATGGAAACTTGCACTGGTGGTCAAAGGTCAAGCGAGTGAAAATCTGCTGGATAGTTACGAGGCCGAGCGCCTGCCAGTCGCGCAGCGCTTACTCAAAACCACAGACCGAGCGTTTACCATGCTGGTTTCCGACCATTGGCTGGCAGGCATATTCCGCACACGTATCCTAGCTAACATTGCCGCGTTTGCCATGACGTTTGAGTGGACTAAGCGGCTTGCCTTCCAAACTATCTCACAAATCGGTATCCACTACCGGCACAGCCCTTTGTCACAGACGCTTGCTAATCAGCCACCCAATGCGCCAAAAGCAGGTGACCGCTTTCCATGGTTACAGCTCAAGTTTCAAACCAATGGCCCTGTCGAAGACATATTCCAAAAAATGGACGATACGCGCTACATCCTGATTGTGATTGGTCAACATGCACCAGAAGAAATGTCGGGGCTTGATGATTTAATAATCACTCACGTGATTCCAGATGATGCACACAACATACAAGAACTCGCGAGTGTAGGCATTTCTGGTCTGGCATTTTACTTAGTGCGTCCAGATGGGCATATTGGGTTAACTGGGGATTCCATAACTATTTCTATGCTGGAAGCGCATCTATCCAATATTGGAATTCGCCTTCAATAATGAATAGCAAAAGCTAAATGTATCGAAAATTGCACAATTTGAAATACCTGTTAATCTGCACAGATAATGTAACTTTAGCCCCCGTGTTACATAAACGGGGTGTAGAACACAGAGTTTTGCGAACGTTTGAATTAAGGGGCGCCGTTAGGCGTCCCGCTTGAATGATGGGTTAGATATTTAACATGGCTTGAAAAAACTGAATTTGCAAAATATGCGAAGAACAAACCAGCAATAATACAAAATAAATGTAAGAGAGTACTCGAGACTGAATATCTATTTCCCATGATGGCAGCAAACAAAGATAACGCCCCACCCAATATTAAAAGCGTTGCCCATAAGCTAACAATTTTAGACGTCCAGCTTTTGTGTTTGATTAAGGCAAAAACAATAGTGCTTTGAAGAGCTAGAGGAAGGAGAGCGATGTAGGCTCCTGAAAAAAACGAAATTGTATTGACTGTCATCATAAGACCAATAATCACGTAAAGGGCATTGATATAGAGGCGATTGAATTTATTGTTCATGTTGGTCACCAAAATCTAACGTTTGAATTAAGGGGCTGGCTTTAGCCAGTCCCGCTTGAATGATGGGTTAGGTGTTTTAAACATCACATGCCTTGCGATAATACCGATAACCATAGAAGCCTGAAAATACTGTTGTACCTGCTGTACCCAGTAAAACAAAAAGTAAATATAACATTGCTCCCATGCTTGGTGCAGCTTCAGTTCCGCTACTGGGGGAAAGAGCACCAAAAATATAGATTAAACCTATGCTTAATGATAAAAAAATAACCCCACCAAGAAGTGCACTTGCCAACACAATACATGCCGCATGAAAAAGGCGGTATTTTTTCATAAGCTAACTCGATACCTAACGCAGAGCTAAGGGGCAGACACAAGCGGCGCATATAATGCGAAGCATGCGCCGGTTGGGGCTGTCCGTGACGAAGCGCAGCGAGGAACAAACCTTGAGCGACTTGTTAGGCAGCTTAAGAACGTAGCTGCTGCTGTGCTGAAAATAATTCATGAAAACATTGCTCGCAAACAACACGAAATCCTGCCGATATTTCATTATCTTCATTCCAGCCGCCACCACTTTCGTAGGTTTTATCACATTCGTTACACCAAGCCATTAGATCTCCTGGTTCTCTATTGTTAGGATCAAATTCTGCTTGAACCCAACCAACATAGACAGCAGGTGAAGATAAACCTGCTTCACGAAGATGACGACAGGCAATTGCCGGAAAACTCACTCCATGTGTATTACATTTTATACGCTGATCTCGCATGGCGACTGGCTGCCTAACAGTTATTATGCGGACGCACGCGTCCGCATAATAATATTGTGAATGTTAATTTTGACATGTTGTTTTTCTTTTTAAATCTTGAAGTTAGGGTTTGCTCTGTCCGTATAATAATAAATAGCAAGTACGGACGCAACCCAATAGATCTAATAGTACATTTTCAGAGCCATGCGGATTATGAATGAAAGTTTTGCTCCGTTAAGAACCAATCAAAATAGTTAAGAACCAGTTACCAGATTCGTCAGTTTTGGTGAGCCGCACAGGGCTCGAACTTAATGATAAAGTCGGTGGTTTTTTCCTCCATGCATTAAAGTAAGTGTTTTATCCCTTCACCAATTCCTACATAACAATAAGCATTTGTCCTATGTGTAGAGTACGCAATACTCATTATGATTTTTTATGGCTTTGATTTTATATTCTAGCCAATACACATAATTAATCATGAGGAGTATGTTATGAATATCGCAAAAACAAAACCATTTATTACTTTAAGAGTTGCCCTATTAATTGTTGCAACCAGTTGTTTTGCATCCAGCAACTTAGCGTTTGCTGATGAAGAGTTTTACGGCACGGTTGAGAGCCGCCCTGCTGAAAACCCTGGTATTTGGGTGATCAGTGGTCAGCAAGTCGAAGTCACTGATAAAACAGACATTGATAATGATCATGGCCCTTTGGTCGTAGGCTCATGCGTTGAGGTTGAACACAAAAAAGGTGTGGTGAAAGAGATTGAATCTGCCAAGCCAAGCAAATGTGGTAAAAAATAATCACACGTTAGCCAGTGCCTAGGCTTATCGATTGGTATGCCTTAGAGCATGAATAACCCACAGCAGTTATTATTGTCTGGGGGATAAGCCTAACTGGGCTCAAGCCCAATAAAAAAGCCAGCATGCGCTGGCTTTTTTATTGGTTAAAGTGATACAAAAGCGATTACACTTTTTGATACACTTCACTGCCTTTTTTCACAAACTCAATGGCTTTTTCTTGCATGCCTTTGTGTAGTGCTTCTTGCTCAGAAACACCTTGCTCTGCTGCGTAATCACGTACATCTTGGCTAATTTTCATGGAGCAGAAATGCGGGCCGCACATAGAGCAGAAATGCGCTTGTTTGGCACCTTCTTGCGGCAAGGTTTCGTCGTGGAATTCCTTGGCTTTTTCCGGGTCTAGGCCTAGGTTAAATTGGTCTTCCCAACGGAACTCAAAGCGTGCTTTACTTAATGCATTGTCACGGATTTGCGCACCCGGGTGGCCTTTGGCCAAGTCGGCTGCATGCGCTGCAATTTTGTAAGTAATTATGCCTACGCGTACGTCTTCCTTGTCTGGCAAGCCTAAGTGCTCTTTTGGCGTGACGTAACAAAGCATTGCACAGCCGTACCAGCCAATCATGGCGGCACCGATGCCGGAAGTGATGTGGTCATAACCCGGGGCAATGTCTGTAGTAAGCGGCCCTAAGGTGTAGAACGGGGCTTCACCACAATGTTCCAGTTGTAGCTCCATGTTTTCTTTAATCAAATGCATCGGTACGTGGCCTGGGCCTTCGATCATACATTGTACGTCGTGCTTCCAAGCGATTTGCGTCAATTCACCCAATGTTTTGAGCTCGGCAAATTGTGCTTCATCGTTGGCATCGTAGATTGAGCCTGGGCGTAAGCCATCACCGAGTGAGAAGCTCACATCGTAGGCTTTCATGATTTCGCAGATGTCTTCAAAATGCTCGTACAAGAATGATTCTTTATGGTGTGCTAAACACCATTTCGCCATAATCGAACCACCGCGTGACACGATACCGGTCATGCGTTTAGCCGTCATAGGGATATACGCTAAACGTACACCCGCATGGATGGTGAAGTAATCCACACCTTGCTCTGCTTGCTCAATTAAAGTATCGCGGAAAATTTCCCAAGTTAAGTCTTCGGCTTTGCCGTTTACTTTTTCAAGTGCTTGGTAGATAGGCACGGTACCAATCGGCACAGGTGAGTTACGGATAATCCATTCGCGTGTTTCATGAATGTTTTTACCAGTGGAAAGATCCATTACGGTATCGCCACCCCAACGGGTACCCCACACCATTTTTTCTACTTCTTCTGAGATGGAAGAACCCAATGCTGAGTTACCGATGTTGGCATTGATTTTCACCAAGAAGTTACGGCCAATAATCATCGGCTCGATTTCCGGGTGGTTGATGTTCAAAGGAATAATGGCGCGGCCACGTGCAACTTCGTCACGTACAAATTCTGGCGTGATGACTTTTGGAATACTCGCGCCAAAATGTTGGCCTGGGTGTTGCGTTTGTAGCAACTCGCTCATGTTCTCGCGACGTTGATTTTCACGGATGGCAATGTATTCCATCTCTGGCGTGATAATGCCTTTACGTGCGTAGTGCATTTGGCTAACGTTTGCGCCGGCTTTTGCGCGCAAAGGTTTGCGGTGCAAGTTAAAACGCATTTCAGACAGTTCTGGGTCTACCAAGCGTTGGTGACCAAACTCTGAAGTTGGGCCATCTAATTGCTCTACATCGCCGCGTTCCATAATCCAACCAGCGCGCAGTGCAGGCAAACCGTTACGGATATCAATGCTGACATCAGGATC
This sequence comes from Methylophilaceae bacterium 11, assembly GCA_000525025.1. Taxonomy (GTDB): domain Bacteria; phylum Pseudomonadota; class Gammaproteobacteria; order Burkholderiales; family Methylophilaceae; genus Methylophilus. Next base: position 2,607,169 of record JCKJ01000001.1, on the reverse strand, counting down.
CGTATATGGACCAGATGTATCGTAAACCACCACAGGTGGGTTCTTTTCTGCACCGAATGCAGATGGCGTGTCGCTAAGTGAGATTTCACGGAAAGGTACGCGAATATCTGGGCGGCTACCTTCTACATAAATTTTGCGAGATTTAGCAAAAGGTTTGGTCGCGCCTTCATCTACAGAGGCGGTTTCGTTAAGAAATTTAACTAGATTTTTATCGGTGGCGTTCAAGGCATGCTCCAAAAATTAATAGCGTAAGGAGCATAAAGGCGCTTCCCTACGGCGGTATGACCCGCATCAGGTTCGAAGGGTGTTTCTCACTGCAAAAACCATATAAAAATAAGGATTTACAGACCCCTAGCAATAGGCGAAATGTACGCGAAAAATCGTTGAAAAGCAAGAATTTACGTTAAAGAATACGATTGTGTTGTCGTTATGAATGTGGAGAGAGTAGATACTTTTTTAGTAAAAAATGATATAAATACACTTGTACAAAAAACAGAACATTCATTTTTATTACTTATGATTTTAATCGCCATTTATTACTTGTTAGCTATTGCTGTGCTAACGCTGCATTTCACCGGCCACTTAGAGCGCTGGGGAATGGAATGGCTGGTATTTGTGTTTGCTGCAACTGTTTTCCCGGCTGTGCTTTACCTATAGCGTATTAATTCATCTATAGCGTATTAATTCTAGAGTTTATATATTCTATAGCTTATATATCCTATAGTTTCTTAGTCTGTAATTTCTTACAGAAAAAACTGATCTCAAATAGCACTTATAAAACTTCTTAACGAAGTTTTTTGCTTTTTTGAGGCCTATTTTATAGGTGCGGTTTCTTTAGGAATTCTGCCGCCAATGCCGTTTGTTGTTTAAGCCCTATATTCACCGCCCTTGGAAACACGCCATTGAGCCAAGCAAAAAAGCTTTGCGGCTGCCCAATAAATAGCTCCTGTTTCTCTTGTTCTAGCGCTTTCACAATTAAGTTGGCCACTTTGTCCGGCTTATCTACCGCATTGCCAGATTTTTTCCACATCGCATCTACATTCGGTGCGTTCATAGGCGTATCAATCCCTCTGGGGGCAACGTAAGTGACACCTATCTTGGTATTGACCAATTCACGTCTTAACGCTTGTGAAAAACCATGCACGGCAAACTTGGTGGCGCAGTAAGTGGCAAAATGCGGAAAGCCTAGCGAGCCAAAAATGGAGCCGATAAAGACAAAGCGGCCTTTATTGGCTGACTGAAAATCAGGCAGTATTGCGCGTGTGAGTTGAATCAATGCTGTGACATTGGTATTGACCATCTCTGCGATGCGCGCATCACTTTGGTCTTGTAGCGCAATAAAATCCAGTACACCAGCGTTATTGATCAATATATCAATATGACCCAGCGCAGCCTTGGCCTGTTGAATGAGTGCGTTGCTGGCACCTTCATCACTCAGGTTGAACACAAGGCATTCGGCCCTGCCGCCGGCTTGCTCAACTTGCTGTTTAAGTGCGTTGAGTTTTTGCGCGTCACGCCCCACTAAACCGAGAATGGCTCCTTTTTTGGCTAGCAGTAAAGCGATCTCACGGCCCAAGCCACCAGTTGCACCCGTGAGCAAGATGCGTTGTTGCGATAATTGCATAATGTTTCCCTTCATCAATCATGACATGGTGCGGGCTGCAACATCTCTAAATACATCGCCATACAGTTTATAGAACATTTTTGCGGCGTGAATCACAATAGCTTGGTCTTTTTCATCCGTGATTTGGTTCATCAAACTCTCGTAGAACGAAACGTGACTAATATCCAAGGAGCCATGAGACAGGAGATAGCTAAACGCCTTTTTAGGTAAATTTAAACTGGTCATTAGCTGTTCACCTGCTTGTGTAGCCACCGCTGTGCTGGTGCCTTCTAGCACCAATACCATGCCAAAAAAACCGACTGGATTAACGCGGTAAATCATGTCGTAAGCATAGGCCACCATCAGTTCAGTCGCTTGGCTCGGGCTGGAGTCGGCATTGCTTGCATTACGCACTGCTTCTTTATCGGCACCGCATGTTGCTATGTCGTTCAGCACCCATTCTTGATGCCCCATCTCTTCTTCAATATATTCACCAATGGCGGTGCGTAGCCATTCGTATTGACCGCTTAAACGACCGCCGCATGCCATCAACAACGGTGTGGTGTGTTTGACATGATGATACGCTTGTGTGAGAAATGCAATGTAGGTTTGTAACGAGATATTGCCAGCGCCGCCTTGTTGAATCAGGGGCAGACTCATCAGGGTATTGCGCTCTTGTTCTGTAGCGGCAATGAGTTGATGATAAAACGTCATAGATATTCCTTTTCTGCATAGAGTGCTTCAATATTGTGTTGGTATGACTGCCAAATAGCCTCACGTTTGAGGCGGCCATTCGGCGTCAGTTGTCCGTTTTCCACGCTAAATGGGTCGCGGCTAATCAGCCAATGACCAATCCTTGCGTAATCCGGTAGTTGTTCGTTGAGCGCGGCAATGCTGCCCGCCAATGTAGTGTTGTCCGTGGATTTCTGAGAGATAAAGTCTTGGCTCAGGGTAATCACCGCCACATTCCAAGGTTTGGCTTCGCCAAATACGCAGGCTTGTTGAACGCCGGGCAAGTGGCGCAATTCAAGCTCTATCCATTCTGGCGATACATTGCGGCCAAACGAGGTGATGAACATGTTTTTTTTGCGCCCTTGTAGAAACCAAAAGCCATCTGCATCGCAATAGCCTATGTCTCCGGTCGGCATCCAGCCGTCGCCTTCAAAGCTGGCGGGTGCGTGGGTATAGCCAAGAAAGTTTGACCCTTTGACTAAGATTTCGTTGTCATCGGCAACACACATGCTGATATGTGGCAGCGGTTTACCTACGCTGCCGATTCTTTCTGCTTCTGGTGTGTTGAGGGTCACGACAGAAGCACTTTCTGATAAGCCGTAGCCCTCGTACACCGGCAGGCCGAGTGCGCCAGCACGGTGTAGCAATGCGCTAGACACATGTGCGCCGCCCACTGCAATGAATCGTAAATGTGTGAGCGTTGTTGCATAGGCATGTGCTGCTTCGGTTTCGCACAATTTAATCAGCGCGTTCAACAGTTCTGGAATCAGAATGACAGTAGATGCTTGGCTTAAAGCCAGTGCCGAAAACAGCTTTTTCACATCAAAATTTACACCGGCAAATCCCACTTGCTCGGCAGGGTAGAGATGTACGGTCGCACCCGCAATCAGGCTGGCATACACCCCAGCCACATTTTCTAACAAGGTGGACAGTGGCAACACACATAAGTGGTGGTCATTTGGGGTGAGTTTGACCGAAGACTGAATGGCTTGTGCCACTTGTAGCATGGCTTGCTGGCTTAAACATACCCCTTTGGGTGCGCCGGTAGTGCCAGAGGTATAGGTGATTTTGGCGGTATTTGCCGCTATAGGTGTGTCAACAGTCATGAGTTGATATTCTGTCAGCTCTACATCTGCAATTTGCGTGGTGGTTTTATGGATGATGCGATCACCCAAAATAGCATCGTAGCGCGCAGCTTGGTCGGTGATCAGTACGTTAACCCCTGCATCTTGAATGGCATGCTTCAGTTGCGCATCTGAAAAGAAAGCGGGCAGTGGCACTTGCGGCAGGTTGAGCTGCAACGCTGCAATATCCAACACTACCCAGGCAGGTTGGTTCTGGAGCGCAATGGCAATGCGTGTATGGTCTGCAAATTTGGCTAAATGAATGCTGGCTTTAATAATGCAGGCATTCAACATGCCATACGTGAGCGTGCTTTCTAGACCATGCAAGGCAACGCGGTCAGGCGCTTGCCTTGCATGTTGAATAATGGCTGAATGAATCATAAGGCTGGATTAAAGCGAATTAGCTACTCCACGTATGGCAATGATTTGCGGCAGATGGCGATAATACGTACCCCATTGGCTTAATGCTTCGGGGGTGAGTCGGTTTGGATTGGCAGGTGCTAACGCATACACATCACGCCCACCTTTGATTAATCCATTTTGTAAGCTGTGATGCGCCGTAGCCACGCACCACTCAATACCAATATTCAAACTGTGTTGAATCACGTGTGCGATGAGTACGCCTGCATTACGTGGATTGGCAACAGCCAAATTACCAATACAAGTGATTTCATGGCGGGTAATGCTTCTACCCAAGCGTTCGGACATCAGTTGCTCAATCGGCACATCGATATATTGTTCCAGAAACAATTTTTCATGCGCTGCAGCATGTAAACCAAAGGCTGCCATCAGCACGCCATTGGTATCGCGCAGGGCGACTAAATCCGGCATAAATTGTGTGATATTGGCGCCATACACTTGCTTAAACACTGTTTGAATAAAGCGCTCTACCTCGGCACGGCATGGCGCATCAGGGGCAACAGTGTGTGCAGTAATTTCGTTCACTTGATAGCGTTTCGACTGGGCGAAATCCCTCAGTTGATAAGCAGTATCAGCAGTATACATCGTGGATGTTGCAGTGGCAGTGGTGAGCATAGGCGCCCTTTTAGTAATGACTTGAATGGATAGATGCAAGCCATGTGCCATCTATTTTTATCGATATAAATCAGATGGTTAACCTATTTTCACTATATATATCATGCAAATTTTGCACGATTCATCAGGTAGACTATTTTAATTGCCTGCAAAAAACGTAGGGTTTTTGCAGTAGGCATGACAAATATGCTGCAGTGCCTGTACGCATAAGGCGTGCCTATTTTTTATAACCAACTGTTTAATAAAGATAAATTTTAATATTTAAACGGTTGTTGTTTGCTTTTCAAGTAGTTGGCATATCCCTTGCGAATATCTGCACACAAGCATTGCTGCATCCAGCGTGTTTGTTTATTCCAAATACAAAAGAAGAAACCCATTGCTTATGCAGTCAACTGTCCCTGCAACAACATTCAACTTGCCCAGCCAGCCGGGTGAGGCCAAACAGTCCATGATGTGGACCTATGTTTTGTTCTGGTATCTCACTGGAGTAACGCAGCTATTAATAGGCATGTCGCGTACCGCTTCGTTTGAGGGCTTCAAGGACGCCACGATTACGGCATTGCTTTGGTTGATTCCATTATTGTTGTTACCTAAGCATGCAAAAAAAGTGACTGGGCTTTTTGCCGTATTGGTTTGGTTGCTGGCACTGCCTGGCTTCGGTTATTTTTTGGTGTATCGGCAAGAGATCACACAAAGCCTAATCTTTATTATTTTTGAGTCGAATCAATCAGAGTCCAGAGAGTATTTCCAGAATTATTTTTCTTGGACAATTGGGCTAGGCTTCATTCTATTTACCGCTATCCCCGTCTATCTATGGTCCAAAATTGATGCATTCACCATCAAGAAAACCACTGCCTATGCGGCTGTGCTAGGTATTTTGTTGGTGGTGTTTGCATATCCCATGATTAAGGCCATCAAGGCCAGAGATATTGGAGTTGCCTATAGCACGATAGATCGCCATTTCGCCGTGTCATCTCCTTGGCAACTGTTGTTGGGGTACATGCATTACGAGCGTGAGTTGGGCGAGATTGAGCGTAATTTGCTGAGTTTTAAGAAAATCCCGCCATTGGCGCATTTAACAGAGCAGGCCAAGCCCTTACCTACCACGGTTGTCATCGTCATAGGTGAGTCCACCAATCGTTTGCACATGGGCTTGTATGGCTACCATCGCGATACCAATCCCAAGCTCAGCAGCATTCAGAATGAGCTCAGTGTGTTTGATAACGTATTTGCCTCTCGCCCCAATACGATTGAGAGCTTGGAGCAAGTGCTTACTTTTGCCAATCAGCATCACCCGGATGTATACAAAACCAAACCATCGTTGATGGCCATGATGAAGCAAGCCGGCTATCGCACTTACTGGGTGAGCAATCAACAAACGCTCACGGCCAGAAACACCATGCTCACCACCTTTGCCAAGCAGGCGGATCAACAGGTGTTTTTAAATACCTCACGCCAACAAAATGCCTATAGCTTTGATGAAAAAGTATTGGCGCCTTATACGGAAATTCTTAATCGGCAGGATGAGAAAAAGCTCATTGTTGTGCACTTACTGGGCACGCATATGAAATACGCGTATCGCTACCCGGAAGCTTATGACGTCTTTCATGATGACAAAGGCCTGCCCAAAGATTTATCAGCAGACCAAGTGGAGACCATTAATGCGTATGACAATGCCGTGCGTTACAACGATAGCATTGTGTATGCCCTGATTGATCGCCTGAAACATAAGCAACAGCATAGTTTGCTGGTTTACTTTTCTGACCATGGTGAAGATGTCTACGACTCTGCTCAGCATGATTTTCAAGGCCGCAATGAAGCCAGCCCGACTTACGCTATGTATGCCATTCCGTTTGTGGTTTGGCACTCACCTAATTGGGTCAATGCACCCTTGTTAGCCTCTCCTGAAATACTGCATCGCCAGTTTGATAATGCAGACTTTATTTACGCTTTTTCTGACCTGATTGGTTTGCGCTATGACGGCTTTATGCCGCATGAAAGTGTAGTGAATAGTGCATTTTTGGAAGACCCCATCTTGGTAGGCAACCCTTATGGCAGGTCGCTGCAACAGTTGGTTGATACCAAGGCATTAACGCGCCATGACTACGATTAGTCAAATACAGTCCAAATCTATGCGAGTGCAAGCTACTGATATACGCGGTATGCGCCCCCTCACTGCGTGGCAGCGCAAAGCACTTTGGGGTTTGCTGTTATTGGGTGTGCTAGTGCTCATCACCATGCGCTTTGATGCCATTGATATTGCCTTTGCCGATTATTACTTTGATGCACAGCAGCAGATTTTTCCTTGGAAAAACACTTGGTTTGCCAAAACCTTGATGCATGGCTATGTGAAAACCATATTGCAAGTGGCGGCTGCTTTGGTGTGCTTAGCTGTGTTGTCCGATGGTGTGAAACCATGGCTGAATGCGCCATTGTTACGTGTCAGGTTGCGCTTCATTGCTTTATCCGCAGTGCTGATTTCCAGCATCACTACCTTGTTTAAACAAACCTCCGTATTGCATTGCCCGTGGGATATCGATCGTTATGGGGGTGCTTACCAGCATCTTTCATTCTTTGATGCCACACCCCTGCACTACCTTGCAGGGCATTGCTTTCCTGCCGGACATGCCACCACCGGGCTTTGGTTGGCTGCTTGCTGTGTGTTCTGGTTGCCGCATCAACCCAAGGTTGCGTGGCGCGTAGGTTTAGCCGGGCTGAGCGTTGGCATTGCTTTGGGTTGGGTGCAGCAAATGCGTGGTGCCCACTTTTTATCACACACTCTCATGACGGTCTGGATAGCTTGTTTCATTCTGTTCTGCCAGTTCATGTTTACTCCATCACTCAATAAGAAATAGACATTTATGCTGCAATTGATACAACGGACCACATCGCTCTTTTGGCCAATTACTTGGCGCTTGCAATCTACACATGTCATCACATTATGTGTGGCCATATTTTTAATGCTGTTTGCCAACCATGCCTTGTTTAGCCATGTGTTAGAGATTTATCCGCTGACAGCGGCGAATATGCCATTTTTGGTTTCTGTTGCGATTTTCTTTACTGTACTCACCGCCTTGTTTTTGTTGTGGATCACGTTTGGTCGTGCTGCTCGCTGGGTGCTTGCATTGCTATTGCTATTGGCATCGCAAGCGGCCTATTACATGGATCAGTTTGGTGTGATTGTGGACACCGTCATGATCGACAATATTCTGCAAACCAGCGCTCAGGAGGCTTCTGGGCTATTGAGTGCCAAGTTGTTGATGTACACAGTGGTGATGGGGCTAATCCCCGCTTGGTTTGTATTAAAAGCCATGCCTAGTCCGCAGTCTTTGCGTCAAGAATGCATGGCTAAATTGAAAATATCGGGCATGTTGCTGCTATTGTTGGTGGTGGTTGTGGCACCACTCACGGCGCACTACGCTTCGTTTATTCGGGAGCATAAGGTCACGCGTATGTATGCAAACCCCACATTTTTTGCGTATTCGGCCATCAAATATGTCGTGTTGGCGTTTCAGTCTTCTGAAGTGAAAACACTGACTGAAGTGGCGAAAGATGCTGTGGAAATGGATGTAAAACGTGAGCATGAGCTCATGATTATGGTGGTGGGGGAAACCGCACGTGCAGATCGCTTTTCGTTGAATGGCTATCATCGGCTGACCAACCCCAAATTGCAGCAAGAGGATGTGGTGAGTTTGCGTAATGTGACTTCCTGCGGCACCTCCACTGGTATATCCGTGCCTTGCATGTTCTCGGTGCTCACGCGTAAGCAATTTGATAAAGAAAAAGCCAAACACATGGAAAATGCACTGGATGTGTTGGCGGACAATGGCATAGAGGTGTTGTGGCGAGATAATAATTCTGACTCTAAAGACGTGGCCACGCGCATACGCTACGAGGATTTTAAGACGCCTACATTTAATACCGTGTGTGATTCTGAATGCCGGGATGTGGGTATGCTAAAAGGGTTGGATGCGTATATCCAATCTAAAAAAGACAAAGATATTTTGATTGTGCTGCACCAAATGGGCAATCACGGCCCGGAATATTACCGCCGCTATCCCAAAGCCTTTGAGCGCTTTAAACCCGCTTGCCAGAGTGGTGAGCTGAGCACTTGTACGCAGCAGGAAATTGACAATGCCTACGACAATGCGATTTTGTACACGGATTACTTTTTGTCTGAAGTGATTCAGTTTTTGAAAAAATATGATGACCGTTACGAAACCGCTATGTTGTATGTGGCCGATCATGGCGAATCATTAGGGGAGCATGGTATTTACCTGCATGCGGCACCGTATATGATTGCACCTAAAGAGCAAACGCATGTACCGGCGATTATGTGGATGGGCAAAGGGTTTGATTACAGCTTAGACCAACTCAGGCCTTATCAGGATTACCCGTTTAGCCATGATGATGTATTTTGCAGTTTGTTGATTGCGTATGAATTGGATTCGGAAACATGCAACGCTAAGAAACAGGTGCTGTTTGCTAACAAACATTTAAAGTAACCTTAAGTAACCGTACTTACTTATTTGCAGTTAAGCCGCTCAGGTGCATCTGTTGAAATTTGATCTTTGGCTATCCACAATATTGGGCGTACACGGTGGTCGGCATGGCAGGCATCCACATAGCCGATACTGCCCTTGGTGTCAGTCACGTAACGCAGCATGGCCTCCTCCGATTGCACGCTGCGCGGGGGTCTGATGCCGTGGAAGTATTGTTCATTCCAGTAGTCGGATTGCTCTCTAGGCAGGTTATTGAGTACAGCTTTAGAAAATAGTAGCCGCAGCGGATGCTCTGCATGCAAGTTGACCGGTTGCATGGGAAGCCCGCCTTGCCAGTATTGTTTTTTGCGCCAATAGATCAGGCGTAGCTCGCTGATAGCGATACTGGAAACAGGCGCTATTTCGGCGTTGCTAGAGACAATCACGGCAATCACCGTATTGTCTTCCGCATAAGCATGCGGAATCGGCAGGCTAAACAGTGCCAGCAGCACGCATACGGTTGAAAAAGGCGCAGACAAGTGACGCATTAGAATAGCACCGCAAATGTACCAATGAACCCGCGCGGTGCTTCTGGTATATCGCCGCTGCCCCCTACAAATTCAAATTTGAGTAATTGGTTGGGTTTGAGTCGTTTGGTTGCGCCCAATACCCAGCGTTCTGCACTGCCATAAGCGGGGTGTTCAAAGGTTTCCAGTCGTGTCAGCCAATACCATTCGTTGCCTAGGTGATACGCACTTTGTAGATAAGCACCACTGCCAGCCTGCTTGCCTTTATTGGTTTCGCGGTAAAAGCCTTCGCCGCTCAACTCCCAATCGCCTAAATGGGTAACAAAGTCTAGGCCCACCATGCGATAGTGTGGAGAAAGTGCAGTATCCTCTTTGAAGCTGGCAATCGTCAGGCCAAGACTGATGGGCGCATTCAGCGTAAAGCGAGCACCGTTGACATGTTTGTAAATAGTTTCGTCATCTTCTTTTACCTGATCTTTTAGGGCCTCTAGGAATATGGAGTATTCAAACGCATAATCTTGATAAGGCACACTGCCATAAAGCATTAGGCCGTTGATGGAGCTGGGGAAAAGTAGCTCTGTGACCACCGGGCGTGTAGATGTCCAAACTAAAGGGGCAGCGTGAATGAGGTTCCAGCGGCCTGCGGGTGTTAAAAAACGGCCAGCGCGTAAATTGAGTTTTTCTGAGAGGTTGTAATCAAAATAAAAGCGTTCTAAATCGAGGTAGGCATCGCGTGTAGTGAAGCCTTGGGTATGATTCCATGATAGTGGTTCTTCTAACTCAAACTCACCAAAGAATTTTAGGCGGCCTTCATTTTCCCAAGTCAGGATTAAGCTCAGTTCATTTACAAATGCACGCGCTTTGCTATCACGTGGGATCTCAATGCCTGCACTGGAGTAGCCGCCTAAATGGAAATTATCGGTAAAGTTGCTATCGTCTTCCGCCCATGTTGGCTTGCACAGGCCGAACAGGCTAGTTACACTGGCAATCACACATATGAATCGTTTAAACATAAAAAACCTCAGCATTTGGCATCTACTCAGTACAGCGATTGTGCGCAGATGGCGATGGCAGATTGTCTCATTTAAGCCCTAATGTCAAAAGCACTTTCCATTAAACAATTGCTGTTGCTGGCCTTTCTGCTGGCTGGATTATTGCCGGCCATGCTGGTCAGTTTTTTAAGTTTTAGCCAAGCCAGTAACGCGCTGAGAAAAGAGATATTGCGCGACTTGCAAACCTCGGGCGCCACGGTGGCCACGGATGTGGATCGCGTGATGTTTGAACGCTTGCAAAACGTGCATTCTTGGAGTCAGTTGGCGCTGATGCAAGAGGTGCTGATTGGGGACGTGGACAAGCGGCTATCTGTTTTTTTAAGCGAATCTCAAAAAAGTTACCATCAAGAATACCGTGCCTTGCACGTGTTGGACTTACAGTACCATACGATCGCATCCAGCCGCGCCGCGCAAATTGGCCGTACCTTATCACGCCCGCCGTTTTGGTTTTCGGTCAGTGTAGGGGGTCGCCAGCTGCAATTATCCAAAATTACGCAAAATATATTGATGATGACGCAGACCATTCAAGACAGCAGCACGCAGCAACCCATCGGCTATTTAGTGGCAGAGTTTAATTGGAGCATCGTGACAAAACTGTTAAATGATGCCGTGAATCAGCAAGCGGCTGCTGCATTATTAGATGATCAAAACCAAGTGTTGGCGGCTTCCGTGCATTGGAGTGAGAAAAGACATTCTTTACATGTGAGCAACGCAGTGCAAGGCAAGGTGGGCTTGCCAGGCTGGCATGTGCATATTGAACGTGCGCGCTCAGTCGCGGTGGCACCTGTGCATCGGCTAGCTTATGTCTTTTTGGCACTGCTGGCGGCAACATTGCTATTTTCTTTGCTGTTGGTCAGGCCAATTGGTCGCGCCATTATTCAGCCATTAGAAAACCTGACACGATTTGTGCGTGGTTTTCACCAGCATGCACAAGCGCTGCCGCCCAAAGCCGGGCCGCCAGAATTACAAGAACTGGCACAGGCATTTGAAAAGCTGATTCAAGATTTGGAAACATCACAAGACAACCTCACACGTGCTGCCAAGCTGGCTGTGGTAGGTGAAATGGCGGCGGCCATGAGCCATGAAGTGCGTACACCATTGGGCATTTTACGTTCATCGGCCGATGTGTTGTTGCGCGAACCTAAGTTGTCCGCAGATGGGCATGAGGTACTGGGGTTTATTATTTCTGAAACCGAGCGTTTGAATAAGTTGGTTTCTACGCTCATTGATGCTGCTAGGCCACGCACCCCACACTTTAATCCATTGGATTTAACGCAATTGATTTACCGCGTAATGGCGTTGCTGCAAAGTCAGGCGCTTGCAAAAAAAATCACCATGCGTTTTGCACAAACCGAAGTGATGCAGGTGTGGGCAGACCAAGACCAGATGACGCAAGTGTTAATGAATCTATTGATGAATGCGATTCAGATTTTACCGGCACAAGGCCAAATTGCGTTGCGTTTAGAAAGGCTCAATGCCAATATGGTGTTGACGGTATCGGATAATGGGCCGGGCATTCAGGTGGGAGATCAAGCGCAAGTGTTTGAGCCATTTTTCACCCAGCGTGCGGGTGGTGTAGGGCTGGGTTTGGCCGTGGTCAGACAAATTGTACATGCGCACCGCGGCGAGATCAGTTATCGCAACAGTGAAATGGGTGGTGCGGAATTTACTATTGTATTGCCGACAGTGCAGCCAGCTTCATCAAATGAATCTGAAGTAAAGTGAAGCGCTATTCAAAGTGAAGCCTTAGTTAAAGTGAAGCCAAGTTAAAGTGAAGCTAAGTTAAAGTGAAGCCAAGTTAAAGTAAATACATGGAAACATTAAAAACAATTTTAGCGGTAGATGATGAGCCGCATATGCGCAGATTGCTAGAAATTAGTCTGCGCCAAGCTGGCTATAAAGCCTTGGTAGCTGCGGATGGCAAACAAGCGCTCAGCACGCTAGCGGAGCACAGCGTAGATTGTGTGGTCAGTGATTTGCATATGCCGGGCATGAACGGACTGGAGTTGCTTGCGCAGATTCGTCAGCAGTTTGAACAGTTGCCAGTCATTATGGTGACTGCGCAAGGCGAAATTAAAACAGCGGTAGAGGCCATGAAGCTGGGCGCATCCGATTATATTTTGCGTCCGTTTGAGCTGGAAACCTTGGAAATCGCGATTGCAAAAGCGCTATCGAATAACCGTATTGCATTAGAAAACCGCTATTTGAAGGCAGATCAGCAACCAACAGAAAGCGGGTTGATTGGGCAAAGCAAACCGATGCTTGCCCTGAAGCAATACATCCAGCAAGTAGCGCCAGAAAAAGCCACGGTATTGATTACCGGTGAAACAGGCACCGGCAAAGAATTGATTGCCAAAGCCTTGCATGCCGCCTCCCCCAGAAAAGACGCGTTATTTGTGGCTGTGAACTGCGCTGCCATTCCAGCCGATATTTTGGAATCAGAGCTATTTGGTCACGAAAAAGGCGCATTCACCGGCGCCGTTAAAGAACGGATAGGTAAGTTTGAATTGGCGGATGGCGGTACACTGTTTTTAGATGAAATCACCGAAATGCCGATTCATTTACAAGCAAAATTGTTGCGTGTGCTACAAGAAGGCGTGGTCGAAAAACTGGGCGGAAATCGTCAACTGAGCTTGGATATTCGTGTGGTGGCAGCCACCAATCGCGATCCATTGCAAGCAGTGAAAGAGGGCAAGCTGCGCGAAGATTTGTATTATCGGCTGAATGTGTTTCAGTTGATTTCGCCCGCCTTGCGGGATCGTGAAGAGGACATTGCCTTGCTTGCACCCCATTTTTTAGCCAAGCGCGGCGCAACCTTGAGCCATGCTGCGCTCGCGTGTTTGCAAGCGTATCGCTGGCCTGGCAATGTACGTGAGTTGGAAAATGTACTTGAGCGTGCTGCCATTCTATCGGGCGGTAACCCTATTACGCCGGCCCATTTGCCTGCGGATATTGTGGGCCAAAGTGGCGGCGCCATGGCTGTGCTAAATGCAGGCTTGTTGGGCGGGGTTACACCACAAGGTGAGGGGTCTTTAGCGCATACTTATTCAATCCCGCATGCGACAGAGCAACTGGAACGGCATCTTATTGAAGAAGCGTTGCAGACATGTAAAGGCAACAAGGCCAAAGCAGCTAAATTGCTGGAAATCAGCGAGCGCTCACTCTGGTATAAGTTAGAACAATATCAACTAAAGTAATCATATATGCATGGCGTTGACACAAATAATTAACGGTGTTAACTTAACGCTGTTAATAACGTATTCTGACCTATGCAATAGATGTGAAAAGAGATTGGTCAGTAAGTAGGTACTATCGTCATTTATTATGCCCCCCAAGCCTAAAACAGAACAAGCGCGCGAGCAGCTTAGAATGCTGATTATTGATCACGCCCGTGATTTATTTGTGAGTAAAGGCATAGAGGCTGTGACCATGCGCGAGATTGCCAAACGCATTGGCTATTCTGCTACCAGCATTTACTTGCACTTTGCCGATAAAGAAGCTTTGCTCAGAGCCATCTGCGATACGGATTTTCTCAGGCTCGCCACAACTCTTAAAGAAATCTTGGCCATTGCAGACCCGATTGAACGCATGATCGCGTTTGGTCAAGGTTATGCAAGGTTTGCATTGACCTACCCAAATCACTATCGGCTGATGTTTATGACGCCGCATTTGCCCTATACGCCATCGCAAACCGCACTCCAACAAAATAATGCAGAACAAGATGCCTATTTTCAGCTAAAAATGGTGATTAACGATGTATATTTGGCTGGTGGCTTTAAAGATGCGTTGCAAGATGCTGAGTTGATCGCACAAACCGTATGGGCGGGTATGCACGGTGTGTGTGCGCTACAAATCATCATGGCGGAGGATGACTGGATTCAATGGCGACCTATTGAAGACAGGCTGAACGTGATGCAACAACTCATGCTATCGGGTTTACTGAAAGAAAAATATGAATAAACAATACCTTTTATTGCTGTTGCCGCTACTGTTGAGTGCCTGTGAACAGCCCAAAGAACCTATCACCCCGCCCCGTCCGGCGCTGGTGATGAAAGTGGGTGCACACACACAATCCGAGAGCGATCTGGTGTTGGTGGGCGAGGTGAAATCACGCTACGAATCCAATGTGGGGTTTAGAATTGCCGGAAAAATTACGGCACGATTGGTAGATGTGGGGGCGCAAGTCAAAAAAGGCCAAGTGCTGGCCACCATTGATGCCAATGATGCCAATTTGAGTACGCAAGCTGCCAATGCTGATGTACAAGCAGCAGAGGCCAATTATGCCTTGGCTAAAGCAGAGCTTGATCGTCAGCGTCTATTGTTTGATAAACAATTCATTTCCAAATCTGCGTTAGATTTACGTGAGGCCGAATTCAAAACGTCTGTCGCGCGTCTGAAACAAGTGAAATCGCAATCTGCGGTCACAGGCAATCAATCCAATTACACCAAATTAGTCGCCGACCGCGATGGCATCATTGCGCAAATTACAGCTGAACCAGGTCAAGTGGTCGCCGCTGGCCAAACAGTGGCACAGATTGTTGATTACCAGCATATCGAAGTGCTGATCGCTGTGCCGGAATCGCGCATGGCAGCGTTGCAAGTTGGCCAAGTTGCGCAGGTAAAGCTTTGGGCAAATATTGAAAAAACCTATCAAGGCAAGGTGCGTGAGATTGCGCCTGCTGCCAATGCCGCGACACGTGCTTTTGATGTGCGGATTGCAGTGCTGGATGCCGATCAACAATTAAAAATTGGCATGACCGCTGGTGTGGCTTTAGGCGGTAGTGAGACACAAGCTATCGTTGTGCCCAGTACAGCACTGACGCAAGACCATGGTCAACATCAAGTGTGGGTGATTGATACACAAGGCGTTGCGTCACCACGGACCGTGACGTCAGGCATGTTTACCGAGCACGGTGTAGAGATTACGCAGGGCCTACAAGCCGGTGAGATGATTGCAGTTGCTGGGGTGCACACCTTGGTCAAAGGACAAAAAGTGATACCACAATTGACTTCACCCAATATGGCACAGGCAACGGTAGAGGACGTACATTAATGAGGCCGACGGATAGCTCGCAAGACACAGGTAACGATACGTCCGGTCAGCCTTCTAGCGGCGGATTTAATTTATCGACTTGGGCACTTAACAATCAGGTCATCGTCCTGTATTTAATGTTGATGCTCACAGTCGCCGGTATATTTTCCTATACCCAGCTGGGGCAATCGGAAGACCCACCATTTACATTTAAAGTGATGCTGATCCGAACGACGTGGCCAGGTGCCAGCGCGTTAGAAGTTGAGCAACAGGTTACCGATAAAATTGAAAAGAAGGTTCAGGAAGTACCGCATTTAGGTTACTCAAGCAGTTATTCCCGCCCAGGTCTTTCGCTTATCTTTGTTGTCATCAAAGACGACACTTTCTCTAAAGAAATCCCCGATATTTGGTATCAAGTCCGCAAAAAAGTGGGCGATATTCGCCATACGCTTCCACAAAATGTGGAAAGCTTGACCTTTAACGATGAGTTCAGTGATGTTTACGGCAGTATGTACGCGCTGACCGGCGACGGCTTTGATAACTTTGCCCTCAAGCAGCAAGCTGAGCGTATCCGTGCGGAGCTACTACGCATTAAAGATGTTGCCAAAGTAGATTTTTTTGGCGAGCAAGAGCAGCGTATTTTTGTAGAAATCTCAAATGCCAAACTGACCACATTAGGCATTAGTGCTACAGAGTTACTGCAAATGCTACAAACGCAAAATGCAGTGGTGCGCGGCGGCACGTTTGAATCGCCGAATGAGCGTATTCGTATTGATGTATCCGGCCGCTTGCTGACGTTAGAGGATTTGCGCAACTTGCGTATACGCGCACAAAAACAAGAATATAAGCTGGGTGATGTTGCGCGTGTGTATCGTGGTTTTGAAGACCCGCCACAAGACACCGTGCGCTATAACGGCACCGATACCTTATTGCTAGGCGTCAGCATGCGTGATGGTGGCGATGTGATTGCGTTGGGCAAGCATCTAGATCAGCATATTGGCGATATTCAAGCAAGGCTCCCAGTCGGATTGACATTGAGTACGGTCACCTCCCAACCCAAGATTGTGGCAAACTCCGTACAGGATTTTGTCAGATCTTTACTCGAAGCCTTGGTGATTGTGCTTGGCGTGAGTCTGCTGTCATTAGGCTTGAGGACTGGCATTGTGGTGGCAATTGCTATTCCAATTGTCATGGCCGCCACGTTTCTAGTGATGCATAACTTTAATATCGGCTTACATAAGATCTCACTAGGGGCATTGATATTAGCGTTGGGGCTGCTGGTGGATGATGCCATTATTGCCGTAGAAATGATGTCGTCTAAAATGGAACAGGGTTGGGATCGCGTGAAGGCCGCCTCTTTTGCCTATACTTCCACCGCCATGCCAATGTTGACCGGTACCTTAGTGACCGTCGCCGGCTTCTTGCCTATTGCCACTGCCGTTTCTTCTACCGGCGAATATACGCGTTCTATTTTTCAGGTGTCGGCCATTGCGCTGACCATCTCTTGGGTTGCCGCAGTGATTTTTGTGCCCTACCTTGGGTATCACTTATTGCCGGATTACAGCAAAAAATCGACGACACCCGCTTGGGTTGTTTGGATAAGACAGCGGTTGAATTTACGTGAAGCCGTCTCGGACGTTCACCATCATGATATTTACAATACTGCTTTTTATCAGGCATTTAGGCGTTTGGTAACGGCCTGTGTGCGCTACAAAAAAACGGTGATTCTGATTACTGTGGCGTTGTTTGTGTTATCTCTGCTTGGTTTTAGCAAAGTGCAGCAGCAATTTTTCCCAGATTCTACACGTCTGGAATTGGTGGTGGACTTACGTTTGGCAGAAGGGTCGTCTTACCACGCTACCAATGCAGAGGTGAAGCGGTTGGAGCATTGGCTGCAGACATGGAATCAGCAACATCATGCCATTGATAATTTTGTGGCCTACATTGGTACAGGCGCGCCGCGGTACTACTTGCCGTTAGATGTGCAGCTACCGCATCGCGGGTTTGCACAGTTTGTCATCCTGACCAAAGATTTGGACATGCGTGAGCGTTTGCGCAGTGACATGCTCCAGTTGTTTGAGCGAGACTTTTCTAATTTGCGCGCATCGGTATTGCGTTTGGAAAACGGTCCGCCGGTTGGTTTTCCAGTACAGTTTAGAGTGGATGGTGCGGATATTCCGCAAGTCAGGGCGATAGCGCATCAAATTGCAGAAGTGATGCGTGCGCATCCCAACCTCGCCAACGTGCAATTGGGGTGGGAAGAGCCTAGTAAAGTCATGCATGTGAATATCGATCAATCCAAAGCCAGATTGCTCGGTGTGAGCTCCGTGGATATTGCCAATATGCTCAATGGTGCCATGAGCGAGTTATATGTGACTGAGTTTAGAGAGGGTAACGAGCGCATTGATGTCGTGGCGCGTGGTCCGGTTGCAGAGCGTGCGCATTTATCGCGTTTGCCGGATTTAATGGTCTACACCAACACAGGCAAGAGCGTACCGCTTTCTCAAATCGCCACCATCACTTCATCGTTTGAAGAAGGCGTGATTTGGCGCCGCAATCGCGTGCCCTCGCTGACCGTACGTGCACACCTCAAAGGCAATATGCAGGCACCTGTCGTTTCCGGACAAATTGAGGAGAAAATCCAATCGATACGTGCAAACTTGCCCATGGGCATTACAGTCGAAACCGGTGGTGCGGTAGAAGAGTCTGCAAAAGGTGGCGCCTCGGTAGCCAAAGGGGTGCCGTTGTTTATCGCGGTGGTGATGACCTTATTGGTGATTCAATTAAGAAGTTTTTCCCGCGTGCTGCTGGTGATGCTCACCGCGCCATTGGGCTTGATTGGCGTGACCGCGGCACTACTTATCTTTAATATGCCGTTTGGGTTTGTGGCTATGTTAGGCACCATTGCTTTATCGGGCATGATCATGCGTAACTCAGTGATTCTGGTGGATCAGATTGATCAGGACAAATCTGCCGGATTGGCAGATTGGGAAGCGGTTGTAGAATCGACTATCCGTCGTTTCCGGCCGATTGTGCTCACTGCCGCCGCCGCTATTTTGGCGATGATTCCGCTTACCCGTAGCGTGTTCTTTGGGCCGATGGCTGTGGCGATTATGGGCGGGTTAACGGCTGCAACTATCCTGACCGTTTTATTTCTACCAGCGCTCTACGCATTTTGGTATGGTGTACAGGTAAAAGACCAGAGCGAAAGATAGGTCTGACTTAGCGAAACGCAAATGCGTCAGGCAAAGCAATTCAGTTATAATTTTAAGTGTATGAAATAATGAGGTTAAGCATGAACGCTGTCACAGAAAGTACAAAAAAAGAAACTGCACGCTTTAATATGATTGAGCAACAAATCCGCACTTGGGAGGTGTTAGACCCTACCGTGTTGCAATTGCTCAACGATATTCCGCGCGAGCAATTTGTACCGGCGGCGTATCAAGGGCTGGCGTTTGCCGATTTAGACATTCCGATTGGGTATGGCCAGTGGATGCTGAGCCCAAAACTGGAAGGACGTATGCTC
This sequence comes from Methylophilaceae bacterium 11, assembly GCA_000525025.1. Classification (GTDB taxonomy): domain Bacteria; phylum Pseudomonadota; class Gammaproteobacteria; order Burkholderiales; family Methylophilaceae; genus Methylophilus. Next base: position 2,588,057 of record JCKJ01000001.1, on the reverse strand, counting down.
CAGGCGTTAAGCCTTAAAGCGACTGACCATGTATTGCACATTGGCACAGGCATCGGCTACTTTGCAGCCTTACTCGCTAAGCTAGCGAAAGATGTGGTTTCTGTTGAAATCGAACCTGCATTGAGTGCAATCGCCGCGCAGCATTTAAAAGCACAGCATATTCAAAACGTGATATTGGAAGTTGGTGATGCTGCCCAAGGTTGGAGCAAGCAAGCGCCGTACGATGTGATTGTGTTTGGCGCTTCTTCTCCGGTCGAGCCGGCGCAAGTGCGTCAGCAACTCACTATTGGCGGACGTATGTTGATCATATTGGGTAGTGCACCAGTCATGCGAGCCACACTGATTCAAAGAATTTCTGAACATGCATTTAGAGAAGATGTCCTATTTGAAACCTGCATTGCGCCGCTCACCAATGCCTCGCAGGCACAACCTTTTCAATTTTAAGAATGCCTATGATTAAACCAACCCTCTTGGCGCTATTGTTGCAAGGCCTGCTATTTGGTACTGCGGCATCGGCTGCTGAGTTCTCTGCCAATTTGCCAGCAAATAATTTGTTAGATATCTATCATCAGGCCATGGCCAATGATCCAACCTTGGCTTCTGCCACCAGTGCAAACCGTGCGGCACAAGAAGTCATTGAACAGGCGAAAGCGAGTTATCGCCCCAATGTGAATTTCAGTGCTGGCGCGACTAGCTCACGCACCGATATTAAGTTTATCGGCGCGAGTGTGTTCCGTTCCGCTGGACGTTCTAATTTTCAAGGCTATAACTATCAGTTTGAGGCACGCCAGCCTATTTACCGTAAAGATAGCTTGGTGCAAATCGACCAAAGCGAAGTGCAGGTGAGCCAAGCCGACAAGCAACTACATTTAACGCAGCAAAATCTCATGCTACGTACCACCCAAGCGTATTTTGATGAACTGATTGCGCAGGACCGTATTGCGCTGATTCAGGCACAAAAAGCCGCTATTTTGAGCCAGTTGGACCAAGCCAAAGCCACTTTTGAAGTAGGCACTGCCACCATTACCGATGTGAATGAAGCGCAAGCGCGTTACGATTTAATTTTGTCGCAAGAAATCGCCGCAGAGAATGAGTTTGAAATCGCTAAGCGTGCGTTGCAAGCAATTACCGGGAGAATACCGGAGAAATTGGCAACGGTGAGATCGGATATTCAAGTAGTACAGCTGAGCCAAGGCATGAAAGATTGGCAAGATGTAGCCTTGCAAAGTAATTTGAATATTCAAATTCAGCAAGATGCCATTAAGCTGGCCGAGCAAGACATTGAGCGTGCCAATGCCGGCCACATGCCAACCTTGGATGCTGTGGCCAGCTTTACCAATACCTATAGCAATGGCAGTGCTAACGGGTTCGGGAGTGACTTGGACAATGCCACGGTAGGGTTTGAGTTGCAAATTCCGTTGTATCAAGGCGGTGCGGTGAGTTCTCGCGTGCGTCAAGCAGCGTACAACAAGCAAAAAGCGCAAGATGATATTGAGCTTGCCAGACGGCAAACCGATCTGGAAACGCAGCGCGCTTACCTTAATTTGAGTAGCAGTATTGCGCAGGTCAAAGCGTTGGAGCAGGCGTTGGTGAGTAGTCAAAGCCAGTTGGACTCCACTAAGTTGGGATATGAAGTGGGGGTGCGCACCAGTGTAGATGTGCTGAACGCACAACAACAGCTCTATAGCGCAAAACGCGATTTATTACAGGCGCGCTACAATTATTTGGTGAATATCATTCGCTTGAAATCTGCATCCGGTGTGATTAGTGAGGGTGATTTGGTCGATATTAATCAACAGTTGGTTGCGGTAAATCCTTAGCCATGGCGAGTATTGTCAGTATAGACGCGAGCCAGTTGCTGATTGTCGATATGCAATCCAAGCTAAGCTTGGCGATGCAGACAGAAGCGATGCAGGCTGTGACCAAGCAAGTGCAAGCCTTGGCACAAACGGCACAACGTTTGTCCGTACCGCTATTGCTAACCGAGCAATATCCGCAAGGCTTAGGCCATACCCTGCCAGAAATCTTACAGCATGCCCCACAAGCACCGGTGATTGAGAAAACCGCGTTTTCTGCCTGTGCAGCGCCTAAATTTAATGCAAAACTTAGTCGTGACAAATCCCAAGTGATTTTGGTAGGCATGGAGGCGCATATCTGTGTACTGCAAGCAGCTTTCGATTTGCTGGCGCAGCATAAGCAAGTGTTTGTGGTGGAGGATGCGATTATTTCACGTGCCCCGACAAATCATGCCAATGCAATTGCCAGAATGCGCGAAGCTGGTTGCATCATCACCAATACAGAGTCTGTGCTGTTTGAGTGGATAGGCAACGCGCAGCATGAAGCATTCAAAGATATCGCTAAACTAGTCAGGTAGTGTGTGAACTGGAAGCAGTTTGTTTTTATTGTACTTATCGCCTATGGCGCATATCACCACTTTTCACAGCGCGCCATTGAAATACCTGCCGGTGCACTCGTCAAAACACTGCCAGAGCAAGCATCTGCCGATACCACGCCATTTACCTTTAAAACCTATACGCTGACGCCCCTAGCAAATTTTGAGCTAGAAGCCCGCGTGCTATCACAAGAGACCTATACGTTTGACCGCGGAGCTGATCTGGCACCGGTGGATTTGGCGCTAGGTTGGGGGCCGATGTCAGATAGTCAGGTGTTGAGCCAGATACAGATATCACAAAGTAACCGCTTTTATTTTTGGCATGTGGATGCTTTTCCCATCCCGCGTCAGGCCATTGAAACGCACAGTGCCAATATGCATATGATTCCTGCCAACCCCTCCATCGAGGCACAATTAAAGGCGTTACGGGCTGGTCAGAAAATCAAATTACAAGGCTATTTGGTACAAGCCAACGCACCAGATGGTTTTTATTGGAAGAGTTCACTGACACGGGATGATACCGGTGCCGGCGCATGTGAGCTGGTTTTTGTAAAAATGTTGATAGTCGAATAATTCACGCCTGATTTACTTGCTTGCAAAGCATTTTTGTGGGCATCCCAACTATTTCCCGTTACACTCAAGCATCGGCAGCATGCTGCAATAGGTTTGGCATATTAGTTGCTAAACTCATATTATCGAGTAGTAATTCAGTAAAAGTGTTTGGTTGTATATGAAGCAATGGTTGCCAATTTGTCTTAGGTATCAGCAATTAATATTTGCATATCTAATTGATTTAAAAGGAAAGTTAAGTGTAAGCTTTACTTTCTTGTTATGGCTGTTGGGTGCAGGCAGCGCATTTGCCGATAACAATGAGAATCTGACAGACATGGATTTGGAGGATTTGCTGACAAAAGAAGTCAGAACCGCTTCCAAATTAGCCAAACAAGTCAGTAACTCACCTTCCGCCGTCAGTATCGTCACCGCTAAAGATATTCAATCATATGGCTATCGTACCTTAGCCGAAATTATCAGCAGTATGCGCGGGCTTAACACCACAAGCGACCATGTCTACACTTATATGAGTGGTCGTGGTTTTGGTCGTCCCGGCGATTATCCTGGCCGCATCATGCTACTGATAGACGGCCACCAAGCCAATGATAATTTGTACAATGCTTCTTACTTAGGGCAAGATGGCCTGTTAGATACCGAGTTGATAGATCGCGTGGAGTACGTATCCGGACCGGGTTCTGTCATATATGGCAATGGCGCGTTTTACGGCATCATCAATGTCATCACTAAAAAAGGCACGCAATTTGATGGTGCGCAAATGGCTGTGGATGGCTACAGCCAGGGTGGTTTTAAAGGGCGATTGACCTACGGCGACCAGTTGGATAATGGCGCGGATATATTGCTTTCGGCCTCTGGTTTTAAAAGGCAGGGTGAGGATTATTATTTTAGTGCGTTTGACTCACCGGCAACTAACAACGGCATTGCTAACAATCTGGATCAAGAGCGCAATCAGCGCTTGTTTCTCAAAGCCAATTACCAGCAGTGGTCACTTGAAACAGCCTATGTGGATCGCAAAAAAGAAGACCCAGCTGCTGCTTATGACACTGAGTTTAATGCCAAACCAAATGTCCTGCGCGATACCAATGCTTACATTAATTTGAGTTATGAAGATGCGTTGAGTTCACAGCTAACCAATATCACTAAGGTGTATTACGGACACTATGGTTACGCTGCAAGAAACCTATACAACGGCGCGTTGTATAAAGAAAACAACTTAGGCCGCTGGTGGGGAGCAGAGTCTAAATTTGTCTATACCGGCTTTGATCAGCACCAAATTGTGTATGGCGCAGAGTACCGTAACGATTACCAGCAGGATTTTTACCTCCCCAATGCGCATCTAGAACATAGCATTTATATGGCCAGTGCTTATGTGCAAGATGAATTTCGTTGGAGCCCTACTTGGGCGGTGAACGCAGGCGCACGTTTAGATGATGGCGGCCATCAAGTTAGAAATCTGAGCCCTAGAGTCGCGGTTATTTACTCCCCAAGCGAACACACCGATGTCAAAGCGTCATACGCCACTGCGTTTAGACGCCCCAATGCGTTTGAGAAATACTATGAAGATGGCACAACGCAAATCGCCAATCCGGAAGTGAAGAAAGAGCGTATTGCCGCCACGGAGTTAGTGCTAGAACATCGGCCTGATGCCACCAGTAAATGGCTGGGCTCTATGTATTACTACAGAACCAAAGACTTAATCGCGATGGATGACTTAGCAACGATGCCTGGCATTCTTCAGGCAATGAATTGGCCGCGCAGTCAGACCAAAGGTTTGGATATTGAGTATGAAAAGAAATGGTCTCCCAGCACGCGTTTAAGAGCCAATTATGCATGGCAATATGCCACGGATGGTCAAGGGCGCTGGGTAGTGAATTCCCCTAAACACTTAGCTAACGTGAATGTTGCACACAGTGTGCTGCAAGATCAGCTACATCTTGGGCTGGAATTGCAATATGTGGGCAGCCGCTTAACGGAGTTGTCAGATCGATTGGGTGGATATACGGTTGTCAACTTCACCCTGCACACCAGTGCACTATTTAAAAATACGACGGTGTCAGCCAGCATCAAAAACTTGTTTAACCGGGATTATGCTGTGCCAACCCCTACTTTCTATCGCCCGGATAGTTTTGAACAAGATCAACGCGATATCTGGGTACAGATTACCTACGATTTTAAATAATGCGCCGCGCTCATTTCATTTTTGCTGGACTATTGATGGGAGTAACCCAGCCGGGTGCTGCTGGCTCTGTGGATGAGCGCGACATGAAAGCAGCGCTGATCTATAATTTTTCTGTGTATACCACTTGGCCGGAAGACACCGCCAAAGCGTTTCATGTGTGCACGTTTGAGGACGATCAAGATAATCTGAACGAACAATTGTTAGAGCGTAAAACCATCAATGGCAAACCGGTGCATGTCACGCATATTCGCCAGCTGGATGAGTTGAAAAATTGCCAAGTGTTATTTGTAGAAGATACGACCAAAGCCCACGATAGACGACTATTTGACTTGGTGAAAAAATATTCCGTACTTTTGGTGGATACCGCACAAAATCCCACGCAGACGGGTATGATACAGATTGAGCTGGTAGATAAACGCTACCATTTTGTGATTCATCATCAGGCAGTGAAAGAAGCGAATTTAATGCTAAGTTCTAAATTATTGCGCTTAGCAGCCAGGGTGTACTGATATGTTTAAACCCTATTTTAATCAGCTGGTGATACGAGAAAAATTGCTGTTCATGCAATTGTCGGTGCTAGCGATTGGCATGCTGATTGTGTTTGTCGCCACAGTCACCTATCAATACATCAGCTATCAGCGTGAATTGATGCAAGATTTACATGCGCAAATGGCGCTGATTGAAAACAATGTGGGGTCTGCGATTGCGTTTGATGACAGTCTGGCAGCAGGTGAGATACTGCAGTCGCTCAGTACCAACCCCAGTGTAGATCAAGCCTATATTGTGCTCAACAATCACACTAGGTTTGCAGGCTATGATGCCGACAAACTTAACGTGGGTAATCAAACCAGCAGTGCCAGCAATAGCGATATCCATCTGCAACAAACCATCACTGTGAATAATCAACAAGTCGGCGTGTTGTATCTGAATGCCAATGTGCATCGTGTTAATGCGCGTATCCAAGTGTTTGCCTTGGCGCTGTTTTTTGCGGTGATGTTTGCCATGCTATTGGCAAGAGTCGTGTCTAAACGCATCAACCAGATCCTGACCGAGCCGATTACTTATCTTGAATCGCTAGTCACCAATGTCACCAAGTTCAATAATTACAGCCAACGTTCCACGATTCAATCAGAAGATGAAATTGGCGCCTTGTCGGTGGGTATCAACAGCATGCTGGACAATATCAAGATGCGCGACGATAAGCTGGTGGAAGAGCTTAAACATCGCATCGTGGTCGAGCGGAAATTAGATCAACTGGCGTATTACGATAGCCAGACTAAATTGCCTAATCGCCATGCGTTCACCGAGCACATTAATCAGGCCACGGGTAAAAACCGCGCGCACTTTTATTTGCTGATGCTGGATTTAGACTTTTTTAAAGTCGTCAACGATACGCACGGACATGAGGCAGGTGACCAACTACTTGCGCAGTGCGGTCAGCGTTTGCGCAGGATTTTAGATGAAGACGATACGGTATTCAGAATCGGTGGCGATGAGTTTGCGATTGTACTCAATGCCGTGACCACGATTCGCGATGTGGAAAAAATCTGTCAACGTATTATCCATGCGATCTCGCAAAAATTTCTTATCAATGGGCAAGAAATTGCCATTGGCACCAGCATTGGCATTGCCCAGTCCTCAAGTGGCGGCTCAGAATCTAATCTGATTAAAAATGCAGATGTGGCGATGTATTGGGCTAAATCGGCCGGCAAAAATACCTATAAGTTCTATTCAGAAGAGATTGAGAGGGCCAACTTTCATCATCAAAAGCTCACTACCGATTTACAAACTGCGCTTAAAAACGAGCAGTTTGAGCTGTACTACCAGCCGATTATTCATGTGCAAACCTCTAAAATTATAGGCTTTGAGGCATTGTTACGTTGGCTCCACCCGGTAGAAGGCATGATTAGCCCCAATGTGTTTATTCCCATTGCCGAAAATACTGGCGCGATTACGACCATTGGTAGTTGGGTGATCAAACAGGCACTTGCACAGTTAAGTCGCTGGCAGGCAACGTATCACCCTAGCTTGTTTATGAATGTGAATATCTCGGCACGCCAGTTTTTTGATAAACGCGTGATTGATATTGTGCGAGAAGCATTACAAGAGACAGAAGTAGCACCTGCCACTGTGCATTTTGAAGTGACAGAATCCATGCTGATGGAAGACGTGGAAAAAGCCGTAGATATGCTCACGCAATTAAGAGAGTTGGGCACCGCCATTGCCATTGATGATTTTGGTACCGGTCATTCCTCCATGAGCTATTTGAAACAATTTCCGGTAGATACCATCAAAATTGATAAGAGCTTTGTACGTGGCTTGCCTGTGGATAGTGTGGACACTGCAATTGTGGAAGCGATTTTTGCGTTGGCAAAAAGCCTGAAGCTGGATGTGGTGGCAGAAGGGGTAGAAACAGTACAGCAACTGGACTGCTTAAAACATAAGCATTGCTCAAAAGTGCAGGGCTATTTATTCAGTGAGCCAGTTTCTGCAGAAAAGATCGAAAGCTATCTAGCAAAATCCAGCAAGTTAGCCCACCACTAAATCACTGCTAAGTTGTCGTATCGGTTGATTGTAGATATTGCCCAATCAGGTGCATCATCCGCACGGTGGTGCCGGTAGATGCTTTGCTAAAGTCTAAAGCCGCAAGCCCCATTTTTTCGCGCTTACTCGGGTTGTCTATCAAAAACTGAATTTTTGCCCGCAGATTGTCCACATCGCGCACTTGCGTTGCCGCACCAGATTGCACAGCGCCTTTGGTGGCCTCTGCAAAGTTGTAAGTGTATTTGCCAATCAAAATCGGTTTGCCCATGCTGGCCGCTTCAATCAAGTTTTGCCCACCGTATTTGAGCAGGCTACCACCAATAAAAGCAAAATCACTCGCGGCATAATACGTGTAGAGCTCGCCCATGCTGTCGCCCAATACCACTTGAATGTCTTCTGTGAGCGTGCTTGTGAGTTGACTGCGGCGGATGTAAGGAATGTGACGGCTTTTTAGTAGCTGTTCAACTTCATCAAACCGTTGTGGGTGGCGCGGCACAATCACGGTCAGCAACGGTAAGTTTGCAATGGCATCTAAAATCAAAGGCTCTTCACCCTCGCGCGTACTGGCCGCCACAAATACGGTACGTATGTTGCCAAATAAGGCACGTAGTTGCTGGCCGAGCACTTCGCTTTCGGCTGGTGCGGTCACATCAAATTTTAAATTGCCCGCTACCATGGTGTGTGGTGCACCTAGCAGTTTAAAGCGTGCTTCATCCTCGTTTGATTGTGCTGCGATCAGTGCAAACTTGCTTAACCCATTTTGCACCAACCGGCCTAGTTGCACATAGCCTTTGGCCGACTTTTCTGACAAACGCGCATTGAGCAAGAGTTGCGGTACCTGATGACGGTCACACGCATCAATCAAATTAAACCAAAGCTCTGTTTCCATAATTAAGCCTAGCTTGGGCTTAAAGTGCTTCACAAAGCGGTTCACTGCAAACGGCACATCGTAGGGCAAATACACGCGCAATATATGGTCACCAAACAACTGCTCGCTGGTGGCTCTGCCTGTGGGGGTGGTGTGTGTGAGTAAAAGTTGGTACTGCGGATATTGTGTCAACAGAATGTTGACTAGTGGTGCTGCTGCACGGGTCTCGCCCACGGAGACACAATGTATCCAAATAATCGGTTTGCGCGATTGCGTACTATAAAAGCCAAAGCGTTCTGCCCAATGTTGCAGATATTCAGGCTGCTTGATGCCGCGCCATAATAACTTGAGTGGGACAAACGGCAGGGCTAAATACAGCAATAAAGTATACAGGGCGTGCGGCATGGCGTTATTTTCTCACAAACAGCAGCGGGTTGAGTACGCTTTATGTTGATTTGCGGGTGCGAAGGCGTATTGAGTGCTGTGAATAGTCAACTATTTTCCACCAAAATATTTTTTGCGAATTTATTGGGAGTAAGTAACCGCTCACCTCGCCTCAATCCAAGCAGGCATCGCAGCTTGAAAAATGCAACTAAAAAATGCGCAAATTTGGTGCAAAAAAACCTGAAAATTGTTGTTGACGAACACTAAATAAAGGCATAAATTTGCATCCAGTGCACAATATGTTGTGTTTCTGGTAAGTTTTTACACTAAAAAACTACCGAAGTATTAATAATCAGTAAGTTAGAAAAATTCAATCAGTTTGCATGGTTTAAATATACATTTTAGGCCATGCATGTACTAAAAATAACGTAACAATAAAAATGAAGCGTAACGGGAGCAAGTGATGCTAAAAGCAGTCGAATCCACCAAAAAAGCCGATCAAGCAGCAGATGAATCTGCGCAAATTCCAATTCAATCTGTTTCCTTAGATATTTGGGATAAAAAATATCGTCTCAAAGCCAAAAACGGTGACCATGTAGACAAAGACATAGATGACTCTTACAGCCGTGTAGCGCGTGCACTGGCCGATGTAGAAACAACCGAAGAGAAAAAAGCGGAATGGCATGAGCGATTTTTATGGGCATTGCGCCGCGGTGCGATTCCGGCTGGCCGCATCACCTCGAACGCAGGCGCGTTAGAGCACAAACCTGCTACTTCTACCATTAATTGCACCGTGTCTGGTGTGGTGGAAGACAGCATGGACAATATTTTGGGTAAAGTACACGAGGCGGGTTTAACACTAAAAGCCGGTTGCGGTATTGGTTACGAGTTCTCTACACTACGTCCAAAAGGCGCGTTTGTCGCTGGCGCTGGTGCTTACACTAGCGGCCCACTAAGCTTTATGGATATCTACGACAAAATGTGTTTCACCGTATCTAGCGCGGGTGGTCGTCGTGGTGCGCAAATGGCTACGTTTGATATTAGCCATCCAGATGTGACGGACTTTATTAAAGCCAAACGTGAAAACGGTCGCTTACGCCAATTCAATTTAAGCTGCCTGATTACCAAAGAATTTATGGAAGCAGTGAAAGCCGATGCAGAGTGGAAATTGGCTTTCCCTGTGACTGAAAAAGAAGCCATTATTGATGGCTTGAATGTGAACGATGAAGCGCATGTGGTATGGCGTGAGTGGCCAGTCAAAGGCAAGTATTTGGCCAAAACCGAGGGCAAAGATGCTGGTAAAGTGGCTTGCCGCGTGTACAAAACCATTAAAGCGCGCCGCCTGTGGGATGTCATTATGTCTTCCACTTACGATTTTGCGGAACCAGGCTTTATCTTGATTGACCGTGTGAATGAGATGAATAACAACTGGTTCTGCGAGAACATCCGCGCCACCAACCCATGTGGTGAGCAACCATTGCCACCTTATGGCGCTTGCTTGTTAGGCTCAGTCAATCTCACTAAATTTGTGCGCAAACCGTTTACCGATGACGCCTATTTTGACTGGGATGAGTACCGCAACGTAGTCGCTATCTTTACCCGTATGTTAGATAACGTGGTAGAAATCAACGGCTTGCCACTGCAACAACAACGTGACGAAATTGCACGCAAACGCCGTCATGGCATGGGCTACTTAGGCTTAGGTTCTAGCCTTACTATGCTGAAAATGAAATACGGTGAAGAAGACTCCATTAAATTTACCGAAGAAGTGACCCGTGTGATGGCCGAAGTAGGCTGGGAAATTGGTGTGCAATTGGCCGATGAAAAAGGCGCCGCACCGATCATGGAAGAGAAGTTTGAAGTGACGGCTGACATGTTAGCCAAACGCCCGGAAATGGCCGCGGATGGTATTAAAGTCGGTCAGAAAATCGCTGGCAAAGTATTGTTAGGTAAATACAGCCGTTATATGCAACAGTTCCCAGAAGGCTTGCGCAACCAAATCGCCACCAAGGGCGTGCGCTTTACGCACCACAGCTCTATCGCACCAACCGGTACCATTTCATTGAGCTTGGCTAACAACGCCAGCAACGGTATTGAGCCTAGCTTTGCCCACCACTATGCACGTAACGTGATTCGTGAAGGCAAAAAATCCAAAGAGAAAGTCGATGTATTCTCGTTTGAGCTATTGGCTTACCGCGAGTTGATTAACCCAAAAGCCATGCCGTTTAGCGATAAAGAAGATGAGAAATTGCCAGACTACTTCTTGGATTCATCTACGATTATGGCCAAAGCGCACGTGGATATTCAAGCCGCCTCACAAAAATGGATTGATAGCTCGATCTCAAAAACCATTAACGTGCCTACCGATTATGATTTTGAAGATTTCAAAAACATCTATCTGTACGCCTACGACAAAGGCTTAAAAGGTTGTACGACATTCCGCTTTAATCCTGAAGCGTTCCAAGGCGTATTGGTCACTGAGAAAGATTTGGAAAACACCACCTACAAATTCACGCTGGAAGATGGCACAGAAGTTGAAGTGAAGGGTAACGAAGAGATTGAGTACGATGGTGAGATTCACAGCGCAGCCAATCTTTATGATGCCCTAAAAGAAGGCTACTACGGAAAATTTTAATCATTAAAACGGCTGCGCTTGTGATTGCGTTGTTAAAAACCAGTGTTAAATCCTCATGTACACCTCGTACATTCCGGTTCAACACTGATTTTCGCCTAGCACTCACATCGCTCGCTACGTTTTAGCTGATTAAAATTAAAAGGTTAAGAAATATAAAAAATTGAATCAAAGTGGGAGGGGTTGTCATGGCACATGCACTACAAACACACGTTCAAACAATGAAAACATGGCTTGCAAACACTAAGGCTGAGTGGTCGCCGCTGCAAGAGCTCAAGTATTTAGGAGAAATATTATGGCAGTTAAAATAGAAAAAAAGATCACCGCTTACAAACTGGTGAGCGATGAAGACAAAGCCCAAGCAGCAGAGCTGAAAGAAGCCAATGCCAAAGTGGTGCAACTGGGTGAGCCGCTAGACCGCCCAGAAAAAATCACGGGTTCAACCTACAAAGTCAAAACGCCAGTGACTGAGCACGCGCTGTACATCACCATTAACGATGTGGTGATGAACGAAGGCACACCGCAAGAACACCGTCGCCCGTTTGAGATTTTTATTAACTCCAAAAACATGGATCACTTTCAGTGGATCGTCGCACTGACACGCGTGATGTCGGCTGTGTTCCGTAAAGGTGGTGATGTCACCTTCTTGGTAGAAGAGCTCAAAAGTGTGTTTGAACCAAGTGGCGGCTACTTTAAAAAAGGTGGCAAATTTGTACCTAGCTTGGTGGCCGAGATTGGTGAAGTAGTAGAGCAACACTTGCAAGAAATTGGCATGCTAAAAAAACCGGGTTTGGATGAGCACCAACAAAAATTGGTACAAGAGAAAAAAGCTGAATACCTAGAAAAACACGCCAAAAGCGGTGATGAAATGAATGATGAGGGTTTTCCTAAAGGGGCAAGCCTGTGCAAAAAGTGTAATACCAAGGCCAGCATTATTATGGATGGGTGCCTCACTTGTTTGAATTGTGGTGAGAGTAAGTGTGGTTAAAAAAAAGGAGCTTCGGCTCCTTATTTATTAAGTGACAACTAAAACTTTAATAAAGAAAAAAATGTATACAACAGAATACAAATTGGAAAAATTACATTCTTTAAAAAATGAAGTTAAAGATCTTCATCCATTTCTGTCCGATTTATTTCGAAAGATACCAGAACTTACAAATGTAGAGTATACCCATGGGCCTGATGAGTTTGGGGCTGATTTTGTGCTCATATCAACTGACAATTTACTAGGTGGGGAGGAGTATATTGGGGTAGTAGTAAAACAGGGATCAATTAAGCAAGACCAAGATGATATTGAAAGACAAATTAAAGAGTGTCAGATAACACCAAGAAAAATAGCAGGTGGAAAAAAAGTAGTAGTGCTAAATCAAATTTGGATTGTTACTAACGGAACAATCAGTGCTAATGCTAGAGAGAAAATCAAGAATTTCCATTCAGATAAAAATATAAAATTTATATGGGATGAAACGTTAATTAAATTAGTAGATAAAAACTTTCCAACATTCTGGGAGGATGTTGATCGGAACGTAGGTAATTATCTAAGCGCCCTAGAGGTGAAAGTTAAAAACCTAAATTCAAAGTTTAGTATTTTGGATGTTAATCAAAACGATATCTATATAGATCAACAGCTAGTCAGAATAGATGTAAATGATATAAAAAAATTTAGAGTCAGATTAAAGCAAAAACCCGTCAAACTAAAAGATGTTTTAGCAAATGAGCGCGTAGTTTTTGTAGAAGCACCTATGGGTTACGGTAAGTCTAAACTGCTAAGACAAGCTGCTATGGAATATTCCGAATTAAAGAACTTCTCACAAAATAAAATATTACCAATATTTATTGATTATCGTGATTTACTTGACGATTACGATAATAAAATTGAGTCAATTTTAGACAGGCTTCGCACTAAAGAAAAAATAAATCATGAGGAGCTTAATATCGTTTTATTCATCGACTCAATGGATGAAAACAAAATTGATGATGAAATTAAAGTTCAAAAGGTTATTGAGTTCGTAAAAGGTGCAATATGCTATAAAAATATAAAAATTGTCTTTGCATCAAGGCCATTTAGAAATCCACTCCTAGACGAAAAGTTAGATACTGTTTTAGTTCGTTTTGAGCTTATGCAACTAAGCATGGATAGGATTGTAAAGTTTGTTGAAACACTTTGTAATGCAGAGGTTATAACGACTAAATTAAAATCTGATTTGAGCAAGTCTGCTCTCTTTAAATCTTTACCGAGATCTCCGATATCCGCAATATTACTGAGCAGAGTTCTTGCTTCAAATGTTAGAGAGCTACCATCAACTTTACCGGAGCTTTACAGTAAATATATGGACTTGGTATTGGGAAGATGGGAAATACAAAAAGGTAATTCATCGGAAAAAGAGTATGAAACCACCGTTATCATCGTTAGATTAATTGCAAAATTTATGCTTGAAAATGATTTAGCAAGTATTGGTATTGGTGATGCAGAAGATATTATTTCTAATTATCTTAGTGAAAGGGAAACGGGTTATACGGTTAAGTCCATTTTTGGGAAAATACAAGAATTTGATCAAGTAATTAATGTTGACCTGCAAAATAACAAATTAAATTTCACACATAGATCATTCTTAGAATTTATGTTTGCAGAATCATTATTCTTTTCGTATGGAATATCTGCACAGATCGAAAATCCGTTCGCGCTATATTGGGGAGCATCCAATTATTTTTATCTAGGTAAGTTAAAAGATTGCCCTTTGCAACTAGACAAGATATTTAGATTGATTTCATTAGATGAGCGGGAAAGGTTGAATAAAATCGTTTACTCAGGGTCTTATTTGCTCGCAGGCTACCAAAGTCCTTATAAAGTTATTTCAAGTTGTTTAGCAATTGTCATCAAAGAAGCAGCTGAATTCTTTTGCCATGTAGTTGAAAATCCTCAAGAAAGCCCATTTGGTAATTTTCCTAAACTTCAGCTATTGGCAATAATTACAAGTTTGCTAAGGAAAAGTCTGGAATATGAGTTTTTCAAAAAGGCATTAAATGAACTCGAAACAGATTTATTTATGATGCCAGAATTAAATACCACCGATTCGATTTCTGCCTTTTTCGTAGCATCCTTACGAGCAGGTTTAGGGTGTGAAGATGCTTTTGATATGCTTATAAACGAGAAAAAATATGACTTACCGGAATATATTCAATTGGGGATAATTCATGTATCGCAAGATACCAAAAATATCAACGAAACTATTAAGAAGCTCGAAAAAAATATTCACAGAAAACTTAAGGCTAATCCCCAATTAATCGATCCTATTTATGAAATTCCTTTAAATAAGTTAAAACATAAACTTGTTTAGAGCTCTTAGGACTTACTCGCATGCAGTTCGCCGTATGTAAAATTCTATTTCGCCTATAGGCGAGTTACTTTACTTTTGCTTGCTCAAAAGAAAGTAACCAAATAAAAGAGCACCCCACTGCCGCTTCACCCTTCGGTCTTAGCGCCGCATCTGCGTGGTGACTGCGGAACTCACGCTTTCAGCGCTCAGACAGTCCTCGTCACATTGCATCTGCCGCTCAAGCCTCAGGCGCGACAGAGGGGATTGGAAACCATATGAGCACGCTTGGGCTTAGCTTATATAGTCGTGCTTTTAGTCCGACATGCAACTATTTCAAATGTTAAAGTTCACCGCATGATGTAGTTTCAACTTTTCAATAATTGACTTGCAGTAGTACGCTAGAATCTATTGATTCATGAAAAGAGAAATTGCATGTCCAAGCCAACCCCCGAGCAACCCAATAATCCACTGCATGGCATCACGCTTAAGCAAGTAGTCACTGATTTAGTGGAGTATTATGGTTGGGAATCATTAGCGCGGTCTATTCCCATTAATTGCTTTAGTCATGACCCTAGCATTCAATCGAGCTTAACGTTTTTGCGTAAAACACCGTGGGCGAGGGATAGGGTTGAAGCGCTTTATCTGCAAATGGTAAGCGAAGTAAAAGAGTAAGCATCAGCTCACGATGATTGATTGGAAGTTGGCGTTAAGCAATTAAGCAATTGCAACCGTTTCATCATTGCCTTTCATTCTCTGAATGATGGCTAATAACTCATCGCTAACACGAATATCATCTTTCACAATCCTTAAGCTTATATCTCTAAGAACATCTTTCATCTTCCATTCCACCTCACTAATTGTGATGAACAGTTCTTGGTTGATTTCTTTATCAAGTTTAATTTGCTCCCATAAGCCCAAATCAATGCAATCTGTAAGCCCAGAAACATAAATAATCTGGCATATCTTTTTGAGTCTTACTATTAAATAGTTTGAGAGTTGGAAGTGTTCTGAATTTTTTGTTTTTAGAGGCTTAAGCTGTTCAATTATCTCTTCAATGTTTTTTAACTGCGTTAAAAGCTGATCTAATATTGGATTGGATTCCTTTACATTTTCATAATCTGCCACAGAAAGTAATAAATCTACCAGGGCATTGTATGGTGCAGAGGGAAAGTCATGACATACTAGTTTAAGTGTAGTAAATAAATTTCGTGCGTTGTAATCTCTTCTAGCCATCCCAGAAAATGCCTCGGCTACAATCATTACTTTACCAATATCCGTTCCCTCCTCTGCCGA
Source organism: Methylophilaceae bacterium 11 (assembly GCA_000525025.1). Lineage (GTDB taxonomy): Bacteria > Pseudomonadota > Gammaproteobacteria > Burkholderiales > Methylophilaceae > Methylophilus. The sequence goes on along the minus strand of JCKJ01000001.1, from coordinate 2,571,878 downwards.
AATATGATTGGGGTAGCCAGAACCATCGTTTCTTTCATGATGTTCTAGGATTGCAGCTGATACATTTGCAGAATACTGCATATGCTGGCGAACGACAGTGCTACCGATAATAGGATGCGTCATGATACTTCGCCACTGCTCTAGCGATAGATTTTGCGTGTGAGGAATTACGCAATATAGCTCACCTATATCGTGAAGAAGGCATGCAATCGTTAAATCGTAGATTTGACTTGAATCGAAATTCAGCTTCTTAGCAATAAGTCTTGCGATGAGGGTCATAAATAGCGTGTGTTGAAACGCCTCCATACGATTAGTTCTTTGCACCGTTAGTAGCAATGATGCGAGTGGTGCGAGTTCTAGCTCTTTGATGGCATAAACATCAAGCTGTATTTCAGGATTAAAATTTTGCAGAAAAGGATTATCTTTAATTAACGCATTAGCTTCTGTGTAAAGAACATCGACGGTGAGTGACGGAATGGAAGTGATAGATGTTTCAAGTGGTTTTTTAAGTACTCTACTAATCAGTTTGTCCTTAATTTTTCGAGTAATCTTATAGCCTTTACCCAAGAGTTTATTCCCACTCTGATCAAATACATCTTCAGATAAATAGAACTCAGCATCTTCAGATGCAGAGATAATATTTTCAATGATATTGTTACTTGTATCGTCATGATTCGTCATAACTATTACTTTACATAACTACTGTATTTTTTATAACGGCTTAATATGAATATTATTTAGTGCGTAAAGTTTTTTAATTTGCTTTTGATGAATTAGCCAGGTGTTTTATTTTTGTACGAAAAGCAACTAGTTATTTGGCTAGCCTCGACTGCAACAACACGCTATGCGCTAAAGCAACTCTTCCACAAACCCTTTTGATTTACTTCGCATGCAACCTAGCATTGAGCTGGTCTATCACTTCTGCCCAATCGGCGTCTTTCAAAATCTCTTCACGTAAAAACGCGGCTTGTGCTGGTGTCCAGTACGGTGCGTCAGCCAATGAAATATAGCCCGCTAAATGGCTATGCGATTTGATGAAGTTTTCGATCTCTTCATCACCAGCAGGTAAGCCGAGTTGGGCGAATAGATTGTTGAGTGTGTGTAGTGAAGATTCCATGATGCTGACTCCTAAAGTCGTAATTTCAAAGTAATTCTTCCACATGCTTTTTAATATTGGCAGCGATTTTTCTAGTGGGTAAATCGTTATCATCACCGCCAAACGGGTCTTCAATTTCTTCTGCAATCAGTTCTAAGCTGGCTAACACATAGAAAATAAACACCACGATTGGAATCACGTAGTAGCCCAAGCTAAACACGTAGCCAAACGGCAATGTCATGATGTAGAAGAAGATGAATTTTTTAATGAACGCACTGTAAGAATAGGGAATCGGCGTGTTTTTAATGCGTTCGCACACGCCGCAAATATCGGTAAACGATTGCAGCTCTGCGTTGATAATATAGAACTGGTCGCCCGTGATTTTGCCTGATGTATAGAGTTCGTTGGCTTTTTGAAACAAGTGTTTAGCCACTTGGTTCGGGCTGTGTTTGCGGTGATCTATGTCTAAATCCAAGCCTTCAAACAACACTTTGCTAGCATCTTCATTCAATAAGTGTTTAGAGAGCACAGAGGCATACGCTGGAATCGCGCTTTTGAAGAAATTTCTGTCGGCCTCAATGGATAAATAGGCGGAAAGTTTAAGGGCTAGGTTGCGGCTATTGTTAACCAGTGCGCCCCATGCCTTTCTGCCCTCCCACCAGCGCTCATACGCGGTGTTGGTTCTGTATGCCAATAATAATGACAATACAAAACCGACGGTGGTGTGCATTAAAGGGATATTTTTCACATGGCTTTTATCGGAAAGTTGCCAGAATTCTATCTCCAAGTACGCAATGCCACCGGCATACAAGCCGATGAATATCATCATGGGAATGAGTTGTCGAAAAGTGTCCGATTCATGAAATCGGAAGATAAAGGTAATCCAGTCTTTTGGGTTGTATTGAATCATGTTTGTGTGTATTGAGATGTTGAGGCCAGTTTAACATGGCAAGTACGCTTGAACGGATTACTCCAAACTGGCTGCTGACAGATTGATTGGTTGAGTTTTGAAATAGCAGTCACTAGTGTCAGTCTCCATTTTAGGCATAAAAGTTAGCTGCGTATAAATCACCGTTTGGTTTTAGGTGGTACGTTTTTACTGGCAATTTCAGCCATGCGCGTTTGTTTTGCTGTTTCTTCGTCTCGCACCGCATCAATCACGCGGATCACACTTTTTAAATCGACAGGTTGGTTGCTTTCTTGGTATTGCCCTGTTAATTCAACCTCAAGGCTAAGCGCCCCATGCGCATAGAGTGCCCAAATCTCTTTGCCATATTGTGTGTTGAGTAGATCGGGCGCAAATTGGCCAAAAAAGCTGGATAAATTGCCAACATCTCGGGCTAACATGCTCATTGCGTGATTATTGCCTGCGGCATCTACGGCTTGGGGTAGGTCGATAATCACTGGGCCGTCGTTGCTCAATAAAATATTAAATTCAGACAAATCACCATGCACAATACCCGCGCACAACATGCGTACGACTTCCTTAATGAGGGTGTGATGATGTTTGCGCGCATCTTCTGCAGTAAAGGTTAAATCGTTGAGTCTAGGCGCTGCGTTTCCGTCTGCATCCGTCACCAGCTCCATCAACAGTACACCCTCGTAAAAGTTGTAGGGGGTTGGTACACGCACGCAAGCGTTAGCAAGCCGATACAAGGCATCCACCTCTGCACTTTGCCAGGCTTCTTCTTGCGCTTGTTTGCCATATTTTGAGCCTTTTGCCATGGCGCGCGCCTGACGGCTGCTTTTGACTTTACGGTTTTCTGTGTAGTCCACACTTTGGCGAAAGCTACGTTTATTCGCTTCTTTATACACTTTGGCGCACAGTGTTTCTTCACCTCGACGTACTACATATACAGTTGCCTCTTTACCGCTCATCAATTGGCGGCTAACCTCGTCAATTAAGCCGTCTTCAATCAGGGATTCTAGTCTTTTGGGAGTTTTCATAGGGGTGGATCATACGTGTTTAACGGGGTGACCGTAAATTTTAATGATTGATAACGTGAAATTGTTTATTTAGCCAAGCATTCAATTGAGATATGCATTAGGAAATGTTGGTATAAAACAAGTGGGTGAAACTCAAGGCAAAACTAATAGAAAGTGTAGACTTGGCCATGATTGAGTAATGCAGTCAGTAAGTGATATAGCTCCTAGCAATCCATGACGCATACCATACAATACAAAAGCCGCTATCTGCGGCTTTTGTATTTTGAGCAATCACACTTAAATCAAACCCATATTAATGGCGATTAGAGTCTTTTTGCACTTTCTCCCAATGAGATATTTGCTTTTCAGCTTCCTCTTGGCTACATCCATAGGCTTCTTGGATTTTGCCAGCCAATTCATCGCGTTTTCCTTCAATCACATCCAGTTGGTCGTCAGTTAATTTACCCCACTGTTGTTTCACTTTACCTTTTAGTTGTTTCCAGTTTCCTTCGATTTGATTTCTATTCATCATAGCTCCTTAAAACATTGATTAAAGATGAGTACATCGAAACCATATTTAACGCTCATCGAGTCATTAGAAACATAAGGCAGATTCTTAATTGTGTGTAAGAAAGCGCCTATACGCATATAAAAGGGTAGTTGAAGAAAGCGGCTTGAATATCTGTCCAGCCTTAATGACTATTCACTAACGACGTACATTAGGGGATGCCAATAATTTTGAGGTACTCTTCTAGCGTAAGCGTGAGTTGCTCTAGTGATTCACTGACTTCGTTGAGGTGGACGTTGGAGTTAAGGTGCAGTTGCTCCAGTAGCGCTTTATGTTTTTCAAGTGCATCTAAATGTGCTTCAAGCTTGGTGTCTTTTAGGTCGTTTGCCATGGCGTGTTCTCCTTATTAGCGCTAGCACTCTTGCTTAGACACACCCCAGCCCGTAAGGTTGAAGTGTGTTTTGTTTGACGCTGTTGATACTTCTAAGCCTACTGCTTTAGTGACGCAATATCCACTACAAAACGATATTTCACATCACTTTTTAGCATGCGCTCATAAGCGTCGTTAATGTACTGGGCATCAATCATCTCCACATCGCTGACAATATTGTGCTTGCCGCAGAAATCGAGCATTTCTTGTGTTTCTGCAATGCCACCAATCATAGAACCTGCCACATGGCGGCGTTTGGTAATCAAATTGGCACCGTGCATCTCTAATGGGTCTAGCGGACCGACCAATACCAAGGTCTTGTCACGTTTAAGCAAAGCAATATACGGGTTTAAATCATGCGCAACAGGCACGGTATCAATAATCAGGTCAAAGCTGGCAGCATGTTTGGCCATGTCATCCGGATTTTTAGAAATAAGCACTTCACTTGCGCCTAAGCGTTCAGCATCCACGGCTTTGCTGGCAGAAGTGGTAATCATCACCACTTTGGCACCCATGGCAGCGGCGAGTTTTACCCCCATGTGCCCTAAACCACCCAAGCCGATAATGCCGACTTTTTGGCCGGGTTGTACGTTCCAGTGTTTGAGGGGTGAGTACAAGGTAATGCCTGCACATAGCAAAGGCGCAACCGCTTTGGTATCCAGATTTTCCGGCACATTCACCACATAGTTTTCATCCACAGTAATGCGCTCGGCATAACCACCAAACGTCAGTCCGCCGTGTTTGGGGTCTTTGGCGTTGTAGGTAAACACGGAGTCATCGCAATATTGTTCTACCCCATCATGGCAGGCTTCACAATGGCGGCAAGAATCCACCATACAGCCCACGCCCACCAATTGGCCAACTTTAAATTTAGTGGCATGACTGCCTATTCGGCTAACCCTGCCCACAATCTCATGGCCTGGCACCATGGGGTAAAGCGAGCTGCCACCCCATTCGTTTCTGGCTTGATGAATATCGGAATGGCAAATGCCGCAATACAAAATATCAATGAGCACATCGTGATGGCCGGGTTCGCGGCGATCGATACTCATAGGGGCCACGGGTGAGGTGGCGTTTTGCACACCATAGGCGACTGATTTCATTCTATCTCCTTAAAAACAAAAAGCTAACGCTGCTAAGAATGACAGAGTTTGCTTTGTATTGTTCGCCTAAATGAGATGATTTGCAGGAATTCAGAATCGCACATTCTGTGATTAATTGATTTTGTACATGCAATAGCTATCGCTTTATGCGTGCTGTTGCTAACATCTGGTTTGATAGTGATTAGGAATTTTTGATGTTAATGGTCATGCTACAAATGGCGTTGCTGATTGCCGTAGGCGTACTTTGGCAACGGTTTGCGCCTGCACATATTGCAGCCATTGCGCATCGGCGTGCGCTTACCGATTTAGTGTTTTATATCTTGCTGCCAGCCTTGGTATTACATGTGATCTGGCAAGCACCATTTGACGCCAGCAGCCTCAAAATCTCACTGACTGCATTGTCCACACTGGCAGTATCCATGTTGTTGATGTGGCTGTGTTTGAAATGCCTGAATGTGTCGCGTCCGCAACAAGGCGCATTGTTGTTGGCCGCTACTTTTCCAAACGCCACCTATTTAGGGCTGCCGGTCACCGGGCAAGTGCTTGGTGATTGGACGCAAGTAGTGGTGTTGAAGTTTGATTTGCTTGCCTGCACGCCCGTGCTGTTAACCGCAGGCATATTAATCGCGCATCGTTTTGGCAACACACAGGACAAGATTCATCCATTACAAGAACTGATGCGCGTGCCACCATTGTGGGCGCTGGCGATTGCTAGCGTGCTGAATATCACTCATACGCCCCAGCCAGAATTGCTTGCGCATGCTTTAGAAAACTTATCCGGCGGTGTGGTGCCGCTGATGTTGATTGCCTTGGGTATGAGTATCCGTTGGGATACCTTGCAGACACGTTTTATCCCCATGCTATTGCCGGTATGCGTGATTGCTTTGGTAATAGCGCCACTGGTGGCGTTGGGTGTTGGTAGTACGCTGGGGTTGGAATCCAGCACGTTAACCGCGGTGGTACTGCTTGCCGCCATGCCCACCATGATTTTTGGCATTGTGATTTGTGAACGTTACCAGCTAGATGGCGCGCTATATGCGGCCGCGGTGTTTTTAACCAGCATACTGAGCATTGCAACGTTAACCATTTGGTTTCACGTGCTCTCAGGTTAGTTTAGGCGGGTGAATCCGCCTAATATAATATTCAAGCCAGTGTGATAAAACGCTGCGTTAGGTTTTGCATTGAATCACAAAGTGGTGTCTTGGCGGCATGTAAATGCCATCGCCTGCATCGGGGTATACCTCTTTATGTTGCGATACCGTCTTGTAGTCATTGACGCAAAGTTCTTGTGCCTTGGCCTTACATTTCTCTACACCGTTATTAAACTCACTACAACTGAAGGTATGCGTTTGTATGCCGTTATGATCAATGGTGGTGGATTGTACGCTGGCGCAAGAAATAAGCATTAACAGGGGTGCAAAACGTAAAATTCTTTTCATGATTTGTCTCCTTTGTTCTTTTTTGAATTTATTTCATCATTTTGTCACATAGGTATGATAAGCGAGTGTGGGCTAAAGTTGCATGAACCTTTTATGACTAACTTCTCAGACTTGGTTGTGCAATAAAAGGTGGGCTAAGGCTTATTCATTTGTTGGCGTGTTGGCAAAACGCTTGCGCCATCGCTTTAATGACGAGGGACTGGCATCTGCCAGTGCACCTCGTCAATCAAGTTTTGCGCTGAGCTAAACGTGCTCAGTTATTTTTGGGTGTTAAGTGTGTTGAAAGCGGTCATCAAGTTGCGGTAATCCGGAATATGGTTAGAGAATAAGGTGCCCAAACCCTCGATATCATTACGCCAATCGCGGTGTAGTTCACAAGCCGCACCAAACCACGTCATCAACTGCGCACCCGCGGCAGACATACGATCCCAAGCTGCATCACGTGTCAGTTCATTAAAGGTACCGGAAGCATCGCTAATGACAAATACTTCAAAGCCTTCTTCCAGCGCAGAGAGTGCCGGAAAAGCAACGCAGACCTCGGTCACCACGCCAGCAATAATCAGCTGCTTTTTGCCTGTGGCTTTAATGGCTTTGACAAAATCTTCGTTATCCCAGGCGTTAATTTGGCCGGGGCGTGCAATGTAAGGCGCATCCGGGAACATGGCTTTGAGTTCTGGCATGAGCGGGCCATTGGGGCCAGTCTCAAAGCTTGTAGTTAAGATGGTGGGCAAGTTAAAGTACTTAGCCGCATCGGCCAGCGCCAATACATTGTTTTTAAAGCGGTCCGGGTCGATATCACGTACCAGTGACAACAGCCCGGCTTGGTGGTCTACCAGTAATACCGCTGCATTATTTCTATCTAAACGTACATATGGTGTGCTCATTTTCATTCTCCTGTGGTGATTTGGTTAATTGCATTTAATCTTATGCGGTTAATGTGAAGCGGCCGCTGTTGTAATCGTTAACGGCTTGGTCAATTTCCTCCCAAGTGTTCATCACAAATGGGCCATGTCCAACAACTGGTTCGTTCAACGGTGCGCCGTTGAGTAATAGCACAACAGAATCTTGCTGTGCCTCAATCACTAACTCACTGTCTTCACGTTGCATCACGGCCAATTCAGATGGACGAATGATGTGTACATCGCCCAACTTGATGGCGCCTTTCAGTACAAACAGCGCAGTGGTTTCACCTTCGTTAAAAGTGAGTCGTGTACTACCACCTGCCTGCAAGCGCATATCCCACACATTCATCGGGCTAAAAGTGTTGGCTGGGCCTTGATGGCCATCAAGCGCACCTGCAATCACACGCACAGTGCCAGCACCGTTTTCCAGCGCGACTTCTGGGATTTGGCTGCGAGTAATGCCTTGGTAGCCAGGTTTGGTCATTTTGTCTTTGGCCGGTAAATTCACCCAAAGCTGTATCATTTCCAGCGCACCACCGCGTTTAGCGTAGTCGTCGCCGTGGTATTCCTCATGCACAATACCAGCACCGGCCGTCATCCATTGCACCTCACCTTGGCCAATCGTACCGCCCGCATTGGTGGAGTCGTGATGTGATACTTCGCCTTCATACACAATGGTCACCGTTTCAAAACCGCGGTGCGGGTGTTGGCCAACGCCTCTGCGCTCAGTGGTAGGCTCAAAGTTGGCTGGACCAGCGTAGTCCATCAGCAAGAACGGTGACATCTCTTGGTAAATATCGCGATAAGAGAAAATGCTCTGTACTGGAAAACCATCGCCTACCCAATGGTTGCCATTGCTACGTTTGATAAAAGCTAGTTTTTTCATGGTGCGCTCCTTATTTGCTGTTGATGGTGTGACTATAGGCGCATGACTTTTATTTGAATAGATGGTTAAATGTGAAAACATTTTTCATTTAAATGAACAATTGGATCAACGCAGATGGATTTGAACGAAACCGCCATGTTCGTTAAAGTGGTACAAGTGGGCAGCTTTAGTGCGGCAGCACGGCAGTTACAGTTGCCTACTTCTACAGTAAGTACGCGCGTGGCCAGACTAGAACAACGCTTGGGCACGACCTTATTGCAGCGCACCACCAGGCGCTTGCACTTGACCGAAGCAGGTAAAACCTATTTTGAACATGCTGTTTTGGGCTTAGGCCACCTGCACGAAGCCGAGGCGGCAGTCAGTGCCACCAAAGCCTTGCCGCAAGGTAAGTTAAAAATTACAGCCCCTGCCGATTTAGGTGATAACTTATTGGGTGAGCTAGTGCAGCAGGTACAAGCGGTGTACCCGGCATTGGAGTTGGAGTTGTTATTAACCGACCGTTATGTGGATTTGATCGCCGAGGGTGTGGATGTGGCGATTCGCACAGGAGAACTGCAAGACTCTAGCCTGATTGCTAAATCATTAGGCGATATACAATGGGCTGCCTTTGCCAGCGCAGACTATCTGGCGCAAGCACCAGCGTTGCGCGAGCCGCAAGACCTGATTCAGCACCGCTGCATTCAATTTAGCCCGATGGGGCGTGAGAGTTGGACTTTACAGCAGGTGGGTGGCAGCATGACCATTCCGCTTTCTGGTAAAACCATGGTCAATAGCATAGGCGTTGTACATGCCATGGCCAGTAATAGCCAAGGCGTGGCTTTATTACCCACGTATATTTGTAAAACAGCCGTGGCTGATAAGCGTTTGCAGCGTGTGCTGCCTGCATGGCAAGGTCGCAAAGATCCGTTGCATTTGGTATACCCGCAACAGCGTTATATGCCACCCAAACTGCGTGCTTTTATTGATTTGGCACACACTATATTAAGTGTCAGCTTTCAAGATGCGCAGATAGCATAAAATACTAAGACATCAATAAGACTGAATATATTTGATCATGAAGGGAAATCGTCAGCATGGCTAAATCAATGCCAGAACACTTATTAGACCAAAATGGAGCCCAAGGCGCATCTGTCGTCATTACGCACCGCGTACTGGCAGGCAAACAGCCAGAGTATGAGGCTTGGCTAAACGAGATTGGTCCAGTGTGCAAAGCCTCAGAGGGCTTGCTAGATTTGCACGTGGTTCGCCCAATCAGCGGAATTACTGATACTTACACCATCATTATCCGTTATGACACAGAACAACACCTAAAGCAGTGGATGACGTCTGATGCACGCAAGCAACTAATTGCTAAAACAGAAAACATGCGTGTTGGAAGTGATGATTTTTATATCAGAAGTGGCTTAGATTTCTGGTTTGCCCCAGAGGGTGCCAAAGCCAAAATCCCAGTGCGGTGGAAGCAGTTTCTAATTACATGGTCTGCCATCTATCCCTTGGTATCATGCCTGCCGCTATTGCTGGTGCCATTGCTCAGACAATTGGGCTTGCCCACAAATCATTATGTAGATGTGCTGATTATCACGGCAATTGTGGTGTGGCTAATGGTGTACATAGTAATGCCGCGCTATACCAAGCTGGTGCGCAACTGGTTATTTAAGTGAACAAACCTTATGTGACTATAGTCCTATTAGCCACAGTAGCAGCACCATAAAATGCAGAACGGCTACGACTTAATGATGATAAGAGGAGTGATTGTGCACCGGTCAATATTGTTTCTCGCACTGATGGGATGTGCCCAGATGGTCGCAGCCAGGCCTAACTTTGCCGATACGCTAAATTTAGGCCATTCCATTGTCATGGTGACCACCGAGCTACCAAGTGGTGACAACGGGCGTGGGTCAGGCGTTGTGGTGAGTAAAGAATATGTGGCGACCAATTGCCATGTGATTGCCAATACCAATGGTGCCAATATTGCTAAATTTAGAGACGGCTATCGCCCGATTGCAATTAAAGCCAACTGGCGCCGCGATTTGTGCTTACTGAAATTTGATCCCTTACCCTTTACGCCGCTGCCTATGCGCGATAGCAGTACATTACAGTATGAAGAAGAGGTGTTCAGCCTTGGTTTTCCGGCAGGGGCGAACGTGCCGCAACCTTCGTATGGCAATATCAAAGGTAAGTATATGTACGATGGCAGCTTGATTGTGCGTTCAGATGCCTCGTTTGCCATGGGCTCTAGCGGTGGTGCGCTGTTTGACGAGCACTTCAATTTAATTGGCATTACTACATTTAAAAGCCCGGGACACGATGGCTTTTTCTATAGCTTACCCGTGGAATGGATAAAAGAGCTGATGGAAGCACCGGAAGTCTATAGCCTTAAAACGCAAGAAGTGCCGTTTTGGGCTTTACCGCTAGAGCAGCGGCCATATTTTATGCAGGTGGTGATTCCATTTCAAAACAAAGAATGGGGCACCTTAAAGGGCATCGCCAATCAGTGGATAGTGCAAGAGCCTAACTCAGTAGATGCTTGGTATTTTTTAGGGGTGGCAGAAGAAGGCACTGGCGAGCTTGAATTGGCCAAGCTACATTTAAACAAAGCTTATCAACTCAACCGACGCGATTTAGATGCCATGCTGGCATTGTCGCGCGTGGCATTCGCACAAAAAGATGTCATGGCATTGGAATCACTGGAAGCCCCTGTGAAAGATCTTAACCAAGATGAAGGCGAGAATATCGCTTTAAAAATAAAGCAGTTAAAACTAGGTAGCTAATAAAGCTAGACGGTAGCCGTTTGCATTATCCTATTCAAATATAGCCAACTAGGTAGCGATTACATCGGCGGCGTATCGCCGCAGCTGGTGTTAAGCCATTTAGCCTGAATGTCCGCTTTTTCATTCACCGGGTTGCCTTGTAATGTGCCACTAAATCGGGATTGACCGGTAAAGTGTTGCGCACTCGTGAGATTGCCTTCTGCGGAACCATTGCCTTTTAAATCTGCACCATTGCAGCTAAACGCCAGCTGGTAGTGATTGCCGGAGCGGTTAGCGTTTTGTGTGGTGCAACCCGCCTGCGCCTGGTAGAAGTTGGGCAGGGTTTTCTGATTTGCCATTTCTTGCGTGATACATACTTTGGAAATGGCTGCGCCATTTGCGATTTGAGGCATATCCACACCATAGTCTTTGGCGAGCGCTTCAATGTCTTGCATTTGACCAGATGGAATATGTGGAACCAAGCGCAACAAATCAGAGCTTGTAGTGACTTCCCATAGCCCGGGTTGCATATTGTAATCAGCGGCGTGGGCAATGGTGACAAATAGTAATGCTGACAGTGACAAGCCAAAACGTAATGAATGCATGCGGTACCTAAATGTAATTTAACTCAATTTTAGAGAACGGGCTTGTGATATAAGTTCATCTGAATGTGGCTTGTAATGGACTATCTGCGTTGTCATGGTCAATGTAGCTAGCCATTTTTAGTGGTTTTTAGATGCAGTTTTTATACATGCGTTCACGAATACCATGCTGTTTTTTAAGACATTTACGGCAATTCACTATAAAATGCCAGTTCAATTAGAGCTGCTGCAGTCTTAATTTTGGAGTAACAATATTTAGATTGTGTATGTGCTATTTGGTTGGCTGCACATCATTATCTTTCTATAAATGTTACTTACAATTTCAATATGTCTGACCAAATAACAACAAAAAACACGCAAGTCAGCACGGAGCTTGCAAAGTGGACGATTCCGATTCGAAAATGGGCTATCTGGCAGGATGGTGTGGATCAACATACCACGCCGGATGTTAGTTTCATTGATGCAAACTCCCGTAGAAAATTAAGCAGATTTGCCAAAATGGCACTGAAGGTTGCACACGACTGTAGCGACGATGTGCCTCAAGCCCATTTTGTGTTCGCTTCCCAACATGGGGATATTGTACGTACAACAGAGATGCTGTTCGATTTGGCAAGGCAAGAAGAGTTATCGCCTACCGTGTTTAGCATGTCTGTATTAAATGCGTGTGCGGGCATGTACTCTATTGCAAAACGAGATCACTCCCCTTCCATTGCAATATCCGCTGGCGCATCCAGTTTTGGCTATGGCCTGTTGGAAGGTGCATTCCACCATCTGAATCATCCGGATACGCCGGTGATTTATGTTTATGTGGACGAAACACCCCCCTCTATTTATGGTGATACAGCGCGTATGTTGACCAGTGCGCATGCCATCGGTGTGTTAATTGCAGACCATGCAACGGTCAACGTGAGCTGTCAAATGACGGCGAGAGCGAGTGATGCTGACTCTACGACTGCCCAATCTGTATCGTTTATGGATGGTTTGTTAAACCATCACAACGCGCACTGGGAAGGCGAAGGCATGCGCTGGGATTGGACTTATAGTGAACGCTAAAATCAATTATTACTGGCGCTTGTTGGCGACAGGTGCTTGTTTCGCTGTGTTTGGAGTGGGTGCGCTCATCATGGCGGTGATTATTTTCCCGGTAGTGAGTCTGCTTGCTAGAAAAAACAAAGCAAAGTATGCAAGATGGGTTATTCACAAAGGGTTTGCTGGGTTTCTCTGGTTGATGCAAGCCAGCGGCGTTTTAAAGTTTGAGATCAAAGGCGCTGAAAAACTAAAGCAATGCAGCAATGTGCTCATTCTGGCAAACCACCCCACATTAATTGATGTGGTGGCATTGATTGCGCATATTCCGAATGCGAGTTGCGTGGTTAAGCGCGCGTTGTGGAGCAATTTTTTTGTGGGTGGCGTTGTACGTGCTGCCGAATACATTAGCAACTCTGATCCGGATAACTTGATTCAGGACTGTGCAGCCGATTTGAGAGTGGGGAACCCGCTCGTGATTTTTCCGGAAGGTACACGCACTACGCCAAACAAACCTTTGAAATTCAAGCGGGGCGCAGCGCATATGGCATTGGATAGTAATGTCCCCATTATGCCGATTGTGATTAGCTGTAAACCCTCAACGTTAACGAAAGGTGAGAAGTGGTATACAATTCCCTCACAAAAAGCACACTTGTATATCGAGGTTTTTGAGTCACAATCCATCCATCATCTTGTTAACGCGCATGATGACCAGCAAGTAGTCACTGCACGGCAATTGACAAACACATTAGAACAACACTTTACCGAGGCAATCAATAAGCATGGAACAATTACGGCTTGAAATTAAACATCTGATCATCAACACTTTGGCGCTTGAGGATACCACGCCAGATGATATTGCAGATGACATGGCTTTGTTTGACGCAACTGGGCTAGGGCTGGACTCCATAGACGCGCTTGAAATTGGCGTGGCATTGCGTAAAAAGTATCATTTAACGATAGAAGCCAATAATGCAGATAATCGGGAGCATTTTTATTCAATTAGTAATTTAGCAAAGCTGGTAGATGCTCAATTAAAAGCTGCGCAATTAAAAGACACACAATTGAACAATCAATAAATCAAATACATACAGTTAGAAAATTAGGGGAAATAATAAAATGACTGATGAGGAAATCTTAATAAAATTAAAAGCAATTTTTGCGGATACTTTTGAAATGGACACATCCAATATCACCTTGGATTCTCATTTGTTTGAAGAGCTGGACTTGGATAGCATTGATGCCGTAGATCTCGCCATCAAATTGCAAAACATGACCGGTAAACGCATTAAGCCAGAAGATTTTAAAAATGTACGTACGGTAAGAGATGTGGTGGGTGCCGTACATCTACTACTAGCGCATTAAATATTGCTGTGCAGCTATCTACAATATCTAGATGCATGGCCGCATTCGGTGTTTGGATTGCTTATCCACTCATCATTTTCTTTGGGTTAAAATTCTTAACACCAAGGTATGTCGCATTGTTGCTGGCGCTATTGCTTTTGGTAAAGTGGCGTCGAGATGCGCATGTTTGGCTGAAAAGTTTGGCCAAAATAAATGTGGCGATATTCTTTATGTTGCTTACAGTCATCCTGCTGACTTTTGTTCTGAATAGCGAGTATCTACTACGGCTATACCCAGCATTGGTCAATCTAGGGATGTTGATTTTGTTTGGTGCTTCCCTTCTATTCCCGCCTTCTATGATTGAAAGTTTTGCACGGTTGAAATCTCCAGACCTCTCGCCGGAAGGTGTGCAATACACAAATACCGTGACTAAAATCTGGTGTCTGTTTTTTATAGCCAACGGCGCAATTTCGCTCTATACCGCTTACTTTTGCAGTCAACATGTGTGGGCGTTATACAACGGCTTAATTGCTTATGTGTTGATGGGTATTTTGTTTGCCGGTGAGTGGCTTGTCCGCCCCAAACAGCTAGCAAGCACTACCAAAGAGTAGCCATGCTGATTCCGCTACATCAACTTGCGATACAGCACAATGAACCTGACTTCAATGTTTGTCATGATGGCCAGGCATTTGTGACCTGGCGCGTGTGGATTGCCCGGGTGCGTGCACAAACAGCGGTACTTAAAAGCCGTACTGAGCAGCGCTGGCTATTGGTGAATGAAAATCCATTGGATTTTGCGGTGCTTTTCTTTGCGCTGCTACATGCAAACAAGCAAGTGATTATTCCTGCCAATGGGCTACCAGGAACGCTGAGCCAGTTAGCGGGTGCTTACGATGCAATTGTCACGGAAAGTTTGCCCACGCATTTGGATGATGACAGCAATGCATTATCAGCATTAGATGTCGATGCGATCAGTGTAGTGTTGTATACCTCTGGCAGTACCGGCATGCCTAAGGCCGTGCCTAAGCGGCTCAGGCAGCTTGAGGCTGAACTGGATGTGTTAGAAGCGCTGTGGGGCAGTTCGATCGGGCAGTCCACGGTGATTGCCACCGTGCCACACCATCATATTTATGGCTTGCTGTTTCGTGTTTTATGGCCACTTGCGGCGCGCAGAGTATTTGATACTGTGACCTGTAGCCATCCGGACGATATTGTAGTACGCATTGCCATGTTTGATCATACTGTGTTGATCTCAAGCCCGTCACAACTAGCGCGTTTGCCTGAGCTTGCGACTTTAACTACGTTGAAGTCATTGCCACGCATGATTTTCTCTTCCGGTGGCGCATTGTCTGCCTTAGCTGCAACACAGCTCTCACAAGCGTTGGGTCGTGCGCCGACAGAGGTGCTGGGCAGTACTGAAACGGGCGGAATTGCGTGGCGTTGCCAAACTGATACAGATGCATGGGCAGTGCTGCCAGGCATTCACTTGCAAGTAGAAACATCTGCCCTACCAAGCCAGCCGACCTTGCATTCACCATTTTTGTTCGATGAGCAAGCTGTGCTCATGGACGATTTAATTGAGTGCTTGCCCAATCAAACTTTTAGGCTATGTGGCCGGGCAGACAAAGTCGTCAAAGTGGAGCAAAAGCGTCTCTCTTTAACGGAACTAGAGCAGGTGTTAATGAAACACGCTTGCATAGCACATGTAGCTGCGCTGGTGGTGACAACCCGTCGTGAGAATGTGGCGGTTGTTGCGGTACTGAGTACATCTGGTCGAGAGATGTTATTGCGTGATGGGCGTAATGCCTTAATTAAAGCGCTCAGACAATATCTAACCCCCTATTATGAGTCGGTATTGCTGCCTCGTTATTGGCGCTTTGTTGAGGCGTTTCCTATGAATAGTGTAGGTAAAGTGACGCATGCGCAGATGATGGCTTTATTTGACAATGTCACCATGAAGTCCACAGTGGAATCACAGGTAGAGTCTGAAGTGGAGACTCAAGTTGAGTCAGAAGCTGGATCAGAAGTGGAGCGTAAACATGTTGCTGCCTGAGGTTACGTTAATACAAAGCGAAACAGACACAGTGCGGGTGTTTTCATTCAACGTGCCTAAAGAATTGGAGTACTTTAAAGGGCACTTCCCAACCTTGCCTGTATTGCCTGGCGTGGTGCAAGTGCATTGGGCCATGCACTTTGCAAACCAACAGTTTTCTATTGATGGCGTATTTTCGCAACTAGACAACCTAAAATTTCATGCCGTGATATTGCCAGAAACGCAGCTCGAATTGACGCTGCAATGGCATGCAGATACATCTTGTTTGGATTTTACTTATCGTAATGCGCATAAAAAATACTCTGCAGGCAGAGTCGTATTTCACCAAGGGATGACTGAAACACATGCAGTTTAATCCTTGTTTTCTCATCCCTATCTTTAATCATCATGCCACCATTGGGGATACGGTGGAGAAGCTCACGCAGTATCAGCTACCTATTTTTATTGTGGATGATGGCAGTAATGCCGAGACACAAAAAATCCTTGCTGCATTGGCCATGCGCTACAACAGCATTCACCTATTGCGCCTGCCCGTCAATGGTGGAAAAGGCGCGGCGGTGATTCATGGCATGTTGCAGGCCCATCAGTTAGGCTTTAGTCACGCGCTGCAAATTGATGCTGATGGGCAGCACCATATACCGGATGCTGCACGGTTTCTGGCAGAGGGAGCTTTGCATCCCGATAGTGTCATTTGTGGTCAGCCTATATACGATGATACCGTGCCTAAAGGTCGTTTGTATGGTCGATATGTGACGCATTTTTGGGTGTGGGTAGAAACCTTATCTTTCGCCATTAAAGATTCAATGTGCGGGTTTCGTTTGTACCCTTTGGCCGCTAGTTGTGCATTAATTGACGATGTAGAGCTGCCTAAACGTATGGATTTTGATACAGCCATCGCGGTACGCTTGGCGTGGCGCGGTGTGCAATTTATTAATATTCCCACGCGCGTGATTTATCCGGCTAACGGGCTCTCGCACTTTAATATGTGGCATGACAACGTCCGTATTACAAAAATGCATACACGATTATGTTGTGGCATGTTGTTAAGGTTGCCATGCTTGTTATGGCGGAAAATATTTCCGTATCCTACCGCTACACAGCAACATTGGTCTAAGCGTAAAGAGCGCGGTACTAGTCTTGGATTGCGTGCGCTGGTGATGAGCTATCGTTTTCTGGGTAAGCGTGTTGCTACGGTATTGTTGTATCCCGTGGTCGCTTATTTTTACATCACCGGCACCAAAGCAAGACGTGCATCACAGGCCTATCTCAAGCGTATGCATACGCTAGGGGCAATCCCAAATGTGGGTTGGTCTATGTCTTTTCTGCATATGTTGGCATTTGCACAATCGGGCTTAGATAAGCTATCCGCATGGGTCGGCCATATGGCCAACGAGACAGTGGACTTTCCCAATCGGGCAGCGTTAGAGCAAGTGCTTACTTCGGGCAAAGGGGCATTGCTGATTGGCTCTCATCTGGGTAATTTGGAAATGTCTAGGGCGCTGGCTGTGCAGCGTCCTGGTACGGTGATCAATGCCGTGGTATATACCGATCATGCACAACACTTCAATCAAATGCTTACAGAAGCGAATGCTGCGTTTAATATTAACTTGGTGCAAGTGTCGAATTTTGGGGTAGCTACTGCGATTTTATTTCAGGAAAAGATTGATCGTGGTGAGCTCATCGTCATTGTGGGGGACCGTACACCACCGGCAGAAAATGGACGTGTCAGCTACGTTGATTTTCTTGGAAGCTCAGCGCCTTTTGCGCAAGGCCCGATGATATTGGCCAGTTTGCTTGCTTGCCCGGTGTACTTATTGTTTTGTTTACGTGAGGACAGCGGTTACCGTGTCCACTTCGAGCATTTTGCAGACCGTGTTCAGTTACCTAGAAAAACGCGTGAATCTAGTTTGCAATTGTATATTCAACGCTATGCAGAAAGGCTACAAGCGTACTGCGTAAAAGCCCCGCTGCAATGGTTTAATTTTTATGATTTTTGGCAAAAGTGATATTGAACATATGGATAACAAACAATCAATGCATCGTCATCAAGCGGTCATTATCGGCAATGGCCGTTTAAGTATTGAAGATGTATTAAGCGTAGCGCTTTGTGATGCTCCAGTCGCTATCTCAACAGAACACGCTTTTGAATCGCGGATACAAAAAGGCGCTGCGTTCCTGGAAAGCCTATTGGCAGATGGTGGCGTGGTGTACGGGGTTAACACAGGGTATGGCGATTCTTGCACGGTCAGTATTCCACCCCATTTGGTTGCAGAGTTGCCGCTCCATTTAACCCGTTATCACGGGTGCGGGTTGGGTGCAATGTTAGATGAGCAAGCAACGCTTGCTGTGTTGGTGTGCCGCATTAACTCATTGGCACAAGGATACTCTGGCGTGCGTATCACGCTATTGCAACAACTGGCCGCGTTGGTCAATCATCGCATTTTACCGATGATTCCTTCAGAAGGGTCGGTAGGGGCCAGTGGCGATTTAACACCCCTTTCTTATGTGGCGGCTACTTTGGTGGGTGAACGCAATGTGACCTATCGCGGGCAAACCCAACCAGCGATGGAGGCATTGACTACGGCTGGATTAACGCCGCTCACACTTGCGCCCAAAGAAGGTCTGGCCATTATGAACGGCACGGCGGTGATGACTGCTTTAGCTTGCTTGGCATGGAAACGCGCTGACTATTTAACACAATTATGCAGCCGTATTACTGCACTCGCTTCTATTGCTTTACGTGGTAACCGTGGTCACTTTGATGCAAGGCTATTTGCGGCCAAGCCGCATGCCGGGCAAAACCAATCTGCAGCGTGGATATATAGTGATTTAAGTGACGAGTTTGCAGAAACCATAAGGTTACAAGACCGCTACTCAATACGTTGTGCGCCACATGTGATTGGTGTCGCGCGTGATGCGCTCACGTGGATGCGTCGAGACATTGAAAACGAGTTAAATAGCGCAAATGATAATCCGCTCATTGATGTGGATGCTGAAGTGTTGTTACACGGCGGCCATTTTTACGGTGGCCATATTGCATTTGCAATGGATGCGTTGAAAACAGCGGTAGCGAACCTTGCCGATTTGATGGATAGGCAACTGGCTTTGTTGGTGGACAGCAAATATAACCACGGGCTGCCACAAAACCTATCTGGCAGTACAGATGCACGTGCGGCGATTAATCACGGATTTAAGGCGGTGCAGATCGGTACTTCCGCTTGGACAGCCGAAGCGTTGAAACTGACCATGCCGGCCAGCGTATTTTCACGCTCTACCGAATGTCACAACCAAGATAAAGTCAGCATGGGGACGATTGCAGCGCGTGACTGTTTACGCGTGCTTGAGTTGACGGAACAAGTGGCGGCTGCACTGCTCATGGCAACCGTACAAGGCGTTAAATTGAGGGTGGAGACTGCTGATGAGACACCTACGCAACTCAAACCTGTTGTTGTGGACTTTATGGAAAAAATCTCCGCGCATAGCGCATTCCTAGATGAAGACAGGCCGCTGGACGTTGAATTAGCCACACTGACCAACCTCATTAAGCTTGGCACTTGGGAGCTTTATGACAACACCTAAACTGGTTGCAAACGTGCATATTGAGGTGCCGTTTCATGATGTGGATGCCATGAATGTGGCTTGGCATGGCCATTACATTAAATATTTTGAAATTGCACGGTGCGCATTACTGCGTACTTTTGACTATGATTATCCGCAAATGAAAGCTTCCGGCTATTTATGGCCGGTAGTGGAATGCCATCTTAAATATGTGAAACCCGCTACTTATGGGCAGCAGTTGCGCGTGGAGGCTACCTTGTTAGAGTATGAGAACAGAATCAAAGTGGGTTACCAGATATTTGATGCAGTGAGCGGAACAAGGTTAACCAAAGGCCATACCACCCAAGTAGCAGTAGATGCCGTGACACATGAACTTCAGTTTGTCTCGCCGCCCATTGTGTTGGCTAACTTGGGGTTGATTTCGCATGATTAATTGGAACGCACTGAGATGGATAGTCATGCTATGGATGACCATGGGCAGTTTGAATGCTGCACATGCTGAACAACAAGACGTGTTAAAACAGCTGGGAAGCCGAGTAGAACAACACGCAGTGTTGCGGGCGGATTTTACGCAAACCAAACAAATGGCTGCATTAAAACGGCCGCTCATCACTTCTGGAAAATTGTTGTACAGCAAAGTCCACGGGGTTGTTTGGCAGATTACTAAACCCTACCCGATCACTTATATTTTAAGTGAGGATAAGGTCATAGAAGTATCGGCGGATGGCTATCGTAAAGAGCGCTCCGTGAAGGATATCCCTGGATTTGCGCAAATCAGCCGTATTTTTAAAGCCATGCTAAGTGGTGATGTGAATGCGTTGAATGCTTATTTCGAGAGCAAAGTGTTTGAGAACACAGTGCAGGCTGAGCCTAACCAAACGGCTTGGCAGCTGCAACTGACACCCAAGCAAACGCAAACATCACGTTTTATTCAAGAAATCGTGGTCACGGGCGACCAGTTTGTGACATCTATTCATATTCATGAGCCCAACGCCGCCAGCACGGCCATTTTGTTCAGCAATACCGAGGCAGCGCCGACATTGCGTGACGCAGAGCTAGCGTTGTTTCGTGGAAAATAGGCATGAAGCTGTTAAGCCCTGAAAGACTGAAGCTGCATGCCTTTATTTGGCTAGTATTGGCAGCTATGAGTGTCGTGAGTTGTATCGCACAATTCTCAAACCAGTCTCCACTACAAACGAATTTACTTGCGTTGCTACCCAAGACTGAACGTAATGTAGTCGCCGAAGAGGCTGTCACGCAATTGGTCAATTCGGCAGGAAACCGGGTGCTGTTCTTGGTGGGTGCAAGTAGTCAGGAAGTAGCGATTACGGCGGCCCACAGCTTTGCTAATCAACTCAGAGCATTGAATAAAAGCAGCGGCCAACCCGCTATGTTTAAACAGGTGTTTTTGGAAGTCCCCGCACTAGATACGAATCAAATCGCTGATTTTTATGCGCCTTATCGCTACAGATTGCTGACGCATGAAGATTACAAAGGGTTGTCTGATGGCCCTTTGCATTTAAACGATCAACTGCAACAAAAGCTATATGCGCCATTCCGTTTTGGCCTTGCCTTGCCGGTAGAGCAAGACCCCTTTGGTTTTGCTGACCGCTGGTTTGCACATTTGCCATTGAAGAATTTTAAATTGGAATTTGAAAATGGGTTGCTAGTCGGGCACAGCGCAGATAAAACATGGGTGTTTGTTTCGGTAGATCCGGAAGGCTCGGCTTATAGTGATGTTACCCAAGATCAAGTCATGCATGCTATCACCACGGCAGAGTCAAGCTTAAAACAGGCGCATCCTGGTGTCGAATTACTGCGTGCCGGTGCAGTATTTTATGCAAGCAAAGCGCGCCAATCTGCCGAAAAAGAAATGCATATCATTGGCTTGGTTTCGTTATCAGGCATGTTGGTATTGCTTTATTTGATGTTCAGGTCCATTCGCCCATTGGTATTAGGCTTTTTATCAGTGGGCTTTGGTATTTGTACAGCACTTGCGGCCACCATTTACTACTATGGTGAAATTCATTTGATTACCTTGGTGTTTGGCGCCAGCTTAATCGGTGAGGCGATTGATTATGCGATTCAATACTTCTCTGCGCACTTGGGCGCAGGCAAAGATTGGGATCCTGTAAGTGGTCTACGCCGAGTGAGTCCAGCACTGATGTTAGCACTTACTACCAGCGTACTTGGTTACTGTGTATTAGCATTCATGCCTTTTCCGGCGCTGACGCAAATCGCTTTTTTTGCCATTATTGGGCTGGTGGCTGCATGGCTATCGGTGTATTTATTATTACCAGCCACGCTGATGCAGCCAAATTCACATCCGCCAGAAGCGGCAGTAGACATACCGCAGAGATTTCTCAATATATGGCAACGTTATATGACGAAACGTAGCTGCGTCATGATTGTGCTGGCGGTACTCGTCATCTCCGTGCCGGGCTTATTTAAATTAAAAGGGAATGATGATATCCGCTTATTAGTCACGCAGCCGCCTGAGTTGGTTGCGCAAGAGGCTAGCATTCGTCAAATTACCGGAATGAGTAACCAGCATCAATTTTTCTTGGTGGAAGGCGAAACGACGGAACAGTTATTGATGCATGAAGAGGTACTCACTCAACAACTGGATCAGCTAGTCGCGCGCGGGGAGCTTGCTGCCTATAGCGCGATTTCAACGTTTGTCCCTTCCGAAAGCCAGCAGCGTAAGCATCAAGCGGCATGGCAAGCCAACGTTTTCAAGCACTCGACCTTGCTGAAAGAGACATTGGCTGAGGCTGGTTTGCGCGATGATATCGCAGGGGCGCTACAGAATGACTTTCAGCACAGCAACAAAAATTTGAATGTGGATGATTGGCTGAAAACCTCATTTTCTACGCCTTTCCGCCATTTATGGCTGGGCAAAACCCAGCAAGGGCATTACGCCAGCATCGTGCTTTTGCAAGGCATCAGCAATCCGCAGCTATTAGCGCGATGGGCTGACGACCAAAATATTAACGCGGTGACCTATGTGGATAAAGCGCAGAGTGTGTCCACACTGTTTCATACATATCGTCTCTGGAGTGCCGTGTGGTTGGTATGTGCCATTGTCTTAATCTATGGCGTGCTAAGCTTCCGCTATGGTCCGCGCGTAGGGCTGGTGGTTTTGCTGCCTACGTTGTTGGGTATCATGTTTACACTAGGCTTGTTTGGGTATCTCCATATACCGCTCAGCTTTTTTCATATGATGGGATTTATGTTGGTATTAGGCATAGGCGTCAATTACTCCATTTTTATGCGTGAGGGGATCATGGTGGATGTCAAAACACATCAAGCGGCGCTATTAGCAGGCGTGTTGTTATCGGCGGGTACCATGTTGTTGTCTTATGGCATGTTGATATTGAGTGAGATGCCCGTATTATCTAGTTTTGGTTTGACCATGCTGATGGGCGTGGGCTTTGCCGCATTATTATCTTTGATGGTGTTGAGTGTTGAGCGTTAAGTGTAGACAGATGAAAAATATCGTTCAATACATGATGTTATGGATAGTGCTGTGTACAACGGCTTGTGCGCACACGCCCTCGCGCTGTGTGCAACTGCCGTCGAGTACAGGGCTATATTGTTTACAGCCATCTAGCGTCGTTGCGCCTTTTGCGGTGCAGCAAACGGTAGAAATAAATTATCGTGATGTACATGAAGTGATGATTACGGATTTGGATGTCAGTCAAAGTGGGCTACAAATGATTGCCTTTACGCCCTTTGGTCAGAAGCTCATGCAAGTGAACGATAATAACGTCAACATCGTTGCGGAAAACCCGCTTGGCGCCCGCTTAGATCCTGCCATGCTGGTCGCATTGTTGCAATTGGCGTTGTGGCCAAGCGATGCTGTCAAGCAAGGGTTAAGCCCTTCGTTAACGCTCATGGAAGCTGGGGCAGAGCGCACTGTACTTTCTGGAAATCAGGTTATTTTACACATGCAATATGCGAATAAATTGGTACCCTATCAACAATTAAGTATTGATATGCCACGTATGCAATTCAGTTTAAACATTAGCACTTTGGTGGATAGCACAGATGCAATTGCACAATAATGCCTATTATTTATCAGCGTTAGGTATCGTTAACGCACTTGGCAATGGTGTGGATGAGATATCACACAAGCTGTTCTCTGGCGATACAAGCGGGCTGGTATTAGAGCATGGATGGCAAGCAGACGGTGAGGCACGCGTGGGCCGTGTGCAATCTAGTTTGCCAGAAATTCCCGCTGCTTTCTCCCAATATGCGTGTCATAACAATCGGTTGCTACTTGGCGCATTAGGGCAAATAGAGGCATTGGTGGCAAGCGCTATTGCGCAATATGGGGCACAGCGGATAGGCGTGGTGCTGGGGACGAGCACCTCTGGCATAGCCGAAAGTGAGCAAGCCGTAAAAGCCCAGCAGTTGGCTGGTGTGATGCCTGAACATTATCACTATCTGCAACAAGAGTTGGGGATGCCCGCACAGTTTCTTGCCAAATACCTAGCGCTTAAGGGGCCAGCCTACGCCGTTTCTACGGCATGCACTTCAAGTGCAAAAGCGTTTCAATCTGCACGTAATTTACTCAAACATGGCTTGTGCGATGCAGTGCTTGTGGGCGGGGTGGACTCACTGTGCAAGACAACCATTAATGGGTTTGCCTCGCTAGAATCGACGACACAAGAGATTAGCAACCCGATGAGCCAGCATCGCAAAGGCATTAATATTGGCGAGGGCGCAGCGCTCTTTTTGATGACGAAAGAGCGCTTGGCCGATGCATCCGATATTGTCTTGTTAGGGGTTGGTGAAAGCAGTGATGCTTATCATATATCAGCGCCTCAACCAGAAGGCTTGGGTGCAGAAGCCGCCATTCGAGCGGCACTGCAAGATGCAGGGAAATCGGTAGAGGAGATTGCTTACGTTAACCTACATGCAACAGGTACGCTTAAGAATGATGAGATGGAAAGTCGTGCTGTCGCGCGCGTGTTCATCAATGGTGTGCCTTGTAGTGGCACCAAACCGATGACCGGTCATACATTAGGGGCCGCAGGTGCAACAGAACTCGCCTTTTGCTGGATGGCGATACAGCGCAATCAATTGCCGCCGCATGTGTGGGATGGTGAAGCGGATTCGGCGTTGCCACACATTAACTTGATCAGCGCAGGCCATACGTTTGGCCCAAGCAAGCCACGTATTTGTATGAGTAATTCATTTGCGTTTGGTGGTAGTAATGTGAGTTTAATCATTGGTGAGCAAGTGAATTCAATCATTTAAATATTGCGTGAAACAGTGAGATGAAACAGTTAAAAGTCATACCTGATATTGCAGATGTTTTGTTGCATAGCGGCAATATGCGTTTATTGGATAGTATTGTTGACTACGATGCAGAGTTTACTATTGCCGCTTACACGCCGGTTTTAGGTGCTTGGTATGCAGATCAAGAAGGCAATATGCCGGCATGGATAGGCATAGAGCTCATGGCGCAGGCCATTTCCGCGCATGCTGGTTTGCTAAAATACGGCAGTACAACGTTGCCTAAACATGGCGCGTTGTTAGGCACGCGCAGTTATCAAGCGTTTAAGCCTATGTTTGTGGTCAATCAAGCGCTCATGATTCATGTGACGTTGGTCTATCGCGATATCAGTGGTTTAGGGGCTTATGATTGTCGTATTTACTATCAACAAACTCTCGCAGATGATAGCGCACCCAATCTATTGGCTAAAGCAACCTTAAAAGTGTTTGAGCCAGACAATTTTCAACAATTTTTGCAGGATCACGCATCATGACCATTCGTCGCGTACTTATTACCGGATCTAGTCGGGGCATAGGCCAAGCCATTGCGCTCAGGCTTGCTAAAGAAGGGTTTGCCATTACTGTGCATTGCAGGAGCGGTCGCGCAGAAGCAGATGCAGTCGTTAGCCAAATCATTGGTGAAGGTGGACAAGCGCAAGTGCTACAGTTCGATGTATGCGATCGTGCATCGTGCAAGACGATTCTTGAAGCAGATATCGAGCAACATGGAGCTTACTATGGCATTGTATGTAATGCAGGGATTACCAGTGATGCTGCTTTCCCTGCGCTATCTGAAAGCGATTGGGATAGCGTGTTGGACACTAGCTTGAATGGTTTTTTTAACGTAGTGCATCCACTGACCATGCCCATGTTACGTTTAAAACAGGGCGGGCGCATTGTGACATTAGCGTCTGTATCCGGTGTGATGGGTAATCGTGGACAGGTGAATTACAGCGCCGCTAAGGCTGGCCTTATTGGTGCCACCAAGGCATTGGCTGTGGAGCTAGCAAGCAGGCGTGTCACCGTTAATTGCGTTGCGCCGGGGTTGATCGATACCAGCATGACAGATGACTTGCCAATCAACGAGGCGCTTAAAATGGTGCCGATGAACCGTGTGGGTCAGCCGGAAGAAGTGGCTGCTGCTGTTGCGTTTTTAATGTCGGACGATGCCTCTTACATTACCCGCCAAGTCATTGGCGTCAATGGCGGGATTATCTGATGAAGCGTGTTGTTGTCACAGGAATGGCTGGCATCACGGCGTTGGGTGATGATTGGGACGCCATAGAAAAGTCCCTGCGTGCCAGAAAAAATGGGGTACGCTATATGCCTGAGTGGGACTATATTCAAGCGCTCAATACAAGGATTGCAGCACCTGTTGATCATTTCGTCACGCCAGAGCATTACCCACGCAAAGTCGTGAGAGGCGTTGGGCGCGTGGCAATGTTATCCGTACGCGCCAGTGAGCTTGCGCTTATTGATGCCAATTTACTGAACGACCCAGCGATTACCAACGGCCAAATGGGCGTGGCTTACGGGTCTTCGTCTGGAAGCGTTGATCCAGTGCGTGTATTTGCCCACATGCTAGAAACGGGGTCTATGGAAAATGTGACGTCGACCAGTTATATTCAGATGATGCCGCATACCGCTGCCGTCAATATTGCCTTATTTTTTGGTTTAAAAGGACGCATCATCCCCACTTCCAGTGCATGTACTTCAGGCAGTCAAGGCATTGGCTACGCGTATGAGGCCATTCGTTTTGGTCGACAAACCATGATGCTCGCCGGTGGTGCCGAAGAGATGTCAGCACCGAGCTCAGCCGTGTTTGATACCTTATTTGCCACCAGTAGCCAGAATGACACACCAGCATTAACGCCACGTCCATTTGACCAAAAGCGTGATGGCTTGGTGGTTGGCGAGGGTGCCGCAACCTTGGTGCTGGAAGAATATGAGCATGCCAAAGCGCGTGGCGCAAAAATATATGCCGAAATCATCGGCTTTGCTTGTAATTCTGATGGGCGCCACGTGACGCAACCGGCGATGGAAACCATGGCTGTTGCAATGCAGATGGCATTGGATGATGCGAATATTCCGTCGCAAGCGGTAGGTTATGTCAGCGCGCACGGCACAGCAACGGATCGCGGCGATGTCGCTGAAACGCAGGCGACCGAAGCGGTGTTTAATCGCCCGGTACCCATCAGTTCAATGAAGAGTTATTTAGGACACACCTTGGGTGCCTGTGGCGCCATTGAGGCTTGGTGGGGGATAGAAATGATGCGTCGTCACTGGTTTGCACCTACGCTTAACTTAGAAAATGTCGATGCAGCATGTGGGCAGTTGGGCTATATTACAGGGGCTGGAAGTGCTCTGGATATAGAATATATGATGAGTAATAACTTTGCTTTTGGAGGAATCAACACGTCACTTATTTTCAAACGAATGACTTAAAACAGACTTCGCAGTGTTTGAGTAGTCTATGCGTTGCACTTGTACTATTCAACTTGCACTTAACTTTAAACTTACACTCACTTTAAAATTAGAAAAAGAAAGATACCAACATGCATAATAAAATTCTCGCCTTTGTTCTTTGCCTACTTACATTTGCTGCGCTACCAGCGATGGCACGCCAAACAGTCCCTATTGTCAATATCGACAATACGCCAGTCGTCAGTGCTGAGGCTAAAAAATTGAGT
Source organism: Methylophilaceae bacterium 11 (assembly GCA_000525025.1). GTDB lineage: Bacteria > Pseudomonadota > Gammaproteobacteria > Burkholderiales > Methylophilaceae > Methylophilus. The sequence goes on along the minus strand of JCKJ01000001.1, from coordinate 2,544,282 downwards.
GCAGCACAAGTATTGCAAGCTATTAAAGCCGCAGTCATTTCTCAAGGCTGGACAGTGTCTAATGTTGCCGATGGCGTGGTTACCGCCAGTATTCTGGTCAGACAAAAACACACCGTGATTGTTGATATTATTTACGATGCAGACAAGTATTCGATTCATTACAAAGACAGCGTGAATATGAAATATTTAAAAAATAGTGGTGGCGATGAGGTCATTCATCCTTTTTATAATAAATGGGTAGCAACGTTAAATGATGCCATTCGTTTAGAGCTATCTAAACTTTAATGGTCGTGTTGTTTTAAGAGGACGCAACATTGCGCCGTGTAGTAGTCACAGGCATGGGTATTGTTTCTTGTATTGGAAACGATATGGAGACGGTTACGCAGGCTTTACGACAAGGGCGCTCTGGCATTCGGTTTGTGCAGGAGTATGCAGATCTCGGTCTGCGTTCCCAAGTGGCCGGCATTCCAGATATCAGTCATAAGCCGGCCATCGATCGTAAAACCAGACGCTTTATGGCGGATGCCTCAACTTATGCCTACCACGCAATGCAGGATGCGTTGATGGATAGTCAACTGGATGCCAACACAATATCATCGCCTAGTACAGGCTTGGTGGTGGGTTCTGGCGTCGGGTCGCCTTACGAGCACATGGAAGCTGTGGATGTGTTGCGTCAGAAAGGTCTGTCAAAAGTCATTCCCTATGCGGTGCCCAGAATCATGGGCAGCACAACCTCTGCGTGTTTATCCACGGCTTTTGGCATCCATGGCATCAGTTGTTCTATGAGTTCTGCTTGCGCAACTTCTGCACATTGTATTGGCTATGGTGCCGAGCTTATTCAGTTTGGTAAACAAGATGTGATGTTTGTGGGAGGTGCCGAAGAGGTGCGCTGGACCACCACTGCCATGTTTGATGCGATGGGCGCGTTATCCACCAGTTACCCTGATGGTACTGCGTCACGGCCTTATGATGTGACAAGGGATGGCTTTGTGATTGCCGGAGGCGCTGGTATTTTGGTGCTAGAGGCCTATGAGCATGCAATAAAACGTGGCGCAAAGATATATGCCGAAATTACTGGGTTTGGTGTGAGTTCCGATGGTGCAGATATGGTATTGCCCTCTGCAGAGGGTGCGGCCCGTGCCATGAAAGCGGCATTGTCACAACACAGCGCTCTACGTGATACACCCGTGGGTTACATTAACGCACACGCAACCTCTACATCGATAGGCGATGTCAGTGAAATAAACGCAATATCAGATGTATTTGGCCATCAAATCCCGCCGATCTCGTCCACCAAAGGACAAACCGGACATCCTATCGCAGCCTCCGGCGTGCATGAGGCTATTTATTCAATACTCATGCTGAATGGTGGCTTTCTGGCGGGTTGCACCAACCTTACCCAGTTGGATCCAGTACTTACAGGCATGCCTATACTTACGCACACCCTGAATCAGTCGGTAGATACCATGATGACCAATAGTTTTGGTTTTGGCGGCACCAATGTCAGTTTGATATTGAGCCGCTGTTCAATTTAAATTTTGTTATGTCACTATTTGCTATTTAACTAAAGGAAGTTAATAAAAATGAAAAAAATAATACTTACATCCACTGCTTTATTATTCACTGTGTTGAGTCATCAAGCCATTGCTCGCGATGATCACAACTTATACTCCATCGAAGAGGCGCTGAATACACCCGCCGCAAAAGAAAAGATTAACCCTAATATCAAGCTATATTTTGCAACGCAGTCATCTCCCAAAGTGGCCAAAGAGTTAGGTGAGTGGAAAACCAATAAAAAGACGAATGCCTTTAATAAGTCTGATAAAGAAGCCTGTCAGTGGACATTTTTAAGTGCCATTTTAGAGCTACAAGAACGCGCGACTAAAGAAGGTGGCGATGCGGTAGTCGGCATTGTCAGCAACTATAAGGACGTTGAACACAGCAGCACAACGGAATATATGTGCGGCAATGGCGCCTTAATGTCAGGCGTTGCGTTTAAAGCCAAAGTGGTCAAGTTGAAATAAGGCTAGCAAGGCTTGGTACGGGCGCATTCCGTGCCAAGTCTCAGTTAATTTAATGGTTTGAAAGCAACTGCATTGACCAATGTTTCTTCGCGTTTTTTGGGGACTGGGAACCCAAAAAATTCAAACATACCGCAGTCTGGTCTGCTCCACCATAAAAACGGCAGTGAAATTCTAGACTCTGGTAAATCAAATCCAGCGTGACGAATGATGTCGATATACTCCTCTGCTGTTTTTTGCACATGCATAGGATGTCTGAATAAATATCTGATTTGCGGCGTGTATATATAGCGCTTGGTAGACTCTGCAAATAAAAGCACGCCACCGGGTTTTAACACACGAAAGAATTCGGCCATGGCAGCTTCTTGTTCCACAATATGATGAAACGTTTGGTGGCAAAACACCATGTCAAAGGATGCGCTCTCTAAGTGCGTGTTGGCTGCATTGGCTGCGTGTAATTGTACGTTGCTGCTGCAGTGTTTCGCGGCTTTTCCAGCGCGTTCTATAATTGCCGGGTCAGCGTCCAGACCGATAATTAAACCAGGGTGAAATCGTTTGGAGAGTGCTTCAAAGGAGTATCCAAATCCACAGCCTACATCTAATATATTGGTATAGCGTCGCTGATGATTGCCTAGAAGCTTGAGCAAGTCATTCAGTGCGCGATCAAGCACACGGACTTTCCACATATTGGTTTTTAAAAACCAATCACCAAATCGTGTTTCTTTAACAAAAGGTGCGTTTAATTGCATTTTTAAATCCGATTTTTATAATTAAACACACGCACATCTCCTCTCCTAAGCGGTGTTTAACTTAGGTAGGAAAGATGTGCGCAGTATTCTTAAAACATGTTTATTTTACATGCGGATGAAAATTTTCGTGTATTTATCGTGTGGGAAAATATAGTATTGCATCGACTTTAGACGAGGAATTTGCTTTATGCATAATATTGAACACAGCAAGCGCTGGTTAGCACTGATCTTGCTTTGCTTTGGCGAGTTGATGATTGTGCTGGATACCACCATCGTGAATGTTGCTTTGCCCTCTATCCATGCAGATTTAGGCTTTACAGAAACCGCGCTGGTGTGGGTAGTGAATGCTTACATGCTCACCTTTGGTGGCTTTTTACTATTGGGTGGTAAGTTAGGTGATCTCTATGGCCCACGCAAGCTATTCTTGCTGGGTGTGACATTGTTTACAGTCGCTTCATTGGGCTGCGGCTTGGCCAACAGTCAGGAGATTTTGATTATTGCCAGAGCCATTCAAGGCCTAGCGGCTGCGGTGGTGTCTGCGGTGGCGTTATCGCTCATTATGAATTTATTTACCGCGCCGGATGACCGCGCCAAAGCAATGGGTGTCTATGGATTTGTCTGTGCTGGCGGCGGCAGTATTGGAGTGTTATTAGGTGGTGTGCTGACCGATACCTTGAGCTGGCATTGGATATTTTTAGTGAACCTACCCATAGGGATTGCCGTGTATGTGTGTTGCCTGAAATTATTGCCGGAAAGCCACACCCATGCAGCTGGAGAGCGTCTGGATATTGCGGGTGCCGTGACCATTACGTTGTCGCTGATGTTGGCGGTGTATGCCATCATCAATGGTAATGCGGCGGGCTGGTTGTCAACACAGACGCTAAGCTTGCTTGCGTTGGCAGTGTTGCTGTTTGCCGTATTTATCGTCATAGAAACGCGCGTGACGCTACCACTGATGCCTTTAGGTCTGTTTCGCTTACGTAACTTGCTGATTGCCAATATTGCCGCAGTGCTTTGGGCGGCGGCGATGTTTGCCTGGTTCTTTATCTCAGCCTTATATCTGCAATTGGTGTTGGAATATAGTGCTTTGCAAGTTGGCTTGGCATTTTTACCTTCTAATTTAATCATGGCGGCCTTTTCGCTAGGCATCTCTGCCAAACTGGTGACACGCTTTGGCATCAAACCGCCATTAGTTGGTGGCTTGTTGGTAGCTGCAGTAGGTTTATTGTTATTTGCACGGGCACCTTTGGCGGGAGATTTTATGTGGGATGTGTTGCCCGGCATGGTGTTGCTGGGCTTGGGTGCCGGTGTTGCGTTTAACCCGATGTTGCTGGTGGCCATGAGTGATGTGGATCCGGCAGATTCCGGTTTGGCATCTGGCATCGTCAATACATCGTTCATGATGGGTGGCGCCTTGGGCTTGGCTGTGTTGGCCAGTCTAGCCGCCATGCGTACAGGGCAACTGTTAGAAGCGGGCGAAATCCCCAAACTTGCACTCAATGCCGGCTATCAATTGGCTTTTGTGCTGGGCGCATCATTTGCTGCATTGGCGGCCTTACTAAGCGCCGTGTTTTTACGTACGCCAAAAACACTAGCAGATGTGAGCGTTCACTAACTTCTTTAATCGCTCGTGTAAGCGCTAGGTCTTTTGTTTGGCTTTAATCATGGCTATCATTTGGTCAAGTGCTGCTCCCCAGCCTTCTTCAAATCCCATTTGGGCATGTCTGGCACGGCTGTCTTCGTCTGTGTGCATGGCAAAGGCGGTATAGCGTGTACCATTGGCATGCGGCTCCAGCAAAATGATGCCGGTAAATAATAGTTCTGCACATTCGTGATCGGGATTGGCCTGTGGGCGTTCAACAGGACGAAAACCTGGAGCTAGTGCATTGGTCCAGACCAGTTTTTGATTGGGTACGACTTCCAAATAACAGCCTGTGCTTGGAAATTCCTGCCCTTCTGGCGAACGCATGACGGTAAAAAACGCACCACCTGGCCGCAGATCAATAGTGCAGTCTACGGTTTTCCACGGCAGCGGGCAAAACCACTGCATCAGCTGCTCCGGCTTGGTCCATGCGTCCCAAACTAGCTGGTGCGGCACATCAATCACACGCTCGAACATTAAATCCAGCGCTGGGTCATAAGTCGTAGTGTTCGTCATCACGTATGCTCCTTACTATCGATTTGGAGTACTATAAAATGAATACTGCAATTTGCACAAGGGTGATGAACTATGCAGTTAGCATGTAGATCAAAACGACATGTTACAAGCCACTTGGTGTTGATGAAACATATCGGTAAGGGGGGCGGATCATGAAATATACATTAGCGATGGTCGGGTGCATGCTGACGATGCAGGCGCAGGCTGCTATTTATATTTGCCAAGGCACAGCTCAAGCAGATGGGCGTCAGAATAAGGTCTATCAGGATAGCCCGTGTACAACGCGCACTATTGGTCAGTTAGCACATGTACCGGAGGCGCCGCTAGAAGACCAGCAACGTGTGCAAAAAAGCATTGCGGCTGCCAATGCACAATATATACAAAGAATGCAGATGTTTGAGCAAGAGCGTCAAATGGCGTTGGAAGAACAAAGGCAGAATTTAGCATTGGCAGTGGAAAGAGAGCGGTTGGCCCAATTAGAAGCGCAAGCCTTGGAGAACAGTCGCCCTGTTTTTGTTTATTGGCCGCGTGTACGGGGCCATGGCTACCGCCCCCAAAAACCATTCAATCATCAAGGCTCACATCAAGGCCGTTGGTCCGATGTTCGCCATCGCCCGGCTGGGGTTGGTGTCAGTATTGAATACAATCGTTAATCTGCAAATGCATGATGAGTGTTTGTCACCGGCGCTGTGCTAAGCTTGCGAGATGGTAGGGATTTTATTAGCAGCAGGGTTTTCTCGCAGGTTTGGCACACAAGATAAGCTGTTGCAGTGCCTGCCTGATGGTCGGCCTATCGCACTGGCGGCGGCGCAATCTTTGGTGAGTGCGGTGCCGGTTTCTGTGGCGGTGGTGCGTGAGGATAATCATGCGTTAAAAGCGTTGCTATCAGCCGCTGGTTTAGTGGTGATTGCCTGTCCGCAAGAGGCACAGGTCATGGCGGATAGCTTATCTTTTGCCGTGCGTTATGCCAGCCAGTTAACGGCAGCGCAAGATGGGTTTGTCATCGCCTTAGCCGATATGCCATATATTGCCGCTACATCCATTAAGCAAGTGATCACTACCATGCAAGAGGGCGCGGCTATTGTGGTACCAACTTATCATGGGCAGCGTGGGCACCCGGTAGGATTTTCTGCAAAGTTTGCGGATGCATTGACGCACTTACAGGGTGATCAGGGAGCACGTGCCATTATTCAGCAGCATCAAGATGAGGTATATCTACTTGCATGTGACGATGCTGGCGTTCTGTCAGATATTGATACGCCAGCCGATTTAGAAAGCGAGCGCTAGAAAAAATCAGGCGCTACAACGCAGTGCTTCAGGCATGGCAATGCCATTTTTCTGTTGCTGTGCACGTATCTGAATGAGCTCCGCAAGAATGGCAACCGCAATCTCCGCAGGCGTCCGGCTGCCAATATTCAAGCCGACCGGGCCGTTCAATTTGGCAATTTCGTACTCACTCAAATCAAACATGCGCAAACGGTCACGGCGTTTTTCCTGATTTTTGTGTGCGCCTAGCGCACCGACATAAAACGCATCAGATTTTAATGCCTCTAGTAGCGCCATGTCGTCCAGCTTAGGGTCGTGTGTCACGGCTACAATCGCGGTACGGGCATCTGGTTGTATGTCCAGCACTACATCATCCGGCATGCCATACACCCAAGTGGCGCCTTCTACATGCCATTCACTTTGCATGTCCTCGCGCGGGTCGCAAATCAGCACGTCAAACTCCAATACTTGCGCCATGCTGGCCAGCACGCTACCCAATTGGTTGGCACCAATAATCAGTAAACGCCACTGTGGCCCAAAATAACTATGAAACCAATCGCCTTCTATGCGCGGTAACCCCTCTGGCAGTACCGCTGTGATTTTGACCTGACCGCTACTCAGACAAACAGAACGCTTAATGAGCGTGCGTTGCTCAATGCCGTGCAGTAATGGGGTAAGTTGTTCAGCGCTGCTGAGCGGTTCAGCAAAAACAGTGAGGCGACCACCGCAGGGAATGCCAAAGCGTTGTGCTTCATTTTGATTCACACCATATTCAAGCACCGTAGGTGCGGTGGGTAGCTGCCCATGTTTGGCTTTGTCAGCCAAGTCATCTTCTATACAGCCGCCAGATACAGAGCCAATCAGATGACCATCATCGCGCACCACCAAAATGGCGCCGGGCAAACGTGGTGCAGAGCCCCAGGTTTGTATCACGGTGAATAAATGCGCGCTGTGACCTTGCGCTAGCCATGTCTGCGCACGGTGCAGCACTTCCCAATCAGCTGATTTCAGCATATTAGGCGAGTTGCGTGCCAATCGGTAGGGTGCGAATACGCTTGCCTGTAGCGGCAAAAATAGCATTGGTAACCGCAGGTGCGACCGGAGGTAATCCGGGTTCACCCACGCCACCCATTTTCTCAGTGCTGGGGACGATGTAGACCTCGACTTTTGGCATGTCTTTCATACGCAACACTTGGTAATCATGAAAATTAGATTGCTGGACTTGCCCGTCTTTAAACGTAATTTCACTTTGCAGGGCAGCGCCCAAGCCAAATGAAACGGATGACTGCATTTGTGCCGTGAGTGATTCCGGATTCACTGCTAAACCACAATCAATGGCCGAGATCATACGGTGTACCTTCACTTCGCCGGCGTTTACAGATACTTCTGCCACCTGTGCCACAAAGCTACCAAAAGATTCGTGCACAGCAATGCCTCTGAACACGCCTTTAGGGAGTGGTTTCTCCCAGTCGGCTTTTTCGGCTGCCAAGTTCAATGCTGCCAAATGACGCGGGTGGTCTTTCAGTAATTCACGTCTGTATTCCAGTGGATCACGTTTGGCGGCATTTGCCAGTTCGTCAATCAGGCTTTCCATCACAAAAGCTGTGTGGCTATGGCCAACAGAGCGCCACCAAAGTACGGGGATGTCTGCTTTTACAGTATGCAATTGCACCTGATGGTTAGCAATGCCTTTGAGATAAGGCGAGTCAGCAGTGCCTTCGACCGAAGTAGCGTCTACGCCATCTTTGATCATGACAGTTTCAAATGGCGTACCCAGCATGATGGATTGTCCTACGGCCGTATGTTCCCAGGCAATAGGCAGTCCTTTGTCATCCAGCGCAATATTGGCTTGGTGTAAAAACATAGGGCGGTAATAACCACCCTTCACATCATCCTCACGGCTCCATACGGTTTTGACTGGCACACCTGCAGCTTTGGCTACTTGTACAGCTTCCGATACAAAATCGGCAGCCGGGTTTGCTCGGCGGCCAAAGCCACCTCCTAAAAATAGAGTGTGAATGGTCACTTGCTCGGGTTTCAACCCCAGTATTTTAGCGGCAGCGGCTTGGTCCGTCGTTTGCATCTGGGTGCCTGTCCAAATCTCGCAAGCATCTTTGTCTATCTTCACAGTGCAATTCAGTGGCTCCATGGGCGAGTGTGCCAAATAGGGCGCAATATATTCTGCTTTCACCACGGTTTTGGCTTGTTTGAGTGCGGCTTGACTGTCGCCGGTTTTGGCAGCCACGGTGCCTGTAGTCGCTGCAAGTGCTCGGTAATCCTCTACCATTTTTTTGGAGTCTAGCCCTGCATTCGGGCCCAAATCCCAATCAATCTTCAACGCATCGCGGCCTTGTTTCGCAGACCAGTAATTGTCAGCAATCACGGCTACACCAGTCGGCACTTGTACTACATTCTGTACGCCTTTGATCTGCTTACTTGCGCTAGCATCAAAAGATTTTACTTTGCCGCCAAACACGGGAGCGCGTGCCACCATGGCCGTTTTGAGGCCTTCGAATTGTACATCTTGACCAAATTTTGCCGTGCCGTTGATTTTTGCGGCGCTATCTAATCGCTTCGTCGCTTTACCTATAATCTTCCAGTCTTTAGGGTCTTTCAACACAACGGTGGTAGGGGTTTCTAGTTTGGCCGCGGCTTCTGCTAGCTCACCATAACTGATTTTTTTGTCCGCGCTCACTACAAAGCCATTTTCGGTACGCAATGTTTCTTTGGCCACGCCTAATTCCTGCGCAGCTGCGTTGATGAGGAGCGCGCGTGTCAAAGCGCCAGCTTGGCGGTAGCGGTCAAACTCTGACCAAGTGGTGGATGACCCACCAGTGATTTGAATGCCATAAGCAGTATGCACATACTGCGGCGCAGCGCCTGCATGTTCGACTTGTATCTTGCTCCAATCGGCATCCAGTTCTTCGGCAATCAGCATCGGTAACGTCGTCCAGATGCTTTGTCCCATCTCACTGTGGGCAAGTAGGACGGTAATGGTGTTATCTGTGCCTATGCGTAGAAAAGCATTCGGCGCAGGTAACTTACTACCACCGGCATCGGCAGGTGCTTTTGTTTCACCCGGTAATAAAAAGCGCTTGGCTTGTGGAATCGCAAAGGCAATGACAAGGCCACCTGCTACCAATGCGGTGGCTTTGATAAAGGTACGTCTGGAAATATTCAATGGCGCATTCATGGTGGGTTCCTTATGCTAATTTTTCAGCAGCGGCATGAATGGCTGCACGAATACGCGGATAGGTACCGCAGCGACAGATGTTGCCACTCATGGCGGCGTCTATGTCTGCGTCTGTTGGTTTGTGATTGGTGGTGAGCAAGGCAGTGGCCGCCATGATTTGACCAGACTGACAGTAGCCACACTGTACTACGTCAATCTCGCGCCAAGCTGCTTGTACCACTTGTCCTACTTGATCTTCTTGCATGGCTTCGATTGTGGTGATTTTTTTACCCGCTGCCATGGAAACTGGTGTAATGCAGGAGCGAATCGGTTGGCCATCCAGATGTACGGTGCAGGCACCACACTGCGCCATGCCACAGCCAAATTTGGTGCCGGTCATGTGCAGCACATCCCTTAATGCCCACAGAATCGGCATGTCTTCCGGTGCATCTAGGCTTTCATCTTTACCGTTAATATTCAGTTTGATCATTGTGCGTTATCCTTTATTTTTGATTTGTCACACTTTACCTAGCATGACAAATGGAAAATTGGTCATGGCATCATAGTAAACAAGATAATCGCATAGTGTAAGCCTTCATAATATGGAATAATTTGGAATTTATAATTCCATATTTCGGATGAATTGCCATGCAAAACCAGTTAGAGATGTTGCGAATTTTTAAGGTGGTCGCAGAGTCTGCCAACTTTAAAGATGCGTCTGTGCGTTTGGGCGTGTCGCCACAATCAGTCACGCGTGCCATTAAAGAGTTTGAAGAGCAATTAGGCGAGCCGTTGTTCTACCGTAGTACACGCAATACCACTATTACTGAATTTGGCCGACAAATGGCACAAAAATGTGTCGGCGTGATTGATCAAGTGGATGCTTTGTTCGAGACGAATAAGGGCTCAGCTAAACAGAGTATCGAGGGCTCGGTCAAAATCACCATGCCCAATGCGTTTGGGCGCCAATTTCTGTTACCTGCCTTAATTGCGTTATCCCAAGAATATCCCAGTATTCAATTGGATTTAAGATTCTCTGATTTGATTGATAACGTGGTGGCTGACCAAATGGATATTGGCGTACGTGTGGGTGTGTTTGGTAATAGTCGCCATGTGGCTAGGCGGGTTAGAGATGTAAAGTTCTCTATCGTAGGCGCACCTGCACTCATTGAGCGCTATGGCACTCCTCAGCAAGTCAGTGATTTATGTCAAATGCCTTATACCGGGTTAATTGATCAGAACACTGGCAGAATGTGGCCTTGGTATTTTGCCAGTGAGCCGGAGTGTGTGCCTACCGCGCCAGTGTTTTCTACCGATGACCCAGAGGCCGAATTACAAGCAGTGCTGGCGGGTATCGGCTTTGCTCAGTTGCCAGATTTTGCATGTGCTGAGCATATACGTGCTGGAAAGTTGCTGGCTGTGCTACCAGAACAGTCGCCCAGCCCTTGGGGTGTGTATGTCTATCGCCCGCAACGTGGCCCCGTGTCTGAACGTGTCAGAGTGGTATTTGATCGTTTAGTGAGCGTACTGGCGGAGGCTAGATTGTCTTGATGTATCAAGCGGATTTAGGTGCGTACTGCGCCAAAATATGTTTGCACATGCCGTTGGCCAACTCTTCCTCGCCATAAAATACACGGCCGATATCTTCTTTGCGGAGACGTTCTGACTCATCTTCACTATGTGTTCTCAATACAATTTGAATTTCTGGCCGCAGTAATTTAGCCGTGGTGACCATCTTTCTTACGTCAATGGTATCGGGTGTGGCCACTACCAGCATAGAAGCGTTAGCAATATGTGCTTGAATCAGCACACTGGGGTCAGCCGCATTGCCAGAAACCGCTGGGATACCTGCTTTACGCAAATTTTCGACGATTTCGCGATTCTCTTCAGCTATCACAAACGGAATGTTGCTGGACAGCAGTGCGTTGGCGATACGCTTGCCTACTCTGCCATAGCCAACCAATACAATCTGCCCTTCCAGATACTTGCGTTCGGTACTCATCGGTAGTTCGGCAAATGGGTCGGTGCGCTTTTCCAAATCACTGGCAGTTTTGGAAATGTCGATGAGCCATTTCTTAAAGGGTTGGATGGCGGAGAATAGCAATGGGTTAAGCGCAATCGAAATCAGTGCTGCGGCCAAAATCAAACTCATGCCTTCTGCCGGAAGCAAGCCTAATGATAGCCCCAGCCCGGCCAAAATAAAGGAGAACTCACCAATTTGTGCCAGGCTGGCGGCAACAATCAGTGCGCTATTCAGCGGATAGCGGAAAGCCAGTGTGATGGCCATGGCTGCCAGTGATTTGCCAATGATGATTACGCCCACGGTTGCCAATACATTCAATGGTTGCTCAATAAGAATCGATGGCTGAAATAACATGCCGACCGAGACGAAAAATAGCACGGCAAACGCATCGCGTAACGGTAACGATTCTTCGGCGGCGCGATGGCTAAACTCTGATTCTCGCATCACCATGCCGGCAAAGAACGCACCCAGTGCAAATGAGACGTTAAATAACACGGAAGCACCGTAGGCAATGCCAATGGCGGTAGAGATAACCGATAAGGTAAATAATTCGCGTGAGCCAGTTTTGGCTATGTGCCACAGCAGCCAAGGCAGCACGCGCTTACCAACAACCAACATCATCAGAATAAAGCCGACCACTTGCAACAGGGTAATGCCGATGGTTTGCCATAGTGGCGTGTCAGAGGTTTCTGCAACACTGCCACCCAGCAAGCCTGCCATTGGCGGAAGCAACACCAACACCAATACGGTGAGCAGGTCTTCTACCACCAGCCACCCCACCGTGATTTTACCGTTCATGCTCTCCAGCATATTTCTGGACTCAAGCGCACGTAACAACACAACCGTGCTTGCGCAGGACAATGCTAGGCCGAATACAAGCCCTTCACCGAGTGTCCAACCCCATAGATGGGTAAGGTACATACCAAGCAACGTGGCCATCGTCATTTGTACAATCGCACCGGGGATAGCAATGCGGCGCACGGCCATGAGGTCATTGATTGAGAAGTGTAAGCCTACGCCAAACATCAGCAGCATCACGCCAATTTCAGAGAGTTGTGAGGCAATATGGACATCGGCAACAAATCCTGGTGTGGCAGGACCAATTAAAATACCCGCCACTAAATAGCCCACCAATGCAGACAGTTTTAGGCGCTCGGCAATGAAGCCAAAAATTAAGGCAAGCCCAAAGCCCGAGGCAATGGTAGAAATGAGTGTAATGTTATGTTCCATGTTTTATTATTTTCTTGGTTACACACGCATCGTAAAGATTGAGAGTAGTGCTGATAAAGATGGTACACCACAAATTAAAACGTGTAATGGGTTGTTAAAGCGGATAAGGTTGATTGCGAATAATTGGCTAAAACGCATCATGGCGATATATGTTGCTCACCATTTGAGACAAAGCAATCAGCGATTAGAGCACAGGTTGTCTCAGCAGTTCCATCACTTCTGGAATGGCTGCTCTATCAGCGTTGCTGCCGTCGCTCGTGCGTTTGGTGGCAATGCGCATATCATCATACTCAAACACGCTGAGTTTTTGAATCCCGAATTCAGTTTCCAGCGTAAAGACTTGTACGGTTTTGCGCACTTTATCTTTTTTATCCTTGCTGGGTTTGTCAGAAATTCGATAAGCCTTTTCGCTGCTCTCAAAAGGGATTTGCTGGTTGAGCAAGAAGATTTCAACTTCTTTAGCACTGTCTGCAAATAGATAAATATCGGTCTGTGCGTATTTTCCCGCGGTACCATCTAGCACGCTACCGGTCAGATGTGGATTGAATCGCTCGAATAATTGCATGGTCGCGAGAGCCGCTTTTCTCAGCTTATTTAACTCTAGCGGTTGTTCGTCTGCATTGTAGATTTCATGATACAGCCGGATTTCTTGTTCGATCTCAGCATTGCTGGGCAGTGCACCATTCTCAATCACACCAAGCTGACGCCCTGCTTTTTTTTTAGCGTAGGCAAAGTCATGAATGCCATCTTCAGCCATCATGCGAGCTGCTGCTTGAGCAATCAATTGGCGCAGTTGTTCGACATTCTCTCTTGCCATGTTTAGCGCCCAGAATTAAAAATACGGCTGAGGGGATTGCTTTCTGTCTCGCTATCGGCACTTGGTTCACGCCGTGGTTTTTCTGTTTTTTGAGCGCCATCCAGCCTGCGTTCTTCAACTGGCGCAGCACGGCTATTGGGTTGCATCGGGTTGGTAATCATGTCCATGCTATTCGGGCGCGCGTAATCCTGTTCGGTGGTGCCTTCTAAAGATGGGATATCGTAGCTTGCCGATGGCGGTGGATTTTCATGGTAAAAATATTCATCCACCCCTTCATCAAAGTCGCCAGCTAAGGTGCCATCGTCAGGGTTGATTTTGAGTTTGACGACGCCCTGCGGAATTTTATATTGGTAAATAGGTACGCCTTTTAAAGCAGATTCCATGTATTTAATCCAAATTGGCAAGGCCGCTTTACCGCCGGTTTCATCTCTACCCAGTGATTTAGGGCTGTCGTAACCCATCCAAGCCACAGCGACCTCTTTTGGGTTAAACCCTGCAAACCAAACATCCATTTGATTGTTGGTGGTGCCAGTCTTACCAGCAATATCGCTTCTACCCAGAACGTTGGCTTGTCTTGCAGTGCCTAGGTTAATCACGTCTTGCATCATGGAGGTCATGAGGAAGGCATTACGCTGATCTATGACGCGGTAAGCGGAAATATGTTTGGTTGGATCGACTGACTCAACCACGCGGCCATCGCTATCCACAATTTTACTGATTAAATACGGTTTAACCTGATAACCGCTGTTGGCAAATACCGCATAACCGGCTGCCAACTGCCATGAGGTGGTAGAACCTGCCCCCAGTGCCATGGCCAAATACGCGGGGTGATCTTTAGGATTAAATCCGAATTTTGTAATGTAGCTTTGCGCATAACGCGGACCAATTGCTTGCAATACCCGGATAGAGACCATGTTTTTAGATTTTGTCAGTGCAGTACGTAAGCGAATTGGGCCGGAATATTTGTCATCGAAGTTGTGCGGCTCCCAACTTTCACGACTGCCAACTTCTTCTGCCGAAAGTGAGAATGGTGCATCATCCACAACAGACGCGGGTGTGAATCCTTTTTCGATGGCCGCAGAATAGACAAAAGGTTTAAAGCTTGAGCCCGGCTGACGCCATGCCTGTGTGACGTGATTAAACTTGCTGCGCGTAAAATCAAAACCGCCAATCAAAGCGTTGACCGCACCGGTTTCAGGGTTCAGCGCAATCAGCGAAGCTTCCACTTGTGGCAATTGCACCACAATCCACTCACCATTTAATTTGGTTACGCGAATAATGGCACCGACTTTCACTGCCTGTGGGGTTTCCACTTTACTCAGCAGGTGTTTCTCAATCAGTTTTAAGCCTGCACCAGTGATTTCTAGGTTATCACCGGATTTAGTAATGGCAGAAATGGATTTTTTGCTGACTTGTGTGACCAACGCAGGAACAAAGCGATTGTATTCCTCAATCTCATCCAGTGCAGTCACTGCAAACGTTTTCAGGTCGCCATTGGTGTTGATTGCAATGGTTTTTTCTGGTCCGCGGTAACCATGTCTGAGTTCGTAATCAATGATGCCTTGCACTACCGCTGCGTTAGCTGCTTCTTGATTGGATTTTTTGATGGTGGTGTAGACCTTATAGCCGCTCTGGTAAATGTCTTCGCCGTAACGGTTGAACATGGAAATACGTACAATTTCCGCAACATAATCCGCACTTAGATTTTTGACTGATTTGGCCAGTTTGAATTTTAATTTGGTATTCATGGCCTTATCAAATTCGTTTTGCTGGATAAAGCCATAACGCAACATGTCTCGCAATACTTCGTTCTGACGTACCATTGCGCGTTTCTCATGCGTATATGGATTGTAGCGAGAAGGTGCTTTAGGCATGCCCGCCAATAGCGCCGCTTCAGCCAAATTCAGGTCTTTCAGTTGTTTACCAAAATACACCTGAGAAGCAGCAGCAAAGCCATACGAGCGCTGGCCCAAATAAATCTGATTGAGATATAGCTCAAGAATCTGATCTTTGCTGATAGTTTTCTCAATTTTGATGGCCAGCAAGGCCTCTTTGATTTTGGTGATCATGTCACGCTTGCCACCGGGTTGGCTAAAGAAGTTTTTAGCCACTTGCATGGTAATGGTACTGGCACCTTCATGGCTCACCCCCATCACGTTATTGCGGATAGCGCGGACGATGCCTTTGGTATCAATGCCGTTATGTTGATAAAAGCGGCGATCTTCAATGGCAAGTACTGCATCTTTCATGGAAGCGGGTACATTCTCAATTTTGACAAATGCGCGCCGCTCTTCGCCGAACTCACCAATCAATGCGCCTTCAGCCGAGTAGATTTTAAGTGATAGCTTGGGGCGATAGTTGGTTAGGATTTCTAAAGAAGGAAGTGTCGGATAGATAATAGAAACAGCAAGAGCTGTTAATGCAGTTAACACTAGGGTGCCAACAACGACAAACAAAATTAAAAAATGCCACCACTTTTTTGGGCTCATAAACTGCTTCTTGAGTTGAAACTGTATCTAGTTCTGTAATTGTAATGCAATTTAGCAATTTTAGACTGTAGCAAATTGTTAACACTTTCACAAAAAAACCATAATTAAACTTTGCTTAGAAATAAATTGCTTTACACTGCATAATGTTGTTGTTAGGATTTAATGTAAATTATTGCAATTGTTCGTAACTAACGATAAATGAAAGGGAATTTCAATTTGAAATTCGACTTTTTTAACGATAAAACCCCTCCGCTGATTGGCGTTGATATCAGTTCATCTGCCGTCAAGATGGTTGAATTGTCCTCAAGTGCAAAAGGCGTTTATCGATTAGAAGGCTATGCTGTAGCCTCTATTGCGAAAGACGCAATTGTTGAAGGCAATATCAGTGGGTTGGAACAAGTGTCCGAATCTGTTCGACTTGCTTGGAAACTGCTGAACAGCCGAGAAAAGCGTGCTGCCTTAGCATTGCCTTCCGCCGCAGTGATTACTAAAAAAGTGCTGATGCAATCTGGGCTCCGTGAAGATGAGATGGAGTCTCAGGTGGAAGCTGAAGCCAATCAGTACATCCCATTCTCGTTAGATGAAGTCAATATTGATTTTCAAGTCATCGGTCCCGCTATCAATAGCCCGGATGAAGTTGAAGTGCTGATTGCAGCTTCCCGCAAGGAAAAAATTGAAGATCGCGTGGCTGCCGCAGAGGAAGCGGGTTTAAAAGTCATGGTGATGGATGTTGAAACTTACGCAACAGAGTCCGCTTACACCTTCATTGCAAGTCAATTGCCAAATGCCGGTAAAGATCAAACAGTGATGATTGTCGATATCGGTGCCAACATGATGCACATCAATGTCTTGCACGATAATCAGTCTGTGTATATTCGAGAACAGAATTTTGGCGGCAGTTTACTCACACAAGAAATTCAACGTCGCTTTGGCTTGTCGACAGAAGAGTCTGAGATTGCAAAACGCAAAGGTGGCTTGCCAGAGAGCTACGAAGAGGAAGTGTTAAATCCATTCGTATTATCGCTTTCTACTGAAGTGGCGCGTGCGCTGCAATTTTTTACGAGCTCTACTCAATACAACAAAGTAGACCATATTGTACTGGCGGGTGGATGTGCCTCTATTAAAGGCGCGGATGTGGCAGTACAAGACCGTACGCAAGTCAATGTGATGATTGCAAACCCGTTTCAAAAAATGGCCATGGGCAGTCGTGTTAAACAACAGCAACTTGCAGTGGATGCCCCTGCCTTGTTGATTGCATGTGGGTTGGCAATGAGAGGGGTAGATTAATGGTTCGTATTAATTTATTACCACATCGCCAGGTTAAGCGTGCTGAGAAACAAAGACAATTCGGCCTGATGGCGCTGGGTACTGTGGTGCTTGCGTCTGCATTGGTATTTATGGGTTGGTCAGTTATCAATGCCAGAAAAGATGCCCAAGATGATCGCAACAGAAGATTGGATGATGCAATTGTTAAGCTAGATAGCGAGATTAAAGACATCAAAGCACTGAAAGACCAAATTAACTCGGTACTAGAGCGTAAACAAATCGTAGAAAACTTACAGACTAACCGTAGTCAGGCCGTTGTTGTGCTGGACGAAGTCGCGCGGCAGTTGCCTGAAGGTGTATTCATTCGCAGCATTAAGCAGCAAGGCAGTGCCATTGAAATTCAAGGGTCTGCCGATACCAATGCACGTGTAGCCACCTTAGTGCGTAATTTAACAGCCTCCACATGGATGGAGTCACCAAGTCTTGTTGAAATCAAGGCCGTTACAGTCAACAACTTGAAGCAAAATGAATTTACGCTGAATGTGAATTTGCGGGCACCACAAGTGGATGCCGAGAAAGATGCGCAAGCAAAAAAACAGGGGGCTAACCCATGAAGTTAGAAGATTTTAATAATATAGACCTGCAAAATGTTGGAAGCCTGCCGTTTTCAATTAAGGCGGTGTTGCTTGGTGTGCTTGGTTTGGTGCTCGTTGGGCTTGGGTATTGGTTTATGTGGAGTCCTGCGCTAGATGAGTTGGATCAGTCGGTTGAGAAAGAAAAAGAGCTAAGAACAGTTTTTCTTACAAAAAAGAGTCAAGCAATCAAAATTGACGCCTATAGACAGCAAATGGTAGAGATTGAAAAAACCTTTGGTGCATTGCTCAAACAGTTGCCAGACAAATCTGAAATGGACGGTTTGCTGACTGATGTTAACCAAGCGGGGTTGGGGCGTGGTTTGGAGTTTGAGCTATTCAAGCCAGGGCAAGAAACAGTGGCTGAATTCTATGCTGAAATGCCAATTCAAATCAAAGTCTTAGGCGGGTATCACGATTTGGGTGCATTCGCCACAGACGTATCGAAGTTACCTAGAATTGTTACTTTGAATAATTTAATTATTCAGCCAGCGAGCAAAGAAACTAAAGACGGACGCCTAGTATTAGAAGCGGTGGCGAAAACGTATCGATATTTAGATTCATCAGAAATTAGTGCAAGAAAATCTGCTGATAAAAAGGTTAGTGTGAAATGAATTCGATCATCAAATCTGTTTGCTTAGGTGGAATCTCGCTACTTCTGGTTGCTTGCAGTGGTGGTGAGGGCGATGACTTGGATCAGTTTATGGCAGATGCACCAAAAACCATGAGCACCAAAGTTGAGCCGCTACCTCAAGTGCAAGCTTATGTGCCGCTGCAGTTCAACGTGGACGGGAGTATTTCGGATCCGTTTAAGCCAAGGAAAGCGCTCAGCAAAGGGAGTTTTCAGCCTAATTTAAATCGACCGAAGCAACCGCTAGAGTCTTACCCGCTGGAAAACCTCAATTATGTTGGTTTGCTTAGTAAGACCAAATCACGCTTTGCGTTAATCAAGACACCGGATAATACGGTGCATCAAGTTGAAGTAGGTAATTATCTAGGTACGAATTTTGGACTCATTACCTCAATTACGGATACGGAAGTGTCCTTAAAAGAAATTATACAAGATGAGCTTTCTGGCGATTGGGTTGAGCGCATTTCAAGCTTAAGTTTGCAGGAATAAGGGTGAAAATATGAAACACGTAGAAAAATTAAATCGAGTATTTTTAGCATTCGTCTTGTTGATAAGTCAATCGCTATTCCATGTTGCTTTTGCGGCTGAGAGTAACTCGTTATTGACCAATGAAATTGAGAGTGTGGATTTCACTTCTTTGTCAGGTGGTAGAGTCAATATTCGAGTAGTATTGAAGTCGCCTTTAGAGTTTCCACCTCCTGGTTTTTCACTGAACAGTCCAGCGAGAATCGCCTTGGACTTTCCAAAAACGGCGAATGGGTTGAATAAGTCGAATATTGTTGCAGAGCAGGGTGCACTTAAAAGTGTGTCGCTAGCACAAGCAAAAGACCGCACACGTATGGTATTGAATTTATCTAAAAGCGTTGGATATAACACGAGCGTTAATGGTAAAGAGGTTGTGATTAGCTTGCAAGGTAGCGAGACTGCCGCGAACAATACTGTAGCGGAGACGCGTTTTGCTGAAGGACGTAGCAGCAGTGCTGGGCATGCGATTGCCAATGTGGATTTTGCACGTGGCAAAAATGGCGAGGGTCGTATCATTGTCGAGTTGTCTGACGCAAGTTCTGGGATCAACATTAAGAACAAAGGAAAAACGATTGTTGTTGATTTTGTAGATACAGATGTACCTGCAGAGCTTCAGCGTCGTTTAAACGTGATTAATTTCAATACGCCTGTGCTGTATATCGATACTATTAAGCGTGGTAAAAACGGTCAAATTATCATTGAGCCTAAAGGTGATTGGGAGCAGTCTGCTTATCAAGCTGATAAGAAATTTATTGTGGATGTCAGACCAATTATTCAAGATCCAAATAAATTAGTGCAAGGCTCTAAAATAGGGTTCGCTGGTGAGAAGTTGTCGTTAAACTTTCAGAACATTGAAGTGCGTTCAGTACTGCAGGTGATTGCTGATTTTACCGGTAAAAACATTGTGGCCAGTGATAGCGTAACTGGCAACATCACTTTGCGATTAAAAGATGTTCCGTGGGATCAGGCACTGGATATCATCATGAAAAACAAAGGGTTGGATAAACGTGTTTCAGGTAATGTGATTTCGATTGCTCCGGCGGATGAGCTAGCAGCTAAAGAGAAAGCAGCACTAGAAGCAAATCAAGCCATTGAAGATTTGGAGCCGTTGCGTACAGAGGTGTTTACACTGAAGTATCAAAAAGCGGAAAACTTCAAAAAAATCTTATCTGGGGATGATTCAGGAGGTAACTCTGGCGATAAAAACAAAAGCATCTTGTCTAAACGTGGTAGCGCAGTTTGGGACCCACGTACCAATACACTATTTATTCAAGATACAGCAAGAAAACTAGAAGAGATTCAATCTGTTATCAACAAGATTGATATTCCAGTCAAACAAGTGATGATTGAATCACGCTTGGTGATTGCGGATGATAAGTTTGCGAAAAGTTTAGGGGCACGTTTTGGCGTGACACAAACTGGGACACCAGGTTCTGCGACTGCAACTATTAGTGGTAGTTTGGGTAATCGATTCACACAATCCAGTGCAACGACACTTACACAAGGTACCCACAACGGTTCGATTCAAACGGCAACCGATGGCGGCAATATTTTAACCAGTTCAGATGGCTTGCCTGACTTAATGTCAAACCTACCAGTGGCGAATGCCTTCGGCAGTTTTGCTTTGAGTTTATTCAAGCTCTCAGCTAACACTTTGTTGAATTTAGAATTGTCAGCATTGGAGTCCGATAAGCGAGGTAAGGTGGTATCCAGCCCACGTGTAACGACTGCGAATCAACAAAAAGCAAGCATTGCATCAGGTACTAAAATTCCGTACTTGCAAGCAAGTAGTAGTGGTGCGACCAATATTTCATTTATTGACGCAACGCTAAGCCTGGATGTAACGCCACAAATTACACCGGATGAGAAGATCATCATGGAGCTCGAGGTGAAAAAAGACCGTGTAGGCCAAGTATTCTTTGGTACGCCGTCTATTGATACGCAAAACGTTAAAACTAACGTATTGGTAGCGAATGGTGAAACAGCTGTACTTGGTGGTATCTACGAGCAAACTGAGCGTAATGATGTCGATAAGGTGCCGTTCTTCGGTGACCTTCCTATTGTTGGTCATGCATTCAAACGTAGAACAAAACAAGAAGACAAAACAGAATTGCTGATCTTCATCACACCTAAAATCATGGATGAAAGTCTGGGTTTAAGATAATAGGGTTTGAGATAAATACCATTCTGCGCTGACAGGAATGACAGTTTCGCTTAAAATGCCCATCAGATAACGATGGGCATTTTTTATTGTGGCAGAGATTCCTAACAACATTTTCTTTATTGGCTTGATGGGCGCAGGTAAAACTACGATAGGGAAATTAATCGCCAAGCATTTGGGTAAAACGTTTTACGATACCGACCAAGTGATTGAGCAGCGTACTGGGGTGAAAATAGCCACCATTTTTGAGCTGGAAGGCGAAGCTGGCTTCCGTAAAAGAGAAACGGCTACCATCGAGGAGCTTTCCGCACTTGATAATATTGTCATGGCCACTGGTGGTGGTGCTGTAATCGCAGCTGAAAACCGTGCGCTATTAAAACAACATGGCTATGTGATTTATCTGCGTGCAAACGTACATGAGCTGTGGATGAGAATGCGCAATGATAAGCATCGCCCACTGTTGCAAAATGTGGATGTGCGTAAGCGATTAGAGCATCTTTATCAGGCACGCAATCCGCTGTACACAGAAACAGCCTCATTGATTATCGATACTGGGAATCAACCGGTTGCGAACATACTCAATCAAATTGAATTGGCATTAAAGAAATGACTATGCAGACATTAGAAGTGAAGCTAGGAGATAGAAGTTATCCTATCCATATTGGCAAAGGCTTGTTAGAGCAAGCGGATTTAGTATTGCCACATCTGAAGCGTAAGCAAGTTGCGATTGTGAGTAACACCACCGTGGCGCCACTCTATATGCCAACGTTGGTAAAAGCGTTAGAAACTGCTGGAGTCAATGTTATCCAAATTATTTTGCCGGACGGCGAAGCATATAAAAACACGGAGACACTGAATTTAATCTACGATGCATTATTGAAGCATCGTTGTGAGCGTAGCACCACATTGATTGCACTAGGTGGTGGCGTCATTGGCGATTTGACTGGGTATGCCGCGGCGACTTACCTCAGAGGCGTGCCGTTTATTCAAATACCCACCACACTGCTATCACAAGTGGACTCTAGCGTAGGTGGGAAAACGGGCATTAACCATCCACTTGGCAAAAATATGATAGGGGCATTTTATCAACCTAAAGTTGTGTTGGCCGATATCAATACATTGCAAACGTTGCCGCCACGCGAGTATTCAGCAGGGGTGGCAGAGGTCATTAAATATGGCCTGATTAGAGACGCAGATTTTTTTGATTGGTTGGAGCGCAATATGCCGCAATTGATGGCGCTAGATGAGCAGGTAGTCAGCTATGCTATTTATCGCTCTTGTCAAAACAAGGCTGAAGTGGTGGCTATTGACGAGCATGAGTCTGGCGAGCGTGCACTGCTTAATTTAGGCCATACCTTTGGCCATGCCATTGAAAATGCGATGGGATACGGTGTTTGGTTACATGGTGAGGCTGTGGCTGCGGGTACGATGCTAGCGGCCGACTTGTCACAAAGATTAGCTTGGTTAAGTGAACAAGAGATAGCTAGAATTTCAGCCATATTCCAATCAGCCAATTTGCCGTTAACACCACCTAAACTCAGCCCAGAAAAGTATTTGGCCTTAATGCAGCTAGATAAAAAAGTGGCCGATGGGCAAATTAGATTGGTGCTACAACAGGGCATAGGCAAAGCAGTGATGACGGCTGATTATGATAAAGCGTTACTAAATCAAACATTAGAGGCGATTGCTGCGTGATGCTAGCTAGTTACGCAGCACATCCGGAACAGTCGATAGGCCGTAAATTTAACGAGCCAGCGGCGCCTTTGATTAACGGCGCACCCATACGCAATTTATTTCAGCGTGACCGAGATCGCATCATCCATTCAACAGCCTTTAGGCGTTTAGAGTACAAAACACAAGTTTTCGTAAATCATGAGGGCGATTTGTTTAGAACGCGCCTGACGCATAGTTTAGAGGTTGCGCAATTGGCACGCGGTATCGCCAGAACCTTACATTTACATGAAGACTTAACCGAAGGTATCGCATTAGCGCATGATCTAGGTCATACGCCATTTGGGCATGCAGGCCAAGATGCTCTGAATGCTTGTATGCGCGCCCATGGTGGTTTCGAGCATAATTTGCAGTCTTTGCGCGTGGTGGATATGCTGGAAAATCGCTACGCAGAGTTCGACGGTTTGAATCTAACGTTTGAATTGCGCGAGGGTATCTTAAAACACTGCTCCATCAAGAATGCACGCCTACTTGGCGATGTTGGCGAGCGCTTTATTAAAAAACAAAGCCCAAGCCTGGAGGCACAAGTCACCAATTTTGCCGATGAAATCGCGTATAACAACCATGATGTAGATGATGGCTTGCGCTCACAGCTCATTAGCATCGAGCAGTTAAAAGAAATTGAGTTATTTGCAGAAAACATGGCAGTGGTGAAATCGCTGTATCCTAATATTGAATTAAAACGCTTAATTCCTGAAACTATCCGCAGGATGATCAATCAGTTGGTGATTGATTTGTGCGAAACCACATTAGAAAATATTCAGCGGCTGAAACCACAAGCGATTGAAGATATTCGTCATGCGCCCTACTTGGTTGCGTTTAGTGAGGCAACCGCTAAAAAAAATCAGGCACTCAAACAGTTTTTGCGCAAAAATCTATACCACCATTACAAAGTTAACCGCATGAGCGCAAAAGCAGAGCGCATTATTCAAGAGTTGTTTCATGCGTTTATGCAAAATGTAGAGTTGATGCCAGATGAACATCAAGTAGCGGCAAAGGCAGATCAGCCCAGAGCGGTGGCTGATTATATTGCTGGTATGACTGATCGTTTTGCCATTCGCGAGCATCGCCGCTTATTTGCGGTGGAAGAATATTTCTAGCTTAAGCTACATTTTTGCAGCATTAGTGTTGCACAATTGCAACAAAACACTTTAATTGTAACAAAAAGCGACAAATCGCTTGCCCCGCAAACCTAGCCTTTGGCATACTTTCAACACCTTCCTTAAGAACAAATACATTTGTTTGTGGAGTGAGTTCGCGAACTTTCTTGTTTTTTAGCGATTGAAAAATAAAAGCTATAAAGATGAGGGTGATTTTAGTAGCAATACTTTTAGTAACAATATTTTGGAGATTCAAATGAAAACTAAATTAAGTTTAGCAGTTGCTTCAGCTTTATTAGCTGCCGCTTCAAGCGCAAACGCTGGTATCGTAATTCCAGCTGGCGATTGGACATTGGACATTGGCGGCGTGGTTAACGCTTACTACACACACACTAATTTTAGTGGTGACACCGGAGCAGCAGCAGGTTACGGTGCTTTATTTACTGGCTCAAACGCTTTAAGTGGTGGTAATGATAATGATCGTAGTTCTGCCAACATTACAACTGGTTTGTTACCAAACTATTTAAGCGTATCTGGTAAAACTCGTCAAAATGATGTAGATGTTGGCTTCACAATCAGCATCAACCCAGGTGCGTCAACAACTGCTTCTGGTAACCAAGGTCCGCAACAAGAAAATCGTCAAGCATTCTTGACATTCGGTGATGCTTCATGGGGTTCTATCAAATTAGGTAAAGATTTAGGTATCTTCGCTTCTGATGCAATTTTGAACGACATGACATTATTGGGTGTTGGTTCAGGTGCAGGCGGTTTAGCAGGTAATACAACAACTACAGGTCGTATCGGTACAGGTTTTATCTATGCTGACTGGAAATCACAAGTTGCTTACTCATCACCAAACTGGAATGGCTTCAGCTTTACAGTAGGTGTAACACAAGCATGGAATGCTCAAAACGTAGCAGGCTTGTTACCACCATCAGCAACTAATACTGACCGTGGCGGTTCATCACCAGCGTTTGAAGGTAAAGCTTCTTACGAATGGACTGGTGACGTAGCAGGTAAAGTATGGGTTTCTGGTATTTCTCAAAAAGTTGAAAACTTAGGCCCAGGCTTAGGTGACGAGCGCGCTAATGCATGGGATATTGGTACTACCATTAATCTTGCTGGCTTTGGCTTAACAGGCTACTATTATGACGGTTCTGGTATCGGCCAAACTGTACAGTTGAATGGTGGTTTTGATGCTGCTGGTAATGACCGTGATTCAGACGGTTGGTACGTTCAAGGTACTTACACAATTCCAGGTGTAGGTACTAAACTGGGTGTTAGCTATGGTAAATCAACACTGGATGGTAACTCAGGTGAAATTTTCAACGAAGTTGAAGACAAAATGTGGACAGTGGGTGCTTACCATCCTTTGACAAAACATTTGAACTTAGTTGCTGAGTACTCAGATGTTAAATCAGAAATTAATGGTACACCATTGGGTAGCTTTGAAGCTAAAGCCAAAACAGTATCATTGGGCGCAATCTTATTCTTCTAATTTAATACAGGCTTAGCCTGTTAAATTAAGAAGTAATAAATCAAAAACGGCAACTTCGGTTGCCGTTTTTGTTATTATGTGGATAGTAATCCTCAACTAATAGACTAATCAATTAACATCATTATTTGTATGAATTTATATCCAGTTACCATAGTAGAAAACTTTTACGACAATCCGGATAGTGTGAGAACATTTGCACTGAATCAGAAATATCAGTTTAGACATCAAATTAAGAATGCTAACTATGTATTTCCTGGATGTAGAACCAAAGACATATCACTGATTAACAAACCATTGTTTGAAAGTGTAAGCAAAAAAATCATTTCCTTGTTTCATAATGCCGAACATGATTATATGCGTTGGTCTATTACAACAAGCTTCCAGAGTGTGTCGGAAGATTATGGGCGTGGGGTAATTCATACGGATCACAATACCGTATTTGCAGCGGTGCTCTATTTAGCACCAAATGCACCATTGCAATCAGGCACTTCGCTGTTTAAACCTAATGCCAACTTTGATGAAGAAAAATATCAATGGTGCTTGAAGGAAAATGACAAGCGCTTTGATGAGGGTAAGCTAGTGATGGATACAAGTTATCACAGTATGTTTGACGAGATTGTACGCGTGAATAATGTATACAATACGTTAATATTGTATGAGGGTAGACATTATCACGCGGCTAACGAGTTTTTTGGTAAAACCCTAAAAGACTCAAGGCTAGCGCAGGTGTTTTTTGTTAGCAAGATAGATGCGCAAAAATACAGCTCGTTTCCATTAAAAAGAGCACAAGCGATTCAGATATAGCAGCCACTGCACTATCCATGTTGGCTTTACTCATCAATACCTAATTCCTGAATTTTTCTCGTCAGTGTATTTCGGCCCATACCTAATTGATTGGCAGCTTCAATACGCCTACCGTCAGTATGTTGTAACGCTTTGGTAATCATGGTCCGCTCAAATTCTTTGGTTTTGGTATCCAAAATATTGGTTTCACCACGATTCAGCGCATCCATGACTTCTTTGGCCAAAGACTCTTGCCAAGAGCCTGAGCTGGATGGCTTGGCCGACTCTTCTTTCAATTCCGGCGGTAAGTCAGCTACATCTACGTTTTGACCAGGTGCCATGACGGTGAGCCAATGACACACATTCTCTAATTGTCGAACGTTACCGCTCCAATTGACTGAGGTGAGGTAACGCAAGGCGGCTTGAGAGAGTTGCTTAGGTTCAACACCTAGTTGTTTGGCGCTATGCGCTAAAAAATGTTTTGTGAGTAACGGGATATCTTCTCTGCGCTCTCTTAACGGAGGCAGGCGTAAGCGAATGACGTTTAAACGATGAAATAAGTCTTCACGGAATAGCCCTAACTTCACGCGTTCCTCTAAGTCTTGGTGGGTGGCGGCAATGACACGGACATTCACCTTTAGTGGTTGGTGACCGCCTACGCGATAAAACTGGCCATCACTTAACACGCGCAACAGGCGCGTTTGTAAGTCTGCTGGCATATCACCAATCTCATCTAAGAACAGCGTACCGTTATCGGCTTGCTCAAAGCGACCACGTCTTGCAGCGGCAGCCCCAGTAAATGCGCCACGCTCATGGCCAAATAATTCAGACTCTAGTAAATCTTTTGGAATGGCAGCTGTGTTGATGGCAATGAATGGTTTGTCAGCGCGTGGGCTGTGTTTATGTAATGCACTGGCAACGAGCTCCTTACCGCTGCCTGATTCACCATTGATCAATACTGTTGAGTGTGAGCGACTGAGTCTGCCAATGGCGCGAAACACTTCTTGCATGGCGGGTGCTTGGCCAATGATTTCCGGGGTTTCTTCAATCACCACATTGTCTACGGCCTGACGCATGCTTTCGTCTACTGCACGTTTGATGATGTCGATGGCTTGGTCTACATCGAATGGCTTAGCTAAATACTCAAATGCACCACCTTGAAAAGCCGCCACTGCACTTTCTAGATCGGAATATGCGGTCATGATGATGACAGGGATGTCTGGAAATTTTTGTTTAATCTCAGAGAGAAAATCTAGCCCAGAACCATTGGGCATGCGAATATCGCTGACTACTACTTGTGGTTGCTCTCGATGCAATGCATTGAGAGCTTCAGCCGTGGATGAGAAGGTCTTAAACTCTAAATCCGTGCGTGCTAATGCTTTTTCAAACACCCAGCGGATTGATTTGTCGTCGTCTAATATCCAAATAGGTTTCATACTTCTCTCGATGTTAATTCAAAAATATTCTTAATATTATGTATGTAAAATTACTGTGTAATGACCGCATGTTTAAGTAAGGTGCTTTCAATGGGCAGCAATATAGTAAAGCATGTTTTCCCTGGCTGGCTCTCACAATCTATCATGCCATGATGTTGCGTAATAAACGTTTGCGCAAGTGCCAACCCTAATCCAGTGCCACCCTCTCGGCCAGAAACCAGTGGGTAAAATATTTTCTCTCGAATATCGACAGGAATACCAGGGCCATTATCAATAATTTGTAGCTTGATAGCGACACGGTAACGTTTTCTAGCTAGAGTAACTTGGCGCTCGGAACGTGTTCTTAATATAATTTTTGCACTGTCGGTACCTTTTGATTGCATAGCTTGTACTGCATTACGCGCAATGTTCAAGACCGCTTGGATAAGCTTCTCTCTATCACCTATTAACTCTGGTAGGCTGGTGTCGTAGTCGCGCTGTACGATAATGTTGTGAGGCGATTCAGCCAATAGCAGGCTTCTAACACGCTCAAGTACTTCATGGATATTGGTGGGCTCGTACTTCGGTACACGGTGCGGTGCCAACAGGCGATCCATCAGGCTGTGCAACCTATCAGCTTCTTTGATAATGACTTGGGTATATTCTCTTAAATTAATCTGAGGGAGCTCATGCTCTAGCAATTGCGCTGCCCCGCGCAGCCCGCCTAATGGGTTGCGAATTTCATGCGCTAAATTCCTCAATAATTCTGAGTTTGCCTGTTGTTGAATGAGCATGCGTTCTTCTCTGGCAATCCGCAATTGCTGATCCATTTGTTGAAACTCTAAAATGAGTGTGACATTCTCAAACATGATTGGCGTCACTGTACAGGTCACAGCAAATGAATGCTGGCGTACTGTAGTGAGCGCAAATTCGTGTTCGCGGTAAGGGCTGTTGGTGGTGAGCGCATTGTCTACGGCCAGTTGCAATATTTCGCAGTTTAAAAAGACCTCGGAAATATGGTTGCCGGAAATCTGATTGGCGCTTAACGCAAATAGTATCTCTGCGCTTGGGTTGGTATAAAGCACCTTGAGCGATGAGTCGAGTAGCATCACTGCAGTCGCAAGATGCTCTAAGCCAGAAAAATTTGAGGGTGTATGCTGAACCATAAACTTAATAAAACATAGCAATCAATAGTGTTGTTGCTTGTAATAAAGCAAAAGGTAAGCCAGCTTTAATCTTAAAGAAAAAGCATGGTTCGGCGATTAATTAATTTGGTTCAACTCTTTGGTCAGCAGCTCAATATTGCGTTGGTGTGCATCTACCTCGGCTTGAAGGCCCTTCATTTTCTCTTCAAACTTCGGTACGTTGCGGAAGGTAGATGTGGTGCCATTGGCGTTCTTGACTTGATAGACCTCTGGGTTTGATTGACCTTCAGCATAGGCTTGCTTAGCGCGCTCAAGTGCTTGTTTTTCAGACTCTAATTCAGATTTTAGAATGTCTTTACGTTTGGCATCACGCTGGTTTTGTGTGTTGGAATCTACTTTTGGAAAGTTGCTAGGTGTGCCAGATTTAGACTCATCGGAAGACTTGGCGTTAGGCTTTGCAGTATTGCCAAAACTGGTATCAGCCGGCTCCAAATCTAGTTTTTTGGCGCCTTTGATTTTGACGTTTGAATAAGTGATTCGCCCATCAGCATCTACATGCTTGTATATTTCTGCATGTGCCACCGCGCAGATGAGGGTAGAAACTACAATGCTTACAAATGTAAATTGTTTATTCATACCAATAGTTTAGATGAGAGTCTTATAGTTAGCAACGAGGTATTATAGATTTGGTTGACGGGGATGTATATATAAAAAAATAGGGCAGCCTAAGCTGCCCTATTTTAGTGCGTTGCTAAACGGTGATTAGCAAGACTATGTTGAAATTAGCAAGAGTAGTACAAGCCAAATTCAACTGGGTGTGGAGTTTGACGTAGTTTGGTCACTTCTTCCATTTTTAGACCAATGTAAGCATCAATCCAGTCATCCGTAAATACACCACCACGCGTCAAGAACTCACGGTCTTTGTCCAAATACTCCAACGCTTGTTCCAATGAAGAACAGACGGTTGGGATTTTTGCATCTTCTTCTGGAGGAAGATGGTACAAGTCTTTAGTTGCTGGCTCACCTGGGTGAATTTTGTTTTGTACGCCATCCAAACCCGCCATTAACAAGGCAGAGAATGCCAAGTACGGGTTAGCAATTGGATCTGGGAAACGCGCTTCAACACGGCGTGCTTTGTCTGAATGTACAAATGGAATACGGATAGAAGCAGAACGGTTTTTAGCCGAGTAAGCTAATTTCACTGGCGCTTCGTAATGTGGCACTAAGCGTTTGTATGAGTTAGTACCTGGGTTGGTAATCGCGTTCAATGCACGTGCGTGCTTGATGATGCCGCCAATGTAGTACAAAGCGAAATCGCTTAAGCCAGCGTAGCCGCTACCAGCAAACAGATTTTTGCCATCTTTCCATACGGATTGGTGAACGTGCATACCCGAACCGTTATCGCCAAACATTGGTTTAGGCATAAAAGTCGCTGTTTTGCCGTAGGCGTGTGCCGTATTTAATACTACGTATTTTAAGATTTGCGTCCAGTCAGCACGTTGTGTCAATGTGCTGAATTTAGTACCGATTTCACATTGACCAGCAGTAGCAACTTCATGGTGGTGCACTTCAACAGGCACGCCCATTTGCTCTAAAGTCATCACCATCGCAGAACGGATGTCATGTAATGAATCGACTGGAGGCACTGGGAAGTAACCGCCTTTTACTGCTGGACGGTGACCCGTGTTGCCGCCTTCGAATTTCTCTGAAGATGACCATGCTGCCTCTTCTGAGTTGATTTTGACTGAACTACCGCTCATGTCTACAGACCAGTTGATAGAGTCGAAAATGAAGAATTCTGGCTCTGGACCAAAGTAAGCAGTGTCGCCCAAGCCGCTTGATTTTAAGTAAGCTTCAGCACGTTTGGCCAAGCTACGTGGATCACGGTCGTAGCCTTTACCATCGGTAGGGTCTACAACGTCACAGGTTAAAATTAATGTTGGCTCGTCCATGAATGGATCGATGTTTGCTGTTGATGCATCAGGCATCAATTGCATGTCAGAGGCTTGAATGCCTTTCCAACCGGCGATTGAAGAGCCGTCAAACGCGTGACCTTCAGTAAATTTTGATTCGTCAAAAGCTGAAACAGGCACAGTGACGTGCTGTTCTTTACCACGCGTATCGGTAAAACGAAAATCAACAAATTTAATGTCGTTTTCTTTTACCATTTTCATTACATTTGCAACAGACATTACCTTCTCCTAATGTGAGTGTGTATTGATGATGGAATTATTATTGAGATAAAACAAAAATCCTAAGCTGTAATATTAGCAGGAACTGTGCCAGCGAAAAATAGCTAAACACCGCATTAAACCGATAACGCACTAAAATAGCGATTTTTGTGATGAACCAAAATAGTGCGTAAAGATATTTTATGCACAAAAAAAGTGCAATGCATGCCTGGTGAATTTTTGCCTTCATTTTCGCGATATACTTGAAACTATCAGATAAAACTAAGCGATGTAAACGGGAGAGTGCTGATGGATAATCCATCTCAAATTTTAGAACTTGCGCATGAGCGCGCAAAACAAAATCAGATTGCTTATGCGGGTCTGCTGACGCCGCAGGAAACATTTGCAGTGTTACAAAATAATCCTGAAGCTATCTTGGTGGATGTGCGTTCACGTGCGGAGTTGGAGTTGGTAGGGCGTGTACCGCAATCTACCCATATTGAATGGGCATTTTATCCTGGAATGGTAGCAAACCCGGATTTTGCAACGCAACTACAGGCGAATATAGATAAAGGACTCACGGTCATCTTTATGTGTCGCACTGGTGGCCGTAGTCATAATGCGGCTGTATTGGCGCAACAACTCGGTTATCAAAAAGCCTACAACATGGTAGAGGGCTTTGAAGGTGAGGCCAATAGCCTGAAACAGCGCACGCTGATCAATGGCTGGCGTCATGCCGGGTTGCCTTGGACAAACTAAACGACAATAGGTAAAACAGATGGTAGATAAGTATGCAGTGATTGGCAACCCTATCGGGCACAGCAAATCGCCTATCATTCACAAAGCCTTTGCGGAGCAGACCGGTGAGGATATTAGTTACGAGGCGATACTGGCGCCACTAGATGGATTTGAAGCGACAATTCAATCATTGATTGCGCAGGGTTATAAAGGCGCGAATGTTACTGTGCCATTTAAGTTTGAAGCTTTAAATTTGGTTTATCCTAGCAAACGTGCTTTAGATGAAGTAGCTGTTAACACACTCAGATTTTTGGGTGGTGAGATTCGTGGCGATAGTACTGATGGTACGGGTCTGGTACGCGACATTCAGCAAAATTTAGGCATCACGATAGCAGGTAAACGAGTACTTCTTTTAGGCGCAGGCGGTGCAGCAGATGGAGTGCTGCAACCGTTACTTAATGAAATGCCGGCTTCGTTAGTGATCACTAATCGCACGGTGGATAAAGCGCAAACAATGGTAAAAAAAATATTGTCCAAAAACCATAACGCATTTTCCCTAACTGCATGTGCATTTGATAATTTGTCAGATGCGCAATTTGATATTGTCATCAACGCCACTTCTACAGGCTTAACCGATACGGCCCTGCCTATTCCAAGCAGTGTATTTGCAAACGGCTGCTTAGCTTACGACATGATGTATGGGCGTGAAACGCCTTTTATGAAACAAGCGCGAGAGGCGGGTGCGCAAGTGGCGGATGGCCTTGGGATGTTGGTTGAGCAAGCAGCAGAAGCGTTTTATATTTGGCGCGGTGTGCGTCCACGTACACAGCCAGTGATTCAGCAGTTGAGAAGCGCTTGATCCGCTGGTTTTTCAATAGCAAACCGAATGCGCGCGCTTTAGGCGTGGGTGGCTATTTCAAGCGCATACTGGCATTTCTGTTGGTGTGGATTATTGTTTATCAGCTATGGATTTTCTTGCACATAGTCTGGTGGATTAAATTCAACCCCTCCACAAGTGCGTTTATGGAAGACCGTTTGGCGGTAATTCAGGAGAAAAATCCTGATGCCGAATTAAAATACAAATGGGTAGATTATCCGAAAATTTCCAACCATCTCAAGCGTGCATTGGTCGCTAGCGAAGATGCAAAATTTGTTAACCACGAAGGTTTTGACTGGGAAGGCATTGAAAAGGCCTACGAGAAAAACCTGAAAAAAGGCAAACTGGTGGCCGGCGGCTCCACGATTAGTCAGCAACTGGCTAAGAATTTATTTTTATCGAGCAAACGCACACCTTGGCGTAAAGCAGAAGAAGCGCTGATTACTTTGATGTTAGAAAAAATGCTGAGCAAACGACGCATTTTGGAAATCTACTTGAATGTGATTGAGTGGGGTAATGGTGTGTTTGGGGCCGAGGCCGCAGCTAAACATTACTTCAAAACCAGCGCCGCTGGATTGAATCGCCAACAAGCGGCCAAGCTGGCAGCCATGGTGCCCAACCCGCGTTTTTATGATGATCATCGCAATACACGTTATTTAAACCGCAGAACAGCGACGATTCAAGCGCGTATGCGGTTTGCGGAAGTGCCTTAATACCCCATCTCATCACAACGGATTTGGGTCATAAACTGAATTGGTTTTTCCACTCTGTTATCCGGTTTAAATTCATTGATATGCGTTAAAGTCTTAGGACAAACTGTCTATGGACCCAACAATAACATGAACGTAATTGACAATTTTTTAGATCAGATTAACCGCATGCCGATGCTACCAAAAGTAGTACAGGAAGTGGCCGCACAGCTCGACAATGAGGATGTGGATTTAAAAGCCCTCGCGGCCAGCATTAATCATGATCAGGTGTTGGCGGCGCGCGTACTGCGCA
Source organism: Methylophilaceae bacterium 11 (assembly GCA_000525025.1). Classification (GTDB taxonomy): domain Bacteria; phylum Pseudomonadota; class Gammaproteobacteria; order Burkholderiales; family Methylophilaceae; genus Methylophilus. The sequence goes on along the minus strand of JCKJ01000001.1, from coordinate 2,510,682 downwards.
TGTCTAACTCAGCTTATTTTGGCTGCAGCCGCAGTATTAAAACTGTAGAGGATGCAGTGGCGTTGATAGGCTTAGAAAATGTAGCAACACTTGTAGTAGCTTCTGGGGTTACCACTACTTTCACCAATGTGCCGGGGCTGAATTTACAGCATTTCTGGGTGCATAGTTTGGTCACCGCTAGTATTGCCCGTCAAATCAGCCGTGATGCAGGCTTGGACGCTGCCACTGCTTACATTGCTGGGTTGCTGCACAGCGTTGGTCAATTGCCTATTCATTTGGTGTTTCCTGCCGCCGGCGCACAAGTGACGGAGATGTGCCGTGGTCGCAGTGTGCTTGAGAGAAAAGCGGCAGAGCAATCGATCCTTGGTATTGATCATTGCCAGATTGGAGAGATGCTCGCCAAAATGTGGAACTTTCCGGAAGAGATTTTATGCGTGTTGCGCCATTATGTAGAGCCATTTAAAGCGGGTGCGAGTGAGTTTGCGCCAGTGGTGTATGCGGCTGTCTATATTGCATCTGAGTTCGAGCGTGAAAAAACGGCAGCGGAAATTGCAGCTTCGTTAGACACTGAGGTGATGCAGGCGCTTAACTGGAATGATGCAGATGCATTGATTGAGCGCATCGAGCACTACCGTATTTTTGTGCAAGAAGCACAAAGCTATTTATAGCACTGCGCGTAACTGCATCCACTAGCCAAGCATGGGCTTGAGGTATTTCCCCGTATAGCTTTGTTTAATTTCGGCCACAGCTTCCGGGGTGCCTACGCCCACCACCATACCGCCACCGTCACCGCCTTCTGGCCCCATATCAATAATCCAGTCTGCGGTTTTAATCACATCCAAGTTATGTTCAATAATGACGATGGTATTGCCCGCATCGCGTAAGCGATGAATCACATCCAGCAGTAATTGAATATCGGCAAAATGCAAACCAGTGGTCGGCTCATCTAGAATATAGAGCGTGCGGCCAGTATCGCGCTTGCTCAGCTCCAACGCTAGCTTCACACGTTGCGCCTCACCACCAGATAACGTAGTGGCCGATTGGCCTAGTGTGATATAGCCCAAACCAACATCTAATAATGTTTTCAGTTTGCGTTCAATCACAGGCTGCGCGTTAAAGAAAGTGTGCGCTTGCTCAACTGTCATCTCTAATACTTCGCGGATATTTTTACCTTTGAAGTTGATTTCCAATGTTTCGCGGTTATAGCGCTGGCCTTTGCAGACATCGCAAGGCACGTAGACGTCTGGTAGAAAGTGCATTTCCACACGAATCACACCGTCGCCTTGGCAAGCCTCACAGCGCCCGCCTTTCACATTAAATGAGTAGCGTCCTGGCCCATAGCCACGCGCACGGCTTTCCGGTACCGCAGCGAATAAATCACGAATCGGCGTGAATAAGCCGGTATATGTTGCAGGGTTAGAGCGTGGTGTGCGGCCAATCGGGCTTTGGTCCACATCCACTACTTTATCAAAAAAAGCTAAGCCATCAATTTCGCCAAACGCTGCTGGTTCGGTATTGCTGCCGTACAAATGCTGGGCAACAACGCGGTACAGCGTGTCGTTAATCAGCGTAGATTTGCCGCTGCCGGAGACCCCAGTCACGCAAGTGAGCAATCCCACAGGGATTTCAACTGACACATCGCGCAGATTATTGCCAGTAGCATGCGTCAATTTCATCCAGCGTGCAGGGTCGGCTTTGGTGCGTGCTTTTTTGTATTCAATTTGCTTTTTGCCACTTAAATACTGCCCGGTGAGTGATTTGGGGTTGGCTTGAATTTGTGCAGGGGTACCCTCTGCCACAATCTGTCCGCCATGTTCACCTGCGCCCGGGCCAATGTCGACGACATAATCGGCCATCATAATGGCATCTTGGTCATGCTCGACCACAATGACACTATTGCCGATATCACGCAGGCGCTTGAGCGTATCTAATAAGCGGTCATTGTCACGCTGGTGTAAGCCAATGGAAGGTTCATCTAGTACATACATCACACCGGTTAAGCCGCTACCGATTTGAGAGGCTAGGCGAATACGTTGCGCCTCTCCACCGGACAGCGTTTCAGCGGAGCGTGATAACGATAAGTACTCCAGACCCACATTGGTTAGAAATTTTAAGCGGTTCTCAATTTCTTTTACAATTTTGTCCGCAATCGCCAACTTAGCGCCATGCAGTTGTAAGGTTTCAAAGAAAGTAAGTGCTTGCTTAAGTGGCACTTCACAAATTTGATGGATGTTTTTCTCGCCCACTTTGACGTGTCTTGCTTCACGTCTTAAACGCGTGCCTGTGCAATCTGGGCAAGTGGTGGCATTGATGTACTTGGCCAACTCATCTCGCACAGCTGTGGAATCGCTTTCGCGATATCGGCGCTGCAAGTTATGAATGATCCCTTCAAAACTATGGGTTTTACCAAAAAACGTACCGCGTTCGTTGAGGTATTTAAATGTGATTTGCTCTTTACCAGAACCAAATAGCAGGATGTTTTGGATGTCCTCAGACAGTTCTTCAAAGGCAACTTCCAAATCAAAATTGTAGTGTTGGCTCAGGCTGGCCAACATCTGAAAGTAGAATTGATTGCGCTTATCCCACCCTTTAATGGCGCCGCTGGCGAGTGATAAATGTGGAAATGCCACCACCCGCTTTGGATCAAAGAAAGTGACATTGCCTAAACCATCACATTTCGGGCATGCGCCCATGGGATTGTTAAAGCTGAATAGGCGAGGCTCTAATTCAGCTAGTGAGTAATCACAAACCGGGCAGGAGAATTTGGCCGAGAATAAATGTTCTTTCTCGTTATCCATCTCCAAGGCGATGGCTTTACCATCAGCCAAGCGCAGGGCGGTCTCGATAGATTCCGCAATCCGTTGTTTCATATCCTCGCGTACTTTTAAGCGATCCACCACTACGTCTACACTATGTTTGGTGGTTTTAGCTAATTGCGGCAACGCATCCATTTCATAAATTTTGCCGTCAACACGTAAGCGTACAAAGCCTTGTGCTTTGAGTTCGTCAAATAAATCTAATTGCTCACCTTTACGGTTGGACACCACTGGTGCCAATACCATCAGTTTGGTGTCTTCCGGCAATTTCAAAATGGCATCGACCATCTGTGAAACAGTTTGTGCTTCTAGCTTAATGCCGTGATCCGGACATTCCGGATCGCCGGCACGCGCAAATAGTAACCTTAAGTAATCATGAATCTCTGTAACGGTACCCACAGTAGAGCGCGGGTTGTGCGAGGTGGATTTTTGCTCAATGGAAATAGCGGGCGATAAGCCTTCAATGAGATCGACATCCGGCTTGTCCATGCGTGCCAAGAATTGGCGTGCGTAAGCAGACAAACTTTCCACGTAGCGGCGTTGTCCCTCAGCGTATAGCGTATCGAAGGCTAAGCTAGATTTCCCGGAGCCGGATAAGCCAGTAATCACTACCAGTTGATTACGCGGAATATCCAGTGAAACGTTCTTGAGATTGTGGGTGCGCGCACCGCGGATTTTAATAAATTCCATGATACTTTAACGAAAAGTGAGGCAACCTGATAATATACGCAATTATTCGAAAGACTTCCAAATATTAATGCAGTTTTCAGAAAAAATGACGCGCACAGAACTTCGCGCGACAGTCAGTTTGGCTTCCATTTACGGTTTACGTATGTTGGGCATGTTTTTGATTTTGCCCATTTTTGCCATTTACGCAGAAAAATTAGAGGGTGGTAGTAACCACACACTTATCGGTTTAGCGCTGGGTGCCTATGGTTTGATGCAAGTGCTATTGCAATTGCCTTTCGGCATGGCTTCAGATCGTTTTGGTCGCAAACGTTTAATTTATGTTGGCCTGATTTTATTTGCAGTGGGTAGCGTGGTTGCCGCGCTTTCACACACTATTTATGGCGTGATTCTTGGGCGTGCCATTCAGGGTGCGGGTGCTATTTCCGCCGTGGTGACAGCGCTCGTAGCAGACTCCACGCGTGAAGAACACCGTACCAAAGCCATGGCCATGATAGGCGCCACGATCGGTTTGACGTTTGCAGTGTCGCTGGTAGCCGGGCCTATTTTCAATCAATGGATTGGCGTTCCGGGTATTTTCTGGATGACGGGTGTTCTTTCTTTACTGGCAATTTTGGTGGTCAAATATGCAGTGCCCACGCCGTTGCACAGCGGGTTTCACTCAGATGCACAAGCGGCGCCTAGCCTGATGAAAGATGTGCTGAAAGACAGCCAATTGCTGCGCTTGAATTTTGGTACGTTTTGTCTGCATGGCGCGCAAATGGCGATGTTTATTGTGGTGCCATTCGCGTTAAAAGAGACGAGCGGCATGAGTGAGAACTTACATTGGCAGGTGTACTTGCCAGTATTGATGCTCTCGTTTCTGCTGATGGTGCCAGCCATTATTTATGCAGAGAAAAAGGCCAAGCTTAAACCGGTGTTTATTGCTGCGGTTGGCTTGATGTTTGCGGCACAATTGATTTTTGCCTACAACATTCACCACTTTTGGGGCATTGTGACTTCATTGGTGGTGTACTTTGTCGCATTCAATATTTTAGAAGCCTCATTGCCTTCACTCATTTCAAAGATGGCACCGGCTGCGGCCAAAGGTACGGCAATGGGGGTGCATAATACAGCCCAGTCATTTGGCATGTTTTTAGGGGCAACGGTGGGCGGTTACTTATCGCATCGCTTTGATTATGCTGCTGTGTTTTTGTTTTGCGCGGCGCTGATGATGATTTGGTTTCTATTAGCACTTGGCATGAAAACACCCCTCAGCGTGAAGACAAAGATGTATCATATGCAAGGATTTGACGGCGCACAGGCGAGCAGTTTGCAGCAGCAAGTGGCTGTGCTCGCCGGTGTGCATGAAGCGGTTGCTATTGCACAAGAGCACATGTTGATTGTGAAATTGAATAATCAATTGCCAGAAGCAACGCAAATAGAGACAGAACAAACGATATTAAAACTGATAGGGAGCAAATAATGGCATCAGTCAATAAAGTAATTTTGGTGGGTAACCTAGGGCGCGATCCGGAAGTGCGCTACATGCCGAATGGTGAAGCGGTAGCTAACTTTAGTATTGCCACTACGGATAATTGGAAAGATAAATCCGGCGTAAAACAAGAAAAAACGGAATGGCACAATATTGTCATGTACCGTCGTTTGGCTGAAATTGCGGGTGAGTATTTGAAAAAAGGTCGCCCTGTATATGTCGAAGGCCGTTTGCAAACGCGTAAATGGGAAAAAGATGGTGTGACACGCTACACCACTGAAATCGTGGCAGACCAAATGCAAATGCTGGGCAGTGGTCGTGATGGCGGCAGTGCCAGCTATGATGGTGATATGGGACAAGGCTCAGGACCAGAGGACTACAGCCAAGCACCGCCAAGAGCCAGCGCACCTGCACAAGCGCCTGCAGCAAAGCCAGCGGGTGGTAGCAATTTTGATGACTTTGATGACGATATCCCGTTTTGATTGGATAGCGTGTATGAATAAAAGCCCACACATGTTGTGGGCTTTTTGCTGGAGGCTACCTGCCAAGCACAATGCTGCCCGTCAGTGCATGTGTCTGGCCGATATTAAGCCCATATTGAATGCCTGCCCGCTCGGCAGCAGGTCCAATGAACCTCCCGACAATGGTGGCCGGATTGCCGCTGGCGTCTCGCATCACGCCATTGCAGCCGGCAATACAGCCAATATTGTTGAAGTTTGAAGTGATGGAGCCATTGTTAGCGAATTCGGCCGATCCTGCCATCAAGGTATTGTTGCCAGCCAGCGTGTAAGTGAGTGGGCCGAGTGGAATGTTAAGGCCGTAACTATAAGCATAGGTAGCAAAGTTAACGCTCAAATTTCCGGTCACCGTATTTGCGTTACCGATAGCAACTGTTCGGCCTTGATTGCCTAGTACTGGCGCAGTAGAGGCCAGCACGTTGTATTGCAAGGGTGTGTTCAGATTAGCGAGCTGCAACAGGTTTGCGGGCTGTGTTGCGTCACCAGCAATATAGCTGAGCAATCCTACATTCTGATTGTTGATGCTGCCCCTGACTTGTCCCATGCTGACAAAGGCATCGCTATAAAAGTCATTAAGATTGGCTGCAATCAATTGTAAGTCTATGTCTTGCGTTTGGTAACGGCTGAGATTGTTGTTGGCGTTGCTGGCAAGTGTGCCATCCAGCAAGGCGTAGTTAACTGCTCCCTGCTGCATAATGCCGCTAAGCAAAATATCCGTTTGAGTGTTGGTGGTTGGCGCATTCGGATCTGGCGGTGTGCCTGGTGGATTATTGCCGGTGCCAGAAAGGTCGGTGAGCGAGGCTTGCATCACGCTGTCCGTGACCACGGCACTGATCCTGTCTTTACCTAAGTGCTCGGCCTGTACAAACACGGGTTTGCTGACTGAAGGTGGTGCGGTGCTAATGTTGGCCGTTTCATGCGTATGCTGTGGCTGGCTTTGTTTGCTTGATGTGCTGATGGATTGCCCCGCAATGGCATTGCGGCAGCCGCCGGCATTACAGACATCCACGCTGCCTTGTGTGGTGGTCATGACGAGCTTATTGCCCAAAAATATAGCAGTGAATTGCGTACCGCGAATGCCAATGGTGGCCACTGGCGTAGCAAGTTGATAGCGGTCAGGTGTTTGATGGCCAATCAATCCGCTGATTGCGCGCAACCCGCCTTTAATTAGCTCGGTAAAGGCATACTCTGTGCCGTCTTGTGCGCCAGAGAAGCTGTATTGATTGATTTTATAGATGGTTTCGGGCTGTAGTGAAATTTTTCCGCCATCAATAAACCCGATTTGTACGCGCCCATCTTTAGTGTCTATGGTGTCGCCATTAAGTACGGCATCGTGCTGAAGTATGGGGTGCACAGATTGATCGGCGCGCGTGATGATGGCATTGCCGCTTTTAAACAAAATAGTGCCTGCGGACTGCGCCGCTGCCAGCGGTGGCAGCATTAAGGCAATCATTAACCATCCAATGTCAGTAAGAGCGTGCTGAAGGCTTTTCATCGACGTGTCCTCACTTCAAGCATGACTACGCTTTAAAAATAATTATCAATAAAACATAAAATAATTATCAATGAAACAATTACTTAACATCAGTTATAATAGCGCTCTTGTTGATTTTAATACACCGAATCTATTCATCTTTTAAAATAAATAGTCATCCATATGCCGATTTACGATTATCAATGTACAAGTTGTGGTTTTAAACAAGAAGTGATGCGCAAAGTCAGTGCACCTAGCGTTGAGAGTTGCCCGCAATGTCAAACCTTGGCATTTTCCAAACAATTATCTGCACCAAGTTTTCAGCTCACTGGTAGTGGATGGTATGCCACTGATTTTAAAAATAAAAATAACGGATCGACCAAGTCTCCAGAATCAACACCAACAGAAAGTGAATCCAAGCCAGCCGCATGTAATCCAGGTTGCGCCTGCCATTAGGGTCTGTTTATGATTAAAAAATACTTCTTCACAGGTTTGCTCGTCTTGGTGCCGTTGATTATCACGGTATGGGTGTTGGCCACTTTAATTAATACCTTAGACCAAAGCTTGCTGCTATTACCCGCCGCTTGGCGCCCAAAAGAGTTCTTAGGGCAGGATATACCTGGCTTTGGTGTAGTGCTGACCTTGGTGACGATTTTTGTGACCGGCTTAATTGCCACCAATATTTTCGGGCAGCAGTTGATTGCGTTGTGGGAGGGCTTGCTCTCACGCGTGCCAGTGGTCAAATCCATTTACTCTAGCGTTAAACAAGTGTCCGATACCTTGTTTTCAGATTCTGGCAATGCCTTCCGTAAAGCCTTATTAGTGCAATACCCACGCCAAGGCAGTTGGACCATCGCGTTTTTAACGGGTACCCCCAGCGGCGATGTAGTTAACCATTTGCACGGTGAGTATGTCAGCGTATACGTGCCCACTACGCCTAATCCAACTTCCGGTTTCTTTTTAATGATGCCAAAATCAGACGTCATTGAGCTTGATATGAGCGTAGATCAAGCGCTTAAATATATTATTTCGATGGGGGTTGTTGCCCCTAACGAAGTACCGCCAAAAATTTTAACCGACTATACAGATTAACTTAATTACATTAACGAAGAACTATGATGCGTACACATTACTGCGGGCACTTAAACCGCGAACATATTGGTCAAACTGTTACCCTTTGTGGTTGGGCGCATCGCCGCCGCGATCACGGGGGTGTGATTTTTATTGATTTGCGCGACCGTGAAGGCATGGCGCAGATTGTGATTGACCCAGATACAAAAGAAGCGTTTGCAGCAGCAGAAACCGTACGCAATGAGTTTGTACTCAAAGTGGTATGTAAAGTACGCGCACGCCCAGAAGGCACCGTGAATCCGAATATTCCAACTGGTGAGGTGGAAATGTTGGCGACCGAGATTGAAATCCTCAATCCATCCCTCACGCCGCCGTTTATGCTGGACGACGATAACCTCACAGAGACTGTGCGTTTAGAGCATCGTTATATTGATTTACGTCGCCCCGCCATGCAAAAGAATTTAATGCTGCGTTACAAAGTGGCTAAAAATCTGCGTGATTACTTAGACGAAAATGGCTTTATTGAAGTAGAAACACCGATGTTAACGCGCTCAACGCCAGAAGGCGCGCGTGATTATTTGGTGCCTTCGCGTGTGCATCATGGCCAGTTCTTTGCATTGCCGCAATCACCGCAATTGTTTAAACAATTGTTGATGGTGTCTGGTTTTGATCGCTATTTCCAAATCACCAAATGTTTCCGCGATGAAGACTTACGTGCTGACCGTCAGCCAGAATTTACGCAAGTGGATATCGAGACTTCTTTCTTAGAAGAAAACGACATCATGGACATCGTCGAAGAGATGATCCGTCGCATGCTCAAGAAAATTCAAAATGTCGATTTGCCTGCTGCGTTCCCACGCATGAGTTTTGCTGAGGCGATGAACCGTTACGGCTCAGACAAGCCAGATATGCGCGTGACCTTAGAAATTACCGAGCTTTCAGATGTGATGAAAGACGTGGACTTTAAAGTGTTTGCGGGCGCTGCCAACATGGCGGGTGGCCGTGTTGCCGCTCTGCGCGTGCCAAACGGCGCTGCCATTAGCCGTTCTGAAATCGATGCGTATACTGAATTTGTCAAAATCTACGGCGCTAAAGGCTTGGCGTACATCAAGATTAATGACATTACCAAATTGAACGAGGAAGGTTTACAAAGCCCTATCGTCAAAAACATTCATGTGAATGCTTTGCAAGCCATCATTGAGCGCACAGGTGCACAGAACGGTGACATCGTATTCTTTGGTGCTGACAAATTGAAAGTCGTGAACGAAGCATTAGGCGCATTGCGCTTAAAAGTCGGCCACGATAAAGGTCACGTCGATGGTCGTGCTTGGGCGCCATTGTGGGTGGTGGATTTCCCTATGTTCGAACACGATGAAGAAAATGACCGCTGGGTGGCCTTGCATCACCCGTTCACTGCACCTAAAGATGGTCACGAAGACTTGCTCGTTTCTAACCCGGGTGCGGCACTGTCAAAAGCGTACGACATGGTACTCAATGGCTGGGAAGTGGGCGGCGGTTCTGTGCGTATTCACAAATCAGACGTGCAATCCAAAGTATTTGATGCATTGAAAATCAGCAAAGAAGAAGCGCAAGAGAAGTTCGGCTTCTTGCTGGATGCCTTGCAATATGGTGCACCTCCACATGGTGGCTTAGCATTTGGCTTGGACCGTTTAGTGACGTTGATGGCTGGCGCCGAGTCTATCCGTGATGTAATTGCTTTCCCAAAAACACAACGTGCACAGTGTTTAATGACCAATGCGCCAAATGAAGTGGATGAGAAACAATTAAGGGAGCTGCATATTCGCGTTCGCACCCAAAACACGGCGGCTTAATATGTGCTTGCTTGCACAGATTTTGTGGCAGGCATTTGTTGTATTAGTTGGTCATGTATTCGCGCTTGCGTCTTCCCGATGCAGCGCGTTTTTCTTTGCAAAGTGACGCGTTTGTAGACTGCTCATGCATCTCAAGTCATTAATCCGCACTATCCCCCATTACCCTAAACAGGGCATCATGTTTCGCGACATTACTACCCTGCTGAAAGACCCAAAGGGTTTGCAGCTGTTGGTAGATGGCCTTGCAGGGCATTATGCTCATCAAAAAATTGATAAAATTGTTGGGATAGAAGCGCGTGGTTTTGTGATTGGTGCCGCGGTGGCTTACAAATTGGGTGTAGGGTTTGTGCCGATTAGAAAATCAGGCAAGTTGCCTGGACAAACCTTTCAGCAGGAATATGCACTGGAGTACGGCAGTGATGTGATGGAGATACATCAGGATGCAATAGTGGCCGGTGAAAGCGTTCTGCTAGTGGATGATTTGATTGCGACAGGTGGCACTGCCATGGCCGCAGTCAGCTTAATCGATCAGTTGGGTGGCATCATCGCTGGATGCGCATTCGTGATCGATTTACCTGATTTAGGTGGTATGCAACGATTGCAGCACTTGGGCTTACCAACATTTGCGCTATGTCAATTTGAAGGCGAGTAATTGTTTATACTATACTGCTGGGCTTATGCAGCACTTTCGCAGTACTTTTAATCATCATCGGATAAGAATATGCCAGTGACCGAAATCAATCATGTGAATTTTCGCTCTGACCGCGAGACCATGCACAAGTTAAAAGACTTTTACTGTGACATTATCGGGCTTACGGTAGGCAAGCGCGTCGCCAGTACTACTTATGGTTACTGGCTGTGTGTTGGTAATAATGACGTGGTGCATCTGGCTGAATATAAAACGCCAACGGCGCCAGTACTACATGTGCATGGCACTTATGACCATGTGTCATTTACTTGCACCGATATGCCAGCAATGGAAGCGCATTTAACAGCACACAATGTGCCTTATACCAGCAGAACGCTCGCCAGCGGTACCAAGCAAATCAACTTGAAAGACCCGGCAGGTAATGGTGTGGAGTTAAACTTTGAGGAGTATGCTGATCCTAACTATGTGATGCGTCCTTCCGGTGATCCTAACGCACCTGTGTAATGTGTAGGCCGCAGTGTGATGCCGGTCACAGACTTCATGTGGCGATAAACTAAAATAGCATCACGTTATCTAACATAATATTTGAGCAGTTTTTAAGATACGTTACAGCATAAGAACATAGACAAAAGTGAAACAGGGGTAGTGTATGAAGCTAAATCGATTATGGATTGTGACAGCAATATCTGCTAGTGTGCTGGCCGGTATGACGGGCATTGCGCATGCTGAAGCGGACCCTAAATTATGGTCTGTGGTAAAAGAGGCGTTCTTTGCCAAACGCGATATTCAAGAGGTCGATTTTATTAAGATAGATGCGCCGCGCCGCGCCGAAAGTGGTGCGCAAGTGCCAGTGACATTTAGCTACGACAAAGCGGCTGCCAATGGCGTGGATATTAAGAAAATCTACGTGTTGGTGGATGCAAACCCAATTCAATTAGCCTCGACTTACCATCTCACCGATCTGTTGGGTAATTTCATCATGGAAACACGTATCCGTATGGAAACCGATTCGTATGTCCGCTTAGTGGGTGAGACGGCAGATGGTAAGTTGTATATGGCCAAGCGTGAGATTCGTGCAGCTGGTGGATGTGGTGGCACTGTGGACAATGACGAAGCTGCTGTGCGTGCAGAAGCCGGTAAAATCAAAATGAACGTAGAAAGCCCCGTGCAGTTTGGTAGCCCTAACCAAGCGGTGTTTAATATTCGCCACGTGATGCGTACAGGTTTACAGCGCGATTTGGTATCACAAGGTTTTGTGCCAGCCTTTTATATCAATAAAACCGCATTTACTTACAATGGTAAACCAGTGATGACGGTAGATGTAGGTGTGGGTACCAGTGAGAATCCCTATATGAAATTTAAATTTACGCCAGACGCGCCTGGCAAGCTGGAAGTGGTGGCGACTGATAATGAAGGTAAGGTGTTTTCTCAAGCCATCGATGTTAAAGGGTAGGATAAAAAGGGTGATACAAACGTGTCATTCAGGCCTCTACGGAGGCCTTTTTTTATGGTGTTGAGTGCTAGAATAAATAAAACTTTGGAGGAGATGAAAAATGAAAAGTTATCGTAAGGAGCTATGGTTTAATATTCCAGCACGCATGGATTTTAAAAATATTACGGCTGATGTAGAAGCCTGTTTGCGAGAAAGTGGCATCAAAGAAGGCTTAGCCTTGATTAATGCCATGCATATTTCTGCCAGTGTATTTATTAATGACGACGAGCGCGGCTTGCACCACGATTACAAGGTGTGGCTAGAGAAACTTGCGCCGCATGAGCCGGTTAGTGGTTATCGCCATAACGACACCGGTGAGGATAATGCAGATGCGCATATCAAGCGCCAAATCATGGGGCGTGAAGTCATGGTGGCGGTGACTGAAGGTAAGTTAGATTTTGGGCCGTGGGAGCAGATTTTTTACGGTGAGTTTGACGGCAGGCGTAACAAGCGCGTATTGATCAAAATCATAGGTGAGTAGTTAAGTTTTATTACAAATATGCCAATAAAAAAGGGAGCAATGCTCCCTTTTTTAGTATGAACAAAATTATTTGTTCATTACGTACATAGTGACTTCAAAGCCAAAACGCATTTCAGTAGCTGCTGGTGCTGTCCACATAATAGTCTCCTTATTTGATTAACATTCACGGCTGCAAATGCATGTCCGTGAGAAGCATTATGCAGCGTTCGTGTACTACCAAACAGACGCCATTCATGATAAAGCTATCATGTAAATCATGAGCACTGGCTAAGGATGCAGCCGTATCCACCTAATTACCTTGAATATAATTTTCCAATTGTTCGATCAGGCCTTGTTGGTAAGCAATGGTTTCCTTCAACAAGTCTCCTACCGACAGCATGCCCAAAATCGTACCGTTTTCCACAATCGGTAAGTGGCGAATGCGTCTATCGCTCATGGTTTGCATGGCACTGTCCACTAAATCTTGCGGGCTGGCAGAAATGACTTTGGCGGTCATCACCTCGTTAATCAGTGTAGTTCTGGAGGAGCGGCCTTTGAGCACCACTTCACGTGCGTAATCACGCTCCGAGAAAATGCCGACCAATTGACCTTCATCGATGACGGCGAGTGCACCAATTTTGTATTCTGCCAAAATCACCAATGCATCAAATACCGGGCGGTTGGGTGCAATACTAATCACTTCTTGATGCTTTTTTTCATTCAAAATTTGTTTGAGTGTTTTCATGATGTCTCCCCCAGCGAGTGCGCACATTTAAATATACTCCGATAAAAATTTTAGCCAATATCCCACCCTAAAAAATATTGCACTTGACATAGTTAGGAAGCTAACTATAATGACGCTAATTATGCTACAACTTAGAGATCTCCCTACTTCTGAAGTGTTGGAAAAATTCGCCGAGCGCTATCCAGATGCGGATGTGACGGCGATTGCCAGCTTTTTAAATCTGTTGCGGGTGGCTACCGAACTATCGTTGGCATTAGATGCCTGCCTAAGCAAACATGATTTGTTGCAAGGGCGCTGGTGGGTGCTTATTTTGTTGATGCGAGAAGAAAACGTATCGTCCACACCCTCCATCTTGGCTGAGAAAACGGGTGTTACACGCGCCACAATGACTGGCCTGATTGATAGCTTAGAACAAGGCGGTTTGGTGGTCAGGGTATTTGATAAGGCAGACCGACGCAGTGTGATTATTCGATTAACCGATGCAGGCCAAGCCAAACTAGATGTGGTGATGCCGGATTACTATCGCCGGTTGAGACAATGCATGCAGGGGCTAGATGCCACTAAGCGTGAAGAATTAAACAATATATTAGGCTTGATCCAACTGGGGATTCCAGCACTGATTTAAATGAACCGTACTAACTCAAGAAAGTAAAGGAAACATAATGCAAACTATTCAAACAGAAATTCAAGCCATCAATGCGCAATTTGATCAGGCGTTTAATGCCAAAAACGCAGCTGAAATCGGCAGGCTTTATGATGTCAATGCAACAGTGATGCCAGCGCCAGCCGGTGCACCAGTGAATGGTGCGCAGGCGATTCAAGTATTTTTTGACGGGCTGATTCAGGCAGGGGTCGTTGAACATCAGCTGACACTGACAGAAGCGGTTGCCGATGGAAACCTTGCGTATCAACGTGGCAATTGGGCGGCGGCAATGTTCAATGCAGATGGCACTAAACAAACATTTGGCGGTAATGTGCATTTGGTATACCGCAAGCAAAGTGATGGTGGTTGGAAAGCAGTGACCCATATCTGGAATTAACCGGACATGTTGTAGTACTTAATGATTGGACATTCAATGGAGAATAGCACCAAACAAAATATCAGCGCCATGATTGCACTGATTGTGCTCACCTTAATTTGGGGTTACAACTGGGTAGTGATGAAGAGCGCCTTGCAATATGCGGGGCCTTTTCAATTTGCTGCCATGCGTACGTTTTTTGGGGCCATTGTGCTATTTGTCGTGATCTATTTAACCAAACGTCCGATGGGGTTGAAAGAGTTCCCCACCATGCTGGTGCTAGGCCTGTTGCAAACGGTGGGCTTTACCGGTGTGTTGCTGTGGGCATTGGTAGAAGGCGGCGCTGGAAAAACTGCAGTGCTCACCTATACCATGCCGTTTTGGGTGATGCTATTTGCTTGGCCCATGTTGGGTGAAAAAGTACAAGGTTGGCAGTGGTTAGCCGTCATTTCAGCGGTGTTTGGCATGGTGCTGATTTTTGATCCACTGCATATCAAAGCCGATGGCTTCAGTATGTTTTTGGCCATTTTCTCAGGGGTATCGTGGGCGTTATCTGCCATTATTTCAAAAAAACTACATCGTCGTAGCCCGGAGTTGGACTTACTCAATTTAACTGCCTGGCCAATGTTGTTGGGGTCTATCCCCATGGTGTTGATCGCGTTTTTGGTACCAGCGGCACCTATTCAATGGACAGGTTATTTGATTGGCTCAGTGCTGTTTAATGTATTTTTAAGTGGCGCCTTGGCATGGCTATTATGGCTATATGCATTACAAATATTGCCAGCTGGCGTGGCGAGTATGACGAGTATGCTCGCACCAGTCATTGGTGTGATTGCAGCATGGATACAGCTAAACGAAGTGCCGAATAGCTATGAGCTGATCGGTATGCTGCTCATTTCTCTGGCATTGGTGCAAATATCTGTGATCACCATGCGTAAACATAAGCCAGTCGATTGCGCCGAAGGGCAAGAGCTTTAGAGATTTTGCCAAACACTGAGGCATGCGCAAGCCTATGATAAAATACTGGGATAAGTTAGCTATCCGAGGAAATAGAGCATGGCAGGTCACAGTAAATGGGCAAACATTCAACACCGCAAGGGACGTCAAGACGCCAAACGCGGTAAAATTTTCACCAAACTTATCAAAGAAATTACCGTCTCTGCTCGTCTGGGCGGAGGCGATACCGCCATGAATCCGCGCCTACGTGCCGCGGTGGCAGAAGCCAAAGAAGAGAACATGCCTTCCGACAACATCACGCGCGCCATTAAAAAAGGCACGGGTGAGTTAGAAGGCGTGAATTACGAAGAGATTCGTTACGAAGGCTATGGCATCAATGGCGCGGCCATTATTATCGACTGCTTAACCGACAACAAACAACGTGCCGTGATGGATGTACGTCACGCACTCACCAAACATGGTGGCAATTTAGGCACTGATGGTAGCGTGGCTTTTCTATTTAAACACTGTGGTCAACTCGTGTTCGAACCTGGCGTAAGCGAAGATGCCGTGATGGAAGTCGCTTTAGAAGCAGGGGCAGAAGATATTGTTACCGATGAAGATGGCAGTATCGAAGTGATTACCCCACCGGCGGACTTTTTGACAGTAAAAGAATCGTTAGAAGCCGCAGGCTTGAAACCTGCCATGGCAGAAGTCACCATGAAACCTACGATGGAAACTGTATTCACGGGTGATGACGCGGTTAAAATGCAAAAAATATTGGATATGCTGGAAGATTTAGACGACGTACAAGACGTGTACACGACGGCGATTATTGAAGAATAAAACGGCCAATTGAATTCCATTCGAATATTAGGTATTGACCCCGGTCTGCGCATCACTGGTTTTGGGGTGATAGAGTCGCAAGATAATAAACTCAGCTACGTCACTAGTGGTGTCATTAAAACAGCTTCGGCCAAAAAGAATCCAGTGGAAGGTGAGGATGACCGTGAGGAGCTGCCTGCCCGTTTAAAGGTTATTTTAGAGGGGTTGTTTGAGGTGATTGATACTTATCAGCCTACCCAAGTCGCCGTTGAAAAAGTCTTCGTCAATGTCAATCCACAGTCTACTTTGTTATTAGGGCAGGCGCGTGGTGCTGCCATCAGCGCTGCGGTTATCCGAAATCTAATCGTGGCAGAATATACTGCGTTGCAGGTCAAGCAATCGGTGGTGGGTAATGGTCATGCGCAAAAAGAGCAAGTGCAAGAAATGGTGAAACGATTATTAAATTTACCTGCCACACCCAGCCCTGATTCCGCCGATGCGTTGGCCTGTGCGATTTGTCATGCGCATGGTGGCCAAGGCTTAGGCAAATTGGCCACGGCAGGGTTTAGAGTAAAAAATGGAAGGTTGGTATGATTGCAAGACTAAGCGGGATATTGATTGAAAAATCGCCACCTTTCGTGATTGTGGATTGCCAAGGCGTAGGCTATGAGGTGGAAGTGCCCATGAGCACTTTTTATAACCTGCCTGAGCTAGGGCAAAAGGTACAATTGCTCACCCATTTTGTGGTACGCGAAGATGCGCAATTGTTATACGGATTTGGCAGTGAGCAAGAGAAAAATACGTTCAAACAACTGCTTAAAGTCAACGGCATTGGGGCAAAGTCCGCTTTGTCAATTTTAAGTGGCGTGAGTATCGACGATCTGGTGACTGCCGTCAGTCAGCAAGAGGTGGGGATGCTCACACGTATTCCTGGGATTGGTAAAAAAACGGCCGAGCGCTTGCTACTTGAGCTGAAAGATAAATTTAACGTCATTGGATCGGTCACGATACAAGCGCAACCTAAGTCTGCTGCGCATGATGTACTCAATGCATTGGTGGCTTTAGGCTACAATGAACGCGAAGCGTCGGCCGCCGTCAAACTGCTGGATAAAGAAGTGACCGTGACGGATGGTATCAAACAGGCGCTGAAAAGCCTTTCCAAATAAAGGATATTGATGAAAACATTATGGATGTTGGTATGTAGTGTGCTGCTGGTGGCCTGTGGACAAGAGCGGGCTGCGAGCGAGCCCGATATGGCGCGTGCAGCAGCACCTATGGCCAAAATGGCGGCAGATAACGTGCTAGGCGGTGCTGAGCAAAGCATGACGGAGTTGAGCGAGCCGACAGCCGGGCAACAGCAGGCAAGAAAATACATCGCGTTGCGTCATCATTTAAATGTGGAGTTGCCCGCGAATACGTTGCAAGCAGGGTTTGATGCTGCATTGAAGCATTGCGAAGCCTTGAGTTGCCAAGTACTGAGCGCCAATTTTAATAAAGAAACGCCTTACAATCCGCCATCTGCTTCATTGAGCGTGCGTTTACCACCACGGAATGTCGAAGTGTTTTTGAGTGGTTTGGAAAAAAGTGGTGACATTATTCAACATGCACGCGATGCGGAAGATAAAACCAATCAAGTGGTGGATGCCGATGCGCGCATTAAAAACCTCACGGAATTGCGCGACCGTTTGCGCCAAATGCTCGGTGACAAATCCGCCAAATTTAAAGATATTATTGACGTGGAGCGCGAGCTGGCGAATACGCAAAGCCAGTTGGATAGCATCATGAGTATCCGCAAAGTGCTAAGTTTGGAAACGGATTTAGTGGCGGTGAATATTGATTTTTCTGCCAAGCAAGGCATTACAGAACAAGGATTTTTCTCTCCAGTAGCGCGCGCATTAAAAGATGCCGGGCGTGTCATGATGGAGAGCTTGGCGGCATTGATTACCTTTGTGATGAGCGCACTGCCTTGGTTGATTATTGGGATTCCATTATTGTTGCTGATTGTGAAGTTGTGGAAAAAAGTGAAAGTAAAGCTACTGCGCAATGATAGAAACTGATCGCCTCATCGCCCCAGATACAGCGAGTCCGCAAGAAGAAGCCTTAGAGCGCGCCTTGCGCCCCAAGGTGCTGGACGAGTATGTGGGGCAAGAAAAAGCGCGTGGCCAGTTAGAGATTTTTATCAACGCGGCACGTGGTCGCAGTGAGCCTTTAGACCACGTATTATTGTTTGGTCCGCCAGGCTTGGGTAAAACCACGCTTGCCCATATTATTGCTAAAGAGATGGGCGTGAACATGCGGCAAACGTCAGGCCCGGTGCTAGAGCGGGCAGGCGATTTAGCAGCGTTACTGACGAATCTTGAGCCCAACGATGTGCTGTTTATTGATGAGATTCATCGCTTAAGCCCGGTGGTAGAAGAGATTTTATATCCGGCGATGGAAGACTATCGTTTGGATATTATGATTGGTGAAGGTCCTGCTGCACGCAGTGTGCGCTTAGACCTGCCGCCGTTTACTTTAGTCGGTGCAACCACGAGAGCCGGTATGTTGACGAATCCTTTGCGTGATCGTTTTGGTATTGTGGCGCGGCTAGAGTTTTACACCAATGAAGAACTCGCGAAAATCGTGCATCGCTCAGCCAATTTGTTAGCGGTGAACATGCAAGAAGCTGGTGCCTTTGAAATTGCACGCCGCTCACGAGGCACACCGCGCATTGCCAATCGCTTATTGCGTCGCGTACGCGACTACGCGCAAGTAAAATCAGATGGTATTGTGACCAGTGATATTGCAGATGCGGCATTGAAAATGCTGGATGTAGATAAGCTGGGCTTTGATGTGATGGACAGAAAGTTGTTGCAGGCCGTGCTAGAAAAGTTTGGCGGCGGCCCGGTGGGGTTGGATAATTTGGCTGCAGCGATTGGCGAAGAGCGAGACACTATCGAAGATGTGCTGGAGCCCTATTTAATTCAACAAGGGTATCTCATGCGTACACCACGTGGACGCGTAGCGACCAGCCTAGCCTATCAGCATTTTGGCCTACCTGTACCAACCAATTTAGCGAGTGGAGAGCTTTGGCAGCAATAAGTATATTCAATTGGCCGGTACGCGTTTACTATGAAGATACCGATGCTGGTGGCGTGGTGTATCACAGCCAGTATTTGAACTTTATGGAGCGTGCACGTACCGAATGGTTACGGTATTTGGGTTTTCATCAAACACATTTAAGAGATGATTTAAATATCTTATTTGTAGTGCATAGTATGCAAATTCAATTTAAAAAACCGGCAAGATTCGATGATGCGTTAATCGTCAGCAATCAATTGCTGGTATTAGGGCGTGGTAGTTTTGAATGTCGTCAAACTATACTCAGGCCCCACCCAGAAACACATGCACAAGATATTTTGATTGAAGCTGACGTCAAAATTGCTTGTGTCAATGCAACTACTTTTAAACCGATGGGCATACCTGCCCCTATTAAACAAAGCATGGAGTCACAATGAATGTAGCCAATGACATGTCGTTTTTTTCTTTGGTCTCAGGCGCAAGTTTGCCTGTGCAAATTGTCATGATTATTTTGCTCATCACCTCATTATTTTCGTGGTGGTACATCTTCATCAAAGTATTCACCATTAAAAATGCGTCTAAGGATGCAGAGCAGTTTGAAGCGTCATTTTGGTCTGGTGGTGATTTAAATAAACTATACGATGGCTTGAGTACAGGCCGTCGTAAATCGCAAGGCATGGCCAGTATTTTTGAGGCTGGGTTTAAGGAGTTTGTGCGTCATAAACAACAGGGCCGCATGGAAGTGAGCGATGTGATGGAAGGTACCCGCCGTGCCATGCGCGCAGCGTACAACCGCGAGCTGGACAACTTGGATGCGCATTTGCCTTTCTTGGCTTCGGTTGGGTCAGTGAGTCCTTACATTGGTTTGTTCGGCACGGTGTGGGGCATCATGAATGCGTTCCGTGGCTTGTCCAACGTGGCGCAAGCGACATTGAGCCAAGTGGCACCGGGTATTGCAGAAGCGCTGGTGGCGACAGCCATTGGCTTGTTTGCTGCGATTCCGGCAGTGATTGCTTACAACCGTTTTGCTTCTAGCGTCGATCGTTTATCTGTACGCTATGAAAGCTTTATGGAAGAGTTTACCAATATTCTGCAACGCAGAATTTAGATTGGCTGCAAGCATGTATCGCGCTGTTGTGCGCTGTGATCAAAACCTTGCCGTACTTCATGTACTGCCCGCGGTTTTTGTGCAGCGCACGCCTAACGTTAGCATCCTTTCGCACAATCTTTAATTGATGGAATAAAGAGGAGTTGCCATGAGCAGAACCCGTAAACGTCGGATGATGAACCAAATCAATGTGGTGCCCTATATTGATGTAACGCTGGTGCTATTGGTCATCTTTATGGTCACTGCGCCCATGACGAATCCTGGCGTTGTAGAGTTGCCTAAAGTAGGCCAATCACTCAAACAAACAGGCGCGCCGATTATTGTCACAGTACGAAAAGATGGCGGTGCCGAAGTGGAAGGCAGACGACTAGAGCGTGATGCATTGCTGGTGGAAATCAAGCAGCAATTACAAAAATCACCACGTGCCGTAGTCGTGGCGGCGGACGAAAAAACACCTTACGGCAAAGTGATTGCCATTATGGACTTGCTCAAACAAGCCAAGGTGGAAAAAGTGGGTTTGTTGTTCAAGCCAGCAACGTGATGGATAGGATTGGCAAAGTACGCACATGATTAGAAAGCACGAAAGCGATGTTTCATGGAAAGCAGGCCTGCTGGCATTTGCCGTGCACGGCGTGCTGTTTGTGGCCATGGTGCTGTCCATTAACTGGAAGGCTGCACATCCGCCTATGAACATCACTGAGGTAGAGCTTTGGGAGCAGTTGCCAAACAAGAGTGTACCTAAGCCGGTAGAAATTAAAGAGCCACCCAAACCTATTGTGCAGGAAGTGCCAAAACCAGAACCCAAGCCTGAACCCAAACCTGAGCCTGTACAAGAGAAGCCAGAGCCTCAGCCACCCAAAGTGGATATAGAGTTGGAGCAAAAGAAAAAAGCAGCCGAACAGAAAAAGCTCTTAGAAGAAAAGAAAGAAGAGAAGAAAAAAGCTGAGATTGAGAAACTGAAAAAAGAGATGCGTGAAGAAGAGTTGCGTCAGGAAAAAACTGCGGAACAGGCCGAACAAAAAAAGCTAAAAGACTTGCAAGCCTTAATGCGAGACGATAAGCCTTCTGCTGCACAGCAAGCCAGCAGTGTCAGCCCCAGTGTGATTGGTGAATACACCGAGAAAATCAAAGCCAAAATTCGCGGCAACGTTAATAAAACGTTGTGTGGTGATGGCAATCCGGAGTTGCGATTTGATATTGGTGTGCTGCCTACGGGTGAGCTATCGGGGACACCCAAGCTAGTGAAGTCAAGCGGTAATGCCACTTGTGATGAAGCGGTAGAGCGGGCGATTATCGCTTCCGAACCGTTCCCGCTGCCAGAGGATACTGCGGCCAAGGCGCAGTTTAGAAATTTGAAGCTTAAATTTAAGCCCAATGGCGAATAATTCCCTGCCTGCGGCATGTTTCTTAAATGTAACAGTTGTAACAAAGTGTAATTAAAAGCCTATCAAAACTAAATTGCATTAAAATTTGACGGAACTTTTTAAACAAGTTGTAGCCAATTAGCCATGACAGTATTCAATAAACACATGCTCGGGCTGGTTTTTTTAGTCGCCAGCGTCTTTACAAGTCTTCAAGTAAATGCAGCATTAGAAATCGAAATCAGCGGGGGTGGTGCGCAGCAAATCCCGGTGGCGATTTTGCCATTTGCAGAGCCGGCGGGTATTCCTTCCAAAGACAGCCTTCATGAAATTATCGCAGCGGATTTGAAGCGCAGTGGTTTGTTTCGTGTGTTAGATACACGCGGCATGGCCAATTTGCCCACAGCCGCTTCACAAATCAAATATGCAGAGTGGAATGCCTTGCAAGCACAAGCGATGACGGTGGGACATGTAGAGAGTCTGGGCGGTGGTCGTCTTAAAGTGACATTTCAATTGATGGATGTACTCAAGCAAAATCAGTTGATTGGCATGGATTATCAAATTGCCCCTACGCAAATCAGAGCAACGGCGCATAAAATTGCCGATGCGATTTATGAGAAGTTAACTGGCGAGCGTGGCGTGTTTGGCAGCCGTATTGCTTATATCAATAAGATAGGTAAGCGTTATACGCTACAAGTATCTGATGCCGATGGCTATAACGCACAAAATGTGGTGTCTTCAAATGAGCCAATTATTTCTCCAGCTTGGTCACCAGATGGCACCAAAATGGCCTATGTGTCATTTGAAAAGAAAAAACCGATTGTCTATGTACAATCACTTACCACAGGTGACCGTAAAATTATTGCGAACTATAAGGGTAATAACAGTGCGCCCGCATGGTCGCCTGACGGCAGTAGGCTGGCAATTGTGCTGACGTATGGCGCAAACTCACAAATTTATACCATAGATGCCGATGGTGGTGATTTAAGACAGGTGACCAAAAGCAATGCAATTGATACCGAGCCTGCGTTCTCGCCAGATGGTAAGTTTATATACTTTAGCTCGGACCGTGGCGGTAAACCACAAATCTACAAAGTGGCTAGTGGTGGTGGCGATGCAACCCGTGTTACCTTCGACGGCGCATACAATCTCAGCCCGCATTTTTCCCCGGATGGCCGTTATTTGGCGTATATTCGCAACGACGGTGGTAGGTTTAAAGTAGCGTTACAAGATTTAAGCTCAGGACAAGTGCAGTTGCTGAGTGAAGGTGCGCAAGACGAGTCGCCAAGCTTTTCACCCAATGGTCGCGTGATTTTATATGCCACCAAAGTGCGTGGAAGGGGTACGTTGGCTGCAGTTTCTTCAGATGGAAAAGTGCGCCAGCGCCTAAGTGAATCTACTGGGGATGTCAGAGAGCCAGCATGGGCGCCCCTTGCAAAATAAGTTTGATCAATTTAAGTTTTTTGAAATAATCGTTAACAACACAAAGAGGAGAAATAAAGATGAATAACAAATTATGGATGACCGTAGCAATGGCAGTATTTTTGGTAGCGTGTAAAAGTGCACCAGTGACGCCAGCCAAAGTAGAAGATAAGAGCTCAGGTGCAAATACAACGGCGCCAACTGGTAATGATTCAGATGCAAATGGCATTAAAGAAGTCAATATCGATGGCAACGCGAATAATGATGCTAATAATCCATTACGTGATCCAAACAATATCTTGTCAAAACGCAATATCTACTTTGATTACAATAGTGATGCTGTCAAAGCAGAGTTCAGACCGATTGTTGAAGCGCACGCACAGTATTTGAAATCACATCAAGATGCCAAAGTAATTTTACAAGGCAATACGGATGAACGTGGTACACGTGAATACAACTTGTCTTTAGGCCAACGTCGTTCAGTATCTGTGAAAAAAGCTTTGAACCTATTAGGCGTACAAGACACACAAATCGAAACAGTGAGCTATGGCGAAGAAAAAGCTAACGTGAATTGTGCTGATGAAGATTGCTTCCAACAAAATCGTCGCGTAGATGTTGTATACCAAGGTGAGTAAGATGCAATGGATGCATCGCATCTTAGCCACTGCATTGGCAACTGGCTTGCTAGGGGTTTCTCTAGCAAGTCATGCAGCTTTGTTTGATGACACTGAGGCCCGCAAGAAAATTCTAGATGTAGAAGCTAAAAGCCAGGCAGGGATTGCTGAGCTTAAAAAATCACAAGCCGCCATTGAAAAGCGTTTGGCGGCTATTGAGGCTGTGATTCAAGGCCAAGGTTTGGCAGATATGCAAAACCAAATCGAGTTCTTGAAGCAAGAGGTTGCACAACTGAGAGGTGATTTGGAGCTGGCTTCACATAATCTGGAAGCCGCTCAGCAGCGTCAAAAAGATTTATACGCAGATACAGACACGCGTCTGCGTAGAATCGAAGCTGGCCCGGTACAGGCTTCACAGCCTGAGCCAGCACCAGTACAAGTGGTAGAAGATAAAGATGCTAAACCTTATGCTGAAGCCGATGCACTGGCAAAAGCAGGTAAGCATAAAGAAGCGTTTGCAGCTTATGATGCGTTTTTAAAAGACTATCCTACAAGCAAGCTAGTGCCGGATGCGCTATATGGCATGGGTTATGCGCAATTTGCGCTTAAAAACTACAAGTCATCTATCGCAACGCAGCAGAAGCTGATTGATGGCCATGCAGACCACCCTAAAGTGGCAGATGCAATGTACAACGTAGCCAATAGCCAAATTCAGCTGGGTCAGGTGACGAATGCCAAAAAAACGTTAAAGGACCTGATTGCTAAGCATCCGAATGCGGATGTGACGCCAACAGCGCAAAAACGCTTAAAAGCATTAGAGGCGTTGAAGTAGTCTATATGGCTGTAGCTAAAACCTTCATTTAAAAGTACTTTTTTGCGGTAAAATAATGCCAACTTCACAGTTGGCATTATTATTTCCGGCGTCTCATAGTCATGGCATTAAAAATATACGAAATTTTCCACTCCTTGCAAGGCGAAACTTCTCGCATCGGCTTACCCACTGTATTTGTGCGGTTGACTGGTTGTCCTATGCGCTGCACCTATTGCGATACTGCCTATGCTTTTAACGGTGGCAGCAATATGGAAATTGCCGATATTATGCAGCAGGTGGCGAGTTACGGCGCGCACTATGTGACGGTTACCGGGGGTGAGCCGCTTGCGCAGAAAGAGTGTCGAGATTTGCTGCAGGCTTTATGTGATGCAGGCTACAGCGTCTCCATCGAAACGGGCGGTGCGATGGATATTTCAGTGGTGGATCCACGTGTTTCTGTTATTTTAGATATCAAAACACCAGCATCCAATGAGTCTGAAAATAATCGCTGGGGCAATTTAGCCTATTTAAAAGCTGCGGATGAAGTCAAGTTTGTGCTGTGCAACCGCGCCGATTACGATTGGGCCAAGCAAAAGGTACAAGAGTTAAAGTTAAACGAAAAGTGCCCAATTCTATTTTCTCCTAGCTACCATGAGTTAGCGGCAACAGAGTTGGCAGGTTGGGTGTTAGAAGATCATCTGCCCGTGCGTATGCAAGTGCAACTGCACAAAGTACTATGGGGCGAGAAACCGGGTGTATGATGCAGAACTCGACCAAAAAAGCAGTAGTGCTATTGTCCGGCGGATTGGACTCTGCCACATGTTTGGCCATTGCTAAATCTCAAGGCTTTGAGTGTTATTGCCTCAGTTTAGACTATCATCAGCGCCATATTGCCGAGCTCAATGCCGCTAACCGCGTAGCACAGGCACTGGGTGCATGTAGTCACAAAACGGCGCAACTGGATTTAAGTTTGTTTGGTGGCTCAGCGCTCACCGACAATAGCATTGATGTGCCGCAGACACCGACGGAAGGCATTCCAGTCACCTATGTACCTGCCCGCAACACCATTATGTTGTCGTTGGCCTTAGCGTGGGCTGAAGTGTTGCAGTCTCAAGACATTTTTATTGGCGTGAATGCATTGGATTATTCCGGCTACCCAGATTGTCGCGGCGAATACGTGCATGCGTTTCAAGCCATGGCCAATCTGGCGACCAAAAGTGCGGTGGAGGGTCATCGCATCACTATCCATGCGCCACTAATTGATTTAACTAAGTCACAAATCATCGCGTTGGGAACCTCGTTAGGTGTGGACTACGGCATCACTGTGTCCTGTTATCAGGCGGATGCGCTAGGGCGCGCCTGTGGGCAGTGCGACTCTTGTCGCTTGCGCAGCGCAGGCTTTGAAGGTGCTGGTTTGGCTGACCCTACTATATATCTAAACCCGTAAGCCGTAATGCCTCCCTTATTTGGGGGATATTGTCTGTGGTGGGATTGATGAATAATTCGCAACTGTTGTCGATAGCAGAGATTCAGTGCGTTGCGTGCTTATCCTCTGTCATTGGGATATCATCATTATCGGCAATCATCATAAAAATCAATCACCAGACAAACGATAGAAAGTATTGATGCGATATGTCAGCAACTCTTGAAAGTGCGAACCAGCAGCTGTGGCAGGCAAAACTGTTAGAGCAGGGGCTTGAGCAGCTTGGGCAGGCCATGCTTATCGTTTCTAGCCGAGGTGAAGTGGTGTTTTCGTCAAAAGCTGCAGAATCTATCTTGGCTGCAGATCGCGGCCTTAAACTCAAAGACAGTCAGCTGGTGGCCGATTTGGCGGCAGATAATAAGCGCTTGCAAGATGCGGTAGACGCTGCAATTAAAGAGCAAGGTGCTTGCAACGTATTTAACGTGTATGTGCATCGCAATGATTATGTGCGCCCCATTAGCTTAACCATTAGCAAGATGAGTAAGAATGATCAAGAGCGCAGACATGGGCATCATGTCTTGATTTTGATTAAAGATTTAAACCTGAATCAAGAGTTTTGGGCGGATCGTTTGAAAGACGAGTATCGGCTATCGCCCAGAGAGGTGCAGTGTGTGTCCTTGCTAAGCGAAGGCCGCGACTTAAAGGACGTAGCCGAGCTGATGGGGATCGGGATTGAAACGGTACGCCAATACATGAAAAATATTTACAAAAAAATGGGCGTACATAAACAGCACGAGCTAGTTAGTCTGGCGTTGGAGTACCGCAGAAATCGTTAAAGATCGGTCATTTACCGTTATATGCAAAGTAAAATAAATTACTTGCAACCTATCTACTAAATAACGTATAATCCGCGCCTTTCTGCACAGAATTAATTTTATAGAGAACAAGATTATGGTCGTTATTCGTTTATCACGTGGTGGCTCTAAAAAGAACCCTTTCTACAATGTGGTTGTAGCCGATTCACGCAATCGCCGTGATGGTCGCTTTATCGAGCGCGTAGGTTTTTACAATCCATCAGCACGTGCAAGCGCTGAAGGTTTGCGTATTGATGAAGCACGCGTAAATCATTGGACAAGCAATGGTGCGCAATTGTCAGATACAGTGGCTCGCTTGGTGAAATTCCACGCTAAAGGCCCAGAGGCAATGATTGCTGCTAAAGCTAAAGATGCTGCTAAATTAGAAGCAGCTAAGGTAAAAGCAGTAGAAGCAGAAGCGGCTAAAATCAAAGCAGCAGCAGATGCAGCTAAAGCAGAGGCTGATGCCAAAGCAGCGGCAGAAGCTGAAAAAGCCGCAGCTGAAGCAGCAGCAGCACCGGCTGTTGAAGAAGCACCAGCTGCTGACGCTGAATAAAGTCACTCCCTCGTTAATAGTCGAGGGAATGCTGATGAGAGTACACGTTGAGTAGTATGGTGGTGATGGGGCGCATAGTTGCGCCCTATGGCGTTTATGGTTGGCTTAAAGTGCTACCCGATACAGAAGTCTTGGATGGTCTCTTTGACTATGACGCGTGGTGGATTGGCAAGCAGGACAATTGGCGTGAAGTCGTTGTTGAGCAAGCAAAAATTCATAACGATGTATTGGTCGTAAAGTTAGCTGGTGTTGACGATAGAGATCAGGCATTTGCTTGTAAAGGTTTGCAAGTGGCAGTGCCGCGAGATGCGCTGCCAGTGCCTGATGACAATGAATATTACTGGTCTGACTTGATTGGACTGGCAGTCAAAAACCAACAGGATATTGATTTTGGTTATGTGACAGATGTGTTTGAAACGGGCGCGAATGATGTGCTCGTGGTTAAAACTGGAAAAGAAAACGGCAATATTGAGCGTTTGATTCCTTTTATTGACCAAGTGGTCATCGCGGTAGATGTTGTGGCAAAAACGATGTTGGTCGATTGGGACGCAGATTTTTAAACATCATTGACTAGGTTGAAACAAGCCATGCAAGTAGAAGTAATTAGTTTGTTTCCCGAGATGTTCAATGCGTTGACGCAGCATGGTATTACCTCACGTGCGTTAAGCCGTGCGCTGTATCAAATACAAGTGACGAATCCTAGAGAATTTACCTCGGATAATCACAAAACGGTAGATGACCGGCCCTATGGCGGTGGACCCGGTATGGTGATGTTAGCAGAGCCGTTAGCCAAAGCGATTGCCGCGGCTAAGCAGCGGTTAGCCGAGAATGGTGTGCAGCCACATGTGGTGCACATGTCGCCCAGAGGCAAGCCGTTGATGCATGAAAAAGTCATGCAGTTGAGCCAGCTTAAGGGTTTGGTGATACTGGCAAGTCGTTATGAAGGTGTAGATCAGCGTTTGCTGGATACGCAGGTGGATGAAGAAATATCCATCGGTGATTATGTGTTAAGTGGTGGTGAGTTGCCCGCCATGGTGTTGTTGGATGCAGTGATTCGGCAGTTGCCAGGCGCATTGGGCGATGCCGATTCAGCCGTGGAAGATTCGTTTGTGAATGGATTGTTAGATTGTCCACATTATACGCGTCCAGAACAGTATGAAGATTTAAGGGTGCCTGAGGTGTTAATGTCAGGTAATCATGCAAAGATTAGAGAATGGCGATTAGCACAATCGTTATTGCTAACAAGGGCTAAACGCCCGGATTTATTGGCCGCAAGGTCGTTGACGAAAGAAGAAGCACGGCTGCTACAAGCAATAGATAGTGAGCAGGAACAAGCATCTTCATAATTAAAAGGAGCTACAAGTGGCAGACATTATTAAAATGTTAGAGCAAGAAGAAATTGCTCGTTTAAACAAAACGATTCCTGATTTCGCCCCTGGCGATACAGTGGTAGTCGGTGTAAACGTAGTTGAAGGTACACGTAAACGTGTGCAGGCTTATGAAGGCGTTGTGATTGCAAAACGCAACAAAGGCTTAAACTCATCATTCATCGTGCGTAAAATCTCTTCTGGCGAAGGTGTTGAGCGTACATTCCAAACTTACTCACCATTGATTGCATCTATCGAGCTAAAACGCCGTGGTGATGTACGTCGTGCTAAGTTGTACTACTTGCGTGAGCGTTCAGGTAAATCTGCACGTATTAAAGAGAAATTAGTAGCGCGTGAGAAAGAGATTACAGCAGAAAGTTAATCTTTTTGTGAGTATCAATTAAAAGCCTTGAAACTTTTTAGTTTCAAGGCTTTTTTTATTTGCATTAAAGTAATTGATTAAGTTAAATTATTACAATGCAAAAACAATCAAAATTACTAAAAGAATATGATTTGGTAGTCACCGCCCCTTTTGGTTCTATCGGTATTTATTCTCACGGTATGCAAGTCAATATCGATTTTTTAAATGAATCAGCCAGCGTTAAAGCAGAGCCTTCAAAAATTGCAATTCAAATAGCCTTGCAAATAGAAGCGTATCTGGATAACCCCAACGCCAACTTCAATTTGCCATTGGTGTTTAAGGGCACGCCATTTCAGCGTAAAGTCTGGGGCATGATCAGCGCAATTCCTAGCGGTCAAACCCGTACCTATGGTGAGCTGGCAGAGCAGTTGGGCTCCGGGCCACGTGCAGTCGCCAATGCCTGTGGCGCAAATCATTTACCCTTGGTGGTGCCTTGTCATCGCGTAGTAGCCAAAACTGGTTTGGGTGGCTTTATGCGGGGAATGGACCATGGGCTTAAAGTCAAAAAATGGCTGCTTCGGCACGAAGGCGCCATCAATTACAAAGGCGCATTAAAGACGCAGCGTCAATTTGCCTGATAGGGTGTGTGGTGCACACGCAACATCAACAGTATTTGGATAATTTTATTGACCATCTCTGGCTTGAAGATGGCTTATCTAAGAACACGCTGGATAGCTACCGTGCTGATTTGACTGCTTTTGCCAATTGGTGTGCATCCAAACAAAGTATCAATATGTTGGCAGTGACTAACGCCGATATTCAGCAATATTTGGCAGTGCGTTTCCCGCTTTCAAAAGCACGTAGTATTAGTCGCTTGGTCGCCAGTTTGCGTCGGTTCTATCGCTACGCATTGCGTGAGCAACTCCTTAAAGAGGACCCAACCCTTCATCTTGAATCTCCCAAGCTGCCACGTAGTTTGCCCAAAAGCCTTAATGAGCAGGAGGTGGAAGATCTGCTAAAAGCACCTGATGTGTCGCAGCCTTTGGGCTTGCGTGATCGCGCCATGCTTGAATTGCTCTATGCCAGCGGTTTGCGTGTTTCTGAGTTGGTGGGGGTGACAGTTGCAGAAGTCAGCACGCAAGATGGTATTGTGCGTGTCACAGGCAAAGGCAGTAAAACGCGCTTGGTGCCGATGGGTGCTGAGGCAGCCGATTGGATAGACCGCTATATACGCTATGCGCGGCCAGAGTTGTTGCAAAAACGTTTGTGTGATGCCATGTTTGTGACTAGCCGTGCAGAAGGCATGACGCGCCAAGCTTTTTGGCACATTATTAAACGGTACGCAGCGCTGGCGGGTATTGCTAAGCATATTTCTCCACACGTATTACGCCATGCGTTTGCAACGCATTTATTAAACCATGGTGCGGATTTGCGGGTGGTGCAGATGTTATTGGGGCATTCGGATATTTCTACCACACAGATTTATACGCATGTAGCGAGAGAGCGCTTGAAACAGTTACATTCGGTGCATCATCCTAGAGGCTGATTACGCATAGTGATGCCCAGCCATATCAGCTATATAGGCATCTTATGGGTATTGAAAGTATGGCTGGGGTTGTTGGTTATTGGCTAATGTAAATACATTAAACTCAGCTATGGGCAGGGGGCGGCTATATAAGTAGCCTTGAAAATTGAGGCAGCCATTGTTGATCAAAAATTGTTGCTGCTCGGGTGTTTCCACACCTTCTGCAATAATAGCAATGTGTAATTCATGTGCTAACGAGATAATCATTTTGGTGATAGAAGCATCATTTACGCTGGTCAATACTTCTTTGATAAAAGATTTGTCAATTTTCAATTCATCTAGCGGCAGTTTTTTCACATACGCAAGGCTAGAATAGCCGGTACCAAAATCATCTAGTGAGAATTTGATGCCATAGGATTTTAGCTGCGTCATTTTTACCTGAATAGTTTCTAAATCATGTGCAAAAATACTTTCTGTGATCTCCAGTTGTAATTTATGCGCATTCACCTTTGCTTCATTAAGGAGCGTGATAATGTGCGGTACAAACTCAGTACTTTGGAACTGCTTGACGCTTATGTTGACCGAGAGTGTTAACTGTGCGGTTGTCTCGTTTTGTGCCCAGAGGGTCAGTTGATGGCACGCAGATGCTAATACGTACTTACCCAAATGTAAGATCAGCTCAGATTTTTCAGCTAGTGGAATAAATACGTCAGGCTCTATTGTGCCAAAGGTAGGATGCTGCCATCTAGCTAAGGCTTCAGCCCCCAATGTTCTACCACGTTCGTCTACTTGAGGCTGAAAATAGAGTTCAATTTCATTTTTTAGCAATGCTTTACTTAGTTCTAGCTCAAGTGTATGGCGTACTTTAAAGTCGGATTGCATAATCAGCGCTACTAGAAACAGCATCATAAGTGCAACACTATTGGTGATCCACACACCTACTAATCGATGATCGTTTGTCATGCCGGATAGGTTGATGCCGGTATGTGTAGAGGCGAACATCAAAAAGGCGAGAGATATTAGCGCAGGAACGGCTATTTTTAAGTAGGGATGTTCATCCTGATATAGCACATAAGCGTATAAGACCATGGGCAGGAAGTAGTGGTGATTGGACCTTGGAACCGCAGTATTGGGAACATCAAAAAATATACAGACAATACACATCACGATAAATAATAGGGGAAACAATATGTGCGCTATTACTTTTGTATTGTTACGCTTGGCGGAGCTGTATCCGATATATCCGAGTGCGATGAGGGTGGACTCTACACCAACACTTAACCAGTCTCGAATGCTAATAAAGAATATCGTCCAAGCAATAGCAACCACAGTGATTACGATGGAGGCAATAATTAATAGATAAGTCAGCTTATCTTGATGCTTTATCAGCGGATTGCTCTCAATCGCCATGACTATCTTCATGTATGAAAATGAAGAGTGATTCATAACATTTACTTGAGCATAAAACTATAATTTTTTGTAAAAAATCAAAAAATGGACATCATTTACATGCAGCGACTATGCAAATTAATAGCGCCTAAAAAATAGATTTTGATTTGAGTCAATGTAGATATTGCAAGTTTCTTTATGGCTTAACTGAGTTTGTTCGCTCAATCACCACACCTAATGCTTTTAGCCCAGACAATACGCTAGGTTTAGCCACTTTCATTTTCACACTTGCTGCTTGAAATTCTTTTAAAATCAGCTGACATACATGTTCGGCCAATGCTTCTACCAATTGAAAGCTGTGTGCTGCGAGCGTCTCGCGAATCCGGCTCACCACTTGCCCGTAATCAATGGTGTCTTCAATCGCATCGCTTTGGCAGGATTTACTCAAGTCGTAGCCGATTTCGATATCCAAAATAATGGTTTGTGGCACCATGCGCTCCCACGCTGGTACACCCAGTTTGGTTTGTACTTTAACCTGCTCTAAAAAGATGGTGTCCATAAATTTAAGTTTCTACGTGATTTGCGATGGTTTAGAATGTGGTTATCGGATTTTAGAGCATCTTATGATGAATGAGCTAGGGATTAATGTGGAGTCGGTGATTTGGGTCGTAGCAGCCTATTTAATTGGCTCAATTTCTTTTGGAATTATTGTGAGCAAGGTATATGGTCTGCCCGATCCGCGTACGGTGGGTAGCGGCAATATTGGCGCGACCAATGTAGCGCGTAGCGGTAAAAAGTCAGCAGCAATTTTAACCTTGCTTGGCGATGCATTTAAAGGCTGGTTTCCGGTATGGATGGCATTGCAAGCGAATATGTTGATGTGGGTGGTGGCTGCGGTAGCTTTGGCGGTATTTCTAGGGCATTTGTACCCGGTGTATCACAAGTTTAAAGGCGGTAAAGGTGTGGCCACTGCGCTGGGCGTGATGCTGGGGATTTCCGGTTGGTTGGCATTGTCGTCTGTACTGGTGTGGGTGCTGGTGTTTGCGGTGTCTCGTATTTCTTCGTTGGCTGCATTGCTCGCCGCCATCGCATCACCTTTTCTGGCTTGGTATTTTCTTTCGCCCTACCCAGTCTATGTGGGGGTGGTGTTGGTGATGGCAATTTTCTTGGTGATTCGCCATAAGAGCAATATTCAAAAATTGCTGGCGGGTACAGAGTCTAGCTTTAAAAAATAAGCGTTAAGGTTGCATTAGCTCAGCCAAATCCCATCGTGCTTTGATGCTAAAGCTATAGTCTTGCGAGTGATTTTGCATGGCTTCCAAACGCTTGGCGCCTGCAAATGCAATCATGGCGCCATTGTCTGTGCAAAATTCTAAGCGTGGGTAACTGACTTTGCATAACTTACGTTTGGTGGCTAAGTTTAAGCGCTCACGCAAGCGTGCGTTAGCGCCCACTCCGCCCGACACAATTAAGTTGTCTAGCCCGGTTTCCCGCAATGCGGCCATGCATTTGGTGGTGAGAATCTCAGTCACGGCTTCTTGAAACTCCCATGCAATGTCTGCCTTTGTGGCCAAATCGAGCGACTCGGCCATGCTTTGTTGGTTGCTGTGTTGCGTTTGACTGGAGGCTTGTTGATTCACGAGGGTAAGTACAGCTGTTTTTAATCCGCTAAAGCTAAAATTCAAGTCACCACTATTCAGCATGGGGCGTGGCAACTTAAAACGCGCTTTGCCTTGCATTGCCAGCTTGGCCAATGCTGGGCCGCCTGGGTAGCCCAATCCTAATAGTTTGGCCGTTTTATCAAAGGCTTCACCTGCTGCATCATCTAGGGTGTCGCCCAGCAGCTGGTATTGGCCAATGCGATCTACGCGCATGAGTTGACTATGTCCACCCGACACCAATAATGCAACAAATGGAAATGCAGGCGGGTTGTCTTCTAATAAGGGTGCGAGCAAATGCCCTTCTAGATGATGCACGCCAATGCTGGGAACCTTGAGTGTATAGGCAATAGATTGCGCCACGCTTGTGCCGACCAACAAAGCTCCGGCTAGGCCTGGTCCTTGTGTATAAGCAATGCCGTCAATATCGGCAAGCGTTTTATTGGCATCTGCCAGCACGCGTTTAGTCAGTGGTAATACGCGGCGGATATGATCGCGCGAGGCGAGTTCTGGCACTACACCGCCGTATTCTGCATGCATTTCTACTTGAGAATGCAGTGCATGGGCGAGCAAGCCTTGATGCGTGTCGTAAAGCGCGATGCCAGTTTCATCGCATGAAGATTCAAACCCAAGCACTAGCATGTTTTAAGTACTAACATATCCAATTGATACAAATAAATGATTGATTAAAGCAAATGAACGCGCTAGAATACGCGGTTTTCGATGCTGCATCAATGAGCATCGCATTTAATGTTGCATTCTAAACAAGGTTTAGCTTGCAGTTGAGAGCAACACATTTTAAGGATAGTGATTTAATGTCTAGTGTACGTGTTAAAGAGAACGAGCCATTTGACGTAGCATTGCGTCGTTTCAAACGCTTGATTGAAAAAACAGGTTTATTGAACGACTTGCGCGCCCGCGAATTTTACGAAAAACCAACTTGGGAACGTAAACGCAAAGCTGCGGCTGCTGTAAAACGTCAATACCGTCGTTTACGCAATCAAACGCTTCCAGCCAAATTATACTAAGGGTTTTTCATGTCATTAAAAGCTCAGATATCTGAGGACATGAAAAATGCCATGCGTGCTAAAGATACGGCGCGCTTGGGTGCAATTAGGTTGTTGCAAGCCGCGATTAAACAGCGTGAGGTCGACGAGCGTATTGAGTTGGACGACGCTGCGGTGATTACGGTGATTGAAAAGATGCTGAAACAGCGTCGTGATTCGATCACTGCATATGAATCAGCGAATCGTACTGACTTGGCGGACGTGGAAAAATTTGAAGTCACCGTACTTCAAACCTATATGCCAAAACAGCTAACGGACGATGAAGTGAACCAAATTATCACGCAGGTGATTGCCGATACCGGTGCTTCTGGCGCTAAAGATATGGGTAAGGTGGTGAGTTTGGTAAAACCACTGGTTGCCGGAGTAGCTGATATGGGTAAGGTTTCTGGGCTGATCAAAGCGCGTTTAAGTTAAGATATCCCGTCTTCCGCAATACATGCAGCAATGACAAAAGGAGCGTACAGCTCCTTTTTTTATTAGAGAAGTTTATGCGATACTTAGGCTTATGATTCCAGAAAGCTTCATTCAAGAGTTGCTCAATCGCGTTGATATTGTCGATGTCGTCGATAAGTCAGTACCACTCAAGAAGGCAGGCGCTAATTACTCCGCATGTTGTCCGTTTCATAACGAAAAATCTCCCAGCTTTACTGTCAGTCCGACCAAGCAGTTTTATCACTGTTTTGGTTGCGGCGCCCATGGCACTGCGCTTGGTTTTTTAATGGAGTATGCTGGCCTTAGTTTTGTGGAGGCGGTGCACGAGCTAGCCAAGGGCGTAGGGATGATTGTGCCGCAAGAGACACGCGATCCCGATAGAGTCCCACAAAAAGCTGTGGTGGGCTTGCAAGAAGCGTTGCAGCAGGCCGCTAATTACTATAAAGCTGAGTTAAAAAAATCCGAGCGTGCGATTGCTTATCTTAAAGCGCGCGGCTTAAGTGGGCAAATTGCGGCTAAATTTCAAATTGGTTATGCGCCTGCCGGTTGGCAGAACTTACAAACTGTTTTTCCGCAGTATGAGAACGAGGCATTAGGTGTTGCCGGGCTGGTGGTCACCAATGAGCAAGGTAAGCGCTATGACCGTTTTCGTGATCGCATTATGTTCCCTATTCATGACCAAAAAGGCCAAGTGATTGGCTTTGGCGGTCGCGTGATTAATCCCGAAGATACGCCTAAATACTATAATTCGCCCGAAACTCCTTTGTTTCAAAAAGGCCACGAACTGTATGGCTTGTTTGTTGCGCGCCGTGCCATCCGTGATGCAGGGCGTGTGTTGGTAGTTGAAGGTTATATGGATGTGGTGGCATTGGCGCAATACGGGATTGAGTACGCGGTTGCGGCATTGGGTACGGCAACCACGCCTTTCCATATCACCAAGCTCATGCGCCAAACCGATGAAATTGTATTTAGTTTTGATGGCGACAATGCTGGTAGAACCGCAGCGTGGCGCGCCGCCATGAATGCATTGCCAGCACTGACAGATGGACTGAAGTTGCGTTTTCTATTTTTGCCTAAAGAGCATGATCCTGATAGTTATGTGCGTGAGTTTGGCAAAGAAGCGTTTGAGCGTGAAATGCAAAATGCGATGCCGTTATCGCAGTATATTATTCAGCATTTGGGTGAAAATAATCCGCTTAACTCGCAAGAGGATAAAGTGACGTTTTTGAATGATGCTGAGCCTATCTTAAAGCAAATTTCTGCACCTAGGTTTGCGTTGCTATTACGTAAGCGGATTGCAGAATTGGCACAAGTGACAGAACAAGAAATGCAAAGCATGCTGCGGCTGCCTGCTCCACAAAAGATAGCCCCCAAGGCCATGGCACGTCAAATGCGTACGCCGTTATCGATTAAAAAACGCTTTGTGTTGATGTTGTTAATGCAGCCGCAATTGGCCAATGTTGAGCATTTGCAATTTGTGCAAAATACAAACGAAGAAGACGTGCTACTTAATGCTGTGATACATGCTGCCCTAGGCCAGCCGCAGTCAAAGCCTGCAACTTTGCTGCACAGTATCGCGTCACAAGTAGATGCAAAGTTATTGAGTGAGATACAGCGGGAATTGCACTTACTGGATGAAAGTTTAGACATTGCGCTTGAATTTTCCGGTGCTTGTGCCCAACTAACAGAGATGATGACGGATGTGCGAGACAACCAATTGTTGAGTTCACTCCAGGAAAAGCCATTTGCGCAGCTCACTCACGAAGAGCGTGAGTTGTTGAAAAAATTGACTTTAAAAAGATAAGTGGTTGCTTTGCTTAAATTTTAAGCATAGACCATTTAATTTTTAGGGTGATTTAAGATATAATCTAAGGTTCGCCGTAAATGCGCCAAACGTCAAAAACGATGATGAATGATCACCAGTCAATCGTCATTAGGCACGGCAAAAGCATTGATTGCAACTTCAAGATTCACACAGTTTAAGATTTTATAGATAGGATCGGGCATGGCCAGACCAAAATCAGACAAAACTTTAGAAAAAGAACGCCTTAAACTTGAGGCGGAAACGCCGATAGATCCTGCGCTCCAAGCCATGGATGCAGAAGCGCGTCGCACCCGCCTTAAATCACTTATTGTGTTGGGTAAAGAGCGTGGCTATTTAACTTACGCTGAAATTAATGACCACTTGCCAGACGATGTGCAAGATACAGAGCAAATCGACAGCATCATTGGCATGATCAATGATATGGGTATTCAGGTATATGAAGAGACGCCTGATGCTGAAGTGTTATTGATGTCTGATGCGCCACCGCCTGTAGCCGATGAAGACGCAGTAGAAGAAGCAGAACAGGCGTTAGCTACTGTGGATTCAGAGTTTGGTCGTACAACTGACCCTGTGCGTATGTACATGCGTGAAATGGGTACGGTGGATTTGCTCACCCGCGAAGGCGAGATTGAAATTGCCAAACGTATTGAAGATGGCCTCAAACACATGGTGCAGGCAATTGCCGCTTGCCCGACGACTATTGCTGAATTACTCGCTTTGGTCGATAAAGTAGAAAAAGACGAAATCAGTGTAGATGACCTAGTGGATGGCTTGATTGATAGCGACATTGGTCTAGAAGATGCATTGGCAGTTGAAGATGCCGAGCATGAAGAAGAAGTCTCCGATGATGACGAAGAAGATGATGACGAAGATGGTGCAAAAGCCGCAGCGATTTCTGCAGAAGCACTAGCCAAGCTCAAAGAAGAAGTGTTGGCACGCTTTGCAATCATCCGCACTGCAAATGCGGAAATGAATGTCATCCGTGATACCAAGGGCTCACAAGATGCAAAATATAAAGCCTTGCACCAAAGCGTGCTGGATGAGCTGACCGCGTTCCGTTTCTCTGCAAAACAAGTCGAGGCGTTGTGTGATCAAGTGCGTGAAATGGTAGAAGAAGTGCGTAGCCATGAACGTAAAGTGATGGATTTCTGTGTAGAGAAATCGGGCATGCCACGTCCGCATTTTATTAAATCATTCCCAGGTAATGAAATTAACATGGCTTGGCTGGATGAAGAGTTAGCGCAAAACAAACCGTATGCAGAACGCTTATCACGTTATAGACACTCCATTTTAGATCAGCAAGATCGCTTGATGACTTTGCAAAACCGCGTGGGTATTCCCATCAAAGAGTTGAAAGAAATCAACAAGCAGATGACCACAGGCGAAGCGCGCGCACGTCGTGCTAAGCGTGAAATGATTGAAGCTAACTTACGTTTGGTGATTTCGATTGCTAAAAAATACACCAACCGTGGATTGCAATTCTTGGACTTGATTCAAGAAGGCAACATTGGCTTGATGAAAGCGGTAGATAAGTTTGAATATCGTCGTGGTTACAAGTTTTCGACTTACGCTACTTGGTGGATTCGCCAGGCCATTACACGTTCTATTGCTGACCAAGCACGTACCATCCGTATCCCAGTGCATATGATTGAGACGATTAATAAAATGAATCGTATCAGTCGTCAGATTCTGCAAGAAACGGGTTTAGAACCTGACCCAGCGACCTTGGCTGAGAAAATGGAAATGCCTGAAGATAAGATTAGAAAAATCTTAAAAATCAGCAAAGAGCCAATTTCGATGGAAACACCAATTGGTGATGATGAAGATTCACATTTGGGTGACTTTATTGAAGATAACACCACATTGGCGCCAATGGATGCTGCCGTATACGCAAGCTTGCGCGATGCGACCAGTGAAGTGTTAGAGTCACTCACCCCGCGCGAGGCTAAAGTGTTACGCATGCGTTTTGGTATTGAGATGAACACGGACCACACATTGGAAGAGGTGGGTAAACAGTTTGATGTGACACGTGAGCGTATTCGCCAGATAGAAGCGAAAGCCTTGCGTAAATTGCGTCATCCAACACGCTCGGAGCGTTTAAGAAGCTTCTTGGAAACTGGTCAAGACTAATCTGGCTAGAGGTAATTAGATAAAGCTTACGGCCCCTTAGCTCATGCTTGGTTAGAGCAGCGGACTCATAATCCGTTGGTGCTGTGTTCGACTCACAGAGGGGCCACCATTGATAGAGAGACTCAAGGTTAACGCCTTGGGTCTTTTTTGTTTTTGGTGAGGTAGCCAAGCAAATACAGATGACAGATGACGGTAATTTCAGCCTAAACTGATGGCTGTATGTCAGCTTGTTGTGGGGGATTTGGATTGATTAGCCAGAAGTTGCTAAGCGTTATGACTAGGCTCATTACAGGGGGGGGCTACATTTGTACAGAGGCACCCTACCTGATAATCTTTTCTATTAATTAATTGTCTTCTACTAAGCCAAAAACTTGATGATAGATGGCCGCCGTAATGTGGATAGCAAATAAGGGGTAAATCATCACAGAGATTGCATAATGCATCCCTAACACTATTGTATGAATTGGATTCGCTTTCTCAAGCAGTGGCGGGAACTCAAACAAATCGAAAAAATAAGTTGTTTGGTCAGTTGAGAATAATACCAATATACCTAAAAAACATTGTGTAATGATGATGATGTATATCGACCTGTGAAGTGAAATAGCCAGCAGTTTTTGCCAGGTTTTAATGCTGTAAGAATGAATTGGGTTGGGGTTCAGGTTTCTCCATGTCAATCTAGCAATCATCAACACAAGAAAAATAATACCCATTGAAGAATGTAGTGTGGTTAATTCCACCTTCTCAGGTCCGGATACTTTACCTGCAAGCTGACTAGCCAGCACTACAATAGTTAACAGCATCGCCACACTGGTCCAATGCAATGATCTAGCGATCAAACCATATTGTGTATTTGAATTTTTAAGATCGATACCCATCGCGATTTTGAACCCCAATTTCTAGATTTACACTCAAAACGAATTGCCGGTTATTTGAAGGAGTATCTGAGCGCTTTAATTGCGGCCATTCCAAAACCGAAAGTCGTTAACGATAATGTGGTGTATAGAAATAATATGTAAGGAAGTGAGTGAATTTTGGGAGAAATCGCCAATACTACAAAAGCTGTTGGATTACCTATAGAACCAAGGGCCATTGGCCAAATCACAAACTTGGGCAATCTAATTCTTGACGCATAAAAGCCTAATAGCAACATCGTCATCATTAGAAAATCTAAATGCCCTGATAAAAGGTTGTCAGTGCTAGTAAATATATTGAGCATGTAAGGAATTTTCATGCCTCTAGTCATCACAAGGCACCACGCTAGGACCAAACCTAAAAGCAATGTAATACAGGCTGTCCTAAGTAAAATTACATTGCCTGCATGGTTATCTTCAGTCATCTTTATTTCCCCTTGAAATATTTGTTTTAAATAATTGCACTAGTAATGCTGCCTGATCAAAGCTAGTCCTATACATCCATATCATGATAAATTGACATAAATAGGAAGACAGGTCTGTCTTTTGTGCAGTTTATAGTTATTTTTTTGGTAATGCAACATGAGGTTGGTCAGAGGTCTGGATTACAACTTCAACATTTGAGCAAGGATATTAAAGGCCAACATGATGCGTTGGTGCTGTGTTCGACATCACAGATGTTCACCATTTGAAATCAACGGCATAGTTGGAAATACTTAAACCGACTTTTTTCAGCGTTATCAGCACACACCTAAACACTTTTGGTATGGCTAGCTAAATGTATTCATGAATTAATGGGGGCTACAACATTGAGTACATGAAATTAGCATAGCAAGTGATTAAATCACAAAAAAGACGGGTGGTTTTGCTCATATATAGATACCATATGCGTGTGGATACACAAAGTGTTGCAACGAAATGATGAATTCGAAGCAAATGACAACTAAGTTACTCAGCGAGATCAAAAACAACTTTTCAGCAATGGCGATTGCTAGTGCCGTCTTTATTGTGTTTTTTGTGATGTTTGAGGTGCTGATTAGTGCAGAGTCTGCAAAAGCCGATGCCAAGCTTCGGGTGGCGGCCTCCCACTATGTGGCAACGCTGAAGTCAAAGGTCGATCGAGAGCTCAATACCTTACTATTCGTGTCGAATGGTTTGTCTAGCTATTTAACCATCTATCATCACGAGTTGGACCATCAGCGTGTACAAAATGTGCTGGCAGATTTATACACTAGAACAAATAATGTTAGAAATCTAGCAATCGCCGTAGGGTACACCATCACCTATATGTACCCTATACAATCCAACGAAAAAGCGATAGGGGTAGATTATCGCAATTTACCGCAACAATGGCCCAAAGTAAAAGAGGCGATAGACCGCCATCAGGGCGTGCTAACTGGGCCTTTGGACTTGGTGCAAGGTGGCAGGGGCTTGATTTATCGTTACCCAGTCTACATCGATCAAAAATACTGGGGGCTGTTGTCTACCGTTATTAACTCCGATGCTTTTTTTGATTCGGCCTTTCGGCCGTTACTTAATGATGAGTTTGATTTTGCTATCCGTGATCAACATGGAAAAGCCGTGTATGGTGATTCTGATTTATTTCATCGTCAGGGCGCAATCATTTCTACTAGTGATTTCCCGGATGCAGCATGGGAATGGGTGGTGTTGCAAAAAACGGAAAAAGCTCCGCAATTGATTGTGATTGCCAGGCTGATGGGGATTGTCATTGCGGTGCTATTATCAGCGTTGGTTTACTTTTTATTGCGCGAGCGGAAAATGCTCACCGCGTTGGCCATGCATGATAGTTTAACTGGGCTGGCTAATCGTCGTTTATTGGACTTTAGGTTAGAACAGGCGCTTGCGCATGCAAAACGCTTTAAACGTAATTTGGCCATATTGTTTGTGGACATCGATCATTTCAAAAAATTAAACGACACCTACGGCCATGATGTGGGTGACGCTTTGCTCAAGGTGATTGCGACGCGGCTCAAGTCGGCGATTCGTGATGTGGACACGGTTAGCCGCATTAGCGGAGATGAATTTGTCATTGTGCTAGACGAACTCAATGACATTAACGATGCCAATGTGGTTGCCGGAAAGATTGTCCATTTATTTAAAGAACATGCTGAAGTATTGGGCGAGCGTGTGCCCATGAGTGTGAGTATCGGCGTGGCTAGTTTTGGTCAGGATGGTGAGGAAACAACTAAACGCTTGCTAAAAAAAGCAGATATTGCGCTGTATGAAGCAAAGGGCGCTGGTAGAAATCAATTTAGGGTGTTTACAGAAGTGGAACAGAAAAGCTTATTTGATAGCTGAAGGTCCTAACCAGTCATTCAAAATAAAAAACGCGCCATTGCGCGTTTTTTATTGTTGAGAACAGCTAGAAGTTGTGGGTCACTTGTACACTTAGTACATCAGCACTACCTTGATATTTACCATTGATATTACCGTTAAACCCCTCAGCCGCATTGTTTTGGACATCATCAATTTTTGCATCTTTGACGAATAGATGAGCATAACCAATATCTAGTTTTGTATTTTCTGTTGCTTGCCAGCCGGCGCCTAGGGATAACCATTTTCTATCATTGTCTGGAATGCGAGCCGTACGATATTGAGTATCAATAGGCCCTTCGTCATATGCAATCCCTGCCCTTAGTTTTAACTTTTCATCATAGTGATAATTAAGGCCAATTGAGTAGCGTAATGTATTGTTCCAATTTTCAGGCGTGACTGCATCAGGTAATGCATTGCTGAAGTCAATTCGAAGCTCTTTAAATCTGCTCCAGCGTGTCCAAGTCACATCGCCAAGTAAATCCCATTTACTATTTAAGCTGCTAAAAGCACTAAAAGAGGCGGTTTCAGGTAAGTTAACACCAGCTTTTACATTGGTGTTATTAACTGAAGCTACGCCTGCAAACTTCGCATCACCTTCAAGCTTTTGTGTCACTTTTGAGCGGTAAGCTAAGCCAAATCGTGTATCGGGAGTCGCTTGATAGATTGCACCGATATTGGCACCAAATCCCCAATCATCACCCTTAATTTTTACGTCACTTTCTGCTGCAGTAACGCGGTTCAATGCACGTGTTAGTTCGGCTTGAATCCACATGGCAGAAACGCCAAATCCGAGCGACAGCTGATCATTTAATTTGAACGCGATTGAAGGATTGATGTTAACTGTTTTTAATTCAGATTTATCTGCTTGAAATCGACCAACCCAGTCATTGTTATAATCTGTTTTAAGCCGAAACGGTGCATTGATAGCGAATCCAAATTTGACGGTGTCTGTTATATCTGTTTTGTAGTAAATGTTAGGCACAAATCCAAATCCACCGAGGTCGCCGCCATTACCTCCCCTAGGAACTAAAGCGGCTGGAGCACTAAAGCCTTTGGTTGAGCTGTTGTCGTTAAAGTCAGCACTAAGTCTGATGACGTGCAAAGCTCCTGCAGCTTGCGTTCCTTGGATATACGTCATGCCCGCTGGATTGAAAAAAATGGTACTTGCATCTTCTGCAACTGCGGCTGCGCCCGCGTAGGCATTCCCCGTTCCACTGGCACTTTGCTCAATTAATGCAAAACCAGCCGCATGCGTGACGATAGGTGCAGCAAACAGCGCTGCGGACAGTAACGATTTTTTCATAAAGCCCCCCTGAGCAAATATTGGTGATATTTAGTTATATTTATGTTGATGCATTAATTTGAATATTCGGCGTGAATTTTCTCTAACCTAGGTCTAATTTTAACTAAAGTTTTGACCAAGTCCGGGTCAAAATGCTTACCTGCTTCGCTTTGTATAAACTGGATCGCGGCATCGACTGACCAAGCCTCTTTGTAAGGACGTTTGCTGGTCAACGCATCAAACACATCCGCAATTGCGACGATGCGTGCGGAAACAGGAATTTTTTTACCAGACAAGCCTTTAGGGTAGCCATTGCCATCGAAGCGTTCGTGGTGGGAAAGCGCGATTTCTGCGCCTTTTTGCAAATACTTAGAAGGGCTGTCTTGCAGTACTTGAAAGCCAATGATCGGATGCTTGCGCATAATGGCTGTTTCTTCTTCACTCAATGGACCGGCTTTGAGTAACACATGATCTGGTATGCCTACCTTGCCAATATCATGTAGCGGCGCAGCGAGTTCGATAGTCTCAGCTTCATCTTCAGAAAATCCA
This sequence comes from Methylophilaceae bacterium 11, assembly GCA_000525025.1. GTDB lineage: Bacteria > Pseudomonadota > Gammaproteobacteria > Burkholderiales > Methylophilaceae > Methylophilus. The sequence continues at coordinate 2,466,642 of JCKJ01000001.1, read as the reverse complement.
GCGGCTTCGGCCAAGATTCTGGCATACAGTGCCATACGTACCAAGTGGCGAGAGGTCTCATAGTCTTTATACTCGCCAATCCGTGCAAGCCGCATCAAGGTTTCTTTTTCACGTGCGCGAATTTCAGCGGTAGCTGCTTGCACCAAGCTTTCAAGTAAATTGCTTTTCGTTTCCAACGTCATTTGTTGTTGGCGCATTGTCAGTAGGTTTTTGCATCTTGCCGTGCACTCTTGTACATCAATCGGTTTGGTTAAAAAGTCGGTGACACCTACATCCAAAGCGGTATTGCGTGTTTCCGTATCTTTCTTGATGGTGATCATGATGATCGGAACGAAATAATAGGCAGGGATGGTTTTCACCATTTTGACAAAATCAATGCCGTTCATTTCCGGCATCACATAGTCAATCAGGATGAGATCGGCCGTGTTTTGTGTGGCCCACTCTAACGCGCGCTCAGGATTGGTTTTCTCAATGACATGCATCTTGGGATGTATGCTTTTTACCACTTGAGAAAGGATTGTTCGACTGGTCGTCTGATCGTCAATGATCAGTACGGTTGAGTCGTCGAACATGTTAATCGATTTCATGAGGTCCCTCATTGCTTTAGCAAAACACACGCTTTTTTTAATTTAAAGAATACACAGTCTAGCAAAAAAAAGGCGATGTGAGTGCGTACGGATGAATTTTTATTTTATTTATAAAAATCAGTTACTTGGAATGGTATTGTTAATAAACGACCACCCGAAGCCTATATCGCGCTAACACTAAATAAAACAATGCATTACATTGTTTAGTTAAATGGTACCACACAAATTATTATCGCGATATTTACATGCGCTATGGATGTTAATAATTTGATCGTGCATGCATGAATTGGTTTTGTGGTTTTAGATCGAACGCAATGCAAATACGGGCTTGTTGTGCGCTAAAGGGAATGGTGCGATGAAACAGTGACGATGGAAATAATACGATATCGCCAACATTGGGTTTGATGAATGCGGTGGGGAAGTTTGTATGTTGTTGCGGGTAGTCATCGCCATGTGTACCGTATTCAAATGCGCCTTCTTTTTCGTCCTCGGTCTCTGGCATGGCAAGGTAGACTGCGCCACTAATCCAGCCAATTTCATGGATATGCGCATTTAAGTGGCCGCCCTGCTGCATGCTGACATACCATGAACTGGTAAATTCCAATGTTTGCGGGAAGGCGGTGATTAAAGTGCAGTCAGTTCCTGCAAAATGCTCGCGATACGCGACAAACTCCTGCTGAATCAACTCTGCCAATTGCCTAAAGGAAGCCTCTGGGCGTTTGAATAAGTTACCCGCCGATTGCTTGCCATTGGTCAGCCGTGCTTGCTTACGCTCTGCAATATCTGCATGGTGAATATCATGTAGCAGCGCGTTGAGCAGCGCGCTGTTCGGTGCAAGCGCTGGAATGGCGCGATGGTAGACATGCTGTAATCCGTCTTTGCAAAAATTGTATGGATCTGCTTCGTTAAAGTTAATGCTGTAATGTGTGGAGAGCGTTGCCAAAAAAGGGGAGGTATGTGGTGCTTGTTGAATCAGTGCATCGCGCTTTTGCTTAAATGCATCAAATTGTTCGGCTTTATATAGGCAGTAGAGAATGCGCTCTTGCCAATCATCCAGTTGTGATTGCTCAAAATAGGGGATGGCTTCTGTAAATCGTTTGGCCAGATACAAAAATTCTGCCATGTTGTAGTTGGCGCTGGCGTGCTGCGCGTTGAGTGATAGCGCGCGCTGATATTGCTGAATCGCCTCTGGCATATTGCCCAAATCGCGGTATGTTTCGCCTAAATTGTTGTAGGCATCGGTATAGTTTGGAAACAGTTGGATGGCTTGTTGATAATGCTTCACCGCTTCATGTAGTAAGCCTTTGTCACGTAATACGGTGCCTAAGTTAAAGTGGCCACGCGCATCTTGTGGATTAATGCGTAACCCGGTTTGATAGCACTGAATGGCGCCATCTAGATTGCCTTGTCGTTGCAGAATAGTACCCAAATTGCCATGCGCCTCAAAAAAGCCAGGCTGCAGTTGAATTGCTTTGCGATAGGCGTGCTCGGCTTCTTGTAACTGATTGAGTTGGGTGTGCGCAATCGCCAAATTAAAATGTAAATCTGGCATATTGGGTTGAAGCTGAATCGCCGCCTGATAGCTCATCACCGCCTCGGCATATTTTTGTTGCTGGTCCAGCGCTAGGCTTAATACGTGATGCAAAATAAACTCGCGTGGATGTTGCGCAATCAGTGCCACTGCCTTTTGCTCGGCCATTGCTAGATGACCTTGATTCAACAGTTGAATCAATTGCTGAATGACGCTTGGCTGTGGGCTGCTGGAAAAAGATTTAGCCATGATGAGTCGGTAAAAATATGTGTGTAGTTATCTGGGTTAATTGTTTTGTAGCCGGTTGGCCAAATGCCTTAATAGTTGCATGGCCACCTTGGGGTCTTCTGCCAGCATGGTATCAATATTCTCTGCGTAAATCACGATAATCTGCGCCTGTTCCGATGCGACGATTGCATCGGCATTGGCTGGCAGATCGGCCAGCATGGCAATCTCGCCAAAATAATCGCCGGATTTTAAAACATGCTTAACTGTGCCATTTTGCGTGATGTGGACAGTGCCATCCACAATGAAGTATAGATTGCGTTCAATATTGCCTTGCTCGATGACTGTGTCATGTTGACTATAGCTTTTACCATAGCGCTGCATCAGTGCATCAATGTAATTGGCCTTGTTGGGGATGTTGTCGAACAAGCCTTTGAGCAGCAGTACATCTTTTTTTCTGAGCGTGGCAATTAGCTCTGTCCCTAATAAAAATACGGCAAAATTTAAATACAGCCAGGTGATGGAGACAAACAATGCTTTCATGCTGCCAAAAATCGCACCGTAGTTTTCGTTAATGGATAAAAACAAGCCAAAGGCTGGCCGCATGGCTAGCCACAGTAGTGCGGTGACCGACGCACCAATGAACAAGTGTGTAAAGGCTACCCGCATGGGGAAAAACACACGATAGAACCCAGTAATTAATAGCGTGGTGAGTAGTAAGGTAAATATAGAGCCTAATACATTGAGCTGAAAGGTGGAGAAGTGATTGGCTAAAAACCTTACTACACGTTCAAGTAAAAAGCCTGCAGAGGTAAATAAGAAAAAAAGTAACAGTATGCCCAATACGGAAAGGATGTCTTTTACTTGTCGCATCACAAAGGATGGCATTTCTACTTTTGCGGCAATGGTGTAAAAGGAGGCGCGCATAGCGCTGGCCAGTGGTGTGACACTCCAAAGTAACACAATCAGCCCCAATGCACCCCAAGCGGCTTTGGTTTGGGTGGCGTTATACACTTCCACCATAATCTTGCTACTTAAATCAGGTACTAGATTGCCAGTAAGGATCGCTAGTTTAACAATGGCATAATCGGATGAGTACACCAGATGGCTTAGTAAAAAGAAAATCAGCAGTACCAGGGGAATTAATGCAAACAATGCATAAAACGAAAGCGAAGCCGACAAGCTCATGATGTTGTGGCGGCCAAACCCTGCCAGTGTCTCGCGCAGCACAAATAACGGTGTCGCATATTCTTGCTTGGCGTAAGAGTTCAGCGGCGTGGTTACCACCGGGTGATCCGCGAGTTTTTTAAAGTCAGGTAACTTTTTAATCTGCATATAGTTTGATAAAGCGGCCGATAAAAATACGTGCTAGCTATTCTAAGTGTTTGTAGCGGTTTGTTGCAGCCACTAATGCGTTGCAGGTGCCAGTTTCCATGGCGGAGTGCCCTGCATCAGGCACCATCACAAACTGCGCATGCGGCATTGCTTGATGCAACTCCCATGCTGTTTGTGGTGGGCACACCATATCATAGCGGCCTTGCACAATCGTCGTTGGGGTATTCGCAAGTTTTTCTGATGCCTCTTGAAGCAAATCACGTTGCCCGACAAAACATTGATGCAATATATAGTGGATTTGAACGCGTGCACGCGCCAGTTCCACTTTGCCATTGACGGGATTGCTGCTTGGATTATTAACCAAACTCATGATACTGCTTTCGTAAGCATTCCAATGAATCGCAGCAGGGATATTGATATTCGGGTCTTCGGAAAACACCAAGCGTTCAAACGCATGTAGTGGCGATTCACGCTCTGCCTCTGGTAGGTAGTGACACAAAGTTTGCCATTGGTCTGGGAAAAACAGATTGATTTGACCTAAGAACCAATTGAGCTCAAATGGGCGGCTCAAGAAAATGCCGCGCAGTACTAGGCTGATGACAGCGCTGGGATGTGTGCACGCATAACTTAGTGCTAGCGTGCTGCCCCATGAGCCACCAAACACATGCCAGCGTTTAATATTCAAATGCTTTCTAATTTGCTCTATATCTGCAACAAGGTCATCAGTGGTGTTATTGATGACTTCACCTTCCGGTGTGCTGCGCCCGCAACCACGCTGATCGAACAAAATCACATGATAATGCTTGGGGTCAAAAAAACGACGCTGTGTCGGATTGCATCCGCTGCCTGGGCCGCCGTGCAGAAAAATAACGGCTGGACCATCTGGGTTGCCGCATTGTTCAAAATAAACCCGGTGGATAGGATCCACTTGTAACCAATCGCTATGAAAAGGTTGAATTTCTGGATACAAGTCAGATTGGATTTTTGCAGACATTAAAAATTCTTTCTCTTTGATTTTATTGAATAAATTGCCGTATTAATTTTTGGATAAAAATAGCTGTAAAAAATATTCGAATATTTGTTAATAAATTGTAACTAAACTGTTGCAATTAGAAACAAGTTGTTTTATATTGCATTCCTCACATGCAAATGTGATGAAAAGTATGCTCTAAGATTGAGGTAATCGCTAGACCTAGTTAGTGCCTTAATATTCGAGTTTGCTTTCAATTAACCCTTAGTAATATAACTTTGGAGATCAACATGCAAGTTAATAAAATCAAATTAGCTCTAGGTTTAGTTGCAGCATCAATGGCATTGCCAATGATTGCTTCTGCAGCTGCAGACCAAGACGCGGCAATTGCAAACGCAAACAACTGGGCTCACCCACGTGGTAACCATACTAACCAAGCTTACAGCTCATTAGCGCAAATCAACAAAGGTAACGTTAAAAACCTGAAAGCTGCTTGGACATTCGCTACTGGTGTAAACCGTGGTCACGAAGGTTCTCCAGTGGTTGTTGGTAACATGATGTATGTACATACAGCATTCCCAAACAACGTATACGCACTTGACTTAAACGACAATCAAAAAATCGTATGGTCATATTTCCCTAAACAAGACCCATCAGTACAAGCTGTTTTGTGCTGCGATAACGTTTCACGTGGCTTAGGCTTCGGCGACGGTAAAATCTACCTTCAACAAAATGACGGTATGTTGGTTGCTTTAGATGCTAAAACAGGTGCTAAAGCTTGGGAAGTTAAAAACACAGATCCAAAAGTTGGTGCTACAAACACTAACGCTCCACACGTAATCAAAGACAAAGTATTGACAGGTTGTTCTGGTGCTGAGTTCGGTGTACGTTGCTTTATCGCAGCATACAACATCAAAGATGGTTCTTTGGCATGGAAAGCTTACTCAACAGGTCCTGATGCTGAAGTGTTGATCGGTGCTGATTTCAACTCAGCAAACCCACAATACAGCGCATTATCAGTATATGCTGACGTTAACGGTGGTAACAAACAAGGCGGTTCTTTCAAAGCACTAGATGCTAGCCAAATCAAAACTGGCGAAAAAGAATTAGGTACACGTACATGGTTGAAACCACAAGCAGTTAAAGATGGTTGGCAACATGGTGGTGGCTCTGTATGGGGCTGGTGGCCGTATGATGCACGTACAAACTTAGTGTACTACGGTACAGGTAACCCATCAGTATGGAACCCAGATGTACGTCCAGGCGACAACAAATGGTCTATGACTATTTTCGCACGTGACTTAGACACTGGTGTTGCAAAATGGGGCTACCAAATGACTCCACACGATGAGTGGGATTATGATGGTATCAACGAAGTAATCTTGTTCGACAAAGGTGGCAAAACATACGCATGGCACCATGACCGTAACGGTTTTGCGTACACATTCCAAGCTGGTAACGGTACTTTAGTTGCTGCTGAGAAAGTACACCCATTCGTAAACTGGGCAACACACGTTGACATGAAAACAGGCGTGCCACATAAAGACGCTAAAGCTTCAACACACCAAGACTACAATGCTAAAGGCGTTTGCCCAGCTGCATTGGGTACTAAAGATCAACAACCAGCTGCATACTCACCAAAAACTGGTTTGATTTACACTCCATTGAACCACGTGTGTATGACATACGAGCCAGTTGAGTCTAAATACGTTGCTGGTCAACCATGGGTTGGTGCTACTTTAACTATGTTTGCTGGTCCTGACGGCGTAATGGGTGGCTTCGGCGCTTATGATCCAATGACCAACAAAAAAGTTTGGTACAACAAAGAGAAATTCTCTGCTTGGGGTGGTGCTTTAACTACTGCTTCAAACTTGGTGTTCTACGGTACTTTAGATCGTTGGTTCAAAGCTGTTGATGCACAATCAGGTAAAGAACTTTGGAAATTCCAAGTAGGTTCTGGCGTGATTGGTAATGCATTCACATACGGCTTAAAAGGTAAACAACACGTTGGCGTGCTATCAGGTATCGGTGGCTGGGCTGGTGTAGCGATGAACCTTGGTATGACTAACGACACAGACGCACTTGGTGCTGCTGGTGGTTACAAAGAGTTGACAAAATACAACGCTGCTCCTGGCGGCGGTGCATTAACAGTGTTCTCACTATAATTTAGGCTTGCTTAAGTTATAACGTTAATACGTTAACTCAGCTTTCATTAGCTAAACTAAACACCCCACTTCGGTGGGGTGTTTTTTTATATGTAGAGAATAAAACTTAGATGTATACAGATTGGTATGCTAAAGCGAAGCATTTGGTTACAATGCTTCTTTCTGATTTGCTATGAGAAAGAACTTTTGAACCTAGTGGTACTCAGAAGACAGTGTGGTAGATGTATGTCACTTAATAATATGAGGGTTGAGATGATGTTAAAACAATTAAAAGTAGTATTGGTGAGCTTGGTGTTGGTAAGCAATCATGTGTTGGCTGAAGAGACCATTGAGAAAGTGCTGGACGATAAAGAGCTGCCATCTTTAAATGCAGATGAAGGTCGCGTTGGTGAGGTGCGTCGTGTAGATGATGGTACTGAGTTCAAGGTTTGTGCAGACCCAGACAACATGCCGTATTCAAATTTGAAACAAGAAGGTTTTGAAGACAAGATTGCTGAAGTGTTGGCAAAGGACTTAGGTAAAAAACTTACATTTGCATATGCCTACAATCGACAAGGCTTTCTCAGAAATACCATTAATGCTGGCCGCTGTGATGTAGTCATCGGTACTACTTCAGATTACGATGCCTTACGAACATCTAAACCATATTATCGCTCTGGCCATGTGTTTGTGTGGCGCAAGGAGAGCGGTTTTAATATTACCAATTGGGATTCGCCCGATTTGAAAAAGGGCGTGATTGGTGTGATTGGTCAAAGTCCGGCCACTATTCCATTAAGAGATCATGACTTAATTGCATACTCAAAACCTTATCGTATGCAGCGCGATTTGAATTTGCCTACTAGCTTTATGATTGACGATTTAGCTAAGAAGGAAATTGATGTTGCAATCATGTGGGGGCCGATTGCTGGCTATTATGCCAAAAAATCTCCAGTGCCTATGGATGTGGTGTTTATTCCGGAATACAACAACGTTGATTTGAAAGGCAAGGAATACTGGAATATCTCTGTTGGCGTGCGTAAAAAAGATAAAGCACGCATGGCAGACATTGATGCAGCTTTAGAGCGCAACAAAGATAAAATCGCAAAAATCTTAGCGGATTACGGCATCCCAACAGTGCCAGTGGTTGAAGGTGATAATGTGTTCAAAAAAGGTAATTAAACTAATCATTTATGAGTGACACAGTTTTAAAAAACAAGTAGAATCTCGCGATTGTTTGCTAACAGAATCTTGTGAATAAATTGTGTCAACCAAACAAGTAATAGTTCGTTAAATGATCATACGTTGGGCAGTGCGCTTAGCATGAACAAAACGTAGCTCATTATTGTTATATAGATTAGGAGAAAACATGTTAGGCAATAAAGCATTAAAGTCAACTTTATTTGTTGGTATGTTGACATTAGCGGGTCTTACGCTTTCATTTCAAGCAGGTGCAGCGTGTGATTTAGTTTCTACAAAAGATGGCAGTCCATTAGGCGTTAAAGTTGTGGATACTGACACACCACAAGCTAAAGAATTTTTGGCAACTTGCGTAAACCCTTATACAAAAGCGTTTGCAAAAGATCCAGAAGCAGCTAAAGCCGGTAAGAAAAAATTTGGTTTTTACTCATGCACACAATGTCATGGTCCAAATGGTGGCGGTCAAGTGGGCCCAAACATTACTGACAGCACATGGCAATATGCAAAACATATTACTGATAAAGGCATGTTTGAAACGATTGCAGGTGGTAGTAACGGCGGTATGTTTGCATGGCATAACCAATTAGGTAACCCAGAAAACTTAGCGACCGATGATATTTTAAAAATTGAGGCATGGTTGCGTACACAGTACAGAGGTGGTGGCGATACTCCTTGGTTAAACGAAACACCTAAAAAATAAATCACACATTTGTAACGGTCAAGTTACAGTGAGGTAACAAAATCAAAAGGTTGCTGTATAATTACAGCAACCTTTTTTCTTGATCAGTATAATTATATTTTGCATAGGGGCAGAAGATGAAAAGTTACAAGCTTGGCATGTTGACGATGATGCTAGTGGCAGGTTTAACAGGGTGTAACGCTGACAACAGCGCAAGCAGTGCCGGTGGTGACAAAGCCGCTGCAGCTGCTCCATCAGGTAAGGCAATTGAGTTTGTAGACACACAAGAAAGCAAGCCATTGGTGATCGATGCGGCTTTGTTTGATACGCCTGCAGCTAGAGAATTTTTGGCCACAGGTAATAACCCATATATTGGTAACGAAGAAGCGATTGCTAAGGGTAAAAAAGTATTCCAGTTGTACTCTTGTACGCAATGCCATGGCCCGGAAGCAAAAGGTCAAGTAGGTCCTGGTTTAACCGGCCCAACCTATCGTTATCCTAAAGACTCTACAGATAAAGGTATGTTTGAGACAGTTTGGCATGGTACAAATGGTGGTATGGGTGCAAAAGGTGTTGGCTTGATGGACCCGACAGATCCTAAAAATGGGATTACACCAGACGAATTGTTAAAAATTATTGCATGGATTCGCAGTATGGGCGCACCTGCTCCGGCAGCAAGCTAACCGCGTATTCCGTATATAACGCGCTTGCATGTATATGGCAGGCGCGTTTTTGTTTATATCAAGAGGTTATATTTTGAGTTCAGAGACCGATTTACATCATGTGATTATCGTTGGCGGCGGCGCTGGTGGTTTAGAGTTAGCCACGAGCTTAGGCAACAGTCTAGGCAAAAAGAAAAAAGCACTGATCACTTTAATCGACTGCACACGTACGCATGTGTGGAAACCTTTATTGCATGAAATTGCTGCAGGCAGTATGGACCCAGACCGACATGAGCTGGAATACTTGGCGCAAGCCCATTGGCACCACTTTAATTTCCGCTTCGGTCGTATGGATGGCTTAAATCGTAGCGCACGCGAGATTACCATTACGCCTTATATTGACGAAGATGGTAATGAGGTGATTCCACGACGCACATTCAAGTATGACACGCTGATTATGGCGGTAGGCAGTACCACCAATGATTTTGGTATCAAAGGTGCCCGTGAACATTCCATGGCATTAGATACGCAAGCACAAGCACAAAAATTTCATCGCTACTTGCACAATGCGTTGTTGCGTGCACAAACCCAAACCACGCCATTAAAACCAGGCCAGCTGGAAGTGGCGATTGTTGGGGCGGGTGCAACAGGCGTAGAGTTGGCTGCTGAATTGCATAATACGACACGTGAGTTAGCAGCCTATGGTCTGGATAAAATTGACGCAGACCGTGATGTGAAAATTTCATTGATTGAAGCTGGCGATAGAATTTTGCCGGCCTTACCAGTCAAGATGTCATTGGCGGTAGACGTAGAATTACGCAAGTTGCGTGTGAATGTATTTACGGGTGAGCGTGTGACGGAGGTATCGGACAAAGGCGTGACAACTCATAGCGGACGTGTAATTCCAGCGGAGCTAGTGGTGTGGGCCGCTGGTATTAAAGCACCAGATTTCTTAAAAGATATTGATGGCTTAGAGACTAACCGCATTAACCAATTAGTAGTCAAACAAACACTGCAAACTACCTTAGATGACAATATTTTTGCATTAGGTGATTGCGCAGCATGCCCATGGCTTGGACATGATGGCAATGTACCGCCACGTGCGCAGGCGGCGCATCAGCAAGCCTCTTTGTTGGTGAAATCGGTGAAGGCGCGTGTTGCTAACAAAACGGAAATGCCTGAATACCATTACACCGACTATGGCTCGTTAGTGAATCTAGGTAGATACTCTACAGTAGGTAGCTTGATGGGAGCGGTGTCAGGCGGCAGTATGTATATTCAAGGCCTGTTTGCACGCCTAATGTACAGATCGCTATACAAAATGCATTTGATGGCATTGCATGGTGTGTTGTCAGTGATTATCCACACCATTGGGCGTTTGATTTCCCGCAGAACCGAGCCGCATGTGAAATTGCATTAGTTGCAATTCAAATTAGGTTGTTGAATAGACTTACGCGCTCATTTGGGCGCGTAAATTTTTTTGTGGTACACCTTATTGATGAGGCCCATGCTCAAAATAATGAACGTGCCGAATGCAATAATGATGTAGTTCATCGGCATATTGGCTTTATCCATGAGCAAATAACAGCCTAGCATCACTAGGATGCCTATGTGCTCATTAAAGTTTTGCACGGCAATGGAATGGCCTGCGCCTATCAAATGGTGACCTTGGTGTTGTAGTAAGGCATTAAGCGGCACCACAAAATAGCCGCTTAATACGCCGATGAAGAACAGCAAAACTGCTGCGACTGCCCAATGAGTAACAAATACCATCGCAATGACCAATACACCCATGAGTATGCCAGCTGGCAATACTTTGGTAGATTCTTCCAGCTTAATGTATTTGGATGCAATCACTGAGCCTACTGCAATCCCCACTGCTACCGTGGCGACTAGCTGCGTGGACGCCTCGATATCGAAGTTGAGTGCGAGCGCCGCCCATGCCAATACTACCAACCTTAATGTGGCACCAGCACCCCAAAATAAAGTGGTCACCGCAAGCGACACTTGACCTAATGGATCTTTCCAAAGCGAGACAAAAGCGTGCCAAAAATCTTTCACCATATAAAAAGCGCTCTTGCTTTCTAATTTAAGCTCAATGGGCATCTTGGGAATAAAATAGTTAAAGATGGCGGCCCCTATATATAAGACAGTAATCACATACAAGGCAAAATGCGGGTTAGTGCTGGCTAACTTGCCGCCAATAATGGCACCTGCAATAATTGCTGTGACAGTAGAGCCCTCCATCCAGCCATTGGCTTTTACCAATAAATGGCTAGGTAATAACTCTGTCAAAATGCCGTATTTTGCAGGTGAATAGGTTGCCGCACCTATGCCTACAATGCCATAGGCATAGAGTGGCGGTAGCCCAAAAATCATGGAAATACAGCCAACGACTTTAATGGAGTTGGAGGCAAACATGACGCTGCCTTTGGGAAATGCATCGGCAATTGAGCCTACAAATGGTGCTAGTACAATGTAAGAAATCACAAAAAACTGTTGCAACAGCGGTGTATGCCAATTGGGTGCATGCATTTCTGCCAGTAGTGCAATCGCAGCAAACAACAGCGCATTGTCGGCAAGTGCAGACAAAAACTGCGCAATTAATATAATATAAAAACCAGATTGCATTATTTTTATGAAATAGCTTTGGGTGCTACTTCAGGGTTAATCCTTTAATACTCGTGCTTTCAGAGCATAGCATAGTTCAGTGTTGGCAAGGCTTATAATGACTCTGCAGCAAAGTCTGCAAGCCTTGAACGTTCGCCACGTACCAAGGTGACATGCCCATTGTGTTCCCATCCTTTAAAGCGATCCACCACGTAAGTTAACCCAGAGCTACCTTCTGTGAGGTAGGGCGTGTCAATCTGTGCAATGTTGCCTAAACAAACGACTTTGGTGCCCGGGCCGGCACGCGTAATCAGTGTTTTCATTTGCTTTGGTGTCAGGTTCTGAGCCTCATCAATGATCAGGAATTTATGTAAAAAGGTGCGGCCCCGCATAAAGTTGAGTGATTTGACTTTAATCCGCGTGCGAATCAGGTCTTGCGTTGCAGCACGCCCCCACTCTCCTGCATCTTCATCAGTCTTATTCAAGACGTCTAGATTATCTTCCAGCGCGCCCATCCATGGCGCCATTTTCTCTTCTTCGGTGCCGGGTAAGAAACCTATGTCTTCACCCACTGGCACGGTCACGCGCGTCATGATGATTTCAGAGTAGATTTTTTTATCCAGTGTCTGTGTCAAGGCAGCAGCGAGCGTGAGCAGCGTTTTGCCTGTCCCAGCTTGTCCAAGCAAGGTGACAAAATCAATTTCCGGATCCATCAGTAAGTTAAGCGCGTAGTTCTGCTCGCGGTTTCTTGCCACAATACCCCATACGCTATGTTTAGGATTGGTATGGTCTTGCACCACTTCGAGTACGGCGGTGTTGTCCTCTATCTTACGGACAATCGCGTTAAACGGTTTATCAAACTCATAATAGATAAACTCATTGATCAGGAACGATTTTACAAGTGGGCCAGAGATGCGATAAAACAAGCGGCCTGCTTCTTGCCAGGATTCCATAGCCTTGCTGTGTTTTTCCCAAAAGTCTTGTGGCAGTTCACGAATCCCTGTGTAGAGTAAATCGCTGTCTTCCAGTACTTTATCGTTAAAGTAATCTTCAGCCGGCACGCCCATGGCGCGCGCCTTAATGCGGATATTGATATCTTTACTGACCAATATCACCTGACGATTGGGGTGGCGCTGCTGCAGATCAAGCACAACGCCGATAATTTGGTTATCGGCTTTGCTACCGGCTAGGCCAGGCAGCTCTTTAATAACTTGCTGGGTTTGTAAAAACAAACGTCCGGTCAAGTGACGGTTATTATTGATGGCAAGTGGACAGCCTAGCTCTAGGTTGGTCAGATCTGTGCCGACAATTTCTTCTAAGTAACGACTGGCTTGGCGTGCATTACGTGCAACTTCTGTCAGCCCCTTTTTATTATTATCCAGCTCTTCTAACGTTACCATGGGCAGATAAATATCGTGTTCTTCGAATCGGAACAGTGATGAAGGGTCGTGCATTAATACATTGGTGTCTAATACAAAGAGTTTGGTTGTAGCTGCTGATTTTTTGACCATAATCGATTTATCGTGATAAAGATTGAATAAAAGTGAGTACTTCCTGCGCGTGGCCGTCAACTTTAACGCCACGCCATTCGCGAATAAGCTCGCCCTGCGGATTGATGACAAATGTGCTGCGCTCAATCCCACGTACCTGCTTGCCATACATGTTCTTCATTTTTATCACCCCAAAAATGCCACAGGCGATTTCTTCGGTGTCCGCCAATAGCTCAAACGGAAAGCTGAATTTTGCTTTGAAGTTTTCATGCGATTTCACGGAGTCACGCGAGATACCTACAATGTCGGTATTGGCCTGTTGGAAATCGGCATGCGCATCTCTGAATTGCATGCCTTGCGTGGTACAGCCGGGCGTGGAGTCTTTGGGGTAAAAATATACGACTACATATTTACCTAAAAAGTCAGAAAGCTGGATGGTTTTATCTGAAGTCGCAGGAAGTGCAAAGTCTGGAACGGGTTGGTTTAGCATAGTGTTCGTCATATCTTGGTATGCCCATTGTTCTAAAAAAACGCAAATAAGGCAAGTTTAATCGTAAATAAATTTATGACAGTTGGCCACGATGCAATTGCTTGTGGTGAGTGCTATTGGGGCAGGTTGATTTTGATGATGGTACCGACAGGCTGTGCTGTCATAAATTCTACTTGGCCATTGAGGACTTCGCACACTTTGAAGGCAAATGGAATGCCTAAGCCAGTACCAAAACGCTTCGTGGTAGGGCCTGGGCTTAAGGCATGCGGGTCAGGTACAAATGGCATACCGGATCCTTCGTCGCGGATAGTCATTTCGAGTACATGGTTGAACAAGCTTGCATTAATGTAAATAGAGGATTGTTTTGGTGAGGCTTCAATGGCGTTCAGAATCAGGTTGTAAAGCACTTGTTCCAGCAAGTGCTCATCGGTAAGAATGGCGCTCTTTACATCACTGATATCGGTCACGATCTGAATGTTTTTTTCCGCTAATTTCTGGACCAGTGGTCCAGTTGCGCCTTGGATGATATTGCTTAATTTGGCCGGACTGAGCTGTGGTTTGATGGGGTTGAGATACGCTAGCAGCGCCCCCGTCCAACGTTCTAGCCTGTCTACGGTGTTCATGATGCCTTGAAGTGATTCACGTGTATCTTTGTCGTGCTCGGGGCTATCTATAATTTGCGCAGTCGCGCGAATGCTGGCGAGCGGGTTGCGAATATTGTGTGCCAGCATGGGAACCAGTAACCCAAGCGCAGCTTGCTTTTCGGTGCGTACCAGTGCATCACGGCTCAGTGATAAGTCCTCAGCCATTTTGTTGATTTCTTGTGAGAGGGTAGCCAGCTCTTTAGCGCCGGTTTCCGGTACTTTATGGTTTAAGTTGCCCGCGCTGATTTCTTGTGTTGCGTGCATCATGGCATTGATCGGGTTGACGATGGATTTTTTGAGAAAGAGCCTAGAAAAAAACAGCAAAATCCCCGCAAGTAAGACTGGAATGCTCAAGATGGCAATCGAGCTGGATTTGGCATCGGCAAGCCTTGTTTTGAGCTCTACTTGTTTTAAGCTAAGTAGCATTTCTGCACGCTTGGAGACATCCTCGTAGCGAGAAAAAATGCCTGTTTCAATGTCCTTATAGAGCGATTTCTGAGAGTCCCGATCCGGACGTGCTTGATAGCGATAAAACAGCGACGGTGCCTCATTCACAAAGATGCGGTAATTCTGCTCAATCTCGGCAATTGCCTGTTTCTCTTCGTCACCGCGCGCAATTCCTTTGAGCCCATTAAAGTGGGTCAGTATGGATTGTGTGTAAGCGTTATATTCAGCGAGCGCTTCACCATCTTGCAAAAAGAAGGCATCAAATAACTCTTTCATTTGGCGGTATAAATCGCCGCGCACTTGGTAAATTTCTTGTACCAATAAGTTAATACGCTGTGACTCTTTAGAAGTTTTATCCCAGATATGTATGCCATAGCCGCCGCTGATGACAGCAAGCAAAATCAGGGCGATAAAAATAAGCTCATGCATTAACAGCAGATCACGTAACGATTTAGAATTCTGCGTTTTTTGCATGCGGTTTTAGTTTTCTAGCTTAAAGCCTACGGTAACGGTGATTTTATCAATATGACCGCGTAAAACTTCTTGCATATATTGCTTGAGGTTTGAGCGTTTGACGGCGGCCATTGCAGCTTCGTCCAGCGCATTGTTGCCACTGGAGCCAGTGACGGCTACATGGGTCACGTTGCCATCATGATCTATACTGATTTCCAGCACCACGTCCCCTTCGATCCCGCGTGATTCGGCAATTCGGGGATAACGTTGGTTGCGTTTGAGCTCGAGTTGCACTTGGTTGCGATAAGCATCTCTGGCCGCTTGAATATCACTATCGGATGGTCCTGAACGCTTTGGCGGTTCTGCTGGTGGTGGCGGTGCCACAAAGGCTGGCTTGGACTCGGCTTTAGGCGCTGCCGCTATCACCTCTGGTGGAGGTGCTGCCTCTTGCTGTGATGGTGCCTCTGTGACGGGTTGCGTGGTTGGCTTGCGCTCCACCGGAGTTTCTAGTTTTTTAATAGGTTTTGGAATCTCTTTAATAGGTTCCGTGATTGGCTCTGGCTCAACCGGGGTAGGCGGTGCGGGTGGCGCTTCCTGAAGCGGTTCTGGCGCTTTGGGCTGGACTAACTCAACCGTCAACTCTTGCTTTGGCGGTTGTTTGGTAGAAAAATCAAAATTAGGCACGATCAGTGCAAGCAATGCGTGCAGCAACATGGAGCAGACAAGTGTCCATATCAGCAGGTGTTCATTGCTTTTTGAATGTGAAATCAAGGCGTTCAAAATTTGCTAGGGGAATTAAATTTTCATCACTCTATACTATAGGTAAGATTTAAGCGAACCTTGTGAAAGATGTTGGTTAATAGCAGCCAATCACCCTATATTATGTTAAATAATTCCTTCAAATAATTGCACTTCAACGGTCTCGCCAGCATTCAAATTGGCTACGGTTTCACCTAGTACAATAAAGCAATTGGCATAACTCATACTGCTTAATACGCCTGAACTTTGATTGGGTAGTGGTTTGACTTTCCAGTTTCCATCAACCTCGTACATGACACCACGTTGAAACTCAGTACGACCCGCGGCTTTTTTGATGGATTCTGTACACTCAACCTTGAGCGTAGGGTATGGTTTGGGCGATGCGCCCATCATGAGGATCAGGGCATCACGGACAAATTGATAAAAAGTCACCATGGTGGCCACTGGGTTGCCAGGTAGGCCAAAGTAATGCGCACTATTGCTTGCAGTATGCACTTTGCCGTAAGCCAGTGGGCGTCCGGGCTTCATGTTCATTTTCCAAAATAAAACCTCGCCATGCTGAGCGAGCAGCGCTTTCATGTGGTCAGCCTCGCCAACGGACACGCCGCCGCTAGTAATCACGGCATCATGTGTCGCTGCTGCTTTAAGCAGTGTCTGCTCCAGCAGGGTCGGGTTATCTGGTATTGCGCCTAAATCACTGACTTCCACACCTAGTCGAGTTAGCATGCCAAATAAGGTATAACGGTTGCTGTCGTAAATTTGTCCTTCTGCCAATAGCTTACCCACACCGACTAACTCATCCCCAGTGCTAAAAAAAGCTACTTTTAGTCGGCGATACACCGTCACTGTTGGGATGCCTAATGAGGCAGCTAGCCCTAAGTCTGCAGGCGTCATGCGGTGCCCTTGTGGCAATACGGTTTGGCCCACCATCAGGTCTTCACCAGCTTTGCGAATATTAGCACCGAGTTTGGGCAGCTCCGTGATGGTCAGTAAATTTTGTTGAACCGATGTCCGCTCTTGCATCACTACACAATCTGCGCTGGATGGCACGACGCCGCCCGTCATGATTTTGATGCATTCTCCTTGGTTCAGCGCCCCCTGAAATGGCTGGCCGGCCAATGCGGTGCCGATAATGTTGAGGGGTAGCGCACCATCTTGATGACGAAAAGCAAAGCCATCCATGGCTGAATTGTCGTGATTAGGCACATTGCAAGGTGACACAATGGTGTCAGCCAAGACGCGCCCTAAGCTTTCGTGAATAGGCAGTGCTTCTTTCTCAGACACCGGTTTAAGGTACTGTTTAATGTAGTTCTTTGCTTGTGATACAGACATGGCATTTGGGTCATAGTCTTCCATACAGCTTGGATCGGTGGCTAACTGAGTGAGGCTGGGTGTGGTCATGATGATATGAGTTGCTGAGGTAAAAATTGTTGAATAATAAATTCAGCGATGTTGTCGATTACATTCAATGGCAATACCGGTATCGAGAGTGTCAAGGGTGCATCGCTAGCCACCGCAATAATGCTGGCATCTTTGGTGGCAAGTAACGGTAACTGCAGGCTAGGGCGATAGACTTCTATTTTGGGAATCTTTGCATATTTAAAGCCTTCTACCAAAATAAGGTCAGCGTATTCGGTATTGAGTTGCGTTAGCAAGCTAGTTAAATCGGCTTCGTCACTGTATTGAGGCGTACGCTGCATCTCTGTCATCAGTGCCCAGCGTTTACCAGAGGCAATCAAGGTTTGCACCGCACCCGCCTCCCGGATGTTGTAACTATCCTTCCCAGGATGGTCAATATCAAATTGGTGATGCGCATGTTTAATCACTGAAACACGGACGCCACGCTGCATGAGCACAGGAATCAATTGCGCAATCAGTGTTGTTTTACCCGCATTACTTTGGGCGGCACAAATGCCTAGCACAGGGATATTGAGTGCCGGCATGTTAAGCGACATGGTGTTGCTCCAACCATTGCACATCACGGTGGGTATTCAAGTTGATAAATGCATCCGGCTGGTTGCTGAAATCCACCTCGACATATGCCTGTTGTTTCTGCCACAAGCTCACCTTGCGCTCACCTTTGGCAATAAAGGTAGCGAGCGAAGGAAGAACCGTCGTTTTACATAAACTCACTACCGGGTGAGCGTGACCATCACTGGTGGCGACCGCTATATCAGCATGTTGCGCAGCCAGTGCGTCTAATAATTTAGTCACCAAGTGCTGCGGAAGGTTTGGAGAATCGCACGGTACGGTGAGTAAATATGCGTGCTTTGAATGCTTGAGGCCAATATAAAAGCCTGCCAAAGGGCCGATAAAATCTTGATGCTCATCTGTCAGGACCGATAAGCCAAACGCCTGATAAAGCGCAAGCTCACGGTTTGCATTAATGAACACTTCGTCTACTTGTGGTTGGATACGGTCAATGACATGCGCAATCAGCGGCTTGTTGTGGAGTGGCACTAACCCTTTGTCTATGCCGCCCATACGCGTGGCGCGGCCGCCCGATAAAATAATGGCGGAAACAGACATTACCCACCTGTATGTGACATAAACCTCACCACTGCGGGTGCAGCACGCTTAAGGTCAAAGTCGTGCCCTTTAGGTTTAATGGACATGCTATTTAATATGGCTTCAATCACGGGTGCATCGTTCGTTGGGTGAGCGCGTAATAGCGGCATCAGCTCGACTTTATCTTCTTGCCCTAAACATAGGAACAACTCACCTTTACAACTGATGCGCACACGATTACAGCTTTCGCAAAAGTTATGGCTGTGAGGAGAGATAAACCCAATCTTAGTGTTTGCATTGGCCATCTGCCAATAACGCGCTGGCCCGCCAGAGCTGTGTGTGCTTGGGATGAGTGAGTATTTACTTTGAAGTCGCTTGAGTGTGTCCAAATTGCTGACAAAGGTACTGTCACGGGTATGGTTCACCTCGCCCAAAGGCATTTCCTCAATAAAGCTAATGTCGATTTGGTGTTGGATTGCAAAGGCCACCAAATCTTCTGCTTCGTCGTCGTTGGTGCCGCGCATCAAGACCGTATTGAGCTTAATGCCTTCAAATCCAGCGGCAATCGCGGCACGTAACCCATCCAGCACTTGCGCTAGATGTCCAGTGCGGGTGATGCGATTAAATCGTTCTGGTTGCAGGCTATCTACAGAAATATTGATACGCTTTACACCTGCCTGCTTGAGCGCGGCAGCTTGTTTTGCTAACTGGCTTCCATTGGTAGTGAGCACCAACTCATGTAAGCCTTTGAGTTGCCCTATTTCATTGAATAGCCATAGTGCGTTTTTACGCACCAAAGGCTCGCCACCGGTAATGCGTACCTTGGACACACCCAGTTGTACAAATATGCGCACCAAGCGCGCGCACTCTTCTAAACTGAGGACTTCGTCACGGGATAAAAACGTCATGTCCTCGCTCATGCAATAGACACAACGAAAATCACATCGGTCCGTGATGGATAACCGAATGTAGTCTACTTGACGCCCAAACTGGTCGATCAATTTGGGGGATGTGGTATGAGCGTTCGGCATCTGACTAATGGTTTTAATGAAAATGATACATTAAACTGAATAAGCCTATATTCTATGCCCTTTTTTGGCTTTAACAAGCCTTAGATTAGGTATATGATGATGTGGTTATTTTTAGCTTAAGTTAAGCTTGGGGAATGTTTTGACGACAGTACTTTCTTCGCACGAGTCGGCTCAGATCGATGCGCAAATTCAAGTGCATCGCGATAAACCTGGTGCCTTACTTCCAGTGTTGCATGCTATACAAGATACACTCGGTTATGTGCCTGAAGCGGCGTATCCGCAAATCGCACATGCGTTAGCTTTGTCTGTTGCAGAGGTGCATGGCGTGGTGACGTTCTATCATCATTTCAGAACGCATCCTGTAGGCAAGCATGTACTACAAGTATGCCGAGCAGAGTCTTGCCAAGCGATGGGTGCAGAAAAGCTGGAAGCCCACATCAAATCTACACTAGGCATTGATTACCACCAAACCACTGCGGATGGTGCGATTACATTAGAGCCGGTGTACTGCTTAGGCAACTGTGCTTGCTCGCCTGCCGTGCTGATGGATGAGGAACTGTATGGCCGTGTTGATAGTCAAAAAATAGTAGAGATTATCCATGAAGCGAGGGTCGCATCATGATTAAAGTATTTGTTCCTCGTGATTCTACTGCGCTGTCTTTGGGCGCAGACCGAACTGCCAAAGCCATTGCGGCAGAAGCGCAAAAACGTGGTATTGAAATTGAACTGGTACGCAATGGTTCGCGCGGTTTGTTTTGGTTAGAGCCATTTGTAGAGGTGGCAACAGACAAAGGCCGTGTTGCCTATGCGCCGGTGCAGCCAAAAGATGTCCCCAGCTTGTTCGACGCAGACTTTCTACATGCAGGTGCCCACCCCCTCAATTTAGGCTTAACAGAATCGTTAAACTGGCTTAAAAAACAACAACGCCTGACCTTTGCGCGTATCGGCATTACCGATCCCGTTTCATTAGATGATTACATCGCACATGATGG
Source organism: Methylophilaceae bacterium 11 (assembly GCA_000525025.1). Classification (GTDB taxonomy): domain Bacteria; phylum Pseudomonadota; class Gammaproteobacteria; order Burkholderiales; family Methylophilaceae; genus Methylophilus. Next base: position 2,445,888 of record JCKJ01000001.1, on the reverse strand, counting down.
TTATAAAGGCCTGGCCAATGCACTCAAGATGTCTGGTGCAGACATTGTGAAAACAGTCACTGATTCTGGTCTACGTGGCCGTGGCGGTGCGGCTTTCCCAACTGGTATTAAGTGGAATACCGTATTGAATTCGCCTGCAGATCAGAAGTATATTGTGTGTAATGCGGATGAAGGCGACTCTGGTACCTACTCAGACCGTATGGTGATGGAAGATGATCCTTATGTGTTGATTGAAGGTATGACGATTGCAGGTGTGGCTGTGGGCGCAACCCAAGGCTATATCTACCTGCGTAGCGAGTATCCACACGCGCTCAAAGTCTTAAACGAGGCGATTGAAAAAGCAAATCAGGCTGGCTATTTGGGCGACAACATTTGTGGTTCAGGTAAAGCTTTTCATCTAGAAGTGCGTCGCGCAGCTGGTGCCTATGTGTGTGGTGAAGAAACCTCACTATTAGAAAGTCTAGAAGGTAAGCGTGGCTTGGTGCGTTTTAAACCACCACTGCCTGCTATTGAAGGGTTATTTGGCAAACCAACAGTAGTCAATAACGTCATTTCATTGGCGACGATACCGATTATTTTGGATAAAGGTGCGCAGTTTTATGCCGATTACGGCATGGGACGTTCACGCGGCACGCTACCGATTCAGCTTGCGGGCAATCTCAAGCAAGGCGGTTTAGTAGAGTTGGCTTTTGGTGCAACGTTGCGCGAGCTATTGTATGACTTTGGCGGCGGCTCAGCTTCTGGCAAGCCGATTCGTGCCGTACAAGTCGGTGGGCCGCTAGGCGCTTACTTGCCAGAAAGCCAATTTGATACCCCTTTAGATTACGAAGAGTTTTCTAAACTTTGGGCCGTATTAGGCCATGGCGGCATTGTGGCGTTTGACGATACTGTGGATATGGCAAAAATGGCCCGTTACGCGTTTGAATTCTGCGCCATTGAAAGTTGTGGTAAATGCACACCTTGCCGTATTGGCTCTACGCGCGGTGTAGAAGTGATGGATAAAATTACTTCGGGCAAAGATCATGCAAAAAACATTCAATTAGTGCGAGATTTGTCCGATACTATGTTAAATGGTTCTCTCTGCGCATTGGGCGGGATGACACCTTATCCGGTGTTGAGCGCGTTGAATCATTTCCCTGAAGATTTTGGTTTAAATAAGAAGGAAGTTGCTGCTTAACCATAAGTAGCAAAGGATACGACATCATGGATGACATTAAATACGACCCTAATAAAGACTATGGTACGCCGAAAATAGTGAGCGAGAAAATGGTTACGCTCACCATTGATGATGCGTCAGTTACCGTGCCGGAAGGCACTTCAATTATGCATGCGGCACAATTGGGTGGTGTGACTGTGCCCAAACTGTGTGCAACAGATTCGCTTGAGCCGTTTGGCTCTTGCCGCCTATGTTTGGTGGAGATTGAAGGCCGTCGCGGTTACCCAGCATCCTGCACAACACCTGTGGCTGAAGGCATTAAAGTCAAAACACAAACATCCAAATTGGCAGATGTACGCCGTGGTGTGATGGAGCTTTATATTTCAGACCATCCGCTCGACTGCTTAACATGTGCAGCCAATGGTGATTGTGAACTACAAGACATGGCCGGTGCAGTGGGCTTGCGCGAAGTGCGTTACGGCTACGAAGGCGAAAACCATCTAGGGTCTACCAAAGATGAATCCAACCCATATTTTACATTTGATCCAAGTAAATGCATCGTGTGCAGTCGTTGTGTGCGTGCCTGTGAAGAAACGCAAGGCACGTTTGCGTTGACGATTGAAGGTCGCGGCTTTGGTAGCAAAGTTTCTGCAGGCAATAAAGACTTTTTAGAGTCAGAGTGTGTCTCTTGCGGAGCTTGTGTACAGGCTTGCCCAACGGCCACCTTGATGGAAAAATCCGTGATTGAGGCAGGTACACCAGAACATAAAGTCACCACTACTTGTGCTTATTGCGGCGTGGGTTGTAGTTTTGATGCGGAAATGAAGGGCGAAGAAGTCGTCCGTATGACGCCGAATAAAGACGGTGGTGCTAATCACGGCCATTCATGTGTCAAAGGCCGTTTTGCTTGGGGCTACGCTACGCACCAAGACCGCATTACCACACCCATGATCCGTAAGAGCATTCATGATCCTTGGCAAAAAGTGGGTTGGGACGAAGCTATTAATTATGCAGCTAGCGAGATTACGCGTATTCAAGCTAAATATGGCAAGGATTCTGTCGGCGGCATTACCTCTTCACGTTGTACTAATGAAGAAGTGTACGTCACACAAAAATTGGTACGTGCAGTGTTTGGTAGCAATAACGTGGATACTTGCGCGCGTGTTTGCCACAGCCCAACCGGCTATGGTTTAAAACAAACCTTGGGTGAGTCTGCTGGTACGCAAACCTTTGATTCCGTGATGAAATCCGATGTGATTTTGATTATTGGCGCAAACCCAACGGATGGTCACCCAGTATTTGCCTCCATTATGAAGCGCCGTCTACGTGAGGGTGCAAAGCTGATTATTGCAGACCCACGTGCCATTGATTTGGTAGAAAACTCACCGCATGTACGTGCCGATTACCACTTGAATTTACGCCCAGGCACCAATGTGGCATTGGTTTCAGCACTGGCACATGTGATTGTGACGGAAGGCCTAGTCAAAGAAGATTTTGTCAGAGAACGTTGTGAGTGGGATTCCTATGAGGCATGGCGTGATTTTGTGGCTAAACCAGAAAACTCACCAGAAAGCTTAGCCAAAGATACGGGCGTAGACCCACAAAAAGTACGTGAAGCAGCAAGACTGTTTGCGACTGGTGGTAATGCGGCTATCTACTACGGTTTGGGTGTGACTGAGCACAGTCAAGGCTCTACCACTGTGATGGGGATTGCTAACCTAGCGATGGCAACCGGTAATGTGGGCCGTGAAGGCGTAGGCGTGAACCCATTACGTGGTCAAAATAACGTGCAAGGCTCGTGTGATATGGGCTCTATGCCACATGAGTTCCCAGGTTACCGCCATGTATCTGACGATGAAACCCGTGCTGAGTTTGAAGCGGCTTGGGGCCGTCCACTCAGTGCTGATCCAGGCTTGCGTATTCCTAATATGTTAGATTTGGCGACAGAAGGCAGCTTTAAAGCATTGTATTGTGTAGGCGAAGACATTGCGCAATCCGACCCAGATACACAGCATGTCACCCATGCGCTGGAGTCGATGGAGTGCGTGATCGTACAAGATTTGTTCTTGAACGAAACCGCCATGTTTGCCCATGTGTTTTTCCCCGGTGCCTCTTTCTTAGAGAAAAACGGCACCTTCACAAATGCTGAGCGTCGCATCTCTCCAGTCCGTCGCGTCATGACGCCTAAAAACGGCTATGAAGATTGGGAAATTACAGCCAAATTATCGACTGCATTAGGTTATGAGATGAAGTACAACCATGCCAGTGAGATCATGGATGAAATCGCAGCGTTGACGCCAACATTCAAAGGCGTAAGCTTCAAAAAACTGGATGAGTTAGGCAGTATTCAATGGCCATGTAACGATGAAGCGCCAGAAGGTACACCGACCATGCATGTGGATGAGTTTGTGCGCGGTAAAGGTAAATTCTTTGTGACACAATATGTGCCCACCCAAGAGAAAGTGAATGGTAAATATCCGCTGATATTGACCACAGGGCGTATTCTTTCTCAATATAACGTGGGTGCGCAAACACGCCGTACGCAAAACGTGGTGTGGCACCCAGAAGATTTAATTGAGATTCATCCGCACGACGCGGAAGACCGTGGTATTCAAGAAGGTGATTGGGTGGGCATTACCAGTCGCGCTGGTGAGACTGTATTGCGTGCAACGATTACTGAGCGCGTGCAGCCTGGCGTGGTATATACCACTTTCCATCACCCCGAGTCTGGTGCCAACGTGATTACGACCGATAACTCGGACTGGGCGACCAATTGCCCCGAGTACAAAGTCACTGCGGTACAAGTGTCACGCGTCAACCAACTTTCTAACTGGCAGCAAGAGTACCAAGAGTTCAGTGAATCGCAGATTCACTTAACCGGCATTTTGCCTGCCAAGCCGGCGGTGGTGGAATAATTCACCACGTATTTTTTGAAAGTGCGTGCTAATCATGGCTGATTGGTTTGCAGAGGATGCGCTGAGTCAGCAATTGAGTGCGCAGACCTATGCCGTTCGGCAATGGCGGAACGGCCAGTTTCTCACCGTCGATGATCGGCTGGCTGAAGAGGTGCCGATTGCATTGGTCTATAACGGTGTATCGCATGCCGTGATGCTGGCAAGTCCGCAAGATTTGGAAGATTTTGCCTTGGGGTTTTCCCTGACAGAAGGCATTGTGCAGCAAAAAAGTGATGTGTATGGTGTCGAAATGCAGGTGCACGCAAACGGCATCGAATTACACATTGAAATTGCCACCGAGCAGTTTGTGAATTTAAAAGCGCGTAGGCGCAGCATGGTTGGGCGTACTGGTTGTGGTTTGTGCGGTGCAGAAAGTTTGAGTCAGGTGTTCCGCCTACCAGAACAGGTTGATACCCAGCACGCGCAACAGCCGATTGCGGTAAAAAGTGTACTGAGGGCGCATCAAGAGATACAAGCATTGCAACAGTTGCAACGTCAAACTGGTGCCACCCATGCATGTGCTTGGGCAGATGTAACGGGTGCCGTTGAAATGGTCAGGGAAGATGTAGGTCGGCATAATGCGCTGGATAAATTAATCGGTGCGCTGGCCAGCCAAGATCGCCGTGGCGGGTTTGTGTTGACGACCAGCCGCGCAAGTTATGAGATGGTGCAAAAAGTAGCCATGGCGGGTTTTGATATGCTGGCTGCTATTTCTGCCCCTACCGGACTGGCAGTACGCATTGCAAAAGCCAATCGAATTACCTTATTGGGATTTGTGCGCGATCAGCAATTAGTGGCTTATGCACACGCTGATCGACTAACGGAATCTTAGTGAGAATACTTAATTATTAAAGCAGACAAGATAAGATGGAAATAGAAAAGTTAATCAAAATGGCCAATCAAATTGGTGATTTTTTTGAGGCATATCCAGATACAGAACTCGCTAAAAAGGATATTGCCAATCATTTACAGCGCTTTTGGAATTCGGTGATGATTAAATCTATTGTTGCGCACGTCAAGCAGCAACAAGGGGTTGGGCTACATCCGCGTGTGATTGAGGCAATTCAACAGCACATCTCATAATGAATGTTTTGGCTGCCAACTCAAAGCGCTATTGTTGCACGCGCTGAAACAGCCTAAAGTGCTCTCTACGTTCACTAATACGCCGTCCTTGCCAAATCAGCGTCCAATCCTGACCAGGATTTACTTTTTCTCGGCCACGATTGTCTTGCACCAAATATAAATCACAGCTTAGTGGTTGACCGCTTTCCAGTGCGTGCGTTTTCACATCGGCAAAATAATCCAGTAAATCGCGTTGTGCATCGCCCAACTGGTTGCTATTCATGCAGGCATACTGCGTAGGCAATGCTTTTTTCAGGCTGGTGAACACTGCCTGATAGCCACGTGCGGACTCAAGCATCGGCATCCAAAGCGTCATCAATAATGTCCAGATACAAGTCATGCCGATGGCCCAGTTGGTTGCAGCTGAGCGATTGGAGTGTTGTGATCTAAATATGGCCAATAGCCAAATAAGCGTCACTGCTGATGCCACTGTAAATGCGAATACATTAAAGTGGAGTTGCGTCAGCCCGGATAAGTAAATCAACCGCTCTTTGATTTTGCTTGGATTGCCGGTCATCATGGCAATCCAGCCCAGCCATGTCAAACTACTCAGTAGCCCAAATAAAATCAAGCCGAACCAGTTTAACGCGCCTGCAGCACCACGTTTTAGCGTTTCAATGCTGCCACCTGCCATGGCGGTGAGTGGAATCAGCAACGGTAGTGCAAATACTTCTTTACGCTCAGCACCCAGACCAATCCAGAATAATGCGGCAATAAAAAAAGCAACAATCAGCTGAAAGCGTGGCTTAGATAGTAATTGCGCCCTAAAACGCCAAGTGCCCCATAAAGCCAACGGTAATGCTGGCCATGCATACCATAATAAGGTTTTTAAAAAATACAAATGTAAGCTTTGATTAAACTGTGCAAGACTCGATATCCACCATTCGGTCAATAACTGCGGTGCGTATATCCAGCTTAACAGCGGCCATATCAAAAGAAATGGGCTGGCCACGAGCAATGCAATGAGGCTAACCACCCAAAAGAAACGGCTGCGCCAATGACTAAAACAAATGGGGAGTAAAACACAGGTGCTGAGAATGATGAAAGTGGGTAGCAAGCCGGCAGACAAAAAGCTGATGCCCAGCCCTAGCCCAAGTAAAATCGCTGCGCGATAAGGTCTGCGCTTAGCAAGTGCCAGTGCATAAAATGCAGTGGTCAATCCAGTCAGGGCAGATACGGCAGGCATCATCGTGTGCGCGTTGATCACCAGCCCTAAGCAGCCAATAAACACAAACGTGGTTTGACGGCCTATCCCTTTGTCCCAAAGCTCTCGGCCTGTCATGCCTACCATCAGCAGGGTGATGAGCATCCACACCCCTGAGCTCAGCCTGGCTGCATCGTGAATAGACAAGATGGGGCTGAGCATTGAGGAAAATAAAGCTGCAACCCAGTAGTATAACGGTGGGTTTTCTAGCTGTGTATGGCTCAGTGCCATAGGCGCAAGCCAGCTACCGCCATCCAAAATGTGTTGAATTGCACTAATGGATTGCGATTCGAAAGGCTTCCAAGGCGAATGTCCAACCAAGCCAAAGATTAACCAGATTGCACACAACACAATAAGAAGGTGTGTTTTAGCACGCTCACCGACGCGCGCGCGCGGGGTGGCCATATTGCCTTGCCAATCGTGATCCAAGTCGAATTTCATTAGGTTAAGTCGAATCGCATGATATTTGTTTAACGTGGCGCAATGCCAGAATAGCTAAATAGTATAGAAAAAAAACAAAAAAGGCAGCTAAGCTGCCTTTTTAATCCAACAATCAGCATTACATGCCGTATTTTTGGCGGAATTTCTCTACACGACCAGCAGTGTCTACAATTTTCTGTTTGCCAGTGTAGAACGGGTGGCATTGTGAGCACACCTCAATGTTCATGTCACGGCCATGTGTAGAGCGTGTTTTAAACTTGTTGCCGCAGCTACAAGTGACGTTGATTTCTGGGTAATTCGGGTGAAGTTCAGCTTTCATGCTTTTCTCTCTATATTAAGCAGTTGCAGTAAACCGCGTATTATGTATTATTTTTTTTGCTTTTGCAAACGCTAAGCTGTAAAACAACTGGAATGAGAATGTGTTTTGCTCGTTAGCACAACCCATCCTCAGCGGATTTCATTAGCCGCGACGCATGCTATCGAAGAAATCCGCATTGTTTTTCGTCGCTTTGATTTTATCCAACAAGAATTCCATCGCTTCTAAGTCGTCCATTGGGTAGAGCAGTTTGCGTAGCACCCAGATTTTTTGCAGTACATCTTTCTCGATGAGCAATTCCTCACGACGCGTACCGGATTTATTGACGTTAATGGCTGGGTAAATACGTTTTTCGGCCATACGGCGATCCAGATGGATTTCCATATTGCCAGTACCTTTAAATTCCTCGTAAATCACGTCATCCATACGAGAGCCGGTATCCACCAATGCTGTAGCAATAATCGTAAGTGAACCACCTTCCTCTACATTACGGGCAGCACCAAAAAAGCGCTTTGGTTTTTGTAGTGCATTTGCATCCACACCGCCAGTCAGTACTTTGCCTGAAGATGGAATCACGGTGTTATAGGCACGCGCTAAACGGGTGATGGAGTCGAGTAGAATGACCACGTCTTTTTTGTGTTCGACCAAACGTTTTGCTTTTTCCAGTACCATCTCTGCTACTTGTACGTGACGTGTGGCTGGCTCGTCAAATGTGGAAGCCACTACTTCGCCACGCACTGAGCGCGTCATTTCGGTTACTTCTTCTGGGCGCTCATCAATCAGCAAGACGATTAAAATAACATCAGAATGATTGGCAGTGATCGCATGCGCAATATTTTGCATCATGACCGTTTTACCACTTTTCGGACTTGCCACTAATAGGCCACGTTGACCACGGCCAATCGGCGCAATCATATCAATCACACGGCTGGTGACATTTTCTTCGCCACGGATGTCGCGCTCTAGCTTGAGTGGGCTAGTTGGAAATAGTGGGGTTAAGTTCTCAAACAGGATTTTGTGTTTGGTATTCTCTGGTGCTTCGCCATTGACCATGTCTACTTTGACAAGTGCAAAGTAACGTTCGCCGTCTTTAGGGGTGCGAATCTCGCCCTGAATGCTATCGCCTGTGTGCAAGTTAAAGCGGCGAATTTGTGATGGCGACACATAAATATCGTCAGGACCTGCAAGATAAGATGTATCAGGTGAGCGCAAAAACCCAAAACCGTCTTGTAATACTTCCAGCGTGCCATCACCAAAGATGCTATCACCTTTTTTGGCCTTGTTTTTCAGAATCGCGAAAATCAAATCCTGTTTACGCATTCGACTGGCATTCTCAATTTCATTGGTAATGGCCATTTCAACAAGTTCTGTGACTGGTAGATGTTTTAAGTCGGATAAATGCATGAGGATGCTCGCTAGAAGAGTGCTACAAGAGAATGATTGAGGTTTTGATGAATCTGGTTTCTAAGATGAAGAAACCAGATTGTGATATTAGTGCTAATTAAATATTGCTGTCAATAAATGCTGTGAGTTGAGATTTGGATAATGCGCCTACTTTGGTAGCTTCTACATTGCCATTTTTAAATAGCATTAATGTAGGAATGCCACGGATACCATATTTAGGCGGTGTTTGTTGATTGTCATCAATATTGAGTTTTGCAATTTTTAAACGGCCAGCATACTCTTTGCTGATGTCGTCTAAAATAGGTGCAATCATTTTACATGGACCGCACCACTCTGCCCAATAGTCAACTAAAACAGGGATAGGTGATTGCAGAACTTCTTGTTCAAAGCCATCATCACTTAAATGGATAATATGTTCGCTCATTGTTGCCTCGTAAGAAATGATTTAAACCGTAAAAGGTTAAAGAATAGAGTGTATTAAAGTGTTTGGAATGAATATTGGGTACTAATCGTAGTATATCAAGATAAATCGTCTTGAATCAAGCTGTATTCAAATCGATCAAAACAGGCGGTACGCTCTACTAACTGATTGATTTTTAGCTTAGATTTTTTGTTGGCTTCTTTCATTTCTACGATTGTATGTGCTTGTATATATCCGTATTCGGCGATCAAACTCACCGGTTGCTGTAATGCCGGTATCGGCGGCAGTAACAGCGCATTCAACGTTTCATTTTGCGATTCCGGTTTGATGGTGACGGATTTAGCGTTTGGCGCCAGTAATTTAACCCCTGCCTCAATCTGCTGCGATTTAGTCACTAGCCATACGATATAGCCGACGACCCAAGCGCTGTGCTCGTTTTCTTTAATGCTCACCAACTCACCCACCAATATTTTCAGGTTGTCCAGGTCCGCGGTTTTAATGGCATAGCCATCTGGGCTGATATTCATGATCTCCCAATATGAGCGGGTTTCTTCTTTGGCGCGCTTAGTAGACCTGAATAAGATGGAGGCTGCTTCTAAGCCAATAGCGAGCTCTGCGGATTGATTTTTCTCGTGTCTTGAAAAAGCCCTAGAGGCAGACACACCAAAGTACTTAATCAAGTGCTTGAGCAGCTCTTCATCCACGACTTCGAGTGCGGCGGTGGGGAGTGGCTCATTGCTTTGGGCTTTGGCATCTTGTATGTACTTGAGCTGTTGGTGAATGTGTCGCGCAACCTCAACAGTTACAAATAAGATATCGGTTTCTACATTCGGTGTATTCCTGTTTTTTAAGTAGGGCACAGGCGGTTTTTTGGAATCGAGTTCAATCAAAAACACACCCATGGGGTTTTCAATCAATCCCATGCCGTGTAATTGTGCAAATTTGGCTAGACTCCCCACATAGTGCGACATCTTTCTGATGCTGGCTTTGCTGAGCCGTTGCGGATTGGCCAAGTTCATCAGCAACATTTGGCTATAGACTTGGTTAATCGTCTTGCTGTGCAGGCTATTTACATAATCCGGCACTTCAACATCTTCTAATGAGAGTTGTAGGGCGTGAAAATATACTTTATGTAAATCAGACCATAATGAATCCGACGGTAGCTGGTATGTTAGATAATTCACCAAAGCTTCGTTTTTAAGCGCCTCTATGATGCGCAGCATCACGAGCGAATGCTGCTTGTTTTCTTGAAAATTAATCAGCTTTTGCTTGAGATCTACCAGCGCACGTTTGTAACCGTAACCGGTTTCCAGCCAAATGGCCTCCGCTAGTGCAGCATGGTTTTTGGCTTCTAGTGGCATGGGAACAGGCGTATTGCCATATACTTCTTCCAAGTCATGCGTGAGTTCGTGTGTCACTTTACGATATAACTCAAGTGCCTGAATGCGTAGGCTAGCCTCTGTTTTTTGACGATTGAGCGTTTTAAGTTCTTCCAGTAAGCGTGTAGCGGCATGAAAGGTATCCATGTGGCTGATGCTTTTGGTAAATTCGATGATTTTTGGTGGACGTATCTCTGCGGTAGCAACCGATGCTAGATCGAGCGGGGCGAGATTAATGCTTAACGTCATACTAGGCTCCTGAGGACTGTTAAGATAGTAATTAAAAGAATAGAATTTGTCACTTAAATGCGTGGACGTTTCTGGGGTTTATATTGAATTTAACAAAATTAGTGCTTTTAGCCGCATGGCTGACGTTTAGTCATACGCCGGCACTGGCGATAGATAAGCTCCCGCATGGGTTTAAAGAGTTCGTGCTTAAAGATACAGCAGGAAAACAACATGTGCTTTCGCAATACAAGGGAAAGTGGGTGTTTGTGAATTACTGGGCAACTTGGTGCCCACCGTGTTTGGAAGAAGTGCCAGACTTGGTTGCACTCTACGATGCAAGAAAAAACAAAGACGTTGTGGTGATTGGAGTTGCGTTTGATTTTGATTCTGAAAAAGAAGTGTTCGAGTACGTAGATGATATGTTGATGTCTTATCCTATTGTGTTGGGTGACGAGCAAGTCAAAGCGCAGATTGGGAGTGCGGATGTGTTACCGACAACCTATGTGTATAACCCGCGCGGTGAGTTGGTGAAAATCAAGCGCGGGCTAGTCACAAAACACTATTTAGAAAGCCTGATGAAACAAAAATGAATCACGCGGTGATGGTGATTTGCTCGCCCGCTTCGTTCAATATCCCCAATTGATTTTCGTTCGCAAACTGAATCAACTGCTCAAAGCCTTCAGGGTTCACATCTTTTAGTTTCATGTCTACAGATAAGCAGCGCACGTTATCTACCAGTTTGGGTTTTAAGTAAGGTGAGTAACGTAGCTTCTTGTCTTCGCCAAAGCTCGCATAAGAGCTGCACATCCGATCCACCCAATCACTTGGGCGGAACGGTTTGCCGGCCAAGGTCAGGCCCTGAATAATAATTTCTTGTGTTGCCATAATGTATCCAGTAAATAGGTGTGATTAGTTCATGTATTCAAATACTTTGACGACCTTGGTGACGCCATCGGTATTTCTTGCAATTTCTACAGCAGCATCACCTTCTTCTTTGGTGACGATGCCAAGTAAGTACACCACGCTATTTTCAGTCACAATTTTGACGTAGTTGGCTGGGAAGCGATTTTCGGTGATGAATTGGGTTTTGACTTTAGACGTAATGTAAGTATCGCCGCTGCGTGAGCCTAGTGAGGATTTTGGCCCTACAGTGATTTCGTTGGTCACCTGACGGATGTTTGCAATTTCCTTAAGCAGGCTCTCAGCCAAGGTTTTTTTGGCATCGTCTGGCACTTCACCAGTCAGCAATACGTTGCGGTTGTAGCTGGTCACATTGACGTGAGAGTTTTCACCCAGATTGGTTTCCATTTTTTTCACAGCTTTTAGCTCGATATTTTCGTCTTCTACAAAAATACCAGAACTTCTTCTATCGGCAGCCATGGCACCGCCTGCTGCTGCGCCACCTACTACGGCAGGCAAACATCCAACGAGCTGGGTGGCAAGTGCGGTGGATAAAATAAGTTTGGTCAATAATTGCATTGTGTACTCCTCAAAAAATTAGTGTTTTGTTATTGGGTGGCGATTCTGTTCGACGCATATGCCCTCACACTTAGGTGAAATGATACGCTTTTTATGTGTCGATTGCATTACGCACCCATTCAACCTGAGCCATATCAGCCTTGCTTAGCAATACAGCATCAAACCGGCACGGCAAGTTAAGTGCATGTTGTTGCAAGTAAAATTGCGCGGTGTTGATGAGCTTTTGCTGTTTTTTCGGGGTGATGCTGGCTGCGGCGTTGCCAAAGGTTGGGTTGGTTCTTAAACGGACTTCTACAAATACCAATGTGGTGCCCTCTTGCATAATCAAATCAATTTCGCCATAACGGCAATGAAAATTGCTAGTCACTAACTTAAGTCCCTGTTGGGTCAAAAAAGTTGCAGCAATTTTCTCTGCAGCTAATCCGGGGTTATGTGCATTTAGTTTCATAGACGATGATTTTCATAGGTTTTAGGCGGGCTTTCGCTTAAAATGCTTGGATGAAGCAGCCGGGCATATTATATGTAGTCGCTACACCCATTGGTAATTTAGGCGATATTACCATGCGTGCAATAGAGACGTTAAAACAGGTGGATGCCATTGCTGCGGAGGATACACGACATAGCTCTGGTTTGTTGTCTCACTTTGGGATTTCAAAAAAATTAATCGCGGTGCATGAGCATAATGAGCAGCAGTCTGCGCAATTGTTGTTACAGCGGATTCAGCAAGGCGAGCAGATTGCACTGATTACTGATGCGGGTACGCCGGGTATTAGTGATCCTGGAGCGGTGGTGGTGGATGTGTTGATTTCGCACGGTGTAAAAGTGGTGCCCATTCCCGGTCCAAGTGCGGTGGTAGCAGCCTTGTCTGCTGCTGGCATTGCGGAAAATGGATTTATGTTCGTCGGATTTTTGCCTGCCAGTGGCGCACAGCGACGCAAAAAACTAGAGAGTTTGCAGGCGCTAGAGACTACTTTGGTGTTTTATGAGGCACCACATCGTATTGTGGAATGTATGCATGATTTGGCCGGTGTATTGGGGGGCGAGCGCCGCGTGACCATTGCGCGCGAATTGACCAAAACATTTGAGACCATTCACCGGTGTTATTTGCATGAAGCCCATGCTTGGCTAACCGGTGATGCCAATCAACAGCGCGGCGAGTTTGTGCTTGTGGTGGAGGCATTGCCGCCACAAGAGACTGTAGAAGTAGATGCATCTGCTGAGCGTGTGTTACGTTTGCTGTTAGATGCAGTGCCCCTAAAGCAAGCAGCTAAGTTGGCTGCAGAGATTACCGGAGCGAAAAAGAACGCTCTATATGATTTAGCGTTAAAGATTAAAGATGTCTAGCAATAAGCCGCATGCAGCAAGATTTTAGTTAACTGAACATTGATCTACATAGATTGAGTTAGAAGATATGACGACCACTCTCACCCTTGCCCGTCCAGACGATTGGCACTTACATTTGCGCGATGGCGCAGCCTTAAAAGCAGTGCTGCCAGATACTGCCAAGCGCTTCGGGCGCGCCATTGTGATGCCAAATTTGCGTCCGCCAGTGACGACCACAGCATTGGCATTAGCGTATCGCGAGCGCATTGTGCAAGCGTTGCCTGCAGGCGCACAATTTGAGCCCTTGATGACGTTGTATCTAACAGACAATACCGCGCCGGAAGAGATTGTGAAGGCCAAAGCGAGCGGTTTGGTACATGGGGTGAAATTGTATCCGGCGGGTGTCACGACCAACTCCGATTCAGGCGTGAGCAATTTGGGGCATTGCGTGAAAACATTAGAAGCGATGGAGAAAGTGGGCATGCCCCTGCTGGTGCATGCAGAAGTGACTGATGCCCATGTGGATGTGTTTGATCGTGAGAAAGTATTTATCGATAAGATCATGCAGCCCTTATTGCAAAAATTTCAGGGTCTGAAGGTGGTGTTTGAGCATATCACTACCAAAGATGCGGCTGATTTTGTGTGTGCAGCAGGTGCGCATATCTGCGCTACCATTACTGCGCATCATTTGTTGATGAACCGCAATGCCATGTTTGCTGGCGGCATTCGTCCACATCATTATTGTTTGCCTGTGCTGAAACGTGAAGATCATCGCTTGGCATTGGTCAAGGCAGCGATTTCCGGCAGTCCTAAATTTTTCTTGGGTACAGACAGTGCGCCACATGCCAAATCTGCCAAAGAAGCGACTTGTGGTTGTGCCGGTATGTATACGGCGCATGCCGCCATTGAGTTGTATGCAGAAGCCTTTGAAGCAGCCAATGCCTTGGATAAGCTAGAGGGGTTTGCCAGTTTCTATGGCGCAGACTTTTATGGCTTGCCTAGAAATACCGACAACATTGTGCTACAAAAATCAGAATGGGTTGTGCCGGAAACCCTGCCTTACGATGGCGATGTGTTGGTGCCATTGCGCGCTGGCCAATCTGTGCAATGGCAATTGCTGTCGCCTTAGCTTCCATACATTAATGGCTAGACGTTCTTGTTTGATGCTTTAATCAAGCATAGCCAGATATAGCCAAGCAATCCTGCAAACAGTGACGCCAGTAAAATAGCCATTTTACTGGCGTTAATCACATCAAGCTTCCCTACAAATGCTAAGTTGGTAATAAATATTGACATCGTAAAACCAATCCCACCCAGCATGCCCGCACCGATAATATGCCGCCAGTGAATATCTGCCGGCAGCTTGCATATATTTAACGCTACCGCAACTAGACATAGTGCTGTGATGCCGATGGGTTTGCCTAACAGCAGCCCTAGTAGGATGCCGATGCTGTTGGGGTGATGCAATAATGCGTCTGTCCATCCTGCATGGATTACCACCCCAGTATTAGCCAATGCAAACAGCGGCAAAATCATAAAGGCCACAGGGCGGTGCAGTAAGTGTTCAAGGCGATGGGAAGGTGAGACCGCGTCATCTTGCTTGGCCGAAAATGGAATGGCAAACGCCAGCGCAATGCCAGCAATAGTGGCGTGTACACCAGATTTCAACATCAGTGCCCACATGATTATCCCACCAATAAGATAAGGCAGTTGCGCCATGACGCGCATGCGATTGAGCATCACCAGGATAAGCAAGACACCCGCTGCGCTTAGAAGCGCAGGTATCGATAGATTAGCGGTATAAAACAATGCTATCAGCAGGGCTGCACCTAAGTCGTCGATAACGGCAAACGCAACAACGAATACTTTGAGAGAAGTAGGTACGCGATTGCCCAGTAGCGCCAATATGGCAAGCGCAAAAGCAATATCGGTGGCCATGGGGATGCCAATACCCGCTTGGCTTGCGGTGCCCACATTGAAGTAAAAGTGAATAAGTGCGGGGGCTAGCATGCCGCCGATAGCAGCAACCATGGGCAGCAGTGCATTGCTGAGTTTTGATAGCTCCCCATTGTAAAGCTCGCGTTCAAGCTCCAAGCCTATTAGCAGAAAGAAAATAGCCATGAGGCCGTCATTGATCCAATGCTCCAAGCTCATGCCGGCAATGGGTGTCTGCCAAACAGCTAAGTAACTGGCTCCCCAAGATGCGTTTGCTGCTGCAATGGAGAGTAGCGTACATGCAATCAATACCATGCCGGCAGATTTCTCTGAATCGAAAAATCGTTGAAAAGTCTGACTTAAGGTGGTTGGCAATATGGTCTTATTCATTGATACAAAAACCGTGGTGCGTAAAAGTAGATTGTAAAACGGTTTAATGGGCGGAAGGTAAATAAGTCTTAAATGCTCTGTGTGTTGTTGCAATCTGATGCAAATAAGTTTTTAATCAGACAGTAGTCAGTCAATAGTCATCCTTAACTCAGATAAAGCGATTTGTTCGCGATGAAAGGAGTGTGTATGGGTCAGACATCTCAATCTATGCGCCGCGCACTGCTCTGTGCAACAGCGCTTATGTGTATGCACGCAACGGTATTTGCTATGACGCCGGATGCAGTCAATCAAACGGGTTATCAACGAGAATTTAAGTTTTTAGATGCTGATGCCAATGGCAAATTAAGTGCCAAAGAAATTAGTAAAGATGGATTGTTTAATGGAGGTGGTTTTGGCAAAGCGGATACCAATCACAATCAATCGTTAGATACGGACGAGTTTTCAACCTATAAGTCTAAAGTACAGCAAAAGCAGGCCAAGCAAGCAGCGAGTGATAGTGCAATTACAACTAAAATTAAATCTAAGTACTTGATTGAAAAAAACTTTAGAAGCTTTCGCGTGAGTGTAGAAACCAAAGAAGGCGTAGTGGTATTAAGCGGATTTGTTGAAAATGAATCCACAAGAAAGCGCGCAGAACAGATTGCTTATGAAGTCAGCGGCGTGAGGGCGGTTAAAAACGCGCTAGTGGTGAAACCGTAAACTATCGCATTTAGTCTTTGGCTTAAGATGGGTGTGTGTGGCTTGCTTTATTTGTGATTTTTTTACTTGGCGTTATTGCCACGATAACTTCGGTTTGCATGTTAAAATCCAAACAAAGCTAGCTAGACAGTCGCCGCTTACGCAAGTGAGGGGAGGAAAGTCCGGGCTGCACAGAGCAAGATGACGGCTAACGGCCGTACGCCGTGAGGCGAGGAATAGGGCCACAGAGACGAGCATATTCAGTTATGGTGAAACGCGGTAACCTCCATCTGCAGCAAGACCAAATAGGCTGGTGCATTCACCTCGGTGAATAAGGCGTGGCTCGCGTTACCAGCGGGTAGGTTGCTTGAGTGTACAAGTAATTGTATGCCTAGATGAATGACTGTTACGCACAGCAATGTGCGACAGAACCCGGCTTATCGGCTAGCTTTTTTCAAATTTCGTATGGCCTGCTTACCCATTGGCTACTTTTCCTGAGCACAAAAAAATCCGCACCCCTTTTGGAGGTGCGGCGGAGGGATGAGCTATGAATACCGTTAAATAACTCACGCCCAGATACTACCAATCTCATCTCGTTCCACAATCCCCAAAATGGGAGGTATGTGCCTATAAAGTTTTATGATTTTTTACACATATTTCCCTGCTTTTATTCAATTCAATCACATACTGCGAACTCATTACACTGCACATTCATATATATCGTTATCTTGTTGATTTTAATGGCTATTGCATTTTTAAATAAAAGTGAGATAAGTCATTGTCTTATAAAGAAAATTCTTAAAAATCGCTTGCAAAGCGATTTTTTTTTAACTATAGTGGTTAAAAGAGGTTTTTTGTGTTGAATTGTGGAGAATTTTCATCAATAATGCGCGCATGAATCTTTCGGCAAGTTGCGTTAAAAACTAAAGGTAAAAAAAGTCATGTTCCGTGGGGCGACACAGTTGAGTATGGATGCAAAAGGGCGGCTAGCAGTGCCGGCCAAGCATCGTGACGCGCTAACGGCGGGAGGCGCTGGTGAAGTTGTGTTGACTGCGCATCCGCATCGTTGTCTCATTTTATACCCGAAAGAAGCTTGGACGCCTATTGAAGCAAAACTCACAAGCTTGTCTAGTTTTAATCCGCAAATCAGTGCGATTCAACGCATGATCGTGGGGCAGGCAGATGTATTGGCGCTGGATAGTGCTGGCCGCTTGCTGGTCTCTTCAGTGTTAAGAAAATTTGCAAAGTTAGATAAAGAAGTGATGTTGGTGGGCCAAGGAAGTCACTTTGAATTATGGGATGTGGCCGCTTGGGATCAGCAACTTGAGAAGTTAATGGACACCGAACATCTGGTGGTCCCTCAAGAATTAGAAGGTTTTTCACTATGATGAAGGGCGCTCACTCGGCGCCCATCTCAGCCTCAGTGTCTGCGCCGCTTCCAGAACAGGTTCCGCCGCATATTACTGTCTTATTGCAAGAAGCTGTAGATGCGTTAGCACTTAAATCCGATGGAGTGTATGTGGACGGCACGTTTGGGCGTGGCGGTCATAGCCGTTTAATTTTATCCAAGCTGGGTCCGGCTGGTCGGTTAATCGGTATGGATCGCGATATGGCTGCTTATAGGTCAGCGCAGTCAATTGACGATCCGCGTTTCCAGATCGCGCATCGCCATTTTTCTGAGATTGAAGAAGTGCTTGGCCAGTTTGGTGTGGATAAAGTGGATGGCATTTTGTTGGACTTGGGTATTTCATCACCGCAAATTGATGAAGCTGAACGCGGTTTTAGTTTTAGGTTTGATGGTCCATTGGATATGCGTATGGACCAAACGCGAGGTAAAACGGTTGCTGAGTGGTTGACAACTGTTTCTGAAAAACAATTGGGAGAGGTCATTAAACATTATGGTGAAGAACGGTTTGCTAAGCAGGTTGCAAGGGCGATTATTAAAGAGCGCGAAAACGGGCATGGCATCGCCACTACAGGACAGCTTGCCCAGATCGTGGCAAGTGCAATCCCCAAGGTCGAGCCGGGGCAGAACCCTGCAACGCGCACCTTTCAAGCTTTACGGATTTTCATCAATCAAGAGCTTGAGGAGTTATCGCTAATCTTGCCTAAGTGCCTTGCGGCTTTGCGCACAGGCGGTCGATTGGTGGTGATTAGTTTTCATTCCTTGGAAGATCGTATGGTGAAACGGTTTATTCAGAACGAAGTATTGCGGGATGATTTGCCCAGCCGCTTTCCGATTAAAGCCAAGGATTTACCGCAGCCAAGAATGCTAGCGATTGGCCGGGCAATCAAGCCCAGTGATGCCGAAGTGAAGCGTAATCCTAGATCACGAAGTGCAGTGATGCGTGTAGCGGAACGCACTGCAGTGGCAATAGAGCAGTAAAGATGACACGGATTAATTTGATTCTGTTTGCGCTACTGATCATGGTGGCATTGGGTGTGATTACTGCGCAGCATAAGGCACGCAAGCTTTATATTGAGTTGGAGCAGCAAGAGGCGTTGGCTTCGCATTATCAAACAGAGCTTGGTCAGTTGCAGTTGGAGCAAAGTACTTGGGCGATGCACTCAAGGTTAGAAGAATATGCACAGCAGAAATTGCACATGCAGGTACCGGATGTTAAACGCATTCAAGTGATTCAATTAGAGAGTACGCAGTAATTGTTATGTTATTAAAACAGAGTCAGCATCGTTTAGTTAAGCTGCCTGCGTGGAGACGCAGGCTGTTGCTTATTGGCGTGTTGCTAGGTTTTGTTGGCTTGTTTGCTCGCGGGGTTTATTTGCAAAGTCTGCATAAAGATTTCCTGCAGAAAAAAGGAGATGCACGCTATAGCCGCACTTTGATTTTGCCTGCTTATCGCGGAAAAATCGTTGATCGTAATAGTGAGTTGCTTGCCATCAGCAGCCCGGTCGAGTCTATCTGGGCAAGTCCGCCAGATGTGCAGATTGACGCCAAGAAAAAGCAAACATTGGTGAAGTTGTTGGGGCTAAAAGCTAAAGAGTTCGATAAGAAAATTGCCAATACGCAACGCGAGTTTGTCTACATTAAACGTCGGGTATCGCCAGACTTGGCTGCGCAAGTCATGAGCTTGGAAATCCCCGGCATTTTTATGCAGCGTGAATATAAGCGTTTTTACCCTGCTGGTGATGTGGCGGCGCATGTAGTTGGCTTTACTGGCATTGATGATAATGGCCAAGAGGGGTTTGAATTAGCTAAAAACACGCATCTTTCCGGTAAGTCTGGTAGTCGTCGCGTGATTAAGGACAGAAGAGGGCATATTGTTGAAGACTTAGAGGCAGTCAAAGTGCCTCAGGATGGTCATGACTTGGTGTTAAGTATTGATCGCAGAATCCAGTATCTGGCATTTAGAGAGTTATCGAAAGCCGTGGAATTGCATCAGGCAAAAGCAGGTGCGGCCGTGGTGTTGGATGCCAAAACCGGCGAGGTATTGGCGATGGTGAATTTACCTACCTATAACCCGAATAATCCCATCAATATTAAAGGGAAAACACGTAACCGCGTGATTACCGATACCTTTGAGCCTGGCTCTACACTGAAGCCGGTGACGGCGGCGGCGGCCATGGAGTTTGGGGATTACACACCAGATACCAAAATTCAAACGGCTCCAGGCTATATGGCGATTGGGCCAGCGGTAATCCATGATGCGCATCCACATGGCATCTTAACGGTGTCTGAAGTGATTCAAAAATCATCGAATGTTGGCTCTGCAAAAATGGCATTAAGCCTAAGAAAAGAAGCGTTATGGAATACGTTTCATCAGTTGGGATTTGGCACGCCTACGCATGTGGGTTTTCCTGGTGAGGCTTCCGGCCGCTTACGAGACTACAAAACTTGGCGCCCTATTGAACAAGCCACCATGTCATACGGGCACGGCATTAGCTTGACATTATTACAGCTGGCACGCGCCTATACCGTGTATGCCAATGAGGGTGAGCTCAAGCCGGTTTCTTTGTTGAAATTGAATGAGGCGCCTGTAGGGCAACAAGTGTTTTCTGCCAAAGTGGCCAATGATATACGCGCCATGTTGGAGCTAGTAGTGCAGCCCGGCGGAACTGCCTTACGTGCGCAAGTGGCGGGTTATCGTGTGGCCGGCAAAACGGGTACAGCGCATAAATTAGGGCCTGCGGGTTATGAGAAAGATAAATATGTGGGGTCGTTTGTGGGCATGGCGCCTGCTTCTAATCCGCGTTTAATCATGGCCGTCATGATTGATGAGCCGACATCGGGTGACTACTACGGCGGTACAGTGGCTGCGCCTGTATTTAGTGCGGTGATGTCAGATGCCTTACGTATGCTCGCGGTGCCGCAAGATGCGCCGAATAATAATGTGGTGATTCCAGCCGATGTGGTGGATGTGAAGGAAGTGGTATGACCCGTTACGTGATTAAAGCACCAATTGCCAGCATTACCTCGGATAGCCGTCTGGTAGAGAAGAACAGTTTATTTGTGGCGTATCCTGGCCAATATTCTGATGGCCGTACCTATATTGCAGATGCGATTAAAAAAGGCGCAGTGGCTGTGGTGTGGGACGAAGATGCGTTCACATGGAATCCTGAATGGGATGTGAAAAATATTGCAATTCCGCAGTTGAAGCTGCAAGCCGGACACATTGCCAGCCAGTTTTACAAGAAACCTTCTGCTGCATTGTGGACCATCGGCGTCACCGGTACCAATGGCAAAACCTCAGTAAGTCATTGGCTGGCGCAAGCGTTTGATTTTCTTGAGCGCCGTGCGGCGGTGGTGGGCACATTGGGCAACGGTTTTTTGGATGCACTGGAGCCTACGATGAATACTACGCCTGGCCCTATCGAGTTACAGAAAACGCTGGCACGATTTTTAAATGCCAAAGCCAATGTGGTGGCCATGGAGGTCTCTTCACATGGCTTGGATCAAGGACGCCTCAATGGCGTGGAGTTTGATGTGGCAGTGTTTACTAACCTGACACAAGACCATTTGGATTATCACAAGACCATGGAGGCATACCGAGCCGCCAAAGAAAAACTGTTTGAATGGTCAAGCCTAAAAGCCAGCGTCATTAACTATGATGATCCGTTTGGCAAAACGTTGGCAGACAAACTCAATGCAGAGCACAAGCATGTCATTACCTATGGCATTGAATCGGGCGAGGTGCGTGCCACAGAACTTATCTTGCATGACTCTTTTTTTGAAATGTTGGTGACCACCCCTTACGGAGATGCGGAAGTGGTGGTGAATTTGATTGGCGAATTCAATGTGTACAACACCTTGGCAGTGTTGGCGGCATTGTTAGTTTCAGATGTGCCGTTTGAAGATGCTGTGAATGCCATTAGCCATCTTAAATCTGTGAATGGGCGGATGCAAATGTTAGGCGGCGGTAATAAGCCGATGGTAGTGGTGGATTATGCCCACACGCCAGATGCGCTGGATAAAGTGCTCAAAACGCTCAAGGCACAATCAAAATCGAAATTGGTATGCGTGTTTGGTTGTGGTGGTGATCGCGACCAAGGCAAGCGAGCCAAGATGGGTAAAGTGGTAAGCAAGCATGCGGATGCCATTGTGGTGACAACGGATAATCCACGCAGTGAGAATCCGCAGGCCATCGTGAATGATATTCTTGAAGGCATGGACGCGCATTACGTAGTGGAGTTAGACCGTGCAAAAGCGATTGCGATTGGCGTGATGTCGGCAAAGATTGGTGATGTGGTGCTGATTGCGGGCAAAGGTCATGAGGATTATCAAGAAATTGCTGGTGTAAGACACTACTTTAGTGATGCAAAGCAAGCGGAGCTTGCCTTAGAAACGTATCAAGAGATCGCCTTATGATGCTGCTCTCAGACATTGCAAAAGCAGTCGGTGGCCGTCTTATCGGCGCAGATGTGCGTATTGAAAGCGTGGATACGGATAGCCGTCGTATCGTAGCTAAACAACTATTTGTGGCAATCAAGGGTGAGCGTTTTGATGGCAATACCTTTGCGCAAGAAGCCTTAAAACAGGGCGCTGCCGCTGTGTTAATTTCGGATGAAACACTCAATGTACAACCAGCCGTACTAGTAAGCGATGCGCGTTTGGCCTTGGGTAAGTTAGCGCACTATTGGCGCAAGCAGCTGAGTGCGCCTGTGGTGGCCATTACCGGCAGTAACGGTAAAACCACCACCAAAGAAATGCTGAATGCGATTTTGATAAGCGCGACTGGTAGTGACGCTGCTGTGCATGCCACACAAGGCAATTTAAATAACGATATTGGCATGCCATTGACGCTGCTGAAAGCGAATGCACAGCATCGATATAACGTATTAGAAATGGGCATGAATCATTTGGGTGAAATTGCTTATTTAACCCATATCGCGCAACCCAATGTCGCTGTGATTAACAATGCAGGCACTGCCCACATTGGCGAGTTAGGCTCCCGCGAAAATATTGCAAAAGCCAAAGGTGAGATATTTGAAGGCCTAACAGCAGACGGCATTGCCGTTATTAACGCAGATGATGCGTTTGCTGACTATTGGCGTTCGCTCAATGCATCACGCAAGGTAGTAACATTTGCGCTGAATAGTGCTGCTGATGTCACTGCGCAATATACCGAGCTGACTGGTGCAAGCCAAATCAGGCTCACAACCCCAAGTGGCACGGTGGAATTCAGCTTGCCTATTATGGGCGTGCACAATATTTACAATGCCCTAGCTGCCAGTGCTGCTGCAGTGGCGCTAGGTGTTAGCAATGCGCATATTGCACAAGGGCTTGCAAACTTTACTGGGGTGCATGGGCGTTTGGAATATAAGCAAGGGTGCAATGGCGCGGTGCTGATTGATGATACCTACAATGCCAATCCTGATTCCATGAAAGCCGCCATCAATGTGCTGGCGCGTTTAGATACGACGCGTGTGTTTGTCATGGGTGATATGGGTGAGTTGGGCGCCGATGCGGCCACTATGCATCGCACCGTTGGGGAGTATGCGCGTGATCATCAGGTTAAGTACTTCTATACATTAGGTGATAACAGCCTGCATGCGAGCAAAGCATTTGGTCAACAGGCGCAACATTTTGATGATGTTGAGGCATTGGCGAGTCACGTCAAACCGATGATGAAGCCTGGGGTAACCGTATTAGTCAAAGGCTCTAGATTTATGAAAATGGAGCGTGTGGTGAAATTGTTGGAAGCAGATACGCAGCATCCACAGACAAAAAATGAAGCAATGGGGAGAGCAACATGTTGTTAGAGTTAGCACGCTGGTTAGCACATGATATTCGCGGATTTCACGTCATTGAATACATCACGTTACGGGCAGTATTAGCCACACTCACTGCATTGGCGATCTCATTCATTGTCGGGCCGAGCATGATTCGCAAACTGACCGAATATAAGGTGGGGCAAGCGGTACGTGATGATGGCCCGCAAACGCATTTGGTGAAAGCCGGTACGCCAACCATGGGTGGCGCGCTCATTTTGGTGGCCATAGCCATTGCCACACTGCTATGGGCAGATTTGCATAACCGTTTTGTGTGGGTGGTATTGGTCACCACACTTGGCTTCGGTGCCATTGGTTGGGTGGATGACTATCGCAAAGTAGTTTACAAAAACCCTAAAGGCTTATCGGCCAAAGCCAAGTATTTTTGGCAAAGTTTAATCGGGTTGGGTGTGGCCATTTTTCTTTATCAAACCGCAGCAACCCCGGTTGAAACCACATTGATTGTACCGTTCTTTAAAACACTGACCTTGCCGCTAGGTGCAATAGGCTTTGTGTTGCTGACGTATTTAGTGGTGGTTGGCAGCAGTAACGCTGTCAATCTAACTGATGGTTTGGATGGTTTGGCCATATTGCCCACCGTGATGGTGGGTAGCGCATTAGCCATATTTGCCTATGTGGCAGGCCATTTGTATTTCTCCAAATATTTGGGGATTCCGTATGTGGCAGGTGCTGGCGAACTGATGGTGTTTTGCGCTGCCATGGCAGGCGCTGGTTTGGGTTTTCTATGGTTTAACGCATACCCCGCAGAAGTATTTATGGGCGATGTAGGTGCGCTGGCACTGGGTGCTGCGCTGGGCGTGGTGGCGGTCATTGTGCGCCAAGAAATTGTGCTGTTCATTATGGGTGGCGTATTTGTGATGGAGACTTTTTCCGTCGCGATACAGGTACTTTATTTTAAATACACCAAGCGGCTTACGGGTACGGGTAAGCGCATTTTTCTCATGGCGCCGTTGCATCACCACTATGAGCAAAAAGGTTGGAAAGAAACGCAAGTGGTGGTGCGCTTTTGGATTATCACCATGATGCTGGTATTGGTTGGCTTATCTACATTGAAATTGAGATAGAGACACAAGCTTAGATGAACATGCTTTATTCAAATCAACATGTATTAGTGCTCGGGCTGGGAGAGACAGGCCTCTCTGCGTTGCGCTGGCTGCTGAAGCAAGGCGCTGTGGTGACTATGGCTGACTCGCGTCTGAACCCGCCAGGTGTAGATGCGCTAATCAAAGCGTACCCAAGTGTCAAAGTGCACACGGGGCCCTTTGATGCTGCAGTGTTGATGGCATGCGATTTTATTGTGATTAGCCCGGGTGTGTCATTGCAAGAGCCCGCTGTACAAGCTGCCATTGCACAAGGTAAACGCGTGATAGGTGATATTGAGTTGTTTGCATTGCATCGGCCAAGTAGTGCAAAAGTGATTGCGATTACTGGCTCGAATGGCAAAACCACTGTGACGACTTTGGTGGGCGAGATTTGTAAACAAGCCGGACTCAATACCATTGTTGCTGGCAATATTGGTTTGCCAGTGTTGGATACCCTTAGTGGGCGTGCACCGGATGTATATGTATTAGAACTCTCTAGTTTTCAGCTAGAAACGACTTACAGTCTTAAAGTGGATGTTGCGACGGTGTTGAATATTTCTGAAGATCATATGGACCGCTACGACAGCATACAAGATTACGCTGCGGCCAAAGCACGTATTTATGAGCATGCTACTTTGGCTGTAGTCAATCGTGACGACCCAGCCAGTTTGGGGCTAACAACGACTGAGGCGTTATCGTTTGGTTTAAATGAAGCGCAAAACTATTCTGATTTTGGCGTGATGGAAGCCAATGGTTTATGGCTCACCAGTGGCAAGCGTAAATGGATGCCAGTGGCGGATTTGAAAATCAATGGTCAACATAATGTGGCCAATGTACTTGCAGCCATTGCACTATGCAGCAGTATTGGTGTGGACAAAGCGGCAATGATGCAAGTGCTACGTCAATTTAAAGGCTTGCC
Source organism: Methylophilaceae bacterium 11 (assembly GCA_000525025.1). Lineage (GTDB taxonomy): Bacteria > Pseudomonadota > Gammaproteobacteria > Burkholderiales > Methylophilaceae > Methylophilus. The sequence continues at coordinate 2,420,209 of JCKJ01000001.1, read as the reverse complement.
ACATCGTGTGGAATGGGTGGCCACCATCAACGAGATTGATTTCTACGATGACTCCAAAGGCACCAATGTGGGCGCTACTTGTGCTGCGATTAAAGGCATGATGAAAGCCGGTAAGCCACAAAAAGTAGTGCTATTAGCTGGTGGCGATGGTAAGGGGCAGGATTTCTCACCGTTATTAGAAGCCGTACAAGCCAATGCGCGTGCCATCGTACTCTTTGGGCGTGATGCGCCGTTAATCGAAGCTGTATTGCTGGCCTCTGAATTGCCGATTTACGATGCGATTGATTTAAAAGAAGCCGTTGCCATTGCACACAAAGTAGCCTCACCGGGCGATGCTGTATTGCTGTCTCCCGCTTGCGCAAGTTTTGATATGTTCAGAAATTATGTGCACCGTGCCGAGGTATTTATTGATGCGGTCAAAGCGTTAGAGGTAGCCACATGCTAGCGCCCGTGATGTTGACACGTGAGCGTATGAGCTCACCTAACTACGACCAAATGTTGTTATGGGTCACGCTGATTCTGCTGGGCTTAGGCTTGGTGATGGTGTACTCGGCTTCGATTGCGATTGCTGAGGCGGATATCGACACCGGCCATAAAACCACTTACTACTTGGTCCGGCAGTCCATGTTTATTTTGATTGGCCTGTGTGCAGGTGCTGTTGCATTTCAAGTGCCTGTGGCACTTTGGCAAAAAATGGCACCCTATTTATTTTTGGGTGGCTTGGGCTTGCTGGTGCTGGTACTAGTGCCCGGCATTGGTCGCAATGTGAACGGTAGTCAGCGTTGGTTGCCGTTATTTGTGATTAATGTGCAGCCTTCGGAGTTTGTGAAGCTCTTTTCCGCCATGTATGTAGCAGATTATGCCGTGAGAAAAGCGGAGCAAATGGATAGCATTACCAAAGGGTTTTTGCCGATGGTGGCGGTGATGGTGATTGTAGGGTTTCTGTTACTGCGTGAGCCTGATTTTGGCGCATTTGCTGTGATTGCCGCAATCTCTATCTCCATTTTATGGTTGGGTGGCATTAACGGAAAAATCTTCGCAGGCTTGATTGCCCTGCTGCCAGTGGCCATTGTTGTCCTGATTAAAAGCTCGCCTTACCGTATGCAGCGCGTGATTGGCTTTATGGACCCATGGGCTGACCCGTATGGCAAGGGCTACCAGTTGTCACATGCACTGATTGCGTTTGGTCGTGGCGAGTGGTTTGGCGTGGGCTTGGGCGCAAGTGTAGAAAAATTACTGTATCTGCCAGAGGCGCATACAGACTTTTTATTGGCGGTGATTGCAGAAGAACTCGGATTTGTGGGTGTGGTGACGGTGCTGGGTCTATTTGTGTGGATTGTGATTCGCGCCTTTGGCATTGGTAAAGAAGCCGTGGCGAATGAGCGCTACTTTGCTGCGCTGTTGTCACAAGGCATCGGTGTGTGGATGGGAGTGCAAGGCATTATCAATATTGGCGTCAATATGGGTGTGCTGCCTACTAAGGGGTTGACGCTTCCGTTGCTCTCGTTTGGTGGCAGCGGCATCTTAGCTAATTGCATTGCCATGGCTATTTTGCTGCGTATAGATTTTGAGAACCGCAGGTTACAGAAGGGGTTGCCAGCATGATGCTTGATAACGCCGTGACCCGTTTCGATAAACACACCATTCTCGTGATGGCGGGTGGTACGGGTGGTCATGTCTATCCGGCTATGGCAGTGGCTGACTATTTGAAAGCGCATGGCTGGCAAGTGGTGTGGCTAGCCACAGAAGGCGGTATGGAAAACCGCCTGATTGAAGGCAAGGGTTACGCCAAAGCCATGATGACCATGCAGGGTGTGCGAGGAAAAGGCCTAAAAGGCTGGCTGTTATTACCGGTGAAATTGACAAAGGCATTGATGCAGGCAAGACGAGCAATTCAGCAGCACCAGCCGAATGTGGTACTCGGCATGGGTGGTTTTGCTGCGTTTCCTGGTGGGTTGATGGCTAAGCTAATGGGTAAGCCTTTGATTGTACATGAGCAGAATTCCATCGCTGGACTCACCAATAAAGTATTAAGTGCAATTGCCAACCGTGTGCTGGTGGCGTTCCCCAATGTATTGAGTGAGCGGGCGCAGTTAGTGGGTAATCCTGTGCGTCAGGATCTCACAGAGTTAGCACCGCCTGAAAAACGGTTTGCCATGCAGCAGGGCAAGTTAAAGCTATTGGTTGTGGGTGGCAGCTTAGGTGCAGCCGCGTTGAACGATGTGCTACCCAAGGCGCTCGCTACATTTCCAGAGGATGTGAGACCTGAAGTCGTGCATCAGGCGGGTGAAAGACATATTGAAGTGCTGAAGCGCAATTATCAGCAAGCGGGTGTAAAGGCGGATGCAAAAGCATTTATTCATGACATGGCGGCTGCTTACAATTGGGCGGATTTAGTGATTTGCCGTGCCGGTGCACTTACAGTAGCAGAAATAGCTTGTGTGGGAATTGCCAGCGTGTTGGTGCCATTCCCGTTTGCAGTGGATGACCACCAAACCACCAATGCGCAGTATTTGGCAGAAAATGGCGCGGCCATTTTGGTGCAGCAATCAGCCTTTGATGTAACAAAAGCGACCGAAATTTTACGTGGGTTAACCCGTGAAAAATGTTTGGACATGGCCATGCGCGCTAAGCAATTGGCACAGCCAGATGCGACCGTGACGGTTGCAAAAATTTGTATGGAGTGCGCCTTCGCCGGTGCTTAAGCATACTAGGACTTACATATGAAACATAAAGTAAAAAACATTCATTTTATTGGCATCGGTGGCTCCGGCATGAGCGGTATTGCCGAGGTGTTGGTTAACTTGGATTTCAACGTCAGCGGTTCTGACTTGGCCAGCAATGCGACGACCAAACGTTTGGTTTCATACGGCGCAACCGTGTATCAAGGGCATGCTAAAGAACACTTGCAAGATGCGGATGTGGTGGTGGTCTCCAGCGCGGTGAATGAACAGAACCCAGAAATTATTGCTGCGCGCGAGAAAAATATTCCAGTGATTCCACGTGCATTAATGTTGGCGGAGTTGATGCGCTTCAAGCAAGGCATTGCAGTAGCTGGTACGCATGGCAAAACAACGACCACTAGTTTGATCGCCAGCATTTTGGCTGAGGCCGGTATGGACCCCACTTTTGTGATTGGTGGCAAGTTAGAAGCAGCCAGCACCAATGCGCGCTTGGGTACTGGGGACTATATTGTGGTGGAAGCGGATGAGTCTGATGCGTCGTTCCTGCACTTGAGTCCAATTCTGGCTGTGGTGACCAATATCGATCACGACCATATGGGCACCTATGAACACAGTTTTGAAAAGTTAAAAAGTGCATTCGTTGAGTTCTTGCAACAGATCCCATTTTGGGGCATGGCGGTGCTTTGTACCGATGATGCCAACATCCGTGAGATATTGCCCCGCGTGACGCGTCCGGTGATGACCTATGGCACAACGGATGATGCACGTATCCGTGCCAAAAACATCGTTGCAGATAACGGCAAGATGCACTTTACAGTAGAGCGTATTAACGGTGTGACGACTACTTTTGATGTGACATTGAATTTGCCCGGCCATCACTATGTGTTGAATGCATTAGCGGCCATCGCCGTAGCCAGTGAGTTGAATGTGCCAGATGCAGCCATGATCAAAGCACTCAAAGAATTCAAAGGCGTTGGCCGTCGCTTTGAGCGCTATGGTGAAATTGCGGCTAAAACGGGCGGTACGTTTACCTTGGTTGATGACTACGGTCACCACCCAGTAGAAATGCAAGCGGTGATTGCCGCAGCACGTGGTGCCTTCCCCAATCGCCGCTTAGTGATGGCGTTTCAACCGCATCGTTACACGCGTACGCGTGATTGCTTTGAGGATTTTGTAGGCGTGCTATCTACCACTGATGTGGCGTTGCTGACAGAGGTGTACTCAGCCGGCGAAGCACCGATTGTGGCCGCGGATACGCGTAGTTTGATCCGCGCCATCCGTGTCATAGGCAAGAACGAGCCGATATTTGTGGAAACCACTGATGCGCTGCCAGAAGCGATTTTGAATATTGCCCAAGCCGATGATGTGGTGATTGTGATGGGTGCAGGCAGCATAGGTCAGGTAGCAGCTAAAACTAAGGAGTTAGCACAGTGATGGCACAAGCCAAAACAGGTTCGCTACTGCTTAAGCATGAGCCCTTGGCACGCTATACCAGTTGGCGCGTGGGCGGCAATGCCGACCAGTTGTTTATTGCAGACAGTGTAGAGGAATTGCAAGTATTTTTGGCCAGTTTGCCTAAAAACGAACCAGTACATTTTATTGGCTTGGGTAGTAATTTACTGGTGCGTGATGGTGGCGTGCGTGGCACGGTGGTTGTGATGCATCAAGCCTTGAGCGAGCTAGCTGTAGAGGGCGAATGGATATACGCCGATGCCGGGGTCACTTGTGGTAAGTTGGCGCGTTTTTGCGCGAACCAAGCCAAGCAAGGGGCTGAGTTTATGGCGGGCATCCCCGGTACCGTGGGCGGCGCATTGGCGATGAACGCGGGTTGTTATGGCACAGAAACTTGGGAAATTGTGCATCAGGTGAAAACGATTGATATGGGCGGCCATGTGCATATTCGTAGCAAAAGCGAATATGTGCCGACCTACCGTCACGTGCAATTTCCAGCAGATGGCGAGTGGTTTTTGGGCGCTTGGTTTGCGCTGGCAGAAGGTGATGCAAAAGAATCGACACAAAAGATTAAGCAGTTATTGGCGACCCGTTTGGCCAGCCAGCCACTGAATATGCCCAGTGCCGGCTCTACTTTCAGAAACCCTGAAGGGACATTCGCTGCCAAATTGATCGAAGAATGCGGGTTAAAAGGCTACACGATGGGCGGCGCGCAAGTATCTGAAAAGCATGCCAATTTTATTGTGAACTTAGGCAATGCGACGGCCTTGGATATTGAGTTATTGATTAAACATGTAAAAGAAACCGTATTGGCGCAACGCGGAATAGCGTTGCATCAAGAGGTGAGAGTGATTGGTGAGTATGCATAGCGCAGTAGAGGTAAAACAAGTGGATGTAAAACAATTTGGAAAAGTCGCAGTGTTGTTGGGCGGCAAATCGGGCGAGCGCGAAGTATCACTGAAGAGTGGTAAGGCCGTGCTGGCGGCATTAGTGAGCCAAGGTGTAGATGCACATGCCTTTGACCCGGCTGAGCGCAGCCTAAGTGAGTTGGCGGATTACGACCGTGCCTTTATTGCGTTGCACGGACGATTTGGCGAAGACGGCACGATTCAGGGCGCATTGGAGTTGATGGGCATTCCCTATACCGGGAGTGGTGTTATGGCCTCTGCAGTGGGCATGGATAAATGGCGCACCAAGTTATTGTGGGGTGCCAGTGGTGTAGTAACGCCAGCGTTTGAACTGTTGGATGCTCACACCGACTTTGCACAAGTAGTGGCGCGTTTGGGCTTGCCTTTGTTTGTGAAGCCAGCCAATGAAGGTTCCAGCATCGGTATCAGTAAAGTCAAGCAAGCCAGCGAGTTGGCAGAGGCGTATGCCGTGGCTGCCAAAGCTGATCCGCTAGTGATTGCAGAAGCGTTTGTAGGGGGTGGCGAGTTTACCGTAGGCATCTTAGGAGGTGTCGCGTTGCCCATCATCCGCATTGTGCCGAAAAACGAATACTACGATTACGAAGCCAAGTATTTGCGTGATGACACTGAATATCACTGCCCATCTGGCTTGGCTGCAGCAAAAGAAGCGCAGATTCAGCAAGAGGCAATACAAGCTTTTAATGTGCTGGGCTGCAGTGGTTGGGGACGTGTGGATTTCTTGATGGATGAGGCAGGCAATCACTACTTTTTGGAAGTGAATACCAGCCCGGGTATGACGGACCATAGTTTGGTGCCGATGGCGGCAAAGGTAGCAGGGTTGAGTTTTGAGGCATTGGTGTTACGTATTTTGGCCATGACATTAAAGGATGCGCCGCGTGTGGAATAAACCACAACTATTAAATTGGATTGCCAATTTCCTGTTCGCGATATCGATCGTGATGATGTTGTACGGCCTGCTGTTTATTGTGGTGCATCTACCGATTTTTCCACTGCGCGAGGTGCGCGTAGAAGGCAAGTTAACGCACGTGAACAGAGAGCAGATTAAGTTAATTGTGGCCAAACATTTGAAGGGTAACTTTTTTACATTGAACCTTGAGCGCACGCGTGATGCGTTTGAAAAGTTGCCGTGGGCGCGTAGCGTTAGTGTCAGAAGACGCTGGCCAGATCAGATTGTAGTGAGCGTAGAAGAGCATCAAGCATTAGCGCGCTGGGGTAACTTGGCGCTGGTGAATACGCATGGTGAGATTTTTCATGCGGCATCTGATGCCACACTGCCCATTTTTTACGGGCCTGGCGATGGTGTGTTGGAGGTGACGAAAGGCTATGCCACTTATTACCCCATTTTACAGAAAGCGAATTTAACGATTGCGCAGGTGAAGTTGTCACCAAGGCGTGCCTGGGAAATTAAAACGCAAGATGGAATGCAGATTGCCATTGGGCGTGTAGACATGGCGAGTCGTTTAGAAAAATTTACCAAAGGGTACCTCAGTACGCTCAGTCAGCTCAATGTCAAAGTGACTTATGCGGATTTGCGGTATCCCAACGGATTTGCGGTACGTAAGCCAGCACATATGACGCAAAAGGTAGCACCTAAACCATCAGCATGAGCGGCGAAAGAATAAAGGCGGGGAACACACATGAGTAAAGTACGGGAAGATAAAAATTTAATTGTTGGGCTCGACATTGGGACATCCAAAATTGTCGCGATTGTGGCTGAGCTATTGCCGGAAGGCTCCTTGAAAGTCATCGGGCTGGGGCAGCACATTTCCAGAGGCCTGAAAAAAGGGGTGGTGGTCAATATCGACTCCACCATGCAGGCGATACAGCGTGCGATTGAAGAAGCCGAGTTGATGGCTGATTGCAAAATTAACACGGTGTTCACTGGGATTGCAGGTAGCCATGTCAAAAGTTTGAATTCACACGGCATGGTCAAAATTAAAGATGCAGAAGTATCGCAGATGGATGTAGACCGCGTGGTGGAAACTGCACGTGCGATTGCTTTGCCGGCGGATCAGCAAATCTTACATATCCTCACGCAAGAATTCATTATTGATGGCCAAGAAGATGTGCGTGAACCGCTTGGCATGAGCGGCATGAAGTTAGAAGTGAAAGTGCACATTGTGACCGGTGCAGTGGCTGCCGCACAAAATATCGTCAAGTGCATCAAGCGTTGCGGATTAGAGGTGAGTGATTTGATTCTACAACCATTGGCATCTAGCGTGGCGGTGCTGACGGAAGACGAAAAAGAACTAGGCGTGTGCTTGGTCGATATCGGCGGTGGTACTACGGATATTGCTGTGTTTAAAAACGGTGCGATCCGCCATACCGCAGTCATCCCCATTGCGGGCGACCAAATGACCAACGATATTGCAGTGGCTTTCCGTACCCCTACGCAATCGGCTGAAGAGATTAAAGTGAAATACGGTTGCGCGCTTAGACAGCTTGCCGATGCTCGTGAGGTGGTGGAAGTACCAGGCGTAGATGGGCGTGAGCCACGTCAACTTTCTATTCAAACGTTGGCAGAAGTGATTGAGCCGCGTGTAGTGGAACTGTATGAATTTGTGCAGCAAGAACTCAGACGCAGTGGCATGGAAGAGATGATTGCTTCCGGCATTGTCATTACCGGCGGTTCGGCAGCCATGCGAGGCATGATGGAGTTGGGCGAAGAAATCTTCCACACGCCAGTGCGTTTAGGCATGCCACGTTATGTGGCGGGCTTATCGGAAGTGATTAGCAATCCAAGGTACGCCACCGGCGTGGGCTTGGTACTCATGGGTAAACAGCAATTAGAACGTCAATTGATGGGACAAATGCAATCGAGCTCCATAGGCAGGATTTTTGAAAAAATGAAGAGTTGGTTTCAAGGTAATTTTTAGTAAGTAGTAGGTTTGGTAGTGAGAAGTTTGATTTAGGGCTGGGTTAAGCGAATATCCATTCAATTGACCTAAAAACAAAAGGCAAAAGGAGGTTCAAGATGTTTGAAATTATGGAAAGAGATTCACAAGAAGCGGTAATCAAGGTGATTGGTGTGGGTGGTTGCGGTGGTAACGCTGTAGAACACATGATGACCAAAAACGTAAGCGGTGTAGAGTTTATTTGCGCCAACACAGATATGCAGGCCTTGAAGAAAAGCCATGCAAAAACGGTATTGCAAATTGGTCAAGACATCACTAAAGGCTTGGGTGCAGGGGCAAAACCAGAGATTGGTCGTGAAGCTGCATTAGAAGACCGTGATCGTATTGCTGAAATTATCGATGGCGCAGACATGTTATTTATCACTGCCGGTATGGGTGGTGGTACTGGTACGGGTGCAGCGCCGATTATTGCAGAAGTCGCCAAAGAAATGGGTATTTTGACGGTAGCTGTAGTGACCAAGCCATTTGCGTTTGAAGGCAAGCGTACCAAAGTAGCGGCAGACGGTTTAGAAGAGCTTTCTCAACACGTTGACTCACTGATTGTGATTCCAAACGAGAAATTGATGGAAGTATTGGGCGAGGATGTACCGTTCTTAGAAGCGTTCCGTGCTGCGAACGATGTACTCCATAATGCTGTCTCAGGTATTGCAGAGATCATTAATTGCCCGGGCTTGGTCAACGTCGACTTTGCCGATGTACGTACCGTGATGTCTGAAATGGGCATGGCAATGATGGGTTCTGCGGAAGCGAGTGGTCCGGATCGTGCGCGTATTGCTGCAGAACAAGCAGTAGCAAGCCCATTGTTGGAAGATGTTAACTTGGCGAATGCACGCGGCGTATTGGTGAACATCAGCGCAAGTACTAACTTTAAAATGAAAGAGTACTACGATGTCATGAACACCATTAAAGCATTCACCGCAGAAGATGCCACCGTGATTGTGGGCAATGTGATGGATGAAAACATGGGCGACAAATTACGTGTGACCATGGTAGCGACTGGTTTGAATGGTGCGGTTGCGCGTCGTCAGCAAAAACCTGAGTTAAAAGTGATGACCACCGTACGCGACGGCACCACTAACCAACCTATCTATGTAGGCATGGAAACTGAGGAAGAAGCGCCGGCTGTATTTACAAGCAACAACCGTCGTGCACAAGTAGAGGCCATGAAAATGTCTGGTGTGGAAGAATATGACATCCCAGCATTTTTACGTAAGCAAGCAGATTAATCCGCTCAATTTTTGCGTAGCAATAGCGGGTGAAACTGCAATGTAGATGGTGTTAAACTACTTGTGTATAGTAGGTATCATCATAGAAAACATATTGTTGTAGGAACATTAAGTGCTAAAACAAAGAACACTGAAAAAAACAGTGAGTGCTACAGGCGTCGGCCTGCATAATGGTGAGAAAGTCATCATGACGCTGAAACCTGCGCCCATTGACTCGGGGATTGTCTTTTGTCGCGCCGATTTGCCCGGTGCGCCAGAGATTCAAGCAACCCCTGACGCAGTGAAAGACACGCGTCTGTGCTCTGCCCTAGAGCATGGTGACGCGCGTGTAGCCACCGTTGAGCACTTAATGTCTGCCCTTGCAGGTTTGGGGGTAGATAATATTCGTATTGAAGTAACAGCCTCTGAAATTCCAATCATGGATGGCAGTTCTGGCCCATTCATTTATTTACTGCAATCCGCCGGGATTGTGGAACAGAATGCGCCGAAGAAGTTTATTAGAATTAAAAAAACGGTAGAAGTGAAAGAAGCTGATAAATGGGTGAAGTTTGAGCCCTATCATGGCTTTAAAATGGAATTCACCATTGATTTTGCACACCCTGTGTTTGACCACTCCGGCAAGACTGTCAGCATTGATTTCGCCGATAATTCCTATATCAAAGAAATTAGCCGTGCGCGTACTTTTGGCTTTATGCACGAGGTAGAGTACTTGCGGGCCAATGGATTAGCGCGTGGTGGTAGCTTGGATAATGCCATTGTGCTGGATGAATATCGTGTATTGAACGCCGATGGATTGCGTTATGAGGACGAATTTGCCAAGCATAAAGTGCTAGATGCGATTGGCGATTTGTACATGCTGGGGCACCCAATTTTAGGTGCGTTTACTGCCTTTAAATCAGGCCACGCCATGAATAATCAGCTATTACGCGCCTTGCTGGCAGATGCGGATGCGTGGGAGTTTGCAGTGTTTGAACATCTTGAAGATGCGCCTGCTGGTTTTGTCGAGCAGCGTCAATATTTTACACCTGCACTGATGCCGCATTTTAGCGGGTAACGCTTGTATGAGTTTTGAGTCGATTTCACAAGAGGTGTACACATGATTGTGATTAGACTAACGGTCATTGTACTGATTATTGCTGCATTTATTTTATTAGGGCTATATGTCTATAGCCAAGATAAAAAATACTTGCACATACTCAAACGGCTTGCACAATTGGCAGGTTGGTTCTTATTGTTTGTGATGTTATTGTTTTTTGTGAGCCGCGTGTTGCGTATTTAAGATGAGATGCCCCTGATATGTTACGCCGCCACTTTCTTTATTGCTCCCTCCTTTGTACGTTGCTGTTCGCATCACATGCGATGTCTGTCTACGCCGATACTGGCGATGACGAAGTGCTGCTGGCACGCGCTGCTTACGATAAAAAAAATAGCTTTGCACTCGCCGATAGCGTCAATAGACTCAAGGACATGCAGCATGTACTAGCGCCTTATGCCGAGTATTGGCTCATGCTATTAAGTCTGGATGATGTGAGCCAGGCCAATGTCTCCGAGTTTTTAACACGCTACGATGGCTACCCGTTTGCTGATAGGTTTAGGGGTGAATGGCTCAAAAAACTGGCTAAGCAGCAAAATTGGGCGGCCTTTTTAGACATCTATCCGCAGTACCAGTTACAAGACCCTGCCATCACTTGTTATGCCGCAGAAGCTAACGCTGCTGTGAATGATGGCAAAACGCTAGAGTCGGCGAAGGTCTTATGGTTTCAAGCCAAAGAGCAGCCTACTAACTGTAATGTGCTGTTTGATAAAATGCAGGCGGCCAATGTCATTACAGAAGAAGATTTGGAGGCGCGCTTTCGCATGGCGTTGGCGGAAAACCGCGTGGCATTAGCAAAAGGCATCGCTAAAAGAAGCCCGGCAGGCGATGCCGCGCTGCAAAAACAGATTGACGCAGTTAATGCCAGCCCATCCAAAACGATAGCGAAGAAAACAGCCAATCAAAAAACTGCGTACGGAAAAGAGCTTTATTTATACGCACTTAATCAATTGGCGCGTACTGACTCTGCGCAGGCATTGAGTGCATTCAAAAAGATAGAAGGCTTGTTCAATGCAGAGCAAAAAAGCTATTTCTATGGACGCTTAGCTTTGCTGGCCGCACAACGCCATGAACCAGAGGCGTATCAATGGTTTCGATTGGCAGAGAATACTGCGCTCACGCGAGATCAGCTCGATTGGTATGCGCGTGCCGCATTGCGCCAAACCAATTGGGATGGCTTGCTGGAAGTGGTAGCCATGATGCCAACCGAGCAGTCAGATGAGGCTACGTGGCGCTATTGGAAAGCCCGCGCGCTCAAAGTGCAGAATCAGATGCTAGAAGCCAATGGCTTATTTGCAGCATTATCTATTGAGCGTCATTTTTATGGCTGGCTTGCGCAAGAGGAGCTAGAAGCCAGTATGCGTGCGCAGCCAATAGAGTATGTGCCGGATGATATTGCGGTGAATGCCTTTGCAAAATTAGCGCCAGTATTACGCGCAGAAGCCTTGCAGCGATTGGCATTTCGTTGGGAAGCTAAGCTGGAATGGACTGTAGCGACCGATAACCTGAGTGACGAACAGTTGATTGTGGCTGCTGAGTACGCAGCCAGAAATAAATGGTATGACCTAGCTGTGATCACGGCAGACCAAACCAAAGAGGTGCATAATTTTAATTTGCGCTACCCTACGCCGTATCGGGACTTAATGAAAGATGCTGCCAGTGAGCAGAACGTAGATGAGGCCTGGGTTTATGGCATCATTCGCCAAGAAAGCCGCTTTATGCACTATGCAAAATCTGGGGTGGGTGCCTCTGGCTTAATGCAAATAATGCCGGCTACTGCCAAATGGGTAGCCAATAAAGTGGGCTGGAGCGATTACAATCACGGCATGCTGCACGATTTAGATACTAATATTTCTTTGGGTACCTATTACATGCGCTATACCGCAGATCAGTTTAATGGCCAAGAAACGATGGCTACGGCGGCTTATAATGCAGGGCCAAGCCGTGCAAAAAAATGGATGGGGAATATTCCGCTTGAGGGTGCGATATATGCAGAGACCATCCCGTTTAGTGAGACACGCAATTACGTTAAAAAAGTCATGGCGAATGCGCATATGTATACCCAACGCTTAGGTTTGGTCAGTATTCCATTGAAAAAACGTTTAGGCGTGATTCCTGCAAAGAACAGCAGTGAGCTAGACTCTAATTTAAATTCGAACGAGTAGGTCATCATATGAAAAAAATCACGGTATTAGGCGGATCAGGGTTTGTGGGTAGCAGCCTAGTAGCAAAGTTAGACGCGGCAGGCTATCAGGTGACTGTCATCTCCCGTCGTCGAGAATCGGCTAAGCATCTGATATTGCTACCTAATGTACAGGTGGTGCAGTGTGATATCTTTGAGCAGCAAAAACTGAAAAGCATGCTGGAAGGCAGTTATGCAGTAATCAATCTGGTAGGCATTCTGCATGAATCCGGGCGTGCAAGTTTTGAGCAAGTCCATCATCAATTACCAAGAAGACTGGCGCAAGTATGTGGCGAGTTAGTCATTGAGCGCTTGATTCATATGAGTGCATTGCAAGCGAGCAAGTCTGCGCCAAGTCAGTATCTACGTAGCAAAGCGGCGGGAGAATCCGCAGTAGGTGAATTCAGCAAAAAACTGAACATTACTATTTTTAAACCTTCGATTATCTTTGGCCGCCACGATAGCTTTTTTAACTTGTTTGCAAGCCTAGTGAAGCTGTTGCCAGTCATTGTATTGGCAAAACCAGATGCTAGATTCCAGCCAATTTGGGTGGAAGACGTGACCAGTTGCATGGTCAATGCGCTAGAAAATACGGATACCTATGGCAAGACTTATGAATTGGGTGGGCCGCAAGTGTATAGCTTCCGTGAGTTGATTCAAAAAGTCATGACAATGTTGGGTATTTCGCGCCCTATTATTGGGCTCAGCGATAAGCTTTCCTATTTGCAAGGCTTCGCGATGGAGTTTATGCCAGTCAAACTCATGAGTCGCGATAATGTGCGCTCCATGCGTGTGGATAGCGTGACTTTGCAAACGTTGCCATCAGAGTTGGGCGTATCGCTGATGCCATTAGAAGCCGTTGTGCCTGAGTACCTAACCAATGCAACCCCGCGTGGCGCATACGATGGTTTTCGCAGTGCTGCTGGGCGTGCAATTAATGCTAAACGCTAGTCGTTTTTAATTACGCTGACCAAGATGGATATCTACTGCGTAGGGGGTGCGATACGCGATGAGCTGCTTGGACTACCGATCCAAGACCGCGATTATGTGGTGGTAGGGTCCACGCCGGAAGCCATGATCAAGGCCGGATATAAGGCAGTCGGTAAAGATTTCCCGGTATTTCTCCACCCCAAAACGCATGAAGAATATGCACTGGCCAGAACGGAACGCAAAACCGCCAAAGGCTACAAGGGTTTTGCAGTACATGCCGCGCCTGATGTCACTTTGGAAGAGGATTTAGCACGACGGGACTTGACCATCAATGCCATTGCAAAAGCTACCGATGGCACATTGATCGACCCATTCTCCGGACAACAAGATATCCAAGCCAAAGTGCTGCGGCATGTAAGTCTAGCCTTTGTGGAGGACCCTGTACGTATTTTGCGCCTTGCACGTTTTGCTGCACGGTTTGTAGAGTTTACTGTGGCCGCGGAAACCATGCAGTTAATGCGTGACATGGTGGTGGCTGGCGAGGTGGATGCATTGGTGCCAGAGCGCGTATGGCAAGAACTGGCAAAAGGTTTGATGGAAGCTAAGCCTAGCCGCATGTTTGAAGTGCTACGTGCGTGCGGCGCGCTTGAACGCATTTTCCCAGAGTTAGCGCGCCTGTGGGGTGTCCCGCAGCCAGAAAAACACCACCCGGAAATCGATACCGGCGTGCATGTCATGATGGTGGTGGATTATGCTGCTAAGCAACAGTTTAGCTTGCCGGTGCGCTTTGCTGCGCTGACACATGATTTGGGCAAAGGAACGACACCGCAAGATATGCTGCCGCGCCATATTGGGCATGAGCAGCGTAGTGTTTCTCTACTGAAAGATGTGGTGACAAGGCTACGTGTGCCGAATGATTGCCGCGATTTGGCAGTAATGGTGGCGCAATTTCATGGCAAACTACATGCAGTCACGCAAATGAAACCGACTACGCGGCTGAGTTTTTTAATGGAGCTGGATGCCATACGCCAACCGCAACGGTTTCAATCATTTCTACAAGCCTGTGAAGCAGACTCGCGCGGCAGAACGGGCTTGGAAAACTGCGCCCTTCATGAAGCGGAGTTACTTGATAAAACCTTGGTAGCTGCACTGCAAGTGGATGCAGGGGCGATTGCCAAACAGTTTACACAGCCTGAAGAGATCAAACAGGCTGTGTTTAATGCCAGATTAAGCGCGATTGAAAACGCTATTTAGTGAATATTGAGGTAATGCTGGATTGCGAATTTAGCAATAAACCCTAATAAGCCAAACGTCAGTGCTAAAAACAAAATAAAGGTACCGGTTTTGCCAGCCTTACATTTCCATGCAAGATGCCCCACAATGAACAACATCAACAGCATGAGGCCGCCTACGCCGTAAGTGAGTCCAAACTCCGTGATCTGTGCTTCGTTAAAGCCAAAAACCGTATTGTCCATAGCTGCTAAGTGTATAAATTGAGTTGTTTTAAGGTTGAAGTATTTAGTTTACAAAGTGAATCAAACGTTGCATCAATGCAATCTGTTCTGTAGAAAACTCTAAAGGTTTGCGTTTAAAGCCACTTTTGGCATATTGCTGCCAACGCCCGGTGACATAACACACCATCAAGTTTGCTAATGCTGTTGGGTCTTGCTTGTTCTCGCCTTGTGCAATGGCAATTTTAAGCGATTGTCTAATGCTGGTTTCAATGCGGTCGTACAATTGATTAATACGCAACTGCAATGCATCATCTTCATTGACTAGTGCATCGCCAATCAGTACGCGCGTCATGCCCGGATTTTTTTCTGCAAAGCGCAGCAACATGCTGACAATTAATTGTACTTGCTTGGTGCCGTCCATTTCGTCGCTGGTAATTTTGTTAATCACGCCGAAAATAGAATTCTCGATAAACTCAATCAACCCTTCAAACATTTGCGCCTTATTGGCAAAGTGACGGTATAAAGCCGCTTCTGAAACATCCAGTCGCGCAGCTAACGCGGCCGTGGTGATTTTTTCGCGCTTGGGAGTTTCCAGCATCTGGGCCAGTGTTTCTAGAATTTGCTGTTTACGATCAGAAGCCATAAATTATCCTTACTTATTATTGTTGTCAGTGAATGTACTGAACATGATCTTGTCTAGTTGCCAATTATAGCCTAAGGTCAGTAAGTGCTAACACTGAGTTAATTCTATAATTCACAAAATTTGGTTTATTCAAGGTACGGCTCACCCAAATGGTACGCATGCCCAAACGTTTGGCGGTCATCAGTGCCGGTAAACTGTCTTCCAACATCACGCAATCACGTGCATTGACATTCAAGGTGTTCAATAGCATTTGAAAGCCGCGCACACTAGGCTTTGCATGAAAGCGGGTAGACTCAACGCTGAATACTAATTCAAAACAATCGTCGATGCCTAGCAGTTGTAGCACGCGTATCGCATATTCTCGTGGTGCGTTAGTGAACACACACTTACGTCCTTTGAGCTTTTTTAACAAGTGCCTCAATCGTTTTACCTGAATCACCATGTTGGATAAATCTGCAAAGGCATGCGTTTCTTTGAGGAAGTGATGTGCATTCACACCATGATGCCGAATTAAGCCTTTGAGGGTGGCGCCGTACACCTGCCAGTAATGCTGCCGCAGTGCATGTGCGGCAGCCTCGTCCATACTTAATTCAGCCATGATGTACTGCGTCATGGCGCGATTCATGACCGGAAAGATGTGCGCGCTGGCGTTGTGGAGTGTGTCGTCTAAATCAAAAATATAGACTTTAGATGGCATGGTTTAGCCTCAGTATGTAGCTGAGGCCAAGCGACAACGAACAACTGACGCAGCCAGTAGATATACTACGGCAAGGAGGTTCTGAGGCAGCCAACAAAGTATCCGCAAATAATGCGCGTTAGAAAGTTACTTAGCTTTAATCAGTGTACCGACGCCTTCATCGGTGAGCACTTCCAACAGCAGCGCATGCTCTACACGGCCATCAATAATATGTACCGATTTTACGCCGCTACGTGCAGCATCTAAGGCTGAGCCAATCTTCGGCAACATACCGCCAGATAATGTGCCATCCTCGACCAAGTCGTCAATTTGCTTGGGTGTCAGGCCAGTGAGTAATTCACCGCTTTTATCCAATACGCCAGGCGTATTGGTCAATAGAATCAATTTTTCTGCATTTAAAATTTCAGCCAATTTGCCGGCCACCACATCAGCGTTGATGTTGTAGGTTTCGCCATCTTTACCTACGCCAATGGGCGCTACAACAGGGATAAAATCGCCGCTGTCTAAAAAGTTGATAATACTAGGGTCAATGGCAGAAATTTCGCCCACTTGCCCTACGTCTATCATCTTGCTGGGGTCTTTTAAATCTTCCATCAGCAATTTGTGCGCATGAATAAAGTTGCCGTCTTGCCCAGTAAGGCCGACTGCTTTGCCGCCATGGCGGTTGATGAGATTCACGATCTCTTTGTTGACCTGGCCACCTAAAACCATTTCTACCACATCCATGGTTTCTTCATCGGTCACACGCATGCCTTGAATAAACTCACCTTTTTTGCCCAGCTTATCTAGCATCTCATTAATTTGAGGGCCGCCGCCGTGGACCACCACAGGGTTCATACCTACCAACTTAAGCAACACGACGTCTTGCGCAAAACATTGCTTTAAATGCTCATCCGTCATGGCGTTGCCACCGTATTTAATGACGATGGTTTTATCAAAAAAGCGTTTGATATAAGGTAAGGCTTCTGCAAGGGTTTGTGCCTTTTGCGCGGCTGAGGTTTGGGTGAGCATGTTGTTTCCTGCAATAGTGAATGTGTGTGATTGTATCGAAAAAATCTTACAGCGGTTTAACAAACACTTTAGATTTACGCTGGAAGTTGTACAAGGCCTGTTTTTCTTGCGGTAATTCGTCGATAGACTCTTCAATAAATCCGCGCTCTAAAAACCAGTGCTCGGTACGTGTGGTTAGGCAGAATATTTGATTGAACCCAAGTTTTTTGGCCTGTGCTTGGCAATAATTGAATAGTTTGTCGCCACGGCCACCACCGCGGTATTGCGGATCAATCGCCAAACAGGCAAATTCTGCCATTTTTTCTTGAGGAAAAGGGTATAACGCGGCACAACCTATGGCGCGATTATCATGTTCCATTACATAGAAATGATTGATTTCCATCTCGATGCGCTCGCGTCCGCGGCGTACCAAAATGCCATCATTCTCAAGTGGTTCAATCAGCTTGAGTATGCCGCCGACATCGTCAATATTGGCCTGCCGCATGGTTTCAAGTGGTAACTCCGTAATCATGGTGCCAATACCACTATGCGTAAATAGCTCTTGGATGATTGCCCCGTCAATATGACGAGAAATCAAGTGTGTACGCGCCACGCCATGTTCGCAAGCACTCACTGCGGCCGGCAAATAAAAATTGACGTCTTCGGAAAAATGAATGGGCTCATCGCTTTCTTGTACGTTTTTGAGCAGATTTTTCGCTTTTTCTGCAGTCATCTCCCGCAGTAATTCACCGCGCAAGTTATGCACGCCTTTAGAGTCCATTAAGAAAATGAGCTTTTCTGCATCCAGTGCAATCGCGGTACTCACTGCAACATCTTCCAAGCTCAAGTTAAATGCTTCACCTGTTGGTGAGTAACCCATCGGCGATAGCAGTACCAGCTCGTTATCATCCAGCCGTTTTTGAATGCCAATCGCATCCACTTTGCGTACTTCGCCGGTATGTTGTAAATCGACGCCATCTAACACCCCCAACGGTTTTGCGGTCACAAAGTTACCACTCGCGACGCGAATATCCGCGCCTGCCATGGGTGAGTTGGCAATGCCCATCGACAATAGCGCTTCAATTTCTACACGCACCGCGCCGTTGGCTTCTTTCACTGCCTCCATGGCGGCATCATCGGTCACGCGCAAGCCATTATGAAAAGCAGGCGTGAGCTTGTCACGTTTCAGCCGTTGTTCAATTTGTGGGCGTGCACCATGCACCAATACCAGTCTTACTTCTAGGCTGGCTAGCAAGTTTAAATCATGAGAGAGCGCAATAAACTGTTGCTCGCTGACCACTTCGCCACCAAATGCGATGACGAAGGTTCGGCCGCCAAATGCGTGGATATACGGCGCAGCTGAACGGAACCAATGCACAAAGTCTTTGGTGTTGCTGCTGTTTAGCGTATATGGCGCCTGTTGGCTTAATTGGGGTGTTGTTTTTTCATTGGCCGCCAACTGTTCCGCAAAGAGTATGGCCGGTGTCGTGTTAAGTGCCGTGGCAATTTTGCGAATCAGTGCTTCTGACACGCCAAGCTCCCCGCGCTCAATGCGCGAGAGATTGCCTGCATCGGACTCTGTCAGTTGCGCAAGTTGCTGTAACGTTACATTTTGTAATTTGCGCAAGCTGCGAATTTGATTGCCTATGGACATCGCTCAACCTAATTTGTAATAAATACAATTATTTTATATAAAATTTGTAATTAATACAAATTATTTCAATGGGAAGCAAAAAATGCAGCTAAAAATCTCCCCACAGCGTGTGCATGCTGGCAATCGCTGCGAGTGCGGCTGTTTCTGTCCGTAATACACGCGGGCCAAGTAAAATAGATTGAAATCCATGCGCGACCGCTGTTTCAATTTCATTGGCACTTAATCCACCCTCGGCACCAATCAAGAGCTGAATCTGGCTAGCAGGCTTGGGTAGTTTAGCTAGCTGTTTTGCGCCTAATGGATTAAGTAAAATGCGACATGTGGTCTGCTGCGGATGTTGCGCTAGCCACTGGCTCAGCGACAGTGGTGAATAAACTTCTGGCACATATGCACGGCCAGATTGCTCACAGGCAGAAATGACAATCTGTTGCCAATGCGCCACGCGTTTTTCAGCGCGTTCTTGATTTAGTTTGACTACGCTACGTTCAGTAGCAATCGGTTGAATCGCACGCACACCCAGTTCCACTGCCTTTTGAATGGTGTAATCCATGCGGTCGCCACTGGAGATGCCTTGTAGTAGCAGAATATCAAGCGGTGATTCGTTGGTGATTGCTACGCTAGAAGTAACCTTGGCGGTGACGGAGTTTTTTTGAACGGCTGTGAACTGGCAATTGTAATCAAAACCATCACCGTTAAATAAAATCGCAGTATCGCCTACTTGCATGCGCAGTACGCGTGCTGCATGTGCGGCAGCGGTTTCTGGTAGCGATACGGCCACATCTGCAGCAAGTTCGTCTGGACAGTAAAAACGGTGTTGTGACATGTGGCATAAAGTGAAAAATGGTAACATGCAGATTATAGTTTGAGAGACCTATGCAAGCATAGGCGAACGCAGTGAAGACGAGGCGAAAAATAGCAAAAACCGGAGTTTACAAGTGGTAAATGAGGATTTTTCGCTATTTTTTAACAATGTATTCACAAGTGCAGACATGCGTGCATAGGTCTCGATTGATTGGAGTAGAGTATGGCAAGTATCAACCCACCGGTATGTGAATTTGGCTGGCAAGCGCCTGACTTTAGGCTGTTGAATGTGGATGGGAAATCGGTTTCACGCGATGACGTCATGGGTAAACATGGGCTGCTCGTCATGTTTATCTGTAATCATTGCCCTTATGTTAAAGCCATACTACCGCGCCTGATTGCAGATGTTAGGGAGCTGCAAGTTTTGGGTGTGAACACGGTAGCCATTATGTCTAACGATCCCACCGATTATCCCGAAGATAGCTTTGAACATATGCAGACAATTGCTAAAGAAATGGTATTTCCTTTCCCCTATTTGTTGGACGAAACGCAGCAAATCGCTAAAAACTATGACGCAGTCTGTACCCCAGATTTTTTTGGCTTTAACAACCAATTTGCGCTGCAATATCGTGGTCGCTTTGACGAAAGCCGCAAAGAAACCGCGCCTGAGAGTACGCGCGATCTATTCAAAGCGATGAAGTTGATAGCAGAAACTGGACAAGGGCCAAAAGAACAAATTGCGAGTATAGGCTGTAGCATTAAGTGGAAAATTTAGCATAATTTTCTCAGGGAATACCTAGCAGTATTGTTTAAGTTTTTAGTTTACCTACTGGGATAATTGGCATGTGGATGTGCCAAGCTCAGAAGTGCACATGCTGTAACTGTCGCACTGTTAGGTTGGTAGATTGTTTGCATTGCAGTCCCTATAATGTGAGCGCAGTCGTAAGGAGGCTAAGCGGCGATTGCTTAAACACTTAATAAAAATACTAAAGGACCCAACTATGCATGCGTTTAAAAAAGTCTACAAATTCAGCTCTTTGATGCTTACCATGATGTCGCTACTTTTATTGTCAGGCTGTGCTCTCAATATGAAGGTGCCCATCAAAGATCCTTCACCATCTAATGCTTCACATCAGGTTGAAGCAGTTAAACAAACAGCACTTTTCTTTAAAGACGACCAGGCCGCATCTGATAAAGCAAAGCTTCTGGGCGGTACCATTCCTATGCAAATGGTTTACGATAACAAACCATTTGATGCGATACCGTGGATTGCGCAACATACTGTAAAAGAAATGGCAGCTAGAGGGTTGCCGGTGACATTGGCTACTGAGCCGACAGCGGCTACTAGTATATTGATTAAACGACTGCATATCGAAAATTATCGGTCTAATGGCTTTTCTCCTTTTGTAACATTTACATCGTTACGTGCTGAGGTGGAAACACCACAAGGCCCACGACGGGTAACCGCTTATATCAAGCGTGGCAAAGTGCCAGTCTGGAGTTTCGATGAAATCATTGATCCAACATATAACGCCCCACTTGGTTTGTTAACAAAGGAGTTTGCAGCCAAGCTTAACCAGCAGTTGTTTAACAGTGCAATCAGCGATGATCAAGTGCAAAGTTTAGTACAAAAGATCAATCAAAGCAGCGGTGCTGATGAAGGTGGCGCTTATCTGGATGTCTACCAACTTGGTTTTGGTAACAATGCGCTCGCAATTCCGGAGTTGGTGAAATATAGTGTGCACTCAAACGAATATGTGCGCCTGGCTGCAATTTCATCTCTTGGTATCTTAAAAGCGTCTGATCAAGTTGATTTTCTTAAAAAGCTCTATGCATCAAAAGCAGGCCTATGGCAGGATCGTGCAATGGCACTAAAAGCATTGGGAGATATCGATACAGCTGAAACCCGCGCTTATTTGCAAGATCAGTGGGCATTGATACAAAATCGTACTGATAAAGAAGCAAATTGGACTAAAGAGATTTTAGCGTTGTACTTGTAGGGCGGCGTGTGTATGTAAGTCTTAAGTCTTAATTCTTAAGTCTTAATTCTATGGAGTCAAGTAACGTTTGACTCCATTTGAAGTTTTTGAGACATGCAGACTGGTTTTTCTTGAGATGGGGAAGTTTTATGGAGAGTTGTCATGGATAACCAAAAAGTTAAATGGGGTATTCTCGGGGCTGCACGTGTTAATGAGCGCTTACTTCCCGCTATCGTAGAAGCATCCAATTCGCAATTGGTGGCGATTGCAAGCAGACGTGCAGGTGCCGCCAAAGCCGCGCTGGAAAAATATAAGCCGGGCACAGATGGTGTGACTTGTTATGACGATTTAGATAGTTTAATTGCCGATAGCAATGTGGAAGCCATCTATTGCCCGATGTCGAATGAGGAGCATGCCGAGTGGGCGTTCAGGGCCATTCAAGCGGGCAAGCATGTGCTGATTGAAAAGCCGATGACCACCCAATTGGCAGATATTGGTGCGATTGAAGCAGCGGCTAGAGCCATGGGCGTGACAGTGATGGAGGGCTTTATGTATCGCTTTCATCCGCAGCATGCCAAGATCAAAGCGTTGATTGACAGTGGGGTAATTGGCGATGTGCTCTCTTGCCGCGCCAGTTTCTCCTTTCTAATGCAACCAGCACGTATGTACCGTATCACTAGAAGCATGGTGGATGGTGGCGGTGCGATGTGGGATATTGGACCTTATGCGATTCATGCTTTACGCTGGGCGATGGGTTTGAACAATAGCGCCCAAAACGGTGTACCTGCTGAGCCGAAAAAAGTCGTGGCTTACGGCAAACTTAACGAGCACGGTGCTGATGTAGTGGCGAGTGGCATTTTGGATTTTGGCGCGGATACACAAGGCCGCGCACGTTATGGTCATTTTGATGTGAGTTTTGAGCGCGGACGCAAAGCGGAATACGAAATCATTGGGGATAAAGGTTGGGTCAAATGCCACAATATGTGGGCTTACCCAACGGATGATCCCATAGTGAGCTGGGAAGCCGGCGGTAAGACGGAAACGCTAGTACTACCCAAAGCCAATCACTTTAATTTGGAAATTGAGCACTTTAGCGATTGCGTGTTGAATAAGCGCGCGCCCTTACTTACGTTTGATGATGCCAAAGGCAATTGCCGTGCCATTGAAATGGTATTGGCCGCATTAGGTGCATAAAACTCTGTAGCTACGTAAAAAAGACGGGGCACATGGCCCCGTAAGTGGTTTCACCCTCTCCGTAATACAATACCCATCCAATAGTAACTATTGGAGCACAACAATATCGTTTTTAACTGCAGTCACACCTTTGGTGTTTTTAGCAATTTTCACTGCTTGATCGGCTTCAACTTGTGATTTAGCTGTACCGGAAAGTTGTACTAAGCCTTTGCTATCTGTTTCAACTTTAATGTCTGTTGCACTCACGGTTTTATCTTTTGCAAACTCTGCTTTTACTTTTGCTGTAATCACAGAATCACTTAACTTGGTTGAGACAGGATCGCCATCCGCAGCTAAAGCAATCAAAGGCATGGTTAAAACACTCGCAATCAAAAGTTTTTTCAAATTTAATTTCATGATAGTTCCTTTTCTAACGGTTCAAAAAGATAGTGTGTAAAACACAGTGCCAATGTACGGCGATAGAACGGTATGCAGAATAAGAAAATGGCTGATATTGCCGTAAGAATTGACTGACGTTGGACTACAGTGACGGCTGAGTGCGGATAGCTGACCACTTTTCAGCAAGCTGTTGAGACCGAAACATCTCTACAATAAAATCTACAAATACTCTGGTTTTGGCTGGCATGAGTTTTTTTGCTGCAAAATATAAACAAATAGCGCCTGCTTCTGTATACCACTCGGGCAAGACTCGCACCAAAGCGCCATTTTCCAAGTGTCGTAATGCATGTGGCATCGGGACATGCGCAATACCTAGTCCGGCGATTGCGCTGTTGCATAACATTTCGGGATCATTCAATGTAATACGTGGCGGAAGCTCTATGCTTACTTGCTCACCTGACGTTGATTTAAGATGCCAGGGCGTAGTGCGATTGGTTGTTTGAGAGTATCGGATCAGTGCATCAAGCTGCTGTAAATCAGCAGGTGATTTCGGGGTGAACTTACGCGCGAGATATTGTGGTGAGGCGACGAGTATTAAGTGAATTTTAGCCAGCTCCCTGACTACAACGCCGGGGGCAATATCGATCCCGCCGCCAATCGCCGCATCAAAGCCTTCGCCAATTAAATCGACCTGACGATTATCAAAGCGCCAATCAGGTTTGATGGCTGGGTAGCGCTCCAAAAACTGCCCGAGTAAAGGCAAAATATGGTCGCGTCCAAAAGCCATTGCCATCCCCACTTTTAACGTGCCCGCAGGCTGCCCAGCCACAGTGCTCGTACTAGCAATGGCTGATTGAATGGCATCCAATCCACTCGCCACTTGTGCTAGAAATTGCTCCCCAGCTTCGGTGAGCGTCAAGCTACGGGTGCTACGGTGAAATAACCTGACGCCTAAATCTGCCTCTAGCTTAGCTACATTTTTACTCACGCCACCTGGGGTAAGACTCAATCTGCGTGCTGCGGCAGAAAAGCTTCCAAGCTCGGCGCTGCGTACAAATGACTCAATGCTACTTAATGTTTCCATGGCGGATAGCCCAATCAATCTTATACTTTTAGTATAAAGTATTTGTAATTATTAGTGGCTATTTTTAGTGAAATCAAACATGCATACTGAACTCGTCGTTGCAATACATCATTCATTTAATTTAAGGAGTTCATCATGACAAACGCTACAAATAACACTTATCAACGTCTTGCAGGTAAAGTCGCCATTGTGACCGGCGCAAGTTCAGGAATTGGCCGTACCACTGCAAAATTATTTGCCAGCCATGGCGCAAAAGTAGTGGTAGCTGCACGGCGTGAGGCAGAGTTGGCTGCGCTGGTGGCAGAAATCGTGGCAGATGGCGGTGAGGCCATCGCATTTGCGGGAGATGTGCAATCAGAAGCGTTTGCCAAATCGCTGGTAGCGCTCACGGTTCAAAGTTTTGGCAAGCTAGATATTGCTTTTAATAATGCAGGCACATTGGGTGAGATCGGTGCCACACATGAAGTTTCACAGCAAGGCTGGAACGAGACATTGGCAATCAACTTAACCAGTGCATTTTTAGGGGCTAAATATCAAATACCAGAAATGGTTAAACAAGGTGGCGGCTCTATCATTTTCACCTCTACGTTTGTGGGCTATAGCGCTGCTTTCCCTGAGTTTGCAGCTTACGCTGCGAGCAAAGCAGGCTTGATTGGGCTAACACAGGCGTTGGCAACCGAGTATGGCCCTAAAGGAGTAAGAGTGAATGCAGTGTTGCCAGGTGCTGTAGATACTGATATGTATCGCGAGAAAAACAATACCGCAGAAGCACAGGCATTTTTAACTGGTATGCACGCACTTAAACGCGTGGGCAAGCCAGAAGAGATTGCGCAATCAGTACTCTATCTGGCTTCCGATGACGCCTCATTTGTGACCGGCACAGCATCATTAGTAGATGGTGGTTTATCCATAAATAGAACATAAGCGCATATTATTAAAATTTACATTAGCTCCCGACCATATCTATGGCGGGAGTAATGCATTGGTGTACAGCAATATGCGTCTTTGGGAGCAATTCTTCTACGTCAATCACTGATGTTCTGCTTGCCCAAATTGCCTATCTAAGCAATAATTTAGCCTTTGCAAAAAAGTGGTTATTCATCACCGCTTTTTTAAGAATTCAAGCAAGGTTTTATTGCATTAACTATAAGACCTCAAGTTACTAATTTTTCGGGAGACTACAATGGCAACGCGTAACGATCTAGCCAACGCCATCCGTGCGTTATCAATGGATGCAGTACAAAAAGCAAATTCCGGCCACCCAGGCGCGCCTATGGGCATGGCAGAAATTGCAGAAGTGTTGTGGAACCACAATTTGAGCCACAACCCAAACAACCCAAAATGGGCAAATCGTGACCGCTTCGTGTTGTCTAACGGCCATGGCTCTATGTTGATTTACTCATTGTTGCATTTGACAGGCTACAACCTGCCAATGGAACAAATCAAAACATTCCGTCAATTGCACTCACAATGTGCTGGTCACCCAGAATACGGTTATGCAGAAGGCATTGAAACAACGACTGGTCCATTAGGCCAAGGGATTGCAAACGGTGTTGGTTTTGCAATGGCTGAGAAATTATTGGCTAGCCAATTCAACAAACCAGGCCACGACATTGTTGACCACTACACATATGTGTTCTTGGGCGACGGTTGTATGATGGAAGGCGTTTCTCATGAGGCTTGCGCATTGGCAGGTACATGGGGCTTAGGTAAATTGGTTGCATTCTGGGATGACAACGGTATTTCTATCGACGGTCATATCGAAGGCTGGTACACCGATGACACCGCAGGTCGTTTCACTGCTTACGGCTGGCACGTTCAGTCTGTAGATGGTCACGATGCAGATGCAATTCAAAAAGCCATCGAAGCAGCTAAAAAAGTAACAGACAAACCATCATTGATTTGCTGTAAAACAATTATTGGTAAAGGTTCTCCAAACAAATCCGGTTCACACGATTGCCACGGTTCTGCATTAGGCGAAGCCGAAGTTGCAGCTACACGTGCTGAAATTGGCTGGAGTGCAGAGCCATTCGTGATTCCAGAAGATGTATACGCTGGTTGGAACCAAAAAGACAAAGGCGCTAAACGCGAATCTGATTGGAACGCTAAGTTTGACGCTTACGCTAAAGCATTCCCAGCAGAAGCTGCAGAGTTCAAACGCCGTATGAGCAATGAGCTGCCAGCTAACTGGAAAGCAGAAACAGACAAAATCATCGCTGCTATCAACGAAAAAGCTGAAGGTGTTGCTTCACGTAAAGCATCACAAAATGCAATTACTGCATTAGCCCCATTATTGCCAGAGTTCTTAGGTGGTTCTGCTGACTTAACAGGTTCTAACTTAACAGCGGCGGCTAGCTTCAAACACGTCAGTGGTAAAGAGCCAGGTAACTATATCTCTTACGGCGTACGTGAGTTCGGTATGGCAGCCATCATGAACGGTGTTGCATTGCACGGTGGTTTATTACCATTCGGCGGTACCTTCCACATGTTCTCTGATTACATGAAAAACGGCATGCGTATGTCTGCATTGATGCATCAACGCGTCATCTACGTATTGACACATGACTCTATCGGCCAAGGTGAAGACGGTCCTACGCACCAACCAGTAGAAAACACATCTGGCTTACGTTACATCCCACGTATGGATGTATGGCGTCCAGCTGATGCGACAGAAACAACCATTGCATGGGTTGCAGCAGTTGAACGTGCAGAAGGCCCAACCAGCTTGGTGCTTTCACGTCAAAACTTGCCAGGCGTTAAACACGATGCTAAAGACTTTGCTGCAATCCGCAAAGGTGGCTATGTGTTCTCTGACGTTGCAGGTAAAGCAGACGTGATCATCATTGCTAACGGTTCAGAGTTAGATTTGGCTGTGAAAGCGGCTGCTGAATTGAATGCTGCCGGTACTAAAGTACGTGTGGTTTCTATGCCATCTACAAACGTATATGACCGTCAAGACCAAGCTTACAAAGACAGCGTATTAACGCCAGGCGTTGTACGCGTGGCTGTTGAAGCTGCTCACCCAGACTTCTGGCGTAAATATGTAGGTTTGGAAGGTGCAGTAGTTGGTATCGATACCTTCGGCGAATCTGCTCCAGGCGGCGCACTGTTCAAACACTTCGGCTTCACAGTTGAAAATGTTGTAGCAACAGTTAAATCTGTTCTGTAATTTAGAACGGTAGCTGTAAATAAAAAACCGCTTCCTTGTGAAGCGGTTTTTTTATGGTTAAAAATTTCAAACTCTCAAGTTAAGCGTGCCATGCAAAACTAGGGAGCTAAAATTAGATTTATCATCTCTTCTATAGACTGCTGTAGTTCTGCACTTGTATAGATATGTGCTTGCATAGTGACATTTTCAGGATGATGAATTTTGTTTCTGACGAAAGTTTGTAAACTCACATTTCTAGTAGCCTGAGCAATACCATTTCTTTCTTGTGTCCATATTTTATTTTGTAAAACACCTTTGTTAATTATCCATTCTTCAAAATTAATTTCAGTGTAAGCATTA
The DNA here is from genome assembly GCA_000525025.1 of Methylophilaceae bacterium 11. Classification (GTDB taxonomy): domain Bacteria; phylum Pseudomonadota; class Gammaproteobacteria; order Burkholderiales; family Methylophilaceae; genus Methylophilus. The sequence goes on along the minus strand of JCKJ01000001.1, from coordinate 2,392,416 downwards.
TTCTTTTCTTGAAGATGCCCATAAAGCTCATTGTGAAACTCAATTGTAGGTAGTTTATAAGCTTTGAAATTAATTTCTCCCCAAGTTGGACTCCAAGGCAGAATAGGATTCAAATTAGCTGATGTAGCAACTGAGCTATTCTCAATTTTGCTAAATATATGTAAGCCACAATTTTTTAAATACGGAGTTGATAAGAAATATGGCGAATGCGTAGTAACAAAAACTTGCTTAGTTTTAGATATCTCTAAAAGAGCACTTAATAGCTTTTCTTGTGCTTTGGGGTGTTGGCATATTTCTGGCTCATCAATAAACAAGAAAAAAGGCTTTTCAAGGGCAGCATTATCGGGATGTCTGATTAATTCTTCGGCATACACCTGAATCAATGCAAGCGCGACAGCTCTTTGCATCCCGTTACCTTTTTCTTGCATAGGTGTTTCAACACCATCATTCACAACAATTGTCGTATTTTTGAAAAAAGAATCTATTTTTAGCTCGTCGAAATGAAAGCTTATTGATGCACTCCCGAATTGCTGAGTGAATATTTGCTGAACACGCTGTTCAATTACTTGTAGTTGCCCTCTTAAGCCGGAATTAGGATCGTTAAAGGCCTGATTGAATGCCACTTGATAATTTGCATAATCGGCGGTTTGAGTAAATCCGTTTGCAATTTCTTTTAATAGATTCCCGCAAATCGTAGTGGCGCCAAATGCAACTTCGTCATTAGGGTTTGTATCTGCCCAAATAAAATTTGTTTCAAAAAGTTTTTTTAAGGGTGCATCAATTCCTGATTCATTTGCAAACTGTCCATTGTTGTTATTCCAGAGTTTTAGCTTACTTATATCTGATGAGTCTCTGCAAATCTTAAATAGGTTCTCTTGATTCTGATTTTGATAAATATAACTTCTAAAAATGGCTTTTTTATTGTCTTGAGAAAATCCTTCTATAGTTTGCTCAATGTCACCAGTGAATGTTACGTCTACGTAAACATTTGAGTTTGGGTTGTTAGTATTTCTTATCGCTTCAATACTTTTCCTAGTGCTATTACGTACAAAGTCTACTGCTTCAAATACAGTAGATTTACCAGTGTTGTTTTCTCCCACTAAAATATTTAAACCACTTCCTAGTGTTTGGCCATCAGGTACATTAAAGACAATAGTGGATAGAGCAGAGTCAAAGCTTTTGAAATTTGATATTCCCAGTTCTTTTATATACACAACTTTCCCCTTTGAAAATCACTTCTAAGTTCTAATATTTATTAGAGCGTTATAGTTTTGAATGGCTGAGTTTATTCATGTTAGCAAGCAGCTTTTTGTAAATCAAATTATGTAATTGTCAAAAATCTTTGAAATAGCTGCACAGCGAACTTAAGTATAAATTGTTCAAGGAATAAGCAATAAACCAATTCATCTATACTTGCTCTCACCTATAATATTCAACTATATTTCTTTCAGGTCATTCTTATGCGAACCGAAAACGCTGTTGCACCCAAAACCATTTACCTTAAAGACTACACACCTGCGCCATATTTAGCTACGCAGGTCAATTTGAGTTTTAACCTGTTGCCAGGTAAAACTATTGTCACGTCTGAAGTGAAGTACGTAAAGAATCCGGCTGGTGTTTCAAATAATCTGATGTTGGATGGTGATGACCAAACAATCGTTTCGGTCTCTATGAATGGTCAACTATTTGATGGCTATACCGTGGCTGATGGACAGATGACGATAGCGAACCCAGGCAATGAATTTACGCTAACTATTGTCAGTGAGATTGATCCGGCGGCGAATACGGCGCTGGAAGGGTTGTATCAATCGCAAGGTAACTATTGCACGCAGTGTGAGGCGGAAGGGTTTAGGCGCATTACGTATTATCAAGACCGCCCGGATGTATTGAGTGTGTTTACCGTGCGCATTGAGGCGGATGCCAAGTTGTATCCGGTGTTGCTCTCAAACGGTAATTTGCAGGATGCTGGTAGCTTGCCGGATGGTCGGCATTACACGGTCTGGCATGACCCTTTCCCCAAGCCTTGCTATTTGTTTGCGTTGGTGGCGGGTGATTTGGAGCGTGTGGCGGATACGTTTACGACCATGACGGGCCGCAAGGTGGATTTGCATATTTATGTGCGTGCGGGCGATGAAAAGCAGTGCGACCACGCGATGGCGTCACTGAAAAAATCCATGAAATGGGATGAAGATGTGTATGGCCGCGAGTACCAGCTTGATTTGTTCAATATTGTCGCGGTGAGCGATTTTAATATGGGTGCGATGGAAAACACCTCGCTCAATATTTTCAATACGGCGCTGGTGTTGGCGCATCAAGAAACTGCGACCGACAGCGATTTTATGAGTGTGGAAGGCGTGATTGGTCATGAATACTTTCACAACTGGACTGGTAATCGCGTGACTTGTCGTGACTGGTTTCAGCTATCTTTGAAAGAAGGGTTTACCGTGTTCCGTGATCAGGAGTTCAGTGCGGATTTGAATTCGCGCGCGGTGCAGCGGATTGATGATGTGAACGGCTTACGTCGCTTGCAGTTCCCAGAGGATGGCAGCCCGTTGGCACACTCGGTGCAGCCGGATCAATTTATAGAAATCAGCAACTTTTACACTAAAACCATTTACGAAAAAGGCGCTGAGCTGATCCGCATGCAGCATACTTTGCTGGGTGCCGAGACGTTCCGCAAGGCGACTGATTTGTATTTTGACCACTATGACGGCCACGCAGTCACCTGCGATGATTTTGTGCAATGCATGGCCGATGCTTCTGGCCGCGACATGTCGCAATTCTTCCGCTGGTATAAGCAGGCGGGTACGCCAACGCTACAAGTCAGCAGCGATTACGATGCTGCACAGCAACTTTATACGCTGACCTTTCAGCAATCACAGCCAGATACGCCGGAGCAGACCAATAAACAACCGCTGCATATTCCGGTAGCCGTAGGCCTGCTAGATGCAGCCGGAAAAGAAATTCTGCCCACCCGCGTGCTGGAAGTCACCGAGCGTGAGCAAGCATTCACTTTCGATGGCATTGCCGCTAAGCCTGTGCCTTCTATCTTGCGTAGGTTCTCGGCACCCGTGAAGTTGGTGACAGATTTAAGTGACGATGATTTGCGCCTATTACAAGTGCACGACACTGATGGCTTTAACAAATGGGAAGCCGGGCAAACATTGGCGTTGCGCACGATTGAACGTGTGATGGCCAACCCAGATGCGGATATTTCGCAATATGTGGCTGACGTTGGTGCATTGGTTGCGCAAGGGCTAGAAGGCAAGGGCGACAAAGCCTTGCTAGCACGTGCGTTGACTTTACCAATGATAGGCGTAATAGGTCAGCATCAGGCTGTGATTGATCCTGCTGCCATTGATGCGGCGCGTACTGCGATTATTCATCAGATTAAACGTGCGCATAAAGTGGCATTGAAAGCGCTTTATGACGCCAATGGTAATCCCGGCCAGTTCTTGATTACCCCAGAAGCCATGGGCCGCCGTGCCTTGCAAAGTGCTGTGCTGGAGATAATTACTTCTACTAACGGTACCGGTTGTGCGGCGCTTGCCAAAGCGCATTACGATGCCGCAGATAATATGACGGATCGCGTGACTGCTTTGGCTTGCCTAGCCGATAGTAGTCAGCCACAACGTGCCGAAGCCTTGGCTGACTTTTATGCGCGTTTTAAACATTACCCTTTGGTGGTGGATAAGTGGTTCTCGTTGCAGGCTATTGCCAATCGTGCGCAGATTTTTGATGACCTAACCATGCTGCGTAACCATGCTGACTTTAACCTTAAGAATCCAAACCGAGTGCGCTCCTTATATACCGCGTTTGCTATTAACAATCCGGTTAAATTCCATGACCCTAGCGGCAAAGGCTACACCTTCTTGCGTGATGCGATTATTGAATTGAATGCGATTAATCCGCAGATCGCTGCGCGCATGGTCACGCCATTACGTGAATGGAAACGCTATACCCCAGCGTTGCAGTCGCACATGCAAGCCGCACTGCAAGCGGTGCTAGATACCCCAGACTTGTCGAATGATGTATTTGAGATCGTCAGCAAGAGCTTGAAAGGTTAATTCATTCAACTGCTAAGAGAGAAAGGCGTATATGGCATACGCCTTTTTTCATGATGGTTGTGCGGTTATGTTTCCGCGTATGCCCACCATCATCTCTTACGACCAAACGTATTCTGGGTGCGGCTGATCACACGTTTTCCATTCTAGCGATGCACATTTTCCAATCACCTTGTAGGCACACTGTAAAAAAATGTAGTTCATGCTGCTAAATCGTGCCAAAAACATGAATAGTACTTTGATTTAGCTTGGTATTACCCAAAAGGGCCTCTGTAAGAGCGCACCATTATTTGGTAAACTGAGCGTAAGTAAAGTAGTTCATTAAAAAAGCAATGTTAGGGGTCATTATGGGGGTTCGTGTTGGTATTAACGGCTTTGGCCGTATCGGTCGTATGGTATTGCGTGCAGCAGTTCTAGAAGCAGAGTTTGGTGATATTGAGATAGTGGCTATTAATAGTTCGTATGACATTGAATACATCATGTACATGCTGAAATATGATTCTGTACATGGACGCTTTAACGCAAAGGTAGAAGCAGACAACGGACACTTGTTAGTCAACGATAAAAAGATATACCTGACTGCTGAGCGTGATCCCGCCAACATTGATTGGACTGCGGCTGGTGGTGTAGATGTCGTGGTCGAGTCTACCGGTGCGTTTTTAACACAAGATACATGTAGTCCTCACCTGAAGCGTGGTGCCAAAAAAGTAGTGCAATCTGCACCGGGTAAGGACGACACGCCGATGTATGTCTACGGCGTGAATCATCAAGAGTATCAAGGGCAGGCGGTGATTTCTGCTGCTTCCTGTACCACCAATGGCTTGGCGCCGCTAGCCAAAGTGTTGAATGACAGCTTTGGCATCAAGCGTGGTTTGATGACCACAGTGCACGCGGCTACAGCTTCGCAATTAACGGTAGATGGCACCTCTAAAAAAGATTGGCGCGGTGGCCGTAGCGTGTTCGAGAATATTATTCCTTCCAGCACTGGCGCAGCCAAAGCAGTAGGCAAGGTCATTCCAGCGCTGAATAAAAAGCTGACCGGGATGGCGTTGCGTGTGCCAAGCGCGGATGTTTCCGTAGTGGATTTAACGGTTGAATTGAATGTAGAAACTACCTATGAAGCCATCTGTGCCGCCATGAAAGCGGCATCGGAAGGTGAAATGAAAGGTGTACTTGGGTATACCAGTGATAAAGTCGTTTCTACGGATTTTCGTGGCAGCCCGGAAGCTGGCGTGTTTGATGCCGATGCTGGCATTATGCTGGACAGCACGTTTGTCAAAGTCATCGGTTGGTATGACAATGAATACGGATACACCTGCAACCTGATGCGTTTAGTACAACATATTTCAAAATAGCGGTAAAAGCGAGATGCCTCACGGTATCTCGCATCTTTCTTGCTTCATCGACTATCTCGCAGCGGCAAATGCGTTGCTTCACATGTTAGGAGTACATCATGCAGTTCATCAAAATGACGGATTTAGACTTAAAAGGTAAGCGCGTCTTTATCCGTGCCGACTTAAATGTCCCCGTGGCCGATGGTAAAGTCACATCGGATGCGCGTATTGCTGCATCGATGCCGACCATTGAGTTTGCGTTGAAAGCCGGGGCCAAAGTCATGGTGACTTCGCACTTAGGTCGTCCGGAAGAAGGTGTGTACTCTGAAGAGAACTCCTTGCAGCCAGTGGCGGATGTGATGGCTGCCAAATTGGGGAAACCAGTGCGTTTAGTCAAAAATTGGCTCGCGCCCAACGCCCCTGAAGATAGCTTGACGGTTGAAAATGGGCAACTCATTCTGCTCGAGAACTGTCGCTTTAATGTAGGTGAAAAGAAAAATAATGATGAGCTGGCTAAGAAATATGCGGCCTTGTGTGATGTGTTTGTCATGGATGCATTTGGTACTGCGCACCGTGCAGAAGCCTCTACCCATGGCATTGCCAAGTTTGCCCCGGTAGCCTGCGCGGGTATTCTGCTGACAGAAGAGTTGGAAGCGCTGACCAAAGCACTACTGAGTCCAGCACGTCCAATGGTAGCGATTGTTGGCGGCAGTAAAGTGTCTACCAAACTCACGGTACTAGAAAGCCTGTCCGAAAAAGTAGATCAATTGGTGGTGGGTGGCGGCATTGCCAACACGTTCTTAAAAGCCTCTGGAAAACAAATCGGAAAATCACTGAATGAAGATGAGTTAGTGCCCATTGCTAAGGCATTAATGGAAAAAATGTCCAATCGTGGTGCAACAATTCCGATTGCTGAGGACGTCGTCTGTGGTAAAAAGTTTGATGCCAATGAACCTGCTGTATTAAAAAATGCAGCCGATGTTGCAGCCGATGACATGATTTTTGACATTGGACCAAAGTCTGCACAAGCGCTGGCGGACATTATTATGAACGCCGGTACTGTGGTGTGGAATGGCCCGGTAGGGGTGTTTGAATTTGACCAATTTGGCGCTGGCACCAAAACCATTGCCAATGCCATTGCAACCACCAAAGCCTTTACCCTTGCGGGTGGTGGCGATACCATTGCTGCGATCCAGAAGTACGATATGTACGATAAAGTCAGTTATATCTCTACCGCAGGAGGGGCATTTTTGGAGTTTTTAGAAGGTAAAAAACTGCCCGCGGTAGAAATTTTAGAGCAGCGTAGCCAGTCATCAGTATAAAATTGTTGCGAACTTACTTCAATTTTTGCACTCATTCATTAGAGTGTCATTCACGCAATTTACAATCCTGATATTGAAATAGCCTCAATAGAGGCTATTTTTTTTGAATCTAGCATTAAAGTTGCTTAAACCGTAGTAATGCTGAATGTTTTGGAGAACCAATCATGGCTGCTGTACGTGTAGGTATTAATGGATTTGGGCGCATTGGCCGCATGTTTTTACGTGCGGTGATGAATGAAGAAGAGTTCAGCGACATCGATATTGTTGCGATTAACGGTATCGAAGCCCCTGAATACATGCTCTATATGCTGAAGTACGACTCTGTGCATGGGCGGTTTCAATACGATGCGCATTTTGAGGGCGAGTTCTTGGTAGTGGACGGCAAGAAAATACGCCTCTCTTCCGAAAGTGACCCTGCCAATATTCCTTGGGCAGCTGCCGGTGTGGACGTAGTAGTAGAGTGCACCGGCGTGTTCTTAACGCAAGCGACTTGCCAAGCCCACATTCAGCAAGGCGCAAAAAAAGTGGTGCAGTCAGCGCCAGGTAAAGATGACACGCCTATGTTTGTGTATGGCGTGAACCATGCAGATTATAAAGGGGAGGCCATTGTTTCCGCCGCCTCTTGTACCACCAATGCATTGGCACCTATTGCCAAAGTGCTGCACGATGCCTTTGGCATTAAGCGTGGCTTGATGACGACCATTCACGCAGCAACGGCATCCCAAAAAACCGTAGACGGTACCTCCAACAAAGACTGGCGTGGTGGCCGCGGTGTATTTGAAAATATCATTCCGTCGAGTACTGGCGCGGCAAAAGCGGTGGGTAAAGTGATTCCTGCACTCAATAAAAAACTGACCGGGATGGCCATGCGTGTGCCGACGGCAGATGTGTCTGTTGTGGATTTAACGATTGAGCTAGAACAGCCTACTACTTATGAGGCCATTTGTGAGGCCATGCAAACTGCGGCAGACACGCATCTTAAAGGTGTGCTGGCTTACACCGATGAAAAAGTAGTCTCTACCGATTTTCGCGGTGCGCCTGCCGCCAGTATTTTTGATGCTGACGCAGGCATTATGCTTGATCCAACCTTTGTCAAAATTGTGAGTTGGTACGATAATGAGTATGGATATACTTCTAATTTAATACGGTTGGTGCAGCATATTTCAAAATACAAAGCGCCTGTCAGAATTATCCAAATGGAGGATTTAGATTTCGCCGAGTCTGTTTAACGCATCTATCTAGGTGCCTGTCATTGAAGCGTGTGTTTGATGCTAAAGCAACATAAAGAGCACATGCGTCAAATGTAGCGAATCTAAATGCAAAGATACTGGTCAAATAAGGGAAGTCATGTTACTTCCCTTTTGGCTTTTGGGAATACGACTATGCAACGAAAAACAAAAATTGTAGCAACCTTGGGGCCGGCAAGTGCTTCCGAGGAAAAGATAGCCCGTTTATTACGTGCTGGCGTCAATGTGGTGCGACTCAATTTTTCCCACGGTACTGCTGAGTCGCACATGGAACGTGCCGCGCTGGTGCGGGCTATTGCAGAGAAAATGCAGCTGCATGTGGGCGTGCTGTGTGATCTGCAAGGGCCTAAAGTACGCATCGGTAAATTTGAGCATCAAAGCGTCACGCTCAAAAGTGGCGACTTGTTTGTGCTGGATGCCGACTGTGCGCAGGGAGATCAGCAACGTGTCGGATTGGACTATCAAAACCTGCCACGTGAGGTGAAAGAAGGCACTGTTTTGTTGCTAGACGATGGACGCATCACGCTGGAAGTGAATCGCGTACGCGGCAATCAAATTTACTGCGTGGTGCTGGCCGGCGGCGAGCTTTCTAACAACAAAGGCATTAACCTGCAAGGTGGCGGTTTGGCGGCTGAGGCGCTCACGGCCAAAGACATTGCGGATATTCAAACGGCCGTTGCGCTCGATGCGGATTACATTGCTATTTCTTTCCCTAAAAACGCAGCAGACATGGCGCGTGCACGCACGCTCATACAAAAAGCCGGTGGGCATGCCAGTTTGGTGGCTAAAATTGAAAGGGCCGAGGCGATTGAGCACTTGGAATCCATTATCGATGCTTCTGAAGTGGTGATGGTGGCACGCGGAGATTTGGGTGTTGAGGTTGGAGATGCCGCAGTGCCTGGCTTGCAAAAACGCATTATTCGCTTAGCACGAGCCCGTAATAAGTTGGTGATTACGGCCACACAAATGATGGAATCCATGATCCACAATCCAATTCCTACCCGTGCAGAAGTGTCAGATGTCGCCAATGCTGTGCTGGATGGCACCGATGCTGTGATGTTGTCTGCTGAAACAGCTAGTGGTAATTACCCTGTGGAAACGGTAGAGGCGATGGACCGCGTTTGCTTGGAAGCCGAAAAAGAATACGAAAGTATGCATCATATTGAGCGAAGAGCGCATGAGCATCACCGCGTGGATGAAGCGATTGCCGCCGCTGCTGTGTTTACTGCGCGTAACTATCGCGTCAAAGCGATTGTAGCGCTTACCGTCTCTGGCAACTCTGCACAGTGGTTATCGCGTGCAGATTGTGCCGTACCTATTTACGCCATGTCGCCCGATTTACACGCGCGTCGTAAGCTGACATTGCACCGAAATGTGTTCCCATTTGCGATTTGCCAGCAAGACCGCAGTCGAGATGAAATATTCTCGGATATCGAGTCTGTGCTGACAGCAGCGCAACTGGTACATACAGGAGATGAAGTGTTGGTGACCTATGGTGAGCCCTTTGGCACCTTGGGTGGGACAAACTCGCTTAAGGTGATTCAGATTGGCGCGCCACAAGTGAACACATCAGCACTGTAAAAAAATAGCTTCAAAGCCATGCGCAATTTATAATAACGTTCTTTCTTGCTAAATCACTCATCATGACATCACCATTACTGAATACCAGTCTCAGCAGTCTTAAACGCATTCATCAAGGCAAAGTGCGTGATATTTACGATATAGACGCAAACACCATGTTGCTAATTAGTACAGACCGCTTGTCTGCATTTGATGTGATTTTACCGACCGGGATTCAGAACAAAGGGGCCATGTTGACGCAAATGGCTAACTTCTGGTTTAAAAAGCTGGCACATGTTGTACCTAATCACTTAACCGGTATTGACCCTGATGATGTGGTGTCGACACCAGAAGATAAAGCGCAATTAGGTAGCAGGGCCGTGGTGGTAAAAAAGCTTAAACCTTTGCCGATTGAAGCGATTGTACGTGGCTATTTAGTAGGCAGTGGCTGGAAAGAATATAAAGCCAAAGGTACAGTGTGCGGCATTGCATTGCCTACAGGCTTGCAAGAGGCTTCACAATTGCCGACACCCTTGTTTACACCTTCAAGCAAAGCGGCAGTAGGTGAGCATGATGAGAATATTACGTTGGCGCAATGTGCTGATTTGATTGGTGCTGAACGTGCGGCAGAAGTGGCTAAAGTCGCTATTCAATTGTATTCAGAAGCCGCCGCGTATGCGCTGACCAAGGGCATTATCATCGCCGATACCAAATTTGAATTTGGGCTTGATGAGAAGGGCGTCCTGCATGTGATGGATGAAGTGCTGACACCCGATTCATCACGTTTCTGGCCACTGGAAAGTTATCAAGTGGGTAGTAACCCACCCAGTTACGATAAACAATATGTACGTGATTGGTTAGAAAGCATGGGCTGGAACAAATCCCCACCAGCCCCAGCGTTGCCTGACGATGTTGCCAAACGTACTTCTGATAAATATCTGGAAGCGTTTGAAAAACTTACCGGTCAGCCGCTACCTGCTTAATTATTCATGCTACAGCGCCTAAAAGAAATCGCAGGTAAACTCAAGGCTGAGTTTGATTTCTATCGGCGCTTACAACAGCATCCACAAACGCCTGCATTAGCAAAAGCGTTATTGTGGTTGGCCATTGGTTATTTGCTGTTACCGTTTGATTTGATTCCAGATTTTCTGCCTGTGATTGGTCAGTTAGATGAAGTCATCATTATTCCACTGTTAATCTATTGCGCGGTCAAACTTACGCCAGAGGCTGTATTGGCGGAATGTAGAGCGGTCACATAGCGTGCAACTCTGGCAGCTGATCACCAACTTTGATGCACATCTGCCGGCCTTGGTAGGCATGTATTCCGGTTGGATTTATTTGATTGTCTTCTCAGTTGTTTTTTTGGAAGTGGGCGTGCTGCCGTTATTTTTCTTACCTGGCAATCCTTTTGTATTTGTATGCGGCGCAGTGTGGGCAGCCTCACAACTTAGCCTAATTCTACTATTGGTTGTCCTAGTATCAGCTGCCGTACTAGGCAGTCTATTGGGATACTATCTGGGAAACACGGTTGGTCATGCATTATTCACACGGTATCTAGCATGGCCGAATGAATCTGCGCTGAAAAAAACGCGTCAATTTTTTGAGCGACATGGTGAAAAAAGCTTTATTTTCTCTTTGTTTCTACCGGTCATTCGTACGCTTGCGCCATTTCTTGCGGGCGTATCTCATATGCAATTGCATCGATTTTTCTATTCAAGCGTCATCGGTTCCTTAGTGTGGGTGCTAGTGTGCGTGTTAGCCGGTTATTATTTTGGGCACCTTGGTATCATTCAACACCACCTAGGCTTGATTACATTGCTGGGCTTAGCATGCTTAGTAATGGCTGTTTTGCTTAAAAAAGGCTGGGATGTTTGGATAAAATCCAATAAAGCCCAGTAAAGATGAAGATTGGCAATAATCTAGCAACAAATTTCGCCTATAATTCCGCTTTTATTTTTCTCAATCACGGGTTCTATTTAACATGTCGCTCAATTTAGTGCCGTCTGGCAAAGATCTTCCTAATGATTTTAACGTTATTATCGAAATTCCTATGCAGGGTGACCCTGTAAAATACGAAGTCGATAAAGAGAGTGGTGCGATTTTTGTGGATCGCTTTATGGGTACTTCTATGCAATACCCATGTAACTACGGTTATATCCCTCACACTTTAGCAGATGATGGAGACCCGGTAGATGTATTGGTGATTACGCCTGTGCCTTTGTTACCAGGTGTAGTAGTGCGTTGCCGTGCATTGGGTATGTTGAACATGACGGATGAAGCTGGTGGCGATGCAAAATTGCTCGCAGTGCCTGTGGAAAAAGTCTGTGGTCTATATGCTTATCAAAAAACCTATAAAGATGTTTCACCATGGCGTTTGGAAATGATCTCTCATTTCTTTGAACATTACAAAGATTTGGATAAAGGCAAATGGGTGAAAATTGAAGGCTGGGAAGGCATTGAAGAGGCGCATAAAGAAATTATGGATGGCGTTGCACGCTACAACACAGCGGAAGTAAAACCAGCGTTCTAATCCTGTGTACTTCATCTGAAGATACAGCAATAAAAAAGGCAGCTTAAGCTGCCTTTTTTATTACGAGAAAAATAGACTACACATGCAACAGCGGCACGATCAGTAGCGCCACAATGTTAATAATTTTAATTAGTGGATTCACTGCTGGACCCGCAGTATCCTTGTAGGGGTCACCCACTGTATCGCCAGTTACCGCTGCTTTATGCGCATCAGAACCTTTACCGCCATGATGACCATCTTCGATATATTTCTTGGCGTTATCCCAAGCACCACCACCAGTACACATGGAGATGGCGACAAATAAACCAGTGACGATGGTACCCATTAGTAAGCCGCCCAATGCTACAGGGCCAAGCAATAACCCTACAGCAATTGGCGCTACTACCGGCAATAATGAAGGGATCATCATTTCTTTGATGGCAGCGGTCGTCAGCATATCCACGGCTTTGCCGTACTCTGGTTTGGCCGTGCCTTCCATGATGCCTTTGATATCGCGGAACTGACGGCGCACTTCTTCCACCACTGCGCCAGCAGCACGGCCAACAGCTTCCATCGCCATCGCAGCAAATAAGAATGGAATCAAACCGCCGATGAATAAACCAATGATGACCATCGGATCGCTCAAGTCAAACTTCACATCAATACCTGCGCCTTGTAGTTTATGCGTGTAATCGGCAAACAATACCAACGCGGCTAAGCCAGCAGAGCCAATCGCATACCCTTTCGTCACAGCCTTAGTGGTATTGCCTACTGCATCCAACGGGTCTGTCACATCACGCACGCTACTTGGGAGTTCTGCCATTTCAGCAATACCGCCAGCGTTATCGGTAATGGGGCCATAGGCATCTAGTGCCACCACAATACCAGCCATGCTCAACATTGCAGTAGCGGCAATAGCAATACCATATAAACCACCCAAATGGTAAGAGGTGTAAATGGCGAGACACACTGCCAATACAGGCCATGCCGTAGATTTCATGGACACACCAATGCCTGCAATAATGTTGGTTGCGTGACCAGTGGTAGATGCTTGGGCTACGTGCTTCACCGGTGCGTAATCAGTACCGGTGTAGTACTCCGTAATCCATACCAATGCGGCTGTTAAGATTAAACCTACGGCACAAGCGCCAAATAATGCTTGGCTAGTAACTATTTTGTCTCCATACGTGATGCCTTCGGGAAATAGGTGCTGTGTGACAAAGTAGAAGGCGATCAGTGACAACACGCCTGCAACGGCTAAGCCTTTATAAAGTGCAGGCATCACGTTTTTCATGCCTGGTGAGGCTTTCACAAAGAAGCAGCCGATGATAGAGGCGACAATCGATACCGCGCCCAATAGCAGTGGATAGATCACGGCGTTGGCACCTGCTTCTGCCGCCATTAAGCCACCGAGTACCATCGTCGCAATTAAGGTCACCGCATACGTTTCAAACAAGTCGGCGGCCATCCCGGCACAGTCGCCCACGTTGTCACCGACGTTATCGGCAATCACTGCAGGGTTGCGTGGGTCATCTTCCGGAATCCCCGCTTCCACTTTGCCCACTAAGTCTGCACCCACGTCTGCACCCTTGGTAAATATACCGCCACCTAAACGCGCAAAGATTGAAATTAATGATGAGCCAAAGGCCAATCCAATCAATGGGTTAAGATCGGTTGCATTTTCTGCGCCCAGATACATATAAAAACCGGCTACGCCTAGTAAGCCTAAGCCTACTACTAACATGCCAGTGATGGCACCACCTTTAAAGGCTACATCTAATGCAGGCCCAATGCCATTGGTGGCTGCCTGTGCGGTGCGCACATTGGCTTTCACAGAGACATTCATACCAATAAAGCCACAAGCGCCGGAAAGAATGGCGCCGACGACAAAACCAATTGCGGTATTCACATTTAAAAATATTGCAATCAACACAGCCAGTACCACGCCCACAATAGCAATTGTCTTATATTGACGTGCTAAATAGGCGGCTGCTCCTTGTTGAATCGCGCCTGCAATTTCTTGCATGCGCGCATTGCCTGCTGGTAACCCCGAAATCCATTTACTCATTACTACGCCATACAGTACTGCTAATACAGCTGCAGCAATGGCAATCATTAAAGCGACTGACATGACTTCTCCTAATTTATCGTTGTAAATTTGAAACGTAATTGAAATGCTTAATTAATTGCTAACCAGTTGTAAGAAATTGTAAGAATTATGTAACAACCGATTTCATTATGGCACTAAACAACTAGCGCGACAACCAACGGATTTTTGGATACAAATTGCAAGAAGAATACGAGTGTTGGTGAGTATTTGGACTGGTCCGCATCTGCAGCAGGGTGAGCGTTACTCGCTGCTTTTGGCGGCCAGTTTTTTCAGGATGTCACCAAGCGGGGTGCCTGCAATCGTATTGGCATAGCGATTCAAATGTTGCGCGCCAGATGAACTGAGTTTGATTGCGCGTTTGGTGCGTGGTTTAGGGGTAGATTTTACTTGCACTTTCACCTTAATTACAGTAACTTTACAATGCTTGAATTGGCCAATTGTTTTTTGGGAATTTTCCAATGCTTTCAATAGGCTAGCTTGCATAAGTTTGATTTTACTTGCAACGCTGGCATTGGTCGCAAAGACGGTTAGCACGCCATCATTGAGTATATTGGCAGTACTGTGATCCGCTAAAAAATCGGGCACAGACGTTAGCCAAAACGCATTGATGAGCGCCTTCTCTCCCGCTTGTTGCGTGAGTTGATTCAGTTGGTTGTGTTGACCAAAAATCGCATTCAATTTATGCATAACGTTACAGAGGCAATAGGTAGCAATGAATATTATCTTAGTTTCAAACAAAATGGCAAAAGCCAAGAGCTTAAATGCATGGCAAGCAGGGAGTTTGGTGGCTGCACTGGTGTTATTACCAGTGTTGATGATTTTACTATTTCTGACCCCCAAGCAAACCATTAAAGAGCAAGGCGTTAAAGCCATGTTGCCCCCGCATTTAAAGGGGACTATCCTTTCATCACAAAGCCATTTGGATGCGTATGCCAAACAAATCGGCGAGTTACAAGCGCGCATTATGCGTTTGGATGCACAGAACCAACGCCTAGCGAAACTGGCCGGTGAGAAGCCTCAACAAACACCACAAACTGAACAGACGCCTCAAGTGTTGGACCCGAACCGTGGTGGTCCGTTAATACATGAAAAACCTATGTCTGAGTCAGACTTGATCGCGGCGATTGAAGAATTGATGAATACCGTAGATGCCCGGGATGAATACCAAAGCGTGATTGAAGCAAAAATCTTGCAGCAGAGTGTGTTGAAAGACATGTTGCCTAACAGTAGCCCAGTGCGCGCTGGCTACAACTCTTCCAGCTATGGTTGGCGTATCGATCCATTTAACGGACACAAAGCGTTTCATGAAGGCTTGGATTTTCCGGCGGATACTGGCACGCCGATTCTGGCCGCAGCTGACGGAATTGTGACAGCCGCAGAGCAAACGCCGGATTATGGTAATATTGTAAAGATTCAGCATGGTTCAGGATTAGAAACACGCTATGCCCATGCCTCCAAAATTATAGTGAAAGTGGGGGATCGCGTGGTCAAAGGTCAGCAAGTTGCGCTAGTGGGCAATACTGGCCGATCTACCGGCCCACATTTGCATTATGAAATACGTTTAAACGGTAATGCTTTAGACCCGCGCCAATACTTAAACAGAAGCGCAGGCTAATCAGCGTAATGAGAAAAACGCAATGAATTTGAAATTATTAATTTAATCCCCATCTGTATATCAATATTTTAATTTAACACTATTTTTTAGGTTTCCGTCCTTACGGAAAGTTGGTGCCTCTTCATGTTATCCACGTTGTTCAAAAAATTTTTCGGTAGTCGTAATGAGAGGCTGATTAAACAATACAGCCAAGCAGTTAAAGACATTAATGCCTTAGAGCCTACTATCGAAGCATTATCAGATGATGCATTACGTGCAAAAACAGAAGAGTTTAAACAACGTTATCAACAAGGCGAAACGCTAGAGCAATTGTTGCCAGAGGCGTTTGCCGTTGTGCGCGAAGGCAGTCGTCGTGCTTTAGGTATGCGTCATTTTGATGTGCAGTTGATTGGCGGCATGGTGCTGAACGCAGGAAAAATTGCGGAGATGCGTACCGGTGAAGGTAAAACCTTAGTCGCTACATTGCCTACGTATTTGAATGCATTGACTGGTAAAGGCGTACACGTTGTGACCGTCAACGATTACCTCGCCAAGCGTGATGCGGAGTGGATGGGTAAGCTCTACAATTTCCTTGGTTTAACCGTTGGCATTAACTTATCGCAGATGCCGCATGATGTGAAACAACAAGCGTATGCTGCGGACATCACTTACGGCACCAATAACGAGTTTGGCTTTGACTACCTGCGTGACAATATGGTGTTTAGTCGCGAAGAGCGTGTACAGCGCACGTTAAGTTATGCGTTAGTGGATGAAGTGGACTCGATTTTAATTGATGAGGCGCGTACGCCATTGATTATTTCTGGTCAAGCTGAACACAGTATTGATTTGTATCACCAAATTAACGCCGTAGCATTACAGCTGACAGCGCAAAAAGAAGAAGAGGGTGAAGGCGACTATTGGGTGGATGAAAAAGCCCAAACAGTGACCATGAGTGAAGCAGGTCACGAGCATGCTGAGCAAATCTTAACTAGCTCAGGTTTATTGCCAGAAGGCTCAAGTTTATACGAAGCTGCCAATATTACCTTGGTACATCATTTGTACGCATCATTGCGTGCGCAAAACCTATTCAATAAAGATCAGCACTATGTGGTACGTGATGATGAAGTGATTATCGTGGATGAGTTCTCTGGCCGTATGATGCCGGGACGTCGCTGGTCTGATGGTTTACACCAAGCAGTGGAGGCGAAAGAAGGCGTTGCGATTCAAAAGGAGAATCAAACCTTAGCTTCAATCACCTTCCAAAATTATTTCCGCATGTATGCCAAACTAAGTGGCATGACAGGTACGGCGGATACTGAAGCTTATGAATTTAATCAAATTTATAACTTAGAGACCGTGGTAGTGCCAACACATCGCCCGATGCAACGTAAAGATGCAATGGACAAGGTGTATCGCACAGCGATGGAAAAATACAATGCGGTCATTGAAGATATTAAACAGTGTCAGGCAAAAGGTCAGCCAGTGCTGGTGGGTACTACCTCCATTGAAAACTCTGAGTTAATTTCTAATTTACTGACCAAAGCCAAACTAGAGCACCAAGTATTGAACGCTAAACAGCATGAGCGTGAAGCGCATATTGTGGCCGAAGCGGGCCGTCCGGGCGTGATTACCATTGCGACCAATATGGCGGGCCGTGGTACAGACATTGTGTTGGGTGGCAATCCGGAAGCGGCGATTCACGCAGTGAATCAAGATGCCGACTTGAGTGAAGCGCAAAAGCAAACCAAAGCAGAGCAATTGAAAGCAGAGTGGCAACAACGTCATGATGCAGTGCTGGCTTCAGGTGGCTTGCATATTATCGGTACGGAGCGTCATGAATCGCGTCGTGTGGATAACCAGTTGCGTGGTCGTGCCGGTCGTCAAGGTGACCCTGGTTCTAGCCGTTTCTATTTATCGTTAGACGATCAATTATTACGTATTTTCTCCGGCGAGCGTGTGTCTGCCATTATGGCCAGATTGAATATGCCAGAAGGAGAAGCGATTGAGCATTCGATGGTGACGCGTGCTATTGAGAATGCCCAACGTAAAGTAGAAGGCCGTAACTTTGATATTCGTAAACAGTTGTTGGAATTTGATGATGTGGCCAATGATCAACGTAAAGTGATTTACGAGCAACGCAATGAATTGTTAGAAGCGCATGATGTAGGCGCAACGATTCAGGCCATGCGTCATGATGTGTTGAACAGCGTGTTTGAAACCTATGTGCCGCCAGGCAGTGTAGAAGAGCAGTGGGATGTGTCTAGCTTAGAAAAGAATTTGTTTGCAGACGCCGGTTTAGATTTGCCAATTGCAACATGGTTAGAAGAGAATCCAGACCTGCATGAAGAAACCTTGCGTGAGCGTATCTTTGAGGCCGCAGATAAAGCCTATGCCGAGAAAGAGGTATTAGCAGGCCCTGAGAATATCCGTAACTTTGAGCGTTCTGTCATGTTGCAAAGTTTAGATAATCACTGGCGTGAGCACTTGGCCGCTTTGGATCATTTGCGTCAGGGGATTCACTTACGCTCTTATGCGCAAAAAAATCCTAAACAAGAATATAAGCGCGAGGCTTTCCAATTGTTTGAAGGCTTACTGAATACTGTAAAAAGTGAAGTGACACGTATTACGATGTTGGTACAGGTGCGTACGCAAGAAGATGTAGAGGCTGTTGAACCAGTAGCACAAGTAGAAAACGTGCAATACCAACATGCTGATTATGATGAGGCATTAGCGAATCCGAGTGCAGATGAAGAAGCACAGCTAGCGAGTGGTCAGCCCGTTGTACGTGATGGCGCTAAAGTAGGCCGCAATGACCCTTGCCCTTGTGGGTCTGGCAAAAAGTATAAAAACTGCCACGGCGTATTAAGTTAAAGGCAGCATGATGAGTGAGCAAACGGTAGCATCACCTTGTATTGGTGTATGCAGCATGGATGATTTAAGTGGTTTATGTTTAGGTTGTTACCGCACCATAGAAGAGATTCAAGCTTGGTGGGATATGGACGACGCGAGTAAACAAAGCATTATTGCCCAAGCAGATGATAGAGCATCCACATTGTTTGGTGATTAAGTAAGCCATATCAGTATGAAAAGCCAGCGTATGCTGGCTTTTTTTTGTATAGAGGTCGTTAAAGGTTAGATCTAGGTGGCGTTGGCGTTACTAGTCGTGGAACCTAGCAATGCTTGCTGTGTCAGCAAATCATGCAAAATGCCTGTGCCAAATTGAATGATGACTTGCGCATCGGTTTGCCCTAGCTCTTCTGCGAGTATGGTCAGCGCTTGTCTTCCTGTAAATGTTTGTTTGCTAAGTATGCTTAATAATCGAAACGTGACTGCATTCAGTTCAATAAACTGCACCGCAAAGTGTGGATCTCGAAATACCAGTAGGTACGTAGGCGTGATGTCTCTCGGAATAAATTGGCGTGAAATGTTGTGCACAGCGTAGTCATAAGCCAGTAGCTGGTGGGGTGCAAGCAGCGGTATTTCATCAAGTAGATCGTGTTGCACACTCAGCGGCAAGTTAGATGCCGGCAGGTGACTCACTGCTAACTCTACCCATTCGTAATGTGCCAATGCTTTGATATTGGCGGGCACATCTTCCATGCTGGCCAAGCATGCCACAAACGATTCGGGGATTTCTCTAAACACAGGTGTTTTGGCTGCATGTGCTGCGACATAGCGACGTATGAGTTTTTTCCATGCGCGTACCCCCAACACCTGCTGGCATACCGGGAAGCAAGCTGACACGATATTGAAAAAATTATTGAAAATAGCATGGCGGTACACGGCCATGCGTTGGTTTGCTACGCCCGCTGGTTTGGCATGTACTTTAGGGTCGCGAATATGCGCGGTGAACGCCAGTTGGTATTGCTGAAATGCCGGTAGTGCAGCCATTACACGGCAACCAATGTTGCTTGGAGCGGTGTTGCCTTGGCAATAGGTAATAAACCGTAACGATTTTGATACGCTGCGATCGTGTCGATCTCTTTCACCAAATCCGGCAACGGTGGAATGTTACTGTCACGTTCCAATAATGTTGGGAACGTACCAAATAAGCGGTAAGCCTCATCTAATAATGCCCATACCGGATCAATCACATCTTTACCATGTGTATCGATCAATAAGTTGGGAGTTTCTTGGTAGTGGCCGGCGATATGACTGTAGACGATACGTTCACCTGGAATCTGCTGTAAGAACGCGTGCGCATCAAAGCCAAAATTCACGCTATTCACATAAATATTGTTGATGTCCAAATGCAACCAGCAATCTGCTTCGGTCAGCACTGCATTCAAAAAGGTGATCTCATCCATACTGGAAATTGGGCAGGCTGCATAGAACGAAGTATTCTCAACAGCAATGCGTTGTCCCAAAATATCTTGGGTTTGGCGTATGCGTTGTGCTACGTAATGCACAGCTTCTTCTGTAAATGGAATGGGCAGTAAGTCGTAGAGGTAGCCTGCTTCTCCATGTTGAATATCACTGCAATAGCTGAGATGCTCGGTATAAAGCGGAATTTGATAATGGCTTAGAAAAGACTTTACCTGCTTTAAAAAATCAATATTCAGTGGGTCAGGCCCACCGAGTGATAAGCAAAGCCCATGACACACCATGGGGTAGCGTTCTGCAAACCAAGTTAAATCATGCAGCGCTTTACCACCTACGCCTAACCAGTTTTCAGGTGCGATTTCAACAAATTGGATATTGGCAATATGAGGGTCTTGGTAAAACTGCTGGAATTGGGGAATCAGCTCGCGCTTTAACCCCAACCCGGCACCTTGAATGTCAGCCAATGTAGACATGGAACAGGCAGAAGTTATTTACTTTCTTTTTCTTTCTTCATTTCAGCGCTGCATTTACCTTCGCCGCATTTCCCGTCTTTGGCTTTGTTCTCAGCGCTACATTTGCCGTCTTTCGCTTTGTCACCACATTTACCTTCTTTGGCTTTCATTTCGGCACTACATTTGCCTTCGCCACATTTGCCGTCTTTGGCTTTTTCATGATGATCTGCCACTTGGTAGCCGCTAGATAGCGATTTAATCGCAAATGGATTTTCACCTGCTTGTACACTCGCTGCACCTAAACTCAGTGCGATAGCGCCAGTCATTGCCAATGCTAAAGATGTATTTGATTTCATGATTATTTCCTTATGAGTTAAATAAATAAGTAATACGTTGTTGTCACACGCTTACTTCGATTCAGCTTCTAAAGCCTTGGCGATACGTGCTTTGGTTTCAGATGGCATATTCAGGTGCGTGTCTTCTTCCATCGATTTTGTCATGCGTTGTAAGCCGATGCGTATAGCTAACAACTGTTGGCTGAATCGTTTGCAATACTTACAAATAAGTAGATGTAAGCGTACTGCAATTCGTTCCCGTAAACTTAAACGACGGTCTAAGGATTGAGAAACAAGCTGACTGGTTTGTTTACAATTCAACATTTTTGTCTGCTTCCTTTCTTAATATTTAGGCCTGTAACCAATGAATTTCTAAACACTTTCTGATGCCCATCCGGGCTCTGTACAACATTACCCAAGCATTGGTCGACGTGATGCTCAACTCCTTACAAATTTCTTCATTGTCGGTTTCATGAATATCACGCATCAGAAAAAGTGCGGCTAATTTACTAGGTAACTTATCCATGCATTGCTGCAAAATCACTAAAAATTGTTTTTGCTCAAGCGCATCGTGGGGAATATCCCAAGCCAAGGGTTTTTCAGCCCAGTGGCCGGTCTCGTCAAAAAACTCATCCATATTGGCATCTTCTTCATGCATCAAATCAGTTGCAACCACTTCACGCATATTCTTACGCATGACATCAATGATTTTATGTTTAAGGATGCCAGTAAGCCAAGTGCGCGGTGCAGACTGTTCTGCAAAACTGGGGCTTTTGATGGCGGCGATAAATGTCTCTTGTACTACATCTTCTGCAAGGTGTGGGTCACGCAATCTGGCGAGTGCAAAACGATACAGGTAATCGCTATGTTCTGTGAGCCAGTCATGCACATTAGGTGTTTTCATGGCAAGCATTCAATCATGTTCATTCTGATTACGCAATAGCGCCACTTTTTTGTTGCATGAGCGCTAAATAATGCGCAGCATCCAGCGGTGTTTGGTTACGTTGTGCCAGCCAAATAGTTTCGGCTAGGCACTCTAACAAATCGTGCTGTGCCTCATGTTCATCTTGATGCTTTACTTTTAATTTCTCGTAGATGGCGACAATGCCAGTGGGTTGGTTAATGCTGAGCTGCTCTAGAATGGAGAGGTGTAGACTCATATGCAGAAACGGGTTGGTTTCTCCCATTTCTGGAAAATAGGTTTGGTGTTGATAGCGTTCTGGGTCATTTAAAATCCCATGGTATTCCGGATGCATGTGCATGATGGATACCCCGAGTTTTTCTAAATCTGTCAGAGTTTGCTGCGTGTTAAATTTTGCCCATGCATCAAAGAAAAATGCACGGACTTCATCGCGGCTAGGGTTAAACAGACTCATGCGCTTCCTTTTGTTGGCCAAATAATGCGAGCACGATGGAATGCTGCAATAGCGTATTTTGTTGCATCATGGGTGCAATCTGCCCATTACCGTAAAACCCAATAATCGGCATATTGGGGAAGCTGGCTTTCAGCAGGCGTAAGTCTTCATCATTGCCGCCATAATAATATGGGCCACGCGCCAAACAAGAAAACATGCAGGCAAATGCTGGTGCGCCTTGTAATGTTTGTGTAAGTTGCTGTGCCGTGCTATGTAAATCACTTTGCGCACTGTCCGCATCGCGCAATGCCCAGCGTATCCAGTAGCCTTCAGGTATTGGGTGCGATAGCGTCAGGCTTTGGGTGTCTTCATTTGCAATAATGATACTGGCCAGCTCGTATTGGTTTTGCGCAAACGCTTTGGAAGACTGTGCATAAGCCACATTCAGTAAATGTAGTGGCAGGGGTTCGGTGGCCACATCAAGCGTTTGATAGGCCATATTTAAGCTAGTGTATGCGGTGACGTTGGCAATAGACTGCAGCTCAAAGCGCAGGCTGGTTGAGACTTTTCTAGGGCTAGACAACCATTTAAGACCATGACTGGCCGCGATCGCGACATCGCAGTGCTGGATTGCCAACGCACAATAACCTTGAGAGATGCCTTTGCCATCTTGCCATACCGAGAAAGCGCCACTGCCAGAAGCATCGCCGGAAATACCGCCAAACCGAGTGTGCGTGCTTGCTAACCAGCTGGCATTGATTGCACTGGGCGCAGCAAGTGTCAGTAAATGTTGACTGCCCTCTACATGCAATGGGTGGCTAGAGAAAATATCTTGAGAAAGTACCAGCGCCGCTACCGCCGCACCATCCAATATCCAATCTTCCTCGGTGAAGATGCCTAGCGCAGAGCAGCCAATGACCTGTGTGCAATTGGCGGCTTTAGACGCAGCACGAATTGCCGCTTGTGGCGCGTGTGCAAACTCAGAGGTGAGATATAGCACCACACATTGCGCCGATGTCATGCCTGCTTTTTCTAATGCAGCCTGTACCGCTTGCGTTGCAAGTTCCGGGTCTGCACTTGGGCCGTGCGCTAAGCCAGTGGCTACTTTTAACGGAAGTGATGCAGCAGTCATGCTAGTGCTACTCTGATAGAGGCGTGTTGTGCATCGGCACACCTTCACCCGCCATCAGATGTGGTTTAGGAATCGTTTTGTCGGGATATTCGCATAAATCGACAATACAGCACTCGCCGCATTTAGGGTTGCGTGCCGTACAGGTATAGCGCCCATGCAAAATAAGCAGATGGTGCGCATCTTGCAAAAATGCCTTTGGGATGGTTTTTAAATACTTTTGCTCGACTTGCAGTACGTTTTTACCAGTCGCTAATTTGGTGCGATTACCCAAGCGAAACAAATGTGTATCGACCGCAATGGTGGGTTGGCCAAACGCAGTATTGAGAATGACATTGGCAGTTTTACGACCCACACCGGGCAGTGCTTCCAGCGCTTCGCGCGTGTTTGGTACTGCTCCCTGATGCAAGGCAACAAGCTGTTCGCAGCACGCGATCACATTTTTGGCTTTGGCGTGGTATAAGCCGATGGTTTTGATATAAGGCTCTAGACCTTCTATGCTTAATGCAGCAATGGCTTGCGGTGTGTTGGCAACGGCGAATAATTTGCGCGTGGCGATATTGACGCCTTTGTCTGTGGCTTGTGCAGATAAAATTACTGCGATTAGCAGTTCAAACGTGGTGGTGTATTCGAGTTCAGTGGTCGGGTTAGGAATAGCGGCGCGTAAACGATTAAAAATAGCTTCTCTTTTTTCGGCATTCATGACCCACCACCTGATTTAATGGCTAGGTTTGAGTGCACTGGTACTTGCTGCTTGCGGCTTGGATTTGCGAATCTCTGCCCAGTTGCGTAAAGCAATCAGGCTCGCTAATCCTAAAAATGCGCCTGGCGGTAAAATCGCAAGCAAAAAGCCATGATAATCCGGAATCACCGTCAGGATGTACGATTTGAATTGTGGCCCCAGTGCCAAATCCAACCCGGAAAATAAAGTACCCTTGCCGACCACTTCACGGATGCCACCCAATAATCCCAGCACGATAGTGAGACCGATACCCATGATAAAGCCATCGAATATAGCCGGTGCAGGCGCATTTTTGGCTGCAAAAGATTCAACCCGCGCCAATACGATGCAATTCACAACAATTAACGGAATAAAAATACCGAGTACTTTGTGCAAGGGTTCTGCAAACCCATGAATGGCTAAATCAATCATGGTGACCAACGCAGCAATCACCAAGATAAACACGGGTACGCGAATCTCATCCGGTACAAATCTACGTACCGGTGACACTGCGCCATTGGCGGCAGCCATGACCAGTGCAGTGGCTAAGCCAAGGCTGACACCATTGACCACGGAGGTGGTGACGGCCAGTGTAGGGCATAAACCAAGTAGCTGAACTACACCTGGGTTTTGTTTCCACAGCCCGTTATGGGCAATTTCTTTAAATTGACTCACGGTTTCTCCTGCGTTTGGTCACTGCTATCGTGTGCCGCAAATAGGGTTTGTTTATTAAGATCGACATATTGTAGCGCTTTATGTACGGCGCCTACTACTGCACGTGGCGTAATCGTCGCACCTACCATGTAATCAAACTTCCCCCCGTCTTTTTTAACATGCCAATCAAGCGCTGATGCAGTGTTGAGTGATTCGCCATCAAAAAGTTTAATCCAATTGTTCTTGGCAATATCAATATAATCACCCAGCCCCGGTGTCTCTTTATGGGTGATTACGCGCACGCCGCTCACTACGCCATCTGCTTGAATGGCCAGTAATAATTTGATGTCGCCACTGTAGCCATCATGCGCAATGGCTTCCAAAATAATGGCCGATGGTTGGTGCTGTAAGCGCGCAATATTAGCGATGGTCGGCTGGGTATTGCCAAGCAGTGGGTCAGGAGGAATCGTCACTGTATCCTTGAGTAAATCGTTGTCATGCAGATGCTCCGGCATGATTTGTCTAAATAAGCTCATGCGCGCTGCTGCCTCACTTTGCTCAATAGGTATTTTGGTCACGCTGTATACATAGGCCATGAGTGACGTAAATACAATGGCAAACGCCATCAGTGTGAATGCGGTTTTGCTTGCGTGTTTAATGATGGTTTCAGACATCGCTATTTCTCATGACCAAACACGCGTGGTTGTGTATGCGCATCAATCAAAGGTACACAAATATTCATAAAAATCACGGCAAACGCAATGCCGTCCGGGTAGCCGCCATAAACACGAATCAGGTAAGTGATGATGGCGACGCCCCCTGCGAAATATAGTTTGCCACGTGGGGTGGTGGGGCCGCTGACCGGGTCCGTTAAGATGAAGAACGCGCCGAGCATACTTGCGCCACTAAACAAATGTAATAGCGGTGAAGCAAAGTGCGCACTATCGCTCATCCAAAATAAAGAGGCAATGGCTGTAAGTACGCCTAAAAAAGCAACGGGCAAATGCCATGAAATAATTTTCTGTTGCCATAAGTAAAGGCCGCCAAGCAGATAGGCTATGGTAATGTACTCGCTACCTTTGCCGCCCAATGTGCCAAACAAAGGCGCACTTTGTATGGTGGCCATGGCATGATCTAGCTTTAATTGCGTTTTTAAATAGTCCAGTGGTGTGGCCGATGTCACCGCATCTAGTAACACGCCTTCTGGTAACTTGCCGAATATAATGTAGTGAAATTGATCGGCAAAACTCAATGGCGTGTGTGCCAGTTGCAAGGCGGCTGGCCACTTGGTCATCAGTACTGGAAATGAGATCAGCAGTACGGCATAGCCGACCATGGCTGGATTAAACGGATTGTAGCCCAGCCCACCATAGAGCTGTTTAGCAATGATAATGGCAAAAGCGGTACCCACCACAATGAGCCACCACGGCGTAAGCGGAGGAATTGCTAGAGCTAATAGCCATGCTGTGATCACGGCACTATAGTCGGTGAGAAATGGTTGGATCGGGCGCTGTCTTAGTTTCAGCATCAGTGCTTCTGTGCCAAGTGCGGTGATGGTGGCCAAAGTAAGCGTGACCAAAATGCCGCCGCCAAATACCCACACATACACTGCAATGGCAGGTACTAGTGCAATCAGCACTTTCAGCATAATGGTGCTGACGCTGGGGGCATCTGAAATATAAGGTGAGCGTATCAAGTGAATCCTCTTTGGCTAATCTTTTTTAGGTTGCGATTTTAGTTGATTGTCTACATCAGACTTCATTGGTGATTCAGATTTCGCAGCTTCTGCTGCCGCCTTTTGCGCTTTGGCACGCGCAATGGCAGCGGCAATCGCCGCTTGCTTGGCATCGTCAGCGACTGGTGGCGGTCCTTGTACCTTTGCAACGGGCTCAGGGGCAGGACCTACAGTCTGACGTCTTGCATCAATCTCAGCAATTTTTTGCTGCACTTTTGTGCTGACGGAATCCACATTTTTTGGTGTCTCACCTGCTTGCTGGGCAGCTGCTTTTTGTGCCTTGGCGCGTTCTATGGCTGCGGCAATGGCCGCTTTTTTTGCGTCGTCCGCAGCAGGCTTTGTCTGCTCACTAGTGTCAGTGTCTGTTGCTTGTGCATTTTGCAGTTTTTGTTGTTTCGCACGTTCAATCGCGGCAGCAATCGCTGCTTTTTTCGCATCGTCAGCGCCCGCAGATGTTGAGGCTGGTGTTGCCGTTTCTTGCTTAGGCTCCGTTTTTGCACCCTGCGCGCGTTCTGCATGTTTTTGCGCGCGCTCTAGCTTTTCGCGTTCTATACGTGCGATTCTTGCTTCATTGCGTTCACGTGCCAAATCGGCAGCTTCTTTCGCTTTGTCGGCAGCAATGATCTCACTCTTTGCATAGCGATAATATTGCACAAGTGGAATATCACTTGGGCACACATACGAGCAGGCGCCGCACTCAATGCAGTCAAATAGTTTGTAGTCGCGCGCCTTTTCAAAATTGTCCGATTTAGCAAACCAGTAGAGCTCTTGTGGTTGCAAACTTACCGGGCAAGCATCTGCGCAACGTACGCAGCGTATGCAGGGCATGGCGGGTGGCGGTGGTGCAAACAAATCTGGCGTTGCGGCAATAATGCAGTTAGCGGCTTTGGTGATGGGGATGTTGGTATCCGGTAGGTTGAATCCCATCATCGGCCCGCCCATGATGAAATGCGTGGTATTTGCTTTTACGCCGCCAGCAGCGTGAATCAAATGTGCGAGTGGCGTGCCAAACAGCACTTCAAAATTCTGAGGGTGTGCGACATTGCCGGTCATCGACACAATTCTACTAATCGCTGGTTCACCGTGGTTGAAGTAGCGGTGTAACGCTAACACGGTCGCCACATTGAATACTTGGATGCCAACCTCTGTTGAGCGCTTGTTATAGGGAATTTCTTGGCCCAGTAACAAATGGACCAATCTGCGTGCATCCCCACTGGGGTATAAGGTAGGCACTACTACTACTTCCATGGAGGTACCAGTCACCGCTTGCTGCATGGCACGGATCGCTTCCGGCTT
This sequence comes from Methylophilaceae bacterium 11, assembly GCA_000525025.1. Classification (GTDB taxonomy): domain Bacteria; phylum Pseudomonadota; class Gammaproteobacteria; order Burkholderiales; family Methylophilaceae; genus Methylophilus. The sequence goes on along the minus strand of JCKJ01000001.1, from coordinate 2,364,676 downwards.
ATTGTCTTCAATGCCAATCAACACTTTGGTTGCGCCAAGTAAATGCTGCGCGATGGCAATGCCCTGCACAATGTCTGTAGCGCGTTCACGCATCAGCATGTCGTCGCAAGTGATGTATGGCTCGCATTCGGCAGCATTAATCACTAAAGTATGTACGACCGATTTGCCATCTGCGCGCAGCTTCACTTGGGTGGGGAAAGTTGCGCCTCCCAAGCCCACAATGCCGGATAAACGTAAGCTGGCGACCAAGGCTTTACGGTCAGTGTTACGCCAGTCGATGGGTAGGTGGGCAATCCAAGTGTCTTGACCATCTGGTGCGAGTGTAATGCAATGGTCTGGCAGGCCGGAAGGGTGGGGGATCACGGCATCTGCAATTGCAGTAATCGTGCCGGATGTTGGCGCGTGAATCGCTGCGGATACCATGCCCTCTGCTTCTGCAAGCAATTGACCTTTGAGTACATGGTCGCCTACACTCACGGCAACTTTTGGGATATTGCCTACGTGTTGTCTGAGCGGCAATACTAAGCGTTCGGGCAACGTCAATTGGCCAATCGGCCGTTGGGTCGATTGTGCTTTGTTTTCCGGCGGGTGAACCCCTCCGTTAAACTTGAATATTTTTCCAAAATTGACGAGTGCATTCATGCTGTGAATGTTAACTTTCTAATGCAATGGACTTAATGGGAATGGTTGGATATTTCCATTTCCAGTTATCGGGAGTTTCCGCAATCGGCTCCATGCTGATGCAATCCACTGGGCACGGTGCAAGGCAGAGTTCGCAGCCGGTGCATTCACTGCTGATGATGGTGTGCATATGTTTGGCTGCACCTAAAATTGCATCTACCGGGCATGCCTGAATGCACAAAGTGCAACCAATGCACGTGCTTTCATCAATAAAAGCAACGGATTTTGGTTTGGGTTCACCATGCTCTGCATTAAGCGGCTTGTATTCAACGCCCAGCAAATCGGCCAGTGCATGCACACCAGCATCGCCACCGGGCGGGCATTGGTTGATATCAGCTTCGCCTTTGGCAATGGCGGTTGCATAGGGTTTGCAACCAGGGTAGCCGCATTGACCGCACTGTGTCTGCGGTAATATGGCATCGATTCTGGCAATGAGCGGGTCACCCTCTACTTTGAATTTGAGCGCGGAATAACCGAGTAAGACACCAAGCGCAAAGGCCAAGCCCAGCATGATATAGAGTGCGATAAGCATGTGGCTAATACCTATCTAAGCCAGCAAAACCCATAAATGCTAAACTCATGAGCGCCGCTGTAATCATGGCAATGGCAGAACCTTTAAAGGGTGCGGGCACGTCGGCGGCTTCCATGCGCTCACGCATAGACGCAAATAGAATCAATACCAATGAAAAGCCAAGTGCACCACCGAACCCATATAAGCCAGATTCCACAAAGTTATGACTGGCTTGCGCGTTAAGCAAAGGGATGCCGAGTACTGCGCAATTGGTGGTAATCAGCGGCAGAAAAATACCTAGCATTTGATACAGTAACGGAAAGCTTTTTTCCATGATCATTTCCGTGAGTTGTACCACACCAGCAATCACTACAATAAAGGATAAAGTGCGCAAATACTCCACATGGTTAGGCTCCAGCAGATAATGATTAATGGCCCAGCTGGTCATAGAGCCCAAGGTGAGCACAAATGCCGTGGCGGCTGCCATGCCAACAGAGGCTTCCAGTTTTTTGGACACGCCCATGAACGGGCAAAGTCCCAAAATTTTAACCAACACAATGTTGTTCACTAACACAGTGCTAATTAAAATAAATATATAACTTTGTGACATCTCGCCTGACCATTTGAATAAACTGCTAAGCCTCAATTATACTCGTTTGCCGTGGTTTTGTTGAATCGCCAAATACAGTTAAAGAGCTGAATTTCAATGCAATATTATTTACCTTACTGGATTTACCACATGGGGCTAAATAGCCTTTAGCGCAATGCGGCATAATCGGTTAAAATATAAGCAATTTTTGGACAAGTGGTTGGAATATGTTTACAGGTAGTTTAGTTGCAATCGTTACGCCTATGCATGAAAACGGTGATTTGGACCTAGTTGCACTGAAGAAGCTGATTGATTTTCATGTGGATGCTGGCACAGATGGTATTGTTATTGTGGGCACTACGGGCGAATCACCAACCGTCGATGTGGAAGAACATTGTCTGTTGATTAAAACCACCGTAGAGCATGTAGCCGGGCGTATTCCAGTCATTGCCGGTACTGGTGCAAATTCTACTAGCGAGGCCATTGCGCTCACCCGTAAAGCCAAAGCATTAGGTGCTGATGCATGTTTGCTAGTTGCGCCTTATTACAACAAGCCATCGCAAGAAGGTTTGTATCAACACTTTGCAGCAGTTGCCCAAGCCGTCGATATCCCGCAAATCTTATACAACGTGCCAGGACGTACGGGCTGTGATATTCAGAACGATACCGTAGTGAGATTGTCTGCTATTCAGAATATTGTCGGCATTAAAGATGCAACAGGCGGTATTGAACGTGGTACGGACTTACTATTAAAAGTGCCCGCGGATTTTGTGGTGTATAGCGGCGATGATGCCACTAGTTTATCGCTCTTGCTATTGGGGGCACGTGGTGTGATCTCTGTGACTGCCAACGTTGCGCCGGCATTGATGCATGACATGTGTGTGAAAGCAATGGCGGGGGATGTGACGGCAGCACGTCAAATCAACGCGAAGTTATTCGCATTGCATCAAAAATTATTTGTAGAAGCAAATCCAATCCCAGTGAAATGGGTATTGCAACAAATGGGGCATATTCAGACTGGAATTCGCCTGCCACTAGTGAACTTGTCACCGCAATATCATGCCATATTGCGTGATGCGATGACGCGTGCCGGTATTGCTTAATTTGGTTTTTATTCCTTAGACCCACACGAAAATGGTCAAACGACGAGAATGGTGAAACAATGAATCAACAATTATTTTTAAAAGCAGTTGGCGTATTGGCTGTGGTATCTGCTCTAACAGCGTGCGACTCAATTCCTTTTATCGACAACACCTCTGATTACAAAGGTGCCGGGCGTTCCAAGCCTTTAGAAGTGCCTCCCGATTTAACGGCCGTGAGAAGCAGTGATGCATATGCAGTGCCAGGCAGCGCCACTTACTCCACTTATAATCAAGATCAAGAAGGGCAAGAGCCAGGCGTAGAGCAAGTGTTACCAAATGCAGATGGTGTACGGATGGAAAAAGCAGGCGCTCAACGCTGGTTAGTAGTGACAGCACCAGCAGAGAAAATTTGGCCAGTGGTGCGTGAATTTTGGCTGGATCAAGGGTTTGCAGTGCGTGTGGAAAATGCAGAAACAGGTGTGATGGAAACAGAGTGGATAGAAGCAGATGCCATCAAGTTGAAAGAAGACAACCGCAATGTAGGCGATAAATTTGATGCGTGGATGGATAAGCTATCCGGCTTGGCAGATCGTCGTAAATTCCGTACGCGTTTGGAGCGTGGTGAAAAAGAGGGTACGACCGAAGTCTATATGACGCATCGTACCGTGGCTGGCACGCCGGATGATGGTAAAAATGTGGTCAATACGCAGTTGGGTAAAATTGAGACAGGCTATCGTTTAGATGCCGATAAAAAAATCAATACGGCTGAACAGTTTGATAGCGATTTGGATGTGGAGTTACTCCGTCGCCTGATGGTGAAGCTGGGCGTGGCTGAAAAACAAGCACAACAAATTGCAGCCAATCCGGTCAGCCCACAGCGCGCAACAGTTGCCAAAGAGGTAGATAGTAGCGTGACGTTACATATCAATGATTCGTTCGATCGTGGCTGGCGTCGTGTCGGTTTAGCATTAGACCGCGTTGGATTTGTGACTGAAGATAAGGACCGCTCAAAAGGTTTATTCTTTGTACGTTATGCCGATGTGGATATTGATGACACGCCCAAAAAGAAAAAAGGCCTGTTGGAAACGCTGAAATTCTGGGGTGATGACGAAGAAGAAAAGAATAATCCAAAACCTAAAGATGAAAAATCTTTGGCAGAAAAGCTTAAGTTTTGGAAAGGCAAGGATGAGAAAACCGATCCGTCCAAACAATATCGTATCCAAGTGACCGAGCAAGAAGATGGCACGTCCAGTGTAAATGTGGTCGATACTGAAGGTAAACGCAACCCTTCTACGACAGCAAACCGGATTATTTCCTTGCTGTATGAACAATTGAAATAAGTCATGCGCTTTGCCTCGCTGGGAAGTGGCAGTGCTGGCAACGCCACGATGATTGAAGTAGAGCGCACACGCCTATTGTTGGATTGCGGGTTTAGTGTGCGCGAGATGCTGGCGCGGCTAGCACGATTGGAGTTGACGCCCGAGCAACTCAGTGGCATTTTGGTCACACACGAGCACGACGACCATGCACGCGGTGCTTTCAAGCTGGCAGCAAAATACCGTATCCCAGTTTGGCTAAGTTATGGCACTTATAAAATGTGTGAGCGCTATCTGCCGTCAGACATAAGTGACCTTCAAATCCAGCTGATTGATAGCCATACTGATTTTACGGTAGATGCCATCTGCGTATCACCTTTCCCGGTGCCTCACGATGCGCGTGAGCCAACCCAATTTACTTTTTCTGATGGTCGTGCCAAATTAGGCATATTGACTGATGTAGGCAGTACGACTGCACATATTGAACGCGTTCTCTCTGGCTGTGATGCGTTGATGCTGGAATGCAACCATGACCTTGCCATGCTGGCAAAAGGACCATATGCAAAACCACTTAAAGACAGAGTGGGTGGGCGTTTAGGGCATTTGGATAATCAAAGTGCGGCAACGCTATTGTCTCAATTAGACAACACAAAGCTAAAGCATATTGTAGCGGCACATTTAAGTGAAAAAAATAATACGCCAATATTGGCGCAAACAGCACTGAGTGCTGTGTTGGGTTGTGCTCCCGATTGGGTTGCCATTGCTGAGCAGACGTTGGGGCTACATTGGCGTAGTCTCTAAAGCTATCCAAAATACTCTATGCTAGACGAAATAAAAAAAGCCGACATTACGTCGGCTTTTTTGCTTGTAAACTAAAGTTTTAAACTATTAGTTTGCTGGTGCAGCTTCAGCAGGAGCAGCTTCAGCAGGAGCAGCTTCAGCTGGTGCAGCCTCAGCAGGAGCAGCTTCAGCTGGTGCAGCTTCAGCAGGAGCAGCTTCAGCTGGTGCAGCTTCAGCAGCAGGAGCTTCAGCAGCTGGCGCTTCTTCAGCAGGTTTTTCGCCACAAGCAGTTAAAGCAAGTGCTAATAATGCGGCTAATAGAGCAGAACGTGTCATTTTAAATTCCTTAGTATATGAGCTAATGTTTAATCGGGTACGGTTCACTAAGTGACTAGCTTTCCGAGTGCTTAAATTGTAGCAGCAAATTTATTGAAAATAAAATCTATTTAGTGGGATTTTTGTGAATTTGAAAGAAAAATATTGTTATATTGCAACAATTTAGCGTGAAAACCTCATCAAAACCTAATCTACTTTGATACTGAGGCCACTTTTTTGATAAGAAGTGCCAGTTTGTGAGCCCAAAATTTTACGGCTGACATCATCCCGTTGCTGCATCGTTTGTCCAATATCGACCCATTCGCCCAAGGAAACATGGACGATGGTAGAAAGTGTTTCAAAGTCGATAGATTGTTGTCCGTAGCCATTGGAAATACGTGGTGTTATTTCCAGTTCTACTTGATTGCCAATCGTACGCGGACGGACTGCAAACCCCGTGCTCACTTCTACCCAATCGGTGCTGCGAGTCACTTGCGCATAACGTCTTGTCAACGTAATCCATTCTTGGGTAAAGGGCACTAGGGTGCCTACACGAATATAGGCACGCTCCCCATCCACCACTTGTAAAAATTGCTGACTATTTTGTGTGGTGTGTTGCTCATTGCGGGTGACATCAATACGTCCGCTATTGGGGGCTGCATTCGGGTTGTTGCCAATAATGACTCTGCCTCTACGCACATTGCCAGAAATCTGTGTATTGTCCATGGTCGATTGCTGGTTTTGCTGTGACTGCACGGTGATTCTGCGATTGACGCGCGCGACATCCAGTTGCGCAATCACAGCCTCTATCTCTGCCAGTTGTGCAGGGGTGGCACGCACAATCAATTGATTATTCATACCAGTGACTGTGCCGCTTTCATCCACCAATGGAGAAATGGCGGCATATAGATCTTGGGCAAAGCGGTGCTGTAGCGTAAACACTCTTAGCTCGGTTTGTGCCAACGCTTGAAAGCTGATAATGCATAAAATGATGCACAAATACTTTTTCATGGAAATTCTCAAAGCCCCAACTGCGTAGCAGAAATCGTGTGTGAAGTTTCTTCTAATAGTTCACTGAATCGCATACGTAACCCGGCACAAGACTCTGCATCGTCCAATGCATACTTGAATCGTGCGTGCTCAATATGAATGCGTTTCACGTAATGCACATCATCCGCAATAACAAAGCAATCTTTGGCAATTCTGGCCGTGTCATTGGTAATGTATACCGTCATTTTGTGGCCGTATGTTAATAGCAGCTCCATCAGGCGTGGGCATTGGGTGGTTAAAAATGCGTCTTGATGCAAAATAATGGTGAGCTTGCTCTGTGGCGATTGACTCAAAAACTGTTGAACCGCTTGGTAGCGTAAGGTGCTTTTGTAATCACCACGTGACAGGTCTTGGTCAAAGATAAGCAGGCTAGTGGTGGCTTGTGCAATCACTAGGTTTATAGCGTGTGCATACAATGCCTCACCTACTAAAATGGTATTGGGAGTGAGTTGATCATTCGTGGTGGTATCGGTCATTCCATATCCTCACGCATCAGCACATAGCCTGCTAAATAGGCCTCATATAGTGTCGTTGCTAATAGAGACAGTTGCTCGGGCGTTAAAGTGCCGCAATCCACATAACGCTGGTCTGCCAATGTTGTTAAGGTTGGGGTGAGTATGGCTGGTGCAGTCACTGCATCACCATTGAGAAAAAACGTGTCTTGCCAGAATAACATTTGTGAGGCCAATGCCAGATGGAGTGTTGTCTGTGACAAACGTTGATGTAATGACTTGAGTGAAAGCTTACGTGGTGGTGCAAATACAATATGCGGCTTAGGTTCGGTTAAGTATTGCCCTAAAAAGCGAGCCACCAATGTGTCATCCCATGCAATGGCTTGTAGCGCATGGTTGACCTTGCTCACCATATTGCGGCTAATTTCAGCCGGATGCGCTTGTGCGGCGAGATCGGGATCCTGATAGATGCCTTCCAATTGCGTATGGTCTTGGAGGAAGTGCATAAACTCATGCGCGAGCTCTTGCGTTTTTGGCGCACGGAATCCAATCGAGTAGGTCATGCAATCTTCACCGACCGCCACACCCCAATGAGCAATTTGTGGCGGCAGATAAAGCATATCGCCTGCCTCCAACACCCATTCTTGCTCTGTTTCAAAGTGTTTTAAGATACGTAGTGGCGCATCTTCAATTAAAGTGAAATCGGTTTGCTGGCTAATTTTCCAATGCCGTTTACCGCTACCTTGCAGTAAAAACACATCATAGCTATCCAAATGTGGGCCTACGCCACCGCCATCGGGCGCATAGCTCACCATTAAATCATCCAAACGCGCATGTGGAATAAAATTAAATTGCGCCAGTAAGTCGGCAGCTTCTGGCAGGAAGTGGTTCACGCCTTGCACCAACAAGGTCCAGTCGTGATCAGGCAAGTGCTTAAATGTTTTTTCCGACATGGGGCCTTGCGTGACTCGCCACTGGCCCTTTGCAAATTGTACTAATCTGGATTGCACTTCTTCCTCGCAAGCCAAGCCAGCCAAATCGTTGGGATCAAGTAAGCCGGTAAATCCCGGTATAGCTTGGCGAATTAGCAGCGGTTTTTTTTGCCAGTACTCGGCCAGAAAAGCTTCAGGCGTGAGTTGGTTTAGGAGTGTGAGCGGTTGGGAAAGTTGAATTTGCATGGGGCTATTTTAATCGTCTTTTTCAGCAATATAAAAATAATTGCATCAGCTATACAAGTAGGTATATAGTCATTTTAATTCGTATCGCACCATAAAAATTATTGTTAGGGGATGAAGATGAATGCACCGACAGACACTGGCGTTAAAACCTTTCATGGCGGCTGTCCGCACGATTGCCCGGATACTTGTAGCATGGAATACCATGTGCAAGACGGTAAATTGTTAAAGGTGACTGGTAACAAAGAGCACCCAATGACGCGCGGCGGTTTGTGCGTCAAGCTCAAAGATTACGAAAAGCGCCATTACCACCCAGACCGTTTACTCTATCCCCTCAAACGCACAGGCCCCAAAGGCAGCAAACAGTTTAAGCGTATCAGCTGGGATGAAGCCTTAGACGAAATCACTAGTAAATGGAAAGCCATCATTGCAAAAGACGGTCCGCAAGCCATCATGCCCGCCAGTTATTTGGGTAACCAAGGTTTGGTGCATGGCCTCAATGGAGGCGATGCATTCTTTAACCGCATGGGTGCCACGGTGTGTGAGCGTACCTTCTGTGGCGAGGGCTCTTGCACCGCTTGGTTGCTGACAGTTGGCCCCACTGCCGGTGTAGATCCGGAAAGTTTTATCCATGCTAAATATATCGTGGTGTGGGCATCCAACTCAGTCTCTACCAATCTGCACCATTGGCATATCATTCATGAGGCACAGAAAAAAGGCGTCAAAGTGGTGGTGGTGGACTCTTATGCGTCTAAAACGGCCAAAGAAGCGGATTGGCATATTGCGCCCAAACCAGGTACTGACGGTGCGTTGGCCATGGCCATGATGCATGTGATTATTGAAGAAGGTTTGCAAGACCAGGACTACATTGACAACTACACCGTAGGCTACAAAGAACTGGCAGAACGTGCCAAAACGCGCACACCAGAATGGGCAGAAAAGATTACTGGCATTGCGGCTGATGATATTCGCAAATTTGCTCGCGAATACGCCACTACCCCACCTGCCGCTATTCGCATTGGCGTAGCTTTGGAGCGCAATTACGGTGGTAGCCAAGCCATCCGCGCAGTGACCTGCTTACCAGCATTGATTGGTGCGTGGCGCCATGTGGGCGGCGGCATTTTGCAGTTCCCAGTGTGGGAGCACCCTTACCGTTTTGATGTGATTTCCCGCCCGGATTTAATTCCAGAAGGCACGCAAGTCGCCAATATCCTGCAATTGGGGCGTGTATTGTTGGGTGAGATTAAACTCAATACCCCTATTCAATCGCTGATGGTGTGGAATACTAACCCGGTCACACAATCGCCCGAGACCGATAAGATTGTGAAAGGCTTAGAGCGCGAAGACTTATTTACGGTGGTGGCGGAGCATTTTCTGAGTGATACCGCCGCCTATGCGGATATTGTGTTGCCAGCTGCCATGGGCGCAGAGATGGAAGACATGATTTTAAGCTGGGGGCATTTGTACCTCACCTACAATGCCAAATGTATTGACCCACCGGGTGAAGCATTGCCCAATAATGAAATTTTCCGCCGCTTGGCCAAACGCTTAGGCTTTGAAGAAGATAACTTTAAATGGTCGGACAGCGAATGCTTGGAAAACTATGTGGCATGGGATGCCCCAGCCTGTGATGGTTATGATTTGGCCTATATGCGCGAGCACGGCTTTGCCAAACTGAAAGTGGGCACCAAAGACGACCGCGCGCCGCACAAAAACGGCAACTTCCCCACGCCTACAGGCAAATGTATGTTCATGGTAGAAGGCGCTAAAAACTTTGTGGCAGGGCCGTTCCGTCAAATGTACGAAGGCTTTCAGCCGGGTGAGGACTTGGATGCATTGCCCGATTACGTGGCTAATCGTGAGAGCGTGGAAAACAACCCAGCATTGGCCAAAAAATATCCGTTGAATATTATCTCGCCCAAGAGCCATGGCTTTTTAAATTCATGCTATGCCAACGTCACCGAAAAAATCAAAGGGCAAGGCGAACAGTTTGTCATGATTAACCCATTAGATGCGACTACCCGTGGCATTCAAGAGGGCGATAAAGTTAAAGTGTTTAATGGCCGTGGCGCATTTCAAGCAGATGCACGGATTACAAAAGATGTGAACCCCGGGATTGTGGTGGCTACGTTAGGCTATTGGCGCCAATTGAATAATGGCACGGTGAATTGTATTAGTGCCGCGGAGTTTGGGGATATGGGGCACTCCACGACGTTTAGCGATAATTTGGTGGAGGTAGCACTTAATTAATTAAAAAATAACTCCCCATCACATTCAAATTTTATCACTAGTTTTGTTCGATCATAATCCTGAACAAAGCTAGTGATTTGTTCACGGTAAGTACGCATATAGGTTTGCGCGAAATCATCAGGTCTTATTAGAACAAAGACAAAACCTTCTCCTTCCGTATTTATTTGTTCTTTAGCTTTTTCTATCGTATCAACTAGTTTGTTAAAAAACTCTGGCTGGAGTTTGATGTAGTTTGATCTATCTACATATTCATTTGTAGCAGATCGCCGAAAAATTTCATCTAGGGAAATCCCTATTGTTTTAACTTCACAAAAATATTCTTTGCCATTATCGACATACGAGATATCAGGTGTTTTATCATTTTTCCGATTACTCTCACTTAGTATTTTTACGTATGAGTAACCTTGGGATATTAAATACTGATAAGCGAAAGCTTCGTTCAATTGGTTAAAAAAATCTTGCTTCTTTTGGCCTTCACGATGACTTTTGAAGTGCTCTAACGCCTTTCCCTTTAGTACTTGCCATGATTCGCTATCTAAAGTTATCAATGCATTCTCGATAGTGTTGAAGACATGCTTTTTACCCTCCAATGTTAAGCTTTTCTCAAATGATTGAAAAAGGCATCATGGGAGTGGACTACTCTAACAGCATGAATTAGTTCAGAGATACGTTGCATATTGTTTCAGTATTTTTTTCATATAGTATATGTCGCTCGTTCGATTAGCGGCCCTATTTTTTGTTTGGTTTGTGCGGCTTATCCACCGATATGCAATCTTTCAGATAATAGCCTGTAGTTACTCTTACCTAACACCCTGATAATTTTAATTAAGCAACGCAACATTAGTTTGTAAGAATCCTCTTACAGCAATATCAGCTAACGCTGATATGCGTTGTTTTAATGCAAATGTACTATGTACATGTAGTGGGTAGGGAATGTTGCGCAATCTATCGTTATTCAACTTACTTTTAAAAGGAAAACAAAATGAAATTAATCAGCACATTGTTAGTCTTAGCATTTGCATTCACACTAAGTGCCTGTAACACCATGGCGGGTGCCGGTAAGGATATTCAAAAAGGTGGCGAAAAAATTGAGGGTGCGGCAGAAAGTAATAAATAATTGAGCATTTAGTCAGCCTACATGCCACACAAGACGTTTAGCAATCAAGAGAAGTAGTTTTTAGCAAAGTAGCATTTTTAATATAAGGTAAATAATATGCGTAATAAAATGATCGTCGGTTCTGTGTTGGTTGCGTTTGTGTTGGGCGGTTGCGCCAATATGACAGAAACGCAAAAGGGTACGGCTAAAGGTGCAGCGATTGGTGCAGGCGTGGGTGCAGTAGTAGGCGCGGTAGCAGGTAAAGGCAAAGGCGCGGCAATTGGTGCAGTAGTAGGTGCAGGTGCAGGTGCTGTGGCTGGTAACGTTTGGACGAAGCGTCAAGAGGAACAAAAGCGCCAAATGGAAGAGGCAACGGCAGGTACTGGTGTGGCAGTGACACAAACAGCGGATAATCGTTTGAAGTTGGATATTCCAAGCGATATTTCATTTGCAGTAGGCCGTGCAGATATTCAATCTAATTTCAGAAGTATTTTAGATACATTTGCAACGGGCTTGGTGAATAATCCTAGCAGCAATGTCACGATTATTGGCCATACCGATAGCACTGGTTCGGATGCTGTGAATAACCCTTTATCGTTAAACCGTGCTGCAAGCGTACGTGATTATTTATCTTCACGTGGTGTGGCTTCAAGCCGTGTTGCAATTGAGGGTCGCGGTTCACGTGAGCCATTGGTGGCCAATGATACAGCGGCCAACAAAGCTAAAAATCGTCGTGTAGAGATTTTTGTGGCTGAGCCAGCACCAGCGGCAGCAGTGCAATAATCGCGTAGTGCGTTTGTGTTGCAATAAAAAAGGGCCTCAGGGCCCTTTTTTATTAAGCATGTGTTGATGAGACAGTAGCGCTAAGCAGCTAAGGTATCGCTGATAAAGCTAAATTGATTTTTGCCTTTTTTCTTAGAAAAATACATAGCAGCATCGGCCATCGATATCAGTGTTTCTTTATGAATAGCATCGTGCGGGAATCTGGCAATGCCAATGCTCACGCCAATTTGGATGGTTTGCTCTGCAATATTCAAAGGTCTGTTGAGCGATGCAATGATTCTTGATGCAATATCAATCAGACTTTTTTGATGATGAAAATGGTTAATCACAATTGCAAACTCATCGCCACCCAGGCGTGCTAAAAAATCATGCTCACGTAGCAAGCCAGTAATGATTTTGGCTACTTCTACCAGTACGTTATCGCCAATGTTGTGACCGTGGTCATCGTTCACGGCTTTAAATCCATCTAGATCCATATACAAAATGGCGTATTGCAGCTTACGTTGATGCGCGTTGGAGTGGGTGAGCTCAATAAAGTGCTCAAAGCCTCTTCTGTTAGGTAAGCCAGTCAGCATGTCGTGCTCAGCCTGATGGGCAAACGATTCGGAAGCCTCTTTGGTTTCTAATACTGTTTCAAACAGCTTGATGGTGCGTTTGTAAGAGAAAATCAGAATGCCGACAATAATGATGACCAAAAGTAAGCCGCATAAGATCGTAAATTCAAGGGCTTTTTTAATTTGTTTTTCGTAGGTTTGTCTTTGTGACAACAACAGTAAATCTGCATTTTCCAGCTTGAGCTTAATCTCGTTCATCACAGTTCGGCCTTTGTCTTTACTCAGCGTTAAGTGTGATGCATACGCGCCGGCATCAAGCTGTACTTGGATGGAGGATTCAATGATATTGAATTTCTCGTCACTGAGTGCTTTGACTTGCAGCATAAGCGGTTTGATGGCCGGAAACAGTTGGTAGTTATCTGCAATGGCTTGATAGGTTTCTAATGCTTTTGTTTTGCCTTCGGTATACGCGTCAAAGAACGAGACATTATTGGTAATCAAGTAGCCGCGTTGCCCAGTTTCTGCATCTACCACCGCACTGCGGAATGTCACCAGCAAGTAGCGCTGTGTATCGATCTGATCTTTTTGTTGCGAGAGGACAATGATGTGATAAAAGTTAAAGCATAGCCATAGCATTGAAATGCCTAACAACAAAGAGGCAATCAATAGCGGACGAATAGTGTCTGTTTTATAACTGGCCATGCTGTTTTTGAATGCACTTACTGACTTTAATGAGAATTTAAAGTGTAATCGCCATCACCTCAATTCAATTGGACAATTAAAGCGGTAAAAGTGCTGCAATTACAAGGCTTTATTGGTTTTAATGGCGCGATGAAATACGCAGTTTAATGGGTAGGCGGATAAGCCGTATGGCGATAAATACGGCTGGTTGAGTGGCTTGTTTAAAACGGAAGAAATGCTGCGGTGGCGATACTTTGGGTGATTCTGGAAATGAGGCGTTGTGATTTCTCTGCCAACATAAAGGCAAATAAATCGGTTCTGCCGATGATTTTGCCAAACTCGCGCTCAAAACTTAAATTGCGTTCTTGCGCGTTAAATTCATTGCTGAGTATGTACAGTTCACCGTTGGGTTTGCGGCTAGATGCCAATTTCCACGCCGCAATTTCTACATTACGTGCCACGTTGTATAGGCTTTGCGGGTGGATGCTATCGGTTAAGTAAAATGCATTTTTTCCGCCATGGGCTTTTTGCAACATGGTATGCAGACCGACAATAAATGAGAGCACGCGATCACCAGCGTAATCAGGAGAAAAGCTGAGGTGAATAGCCTCTACCCCTTGTTTGTTTTGCATCTCTTTAAATTGCCAGTGGTGTTGTAGGGCGCCATCAAACACCCAATCCACCATTTTTTCTGCGCTGTCGCTGGTGCTTTTGGCTAGCTCATGCGGATTGCGCTTGTAGAGCTTGAGCATCAATATTTTCAGGCTTTGTGTATTTTCGGAATATTCCACATCGGCCATGCGGTCAAAATCGGTTTTAATAAATTGATTGGCTGAGCTTTTCTCAGCACGCTCCGGCATAGGTTTGCCTTCGGAGGCGGGCGGAGCAGGTGCACTAGCACATGCGGTGAGTAGTATCGTCAGTGCAATCAGTAGCGACTTCATGCAAATAATGAGACTTGCTTATGCAGCATCCTTGATTTGGGAAATACGATGCTAAAGGTACTTCCCACGCCGACTTCACTTTCGATATGCAGATTGGCTTGATGTCGGTTTAGAATATGCTTCACGATAGAAAGCCCCAATCCGGTACCGCCCGTCTCACGGCTACGGCTACTATCCACGCGGTAAAAACGTTCGGTGAGTCGGTCAATATGATGTTGCTCAATGCCAATGCCGGTGTCACGCACACTGAATACAGGCTGGCCATCGTGCATTCCCCAGCTGATATAAATCTCACCACCTTTGGGTGTGTAGCGGATGGCGTTGCTGACCAGATTGCTAAACGCGCTCTGCAGTTCACTTTGGGCGCCGTTTAAATTGAGAGTAGGGTCTGTTTCCAAATGGATTTTATGATGACTTTGGCTGAGCCCTTTTGCATCGTTTTGCACCAGCTTTAACATATTGCTCATGTCAATTTCAATGTCTTCGGTATCTTTTGCATTGCTTTCAATTTGCGATAGTGTCAACAAGTCTTCAATGATCCGGCGCATGCGGCCGGTTTGTTCTTGCATCATATTAAAGTAGGGCTTTGCGGTCTCCGAAACTTCACCCGCCATGTCTGACAAGGTTTCTAAGAAGCCACCAATCACAGTGAGCGGGGTGCGTAACTCGTGTGAGACGTTGGCAATAAAATCACGGCGCATGACTTCCGTTTTTTCCAATGCGGAAATATCACGACAGATCAGCAGCTTTTGCTTGGTGCCAAACGGAATCAGCTGAATCTCGAGTGTGACATCAGGGTTGCGCCAAGACTTGAGCTTGATGGGCGAGCTGTAGTCGTCGGATTGTAAGTAGCTGAGAAACTCACCATTACGCACCAAATAATTGATGGGTTGTTTCTCGTCATGGTGTTTGTTCAAGCCCAACTGTTTTTCTGCCGGATCATTAAACCACTCGATTTCATTTTGTGTATTGAGTACCACGACGGCATCGGGCAGGGCGCTGGTGGCGTGTCTAAAACGCTCAAGCGCGGTGCTTAATTGGCTTTGGTTGCGGGAGTGCTTGCGTTGTTCTTGGTACAGCATGGCAAATACATCTTCCCAGATACCAGTGCCATTGGGAATGTGATTCAAGACAGGTTTGAGTAGCCAAGTGTAAAGTTTGTGCAGCCAATAGAGATGGCCAGCAAGATAAATCAGTATGCCGACACTAAAAATAATGAGTGCGGTTTTGGTGTCATATACCAGCCAAATTAACAAGCAAAATGCTGTTAACGAAAGAATGAGCCAAAATGCTTTCCAGCGAATATCTTGCACAATTTAAGCGCTTCAAAAAATTGGTGGTTAATTATAACGAGCTTTTGTGACAAGCGTGTGCGCAATATTTAATTATTTTTAACAGCGCAAATGGATGCAATTACTCAGGTTGCAATGGGGTGAGCGGGTCAGCATTGAGTGGAAGTTTTTGATAAGGCGCTGCTAATGGCTCGCCAATAAACAAGCCCTGTGTTGGCCATGCAACACTCTTCCAGTAAGACTCTATCAAGGTTTCCCCCGCTAAGTAATGTGATAACAACACCTGTGGATTGGAAAACTTTTGCCAGTAGTTACAAGGTTCGGATACCGTGCCATAACTGCCTGTCGCCCCAGCCTCCGTCCATTGTGTAATGCGCGAGGGATTGCCAGGCGTGAGCTCGCCGCCGAATGATGTCAGGTGATCGCCTACCGCACCGGGTAGAAAATTTAATGTATCCAGATTGGCTACGGAGACTTGCCCGGTAAAGTAAAACATCACATCACGTTTGTGCTGTATGGACTCTGTATTCAGTGTGCGCAGAAATAATCTTCTGGTTTGGATGGTGCTCAGGTCTTTGGGGAAAAAACGCTCTCTTGGTTTGCTTCTTGCGCTATCGGCTGTTTTGAGAAAGTAAGCAGTGCCTTCATTTACGCTAAAGCTGCTCAATACACCACGATCTATCAGCGCTTTGGCGGAGGATACAGAGTCTGTGGGTATGAGGATAGAGAGACGTATGCCGAGGTCGCGAAAAGGTTGTAAGCTGGCGTGATTAAAGTAAGGGCTTAACGTGCCGGCGCCACAGGTGTTCTCGCATTGTTTGGCTTGGTAACCAAAAGTCATGGCGGCTGTAATACTGTTGCAACCCACGGCAAATGGCGTTGTCCATACCAGCACAATCACTTGAATGTCTGCATTGAGTTGCCCATCAACCGCTTGTTTGATAGGCGCAAATTTTTCTGGAGAAATAGACGACTGTGTGTCCGCGGGAATGCTGATGCCAATCAGATTCTGCTTAGGGATATTTCTGGCAGCCATGTAGTAGTTGGCTATTTCAATACTCTTGGCGTCGTTCTGGTTAAACACCACCGCTACATTTTTGGCAGTGAGCTGTGATGGGCGATACAACACACTGCTGCTCAAATCTGCTGCGGTGGCCTTGAGTGTACACAACACACACAGGCTCAGTAACCCGAAAATAAAACGCATCTTTATCGCGTGCATGGAATGTTCATCATGGTCGTCATAAGTTTATGATAACCTACAATTTAGGTATAGAGATAACAGGAGCGTGTGAGGTGAGTGACCATCAAACTTTATTGATTACAGGTGCAAACCGTGGGATTGGGCTGGAATATGTACGTCAGTATACCGATGACGGTTGGCGGGTAATTGCATGCTGCCGACAGCCAGAGCAGGCCGGTGCATTACAGCGACTGGCCGCAGGCAATCAACAGATTGAAATCCACCATTTGGATGTTGGAGACTTCGATCAAATAGAGGCGTTGGGTAGAACTTTGGCTGATCAATCCATACAGTTATTGATCAACAATGCAGGCATATACCCAGAGAGCTCATTCCGGCATATTGATTATGCGCAGTGGATGCAAGCGTTCAAGATCAATACGATGTCGACCTTGAAATTAGCAGAAGTGTTTGTTCCACATTTAGTGAAAGCCGGTAATGCAAAGCTAGTGGCTATGACCAGCAAAATGGGCAGCATTGACGACAATACGAGTGGCGGTGAATATCTTTATCGCTCATCTAAAACTGCGCTCAATATGGTCATGAAAAGTCTTTCGCACGATTTAAATAAATATGGTATTTCGGTGGCATCGCTGCATCCGGGCTGGGTAAGAACTGATATGGGCGGCCCAAATGGCTTGATCGATACGGAGACTAGCGTAAGTGGATTGCGCAAAGTGATTGCAAATTTATCGTTGAATCGTTCCGGAAAGTTTTTTGCTTATGATGGCAAAGAGATTGCCTGGTAGCGTAGACGCAATCGCTATTCTAAAAGCGTCTTTTTAAATGGCGCACGCTCTTCTAACTCGCTGGTATATGCGCTTATATGGCTAGATTCTTTTTGCAGAAATCTGCTAATCGCAGCTTTAAAATCAGGGTGTGCAATTTGATGATATGAGCATGTTGGCCTAGGTTCAAACCCTCTAGCTAGTTTATGTTCACCTTGCGCGCCACCTTCAAAATAGGTGATGCCTTGCGCAATACAAAAGGCCTGTGCTTGGTAATAGCAAAGCTCAAAGTGCAAATTGGACACGTAATGTAATGCGCCCCAATACCTGCCGTATAAGGTGTTGGCATTATAGATATTAAGTGTCGCTGCAATTGGTTTCCCATACAGTTCGGCAACTATCATTAATATATTGGATGGCATCGACTTGCCAATTAATCTAAAAAATTCGCGCGTTAAATAAGGGCTTGAGTGATGCGCGCGGTAGGTATTGCAATAGCAGTCGTAAAAAAAATCCCAATCGGATTCGCTAATGTCTGTCCCCATTAGCCATTTGCATTGCACGCCGGCTTCCACTACTTTCTTGCGTTCCTGACGAATCTTCTTACGCTTGTCGTGGCTTAGTGTTGCTAAGAATGCTTCCCAGTTTGGATACGCTTTATTCTGCCAGCGAAATTGCACACCATCTCGCTTTAACCAGCCAGCCTCCTGAAAAAATGGACTGCATGTTTCGGATGGAAATAAGGCATGCGCACTCGATAGCTGATGTTGATCCAGCAGATTCGTCAGTGCGGCAACCAATAGTTGAGACACGACAGGATCATGGCTTAATAGCTTACTGCAAGTCACCGGCGTGAATGGTACGGCGCACACCAGTTTGGGATAGTAGGGGATTTGATGTTGTACATAGGCCTCTGCCCATGACCAATCGAATACATATTCACCATAAGAATGTGTTTTTAAGTAGGCGGGGATAGCGCCAATTAGTTGCGCTTGTTGATCGAACAGTGTGATGGCGCAAGTTGACCACCCAGTGCCTTCGCCTACGGATTTAGATTGTTCCAACGCCAATAAAAACGCATGTTGTAAAAATGGTGTGCCGTCTGTCAGCGCATTCCAAGCAAGCGCATCAATGTCTTGCATACTGGCGATTGTTTTAGCGGTGTATGAACTTGGTGACTGCATGAAGTGTACTTTAAACCAGAAATCTTGAAACTAGAAAGTGAGTTTAAAGACAGGGAGCAGCGTTTTGGGGAATAGTTCGGGCTAGACTCTGATATTAAAGGGAATTAGCTAGGGCGTTTGCGACCATTGGCTGCTTGTTTGTTGACTTTGGACTTACTTAGATTTTTGATTTCCGCTTCTTTTTCTTGGATGCGTTGCGCTTCCATGCGGGCTTCGGCAGCTTTTTGACGCTCTATGGATTTGGCTTGTGCTAGTTCTAACTCTTCTAGCGTAATCACGCCATCTTCATCCACATCTACATAGCTGAAATGTCGTGCAATTTGTGGAAGACATTGTGTGGTTTCTTCGCGGTCTAGCGAATCGTCATTATCGCGGTTACAGTCATTAAAGCGCTGCGTAATGCTGTCTTTCATGGCTTTACGTTTAAGCTCTATCTGATTATGTTCTGGATCAGTATGTTTGGCGTAATCGGATAACGCTTTGCGTAAGCGCGCCCTGTCTTCCGGGCTGAAATTATGCTCCAAGGTTTGCTCTAGTCCTGCATCGTCATTATCGGTCGATACTTGCTTATCATCGGTCGGAGAAAAAAACATTTTATTCTCTGCAATCACAGGCGACGTAAGCATCAGCCCGGCGGTAACGAGCAAATATTTAATACTGATGATGGGAGAGAAATTCAAAGCCATGGATTTTTTTGTGTAGTCTTTACCTTGTTTTTGGTCAGAAACAGCTAAATACCTAAGTTTTAAGAGCGTTATCTTGAATTATGATTGTAAATATTTTGTTTCACATCATCGCTTAATTGTAACTAATTGTAAAATTTCAACTTATACTGCTTGTATATTTAGATAACCTTAGAGGTATTAAGTTTTGCAGGTTCTAGATTTATTCACTTTTAAACCATATACTTGGCGATTGGCAGTCATTAACATGACGCAATACTCTCCAAAAGGGCATGAATGATCGTGGAAAATACAAAAAAAATATTAATGGTCGATGATGATTTGCGCATGCGTGAGTTGCTGCAGCGTTATCTTACCGAGCAGGGGTTCAGTATCAAAGCAGTTTCTGACGCAAAAGAAATGGATGTTGCGTTGGCTGCGGAGTCGTTTGATTTGTTAGTGCTGGATTTGATGTTGCCAGGCGAGGATGGCTTGGCAATTTGCCGCCGTCTACGCGGATCTAATTTGACGACCCCCATCATTATGTTAACTGCGCGCGGTGACGAAGTGGATAGGATTGTCGGACTGGAAATGGGGGCGGACGATTACTTGCCTAAACCATTCAATCCGCGTGAACTGTTAGCACGGATTAACGCAGTATTACGACGTCACGAGCATTCGCCCAATGCAGACAATAGTGGCAAAGTCGAGGCATTTAGCTTTGGTGAATTTGTATTTGATGCGAACACCCGTAGTTTAAGCAGGAATGGCATGCCGATTACCATTACCAGTGGTGAGTTTACTTTGCTTAAAGTGTTTACCGAGCATCCACGTCAACCACTTTCCCGTGACCGTTTAATGCAACTTGCCCGCGGACGTGAGCTGGATGTATTTGACCGCAGTATTGATGTGCAAGTCTCGCGCTTAAGACGCATTATAGAGGCAGATCCTGCGCACCCACGCTATTTGCAAACCATGTGGGGTTTTGGTTATGTGTTCATTCCTGATGGTGAGGCCGCGTAATCATCACGTTTAGCAGATTGCTTTGAGATTACTCCCACGCACACTCCTATCTAGATTGCTATTGCTGATTGCCTTGCTGCTGGCGATTAGTATCTATGCCTCTTTAAAGATTTTTGATTATTTCGATCGAGAACCCCGCGCCACCACGGCCGCCTTACAAGCGGTCACTATCGTCAATTACACGCGCGCGTCACTCATCGCCTCGCATGAAAATAGACGTCTTGCATTGTTGTCAGAACTGTCTGGGCGAGAAGGTGTACGCGTCTACGCGGCTGACTTTTTAGAAGACATTGAACCGCTACCGCAAGACCCATTTATTAATCTGATTGCACAAAAAATCCGTGAGCGTTTGGGCGATGAAACCATCATCACAGTCAACCATTACGACATTCCCGGTTTATGGATAAGCTTCAATGTGGGGCAAGATGATTTCTGGGTGGTCATTCCTAAGATTCAGGTGGACCGTCCGTTCCCATGGCATTGGCTAGGTTGGGCGGCGGTGGTGGGCCTGCTGTCACTCCTAGGTGCGTATATTATTGCTTCCAGAATCAATCGCCCACTTAATTTATTGGTGCATGCTGCGGAGCGTTTGCGTAATGGTGAGCCAGCGCCTAAATTACCAGAAGACAGTGTGGAAGAGTTGCGCGAGGTGAGCCGTACCTTTAATGAGATGGCGGAATCGCTGGTGCGTTTAGATGCTGAGCGTACGTTGTTGTTGGCTGGTGTATCGCATGATATTCGCACACCACTCGCACGGTTAAGATTGGCAGTAGAGATGCTATCTGGCGGTACCGGCGATAGCATGAAGCAAGGTATGATTGAAGACATCAGCGATATGGACAACATCATCCATCAGTTCTTGGATTTTGTGCGCGGTGTGGAAGGTGAGCCGACCAAAATGGTCGATATTAATGAATTGCTGCGTTCGCTGGCAGAGCGGCAAGCCCGTGCTGGTCGTAACTTGAAACTCAATCTTACCGCTACTTACTATATCCCGCTAAGGCCGCTGGCCATGCAACGTTTACTAGATAATTTGGTGGGTAACGCCTATGCCTATGCCAAAGGTGAGGTGGCGGTGAGCAGTAAAATTACTGCGGACAAAATCATTATCAGTGTCTTGGATAATGGCCCGGGGATTCCGCCTGAACATGCGCAGCGACTGCTCAGGCCATTTGAGCGGATGGACAGCGCACGCAATAAAAACGAAGGAGGCAGTGGCTTGGGTTTGGCCATCTGTAACCGTATTGCCAAGTTGCATCGCGGAAGTCTGGAGCTGATCAATCGCCCACAAGGCGGGTTAGAAGCAAGACTGTCTCTGCCGATTATGCACTAATGCTTGCCCGCTGGTTTGCCCTCTACTCGGTTGCGGCCATTACGCTTAGCGTTGTACAGTAATCTGTCAGCATGAATCATCATGTCATTTAAATTTTTGCGCAGTATATTGGTGGCGCCAATACTGCAAGTGTACTGAATGACATGTTGTTTAACGCACACTGATTGCCCCGCAAGCTTTGCCCTAAACGCATCAATATGTTCAAAGCTGGTCAAATAGATAGGCGATTGGCTGAGCACAGCGAACTCTTCACCACCCAGCCTAGCCACAATATCTCCATGAAAGTGTGCTTTTAGCTGCTGCGCAAAATGTTTGATTACTTCATCGCCTGCATCGTGGCCATAGACATCGTTCACTTTTTTGAAAAAATCGATATCCATCATCATGACGGTGAGTGGGCTATTGTCGTGCAGTGTTTTGAATATTTTATCGCCATGCTCAAAGAAATAGCGACGATTAAACACATTGCTTAAATAGTCGATATTGGACAAATGCTTTGCAAATTCAACAGCATCTAACATGTCTAGATTTTGATTTATGCGACACAGCAAAATTTCATAATTGAAGGGTTTGGAAATAAAGTCGTTAGCACCTGCTTTCAGAAATTTAACGGCCAAGCGTGGGTCAGAAGAAGTGGAAATGCCGATAATGAGCAATTGGTCTTTAGGGTAAATAACACGTGCTTTTTGTACAAATGTGATGCCATCAATCATCGACATTTGGTGATCAACCAGCACCAATTTTACGTCTCCATGTTGGTGCAAGATATCTAAAGCTTCGATCCCATTCGTGGCTTGTAACACGTTGAATTTTTGCAACATAAGCTCACGTGCAATTACAAATTGCGACACTTTCGAGTCGTCTACAATCAGCACTTTAATGGAGGTATTTTTATGCACTCTGACGATAAGTTCGCATATATAAGTGATGTCGTCAGATTGCCCTTTGACCACATAGTCAATGACATGGCGCTTGATGAGCTGGTCACGCATTTCATCTTCATAGTGCGAGACGATGGCAATGATTGGGATATTAAATTCACCCAGTAGATCGACCTTCTCGAAGGCATCTGAATCTAAATGAATAGCGCTGGTGATGCCCAAGAAGAACGTGTTGGGCTGCTCGGTAAGTAATAACCTTGCTGCTGTAGCCGAATGCACTGTAGCGACTTGTACTCGTAGCTGGCTTTCGATTTCTAGCTTGAGGGTATGTGCGTATTGCTCGTCTTGCTCTAGCACTAAAATTTGAAATTGCACGGCGGTGACAGGGTCGCGTAATGTCTTGCGGATATGTCTATTTGGCATACACGGACATGGGTTTAAGTAGATAGCTGGCTATATTGGCTATGGTTGAAACCAATTCAATTTCTCTCGGAGTAACACCACTTCGCCAATAATGGTCAAGCATGGCGGCTTCATCTCGGCAATGGTTACTTTTTCGGCCAAATCAGCCAGTGTGGCAGTGA
Source organism: Methylophilaceae bacterium 11 (assembly GCA_000525025.1). GTDB lineage: Bacteria > Pseudomonadota > Gammaproteobacteria > Burkholderiales > Methylophilaceae > Methylophilus. Next base: position 2,341,487 of record JCKJ01000001.1, on the reverse strand, counting down.
CCACACGTTGGCGCTGCGTGGTGCCTTGCTGGATGACTGCAGCTGGCATAGTAGGTGATACGCCACGTTGAATCAGTTGCTGACAGATTTCTGCTAACCCAACCAAGCCCATATAGATGACTACAGTTTGGCGGGGGCGCGTCATGGCATCCCAATCCAGATCAATGGTGCCATCTTTGAGATGCCCGGTGATAAATAGGCACGCTTGTGCATAATCGCGATGCGTGAGCGGTATACCTGCATAGCTGGAGACACCATTGGCTGCGGTAATACCAGGCACTACTTGGAATGGCACACCATATTGCATCAGGGTTTCAATTTCTTCACCACCGCGCCCAAAAATAAACGGGTCGCCGCCTTTCAAACGCAATACACGTTTGCCTTCAAGTGCAAGTTTTGCAAGTAGTTCATTGATTTGCTCCTGCGGCATGGTGTGTTGGTCGCGCGCTTTACCCACATAAATCAGTTCTGCATCCCTGCGTACCAGTTCCATTACTTCTGGGCTGACCAGTTTGTCATAGACGCATACATCGCATTGCTGCATCAGACGGAGTGCCCTGAATGTGAGTAGGTCAGGGTCACCAGGGCCACCGCCCACCAAAAATACCTCACCTTTGGGGGATTGGCTGGGGTTGTCGCTGAGTATGTCGCGCAATACTTCGCGGGCGGCTTCTTCTTGTCCGGATAACACGCGTTCCACCATAGGGCCTTGTAATACATCTTCCCAAAAGCGGCGGCGCAATTGCGTTGTTGCAAATTTTGCTTTGACTTGGTCGCGGAACTCGCCTGCAATGGCTGCGATACGGCCATAACTGGCAGGCAACATGGTTTCAATCTTGGTGCGGATATAGCGTGCTAGTACAGGGGCATTTCCTTCTGAAGATACGGCAATGACTACTGGGCTGCGGTCAATGACAGAGCCCATGGTGAATGTACACAAGGCTGGTGCATCCACCACATTGACTGGAATATTCAATGCTTTTGCGGCGATGGATACCGCTTCATTTACTGCTTCATCATCGGTAGCGGCAATGACCAAGCAAGCGCCTGTCAGTTGCGCCGGTGTAAATGCAGTCGCAACGTGGTGAATTTTTTGCGCATCGGCCATGGCTTGCAGTTCATGACATAAACTGGGGGATACCAAGGTGACGTCTGCGCTGGCTTTGAGCAGCATGGTGACTTTGCGTGTAGCGACATCGCCACCGCCAATGACGATACACGGACGCTGTTGAATATTCAGGAAAATCGGTAGTGCTTGCATGTGTTCAGTTCATTGTTTGGAATACGCCCATTTTACCTTGCTAGGTGCAAATAAGCTAAAATACTGTTTTAACGTCAAATGTTGTCACAGTGAGCAAAAAAGTCTTTATTAAAACCTTTGGTTGTCAGATGAATGAATACGATTCATCGCGCATGGCCGATATGCTGGCGGCTAGTGAAGGCATGGTGGAAACGCAAACGGTAGAAGATGCGGATGTGATTTTGCTTAACACTTGCTCGGTGCGTGAAAAAGCAGAAGATAAAGTGTTTAGCCATTTAGGCCGCTTTATTCCACTCAAAGAAAAAAATCCCAATTTAATTATCGGTGTCGGTGGCTGTGTCGCGTCGCAAGAGGGTGACAACATCATCAAGCGCGCGCCTTATGTGGATGTGGTGTTTGGCCCGCAAACCTTGCATCGCTTGCCAGAGATGATCAAACAAAGTCAAGCGTTGGGGCAGTCTCAAGTCGATATCACTTTTCCGGAAATTGAAAAATTTGATCATCTACCGCCACCGCGCATAGAAGGTGCGACTGCCTTTTTAAGCATTATGGAAGGTTGCAGTAAATACTGTAGTTTCTGCGTAGTGCCTTATACACGTGGCGAAGAAGTCTCTCGGCCATTTGCCGATATTTTGACTGAGGCGGTACAGTTGGCAGAACAAGGGGTGAAAGAAATTACTTTGCTGGGTCAAAACGTCAATGCCTATCGTGCAGAGTATGATGGCGTAGAAGCAGACTTGGCGATGCTGATTGAGACACTGGCAGAAATCCCCGAGATTGGCCGCATTCGCTTTACCACCAGCCACCCCAATGAAATGAATGAGCGTTTGATCGCTTGTTTTGCGAATGTGCCAAAGTTAGCGGTGCAATTGCATTTACCAGTGCAGGCGGGTAGCGATCGCATCTTGATGGCAATGAAGCGCAACTACACCGGATTGCAATATAAAAGTACGATCCGTAAGCTAAAAGCAGCAAGCCCAAATCTTACGTTTACTTCGGATTTTATTGTGGGTTTCCCGGGCGAGACTGAGGCTGATTTCAATGCGACGGTGAAGCTGATGCAGGACGTTGGGTTTGATTACAGCTTTAGTTTTTTATATAGCCCAAGGCCAGGCACACCAGCCTCGTTTATCAAAGACGATACGCCGCACGCCACTAAATTGGAACGCTTAGCCAAACTGCAAAGTATCAATGAAGCACAAGGCGATGCGATCAGCCGTGGCATGCTGGGTACGATCCAGCGCGTGTTGATTGATGGTGTATCTTGGAAAGACAGCACATTGTTGGCGGGTAAAACCGATAACAATCGCGTGGTGGATATTCAGGGAGCGCCTGCGTTGATTCATCAATTTGTGCAAGTGAAAATCACGGATGTGACCAACCCCAAACGCTTACAAGGCGAGATAGTCATTAGTTGAGATAGTAAACCATGGAAATTCAATTACGCCCTGAAGACAATGCCCGCTTAGCCAATTTGTGCGGTGCGTTAGACGAGAATATTAAACAAATTGAAACGGCGCTTGAGGTCAACATCAATCGTCGTGGCAGCACGTTTAACATATCTGGCAAGCAAGACAATGTGCGTATTGCGGCGCAAATGTTAGAAAACTTTTATGTGCGCGCCAAAAAACCTATCGAGCTGGAAGAGATTCAGCTGGGCTTGGTCGAGGTAGATAAACTAAAGCCAGAAGATGTGACCACCAGCCAAGCCATGCCAGTGCTAATGACGCGGCGTGGCGACCTGCATGGGCGTACCCCAAGGCAGGTATCTTATTTGCAGCAGATTCAAGATTTTGATATTACGTTTGGGATTGGCCCGGCCGGTACAGGTAAAACGTATTTGGCGGTGGCTAGTGCGGTGGATGCGATGACGCGCGACCGCGTAAAGCGTATTGTGTTGGTGCGCCCAGCGGTAGAGGCTGGTGAGCGTTTAGGCTTCTTGCCTGGCGATTTAAATCAAAAAGTGGACCCTTACTTACGCCCGTTATATGACGCATTGTATGATTTGGCCGGCTATGACACAGTGAATAAAATGTTTGAACGTGGCGCCATTGAAGTCGCGCCATTAGCGTACATGCGTGGCCGCACGCTCAACCAAAGTTTTATTATTTTGGATGAAGCGCAAAATACAACGCCTGAACAAATGAAGATGTTTTTAACGCGCATTGGGTTTGGCACCAAAGCTGTGATTACCGGTGACGTGACGCAGATTGATTTACAGCGTCATCAGAAAAGTGGTTTGGTAGAAGCGCAAAAAATCCTGAAGGATGTCAAAGGCATTGCGATGACACATTTCTTGTCGCAAGATGTGGTGCGTCATCCATTGGTACAAAAAATTATCAATGCGTATGAAAACTACGAGCAGAAAAATGCAGCGGAGTAGCCGTTGTACAACACTTGCATAAACGTCTTAATTAAACCGGTTAAATAGCGTTAATTATCGATATGCCCGTATGGTCAACGTTTTAAGATGATGGTATTTCGCTAGCATCTTAATAAAGAGAAAAATATGGCACTCGTATCATTGCGACAATTGTTAGATCACGCAGCCGAACACCAGTATGGCTTGGCTGCGTTTAATGTGAACAACATGGAGCAAGTGCATGCCATTATGCAGGCGGCTGACGCAGTGAATAGCCCTGTTATCTTGCAAGCGTCTGCTGGTGCCAGAAAATATGCGGGTGAAGCGTTTTTACGTCACCTTGTATTAGCAGCGATTGAATCTTACCCGCATATTCCCATTGTGATGCACCAAGACCATGGCCATACCCCTGCCGTATGTATTCAAGCCATGCGCTCCGGATTTTCCAGCGTGATGATGGATGGCTCGCTCATGGAGGATGCTAAAACGCCTTCTAGCTATGAATATAATGTCAGCGTGACCAAACAAATTGTAGAAGTGGCACATGCGATTGGCGTGTCGGTTGAAGGTGAATTGGGCGTGCTTGGCTCATTAGAAACAGGTAGAGCCGGAGAAGAAGACGGTTCTGGTGCTGAGGGTATTTTAAGTCATGAACAGTTATTGACCGACCCGGAAGAAGCCGCTGACTTTGTGAAGAAAACGGGCGTGGATGCCTTGGCGATTGCCATCGGGACTTCGCATGGTGCGTATAAATTTACAAGCCCGCCTACTGGGCAAACCTTGGCCATTCATCGCATCAAAGAAATCCATGCGCGCATCCCCAATACGCATTTGGTGATGCATGGCTCTTCTTCAGTCCCGCAAGAATGGCTCAAAACCATCAATGCGCATGGCGGCAATATGGGTGAAACCTATGGTGTGCCGGTGGAAGAGATTGTAGAGGGCATCAAGTATGGTGTGCGTAAGGTCAATATTGATACCGATTTACGCATGGCGACTACTGGTGCGTTGCGCCGCTTTTTTGATGAGAATAAGCAGGAATTTGATCCCAGAAAATTCTTAACAGTGAGTACGGTGGCCATGCGTGATATTTGCAAGGCGCGTTATGAGGCATTTGGCTCGGCGGGGAAGGCCTCCCTCATTAAACCCATTTCATGCGATGCGATGGCTGAACGCTATAAATCCGGGCAACTAAGCGCGATAGTGAAGTGACTGGCTGATACTCAAGCTCCCACTTGCTGGAGCTCGCTTATTCTCTCCGTAGTTGTTATCTCTATAAAGTTAAAGGCAGTTATCGGCCCAAGGCTGACAACCAACGAGTCGCATATCCGATGCCATTAAGCCTCAGAGTAAATGTGCAAGTTTGCTTTTACTACTCATTGACCCCTAACTCTTTTAGATCTTTGTCGTACATTGCTACTAACAATAACTCTCCCTTGTCGTCCACGCGAAACTGTCCGTACCGTGCTGGCTCGTAAATTTTCCCATTACCTTCTTGGAAAAAATAGGCATTGGTAGCAAATTTCACTGTGCCGTTACGAACACGGTAACGTAGAAGTATCTCTTTGTTTGAAAGCGGTTGATCTATGTAAAGGCTTTTGAATGTACCCACGTTTCGCGCATCAAGGCTGGCGATAACAAAACCGTCCGATGCTGCTATGTCATGCCTCCACCGACGGCGATCCTCTGTTTTAGGCAGAGCCTGATAAACTTCATCACCAAGACGAAAGTTCAGCGCCATATAATCTCCTTGCATCAGTGAACGAGGATCCACGGGAGTAACTTCAAGATATACCTCTTTTCCTTCAACTAAATGTTTTTCCTTTCCGATAATAGACCAGTTCACAAGAACCAGAATAATTAGAAGCGAGCCAATCACGATCTTCTTATGCATGGTGCACCTCATTGCCTATTGGGAAAATTCTGAACATTAGCCAACGGACAAAGAGCAAAATAAGCCCGACCATGAGTAAAGATTGGGACTTGTCCAGTAATGTCGTATCAAGCAGGTAGTAGTACGAAGAAATATAAAACAGAAGTGAAACGATTCCTAAACCGAGAAGAACGCGGTTTGCACAGAAAAAACCGAAGCTAATGATCACCATCCCCACAGTTATGCCTTGAACATTCATAGATACCGCGCAAATGAGAAGAGTGGCTAACAACGTTATAATGGATAGACGGCTTCTTACTGGCTGACCATAACGCTGCAATAAACTCCAAACAACGTATAGCGTTACTGCTCCTATCATGAGTTCTCCAAGCCATGGCTGTGGCCAGAACTCATGGTTTTCAGAGGAAAGCCCACCGAACGTTTGGTAGTTAAATTGGGCTGTTCCTTTCAGTGCAATAATTGCGAGGACCAAGCCATATCCGATGGCCCTTATTTTTTTCATCTGTTGAGGATAGTGGAATTCGTGCAGCCAGCAGAGCGAAGTGCCAAATATAAGAATCCCGCCAATCACATAAGGGATATGCAGTTCTGTGAGCGCCATAGATATAGCTATTGCCGCAACCAGAGTAGATACGATGCTATGAACAAAGTTAGGCATCACCACCACCAGAGCGACTTGCAGCATAGCGAGCAGAAGCCATACCACTATTTGATTATGATTGGCAAAGTCGAATATTGCGTAGGCAATTAAAGCTTGGCCTGCCATACTTGTGGCCAACCCTAAGTGTTCAACAAACTCATTGGCGGGTATGCGTAATAAAGCAAAAGCACCTACTAGCATAATCCCCCCGAAAATAAGAGCTGCTCCGGGTGTTTTAAAGACAAACTGGAAAGCAGCGCCAATAAATCCAAGAATAAAGATTGCTGCCAGCCAACCGGAAAATGCTAAAAGAGCTTTGATATACCAAGGAGACTCTAAAACTTCACTTTCAGGTTGCGCACCCTCAACGATTCCATGCTCCTGTAAGAGAGCCCACACTTGATTACTCATGATAGATTCTCCCGGTGAATATTTTTAAGCCACAAGGTAGCACCACTACCCATCCCAATAACGATCAAGGCAAGAAGCAGAAAAGCACCTGCATCATCATGGTGCAATATGTGGTTGCTTAGGAATGAAATTGTTATCGTTATTGTGGACAAACAGCACCCAGCAAGCATAAAGAGATCTAGTCTTACATATCGATAAATATAATACATTGCAGCCAACCATAGTCCCCATACCAGTCCAGGATAACCGACTACCTCTTGAGGACTAAAAATTGAGAGTAAAACTAGGCAAGTCAATGGAACACCAGAGCCGATAGCCAGTAGCCGAATAGCCCACTGTTCTGACAGCCATTGCCATGTCGTTGCCAGTAGCTGCCATGTGATTAAAGCAAGGGTGTTAAAAAGAAATATGATCCACAACATGGCTGACTCAGAACTGAAAACAAGACCGAACAATCCGCGAAATGTCAGGTAATACAAGATAATAGAGACGTTGATAAGTGCTATCCAGACTATCCATATTGCGGAAAAACGCCCGACAATAGCCCATGGCAACATTAGCAGAGCCCAGTTGAAGAACAGTTGCCAGGGATCTGCACCGGTCTGGTAGGTCTGCCCGTACAATGCTAACAACACACCTAAAAAGATTGTTGCTACAAGAATAGAGACCTTGCTGGCGATGGAGTCTTTCGCAAATTTACAGTATGCGACAACAGCCAAAACAATAGCCCCCTCTACCATGCCGAATTTGGAAAAACGCCCTAAGTCTTTCCAGTTGTATGCGATAAAGAACATGACTGCAAAGGCTAGCGCAAGACCACCTAGCCAAAGTAGGAGATAATCGATAAAAGCCTGCCATTTTTTGCCGTTGGGTACGATCTTTAAGACAGTGAGTGCAGTGTCGATTTTTTCTTCTGTTATGACTCCCTGCTCTATCAGTTCGATTAATTGCTCGCGAGGTGTGCTCATGAATTGAACCTTTTCTCTTCGTTAATATTTATCAGTTGAACCTTAAAAATTAAGGGGCTGACTTTAGCCAGCCTCGCTTGAGTGATAGGTTGCGTTTTTAGCCACCGCGAATCACATCTTTTAGCTCAATTTGAATAGAGCGGAATTTTGAATATACCCAGAGACCAGTAGCAACAAAAATGCCGAATGCTGCCGTAAAAACTAGTGATATAAGCAAACCAATAAAAGGAGACGCCACTAGTCCTGCGATGCCTGTAATTGGTTTTTCATTCCATGTAATCGAATTTGCTCCAAAAAGAGCGAAAACACCCATAAATATACTTAGTGGAACAATTGAGCAAAGCGAGCCGATGGCGATTAACTTGAAAATGGAACCAGTAGATAGTTTTTTTGTAGTGATTGTTTCGTACATTTATTACCCCTTGTTTTTATTTTTAAGCCTTAGGCTTGGCTATTATTCTGTCCATATAATAATTAATAGCAAGTAGGGGCGCAACTAAGTCAAGTAACAATAATGAAGTTAAGATACGAACGTCTACTTTGGGCCGTTATTGAGTAAAGCAGTCTAGCGCTTGGTTTTGCCGTGATAGGTTGCGATGCGCTCAACTTCATGCTTGCTACCCATGATGACCGGAACACGCTGATGCAATGCACTTGGCACCAACTCTAAAATACGCATATGTCCGGTGGTAGATAAACCGCCTGCTTGCTCCATAATAAAACTCATGGGGTTGGCTTCATATAGCAGGCGCAGCTTACCGCCTTGTTTTTTGATTTTACTGTCCATCGGGTACATAAACACACCGCCACGCACTAAGATGCGATGGATTTCCGCCACCATTGAAGCAACCCAGCGCATATTGAAATCTTTTTCGCGGTCGCCTTCCTCGCCTTGTAAGCACTCATCAATGTAACGTTGTATCGGCGCTTGCCAAAACCGGTAGTTGGACATATTGATCGCAAACTCTTGCGTATCCGCAGGCACTTGCATGTTGGCATGGGTCAGGTAAAACTCACCCAACTCGTTGTCCAGTGTAAAGCCATGCACGCCGTTACCAATAGTGAGTACCAGCATGGTGGAAGTGCCATATAAGGCATAACCAGCACAGATTTGTTGCGTGCCGGGTTGCAGAAAATCTGCCAGTACAGGCATTGCGCCTGGGCTTTTTAGAATAGAAAAAATTGTGCCGACAGAGATGTTCACATTGACGTTGGAAGAGCCATCCAAAGGATCAAACAGCAATAAATACTGGCCGTTAGGCGAGACGTCTTCATCAAGTTGAATGATTTCTTCCATTTCCTCGGAGGCCATGCCGACGACATAGCCACTGGTTTGCGCGGATTCAATAAAAATCTCATTGGTAATCACATCCAGCGCTTTTTGTACTTCACCCTGTACGTTTTCAGAGCTTAGGTTGTGCATAGTGCCTTCTAGTGCGCCACTATCAATCGCAATCGCTATTTTTTTACATGCAGTGATGACATCGTTGAGTATGGCTGTGAGTGCGGTGCGGTGCTCACCGTTGATGTGTGCTGAAAAATAGTCTGTTATTTTGATTTTTTCTGTCATGACAATTCCTTAATCATCTGCTAACCACTTGGTATCGAATGTGCATTATGCCTTTACAACAAAAGAACATGAAGTATTTGCATTGAATTGACTGAGTAAATGCTTGATTTGAGCACACAGAAATAGTCTTTATAATGGAGGCAATTCAATTTTATGTGCGCTACTTGTTATGACAGCTATTTCTCTTTCTGTGCAATATGCCACGCATATGCCCCATTTACCCACTAAGCAGCAACTTAAGCGTTGGGTGCGTGCTGCGGTGCGTGTGGAAACAGAAGTTGCCATTCGCATTGTCGATGCAGAAGAAGGGCGTGCCTTAAATAGTGCTTATCGCGGCAAGGATTACGCTACAAATGTACTGACGTTTCCACTGACAGAAGAGCCCCATCTGATGGGCGATATTATTATTTGTGCGCCGGTAGTCGAATCAGAAGCGCATGCACAAAATAAATCCCTAGAAGCGCATTATGCACACTTAACGGTGCATGGCATATTGCATTTGCACGGATATGACCACGAAACTGAGCCGCAAGCGGAGCTCATGGAGGCGCTTGAGGTAACAATTTTGCAAAAATTAGGGTATCCTAATCCCTATCTCTTTACACAGGATGCCTAACCCGCATTTAGCATGGCCAGTGAGTCGGAAAAACCCCAACATAAACCCAGCTTATTAGAACGTTTAAGCCACTTTTTACTACGCGAACCAGAAGACCGCGAGCAGTTAGTAGAGCTACTGCATAGCGCTTACGAAAATCACCTGATGGATAGCGACTCTCTCGCGATGATTGAGGGTGTGCTGCAAGTCAGCGAGATGCAAGTACGTGACATTATGATCCCGCGTTCGCAAATGGATGTGATTGATATTACCCATCCGCCAGAAACATTTATTCCGCATGTGATTGAAACTGCACACTCACGTTTTCCCGTAATTGAGGACAATAAAAACGATGTGATTGGCATACTCCTTGCTAAAGATTTACTAAGGTATTACGCGGGTGAAGATTTTGATGTGCGCGATATGTTGCGTCCGGCTGTATTCATTCCAGAATCTAAGCGCTTGAATGTGTTGTTGAAAGAGTTTCGTAGTAATCGTAATCATATTGCGATTGTGGTCGACGAGTACGGTGGTGTGGCAGGAATGGTCACCATTGAAGACGTGCTGGAACAAATTGTCGGCGATATTGAAGATGAATACGATTACGATGAAGACGAAGACAACATCATTCATCATGTGGATGGGCAGTACCGGGTAAAAGCGCTGACGGAAATTACGGATTTTAACGAAGCGGTAGGTACGCAATTTAGTGATGAAGAGTTCTCTACAATTGGTGGTTTGGTGGTGAATCGATTTGGGCATTTGCCTAAACGTGGAGATGCCATCAATATTGATAACATCAGAGTCACAGTGGTTAGAGCGGATAGTAGGCGCTTACATTCTATTTTGGTGGAAGTGCTGCCGGAAGAGCCTTACCCGATAGAAAACACATAACAGCACGGGCTTTTGTTTGCGCGCAATATACTGTTGAACTAATTTTAAATTCGCTTCTCATAATATCATTGATAGGAGAGTGTCATGAAAATTTGGCAAACCGCAGGTGTATTAAGTATTGCATTGAGTGCATGGCATGTGAATGCGGGCGAAATTAAAACCGAGCCGCTGGCTGGTGAGTTGCCGACAGAAGAGAAGGCGTTTGTGAATGCCATTGGCAAATTAAACAAAGCCAAAATTGTAGAGTTGCTTGGTGAACCGGCAAAAGCGGAAGATGTGAAACTCAAAGATTCTGGCCGAGTGGTGGCGTCTATCTGGCATTACCATTACATCAACACAGCTGCCGATGGCGAATATTATCAAACAACCGAGCTGGATTTTATTGACGACCAAGTGAATGTAGTAGTGTTTCTAAATAATGATGGTAGCGAGCAAGTGCCCGCAGGGCAAAAATATGAAGTGCCGGAAGTTAAACCGGAAATGTAAGCTCTAGAATAAATAAGCTAATGTAAGCTTAGATGAGTAATGTTAAAAAAGGCGCCTTAAGCGCCTTTTTTATTCAACCTTTGCGTATCCAGGCTTATTTTTTAAGTGAGTCGCGAATCTCACGCAACAACACTACATCCTCTGGCGTTGGTGCTGGTGCGGCGGCAGGTTCTGCTTTTTTCAGTTTATTCATGATGCGTACCATTTGAAAAATGATAAACGCTAAGATGATAAAGTTAAGTGCGATCGTAATAAAGTTACCGTAAGCCAATACAGCGCCGGCTTTTTTGGCTTCGATTAAGGCCAGACCAGCTTCTTGGCCATTCAATGGAATGTACATATTGCTAAAATCCAAGCCTCCAACCAATGTGCTTACTACGGGCATGATGATGTCGCCTACTAGCGAATCCACAATCTTACCAAAGGCTGCGCCGATAATCACACCCACGGCTAAGTCCATGACATTACCTTTTAATGCAAACTCCTTAAACTCTGACATCATGCTCACGATGTAAACCCTCCTCGTATCAATTATTAATTAGTAACCGTTAAACTACCCGTTTAATATAGTCCGCTCGCAATTCTTGTGTCAATCAACTTCGTGATTATTCATTTTTGCTGCCACTTTTGTACATGAAGTGTGCGCGCAGGCGTTACAATCCGAGGGTTTTAATTCGTTACTCAATCATCAATATGCTTAAAACAGCCTGTCTTAAACAAAATATCTGGGCGTTGCTTGCAGGCGCGCTGACTGTGTTTGGCTTTGCGCCTTACGGACTATTTGTTGCGCCGCTACTTGGTTTGGGTGTGCTGTTTTACTTATGGCAAACATCTGAGCAACCCAAGCAAGCTTTTAAGTTGGGGCTAAGCTTTGGCTTGGGTCTGTATGGATTTGGCATTTATTGGATTTATATCAGCCTGCATGAATTTGGTGGTATGCCATGGTGGTTCGCCGGGTTTTGTACGTTTTGCCTGTGTGCATTTATGGCCTTGTTTCCTGCAATGGTCGGCTATGTAAGCAAGCGCATCGGCTATCTATGGTTGAGTGCGCCTGTGTTATGGGGCATGTCAGACTGGGTACGTAGCTGGATATTCACAGGATTCCCTTGGTTGACCATGGGCTATAGCCAAGTGCCACATAGCCCTTTGGTTGGATTCATGCCTATATTCGGCGTGTATGCAGCTTCTACATTGACTGCATTGGTGGCTGCGATAGTGGCTTATTGGTTTGCGCAACCGCAGCAGAGCAGTATTTGGAAGCGTAATGCGATTGCTTGTATTGTTGTGCTTGTTGTTTCAGGTTTTTTACTCAAAGCAGTGGAATGGACCAAGCCAATTGGCAAGCCGATAAGTGTGGCTTTACTGCAAGGCAATATTAGTCAGTCCATCAAGTGGTCGCCCGATGTGGCTGGCCAGACCATTCGCCAATATCTGGAGATGGTGGAGCAAAGCAAAGCACAGCTGATTGTATTGCCAGAAACCGCTTTGCCAGTGATTGCGCAGCAACTGGATGCGTCAACAGTAGAGCGCTTGCGCGCGCATGGAAAGCAAAACCAAGGGGATGTGCTGGTGGGCTTGGTGCAATACGATGCTACGAATGAAAGTTACTTTAATAGTGCTATTAGTTTTGGTACTGCGCCAATGCAAGCGTACTCTAAAAGCCATTTGGTGCCGTTTGGTGAATTTATTCCGTTCAAAGCAATCTTCGGCTGGATCTATCGTGATTGGTTGAATATTCCGTTGAGTGATTTATCGCGCGGAGGTAATCAAGTGCCCATGCAGTTGGTTAATCAGCATGTTGCCGTGAATATTTGCTACGAAGATGTATTTGGTGAAGAAATTATTCGGCAATTGCCAGCAGCCACCTTGCTGGTCAACATGAGTAACGATGCATGGTATGGGCAATCATTTGCTGCGGAACAGCATATGCAATTTAGCCAGGCGCGCGCCATTGAAACCGGGCGCATGATGCTCAGAGCCACCAACACTGGCGCGACAGCAATCATTGACCAGCATGGTGTAGTGCTAGCGCATGCACCGCACGATACACAGGTGATATTGGAAGGAAATGCGCAGGGCTACCAAGGTACCACGCCCTATATTGCATGGGGAAACTGGCCATTTATTCTATTCAGCATTGGTGTAATTGCTTTTGTTTTATGGCGTAAAACCAAGTAAAATCGAGGTTTTAGCAATCATCATTTTTACGCCTGCTTTAAACTTTGTTTTGTAGAAAAAAGACAAGGAGGCAAGGCACAGGCAGTACGGTTAAAGTACGACAAGCCGAAGCTGACAACGTATTTTTTGGAATAAGAACAAATGTCACTGACTTTTCAGCAAATTATATTAACGCTACAAGACTATTGGGATAAACAGGGCTGTACCTTGCTGCAACCCTACGATATGGAAGTAGGCGCTGGCACAAGCCACACTGCTACATTTCTGCGTGCACTAGGCCCAGAGCCATGGAAAGCGGCCTATGTGCAACCAAGCCGTCGTCCTAAAGATGGCCGCTATGGCGAAAATCCAAATCGTTTGCAACATTACTATCAATTTCAAGTGGTGCTTAAACCAGCCCCAGCTAATATTTTGGAGCTGTATTTGGGCTCGTTAGAAGCATTGGGCTTTGACTTAAAACAAAACGATGTGCGCTTTGTAGAGGATGACTGGGAAAACCCGACGCTGGGTGCTTGGGGCTTGGGCTGGGAAGTGTGGCTCAATGGGATGGAGGTTACGCAATTTACGTACTTCCAGCAAGTCGGCGGCATTAACTGTAAGCCTATTACCGGTGAAATCACTTATGGCTTAGAGCGTCTCGCCATGTATTTGCAAGGTGTGGAAAATGTATACGACCTCACTTACTCACCCGGCGTGAAATATGGTGATGTGTTCTTACAAAATGAAAAAGAGCAATCTGCTTATAACTTTGAGCATAGCGATGTCGATTTTCTGTTGATCGCATTTAATGCGCACGAAAAACAAGCCAAACATTTGATGGAAGAAAAACTTGCATTGCCAGCGTATGAGCAAGTGCTCAAAGCCGCCCATACGTTTAACTTACTAGATGCACGTGGTGCGATTTCTGTGACAGAACGCGCTGCGTATATTGGGCGTATTCGTAACTTAGCGCGTAGTGTGGCGGCCAGTTATTTAGATAGCCGTGCACGTTTGGGTTTCCCCATGGCGCCCAAGGCGTGGGCCGATGAAGTGTTAGCACAAATAGAACAAAATAAGAAAGCCGCCTAGCCGTCATTCCCGCGTAGGCGGGAATCTAGGCAAGATGGATATGCAACCATGTGTGTACATACTCGCAAGCAAACAAAATGGGACTTTGTATATTGGTGTTACGTCCAATCTTTCCAAGCGAGTTTGGGAACATAAAAATGAAGTCGTTAAAGGATTTACGCAGAAGTATCAAACACATCTTTTGGTGTGGTATGAACCACACGCTACAATGGAGTCCGCCATCTCTCGTGAGAAATCACTGAAAAAATGGAACAGAATTTGGAAGCTAAGATTGATTGAACAATTCAATCCTGATTGGCAAGATTTATATCAACAACTGACTTGACTGGATTCCCGCCTGCGCGGGAATGACGAGAGAAGAATGAGCAAGCAAAATTTATTAGTAGAGTTATTTGTAGAAGAGTTGCCGCCAAAGGCGCTCAAAAAACTGGGCGAGTCTTTTGCTGGCGTATTATTTGAAACGCTGAAGGCACAGGGCTTGGTCAGTGACGAGAGTGTTGTGACTAACTTTGCTACTCCGCGCCGTTTGGCTGCACATGTCACAGCGGTTGCTGCCAAAGCGGCAGATAAGCAAGTGGCACAAAAGCTGATGCCCGCTAGTGTTGGTTTGGATGCCAATGGCAATGTCACGCCAGCCTTGGTCAAGAAACTACAGGCCTTGGGGGCAGATGAATCTGCCGTGGCTCAGCTGCGCAAAGAAAACGATGGCAAAGCCGATATTTTATTCTTAGATGCGACGCAAGCGGGTGCAACCTTAGCAGAAGGACTACAAAAGGCACTGGATGAAGCCTTAGCAAAACTGCCAATTCCAAAAGTCATGACTTACCAAATCAATGATGGCTGGGAAAGTGTCAATTTTGTGCGCCCTGCGCATGGCTTAGTCGCTTTGCATGGAGCCCAGGTTGTGCCTACAACGGTACTTGGATTGTCGGCTGGTAACAGCACGCAGGGTCATCGTTTTGAAGCAAAAAATGCGACCATTACCATTCAGTCGGCGGATAGCTATGCGCAGCAACTTGCCGATGAAGGTGCTGTGATTGCAAGTTTCGGAGCGCGTAAAGCGGAAATCGTACGTCAACTCACTGCCGCCGCAGCAAAAGAAAATCTAACGCCGATTGACGACGATGCATTGCTGGATGAAGTGACAGCGCTGGTGGAACTGCCAAATGTGTTGCTTGGCCAATTTGAGCAAGAATTTTTGGAAGTGCCACAAGAGTGCCTGATTTTGACCATGAAGGCCAATCAGAAATACTTCCCATTGCTAGATGCGAACGGCAAACTCACGCACAAATTTTTGATTGTCTCTAACATCAAACCGGCAGACCCATCCAAAGTGGTTGGTGGGAATGAGCGTGTGGTGCGCCCACGTTTGGCCGATGCTAAATTCTTCTTTGATCAAGACCGTAAAAAGACGCTGGAAAGTCGTATCGATGGCCTGGCCAAAGTGGTGTATCACAACAAACTTGGTAGCCAAGGCGAACGCAATGCCCGTGTAGTAGCCATTGCTAAAGCGATTGCTGAACAAATCAACCCAGGTTTAACGGCCAAAGTGATACAGGCAGCGCGTTTATCTAAAGTGGATTTGCTCACAGATATGGTGGGCGAATTTCCAGAGTTGCAAGGCATTATGGGGCGCTATTACGCGCAACATGAAGGCTTGGATGATGATGTTGCGTTTGCGATTGAAGATCACTATAAGCCACGCTTTGCTGGTGATGATTTGCCGCGTCATCAAGTGGGTGTGATTGTGGCGCTAGCCGATAAGCTTGAAACGCTTGTGGGCTTATTTAGCATAGGTGAAAAGCCAACGGGTGATAAAGATCCATTTGCGTTGCGTCGCCAAGCATTAGGTATTATTCGTATGTTGATTGATGGTAAGCTGGAAGTCAGCTTAAGTGATTTAACTACATTAGCAATTTCAATTATCGGTAGTGAGCAAATCCAAAAAGAATGGTCTTTAAAACTGTTTCAGCTGGAGGCAGCAAATAAACCTGCAACTTCAGGCGATAGTATGGTTGCTACTGGATATGTTGGGCGAGCAATGGCCCCAGGTGCGCTAGAAAATATCAAAGAATTTATTTTTGATAGATTGGCTAATAATCTTCGTGAGCAAGGTTCCAGCTCGCAAGAAGTAGACGCGGTATTATCACTGACACTGGAGCTCCTTAGTGAAGTGCCCGCCCGTCTTGCTGCGGTGCGCAGTTTTGCTAGTTTGGTTGAAGCCCCTGCGCTCGCCGCTGCCAATAAGCGTGTGGGCAATATTCTGAAAAAAGTAGAAGGTGAGTTAACGACCGAAGTGAATGCTAACTTACTGCAAGAGCCTGCAGAAAAAGCACTGGCAGATGCGTTAACCACAGTGAAGCCGAAAGCCGATCAGCTATTTGAATCTGGCGATTACACAGCCTCCCTTCAAGCACTGGCTGTACTCAAAGCACCTGTAGATGCATTTTTTGACAATGTCATGGTCAATGCGGACAATGTGGATTTAAGGAATAACCGTTTGGCGTTACTCAACCAATTACATCAAGCCATGAACCGTGTGGCTGATTTATCCAAATTAGCAAGCTAAACTCTGCGAGCATACTGTTGAAACTGGTCATATTAGATAGGGATGGCGTCATCAATCGAGATAGCGCCACGTTCATCAAAAGTCCAAACGAATGGGTGCCTATCCCCGGCAGCTTAGAGGCGATTGTGACGCTGAATCAGGCAGGGTACCGCGTTGTGGTGGCAACCAATCAATCGGGCATTGCGCGCGGCTTGTTTGATATGGCCACGCTGAATGCAATTCACGATAAGATGCATCGCGCGTTGGCACAGATGGGTGGACGCATTGATGCTTTATTTTATTGCCCGCATGCGGCAGATGATCAGTGCGATTGTCGCAAACCTAAAACCGGCATGATGGAAGAAATCGGCAGGCGTTTTTCTATTGAGCTAAATCAGGTATATGGGGTGGGGGATGCGCTGCGAGATTTACAGGCGTTTAGCCATGCGGGCTGCAAATCTATTTTAGTACGCACTGGCAAAGGTGAAGATACTTTTGCTCAAGGAAACTTGCCATCGGATACCCTTGTGGTAGCGGACCTGGCAGAGGCCGTACAACATATTATTGCTGACTAAATGATACTTAGGCTTCGATCACTGCTGTTCTATTTGGGCTTGCTTGTCATCACGCCCATTTTCTCTGTTATTGCTATTTTACTTGTCCCGCTGAACAACGTCACACGTTCACGCATTGCCAGCGGCTGGGCTTATTGCACCGTATATTGGCTTAAGCTCACCTGTAATTTGAGTGTGTCTGTACAAGGGCGTGAGCATATTCCGGATCATCCTTCTATCGTTCTCTGCAAACATCAATCTGCTTGGGAAACCATTGCTTTGCAAACCATTTTTCCGCCGCAGATTTGGGTCATGAAGCGTGAGCTATTGATGATTCCATTTTTAGGCTGGGCCTTTATGGCGCTGGCGGCGATTCCAATTGACCGCAGTGCTGGACGCGAGGCGCTCAAAAAGTTGGTGGCCAATGGCAAAGACCGTTTGGCTAGAGGCTTGTGGGTAGTGATTTTCCCGGAAGGGACGCGCACAGCGCCTGGCCAGCGCGCCAAGTATCATGTTGGTGGCGCATGGTTGGCTGCGCATACGCAAAGTACAGTAGTGCCCGTGGCACACAATGCTGGCCGTTATTGGCGCAAAAATTCATTTATCAAATATCCAGGCACGATTCAAGTGGTGATTGGGCCGCCAATTGAAACGGCTGGCATGAAGCCAGATGAAGTGAATCAGCGCGTGGAAGCTTGGATTGAGGCGGAGATGCAATCGCTTTGATTGAGCAAACCATCACACTTGCGAATGGTCAGCATATTGCCTATTTGCTCGAGTATCGTACGCGACGTACCGTCGGTTTGAAAATCACGCAACAAGGTTTGGTGGTGCACGCTCCCAAGCGTTTGATGACCCATCAGTTAAACCAAATCCTGTTAGAGAAGTCTGCTTGGATAAGCAATAAACTGGCCTTGCGCGAAGTCAATGCCGTAGACAAAGTGCAGTGGCAGCATGGTGAGCACTTGTTGTTGTTGGGTCAGGATATTGAATTACAGCTATTGGAAACCAGCGCTAAATCAATACTCCGGCTAGATGGGCAACGTCTGGTGCTGACGGTCAAAGACATTGACAATACAGAGGCCATCGCCAAACGCATTATTCGCTGGTATCAGCAGCAGGCCTATGAGGACTTTGCGCGCAGGGTGGAAATTTTTTCTGCTAAGTTGGGTGTGCCCACGCCGCCGATTGCGCTATCCAGTGCACAATCACGTTGGGGGAGTTGCAATAGCCGTGGTCAAATTCGTTTGAATTGGCGGCTAATACAAGCGCCGCCGCAAATCATTAATCATGTCGTTTGTCACGAATTGGCACACTTGAAAGAGATGAATCATTCTGCCAAGTTTTATGCAGTGTTAACGCAACTGTTTCCGGAACATGCAATCGTTGAACAAGCGCTCAAGCGCTTGTCACCGCAGTTACACCGTCTTTAATATTTCGTTAAAACAATTGTTTCACATCATGTGCAATATCGGCAGGCTTTTGCCCGTAGCTCATGTAGATGCGCGCTGTGCCTTTTTTATCAAACACATATAAGCCAGCACTGTGGTCAATCGTGTAGTTGCTTGAGGTACTGCTGACGACCTTAGAAGCAAAGATTTTATAACTGCCCATGTTCTCGGACACTTCTTGCAGGGAGCCGCGCAAGCCGATAAAACGCTTGTCAAACGAGGGTACAAACTGTGCCAGTACTTCTTGCGTGTCTCGTTCCGGATCAACGGTAATGAATAGCACTTGTACTTGATCCGCGTCTTTACCTAGTAACTTCATGGTCTGGCGGAGATCACTCATGGTTGTTGGGCAAACATCCGGGCAGTGCGTATAACCAAAGAACATGATGACCACTTTGCCTTTGAAGTCGGACATCGCGCGAAGCTTGCCGGTATGATCCGTTAATGTGAGCGGTTTACCAAATTCTGCACCTGTAATATCGGTGCCGATAAAATGGGCGGCTTTAGGGGCTGCATTACAGGCAGTCAGCATTAAAAATAGGCTTAAAAATAACCACTTACGCATGAAAAGTATCCTTTGGTAACAATTACACTCACTTACGAATAAGATTTGACTTTATTCTAGGGTTTTGATTCTAACATAAGCAATAAATTCGCTGCTTTGGTTTACAATATTGCTTTTGTAATTTTCACAAGATAAGGCAAGCGAAATGGCAATACCAACCTCAATGGCAGACCGTGATGGCGTAATTTGGTATGACGGCAAAATGGTCAACTGGCGTGATGCAACGACTCACGTATTAACGCACACACTGCATTACGGCATGGGCGTGTTTGAGGGGGTGCGTGCCTACAAAACCGATAAAGGGCCTGCGATTTTTCGCTTAAAAGAGCATACGGATCGCCTGTTCCGCAGTGCGCATATCTTAGGCATGAAAATGCCGTTTGATAAAGCAACGCTGATCGAAGCGCAAAAAGCGGCGGTACGGGATAACAAGCTCGAATCTGCCTACATGCGCCCAATGGCGTTCTATGGCGCTGAGGCGATGGGTATCTCTGCTAAAACGTTATCTACGCACGTGATTGTCGCGGCATGGAGTTGGGGCGCTTATATGGGTGAAGAGGCGATTACCAAAGGCATTCGCGTGAAGACTTCCTCTTTCTCACGTCATCACGTCAATATCACCATGTGTAAAGCCAAAGCCAATGGTAACTACATGAACAGTATTTTGGCGCACCAAGAGGCAGCGCAAGATGGCTACCAAGAAGCGTTGTTGCTGGATGTAGACGGCTTTGTTGCAGAGGGCTCTGGCGAAAATATCTTTATCGTACGTAACGGTAAACTGATTACGCCGGATTTAACCAGTGCGTTAGAAGGCATTACACGCGACACGATTGTGCAACTGGCTAAAGAATTAGGGCTGGAAGTGATTGAGAAACGTATTACGCGTGATGAAGTGTACAGTGCAGATGAAGCGTTTTTTACAGGTACTGCTGCAGAAGTGACGCCGATTCGCGAGCTAGACAATCGTGCGATTGGCGAAGGCACCCGTGGCCCTATCACAGAAAAACTGCAAAGCCTGTACTTTGATGTGGTGAAAGGTAAATCCGAGAAACACATGGGATGGCTCACTTTGGTTTAACATTCTAGTGTCACATCACTCAACAAAAAATAATGGATATTAAAGTTCAGTTATTGTTACTAGCCTTAGTGCTGTGTGGTGTGGCAGTGTTAGTGCGGTTTTCTGCAAAATCTGCATTGCATATGATATTCAATGCAGACAGCCACAGTAGTTCAAGTCTTGTTGAAGTGATGCGCACCTCGTTGGCATTGTTGCTGATGTTTGTAGCAAGTGCGGTAGTCATCAATATTGGTTTGCAGCGCATGTTTGGTTATGGCAATGAGTTAACTACCATCTACTTTGCAACATATCTGCATGCGATTGCAGGCGCAGATTCTTGGGGCGTGATGGTCAAGGCGCTCACGCATCTGGATGCGTTTCCAAGTGACTCAATCTATGATGCGCTTATCTTAAAAGACCAAACTAAGTTTCAATATCCCCCCAGCGCGTTACTCATTTTCGATCTCCCACATCGTTTTTTTGGCTTGTCGTACGAGGCTATTGTTGACAACGCCAACATCATCAGTTGGTTATGTTTACCGCTATTGGGTATTGTGTTTTACAAACTGATCGATAAAAGCGTTGTCACTGCTTGGCACACCACTTCGCGACTCTTTAGCGAGACGCAACAGCAAATACCTGTTTGGATGCGCGTGTTGGCTTTGCTAACTGGGATTGCTGCTGTGGCGATGTTTTATCCTTTATTACGGTCTTATTTCTTGGGCCAGGTTCAAACATTCATGACCTTATTGGCAGGGCTGGCTTTATTGGCGTGGCAGACTAAGCGTTTGGGGGCAGCAGGTGTTTTATTGAGCATTTGCTGTAGCTTTAAGCCGCAATGGATTATTTTGATTCCATGGGCCTTCATCAGAAGGCAGTGGCATTTCCTGATTACGTTTTCTATTTCGTCAGCCATGATCTTTTTAGTGTCTGTGTCGCTATATGGCGTTGAAAACTGGACAGACTATTTCTCCGTATTGTCTTTTCTGAGTCAACACGGCGAGAGTTTTTATCCCAATCAATCCATCAATGGCATCATGCATCGGCTATTGTTGAATGGGAATAATCTAGAGTGGCTTTCCAACTCATTT
The DNA here is from genome assembly GCA_000525025.1 of Methylophilaceae bacterium 11. Lineage (GTDB taxonomy): Bacteria > Pseudomonadota > Gammaproteobacteria > Burkholderiales > Methylophilaceae > Methylophilus. The sequence goes on along the minus strand of JCKJ01000001.1, from coordinate 2,319,894 downwards.
CCGCCTTATCACCCATGGGTGTATCTGACCACTTTGCTGACCTCTGCGCTGCTGTTGGCAGTTGCGCTATTCTGGAAATTTCTGCGTCAACCCAATGCAGCTGATCTTTCAATTATGATGTTGAGCCTGACTATCGCTTCTCCTATTGCATGGGAGCATCATTACGGCATAGCAATTCTATTGTTGGCGATTGTCTTGCCTTTGTCTGTGGTTTACCGGCCACTTGGTCAATGGACCGTGCCTTATATGTGGGTCATGTACTTATTGATTAGCCAGAATTTTGGCTACTTCGCATCGTCATTGGCGGGTACTCATTGGAACGTTTTACAATCCACTTTATATATTGGCGTCATCATGTTGTTGTGGCTGCTATATAAGCTATCGCAGAAACAACATAAGCCCCGCATTGCCAATGCAGGGCGTTAATTTTCAAGTTATCATTACAGAATAAACTGTTAAGAAAGTGACGCCATGTCAGATGTAAAAGAGTTCGAAAACAATGAGATTGAAATCTTGGTCAAAGATTTGCCTTTGCATTGCCCGACCAAAGAAGTGGCGTTGTGGGCATCGCACCCGCGCGTGTTTTTAGATGTAGCCAAAACAGGCCATGTCGCTTGCCCTTACTGTGGTACGAAATACAAACTCAAAGAAGGCGAAGTGGTTTCACATCATTAAGCCGATACACTGCATTGCTAGATTCTACAGCTTCGTCATCGGACACACTTGCACTGCTTAATGCGGGCAAGTTGGAAGGGGCTAAGCACATCAAAATCAGTGCTGGGCTGACCAGCTTTCCACAAGCGCTGTACTCACTCACCGACTCACTGGAAATACTCGATTTAACAGGCAACGATCTCACGGATTTACCCAATGATTTAACGCGATTTAAGCAGTTGCGCATTTTATTTTGCTCGTCTAACCAGTTTACATATGTGCCAGAGGTATTGGGGCAGTGTGCCAAGCTCAGCATGATTGGCTTTAAAGCCAATCAAATCGAGCATATTCCGGCATCAGCCATTCCTACTCAGCATTTGCGCTGGTTTATCGTCACGGATAACCGTCTGAAACATTTGCCTGATAGTTTGGGCGAGTGTGCCAAGTTACAAAAACTGATGTTGGCAGGCAATCAACTCAGCGTGTTACCGGAATCAATGCGGCAATGTCATGCCTTAGAGTTGTTGAGGCTATCTGCCAATCGATTCGAAGCCTTACCCGATTGGCTGTTTAATTTACCCAAGCTCACATGGCTGGCGTATGCAGGTAATCCCTGTTCGGATATCGCCGAACGTACACACATGGCGCATCGCCCAATACGTGCTATTGATTGGGCATCGCTGCAATTAGGACCGGTGCTTGGCCAAGGCGCTTCTGGCGTTAGTTATCAATCGCAATGGCAAGATACTGCGCAATCTACGCAGCCTGTGGCTGTCAAATTATTCAAAGGCGGCGTGACTAGCGATGGTCTACCAAGGTGTGAAATGCACGCCAATATGCTGGCAGGGGAGCACCCAAACTTGGTTGGCTTGAAGGGCGTGGTAGATCAGCATCCGCAAGGAACTTCTGGTTTGGTCATGCCTTTGCTGGAGCCTGATTTGCACATACTGGCCGATCCGCCGAGCTTTGATAGTTGTACGCGAGATGTCTATCCGCAAGGTGACCAGTTAACACTGGCGCAAGCATTACACATTTTGCAGGGCGTGGCAGATGCGCTTTGTCATTTGCACCAGTGCGGATTGATGCACGGTGATGTCTATGCACATAACATTTTGTGGAGTAAGAAGCGGGTAGTATTGAGTGATCTGGGTGGGGCATCGTTTTTGCCAATAGGCCAGCCTGTATTAGCACATCAATTGCGGCAGTTAGATATCCGCGCATTCGACATATTGATAGAGGAGCTAGCTGAACGCGCAGGGGTAACAGCCCAGCACTTAAAGCAGCAATTGGACTTGGGCGGCTTGTCCCCATAGCGTTTCAATGACAGCAGCGGCCTCAGGTTGTTGGCTATTGGTATAAAACGTAATGTGTGGCGTGTCGTTACTGTCTGTAAGCAGTTGTTGCTCGGTTAATTTGTGGTGTAGCTGTTTTGCCACGGCTGCACCAGTATCAATGAGTGTGACGTGTTTGCCGACGATATCTTCAATCACAGTGCGTACAAATGGGTAATGAGTGCAGCCTAGGACAATGGTATCGGCGCCTTCCGCCAATAGTGGAGCAGTGTATTGTCGGATTAAATCGCGTGTATATGCGGCATCCAGCTCTCCACGTTCAATACACTCCACTAAGCCTACACAGCCTTGCGTGACGACTTTAACGTTACGACCATAACTTTCCAATAAGGCCGCAAATTGTGCGCTTTTGAGGGTGCCCACTGTGGCCAGTACACCCACAATGCCATTTTGACTGGCCGCTGCGGCAGGTTTGACAGCAGGCTCCATGCCGATAATCGGTAAACTGTAACGCGCGCGCATTTCAGTGATGGCCGCGGCCGTGGCTGTGTTGCATGCCACTACAATGGCTTTGACTTGTTGCGCGATGAGGAAGTCTGCAATGGCAAAACAACGCTGCTGAATCTCTTGCGGGCTTCTGTTGCCATAGGGTGCATAGCGGCTGTCCGCAAAATAGGTCAGCGCTTCATGCGGGAGTTGCGCATGTATATGCTTGAGCACGGAAATGCCGCCTACGCCAGAATCCATCACCCCAATCGGATTTTGAGACATCGTATTATTTTTAGACATGAAGAAGGAGTTCATCCTTTATAATACTGGCATTATAGATGAATTAAAGGGCGCATATCCATGCGGACATTGGTAGCAATTGTATGCTTACCAATTGTGCAAACAGGTTTATGGGAAATCGTTTAAGTAAAATTTACACCCGTACCGGCGATGCAGGTACCACTGGCTTGGGCGATGGCACGCGCGTTGCAAAAGACCATTTGCGTGTGCAAGCCATGGGCGATGTCGATGAGCTCAATGCCGTGATTGGCCTGATGCTGACCGAACCTGTGTCTTTACAAGTTAAAACAGCATTGACGCAGATTCAGCACGACTTGTTTAATCTGGGCGGAGAGTTGTGCATGCCTGGCTATACAATGGTCAAGGCCGAGCGCGTCACGGCATTGGAACATACCTTGGATGGCTGGAATGAATCATTATCGCCATTGAAAGAATTTATTTTGCCGGGCGGTAGCCGTGCTGCAGCTTATTGCCATTTGGCTAGAACGGTATGCCGTCGCGCCGAGCGCACGATGCATACACTGAATGCGCAAGATACGCTCACAACGGTATCACTACAGTACATCAATCGATTATCCGATTTACTGTTTGTCCTGTGTCGTCAATTGAATCAGGAAGCCGGCGTGCCTGATGTTTTATGGAATAACCCAACCCATCAATGATTAAAAAATTCCTACAAAAAGTATTTTCCAAGCGTGAGAAAGCGGCCATCGTCATCAATCAGGCCGATCCAGGGTCGGTGACCTCAGCGAATGTTATCTCAGAGAAGTCGCATAAAATCAATCAGTCGCTGATTAGTCCAGCCGCGCTCAAAACATGTGAAGGGCTGCAAAAAGCGGGTTTTCAAGCCTACATTGTCGGTGGTGCGGTACGTGATTTACTGATGCACTTCACCCCCAAAGACTTTGATGTGGCGACCAATGCTACACCCGAAGAGGTATATAAGGTTTTTAGGCGCTCGCGTATCATTGGTAAGCGTTTTCGCTTGGTGCATGTCATGTGGGGAAATGAAACTATTGAGGTGTCTACTTTTCGCGGCCATCACCTGAGCGAAGGGGATGCGCAAACCTCGGACTCCGGACGGATTATCCGCGATAATATTTTCGGGACAATTGAAGAAGACGCTGTACGCCGTGACTTTACTGCGAATGCTTTGTATTACGACACGGCGCGGCGCGAAGTCTTGGATTTTCATAATGGCGTTGCCGATTTGAAAGCCAAGCAGCTACGTATGATTGGTGATCCGGTCACGCGCTATCAGGAAGACCCGGTACGCATGTTGCGTGCGGTGCGCTTGTCTGCCAAATTGGGTTTGAAAATCGAGGCAAAGACTGAAGCACCTATCCGTAAAATGGCCGACCTGCTACAAGATGTGCCGCCGAGTCGGTTGTTTGATGAAATGCTTAAACTATTCTTGTCCGGTCACGCCATCGAGAGCATCAATGCCTTGCGTGTCCAGCAATTGCATCATGGTTTGCTGCCACTGTTAGATGTGGTACTTGAGCAACCGATGGGCGAGCGCTTTGTGATGCTGGCACTAAAAAATACCGATGACCGTATTCTGAACGGAAAATCGTCTAACCCCAGCTTTTTATTTGCGACCTTGCTGTGGCATGAGGTGCTAGCGTCTTGGCAGGTGTATCAGCAACAAGGGCAGCCGCCAATTCCGGCCTTGCATTTGGCGATGAGCGAAGTCATTGATCTCCAAGCGGAGAAAATGGCAATCCATAATCGCTTTACTGCAACCATGAAAGAAATCTGGAGCATGCAGCCGCGTTTTGAGCAGCGCTTTGGTAAACGTCCCTATGCGTTACTGACGCATCCGCGCTACCGTGCTGCTTATGATTTTCTCTTATTAAGGTGCGAGTCTGGTGAGTTGCCAGAAGAGATCGGTGCTTGGTGGACGACATTTGCCGATGCCAGCACTGAAGCCCGTACGGCGATGTTGTTGCCGGATACTGGCCCTAAAAAACGCCGTAGACGGCCTAAAAAGAAAACAGTTGGCTCGCCAGCCGCACAACAGCCTACGCACGATTAATCATGGCAATCGCATATATTGCACTGGGTAGCAACCTGCAAGACCCGGTCAAGCAAGTGAGCCGCGCATTTGACGCACTGGTACAGCTACCAGCAACGCGCTTGCTACTGCGCTCTAGCCTATACAAAACGGCACCCGTTGGGTATGACAATCAGCCGGATTTCATCAATGCCGTGGCTAAGATAGATACCTTGCTAGAGCCTACGGTATTACTGCGTCAATTGCTTGCTGTGGAAGCCACTTTTGGACGCGAGCGTCCATTTCCCAATGCGCCACGCGTGCTGGATTTGGATTTGTTATGGTATGACCAAATAGCGATGCATACGCCCGAGCTGATTTTGCCACACCCCAGAATGCACGAGCGTGGCTTTGTACTATTACCATTGGCTGAAATTGCACCGGATTTAACCTTACCCAATGGAAAGAGTGTTGTAGAATTGGCAACACAATACCAGCAATCAGACATTCAATCTTTATCAGGGCTTTCTGCTTAGTATGAGTATATTCAATCAATTCCCTTACATTGTAGTAGAGGGGCCGATAGGTAGTGGCAAAACAACGTTGGCTAAAATGCTGTCAGAAAAATTTTCGGCAGAGCTGCTCACCGAAAAAGCCGAGATCAATCCGTTTTTACCGCGCTTTTATCAGGATGCGCAACGTTATGCGCTACCTACGCAATTGTTCTTTTTGTTTCAGCGCTCCAGACAAATTGCCGACATGACACAGCGTGATATGTTTGCCAAGCCAACAGTTGCGGACTTCTTTTTAGAGAAAGATCCTTTGTTTGCGCGCTTGAATCTGGATGATGAAGAATATGCGCTCTATCATCAAATTTATACCCATTTGCAGCTCAAATCGCCCAAGCCAGATTTAGTGATTTACTTGCAAACGCCAGTGGACGAGTTGGCAGACCGCATTCAAGAGCGCAATATCAGTTATGAGCAAGAAATTCCACGCGAATACATAGAACGTTTGGCAGATGCCTATAGCGAATTTTTTCACACCTATGATGCTTCGCGCCTGTTAATTGTGAACAATGAAAAGCTCAATATTATTAAAGATGAATCGGCACTGGAATTGCTGGTCAAACGTATCAGCCAGATCAAAGGCAGTCGAGAATACTTTAATCCTAACTTTGAGTAAGCGTTTGATTACTTAGATGTTTTTAAAGCGTTAGCCCAAATGGGTCAGCCCATGTGGGTCATTGAAGTGTTGCAAATTGTTATCTATGATGCACCCATGATATTAATAAACAACTAAAGGGGTGTGACATGAAAAAACTTTCGATCGCTTTTATTTTATTGTTTGCTGCAACAAGTGCCAATGCAGTAGTTATAAGTGGTTGGTCAGCTGGTGCCAAAACCGTAACAACCTTGGCTAGTGTAGCAACTACTATATGGGCGCCAGCACCTCCACCTCCACCAGCAAATATTATTGCCCCAGTAGTTGCAAAAATTGAAACAGTGATTCCTGAGCAGCATTTTGTGATTTTTACGGAAGAGACAAAGCAGCTTATTAATGAAATTGTGAATTGTGTCGATGTGCCTAATGAAGGCGGTCATGATAACGTGAGCGCAGTACCGGTACCCGCATCCTTACCATTGATGGCTACAGCACTAGGTATTTTTGGCATCACACGTCGCCGGAAAGCATTTAAATAGGGGGCGTTGTGGTACAACGCAGCACCTCTTGAGGTTTATGATTAAAGCAGCCAAGTTAGGCTGCTTTTTTTATGGGCATTTCCATGAAAATACTGACCAATCAAAAAACCGGCAGTGTTTAGTTGTAAAATAGGGCATGCTTTTATCTGATATTTCACAAAAAATACAGCGTGGCGATAAGCTTGCCATGCTGACTTGTTACGATGCTACCTTTGCCAAGTTGATGGAGTCTGAAGGGGTAGACATATTGTTGGTGGGCGACTCATTGGGGATGGTCTTGCATGGGCAGACTGATACCTTACAAGTAACGCTGCAAGACATGTGTTACCACACCCGCACCGTGGCTGCTGGTGCAAGGCAAACAGTCATCATGGCCGATATGCCTTATGGCACTTATGAGCATGGCCAAGAGCTTGCCTTGCAACATGCGCAACAGTTGATCAATAGCGGTGCACATATCGTCAAAATTGAAGGGGGTGGCGCAATGGTAAACACGGCTAAGTACTTGATAGATCGTGGCATATCGGTGTGTGCGCACCTTGGCTTTACTCCGCAATCGGTAAATCAATTGGGTGGCTATAAAATTCAAGGTAAAACGGAATCAGCAGCAAATATCATCATGCAAGATGCACAAGCGATGAGTGATGCAGGCGTGAGTTTTGTCTTGTTGGAAATGGTGCCAGCGCAATTGGCCAGAACCATCACACAGTCGATCAACGCGCCAACTATTGGCATTGGCGCAGGGGCGGATTGCAGTGGCCAAGTGTTGGTGCTGCAGGATTTGTTAGGCATTTACTCTGGGCCCGCTAATAAGCCTGCAGATGCATTTAAAGCGCCGCGCTTTGTGCGTAATTTTTTGAGCGAAACCGGCAGTGTGCAAAGCGCGGTGCGCGCTTATATACATGCAGTCAAAGCGGGTACATTTCCTGCGCCGCAACATAGCTATTAAGAGGTGAGTCGTATGCAATTGATTCATTCTGTACAAGCGTTGCGAGACGCGCTAAGTGCGCATGCTGATATCGCATTTGTGCCCACCATGGGCAATTTACATGCCGGGCATTTGCATTTGGTTGCATTAGCCAAGCAACATGCAAGTTGTGTAGTGGTGAGTATATTTGTCAACCCGTTGCAGTTTGGTGCGAATGAGGACCTAGCCAATTATCCCCGCACGTTAGAGGCAGATTGTGAGAAGTTACAGCAATTAGGCGTCAATTATGTGTTTGTGCCTACGGTGAGTGAGGTCTATCCGGATTTTGATGGCGTCAATTTGCATCAAACCATGACCATACAGCCGCCGCCCATTGCCAATACCTTGTGCGGAGCAACGCGCCCTGGGCATTTTATGGGGGTAGCAACTGTGGTGTTGAAGCTATTTAATATGGTACAGCCGCAAGTGGCGGTGTTTGGTAAAAAAGACTTTCAACAGTTGCACATTATTCAAGCACTGGTGCGTCAATTCAATTTGTCGTTGACCATTGTGGCGGGTGAGACCATGCGCGAGCCAAGTAATTTAGCCATGAGTTCACGTAATGGCTATTTGAGTTTTGCCGAGAAAACGCAAGCCACACAATTGATTCGTGCCTTAAAAGAAGTGGAAGAGAAAGCCCTACAGGGCCAGCATGATTACGTCAGCTTAGAGCAAGCAGCGACGCAGCAGTTGACGCAGCAAGGGTGGCAGGTAGACTATGTGGCTATACGGTCTGCTCAGACTTTATTACCTGCTATGCCGCAAGATACACAACTAGTTGTATTAGGTGCCGCAAAATTAGGTAAAACACGTTTGATTGATAACATTGAATTTTGCGCTAAACCCTTGAAATGATTATAATAGCAACCCTTTCGCCGAGTTAGGCAACCAAGTTAGGTCAACACAATGCAAAGAACCATGCTTAAATCCAAATTGCATCGAGTGCATGTCACGCATAGTGAGTTGCATTATGAGGGCAGTTGCGCGATTGACGAGGCTTTATTGGAAGCAGCCAATATCTGTGAATATGAACAGATTAATATTTATAATGTAACCAATGGCGAGCGCTTTAGCACCTATGCCATTCGCGCTGCCCGGCATTCCGGCATTATTTCTGTGAACGGTGCGGCTGCACATAAAGCACATCCTAAAGATATCATCATCATTGCCAGCTATGCGCATTACACGGAAATTGAATTAGAAAAATATGCGCCGCAACTTGTCTATGTCGATCCGCAAAATCGGATTGTAGAGCAAAAAAAATCCATCCCCGTGCAAGCAGCTTAATGCCATTCAGATAAAAGAGAATTTCTTGTTAGAACTTACAGCCATGAAAGACGCGGTCGTTGACGCGTTAGAAGACATCAAAGGGTTTGATATTTCCGTGCTTGATGTGCGAAAAATGACCTCACTCACTAGTTACATGATTATTTGTAGCGCCAATTCCAGCCGCCAAGCTAAGTCGCTTGCAGATAATGTCCGCGAAAAGCTGAAAGAAAAAGGCGTTGATATTCGCGGTGTCGAAGGCGAGAAAGAGGGCGAGTGGGTGCTGGTCGACTTAGAAGATATTATTGTACATATCATGGTACCTACCGCGCGCGCTTACTATAACTTGGAGCAGTTATGGAGCGAGACCGAGAATCGTAGAAGCGGTCATGTGACGCAAGACGTTTTGAAACCCTCAGCAGTTTAACCACACTTTAACTCTCGTATGAAACTGAAAATCCTCTCAGTGGGCCATAAAATGCCACATTGGGTGGAGTTGGCATGTGTCGAATATTTAAAACGTATGCCACGTGAGTTTGCAACAGAAATCATCGAATTAAAACCCGATAAGCGTGCCTCAGGTAAAAATAGCGAGGTAGTGCAAGAAGCAGAAGCCAAACGCATTTTGGAGGTTGCTGATAAAGACTACCTAGTAGTACTTGATGAGCATGGTCAAGAGGTGACTTCCTTGCAGTTGGCTACCAAAATGGAGCATTGGCAGACCTTGGGTAAAGACATCTCACTCGTCATTGGTGGGGCCGATGGTTTGCATGATAGCCTCAAGCAAAAAGCCAATTGGTTGTGGAGTTTATCTCGGCTGACTATGCCACATGGCTTGGTGCGTGTCATGCTTAGTGAGCAACTGTATCGCGGCTATACCGTCATTCAACATCATCCGTATCACAAAGAATAATCCACCTAGCATGCATTTTGCTTAATACAGCATCGTGTATGTTGCGTCGTTGCAATTCTGGGTATTTGTGCATTGCGTCTACCAAAATTTTTGGAGAGTTCTGAATGATGGATAATGAGTTGTTGGTGCTGTTGTCAAAATTTTCTGTTGCGGCGCGAAAGGTGATTGGGCCTGTTAATCCGGCAAAAGTCGTTAAAGATCAAGAGTATGCGAGACATGTCTTTGAGCAAGCCGATACATTGGGCGATGAAGAACTGCTGCTGGTTTCGCTAGAGTTACAAAATAAATTAGGTTTTTTGGATCAAAAGGTGGTGCCTATTTCTGCACCTGCCAAAAAAGAAGAAGTAGTCGCCGCTAAGTATCTTTTTGGTGCACGAGGGTAGTGACCGCACATCTTTGAGCAAAATTGCTTACAATGCGGTTTTCATTCATCGCATTGCTCAATGTCTTTACAGATTCAAAAAGCACTTGTTTGGTTTAGGCGTGATTTGCGTGATTTTGATCACGCCGCCTTGTATCACGCGCTCAAACAAGCCGCTAATGTCTACTGCGTATTTGTGTTTGATCGACACATCCTAGATACCCTACCAAACAAAGCAGATCGCCGTGTCGAGTTTATTTGGGAGAGTGTGCGGGAGCTCAAGTTGGCTTTGCAAAAGCAAGGTGGCGATTTGTTAGTCGCTTATGATTTCGCCGAACAGTTTATTCCTCAGTTGGCGCATACACTTCAAGTCGATGCAGTATATAGCAATCGTGATTATGAGCCTGCAGCCATTGCACGCGATGCCGCCGTGGCCGCACATTTAAAAGCCAAAAAAATTGCTTTTCACCAATATAAAGACCAAGTCATTTTTGAGCAAGATGAGGTATTGTCGCAAGCCGGTAAACCTTATGGTGTGTTTACTCCCTATCGTAACGCGCATATCAAAAAGCTGAATGATTTCTACGTTAAGCCATACCCGGTTGATGCCTATCGGCATCACTATGCTGTAGCTAGTGATGAAATTGCACAGCAGTATGTGTTGCGCGAGTTAGCGCAAATGGGATTCACGCGCACCAATCTGCAAAGCATGAAGCTGCCAACAGGCATGTCTGGTGGAAAAGCGCTGCTTGAGGATTTTCTCGAGCGCATAAGTTATTACGAAGAGGCGCGTAATTTTCCGGCAGTGAAAGGCCCTTCTTATCTCTCGGTACATTTGCGTTTTGGCACGGTATCCATCCGCTATTTGGCAAGAGCCGCGTGGCAAACAGGAAGCGCAGGTGCATCAACTTGGCTCAATGAGCTTATCTGGCGAGATTTTTACTTTCAGATTTTGTATCATCGGCCCGATTTGGCTGAAGGTAAGGCTTATAAAGCAGAATATGAAGCGTTGTACTTTCCAAATAATCCAGCGCATTACCTTGCCTGGTGCGAAGGCAAGACTGGCTACCCACTTGTGGATGCTGCCATGCGTCAGTTGAACCAGACCGGGTATATGCATAATCGATTGCGCATGGTCGCTGCGAGTTTTCTGGTGAAAGATTTATTGGTGGATTGGCGCTGGGGTGAGCGCTACTTTGCGGAATACCTGATTGATTTTGATTTTTCGGCCAACAATGGTGGTTGGCAATGGGCCGCTTCCACCGGGTGTGATGCGCAACCCTACTTCAGGATCTTCAATCCGGTCTCTCAATCGGAGAGATTTGACCCGCAAGGTAAGTTTATTCGCAAATATGTGCCGGAATTAGCCAAGTGTAGTGACAAAGAAATACATGCACCATGGACAATTTCGTCATTTAGGCAACAACTTATCGCACTAGAAATCGGGCGTGATTATCCATATCCGATTGTCGATCATGCCGTACAACGAGCACTGGCACTGGATCTGTACAAATCGGCTAAGATATAAGTGTGATGATGCAATACTTGGTGTGAGAATTGCTTGGTTTGTTTCGGTTGTCATACACAAGCGATTAATTTATGCTTGGCATACTTAAAAAGGGGATAGGTATTGGCTTGATGCTATGGACAATCCCACCAGTGTAAGTAATAATTGTTAAAGTAGTGTTACATATATTGGTGTTAGGTGGTTGTTGCCAATACTAAAAATAAGCGATAAAACAAATGATCAAACAATTAAAGCATGTATTTTTTGCCGTTGCGCTCACCAGTATGGTCGCAGGATGTGCAACTGCAACCAATAAAGACCCGCTAGAAGGGGTCAATCGTGGTATTTACAAATTCAATGATGTGGCTGACCGTGGCTTGATTAAGCCCGTTGCAACCGCTTATAAAACGGTGACACCATCACCGATTCGCAAGGGTGTGAGCAATTTCTTTAGTAACATTGGCACGCTCACTACTGTCATTAACGATTTATTACAGTTCAAATTCGCACATGCGTTTACTGATGCCGGTCGTTTTGTGATTAATACCACATTTGGTTTGGCTGGGTTGATTGATGTAGCCAGCATGGACAATATTGAAAAGCGTAGCGAGGACTTTGGTCAAACGCTAGGGCACTGGGGGGTAGGCAATGGCGCTTATCTAGTGCTGCCATTTATTGGCCCAAGTACTGTGAGAGATGCTGCTGGTTTGGCGGTAGATACAGTGACTTCCGACCCGATCACTTATACGCATAACATTGGTCAGGTTCGCTTACACAATCAGTTGCGCACGGCTCAGTTAATTGATAAACGTACACAGTTGCTGGATGCTACGGATATCGTCGATAACGCGTCTATTGACCCATATGCATTCTTACGTGATGCCTATTTGCAACGCCGAGCTAGCTTAGTGCAAGATGGTTTAGTGCCACAAGATCTGATTAAGCAAGACGATGGCGATTTTGAACCTGCGGAAGAAGATGCAGAGCCAGCGAAGTAAATAGCACGCAAGCTCGCGATTTAGCACAATAAAAAAGCCCCGTACTCGGGGCTTTTGTATTGTATAACAACCCGGATGATCTTAGTCGCTGGCAGCTACCGTCATGCGTTCAAGCAAAATAGAGCCGATCAGTTTCGAACTATGCGGAATCACATCGGTACCGATACCAATAATACTTTGCAACATTTCTTTCATGTTGCCGGCAATGGTGATTTCTTCTACCGGATGCACAATCACACCATTCTCCACCCAAAAGCCGGCGGCACCGCGCGAATAATCCCCGGTTACCATGTTCAGCCCGTGCCCTAATACTTCGGTCACTAACAGACCTGTGCCCATCAGTTTCAGTAAATCGTCAAAGCTGTGCTCTGTATCTTGCACAATGAGATTGTGCACACCACCAGCGTTGCCTGTGGTTTGCATGCCTAGCTTCCGTGCCGAGTAGCTGGAGAGTACATAGCCCTGCAGTACCCCGTTTTGCACCAATTGTCGTGCATGCGTTGCTACACCCTCACTATCAAACGGGCTGCTTGCCGATCCTTTGAGTAGATGAGGAGCTTCCTGAATATTCAGTAAAGGCGTGCCTACAGATTTGCCCAAGCTATCTAATAGAAATGAGGATTTACGATATAAGCTACCACCGGAAATGGCGCTGATCAGTGAGGAAATAAGGCTGCCAGCCAGCGGTGCTTCAAATAGAACCGGATACTGGCCAGTTTTAATTGGTTTGCAGCCTAAACGACGCACCGTGCGCTCACCTGCGCATCGGCCGACTGCAATTGCTGAGTCTAAGTCTTCTGCGGCGCGTGCACTGCTATACCAATAATCACGCTGCATGGCCTCTTCTGCTTCAGCAATCACTGAGCAGCTAATGCTATGACGTGTGCTTGGGTAGCCGTGATTGAACCCATGTGAATTGGCGTACGCAAATACGCCAGCGTTGGTATAGATACTTGCGCCTTCGGAGTTGGTGATGCGTTTGGTGTCCACATCAAGTGCAGCGCGCTCACATTGCTTTGCAATCTCAATAGCATCGTCAACGCCTATTTTCCATGGGTGAGACAGCGATAAATCCGGAAACTCCGTAGCCATGAGTGCAGCATCTGCGAGCCCGCAAAATGGATCATTTGCGGTGAATTTTGCAATATTACAGGCAGCCTCTACCGTATCTTTTAATGCTTTTGGACTTAAGTCAGAACTACTGGCATGGCCTTTTCTGTCTAGAAAATACACTGTCACCGATACCCCTTTGTCTCGGTTGTATTCAATATTCTCTACTTCGCCCAGCCGCACCGAAACGTTTTGTCCGGTGCCATAACTCACTTCGGTTTCTGCGCTGGATGCGCCTGCGAGTTTGGCCTGTTTCAGTACGTCTTCCGCGATTTGCTTTAAGGTATCTAAATCCATGAACAGTCTTTAAGGGTTAAATGATCGTGTTAAAGCTGTTATCATACCGTGATTGGCATATTTCATGCCGCACTCAATCAAAAATCATGCAAGATAAAGACGCAATTATCCCAGTAATCAGTAAAACTAAGCTTAAGGCGGAGGCCGATGCTGCGCAGGCGATTGGCAAAAAGTTGGTGGATTTGCCTAAAGACAAACTACTTAAACTGAATTTGCCAGAAGCCCTGTTTGAGGCGGTGATGGAAGCGAAACGCATTACAGCCAACGGTGCGATTAGACGCCAAATGCAATACTTAGGACGATTGATGCGAGACCTTGATCCTGCGCCCATCGTAGACCAGTTGCAACGCTGGGAAGGTAAGCACAATGAAGAGAATGCGCGCTTTCATGGCATGGAACGTTGGCGCACACGCCTACTAGCAGACGCACAGGCGGTGTCTGAGTTTTTATTGGCATATCCGCAAACGGATAGTCAGCAGCTGCGTACATTGATTCGTAATGTGCAGCGAGAAGAAGCGGCACAAAAGCCGCCTAAAAGTAGTCGTGAGCTATTCAAGCTGATTCGTGAAACGATTGAAGCTAAAAGTGAGCACATTGAAGAGTAATTAGTAATTGAAGAATAAAAGGAAGGGCTATGGAGATGAACTATCAAGCACAATTAAATCTTGGGGATGCAGACAGCCCAATCCCAATGATTAGAACCAAGGAAACACTGGACTTGCTCAGCGTGAACGATGTACTAAAAGTGACAGTCGCGCGCGACTCTGCTGTACAGAACATTAGGACTTTGATTTCTAATAACTCTTTCGAGTTATTAGATGTGACAAAAGAAGCTGATCAACACGTATTGTTGATCAAAAAGTTATAGCCCACTTTTATCAGGCATCACTTATTCCTTAGGCGGGAAAAAGAACTCGTTGGGGTGTCGGTTTAAACGCGAAAGTAGTGTTCTAGTGAAAATACGCCAATGCTCAAAGCGTACTTTTCTGGATTTCATCGCTACATACAGTGCCAAAAAGAAGCTAGTCAGCAGGTTGGCAGTCGCCACTAATACAATGCCAAGCAACGCTAACGTCAGCATGGTATAGGTGATTTGAAAGTCCAATGCACTCACAGAAAAGCTAAAAAACGCTGAAACAAAGGTCACGTGACGAATGTCCAGCGGTAGGCCTAACATGACCCCCAAGCCAGAAGTAATGCCCAATAAGCAACCAAAGTAGAAGTTACCGGCTAGGGCACCTAAATTGTCCCGAATGTAATTGGAAACGCTTTGTAAGCGTGCTTCGCCCAAGCCTTTCTTGAGCCATTTCAATGCATTGATGCGTTCTGGAATTTTATTAAACGCCGATAAATTGTCATGAAAGCCAGCAATTAACCCAGCCAAAAATAAACACACTCCTGCCATTGCGCCATAAATTACTGCGCCACTGTGTAGCGGGTCATTCGATTTGAGCAGTGCATGTGCCTTTTCTGGCGTAATAAAATGGTGGCCAGTACAATATTGGATCAGCAGGTCAAACAGCATGGCAAATGGAATGATGATAATCACATTGCCGAGAACTGCACTGGTTTGACTGCTAGTGGTTTGAGAAACAATCTTCACTAGGCTATCCAGACTTTTGATTTTGCTACCACTTTCACCAATCGTCGCCGCAATCGTGGCAGCAGTCATGGCTGGTTGTTTGGTGGCCACTGTAAAGTGTAGTACATGAATAATGACAAAGCCTAGGCCATAATTAAGGCTTACCAATATGGTTTCTGTCAGTGGTGGCAGGTGCGCCGTTGTAATCAACACCTTTAGCACCGCCATACAGGTGATGATAAGTCCGGCGCCCATGGCGGATTTCACCAGTGCAAAATATTGCGAACGATTTTCCGCAATATAATGCTCCCCAGTGCGGCCAGCGTTTTCTGTGACACGTAACGCCATCAACTCCATGTTTTGTTGCCAGTGACTGGAAATACTGTTTTTCTCGCACTCGGCGGCGACCAGCGATTTAAATAATGGCACGACTTTGCCTGCCACATCATGCTCACCGTCCGATGGCTCGGACAGCTGGGGATTGCTTACACTAATGAAAATATGGAAGAGCTGCCGTAACCGTGCGATTTGTTGTTGAATGCGTTGTATCAGAGCAGTCAATTGGATGCTGGTCCCGGTTTGCTCGCAGCCCTTCCTCACTTTATCTGTCACTAGCTGACATTGGTCTAACATGACATGCATATGATTGATGTCTGCTTGCGTTAACTGCTGTTCAGACAAGAGCTTGTGTAGCTCAACATTCTGGATGATAAAAGGTGAGGTGTAGTTTTCCAAATGCTCATGATTTTTAATGAGATCAGAGTCAAGTCCAGAGGCAGATAGCCGATACGATAGCACCTGAATGGCATCCACTAGTTGTTTGTTGACTTTGCTTTTGAGTGTATGGTCAGCGCGTTGAAACTGCAACGTAGCAAATAAATCTTTCCATATTGCATCGTCTACTTCACATACCCATTCAGCATCGGAAGATACATGGAAGATGAGCCCGAACACGTCTTTCAGATACTGTGTGTCTATTGCGTCTGGCAAGATACGGTGGGAGATACGTCGGAATAATTCGGCAAAAAACCCATGGTTTGTTTGAATGCCGGAATCCGCAAACAATGAGACCGATTTCTTTTCTTGGATAATATGAAGAATTGCGTTTCTCAATAACGTGGCATCTTCTTCATGCTGATTCAACGTAAAGCATAACGCCTGAATTGCGTGCGCAGCTTCTTCATAGTGACTGGGGTCACTCGGCCGGATTTCGGCAATCAGTGCGGCGAGAAATTCAGTGGTATCTGCTTGTGAGGCGGCTAGTTTTTGTTTGTAATTATTAAAGATATCTAGAAACATTGTGCGTATATTTTGATGGTTGTTGAGCACAGCTTAACATACATTTTACGGAAGCCTGCCACACGCCGAAGCCGCAACAGGCTAATTTACAGCCAGTATAATGGTTGTAAATTTATGGCTAGTTCAACTGCGCGGTGGCCGTTTGTTCAACGTCATCACGCACAAACTGGATGCTAACGACTTTCCCTTTTAATTGACGTACGGTAGAGGTTAAGTCTTCCGGTTTTTCTAATACCACGTTGTTGAGTTTTAATAGGCGGTCGCCTCTGATCAGGCCTGCTTTGGCTGCAGGAGATTCCTTGATGACAGCTAGCAGTTGTAAGCCGGGGACTTCAGTTGCCTGATCGGGATCGCCGGATTTAGGGACTAACTTGATGACATGCACCCCTAAAGTTGGGGTGGGAAGCTTGGCCCAGTAGCTGGCATAGTATTTATACACCGTAGGCTCGCTCGCCATGTCCTTTTCTGTCAGCGATTTGCCAGATTTCACTGCCTCGCGAATCATTTCCATTTTTGAACTGGCCGATTTGGCTGAGCCATATTTGCTATACACCAATACCACATCGGCCTTAATCGTTTTACCATGTTGTAGCGCTAAGTCTGCCGGCACATCACCGCCTTCAAAACCACTGCTGCCCATCATGTCATAGCCATTTTCCAGCATGCTGATATTGTCTTCTTCCTTATGGTTGCTGACATACATTTTGGTATCTGGGCTCGCCTGTGCCGAGGTCAAGCCATATGCATTCTGCGCTTTATAATTTTTGGCGTATAAATTTTCGTCGGCTGAAGCAAACGTACTCACAATAAGCGCTAACACTGTAAACGCCATCAGTAACATCCATTTTTTTTGTATGTGTTGACGTGCTGAAATGGCTAATGCTTTGGATTGTGGGGCTAGCTTATTTTGAGGGGCGGTGATATTGACTATCTTGACGCCAGAATTGTCGCGCATAAATTTCCTTTAAGGTCGAAAATGATATGATTTCACTTCATGTGGCTATTGTGACAGCAAAATGGTAAAACAATTCATAAAAATAGGCTTGGTTTCAATCAGTGATCGTGCTTCGCAAGGCGTGTATGACGACAAAGGCATCCCCAGTTTACAGGCGTGGCTGACAAAGGCCTTGCTGACACCATTTGTGGTGGAGGCACGTTTAATTCCTGATGAGCAAATGCTAATTTCCAGCACGCTGGTAGATTTGGTCGATGTGGAAAAGTGCCATTTAATTTTGACGACGGGCGGTACCGGCCCTGCGTTGCGAGATGTAACGCCAGAGGCCACACTTGCCATTGCAGACAGAGAAATGCCCGGCTTTGGTGAGCAGATGCGCCAGATTAGTTTGCACTTTGTGCCCACCGCAATTTTGTCTAGGCAGGTGGCCGTGATTCGCAAACAAAGTTTGATAATTAATCTGCCAGGCCAGCCCAAAGCGATTCAGGAAACGCTAGAGGGCTTGAAAGATAACAATGGCAAAGTCATTGCCCATGGTATTTTTGCAGCAGTACCTTATTGTTTGGATTTGTTAGCTACGGCGGATGCGCCAATGCCTTATTTAGAGACGCATGCCGATATTGTGACTGCGTTTAGACCTAAGTCAGCAGTGAAGCCTACATAACATGATACAAATCATTAAACGCTGGGTAGTTGCAAGCTTGCCGTACCTATTTATGCTGTTACTCACGCTGGTTACCTATCTCATGTTAATTGAGCTACCTCCCAAAGAGGGTGGCTGGCCATATTGGGATAAAGTGCAGCACATTGCCGTGTTTGTGATGCTCACTTCGCTGGCGTTACTTGCATTTCCCAAGTGGCGTTGGCAATCGGCAGTTGGGCTCGCTATGTATGGCGCAGTCATCGAATGGGCGCAGGGGGCATGGACGATTACCCGTATGCCAAGTGTGGGAGATTGGTTGGCAGATGTTGTCGGTATTGCCATCAGTTTGATCGTGTACAGTTGGCTTGTGCGATTGCCGTATGTAAGTAAAGTAGTATCAGATGCCCAATGAGATTGAAATGCACGGCGAATTTGATTTAATCGCGCGGTACTTTACACGCCCCACACCCAAGGCCGATTTGGGGGTGGGGGATGATGCCGCGCTAGTGCGTGTTGCGCCACATTGTCAGCTGGTGGTATCGGTCGATGCGTCGGTAGTAGGCACTCACTTTTACGCAGATTGCCCACCGGCATGGATTGGTTGGAAAGCGCTAGCAGTCAATGTATCGGACATGGCGGCCATGGGTGCGATGCCCAAATGGATCACACTTGCGCTAGCTTTGCCGGAACAGAACTCGCATTGGCTGGCAGAATTTGCACAAGGGTTTTTTGATTGTGCCACGCAATTTGATATTGATTTGATAGGGGGCGACACCACACGTGGACCGCTCAATATTACCGTGCAAATCATGGGCGAGGTGCCAACTGGTCAGGCGTTGTTACGCAGCGGCGCGCAAGTGGGGGATTATATTTGGGTATCAGGTATGCTGGGGAGTGCGGCGTTAGGCTTGGCACATATACAAAAAAAATTGATAGTGCCGGATGCGGTGTTGGCCGACTGTTTAAAAGCGTTGCATCAGCCACAGCCGCGTTTGACCGTAGGCATGGGGTTGAGAGGTATTGCGCATAGCTGTATCGATATCTCGGATGGGCTGATTGCTGATTTAGGTCATATCCTCAAGGCGTCAGATGTGGGGGCAGAGATTGATTTAGAGAAAGTACCTTGTCTATCCATGGTAAAACAATCGTTACATAGTCCACTTTTTCAGCAAGCGATATTATCCGGTGGCGATGATTATGAATTGTGCTTTACCGTACCTAAACACAAGCGTGCCGAGATTGAAGCGCTCAGTCAGCGGTGCGGCGTGCCTTTGACCTGCATTGGTGAAGTGACTTCTGGCGCAGGCTTGCTACTGACATTTCAGAACCAGCCATTATCTTTTGCCGGAAAGGGGTTTGATCATTTTGGCTAGTGCACCTTCATTGAAATTGTTGCTATCGCACCCTGTGCATTGTTTAAGTTTTGGCTTTGGCACTGGGTTATCCCCTAAAGCGCCTGGTACATTGGGTACTTTGGTAGGTTTTCCGTTCTTTCTAGGCGTCATGCATCTGGCGATGTCTCAGCAATTGCTAATGATTGCTGTGTTGTTTGCTTTGGGCATTTATTTTTGTCATCAGACTGGACTTGCTTTAGGGGTAAGTGACCATGGCGCCATCGTTTGGGATGAAATCGTGGCCATGATGCTGGTGCTTGTATTTACGCCGCAACAATGGGGATGGTGGCTCGCCGCATTTCTATTATTTCGCTTGTTTGATATTTGGAAGCCTTTTCCAATTCGTCAGTGCGATGCCATGGTAAAAGGCGGGTTAGGCGTGATGTTAGATGACTTATTGGCAGCGTTATATGCCATTGTATGTATACAAGGATGGATATGGATGAATTAGTGCTGCTGGCTGAAGAGTTGGGTGCGCAGCTTAAGCAACGCAAAGAGGTGCTGGCGTTAGCGGAATCGTGCACTGGTGGCCTAGCTGCTGTGGCTATCACTAGTGTTGCGGGCAGCTCAGCTTGGTTTGATTGTGGATTTGTTACGTATAGCAATCAATCCAAAGTGGATGCACTCGGTGTGTCTGCGCAGACGTTGGATGAGTATGGTGCAGTGAGCGAGCAAACCGCGGTAGCGATGGCGCAGGGGGCATTAAAAAACAGTCAGGCAAGCCTAGCAGGCAGTATCACGGGCATTGCTGGGCCTAGTGGAGGCACCAAGCAAAAGCCTGTCGGCACAGTTTGTTTTGCTTGGGCACATGCCGATGGCCGACTGAAGCGTTCAACGCAACTGTTTCGCGGGGATAGGACGCAGATACGACATCAAGCCGCAGAACATATGTTGCTAGGCTTGATGGGTATGCTTAAATAATAATGCGCTAGTCGCGACCACGACCTCTGCCACCGTGGTTGTGACCACGATCCCAATCGCCGCGGCCTCTGTCCCATCCACGGTGATGTCCTTGGTAGTGGTCGTTATTATAGTAACGATATTGCACTACAGGAGCGTAGCGAATTGCACGCGGTGGTCCATAGTAAGCGGGCCCTCCATAATAGACGGCGCTTGGCGCAGGGTAATAGTACACGGCAGGCGGTGGCGCATAGCCATACCCGCCAATATTTACACCTAGACTAAATGAATCGCGCGCACTGGCTACCGACATCGTTGCACCAGTAATCGCGATAGTTACAAATAAAGCTTTTAAAATTTTCATATCTCCTCCATCTAATAAATGGTCACTCCCTACCAGTTAAAACGCGTTCAATTAGCAAAAGTTTACAAGCGTTTTCTGAATAACTTAGGCATGATGCTTTCTTAAGTAAATGACGAGCGAACAGTGCTTGGTGCTTACCATAAATAGCAAATTATGAAATAATGGTCAGTTAATTTAAGTGGTTTAAAATAAAGGCAAAATTTACATGGATGACAACAAAAGCAAAGCGCTAGCAGCCGCACTTTCTCAGATTGAAAAGCAATTTGGCAAAGGCTCCATCATGCGCATGGGTGATTCCGATATCGGGGAAGATATTCAAGCGGTTTCCACAGGTTCTTTGGGTTTGGATATTGCGCTAGGGATTGGAGGCTTGCCCCGTGGTCGTATTGTTGAAATCTATGGTCCAGAATCCTCAGGTAAAACGACTTTAACGCTTTCTGTGATTGCCGAAATGCAAAAAGTGGGCGGTGTGGCCGCGTTTATTGATGCAGAGCATGCGCTAGATCCACAATACGCAGCCAAACTAGGCGTGAATGTGCCGGACTTGCTGATTAGCCAACCGGATACGGGTGAGCAAGCGCTTGAAATTGCGGACATGCTTGTACGCTCAGGCTCTGTGGATATTGTCGTCGTCGACTCTGTCGCTGCACTCACGCCGCGTGCTGAAATTGAAGGCGAGATGGGTGATAGCCACATGGGCTTGCAAGCGCGCCTGATGTCACAAGCTTTGCGTAAGTTGACCGGTAACATCAAGCGCACCAACACCTTGGTCATCTTTATTAACCAGATCCGCATGAAAATTGGCGTGATGTTTGGTAACCCAGAGACTACGACTGGTGGTAATGCCCTTAAATTCTATGCATCCGTGCGTTTAGATATCCGTCGTACCGGCGCGATTAAAAAAGGTGATGAAGTCACTGGTTCCGAAACGCGTGTCAAAGTCATTAAAAATAAAGTAGCGCCGCCGTTTAAACAAGCCGAATTTGACATCATGTATGGCGAGGGGATTTCTCGCTTAGGTGAAATTATTGAGTTAGGCGCGAATATTAAATTGGTAGAAAAAGCCGGTGCTTGGTACAGCTACAATGGCGAGAAAATTGGCCAAGGTAAAGAAAACGCGAAAGAGTATTTACGTGAGCATCCAGAAATCGCTGCAGAGATTGAAGCGAAAATTCGCGCCAATGCTAAACAAATTGCCGAGGTGATGCCTTCTGCACGTGGCGAAGACGATTAACTTATCTTTTGTCAGCTGCAGAAAATTGCATGTTAACCAATGGCAATGGTCGAGAAGTCATTAAGGCAACGCGCGCTGGAGTATCTGGCTAAACGTGAATACTCTTATGCCGAGTTAAGCCAAAAGCTTAAAGCGTATGCAGAGGAAACGGATGATATACCAGCGCTACTAGATGATTTTAAACAGCGTGGTTGGCTGAGTGATGCAAGATTTACAGAGCAAATTGTGCATGCGCGTAAAGCCAAATTTGGTAGTGCAAAGGTAGCACATGAGTTACGTGAAAAAGGTGTGGCAGACGAGCTGATTACGCAGGCAGTAGAAACACTTAAAGAGACTGAGTTGGACAATGCGCGAGAGGTGTGGCGCAAGAAATTTAAAGCAGGTCCACAAAACCGCGAGGAGTGGGCCAAACAGGCCAGATTTTTACAAAGCCGAGGTTTTGGTTTTGACATTATAAAGAACGTATTGAATAGTAAGTTTGAAGATGACAATTAAACTCAGTAGCAAACCCAGCAGTAACGAAATCCGCCAAGCATTTCTAGACTTCTTCGCCTCTAAAGGCCATCAAGTGGTGGCGTCTAGCTCACTTGTGCCACATGGTGACCCGACCTTGCTGTTCACCAATGCGGGTATGAATCAGTTTAAAGATGTGTTTTTGGGGTTTGATAAACGTCCTTATACCCGTGCGACGAGCAGCCAAAAATGTGTGCGTGCTGGTGGTAAGCATAACGATTTAGAAAACGTGGGCTACACCGCACGTCACCATACTTTCTTTGAAATGCTCGGCAATTTCAGCTTTGGTGATTACTTTAAGCGTGATGCGATTCAATACGCATGGGAGTTGCTGACCGAAGTCTACAAGTTGCCAAAAGAGAAATTGCTAGTCACGGTTTATGCAGAGGACGATGAAGCCTTTGATATTTGGACCAAAGAAATTGGTGTGCCCGCAGAGAAAGTCATTCGTATTGGCGATAACAAAGGTGCACGCTATGCCTCAGACAACTTTTGGATGATGGGTGACACCGGCCCATGTGGCCCATGTACGGAAATCTTTTACGATCACGGCGACAAACACTGGGGTGGGCCTCCGGGCAGCCCTGATGAAGATGGCGATCGCTTCATTGAGATTTGGAACAACGTCTTTATGCAGTTCAACCGCGATGAAGCGGGCGTGATGCATCCATTGCCTAAACCAAGTGTGGATACGGGTATGGGATTGGAGCGTATCTCGGCAGTATTGCAAGGCGTGCATGCCAACTATGAGATTGATTTATTTCAAACGCTGATTGCAGCAGCGGCACGTGAAACCAAAGCCGCTGACTTAGCCAGCCCAAGTCTAAAAGTATTGGCAGACCATATCCGTGCCTGTTCATTCTTGATTGCTGATGGTGTGATTCCTGGCAACGAAGGGCGTGGCTATGTATTGCGCCGTATTATTCGACGCGCGATTCGTCATGGCTATAAATTAGGTGTGCGTAGTGCGTTCTTTCATCATATGTTGCCAGACTTGGTCAAAGAAATGGGCGGTGCTTACCCAGAGCTGGTGAGTGAGCAAAAACGGATTGCCGACATTCTCAAACAAGAAGAAGACCGCTTCTTTGAAACCATCGAGAATGGTATGCAAATTTTGGAGGCTGCTTTATCTAAGCATCCAAGCGGTACTGATTTGTTGTTGGGAGACAATTTAGCTTTTAAACTTCATGATACATATGGATTCCCATCTGATCTGACAGCAGATATTGCTCGTGAACGTGACATAAAAATTGATGTGGCTGAATTCGAAGCATCGATGGCACGCCAAAAAGAACAAGCGCGTGCTGCCGGAAAATTCAAAATGGCGACGAATTTGGAATATGACGGTCAAGCCACCACTTTCCACGGTTACGAAAAACTGGAAACCTCAGCTAAGGTATTAGCGCTATATAAAGATGGCACCTCTGTTAACACACTAAGTGAAGGTGATATGGGTATAGTGGTACTAGACGATACCCCATTCTATGCCGAGTCTGGTGGTCAGATTGGTGACAGTGGTGAGTTGCGTGCAAGCGACGGCATTTTTGCGGTAGAAGACACGCAAAAAATTCAAGCTGCAGTATTTGGTCATCATGGCGTATTAAAAACAGGGTCGTTAAGCGTAGGCGATACTGTTTCTGCGCGCGTGAATACACAAGCACGTGCCAATACTATGCGTAACCATTCTGCCACCCATTTGATGCACAAAGCGTTACGCGAAGTATTAGGCGAGCATGTGCAACAAAAAGGCAGTTTGGTCGATACTGAAAAAACCCGTTTTGACTTTGTGCACAATGCGCCCATGACCGTTGCGCAAATCGCGCAAGTGGAAACGATTGTGAATACAGAGATTTTAGCGAATGCTGCGACACAGGCGCGCGTCATGGATATTGAATCTGCACAAAAAACTGGCGCCATGATGTTATTTGGTGAGAAGTATGGCGATGAAGTGCGCGTATTGGATATTGGCTCAAGCCGTGAGTTGTGTGGCGGTACCCATGTAAGCCGCACAGGTGATATTGGCTTATTCAAGATTACATCTGAAAGTGGTGTGGCCGCTGGTGTACGGCGTGTGGAAGCCACTACCGGTGAAGGCGCGTTAAAGTTAATTAATACGCAACAAGCCTTGATTACACAATTGGCGAACGATTTAAAAGCGCCTGCACATGAATTAGCCAACAAAGTTGCACAACTGAACGAACATGCAAAGTCACTTGAAAAAGAACTTGCACGTTTAAAATCCAAGCTGGCATCCGCGCAGGGTGATGATTTGGTTGCGCAGGCAATAGATATTGCAGGCGTCAAAGTATTGGCTGCGATGCTAGACGGTGCTGATGCCAATGGTCTGCGCGAAACCATGGACAAACTGAAAGACAAACTCAAGTCGGCAGTGATTGTGTTAAGCGCTGTTAACGATGGAAAAGTGAGCTTGGCTGCCGGTGTAACGCAAGATTTGATTGCTAAAGTCAAAGCGGGCGATTTGGTGAATCACGTGGCTAGCCAAGTGGGCGGTAAAGGTGGTGGTAAGCCGGATATGGCGATGGCAGGCGGCACAGATCCAAGTCAACTGTCTACGGCATTGGCTAGTGTAGAAGCTTGGGTAAAAGCCAAATTAGGCTAAATTAAAGAACTGAGTAAGCCTAGTGTAAGGCGTCAATGGCATACTAGTGGTAATGCAAATATAACAATTATTTTATTTGGGTGATTAAAAGAGTTAAACATGGCACTAATTGTACAAAAATATGGCGGTACTTCCGTTGCGAATCCAGAGCGGATTCGTAATGTAGCAAGGCGCGTGGCACGTTACAAAGCGATGGGGCACCAAGTAGTCGTCGTGGTGTCTGCAATGTCTGGTGAGACCAACCGTTTGATTGGCTTGGCAAAAGAAATCATGCCAGACCCTGACCCACGTGAGTTAGATGTGATGGTTTCTACGGGTGAGCAAGTGACGATTGGTATGACAGCACTTGCACTGATGGAGCTAGGCATTAAAGCGAAAAGCTACACTGGTACGCAAGTTAGAATTTTGACCGACAACGCATTTAACAAAGCGCGCATCCTCAATATTGATGAGCATAATCTGAAGCATGATTTGGCAGATGGCTATGTCTGTGTGGTGGCTGGTTTCCAAGGTGTGGATGCCAATGGCAACATCACGACACTTGGCCGTGGTGGTTCAGATACCACCGGTGTGGCTTTGGCAGCAGCATTGGGTGCTGATGAGTGTCAAATTTATACGGATGTGGATGGTGTCTATACGACTGACCCACGTGTAGTGCCAGAAGCGCGCCGTCTTGAAAAAATCACCTTTGAAGAAATGTTAGAGCTTGCTTCACAGGGCAGTAAAGTATTGCAAATTCGCTCTGTAGAGTTTGCCGGTAAATATAAAGTTAAGTTGCGTGTGCTTTCCAGCTTTGATGAAGATGGCGATGGCACACTGATTACATTTGAAGAAGATAGTAAGGATGACAGCATGGAAGAACCCATTATCTCAGGCATCGCATTTAATCGTGACGAAGCCAAAATTACAGTATTAGGCGTGCCAGATAAGCCTGGTATTGCGTATCAAATTCTAGGGCCAGTGGCCGATGCCAATATCGATGTAGATATGATCATCCAAAACGTGGGCGCTGATGGCACTACAGACTTTACCTTTACCGTACATAAAAACGAGATGAACAAGGCTTTGTCTATCTTGCGTGACAAAGTACAAGGGCATATCCAAGCACGTGAAATCAATGGCGATGATAAGATTGCTAAAGTATCCGTGGTGGGTGTGGGTATGCGCTCGCATGTGGGCATTGCTAGCCAAATGTTCCGCACTTTGGCAGAAGAAGGCATCAACATTCAAATGATTTCCACCAGTGAGATTAAAATTGCAGTGGTGATTGATGAAAAATACATGGAACTAGCGGTACGTGTGTTGCACAAAGCGTTTGAATTAGAGGCCGCGTAACAAAAGATTAAATTGATTTTTGAGGATGATTCAAGTAGTATCACGCCCTCAAATTGCAAAAGCAATTAGCGTAGTAAACGGAGAGCTGGCCGAGTGGTCGAAGGCACTTCCCTGCTAAGGAAGCATACGGGCTTAAATCTGTATCGAGGGTTCGAATCCCTCGCTCTCCGCCATCATCCCCTTAATTGGGGATTTTTTTCGCCCTGATTCTGCGCGCATGATCTTGTAATCGTCCATGATCTTGTAATCGACATGGTACAACCAGATTGTTTGAGCTGGCTATTTCAGCCAATAGGTAATGCAGCTTTTGCCTGAGTGTAAATAGTCACGATGGAAGGCGGGTATTAATAAACGTTTTTCTGTCTATTGAATAATATGACCCAGATTGTTTTGAATATGATGTGTAAGTCAAAGCGCATGCTCCAATGACGCAGATATTCAAGATCATAATCAATGCGCGACTGCATTTTATTTAAGGTTTCGGTTTCTCCGCGCAGACCATTGACTTGCGCCCAGCCGGTAATGCCAGGTTTTACTTTGTGGCGAATCATGTAGCCTTTGATCAGCTTGCGGTACATTTCATTGTGGGCAACCGCATGCGGTCTTGGGCCAACCACGCTCATTCTGCCTTGTAGTACATTAATCAGTTGTGGCAGTTCATCTAGCGATGTTTTGCGCAAAAACGCACCAAATGGTGTAGTACGGGCATCATCTTTTTGCGCTTGAGAGATTGCATTGCCATCTTCACACACCGACATTGAGCGAAATTTATAGATGATAATTTCTTTGCCATCAAGACCATAGCGCCTTTGTTTGAAAATCACTGGGCCTGGGGAGCTGAGTTTAATCCCAATAGCAATCAGTAGTAGCAATGGCAACGCCGGTATCAAAATGATGATTGAAAATATCAGGTCGGCTAAGCGTTTTGTAATTCCGGAAAATCCCATAAAAGGACTCTCGCATACTGCCACTACAGGAATGCCATCTACTTCACTGACACGGCTTTGCACTAAGTCTGTTAAGAATATATCAGGTACAAAGTAAATAGAGGCGGTGGTGTCTTTAAGGTCATCTAGCAAGTTGAGTACTCTGGGTTGGCTGGCCATGGGTAATGATAGATAAATGATATTGATGTCATGGTCTTTTGCGTAGCCGCCCAACTCGCTTAATTTGCCCAAGATGGCATATTGAGACTGGCTAGGAATTCTATCCACACTGCGGTCTTCAAAAAATCCTTTGAGTTCGATGGCTTCATATTCGGATTGCATTAAGCGATCAGCGAGTGCAAGGCCTTGCTCATTCATACCGGCAATAATGGCGCGCTTTGCAGGCCCTTGCAGTTTAATTAATGCGGGGGCAAACGTACGTAACCCGAAGTTGGCCATGAGTTGCAGTACAGGGGTTAAAAATATACACAACACAATCGCTTCATAGGGAAACAAATTGATAGAGTGGGTCATCTGACCAAAACCTAAGAACAGGAGTGCAAATAAGCTCCAACTGACTAATGTGTTTTTGACAATTTGCCAGGAAGTGCGCTGTATTTTGGAGTGCCCTGGGTACGACACGGAAAACACAATAATCGACAAAATGAGATAGGAGGGGGGTAATGTGCCCTCTAAATAAATAGCGATAGCCCAAAGTGTGAAAACTGTCACAAGAGGGTCAAGAAAAGCTTCTACTATGTGAATAGTATTTTCGCGTGCAATGGTGATGGTGGTTGTTTTATGCACGGGTGGATTGGTGTTGTGAGCATTCATTAACGATAAAAGGGTGAAAGTAGGGTTGGTAGTTGGCGATAAAAAGTCATTTTGCATGAAAGTAACGTGCGCTAAATGAATTTTTTAATAAATATGCATGAACGTCATAAATAGCAATAACTGTACCAGTAAGATATTGGCAGACCGCCGATCAAGCTGTCATAGGGCAAATGCAAGGCAGACTGAATTCTGCTCTGCACGATTTTTGCTTATATATGCGTTTGTGGTAAATCAAGCCGCAAATCAACGCTGAAATTCGTTATTCATAAAGGTTGTAAAGTTGAGAAGACATTGTATTGTTCACATGCTGAATATAAGCGTATTGCTATTTTCGCTCGATGCACTTGCGGATGAATTAGATACGTTTAATATCGTTGCAGGTGTGAACCAGCAGTATGACGACAATGTATTCAGGGTATCGTCTGACCGTGATATGAGAACAGTGGCTGGCCGTAAAGAGCGCTGGGACAACATTACCACCGGTTTTGCCGGCGTACGTTTTGATAAGCAGTATTCATTACAACGTTTTAAAGCCGACTACACGAGAACGGCTTACCGCTACCAGAATTATGACTACCTTGATTTTGATGCGAACGAATACAAGCTTGCATGGTTGTGGGCGCTTACCCCTTACCTGACCGGCAACCTGTCTTCAGACCGAACAGAATCACTCAATAACTTTCAGGATTATCGCGACTATCGAGCCACCAATATCCGTACAACAAGATCACATCGTTTTGATATTGATTGGACACCTCATGGCAACTGGCATTTACTGGCAGGGATTTCTTATTTTGATTTGAGAAACAGTCAGGTATTTAATGAGCAATCGGATTACTCACAAGACTCTGTAAACGCCGGATTGAAGTACGTCTTCCCTTCGGGCAGTGCGATGGGCGTGATGTTGCTTGGCAAAAAAGGTGAAAATAATAATCTTATCTCTAATTTTTTTGATGCTAATTTTGATGAGCGTGAAACCAATGCGACTTTAGATTGGGTGCTGACAGGTAAGTCAAGAATTAGTAGCAAGCTAGGGTATCTTGATCGCGAATATGAGAATCTTTCAAATCGCGACTACTCTGGTGTGTTCGGCAATATCAGTTATATTTGGTTGCCTACCGCTAAGCTGCAGATAGTTACGACGGCATCGCGTGAGCTTGCCAGTTTTCAAACATTTACCAGCAGTTACACCGTGATGGATACTTTTGCAGTGTCACCATCGTGGCTAATCTCAGATAAATTATCATTACAAATGAGTGCAAGTCTTTCTGATAGACGGTTTGATGGTAATAGTGTGCTGGGCTTACCAGATATCAACCGCAAAGACCGTGGTAAAGCGTTGTCGTTATCATTCAGTTGGAAACCTTGGCGCAGTGTGACCTTGGGCGGTAGCTTGCAACACAGTGCGCGTGAGTCTACTGAGTCTTCGTTGGATTTTAGTGACAACAGTGCAAGCCTCTCGGCACAGCTTTTCTTTTAGACCATAGTTTCTGTGTTTTTGGTACATTGATGCGTCATTTTGTATGTTCTATTGGCTTGTTGATGGCTGTGATGCAGTGTGTCTTCGCTGCAGGCAATAGCTTACTAATAACGCCCTCACGCAGCCACTTAACACCCGATGAAGTGGCTGTGGTCGTTAATGATGCGGATGCATTGAGTGTGAAGGTGGGTGAGTATTATCGCGTTGCACGGGGCATTCCGGCAAAAAATATCGTGCATGTGACGCTGCCGACAGCGGGTAAGGCTAAGTTGGGTCTGGCCGACTTTACGCGATTGAAGTGGGAGATTGAAACCCAACTTAACGCATCTATTCAGGCCTTGGTATTGGTATGGAAAACGCCCTATGCCGTAGATTGTAATTCGATTACGTCGGCGCTGAGTTTTGGCTATGACCCTGAGCAATGCAAAAATACTTGTGCTGCGGGCAAGCTGAACCCTTATTTCAATACTGCCTCACGTAAGCCGTTCACAGATGTTGGTATTCGCTTAACGATGCTGCTGCCTACCGAAACCTTTGCGCAAGCGAAATCGCTAATCGACCGAGGGGTGGTCAGTGATATGGGCGTGTTCCGTTCAACGGCGTACTATCTGAATACTTCAGATAAAGCGCGTAGTATTCGAGCGCAGTATTTCCCACCCAATGGCGCAAGTATTCCCGGCAGCGGATTGGGCATCATGACCATGCAATCAGACAAGCTGCTGGGTGCACAGGATGTGATGATTTATCAGACTGGTTTGCCTTGGGTTGAGGGCTTGGAAACTTTAAAGTTCTTACCTGGCGCATTGGCCGATCACCTGACGTCATTTGGCGGGGATTTGAACGGGAAACATCAGGCCACTGCTTTGCATTGGCTGAACGCAGGGGCGACGGCAAGTTATGGTACCGTTTCTGAGCCTTGTAACCATTGGCAAAAATTTCCACATCCCATGGTGATGCTCAAGTGGTATAGCATGGGGAACTCTGCCATTGAAGCCTACTGGAAAAGTGTGGCTTGGCCGATACAAGGCCTGTTTGTAGGTGAGCCCTTAGCGGCGCCATTTGGCCGCTAGCCTCATATCCATCAATATCCGTAAAGCCAAACACACCTACTTAATGTTGGTGGTTGCGCATGGCTGATAAGAACCAAGCTATGGTTTATATCAGCCAGTTTTAACCATCTATTCATACGTGCCTGCTGTCGCTAGGCTGCATTGTTTATGACCACTTCTCACGTTTGATGGCGTCCATCTGCCGCAATAGATAAGTATTGTCTGAACATTCCGCGCTAACTGCTTATTTTGATAGCAATGTTAAGTCGTTGATGTACGCGTGAATAGATGCCGCTCAATGACGTGTAGAGGACGCTTGTTAGAAAGGCCCAACAAGCCTGAGTGTGTGGGCCCGTTTGGTATAGAAGTTGCTGAAAAACCCTGTTCAGATAATGTGGTTTGCCCAAGGGTTGTTAATGTTTTCTTTATTGCCGGTACCTCGTAACATTTTCTTGCTGTGTGCGCTTGCTGCAGCGCTGGCTAATCAGGTCATGGCAGAAGAAAAACAACCCAATCAAAATAATCCGCAAGTCAATAAAGCCGACCCTAAACCAAGCACCACAGAATCCAAGCCTGGTAATGCAAAACCGACAGGTGCGAATGAAAAAACCATTGTGCTTGATAAGGTTGAGGTGAAAGCAAAGAAAAGTCGTATCGTCACGCCGTTACCAGGGTTGATTATCGACCGTGGGTTGTCCACCACCAATATTCAGAGCGCTTCTGGTAAGGAAATTGCAGAATCCAAGGCGCTGAATGTCACTGAGTTTATGAACTCGCAATTGCAGTCTGTCTCGCTTGTTGATTACAACGGCAACCCGTTTCAGCAAGATTTAAATTTCCGTGGATTTACCGCATCCCCTTCCATTGGCACACCGCAAGGCATCTCTGTGTACATGGATGGCGTGCGTATCAATGAAGCGTTTGGCGAGGTGGTGAACTGGGACATGATCCCGATGAACGCGCTTGCCAGTCTGGATTTGATTCCCGGCTCTAATCCCATGTTTGGCCTCAATACCTTAGGTGGTGCTTTGGCTTTGCGCACTAAAGATGGTTTTACTGATACCCATCTGCGTGCGCAAATATTGGGAGGGGCTTGGGGGCGAGAGCAAACGCAATTCTCCAATGGATTTAATGTGGGAGGCTTTGGATTATTTACTGCTTACAACCATTTTCAGGAAGACGGCTGGCGTGATAACTCTGCCAGCAAGCTACGCCAACTTTACAATAAAGCCACGTTAAGGTTGCCAATGGGAGAGATCAGCTTTAGTGCGCTGAATGTAGACTCTGATCTCACTGGGAATGGCTTGATTCCTTTCGAAACCGCCGATATTGATAGAAAAGCGGTGTATACCTCACCCGATGGCGTTGAAAATCAACTTGCGCATTACAATTTAAGTGGGCGCTTGGATGTCAACGACACGATGACGGTTTCGGCATTGGCTTATCGCCGCAATTTAAATCAATCTTCGTTAGGTGGGGATATTAACCAAGCATATGCGCAGACGCTGTCTGCAATGCAAACGGGGGATCCAGCGTTTGATGCCGTAGTAGCCAGCTTGAATGGCAATCTCAATATTTCCAAGTCGAAGCAACGGTCTGATGGCGCTGCGCTGCAGATGGCATGGGATGTTGGCAATCACCAAATGGTTGCAGGCATTACGCAGGATGGAAATGATATTAGTTTTAAACAATATCAGGCGCTAGCAACGATCGATGCAGAGCATCGCGTTAGCCTGAATACTGATCCCTTACTGATTGCCGAAGGGTATGGCAATGTCGTCACTTTTCCCGGGGTCATCAGAAATAATTTAAGTGGCACAAGTAATACCAAGAGTATTTTTTTTAGTGACACTTGGTCACCAACGGATGAATTGCATGTGACCTATGGTGCACGTGCAAACTGGACCAACACCAAGAACACGCTGATTTCTGACCGCGGTAAAGAGTTATATAACTTCCAAACTGCTATTTTTGCGCCATCCGCACAACGCTGCTTAAAAAGGGTGGGCACCAATGACCCGTACGATACGGATTACCCGCTGGATTTCAGCGGCGCTTATGCCATTGGTTCAAGGTTCGTATGTTCTAAGGGCGACTTCGACTACCGTAGTTTCAACCCATCATTTGGTATCGCTTGGGATGCTGCAGAAAATATAACGGCTTATAGCAATGTGAGTCGTGGTGCGCGTACGCCTACGGTCATTGAATTGGGGTGTGCCAGAGACCGTGAAGCTGAGAAAAGAAACAAGAGTCAAAACTTTCAGTTCGGGTGTTCTATACCCACTGCTTTATCTTCAGACCCTTATTTGAAGCAGGTGCGCTCCACTGCTTATGAAGCAGGGTTGCGGGGAGCTGACTATGGCTTTGATTGGAACTTTGGTTTGTTCCGTACCGATCTGACTGATGACATTCTATTTGTACCGTTAGGGCGTAAAAACCGTGGCGTATTTGATAACTTTGGTGAAACACGTCGTCAAGGCATTGAAATGGGCTTCAAAGGTGAGGTAGGCAAAAGCACGATTGGTGTCAACTATACCTTTATGCGCGCTACTTTCGAGTCGGATGCGCAGATTATTAATCCAGCCAATAGCACCAATACGCAAACGGCCACCCAGCAAGCTTACGTGAATGTGAAGCCTGGCGACCAACTGCCTGGCATGCCTAATCATATTGTACAAGCCAATTGGAATTATCGATTTACTGATCGTTTTGACGCGACTTTGGGGATGGTGCTGCATTCCTCTTCTTATGTGCGTGGTAACGAAAATAACAAACATCAAGCCAGAGCGGCGACCAATCCGGGTGGTGTACTTGGCACGGACGCGTATGATTTTATTGGCGACGGTAAGGTCTCAGGCTACGCCGTGTTTAATCTCATGGCGAATTACCGATTTGATCATGGCATTTCTATTTTTGCCAAAGTGGACAATCTATTTGACCGCGAATATGCAAACGGTGGCGACTTAGGGCTTAACCCATTTAATGCGCAAGGTGCTTTCCAATTCAACGCGGCAGACCCGGATGCCAACTACAAAAACACGACGTTCATTGCGCCAGGTGCGCCACGTGCTGCTTGGATTGGCCTGAATTTTGATTTGGATTGGAAGAAAGTCAATTGGTCGGATGCAAGAAAATAACAATGATTTTGCTTGCTAGTTGGTGGTTGTAAATAATGAAGTTGGCTACTAGTAACCAAAAAATCGGTTCTTGTAACCAATATTCATTTGGGATAAGTCGTGTTGATGCACTCAAACCCCACCAAAGGTACTACCCATTCGGGCTAATGCCTCTATGGTGCTGGCTGCTCATTCAGCATGATTGTATTTTATCTGTTTGATTTTATTGGGTTTAGTTCTCTTGTAAATATTGCGGCCAATATTGTTGTGCGTCACTAATGGGAATGAGGTTGGGAAGCGAAATTGCGGGCATAAAATTTGCCTGTATACATAACGCAGTAGGCGCTTTTGTAGATTAAAAAGCGTCATTCGTAAGACGCTATCTATTCTGGTGTCATGTATTGGATGGCATGAATGGATGAATGCTTATTGATTTGTGTTTGTAACAATTGAGGAGATTAACAATGAAATTAAAATCAATTGCATTGGCGACATTGCTAGCAGTTTCAGCATCGTCGGCATATGCAGGTAATTTTGTAACACTCACCAGTGGTGTGGGCGGTCAGTTGACTGCTGGCAATGGTGGTTTGGTCAATGGGGCCAATAGTACAGCAGGCGACAAGCTGTATATTGAAACAACAAGCGCTACTTACCTTGCTGGCTTTGATAGTGAGAATGCAACAGGCGATGTGGTGGCTACTTCTATTAACTACAGAGCGTTTACCGGCGCTACTACCACAGCGACAGGTACATTGACGTTGTTGGATTGGCGTGTGACTACGGGCGTTGATTTATCTGCCGGTAGTCCAGACCAGTTTGATGTGTACGACTTTGTGTTCCGCGATAGCGTTGATAACAAGCTGGTGTTTGGCTCTAGATTTCTAAACCGTCAGGATAACGGCGAAGAGGCTAACTATGTCTATCGCTCTGGCGCGGGTACAAACGTATCAACGGCTTGGACATTTGCCTCTGACTACGATCTACGGATGTATCAAGCTGGCCTAACCACTGATACCACTTTTAATGCTCAAGTTGCTTATGATGGAAATACTGTACGTATGAAGTCTGATTTAAGTGTGACAGAAGGTAACCCTTGGAGTGGTTTGTATCTTGTGAAGTCAGACGCAGTGAACTACGCATTGGGCGCAAATGCGCTGGGCTTTTTCCAAGCAGGTGAAGAAGGACAAACCCCAGCAGGTGCGTTTATCAGCGGATATGTTGCTGTAACCGCAGTGCCTGAGCCAGAAAGCTACGCCATGATGTTGGCGGGTTTAGGTGTCATGGGCGCAGTTGCACGTCGTCGTCGCAAAGTTTAATGAAAAATGGAAATAGAGGGCGTATGCAGGTTGTGCGCCTTCTTAAAATAATATTAATTTAAGAGGGATTTTATGAACACACAAATTTTAAAACAAGCAGTATTAGGGGCATTATTTGCAGTGTCTTCAGTTGCAGCAAACGCAGCAACGGTGACATTCAACTTTGATTATCTTGCAAATAACGGCACACCTACCGCTGCAACTAGCAGCGCATTGCCAAAAGGTGATTTTGCTACAGCTTCCGGCGGTACAGCAACTTCTGTGGGTACTATTACATTTACAGATTTATCAGACTTGAACTTAGGTGATGGCGCGAGTGGTGTGCGTACAACCATCAGCCTCAATGGTTTGAATCAATTCTCATCAGGCACTGGTTCTATCTTTATTTCTTCTTTTGAAATCAATTTTGCTGGTACAGAAAATCTGACTAATGACAGTTTTAGAACGGTAAGCGGCCTAGCTACTAGCGGTATTGAGTTTGCGGAAGGCGGTACATTAAGTTCAAGTGGTGTGGGTAATAACTGGGGTAATAACCCTTCAAATGATCCTGCATGGGAGCAGGAAATCAATTTCACTGCAGGTGCTTTTGTCAATGGTCAATTTTCCACATTGGATTTCTTGAACGGTGAAGAGGGCTACAATGGTTTCTCCGTGGCAGCCTTGCTAGCTAATGCTGTGGATAGCCAAAATGCTGGATTGCCTAATGCGTATGCTTGGATCAGAGTGCGTTCTACTGGTCTTGGCATTGCAAACGATGGCAGCCAATGGTGGGGAACGCCATCATTTAATGCGGCTGGTGGTCGTCTAGATGTATTGGCAGTGACTGCAGTGCCAGAGCCAGAAACGTATGCCATGTTCTTGGCTGGTTTGGGCTTGATGGGCGCAGTTGCGCGTCGTCGTAAACAAAAATAATCAAGTAAGTCTGTAGCTTTGGTGGCATTCATTGGTTTGAATGCCACTTATTTGTTTAAAAGTGTATTGGTTGTTTAAAAGCGTATTGGTTGTTTGAAAGACTATTGGTCATTTAAATGTAACTTAACGATGTTAGAGTGGCTTCCAGTTGTGTTGTCGCTTCAATATTAATACGCGTATTACGTTTACATTGCTTTTTATTAATCATGAGAATTACTCATATTTTTTTACGTTAAATCAATCCATACCGCCTTATTCAGAGCTGTATTTATTGCGTTGGATTGTGATGGCATGTCTGCTCGCAACAGCTTTGGCGTTGTGGGCAATTTTTTTTGTAACAAGCCGAAAAGCGTACATATTGGCAATCGGCTAACGTTACATAATTTGTTGTTTTAAATAGTTTATAAGGAATTTTGATGCATATTGATTCGTTAAAGTCCCCGCTGGCGAATATCTACTTAAGCGCTAAATGTTTGGTGATGGTCGTGGCTTTTGTCTCGTTAAATGCTTGTGGCAGTAAAGAAGGAACGTCGGAGACGCATTCCTCGCAAACGATTGCAAGAGTGAATGGCGATGAAATTACCGTGCATCAAATCAATAATGAATTGCAGCGTGCAAATGTTAAGCCAGAGCAGAAAGAAGCGGCGGCTAAACAAGTCGTGCAAGGGTTGATTGACCGCCAAATTATCGTGCAAGAGGCAATCAAGGCGAAGCTGGATCGTAATCCACAAGTGCTGCAGGCACTAGAAAACGCAAAGTCGCAAATACTGGCACAAGCTTATATCGAAGAAAAAATATCAAAGACACCTAAGCCTACTGCTGCAGAGGTTGCAGCGTATCGTAATCAACATCCGCAGATTTTTGCGAATCGTAAGGTATACATCATGGATGAGATTATGTTGCCTGCAAATACTTATAGCGATGCGCTCAAAACCGAAGTGGATGCAGCAAAAACGATGGAAGAAATTACAGCCTTGCTAGATAAACGCAGCATTAAATATAGACGCACACAAGCAGCACATGCGGCCGAGACACTGCCGCAGCAATTGTTAGAGCAGTTAGGTAAGATGAAAGTGAGTGATATCATTTTTGTGCGCGCCAAAGAAACCAATTTGATTGCCCGTATTCAAGAGGTCAAAGACGCGCCTGTTGCTGAAAAAGATTCCACACCTTTAATTGAGCGTATTTTGTTTGGCAATAAGCGCAAAGCGGTAGCAGAGTTGGAGATGAAGAATCTGCGTGCGGCTGCCAAAGTGGTGTATCTGGATAAAGCGTATGAGCCTGCTGCGAAGGGTCAGGCCAATGCGGCGGCACCCCTAGAAGCCAAGTCGGCGGAGGTGCCAGTGGCGCCTGCTGCAACCCCACCAAGCGCAAACCCAGCTAAACCGTTGGCTGAACATGTGGAAAAA
This sequence comes from Methylophilaceae bacterium 11, assembly GCA_000525025.1. Taxonomy (GTDB): domain Bacteria; phylum Pseudomonadota; class Gammaproteobacteria; order Burkholderiales; family Methylophilaceae; genus Methylophilus. The sequence continues at coordinate 2,282,160 of JCKJ01000001.1, read as the reverse complement.
GGGCTATCAGGATTGTAATTTATCGTGGCTGTGTAGTGGATTTGGCATGGATAAGCCACAATGCCGTTACGCCATCATGCAGAACGCTGGCCAGATTTAAACAATAGGGAATACGAAATACATGCGGAATATATTGATTGTTTTGATGACGATTGTACTTGGCACTTGGCTACAGCCGGTGCTGGCAGAATCGTCTTCCTCTTATCAGCTCGGTGCGGGCGATGTGCTTAGAATTAGTGTGCACAATAATCCGGATTTATCTTTGGAGACACGGGTGCCTGAAGATGGTGCGATTTCATATCCTTTAATTGGCAATGTCTCGGTTGGTGGACTAACTGCGAGTGCGGCAGAGAAAAAAATTGCCACCATGTTGGAAAGCGGCGGTTTTGTGAAGCAGCCGCAGGTCAATATATTGGTGTTGCAATTCCAAAGCAAAATGGTGTCGGTGTTGGGCAGTGTTAACAAGCCTGGGCGCTATCCGCTAGAGCGTGTCACCACATTGCCTGAGCTGATAGCGTTAGCAGGAGGCCCGACGGTTGACGGCTCGGATTTGATTACCATCGTCAATAAATCGGTTAAAACGCAATACGATTTAAATAAAATTATTGGTAATTCTGAAGCAGAAACCATAACTTTAACGGGGGGTGAAATTGTCTATATTCACTCACGTGATGTGTCTGTACTGGGTCAGGTAAATCGCCCAGGTAAATACGCGGTCACCAATGGTGTGCGCACGCTGGCTGATTTTCTATCAGTGGCTGGCGGCATCGCGCAAGGGGGCTCGGATACCATTTCTCTCAGTACCTTTCGTAATGGCGAGCTAGAGCATCTCGACATTGATGTCGATAAAATCTTCCGTTCCGGTGGCGATGCTGCCAATTTTGCATTGGCCAGTGGCGATATGATTTATGTGCCGCGCGCACCTATTGGCTATATCTTTGGAGAGGTGCAGCGTCCAGGCGCGTTTCGTATTGAGCGTGATATGACTGTAGTGCAGGCCTTGGCGCAAGGTGGTGGGCCAACCGCACGTGGTACGCAACGTGGCATTAAATTGCATCGTCGTAACGCAAAAGGGGATGTGGAAGTGATCTCAGTGAAGCTAACCGATAAAGTGCTGGCCGAAGACGTCATTTACGTGCAAGAAAGCTTGTTTTAGGAAAAATAGCCATGAACTTTACGCAATTTCTACTCCTTTTAAAAGCGCGTTCCAAGATAGTGTTGGTGACCTTTGGATTGACGGTGCTCACCACTGTGGCAGTCAGCTTGCTGATTCCTAAAAGCTATAAAGCCAGTACATCGCTCGTGCTGAATTACAAAGGGGCTGACCCGGTAACTGGCATTGCATTGCCGGCACAGTTGATGCCAGGCTATATGGCAACGCAAGTCGATATTATTACCAGCCATAGCGTGGCCAGAAAAGTGGTGGATGCGCTTAAATTTGCAGACAGCGATACTGCAAAAAAACAGTTTATGGAAGCCACTAAGGGCAAGGGCGATATACGTGATTGGTTTGCTGATCTGTTATTGCAAAAATTAGACGTAGTGCCTTCTCGTGAAAGTAGCGTCATTGAAATTTCATTCAGTGGTTCGGATCCTGACTTTGCAGCAGGGGTGGCCAATACGTTTGCAGCGGCCTATCAGCAAACCAGCTTGCAACTGAAAGCGGAGCCAGCACAGGGTGCTGCTACCTATTTGAGTTCGCAATCCAAAACACTACGCGAAGAGCTGGAAAAAGCACAAGCCAGATTGTCTAAGTATCAGCAAGACAATGGCATTACCAGCGGCATTGAGCAGTTTGATACTGAGAACGCACGGTTGAATGAATTAACCACGCAATATGTGGTGGCGCAATCTCAGGCAATTGAGGCCTCTTCACGCAAGGCTGGCGTATCCAGTAATGCGGCAGACTCTCCCGATGTGGCTTCCAATGCACTAGTGCAGGGTTTGAAAGTAGACATTGCAAGATCTGAATCCAAATTAGCAGATTTATCTCAGCGATTAGATGAAAATCATCCACAGATTCAATCTGCACAGGCTGAAATCAGTAAATTAAGATCACAGTTGCAAGAAGCGATTCGTTCTACCAGTGCCAGTGTTGGCGGGTCAGCTAAAATCTATCGTCAGCGTGAATCTGAGTTGGCAGCACAAGTGGCTGCGCAAAAGCAGAAAGTGCTCAAGCTGAATCGCACACGCGATCAATTAATGATACTGCAACGCGATATGGAAAACGCACAGCGCTCACTAGATGCAGTGAGTCAGCGCTTTATGATGTCTAATCTTGAGGGGCAGGCCAACCAAACAGATATTTCCATATTAAATCCCGCTGTCGCGCCCATCGAGCATTCCAGTCCGAAAATACTGCTCAATATATTGCTGTCGGTTTTTCTTGGCCTCATGTTAGGTGTTGGCTTCGGGCTGTTGGCCGAAATGTTGGATAGACGCGTGCGTTCTGTTGAGGATATTCAGGAGTCAGTCGAGATTCCTGTGTTGGGTGTGCTTTCCAGTGTCATTTCCACAAAATCCAAGCGGTTTTCATTTTTGCGTTTTCTTAAGTTGGCCTAACTCGAGAGTCACCCTATGAATTTGATCCAAGTACCCGTACCAGACAATATGATTAAACGCGATACCAGCATTGGGCGCTTACTGCTTGATTTAGGTAAGTTAACGCCAGAAGGTGCCGAGCGCGTTCTGCGTTTGCAAAAAGAGAAAGGCCTGCGGTTTGGTGATGCTGCATTAAGCTTAGGCTTGGTAAGCAGTGAAGATATTCGCCAAGTGGTTTCCATGCAGTTTGATTATCCGTACCTGCAAGCCGGGCAAGGTAGTTATAGCAGGGAGCTTGTGGCTGCTTATCAGCCATTTACCCCACAAGTGGAAGCATTGCGTGCGCTACGCACACAATTAGTGTTGCGTTGGTTTGCTGAGCATGGCTCGACCATTGCGATTACCGGTGTGCAAAGTGGTGATGGCAGCAGTTATATTGCAGCAAACTTAGCCGTTGTGTTTTCTCAGCTAGGCGAGCAGACCTTGCTGATTGATGCAAATTTAAGGCAGCCGCGTCAGCATAAAATTTTTAACCTAAAAGGGCAGCGAGGACTATCGGACATAATCGTTGGCCGAGCCGACCTAGACGCCATTGTGCGTATCGAGTCATTTATGGGCTTGTCGGTATTGGGTGCAGGTACCATTCCACCCAATCCGCAGGAGCTATTAAGTCGCAGTGCTTTTTCCGAACTGCTGAACAGCGCCGCCAATCAATATGATGTGATTATTGTGGATACCTCATCCGCGGATGAGAGTGTGGATTATCAAGCCATTGTGGCGCGCACTGGTGGGGCAATGCTGGTTGCGCGTAAAAATTATACCAAATTGGCTAAGTTGGATGAGTTGAGTAAGAAAATTAAAGACATCGGCGCGCAAGTGGTAGGTGCCGTATTAAATGAGTATGACTAATTAAATATAGCCCTTGCCATGATTTTACAACCCACACACAGCGCAAATCGCCTCCCATCTGTACTACAAGAGTGGGGGTTTATTATTTTGGGCTTGCTTGCGCTGTATGTGCCCATGTACTACGCACTTTTAACTGGTTTATGGACATCACAAGACCAAGCGCACGGCCCAATCGTTTTGATGGTGGTCGTATTTTTGGCTTGGCAAAAGCGAGATGCTATTCTCAATAAGTCCGCAGTGCCCCCTGCCGTAGCTGTGACAATAGTGGGCTGGGTGTTTCTGATTGCTGGCTTACTCAGTTACGTGCTTGGTCGCTCACAAGATATCTTAACGTTTGATATCGGCTCACAAGTGCTTGTTTTCTCAGCCGTATTACTTATTACCCGTGGTACCCAGGCGCTCAAGCTTATGTGGTTCCCGCTGTTTTTTATTCTGTTTATGATTCCGCTACCGGGATTTCTTTTAGATGCAGTCACTCTGCCCATGAAGATTGCAGTATCTACGGTAGCCGAGCAAGTTCTGTATTGGGCGGGTTATCCCATTGCCAGATCTGGCGTGGTGTTACAAATTGGGCAATATCAGCTGCTAGTGGCAGATGCCTGCGCCGGTATGCACACTTTAATTTCGCTAGAAGCACTTGGCTTGCTCTACCTGAATTTGGTTAAGCATGACTCTTTATTCCGTAACTTTGTACTGGCGCTATTGATTATTCCAATTTCGTTTACGGCCAATGTGATTCGCGTCATGGTGCTCACATTGGTGACCTTTTATTTTGGCGATGAAGCTGGTCAAGGCTTTGTGCATGGCTTTGCCGGAATGGTGCTATTTATTGTGGCGCTTACTCTGATTATGTCGGTTGATTCATTGCTGCAGTATTTTAGTAAGCGCATGGATGCTGCTAAAGCAAAATCAGCAAACGCAAGGGTGACCGCATAATGCAACACACTGTCAGAAATATCGTTATGGCCATACTCATGATTGTGGCATCCGGAGTAGCCATGGCCATTCACCCAACACACCGCATTGCCGATGATGGACCTGCCGTGGTGTTGGAAAATATGATTCCGCTAGCGTTTGGTGACTGGAAAGACGAACCCCAGCAAACCGGTCAAATCGTTAATCCACAAGTAAAAGAAACATTAGATAAAATTTATACGGCCTTGCTATCCCGAACTTACGTGAATAGTGCGGGGGAACGCATTATGTTATCTATTGCTTACGGTGCAGACCAAAGCGATGCAAACCAACTGCATTACCCTGAAGTATGTTACCCAGCGCAAGGCTTTCAGTTGCTAAAAATAAATCAGGCAAGCATCAGCACACAATTTGGCGAGATTAGAACTAAACAGCTGATTGCAGTGTTAGGGCTTAGAACTGAGCCGGTGACATACTGGACAACGGTAGCAGACAAAGTTGTAAGGGGTAGTAAAGAAACTAAACTTGCTCAACTTAAATATGGGTTTAATGGCCAAATACCGGATGGACTGCTATTTAGAGTATCTACAGTAACGCAAGATACAGATAGAGCATTTGCGCTACAGAAGCTGTTTGTCAAAGATCTTTCAATCGCATTAAAAAGCGATTTTAGAGCCAAGTTGATGGGGCTGTAACTCACTAAACGCATGCATTTTAATGTCTATTAGCGATAGCGCATTGTTAAATGTACTCAATGCTTAGGCTAGCACCTTAACTATCTTAGAAGCTAAATCCCTTGCTTAAAAACACACTCTATATGGGCATCACCACAGCAGCAAAGCTGCTAGCAGGCATCGCTGTGTTCGTGATCATGGCAAGGGTGTTGGGGCCTCATGATTTTGGGGTTGTTATTTATGCGTTTACGTTAGGCTCCATTTTTGTACTACTGGTAGATTACGGGTTTTCTCAGCAGTTGCTAAGAGATATCGGCACAACCCCCAGTGCAATCAACAAAATTATGGGGCGTGTGCTCATTGCAAAGTTGGTATTAAGTTTGGCTTTGCTTGCCATTTGCGCTATTTATTTAGTCATTTTCCCGAAAGATTTCACCACTAAAATAGTGTTTTTAGCACTGTTATGTTCATCATTAATAGCATCGTTTAGTGAGTTTTTAAACGTAGGCTTTAGAGGGGTAGGCCAGTTTAAATTAGAAACTAATCTGGCAACGCTGGGGGCAATCATACATTTTGCTTTAATTGTAGCGGTGCTGTTGATTAAACCAGATGTTTACTGGGTAGCTTTTGCATTTGTTGTTTCTAGATGCATTTATTTGTGTATGTCATGGTATGCGTATCAAAAACACCTTGGGAACATCGAAACTACAATCAACAGCAATGAGGTGATTAAGACTTTAAAGGCGGGTTTTCCTTATGCTGCAGATGCAGGGTTTACAAACTTTTTTTATCAAGTGGACACTATTATTGTGAATCACTATTTGGGATTTGCTGGTGTAGGTATGTATCAGGCCGCTACTAAATGGATGCAGGGCGCTATGCAGTTTGCGCCTGTGCTCTCTAATGTGTATTTGCCTACAATTGCATCGTATTCGAGTGATGGCCAAAGATCTGTTGCCATGGAGGAAAAGCTTTGTAACTCTATGTTATTTATTGGCTTTTTTGGATGGTTGTTTTTTACATTCTTCGCAGAATACGCTTCTGATTTAATTTATGGTGAAAGTTACAAGTCGCTGGCGGAGCTTTGGAAGTTTATTGGATTACTTATTTTTTTACGATATTTTGCCGCCACGCAAGGCGTGTTACTTACTGCATATGGCTTACAAAAAGTAAGAGTTTTTGCTCAAGTTTGTGCTTTGGGATCTTTAATTCTTACAGCACCTTATCTAATCAAACAGTTTAATTTAGCAGGCATATTAGTGAGTTTAATTGCATCTATAGCAACGCTAATTTTGGTTTATTCAATTTACGGTAATAGGAACGGTATTAAGTATAGAAATCATAAAGTTTTATTTACACTTTCTTTATTGGTGGCGGTAACTTTCATTTGTTTGGTTATTAAAAATGCTTAATTTTTTCAGAAAATTACAATTAAAAAAATTATTGAAAGATGAGTTTAAGAATAAAGCCTTAAGACAATATTTCATCGAAAAATTTCAAATAGATGTTGGCATGTACTCGTACGGATGTTTTGATTCAAATCGCATTGCAAAAGGTACAAAGATTGGAAGGTATTGTTCAATAGCGAACACGGCTGTTATTTTTAATGGTAATCACGGCCTGTCATTTTTGACTTTACATCCTTATGCCTATAACCCTGCATTGGGCTTTGTGCATGAGGAAACAATCGTGCGTTCAAAGTGTGTTGTGGAGGATGATGTTTGGTTAGGACATAACGCAATCATTACACCAAGCGTCACTAACATTGGGCGTGGTGCAGTGGTTGCTGCTGGCGCTGTAGTAACTAAGAATGTGCCAGCTTACGCTGTTGTTGCTGGTAACCCAGCAAAGGTCATTAAGTACAGATTTAACGCTGAGTTGATTGAAGCCATCGACCAAACTCAATGGTGGCTTAAAGATGATGTCGAGCTAAAGAAAATAATTGATTCAACGCCTGAATTGTTATTTTCGCCGGCGACTTATTTCAATTTAAAAGATTAAGTAAGCGCCTTTATTATGATTGCAAATAACTTATTAGAAAAAATTACAACTAGTGGATATTGCACAGGTTGTGGTTTATGTGCATCTGTAGCTGAACCCAATCAAATTAAAATGAAGATCAATGCTTCTGGCTTTTTGAGGCCGGTTATTCAACATGCAATCTCAGTAGAGTCCGATGCTGCAATTAAACACTTGTGTCCAGGCATTCATTTGGAGCATGCCGCACAAGTGCAGAATAAACACCCAATTTGGGGGCCTCTAGTTAACGTGCGTACAGGATTTGCACAAGATGCAGAAATACAGCACCTTGGCTCATCGGGTGGTGTGATATCAGCGTTGGCTGTGTATTTGCTCGAATCAGGTAAAGTGGATTTTGTTGCACAAACAGCGGTCAGTAAAACAGCGCCTTTGGTTAATATTTTACAAAAAAGCTTTACTAGAGAAGATGTGTTACACGCAGCTGGCTCAAGATATGCACCTTCATCACCGCTGGAAAATATTCGTGAGCTGTTTCAGTCTGGTCAAACATTTGCTTTTATTGGTAAGCCTTGTGATGTTGCCGGGCTGCGGGCATATATTGCAAAAAATCCGCAATATAAACATCAGATTAAATACATGATTTCGTTTATGTGTGCAGGCGTGCCAAGTATTCATGGCTCCAAAGAAGTCATCGCAAAGATGGGAGCAGATATCAATCAATTGGTCTCATTTAGATATCGTGGTGATGGCTGGCCAGGAAAAGCGCGCGCAGTGCAGGCGGATGGACAATCGTTTGAGATGGATTACAACAGTTCTTGGGGCAATATACTGGGGAAACAAATTCAATTTCGTTGTAAATTGTGTGCAGATGGCACGGGTGAGTTTGCAGATATTGTTTGTGCAGATGCTTGGTATGGCAAAGACGGCTATCCAGATTTTGCTGAACGCGAAGGTAGAAGTTTATTGCTGACAAGAACAGAAGCCGGTGAACATTTAATCAATGAGGCAATACACGCTGCATCCATTCAGGTTAGCCCTTTAGATGTGGGTGAAATATCAAAGATGCAACCTTATCAAGTGAACAGAAAAAAAGTGGTGTTAGGCAGAGTGCTGGCCGCCGGCCTTGCACATCGCTATTTTATACAATATAAAAATATGGGCTTAGTCGTTGCATCACTTGCAACTGATCCTGTGACCTGGTTTAGGCATGCTTGGGGCACTTTTAAACGGGTAAAAGGTGAAGTGCAATGAGTCATCAAAAAAAACAAATCACAATTGGTTTGCTGTGGCACTCCGTTTCTTCTGATAACTTAGGCGTTGGTGCATTAACAGAATCTCAAATTGCTATTTGCCAAGCCGCTGCGCGTACGGCAGATGTAGAGGTGCGTTATATTATTTTTGGGACTGCTGGTGGCAAAAATTATTTGCCAAAAGATGTGCACATCATCATTGGTAGCAGAATATCCATTAAGCAAATGATCAAAGGCCAATCTGCGTTTCTTAAAGAACTAGAGGCCTGTGATTTTGTGCTAGATATTGGTGAAGGTGATAGCTTTGCAGATATTTATGGCATCAAGCGCTATCTATTTCTGATTGTGAGTAAACTGGCGGTGCTGTTTAAAGGCAAGCCGCTGATACTCAGCCCGCAAACCATCGGGCCTTTTGATTATTGGTTTACAAGATGGATTGCAACCTTTGTGATGAAGCGTTGTAAACGCGTGTTTGCGCGTGATGGTCTTTCATCAGCCTATTTATTGCGTTGCGGTGTTGTAGATAATGCAGATGAAGTGGTGGATGTGGCGTTTAGGTTGCCCTTTACGCAAAGTAAGCATGGCGAGTCAAACAAAGTACACATTGGCCTTAATGTGTCTGGTCTATTGTATTCCGGCGGCTACACAGAAAATAATCAGTTTGGCTTAACGCTGAATTATCAAGCACTGATACAAGATCTCATTCAATACTGGACAATTGACCCTAACAACCAAGTGTGGCTAATTCCGCATGTGATTCCTGATGATTTGCCGGTTGAGGATGACCGTAAGGCAATTGCTCAGTTGGCGTTAGTGTTTCCTACAGTCAAAGCAGCCCCCAGTTTTAATAGCCCAAGCGAGGCAAAGTCATTTATTTCTGGCATGGACTTTGTCACTGGCGCGCGTATGCATGCCTGCATTGCTGCTTTTTCATCAGGCGTTGCGGTGGTGCCACTGGCCTATAGTAGAAAGTTTAATGGCTTGTTCTCCTCATTAAATTACGCGTGGGTAGCCGATGGAAAAGTGACGGATACACAAACTGCGTTTTCAAAAATTATCGATGGCTTTAACCAGCGCGCAGCGCTTAAAAAAGAGATTGAGTTTGGAAATCAGATTGCGCATGCGCGTTTGCAAACATACGAAAACTACCTTGTTACATGTATGAGGGCGGTTTAGCGATGAACCTCAACAATATCCGTCATCTGAACTGGCTAAACATCATCGTTAAAGCTGCGGTGGTTATGTTTGTTGTGTTTTTGCTATTTATTGCAGGTGCAATGACTGCCTTAGCGCCATGGTTAATAGCCAGGCTGCTGCCTATTGGTATATTGGTGATTGTGATTCTCACCGCACTGATGTCGGCGAATGATAAACGCTTAAGCGAAAAAACCCTCAACATTTGGCTCGCGGTATTGTTGTCTACCATGGCACTGTGGCCTACCTATTTACTCATTAAGTTTTCTGGGTTACCTGCCTTAGATGCGCGTAGGGTGGTTGCTGGGCTTACCTTGGGCGCTACACTATATTTTCTACTCTCTCGTAAATATTTTGTAAAAGCGTTATTCACCGGCGGATATTTCCGTGTTGGCAGTTTTTTAGTATTGAGCTATGCCACTTTACGTATTGCCTCATGCTTCACTTCAGAGCATACATTTGCGTCCCTAATCATCGTTTTTTGGGAAATACTGTACTACTACAGTATGTTTTTTGTGGGCGCACTGCTGTTTGGTGAGGCCAAATACCATCAATGGTTGATGAAAATATTGATGGTGCTGGCGGTACTGATTGCTGGTTATGCTGCAGTAGAGTGGCTGTTTGAAAAAAATATACTGATACAGTTGGCACCCAGTAATAAAGAGTTTACGGAGTTTAAAGCCGCACTTGCGCTATCTAGGTTACGAGAAGGCTTTTTTAGAGCACAAGGTACTTTTGAACACCCGCTATTGCTGGCTGAGTTTTCTGCCATGACGCTATGCTTTGGGCTTGCTGCCATGCTTTGGTCAAAAAAGGAAGATGAGTTTAGAGTGCTGGGCGGCATTACTATTGTTGCTGCCATTGGTGCTGCATTGCTTTCAGGTTCACGTAGTGCACTCATTACCACAACACTTGGTGGCTTAATTGTTATCTTATTGCGCATCATTGCACCAAAAGTAGCCCTTAAAAAACGTCAGCAGACGTTCCGTAAAATAGCTTTTTTCTTCACGCTATCTGCCGTAATTGCGGTGGCTATTCCAGCGGCTAGCGTGCTTGTTAAAGGTAGAACTACTAACGAAGCAGCAAGCACGGTTGGGCGGATATATATGCTTGAGCTTGGCATACCCAGCATACTTAGCAACCCGCTGTTAGGTAAGGGACCTGGTTCTTCTGGCGCTATTGCCGGCATTAGAACTGGTTCAGGCATAGGCACGCTTGATAATTATTTGCTGGCTATAGCCATTGAAAGTGGTGTGCCTGCACTCTTCTTGTTTTTGGCTTGCTTACTTTATCCGGTATGGGTGATTTTTAATAAGCTAATGACTGGGGAGCAGACATCTGCAAATTTTTATGCTGCCGTAGCAGCTGCACTAGTAGTAACAACTATCACGCGCACGGTGTTATGGATGCCCTATAACTTATTGTTTTCGTTCTTATTGGCAGGGATGGTGTTACGGTCTATTTCAAATAATCCCAAAAATACCGATCAATAAAAAAGCAATGTCATTGAAAAATAAATTGCCACCTTGCTAACCGAATATGCTATTTAACTCTACAGTTTTTTTGTTTATATTTTTGCCAATCAGCCTATTGGTGTATTTCTGTGTCGGCCGTAAGAATGGAGCCACCGCTAGGGTTTTATTGGCGCTATTGTCATTACTATTTTATGCGTACTGGGATTGGCAATTTGTTCCATTGTTGCTGGGCTCCATCATTGTGAACTATGTTGCAGGGGTGAGAATATCTAAACTAATAAATTCAAGCCAACTACCTGAGGCCAAAAGTAACTTAATCATTGGGCTGACATTTAATTTAGCTTTACTATTTTATTTTAAGTACACCAATATGATTGTTGCCAGTTTTGAAAGCTGGACAGGATTGAATGCAGGTGTCTCCAACATTATTCTTCCCATAGGCATTTCATTCTTTACCTTTACGCAGATTGCGTTTCTTGTGGATGCATATCAAAAGAAAGTGAGCGAGTATAAGTTTTGGGACTATGCACTTTTTGTCTCTTATTTCCCACATCAAATTGCTGGCCCGATTCTTCACCACAAGGAGATGATGGGTCAGTTTACGAAACAATTAATCACAAAGTTTGATGTTCAAAACTTTGCAGTTGGTGCTTCTATACTTGTTGTTGGGCTGGCAAAAAAAGTTTTACTGGCGGATCCCATAGCAACTTTCGCTGACCCGGTTTTTTCTAATGCTGGAATGGGAGTGACGCCCACCTTTATTGAGGCATGGGGCGCGACCTTAGCTTACGCTCTGCAACTCTATATTGATTTTTCAGCCTATTGCGATATGGCAATAGGTATTTCCTTCATGTTCGGAATCAGGCTTCCAATCAATTTTAATTCACCATACAAAGCTACCAGTATTATTGATTTTTGGCGGAGGTGGCATATCACACTGTCTCGATTCTTAAGAGAGTATTTATATATACCACTCGGCGGCAATAGATCCGGGCATTTGCGCCGCTATTTGAATTTGATGGTGACCATGGCTTTAGGTGGTTTATGGCATGGCGCTTCATGGACATTTCTCATGTGGGGTGTGCTGCACGGTGTTTACCTGACGATAAACCACCTATGGCGTAGCTATTTTTATGAGCGACATAATATTGCAGTTCATCCTCTTTTGGGATGGCTAATTACATTCATTGCCGTATTGATTGGTTGGGTCTTTTTTAGGGCAGTCAATTTCACATCGGCTTTACTGATGTTGCAGTCCATGTTGGGATTTGCAGGTGTTGCAGTGCCGCATGCCATGATTGACTTTTTAGGCCCAAGATGGCCATTGATTGGTAGTGAGGTTTGGTCTGGTGAGCTTGGCGGTATCAGGGCGATATTATTTATTTTGGTTGTGCTAGCAGGCGTACTTGCAATGCCTAACACTCAACAGATCTTTCAATCATTTAACCCTTCGCTTGATAAAGTGCAAGAGGGTAAGGCTTCGGTTTCGTTTGCATGGTCTCCCAATATCTTATGGATTTTAACAATTTCGGTTTTACTGGCGCTAAGCTTAAACAGGCTTGGCAGTGATAGTACTTTTTTATACTTTAACTTTTAATGCGCACTTATTTAGTAGCCGTTTCACTTCTAGCTTCTATCTTATTTCTGATAGTCGTGCCTACCTATTCATTCCAGTATCTGGATTTTGAGGGGTTGGTAAAAGGGCTAAATGGCCATGGGAAAATTTGGTTTTTTGGCAACTCAGTCATTAGGCACTCTTCAAAATGTGACACAGATCATCGGTCCATCTCTGATCTGTTTGCTGCTGCTATTCACCAGCCTGTGGTGGATATGTCACGCGGTGGTATGCGTACTGGGCGCATGCTGGATATTGTTGAGGTTCTGGTTGCTTTAGGGCTAAAGCCTAAGGCGGTATACATTCAAGTTCCACTTGATGGAGATGTCATCGCACAGTTGAATGAGATTTCTGGGGTGAAGGGGTTCTTTACTACTAATTTTTCTGAGTTAAAGCATAAGCTCAATTTAACAGAAGACTCTCAAATCGGCAGCATGAAGCGGGTAGCGTTTAATGGACATTACTATGGGGACTATGGGGAGTTTTCAAAAAAATATTTTGTGATAGAGAAACAGCAGAGAACGTGTCCGGAAACCATGGGCGTCGATAAAGATTTTATTGCGTTTATGTACTGGCGTAACTTTCTGGAAAAAAATGCGGACACAAGTGCTGCTCAAGAAATGAACAGAATCCAAACTCTAGTCAATAAAGGAATTAAGATTGTTTTTTGGATTGCACCTGTTAACTCCGAAGATATTAGTGCACTACACGGTAGCGCCAGTATTCAAGGGCTGTCTGCGTATAAAAACAATATAGTGAACTTAATGAAAAATTTTACTGTGGTTGATATGTCCTATACGGTGCCGGCGAATCATTTTGCAGACAGGTGGTGTGCGTGTGGGCACCTGAATGATGAAGGGCGGCTAAGTGTCGTTTCACAACTCATCCCCTCAGTAGCAAGCACTAGCCATGAATAATCATTTATCAGCAGAGTATTCATCAGCGGATAAGGTCGCAAGCGTATGCATTGTTGTTCTTAACTGGAACGGCTGGAAAGATACGATTGAGTGTCTGCAAAGTTTAAGTGAGTTAGCAGGTGAAAACTACAGCGTTGTGGTGGTTGATAATGCTTCTACAGATGGCTCACGCGAAAAGTTATTGGCTTGGGCGAGTGGTGCGGAGAGTCACTTAAGGTTTACTGCAGTAGTAGAAGAGGTTGATATTGATCACTGGTGTGTCCCTTTGCGAGATACCGAGTGGGTGTATGTCCAATCTTCTGTTAACGGTGGCTTTGCAGCGGGTAATAATTTGGGCATTCGGCTTGCTATGCAAGCTGGGTGTCAGTATGTGTGGCTGTTAAATAACGATACTGTTGTTGCATCTCAGGCATTGGTGGCGCTTGAGCAGTATGTGGCAAAGAATCCTGATATTGGCATGTGTGGGTCAATATTGTGTTACTACAACGATAGGGCTGTGGTGCAAGCGGTGGGTGGGGTTAGGTTTAATTATTGGCTAGCGCGAGGCGAGCAGTTGGGACATGGTTTGCTGCTTGATGATGCGCGGGTAAGGAACTTGGTACAGCAGGCGCCTACTTATGTGGCAGGTGCTTCACTATTTATGCAGGTAGGTTTTTTGCAAGACATTGGTTTGATGGAAGAGAGTTATTTTCTGTATTTTGAGGAAATGGACTGGGCAGTGCGTGCTGCAGGTAAATGGAAAATTGCAACCGCGGTAGATAGCATTGTTTATCATAAAGAGGGCGCATCCATTGGTACAGCAAGCCGTGGCAAGCGCTCGGTGCTTTCTCAATACTATCTTAATCGTAACCTAATTAGGTTTTATGCTTTACGCAAGCGGTGGCTTTTACCTGTAGCGGTCATCCGCGTTGTGCGTGATGTGATAAAGCATACGGTGTATAGAGATTTTAAGTTGTTAAATGCCACGACCAAAGCATTAACGGATGGCATTTTAATGCGTGGCGGACCGAAGGGTTTATGATGCATTTTAGTGATGTTTCATACTTGGTACGCATTTGCTTTATGGTGCTAACAGTGCTGATTTCTGCACCTCTGGCGTTGGCTGATGAGGCAGAAAGTACAGGGGTAGGGGTACAAGATAAATTGCTGAGCAGTGCGCTTGTGGATTCTGCTAACGTGTATCACCACCATATTCATAATTTTTACTTTAACGATTCAGATAAATCAAAACCTAACTATCTTGCAATGCAGGCGCATGCGTTGGCAATGTCTTATGATGCAACTACGCACTACCTTGCAAACACGCTGCCAGGCAACTTGGATAGCTTAAAGCGTATTCTTTTACACAATGCTTACTATATTCCCTTGAGTATCGATTTTGATAAGCATCAGGCTAAATATACAGTTTCTTATCTTGGTGCGAATAACAGAAGTTTGGTGAATCCGGATAGAGTGGTCTGGAACGCTTATCCACTAAATAACGCAGATATTGAGATTTTAAAAGGCTACGGTTGCGCGCAATCAAAAGAGTATGTGCGTGCTACTAAACAGGTGTCACTAAAAGATGCTAAATCGTGGTTTCGTATTGATAAGGATTACGGAAAGGTAATTGCAAACTGGCAGAGCCGATTTGTTGTTGAGGATTTGGCTAAAAAAACCATACAGACGTTACAACTGGGGAAATACGATTATTTGTTTTTAGATGACTTGCCACGCAACCCAGGCAACTGTGTGAATAGTACGTTTGGCGGTAAAGGCGCTTATGCATCATGGAAAGAGGGGCAGTTAGCATTTTTACAAATGGTGACAGATGCTGCACACGCCATGAAAGGTCGTCAAGCAGAGAAAATTAAAGTTCTCGGCAATCTATGGAGCCCTTATGCGGACGTTAAATCTGCGCAATGGTATGCGGATAAAAAGCTGCGCCTAGACCATTATTACTTTGAGTCCGGCGGCTATGCGCGAGAGGATATCTTTAATGGTCAGGCAAGTAATGGTCAGGATACTGAAACTGCCTTACCAGCCTTTATGCCGCTAATGGGCGGATATATACCAGCTCATTTGGTTTCTTTGGGCACGCATATTGAAACCATGAATAGCTTGGCCGCAAATTATCAACAAGAAGTCGCGGCAGATTATTTGCGTCAGCACTATAGGGCGGCGGGTATTGCGGCTACTCAAGGCTCATGGTTTGGCTGGTATGGCGAAACTTCCGTAGATAAGTTGGATTCTCGGGGAACACTCATACACTCAAACGCCATGCAACTATTACGGGTTATCCCAAACTGGGAGAATCTTGCCAAAGTATCTACGCAATCAAGAGTTTATTCCAAGGCAAAAAATACGTATTACAGCCCTAACAGTGGGTTTTCTAATGACCTGATTTATGGGGTGAACCCGCTGAATAATGAAATGTATGTGGTGTTTATGACCACTGCCGGGCAGCTTGATTTAAAGGGTAAAAAGATATTGAGTGCAACGTTTGTGGATGCTTACTTTAATAAAACTCAGTTAAATGCCTTATCTTGTTTAAGTGAGATGATGGGTAAGGTGACGCTGAAATGCAGCCATAAAATGAAGGTTGGGATACGTCTCAATTTAGAGTAGTGAATGCCTTTTACAGATATATAAACATGAGTGAACAATTGAAAATAGCAGTGGTTTGTTTTACCGGTAATTCCGGTCTTACCGATTACTCGGTATCTTTGTGCAAAGAGTTGGTGAAACACGCTGACGTTACGTTATTAACTGCCAAAAGCTATGATGAAACGCAATACCGTGTGAATTTGCCGTCGGCTAAGTTGTTTAACAGAACCAGACATTATCCGTTCGATATCATCCGATTTGTTTTGTATGTGTTGCGGCATAAACCCGATGTGTTGCTGTTTGAGTCATGGATAAAATATCCGGCGTTTGAATGGCTGCTGGTATGGATATTTAAATTGGCTGGCATCCGCACGGCACTGACTATTCATGACCTATTGCCGCATTATCCAAAACCTTGGAGCAAGTGGGTGCTTAGCTACTATTATCGTTGCTTTGATAGGTTAATTGTGCACTCCAAGCGTACCGAGGATGGACTCAATGCAATGGGTGTAAAGACCCAACCCTTAATCGTGCCGCACGGACTTTATGAAATATTCAACTTGGACAAGCTAACGCGAGAAGCTATTTTGCCAAATTTCCCGCAAGTGAATACACGTGATTTCGTGGTGCTATTTTTCGGGCATATTGAGACAAGAAAAGGAATATTAGAGTATTTATCCGCAAGTGAGTTATTGGCTAAAGAAGACAATATTAAGTTTGTTGTTGCTGGTGGCAACAGCCTGAGTGGCAGTGCGGCGGTGACGCTAGATAGTTATCGAAATAAAAAGAATGTTGTGATGCACGACCAGAGTATTCCTATGGAGCAAGTCCAACATTACTTTACATTGGCACATGTGGTTATTTTGCCTTACCTAGAGGGCACCACCAGTGGTGTTGTAAAGTTAGCTATGGCTTTTGATAGACCCATTATTGCAAGTGATGTGGGTGATTTTGCTGAAACCTTACATGATTGGTCAGGACTGCTCATCAAACTGGATACCCTGCCTGAGAACCTTGCAGCAGCGATTACGGGAATGCGCACTTCTTACAGTAACTTTATGATGAGCTTGAATGAAAATAAACAAAAATATCAGTGGGACCGCATTGCTATTCAACATATTGAATACTTGCGTTAATTATTTTGACACGGAGTCATGTTAACTTTTTTTCAGGAACATCAGTGAAATCGCTGGTGATTGTTGTGCCTGAGTTATTGCCAGTGCCCCCCGTGCAGGGCGGTGCCGTAGAGCATTGGGTGGATGAAGCCAGTCGACGGTTAATCGGCGCAGGCGTTAGGCTGGCGATTGTCTCAAGGCCTGCGCATAGTGCTGGGCAATCTGGCATTGAATATATCGGTATCCCTTGGACAAAAATAGAACGATTTTTCCACCGTGTGAAAGAACGCGTCACTTGGAAAAACCCATTGCGTTATCTGGCCAAAATACAAAACGTATTTTCTTATGGGCGTCGTGTTGCGCGCGTTATTACCAACTTCGACGTGGTGTATTTGCATAATGAACCCAATTTACTGTTGTTTATGCAGAAACGGGCTGGCCAAAAAATTGTACTGCATATGCACAACGATCATCTTTCTATGCGCCTGTTTCGCCCGCTGTATCGGCGCGCATTAGCCAAGGTCGATCATGTGATTTGCGTGAGTGATTACATTCGTCGCCAGGCACTGGCAACCTTTCCTGAATATACGCATAAGTTCAGCGTGGTGTTGAATGCAACAGATCCCGATGTCTTTAAACCCTATGGCGATGAGGCCATACGTCAATTACAAGATATCGTCAGCATTGCGCCAGGCAAGCATTATTTGCTCTATGTTGGGCGCTTAACGCCTATTAAAGGGGTGCATGTGCTGATAGAAGCATTTCAAGCAATCCACCGGCGTTTACCCAATACGCGACTTATTATTACAGGGTCGTCATTTTTTGGTGGCGCTGCTAAAACCAGCTACGAACAAAGTCTGACCACACTTGCTGCCCCTGTAAGCGAGGCCATTCTATTTACCGGCTACTTGCCGCATGACAAGCTTAAATATCTATATTCCGCAGTAGATGTGGTGGCCCTACCCTCCGTATGGCAAGACCCGTGCCCGCTGGTAGTATTTGAGACGATGGCATCAGGCACTTGCTTGGTGAGCTCTGCAGTAGGGGGCATTCCCGAAGTAGTCGAGCATAGCAAGGACGGTGTATTGGTCGAAGCTAATAACCCAGCGCTGCTTGCACAAGCCATATGCGATCTGATGGCATCGGATGACATTGGGCGGTTAGCAACCAATGCGCGGAATAAAATCGTTGCCGGTTACACATGGGATCGATTGGTTGGCGAACTGAGAAATAAGTTAGGGCTACTGTCATGATTGCAATTGTTTATCCACAGTTCTATGGCGTTGGCGGTATTGCGCGTTACTTAGATTCTTTTTTAGCTAATTTGCCAGCAGATCACCCGCCGATTTATTTGATTACGGGCGATGAGCATCAAACAGCCCGTCACTATGCGGGCGTAGAAATCATTCATCTTCCGCTGGCTGCCCATCGGCTCAGTCTAGTAGTTTGGTCTTGGCAAGCACGTAAGCAGCTCATGCATTTATACCAAGCCGGTAAAATTAAGTGGGTTAACTTGCACTTTCCGCCACTGATTCCCGGCCTGTTTCTCCCAAAAGATATCCCTGTGGTATTAACGGCGCACACCACTTATCTAGGCATGTCTGGCAAGTTTTATACGACCAAGCATTTTGATAGCCAATGGGGGAAATACTCTCTGGCGATCAAGGCATGGATGGAATATCGAATCTTTAGCCGTACGCAAAAAGTCATTACCTTAACTGAACAAGGGCGGCAAGAGGTGCTTGCCTATGAATTTAAAAACGCTATCACGGTGATTCCAAACGGGGCTGATACCGCTTTGTTTACGCCAGATACTTCAGTAGATAAAGATATTGACGTACTGTTTTGCGGCAGGATTGAGTTGAGAAAAGGCAGCCGTTCCATGGTGGAGCTGTGCCTACAACTGATTACAAATAAACCGGATATTCGCATTGCGATAGTTGGCTATGGCGATGATTACGCTTGGGTGAAAGACAAGCTTTTGCCACATGCCAACAATATATGGCTGACTGGGAAAGTGTCCTTTTTAGAAACGGTTTCGTATTACAACAGAAGCAAAGTCTATGTGTCGACCTCCTACTACGAAGGCCTACCAGGCACTTGTTTGGAGGCGATGGCGATGGGCTTGCCTGTCGTGGTGTGGGATTTTTTGTTTTATCGCGGGCTGGTAGTTGAAGGTCATACAGGGGTATTGGTTACGCCTAACGATTATGCCGCCATGACGCAAAAAACATTGGCTTTGTTGGCTAACCCGCAGCAGATGTCAATGCTAGGCCAGCATGGACGTGCATTGCTGGAGGCTGAATATCACTGGGCCAAGCTCGCAAAAGATGTATTACGCGTGTTTGAGACGCCTGATTAGAAAGAGCCATAGCTTTAACCTCTGCGCAACTGTCTGTTGCGCTTTCAACAAGGTAATTTTAATACCTTAATTCCAAGAGACTGAATGATGCTGTGCTACCGCGTGAGACATCGGTGGCGGGCATAGTATTTGCCACTATATATCTGTAGGCGATATCAATGATGTGTTGTGAAAATTAATTTCAATCACGCTGCAAGCTAGATTCCGCAAGGGTTTTGATGAATGAATTGATTTGTTTTTATTCGTTTTGGCTCCCCTCGGAATACTTAGACGCACTGCGGCTTGGTTGAATAAAACCCATTGATTGGTTGTATGCAACCGATTGGTGGCTGGGCAAGCGAGGTGAGTCGTATGCCCAGCGCTGAGTGCATTAGGTGGTGCGATGTTCGGAGACGTTGCTGTAGTAAAAGTTTGTTAAGTATTTTGCATAAGCGAGTGTGTGGAGGTAGTAAAAGCAATGAAGATTATGATGTTGGGTTTACGCGCGTTTCCTGAAGTGCAGGGTGGTGTAGAGACACATGCTGAGCATCTGTGCCCTCTGTTGGTGAAGCTTGGATATGATGTAACGGTAATCACCCGTTCAGCCTATCAATCGGAGCAGATTGGAGCAGAGTGGCAGGGGGTTAAGTTTAAGCCTCTATGGGCACCCAAAACTAAAGGATTAGAGGCCATATTGCATAGCTTTATCGGCGTGCTATATGCTGCCATCAAGCGCCCGGATATTCTGCATATTCA
This sequence comes from Methylophilaceae bacterium 11, assembly GCA_000525025.1. Classification (GTDB taxonomy): domain Bacteria; phylum Pseudomonadota; class Gammaproteobacteria; order Burkholderiales; family Methylophilaceae; genus Methylophilus. The sequence continues at coordinate 2,261,892 of JCKJ01000001.1, read as the reverse complement.
GGCAATAGGCCCTGGGCTGATGACGCTATTAGCTCGCTTACTTGGTCTACGCGTAGTCGTGACGCATCATGGCCCTGACTATGAACGTCAAAAATGGGGACGCTTCGCGCGCCTAGTATTGCGCTTAGGCGAGCGGTTTGGCATGCGCTGGTCCAATGGACGGGTTGCTATCTCAAAAGTCATTACTGATCTGGTACGTGATAAGCATGGTGTTGAATCAGCACTTATCCCGAATGGCGTGGTATTGCCGCAATTACCACTATCTACTGTTGCACTTAACCAATTTGGACTTATCCCAGAACGTTATGTATTGTTGGTTGGCCGATTAGTGCCAGAAAAACGCCATTTGGATTTAATCGATGCGTTTGTTAAAGCTGCAATTCCCGGCTGGAAATTAGTCATCGTGGGTGGGTCAGATCACCCTGATAGTTATCAAACCTCTTTGGTGAATCGCGCTGTGATGACGCCAAATGTAGTGATGACTGGTTTTCAAAAAGGCTTGGCACTTAGGGAGCTGTACGCGCATGCAGGTTTGTTTGTGCTGCCATCTTCGCACGAAGGGTTGCCCATTGTCATGCTGGAAGCGCTTAGTTTTGGTTTGCCCACCATCGCGAGCGGTATCCCTGCAAATTTAGAAGTAGGGCTGTCACAAGAGCATTATTTCCCACTTGGAGACATTGATACATTGGCGACCAAATTGAAAGAGCGTGTGCTCAATCCAATCGGCCCAGGTGAACGCGAGTTTGTTCGTCAATGGGTGGTTGGGCGCTATAACTGGCAAAGAATTGCTGAAAATACTGCGCAACTATACAAAGATGTCATGGATGATAAACCGCACTCTGTCATGAAGTCACATTCGGTAATCAAAGTGACTAATCAGGATACCAAGTTGATGGGGCAGTTTGAGTAGCATTAAGTTGTTTTGCAGGTCTTGTGTGTAAGTTGCATCTATTCGGCAGTATCGGTGAAAAAAACGTGACTAACGAATAATAATCGCGTAACATACGCCGCTCGTTGCAGAACGCATTAATTCATGTACCACCGTTTCATACGGAATGCATGGATTTCACTCACTTAACAGTGTTTTTCTACTGGGAAAATCAGTGAGTTTCGCGTATAATGCACCGCTTACGCGCCCGTAGCTCAGCTGGATAGAGTACTTGGCTACGAACCAAGGGGTCAGGAGTTCGAATCTCTTCGGGCGCGCCATATAAAACAAGGGGTTAGCTTATGCTAGCCCTTTGTCATTTTACGGAATGTAGCCAGAATGTAGCTCTACTTCCTTCACCTGCTTGAATCGTAGAAAAACGATCCACGTATTGCGTTAAATGATCACTGGAAAGATGGGCGTACTTCCTTACCATCTCCACACTTTCCCAACCACCTAACTCTTGCAGCACATGCAATGGTGTGCCCGATTGTACATGCCAGCTTGCCCACGTATGGCGCAAGTCATGCCACCTAAAATCAGTAATCCCCACTTTCTTTAACGTTGCATGCCATGTCTTCGTATTGACTTGGGTAACCGAGTTACCTTTGTAACTGAACACATGCGTTGGGTGTTTGCCGATCTGCTCACGAATGACTTCGATCGCTGCCACACTCAACGGTACCGCAATGGCCTTTCTTGCTTTGGCTTGATCAGGATGTATCCAAGCAGTACGTCTTGCGAGATCTACCTGTGACCATTGCAACCCAGTCACATTCGCTTTTCTAAGACCTGTTTCAAGCGAAAATCTCACCATCGCAGACAAATGACTAGGTAATGCTCTGATTAAGCGTCCTGCCTCGTCCTTGGTGATCCAGCGTATGCGCCTTTTAGGTTCCGGCAACATTCTGACTCTGGGGACTCGCTCTAACCATTCCCAATCAAACGCAGCTTTGCGTAATACTGCACGAACGATTTCCATGGTGCGATTGACTGTACTATTTGCAACCTTGTCAGCCATACGCTTTGCCATGACCTTCTCAATCACATCACGGCTAATCTCATCTAGCATTAGGCTATTTAGGTATTTATCTAACCAACGCAGATGTGTTTTATCTGAGATGGTCGATGCTTTACCTGATGTTTCTGCTAAATAGCGAATAACCGCTTCTTGCCAAGAATAACGCGGTTTGATACCGAGTCGTTCTTGATCCCACAATGAAGCCTTGAGCTTGTCGTGATACTCTAGCGCTTTGGCTTCGTCGGTAGTTTTAGAACTTCGTTGTATTGTTCTACCGTTGTGAGTAATTTTGATCCACCAGTATGGTGAATTGTTACGTTTGAAGAGTGACATTGTAATACCTCTACTTTCTCACCCTGCAAATCCCGCCTCTTGTATTGTGCTCTGATATAGTCGATCAGGTCAACATCCACAAAGACCCAACACTTGCCAATTTTAGTGCCAGGAATTTCGCCAGCGCGTGCTTTATCGCCTAACGTAACAGGATGGATTTTGAGGAAGTGTGCGGCTTCTTGTAGATTGAGGGTGTGCATATACGTTGCATATCATTCATCTCGAATTAGAGACATGCCGTATATTTATTGAAAGCGGATGCTGTGTCGTGGAAGTGAAAAATTTATATCAGGAATAACTTCCGATTAAACTTTTAGTTTGCGCACATCGTCTGCGCTGAGTGCTTCATTGGGATAGTTAAAAGCCGTGTTGACGATGGTAGCAATCATACTAGGTGATTCAGTATCAAAATATTGCTTTAGGTAGCGTTTGAGATCCATCGCTAATTGATTCTGTTTAGCGCGAGGTGAATTTCTTTTTTTAGGTAACCTTGCATCGGGCGCCGTAGCAGCATATTCAGCTGCCTTCGACAATACTTCTAGAATGTCGTTTATGGAGTATTGGGCTTGGATGGTAGCAAGGTGGTGTTGAAGTTGTTTGATCTCCAGAAAGTTACCAGACACGCCTTGCTTAAGGCTTTCGGTTTCAGCTCGACCTAAAGTAGATTCAAGTAAGCGCAAGCCATCATCGGGATCACGTTGATTACTGAGGTCTTTCAAATCATCCCTTAATTGATCAATTTTTACAGTGATGTTTTGAAATACATCACGTTGAGAAGCATCACTAAGGATAGTGATAGGGTCGTTCGGATTGCCAGCTAGGGCAGGGTGCAATCTAATATAGTCTAGAAGGTCGATTAATTGTTGTGGGGCACTAACTTTACTAGCAAGGGTTTCCCAAACATTTCTCATCTCTGTGCTAGTGATTAATTTTATATAAACCGATTTTTTGGAGAGCATTAGTGTTGAATTCGGAAAGTCTAATGCATGCCGATAAAAAATGCTGATGATTGATTCTCTAGAGTTATCCATAGGAATTCAACTTAGGTTTAATTGATAGCTGAGTTTAAATTAATGGCGTGATTTTAATAACTAGCAAACACTTAGAGTTCTCTTGAAAATACTTGATTTCAACTTTATGTGTCCTTCGGTAATATCTATATATTTGCTTAGTTATAAATCATTAATCCAGTGGTTATTAACAATATGAATCATCAATGGAGGTATCATTAATTTAGGCATTAGATACTCATTTGGTGAAACATAAAACCATATTTAAGTTGAAGCAATACTTCAATCAGCACTGAGTGTTACAACATATTTTAGATGTTAATGTAATAATTTTTTTAATTAATACTCTAGCTAATAATTATGATTTAATTACATAAAATCTAAAACTATATTAAAGTAAATGTCACTACATCCTAATAATGAAGCACTTCGTCACTCACTGGTTACATCGCCATTGGTAGCCGGTAGATATGAGAATCTAGAATTAATTAATTGGGATCCCACAACAGGCCAAAAAAGAGGTTGTTTTTCTCTAGTATTCAAAGCCTATGACAAAGTAGATGCTAAAAATGTAGCATTGAAGTTTTATGACCTAGACCCACGGTGGACTGCTGACATTTATAGAAGACAAGCTTTTACTCGTGAGCATGAAATACTGCAAATACTGTTAAATACTGATAGATGTTTACAATTAGCATCAGCTTTAGAAACTTATACTATAGATTTCCCTAGTCCATCCGGTGGCTCCATAACAGTTTCATGTCAGTATTTTGCAGTTGATTGGATAGAAGACAGTATTGACCATTATTTTTTGAATCAACAGCATATTGATGCTATTGAAAAATTGGAGTTATTTAATGAAATAGTTGCGTCTGTTGAGGCTCTTCATAGACACGAGGTGTTTCATCGAGATTTAAAAGCAGATAATTTAAGGGCATATCAAAAAGCTTTAAAAAAAATTGTAATTGCGATTGATCTTGGTACTGCTGCTAGACATAGTTCACCACATTTGCAAACTACATATCAACATAGTGTGGGAGCTCCAGCTTATGCTTCAATAGAAGCCTTGTCTGGGTTGGCTGGACATAGAACTTTAGCTCCTAAAACTGATGTTTATGCACTAGGTTGTTTATTGTTTGAATTGTTTAACTTTGATTACTTCTATAGAAAGCTACATGATTTAAATAAGAACTATGGCCTAGTACAGTATGCTATGGCATCGTTTCTAAATGGTGCAACAACTGAGCAACAGCAACTTTCAGCTTGGAAACTTGCGATTTCTAAATTTTCTAAAAGCTTTATTCCTATTGAAATTGATTCAGCGGGAAGTTCTGCGCCCAAAGGGATTGCTCCAATTTTAAATGATTGTCTAAATCTATTAACAAATATAGATTGTTTCAAAAGACCATCAGACTTGAGCGTTATACGATCGAAGATAAGATCAGCAATTACTTGCTTGAAAAATGAAAGAGCATATCAAACTAGATTACAGACTCAAAGAGACATTCGTCGTCAGAAAAGAGAGAATGCTTTGATTAAAGTAGCAAGGCTAGCAGCTGTCTTAGATAGGAATTCAATTAATGTTAGGCGCTAAAATCCCGCCAGAACAGAAGCAAATAATCATACCTCCCTCAGAGGTCGAGATTGTCATATCTGATGATCAAATGTCTCATCTTGCACTAGTGTTGCCACCAATAGAGGATCTCTCGGCAATTGCTGCAATGGGGAACACACAATACTCTGTAAAAGAAGTAGCTGAAAATGCATGGCATGAAAGCAGAGATTATTTTGTAGCTCAATACGAGATACTAAAAAATAAAAACGATGAATATAAAAGCTCTCCTACATACCTGAATAGGCTTGCAAATTGGGCTAATCTCGCCGACATGTTCTCGGAAGAGTCACACTATCTGCTTGAGGCACAAAAGTACTCAAACAATAATTTCTTCAAGCATCGATTGGGCGCTTCATTAATTAATCAAAATAGGAACAAAGAGGCGGAAGAAATTTTTAGTAGTTTTGATCTGAGTGATGATATTCAGGCAAATCTGCGTTTGGCTTATTTTGCAATGCAGCGGCATGATGTAAGTAATGCAGAACTCTTAGTTGATAAAGCTTTGGAAATAGATCCCGTAGACTTTGGTGCGAGGCTGTTTGACGGAGCTCTAAAATTATTATCTGGTCAATTTAAAAAAGCTGTTCAAAGTTTTAGGATTGCTGAAGAGGAACGCCCTAACTCTTCTGCACTTCACAAGAATAAGGCAGTTGCATATTTACATCTTGGGTTAATAGAAAAGGCTTTCACTTCTCTAAAGCGATCTATTTCAATAGACCCACTTAATAAGAATGCGGTTGTTTTATTTGCAGATTTAGCGTTTTCTCAAAGAAGAAGTATTGAAGCCATTTCAAGTCTACAGTTTTACCTTAAATATGAACAAAAGGATGCTAATGTATGGTCAAGGCTTGCTAGAGGATTTCTCGCCGAAGGTAATACGGAAGAAACTATTAAAGCTTTACGCAAGCAAGCAAGTATTGAAAATTCAGTTTCAGTTTGGAACAACTTTGGACTTACTTATTATCGTGCGGGAAACAAACAAAAAGCATATGAAGCATTCAAATATGCACTAACTGAAAATTTATTAAATGATGAAAAATCTTTATATTATGCTGCACGAAACATATCCATTCTATTAGCAGAAGATTGTAAATATAAAGAGTCTCTAAAAATCACTAAATCACTAATATTGGATGATGAGTCAAAAAATATTTTATCCGATGATCACTTAAGTGATATTTATGGGGTATATGTTTTTAGCTTATCTAAAGTATCTGGTGTTGAAGCTGCTCTATCAATCTCAAATGACTTATTAAGAACTGTTGAATCCTCAAAAAATCTAAAAGCATGGTTACTTGGATCACAAATTTCCTATTACTCTTTAGTGAATGATTTTGATATTGCTATGGCATTAATAAAAGAGTTTGATTATTTAATTCAAGATATTGATTCATGCTACCCTGCGACAAGAGATAGCTTAATTAATACATTGGCCTTCGCATATGCAGAGTCAGGTCAGATTGATATGGCAGACAGTTATATTAAAAAAATAAGTGACTTGTTACTGAAAGAACCATACCCGACAGCTACTTTAGGTTTAATTTATCTTAAAAAAGGGAATGTGGAAAAAGGTACAAAGCTGTATGAAATGGCAATAAGGTTGTCAGTGAGTAACATAGACAAAACCAAAATTAGGCAGAAATTGAATCTCGAGCTAGGAAAGTTAGCTATTTCAGAAAATATGAAAATCGCCATGAGATACTTTACTAAAGTTGTTAGTACCGTTGATGGTTCTGAGGAATTAGTTAAATTGGGTAAAAAAATAATGAACAATTATTTAGTGGCAAAAAAATAATATATTTAGGACTCTTCGCTTGTTATTTAAAGACGGTTTTCTAGAGTAAAAAACGTCATTCATCTCAAATGGATTTGGTTACCAACCAAATTACTGGCTTGCTTTGTAAGTAGGTATTTAGTGTAAGTTTATCGGATAAGAAGCTACTGACTGTGTAGCAAGAGTTGCATACATTTAAAAGTATTTTAGTTTGTATCAACTCCATAGTTCATATTACTTTGCCAATAAAGCACAGATGTTGTCTGATGAGCATTAATTGGTATTTCCTTCTTAATTAGCTTGAGTTGGCTATAAACAATTGATGTCGGTAAGTTATTTGCATCTCCATGTTTATGGATTTTTCCACTGCACCAAAGCTGACCATTTTTTATATATAAGCGGTCGATGAATTTAGGGAGTCCGTAGCTAGCAATGCTAGGTTCTGATAATTCTGGCAATATATAAATCATATCTTTATGAAATACGTCCCTATATTTCAAAACAGCAATACTCGATTTACCAGTCCCGCTACCACCAGCACATCCCACATCTATGTTAAAGAGAGCAACAAACTCTTTTTCTTGGAATTCATCTTGATCAATATCTATTTCAACAATATTTTTTCTGGACATAGAAAAATCACAGCCTATTGTTTCTGCATAAGTACGTAGTATCTTTTCTATCTTAGCTGCTGGTATTGGAGCTTGCTTGGTTGCTTCATCAAAGCGTGTGTTATCAGGCTTGTCGAAATCAGCTGTGGACTGTGCCTGTAGTGTTGCACTGAATAAGGTTAAAACTAACAAAATAATATTGCTAGGTAGGCACATGCTAAATCTCTCTGAGTTTAATTATTGAATTTGGCTACCTATTAGCAGATCTACTGCTTTTTTTGTACTTTGATATTCGCCTGCACATCGCTTAGCGCGTGATTCTGGTAATTTCAACTGCTTAGCCGTATCCACAAATAATGCAGGGTTACTGCCGTATGCCAAACATATCCGATTGAAAACTCTTTGTTCATTCAGAGGATGTTCATCTGCATATAGATCTTTACTCAGAATCATTTTAGCAACTCCGTTTTGCCTTGTTCCCCAATCATGTGCCAAGCTACCCACAATCATGGTTTTTCCTTGTTGAGGTGATTTCTTCGCTAGTTCTAGCATGATGATAGTCGCAATGCTATCTGCGGCATCTTCTTGGTTGCCTAAGACCGGTACATCTTTTAAGTGAACAATGGCATGGCCTAGTTCATGCATAAGTACACCCATAAACACTCCTGTTTTTAGTAAGGAACGATTCTGAATTGTCTCTCTAGGATAAGGATATAAATAATCAATGACAGCGTCGCTTTGTTTCATGTACTCATAACATAGAATGATTTTTGTTTGGCTACGACTGTAAAATGCGTTGGCCTGACCACACTCCTTAGCCTCAATTTGCAGTCGTGGATCAACCGACTCAACAATGCCATCAAACACCATATTTTTCTGAAGCTCTTGCATGAGTAGATACTCTTCAAAGTATTTTTTGCTAGGGACTGCATTCAGTTTGCTTTCAGCAGAAGCTGAAATAGAAAAGCCAATAAGCAAACAAGTAAAAAACACAATTGAGTGAATCAATTTGTAAGATGAGTAGCTAGTATCGTTTCCCATATATTTCTAATGTCTTTTCAGAGATGGCGGTAATTACTAAAAACGTAATATACACCATTTAAGTTGATAAAAACGATTTTGCGGATTTCGTAAGCTAGCTTGATACTTGCGCTATGGAACTAGGCAAGATTATCAAAAAATTACGTGAACAGCGTGGCTTAAACCAAGATGAGTTGGCGTTCAGGACAGGAACGTCCGCTGCAAACATTTCTAGAATCGAAAATGGTAAGCATGGGGCAGGGGAAGAGCTATTAGCAGCTTTAGCTAAAGAATTCGAGCTTAAAATTTATCAGCTGGTTGCACTAGCTGAAGGTGTAGACAATCCCGATATACCAAAGCTAGAAAATCCTGACGAAGAAGCCATTTTGTTTGCTTTTAGAAATATGACTGATAAGAGGAAAGAGCTCTTTAAAGCAATTGGTATTGAGTTTAGTACATAGTTAGATGCTTGATCAAATACTACAAAGCTATTAGCGGGTTTAATGATTTTTATTAACACTCTTTGATCGGTTTAGGGATTCAAATTTATTGACTGAAGCTTGTCGATTAGTCGAGACAACTTGAGAATCGATTTTCTCAAACACAGTACGCACATCCCCCAAATGTGAGCTTGTGTAAATCTCTCAAATTTAGTTAGATTATTAAATAATGACTAAATATGAATATTCGATTGATTTCTAGTTATGGACGTCTTGAGTTAATAAATAATTGTCATTTAAAAGCACGTTATGCAAATGACTGGTTAAGAAATTAGATGGCTTAATACATCCAAGAATCAAGCCCAATGTTATATATATTGCACTGAAACATACCCTCACTAACTAGATTCTACAAAGAGGAAAAGTGATGAAAACTAAGATCAAACTCCTTTCCATAGTTTTCTCCCTAGTTTTAATTCAAGGATGCAGTAGCGTCATTCCTATAAAAACTCAAATGTCTAATGTAATAGAAGTCACTAACTGCATTACCGACTCCAATTCACATGGTCAATGCGGTCAGAATAGATCACTTTATAATGCAAGCATTCTCGGAAGCGATTCAAGCTATTTCGAAGCTTTAAGCCTACTGGATCTTCCAAAGGTAATCAGTAACGACAAAATACTGAAATTTGAGGGTGAGTCGCTCGATTTAAAAACAACTTTTGCCCATTACAACAATAAATTTAATGATTTGAATTGCGAGTCATATAACAGAGATGCGGCGAAGTTAGCACAAATTGCTCTTCTTAGTGATTCTAACAGAGATATTCACGAGCTATACGGAAAGCAGTTATCTGGTGGGAGCTCAGCGGGAAGTGAAACGCCAACTATCGAATTTGATAGTAATAAATTCAGTATGTTTCTTGAAATGTTATATGAAGCTGATAATTTAGGTGGGGTACACTCTCTACAATGTGCTGCAATACAACAAATGAGCACAATAAAAAACAAAAGCGAAATGGATGCCATGGGCTCACTGCTGGTAGAGTTATCCTACACAAAGGAGTATTTTAAGGCATATTTTAGACAAGGAAAATTCATTCAGGGTAAAACAAAAGTCAGCTGGTTGTACGAGATGCTGAAAGATAAACTTAAGTCTGATGCACCGTTTTTGTCAGATAATCAAATCACAGATATTACAAATGGATTGTTCAAGAAATTAACTGGTAAGGAGTACAAAGATGCATGCCCTAGCGGGAACAGTTGCGATATTGCTTTTGCCGGAAAACTTGAGTCAACGCAATTTGTAACAAGATCTGGAGTTGAGTACGGCTTTCCGCACATTACTGTCTCAGTAGATCCTTTGGCTGAAAAGAAAATTTCAGTCTCAAAAATAGATTGGAACAAAATTGGTGCTGAAGTGGCTAGAGTATATATGGAAGCAGTCGGTGATAAGCTAATAGGACTTCCCGCCGACCCACGCTCAACTGCATGCAAAATTAATAGCCTACTTTGCTATTCTGAGCAAAGCGGTTATATTTCATCAGATGACTTTGCTTTAGTGAGTGAGCATTCTGATAGGGTAGACACGTTAGTTAGTAACGCAGTTGGGAAGGCAGTTAGAGGCGCAGGTTGGATATCTTTAAATAATGAGGCGATTGCAAGTATTATCGAAACAGCTATTGGTACCTCTGCCAAAAAGGTTGCAGAAAAAGTTGCGTACTGCACTTATTCATGTACTTCAGAACATAAAGCGGGTATTACCTCAGGTATGCTTCTAGGTGAGGTGAGGGTAAAAGTGACTCGTTGATACTACAAGATTAATCTTATTTTTATGGCATAAAATGGAAATCAATTCGATGTGTGATCTATTATAAAATCATTTTTTGTCGGTTATACCTAATTTTTAGCGCAAAGTGGGAGATAGCAGTGTCCATAGATGAAGAAAAGTTATTTAGTAAATATCTGATTCTCGCAGTTGAGAAAATTCATCAAGAGTACTCTTGTCGTGGGTATGATAGTGCGGCATATACTCATGATCTTAGGCTAAGTGATGAAATTGTGCTGAAAGCCACAAAACCGCCTTACACAATGTGTGTCGCAGCGCAAATGGAGATAATTGTAACGGCACTTAATCTCTATGGGGAAGAAACAAATGACCGCAGTTATCAGAGCTACTTGCCAATTAATGAGTGGACAAAGTTGAAAGGCAAATCCTTCAAGTCGATGATATGGCTTGCTGAAGGCTCAGGCTCTAATGGAACCGCAGATGCTCTTGCAAGGTTTGGAATGGGTAAAGTTGTTTCTTTTAGTGAGCTGGTTCCAGGAAGTTTCATAAATCTGAATAGAACATCAGGCAGTGGACATGCCACTCTCTTTCTGGGATATATCAACAATACTGGCAAACACGTACCAAAATTCGACGAATCAGTTGTTGGATTCAAGTACTACTCTTCACAAGGGAAGCTGTCAGGAGGAGGTATGGATTACCGCTTAGCATTCTTTGATTCTAAATGCCCAGATGAACCAACAGATATCAAGAGAGACTGTGGAGTTATCTACTCGGATAAACAAAAATATCTAAATTGTGGTGTGATGTATTCACCCTCATTTTGGGACAAAGTCGCTCGAAATGCTGCACTTATGAACGAGATGGGTGATGAAGGATTAGAGCTGCCGGACAGTTACATGAACCCCCTATATCTCAACCAAACCACTGCTGATGACAAGTAGTGGTGTTTAGCAAGTACTCATATGATTCTGTTTCATCTCTTTGTTGGTGAAGAACCATCTTATCTATTTTTGCACATTCTTTAGATATGACGTCTCCGATAGAATCTAATTTCCCTTGTATATTATTTATAGTTTCATTTATGTCTCAACCCGCAATTTTGAATTGCCTCCAAATGTCGAGTCAGTAACTTCAGCTGACGAAGCTTCTTTGGGTATTTTTTCCTTTTCTTTTGTGCCAAAAAGTTAGCCAGCATTGCGCCTAGTATAACCATTGCAGCATTTAGCGTGTCAGGGTTAGAAATAGCTAATATAGATGATAAAAATGCTACAAGAACGATACCCATAACACTTAGGCTCATTGGACCAAAGCCTGGTTTCATTTTAAGAAATATACCTATTAATGTACCCGCAGCTAAAGTTGAAATAATCCATAGAGTTTGCTCTTGAATTGTTACCTCCCATTTGTATTTGACTGCGAACGTTCGATTGCCATCTTGAGAGTCCTTATTTGGTTCTATGATTGCATCAAAGAGTAATAGCTGAGTTGGACAGGTCAAAAGACCTGCATCATAGACCTTGGCAGGAATCTTAGCCTGAAGTTGACTAACTCGTTCGAAATAACTAACGGCCGCCATATCGGTTAACGAGAGTCTAGAGAGGTCGTCTTTAGTGTTTGAATAAGGTTTAATCTTCTTTGGGCGACTTTAGTATAGTGAGTAACGATGCGGCAAGTTTCCTATCGTCTTCAGTTTCATGTTCATTTAAATCAAACTGTGTCGATGCTATGGATGGTGGTCTGACGAACGCACTAAATGCGCTTGCCAATATACTTGACCTAACTTCTGGTGTCCCATCGGTTGAGCTGATAGCTATGTTCGCTTCTATACAGAGCATTAGACGCTGAGATATCTCTGCAAGTGGTTTTTGATTATTTTTTAGATGTCTTAAGAGGGTGACTGATATAGCAAGCCCCAATGCACCTGTCGTCGTACTTGACACTACTAAGAGCCAAGCATTTGGCATGGCCTCTTTCTCGCTAAAGGCATTTTGCAATATTACTACCCAAGTAGCGACTGGGACTGCCAGTGAAGCTATCGCAACAGTTACACCAATCCTAGTTAAGTTCTGACGATGCTTTTCGTATGACAGAGCTATACGGCGTAATTGAGATGCATGTTCAAGTAATTGCTCACCAAATGGTCTCGGTTTAGACGATTCGGGAACATCTATGTACCCGGTATGAGCCTCGAAAAACTTAGCGTCTGGAGCAAAAACCATTGATAGTCGCCATACTGATAATAATACCCCAATCGAGCCTCCGAATATTAAGACAAGGGTCAATCCTTGCAGCTCCCCATTAATGTGTTTTATGGAAAGCTGCCATACGATACAGAAAACCGTGTAGATGGCTAAGTAAATTAAGAAAGGCGTCGCACGTCTAAGTGAGGCTCTCAACCATAGTGACAAGACTGTTCTCCTTCTGTAGAACTCAGCATTTTTTTGATCTCACTTCTGTTGAGTGCTTTTACTACCTGTACAGGCTAATATGCCTCCTTGGCTTACAGATAGGAAAGGACGGGTTAGTGAATCTATAATTTTAGTTACGATATATAAAATAGGAATACCTCAAAGCTATCGAAGCATACACTTGCGTTTGAATAAAAATGTTGTGTGGTTAAGTATGTTATTTTTCTTTATTAATCTGGAGGTTAGCTATTGTTCTATTAGTACTATAATTAATAGTAAGCGTAGATGCAACTGAGTTAGCTAGTTACAATTAATTTAAATCAGATAGTGTGCTTTTGTGTTTTATAGTAAGCACCATATATATAATCAGGGGGAATTCGTGCAAATATCTCGATTTGTTCTAATCGCCATTGTTTCATGGATGCTGTCCGGATGCGCAACCAACAGCATGACTGGCAGATCCCAGCTGATACTCGTCTCAGAGGCGGCCGCCATCAATAAAAGTTCCTCTTTATATAGTTCAATGATTGATGCTTACAGTAAAGATAGTAAGTTAAGCACTAATCCCGAGTTAAATGAGCGCGTGCTAAAAATTACAAATCGATTAGTAGAGAAAGCCGTCTTATATAAACCAGATGCGCAGAAGTGGAAGTGGCAGGTCAATGTAATTGAATCAGAAGAGGTCAATGCATTTTGTATGGCTGGTGGAAAAATGGCTGTTTATACTGGATTACTTGAGAAGGTAAATCCAACAGATGATGAGCTTGCCCAAGTCATGGGGCATGAAATTGCGCATGCTTTAGCCAATCACACAGCAGAAAAAATGTCCGTGGATATTCTGACCAAAGTTGCAGTAGCAACGGCAACGGTTGCAGTGGCTACGGCTGGGGGTGGCTCACAGCAGCAAAGAAACAACAATGCTAATGCTGCACAAAATATTGCTATTTTAGCTGGGGCAGCATTTGTAACACTGCCAAATAGTCGTGGCGCAGAAACAGAAGCCGATAAGCTTGGCATTGAGATAGCTGCACAGGCTGGGTACAACCCTGCGGCATCGATCACTTTATGGGAGAAGATGATGGAGGCTACAGGCGACAAAAATAAAAGTGACTTTTTAAGCACACATCCATCATCACCAAAACGTATTGAAGCATTGCAAGCCTTGCAAGAGCCAATGCTCAAGATATACCAAGAAAGACTTCAAGTATATGCAAACTACACACCCGAATATCAATATGTACGATCGAGTAAAGATTCGGCAGGTTTCTCTTCCTCGAATGTGAGGGTGATTGAAGAAGGTAAATCGTCTCTGGCTGAACCACCAGCAATTGACTCAACAAAAGCGATTGCTTTTTACTCGGCTGACTACGAGGCTTTCAAACAAGGTAATCTTGAAATGAAGTGTATAACCTGTAGTCTTAAGTTTTATTTAAATCAGAAAGATTTGAAGGATATGTATGACAATCAGGCGTGGCGTGGCTTGGCGCAAAGCTTGATCAAAATCGGGTATGAGTTTGACTTGTCATACTATTACTTAGCTGCTGCGGCAAGAGGGTTGGGATTTAAAGAGTCCTCTGAAAAATATTTATCCAAAGCAAGGGAGTTATCTGAATTTGAGAAAACCTCATGCGAGACTGCAAAGTTAATTAAATGCACGGATGTGAAGATTTCCTTCAATTAGGTATTACTTGTCGAGTAGTGTTTGATATGTAGTGTTTATTTTACTAATGATTAAGCTCTTAGTTATAAATGAGCTAAGTTAGAGCTACATTACAAGGGGATAGCAATGATTCAATGGAGCTTGCTGTATATCATTTGTGCTCTGTTTATGTCATCAGGTTTGGTGCATGCAGAAAATGAGGCTAATAATGAGGACGCTGAATTAATTAAGCTCAGAATAAAAGAGTTAGAGTTAAAGAAAGAAATTCTTGAGTTGGAGACAAGAAAACAAGAGAAGTCTTCTACACAAAACTCAATGCCACAATCCTATGTCAAGCCACCTAGCTCAACTTACTCACCTTCATCGAGTAGCTATTTTCGTGGGCCAAGGGGCGGGTGCTACACATACAGTAAATCAGGAAACAAGAGATACGTAGACCGTAGTTTATGTAATTAATAAACTGTGAATGTAGCAGTTTTAAAATTTATTAAGGTTGCTTTGAATTAAACTTAGACTACACTATACGCTTAATCAAATCGGCGAGATTTGCAAGATATTGATTTTAATAATAAATTATTTTTATTGGCCCTTCTACGAACCAAGGGGTCAGGAGTTCGAATCTCTTCGGGCGCGCCAAATAAAACAAAGGGTTAGCTTAGGCTAGCCCTTTGTCATTTGATGATCTGTATACGATAATCTGTAGTACAGGGGTGAGCGCTAGAAGCAAGCGCCACTAAGTGCATGCTCAGTATTGATATATTTGCGCTGGGTTGTCATCTAGCACTATAGGTGACGGCAAAATTGAGATGGTGTGATTTAAAAATGCTTATGCAGTAAGGGCGATCTAGCATAAAAGTGACCATCAATATTGATTTGTGAATTTTGCCAATCGGACAACTGCAACTCTGCTTCTGATGGACCTATGTGATAAGTGCGTTGAATTACCCGTGCGAAACGGTCACGTTTTCCGGCAACCATTTCCAACTGCTGATCACTGATTTCTGTCCAATTTTGCTTTATCTTTCCTTTAAAGTCATCCCAGTTATTTTCAATGTGATCCCAATTCATAATCGTTTTTTCTCCTTACTAACGCATGGTTTAATTTTTTTAATACAAAAAATTGCTTGGCCAATACACCTTGATATCCACTTTAAAAGCGGCATAAACAACGTGCTTATTGGCGCATACATAGTTCTGATGCAATAAAACGCATTAAAGTTCTGTTCAGTTTCATTTCGTAACAATTTCATCTACTAATCTGGTCAATGCTTATTTAGCCAATCCAAGCCAACTTAACTTGTGTTGAAAGGCAAGTGATTTCCGGCGTAGGTAGGTTCTTACGATAAGTAGAGGGTTTGACCTATATAGAGAATGATATCTGGCGAATATGATGATTACATGATTGTTAACAACAATTAACTTATCAAATTAAGGGGTGAGGATATGCTTTACTATGCTTTGTTGTTTTTGGTGATATCTATTATTGCGGGGGTGTTAGGGTTTCGCGGAGTAGAGTCCGGTGCTGCCAAAATTTCCAAATTGTTCTTTTTTGTATTCTTGGCGCTTGCTTTATTAGTGGTGCTTGCGGCCATTCTTGGAGTGAGTTTGTTTGCCTAATGAACGATGCAATTAGATACACTTTGTCTGGAGTAGATGTTTAACGCAATCTCACCTACCTACTAGAGCAAGTGGCTCAGGGCAGTGTGGATAACGGGGCACAGTGGATGACGAAGCTGGCTGCTTTATTTACGCACAGATAAATGCAGTTTTCTCTGTCAGTAACGTTTCAAACGCATCGGCAGGGACTGGTTTTGAGAATAAGTAGCCTTGTCCGAAATCACAACCAGCTTTAATCAACAAATCTAATTGCGCTTGGGTTTCAATCCCTTCTGCAATGACCTTTTTGCCTAGTTTATGTGCCATTACAATAATGGCCTCGCATAACGCCATATCACTAGAACCTGCATGGATATTGGAGGTAAATGACTTGTCTATTTTGACATAATCAATGTCGAATTTTCTTAAATAGGCGAGCGATGAGTAGCCCGTGCCAAAATCATCGATCGCTATTTTAATGCCTGTTTTACTGTAACTATCCAACTGTTGAATCACTGCATCGCGCGCATCTAACAATAACCCTTCTGTAATCTCAATACACATGCTGTTACCAGGCAGGTTGCGTGCATGCAGATGGTTGACCCAGTTCAAATGGTATTTGAGATTAGCCCTGAACTGCACAGGGGAGCGATTAATACTGATTTGAAAATTGGGTTGATGCATGCGCCATTTGATGACTTGCTCTACCGCCTCGGTAAATACCCAATCACCAATTTCAATGATCATGCCAGTGTCTTCTGCAATGGGGATAAACTCTGCAGGACTCACCAAGCCACGCGTCGGGTGTTGCCAGCGGATGAGCGCTTCTGCTTTATGAATATCCCCTGTGGCGAGATCGACAATAGGTTGGTAATAGAGTGTAAGTTGATTGGCAGCTATTGCACCACGCAGATCATTGCTTAGATTCCAACGATTTAACGCATGGTTTTGCATGACTGACGTAAAGTAGTGATAGCGATTTCTGCCATTTTGTTTCGCCACATACATGGCTTGGTCTGCATTTTTAAGTAACACTTCTACTTCGTCGCCATCCACTGGGTAAGTGCTGATGCCGATACTAACGCTGATATAGACAACTTCCCCATCCAAATGAAAGGGCTCAGTGAATTTATCTAAAATACTTTGCGCAATACGCTCAGTGCTAATTTGATTATCGATATTATTCAATATCACGGTAAATTCATCGCCGCCCATGCGCGCGACAGTATCATCTGCTCTTACACATTTCATGAGACGGTCTGCCGCTTCTTTCAATAATACATCACCCATATCATGGCCGAGCGTATCATTGACCTCTTTAAAGCGGTCCAAATCAAGATACATTAAAGTAATGGGTTGTTGGTCGCGCTTGGCATACTTGAGCACCTGTTGAAATCTATCTAGAAACAAGACTCGGTTTGGCAGACGTGTGATTTGATCGTAGTGCGCTAATTGAAATAGTTGATTCTCTGCATTCTTTCTTTCACTGATGTCCGTATGCGTACCAATCATTCGCAAAGGTTTTCCATCGGCATTTCGGCTAATTACCATGCCACGGCTAAGTGTCCACTTCCAAGTACCATCTTTACAAAGCAGACGGTATTCGGACACATACAAATCTTTTTTCCCATGTAGATAGTCTTGTGTATCTTCTATTTGATGCATTAAATCATCGGGATGGACGAGCTGACGCCCAGCGCTAGACGTTTCTTCAATCTCGTTATTGGTGTAGCCGTAGATTTCTTTCCAGCGCGCAGAGCGAAACACTTGGTCCGTGACCATGTCCCAGTCCCAAACGCCATCGCCAGCACCTTCTAATGCGAATTTCCAGCGATCCTCACTTACATGCAAAGAAGTTTTAACATCGAACTGTTTTTGTACGCTGCCACGCACTAAAAAATAAAGCATAAAAGCGGTAAGCGTAATAAATGCGCCGCCTTTATAAATACTGTATTCAGTGAATTGCTCTTGCGAAGAGACTAGCGCCTCCAGAATGTTATCGCTAAAAAATATCCAAAAAAGACCAGATAAAATGTAGATAACAAAAATGCGTAAAGCAATTAAATGTGGGGTATATGGAGCTTTTCTCCAGACACTGATCACTGACTTACTCCTTAACGTATTCAACCATTTAACGAATGCATACACCATTTTCACCATTCAAAGCCGTCTCTAGTACTGGTAAATGCAGAAAACTCCAATGCACCAAGCTAGGCTGGTTGTAAGAATAAAGGGCGCGCTAATTGTGCAGTGCCTCATTGCTGAAACAAACTATTGAAAGTAGTACAGCAATTGGATCGACAGTTCACAATATCGCATTGATTTATATAATACATTTTTATCTCTCTTGATAACCCAAGAATAGAGGTGCAAATATATATTACAAAAACTAATAACGCACACACAAATATTACGTGTTTGGCCAAATAGTGTGCGTGTTCATCGGTTGTACAAGTAGATTTTGTTTGAGTAATTATCCCTTTTGTCTCAGCAAGATATAGGTTGTGGGTCATGATCATTAATGAGTGGTTATAGCCATGCTTGGTACGACTGGTCTTGTGGTTTGGTGGCGTAAGCACGTATCCCGCCATCGATACACATTTCAGAAAGTACTAATTAGGCTCGGGAAAAAATCCCCAAAGCTGAGACATAGCAAGTGCAATGAGAGCGTTTTAACCTATCAGATTTTACTATGGAAAATTGCTTCTATACCCTATAGCTAATGACTGCAGCATATGGGAAATGCAGACAACTACAACCAAACGGATGGTTGTAGTCAACCAGATGTGTATTGTTAAAAAATAATATTAAAGTGATAACAATGACTTACATGTTGTAAGCTAGGCGGTACAAATCTTGCAACATAGCTCAAAACCCCATTTTTGAGCCTTTCATGTCAGCATTAGATCCAAGCGCCATTGATTTTATACATACCTATCAACACCATCAGCGTTGGATTTATGCTTGGCTGTGTAAAAAGCTGGGATCCAGCCAAGATGCGGCTGATTTAACACAAGATACGTTTGTAAAGCTACTGCAAAAATCAGAACCATTGACGATCGCAGAGCCACGCGCTTACCTCACGACCATTGCACATGGCTTGATGGTGAATCATATCCGTAGACGCGATATTGAACGGGCGTATCTAGAGGAGGTGGCACACTTTTCCCCTGCTGCAGCCCCATCTGAAGAGTCGCGTGCAATGGCGTTAGAGTTGCTCATCAAAATTGATACATTGCTGGGCGGTTTGCCATACAAGACTCAGAAAGCATTTTTGCTTTCGCAGGTGGATGGGTTGACGCACGCGCAAATTGCGGCTGATTTACGTATCTCAGTGGCTTCTGTTAGGCTTTATATTAAAAAAGCATTGCTGCATTGTGTGGCGCTGCAACAAGCATCAATATGCTAGCTCGCTCATTTAATCACGCCCTAGATGAGGCCAGTGACTGGTTTGTCAAACTTTCTTCAGGCGATGCAAAAGAGCGGGATTTCATTGCATTTAAGCAATGGCAAGAGGCAGATGCTTTGCATAAGCAGGCTTGGCAAAAAATTGAGCAAACGACACAACATTTTAAAACCGTTGCTAGCCATCAAGAGATTAATCAAACCTTACAGCGCCTATATAGCGCGCCGTCCCCACAGCGTCGATTAGCACTTAAACAGCTAGCTGTATTGATTAGCGCTGGTGGGTTAGGTTATGCAGGGTATCAAACGCAGCCATGGCAACCACTCTTGGCCGATTACCGTACGCCTACGGGCGGACCACAGCAAGTGACGCTGGCAGATGGCAGTACGCTCACCTTAAATAGTGCTAGCAGTGTCAATATTCACTTTACAGAGTCTGAGCGTTGGATTGAACTGATTGCGGGTGAGGTGCTGATTGAAACTGCACATGAGCAAGGGCGTTCATACCGTCCATTGTTGGTCACTACCCAACACGGCAAGACGGTAGCACTGGGTACCCGCTTTACGGTGAGGGACTTTGGTGGTCACACACAAGTCAGTGTGTTTGATGGCGCGGTGCGCGTTTCCCCACAAAACAATACACAGCAGAGTATTACTTTGCAGGCTGGTGAGTCGATTCAATTTTCAGTAAGTCAACTTTCACAAAAGGCAGATGCCAGTACGTTAGATGCGTTATGGGCAAAAGGATTTATCGTTGTTGATAACATGCGGCTAGATGCGTTTGTTCAAGCGCTGTCACGTTACCGTCCGGGCTTGTTGCAATGTGACCCGGCAGTAGCTGACATTCAAATTTCCGGCTCTTTCCCTATACATGATACGGATATTACGCTGCAGCATATTGCAGAAAAATTCCCAGTAAAAATCCAGACCTATACAAAGTTCTTTACTAAAGTCAGCGCGCTTTAATCCTGGTTTTTTAAACGTATTTTCCATATTTGCTAAAAAAATTAAAAAAACATTAGCACTTTTTAATTCTCGATTGGCATAACAGCAATATCACTTCAGTTATGGCTAGAGGGTTCTCATGCAGTGGCAGCACTTCACACAAAAAATAGACAGCAATAGACTTGTCGCGCATGCCTATAAGGCAATTGGCATCATTGTTTTACTCCTACTAATCATGATGCTTGTACTATGGTTTTTGCCAGAAGCCCATGCTGAAGATAAAGCATTGAATACCACTTTGCCCAAAACGAATATCCGTATTCCTGCAGGTAATCTTGGTACGGCACTGAGTGGTTATGCCGCAGAATCTGGAGTAACGCTTGTATTTGACCCGCAACTCACGCAAGGCAAAACAACACATGGATTAAAAGGTAGCTACAGCCTGCAAGAAGGGTTTAATGAGATATTGAAAGACACCGGGCTGGAGGCTACGCCTGATAATAAGGGCGGATATTTACTCAAACGCTTGCCCCCAAAAGCGAATGTATCTGTCACTGAAGACAAAACCGTTGAGTTAGACACCATTAACGTCCGCGCTAAGCGATATAAAGCCATAGGCCCCATGCCTGGGCTTGCCTTAACTAAAGAGCAAATCCCCGGCAATGTGCAGAGTGTAACCGCCAAAGAAATTAAAGAGGCGCACGCGCTAAGCCTTACCGACTTAATGAACAGTAAGCTGCAATCGGTCAACGTGAATGACTATCAAGGGAATCCATTTCAAATGGATGTGACTTACCGTGGCTTTACGGCTTCACCGCAGCTCGGTACACCTCAAGGCCTCAGTGTGTTTTTTGATGGTATTCGCGTGAATGAGCCTTTTGGGGATGTGGTGAACTGGGACATGATTCCAACCAATGCACTGGAGGGCATGGATGTTTACCCGGGATCTAACCCGCTATTTGGTTTAAATACCTTGGGTGGCGCCTTGGCGGTAAAAACCAAAAGTGGCTTTACCACCGAAGGAGTAAGCGCAGAAGTGTTGGCAGGCTCTTTTGGACGTAAGCAATTTCAAGTATCCGGCGGTGTGAATAATGGTGACTTTGCAGCGTTTGGCGCGGGTAATTTTTTTTTAGAAGATGGCTGGCGTGATAACTCGCCAAGTAAAGTCAATCAAGCATTTGGTAAGTTAGAGTGGCAAGGCGAGCACGCTTCATTGGCATTCTCTTCTTTAGCCGCAGTCAATAAACTAGTGGGTAACGGTACTGTGCCGATTGAATTGTATGAGCAAAACTCAACAGCAGTGTTTACCTCGCCAGATGTCACGCGCAATAAGTTATTGCAGTTTCAACTATCGGGCGTGTTTGATGTCAGCGATACGTTTAGCATTACCGGCATGGTGTATAAGCGCGGTAGTAATCGCGTGTCTACCACTGGCGATATTATTGATATTGATACGTTTAGAGAGGCTTTTCGCGCAACACGTGAACCCACGCCCGGCAAAACTTATACCTGTGCATTTACCGATGCCAATGCAGATGGCTTGCCTGATTATTATCTTGATACTTTGGATGCAAATAACCCCAGCCCTTTTTACGCAGACTTCAATGCAACTGGCGGTTCTGTCCCTAACTATGCATTAGCTGGCCCACTTAATGCAAACATTCCCACTGCAGATTTAACACGATTTATAAATGCTTTTAGCGCGCCAAATGGCAGTAGTGTTTTGGAAAGTAATGCAGATGTGGGTCTAAGTGCCTCTGACTTTTTTAGTTTTGATAACAACGGCACCCAAACCTATTTGCTATTTAAACCACCTGTCAATCAGGCTGACTGTACAGACCCACTAGACCGTATTGAACAAGACAATGGCGTAGCAATACTCGGCGATACTTTACCAGATGGCACGTCGGCAGGACGGCGTAGAGATGGTGCTTTAACGAATACCAACGGTGCTGTGAATGGCACTGGTACAGGCGTGGTAGCGGGAACACCTACTGCAATCATCACTAACTCTAATATTGAGCAGGCAACACAAGGGGGCGCAGTCCAGCTTAACTGGAATACTGACTATCATAAATTTATGGTAGGGGCGTCTGTGGATGCTTCTTCTGCTACTTATTTGGGTAAACAGCGATATGGACAAGTGGATGATCAGCGCAATGTATTTAACGACCCCAGTCAGTTGGGTAAAGAGTTTTATGCGGCGGATCATGATGTCACCATTAACGACTTTGATGGTGAGTTAAAAACGCAAAGTGTCTATTTTAGTGAGACTTGGACGCCTACCGAAACGCTCAATATTGCTTTCTCTGGCCGCTATAACTACACCGATGTACAAAATAGACTGGCCCCACAGAAAGTCAATGGTGTGGGATCGGATATTGCAAAACTGCTTAACCAATATGATTTTGTGACGATTTGCCCAGGCACAGACCTCAGCAATTGCCCTATTAATTTGTCTGCGCCTGTCCCGTTAGAAGACAGGCTAGCGCGTACAAACAGCACGTTGAATAGTCTCGATAAAAAAATCACAGAAAAATTTAATTATCATTCACTCAACCCTGCGGTAGGGGTCACTTGGCAAGCCACACCACGCTTAAATCTTTATGCAAGTTGGAATCAAGGTACGCGGGTGCCCTCAGTCATTGAACTAGGTTGTGCATATGACGGAACTATTGTGCCTTACGGTAGGGATGAGTTTGGCAACTTTGTGGACATAGAAGAATTGCGAAGACGCTATCCAAACGACCCAGGTGTGCGAGTGATTGGTTCTAAGCCACGTAGCCTATTAGATGGACGCGGCTGTAATTTACCAAGCTCTCTATCGGGTGACCCGTATCTGCCACAAGTGGTGGCACAAACGACAGAGTTTGGCGCACGCGGTAAATTTAGAGATTTATTAGAGTGGAATGTCAGTGCGTATCAAACCAATTTAAAAGATGATTTGTATTTAGTATCGCCAACCCCTACTTTAAGCTTCTTCCAAAATGTCGGTGCAACGCGCCGTCGTGGCATTGAGTTTGGATTATCCGGCGAGTATGGACGGTCCGATTTTAGAGTCAACTACTCGCTGACGGAAGCCACATTTCAATCTGACTTTAGGATGTTAAGCCTCAATAATAGCTCTTTTTTAAGTAACGAGACCACAAATCCATTGTATGGGCAGATTAGAGTAAAGCCGGGTGACCGCATGCCAGGGGTGCCATTGCATAACGTAAATGTTAGCTGGGGATATAAGGTGACACCCGCATTGAAATTGGGGTTGACCATGGTTGGCCACAGCGATGCGTTTGTGCGTGGCAATGAAAACAATGAGCATACGGCAGGACCTGGCCGAGGCATTGTGACGACAGGATTAGATGCGACAGGGCAGGCAGCACAAATCACTATCCCTACACCTGACTTTAAGCGGAATGGTAAGTCTGACGGCTATGCGGTGCTCAATTTCAGAGCCAGTTATGAGATTAATAAAAGCTGGAAAGCCGGACTCATTATCAATAACTTATTAGATAAGCAATATTTCTCGGCTGGTCGATTAGGGTTAACGCCATTTTCACCATCCACCTATGGGGCAATTGGCCCAGGCGGCTTTAACTATAATTCGAGTGAGTGGACATCCACACAATTTATGTCAGCAGGCGCACCGCGTGGCGTATGGGCGACACTTGCATATGATTTTGATGCATCTAAAAAAGCGTTACCCCGCGTTAATTTTGGCACGGAGCCAGACACATTGCCACCTGAAGCGCCACCACCCTCTGCGCAGGAGTTGGCGCTTCAAAAAACCATGGCAACACTATCCACACTCCCGGTACTCAAGTTAAATGCTGAGCAATCTACACGTATTGCTAAAGATGAGGTCACTGCCACAATTGAATCGTGGAAAGCTGCGCTGATGGCAGGCAATACAGAAAAAGTGCTGCAACATTATGCGCCGACATTTGCGCCAGAAGGTATGAGTCATGCCGCTTGGGAAGAGCAGCAAAAAATAGACATGTTCACTGAGCCTAATTTGGCAATCACCATCAAAGACTTGCTGGTGACACCACAAGGTAAGCGCATGGCGGCTGTGTTTAAGCAAGTGGTCACTTCTGCGCAGGGAGAGCAAGCCACTAAGAAAATACTATACCTTGAGCAACAGAATGGGCGTTGGACGATTGTGGGTGAGTATGCCGCTAAAGCGCGTGAAGCTAAGTTGATAAGTAGTGAGCAGCAGTTAAAAACACAGAAAAATAGTGCAGTAAAAGTTAAAAATATTCAGGTTAGCCTGACTGCGGAGAACAAATAATGCACATGTTTACTCTATTTGAACGCAAACCCATGGCTGCAGCAATCAGTGCTATTTTCAGTATTGGATTCATGGTTTTTTCAGCGCATGCGCATGCTGACTGCGTGGATAACGGCGGTGGCAGTTTTACCTGTACTGGTAATACGAGTAACAGTACACCTATCACTGGCAGCGTCACACTTGATAGCACCAGTGGTGCGGCGAGCCTGAATAATCAACCTAATATTAAGATCATTAATGACCACAGTGCCATCACACAAGACACGGTGAGCACCATACAAACCAATGGTAATAATGCAGCCACAGTCGAAAATAGTGGCAATATTATTGTGAATAGAGGTGATTTGGTCATCAGTGAAGAGATCGTTGTAAGTGAAGATGTCTATGACCAAGATGGTAATCTGATTACGCCGGCAGTGATTATTCCTGCAGTGATAGAGCCTGGGCTTACGATAGACTCAGGCGCATTCAGCGCTGATAGCAACGGGCAGTTGCTCAATAATGGCGCCAGTGTGGGTGTGGCCAGTGCAATCCGTGCCAACGCAGATGCCGCCACATTTAACTTTATTAACCAAATTGGCCCTCGCCCTAATTTTGCGATATTTTCAGCTTACTTTCCTAGCGTGCAGGCCACAGGTGATTACTCTGCTGCGCTCTATGGCAATGCTGCGCAGATTAACATTACCAATAAATCTTTAATTGCCAATACCTCTTATTCATTTACCCTTGGGGATACCTTGGGGGAGGGGCATTGGGCAATCGCTAACTATGGCGCTGGCTTAACGACGTTGAATAATATCAATCCCAATCAAGATGCCAGTGGTATACAGGGCGATATTGTACTGGTCGACCGTAACCCTTTATTACTGGCCGCGCAGAAAAACAACCCTTCTTTAGTACTGGCCCATGCGGCTAATGAAGTTGGTGTTAGAAATAGCGTGATTAATAACGGTTATTTAGCTTTTATTAACGGCAATATTTACCTCGGTAACGGTGAGCACGTCATTAATAATGAGGCGGGCGGCTATATGACGGGTAACATTTATATAGACCAGCGTGATGCTGAAATTATTGATGTGGTGGGCGGCGTGGCGACCACTGTTGGCACGGTATCTGGTGCTAAAACATTTACCCTGACTAACAACGGCACATTTAATGAAGGCGGTGGCAATGAAATACGTGTTGATGATGTTGTAGGGTCATTGAATACGTTTAATTTTAATTTGAGCTCGTTGGTGCCTGCGTTTAATGGCGGCCCTTATTACACACTCACGCCTAGTAATTTTAGTACCAATATTTTTACCAATGGCTTGGGAGACAACACCGTTAATTTACGTTGTTTCCCACCCGCGCTTCAAGGGGGCTGTACAGCAGATGCGACATTGCAAGTCAGTACCGTGAATATATCATCCAATACTTTTTTCGATATCAGAACACTCAATGTAGCTGGCGGTAATGTCAACCTGAACTCAAATGTTTTCTTTAGTGAATTTGGCGCAATTACCGCCAATACAGTTACGATTGGCCAAGGGTATAATTTTTACGGATATTTTGGCAATTATGATTACACGCCGTCAAACTCCCCATTTCCAGCAGCACCAGATGCGATTGGCGTGATAAATGCAAACCTTATCAATAATGGCCGAATTACGGTGCGCGATGCAACACTAGTGGTGAATGGTGATGCTACTTTTACCGATACATCCAGTTTAGCTTTCCGTATTTTACCTACGGGTAACGGCAAGGTAGATGTACAAGGAGGCACTGGTACGTTTAGCAATAACAGCACGCTGATTCCCACGTTTAGAGATATATACATTCGCTCTGGCGATACGTTTACGGTTGCCACCAACTCAAGTGGCCAGCCAAATATTATCAATAGTGGCATTGTGCAATTCACCAGTAGCGATAGCACAGGGGATATCGTGCTGACCGCCAACAATGCCATTCCCCAAATACTTAACCCGACTAAAGCGGGTACCAATGCGGTCATGGCTTTGATGAATGCGCCGAGCACAGACCCTGTGATTGCAGGTTTGCAATTAGAGATTCAAGGTCTAGATAACCAAGAGTTACAGCGTGCAACCGAGCGTCTACGTCCGGAAATTCATGATGGCGTTATTCGGATGGTGCTGGGTAACACGGATCGCACATTCGGTATTCTGGAAAATCGCTTGGTTGAACAGGCCCTCGCTGGTGATAAAAAGGTGAGCGTAGCCAGCCTGGACAGCAACGCGGGCGCTGTGGATAAGCCCAAAGCCAGTACAGGCATTTGGATGCAAGGGTTTGGCTATCAAGGTACACAAGATAAGCGTGAGGGTGTCGATGGTTTCAGGCTCCATTCAACAGGGTTTGTAGTCGGTGCAGATCGTGATATTGGTGCTGATCAAACATTCCGCTTGGGTGCGCTATTTAGTTTTGCTGGCGGCAATATCGATAACAGTGGCCTCACAGACAATAATACAATCAATACCAATAGCTACTTTGCCGCTATTTATGGTGCATGGGATATGCAGGACTGGTACTTGAATGCAGCCATTGGGGGCGGTAGGCACGTGATTGATACGCGACGGCTTGCACTAGGGCGCGTCGCGACTGGCGAGCACGATGCTTGGCAGTTTAGCAGCCATTTAGATGCAGGCTATCCATTCCAATTGACGGATGAGCTACAGTTTATTCCCGTAGCTACTTTACGTTATAACCATCTAGATGAATCTGGCTACAAAGAGAAAGGCAAAACGATTGCTGGTGTGAATGGCGTTGGCCGTGCTGGTGATCCTTCTTACACAGTCACTCCAGGCACCCCCATTGCCTTGGCTGTGGATGGCAAGGCTACAGACTCTTTCCGCTCTGGTATTGGTGCAAAAGCATTATGGAATCTTCAACAAGATGACTGGAATGCAAATATTGGTGTACACGCGCTTTGGATGCATGAGTTTGGTGATATCGGGCAAACGACAACAGCACGATTTTTAGCAGGTGGCAGCACATTTAATAACCCAAGCGTGGACATTGCGCGTGAAAGTATTGTGGCAGGCGCAAGCGTACAACTAACAGGTAATGATGAGAACGACCAAGTAAGCTTATTGGCAAGCTATGAGGCGGAGATGCGCGATAAGTTTTTCAGCCACAATATGACCATGCGTATTCGGTATGACTTTGACAAAGGGCCTAGTTACATCCAACGCGCCAATCATAACAAAGCAGCACTGTTGGCTAAGATTAAGCAAACACAATTGGTCAATGCTACAGAAGCAGACATTAATGCAATACAGCAAGCCATTGCGCCGGTGAGCGATGCTTCCGTGGCGCAAAGTACACCTAAATCAGAACATGAAGTACAAATTGAATCAGCCGTTAGCAAATGGGTGAATGCTTTAGCCAATAAAAATATAGAAATGTATTTTAATAGCTATGCCAGTGAGTTCACGCCGCCTGATGGTAGTACACGTCAAGCATGGGAGAAAAAACGTAAACTTGAAATCTCGCGTGATGGTAATGCTGCCATCAAAACTTCGTACTTAACCATTACGCCCAACGGAAACCAAGCGACTGCAGTGTTTACGCAAACCTTGACAGACGGGGGGCAAAAACAAACGTTGTTAAAGGCGCTTGATTTAATAGAAAAAGGCGGTCGCTGGCTGATCGTGAGCGAAGACGGCTTTGTAATTCAAGAGTAATACGCCGAGACGCAGTCAGCGTTTCAGCGCTTTTCATTCGTGAGTAGTGCTGGTGCTGACCACCATTTTCACCAAAATCATTAGGATTATTTAATGAAATTTGGCATCTGCTCAATCTGAAAATCGAGCAATATCACAGTATGTATACAGTTCTGTATACTCGTTCAGTCAAATGATTGAATTGAATTTTTCATCATCAATTTATATGGGGAATCAAATGAAATATATGTTAAGTATTGCAATCGTTTTTGCGTTGGCTGGGCCAGCCTTAGCGGAAGATAAAATTAGCCGAATGCATGCGGATAGCATGCAATCATTTACGCCTGAGACCGTGCAATGGAAAGATGAACCGATTTTACCCAAGGGTGCCAAAAGCGCAATTCTTGTTGGAGATCCTACCAAAGCTGGGGTATTCATTGCGTGGCTTAAGTTTCCAAAGAATTATCCTATTCCACCACACACGCACCCATTTACAGAGGTGGTTACAGTATTGAGTGGTAAGTTGGGGAATGGTATGGGTAATGTCTTAGATAAGAAAAAAGGTGAGATACTCAAGGCGGGTTCGAGTTTTGTGTTGCCGACAGGTCATACACATTATGTATGGACAACCGATGAAGAAACCATTGTTGAGCTTATTGCTACCGGGCCTTGGGCAATCACCTACACCAATCCTAAAGATGACCCTCGTCATTAGTATTTTAATAGACATTGGTGAAGTTAATTTAAACAATAGGGAAATGGAAATTCCAATCCCTATTGTGAAAGCTGACAAATGAAACTACGCCCGCACCCATACTTGCAATATGATGATCTACAGAGTCTCCTAAGCAGGCATTCTGATTGTTACGTTGAGCAAGTATTGTTATACCGGGCAAATATTATCCTTCCCCACGTTTTACCTTAGCTTCGTATTCGTTGATATCTACAAGCCCTTGTGATTCAGCAATGGCTTTTTCTTCTGGCGTAATAGCATCCTGAACGATGTCTAATCGCTTCCATGTTGGAATGGGCGTGACCTTGCAAGGCTCTGGCACATATTTGGATTGATCTAATTTTTTGTATTTGTGAATATAGCGTGGGCAGTTAACCCAAATTTTAGTGACTTTGATCATGATCAAATACTTTGCCTCAGTGTATTCAGTCAGCAGCTCATGCTCTCTCACCAACTCAGCAGTGCCTTGTACGCGCACTCTATGAGGGGTTTCAAAATCAATGAAGAGCATACCCACTTTATGCTGCGCTTCTATATTGCCCACCGAGTAAAACATGCCATTTCCATCAAAGCCGGGGAATACCAAAGTACTTTCATCCAACACTTTTACGAAACCAGTAGGGCCGCCTTTGTAAGATACGGTTGGCATGCCATGCGGATCTACCGTGGAAAGAAAAAACATGTCTCGGCTACTGATGAATTTATTTTCATCGTCAGATATTTTTTCATGTATCCAACCGTTATCCAGTAAATTAGCTAATTTTGTTGTATTGAATTCTTCTTGTAACGCACGGTGTTCAGCTGAATAGAGTGATGCCATTATTTTCCCCAATTAGTATGTTGAAAAAACTACTGATGTAAATGAAAAATCTTATTCATGATTTTCCATTCCCCATCTAACTTTAAAACGTTAAAAAAATCTGTGAATCTGTGCCCGGTCCAGTCATCAGTTTCTACGCGCACGCTGGCAATAGTGCCGACAATATCCATGCTCGCAATATGAAAGATCAAGTTTTTAGCAGGTCCGTTCGTATCGTTCCAATCATATAGCCCTTGAATAGGCCCTGCAAACAAGTCAGGGCCGACATAGCCAAAAATCGTTGCATCATCGTGAAAAGCAGGTTTCATGTCACTGCCTTTGCCAGAAATTGCGCCATTAATATAATGTTGAATTAAACCAGTAATCGCTTCGTAATCACTCATATTTGTCACTGACATAGGGATATCCTCCATTGATGCGTCATCTTGACTTATTTTTAAATTGAAATAAATGCAAGATATAGAATATTATTTGTGCTTATTTGGAAAAAATGAGCGAGGCTAAATTGTTTAATTCTTTAGATGATTTACGGATATTTGTACAAATTTTTGAGAAGAAAAGTCTAACGCTAGTTGCTACGCTCAACCAAACAACACCGGGCGTGATTAGTAAGCGATTAACCCAAATCGAAAAGGATTTTGGTGCACGGTTGTTTCATCGGACTACCCGAACCATTCAGCACACGGACGAAGGCCTTCGGCTGTATTCGCAAGCACAGCATTTGTTAGAAACCGTTGACGATTATGAAATGGATTGGGGTGAAAAAACTGAGCCTGCGGGACTAATACGCATCACTGCATCTGCTTCATTTGCTAGGCTTTATTTAATGCCACTGATATTAAAGTTTTTGAAGAGGTATCCAAAAATAAAAATAAGCTTTGAGCTTTCCGACAAGGTGCTAGATATTGTGGCGGAAGGCATTGATTTAGCTATCCGCGGTGCTCAGATGAGCGACTCGACCCTTGTGGCAAAAAAACTGGGGCCATCCCCAGAAGTGCTTTGCACAACAAAAGAGTATCTAGATAACGCACCTCCTTTAACTTCACCAGAGGATCTAGCCATGCATAATTGCATTGTATTGAATGAGCACTACAACTGGGAGTTTAAAGTGGGTGGAAAAACCATACACCAGCGCGTCAGTGGCAGTTTTCAAACCAACTATAGTGAAGCATTAATAGAAGCAGTTAAAGATGGTTTAGGCATTGGCATGATTTGCTATTGGCAAGCACATAAAGAATTACAAGCCGGAGAACTTGTCCTTGCTTTACCTGAGTTTGCTCCGGGTAGAGATCAAACGCTATATGCGGTTTACCCATCACGCCGACATTTGCCGACTAAAACCAAAGTACTGATTGAGTATTTGGAAAAGAACCTCGTGATACCTTCTCCAGATGCATATTAAACACCGAGTCTATTCATTATAAAATCAATCAGTGTTCTTACCTTAATTGAGAGAAACTTACCGTGTGGGTACATCAAATTAAAAGGGCGAGCTCTCCCAGAAAATTCTTTCAGTACCTCCACTAATGTGCCATTTTCCAACTCTTTTTCAACTACATAGTGGTAGGTTTGAAATAGGCCGGCACTAGACTTAGCGAGGGTTACGCCACCCAATATATCTTCTGAGCAACGATAGCTTCCATTTGTCAAAATCTCGTGCTCAATTGAGTCTTTGTAAAAAAGCCAGGGTATTGGGCGGCCAGTGCTCGGTAATTCAAATTGTATGCAATCGTGATCGGCTAAGTCCTCCAGTTTTTGAGGCTGTCCTTTTTGAGATAGATATTGTGGTGTAGCGACTACTACCAATTTTGCATCCTCTATTTTTCTTGAGATAAAGTTTGAGTCGGGAGGTGTTCGCCCTCTGACTGCCAAATCAAAGCCTTCTTCCAAAAAATCGATATTTCTATTGGTGATATGTAGCTCAAATTGGATGTTCGGATAATGGGTTCTGAAATCAGCCAATATAGGCAAGACTCTATAGTGGCCGTAGGTAGTTGGCAGGCTGATTCTTATAGTGCCGGCAGGGTTTATTTGCTGCCCAGCAACCGCAGTTTCTGCTTCCATTAACTGAGTCAATGCGTCTTTGCAGTGATGAAAATATAGCTCTCCAGATTCTGTCAGCCTGATGTGTCGAGTCGTTCTAACAAACAAACGTACTCCTAATCTTTCTTCCAGCCGGGTGATGGATCTACTTACAGCAGCTGGTGTAACGCCTGCTGCATTCGCCGCTGCGGTAAAGCTTTTCAGTTCTGCCGCCAGACAGAACAGCTCAATACTCCCCAGTAACACAGCATCAAATTGTCTTTTCATATATTCCACCATGTAATAAATAATTTGATAAATATAGTATTTATCTACTTTTAATGCAAAGGTAAAGTACGTTTCATCATCACTTGCTAGGTAAATTGTGAGTAGATGATCAACCAAACTTACATTAGGAGAAAATCATGGACACAAAAACAGTAGTGATTACAGGTGCTTCAAGCGGTATTGGCTTTGCACTGGCAGAGGCTTATTTGAAAAGAGGCTATCACGTGGTAGGGAACGGCCGTACCCAAGATCGGCTGGATGAAGCTGCAAAAAAATTAGGAAGTCCACAACACTTTGTAGGCGTAGCGGGTGATATTTCAAAACCCGATACTGCAAAAGAATTATTCAGCCAAGCTAAAGCTAGGTTTGGCAAAGTGGATATCCTTATTAACAATGCAGGTGTATTTATTGCTAAGCCCATTACTGCTTATACAGATGAAGATGTAAACCAACTTATCGACACCAATTTAAAAGGGTTTTTTTACCCAAGTCGTGAAGCTGCTGCGCATATGTCTGAAAACAAATCAGGGCATATTGTGAACATCACTGCCAGTGTAGCGATTCAGCCTAATATCAATGTGCCGGCTTCATTGGCTATTTTAATCAAAGGCGGTATAGATCACGCTACTAAAGCGCTTTCATTGGAGCTTTCACCATTCAATATTCAGGTTAACTCTGTGGCGCCTGGCATTATAGATACGCCTATGCACTCCATAGAAAACCATCCTTTCTTAAAGGCCTTACATCCATCAAATAAAATGGGCACCACTAAAGATATTGTGGATGCTGTGATGTATCTGGCAGATGCGCAATTTACAACGGGTATCGTGCTTCCAGTAGACGGTGGTAGCAGCTCAGGTAAATGGTAGTTTTTTGATTCAATGATTGAAAGGAATAATCATGCCATACATCAATATCAAGGTAACCAAAGAAGGTGTAACTCCAAAACAGAAGGCTGAGCTCATTCAAGGTGCTACTGACCTCGTTGTAAAAGTTCTGAATAAAGACCCCGCTACCACTTTCGTGATTATCGACGAAGTTGAAACGGATAACTGGGGAGTCGCTGGTGAAACAACCACAGCCAGACGCCTTAGAGGTCATTAATCTAAAAAAGCTGGATATGTAAAAGCGTATCCAGCTACTCCAAGAAAGGATGAGAAATGAAATTGATTTATGTAGCCGACCCAATGTGCTCATGGTGCTATGGCTTTAGCAAAGAAATGGCGGAATTAATGGAGGTGAATCCAGAGATCTCTTTGGAAATAGTGGTGGGTGGGCTAAGCGCTGGATCGAATAAAGTGCTAGATGATGCCGGCAAGCGGTTTAGATTGATGCACTGGTCAAAAGTAGAGGCCATAAGTGGTCTGCCATTTAACAGAGAAGCGTTAATGGCAAGAGAAGGGTTCGTCTATGATTCTGGGCCAGCTTGTAGAGCACTCGTCACAGCAATTAAGATGAATACCGGTATTAGTATACTTAAGATATTTAGAGCTATTCAGCATGGTTTTTATGTGGATGGTAAAGATGTGACAAGCCCAAGCGAGCTGGTAAAAATAATATCCAACACATTTGCCTTAGAGGGCTATCCAGTTAATGATGATTTGATTTTAACTATGTTTAATAGTGAGGAAATTAAATTAGAAACGGAGAATCATTTCAAGACAGTCAAACACACTTTTGGAATATCTAGTTTTCCAGCGCTGCTTTTAGAGGATCATGGGGAAATTAAAACCATTAGCGCAGGCTATATGGCTGCAAACATGCTGCAAGAAATAATGAACAAAATCTCTAATCAAAACGACTCTGTTTTGTGTCAAAAGCACAGCTAGGCAGCAAAAGTTGTACGCCTGCTAGAACCAATTGCCCCAGAAGATTTTCTAGCCATTTCTTCTTATGCGCTAGCGTTTGTGTAAAGCATCAATGTATTACACGGCACTGGCGTTGTGGGGGATAATAGCGCCCTCAGCATTTTTTGCAGCATACTTGGAATAAGCTCCCATGGAAATTAAAGTCAACTTTCTCGATAAGCTACGTCTTGAAGCCAAGTTCGATGACTTCACGGTGATTGCCGATCAGCCTATCCGCTAT
The DNA here is from genome assembly GCA_000525025.1 of Methylophilaceae bacterium 11. Lineage (GTDB taxonomy): Bacteria > Pseudomonadota > Gammaproteobacteria > Burkholderiales > Methylophilaceae > Methylophilus. The sequence goes on along the minus strand of JCKJ01000001.1, from coordinate 2,227,436 downwards.
AAAGGTGATGGCTCGGCGCCTGGCCCGTTCGATTACTTTTTAGCTTCATCGGCTTTGTGTGCGGCTTATTTTGTAAAGTTGTACTGCAACACGCGCAATATTCCTACCGACAATATCCGCCTGTCGCACAACAATGTGGTGGACCCGGAAAACCGCTACAAGCAGATTTTTAAGATTCAGGTCGAGTTACCTTCTGATATCTCCGACAAAGACCGCCAGGGGATTTTGCGTTCCATTGACCGTTGTACGGTCAAGAAAGTAGTGCAAGCCGCGCCGGATTTCATTATTGAAGAAGTCGCTAACCTGGACGAAGATGCGCAGGCCTTGCTGATGGTGAATCCATCTGCCGACACGCGCACTTACATTACCGGCAAAGACTTACCCCTGGAACAAACCATCGCCAATATGTCTAGTTTGCTGGCGAGTCTGGGCATCAAGATTGAAATCGCTTCGTGGCGCAATATTGTGCCCAATGTGTGGTCGTTGCATATCCGTGATGCGCATTCGCCGATGTGCTTCACTAACGGAAAAGGATCGACCAAGGAAAGTGCGCTGGCGTCGGCCTTGGGTGAGTATATCGAGCGGCTGAGTAACAACCATTTTTATGCCGGGTCGTATTGGGGCGAAGAGATTGCCAATGCCGAATTTGTGCATTATCCGAACGAGCGCTGGTTTAAGCCGGGCCGTAAAGATGCGCTGCCGAAAGAGATTCTGGACGACTACTGCTTGGAGATTTACAACCCTGATGGTGAGCTGCGTGGCTCGCACCTGATCGATACCAATTCTGGCAATGCCGAGCGCGGTATCTGTTCGCTGCCCTATGTACGGCAGTCAGATGGTGAGGTGGTTTATTTCCCTTCTAATCTGGTCGAAAACCTGTACGTCAGCAATGGCATGAGTGCCGGTAACACGCTCGTCGAAGCGCAAGTGCAATGTTTATCCGAGGTTTTTGAACGCGCGGTCAAACGCGAAATCATCGAAGGCGAAATCGCCTTGCCCGATGTGCCAGAAGAAGTGCTGGCGAAATATCCTGGCATTGTGGCCGGCATTCAGGGGCTGGAAGCGCAGGGTTTCCCGGTGCTGGTGAAAGATGCCTCGCTGGGTGGCGAATATCCGGTCATGTGCGTGACCTTGATGAATCCGCGCACCGGCGGTGTGTTTGCCTCGTTCGGCGCGCACCCTTGTATGGAAGTCGCGCTGGAACGCAGCCTGACCGAATTACTGCAAGGCCGCAGTTTTGAAGGCCTGAATGATTTGCCGCAACCGACCTTTGCCAGTGAAGCGGTGACTGAACCGAATAACTTTGTGGAACACTTTATTGATTCCAGCGGCATTGTGTCGTGGCGGTTTTTCAGTGCCAAGGCTGATTATGAGTTTGTAGAGTGGGATTTCTCAGGAAAAGGCGAGAATGCTAACGCTGAAGAAGCAGCGACCATGTTTGGGATGCTGGCAGCCATGGGCAAAGAAGCGTACGTGGCGGTGTATGACCAGCTAGGCGCAACCGCTTGCCGGATTCTGGTGCCGGGCTATTCGGAAATTTATCCAGTAGAAGATTTGGTGTGGGATAACACCAACAAAGCTTTGTTGTTCCGTGCAGATATCTTGAACCTGCACACACTGGACGATGCCAGCCTTGAAGCGCTGCTGGACCGTCTGGAGAATAACGAACTGGATGATTACGGCGATATCGGCACCCTGATTGGCATTCAGTTTGACGAGAACACGGCCTGGGGTCAGCTCACTGTGCTGGAGTTGAAGCTGCTGATAAATCTAGCCTTGCAGCAATTTGAAGAGACGCAAGAATTGGTAGGTGCCTTCCTGCAATACAACGACAACACGCTAGAACGCGGATTGTTTTATCAGGCCTTGAATGTGGTGCTGGAAGTCGTGCTGGATGACGAGCTAGAGCTGGCCGATTATGAAGTCAACTTCCGTCGCATGTTTGGTGATACCAAGATGGATGCTGTGCTGGGTTCGGTGGACGGTAGCGTGCGCTTCTTTGGCTTGACGCCGACCAGTATGCAATTGGAGGGGCTGGACAGGCACCACCGCCTGATTGATAGCTACAGAAAATTGCATGTGGCGCGGGCCAAAATGTTGGCTACGGGTAGTTAAAGTAACGCGTCATAACGTTTGCGCTGAGGTAGCTCCCCAGCGCAGATTTATTTGAATCTAAGTCTCGCACCCCGACCTAGTTTGTATAACACATTTGGTATAAAGGTAGCGAGGATGAGTAGCGCGGCCAAAAGTAAATATGCCCAGCGCATCGAATACGCCGTGACAAAACTAGCGGCTGGTTTTTGTTTTTGCACAAAGGCATAAAACGCGTTGTTGTCTTGCCCTTTGATATACGTGCCTTTAAATTCTCCAGCAAGCGAGATTAAGTACTCTTCTTCCAATTGCGATAAAAAGCGGTCATATTCTGCAAACGCCACTGGCGGATCAGGTTCATCCTGGCTTGGGTCTGAATAAGTGACACCAACAGCGCCAGCATTGTTGTTATCACTCACTGGCCAATAGCCAACCCGCTCATTTGCGGAATTGAATCTGGGTACGCCCACTTTGGTATTGCCGCCTACACCGACAAACGTGAAGTTTTTACCAATTTGAATGCCGCTAAGGTCTTGTTTGATGGTGACGTTGACGCGCGGTGCTTCATCGCCATCGGTAAAAAACAGCAAATGTGCCGGCACATTGAGCGAGTCAAACGTGTTGGCAGCAGCGCGTATGCTAAAGCTTAAACGGCTATTGCCTTTCCATGCCATGCGCCACTCCAGATGGTCTATGGAGTCTGTGATCACATCTAAATTCGCACAGACTTCTAAGGGCGTAATCAATAAAGCCACATTGTCCGAAGCAAATACGCCTACACTAAAATAGGTACCGCAAGCAGACGTCTGCACAATGTTTTTCATCAGTTGACGTGTATAGGCCAGCCGACTCACAGGTTGGTTGTTCCAGCGCTCATCTTCGGCGTTCATGCTTTGTGATACATCAGCAAGCAGTAAGTAGTTATGCACCTCTTGCTTTAATTGAATTTCTGGCTTGAACAATGCCAGTAATAAACAAGCAAACGCTGCTGTAAACAGCAGAGTCTCGTGATTGTTTGTTAAAAATGCACGTATCTTTTTCATGGCAAACCAATCGGTAAGTTGCTCAGTTCCATGGTGGACTGGTCTTTGGGTGCCGGCTTCATATTATTTGCCATCACCGAGTGCAATAGATTCAAATTGAATTTGGTGGCACGGTCTTGCGGCGCGATTCGTAATGCTTGCTCATAGGCCATTTTGGCTTGGGTATAGGCATAGCGCGCTTCGTCTTGCAATGTGCCATCGTCATTGATTCTGCGTATTAGCCCAAACACAAATAGGTTATTGCCAATGTTGTATTGGATGTTGGCTTGCTGCGCTAAAGTTGGTTTGGTTTCTAATAATTGCCCGTAGGTTTGCACGGCATGTTTGTAGTCTTTTTTATTGCCTTGGTCATACGCCGCCGTAAATTTTTGTAGGTAGGGGTAACGGTCACTGGTGACCAGCAGCCCGGCCGCTACCACGCGGTTCACTTGTTCGGTTCTATGGATTTGAAAAGCTTCGTACCCAACGCCCACTAAACCAATGGTGAGCAATGCGCCAAACACCACATTGCTATTTTTAATATGTCTGATCATGCGTGTACCTTTAGATTTTTAATGGCTAATATGAGCAAGCTGAGTATCAATGCGATGACGATAAGATTGTTTGAGTAGTCATGGCCGGGAATATTGACCGAGTACTGAATCATGTTTTTTTCTTTCGCATCGATGTATTGCAATGCAGATTGCAATGCAGTTGGGTTGTCTGCCTCAAACGCTTTGTATTTGATATTGAGCGATTTGAAATATCGGTCTAGTGCAATAGAATCGGGAACACTATCTTCGCTATAAGTATTTTTAGTAAAGATACTGATGTCGTCCGGCTCTCTTAATACAATCCAGTACAGGCTTAACTTTTTTCCCACAAAGTATTCTGATATTTTGTATCTCACACGCGGGCTGAGTTTTCCTGCGCCATCAGAGAGCAAAATTACCGCGCGTGAGCCTGAGCTTTGAATGTTATCAAACAAGCTGACAGCCTCGGTAATACCTGCGCCAATATTGGTTTGATTGAGTGCGGCGCCAGTAGCTGCATTAATGGCAGCGTGGATAGCATCACGATTGGTGGTGATTTTCATGCCATAGAGGGCAGAGTTGGTGAAGCCAACGACGCCCATCATGTCGTCCGGGCGGGAATCAATAAAATCGGTAATCAGTCTGCGTGCAGCGGCAGATTTTATCTCTGCAGCGCGCCCGCTAGTGCTTTGCCCGGCAAACGGGTGGTCCATACTCACACTACGGTCAATCACAAATACCGTTTGTGCGCCTTTGCCCACCTTTTGCTCTTTTTTACTGGCACCTTGTGGAGAGGCCAGTGCAAGCACAATACTCAGTAAGAGTAGGGCGATGATGGTTTTGACAACGCGGTTGGCAATGTCTGACAGCCTATCTTTGGGTGCAATGTCTAACCAAGAGTACATTTGGCCTTGATGGCTCTTAAATATAAATGGCGCGGCTGCGAGTGGCACTAATAAAAGTGCCCATGGATGTAATAGCGTCATTAAATGCCTCGCTCGCAATCTCTAAAACGTTTACTGAGCGCCTTGAGCTGTTGTAACTCCTGACCATTCGATGCGTGATTGCCAAACAGTGCAGCGTTAGATTGCGTAAAAAACGCATCAATGTCCGCGCGCATTTTTAAGAATTTAGGATGCGCCGCTAGAAATTTGTCCAGCTCGTGTACAAATAAATTCTCCCCATACAGTTGGTTAAACGCTTGATGCATATACATCAAAGCATGCTGATGACTGCCTTGGCGATGGCCTAATTTTTTAATGCGGCGATACGCTTGCGCAAATGCACCATTCATAAAAGGCAACCAGGATTTATCTGCATTGACATAGATGAGCCCGATCAGACCTGTAGCTAATATAGTGAGTGCTAGCCATAGCCAGCTATAGTGTGTGCTCACATCAAATAGTGGTGGTTTGGATTGTGGCTGCATATTTTCTTTGGCATTGGTAATGCCTTCTGCTACCAGTGGCGAATACCAAAACTGCCAAGCAGGCATATCAATAGCGGCTGCAGTGGTGCCACCTGCCAGTGCGAAATGCACATTGGGTAATCGCATCACCATCGGTTTGGCGGCGCTGGCAAAGACCTGATAGCTAAGTGCAATGTGGTAGGTAGTGGTATCACCGTGCTGCGTACTTTGTACGGCAATGTCACGTAGTTCTATACCATCTTTACTGTCCCCTTTTAATGGCAGAGACGTTTTAGGCAAGTGGTAGGCTGAGCTGACCTCAACCTCGATGGTGCGATTCAGTACATCGCCGATTTGAATAGCATTGCTATGGTGTGGATTGGTGATGTTAAGCACTTTCACCGCTGACGCTTGCGCAAATCCTTGTAGTGACAAGAGTGTAAGGCTAATAGCCAATATTGATTTTACGATTGAATTACGCATAATTCCCTTTGTTATTTTAGCCATCTGGCTATTTAAGCCATCATGTGTTCAAAATATTGCGACATCACATCCGGATCGTACTTGCCATGGATATAAATGGCTTGGCTGTCAAAGCGCGTGAATAAAGTGTCTAGCGCTTGCTTTCTTGCAGCAAACGCGGCCTCAAACTGCGCTCTTACTGCTTCACGAAAGAAGATGGTTCTGCTTGCGCCCGTTTCTGGGTCTATCATGTTGCCAAACCCAAACTTGGGGAGCTTGGTATACTCGTGCGCATCCCAAAGTACAACGGGAATCATTTGATGTGATGACATTGCATTCAACGCTTGTTCAATCAGGCTGATCGGCATATGAAAGTCTGAAATCCAAAACACTAGGCCTTTGTGCTGACTCAAGTATTCCGGAACCTCCAAAATGCCTTCTGGCCCAACACGCATTTTTTCGTAGGCACTCAGCTGGTCTATCACTTCAAAGGCTTGATGCACGTGATGACTTAAACTCAGCGTGAGCTCTTCAATCACCTGTGTGTTGTAGGCAATAAAGCTAAACATATCGCTGGTATCAAATGCCGAATAAGCAATGGACGCGGCAATTTCTTTTGCCAAATCTAGCTTCCTGCTTTGCCCCTTATACTGCATCGAGCTGGACAGGTCGCACACGGCAAAAATGGGTGTGGTGTTGTCCTGATTAAACAACTTAACCTGTATCTGCTCATAGGGGTCGCGCAATGTTTGGCGCAAATCCATGCGTCTGGCATCAGGGTAATCAATGAAATCCACATTACCTTTAAACTCCTCGCCCAGGCCCCGCTGTGTACCAAGATGTTCACCAAAATGAATGCTGCTAGACTTCCACGGCGTTTGGTAAAAGAACGGTTTTGCGTATGCTGGAATCATGCTGCTTTTGCTTGAGAAGGCACGGCAACTGTACTAAGTATTTTGCTGGTGAGTTCGCGCGCCAATTGCGTTCTGCGGTTTTCGTACATGGGGTTAAACACCAAACGATGTGCAATCAATTCGTGGAACACCGCATGAATATCTTCCGGATATAGACTGTCACGATTCATCAACCACGCATTGACTCGCGCTGCTTTCAGTAGCATGCCCATCCCGCGTGGGCTTGCGCCTGTGTGTATCAAACGGTTCACGTCTACGCTATCTAGATGAATGCCAAATTTGCTTGGGTGCTGTGTAGATTCCCACAAGTCTAGCGCGTACTCTTCTAGCACATGGCTCGCGCTGATATGGTTTTGCAGCGTGTCAGAGAACGCATTGAGCTGATCAAATTGCAGTACATTGGATGCCACTTGCTTGGTCAAATGTTCCGCATGCTGAAATTTGACGTTAAACATGAGTGCTTTACGCAATTCTCTATCGGCTGGGATATCAATCGGAATTTCCATCATAAAGCGGTCACGCGCGGCAGAAGGAATCTCAAACGTTTCGTTCTTTTCAACCTGATTACGGTCTGCAAACACCACCATGTGCGGCAGGCGATACTCTTTTTTGAATGCGTTCACATGACGTTCAGCCATCACGCGCAACATCAGCGCATGTACCTGTGGGCGTGCGCGATTGATCTCATTGAAGAAGAACACTGACAAATTTTCACCGGCACGCAATAACGGACCTTCGTCAATTTTTGGACGGCCATCTTCACCCAGATAGGTGTGATAGATTAAATCGTTTGGCATCAAATCGACGGTGCCTTCTATACGCTCATATGCACCACCAATACAGCGTGCGATGGATTGTAATAAGGTGGTTTTACCCACACCCACACCACCCTCAAGTAGCACATGACCACGTGCAAATATGGCAAGATTAATTAATCTAATTGCCTTGTCTTGGCCAACAATCACCTTCTTTACTTCATTTTCCAGTGTTAATGCGTGGTCGCGCCAATCGGCCAACTGAATATCGTTTGTTGCATTTTTCATAGTAATCCTGTGTAAAATAAAAGTATTAGTGGGTAATGCATTGCATTTTGTGCGTGATCAAGGTAGTATTCAGACAGGTCTGTTCACTTAATTACAGTCTACTTGAAGAGTTATAAAAAGTGCAAGTAGATTTTTAGGGAGTAATTTACATTGAGCCAAGGTTGGGGTTTTTCTACGGGAATTCTGAAGCACTGCAACTTCAGCTACTTATTCTCATTAGATTTTTTTCAGTATTTCCGTGCCTACGCAAACCCTGAAAACACAGCGCTGGTGGCGCTTTGCCGCGAACTTAAGCGCTGGAATAGCGATAGGGTTGTACATAGAACTGCACAACAACAAGCTTTGGATTTAACGCTGGAAGATGTCAATGCCATTAAAGAAATGGTGCATGCAGCCATTGGCAAGTCACCATCCAAACTTCCGGAAATCATGTCCGACCAACTGCTATTTTTAACCGTAGGCGCCATACAAACGCAAGCACAAACTGGGTCGGATAAAGCATGGAACTTGGTCGAGCAGTCTATCCACCGTTATGTAGATGTGCGGCGTGAAAGGCGGTTGTTTTCATTTGGGCTGTTTACCGTCGTTTTGTTGATTGGCTTCAGCACGACAATCATGAACCATTCTAAAGTGCTCAAAAGCCATCATGCTGTAGCCGATTCGCCCTTAGTGCCAGCGGAGGCAGTGGAAAATGAAAGTGATGCAGACCCTGTCACGATGAGTATGTTGCAACTGGCGTACCACAAAATGAAAGCAGGTACTTGCCAGCTACCGCAAGCCGCCATGCTGCCACAAGAACAGCGTCATGCTTTTTTGTTGTTTGTAAACAAAGGGGTAGTAGAAGTACAGAATGTCGAAAACCTCAGGTTGGCCTTAGGGTATGTCAACTGTTTGTACCCGCAAGAGTTAATGCGCCCGTTGTCAGTTCAATGATTTATCGCAGCTTTGCCTAGATAGCTTAGATAAGGAAATAAAGATGAATATGTATGAAAAAATTCTCACCACAGCCACCACGCTGTTTGAAACCAGGGGCATACAAGCCTCTGGAGTAGATACCATTATTGCGGAAGCTGGCGTGGCTAAAGCCACGTTATATAAGCATTTTCCGAGTAAGAATCAACTCATTACTGCTTACCTCCGAGAGAAGTCTGATAAATTTTATGCGTGGCTAAACGCACAGCTGGTGTCTAAAAAAGCAGATTCTCAAGATATTCTGTTTTTACTGTGTGAGCTTGTAGAGCAGTGGATCATGACCCCGGAATTTCACGGTTTTCCGTTCCATATTGCGGCGGTTGAATTTCCGGACCCAGATCACCCGATTAATCAGTATTCAGCAGTGTTAGCGGTAGAGCTACAAGGCTACTTATCTAAAATTGCAGCGGCAGCTGGTGCTAAAGAGCCTGAGGCACTGAGTCAACAGCTCACCATTCTATTCGAGGGCGCTGCATTGATTGAACGATTAAGTCCAGGGTCTGGTGCGGCTAGCCGTGCTAAGAGTGCAGCGATTACGCTGATTAAAACATCAATATAAAGCATTGTGTTAAGCGCTAGGTAAGCAGCATGCTAAGTGCTAGCGTACCAAACGCAGTGCATATGCCGCACATAAAAAAACGCTCAATGACTTGAGCGCTTTTTTGTATCCGTAATCTGGGAAAATTAGTTATAGAGCAAACTTTAAAAGCTCGTAACACAACCAAGTAAATCCAATGGTTGTAACCACAAAGCTGATCGCTGAATACACTTTCCAAATGGTTTTGCTCCAAAAATCCGTATCAAATGCTGCAATCACAAATACGGTTGGGTTTGAAAAACCACCAACAGCCAAACAAAAACATGCGATTTTGGGCAACTCTAACCCTGCCGCTTTACCCGCTGCATAAAATCCAAGCCCAAATAATCCCATCAATGCGTAGTCCACATGGGCGCGAATCATGGTTTTATAATCAATCAAAAATTCATCTACAGCTTTAATTGGAAACCACTTTGCAAATGTCATGAGCCAAGCCGACGAAATTAATGCCGTAATACAAGCAACAGAGCCTACTAGTAATACTTCCATATCAATCTCCCTTTAAAAATATTGAATAATAAACAGCGACTAAATAATACAGACAGGTCTGTTCATTTTCAAGTGGTTTTAATAGGGTATAGAAAACAGATGGCCTCTGTCTAAAAATTACTGAATTGGCTGATATCAACCAGTGCTCGGGTTTATATCAACCAAGCTTTTTACAAAGTAGGTGGAGTTTATATTATTGATAGATAAATCAGAGGGTTATGACGCTGCTTTATAAGGAATGAAACTTGCATTATTAAGCAAAAATAACTGTTAGTAGCAACGTGATGAGCCTGACACCTAACCGCCCGGATACATTTACCTTTTGGCATAACCTGAATCTGGAATGGGTTTACACGGATCTATTGCGTAAGATTTATGCACAGACTAACAATTTCCATTTGGCAAATGACCTGCTACATGACGCCATCGTCAAATTCGCAGTGCGTAACAGTGTTGAATCCATTCTTGAGCCGCATGCTTATCTTCGGTCTATCGTGAAACATTTAATCGTGGATCATCATCGCTACCATGCGCGCTATGTGGATGTACAGGCACTTAACTTTCAGGAAGATATAAACGACGACCGCTTTGATATGGAAGCGTCCTGGCTCAAATCCCCAGAACGCTTGGCTGATATCAAGCAGCGCATGCATGCACTGCAAAACATCATAGACTGTTTGCCCGCAAAATGCAGAGAGGTATTTTGGCTATATCGGATTGAAGGCAAGTCGCAAATAGATATCGCTCAACAATTAAACATTAGCCTGAATATGGTAGAGCGCCATGTCATGCGCGCGCTGGTCGATTTGTCGCTGGCAAAAGATTACTTACTGAGCGCATGATGAATACTCTGCATAAAAGTGTGCGTGAAGAAGCGGCTAAATGGTTTTTGCGGCTGCAACATGCAGACCTAGATCACCCTGACCGTAGCAAGTTTGAAAGCTGGTTGATGCAAAGTGCTGCGCATCAAGATGCCTACCGCGCTATTGTGCAAGCATGGCAAGACTTTGATTCGCACAAGCAAATAGAAGTGCTGGCGGAGGCAATGCAGCGCAAAAAGCTGGATGAAGATATCAAACGTAGAAGCAAGGTTGCCTCGTTAGCAAAGTTTGCCAGTATTGTGGTGTTGGGTTTTTGTGCAGTGTTTGCGTACCAAACTTGGCAAGATTGGCAGCAACAACCACTCACGCACATTGCACAATCAAGCCAGGTTGGACATATTGTTAGCCAATACTTATCAGATGGCACACAACTTACGCTGGATGCTCGCTCTGATGTTGAGGTGATTTATTATCGTCATAAGCGTGTTGTTAAACTGAAACAAGGGCAGGCTGTATTTGATGTGGTGAAAGATCAAAGCCGACCGTTTGTGGTGGAAAGCGCTAATGCCAGAATTACCGTCAAAGGCACCCGGTTCTTGGTGAATCGGCTCAAAGAAAAGACATATGTTGCGGTGGACCACGGCAAAGTACAGGTTGAGGCGCTAACTAGTGATGGTAAACCTTCGACTAGTATTATTGTATTAACCAATGGCCAAGTTGCAGAAATTACCACGGCGCAATCGTTGTACAAGCTGGATCGCAATGCATTGAGTATGTTTGAGTTTACGCAAGGCAGAATCATTTTTGAAGATGCTGACTTAAACGAGGTTGCTGAAACGGTATCCAGATATCGCGCCATCCCCTTAGTCTCCCACGTGAATCAATCGGTAGGCATTACTGCGGTGATTAAAATTAAAGAGATGGAAGCATTTATTCAATCGTTGCCACAGGTTGCGGATGTAACAGTAAAACACTCAGCCAGTAAAACAGAGTTAAACCGCTCTACCAATCGAAATCAGTAGATTTGCATTTGCGCCGTATCGTTTACGCTAAGGCTTAAGCGGTATTTGCACAAGTGCACAATCTGCATATCCAGCTTAGCGATCAAGAAATATTTATATTCCAACATCAGGCAATTCAATTGTGCCTCGTCAATACAGTATTCAACCAAATTTATTTGAGAGACTCTGTATGCAACTCCCCCGTTTAAAACCAAAAGCAATAAGTATTGCTGCATGTTCAGTGAGTTTGATGACTGCGTTAAATGCGTATGCTGGTGCACTCAATACTGAAATTCCCGTGACCGTTAACCTGCCGGCTCAGCCGTTAGCGGAATCGTTAAAACAATACGCAAAACAGACGGGTAAAAATATAGTGTTTGATAACAGTTTGGCAAAAGGCAAGCTGGCACCAGCCATAAAAGGTAGCTATGACGAAAGCCAGACTTTAAAGAAAATACTGGAAAATACGGGGCTTGAAGCCAACGTAGAAGACAACACCATTGTTATTAAGCGTGCGCGTGTAAAGGTCGAGAAGTCAGAAAACATTCAGCTAGATACAATCAACGTCCGCGCCAAACGCTTCTACGAGATAGGCCCATTACCCGGACTAGGCTTAACTAAAGAGCAAATCCCCGGCAACGTACAAAGCATCACCGCCAAAGAGATCAAAGATTCGCACTCACTCAGCATTACTGACTTAATGAACAAAAAGCTACAGTCTGTGACTGTGAATGACTACCAAGGCAACCCTTTTCAAATGGACGTGCAATATAGAGGCTTTACTGCAGGCCCACAGATTGGTACACCTCAAGGCCTCTCAGTGTTCTTTGACGGTATCCGTGTCAATGAACCATTCGGTGATGTGGTGAACTGGGACATGATTCCCATGAATGCCTTAGCAGGCGTTGATGTATTCCCCGGCTCTAATCCAATTTTTGGCCTGGGTACGTTGGGCGGTGCATTTGCCGTAAAAACTAAAGATGGTTTTAATAATACAGGTGTTGATGCAGATGTACTCACTGGTTCATTTGGCAGAAGACAGTTCCAAGCAGAGGGTGGGTGGAACAACGGTACTATCGGTTTATTTGCTGCAGGCAACTTCTTTCTGGAAGATGGCTGGCGTAATAACTCCCCTAGCGAAGTCAATCAGCTTTTCACTAAAGCCAGTTACAGGGGGGATAAACTAGATTTGAATTTGAGCTCATTGGTAGTGGCCAACAATCTGGTAGGGAATGGCATGGTGCCCACGAATTTTTATGAACAAAATAGACGCAGTGTGTTTACTAGTCCGGATGAAACCAAGAATCGACTATCGCAGTTTCAGCTCTCTGGTAGTTATTTTGTAAGTGATAATTTCACAGTAACGGGGCAGGTATACCGCAGAAACAGTCGCAGAAGGCAAATCACAGGGGATGCCTACACGGATTATGAAGGTATGGCCTTAAGCCAAAATTTTGCAGATGGACAAGAATTTACCTGCAAATTCATGAGTACCAATCAATATGGCCTACCTGATTATGTCAGGATCGATATTCCAGATCCCAATGATTTATCTTCCAGTCCGTTTCTGAACGCATTATTTAATACTGGTATTGCAGATATGAGTTTATTAGGGCCGCAAGAAATCAACTCGGCAGAGTTTTTAGCTGCGGCAAAGTCCCAATTTGCGTACTATCAAAACCCTACTACCTACATCGTCAATGACACTGCTGATGATTTTATCAGTCCGATAGGCACTGAAACCTCGTATTCAAATTCTGAGATTTCATATTTTGCGAAATTCGATCAAATGGCATCAGACTTTGCTAGACCTGATCCATCGTTCCCTGTTGATTTTGGAATACTCTCGGCATTATCCGCTAGTTTTTACTATACCCCTGATGGTGTAAAGCATTTGATTGCCTATAGATTTGCTGTGAACGGAGAAGCATGTTATGAAGCGCAGCAGGAAGGTGAGCGAGGACTTACCTATAATCCAAAAATAGTGAATGATCGTGTAGTAGCCGTGGATGGTTTGCAAGGAGACCAGCCTGGAGAGGTAGTGGGGATCCCGACCGCAGTGATTACCGATAATCAAATTAACCAAAAGGTGGATGGCGCATCACTACAATTAAACTGGAACTTAGAAAAACATAAGTTCATGGTAGGGGCATCCATTGATAAGCCTTACTCTGAATACCTCAATAGCCAGCGTTTAGGATTTTTTGATGCAAAACGAAACGCTTATTTAGATCCGGATGGTGCGCTTGATGTGTTCAGGGCAGCCGATGTGGGTATTGAGAATAATGATTTCAGTGGTACCTCAACTACCCAAAGCTTGTACGCTAGCGAGACTTGGAGCCCCGTTGAGACATTGCATATTACGGGCGCGTTACGCTATAACCAAACCAAGGTAAACACGACATTCGCCGCGCGTGATTTTGGTGGGTCTGAAATATCTTTGGCCGATTATCTAAATTACCCAAATGATTATGCACTTTGCCCTGATCCAGCATGTGATATACCAACCGGTTATCAGATACCGTTCGGCACAGTAGCTAAATATCCGGAAAAACCAGAGAAGTTCAGCTATTACTCGCTCAATCCATCACTGGGTTTAACCTGGCAAGCTAAGGAAAATCTAAATCTGTACGTTAATTGGGCACAAGGTACACGCACTCCAAGTGTGATTGAGTTGGGCTGTGCACTGGATAAGACTCCAGTGAAGTATGGTGTAGACAGTAACGGTAACCAAGTTTATATACCACGAAGTGTTGCCAACGGTCGCTCTTGCCAGTTACCTAGCGCTCTATCTGGAGATCCCTACCTACCGCAAGTAGAGGCGCAAACATATGATATTGGTGCTCGGGGTCGCTGGGGTGAAATGCTGGAATGGAATCTTGGCTATTATCGTACTGAGTTAAAAAATGATATTTACATGGTGACTTATTTTGGAAACCAAAACTTTTTTGACACCATTGGTCGCACCCGTCGTCAAGGCGTTGAGATGGGGTTGAACGGTAACGTGGACAAGTTTCGTTTTGGCCTCAACTATGCGTTGAATGATGCAAAGTTTAGAAGCACCTTTGTAACGGGTGGCGAGGCAAATAGTAGTGCTACGCCTATGCAAGTGCTCACCGGCGGTGAAGTCGCGCCTGGCATGATTACGGTTCGACCAGGTGATCGCATGCCAGGGGTCTCTCTACACAATCTTAATGCTAGCGTTAATTATGATGTGACTGACAAATGGTCAATGGGATTGAGTGCGGTTGCTCACTCATGGACTTATCTACGCGGAAATGAGAACAATAAACATCGCCCAGGTGTGCCAAGACCAGTGGTGATGCGAGAGTATGATGCGAACCTTTTACCTCTTGGCTGGAAAACAGTTTACCGGCAGCCATCAAGCAATCCAGGCAAGTTGCCCGGGTACACAGTGTTTAATTTCCAAACCAGTTATAAGTTTAACAAAGAGTGGACAGCAACAATGCTGATTAACAATGTGTTTGATAAGGAATATTTCAGTGCTGGGCGTTTAGGGGTGAACCCATTTTCACCCAGTATTAACGGTGCAATTGGTCCAGATGGTTATAACCACAATTCTGGTGATTGGCTCACTACAAACTTTATTGCCCCAGGTGCGCCACGTGGCGTTTGGTTTAGTTTGAATTGGCAGTTTGACCCCAATTCCAAACCAAGTTTTTAACACACTCATTTGAATCAAGCCCGCACAACAATGTGTGGGTTTGGTTGACCCCAGTTGATAGCTATTTGGTTGATAGCACCCTGCATTGGTTGTAATAAACCAACACTCAACAACACGCTAAACAAATATGTAAATAAATCATAATGTTATAGATGTATGACTTTGGAGCGATTATTGCATTAGGGTTAATCATTTAGGCGTTGAGTACATAAATGAATAGCTCGCTAATGTGGAATGGAATCAATTTAACATGGGCATACCATGATTTATTGCCTTCTATTTTTCGACGGATTCATTGCAAGCATTTAGCATTTGATATTTTGCATGATGCGCTGGTGCGGTTTGCGCTGGCCAAAAACGAGCAGAGGCATGCGCAGCCAGAGGCTTATCTCACAACGATTGTGCGCAATTTGCTGATTGATAGTCATCATGAAGCCGCGATGTTTGTGCCTATGCATATTGAGTCAGGCAATGAGTCGAGTGGTGATTTTGATCATCTGCATAGTGCGTATGCCGTTGAGGAGCTTTCGCCATCCCCGGAACGTCTTTTGGATATTCAGCAGCGGTTGCAACTGCTGCAAAAAATCATTGATAGCCTACCGCCCAAATGTAGAGATGTGTTTTGGATGTTCCGCATAGAAGGTATGTCACAGAATGCGATTGCTGCGCATTATAAAATCAGTGTGAATATGGTGGAGCGACACATCATCCGCGCACTTGTGGATTTAAGAGCCGCCAAAGCGTTGATCTATCCATAAGCCATTACTACCTATATTTATGTCCAGCACATTATTCAGTTCGCTCAAGCGTTCAACCACACAACAAAAAATCACAGAGACTGCTGTGAAGTGGTTTTTGCGTATGCGGGATGCAGAGCCCGATCATCCTGAAAGAGGACGTTTTGAAGCTTGGCTAATGGCTAGTCGCACACATGCTGATGAGTATCATGCGGTGGCGGATGTTTGGCAAGATTTTGATAGCAAAGAGAATTTAAAATCGTTGGCCAATGCGGTGACGCAAAAGCAGTATTACGAACAAGTCACGCGTACCAAAAGAACACAAAAAATGGTCAGCAATCTATTGGGCATTGCCTTGATTGCGGTGACCAGTCTATTAGGCGTTGCCGGTTACGAGCGCTGGCAAGCTACCCCTACCATGCAGATGGCACAAGTGACCAAAGTGGGCGAGCAGTTGAGCCAAACATTGGAAGATGGCAGCTCACTCTTTATTAACGGCAATAGTGATGTCAGTGTGACTTACTACCGCAATAAACGGTTGGTGAAACTGAACCGTGGCGAAGTGATATTTGAAGTGACAAAAGATGCTGATCGGCCCTTTATTGTCGATAGCGGTTACGCGAAGGTAACAGTGCTGGGTACGCGCTTTGCTGTGAACCGTTTAGCGCAAATGGTACGCGTGAGTGTGGACCATGGCCGTGTGCGCGTAGAGTCGCTACCAGACCCTGAAAATCACAAGGTAGTGGTGTTACATGACGGCCAAGTGGCGGAAATTAAAATGCGCAATAACCCAGTGATTGTGCAGCGTAGTGCCGCCGAGGCATTTAATTTTAAGCAGGGCGCACTGAATTTTGAGTATGCCGGTTTGGATGAAATAGCCGAAGTGCTCTCGCGCTACCGCAAGCCTGCGGTAGAGGCAACACTCATGCCCTCGGGTAATCCGCATGTCACAGCCGTGGTGAAAGTGAAGGATATTGAAAAGTTCTTATGGAGCTTGCCCGAAATCACATCTGTCACGTTGCAGTCCACCCCAGAAGCAACATGGCTAAAAGCGCAACCACAAAAATAAAAAATAATTGAATTAAGACATCAGGATTTTTTTGCCTGCTTGGTTATAGCAGTACAAGCACATTTTTAATCACAGGCAAATTATGAAAACAGTTCTAGGGTGTCATCGACCCACATCGGCAAGCGCGGTAGTGCGCACAAGCTATCTGGCAGTACTTGCTGCGCTGTTGAGCTTGTCAACCTATTCTGTCCCAGTCATCGCGGCTGGAGAAAAGTTAAATACCACATTGCCTAGTGATGGCATGACTGGCAGGGTGATGAATGTAGATATTCCCTCGCAAGCACTGGCGGCCTCACTGCAACAGTTTGCCAATTATGCGGGTGTCAGCCTTAGCTTCGATAGCAAAATCACCACTGGAAAAATTGCACCTGCCGTTAAAGGGTATATGACTGGCAGTGAAATTCTGAATCAGCTACTGACTGGGACAGACTTAGAAAGTGTGTCACGTGGCGATAGCATCATCATCAAACGTAAAGATAAAACGCAATTAGAACTGAAAGAAACCAAGGTAAGGGCCAAACGTTTTTACGATGTTGGGCCAATGCCCGGATTGAATCTGACCAAAGAGCAGATTGCCGGAAATATTCAAAGCATTACCGCTAAAGAGATTAAAGAAGCACATGCCTTGAGTTTGTCTGATCTGATGAACTCCAAACTGCAATCCGTCAACGTCAACGATTATCAAGGCAACCCATTTCAAATGGATGTGAGCTACCGCGGTTTTACCGCAGGCCCACAAATTGGTACACCGCAAGGCTTGTCCGTGTTCTTTGATGGCGTGCGCGTTAATGAGCCATTTGGTGATGTCGTCAACTGGGACATGATTCCATTGAATGCATTGGGTGGCATGGATGTGTTTCCCGGCTCTAACCCTTTATTCGGCCTCAACACATTAGGTGGCGCTTTGGTCATGCGTACCAAAAGCGGTTTTACGGATGAGGGAGTTTCTGCCGAAGTGCTCGCAGGCTCTTATGGGCGCAAGCAATTACAGGTCTCCGGTGGTATTAACAATGCAGATAAAGAAGAAGGCAGCTGGGACCTTGGTGATTTTGCGGCATTTGGTGCCGGTAACTTTTTTCTGGAAGACGGTTGGCGCGATAACTCACCAAGTGAAGTGAATCAAGCCTACGGCAAGCTGGAATGGCAAGGCGATAGAGCGTCACTCGCGCTGTCCGGCTTAGGCGTCATCAATAAGCTCAAAGGGAATGGCACAGTGCCGCAAGAGTTGTATCGCCAAGATGCAAGCGCGGTATTTACCTCGCCCGATGAAACGCAAAATAAGCTGTTTCAACTCAAGCTTGCTGGTATTTTTGATGTGACCAATACCTTTAACATTACCAGTCATGCGTATTACCGTAATAGTAAACGCCACTCCACAACTGGCGATATTATTGACTTGGAAAACTTTCAGCCGGATGGAACCTACAGCCATGAGGGGACGCGCTTACCTGGCACTGGTAAAAATATTCACTGTGCATACGCGGATGATAACAGAGACGGCATCCCTAATTATTTTGTGGTGAGTGAGGCTAATTATATGCCGTTCCTCATTAGTGCTGGTACGGGCGGTGGGTTTGATATGTCGCTCACTCAAAATGAAGGTAGCGTGGTTGTTCCAGAGCCAGTGATTAACGCTTTGCAAACGATATTTGCAACTGGTGTATACGATGTATTTGTGAATCCGTATATCCAAGGAACTGATGACTTGCCATATGGCGCAGGTACTATCAGTAGCTTTATGGATTTTCCACAATCAAGTAGTGGTATGCCATATCTTGATGCCGATGGTACGACCAGTTATATATTTGCGCATGTGCCAGTCAATGCAGATGTATGTAGAACAGGGATTAATGGCTATTGGAATCAGGGCATGATTGCTGCCGAAGGTGGTGGAGTCTCCAGAGATGGTGCCTTGGGTGCTGAACCATATACTGGCGTGATTGAAGGCACGCCTACTGCGATTACTACCGACTCTAATATCCAGCAAGTCAGTAAAGGCTTAGCGTTACAGCTTAACTGGAATACCGATTACCATAAATTTATGGTGGGTACGTCCATCGATAAGGCGACTTCCAGCTATGTGGGTAAACAGCGTTTAGGTACCTTGGATGAGAACCGCAATGTAATCAATGACCCCAATTTATTGGGTGAGGAATATTACTTCGCGGATCATGATGCGACCATCAATGATTTTGCCGGAAAATCCAGTACGCGCAGTGCTTACTTTAGTGAAACATGGACACCGACACAAACCTTAAACTTTTCATTTTCAGCACGTTATAACTATACCAATATCATCAATAAACTCGCGCCTACCAAGGCCGATAGGACACTGACGGGATTAAGGTATTTAAACCGTTATGCCTATGGCATTATTTGTCCGGGCACGGATTTGTCGGAGTGTCCTTACAGTCTAGATGCGCCTATTCCGGCCGAGACCTATTTCAATGAATTAGTCATGGCAGGGCTTTTCCCTAGTGGGCTAAATCTGCTGGAAAAGTCCGCAACGGAGAAATTTAGCTATCACTCGTTGAATCCTTCCATTGGTGCAACTTGGCAAGCCAAACCCAACTTGAATCTGTACGCTAACTGGAATCAAGGCACGCGTGCGCCATCCGTGATTGAGTTGGGCTGTGCCTACGATGCAACGCTGGTGATCCCCACTGATATTTACGGTAACCCTACCAGTACCACAGCAATCCCACGCAGCTTGGCAGAAGGTCGTGGTTGTAAGTTGCCCAGCTCGCTATCCGGCGACCCTTATTTACCGCAGGTAGTAGCGCAAACCTATGAGGTGGGTGCGCGTGGCAAATTCAATGATTTCTTGGAGTGGAACGTATCCGCGTATCGCACCAATGTACGGGATGATATTTACTTAACAGCATTAACGGGCGATTTAAGTTTCTTCCAGAGTATTGGTGATACGCGTCGCCAAGGGATTGAGTTTGGTATGGCTGGGGAATATGGCAAATCTGATTTCCGGATGAACTACTCTTTAACTGACGCAACGTTTCAATCGCACTTTAAAACATTTAGTACAGCCAACAGTACCGCAGTCAGAGACCCATTCTTTGGGCCGATTAATGTGATTGATGTGAAGCCGGGCAATGTGATGCCAGGTGTGCCATTTAATAACTTCAACTTTAACTGGGGCTATAAATTAACCCCTAACTTCAAACTCAATATGAATATGGTGGCGCATAGCCGTTCATATTTACGCGGGAATGAGAATAACGCGCATACGCCAAACTTACCAAGAGTGACAGCCGATGGTATCGGGCGCGGTACTGGTGGCGTGATAGGCAATAATTATTCTGGTACCGCACCAGGTTATGCCGTATTGAACATGAGCGGGCGTTATAACTTTGGCAATGGCTGGGCTGCGTCGCTAATGGTGAATAACGTGTTGGATAAAAAATATTATTCTGCCGGGCGTTTGGGGGTGAGTCCGTTTGCACCTTCTACCTATGGCGCTATTGGGTCTAGTGGCTTCAACTACAACTCCAATGAGTGGATTTCATCGCAATTTATTTCCGCCGGTGCGCCAAGAGGGGTCTGGGCAAGCCTGAGTTACGATTTTGATGCCACCCAAAAAGGCGAACTACCGTCCTCTAGCATCACCAGAATTGAGCCAGATACGTTAGAGGCGGCATACGTTGCTCGTCCAAGTTCGGAAGAAGTGGCATTGCTGAAGCAAATCGATGAACTGCAATCACAACCAGTCACACAACGCACGCCTTATGGTGTGGAAATGGCCAAGCATCAAGTGAAGCTGGCGGTTGAAGCTTGGAATATGGCTATGCTGAATAACAATGCTGATGCGTATATTCAAAGCTATTCTGCAGGGTATGCGCCACCGGGCACTAGCCACAATGGATGGGCCGATGAGCAGAAAACGTTGATAGGCACAGAACAAGTGCAATCTTCAGCGCTCAGCGACATTGTGGTAGCGCCAATGGGCAAGAAACTGGCGGCGGTATTTACGCAAACAGCATTGCGTGCAGGGCAGCCAGTGGTCATACGTAAAGTGCTGACATTTGAACAAAAAGAGGGGCAATGGAAGATTGTGCGCGAGCGCAACACCTCGCCTAGCTATCTTGATGTGAAATCAACCAAACCTATCAATACCTCCATGAGCAAGAAAACACGTCAATCTGATCGTACGGATAAAGGTAAACAAGTGGCGACGAGAAACTTACAAGTCAGTGGGTTGGAAAGTGCAGGGGTACAGTAATGAATCATACGCAAATGTTTGAACAAAAACGCTTACTGACCCATGTGCTATTGGCACTCACGGTGATGATCCCAAGTATGCCCGTGATGGCGGCATGCGTAGATAACGGAGATGGTACGTATACCTGTAACGGCACTTCTACGGTGACGGATGGTTTATCGCTTGGTAGTTTTATTATCGATAATACGGCAGCGCCTGCAACGTTCACTAATGTGACGACAGACCCAAACTTTACCATTTCGCCGGTAGTGCTAGACCCGGATTATGGCTATGTGGTGACGCCTGGGGAATATGGATCTATTCTTCGCAATACCGCGACTACTGTAGGTGCGTTGAGCACCGTTGAGGCAATTGGCCCCAATGCCGTTGTCATTAATAATGTTGCTGGCAACATTGAAATGATCGGCGATCCAGCACGCGCATTTACTGGCAATTGGAGTAATGATGCTAATGGTTTACTTTACAGTGATGGTGTACTGGCTGGCTATATAGCAGCTGTGCGTGCCGGGGCCAGTGTCTCATCACTTACCGTGAATAATCAATATGTTGATGACGGTGTATCGTATCCGAATCGCTATGCCTATTCTGGGTTAGATAGCGTGATATCAGCCACTGGGCCCTATGCCGCGGCCATTTTAAGTAACTCCGCGTTGTTGACGGTCAACAATACATCTTATATTGGTCACCCTGCTTACGGCGGCGGTAATATTATTAGCTACGCAGGCGCCACTTATACACCTCCTGCCGTGCAAGATGGCACGCAGCAGGCTACCAATGTCACTGCTGGCACAACCATTATCAATAATATATCGTTGAGAA
The DNA here is from genome assembly GCA_000525025.1 of Methylophilaceae bacterium 11. GTDB lineage: Bacteria > Pseudomonadota > Gammaproteobacteria > Burkholderiales > Methylophilaceae > Methylophilus. The sequence continues at coordinate 2,205,538 of JCKJ01000001.1, read as the reverse complement.
GTGTCACTAACCCTAAAAATCTTGGGGCTGCTAACCTTGGCTCCATTGGGGATATTTATGTCGTAGATCGTAACCCCATGACCGCCGCTGCATTAGAGCAAGATCCGAGTCTGGCACTTGCTATTAACCCGGATGAAGTAGGGCCAAGAAACAGTGTGATTAATAACATCGGGCTGGCATTAGAGAGAATCCCAAATACTGCAGAAGGCGAGTTTGCGCAGTTTGGTGGGATCTATATCAATAATATCTACTTAGGCTCAGGTAATCACGAGGTGAATAACGTCAATGCCTATATCAATAATATTTATGTAGATCAAACAGATAGCGAAGTGGTCAGTGTGGTGGGCGGTGTGCCAACTACCCTTTACAGGGTACATGGTGATCGCGTATTTACGCTCAATTACCTACATGAACCAGCAGCGATTGGGACGGCGCGTTTGGGCAGTGTGGTCGTCAATGATGTCGTGGGGGCAGTCAATACCTTTAACATTGTGACGACAGACGCTAATTTTAATACAAACATTCAAACGAACGGGCTTGGCACCAACACGCTCAACTATACCTGTATTGCTCAATACAGATGTAACAATTGGCAGATTAACTTTACCGGGATGACAGCCTTTAATACCTTCGGGCAAAAAACGCTGCGGCTAGAGCGTGACGTGACTGTTTCTGGTGATATGACCATTAATAGCCCCGTGATTTTATATGCCACCAATGCATACACGCCACCCATTAATATCACTATCAATGCTGCCAATGTGGTGGTTTCAAGTAGTGGTACTTTAATGGCAGACCCTGGTAATAGCGATGTCCCTGAAGCATCAGGATTAGTGGGTAACCAAGCGATTGGCGATATTGTCGGTAATTTAATCAACAATGGCACCATCAGTTTAGGCAATGCCATCCTGGATGTGAGTGGTGATACCACCATGAACGCGAACTCGGTATTACTGCTGTCCGTTGGGCCAAGAGGTGCAGGGCTCATTAACAGTACCGGTGCAACCAACTTTGATAGCAATAGCCTGTTGATACCCGCCAGCAAAGTAGGTACACGCGTGTTAGATGGCAATGAATATGTGATTGCCACCAATGTGAATGGATTGCCTATGTTGCAAAATGGCGATGGCTTTTTGCAATGGATGTTACGTGAAGATGCTGGCAACTTAATCATGACGGCAGATGTGGCTGTGCCAGATTTCTTAAGGCCACTCGTCACCGAAGGCGCGGCCAATGCTGTAGATGCGTTCTTTAGTTACACAGGCGATAACAAACAGGCCGTCAAACTACAGGCAGACTTAGCATTTGTGAAAGGGATTGATGTGATTCGCTCCGCCGAGCGTCTACGTCCAGAAGTGAATGACGGCAGTATTCGCATGGTGCTTGGCAATACCGACAAGCTGTTCAACATGACCACCGCGCGCATGGTGGATGGCTATTTAACGCAACACTATGCCAGTAGAGTGCCAGTGCGTTTGGCCAAAGCGCAAACCAATAGTGCAACAGATGCTACGGAGGGTGGTGCATCGCCCGCAAACCTTGGCATTTGGGTGCAAGGCTTTGGTGACCGTGGCGTACAACAGCGCATGGATCTAGGCGATGGCTATGAGTTTTCATCCGTTGGATTTTCTGCAGGCATAGACCGTGATGTAGAAGTGGTTGGCACGGATATGCGCTTAGGGTTCGCCGCAGGGTATGCACGCAGCAATATCGTCAATACTGGGCATACCGTCAATAATCGTATTGATGGCAATAGTTATTTGGTAGCAGCTTATGGTTCTAAGGCTACTGAAGACTTTTACCTAAATGCAGCACTGGGTGTAGGGCGCAATACTTACGAAAGCCGCCGTCAGTTATTTGAATTTAGCTCGGTGGGCGAGCGCGGCGGCTGGCAACTTTCCGGGCGTGTTGACGCTGGTATGCCCATGGCATTTTCTGATGATGTTACGTTTATCCCGATGGCGGCGTTGGATTACAGTTTTGTCAGAGAGGATAGCTATAAAGAAAACACAACAGTGTCCAGACCACTCACTTATAGAGCGCCAGGTAGCCCATATGATTCTGGCGTTACGGAGAATGGCATGCAGGTATTCCAAAATGTACCAGCGCCGACTAACTTGGAAGTTGAAAGTCGAAACTTTAAGTCATACCGTGGTGGGCTGGGTGGCAAATTGGTGTACGCCATGCAAGAGCCTACTTGGGGTGCGGAGTTAGAGTTACACGGCATGTATCGACATGAGTTTGGTGATATTGCGCCCGCTACACAAGCTAGATTTGTGGTCGGCGGCAACAGCTTTGTCAGCCCGGCGATTCAGCCAGTACGTGATGACTTTGTATTTGGCGGCAGTATTCGACTCAGCAGTGATGACGAAAATGATCAGATCACATTCTTTACCAGCTATGACGCCAATATGCGTGAAAAGTATTTTGGACAAGCGGTATCGCTGAGTTTGCGCTATGACTTTGACAAGGCTGGTGAGTACAAACAAAAAGCCAAATTAAAATTAGCGGAAATGATGGCTAAACGAGGCGGACCCAGCGCCGAAGTCATGAAGTCGATTCAAGAGAGTCGGGCTGCGCAGTCAGAAAGCTTGGGTGTCGTCGATCCTCAAAAAGCAAAAGAAATACAAGCAATTGATACGGCGATTAATAACTGGGCGAGTGCGCTGAGTAACAAAAATACAGATATTTACTTTAATACCTATGCAGCCAATTTTATATCGCAGGAAGGTAGCTCTCGCCAACAGTGGGAACGTAAACGCAGAGTGGAAATAAGCAAAGCGTCCAATACAGCGATTCAATTATCAGACTTAACTATTGAGGCTGAAGGTGCACAAGCATTGGCCGTATTCATTGAAACCATTCACGATGGTCAGCAAAAGGTTGCGACCGAAAAGATTCTTGAAATGGAAAACAAAAATGGCAGATGGCTCATTGTGAGTGAAGACAGCGCTGCGCATGAGTAATTCAGGGCGTTTGCAAGCGCTTTTAGCGCAATAAATAAAATTTTTTGAATTAACACATCAGGGTAATGCGTGGTTAAACCGACATAGGTAATAAGAACCCGTGTTTTTAATAAGAGGTTCGCCTCACTGACACTTTTTACAGAATGGAATATGGCTATGAATATGACGTTGGATATTGTGAATTTGGTATTGTTGTTTCTCGCTATGCTTTCAGTTTTGGTGTGGGGCGTGGTTATCTACAAAGGTTGGGCGTTTTACAAAATCAACCAACAAAACAAGTATTTTGCAGATGCACTTAAAGAAGTGAAACATCTGCGCGGTGTGGTCACCATTGCAAGAGATGCACAGGGCAGCTTAGCAAGAGTATGTAAAGCTGGCTTGGATGAATTGTTTCATACACAGCACGATGTCAGCTTAGTCAATAAACAATACCAGACAGACATGGTGTTGCATGCTTTGCGTAATCAGGTATACCAAGAGCAAAGCAAGCTGGAAAGCGGTTTGTCTGTGCTGGCCAGTATTGGTTCTACGGCACCGTTTATTGGTTTGTTCGGTACCGTTTGGGGCATTATGCATGCGCTTAAAGATATTTCGGCCACAGGCTCTGCGGGGTTGGATGTTGTGGCAGGGCCCATTGGCGAGGCCTTGATTGCTACCGCGATTGGCATTGCCACCGCCGTGCCCGCCGTGTTGGCGTACAACTACTTTTTACGCAAGCTCAAAACCAGCAATGCGCAGATGGATAACTTTGGCGATACATTCCAATATCTCATCATGAAGTCCGGTTTAAGGGAGTAATTCAACATGGCGATGCTCACTAACGATAACCAAGATAGCATGATGAGCGAGATTAATGTGACGCCATTGGTGGATGTCATGCTGGTGCTGCTCACCGTGTTTATTGTCACGGCGCCCTTATTGATGAATGCGGTATCGGTCAAACTGCCCAAAGCCTCCGCGGAACCAGTGTCCACACAAATCAAATCCGCGCACATTAGTATTACGCAACAAGGAGACCTGTACTTGGATGAAGTCAAACTGAGTCAACCCGCCTTAGAGACTGCGTTGCAGCAATCTGCCAAAGTGCCCGATTACGCGGTCGATATCATGGCTGATGAGAAAGTGGAATATGGCGTGGTGGCAAAAGTCATGGCAGCGATTCAGCGCGCGAAAATAGCCAAATTCACGTTTGTCATGATGCCGGATGTTAATAGTACTAATTTGCCAAGCACGGACCTGCTAAGTACAGATCTGCCAAGTGCAGAGCCAAGTACAAACCACTAGGAGCTTGCATGACTTTAGGCAAGCTATCCCATCCGCATGATGATTCGTTAGGCTTTTTAGAGAAGCAGCCCACGCCAGTATTAGAAAAAGACTATCAACTGCGTTATGCGTTACTGCTATCGCTCGTGCTGCATATTACGGCTTATTTTTGGTTGCCTTACCTCAAGCAAACTCCGCTACCCAAGCCCACACGGTTTGAGGTAGAGCTCAGCAATCTGTTAGCACAAGCCCCTAGTCAGCCAGCCAGCAATCCTGCGCCAGTACAGCCAAAGCCGGTGCAAGAACCAGTGACGCCTCCTGTACAAAAGCAAGTGGTTAAACCCACGCCAGTAGTCAAGCCACGGGAAGTCACGCCCGTATTGACAGCCGAATCACCGGAAGCCTCAGCAGACTACGAGGTGCCAACGACACAGGCAAAACCGAGTGAATCGCAAGCGAGTACGAATACACCACAAAGCAGTACTACATCAACAACAGCGCATGCAAACAGTGAGGCCAGCAATAGCGATAGTACTAAAACCTCTGAGAATGCAACACCTTCGGAGGCCAGTCCAGAAGAGGCCTGGGATGGCTATGGTCAGCAGCTCCAAGATTTGGTCGGTAAAAATAAAAACTACCCTGCCATCGCCATCCGACGCAACTGGGAAGGCACGGTCAAACTCCTCGCCAAATTTGTTGCGGGCAGGTTGGTGGATGTGACGATTATGGAGTCTAGCCAGCGTCAAGCGCTGGATGATGAAGCCATGCGCATGTTAAAAAAAGCGGTGGCGCAAATCCCGGTAAAAGGGGCGCTGGCCAGTAAAAACTTTACCGTGGTGGTGCCGGTAGACTTTAAGCTGAATTAATAATTAGTTAATGGTAGTTACGCCCAAATGAGAGGTATTACTAAAATTTACTGAATGTCTCAAAAGTCCCCAAGCTGACGTTGGAAGTTTTAATCACCTCGCCAAAATTTCTATAAAAATTTTATTTATTTAAAAATTTGTTATGGCAGTAATCAATAAATTGTCGTATCCGGAATGGGATTTGAGTTCTTTCTGTGTAATACATATAGATTCCCAATCTTGCAGTTGTTCCTTCTGGAACTAATCTAATTAACGCTCCTGTATCAAGTTCTTGCTTAACAAGATATTCACTTAACTGCCCTATACCTAATCCAAGTTTTACTGCATCAATCTCAGCTTCAATGTTGTTGAATCTGGCAATTGCTGGCACGTGCACATATGTAAGTTCCCTATCTACCTGTATTTCCCATGGCATTTCTTTGCCAGTTTGAGGGTGCAGGAAGCCTGTGCATCGGTGATTTTGAATGTCTTCAATATTGGATGGTATTCCGTACTTCTCAAGATAAGATGGCGCTGCGCAGATAACAGATACGATGTCTCCCAACTTTCTGGAAATTACGTTTCTTTCGGGCGAAAGCCCTGTCCTAAAACCGATATCTATTCTTTGACTGATGGTGTCTACAAAAGCATCACTCAGCATCAAATCAAAATGCACATCTGGATAAGACAATTGAAACTCATGCATGAGTGGCACCAGAACTCGATTGCCGAACGCCAGAGGGGCTGCCAATCGAATGCGACCACTCATGCCGCGTTTATTTTCCTGGAGTTCGCCTAATGCATCGTTCAGCAATTGCATACCAGGATTGGCATTTTGATATAAACGTTCTCCCTCTTCCGTTAAGCTCAGATGGCGTGTAGTCCTATGAAGAAGCTTCACCCCAAGATTTTTCTCTAAATGCTTAACGGCCTTGCTTACTGCCTGTGGAGACACGCCTTCATCAATGGCTGCTTTTCTAAAGCTCAACTTATTAGCTACGGCTAAAAACATGGTTAAAGAACGGGTTAACTCCATATAAACAACCTTTAGTTGATAATTAAACAATTATATTGTGTATTTTATTAGTAATCCAGGATAACTATGATGGCTCCCACGTACTGCACTTCGCAGCACATTTAAACAACAGGAGAACATCATGAGTACAAATTCAAAGGTATGGTTTATTACTGGCGCATCAAGAGGTTTTGGTGCATTAATCGCTAAAGATGCGTTAGCACGCGGCGATAAGGTGGTTGCTACGGCTCGTAACCCACAAACTGTCATTAATGCTTTAGGCAGTCACCCTAACTTGTTGGCATTGAAATTAGATGTTACCAATGAGCAAGCCGCCATTGAGGCGGCAGAACAATCTATCCAACAATTTTCACGAATTGATATTCTTGTTAACAATGCCGGTTATGGGTTGCTAGGAGCAGTTGAAGAATCAGGAGATCAAGAAGTAAAAGATTTATTTAACACCAATGTTTTTGGGGTACTGAATGTTATTCGTGCAGTTGCACCATATATGCGCAAACAGGCTAGTGGTCACATCATTAACATTTCATCAATAGGCGGCTATGCCTCTTACCCAGGTTGGGGAGTGTATTGCGCTACCAAGTTTGCAGTAGAAGCGCTTACAGAGTCACTGGCATATGAGCTCCAACCGTTCGGAATCAAAGCTACAACTGTCGAACCAGGCTTTTTCCGTACAGATTTTTTAGATAGTACTTCACTTGTTTCTACCAAGAAAAATTTTGCAGAATATGCTGAAACTGTAGGCGCTATGCGTGACTTTGCAGCATCAGCTAATCATGCCCAGCCAGGCGATCCTACTAAGTTATCCAAAGCAATCTTGGAATTAGTAGATAGTGAGAATCCTCCTTTGAGATTGCCACTAGGCTCAGATACCGTCCAAAAGATCACTGAAAAAAATCAATTCGTTCAGAAAGAGTTGGATGCCTGGAAAGACCTAGCTGTTTCTACTGACTATGTTTGAACTACATCTCCAGCACTTTAGTGCTGGAGATTGTTAACCAATCGAATATGAAAATTTTAATGAAAGGATAAATGATGAAAAACACCTTACTTATTATTGGCTCTGGACCAGGTATTGGCTTGGCTACAGCTCAACGGTTTGCTAGAGAGGGTTACGCAATTGTGTTGTCTTCACGCAATCTTAAAAACCTGCAAGCTCAGTCTGCAAAGTTGAGTACATATGGGATAAAAGCAACATTAGAAGTCGCTGATGCTAATGATTCAACCCAGATTGATAACTTGGTAGCTAGATTAGCCAAGGAGACTCGTCTTACAGTTCTCTATAACGCTGGCGTGCTTCGCTATGATGAAGCGGGCAATCTTAAGCCCATGACATTGACTGATCACTCCAGAGAGCAGCTGGAATCAGACATCAATATCAATTTGACGAGCGCTTTAGTTGCGGTACGCGCAGCAGAAATTGGCATGTCACTTCAGAACGAAGGTTCCATTTTTATAACAGGAGGCGGCTTTGGCATCAATCCATCTCCCGACTTTCTGCCTATCAGTATTGGCAAAGCTGGCATTCGAGCTCTCACAAAAGGCATGTTCGAGCCGCTCAAAGCTAAAGGTATACACATTGGCACAGTAACGGTTAGCAAGCTTATTGATTCAGACTCGCAAGAATCCCGAGATGTAGCAGACATATTTTGGGATATGGAATCCTCTCCCAAAGAGGCTTGGGTTTGGGAACGAGTTTACGGCTAATCAATTTAACGGAGAAGTATCATGAAAGCACTAATTGTTATCGCTCATCCCGAGCCTCTAAGTATGAACCATTCAATGATGGCAGTGATGACTGAGCAGTTGATGCTCCATGGATGGACTGTTGAAAAATCTGATCTTTATGCTGATGGATTCAAAATGGCGCCTTCTCCAGCTGACTTCAATCACAGAAGCAACCCCATGCGTTTTTCCTTGGCCCATGAACAGCGTAATGCAAGTGTATCCAATAGCTATCACCAAGAGATATTAAGTCAGCAAAATGTTGTGAAAGATGCTGACTTAATCATCTTTCAATTTCCACTTTGGTGGTATTCGGTTCCAGCAATACTCAAAGGCTGGGTGGAAAGAGTGTTGAGCAATGGTTTTGCCTATGATGATGAGCACATGTTTGAAAACGGCTTGTTAAAAGGTAAACGCGCAATGCTCTCTTTGACAACCGGAGCTACAAGAGAGGAGCTAATTGCTGATAGCAAATACACGGGATCAATTGAGCAAATGCTGAAGCCTTTCATTGGCGGAGTTCTAAAATTCTGTGGAATAAATTTGGCTTCGACTTTTATAGCTCCAGCCGTGAGTCGTATGAACAAAAATGACATCGAGAATATGTTCAAAAGTTTGCGTTTAGAAATTGACCGTGTTGTAGCTAATTATCCAAATGAAAATTCAATTGAATCTACCAATGCATCTTTATTTGAAACTATTTAAAGGATAAAGCATGAAAAAGAAATTAACTTTAGTTGCATTTATATATGCAAAACCTGAATGCAAAGACGAGTTGGCTACTAGGCTGAAATCGTTAATTGACCTTAGCAGATCTGAGCCAGGGTGTATCAATTATGATTTACACCAATCTTCAGATGATCCTACAGTATTTGTTATGTATGAAAATTGGTATGATCGAAGCGATTTAGATCAGCACTTTAATATGCCATACATGCAGGAAATAATGAAAGCTTTGCCTGATTTGTTACGGGCACCGCTGGAATTACATTATTTAGATATGCTATCAAAGCCAAGCTGAGAGACTACTCTTAGGGATGTTTGATTTCGTAGTTCTGCTTTGGGCCGATAGTTGCCAGTCTCCAGTATGCTTAGTGGGTTAAAACTTGTTGCCCACCTTACGTTTTACGTATTGAAACCACTTGCTTAGCCAGTGTTCAAAATCATCCACATAGGTATAGGCTACTGGGATAATCAGTAGACTTAACAGTGTAGAAGTCAAGAGTCCGCCTATCACGGCAACGGCCATCGGGCTTCTAAACGAGTTGTCCGCAGTGCCCATGGAAAGTGCAATCGGCAGCATGCCGGCAGTCATCGCAATGGTGGTCATGATAATGGGTCTCGCACGCTTATGGCAGGCATCAATAAGCGCATCTAGGCGGCTCATGGCATGTTCACGGCGCGCCATGATGGCATATTCCACCAGTAGGATAGAGTTCTTGGTAGCAATCCCCATCAGCATAATCAGGCCAATCAGGGATGGCATGGAGAACGATTTTTGTGCAATCAGCAACCCCATAAATGCGCCGCCTAAGGAGAGTGGTAGGGCGACTAAAATGGTGATGGGTTGCAAGAAGTCTTTAAATAACAGCACCAGTACAAAGTATATGCAGATGACGCCGGTGAGCATGGCTAGACCAAAGCTACCAAATAGCTCGGCCATCATTTCAGAATCGCCAACCTCGGTAAAACTCACGCCCGCAGGCAACTGTTGCAAGCTAGGGAGTGCTTTGACTTCGGTACTGATATCGCCTAAGGCAGCACCAGACAGCTCAATATTAAATTGAATGTTGCGCGCGCGATCGTAGCGGTCAATCACTGCCGGGCCACTCTTCATTTCCAGCGTCGCCACTTGGTCTAAGGGCACTGCACCTTTTGCGCCGGGGATTGCCAGCTTGCCCAATACCTCTAGATCTTTTTTCGCTTCTTCGTTGAGTTTGACCACTATAGGCACTTGGCGCTGATCCAGATTGAGCTTGGGCAACGCTTGTTCGTAGTCACCTGCCGTGGCAATGCGCAGGGTCTCGCCAATGATAGAGGTGGTCACCCCCAAGTCGGCGGCTTTCGCAAAGTCTGGCGTGACCACGACTTCTTGCCGTACCAAAGATGCGCTTGACGCAATATTGCCCAACCCTTGCACCGTGCGCAAATCAGTCTCCAGCGCTCTGGCCGCTTGTTGCAAGGCCTCCGGATTGTCACCAGTCAGGGCAATGATGTATTTTTCCCCAGAGCCACCTAAGCCCACTTTGATTCTTGCGGCGGACAGTGCTTGCAAAGTGTTGCGCATTTCATTTTCAATGATTTGCTTTTTAGGCCGTTGTCCACGCGGGTCAAGCTGAATGGTGAGCGTCGCGTTACGTGTTTCGCTTGCGCCGCCGCCAGCAAATGGGTCGCTACCGGCGCTGCCACCGCCAATAGTGGTGTAAACGCTATTGATGTGCTTAACTTTAGCCAATATTAGGCGTGCCTGCTCTGCTTTGGCCGTGGTTTCTGCCAACGTGGCACCCGGCGCTAATTCGATTTGCACTTGGGTTTGAGAGTTGTCATCTGCCGGCACAAAACCTTTAGGCAGCAATGGCACCAGCATCAATGACATGATGAAAAACCCAATGGCAAACAAGATGCTGATGCTGCGGTGGCGGATGCACCAGCTGGCCAGCTTAAGGTAAGCCTGCATCAGACGGCTGTCTTTTTCTTCTTGTTGGCCGTCTTTAATTAAATAAGCCGCCATCATCGGCGTTAATAAACGCGCGACTACCAGTGAGGTAAATACGGCAATAGCTGCCGTCCAACCAAATTGTTTAAAGAACTTGCCCGGTATGCCATCCATAAATGCGGTAGGCAGAAACACGGCAATCAGCGTGAAGGTGGTGGCGACCACAGCCAACCCAATTTCCTCGGTGGCTTCCATGGCTGCTTGGTAAGGTGTCTTGCCCATCCGGATATGCCGGACAATATTTTCTACTTCTACAATGGCGTCATCCACCAAAATCCCCACCACTAGCGATAGCGCCAGCAAGGTGACGATGTTGATAGAAAAGCCAAGGTAATTCATGCCAATAAACGTGGGGATAACTGAAAGCGGCAAGGCGATGGCGGAGACAAAGGTTGCGCGGAAGTTGCGCAAAAATAACCACACCACTAACACTGCCAGCAGCGCGCCTTCGTAAAGCATGGTCATAGACGCATCAAACTCTTCTTGCACGGGTGCCACAAAATTAAACGCTTCGGTCAGTTCAATATCGGGGTGTGCTGCCTTCAACTCTTTCAACACTTTATCTACGCCGCTACCCACATCAAGCTCACTGGCGCCACGGCTACGGCTGACTTCAAACCCCAATACCTTTTTGCCGTTTAATAAGGCCGCAGATTTTGGTTCGGCATAGGTATCTTCAATCTTGGCAATTTCATCTAACCGGAAGCGTCTGCCATCACTCAATGTAATCGTGGTCTCTGCTAAATCTTGTGCAGATTTGACAGTAGCAATGGTGCGTATGGGTTGCTCGCTCCCACTCAGTTTGGTCACACCGCCTGATGTTTCCATTTGCGTCATACCAAGCTGGCGTGAAATATCAGCGGCTGAGGCGTTTAATGCCTGTAGTTTTTCTGTATCTAGCGCCACCCATATTTGACGGGTCACACCACCCACACGCCCAACACTGCCCACGCCTTTAACGGTGAGTAGCTTTTTAGTCAGCGTGTCATCCACAAACCAAGACAGTGCCTCGATATCCATCTTGTTAGACGCGATGGTGAACGCCAACACAGGCGAACTAGCTAAATCTAGCTTTCTGACAATCGGTTCGCGTAGATCGGTCGGCAAGTCTGCACGCACTTCCGATACCGCAGAACGTACGTCATCCACGGCTTCTTGCACTGGTTTTTCCAGCCTGAACTCGCAAGTGATAGTCACGCTACCATCTTGGATTTTGGTGGTGATATGGCGTAAGCCTTGTAGCTTGGCAATGCTGTTTTCAATCTTGCGGGCAACTTGGTTTTCAAGTTGGGTAGGGGATGCACCGGGCAAGCTGGCAGTAACCGTGACTGTAGGTAAATCCAAGTCCGGGAAGTTTTGGATTTTCATGGCCTTAAAGCCCATGAGTCCCGCCAGCGTCAGCAAGATAAAGAGAATCAGGCTGGGTACCGGATTTTTAATGGCCCAGTTGGAAATGTTCCAGCTGGTGGGCTCGGTGTGGCTTGGGGTCATATCATTCATAGGTATGCTTTAGAAAATAACGTAATGGCCGCAGTGTTAATGGGCAGCAGTCTCAGCAATGCGCACCAGATCGCCATCCGATAAAAATGCGCCACCACTGGCCACATAATTTGCGTTGGCATCCGGCAGGTCTAGGATTTCCACCAAATGGCCTTCTCTATTGCCCAGTGTGACTTTGATTTGGTGAATATGATGGCTGTCGTCTATCTGCATCAGATAATTAAAGCCATCACGCATCACAATTGCGCTGTAGGGCAGGGTGTTGGTCTCAGCCGCTGCCAATTGAATCTCACCTTTAGCAAACATCCCCGGTCTAGCCTGTTGATTAGGGATGTCTACATATACCAGTGTGTTGCGGGTATTGCTGTCCGCAGTTGGCGCCAGTGTGCGCACTTTGCCAGTGATTTGGCTGCTGTCTGGCAAGGTGAGTTTAACGGCCATCCCGGCTTGCACTTTACTGATGTTTTCTGCATTGAATTCGCCACGCCATTCGATTCTGCCTAGCCTAATCAAGCGGAATAGCTCAAGTCCGGAAGAAACGACCTGGCCTACGGTAGCATCGCGTTTGGATATTACGCCGTTATCTGGCGCGAGCAGCAAGGTTTGTGTGCGTTTGATGTTCTGTGCATCCCAAGCTGCCTGTGCAGACTGAAAGCGTGCTTTGGTGCTGGCCTCTGTGCTCAAGTATTGATCCACTTGCTGCTTGCTCAGCGCGCCTGAGTCTTGAATACTGCGCGCACGCTGCGCATTGCCTTCCGCCTCAATCATCGCCGCTTTGGCTTCAGCCACATTGGCTTGTGCTTGTGCGAGATCTGCCTGTATGGTGCTGTCGTTAAAGCGCGCAATCACTTGCCCGCGCTTGACTGTGTCACCTACATTGACCAACACTTCTTTAATGGCCAGTCCGTTGACTTCTGCGCCAATGATGGCCTCCTGCCAGGCCGCGACACTGCCGTTGGCAATGATGGTTTGATGCATCATGGTGCGCTGCGGCTTTACTTGCTCCACAGTCAATGCGGGCTTGCCTACTGCTTGCGTGGTTTTGTCGGTATCCGCAGGGGTAGGCGCTGCGGCCTGATGGCTTATCAGTTGCTGAATGCCAACAATCACAATGCCCGCTGCAACTATCCAGAATAAGGTACGTAGGTATTTCTTTTTTTGTGTCGAGCTCATGAGGCTTCTTTCTTTTCGGCATGTGATTGATCAGATGCATTGTCCAAAGGTTGGGCTTGCTGTGCTGGGGATTGCCAACCACCCCCGGCGGCACGATAAAGGTTGAGCCAAGCATTGGCGCGCGTTTGCTGTAAGGTCAGGGCGTTTTTTTGTGCTTGTAATACGTTGCGTTTGGCTTCTTCCACTTCTAGTTTGCTAGCAAAACCAGCCTTTTCTTTAGCCTCGGTAAGATGCAGGCTGGTAGCCAGTTTGTCTAAGCTCTGCAACACATCTTGCTGTCTTTCTCCGGTATCGTGCAAGTTTACCAATGCTGTTTCTGTTTCCTTTACAGCGTTCTGAATAGCACCACGATATTTGGCAGAAGCTTCAAGATAGCGTGCTTCGGCCGTGTCTTGCGTGGCTTTGAGCGCGCCGCCATCAAAGATAGGTAAGGTCAGCTGAATCGGCCCTAGCGACCATACTCGTCCTTTGCTTTCAAATGTCATATTGGTGGTTTTAAGCCAACCGATAGAACCTTGCAAACTCACACTTGGTAAGCGGTCTGCAACCGCTTGCTTGATATCTGCCGCCGCACGTATCACATCGACTTCTGCGCGATAAATATCCGGGCGCTGCCGTATGGCCGTGGCCGGAATTTCTTCAATCACGAATAAGCGGTCCAAATCCAACTGTGGCGTATTGGCTTCTGCAGTGGCGAGCTTTTGGCGTAACTCAGGTTCCAGATAATAGGTGAGAGCCGTCAGGTTTTTGACTTCCAGTTCGCATTGCGAAACTTGGTATTTGGCTTGTTGCTTTGCATCCATCATATTGGCGATAGCCGTAGATTGTTCGCCGGCATCTTTAAACCCGGCCTGATAAGCAATTTCTGTCAATTTGGCTGTGAATTCACTAGAGCTGAATACTTGATCCTGCAGTGTGGATTGTTGGCGGCACAAGACATAATTGAAATAACTGGTGGCAACCTCTGCCGCTACTGAGACGCGCGCTTCATGCCAGCTTGCATTGGCAGCATGCTCTTGGGCGATGGTGGCGTTGCGTAAAGCGCTATTGCTGCCGTATAAATCTAACTCCCAAGACGCTTGCAGATTGGCTTGATAAGTATTGGTTGGGCTGGTATTGGCAAATCCAAATCCGCCACCGCCGACTGCGCTACCACCCCCTTTGAGTTGCGTATTTTTAGGTTGCTGCAAGCTGCGTGAGGCGCTTAAGGTGCCATCTAGCTTAGGCAGTAAGTTAGCGCCCGCTTTCACCCGGTTAGCACGCGCTTCTGCCATGTTGGCAACCGCGGTGGCGACATCAGGTGCTTGCATTTGGGCTTGAGTGATCAGGTCTAGCAGTACCGGATTAGGATATTGCTGCCAGAACTCATTCAGATGTTTAATCTGCCCTCCATGTGGCAGTGGCGCTTGCCATTGTGTGGGTGGTTGTGTCGCGGCAATGGTGTTGAATGGATTATATTTTTGGGTGAGCCCATCCAATAATGTGCAGCCGCTTAATACACTTGCGATGATGACCGGTGATAACCGTGAAATTAGGAGTTGCTGCATACCCGCCCCTTTCTGCGTGCAGTTTCAGCTTCTATCATGCCTATTGCAAACATCACCATGCGCTCAAGCATGATATCCAGCGCCGCTTCTGTTTCAATCAGTTGCGGACAAAGCTTTTCAATCACGTCACGCCCCGCAAATAAATGCACACCCATAGACACGATGCAAAACGCTAAACGATGCAAGTCGTCATCTGCGTTATCTAATCCCAAATGTTGTTTGAGTACGGTTAGTAGCGCTTGATGATGGGGGGTAATTTCGTTATCAATGGTATTTCGCCACAAACCAGTGGGCTCAATGATCTCGCGCATATGCAAGCGAATACACTGGCGAACCAGTTCGTTTTGCTTCATCGGTTCAACAAAGCCACTCAATAAGCCAGTTAATGCCTGCTCCAGTGACATATCCTGTTGGTCAAACAAAGGAATGTCATCGCTAGGGCAGCCCATTGGTTCGGTATAAGCAGCTTTGTACAAACCATTCTTATCGCCAAAGTAATAAGAAATAGCGGATACGTTGACGTTAGCGGTCTTGGCAATCTGCCGGACAGTGGTACGTTCGTAGCCTTGCTCTGAAAACAGCTTGAGAGCGGTCAGCAAGATATTTTCGCGCGGCTGAATGTCGGGATTGGGTGTGGACATTAAAAAATAAATCAAACGTTTGTTTTAAAAGTGTAGTGTAAATTCAAACAAGTGTTTGAATCAAGCGATTTTTTATGTTGATTGAAAGATGTTTGTAACAGGCTGATAACTAGGGTGGCTTGTACTTACGTGCCACCTTGAATCTCTTTTATAAATGCTGAGCAAGTAAATCACTCAGCCAATCCATCAAGATACGCACGCGCTTGGATAAATTGCGCCGATGTGGATACAAAATAGAAACAGGCATAGGCGGTGCTGTATAGTTTTTCAGCACCTCAACCAATTGGCCAGTAAGTAGATACTCTTGTGCGCCTAGTAGTGGTGCTTGCATCATGCCTAGCCCTGCGATGCATGCCGCTCGGTAAGCATCTGTGTTGTTTACAGTGATGCGGCTTTGCATGGGAATGCACTGGCGCTGCTGGCCATCCCAATACTCAAAGGCGTCAAATTTGTGGCCACCACTCACGTTGTAATGCACAAGTAGATGTTTGTCTAAATCCTTCAACTCTTTGGGTTCGCCATGTGCAGCAATATAGGCAGGGCTCACAAAATTAGTTTGCCGCATCTCGCCTACTTTTCTCACAATCAGCCCAGAATCCGCAAGATTGCCGGTTCTAATGACGCAATCGTAGCCTTCCGCAATCAAATCGACATGCCGATCGCTGCTGTTTAATTCAATGTGGAGATTGGGGTACTTTTGAAAAAATTCTGGCAAATGAGGAATGACGAGTTGTCTGGCCATGGGGTGTGACATATCCACACGGATGACCCCTTGCACGCTGCGATCATCTGTTAAAAAAAGCGATGCCAGCTCATCTAGCTCACTGAGCACATCTTTGCCGCGCTCATAGAACAACTGACCATCTGGTGTGAGTTGTACTTTTCTAGTGGTTCTGTGGAGTAACTGCGTTTCTAGCTTTGTTTCTAATTGTTGAATAGCTTGTGAGATGCTCGCTTTGGGTAAGCCTAATGCCTCTGCTGCGCGTGTAAAGCTGCCTAATTCGGCTACTCTTAAAAAGCGTTTAATCGCTTCGGTATTGTCCATATAGATACTGTTTATTGTTAATTTATTATGAACAGTGTAATCAAATATTGCATATTTATCGCTGATTAATTAATCAATAGAATGACGTTCATTGATTCACAACCATAGGAGAAACAACATGCAAGTCAACATTGGACTGATTACAGGGGCAAGCCGTGGTCTTGGCAAAAATACGGCGTTGGCGATGGCTGCACAAGGGATTGATGTAGTGCTAACCTATCACAGCAAAAAAGATGCAGCGGAGGCCGTGGTGGCTGAGATCCAGCGCATGGGGCGCAAAGCAGCTGCTTTGCAGTTAGATGTGACGCATGCCAAATCATTTGCAGATTTTGCCGCGCGCTTACAGCAAGTGTTGCAAAGCAATTGGCAAACGGAACGGTTTGATTATTTGGTCAACAATGCGGGCACTGGTGTGACAGCACCTTTTGCAGAAACGACCGAAGCGATGTTTGATGACATGGTGAATATACATCTCAAATCGACTTATTTTTTAAGCCAAGCAATGTTGCCGCTGTTAAATGATGGCGGCCGCATTATCAATATCTCCAGTGGTTTAGCACGTTTTGCTTTGCCGGGGTACAGCGCATACGCCGCCATGAAAGGTGGTATTGAAGTGCTCACACGGTATATGGCCAAAGAGTTGGGCGCACGCAGAATTAATGTGAATACCGTAGCACCCGGCGCGATTGAAACAGATTTTGGTGACGGCTTGGTGCGTGATAACAAAGAAGTAAATGCTTACATTGCCTCTCAAACGGCACTTGGTAGAGTAGGGGTGCCAGATGATATTGGCCCAATGATTGCCGCTTTGTTATCGGAAAATAATCGTTGGGTAAATGCGCAAAGAATTGAGGTGTCTGGAGGGATGCTCATCTAATAAACGATAAAACGATAGCCCAGGCGAGATGCAAATGCTGTATGTATCTCGCCTAGGATTTGTATTGCAACTGGCTAACTATACTTATGCCAAATCAAAGCGATCCAAGCGCATGACTTTGTCCCATGCTTTTACAAAGTCACGCAAGAAAGCATGTTGCGCATCGCTGCTTGCATAAACCTCAGCAATGGCACGTAGTTGGGCGTTAGAGCCAAACATTAAATCCACTACCGTCGCTGTCCATTTAACTTTACCGGTTGCGCGATCCAAACCTTCAAATACGCCTTCAGCGCTAGATGATTTTTGCCATTGGGTACTCATGTCCAGCAGGTTCACAAAAAAGTCGTTAGTGAGTACTTCCGGACGCTGCGTAAACAGACCATGCTGTGTATGCCCATAGTTGGCATGCAACGCACGTAAGCCACCTATCAGCACTGTTAATTCTGGCGCCGTCAGTGTGAGCAGGTTGGCCTTGTCTAGCAGACGTTCTGCTGCGGTGGATGCAAACCCAGCTTTGGCATAATTGCGGAATCCATCTGTGGTCGGCTCGAGCACAGCAAATGAATCAGCATCAGTTTGCGCTGGTGTCGCGTCAGTTCGGCCGGGTGAGAACGGCACTTTGACACTATAGCCAGCCTTTTTGCCGGCTTCTTCCACCGCAGCGCATCCGCCTAATACAATCAAATCAGCAAGCGATACTTGCTTACCGCTAGACTGCGTAGCGTTAAATTCTGCTTGGATGGCCGATAGTGTTTGCAAGATTACGCTGAGTTCGGCCGGCTGATTCACTTCCCAATCTTTTTGTGGCGCAAGGCGTAAACGCGCACCATTGGCGCCTCCGCGTTTATCAGTGCCACGGAAAGTAGATGCAGATGCCCAAGCGGTGGTCACTAGTTGTGCAATAGAAAGCCCGGATGTCAGCAGCTTTGCTTTCAATCCAGTGATGTCCTGCTCTTCGATTAATGTATGATTGGCCGCAGGTACTGGGTCTTGCCAGATCAGTGTTTCTTTCGGCACAAGCGGGCCAAGATAGCGCGAGATAGGACCCATATCGCGATGGGTAAGCTTATACCAAGCCCTCGCAAAAGCATCTGCAAACTCGGCAGGGTGTTGATGGTAATGGCGAGAAATTTTCTCGTAATCTGG
Source organism: Methylophilaceae bacterium 11 (assembly GCA_000525025.1). Classification (GTDB taxonomy): domain Bacteria; phylum Pseudomonadota; class Gammaproteobacteria; order Burkholderiales; family Methylophilaceae; genus Methylophilus. Next base: position 2,187,058 of record JCKJ01000001.1, on the reverse strand, counting down.
GTCCATCTTCAGTGCGAGATCAGCAGTGGACATAATCGGCGCGTGGCGTAGCGTCGGGTCATGTGCATCGGGCACGGTGCCAGCGCCAGCACCGCCTTTTGGTATCCATTGGTGTGCACCGGCTGGGCTCTTCGTGAGTTCCCAATCGAATTTGAACAGAATATCAAAATAGTCGTTATCCCATTGGGTAGGGTGCGTGGTCCATGCGCCTTCTAATCCGCTAGTTATCGTATGTACACCCTTACCTGTACCAAAGCTGTTTTGCCAGCCAATCCCTTGTGCTTCAATACCCGCGCCCTCTGGCTCCGCCCCTACATATTGCGTTGGCGCAGCGGCACCGTGACACTTGCCAAAGGTGTGCCCACCAGCGACGAGTGCCACAGTCTCTTCGTCATTCATGGCCATACGCGCAAAGGTTTCACGGATGTCACGTGCAGAGGCAATCGGGTCGGGGTTGCCATTCGGCCCTTCTGGGTTCACATAAATCAAGCCCATTTGTACTGCGCCTAGCGGATTCTCAAGCTCACGGTCACCGGTGTAACGTTGGTCACCCATCCACTCTGCTTCTGGCCCCCAATAAATCTCTTCTGGCTCCCAGACATCTTTGCGGCCAGCGCCAAAACCAAAAGTTTTGAGCCCCATGGATTCCAACGCCACATTGCCTGTGAGCATCATCAGGTCTGCCCATGAGATTTTTTTGCCGTACTTTTGTTTAATGGGCCAGAGTAATCGGCGTGCTTTGTCTAAATTGCAATTGTCAGGCCAGCTATTGAGTGGTGCAAAACGTTGTGTGCCAGAGCCCGCACCACCGCGGCCATCTGCAATACGGTAGGTGCCTGCTGCATGCCAAGCCATGCGAATAAAAAACGGACCGTAATGTCCGTAATCGGCAGGCCACCAGTCTTGGGAGTCTGTCATCAAAGCATGTAAATCTTCAATCACTGCATTCAAGTCTAGACTTTTAAATGCTTCCGCATAGTTAAAGTCATCCCCCATGGGGTCTAGTAATGGCGAATGCTGGTTTAAAAGTTTGGTATTTAGCTGGTTAGGCCACCAGTCGGCGTTGGTATGCGCACCGGCAATCGCATTTTTGGGTACGCCGCCTGAGAACGGACATTTTGATTGTGTAGACAAGGCCATCTCCTTTGCTTATTTGTTAGTCGTTATTGATGAAAGCATCATGTACTTGAGCCATCTTTCACGCATGCCATTGTCACAGGATACACGTTCAGTGTTGTACTGATTGCTTAACAACAATGACATCATGAACCGATTAGAAAACGAGTGTATGTTTTTGTTCATGAATAGCTGCTAAGAAAAATCATGAACACTTGTATTGCTTGGGTTGGGCTAGCTTTTCTCGTTGTAGCTGAAACCGTTATGCATAGGTACTACATGTATGTTTTTAATATTATTAATAGTTATATGGTTATTACAATAAAGTATTTTTAATTATTAAATGGGTTTGCTAAAGTGCAGAAATTCTTTAAAGGGAATACAAACCCATGAGCTTAGTTCAACCAAAATTCACTCAAGAAAATGACGAAGCTGTATTAACAGCCATTGCCAATGCAATTTCTTTGATACAAAAGCAAACCGGGTATGGCTCCGTAGAAATCACTGTGCACGATGGACGTGTGACGCAAATTGAGCGTCGTGAAAAAGTCAGGTTTGAAACAAAATCAACTGCTTTTAAAAAATAGCTACCAGCATCTGGCGCTAAACCAATCATTAAAAACCATTGACCAGACCACTGGAAGACGATTAGGAGTTGAAGACAATGCAATATAAAACAATTATTCGCGCATTAGCATTATCAGGGATGATCTTAAACCCAGCTTTAGGCTGGAGTGAGGAAGCCGCAGCAACTGCAGAGGTTACACAAGAGGACGCAGCACAACAGGAAAAAGTCAAAGCGCGTTTAGAGGAAATCAAGGCCGAAGAAAAAGCCGCTGCCAAAGCCGCAAATGGTTACTACGTTGAGCGCCGCAGTTATGGCACACAAAAAGAAACCGAGCCACCTAAGTATGTCAAACAGGCCAACAAAACTTGGCTGAAAGATTTTGATGCATTTTCCGATGTAGATTGGCTGGATGTTGGTTTTGAGTATCGTGCGCGTTATGAGAGCCGCCAAAACGATTTCCGTCGTGCACGAGAAAACATTGATGACCCACTCTTACTGCGTTCACGTGCTTATGTGGGCTTGAAAAATATTCTTGACCCATTCCGTTTCGCCGTTGAATTGCAAGATTCTCGTCGTAATCACAGTGATTACAACGACAGCACTGATCGTCGCTTGTCTAGCGATCCAAGAGATATCGACCATGCAGACATTCTGCAGGCTTACTTGGAACTGTATTACAAAGACAGTATTTTCGGGAAAGATGATCTAGGGAATAGCCGTCCATTCTGGGTGCGTGGTGGTCGTTTAGCTTGGGAAGATTTGGATCGTCGTTTGATTGCGCGTAACGAATGGCGCAACACAACGAATACTTTCCAGGGTGTTCGTGCCAATATTGGTGAGAAGAAAAATGACTGGCAGCTAGAAGCGTTTGCAGTACAACCGATACAGCGCTTTACTTCGCAGTTGGATAAAATCGATCACGCTCAGAAATTTTACGGTCTTGTGGGCGATTGGCGCGGCTGGTCTGAATACGTGACGATACAACCATACTACTTCTATTTGAAGCAGGATGGCAGCAAGGTTCAGTATGACGGAAATGGCTCAGCGTATAACGATCGCACTGTTTACACTGCGATACAGCAAGCAAGAGCGAGTATTGATCGGGAAGTGAGCACTGGTGGTATCCGCGTATATGGCGTGATTCCAGGCACACAGTGGGACTACGATGCTGCTTACAATAAACAATGGGGGCATGTAGAGCGTTTTATCGGCACAACGGTAGCCGCTGGCCGCTATATTACTGTCGATCATGATGCTTATGCCTATAACGCGGAAATTGGTTACACTTTCGCCAAGCAATCATGGAAACCACGTTTGAGTGCTTCTTACGGCGTTGCCAGTGGTGACCATGTATCAGGCGGTAACACGAATACCGATACTTCTGATGCGCAGGGTTTTGACCGCTTGTTTGGGTTTGCGCGCCCTTGGTCCAACAATGACTATGTGCAAATGAACAATATCCGTGCGGCCAAAGTGCGTGTTGAGTTTGATCCAAAAGTCCCTTTCCTAGATAACGTAAAAGTCGACACTGGCTTCAGTTGGTATCACTTGGATGATGCGACAGACCGTTGGGCTGCGGGTAACAACTTACAGGATGCAAGTGGCAGGTCTGGCAGAGATTTGGGTAAAGAGTATGACTTAAGGGTACGTTTCCCACTGAATCAATATGCTTCGCTTAACTTAGGCTACGCGCATTTCTGGGCCGGTGATTTTGTACAAGATGCGGTAAGTGCTACGGCAGCGAATCGCACTGCCTTTGACCAAAATCGCTCAGATAGCTCAAACTTCTTCTACACCGAACTCACTTTATTGGGCTTTTAATTAAGCACCTTAATTAAGTACAAAGAGAAAGATAAAACATAATGCAAACATTAAATATTTTGAAAAAGACCTTGCTGATTGGCGCACTGTTTGTGCCGTTGGTAACATGGGCGGCAGACATTAGCTTGCTTAACGTCTCTTATGACCCAACCCGTGAGTTATATGTGGATTACAACGCAGCATTTGCTAAACATTGGAAAGAAAAAACTGGCGATAACGTGACGATTAAACAATCGCACGGTGGCTCCGGCAAGCAAGCACGTGGCGTGATTGATGGCTTGGCCGCAGATGTGGTGACGCTAGCACTCTCTTACGACATTGACGAGATTGGTGCCAAAGCCAAGTTGATTCCGAAAGATTGGCAAAAACGTTTACCGCACAATAGCTCACCCTACACTTCAACAATTGTATTGTTGGTGCGTAAAGGTAACCCTAAAGGCATTAAAGATTGGAATGATTTAACTAAACCAGGTATTTCTGTGATTACGCCTAACCCTAAAACATCGGGTGGTGCACGTTGGAATTATTTAGCAGCGTATGCCTATGCGCTTAAACACAACAATAACGACGATGCAAAAGCACGTGACTTTGTGAAGAAAATCTTCAAAAACGTGCCGGTGTTAGACAGCGGTGCACGTGGGTCGACGACGACATTTGTGGAGCGCGGTATTGGTGATGTATTGATCTCATGGGAAAACGAAGCGTTCTTAGCGCAAAAAGAGTTAGGTCCGGACAAGTTTGAAATCGTCGTGCCTACGCTTTCTATTCTGGCAGAACCGCCTGTGACTGTGATTGATAAAGTCGTGGATAAACGTAAAACACGTGCAGTGGCGCAAGCGTATTTGGAGTACTTGTACTCTGAAGAAGGCCAGGAAATTGCTGCTAAAAACTACTATCGTCCAACATTGGAATCTGTGGCTAAAAAATACGAGAAGCAATTCCCAAGTATTAGCCTGATCAAAATTGACGATGTATTTGGTGGCTGGCAAAAAGCGCAAAAAACACACTTTGCCGATGGTGGTGTGTTTGACGAGATCTATCAAAAGTAAAGTAACAAAAATTATTTAATAACAAGATTATTTAATAACAATAAGTTAGCTAAGATTGACATGCCCGGTTCCGAACACAATTCGGTCCGGGCTTATTAGGAGACTCTTATCATGAGTACAGTATTAATCGTAGGCGGTGATCAGATTGATGGTCTTAAAAAGATCGTTTCCGAATATGGTCATCATGATATTGAACATTGGTCTGGCCGTAAGGCAGGGGACCATCACAAAAAAATCCCACAGAATACCGAATTAGTGGTGTTGGTCACTTCTTGGATCAACCACTCATTTACGTATGCAATTAAGCGTGCGGCCAGCAAGCGACATTTGAAAATTGTCTATGCCACCAATCTCACCCATGCACGCGAGCATCTCATGAAACAACTAGGGCAAGACAGCGCAGTGTTGTCTGGATGTCGCAAGACATTACAACCATTCATCGTCGTCTAGTTTAACTTAGCTTCATTCTATGTAGCTAACCCCTTAATATTCATGATGTGAGGAGATTGCTATGTCATTCCAATCCGTACAATTTAAAACAATACTCAGCGCCTCGGTGTTTATCTTGGCGTGGATATTACTGGCAGCACAAAGTGTTGGCCAGCCTGCCAACTCGCCCAGTATCGAGCAGCGCGTAGTCGCAAAAATTCAACAAAGTGGTAAAGGCGTTATTCTTGGTATTGCCGCACACGGTGAGGATGCCACCGCGTTAACCGATAAGCTGCTCACCGAGGTAGAAAGTAATCGCTATTACGCGCCCGTATTCATTACGTCAGAGGGGCTTGGCTTTCAGCAGCAATTAAAACGTTTTGGCCTTGCCCAAGATCAACTACCCGCCGTGATTTATTTTAATCAGCAAGGCCATGAAATTTCACGTGCTGTGAAAGTCCGTGCTGTCACCAATGCCGTGTATCACACCACAACCTATCCTAAAGCAACTGGACACCATGATACAAAAAATACAGATTATCTAGTTGCGCTCTCGCAGGCGCTTAGCTCACTTTAATATTGGACATAAAAAAGGCTCAATCATGATGATTGAGCCTTTTTTGCATGATCGCTTAGATAAAACTAGGCGACATAACGTGCAGAGGACAACTTGCGTAATACACGCACCATGGCATCTACTTCAGCCGTGGTGTTGTAAAACGCTAGAGATGGACGCACTGTGGTTTCCAAACCAAAGCGTCGTAAGATAGGTTGTGCACAATGATGCCCGGAACGCACAGCAATGCCTTCCTCGTTCAATGCGGCACCTACTTCTTCACTTTGATAACCTCTGAGCTGGAACGACAATACGCTGGCTTTGTCTTGCGCAGTACCCACTAAGCGGATACCGTCGATTTGGCTCATTGCTTGCGTGGCGTACTCAAGCAATGCGTGCTCGTACCGGGCAATATTTTCAATGCCAATACGTTCAACATATTGCAATGCAGCGCCCAACCCTACTGCATCGGCAATGTTGCCGGTGCCAGCTTCAAACTTGGCTGGCGCTTGGTGATAGACCGTTTTTTCAAAGGTCACATCTTGAATCATATTGCCGCCACCTTGCCATGCTGGCATGTCGTTAAGTACATCTTGCTTGCCATACAATACGCCAATACCGGTAGGCCCAAATATCTTGTGTCCGGAGAACACCAAGAAATCTGGATTTAGCGCTTGTACATCAGTACGCATGTGCGATACAGACTGCGCCCCATCCAACAATACTTTTGCTCCCACACGTTGTGCCATCGCAATCATTTCTGCGGCTGGCGTCACAGTGCCCAAGGCATTGGATACTTGGGTAAACGAGACCAATTTCACTTTGGAGGTCAGTAATTTTTGGTACTCATCCAATAGTATTTGGCCGCTGTCATCCACCGGAGCCACTTTGAGCACAGCACCTGTTTCTTGGCAAAGTTGCTGCCAAGGCACAATGTTGGCGTGATGCTCTAAGTGCGAAATGACAATCTCATCACCTACGCCCAGATGCTTTTTACCCCAAGTCTTGGCCACTAGGTTAATCGCCTCGGTCGTGCCACGCACAAACACAATATTATCCACCGATGGCGCGTTGATAAAGCGTCGCACGGTTTCGCGGGCTTCTTCATAAGCATCAGTTGCACGCGCAGCTAAAGCATGTGCAGCACGGTGAATATTAGAATTTTCATGCTGGTAAAACTGGCTGATGCGGTCAATCACCACTTGTGGTTTTTGCGTAGTGGCTGCGTTATCAAACCAAATCAGTGGTCGGCCATTCACCAATTCACGCAAGATGGGAAAATCTTTGCGTACCGCATGCACATCAAATGCGGGATGTGCACTGGTAAACGCAGGCACGGATTTGGTGGCTGGAGCAGCTGTCTCCGCCAAAAAATAATAGGCCTGCGAATTTTGTAACAGCGGTAACTGCTCGCTAGCTGGCAAAGCAAGGCTAGTCGCGCTTTGCGGCGTAGCCGCCAATGCATTGTTACCAAACAGCTGCGCTAGCTCAGATTGGTAAGGATCTACCGCGCCAAGCAGCAATTGATCAATGTCTACAACCTGGTGTGCAAGCCCCAATTGTGAAAATGTAGGCAATGCAAATGTAGGCTGTGTAGATATAGGTCGTGCAAGCTGTGGGTGCAAGGCTTCATGATTAGGTAGCGCTTGCGTAGCCAAACTATTCTCTAGTGCAGCGCGCAAATCGCCATCAGGTAGCGCTGGTGGCTGCGTATTTGGTAACACGCTGTCACTGGCAATATGGCTTAACGAGGCATTGGATGGAAAAGATTCCTGCTGCTTGAATGGCGAGCCTGCTGGAAACCCTTCTGCAAAGATTTCATTGGCTAAACGGCTAAGCTCAGCCACATCCAAGTGCCCGGTATTGCTGGCCTCACGACCAATCGCCAACGCCGCTGCCATGCGCGGGTGATCACCCGGCAATGCTGCAAGTATGGCCTCTGGTTCATAGGAGGCCAAATCGTGTGGATTATTTATAGTCATAGTAGTTGCCTACATCTACATTCTCTAGCACGGCAATCGCATCATCGGTCAATACCGCTAATGAGCAATATAAAGAAATCAAGTATGAAGCAATGGCTTTATGGTTGATGCCCATAAAGCGTACAGATAAGCCCATGGTTTGCTGGCCAGGTAAGTTAGGTTGATATAACCCCACCACACCTTGACGGCTTTCACCTGTGCGTAACAGCAAAATGTTTGTTTTGCCATTGGTGATGCGTAATTTATCGCAAGGAATCAGCGGTACGCCGCGCCAAGTGATAAATTGTGAGCCGAATAATGCAACGGTTGGTGGAGGTACACCGCGGCGTGTGCATTCGCGACCAAATGCCGCAATGGCTTGTGGGTGCGCTAAGAAAAACGCAGGCTCTTTCCATACTTTAGCCAATAACTCATCTAAATCATCAGGTGTAGGATAGCCTGTTCTGGATTTCACTTTTTGGCTATCGACGATGTTGTGCAATAAACCGTACTCTTTGTTATTAATGAGCTCGCTCTCTTGACGCTCTTTTACAGTCTCGATCGTCAGGCGTAATTGCTCTTTAATTTGGTTATGCGGGCTGCTATATAAATCAGAAACGCGGGTATGCACGTCCACTGCAGTATTCACAGCATTCAGCACATACTCTCGGCCCCACTCTTCATAATCCACAAAAGTCGCAGGAATCTCACGCTCATCTTTAGCCGAGCAGTCGACTTCAATTGCACTTGGGTCTTTGACTTTATTGACGCGATAGATACCTGCCTCCACTGGCACCCAGTGCAATAAATGCACTAACCAGCGAGGGGTAATCGTACCCATCATGGGTACGGTTTTGGTCGCATTCGATAGCGTGCGTGCAGCAACATCACCTAGGGCGGTGTGTGCTTGATGAATATCAGTCATTGTGTTCTCCTGTTAAAAATTTTGATTACTATTTTGATTACTTAAGCTGCGTTATCTAAGCTGCGTTATCTTAAGTTGCGTTATCTTAAGTTGCGTTATCTTAAGTTGCGTTAGATGGTTGTGGGCTTGCATTGGCCACGTCCTGTGTTTGTGCTTGGGTAATATTGCTGTTAGGCGGCACGCTTTTGGTCAGCCATACATTGCCGCCAATCACAGAATGCGCACCAATCGTGATGCGTCCTAAAATCGTCGCACCGGCATAGATCACGACATCGTCTTCTACAATCGGATGTCTGGCATCGCCTTTGATGAGATGGCCCTGTGCATTGGTAGGAAAGCGTTTTGCACCTAACGTCACGGCCTGATATAGGCGCACGTGGCGACCAATAATCGCTGTCTCACCAATGACGACACCCGTGCCGTGATCAATAAAGAATCCATTGCCAATCGTGGCACCAGGGTGGATATCAATGCCAGTCGCAGAGTGCGCAACTTCAGAGATAATCCGCGCAATCAACGGCAGGCCCAGTTTGTGTAGCTCATGCGCTAAACGGTAATGAATGATGGCAGCAATCCCCGGGTAGCACACCAGCACTTCATCCAAACTACGTGCCGCAGGATCGCCTTCAAATGCTGCATTCAAATCGGTATCCAGCACCGTACGAATATGCGGCAATTGCTGTGAGAATGTGCGTACTTTGTCTAGTGCTGTCGTGTTACTTGGTGCTTTGGAATGCTCAGTATCGGATGCGTAGCGGAGTTCCAGTTGCACTTGTATATACAAATCGCGCAAAGCAGTGTCTAGCGTATGGCCAACAAAATAATCAATACCATCTTCTTGTAGATCCGGCATGCCCAAACGGTTGGGAAACAGCGCTGCAGACAAGCCATCGACAATGGATTGCAAAGATTTTCTAGAAGGCAGTTTAGGTGGATTGTTACGGCGGTGGCGGTGTTCAAGCGAGGTGAGGCGTACTTCACGTAACTCACTCACAATGCCTGCAATGCCTAATGTTTGGTTAAGTGGTTGCGTCATTATGTCCTCTCGTATCTGTTGCAATCTAAAGCGACAGGCATAAAAAAAGCCAGTGGCCTAAGTTAGGCGCACTGGCTTCCAGTTGTCTGGTCAGCAATTGACGAATAAGGGCCTAATATACGCTAAAAACCCTAGAATTAAGTAAAAAAGTGTTAGTTTATTTATACAATTTTATTATAAATATATAATTTTATATTCTTTTACATTATTTTGATGGTTGTTTATATTGAGCACCTTATGGGAATTTAAGGGGTGTAATGCATGCGGTATCTAAGTCTTGTTTTATTGGCATTGCCAAGCTTGGCGTTCGCAGCCACAGAGCTTTTGAATGTGTCTTATGATGTGTCGCGCGAGTTTTATAAAGAGCTCAATCCAGCATTTGTTAAGTATTGGAAAGAGAAAACCGGTGAGACCGTCAGTATCAAACAATCGCATGGTGGCTCCAGCAAACAAGCACGCTCGGTCGTGGATGGCTTGCCTGCAGATGTCATTACCATGAACCGCTCACCGGATATTGATATCTTGTATGAGCGCGGTAAATTGATTCCTAGAGATTGGCAAGCGCGTTTACCCAATGAGAGTGCGCCAACCGCCTCAACCTCTGTCTTTTTGGTGCGTAAAGGCAACCCTAAAAAGATTAAAGACTGGAACGACTTGGTGAAAGCCAATGTGTCAGTGATTATCCCTAACCCTAAAACCTCGGGCAATGGCAAATATAGTTATTTGGCCGCATGGGGCTATGTGCTTAAAAAAGGCGGTAGCGATGCAGAGGCAAAAGCGTTCGTCGCTAACTTGTTCAAAAACGTACCAGTGCTAGATACTGGTGGTCGCGGTGCAACGACTACCTTTGCCCAACGTGAAATCGGCGATGTATTACTGACGTTTGAAAATGAAGTCACTCTGATTCAAGAAGAGTTAGGTGCAGACAAGTTTGAAGTGGTGTATCCACCGTTAAGTATCTTGGCAGAGAATCCAGTGGCCTTGGTCGATAAAGTCGTGGATAAGAAGAAAACACGTGCGGTTGCGCAAGCATATTTAGACTTCCACTACTCAGAACAAGGTCAGACCATTGCTGTGCATCACCATCTGCGTCCACAAGTCGCTGCAGTGGCAGCAAAACATCAAGCTGATTTTCATGCGATCTCACTCTTTAAAGTAGAAGAGTTGTTTGGCAGTTGGGCCAATGCCGAGAAAACGCATTTTGCCGATGGCGCGATTTTCGACCAGATTTATCAAAAGTAGTATTAATCAGGAATGATGTAGAGAAGTAGAGTAAAGCGTATGTCGCAAAGTGGAAAACAAAGTAAAGCGCGCCTAGCGGCGTTAGGCGAAAAGTTAAAGTCATCTCTGTTATTGGAGTTGGATGACTTTAACTTGGAAGCCAATCAAACCGGTGAATATACCAGTGAGTTTGCAGGCGTGCATTTGGCCTCTGCTTTTCAGCCGATTTATGATATCCAGTCGGGAGACTTTCATGGACATGAGGCTTTACTCAGGCCCAAGTTGGGCAATATTCAAGAAGTCACCCCGGATTTTGCATTTACCTATGCCGATAAATCAGACAAGTTGGTGAAGCTTGATCGCGTTAGCAGGGCCCTGCATGTACTGAACTATCACGAGATTTTTAAAGAAAATGGCTTGCTGTTTTTAAATGTGCATCCTAGTTTGCTAATGCGCGTGAATGAGCACGGTAAAGTATTTGAACGCATTTTGCATGATCACGCGGTATCGACAGAGCGAGTTGTGATTGAGGTGCGTGATTTTGATACGTTTAAACAAGACACAGAGCTGGCTGTATATGAGCAGCAACTAGCTGCCGCCATTCAAAACTATCAAGACCGTGGCTATAAGATTGCGATTGATCGGTTTGGCAGTGCCAATTCGTTTGTCAGCCGCTTATGGAAAATCGCCCCTGATTACGTTAAATTTGACTTACAGTTGATTCAGCAAGCTGAACATGACCCCTTGGTGCGTAAAGCGTTGTTTGGCCTGGTGCACTTTGTACAAACGCTAGGGGCAAAGCCCATTATTACCGGCGTAGAAACTTCCTCCCAGTTGCATGTGGCTGTAGATGCCGGTGCGACGTTAATTCAAGGGTATTTATTTGGCCACCCAAGCTCGGCCAGGCATCTCAGTACATCTGAAGTGATTAAACGACAATTCGCACAACAGGTCGCGTAACGACATCAATATAATTAAACTGAATATTGTTATAAAAAATAAATATTTAATTGTTATAAAAGAGTTTGTTATATTGCCTTCGCCTACATCAATTAAAAAAACTATGTCCAAAAAAACCAATGTCTTACCGGGGTTCAGCCTTTCGCTAGGATACACACTGCTGTACCTGAGTTTGATTGTACTCATCCCACTCTCTGCTGCTTTAATTAAAACGACAGAGCTGAGTTTTTCTGAGTTTTGGCATGTGGTGACTGCGCCGCGCGTCATGGCTTCTTACAAACTCACCTTCGGCGCTTCGTTTATTGGTGCTTCCATCAATGCTGTATTTGGGTTGCTTACTGCTTGGGTATTGGTGCGTTATGATTTCTTTGGCAAAAAATTCATTGATGCTTTGGTCGACTTACCATTTGCCTTGCCCACGGCTGTGGCTGGGATTGCCTTAACTGCGGTCTATGCCAAAAATGGCTGGATTGGTAGCTTTTTAGAACCTAACGGCATCCATGTGGCGTTTACTCCAGTGGGTGTGGTGATTGCGCTGACATTTATTGGTTTGCCATTTGTCGTGCGTACCGTGCAGCCAGTATTAGAGGATTTGGAAAGCGAAACCGAAGAGGCCGCCGCCAGCTTGGGCGCTAATCGTTGGCAAACATTTTACAAGATTATTTTCCCTGCACTGTTGCCAGCACTCATGACTGGGTTTGCATTGGCCTTTGCACGTGCCATTGGTGAATATGGATCGGTGATTTTTATTGCAGGCAATATGCCTATGGTGTCGGAAATTACGCCACTGATTATCATCACCAAACTTGAGCAATATGACTATACCGGCGCGACTGCGGTGGCGGTGGTGATGCTGCTGATTTCATTTCTGTTATTACTCGCAATTAATGGTTTGCAGTGGTGGAGTAGCCGCCGTAACGCCGAAGCAATCGAATAGGAAGTTTCATGACCGCTATTACCGTTACACAACACGTACGCTATCAGACCAAGGTGGCGCATCGCCGCGCGACTTCTGAGCCCGCATGGATTCGCTGGACGCTGATTGCGAGTGCCTTGGCATTTTTAACGCTGTTCTTGTTTGTACCACTGGCAGCTGTGTTTACAGAGGCGCTGCGTAAAGGCTGGGACACCTATCTTAGTGCCTTGATTGACCCAGATGCACTCTCTGCGATTTGGCTCACCTTGATTGCCGCGGCCATCGCTTTGCCGCTGAATCTAGTGTTTGGGGTAGCCGCAGCATGGGCCATTGCTAAGTTTGAGTTTAGAGGTAAGAGTGTCCTCATTACATTGATTGATTTGCCGTTTGCTGTTTCACCAGTGGTCGCCGGGTTGATTTATGTGCTGATCTTTGGCTTGCAAGGCTGGTTTGGCGAGTGGTTGATAGACAACGACATGAAGGTGATTTTTGCAATCCCCGGCATTGTGTTGGCCACAGTGTTTGTGACCTTTCCCTTTGTGGCACGTGAACTGATTCCATTAATGCAAGCACAAGGCAAAGATGAAGAAGAGGCTGCTCTGGTATTGGGCGCATCCGGTTGGCAGATTTTATGGCGTGTGACTCTACCAAACATTAAATGGGGCTTGTTATACGGCATGATTTTAACCAACGCGCGAGCCATGGGTGAGTTTGGCGCAGTGTCTGTGGTATCTGGTCATATCCGCGGTATGACCAATACCATGCCATTACACGTGGAAATTTTGTATAACGAGTACCAATATGCAGCGGCCTTTGCTGTGGCATCGCTACTAGCGTTGCTGGCACTGGTGACGTTGGCGCTCAAAACATTTGTTGAGTGGCAGTCTGCCAAGAATGCGGCAGAGTTTGAAAAAGAAGCGAACGGCTAATGCTTTCGATTATTGGATACAACACGCACCCAACTGGGCACAACTGGATTAAATAGGGAAATGCAAATATGAGTATTGAAATTAACAATATCAGCAAACAGTTTGGCAAATTTCACGCCTTACAGAATATCAATTTCAATGTGCCTTCAGGTGAGTTGGTGGCATTACTTGGGCCATCAGGTTGCGGGAAAACAACGCTGTTAAGAATTATCGCCGGTTTGGAATCCGCTGACGATGGGCGCATTGCGTTTCATGGCGATGACACCACAGATAAAAATGTGCGTGAGCGGCAGGTTGGTTTTGTGTTCCAGCATTATGCGTTGTTCAGACACATGACTGTATTTGAAAACGTGGCGTTTGGCTTGCGCGTTCGCCCTAAAGCCACGCGACCATCAGAAGCGGAGATTCGTCGCCGTGTACGTGAGTTGCTGGGGTTGGTACAGTTGGACTGGCTGGCGGATCGCTATCCTCCACAACTTTCTGGCGGACAACGTCAGCGTATTGCCTTAGCGCGCGCTTTGGCGGTAGAGCCCAAAGTGTTGTTGTTGGACGAGCCGTTTGGCGCCTTAGATGCAAAAGTGCGTAAAGACTTACGTCGTTGGTTACGCAGGCTGCATGACGAATTACACATTACCAGCGTATTCGTGACGCATGATCAGGAGGAAGCACTGGAAGTGGCTGATAGAATCGTGGTCATGAACCATGGCAAGGTAGAACAAATTGGCTCACCACAGCAAGTGTACGATCAACCGGCATCGCCGTTCGTATATCAATTCTTGGGCAATGTGAATGAGTTTGAAAGCCGCGTTAACAAGGGGCGTGCAAGCATCAATGAGGTCACGGTGGATAGCGTGGAGCATCAGTCTGTCGATGATGCAGCAGCGTTGGCTTATATCCGTCCACATGATATTGAAGTGCTCAAAGAACCCAATGGCGCTCCTAGTTTTTCTGCCACAGTGAACTATATCCACTCCCTAGGCCCGCTGGTGAGGTTGGAGCTACAGCGCCAAGATGATGAACGCATTATTGAGGCTGAGTTGACCAGAGAGCGATTCTTACAACTGCAACTGATTGAGGGGTCACAGGTATACTTGCAACCTAAACAAGTGCGTGTATTCCTAAAACACTAAAGGCTATAAGAGAGAGGTTGCTACGTATTGAAAACGATAGCCCTCTCTTCTTAATCGTAATCGTCTGCTTCTGTCATTGGTGTGGCTGCATCACTGTGCTGGCATTCAAACCCAGCTTTTTCCATTTGCAGACGGTAGGTACAGGTCGTGGCGTGCCCCTCTAAATGACCATTAATCGCGGTGGTTTCCTGTTTGCAAAAAAGGCAACGATAGCGATGGGCTTGTCCTTCGATATGTTCCTGCGGGTAATCAATGTAATAACTTCTTATCATCACTCACTCCTTAGCAAATGCACTCAAAAATAGCGCTTTCAGACGATTTCATGTTACCCCTTTTTAATGCATTGGAGAAGTGGCAATGACTAATGCGCATAGGGTTAAATCGTGATAATATGCGCACTTTGCTGAGTAAAGCCAACCTTGTTAAGTGATTGTTTGAGCGTTGTTTTTAGTCAAAAACGCACATTCACCTAAATCATGGCAACTGATCATTGTGCAATCAGCGTAATTTAGAACCTTTATTGTTGACGCATCCGTGGCTTTCAATTCATTTCAAACCAATATCGCAACCGACATGAACGTAGTCGATACGGTAATCCGTCAGTCGCTGCATTCCGAAGTCCCGCTCATTAATCAAGTCTCCGAATACATTATCCATAGTGGTGGCAAACGTTTGCGCCCTGCGTTGGTGCTGCTATCAGCCAATATGTTTCAAGGCATTCGTGCTGAGCACCATCATTTGGCTGCGATAGTCGAGTTTATCCATACCGCAACTTTGCTTCACGATGATGTCGTGGACGAGTCTGATTTACGCCGCGGAAAATCCACAGCGAACCATGTATTTGGTAACGCGGCAAGTGTGCTGGTGGGTGATTTTCTGTATTCACGTGCGTTTCAAATGATGGTCAAGCTACAAAATATGCGGGTGATGGAAATTCTAGCAGAGGCCACCAATACGATTTCTGAAGGTGAAGTGTTGCAATTGCTGAATGTGCGTAAAGCAGACATTACCGAGCAGGATTATCTAAAGGTCATACACTTTAAAACGGCCAAACTGTTTGAGGCGGCAACACGTTTGGGTGCGGTGATGAGTGGCGCAAGCAGTCAACAAGAGCAAGGCTTGGCCGAGTACGGCATGCGTTTAGGCACAGCATTTCAATTGATTGATGATGTGCTGGATTTAAGCGGCGACCCAGCACAAATCGGTAAAAAGCTAGGCAATGATTTGGCAGAAGGAAAACCGACGTTGCCATTGCTGTATGCCATTCAGCATGGTACGGCTGCAGAGGCAACGCTTGTCAAAGAGGCGATTAGCCAAGGGGATTTGACGCAAATGGAAGCGGTGATGGAAGTGTTAACATCAACCGGTGCATTGGCGTATGTGCGTAATGTAGCAAGAAAAGAGGCGGATCTGGCCTGTGAGGCGATTGCTCCTTTTACGCAGAACCAACACCAGCGTGCGTTGGTTGAGTTGGCCGAATTTTCAGTTACACGTCAATATTAAGCAAATATTAATTAAGATATAAAAACGGCCTACCAGCATCGCTGATAAGCCGTATATTGTTTAGCTTAGCTAAACATCTGTTAATTCAACATGATTTGCTCGCCTGTTGCATGGTAATAGCTTAAGTGCGCGCACTCGCTAGTACCGGTAGTCAAGGAGCCATCAAATAGCGCTTCGCCATCTACATCCACCACAGCGTACCCATTGTGATACAAGGTGACCTCTGCTTGTTTCAATGCGTTATGTTTAATCACGTGGTGCTCTGAACCTTGCTTTTGACGCATCATAAAACTAATGCAGGTTTCCTCTTCGTCTTCACCATAAATTTCCCAAGAGCGATCGCCAGTCAGTTGGGCTAACCAGCCTGGCAAATCCACTTCTACGCGACAAATGATGGGTTCATCCCATGCGGGGTGCTCAAATTGATTGAGCTCAACTTGTGTTTTGTCAATTTGCGTTCTATCGAATACTTTATTGTCGTTTGTCATCAAGAGTCCTTTGCTTCAATTACATCTATTATGTGGTGACTGTTAAGTACTATTCAAGAGCCTTGCAATATTGAACTAGCAATTTTTACACCAAAATCATTTTCGATATTGCACACATATATTAACGATGCGATGATGGCAAAAGTTTACATCACCCATAAGGTCATTATGTTTGAAATTTTTGCGCCTATTTCGGAATTGTTGCGTGCCGAACCTGCATTTTTTATCACGCTTTCTGTCGTATTTGGCCTGTTAGTTGGTAGTTTTCTTAATGTGGTGATTCACCGTTTACCTATCATGATGGAGCGCGAATGGCATGCTAACTGCCTTGAATTACAAGGAAAAGATGCGCCAGAGCAAGCTAAATATAATCTAGTGACACCGCGCTCCGCTTGCCCCAAATGCCAGCACAACATCACTGCACTGGAGAACATCCCTGTGCTGAGTTACTTGTTTCTAAAAGGAAAGTGTCGTCAGTGTAAAGCCCCTATCAGTGCACGTTACCCAATAGTGGAGGCTGTCACCGGCGCGTTGATTGGTGCAGTTGCCGTAAAGTATGGCTATAGCGCTACTACCTTGTTTGCATGGGTGTTTGTGTTTGCTTTGGTTGCGTTAACTTGTATTGATTTTGATACACAATTACTGCCGGATGACATCACCTTGCCGCTGCTGTGGCTGGGGCTGTTTTTCAATTTAAACAACGGTTTCGTCAGTTTGTCGTCAGCAGTCATCGGTGCCATGGCCGGCTATTTAATTCTTTGGTCCATCT
Source organism: Methylophilaceae bacterium 11 (assembly GCA_000525025.1). Lineage (GTDB taxonomy): Bacteria > Pseudomonadota > Gammaproteobacteria > Burkholderiales > Methylophilaceae > Methylophilus. Next base: position 2,169,681 of record JCKJ01000001.1, on the reverse strand, counting down.
ATTGGCTGTTCAAGTTGGTCACAGGTAAAGAGGGCATGGGCTATGGCGATTTCAAACTGTTGGCCGCGCTTGGCGCATGGTTTGGCTGGCAGTTATTACCCGCAGTTATTCTACTCAGCTCGGTGATTGGCGCTGTGGTCGGCATTGGTATGATTGTGTTTAAAAACAAAGACCGTCAGACAGCGATCCCTTTTGGCCCATTTTTAGCCTTGGGTGGGATGGCCGCATTGTTTTACGGGCAATCTCTCGCTGCTTTGTACTTAGTACAGTAGCGTAAGCATACGATTGGTGCATGCATGAAAACAGTTGCACTGACAGGGGGCATCGGTAGCGGTAAAAGTATCGCCACACAAATGCTGAGTAGCCTAGGTGTACCGATCGTCGATTTAGATGTCATTGCGCACACACTCACTGCAGCAGGAGGCGCGTTAGTGCCGCAGATTGCTACTGAGTTTGGTAGCGAATTTATCACGGAGGAGGGGGCGTTGAATCGGCCGCTGATGCGTGCACTGATATTTACGCAACCAGATGCCAGAGTCAAATTGAACGCCATCATGCATCCCGCGATTTTCGATGAGGCCGTAAAACAACTTGCAGCGTTAGTGACCTCGACTTATGTGGTGTTGGCCATTCCGCTGTTGCAAGAAAGCCAGCGCTATTTGCCGTATATTGACCATGTTCTGGTGATTGATTGTGACGAATCATTGCAATTAGCGCGCGTGATGGAACGCAGTGGATTGAGTGCGCAAGAAGCACAGCAAATTATCGATGCACAATCGTCACGCCAAAGCAGAATTGCAATGGCAGATACCATCATCACCAACGACGCAGGTCTGGCAGAATTTGAAGAAAATATTTATCAATTTCATAAAAATTACATTAATACTTGCATAGTTAGCAAATAAATCTGATAATTCACTGCAATTTACAAATATAAGTAAGCTGACTTAATACCCTATCGTGTCTAGCTACGAATTTCCATTTAATGAGCGTATCAGAACTTATCTTCGCCTAGAGGACTTGTTCACTAAAGTGCTGCATCATGTCAATGTAGGGCACGAATTCAACCATCACGCCGCACTTATCTCCATTCTGCAAATGCTCGATATTATTGATCGCGCAGATTTGAAAATGGATTTATTGCAAGAGCTAGAACGTCAAAAATCCCATCTGCAACATTTGCGCGGTAACCCCAATATTGCAGAAGAGGCTTTAAACACTACGATTGCTAGTCTAGAGAAAAGCGCACTTGCGTTACGAGGTGATACGCTCAAGCTAGGCCAGGCGTTACGAGAGAATGATTGGCTAATGAGCATTAAGCAACGCGCCAATATTCCAGGTGGTGTATGTGAGTTTGATTTGCCGTCTTATCATCATTGGCTGTATTTGGGTGAGGAGCGTAGGCGTAAAGATTTTGAAACTTGGCTGTCACGCCTGATGCCGATGCATCAAGCCATCCAAACCATTCTGCAGATTCTCCGAGGCAGTGGTGAGTTAATTAAACACGTCGCACGTCAAGGTGCGTTTCAACAGTTGCTGGGCGGTGTGAGACCTGCGCAGTTATTAAGAATTGAAGTGGAAGACTCTCCTTGTTTCCCTGAGGTCAGTGCCAATAAATACGCCATCAACATTCGTTTTAACAGCTTGGATTTTGTACAAAAACCCAAACAATGTGACCATGATGTTGAGTTTGCCATGGTCATTTGTAATTTCTAGTTTTAAAGTGAGTGTGAGTAAGTCGTGTCAGATACATCTAAAAAGCGTTTAGTCAATTGTCCGCAGTGTGGGCAGCCAGCAGAATTCAGCCCCGAAAATCCATATCGACCATTTTGCTCCAAACGTTGTCAATTGGTAGATCTTGGCGATTGGGCCAATGAGCGTTTTCGCATTCCGGATAATACACCACCGGAATTGGATGAAGACCAACATTCAAATTGAATTTTGTCTATGTTTGATAGTCTTGATATCAGTAGTCTTCCCCAATTTGTGTTGTTAGAGAGTCGAGTGAAATGAAGCATCCGTTCAAATCATCCTTATTTGTTATGCTGCTGTTAACCCTAAGTCATATTGCATTGGCTGATGTGGCTATTTCAGAGGCATGGGTGCGAGCCACTGCGCCAGGGCAAAAAGTAGGTGCCGCTTACATGACGCTCAAGAGTGCACAGCCGGCGAAGCTGGTGTATGTTGAAAGCAGCAGCGCGGATGAAGTGGAAATTCACAGCATGACCATGAATAATGGCGTGATGAAAATGCGCAAATTAGATGTGTTGGCTTTGCAGCCGAACACACCGGAAAAGTTAGCGCCGGGCGGCTTTCATTTAATGCTATTTGGTTTGCAAAAACCACTTAAAGCAGGTGAGACAGTCACGCTAAAGCTCTGTTTTAAAGATCAAGCAGATAACATCACGCACCAAAGCGTTACGCTACCCATCAAAGAAGTCAATTAATCACAACTGGTTGATTTTAATCAGCTAGCCATGCACCACGCTGCATGGCAATTCCACGTGCACCACCTTGTAATGCCTTGCTAAGATGTTGGCTGGTCATGCCACCTAGGGCATACACCGGCAACGCATAGTGTTGAATCCAATGTGCAAACGTCTCCCAACCGATTGGGGGTGCATCAGGGTGGCTTAATGTGGCGAGCACTGGCGACAGCACCACAAAATCCAACCCTAATGCAGCAGCATGCGCTAACTCTAATGGGTTGTGACACGAAGCGCTTACTAACAAGTGTGCTGGTCTTTGCTGTAACTGCATTAAATCACGGCTGGTTAAATGGACCCCGTGTGCGCCGAGTTGTCTTGCATGCGCAATGTCTGTATTGATCATGACTTTTGCTTGATACGGGGCACACAGGGCCAGTATTTCTTGTGACAATGCAGAGAGTGCATCACGTGTTAACTGTTTCTCTCTAATTTGAATAAGCTGCAAACCTTGGTCTAGCGCATGCGCCAATGCGCGCATAAATTGCGGCTTTCCCATTTCTGCTATATTGGAAATTGCATATATAGTGGGCAAAGCCAGCGCATGCATAATAGGCGCATTCGCTGGTAATACCGGGCTCACTTGCACATGTTGCGGAGATTGCCAAGACAGGGATTGTCCTTCTAGCGGCATGACTTCACCTTGCCAAGCGGTCACAAAGAAGAAATGGAGCAGTACGGTTTTGGCGCTGGCATCGTGGGTAGCCGGGTAATCGTAACGGCGCGTTATCCATGGCTGAACAGCTGTTGGCGTCACGCCTAGCTCTTCTTGTAACTCACGCGCAAGCGCATGCTCAGGCGCTTCTCCTTGCTCTATCTTGCCACCTGGAAACTCCCACCAGCCAGCCCAGCCTTTGCCCTGTGGTCGGCTGGCTAATAAAAAATCGCCATTCGTTTTTTGTAGAATGGCGACGGCGACTTGCACGACTTTAGTCATAACGGTTTAGTCATGCACTGGCGTTAACTTGCGCTTGCCCGCGTAATCACGCGCAAACTGGTAGGCGACACGACCACTGCGCGCGCCGCGGGTCAGTGAAAAATCGAGCGCAGCAAGCCGTGCCTCCTCATCGAATGCAATATCAAACGTGTTCAACCAGTTGGCAGCAATGTGCAAATACTCATCCTGGTCAAATGCGTAAAAACTCAGCCATAAGCCAAAGCGTTCGGCTAGCGCGGTTTTTTCTTCTATCGTATCGCCGGGGCGGATTTCACCATCGGCGTAGCGCGCGGGCAGATTGTCGGCAAACATTTCAGGCATCAAGTTTTTTCGGTTGGAAGTGGCATATACCAGCACATTGTCTGAGGTGTTGGCAATCGAGCCATCTAATACCACTTTAAGTGCTTTATAGCCTTCATCATTGGCCTCAAAGGTGAGGTCATCACAAAAAATAATAAACTTTTCAGGACGGTCGCGAAGTAAGCTGACAATCTCGGCCAAGTGCGTCAAATCGTGACGCTCCACCTCAATCAAGCGTAAGCCTGCTGCAGAAAATTCTGTTAACAGTGCCTTGACCAAGGTGGATTTTCCTGTGCCGCGCGCGCCAGTCAGCAGCACATTGTTGGCTGGCAAACCCTGTAAAAACTGGCGCGTATTGCGTACCACTTCCGTTTTTTGCCGGTCAGCAAACAGAATATTCTCTAATTGAATGACATGTGGATGCGAGATGGCCTGCAATTCACCTTTGCCCAGTTTGGCCACCCAACGCCAAGCGATAGCCGACCAATCTATAGGCGCATTTGCAGTAGGTAATAATGTTTCCAGCTTATCAATCAAGCTTTCTGCACGCGTAATTAAGTGTTCTATTGTATTGTTCATTGAGTCGCGCTTTATGACCGATAGTCGGCGTTGATTTTGACGTAGTCATAGCTAAAATCACAGGTCCAGATGGTGACGTTTGCATTGCCGCGGTTGAGTACTACGCGCACTAAGATATCCGACTCTTTCATGATGGCAGCACCTTGCGCCTCTTCATAACTGGCGGCTCTACCTCCTTTTTCGGCAACAAGCACATCACCCAAATACAGTTCCATATTGTTGACGTCTAAGTCATCAATACCTGCATAACCAATGGCGGCCAGAATACGCCCTAGATTAGGGTCAGAGGCAAAGAATGCGGTTTTAATGAGCGGTGAGTGAGCAATGGCATACGCCACTTTCCGGCATTCTGCCTCGTCTTTTCCGTCTTCTACTTGTACTGTCATAAACTTGGTAGCACCTTCACCGTCGCGTACAATGGCTTGCGCTAGTTCAACCGCAACATCCGTAAGTGCATCGCGCAGCGCTGCAAAGTTTGCACTTTGTTCTGTGATTTCTACGTTACCGGCTAGGCGCGTTGCCATCATCATCAAGCTGTCGTTGGTGCTGGTATCGCCATCTACAGTAATGCAGTTAAACGATTTGTTGACTGCGTATTGAATGATGCTTTCGAGCGCAGACTGGCTTACCGCTGCATCGGTAGCGATATAACCCAACATGGTCGCCATATTGGGGTGGATCATGCCGGAGCCTTTGCTGATGCCGGTAATGGTCACGGTTTTGCCATCCAGTTGTAATTGGCGCGACGTTCCCTTGGCCACAATATCGGTGGTCATAATGGATTCGGCAGCATTCAGCCAATTATCTTCTTTTAAGTTTTGGATCGCGGCGGGCAAGCCCGCAATCACTTTGTCTACCGGCAAAGGCTCTAAAATCACACCTGTGGAAAATGGCAGTACTTGGCTGTCCTTGATATTGAGTAATTGACCCAATGCCTGACAAGTTTGTTGTGCGCGTTGCAAGCCCTCTTCGCCGGTGCCTGCATTGGCACAACCGGTATTCACTAGCAAAGCACGTATGCCTTCATTCTGTGATAAATGCGATTTACATAGCGTGACAGGCGCAGCGCAGAAACGGTTTTGTGTGAACACGCCAGCAACGCTGCTATGTTCTGCCAAGGTAATCACGAGCACATCTTTACGGTTAGGTTTGCGCACATAGGCTTCTGCATAGCCTAACTGAACACCTCGAACAGGTAAAAGAGATGCGGCTTGTGGTGCGCTTAATTGAACAGGCATTACAATGTTCCCATGGAATTTTGAAGTAGTTTATTTTAACGTATTCGCTTTAAGATGGTGCATTGCGTATACCACTATGCGGAATTATTGTTCAAAAGCTGGTGCATTTATTTTGTCAAATAATTTGTTGCTTAGCGCTATGTGATTGATACATTGGCATTTACTATCGCCAAATACTTATTGTGGTACACTTTAATGCTAAAAAAATATAATAAAAACACGAGTGAAGTGTTGGTCCATAGGGCAGGAATTTAGAAGATGGAATCCAAACAAACGCATATTCATATTGAGAAAATCAAGCTGTTGTATATGCACAGCCTTATTCCGATTGTACTGAGTGCGATAGCTGGGTTGTTTTTGGTGGCTGCGTTATGGAAGCTTGCCAATCGTCAGCAATTACTCATCTGGTTCGGTATCACGCTCTTGCTAGCACTGATGCGGATTGTCATTATCTCTCGATTCAAACAGGCTAACCCACAAGGCACTGATGTGCTGCGTTGGGAGCAACCCTTTGCTATCAGCTTGTTGCTGGTGTTTCTTTCTTGGAGCGTTGGGCTTATTTGGATTATGCCCAGAGACAACTTAACGGCCATCTTTATCCTGAATACTTTCTCGCTTGGCTTAGCTGGCGCAGCTATTTCATGGTACAGCCCGCTACGTTATCTGCAAATTGCTTCGGTTTCTCTGGCCTTGGTGCCCATGATTATCGTATTGCTGACATTAGGGTACGACCAAACATTTTGGGTGGGCGTTGCGGCGTGCTGTATGTATGTCTCTTGCATTATCACCAGCATATTGTTGCAAAAAACGTTCAATGGAAACCTAGAGCTTGCTTATGATTTACAACAAGCCAAAATGAGCGCAGAGGACATGGCGCGTACGGATGCATTGACCGGCCTGAATAATCGCCGAGCCTTTTTTGATAAGGCGCGATTACTATTCGATTATTGCAAAAGCAACCAGCAACCTGTCAGCGCGTTGATGCTGGATGTGGATCACTTTAAAAATATTAATGATAGTTTTGGTCATGCTTGCGGCGACATGGCGCTGAGCAGTTTGGCGCAACTGCTCAAAAACAATTTGAGAGAATCGGATGTGTTGTGTCGTTTTGGTGGCGAGGAGTTTGCCGTATTGCTGCCGAATACGCGCGTGAGCGAGGCGGAAGAAGTAGCTAATCACCTAAAACGCACTATGATGAACTCGACCATTATATTGGCACAAGAAAATCTGCTATCACTTACGGCCAGCTTTGGCGTGACAGACTTTGGGGAAACCTTAGAGGATTTATTAAGCCACGCAGATAAGGCAATGTATAGCGCCAAAAATGGCGGCCGTAATCACGTGGTCAAGTATCAGGCCGAGTAAGCTTGCACTTACTTAGCCTCGCCTAAGTTAACCTCACTTAAGCACGGCGCCAAGTAGTCCCTTGCGGCGTGTCTTCCAAAATAATGCCAGCATCGGCTAGTTCTTTACGAATACGGTCAGCTTCAGCAAAGTTTTTGGCTTTTTTGGCGTCTAGCCTCTTTTGAATAACATCTTGAATATCGTGCTCTTCGCCGGAAATGTTAATTGTAATTTTTGCTGAGACATTTCCTATTTGACCTTTAGCTTCAACTCCAGTTAAAGCTCTGGTCACTTCTCTACGGCCTTGCAAATAGGGCTCAGCATCTAGCGTGAGTAAGCCTAAAATGCCACCTAATTTTTTCAAAAGACCAGAAACGCTAGAGTTTTTTGTTTTATTGGCCTCGTTTGCCAAATCAAAAAGTACTGCCATGGCTTCCGGCGTGTTGAAGTCATCATCTAAAGCTGCTTTAAATCTTGCGGCATATTGATTTTCCCAGTCGATATCAATATTTGCAGGTGATACATTCTTCAATGTTAAATAAAATCGGTCATGCGCTTGTTTTGCATCATCTAAATGCTTATCGGAATAATTAAGCGGGCTACGATAATGCGCACGTAAAATGAAAAAGCGTACGACATCTGCATCATATTTGCTAAGCACTTCACGGATCGTAAAAAAGTTGCCCAGTGATTTGGACATTTTTTCATCATCCACACGCACAAAGCCATTGTGCATCCAGTAGTTAGCCATTTGGCAACTGTGGGCGGCTTCGGATTGTGCGATTTCATTCTCATGATGCGGGAATTGCAAGTCTTGTCCGCCACCGTGGATATCAAAATGCGCCCCTAAATGTTCTGCGCTCATGACGGAACATTCGATATGCCAGCCCGGGCGCCCTTTGCCCCAAGGGGAATCCCAATTAGGTTCATTTGGTTTGACGGATTTCCAAAGCACAAAATCCAAAGGGTCTTGTTTAAAGGTATCTACATCGACGCGCTCGCCAGCACGTAAATCATCCAGGCTTTTGCCAGAAAGTTTGCCATAGTCGTTAAAGCTGCGCACTTTGTAAAACACATCGCCATTGCTTGCTTGGTAGGCGTGGCCTTTTTCAATCAGTTTGGCAATCATATCCAGCATGCCCTGAATATGCTGTGTCGCGCGCGGTTCGATATCTGGTCTAATGATGCCTAGTTTGGCAGAGTCTTCATCCATGGCATCAATAAAGCGTTGTGTCAGCACATCAATCGTTTCACCATTCTCATTGGCGCGCTTGATGATTTTGTCGTCAATATCGGTAATGTTGCGCACATACGTTACTTGGTATTCGCTGGCACGATACCAGCGCGCAATCATGTCAAACACCACCATCACACGTGCGTGACCTAGATGACAAAAATCATAAACGGTCATGCCACATACATACATGCGCACCTTGCCAGGCTCAATCGGGGTAAAGGTTTGTTTTTCGCGGGTAAGAGAGTTGTAAATTTTTAACATGCGCAGTGTGATGTAAAGCGTGTTCTAATAGGAAAAAAGTAAAATTAATCAGTGATTAAGCAAGCCAGCTATTGTAGTATGGCCTAGGCTATTGATAGAATTAGGCACTTAATCATCGTCTCAAGTATAACATAATGAACATCTTCGATTCTTCTCAAGGTAAAAAGCCCATGCACACTAAAATAATAAAAACGTTGATTGCCGTGACGCTCGGTTTTTCTGCCTTGCATTTCTCGATCATGGGCATGGCTGCGGGGAACGCAAGTGCAGAGTTGAAAGAAATTAATTTGCTTTCCGAGCAGGGCAATCAAGCTGCGGCGCTAGAGAAAGTAAATGCTTATTTGAACACCAACCCGAAAGACGCCGAAGCGCTGTTTATGAAGGGCGTGATTTTGGTCGAGCAGGGTAAGCGCGATGAAGCCATTAAGGCCTTTACCGACTTGACCGAGAAATATCCAAACTTGCCGGAGCCTTACAATAATTTGGCCGTGTTGTACGCGGATCAAGGGCAGTATGATAAAGCGCGTAAAGCGCTGGAAACCGCCATCAAAACACACCCAAGCTATGCAACAGCACATGAAAATCTAGGTGATATTTATGCACGCCTAGCCTCAGAAGCGTATGACAAAGCCTTTAAGTTAGATGCTTCAAACTCAAGGGCACAGGGCAAGCTATCCATGATTACAGATTTGTTTGGTGGTAAGGCCAGCGCTAATAAGCCAGCCGTGGCAAGCAAAGATCCAGTCAAAACCGTGGAGTTGTCTAAGCCAGCGACGTCTGTTGCCAAGCCGATGGATAGCAAAAAACCTGAAGTAGTTAAACCGGCTGAGCCTGCAAAACCAGAGCCAGTAACTGCGGCTAGCGATGACACTGCAGTATTGGATGCTGTGAATGCTTGGGCAAAAGCGTGGTCTTCACAAGATGTGAATCAATATTTGGCCAGCTATGCGGATAGCTTTAAAACACCGAAAGGCGAACCACGTAAAGCGTGGGAAGCGACACGGCGCGATCGCGTAAGTCGTCCAAAAACGATTGTGGTAGAAGTGAATAACGCCAAAGTGACGATGGAGGGCAGTGATGCCGCCAAAGTACAATTTAGTCAGCGTTATGTTGCAGATGGTAAGCCACAAAGTACACGTAAAACGTTGGCGATGACCAAAATAGGCGGTGCGTGGTTGATTCAGCAGGAAATCGCCGGACGTTAATGTTTCGCCTCAAATGCAGTAGATATCTGGTTGAATTTGGGGTAAGTTTTAGGTTTGGAGGGTATAATTATACCCATGGTACGTATTAAACATTTATCAGTCGTTATTCTATTGCTTGGCGCGGTATTGCCATGGAATGCGACTGCTGTGAATCAAGAAGGCATTGCTTCTCGCTTTCTTGCGCAAAAATACAGTACCAATATCATTGAGAGCATGCTGGCTAAGACTTTGTTTGAAATTAAACAAGGCAAAACTGGCGATGCTTTAAACACTGTGAATCAACTGATTCAGAATACTCCCAACTTCAAACTGGCTTATCTTATTCGTGGAGATTTGCTCGCCTCTAGAGCGCGTATGCTGAGCGCATTTGGAGATACCTCCGTACGCGATCCGCGCCAGATCGAAGATTTAAAAGAAGAGGCGGAAAAGCGTTTAGAGAGTTATTTAGAAAAAAATAAAGACCATTTACAACCTAACTTATTGATTCAGTTAGATTCCTCCCAGCGTTATGCGGTGGTTGTCGATACCTCAAAATCTAGATTATTTCTGTATGCCAAGCAAGAGGACGGGCAGCTAAAGTATATTGCTGACTATTACGTGACCATTGGTAAAAATGGCATTGATAAGAAATTACAGGGGGATAAGCGCACACCGCTTGGTGTATATTTTGCCTCTTCTAAACTAAGTGGGCCTCTGCCGGACATGTATGGTGAGGGTGCTTATCCACTGAATTATCCGAATGAAATCGATGTCAATGAAAAGAGAAACGGTTCTGGCATTTGGTTGCACGGTACACCAACAGATACCTATAGCCGTCCACCCCGTGCGAGTGATGGCTGCGTAGTGTTATCCAACCCGGATATCAAATCGTTACATCCTATTCTAAACCGTGGCAATACGCCGGTAATTATTGCCAACGGCGTGGAATGGTTGGCCGAAGCATCTAGCGAGGTGCAGGTGGCGCAAAAGCAAGCGCTAAAAACCTCTATTGAAGCTTGGCGTAAAGATTGGGAGTCTCAGGACTCGGAAGCCTATTTAGCACATTATTCATCACACTTTTTTTATAGCGATGGTGATTTTAATCAATGGGCAAATTACAAACGTTTGATACAGGCTAAAAAGCCGCGTGTCTCGGTAGGTATTGAAAACGTGAGCATATTTAGCTATCCCAATGCGCAGCAGCCGATGGTTGTTGTGAATTTTGAGCAGGACTTTAAAAGTGCGTCGTTACAAAATCGCATGAAAAAACGCCAGTATTGGGTATATGAAAATAACCAATGGAAAATTATTTACGAAGGTGCTGTGTAATGAAATACATCAATCAATTCATCATTTCAATGACGTTATTCTTGGGTCTAATGTCGAGTGCTGCAGCCGCCACGCAAGTCGAGTTTGAGACGTCTGCGGGCAATTTTGTGGTGGAAGTGTACCCGGATAAAGCGCCGAAAACAGTAGAGAATTTTTTACGTTACGTGAATGATGGTTTTTATAACAATACGATTTTTCACCGTGTGATTAGCCGCTTTATGATTCAAGGTGGTGGTTTTGAGCGTGATTTAACCGAGAAGCCAACGCGTGCGCCAATCGCCAATGAATCTGATAACGGCTTGCTGAATCAAACTGGCACGATTGCAATGGCAAGAACCTCAGACCCAAACTCAGCGACAGCGCAATTCTTCGTTAACTTGGCAGACAACCAGTTTCTTAACTACACCAGCCCAGAGCCTGATTACATTGGTTACTGTGTGTTTGGCAAGGTGGTGAGCGGCATGGATGTCGTCCATAAAATCGGCATTGTACCTACAGGCAATAACCGTGGATTCTCTGACGTACCTATTAAAGCCATTATGATTAAACAAGCCAAAGTGAAGTCACCTGTCGCAGCAAAATAATTTATCTATCATCTATTAAAGGAAATATTGTGGTCAAACTCTCCACCAACTTTGGTGATATCACCATTGAATTAAACGCAGAAAAAGCACCAATTACAGTAGCCAATTTTTTAAGTTATGTTGAAAAAGGCTTTTATGAAGGGGTGATTTTTCACCGTGTAATTAACGGGTTTATGATTCAAGGTGGTGGCTTTGATGCCAACATGAAACAAAAACCAACCGATGCACAGATTAAAAATGAAGCGGATAACGGATTAACCAATGACCAGTACACCATTGCGATGGCACGTACTTCTGTACCAGATTCAGCCAGTAGCCAATTCTTTATCAATGTGGGTGATAATGATTTTTTGAATCATACAGCACCTACGCCAAGTGGCTGGGGCTACTGTGTATTTGGCAAGGTGGTAGAAGGCATGGACGTGATTGATAAAATCAAAGCGGTGCCAACCACTAGCCGTGCAGGTCATCAAGATGTGCCAGTAGAGCCAGTGGTTATTTTACAAGCTACAGTGAGCTAAACCCTTGAATGCAGGGCGATACCCTTTTTATTTCTGACTTACATTTATGTGAGTCACGACCAAATATCACCTCGGTTTTTCTTGTATGGTTAGCCGAGGTGGCTGCTCAAGCTGACGCACTCTATATCTTGGGTGATTTTTTTGAATATTGGGCAGGTGATGATGCCATGCAGGATGATTTTCACCGCCCGATTTTACATGCATTACATCAACTTACTCAGCAAAACACCCAAGTGTATTTAATGCATGGGAACCGTGATTTTTTAATCCGGGAGGCTTTTTCTCAAGCAACGGGCGTACAGTTGATTGCGGATCCATTATTAACAGTGATACATGGCCAGCGCATATTGCTCACGCACGGAGATGCATTGTGCACGGATGATGTAAGCTACATTGCGTTTCGTGAGCAGGTACGCCAGCCGGCTTGGCAATCCACGTTTCTAAGTCAATCATTGGTAGAGCGAAAAGCATTTATTGCACAGGCTAGGGCGCGCAGTGAGGTGGAGAAGTCTCAAAAAGAATCCATGATTATGGATGTGAATGCCGATGCAGTTGCACAGTTAGTGCGCGAGCATGATTTTCCACCAGTATTGATTCATGGTCATACCCACCGGCCAGATCGTCACGCATTCAATGTAGACGGGCATGCTTGTGAGCGCTGGGTATTGGGCGATTGGTATGAGCAAGGCAGTTATTTGAAAATGGACAATCGCGGCCATCTTGTTGCAGAGACTATCCCAACTTAATCTAATTGATTATGGGCGCTTGATATGAAATGCATTTTAATTTGTACTCACCACCGGGGGAATCCCAATCAGCCTTCTTGTAGTGCGCGCGGGGCAAATGCAATCAAGCAAACATTGCTCGAGGTGGTGGCTAAAGATGGATTGCCGTTAAAGGTCGAAGAAATTCAATGCTTAGGTGAGTGCGAACTTGGGCCTAATTTGCGCTTAATTCCTGGTGGCCCAGTATTCCATCATGTAGATCTGCAACAAGTGCCGACGATTATGAGTACAGCAAAAGCATTTTTAAACACCTAGCTAAATTTCAATCAGCATTCAATTAAGGCTGATATCCTGCGATGTTGCTTTCATCAATCACATCAATTTGCGCTGGATCCAAAAATCTTTCTGCGTACTGCAGGTAAATTTTTTCGCGAATAAATAAATCAAATACATCAGGGTCAACGTGGTGGTTGAGTTTCATATTGCCCAAAATGTTTAAGGTTTCAGACAGTGTCTTTGCTTTTTTGTAGGGCCTGTCTTTTGAGGTAAGTGCCTCAAAAATATCCGCAACGCCCATGATTCTGGCTGGGATAGACATTTGCTCTCGCGTTAAGCCTTTAGGGTACCCGGTGCCATCCATACGCTCATGGTGGCCCCCCGCATATTCTGGCACCCGGCGCAAACCCTTGGGGTAGGGCAAAGACTCCAGCATATTGATGGTCACCACAATATGATTATTGATAATTTGGCGTTCTTCCGGCGTCAGTGTGCCCTTGGGAATCGTCAGATTGTAGACTTCATCGTCGGTTAAAAACTTCACCGATTGCCCCGCTTCATTGCGATACTGATAATTGGCAATTTCGCGTACGCGTGCCTGATCCGCTTGGCTCATAGATTCGCTGCCGTAATTGACCTTACGAATAAAATTTTTATCGTCGTCCAATTGCTTTTTAATGACATTGATTTCATGGGCAAGGTGCTTGGGGCTAATGGTTTTGCCTTTGGCCTGCGCTTCGATCATTTTGTGCAAGTGCGTGGCTTCACGTTGAGATTTCAACAACTCAAAGCGGTCATCCACCAAATGGATGCGATCGAAAATAGTTTCCAGTTTGGTTGCTTTATCCATGATGGATTCAGGCGTGGTGACTTTGCCACAATCATGTAACCATGCCGCAATTTTGAGCTCGTATAGCTCTTGCTCACTCATGTTAAAACTTTGAAACGCGCCTTGCTGGGTTTTGATGGCTGCATCAGCCAGCATCATGGTTAATTCTGGGACACGTTGGCAGTGGCCGCCGGTATAAGGAGATTTCTCATCAATGGCATCGGCAATCAGTTTAATAAAAGACTCAAATAAACGTTTGAGCCCATCAATTAAATGATGGTTAGACAATGCGATAGCTGCTTGTGATGCCAGTGATTCCACCAAGCGTTGGTGTGAGGCCGAAAATGGGATGATGGCTTGTGAGATAGGGTCTTTTGCGTTGATGAGCTGCAGTACCCCAATCACCTCATTCTCATGGTTGCGCATGGGCACAGTGAGAAACGATTGTGAATGGTAGCCCGTGCGCTCATCAAAAGCGCGCGTACCCGAAAAGTCAAAGCCTTGTTGTGTGGCGTAAGCGTCTTCGATATTAATCGTGGTTTGTTGGATTGCGCAGTAAGCCGCCACCATATTTAGATTGGGCGCACCGTCGCCAAGGTATAACTGAATCGGTGGAAACTGAATTGGCTGACCAGTGGTACCGCCCAGTGCAATGTTGAGGGTCGCATTGCGTAAAATCTCGAACTTTAAACTTTGGTGTTCCGTGATGGTGTAAAGAGTCCCGCCATCGGCATGCGTCAGCGCTTGTGCGCCGAGTAAAATCATTTCCAGTAATCGGTTGGTGTTTTGCTCGGAAGATAATGCAATGCCAATCGCATTTAAGCGCTCAAGCTGATCGAGAGACTGATCAAATGACATGGTGACTAGATGCGGTGGGGTTACCCAGTGAGCATTTAAGCAAATGTAAATTCCATTTGAATGCCGGAAATCTCTAATAAATCGTTATTTTTCAATCCATACGAGAGTGTATGCAGTGGGTTGCCATTGATGTTTGGGTGCTCATGGCCTTCTACTTGGCTCAAAAAGTAGCCATTTGTACGCTTGGTGATGACAATCACTTGTGTGCCGGGTTTGCCTAGGGTAGTCAGCGTTTTATTCAATGTTAAGGTTTTGCCACCGTTAGATCCATTTAAAATGCGTAGCTTCCCAATGGGCAGGCTGACAGCTTCAATAGGCGATGGTGTGGTTTCAGAGAGCGACTCTTCTTCACTTTTCATCGGTCTGGACATTTGAATCAACGACTTAAGTGAAGGTGGCTGGGTATGGGGTGATTTCTCTAGTGGGGTAGAGCCTGCATGTTCTTCTTTCCCATGTTGTTCTTTTACCGGGGTAGCCGATTTGCTGACGGATACTTGGCTGTTGCCGCGTACGTATTTAAATTGGTGCCGACCGATTTCGATGACATCCCCATCTACCAGTACATGTTTTCTGACCGGCTTTAAGTTGACAAACGTGCCGTTGGTGCTGTTGGCGTCTTCCAGAAAAGAGTCTTTACCAATGGTGACAATTGCAGCGTGCAAGCCACTGACGGCTAGATTATCAATCACAATGTCATTGTTCTGTCTTCTGCCAATAGAAATACGTTCCTTGGTCAATGGATATTCATTGATCACGCGGTCATCCAATGTACAGACTAACTTTGACATACCCCTAACCCTTATTATGTGTGACTTTTTTATAGAGTGATTGCAGCCAATTTGCTTTATTTAATGAGTAATCATCAATCACGCTTATTAATATCACAGAAATATTATCTTTACCACCCCGTTGATTGGCTTTTCTGATTAACAGGTGCACGATGGCTTCCAGATCGTCATTGTGTTCGATGAGAATAGACTCGATTTCATGGTCTTCTACCATGTCGGTGAGCCCATCCGAGCATAATAAATATAAGTCGCCGACTTGTACTGTGTGAGTATTGATCTCCAAATCGGCCACCGGATCGACGCCCAAAGCTTTGGTGACAAAGTTCTTATAAGTGGCATATTTGGCTTGCTCGGTAGTGAGTAGGCCGGCATCGATTTGTTCTTGTAACAATGAGTGATCGTTGGTGAGTTGTGATAATTGAGCGTTACGTAAAACATACGCCCTAGAATCGCCAATGTGGCCAATCACTACTTGGTTATCGACGAACATAGTCACCACCAGCGTGGTTCCCATGCCTGCGCATTGGGCTTGTGTATTCGACACCTCTAAAATGGCGCTGTTGGCAGCGGCCACTGCATCAGCCATCCATCTGCTAGCCATGTGTGTAGTCACAGGCTGGTTGGCTTGTCGTGCTTGGTTAAACTGGGTTGTACATTCCGCAGTAATACTCAGTGCCGCCATTTGGCTGGCGACATCGCCCGCGTTATAACCACCCATGCCGTCAGCCAAAAGTGCAAAGCCTATACTGGCATCGCTGGCAATGGCATCCTCGTTACGAGAACGCAGCAGGCCCCGGTCGGTAAGGCGCGCAACGCGTAAGGCGAACTCCAGATCACTCATCGTGCTAATGACTGCAGACAACTATGCAAATCGGCGGCGAGCACTTGGCCATTTTGATAACGGGCTTGAACATCTTTTTCCAATAGTTTTTGAATGATATTTGAGATTGCTAGCGGAATATCCGGGTTAATTTCAATCGCTGTTTTGGGTGTTGCTTGGCTAATGTTATACATTAAATTGGCCATCGAGTCTCCCTCAAATGGCAACTCTCCTGTGGTTAACTGGTACATCGTTGTGCCTAGTGAAAACAAATCAGAGCGCCCATCTAATTTTTTGCCGGACAATTGCTCCGGAGACATGAAGTTGGGCGTGCCTAGCACCATACCTGTTTTGGTTTTAGATGTGTCAGTAATCCTGGCAATGCCAAAATCGGTCACTTTGACTGATTGGGTGTCCGGCTCGTACATGATATTGGCGGGTTTGACATCGCGATGAATCACATGTTGTTGATGGGCATAATCCAGCGCACCCGCTACTTTGATCATAATATTTAGCACAGTATCCAGCGGCAGGAGTTGACCCAGTTTGGTATATGGATTGAGATCGTGTCCTTTGAGTAGTTCCATGGCAATATAGGCTAAATCATGTTCCTCGCCGGCATCATAAATGGTGACAATATTAGGATGATTCAGTTTGCCGGCGGTCTCTGCCTCTCTAAAAAAACGTGCTTTGACGGCTTCCAGTTCACTGGCTTCAAAGGCTTGCGATAACGCCAAGGTTTTAATGGCAACCTGACGGCCAATTTTAGGGTCAACCCCCAAATACACGGTACCCATCGCACCTTTGCCTAGCTCTTTTTCAATTTGATAGCGGCCTAACATTGGCTTGGAAAGTGTACCGTCTGCGCTAGATAAATCACTATATAAGCCTGATTGGCCACCCAACACAATCGTTTCAGAAAGCTGGCGTGATGTTGCGATACGCTGCGTCAGATCTTTAAAATATGGATTATGTTGCGCCATGTAACTAAACACCTGCGTGGCTTTGTTGAATTGCCGCTTACGTTCAAAATCCAGCCCCAAGTGATAGAGGCTATCCATCAAGTTATCTTCTAGCGGACATTTTCTAAAACGATCAAACGCCATATCGAGTTGCCCTTGGCTTTGTAGCATCAGCGCCAGATTGCGATTGCTTTCTGAGGACTCGGCGTCGGCGAGGCGTTTGCCACGCTCAGTCAACCAATATTGCTTAGAGATGAGCAGCGCATGTCCGAGTAGTAACAATACGCAAGGCATCATCAGCTGTACCCACCAGCCGTACTGCGTCATAAAGACAAGGTGCATCGTTACTAACAGCAGCCCTAAGCATAAGCTCACACCAGCTGCAGTACTGGCAGACAATCTCGTCAACAGAAACATTAAATAGAGGCCAATACTCAGCCATGCGGCGTATTCCAAAAGCAGTGCCCAAGTTGGCGTGATAAAAAAATCCTCATTCAGAATGCTGGCAATGTGATGTGCCAACGTTTGTATCGGCTGCATATGGGCAGAGATCGGCGTAATTTGTGTATCGCCGCCGTCACCTGTAGCCGCCATGCCGATCAATACAATTTTGCCTTGGTATTTAGACGCCGGGATTTTGCCGCTGTAGACATCGTAAAAAGAATCCATTGGGAAGGGGGGTTGCGCAAGCGGAGATGTGTAGAAAAAACTATGCATCTGCAGTGCATTATTGGTTTGAATATTTAATTTTCCGACTTGTACACCTTGGCCCAGTTGCACTTGAATATCTTGTGCGGTCAGGTTTAAGTAGCGCGCTGCAACTTGCAAAGCGAGTGATGGGTAATATTGGTCAAAATACTGTAATACCAGCGGCTCAACGCGCACAGCGCCATCTACGTCTGTCACTTGGTTGAGATGACCAATGGCACGTGCTTGTGATGCGATTGGTGCAATCGGCGGGTAAGCTTTAAGTGCGGAAGTCGGCGTCAGTTGGTGTTGAGTAGCATGGATGCGATCCACCACATTGGTCAGTGCCTGCCGTGTGATGTAATCAGGCAGCAGGTCATCAGGCTTGCCATTAGGTACGCCCAGTTTAAAGGGCATCGCCAACACTACATTATTGGCCTGCGCAATACTGTCTGCCAATCGCACATCAGCGTTAAGGGCGCGTTGTGCATCCTCTAACATGGTATTAAGCGCATGGCCATCTGTGCTGTTGGCCATGGAGGAGTGCTGAAGCTTGGTTTGCAACTGATTGATGTAAGCTAAGCCTTGATCGACTTGCGGCTCTAGAAAAAATACGGTGTGGCCAATCACTTTGGCCGAGGTGAGCTGTTGAATGAGGGTGGCATGCACCTGACGAGACCATGGCCAGCGGCCAATGTTGTGGATGCTCTCGTCGTCAATCGCAATCACGGCAATGTCATGGCCAGGCTCGCGATGCGACAACTGCATGCCAATATCATAAGCCATGCGCTCAATGGCTTGCATCCACTGGCTATGGCTGCTCAGCAATAACAGAAGAGATAATCCGAGTGCAATTATCCAATCAGTCGCTAACAGGCTTTTCTTCACTTTTCTTCGATTTCATGAAATCGCCTAACTCAATAGGATGAAAGCGTGAAAGAGATAAAGTTTATTTTCTAAATTCCATGGGTCTTGCTACTGCCGCGACTTTATCCAACACGCCATTGATATATTTGTGGCCATCTACCCCACCGTATAATTTAGCTAGCTCAACACCTTCGTTGATGGCGACACGGTATGGAATGCTCACATCAAAAAACAACTCATAACTGGAAATACGCAAAATGGCATGTTCAACCGGGCTGAGCTCATTAATTTTGCGGTCAATAAACGCTGAGATCTCTTGATCCAGCTTTTCAACATGCTCTGTGACACCTGCCAGTAACTGCTTAAAGTATGCCTCGTCCGTTTTAATATAATCCGGGTCATCCTTGGCATCGGTCGCAATCTGCTTAAGCTCGCCTGCATTCATCATGCCGCGATAAATCGCTTTTAACACCAGTTCGCGTGATTTACGTCGATTTTGGCTGGTTTTAGGTTTCTTTACCGGCTTGCTTGCTGGTTGCTCGCCACTCATAGCGCGCGTACCAAATTGGCCATTTCAATGGCTACTTGTGCAGCCTCAGCGCCTTTAATGTGCATACGGGCTTCGGCTTGCGCATCATCTTCTGTGGTCAAGACTGCATTGGCCACTGGAATGCCGGTGTTGAGCTGCACTTCTGAAATGCCACGCGCAGATTCATTGGCCACGACTTCAAAGTGGTAGGTCTCGCCACGAATAATGGCACCTAGTGCAATTAGCGCATCGTATTGTTCACTCAAGGCCATGTGTTGCAAGATCAGTGGCGTTTCTAGTGCGCCCGGCACGGTGGCAATTTTAATATCTTGTGGTTTTACGCCAAGTTTAAGTAGTTCTTGGTGACATGCATTTAACAATGCGTCGCACACATTGCTGTTAAAGCGCGAGACTACAATCCCAATTTTTTTACCTGCGCCGTTTAAATCTTGAGCGATTTTGTTCAATTTCAATCCTAACGATTTCTAAAAGCGTTATTTTAACTCAATAACCCTTATTCTCGACCGAATCTACTTGATTGACTACTATTCCTAACTAAATAACACCCATGCTTTCTGCACGGTCATCCAAACGCCATAGCTAATCGGTATCAATACTGCCAGCCACGCCAACTTTACCACCATCGAAGATTGAGGAGCGGATGCGGTGTACGCCTGCATATTGGCTTGTGTCTGAGCAAATTTTTCATGACTGATTTTGCGCTCTTCCGCCAGTTCTGCATCGGTCATAAAATACTTATCTGCCACTGGTTTGACTAGGAAATTAGCCAGAAATCCAACCACCAATAACCCTGCTAGCACCATAAAAATAGGGGCGTAAATTTGGTCAAACGGCACACCTGCCTCTAAGCGAATATCATGCATGTAATTCACAATGACGGGCCCGACAATACCAGCTGTGGACCATGCTGTGAGTAAACGGCCATGAATGGCGCCCACAAACTGCGTGCCGAACATATCGGCAAGGTAGGCAGGAATGGTAGCAAACCCACCGCCATACATAGAGGCAATCACACAAAATGCTGCTACAAATAGCGCCAGTGATTTATGACCTGCCATATAGGTTGCGGCGCAATACATCAGTGCACCCAATATAAAGAAAATAAAGTAAGTGCGTTTGCGGCCTAAGGCATCGGATGAGGTGGCCCACGCAAATCGCCCAAAAATATTGAAGAGTGAAATAATGCCAACAAAACCAGCGCCTACAGCGGCTGCCGCTACGGTCAATGCTTCGTCTTTCTTAATGTCGGCAAAACCAACGGTATGTTGGCCAATAAGTGCGCCGCCAAAGGTCTCTTGCAGCATGGGTGCGGCGGCGCCAATAATGCCAATGCCGGCGGAAACGTTCATGCACAATACTAACCATAATAGCCAAAATTGTGGGGTCTTATGGGCTTTGTCCAGATGCACATGGCGGGTTGCAATCATGGTGTTGGTTGATGGGGCTGGAGGTGTCCAATTCGCGGGTTTCCAGCCAGTAGCTGGTACGCGGTAACCTAGCGAACCGCATGTCATGAATACGGCATAGATAATAGCCAGTACCACAAATGTTTGCCACACACCGGGGGCGGTAGGGGTGGCAAAATAGCTCATCAATTTAGTCGCTAGTGGAGAGCCAATCATGGCGCCACCACCAAAGCCCATAATGGCCATGCCGGTGGCCATGCCACGGCGATCTGGAAACCATTTAATCAGGGTAGATACCGGTGAAATATAGCCGAGCCCAAGCCCAATGCCACCAATGACGCCGCTGCCTAACCACATGAGCCAAAGTTGGTGGCTGTAAACACCATAAGCTGAAAGTAGCAAACCGCCGCACCAGCAAAGTGTTGACACTAAGCCTGCTTTTCTTGGACCTGCGCGCTCTAACCAGCCGCCCCACAGGGCAGCAGAACAGCCAAGTAGAACAAAAAATAAAGTGTACATCCAGCCCAAATCAAATTGCGTCCAGTTGCAGTCGGTCGCAAATAGGGCTTTGCCGGTGCCGGATAGTTTCTCGGCAAAACTTGTAGCGCCTGCCGCACATGCAGCCAATGGTTTGCCTTCGGCATCCAGTAACGCATTACCCAGCGGTTTCCAAAATACGCTAAAGCCATAGGCCATCCCAATAGATAAATGTACTGCTAATGCGGCTGGGGGCACCAACCAACGATTAAAACTTGCATCTGCAGTAATATGTTCTTTTGATAAAAAGTCAGACATCCTCAACCCTTATTATTTCTGATAAGCAACATGCCATTAACATATTGTTACAAATCTGCAGAATTGGCAATTAACCTTTGTATTTTGAGCCAATTGGGCGTTTAATATTTGTCATGAATTTGTCATATTTCGGTCATAGAATGAGCATACTTAAAAACAATAGGGTTTAAGCAATGACAGCAAACATATTGGTTGTAGAAGACGAGCCAGCGATTCAAGAGCTACTGGCACTGAATATTAAACAAGCGGGGTATAACGCATTACGCTCGCTCAGCGCAGAACATGCGCAACAATTATTGAGAGAAACATTGCCGGATTTAATTTTATTGGACTGGATGTTGCCTGGCATGAGTGGTATTGAATATGCCAGACGATTAAAATCAGACAATCTGACCAAAGCGATTCCTATCATCATGCTGACAGCAAGAGGTGATGAGTACGATAAAGTACGTGGCTTGGAAGTGGGCGCCGATGATTATGTGACTAAACCGTTTAGCCCACGTGAGTTGAATGCGCGTATTAAAGCGGTGTTAAGACGCCGTGCGCCACAAATGACGGATGATCCGATTGAGATTTCTGGGTTGTCGTTAGATCCAACCACCCATCGCGTCACCGGTAATAACGTCAATATTCCGCTGGGCCCAACAGAGTTCAGGTTGCTCCACTTTTTTATGAGCAACGCAGAACGCGTGCACAGCAGAACGCAGTTGCTGGATAAAGTATGGGGCGACCGCGTGTTTGTGGAAGACAGAACCGTGGATGTACATATCCGCCGCTTGCGTAACGCATTGATGGTTTCTAACCACCAAGACTTGATTCAAACCGTACGTGGTTCTGGTTATCGCTTCTCTGCACAAATTGTTGAGCAAGCTGGTTAATACATAAGATTTGAGTGTTTAAAAAGGCCCGGTGAGGGCTTTTTTTATTTAATCGCTTTCAATGCCTTCCAGCCATTCTTATGTAAGCACTCTATCAAGCCGCGTGTGTAAGTTTGTGTTGCCATATCAGGCTGATGCGCTTCGCCAAGCGTTGCAACACAACTGGTCTGATCGGCTTTGAGTTGTGTCGGCGTTCCGCCAAATTTCCACCAAGAGTTAATTTTGTAAGTCTTCATCGGGTCTACAGGCGCCGTTGCTGGTTTTTTTTCTACTTTGGTTTCTGCAGCAGGGGTGTTAGCAGCAGTTGATGCGCTTTCGCTAGCATTGCTTGCGACTGTGTTTTCTGTCTTCTGCATTTGCTCCGTTTGCGCTTCTTTGCTTTGCACTACTTTATCTGCATTGCTGGCATCTGCATGAGGTTTTTCTTGCACTTCCACAAAAGCAGATTTGTCAGCGTTAGCTGGCGGTGTACCGCGATTATCTGTGACAGAAGTCTCTGCAAACAGATCACTATCATCAAATTTTTGTACTTCCCACCCTTGTTTTTGCAAGCAGTTTGAGAACTCTGCCTCAGATACACCGCGACAAGCTTTATGCGCAGATTCAATGTCTCTCACAGATGCGCCGCGTTTATAAGACACCTCGCCACACGCGCTTGCTGTAATTGCTAACACAATGATTGTTAAGTATTTTTTTGAGAAATTCATTGACGTAGTACTTCCATTTTATTCATCTTTGATGTGCACAATATACAGCCAGTTGCGCAGAAACTGACTACGCAATATGACGTATTTAACTCACTCCTACCAATCGTTAATCTTGCTCCGTGACAAATGCATTGAAGTTGAAATGCACATGCCAAATTTTTCTAAACCTGTTTTTTTGACTCTATGGGAGAGTAGACATGAATTTGAATTTAAAGAAAAGCGTATTACGTTCGGCGATGTTAACGGCATGTTCATTAAGTGCGCTGAGTGCGCACGCAGCAGGCACGATTACATTCGGTGAAGACAAATACGTGAGCATCGGTTTTGGCACCATTGGTAGCTATAGCTCTGTAGAAGATGGTGCAGCTAATGGTGATGACCGCTCTAACGATTTCTCCATGAACAGTGCGCGTATTTACATTTCAGGTTCACTGAATAAATACATTAAAGGCATGTTGAATACAGAAAGCTCAGGTACTGGCGGCGCTACTGAAGTGATTGACGCTAACGTGCAGTTACAAATCACCGATGACATTGCCATTTGGGCAGGTCGTTTCCTCTCTCCAAGTGATCGCGCCAACATGGCAGGCCCTTACTACTCAATGGGTGGCGGCTACTGGGCCAATGTGGCTTCTCGCTATGGCTGGAACGGCGGCACCATTGGTCGTGACGAAGGTGTAGCGATTGTGGGTAGTGCAATGGATAGCCATATCGGTTACTCATTTGGTCTGTTTGAAGGCGACAAGATTTTTAGATTCAGTGGTGTAGGCGCGTTATCAGAAACTGCTGGTGACAAAGACAAATTAATGTATGCCGGTCGTTTGCAGTTTGACTTGTGGGATGCGGAGCCAGGCTATTACGGTACAGGTAACTACTTTGGCGCTAAAGACATTTTAGCCATTGGTATTGCTGGTAGACAAAAAACCGATGGCGCAGTCAGCGCGATCGATGTAGGTGACTACAGCTCTTACAGCGTGGACTTTCTCTTGGAGAAAAAAGACGTAGGCCCAGGCACTTTCTCAGCTGAAGCTGCTTACTACGACTATGACACTGATGACGTGTTCTTAAGTGAGCAAGGTAAAGCGTACTCAGCAGGTGTGGCTTATTTGTTCAATTCTAAAGTGGGCTGGGGCCAATTCATGCCATTTGCACGCTATCAAAAATTTGATTCAGATGCAGCGACAGCAGATACCACCAAGAAATATGAAATTGGTACTAACTATGTAATTGAGCCATATAACGCAACGATTACAGCCGCTTACTCAGACACCAAAGTGACTGGTTCAAGCAGCGTCAATGCAATCACTGTTGCAATGCAATTCCAATTTTAATTGACATCCATTCTTGGAACTTAACTGATCAATATGGAGGGTGAAGGATGAAAACAATCGTCAAGTTAGATTTAGACAAAAAACCATGGGAGCAAGATGGCCAGATTCATAATCGCTGGCATCCTGATCTGCCGATGGTGGCGATGGTAAAGCCAGGCGATGAATTCCGTGTGGAATGTATGGACTGGACTGGCGGCCAAATTGGCAACAACGACAGCGCCAATGACGTACGCGATGTAGATTTAACGCAAGTGCACTATCTAAGTGGCCCGATTGGCGTAGAAGGTGCTGAGCCAGGCGATTTAATGGTGGTGGATATTTTAGATGTGGGTACGTTTGAAGACTCGCAATGGGGCTTTAACGGTATTTTTGCTAAGGAAAATGGCGGCGGCTTTTTAGTTGACCATTATCCGGAAGCACGCAAATCGATTTGGGATTTCCATGGTATTTACACTAGCTCACGTCATGTGCCGAATGTGAAATTTGCCGGCATCATGCACCCGGGTTTAATCGGTTGCTTGCCCTCTAAAGAGTTGTTGGAAAAGTGGAATACGCGTGAAGCTGAATTGATTGCAACAGATCCAGACCGTGTACCAGCATTGGCATTGCCACCTAATCCACAATCTGCAGTCATGGGTAAATTGACAGGCGATGATGCGAAAAAGGCAGCAGCAGAAGGTGCGCGTACGGTACCTCCACGCGATCACGGTGGTAACTGCGATATCAAGAACTTGACTAAGGGCTCTAAGATTTATTTCCCGGTGTATGTGAAAGATGGTGGTCTCTCGATGGGTGACCTGCACTTCTCACAAGGCGATGGCGAAATTACGTTCTGTGGTGCGATTGAGATGGCGGGCTATCTTGATATCAAAGTCAGCTTAATCAAAGACGGTGTGAAAAAGTACGGCATTAAAAACCCAATCTTTCAGCCCAGCGTCTTAACGCCTACTTATCGTGATTACATCATTTTTGAAGGTATCTCTGTCGATGAGCAAGGTAAGCAGCATTACCTAGATGTGCATGTGGCATACCGTCAAGCTTGTTTGAATGCCATTGAGTACATGAAGAAATTTGGCTACACCGGCGCCCAAGCACTCTCGATTTTAGGCACCGCGCCAGTGGAAGGGCATATCAGCGGCATTGTGGATATCCCTAACGCTTGTGCAACGCTGTGGTTACCAACTGAGATTTTCGACTTTGATATGAAGCCGAACGCAGATGGACCAAAAATCATGGTGAAACAAGGCGTTGATACCGCCAAAACAAGTTAAGGAGTTTGCAAATGCCCATGTATGAATATGAATGTGACAGCTGCGGCGTGTTTAGTGCGCTACGCAGAATGAGTGAATGCAGTGAACCTGCTTTTTGCCAAGAGTGCGGCGCTGAAAGCCCACGCATTATGTCAGTCCCACGCTTAGCCATCATGGGCAAGCAGCAACGTGAGGCGCATGAGCGCAATGAAAAGTCTGCACATGATCCTAAAGTTGGTCGACGTTCCAGTTGCGGTTGCACCGGGTCACACACCTGCAAAACCACTACTAAAGTGAACGAAGACACTGGCAAAGCTGCGCTGCAAGTACAAACCAAAAAAACCGCTAGACCTTGGATGCTTGGGCATTAGTCAAGCCGATGAAGTAAAGCGAATTGAGTTGAAGTAAGTTTAGTTTTAAATATTTTTAATTTTTACAGTTTGATTTTTTAAACAGGAGACACAGCAATGAGTACCTTTAACAGACGTAGTTTTATGAAAGCGGGTGGCGCGCTAGTTGGCGCACTGCTAGCAGTGGGTGTGATTTCCAGCCATGCTTTGGCAGCGGATTTTCCAACCGCTAAAGTGAACACTACAGGCTTAGCCGTGACGGATACCACAGTCAAAGTAGGTATCTTGCACTCAGCTACCGGCACGATGGCGATCAGCGAAACCGGTTCTATCCAAGCTGAAAAATTAGCGATTGAGCAAATCAATGCGATGGGTGGTATTTTGGGCCGCAAAATTGAAGTG
The DNA here is from genome assembly GCA_000525025.1 of Methylophilaceae bacterium 11. Classification (GTDB taxonomy): domain Bacteria; phylum Pseudomonadota; class Gammaproteobacteria; order Burkholderiales; family Methylophilaceae; genus Methylophilus. The sequence goes on along the minus strand of JCKJ01000001.1, from coordinate 2,143,200 downwards.
ATTCAAGAAGACGGTGCTTCAGACTGGCCAACATTTGCTGAGAAATCTAAAAAACTATTGGTAAAAGATAAAGTGGCTGCGGTTATGGGCTGCTGGACATCTGCTTCACGTAAAGCGGCATTACCGGTATTTGAAAAAGAGAATGGCTTACTGTTCTACCCAACGTTCTATGAAGGTTTAGAGCAATCTAAAAACGTGTTCTACACAGGCCAAGAAGCAACACAACAGATTCTTGCAGGGTTGGATTGGATTGCTAAAGAGAAGAAAGCGAAAACGTTCTACTTGATTGGTTCTGATTACATCTGGCCACGTACTTCGATGAAAATTGCCCGTAAACACATTGAGCAACACTTAAAAGGCACAGTGGTGGGTGAAGAGTACATTGCTTTGGGTGATACACAATTTGGTTCTGTGATTAACAAAATCAAACTGAAAAAACCAGACGTGATTTACGCAGCTGTAGTAGGTGGTAGTAACGTAGCATGGTTTAAACAACTGAATGCTGCTGGTTTAAATTCAGCTAAACAAACGATGTTAACCATCTCAGTGACTGAGGATGAAGTGTTAGGCATTGGCGGTGAAAACTTAGCTGGTTTCTACTCAGCCATGAAGTACTTCCAATCTCAAGATAACCCGGCCAACAAGAAATTTGTGGCTGAGTTTAAAAAGAAATGGGGTCCTAACTCTGTGATTGGTGACGTGACACAAGCTGCTTACTTAGGCCCATGGTTGTACAAAGCTGCGGTTGAGCGTGCAGGTAGCTTTGACGTAGACAAAGTACAAGCTGCTTTACCAGGTTATGAGTTCAAAGATGCACCAGAAGGCCCTGTGACTGTAGAAGCTAACCATCACTTAACGACTAAATTACGTATTGGTCAATGGGGTAAAGATGGTCAAGCGAAAGTGGTTTACACCTCTGGTTACATCAAACCTGATCCATTCCCAAAAGGTTATCAATAGTTGTCTGATGCGTGGTTTAGACCACGCACCTGAGTAGTCAATATGCGGCAGTCTGTGATCAGGTTGCCGCAATTTGCAGGCAAATAGTAGTAGGTTGAGATGTGTGGGTTCAGTTTATTTCATTAGTAGGTTTTGAGTAGGAGGCCGGTATGTTTGGTTATTCAATGGCAGATATAGGCAATATTGTGGTGATGCAGGGTTTCTCTGGCCTGAGCATGTTTACAGTGTTGCTCCTCATGGCACTTGGTCTCGCAATTATTTTCGGGCAAATGGGTGTAATTAATATGGCACACGGTGAGTTTATGGCAATTGGTGCCTATACCACGGTGATGATTTCCAAGTTGGCGGCCAATTATGGCTTTGTAAACTATTACTTCGTGTTTGCGATTCTCATCGCATTCGCCCTAGCGTTTGCAGTGGGGTACTTCATTGAATTTATCATGATACGGCATCTGTATAAACGGCCACTCGATACGCTGTTAGCGACTTGGGGCTTGAGTTTGGTGATGCAACAAATCTTCCGCTCAACGTTTGGCGCAAAAGAAGTGAGTGCTGAGTTGCCAGAATGGATGTTGGGTTCGTTTAAGCCAACACCAGACATTGATATTCCCATTAACGGGGTATTCGTGATGTTCTTAGCCATCATTGTCACGGCTGGGGTGTACTTGTTTATGTATCGCTCACGCTGGGGTCTACGTGTACGTGCCACCGTGCAAAACCGTGTGATGGCAGGCGCTGTTGGTATCAATACCAGTAAAGTGGATCGTATGACCTTTGCCTTAGGCTGTGGGATTGCAGGGATTGCAGGTGCTGCGTTTACCACGATTGCTTCTACCGGCCCAACCACAGGCACACTCTATATTGTAGATAGCTTTATGGTGGTGGTGTTTGGTGGTGCAGCCAGCTTGATGGGTACGATCGCCTCCGCGTTCGGTATTGCACAAGCACAATCAATCTTGCAGTTCTTTATGACTAGCTCGATGGGTAAGGTGTCTACATTGTTGGTGATTGTAGGGATTTTGATGATGAAGCCAGAAGGTTTGTTTGCTTCGAAACTACGTAAGTAATACTGCAAGCAAGTGTGATCAAAAGCAAGTATTACAAATAGTAAGTAGTGCCACAAATTTTGTTTGACGTAGATGAGGAGAACATAGATGAATGCCATATTAAGTAAGTTAAGTTCGAGTGAACTGCTGGGAGGCAAGAAAGGGTTGTTAGGGTTAGCGGTGCTGGCTGCCGTTATCTTTGTCGCCCTACCACTTGGTGTCGATATATTCAGGCTGAATTTAGTCGGTAAATACCTGACCTACGCCTTTGTTGCAGTGAGTTTGGTGTTGTTGTGGGGTAACGGTGGGATTCTGAGTTTAGGCCAAGGCATCTTCTTTGGTCTAGGTGGATACGGCATGGCAATGTTCATGAAGTTAGAAGCCTCAGATCCGATTAGTACCAAAATCCAAACCACACCTGGCATCCCCGACTTTATGGACTGGAACCAGTTGACTTCCATTCCATGGTTTTGGGAGCCGTTCAAGAGCTTGCCTTTAACCATATTGGCTATCTTGGTCATCCCTGCCTTATTTGCTTACATTATCGGTTTTGCCATGTTCAAGCGTCGTGTAGGCGGTGTGTACTTCGCCATCATTACCCAAGCCATTGCCTTAATTTTAAGTATCTTGATTGTCGGTCAACAAGGCTTAACTGGTGGCGTAAACGGTATTACTGACCTCAAAACCATGTTGGGTTGGGATACACGTACCGATAGCGCAAAATACATCTTGTACTACGTCAATGGCATCTTGTTATTCGGTTGCATCTTGCTTTCCAGATACATTTTAACCAGTAAGTTTGGCATGTTGTTATTGGCGATGCGCGATAAAGAAGAGCGCGTGCGCTTCTCTGGCTACGACGTATCTGATTTCAAAATCTTTATCTTTTGTATCGCTGCCATGATTTCTGCGATTGGTGGCGCCATGTTTACCTTGCAGGTCGGCTTCATGTCACCTTCGTTTGTGGGCATTGTGCCATCCATTGAAATGGTGATTTTCTGTGCGGTAGGCGGGCGTATCTCCTTGATTGGTGCGGTATACGGTACCTTGTTAGTCAACTACGGTAAAACCTTCTTCTCAGAAACGTATCCAGAATTGTGGTTGTTCCTGATGGGCGGCTTGTTCATGGCGGTGGTGATGTTCTTCCCAAATGGTTTAGCAGGGTTGTGGGATCAACATGCTAGAAAACTCAAGTTCATGAAACGGTTTTATGACGACACGCCAGAACCGGAAAAGATTGAGCCTACGCTGTCACACATTGAAGCGCCTGTAGCTAAAAAAGAGAAACCCGCCAAAGTGGCCAATATGAAGGGAGCAAAAGCATGAGTAATACAGACTTTGTATTGTCCATCGAAGACCTGACGGTATCCTTTGATGGGTTTAAGGCGGTAGATAACCTCACCATGTACATCGATAAAAACGAGTTACGTGTGGTGATTGGGCCAAACGGTGCAGGTAAAACCACGGTGCTGGATTTGATTTGCGGTAAAACCAAGTCCACATCAGGTTCTATCAAGTTCATGAATAAAGAGCTCACCAAACTTTCTGAGCACGAAATTGTGCGTGAAGGCGTAGGCCGTAAATTCCAAACGCCTTCGATCTACGAGAACTTATCGGTGTATCAGAACTTGGAAGTGTCCTACCCCAAAGGGCGTGGCGTGTTTGGTAGCCTGACATTTAAGCGCACGGCCGAGGTTGAAGCACAAGTACGTAAAGTGGCAGAAGAAATCATGCTCACTGACTTACTGGATTTAGAAGCGGCCTTATTGAGTCATGGCCAAAAGCAATGGCTGGAAATCGGCATGTTGCTGATGCAAGATCCAGAGTTGCTGATGCTGGATGAGCCAGTGGCAGGCATGAGTGCAAAAGAACGTGACCAAACAGCCGAGTTACTGAATAAAATTTGCAACAACCGCTCTGTGCTGGTGATTGAGCATGACATGGAATTCGTCAAAAAGATCGCCCATAAAGTGACCGTATTGCACCAAGGCAAGATTTTGGCCGAGGGCTCTATGGACAAAGTGCAAGAAGATGAAAAAGTGATTGAAGTGTATTTAGGTCATTAATTAATAGGTCATTAGGAGAACCCGCATGTTTGAAATTGAAAATTTGCAAGTCAGCTATGGCCAAAGCCAAGTCATTCATGGCTTGAATATTACCGCCAATAAAAACGAAACACTGGCCATCATGGGCCGTAACGGCATGGGTAAAACCACCTTATTCAAATCGTTGATGGGCATTCTGCCAAGCAAATCGACAAAAGCCATGGTCGATGGCGTAAGTTTACAAGGTGCGGACACTTATCAACGTGTAGCGAGAGGCTTGGCCTATGTGCCGCAAGGCCGTATGATTTTCCCCAGCATGACAGTGCAGGAAAACATTGAAACGGGTTTGGAAAAATCAAAATCGCGTGAAATCCCTGAAGATATTTATGCGTTGTTTCCTGTCTTGTTTGATATGCGTAAACGCAAAGGCGGCAATTTGTCGGGTGGTCAGCAGCAACAGTTGGCTATTGCACGTGCTTTAGTCACCAATCCAAAAGTGCTGTTATTGGATGAACCAACGGAAGGGATTCAACCTTCCATTATTAAAGACATTGCCCGCGTGTTGAATGAGATACGTAAAATGCGTGAGATTACCATTATCGTTTCCGAGCAAGTGCTGAGCTTTACCATGGAGGTGGCGGATCGCATCATTGTGATTGATAAAGGCAAGTTCATTCATGAAGATAAACGTGGCGAAGTCGATGCGGCCAAAATCAAAGGGTATCTGTCTGTTTAAGCATGGGTGGTTGTATTTGGCTGTACTCGTAAAGTTAGATTTTGTGGCATGATGTGGCGATGGATGATGCGCAAATCAAAAGTGAGTTAACTGAATGCTTAGCCCAAGTGCTAGGTACCCCTCCCAGGCATTGGGCGGCACATTTAACCCTTAGATTTGCGCATCATCAAGTCGCGCAGCAGCAAGACGTAAACCAAGGGTCGCGTAGTTTTCTAGCGTTTAAGCAGCACCGTGGCCCTTTGGTATTGCAAAAGAGTTTGCATCCAGAAGGGCAAGCCGTCTGTCACGGTGTAATAGTGCATCCGCCGGGTGGTGTTGCGGGTGGTGATGCGCTCACATTAGAGGTAACGCTTGAACCACAAGCGCACGCTTTGTTGACCACACCAGGCGCAGGCAAATGGTACAAAGCCAATGGGCAGCCCGCCAGTCAACATTTACATTTTTCTTTGGCAGACAATGCTTGCCTAGAGTGGTTGCCACAAGAGAATATTCTATTCGATGGTGCGCAAGTGGATTTTTCTGCCCGCATTGATTTAGCGGCAGATGCCCGTTACGCAGCATGGGATATTGTTTGTTTTGGCAGGCAAGCACAACAAGAGCGCTGGCAAACTGGGCATATGCACCAAAATCTTGCCATTTATAGGCAACAAAAACTCATTTGGCGCGAAGTGGGTGCATTGACGCCACATAATCGATGTATGCAATCTATCGTAGGATTAAGTGGCAATCCAGTATCTGCAAGCTTTATCGTGGTGGCTGGTACTGTACCGGTAGAAGTGATTGAAGCGTGCAAGGCAGTACAACCAAATTTGGCATTGGATTTGCAAGCACGGTATGGAGTCACTGCGTTGCCAGAGGTATTTTCAGCACGCTATGTAGGGCAATCTGCACAAACCGCCAAACAGTATTTTGAGCAATTGTGGCAGCTACTACGCCCTTGGTATGCGGGTCGTGAAGTTACTAGGCCAAGAATCTGGAATACATAGAGTTTGAATACATAATCAATCAACATGAAGCATGAGATGCGTTAGATGGAACTGACTCCTAGAGAAAAAGATAAGCTGCTGATATTTACTGCAGGATTGTTAGCAGAGCGTCGTAAAGGACGTGGATTAAAGCTCAATTACCCAGAGGCCATTGCGTACATCTCTGCCGCCATTATGGAGGGTGCACGCGATGGTAAAACGGTCGCTGAACTCATGAGTTATGGCGCGACACTACTGAGTCGTGATGATGTCATGGAGGGTATTGCGGAGATGATTCCCGATATTCAAATTGAAGCGACGTTTCCAGATGGGACGAAGCTAGTCACCGTTCATCACCCAATCCCATAAAAATGATAATCACGTCACCATACTGCGTTGCTTGCAAACAATCCCTCCTTACATATTTTGTATATGCCGCGTCGGTCTTTTTTGCGCGTGTCTTGTCTGGCTTAGTGCTAATCATTTTTAGATATAAGAGGTTGTTATGATTCCAGGTGAAATGAAAATAGACAGCGGCGACATTCTCTTGAATGTAGGGCGTCAGGTCGTTACCTTGCATGTGGCGAACAAAGGCGACCGGCCTATTCAAGTCGGCTCACATTATCATTTCTTTGAAACCAATGATGCGCTCGATTTTGATCGGAAATCGGCTTATGGGTTTCGTTTGAATATCGCAGCTGGTACGGCAGTCCGTTTTGAGCCAGGTCAAACGCGCACCGTTGAATTGGTAGCGTTAGCGGGTGATAGAAAAGTATATGGCTTTGCAGGCAGAGTGATGGGTGCTCTTTCGGAATGAAAAATCAGCCGCTCAGTCATCTGGTGTTAAAAAGTCACCGCCAACATCCTCATTTACTCTATGTAAACTCCGGTGTTGTCGCTGCCTTTTCGCCTACGCTTACTTTCGCTTTGAGATTTTTCAAGGATTGAGTTGAATGACTTTAAAAATAGACAAACAAGCCTATGCCGAAATGTTCGGTCCCACCGTGGGCGATAGGGTGCGCCTAGCCGATACTGAGCTTTGGGTGGAGGTAGAAAAAGACTACACCGTGTACGGCGAGGAAGTGAAGTTTGGTGGCGGTAAAGTGATACGTGACGGCATGGGGCAAGGGCAGTTGGTGTCTGCTGATGTGGCTGATACGGTGATTACCAATGCGTTAATCATCGACTATTGGGGCGTGGTGAAGGCCGATATTGGTATTAAAGCTGGGCGTATTTCTGCGATTGGTAAAGCAGGCAATCCGGATATCCAGCCAGAAGTGACCATAGCGATTGGCGCAGGCACTGAGATTATTGCAGGTGAGGGCATGATCGTCACCGCCGGCGGCATTGATACGCATATTCACTTTATTTGCCCACAACAAATTGAAGAAGCGTTGATGTCGGGCGTGACGACCATGATAGGCGGCGGTACGGGCCCAGCCACCGGCACCTTTGCTACCACTTGTACGCCAGGACCTTGGCATATTCACCGCATGTTACAGGCGGCCGATGCTTTCCCCATGAACTTGGGTTTTTTAGGCAAAGGCAATGCCAGTTTGCCAGAACCTTTGCGTGAACAAATCACGGCAGGTGCCATAGGCTTAAAACTACATGAAGACTGGGGCACCACACCTGCCGCCATTGATAACTGTTTAAGCGTGGCAGAAGAAATGGATGTGCAAGTGGCGATCCATTCTGACACCTTGAATGAGTCTGGCTTTGTGGAAACTACCATTGGTGCATTTAAAGACCGCACCATTCATACCTTCCATACCGAAGGTGCTGGCGGTGGTCACGCGCCAGATATTATCAAAGCAGCTGGTTATGCCAATGTGTTGCCATCTTCCACCAACCCGACTCGGCCATTTACCGTGAATACCATTGATGAGCATTTGGATATGCTCATGGTTTGTCATCATTTAGATCCCGCTATTGCCGAGGATATTGCGTTTGCTGAAAGCCGCATCCGCCGCGAGACCATTGCAGCAGAAGATATTCTGCATGACTTAGGTGCGTTTTCTATGATGTCCTCAGACTCGCAAGCCATGGGGCGTGTGGGCGAAGTGATTATTCGCACTTGGCAGACTGCACATAAAATGAAAGTGCAACGCGGTCCACTTAAAGAAGATTCTGAGCGTAACGATAACTTCAGAATCAAACGTTACATTGCTAAATACACCATTAACCCTGCGCTGACGCATGGCATTGCGCATACAGTGGGTTCGATAGAAGTCGGTAAGCTGGCGGATTTAGTGCTATGGCGCCCTGCCTTTTTTGGCGTTAAACCTTCTACCATATTAAAAGGCGGCATGATCGCTGCCGCTGCCATGGGCGACCCGAATGCGTCTATCCCAACACCGCAACCCGTGCATTATCGCCCTATGTTTGGTGCCTATGCAGGTGGTTTAAAAACGGCGGTAACCTTTGTCTCGCAAGCCGCATTAAGCAATCCAGAAATAGCTGCACTTGGCTTGCAAAAACCATTGGTGGGTATTAGCGGCACGCGCCATGTCAAAAAGAAAGACATGATTCACAATGACTGGATGCCGACGATTGATGTAGACCCGGAAACATATCGCGTATTGGCCGATGGCATGGATTTGGTCTGTGAACCGGCCACAGTATTGCCGATGGCGCAACGTTACTTCTTATTTTAATCATGCTACATATTACTGAACGCATTACGCTAGCTACGCACATTGACGACTACTTAGAACTGCCGTTTGATAAACGCCAGAAAAGTCGATTACGGGTCATATTGAAATCCGGCACGGAAGCGGCTTTGTTTTTAGACCGGGGCATTATTCTGCGTGGTGGCGATTTATTGAAATCAGAATCCGGCACGGTAATACAAATCGTCTCTGCGCAAGAGCCTGTATGTGATGTGACCGCAGCAAGCACACAGGCTTTGATGTGTGCCGCTTATCATTTGGGCAACCGCCATGTGCCACTGCAAGTAGGCGATGGCTGGCTGCGTTTAGAGCAAGATTATGTACTCAAAGAAATGTTGCTGGGTTTGGGCATGCAAGTCACAGAGAGCCAAGCGCCGTTTGAGCCAGAAGCCGGTGCTTACGGTGGTGGTCATCGCCATGGACATGATGACGACGCGATGACCAATCTACGTCCCCTGGAACAATTAAAGCAACAGTCAAAGCGTCGACTCAAACATGGCTAATGCACCACAATCACATGTGCTGAAATCAAGTCTGGCGCTGAGTCGCTTATTGCAATTGGCGAGTCCCATGCTGCCGGTAGGCGCATATAGTTATTCGCAAGGCTTAGAATGGGCGATTGAATGTGGCGAGGTGCATGATTTAGCCAGTGCAGAAACTTGGATTGGTGATGTGCTGCATATTTACCAAGCGCAGTTTGAGTTGCCTGTGCTGCATCGTTTATATGGCGCGTGGCAGGTGGGTGATATGCAAGCTGTGCAAACTTGGGATGCGTTTTATCAAGCGGGGCGGGATACGGCGGAAGCCTTGGCTGAGACACGCCAAATGGGCTATTCGCTATGTCGTTTGCTTAATGACTTGCAAGAAATGCCCGATGCCTTGATGGGTCAAATACATAGTTTGCAGTCGCCGGCTTTCCCAACCATCTATGCCGCCATTGCACAGCATTGGCAAATCCATGTGCAAGATGCATTACAAGGCTACGTGTGGGGGTGGCTAGAAAATCAGGCCAGTGCCGCGATGAAAACAGTGCCATTGGGCCAAGTAGCCGGGCAAAAAATCTTGCTGCATTTGGGGCAATCGCTACCACAAGTCGTTGCAGATGCCATGCAGTTGCCAGATGAAGCCATCAGCAACTTAAATCCTTTGCTTAGTATCGCAGGGTGCAGACACGAAACGCAGTACAGCAGATTATTTAGGTCTTAATTGAGTTCGTAGAGGTAAAAAATGACAGTGCAATTAAAAGAAAAAGTGCCAGCAGTAAGCTATCAAGAGCCCTTACGTGTCGGCATTGGTGGACCAGTCGGCTCTGGTAAAACTGCGCTTACGTTGGCCTTGTGCAAGCGCCTGCGCGATGTCTATAACATTGCCGTGGTGACCAATGATATTTACACCAAGGAAGATGCGGAATTTTTGACCCGCAACGAAGCCTTATCGCCAGAGCGCATTATTGGCGTAGAAACTGGCGGTTGCCCACACACGGCGATACGAGAAGACGCTTCAATGAATTTAGAAGCCGTCGCGCAACTCAGTCAACGCTTTCAAACCTTAGATATCGTATTTGTGGAAAGCGGTGGCGATAACCTTGCAGCGACGTTCAGCCCAGAACTTTCTGACTTAACGATTTATGTGATTGATGTAGCGGCTGGTGAGAAAATTCCCAGAAAAGGCGGGCCTGGTATTACCAAATCAGATTTGTTGGTGATTAACAAAATTGACTTAGCGCCGATGGTGGGTGCCTCACTGGAAGTCATGGATAGAGATGCGAAACGCATGCGCGGAGAACGCCCATTTATTTTTACCAATCTCAAGATTGGTCAAGGCTTAGAAGAGATAGTGCGGTTTATTGAAAAACAAGGATTAATGTTGTAAAGGGCTATGATGAAAAAACAATTCACACTAAGTATTGTACTGTCGCTATTCTCTGGTTTTGCGCTGGCGCACCCGGGACACGGATTGACTCACGGATTTACTGCCGGATTACTGCACCCGCTATTAGGTTGGGATCATCTATTGATGATGTTGGCCGTTGGGGTATGGGCCGCCAATGTGGGTGGAAAAGCGCGCTGGCAATTGCCGCTGACCTTTGTCTGCACAATGTTGTTAGGTGCATTGCTAGGTATGGCTGGTATTGCAATAGGGGGCGTGGAGTCTACCATTGCTGCTGGTTTGATCGCGTTGGGCGTGGTGTTGATGACGCGTTTTGCTATTCACCGTGAATTGCAACTGCTGTTGACTGCGCTATTTGCGTTGATGCACGGCTTGGCACATGGTACGGAGTTGTATCAGGACAAAATGGCCAATATGGCGCTGCCTTTGTTGGGGATGCTGATTGCTACCGCTGGATTACATGGCTTGGGTTATGTGCTGGGCATGCAGCGCCACCGCTTACTCACGCTCTCGCAATCATTGCTGGCTGGACTCATGCTAGGGTTAGGTGCTAACCTGTTGCTCACGGTTTAACCTACTTTAACGATGGTTGGTGTGTGATGCACCGCTTGTTCAATCATCACGTCACGTGATATACGTTATTTAACGTACATATCAACTTTTGCTCATTGATTAAGATGTGGCTGGCCTCGTTCTGCCTAGGAATTTCGGCCAAGGAATAGATATTGCTTATTTACAAGCGTTAGACCACTTCTACATCATGAGGAATCTCGTTTGGCAACAGCAGAACTCAATGCGCGCGAAGCGCCGCAGGCAGAGCCCACACAGCGTATTGTGAAGATTCGTCGCGACTACAATACCTGGGTCGCTAACGAATCTATCGAAGATTATGCTTTACGTTTTACGCCGCGCTCCTTTCGTAAATGGTCAATTTTACGCGTATCTAACACCGCGCTAGGTGCAATCTCATTTTTGGTGTTAGAAGCAATTGGCGGCACGATTGCTGTCAATTATGGGTTTATCAACGCATTTTGGGCGATATTGGCAGTTGGCGCAATTATTTTTCTTACCGGTTTGCCGATTAGTTATTACGCAGCTAAATATGGCTTAGACATGGATTTGCTCACCCGTGGTGCCAGCTTCGGCTATATCGGTTCCACGATTTCCTCGTTTATCTATGCCTCGTTCACCTTTATTTTATTTGCCTTAGAAGCCGCCATCATGGCCTATGCGCTAGAGTTGTACTTCCAAATGCCGCTCTATATTGGTTATCTGGTGAGCGCGCTGGTGGTGATTCCGCTGGTGACGCACGGGATTACGTTGATTAGCCGCATTCAAATGATTACGCAGCCTATCTGGCTGGTACTGATGTTTCTGCCATTCATTGCCATCTTGCATCATGATCCGGATATCTTATCTAAACTTAGTATGTTTGCCGGTGTATCGGGGCAAGCGGGCGAGTTTAACTTGCACATGTTTGGTGCAGCAACAGCGGTTGGCGTAGCACTTATTCCCCAAATTGGTGAACAGGTCGACTTTCTAAGGTTTATGCCGGACAAAACGGTGCAAAATCGATGGCGTTGGAACATTGGCGTGCTCATGGCTGGGCCAGGCTGGGTATTCTTAGGCATGCTCAAAATGCTTGGCGGCGTACTGCTAGCTTACCTGGTGATACAAAGTGATATGTCGTTTCAATCTGCAGTAAACCCCACACACATGTATTTGGTTGGCTTTAACTATGCATTTAGCTCATACGATGTAGCCTTGGCCGTGACCGCTTTATTTGTGGTGGTATCACAAATTAAAGTGAATATGACCAATGCCTATGCCGGCTCATTGGCATGGTCTAATTTCTTTGCGCGGCTCACGCATAGTCATCCCGGGCGTGTGGTGTGGGTGGTATTCAATGCGGTCATTGCCATCATGCTGATGGAGTTAGATGTATTTAAAGCGTTAGAGCAAGTGCTAGGCTTGTACTCCAATATTGCTATTGCTTGGATTACCGCAGTAGTGGCAGATTTGGTGATTAATAAACCGTTGGGACTCAGCCCCAAAGGCATTGAGTTTAGGCGCGCTTACTTATATGACATCAATCCGGTTGGCGTCGGCACCATGTTTCTGGCGTCGGCGATTTCGATTGCAGCGTTCTCTGGGGTATTTGGCGAGACACTGACCGCGTTCTCATCATTTATTGCCTTGGGTACAGCGCTCATTACTTCGCCCTTGATTGCTTGGCTGACCAAGGGCCGTTACTACATTGCACGTAAACCTTTCGTGTTTCCCACCACTAAACGCATGCAAAAATGCGTGGTGTGCGAGCGAGAATACGAGACTGATGACATGGCGCACTGTCCGGCATATCAGGGTGCAATCTGCTCTTTGTGTTGCTGTCTGGATGCACGCTGCAATGATGCGTGCAAGCCGCATGCAAAACTCTCGCAACAATGGATAGACGTGAACAAGTTTTTTCTGCCTAAGTCGCTGTGGCCGCATATCAAAGGCGGGGTTGCTCATTATTTGCTGCTGATGACCATTGCTTTAGGATTTTTTGGTGCAGTGCTTGGTTTGATTTACTTCCATGAGACCTTGATATTAGAAGGCACTGCCTCCGAGCTGTTGCCGCAACTACGTAGCGGCTATCTCAAAGTGTTTGCCGCCTTGGTGTTTGCTAGTGGAATTGTAGCGTGGTGGTTAGTGCTCACTACCGAGAGTCGGCGTGTGGCGCAAGAAGAGTCTAACCGACAAACCGGCTTGCTATTGCGTGAAATTGATCTGCATAAACAAACCGACACTGAGTTGCAGTTGGCCAGACATTTGGCCGAACAAGCCAATAAAGCAAAGAGCCGTTATATCACGGGGATCAGTCATGAGTTACGCACCCCGCTCAATAGTATTTTAGGTTACGCACAATTGCTCGATAATGATGCATCTATCCCTGAGCATCGCCGCCAAGCGATACGTGTCATCAGTCGAAGTGGTGAGCACTTACTATCGCTGATTGAGGGGACATTAGACATTGCGCGCATCGAGAGTGGCAAGCTCACATTTGATACCAAGCCACTCAAGTTCCCCGAGTTTATTCACCAAATTGTCAGCATGTTTGAACTGCAAGCGCGTAATAAAGGTCTCTATTTTAAATTTGAACAGCGTGGAGAATTACCCGCTTTGGTGCGTGCAGACCAAAAACGGTTGACGCAGATTCTTATTAACTTATTGGGCAACGCGGTTAAATTTACCAAAGAGGGCGGCATTACTTTCCGCGTCAGTTATGCGCGTGAAATCGCCCATATCGAAATTCAAGACACTGGCCCTGGCATCAAACCTTCCGAGTATCAAAAGATATTTGAGCCATTTGAACGTGGCAGTGCCGCAGAGCAAATCAATATCGGTGGTACCGGTTTGGGTCTGACCATCAGCAAGCTCTTAACAGAATTAATGGGTGGTGAGATTCACTTTAAGAGCGAGCAAGGTAAGGGCACGCAGTTTGAAATCCGCCTGTTTTTATCACAAATTCGACAAGATGTAGAGGTAGAACCTGCCGTTTACCGTAAGCGAGTAGGGTATCGTGGATTGCGTCGCAAAGTGCTGGTGGTAGATAACGAGCAAGTGGATCGGGAGTTGGTGATCAATATTCTTGCGCCTTTGGGCTTTGATGTCGCACAAGCGGCAACCGGAAAAGAATGTGTCGATATGTATCAGCAGTTTAAACCGGATATCATCCTCATGGATTTGGCGATGCCAGTGATGGATGGCTGGGAGGCTTCTTATATCATTCGTAAAGTGCATCATTCCAATATCCCGATTGCTATTGTCTCGGCTAACGCATACGACAAAAATCTGGAAAATGCGGCAGGGATTGATAGCCAAGACTTTATGGTGAAGCCGGTGAATGTAGAAGACTTGCTGGATTGGATTGGCAGCAGGCTGTCGATTGAGTGGATAAAAGAAAATCACGATACACGTAACCTAGTTGTACCAACCATTGACGCAATGAGCGACGATACGATTACAATGCCAGAGTCGCATCATTTGCAGGATATTTTGTCACTGGTCAATATGGGGTATGTCAAAGGCATACACCAAAAACTGGATGAGATTGAGCAGTTAAACCCTCAATATCAATCCTTTATTGCATTAATGAAGCAACTGGTCGGTCAATTTAAATTAGAAGCAGTGAAAAAATATATTGAAGACGTAAAACAATGAATACCCTTACACAAACACCCACGGTGCTCATCGTAGATGATGTGCTGGACAATTTGGCCTATTTGCATGATGCACTGGATGAGTCCGGCTATATGGTACTGGTTGCCGATAGCGGGCAGACGGCATTGCAACGCGCGAACGATGCGCAACCCAATGTTATCTTGCTGGATGCGATGATGCCCGGCATAGATGGATTTGAAACCTGCCGCCAATTAAAAGCCAATAGTCTGACTCGGCATATCCCGGTCATTTTTATGACGGGGCTGACTGAAGCTGAGCATGTGGCGGCTGGCTTTGAGGCGGGCGGGGTGGATTATGTGACCAAGCCGATTCGACCTAAAGAGGTGTTGGCTAGGATTGCCTCGCATCTGCAAACGGTCAAGCTCATGAACCAAGCGCGCAGTGCGCTGGATGCGTTTGGCCAAGCGGCTATTGCGATTACACCGCAAGACGGAAAAATTGTCTGGCAAAGCCCACTGGCCAGACAATGGATGCAACGCTATTTTTATGAAAGTGGGTTGCATGCTGCAGACACCACGCCAGAGCCCATGTTGAATTGGTTGCAAAATATGCAGCAAGCCAACGCTGAGCGTACGCAAGCGTTGAACATGATTAAAGGCTCTAGTCGCTTAACCTTGAGCCTTGCTGATGATAGCAGTGATGAACAGTGGATTATTTTGCTGAGTGAAGAGTCTGATGAAGCCCAAATTCAAGCGCTGACAAGCACCTTTGGTCTCACCAAACGCGAATCAGAAGTGCTGTATTGGGCGATCAAAGGTAAAACCAATCGTGATATTGGCGATATTTTGGGCACCAGCCCGAGAACAGTCAATAAGCATTTGGAGCATGTGTTTTCCAAGCTGGGTGTGGAAACCAGAACAGCCGCTGCTTCTTATGTGGCCTCAAAATTAAGAACCATGAAGTAGTCAGCCTGAAAAAATACAGTAGGTCTTTTACGTAAAATCATTAGGCAACAATACGTCAAGCACATAGGCCATTATTTAAACCTGTCGGTATAGTGTGAGTCATACAGATACATCATGTGGATGTGTTTAAACAAAAGGAGATTATTATGTGGACAACACCAGCAGCTACTGAAATGCGTTTCGGTTTCGAAGTAACAATGTACGTAATGAACAAATAAGGTTTAATTACCTTAACAAAAGCCCAGTTAACTACTGGGCTTTTTTGTTTTCAGCACCTCATCCATCATCGTTTCATTGCATATCGTTTATTCATTATCAGCAGGGTTTGTTCAGTAGTATTGCTCAACTGGTTTTGCTCACCCTGCGCACATGTAAATCCAATATAATTCAGCGGTCATCCAGTCATTGAACTTCATGGGCATCAGCCCATCTTATTGTGGAGTCCTTATGTACGAATCCCGCCATCACCCACCCATCTCTCAGCAAAAATTTCTATTGCGCATGGCGTTGCATACAATCACGGCTGCCTTACTGTTGCTGTTTTCACTTGCTATTGGCATGCTGGGCTATTTGTATTTTGAGCACCTGTCTTGGCACAGCGCTTTTTTAAATGCTGCGATGCTATTGGGAGGTATGGGCCCGGTGGATCCACCACAAACCGACCATGGAAAATTGTTTGCAGGCCTATATGCCTTGTATGCAGGGCTGGTTTTTCTAGTGATTGTTGGGTTGTTTCTAGCGCCAGTGGCGCATCGCATCATGCATAAATTCCATTGGACACAAGACGTATAAGCGACAAATGAAATTTACTTTTAAACTATCTAAAACATGGAGTTGGATCATTGCGATATGCTTCGCACTTGGTTCGTTGGCGTATTACTTCAAGCTGGAGGCGCTGGCCTGGTATGCATGGCATAGCTATAAACCAGCTGCACATGACAATACGTTCCATCTAAGCAATTACCAAGTCACTATCGATGCATTGCCAATCGCAGCATTGAAAAATGCTTCTGGGCTTACGCACAACGTAGAACGCAACACACTATTTACGGTGTTGAATCAAGAGTCAAAAATTATTGAGCTTGATTTACAAGGGCACATCATGCGTGAAGTGCATGTGAAAGGCGTGGATGACATGGAAGGGATTACGCATGTGACGGGTAACCGTTATGTGATTGCCGATGAGCGCGATAATCGCTTGATTTTGGCGGAGCTAGACAATGATGCTCAGTTTTTAGATGTGACTAACGCGCCTAAACTTAGGCTGGGCGTCAATGCTTCAGGCAATAAAAATTTTGAGGGCGTCTCTTGGGATGACAATCACAGCCGTTTGTTGGTGGCAAAAGAGCGTGATCCTAAATACATTATGTCCGTGAGTGGTTTTTTTGACGCGGATGTATCCAGGCCATTGAATATTGATATCAAACGGTTAGACGCTTTTGATAAGGCCATTAAGTGGTCAATGCGAGATTTGTCCTCCGTGACGTTTCACAGTGAAACCGGACATTTGTTGCTGTTAAGTGACGAGTCCAGATTGATTAAAGAATACGATGAAGAGGGCAATGCACTGGGCGCATTAGCGTTGTGGAAAGGCTTTCATGGCCTAAAAGCGCATGTGCCGCAAGCTGAAGGTATAGCGGTGGGATCAGACAAAAGTATTTATATTATGAGCGAGCCCAATTTGTTTTATGTATTTAAACCTGCAACATAATCAGCAGATATTTGCTTGAATATCAACCCAAACAAATATCTGCCGCATTGAATACCAACTACTCAGATATTTTCTTTAAATTGTCTAGGCCTGCACGATATACAGCAGTGATTGTATTCACTGCTGCTGCATCATCTTGACCCTGTGCAGGTGTAGCAGATAAATCTTTGCGTTGGAAATGCCCTACCCAAGTGACTAGCGTTTTATTAGATGCTAGAGAGGTGACTTGTACAGTTGAGATATAATGACTGACAGGAAGTACGCCTTCAATAATGCGGTAAGTAAACATTTTTTTGTTGGTATCATAGGCTTTCAATTCCTCTGTAATTTTGCCGCCATCTTGCAAGGTGAGTACGCGTACGGTCCCCACTTTTGCTTCAGCACCAGATTGAATAGTGGTGTTTGCCACTGCTGGATGCCATGCGCCTAAATCACCAAATTTGTTCACTTTTTCCCATACCTGCGCAGCATTGGCATTGACTTCAACTTTTTCTTCAACCTTGAGTTTGTTTGCATCTGCGGCATTTGCGACCAGTGATGCGCTGAAAAATAGACCTAATATTGCATTGTGAAATTTCATATCGACTCCTTAGTGGTGATCTTAAAGAATTACCAAAATTAAGATACATGAATAAAATAAGTGTTAAGTATACAGATCGGTATATACCGATCTGTATACTAGCACCACAAAATATAAAATGCAATCTAATCATTTTAAGAATGAATTGATGACTGCACTGTCAGAGAAGAGTAGTTAAGCTGCCATCTATTTGAAAAAGTAAGGAGACTTCATTGAGCATAGTCAAAAAGCTAATTGTAATTTTTTCTGTATTTACGGCCCTGTTTTCTGGCGTTGTTTGGGCGTATCAATTTGATTTTGGTGCGTTAAGAACAGACAATTTCTATGAAGATAAGCTGTCTTTTGGTTTGCAAAATAGCCTTAACCAAACGCGGGCCAAATTTCAAATACCAAGAGCTTATGGAAAATTAGTCACGGTGACACAAGCCAATAAACAGACAACACTCTGGTTTGAAGCGGCAGATGGCTCAATACGTAATGTGAACTTGGATGCCAATAACCCACTGATTGTTGAGCGTAAAGGCGAGTTAGCTCAATAAAAAACACCCCATCAAAATGGGGTGTTTTAATAGTAGCTACAACTAGTAGTGATAGATTACAGGCTAAATACGTTTAAACCACCGCCGCCAGGTGCAGCGTTGTATTTGGTTAACTCTTTGTAACCACCAGCAGCACCAAGTGCGTCTGTGTCGTTAGTCATACCAAGGTTCATCGCTACACCAGCCCAGCCGCCAATACCAGAGAATACACCCACGTATTGTTTGCCTTTGTTGCCGTATGTAAATGCATTACCAATCACGCCAGAACCTACTTGGAATTTCCAGAGTTCTTTACCTGATTGTGCATCCACCGCTTTTAACCAACGGTCTAAAGTGCCGTAGAACACTAAATCAGATGCTGTAGTGAGTACACCACCCCATGCTGAGAAACGTTCTTTGTTGTACCAAACTTTTTTGTTGGTCATTGGATCATAAGCGCCGAAGCCACCCATTACACCATCAGGACCAGCAAACATCGTTAAAGTAGCACCCACCCATGGTTGACCAGCAACGTATTTAGACTCAACTGGCTCGTAGGTCATACACACATGGTTGAGTGGAGAATACATCAAACCAGTGCGTGGGCTGTAAGCCGCTGGTTGTTGGTCTTTAGTACCCAATGCAGCTGGGCAGATGCCTTTAGCGTTGTAGTCTTGGTGTGTTGAAGCTTTAGCATCTTTAGCTGGAACACCTGTTTTCTTGTCAACGCCAGTTGCCCAGTTTACAAATGGATGTACTTTTTCAGCAGCAATCAAGGTGCCTGTGTGTGCGTCCCAAGTGTAAGCAAAGCCGTTACGGTCATGGTGCCATGCGTATGTTTTGCTGCCTTTGTCAAACAGAATCACATCATTCACGCCATCGTAATCCCACTCATCGTGTGGCGTCATTTGCATGCCCCACTTAGCCACGCCAGTGTCTAAGTCACGTGCGAAAATAGTCATAGACCATTTGTTGTCGCCTGGACGTACATCTGGGTTCCATACAGATGGGTTACCTGTACCGTAGTACACTAAGTTTGTACGTGCATCATACGGCCACCAGCCCCATACAGAGCCACCACCATGTTGCCAACCATCTTTAACTGCTTGTGGTTTCAACCATGTACGTGTACCTAATTCTTTTTCGCCAATTTTTAATTGATCGTTTGGAAGCGGTTTGAAAGAACCACCTTGTTTGTTACCGCCATTCACATCTTGGTAAACAGATAACGCACTGTATTGTGGGTTAGCTGAGTTGAAATCAGCACCGATCAACACTTCAGCATCAGGACCTGTTGAGTAAGCTTTCCATGCCAAAGAACCATCTTTGATGTTGTATGCTGCGATAAAGCAACGTACGCCGAACTCAGCACCTGAGCATCCGGTAAGCACTTTATCTTTAATCACATGCGCTGCATTGGTATTGGTTGCGCCTACTTTAGGATCTGTATTTTTAGCTTCCCATACTTTAGCGCCTGTTTTCGCGTCTAACGCTACCAACAAACCGTCATTTTGTTGCAAGAAAATCTTGCCGTCGCCATAGCCCAAACCACGGTTAACGTTATCGCAGCACAAAACAGCTTGTACTGATGGGTCTTGTTTAGGGAAATATGACCATACGATTTTTTGATTGTCGTTTAAGTCAAGTGCGTACACGTTGTTTGGGAACGCAGTGTGCAAGTACATCATATTACCAACCACCACAGGAGAACCTTCGTGACCACGGTTTACACCGGTCGCAAATGTCCATGCCATTTTGACGTTTTTAACGTTGCTTTTGTTGATTTGCTTTAGTGCACTGTAGCCTTGATTGTTATGTTGACCACGTGGATGCAGCCAATTATTTGCATCTTTCATCGCGGCTTCTTGATCCGCTGCTGCAGAAGCGAGTAATGGCAAAGCCATCGCAATACTCGCTGCTAAACCCATCGTACGTTTGATGTGCGTCATCGTATTATCTCCAAATAAATTGATTTATGGTAAGCGCACCGACCCTACAAGTGTAAGGATGCACTTTGCTTAGATAATACTGGTACTAGGAGCCCAGCTAAGAAACACGCACACAAACAACCCGTATGCGTATGGCTGTTTCAATATGTTAAGCAGTTGTAACTCTAATACAATTGGCCTACATAAACACCCATCCAGTTTTGCTTTTAAAAAGGGGTCCACGTGAATTTTGTGAATTATTAAAAAATTTTGATACCATAGTGCAGTGGACATAGCCTAGGTTTCCACAAAGCGATTATGTTGATCTGCAAGATTGTGAGTTAGACAGTGCGGGTCAGCATGGTTAAGTGATATTGCTTTGTAAGGAATACGTATGCTTAGGCCATGGGAATTGAATCTTACTGTTTCGAGAGTATCGAGCCAATCGATTCATCAACAGCTTACGCATAAACTCATCCATGTCATTCAAACTGGCGCATTTGCAGTGGGCACGCCATTACCTGGCAGCCGGGAGCTTTCACAACAGTTGGGCATTAACCGTAAAACGGTGATTAGAGTTTACGATGAGTTGGTCGCCCAAGGCTGGCTATATAGCGAAGACAAGCGCGGCACATTTGTACGTCAACAGCAACCCGTAGAATCAGCCAATTTTCTATCTTCATTGCAGGCGCTCCCTCAACAACATACCACTACGTTGCATTTGGAACAGCCTGCGTATGCGCATCATGACCTGAGTGAAGATACATTTGATCTCAGCTACCCCTATGGCGATAGCCGCCTATTTAATTTGCAGGCTTTAGTGCGCGCTACGCGTCACGCGTTGATTGCCACCAAGCGGCAACACCCACTCAAGCTGCATGGGCTAGCGCCATTGTGTCAAGCAATTGCCCATATGCTCAATTTTGAGCAGGGCATGGATGTTGCAGCAGAACAATTGCTAATCACGCCTTCGGCACAAACCAGTTTGCAGATTGTAGCTAGCACGCTGTTTGCAAAAGGTGATTACGTCGTACTAGAAGCACTGCATGCCCCTGCGACTGCTGCGGCATTTAAGAAAAATCATGCGCATATTCAAACCGTTAAACATCATCAACATGGTGTGGATATCGACGATTTGGAAAAGCTATGCATCAATTACCCGGTACGCGCTATCTATGTCTCACCAGAATGTCAGCAGCCCACCACGTGGCGTATGTCTACGGACAATCGCGCGCAACTACTCAAACTGGCCAAGCGCTATGATTTTTATGTGATTGAAGATCATATGCACGCATCATTTCAGTATGCTAAACATAGCTTGCCAACACTCGCGAGCATAGACCAAGCGGAGCGGGTGATTTACCTTGGTAGTTTGGCGCATATGTTAAACGCCAGCTACAGAGCATCGTATATCATCTCACCCCAACAGCTACATGCAACATTTGTGCAAAAATTGAACACGATAAACGATAGCCATGACCAGTTGCAGACACTAGCGCTCACAGAACTGCTGCTATCTGGCGAGGTGAAAAAACAGCTAAAACGAGCACAAAAAATATATCTAGAGCGGCGCGATCACTTTTGCCAGCTACTCAAGCAAGCATTGGGAGATGCAGTGAAATGCGAGATACCGAGTGCCGGATTTGCGGTGTGGGTGCAATGGCAAACAGAGGCTACGGAGATCATGCTAGTTGAACGCATGCAGCAAGCCGTATTAACACTAGACACCTCTACGGTGTATCAACATGACCAAACCGGTCGAATCAGTATGCGCATTTACTTTGCACACCTTAATTTGGAAGAACAAAAAAGCGTGATCAAACGTTTGAAAAAAAGCATATTGGCACAACCGAAACCATTGCAATATGCAGCATTTGGTTGAAGCAACATCCACCACATCGGTTGCAATCAACCAAAGCTAAAATTGGTGAAAAACTAAATTTCATACAAATATTATTAAAAATCAACAGGTTAATATTGTTTTTAAAATTTGGCATACTAGTTGCATTTCAAATATCAGGGAGAGCTATCACTAGGACCTTTAATATAAAGAGTTAACAATAAATATTAGAGGGGTAGACTCCCAACTTGCTTGTTGATCTCGCAGTATTCTGACCATGATAATCGCGTAAGTTGTCATGGTCTTTTTTATTGCTTATATAGCAGCGACTAGCTAAGAAAACACATATGAAAAAAGCGGTTCCCATTTCTGGAAACCGCTTTTTTATTGGTGGTGAAAGAGGGACTTGAACCCTCGACCCCAGAATCAATGACTTACGTTAATTGGGTATTACACATGTAAAACGTAAGTGTAACAAAATTTAAGAAGTCGCTAAAGGCTGACTTAAGCTGTCACTTAAAATCTTAGCTCTCAATATTCGCAATGGTTGTTCAAGTTTTTCTAGAGCTTCAATATAGGTTTCACTTTTCAGTACACTTTTGACTTCATCAAAATGTATTATTTGGAAAGAATTTGTATCGATATTGTCTGGTAATTTTTCAACTGCTAATATTACTTGATGATTATCACCTGCCTGACGCCCAAGTTCGTCAATCATAGAGCGGAGATTAATATCATCTTGACCTGATTGTTGGGGTGTGTCGACAACGAAGGGAAAACATGGTGAATCCCCAAACTCTACATTGGTTTTCATCATCGCAAGATGAACTGCTAGCATTGACCTAGGTGCTGAACTCCCCCCGGTATGAGCTCTTGATTGTGGTTTTGGTTTTTGGATCTGCTCATCTGGCGGAATATTCAGAGATTGAGAAATTGACTTTACCTGTGAAGCAAAGTAGCTATTAACTTCCTTAACTCTTTTTGCATCCGTATACTTCTTCAACTTCTCGTTTAAAATGTTTTCTTCTTGGTTTAGTATAAAAAGTATTTCTGACAATTCCGAAGTGATTTTATGAAATGCTGTATTGAGAGTTTTTTTACTATGTGCAGCTATAACTTCACCCAAGCGTAAGTTTGATTTTTTTTCCTGCATCATTTCATCTAGTTTGCTTAAAGATTTTTCAACTGATTTGATATCAATTCTAATGGTAGCTTCTTCCCGGCATACTCCTACTAGCCTATTCTCAAGTTCGTCTTTTAAGGCATCTAAGGATTCTATATCTTCTGATAATTGTACTTTGGCGTGAAAAGAATTTTCATGAACAGTGCCACAAGTTGGGCACTCCACAATATCCACTGCATTCACAGAGGAATTAAGGATTGAGTTATCATTTTCTGTCAGCACATTAAATTCAGGCATAGCTTTGTAAATAATAAAATCGCTTGTGACTGCCAAGTCAGTTGATCTGATTCTTTGGCTGGTAGTACTTGATAACTTTGGAGCTTTATCGGGAAAATTTGAATGATCGGAAATATAGACTAAATCAGCAATCAGTTCCTTATTGGCGTTTTCAACAATTTCGAGCTCAGTGCGGATTTTTTGCTTAAGCGACATTGCTGCAATTAATTTTGATCTTAACGATAATTGTTTTTGTTGGGTTTTCAACGCCTCTCTACCTACAGCTGCCAGCTCAACTCTAAATTGTGGCATGTGAAGAGAGGGCAAATTTTTAGGAAGATAATCTTCAACTTTTTTAAAAGCACTTCGCTGTGCTTCGAACTCTTTCTGTTTCTCTTGAATTTGATTTGCGACTTCGTCCCGGAGTTGTTTTTGTCCGAAATAGGCATTAGGTCGCAATCCAATAAATGATTCAAAAACAGGTTTTTTCCAATCTTTGAATTGTGTCAATGATGTGTATGTATTCCAGTAAGTACCCCAACTTCCGTCTTGATCTAAATAGAAAGGCAAAGTTAAGTAATCCATTCCGGCTTGGCTGAACCTGCTTTGGTTTGGCCTCTGCATTTGCAACTTATATCCAAAAAAATTGCTAATGAATTTCGTCCAAGCAGATGCATTTGACGATGAGAAAAGCAAGCCTTCTCTAGAAAAAATGCCTTGGAGCTTGCCGGAATGAATTACTAGGTAGTCATTAAAGTTATAAGAAAACTCTAATGCTGAAACAGTTTCAGGATCCCAAAGTCCCACATTGAGTTTTTGTGGGGTAGCACCTAACGCATAGTATAAGTTCTTTGTAACTCTAGATTTACCTGTTCCGTTCTTTCCTAAAAGGAGCGTTTTCGTAGGGCTGAACGGTTGCTTCCTTGCTTTCTTTTGTTTTTCTGATATTAGCCAGAGTGTTTTGAATGTCACGCGACGGTTCATTTTCTTGCCTCAGATTTCTTATAAGTCTAAGTAATGATTTAGTTAAGGTCGATTGCATTGTAGATAACCAGTAAAGCAGCAGTATTTATATAATGCCGGGACTCAACTTCTAGTATTTCAGGCGAAGTCTGTATTGCAATTTCTACAGTTTCGTCCAAAAGTGAGCGTAAACTGCTTAAATTTTCTTGAGAAGATGTAATTGCATACGCAAGTTTCAAAGCTTTTACAGTATTTATAAAAAGTATATTGGTTCTTTCCACTGCATCAACACAAACTTGAATTCTTACATTTTCTATACCCTGTACTAACCTAAATGGATAATGATCAGAATTAAGTATCTGAATTGCCGAATCCAAAATCTCACTTAGACTTTTTTTGTTACTGGTTGAGTTAGCTAGAACATCTATTGCTTGAGATCTGGACATAAACCTCGTTTTTGTTAATTCTCCAAAAGTGCTGCAATAACTAGTATTAGATGCTCTAGATTGGAGTTCGGAAGCTAATACTCTGGCTGCGATGGTTGGTTTGAGAATTTTGAATGGTAACTTCGAATGATCATTTAACTCAGATAATTTCCCAGCAACAAATATATTCTCCTCATTAAGTGGCAAATTTGTTCGGTGTAATGAAAAATCTTTCAAAATGACGGATGTCGGAGGTATGTTCAACTGGTTGCCAATAGCTTTTTTTAACAAGTCACTTGGTATTTTAGTCAAATCTTTAAAATGGAAATCGTGTGAATGAATTGAATTATCATTCACTTTAATTTTGAAGCCTGTATTCGATACAAATCTGAGACGTGCATTTAAATATGGCTGAAAATCATGGAATCGTTGATAAAGCTTTGCTAGAGTAGAGGGTGGGTATTGACCGGAATTCAACTTTCTTCCTTTTTTGTGCAATTCTTCTAGTGTCCACGCACCCGCTTGTTCATTTTTCTTAATTTGACAGAATTCAATTTTAGAAGGTGTTGTATCGTCATCTATAATAGACACGTCTTCTTTAAATTCCATACCGACAGCAAATTGATCGGGTTCAGCAAGTAACTCTACAATCCTTAAAGTGGCCCACCATTGCTGATAAGTAAATCCTAGAGTGGCGTGTACACCTTGTTTTTCATCTTTGGGATTATCCGAAAGCAACTTATCTAAGTCATCTTTAATTCGATGTTTACTATGAATAGCTATGGTTTTGGATATAGACATGTTTTATTTTTGTAATTCAAGAAATCCAATCTTTTAAAATCATAAATCTAATCACTAATATATGCTAGTAATTACTGATTTGAGATTTGTAATTTAAACGATCACAATATTTATTATTGTCATCCAGAAATTATCCTTCAAAGTGAATACTTTAAATTTAAACCTATCTTAACTTCTCTCCAAAAAATTTCTGGTTCAAATATTACTCTGTCGTATGGATAACTATTTTGCGCAACTGAATTTCCTAATACTAAAGGTGGTTCTTCACTGAACTCACTTAATGCAACTAAGGTTAATGCGGTTTTGTCAATTTCCACATTTGTCTGATGAAAAACTCCCTTCGAGACACTGTAACTTTCACCACCTAATCTTCGGGTATGAATAGTTTCTTTGACTCCTGTTTTTTTATTTGTTAGATGAATTTCTGAACCACCTTTATAGTAATTTACTGAAAATATAGAGTACTCCTCAGCCTCATACTGTTCATATTGGATATCAGTTAACTCCCCATTTAAAATGTGACTCGATAAAAAATAGGAGTGGGTATGAATGGGCCAATCGGGATTTTTAACCCTTCTTACATTTTCAGGCCAATAATGAATTCTGACAGTAAAAAGATTTGAAACTTCATGAATGATGCATGAAACGAATCCTAAAGGATGCCATAGTGGGATACATTTAAGCTCAAGTTCACAAATATTATTTTTAAGATATGGCAAAAAATATTCTGCTTCAACTTTCATAGGGATTCTTTGATTCTTTACAAGCTTTTAATATAGATTTAGCAGTAAGCCTTTCGCACAGTTCTTTCATATTAATTCTTTCGCAAAAGTCTATAATGTCTTTACTTGTAAGTGTGGATATAGATGTCGAGGCTTTTAAACCTACAAGATCCAAAGGCCTTGCTTGTTCACGAGTAAATTTTAACTGCGAATCAAAATGTGCGTATGAAAAATGTTCTTTTGTAACTTTTAATGCTGGTTGACGCCTATCTTCCACCGTAAGAATCATTGCATTATCATTTGCATCTATCCTAACGGGATCAAATACACTTGTAAGGTAGAGATCAATTTTTGATTTTTTATGTGCAACATGCCAAGCACAAAAAATGATTGTGACTAACGCTTCTGTAGCTACGAGATTGGCATCATACTTCCTGCCCTTATCAATTGCATGAATTCGACCTCTATACACTGCATGCTCAGCACATAAATGATCATTCTTTGGATCGATAATGCATACACTAATATGCATATTCATTCTATTTTCGAGTGATGTAAGCACTTTATTTCTTAGATAACGTCCGAAATTTCCTTTGTATCGCCAACTTGTAGCAGTTGCTAACAATAGGTCAAATTCTTTTGTAATTTGTTCCGGCTGTATTTCATTGAGGCCTTTTGCAGATAAAGGGGGAAGGAATGATTTCACTATCCATAACACTACCAAAGCAGTGAGTATTGATGATGCGATTGCTCTTATATAATCTGACGCCATTTCAGCAAGTTCAGCTAAAGCGTTTGGCTTAACCCAAACGTCTAATGCAAGCAATAATATAAATAGAAGAACCATAAAACCTATTAAGGTTTTTCTGTGATATTTAGATAAATTTAGAATGCGATCTGGATCCATTTCAACTCTCTTTTTAATTTTCTATATGTCGGCAAAAGTCTTTTAACTTTTTTAAGGATATCTATGAACTCATCATTACTAAATGAATTATATGAAGTTTGAAGTTCAGCAATAGGTAGTCGCCGAAAGAACTTATCTGCAACATTTTTTCCACCTAGCCGGCCTACTAAAGCATATTGTTTGCAAATGATTTTAACGTTATCGAAATCTGAATAGTTTAAATTTGCAGTTGGGACTTGCTCACCATTGGAAAAAATTGTTGTATATAATCCGAATTCATCTGGAGTTGTGGAAAAACGATTCAGAGACATGTTGGGATTAGGCGCGGCTTCAAGATTTTCATATTACACCCTTACTTTCGGCCAGAGCAAGCCACATATAAAAACTTTTACCCCGGTTAAATTCATGCTTTTATCAATTTTGTCTGTATTGATAATCTGTAATAATCTTCAAAGATTCATTTTTGAAGTCATCACTTAAACTTTTTAAATTCTTAGTGATTAATAAGCTAAAAATAAAAATTGCTACGCACAGAGCCATACCATACCAATGATTGTAAAATGCTAGTGTAATAGCGCCAATAAATAAATTTAAGGAAGTGCATCTTCCAATTCTTTCTCTGCTCACATAATATTCCATTGCTAAGCCAAGTCTTTCTGAGCTGTGCAAAATTCTTACTGTTCTCAAATAGGAAGCTTCTGAAGAATCTTCTTTTTTGAAAACGAATTTGTTAAGACATTTATTGATGAAAGAGGCTGACCTGTCTATGTAAATACCTAAAACATAGAATATCGGGATGAAAATAAAAACATTTAAATCGCCGATTCCAGAGGCTTTTGTAACTGCATCTATAATTATTTTCAACCCCCATTCATTTCCTATTGGTATTAACCATAAAGCACCACATAGTCCTGCAACCAAATATTCAAATAGAGCTAAGCCAAATTGCATATCGTTTCCTATTTATTAAGTTGAAATTAATTCTGGTCACTTTACACGCAATCATTAATATAAAAAATATTTTAAAGTTCTAGTGTACATTGGTAACTTTTACGGGCAAAATGTCCGCTATTATACCCAGCGAAAATCTAAATGAATGCTCCAGAATTATTTGATATTAAAGCTCTATTGTTTCAAGTTAGAAAGTCTAAATCTCAAACAGATATTGCACGCTTGCTAGATGTTGATGTTCGCACTATAAGGCGCTGGGAGACTGGTGAAACAGAACCACCAGCATTTGCAAGTCATGCATTAAAAGATTTATTACCACCTATCTTCGTTTCATCCGTTAAATCTGAATTTAAATTTATTGACCTATTCGCTGGTATCGGCGGTATACGCCAAGCTTTTGAAAGTATAGGCGGTGAGTGTGTATTTACAAGCGAATGGGACTCTTACGCGCAGAAAACATACGCCGAAAATTACAATTCAGATTCACATGAATTTAATGGTGATATTACAGAAGTTGACGCTAAAGATGTTCCTGATCATGATGTCTTGCTTGCCGGATTTCCATGTCAGCCATTCTCAATTGCAGGAGTTTCCAAGAAGAATGCGCTGGGTAAAGCTCACGGCTTTGCAGATGCAACTCAGGGGACTTTGTTTTTTGATGTGGCAAGAATAATTGATGAAAAACGCCCTCGTGCTTTTCTATTGGAGAACGTCAAGAATCTTTTATCACATGATAAGGGCCGGACTTTTGACGTAATCTGTAAAACTCTGAAAGAGGAGCTCGGCTATCATATACATTATAAAGTGATAGATGGAGCCCACTTTACTCCACAGCATCGTGAACGGATTCTGATAGTTGGGTTTCGTGATTCTGTAGCTTTTGACTGGAACGCTATCGCTTTGCCTGCTAAGGGCGAGATTAAATTAAAAGATATACTTCATAAGACGGATGGATCAGAACCTTATTTACCTTGGGATGGAGACAGGTTTTTTGATCATGCAAGTCGTGAAGTACTTTCTAAATACACCTTGTCTTCTAAACTCTGGATATACCTTCAAGGATATGCAGAAAAGCATAGGGTTAAGGGAAATGGTTTCGGTTTTGGACTGGTTGGTCCGGATAGCGTAACCCGTACACTTTCTGCCAGATACTATAAGGATGGTTCCGAAATTCTTGTGTCTCAGGGTGATGGTAAAAATCCGCGCCGTTTGACTCCCCGCGAGTGCGCTCGCATAATGGGGTTCAGCGATACATTCAGGATTACTGTCTCGGATACTCGCGCTTATAAACAGTTTGGAAACTCGGTCGTTGTTAATGTTATGGTACACGCTGCTCGTTTAATGCAGCAATTCCTCCGTGATGATATGCAGCCGGAACTACCTCTTTAACTGTGCATGACTGACATTGTTAGTAAGGAGACTCGAAGCAGGATGATGTCTGGTATTCGTGGAAAGAATACGAAACCTGAATTAATCATTCGTAAAGCTCTTCATGCCAAAGGGTTCCGTTATCAGCTTCATTCTAAAAAACTTCCGGGTAAACCTGATCTTTTATTCCCTAAATATAAAGCTGCTATATTTATTAATGGATGTTTCTGGCATGGGCATGATTGCAGCTTATTCAAACTGCCAGCTACAAGAACCGGGTTCTGGGAAGAAAAAATCTCAGGAAATAAAACTAGAGACGTGATTAAAACTTTAGAACTTGCAAAGCTGGGCTATCGTGTTTTAACTGTTTGGGAATGCACTACAAGAAATAAAAAAGAAATTATTCTAAATGAACTGATTGAGATTGTTGCAGAGTGGATTAGTGGCGACACAGGAAGTGCTGTTTTAGATTCAAGGGGATTGCATGTTCAGCGATAAGTTAAGTGATTATTTTGAAGGTGTTGCTGCCAAGTACTTGAGTGCAGTTGATGCAGAGCCGAGTAAATCCAATCAGCATGAAATTGGAGGGTTGCCGTCTGCGGGCTTTAAAAAATATCTGGGAATACCCGGTAAACAAGAAGAGTACCGGTTCAGAGCCCGTCAAATCTACATAACTGATGAAACTGAGGACCCAGTGACTTGTGATAGTCAGGTTACATGGTACGACTCAAGACGCAAATCGCTGAACCGGGGGCCAGAATACAGGCTTTATTACTATGATAGTCCTGTAATCAATCTGATAAATCCGGGGGATTTCTTTCTTATAGCCAAATTGCAGGAGGGCGTAATCCCTGCACAGCTTATAGAACCTAACCCAGAATTGTTCAGCGCAGAAGCTGGGAATCTGCTCATGATTTTCACACCTGCAGGAAGCTCGATCGAGCACCAACTAAGGGTGATGTTCGGATTAGATAAAGTTGATGAGAGTTTCTCTGCAGGCAAAGAGGATGCTATTAGTCTTCTATTGCCGTTGAGGATGATGCTGGAAGACATTGGAATCGATTTCGGTGAGCCCAAAGATAGCGATGACTGGCTCAAAGTTTTGCTTGATAAATTTGGTGGTGCTACTTTCCCTACAACTGCTGCCTTTTCTTCATTCGCCCGGGAGACAATCGGGAAAGTTGTTTCTCCAATCGATGACCCTGATGCTACATTAATGGCGTGGATGGAACATGAAGAAAGTCTTTTCAGAATATATGAACGTAATATTGTGCAGGAGAGGCTAAGGGCAGGCTTTGGGAACAATGGTGAAGATGTAGATGCTTTCATTGATTTTTCATTGAGTGTTCAGAATCGCAGGAAGTCCAGAGTTGGGCATGCATTCGAAGGTCATATTGGTTGTCTGTTTGATCAAAACGGATTGCAATACGAGCAGGGTAGAGGTAAAGGTAAAGTAACGGAAAACAATGCCAAGCCAGATTTCATCTTTCCATCTTTTGAAGCTTATCATGCCGCTGAGCCTAATACAGGTATTTATATGCTTGGAGCTAAAACAACATGCAAGGACAGATGGCGACAAATACTCCCCGAAGCTAATAAAATTTCCACAAAACACCTTATAACTTTAGAGGCAGCTATTAGTGAGCAACAGACTTTCGAAATGCAGCATCATCAGGTCCAGCTAGTTATACCAGCCGCAATACATGCAACTTATAAATCCTCTCAGGTTGACTATCTGTGGACCGTCGCAGACTTCATAGGGCTGGTTAATAAAACTTAATATTTTTTTGAACATGCGCACTCGCAAGTAAAAATGCTTCGCTTACACGAGAGCCCATCCCATACGTTTTAACGTTAATTATTCCCCGTACCCCCACCTATAAAATTCATCTAATACAACAAAGCACTCTTAGAGGCACCCGTAATGGATAAAAGAAACCTCTCAAATATCTTTTATCAATTTTAGAAACAATCCCAGCGTCTTTTTTGCCGTGTCCATTAGTCTATTCCTTTATAGAGGGATTGCTACTAAAGGATCGGGTGAGAGCTGGTGGGCACCGCAAAGGAGATATTTAAATGTTAAACGACATAGAAATAGAAAGCATCGCGAAAGACTTTAGAGGAATGTCCTTTTTAGAGATGCAAAGCAGGATAGGACCAGATTTAGCTAAACGCGTTGAAGCATCTTTAAAAGCTCAAGCACCTAGTAATAAAAGTATATTCAGTGAATATCAGCGCAAAATTAAGCAGGCGGGTAAAGAGCTAGGACAAGCAATGTATGCAGCTGGAATTAATGGCCCTAAACACTCTGTGGAAGATTACGAAAAAGTAATTCTTTTACAGCTCGACATGTTTTCGAAAGAAGAAAAAACTAGCATTAGCAGATTATTAAGCTCTGCATTCCCAAATGATCCTGCCAAAGCAAAAAGCTTGGGTGGAATCAAATCAGGTGCAAGAATTCGTAAGGCTTATAATTCAGTAAAAGTAAGAAACCATCCTGTCGAAATTGCCTTGCAGATTATGTATGGTAAAAACATGCTTAACCGAAGATATAACGCTGGTAATTTCGGAAAAGGTCTTGCCATCGGTGCTGTCCTGTTAAATGGATGGAGTAGAATCACGAATCTGGAAAATGAAGTTGATTTGTTAAAACAAAGAGTTGAAAGGCTGGAACAGCAAATTAAGGTGACTAAAACTAGAAATTCCTTAACCGATGCAGGTGCCACTAGCACTAAAGAGAAGGTGTTATTTCTTAAAAGTGAAGGTAAGGGAGCAACTGAAATATCAAGACTTCTTAATGCACCTTTAAATACCGTAAAATCTATCTTGAATCGGTCCACTAACGTAGGTTTAAAAGGGTGCATTTAGGGTGCAATGCACCCTCTAAACGATTAAAATTTCTATTACTACGTAAGTAGTACTACAGTATAAATAGATTGAAACCCATTATTAAAGCTTAAACTTGAATAAGTCATCAGGGCTCGTTTCCAGAGCTTCAGCAAGCTTGCAGATATTGATCAAGGCAATGTTTCTCTGACCTCTTTCAACGCCTCCCAGATAGCTTCTTGCAATTCCTGACTCAAGTGCTAGTGCTTCCTGACTCCAGCCTTTAGCTTTCCTGAGTTCTGTTAACCTCTGACCAAACTGTTTTCGTACATCCATGACAATACCTCAAAAGAGATATGCTATGAATTAGATCACTATAAGGCGACGCTCTATGAGTGACAATTTACTGAATGCTACTTATACTGTTTGTCACTTATAGTAGTTGTTTTATTTGGAGGGCTTGTGGAATTTATTATCTTTGTATTCGCAACACTTATTGTTCTGTGGTTATGGAAAGCTAGAAAGCTTGATAAACAGACCAATCTGGATTTTGATGTCTGGATATATCATTATGAAAACTCAGCCTCTCCACTCGAACGTGCAAGGATGTCTGCAGCTTATTTAACGCAATCTGCTCACATGGCTTTAAAAATGGGTGTTCTGAAAACTGATAGGGAGCATCAGGTATTGTTGTCTATTTTCAAACGACAAGGTGCCTCTATAAGTTTGGCATCCCTACTGGGCACTGCCATGCCTGTAGTCACCCGGGTTGTGAGACAGCAAGATATCGCAAATGCTTCTGCTCGGGTAATAGGGGCCTTTATGCTATTGGTCTGGCTGACAGAACCAGAACATCGAGAAGCTGCATTAATACAATATCTTAGTAAATCCGGATTCGCTTATTAAATGTACCGTGCACGCGCATGATCTGTTTCTTTTGTTTTATGTTTTATAAAGATGATCTAGGTCCTGTCCGGGTATTCTAAAATTATTCATCGCTTCGACCATAGGTGGCAACGGATATAATCTCCTTCCATATATGCTACTCATATCATTATCAGAGTGCCCCTGAATTGCATTGCTAACTTCTTTCCGGATGTTATTGTAGTGGGCAAACTCTTTGAAGGTATGTCGAAAACTGTGGAAGCTGAGTTTTCTGTCTTTTAAGCCGACTACATTATCCAGATAGCGTGCAAACCATTTGGACCAGCCCGAACTCAATGAACCATCAAAGCTTGCGCTATGAAGATCTGGAAATAAACGAACTCCTGTTTGCTTATGTAGGTAATCAATGAATCCAAGTCTTAAGAGCTCTGGATGTAAAGGAATTCTGCGCTGACTGGATGCATTCTTGAGTTGCTGTCCCTCTCCCTGATCCGTAATATTCATTACCCAAGAAGTGTGGAGGGATTTATCCAACTGATATTCTTCCTGTATTAGATCGGTAACTGTAAGCTGGCACAACTCGTTGAGCCTTGCCCCCTGAAACAGTGCAAGTAGTGGTAACCAATATGCCGCTTCACCGCCTCCACCCTTAGTCCTGTACCCCTCGGTATAAACCGGGGAACTGAATATCCGGTTGAGTTCGGTTACAGTAAAAGGATTTCTCTTATCAATGGCAACACTTGAGTCCTTAACACCCACGCCGATTGTTGGGTCTTTCTCAATAATGTCCTGAGCACATGCGAAGCGGAGAAGGGTGCGAAGGCTGGCTATTCTCTGATTAATGGTGTTTGGAGATTTCTTCTGTTCAACCATCCAATCTTTATACATAACTACATGCTGTTTCCTAATAGCCTTTGTATTGCTAACTCCGCTGGACATAGTAAAGTTTCTGACAATCGAGTTAAAGAGGGATTCCGTCCGTTTCGGTTTCGGGGACTCTGCACACCATTTCTGGAAAACCTTTTCTAGACTGGTATCAGTTTTCATGGAAACATCTACAACATTGCTAGTGGCAGGATTCAGCGCGTATAAGTTTAATGAATGATTTTGTGCAGAGATTCCAGTATACAAAGCCTGTTGTAACTGCTGCAATGCTAGTAAATGCTGCTGTGCACTCCCAATTGAAAGTTGGTAACGTGCCTGCATGAATTGGACATCGGATTCTACAGTACACCTTGCAGCCCTAACCAGAGCTTCCTTACGGTTTTTTGTATGCAGGGAGAGGATGAGTTCTTTACGAGGGAAATAGAGCTGTAGAAGGTCTAGAGGGACTTTTCTACGAAAATAATACGTACTGCTGCGTCTGGAAATATTTGCCACTTTTAAACCTTTCAGAGTAAAAGTGTAACACCCACCTGGAACTGGATTTCCGCAAGCAATTGAAATCCCCGGGAACCCTGCATTAGCAAGGCTCTCGGGGTAAGTGGTGGTGAAAGAGGGACTTGAACCCTCGACCCCAGGATTATGAATCCTGTGCTCTAACCAGCTGAGCTACATCACCGGTAAACTGGTTGCTTTGATTTAAGCAAGCCCGCAATTTTAGTGTTTTACGGGGTGGTTGTCAAAGCAAAAACACTTAAAATCCGCTTAAATGCTTTCTAAAGTGTTCAATTGCCTGCCACTAAACATTAAAGCGGAAATGCATCACATCGCCATCTTGCACAATATACTCTTTGCCTTCTAAACGCATTTTTCCAGCTTCTTTTGAGCCTTGCTCGCCTTTGTTTTTAACGTATTCATCGTAAGCAATGACTTCTGCACGAATAAAGCCACGTTCAAAATCGGTATGAATCACGCCGGCAGCTTGCGGTGCGGTGGCGCCTTTTTTGACTGTCCATGCGCGTACTTCTTGTACGCCTGCGGTAAAGTAGGTTTGCAGGCCTAGCAAATCATAAGCGGCGCGAATCACGCGGTTCAAACCAGGTTCATCTTGGCCGAGCTCTTGTAAAAACAGCAGCTTGTCTTCATCATCCAGCTCAGAAATCTCACCTTCAATTTTCGCGCAAATGGTGACCACTGGTGCACCTTCGGCTTTGCCTAGTGCAACCACTTTGTCCAAATGTGGGTTGTTTTGAAATCCGCCTTCGTCCACATTGGCAAGGTACATCACAGGTTTAACCGTAATGAGGCACAGCGGCTTTAATAGCTGCAGTTCATCAGCGTCTAACCCTAGCGTACGCACGGCTTTAGCTTCGTTTAAGGTTGGCAGTACTTTATCTAATACTTTCATTAATGCGATGGCGTCTTTGTCGCCACTTTTGGCTTTTTTGCCTTCGCGTTGCATGGTTTTTTCTACGGTTTCCATGTCGGCGAGTGCGAGTTCGGTATTAATCACTTCAATGTCAGACAGTGGATCCACTTTATTGGCGACATGGATGACGTTGGCATCTTCAAAGCAGCGTACTACATGTGCAATGGCATCGGTCTCGCGAATGTTGGCCAAAAACTTATTGCCTAAACCTTCACCTTTAGATGCGCCTGCCACTAGCCCGGCAATATCTACAAACTCCACAATAGCCGGCTGTACTTTTTGCGGTTTCACAATATCAATCAGTGGTTGGATGCGTGTATCCGGCACTTCTACAATGCCTACATTGGGCTCAATCGTACAGAATGGGTAGTTTTCTGCTGCAATGCCAGCTTTGGTGATGGCGTTAAAAAGGGTGGATTTTCCAACGTTGGGGAGCCCAACAATGCCGCATTTCATATGAATAACCTTAATTGTGTTGTTTGAGACTTATGCTTGAATAACAATGCGCAAAAGCCTATAGACGTAAAGTGCGTTATTTTAACCTTTTCGTTAGTTTGTCGCCAAAATAATTATTTGCATAAATAAGTCGCTAAGATGCGCCAACTTGGGGCGAAAATACTTTTAACCTGTTAAAAATTTGCGCATAATGCAATTCTAGAGTGCACAACAATATCGGATAATGTTAGGGCATATGCTCAATCACAAATGGATTATGCAACGCCATGCTGATGCATGGTTGCCTTGGGTTTTTCTATTGGCGGCATTGCCCATTACTTATTTGATTTGGCAGAACGAAAAACATAACGCCTATGTTGAGCAAGAAATCCGTTTTGAATATCACGCAAAAGAGGCCACTGGCTTAATCAAACGCCAATTGCTAGAGTTTGAGCATACGCTGATCGGCATTCAAAGTTTCTTTCGCGCTTCTAATTTTGTCAGCGAGACAGAGTTTAATGATTATGTAAGCGTGCTATTACAGCCCAATCATTTGCCCGGTTTGCGCAGTATCGCGTTTGCACGCTATGTTGATTCTACTCGCCCCGAAACGTATGAAACCTTGAGCACTGAATGGCAATCGCTAGCGGAGCGAATGCAGCCAAAGGAAGTACGCACATTCTATGCGCCCGTTGTGTATGCGGTGCCTAATTCATCCTTGCTGATTGCTTCACGGCAAACCAAAACACTGCTAGATGCGTTGGGTGAGCTGCCCATCCGTGAAGTGTTTCAAAAGTCGGCAGATTTGAATACCGTCATTGTGTCCCCCGTGATGCAATCGATTCAAGGCACCCAAGTCAACGATTGCTTTTTAATGCAATTGCCCATTTATCAAAATAACACCACTAATAATAACGTGACGTTACGCCGTGAGCATATCTATGGCTGGGTATTGGCCACCATCAATAGTGAATTGTTTTTTACAGAAGCGATTGCCCCAGCGGAAAATGGATTGCTGGGATATGCCGTGTTAGATGGCGCCAGCAATAAGCAACATGGGGCTATTTATAAAACGCACGAGTCACAGTTCCAAAACAAGTCCATCAGTGCCATGTTTTCTAAACAGTACACCATCAAGGCCATGGGTTACGAGTGGGAGTTACAGGCAAAATCATTACCAAAATTTGAACAAAACTTAGACTACAAACGCGCTAACCAGATAGGGTTGCTAGGTATTTTTATTTCTTTTTCGTTAACCGGGATTTTATTTTTGCTGGCAGCCAGAATCCGCGCTGCTGAGGCCATGAATAAAGTGAATAACCAGTTAAATGCGAGCGAGCAGCGCTGGCAGTTTGCGTTAGAAGGTGCTGGTGATGGTGTGTGGGATTGGGATATCAAAAGCAATCAAGTGGTATTTTCTAAACGCTGGAAAGCGATGCTTGGCTTTGAAGAGTCCGAGATTAAAGATGATATTGAAGAGTGGAAAAAGCGTGTACATCCCGAAGACTACGTAAGCGTGATGCAGGCGCTTGATGCAACATTAACGGGTGCCAATGATGTGTACTCAAATGAGCACCGTGAGCAATGTAAAGATGGCAGCTGGAAATGGATTTTAGACCGTGGCATGGTGGTCAGCCGTGATGCCAATGGTTTTCCGGAACGTATGGTCGGCACGCATGCCGATATTTCTAGCTTAAAGAAATCGGAAGAGGCGATTTGGCAACATGCCAACTTTGATTCGCTCACGGGTTTACCTAATCGTCGTATGTTTTATGCGCACTTGGATCAGGAAATCCAAAAGGCCAAGCGCTCCGGTCTAAAAGTAGCACTTATCTTTCTAGATTTAGATGGCTTTAAAGAAGTCAACGATACCTTAGGTCACGATCAAGGCGACGTGTTGCTTAAACTCACAGCGGATCGTTTAGTTGAGTGTATGCGTGGATCCGATGCTGTCGCCCGGCTAGGTGGCGATGAGTTTGTGCTGATTATTGAAGATATCGGTCATGAGGATCTTAATCATGTGGAAATAGTGGCGCAAAAAGTACTGCAAACCTTGTCGCAGCCTTTCCAGCTATCGTTTGAAACCGCCTATATTTCTGCCAGTATTGGCATCGCGATATTTCCGGATGATGCACTCTTGATTGACGATTTGATGAAAAGCGTCGATCAGGCGATGTATGCCTCCAAGCAAAAGGGCGGCCGTTGTTTTAGCTACTTTACTGCGCGTATGCAACAAGTGGCGCAACATCGCATGCAACTGTCGAATGATCTAAGACAGGCGATATTGCATGATCAACTCTATTTGGAATACCAGCCGATTATTGATTTGCATACTGGGCGTGTACACAAGGCGGAGGCTTTGTGCCGCTGGCGTCATCCCACACGCGGCGACATTAGTCCGGCAGAGTTTATTCCGATTGCAGAAGATACACGCTTGATCTACGAAATTGGTGACTGGGTGTTTAGAGAGGCGCTTAAGCAAGCCGTGCATTGGAGAGAGCATCTCTCTCCCAATTTTCAGGTGACGGTGAATAAATCGCCTATACAGTTCAATAGTGAAGATGATAAGGCACATGGCTGGATTGATATTGCCAAGGCAGAGCATTCGCCAGGTAAGGCTATTGTGGTGGAAATTACCGAGCGCTTATTGCTCGATCCTTCTAGCGAGGTAAAACAGCGCTTAAAAGCATTTCAAGAGATAGGCATGCAAGTAGCGCTAGATGATTTTGGTACCGGCTACTCTTCATTGTCATATCTTAAAAAGTATAAGATCGACTATTTGAAGATAGATAAATCGTTTGTCGCTAATTTGTCAGAAGGCTCAGATGACTTGATTTTGTGCGAAGCCATCATCATGATGGCGCACCGTTTAGGCATGAAAGTGATTGCGGAAGGTATTGAGACGCCACAACAAAGAGCGCTGCTGATTAGAGCCGGTTGCGATTATGCGCAAGGGTTTCTGTTTGCTAAATCGCTGTCGGCGAAGGATTTGGAAGCCTACACACTGCAGCAGAACCAAGCCGCACTAGTACAATAAACGGCGTAATATTTGCATGCGTAAACCGCATGTGGCTTAACCTGAACTCTACTCTAGGCCTTGGTATGCAATGTCAGCATGGCCTGCTCAAACTGACCTGCAAGCAACAATGTAAGCAACTTACTGCTTTGGTACAAACTTTCATCAATGGCCGTCTGCTCTGCTTTAAGTGGCGGTTTCAGCACAAAATTCACTACTTCATTGCGGTCACCCGGGTGGCCAATGCCAACCCGTAGCCGCCAGTAATCGGGTGTGCCCAGCGCTGCGTGAATATCTCGCAGGCCGTTATGCCCACCATGGCCGCCCCCTAATTTAAGCTTGCTTGTACCTACAGGCAAATCTAGCTCATCATGAATGACTAATATTTCTGCAGGTTTGATTTTGTAATAGTTGGCGATGGCCGCTACCGCTTTTCCACTTGCGTTCATAAAGGTATTTGGCTTTAGTAACCATGTGTCAGCTTGACCACTCATCTTGCTGGTTTCACCAAACATCTTTGCGTCTAGCTTAAGCGGACTATTGGTTTGTTGGCTGATTAAGTCAACCCACCAAAACCCTGCATTATGGCGGGTGGCCACATACTTTTCACCGGGGTTACCTAGACCTACAAATAATCGAATTCCATGCATCTGCAAACATACTTTCATGTATGAGTAAAATGGGGCAAAACAGCGCGAACACACAATAAAAAACGCGCACCTAGTACTAAGTGCGCGTTCATTTTACAGCGGTTTAGCTTAAGCTGCTGGTGTTTCAGTCGCTTCTGCTGCGTCGTCAGATACGCCGCCACGTGTCTTAGCAATTGCTGCAACAGCGGCATCATTACCATGTGCTAATTGCACAAACTCAACACCTTTTGCCAATTTGATTTGTGACAAGTGCACTGAGTGACCCATCTCCAAGTTGGCCAAATCTACTTCGATAAACTCAGGCAAGTCTTTTGCCAAGCAGCTTACGTCAGCTTCGGTCAAGATATGTGCAACAATGCCGCCACCTAATTTCACGCCAGGTGCTACGTCTGCGTTAATAAAGTGGAAAGGCACTTTCACGTGGATTTTCTCTGTGGTTGAAACACGTTGAAAATCGATATGTTGAATCGTGTTACGTACTGGGTGCATTTGGTAGTCACGTAATAGAACGCTTTCTTTTTTGCCATCTAAATTCAAATCCAGAATAGAGGCGTGGAAAGCTTCATGACGGAATTGTAAAAACAATTCTTTATGATTTAATTCAATAGTAATCGCGTCTTTACCACCACCATATACTACACCTGGCACACTGCCAGCACGACGTAGACGGCGGCTCGCACCCGTACCTTTAACGTCACGTTTGACTGCATTAATTTCGATACTCATTTGAAACTCCTAAATTTACTGCTAAGCCTTTGGGGCCTTACTACGTTAAAAACTGTTCTCCGCGACCAGAAAACAGGGTGAAAAAGTTAACGCATCCAAACTGACTGTGTCGATTGCGCCTAGCCGTACTAGTTGTACTGTCTGCGGCTTATCTTCTTGTCATTTTTGATGCGTTAACTTTTTAATTCGTTACAACTTAATCCATAAACAAAGAGGAAACAGATTCCTCTTGGCTAATGCGTTTGATTGTTTCTGCCAATAACGGCGCTACGCTCAATTGGCGGATTTTTTTACAGTTCATCGATGCCAAGTTAAGTGGAATGGTATTGGTCACGACCAATTCGTCTAACTCTGAATTGGTAATGCGTTCCGCAGCGCTACCAGAAAGAATCGGATGTGTAGCATAGGCCAATACTTTTTTAGCGCCTTGTTTTTTAAGGGCTGCTGCCGCTTCACATAGGGTGTTCGCGGTGTCGACCATGTCATCCATAATCACACAGGTGCGGTCGGCTACTTCACCAATAATGTTCATTACTTTGGCTACGTTTGGTTTTGGACGGCGCTTATCAATAATCGCCAAATCAGAACCCAGTTGTTTAGCACATGCGCGCGCGCGCACCACACCGCCCACATCTGGAGAGACAACCACTAGGTCTTTATGCTTTTGCATCAGCAGGTCGTCAATCAAAATCGGTGTCGCGTAGATGTTGTCTACCGGAATATCAAAGAAACCCTGAATTTGATCAGAGTGCAAATCCATGGTCAGTAAACGATTAATGCCCACACTGGTGAGCATATTGGCTACGACTTTTGCGGTAATCGCTACACGCGCAGAACGTGGACGCCTGTCTTGGCGAGAATAGCCGAAATAAGGAATCGCAGCAGTGATACGGCCCGCTGAAGAACGGCGTAACGCATCCACCATGACCATGACTTCCATCAGGCTGTCATTGGTAGGGTGGCTGGTGGATTGCAGTACAAACACATCGCGCCCACGCACATTTTCCAGTAGCTCGAGCATGATTTCTCCATCGGAGAATCTGCCTACATCCGCGCGACCTAAGTCAATGCCCAAATGTTTAGCTACTTCTTGCGCTAAAACAGGATTGGCATTGCCAGTAAACACCATCATGCTGCCGTTGCTCAATGTGATAACCTTTATAAAAGAAGTTAGCTATATTGTACAAAAAATTTAAGCGTGTAAATTGATTAAATCTACACGCTTAAACATTTATTTGGCTGGGGAAGAAGGATTCGAACCTTCGCATGCCGGAATCAAAATCCGGTGCCTTAACCAGCTTGGCGATTCCCCAAAAAACTTTTAATCGGCTAATTTGAAGTGCGGGTGATAATTTAAGCCTTTAGCAATAAAACCATTGGTATTAGTAGGTTTTTTTGCTAAAAGTTCAGCCGCTACTTGCGTTGAATTAACCTTCACAAACACAGATGCCCCTGAGCCACTCATTCTTGCCTCACCAAACTGGTTTAGCCATTGTAGGGTAGTTGCAACTGATGGAAATTCTTCACACACTACGTTTTCAAGGTCATTTCTAAATAACTTAGAATTTGCTTGGCTTGAAAAGTCCGCTATTTTCAATGGTTTCGTGTCTCTTGTCAATCTAGAATTGGCAAAAATTTGTGCAGTCACGACATTCACTTGTGGCGTAAGCACCAAGTAAGTCTCTTCGTCTGTCGTATTGGGTACGCTTACCGGGGTTAACTCTTCACCGATGCCTTCTGCCCAAGCGGTTTGCCCGAATAAAAAGAAAGGCACATCCGCACCTAAGCGTACGCCAATCTGCATCAGGGTTTGGCGATTTAAATGCAATGACCATAACTGGTTGAGTGCAAGTAACATGGTAGCTGCATCCGAGCTACCCCCGCCTAGACCACCCCCCATTGGGATATGCTTTTCCACGGCAATATCAACCCCTAGTTTGCAGTGCGTGGCGTCTTGCAACGCGCGTGCAGCACGCACGCACAAGTCTTGCTCGGCCGGTACGTTGGCTAATTCGGATTGGCGCACGATTTGACCATCTTGGCGTACCGATAGGTGCAGAGTATCGTAAAAATCTAACAGCTGGAATACGCTTTGCAGCGTATGGTAGCCATCAGCGCGTCGCCCTGTAATATGTAAAAACAGGTTGATTTTTGCGGGCGCCAAAAATGTGTGGTGACTGTGCATAGGCGCTTATTTTAGCGCATCTGCAATCTATGCAGGCTTAACGGTGAGTAATTTTTAGCGGATGATGCAGATAAAGGCTGGAGTCGCTTATTCCAGCACGGTACGGCCATTCAATGCTTGCGTTGGGCGGTGGTTGGGTTTGCCAATCGCATCCGCGAATGCTTTGAGTTGTTCGCTAGAGGCTTGTCTTGGTGATTTCATGATAATCCAGCGTACGCCTTCCGTGCAGGGGGGCGTGGTAAGCGAGCCGCTGTATCGATAATATTGAGGATTCGTAGGCATCCAATCGCTTGGGGTCAGACGTGCTTTGAGTAGCGCGATTTCTCCAGCAGTTTTAGGCAGTTGTACCAATAGTTTTTCCATCGCCTCACTGGGGTCACCCGCTTTAAATAATACGCTCATCATGGCAACATTTTTTTTGTTGTCTACATGAAGGAATTGCAATTCTAAAGGATAAGACTGGCCGTTGATTTGGTGCTCACTAGGCGTGTGCACATCCATATATTTCAATTGGAAAGCAGATTTGTCCAACACCATCATATTGCCTTCTTTAAAGTTTACGCGCATGCCATGTGGCAAGCGTTGAATATCTTTGGCAGTAAACTTCTGAATGGATCGAATCGGTTTGAGCGCTGCATGAATCGTGCTATCAAGCGGAGCTGGTGATTGGTTGAGGCCAGTGCTACAAGTGTTAAATTGAGCGTCGAGCTTACCCCATTGGTCTGGACCAGTTTTGCCTTCGTATGACCATTCTGCGGTTGCTTTGGCTGGTGCGGTCTTGCTGACATCAGCCTTTTCAGCCGCCACTGGTTTTTCTGCTTTTTTAGACGAATCATTTTTAGGCAGCTCATTGTCGGCTTTTGGTGCTGTCTTCATGGGCGTTGCGGCAGCATTGCCAGCTGCGGGAGGCGCTAGATTGGTCATGGTTTCTTTTTTTGGATCTAGCCCTAGCGTTGATACAGGGGGTTGCCGTGCTACATTGGCAGCTGCATGACTGCTGGCCGATTTGCACACATAACGCATGGCAATTTCCACATCGGAATCTGGCTGTGGTTCAGTAAATTCAGCATTTTTGAGATCGACAGCGGCCGAGTACACTAACTCTTGATGTAAATATTGAAATACTTGAGTAGTCGCGGTTTTCTGCACTGCGCAGTCAAAATACCACAATGCTTTTGATAGGGTGTATTCCTTGTCTACGGAATCCGGATTTTTTTGTGGCGTTTTATACTCAATCTTCACCCAAGCTTTTGTATAAGATTCATGTGTCAGGACAGATTGTCTGTCCAGCATTAATCTTGAGTAAGTATTGTCTTTCAGTTTGACCCAAGTGGCGGCCTCGCTGTGTAGCGCATACACCAGCAGTAGTACACTGCATAATATTTTATAAATAGGCGACATCATCAATATACGGAATGATTGGATAGCCTATTATGCCAAGCTCCAGCAAATCTGAAGGAGAAAACAGGGGGGTGTTTTGCGCTTAGATTATCTAATTAGGGTAATGCCGACCACTGTTCGATGACCAACCTGAGCTGCAGACTTTGGTTTTTAAGCGTGATTTTCTGCGGCAATACGGTGTTTAAGTAGGCGGTGTACTGCGTATATTCGATTTGCCAGCCTTGCTGCTCTAATTGCGTCAGCCTGCCCAATTCATCCCAGACTTGATGCGTAATCGGCGCAGCCGTGGGCCTGCCGACAGCCCAATCGCTCAGGCCGCTTAATGGTAAACGCCAGCCCAATGTTTTCTCGGTGAGCGCTTCTACGCTTTGGGCTGAAACGGTTTCGCCTTTTGTGTTGGTC
The DNA here is from genome assembly GCA_000525025.1 of Methylophilaceae bacterium 11. Classification (GTDB taxonomy): domain Bacteria; phylum Pseudomonadota; class Gammaproteobacteria; order Burkholderiales; family Methylophilaceae; genus Methylophilus. The sequence continues at coordinate 2,098,804 of JCKJ01000001.1, read as the reverse complement.
AGGCTGACCTCTGATGCGCTTTTGACAATATGTGCAGCTTTTCCACCCAGAGGGGTAAATACATCCATGGTGTCTTTGTCTTGTTGGTGTGCCCAAGTCACACTGCCGGAATAGCCTTTACCGTTGGCATTGACGGCAATTCTACCTTTAAGGTTAAAGGCTTGAATTTGCCCTAGACTATTCAGGTGTTGCTTGTGTGTTGTGCTATCGGCAGCAGGTTTGATGGCAGGCTGTGTGGCACAACCTGCCAAGCTCAATAATAATAAGGCGAGAAAAAAGCGCACGATAAACTAGCAAATAGAGAATGATTGAACGGTACGAATTAACGAATCGCCGATGGCTTAAGATTTGAATTTCTTAGTGGTGGCCAATAACACATCGTTTTCTGGGTAAGCTTTAAGCGCTTGTTCCCAAATGCGTTTAGCCTCTTCTTGCTGGCCTTGTTTCCACAAGACTTCGCCCAAGTGTGCTGCAATTTCCGGGTCTGCTTGTATGGCATAGGCTTGGCGCAACTGTTCTACAGCATTCGGCAAATCACCTAAACGGAAGTATACCCAGCCCAAACTATCCATAATGTAGTGGTCGCCGGGAGATAGTTTAAGCGCAGTTTCAATCAAGGTTTTGGCCTCGATCAGCTTAATGTTACGGTCTGCATAAGAGTAACCCAGCGCATTATAAGCCGCGGCATAATCTGGCCGCATTTTAATCAGCTTATACAAAGCGTCTTCCATCACGTCTAACTTGCCTGCACGCTCTGCTGCCATGGCAAAGTCATAGGTAAGTTCAGCCGATTCCGGAAAGCTGGTATTGGCTTTTTGCAGCAGATCAAAGGCTTCCTGATGGCGTTTGGCATGCCCAAGTAGATTGGCTTCGGTTTGAATGACCGTGATTTGCTGTTCTACTGTTAAATCGTTGATGTCATCCAGCATGCTGATGGCGGCATCCACATTGTTGGTTCTGGCAACCACTTGCGCTGCTGCAAGGCGACCATCTAAATAAAGCTCGCCCGACTGGATTTTGTCGTACCAGTTGAGTGCGCGCGTATCATTTTTCTGCTTTTCTGCAGAGCGACCAAGATACAAATGCAATTGATCTGGCTCTTTAAAGCCATTTTTCAATGCTTGCTCAAAATATTGGTCTGCCATTGTGTATTCGCCGGACTCTAAAGATAAAAGCCCAACCACTGCGCTCACTTCCGGGCTGCCTTTAGAGCTTTCCACTAGGCGGATAAACTCTGGTTTAGCTTCCTGAATTTTCTTTTGATTAACCAATGTTTTGGCGTAAGCCATGCGGACTTCGTTGGCATTGGGGTATTTTTTCAAGAAAGACCTGTAAAAATCCAGCGCTTTTTCCGGAGATTCTTTAAATAGCATCTGCCCGTGCATTTGTGCGCCAGGTTCCCAGCCCGGACGCTGTTTGTCTGCTTCAGCCAGTGCTGCCGTGGCTAAATCCATTTTATCGGCAAAGAAAGCGGCTTGTGCTACGGCAAAATGCGCTTCCGGCAATTTGGGATAAGGCTTGGCCAAGTCTTGTACGACTTCTAGTACCTCTTGTTTATCTCTTTGTTTGGCTAGCAGGGTATTGAGATACAAAAAGCCATTGGCACGTGTGTCTTCTTTCGTTAATAATTTTTTAATTTGTGGCTTGGCGTCCTTTAGGTTGCCGCTGGCTACCAGCAATTGGCTGGCGGCTTGTTGTGCTTCAGTTGAATTAGGGTCTAGTTCTGTCCATAAGGTGGAGGCTTGCAACGCCAAGGCGGGTTGGTTGGCATAAGCGGCTGCTCTAGCGGCACGCTCGGCCAGTCGTGCATCACGTGTTTGTTTGGCTAAGTCTAAAAACAACTGGCTTGCTAAAGAGAGTTCGCCGCGTTGTCCTGCAATTTCACCCAATAAATACTTATAAACAAACTCGGCATTGGCTTGTGTAATTTTGGGTTGTACTTTTGGTTGTACTGTAGAAGCGCTCTCAGCATAAGCGGCATGGCTACTCGCAAAGCAAATCGCGAGTGTGAGAACAACTTTTCTAATGTTTGGCATCAAAATAATTCCTGTTAGGTTGGCTTGCAACGTTTAATGACGCATACGGCATCGGCGACAATGATGTTTAGTCCGTGACAGTTTATGCAAGTTCATCCATAATTAAAGGTTAGGCAATCATTTGTCAAATGATAGTGTTATGTTGCAACACTGCTAATTACGACTATATCGTTTTGCAAGAAACTTTTCTACAAGTTTTGCCTCAATAGGTGGTTGGTTTTTTTGACACATATAACAATTAAAGATACGTTTATTTATGGATAATTTAACAGTAGAAGCAGTCGATCTCACGCGCTTGTACGGGGGTAGGGCGGCAGTGAGCGATGTTAGTTTTCATCTGGCTAAAGGGCAAGTATTAGGTTTTCTTGGCCCCAATGGCGCCGGTAAATCTACCACCATGAAAATGTTGACCGGTAATTTGGCGCCTAGTGCAGGTAGCGTCAAAATCTGTGGTGTCGATATGATTGAGCATCCCAAGGAAGCCAAAGCGTTGATTGGTTACCTGCCGGAGATGCGCCCCTTATATAAAGAGTTTACAGTAGATGAGTACCTGACCATTGCTGCTAGACTGCATCGCGTGAGCGGTAAACATATTAAAAAAGCAGTAGAAATTGCCAAAGCACGCTGTGGCTTATCGCACATGAGCAAACGCTTGATTGAGAACTTATCCAACGGCTATCAACAACGTGTGGGGATTGCCCAAGCCATTATTCATAACCCAATGGTTGTGATTCTGGATGAGCCTACAGTTGGCTTAGATCCCATTCAAATCCGCGATATTCGCGCACTCATCAAAGAAATTGGTCAAGAACACAGTGTGATTGTGTCTACGCATATTCTGCCAGAAGTCGAAATGGTGTGTGACCATGTACAGATTATTGATAAAGGTAAGCTGGTATTTAATGGCGGGATTGATGTGCTGAAACGTCAGCGCATTGGTAATAAGCTCTTGCTAGGCTTTAAGCGTACACCTACCGATTCAGCTTTATTGCAAATCCCCGGCATTACCGAAGTAGAACAAGTGGATGGCATGGTGCGCGTACGTTTTGCCGAAGGGCAAGCCCCGCATGAAGCGATTGTGGAAGCCGCTGTGAAAGAGGGCTGGGGGCTGTATCAAATCGCGCCGGATCAAACCAGCTTAGAAGACGTATTCGTGCAGCTCACTTATCAAGAAGCCGCTGCAGTAGAAGAAAAAGCAGCGTAAGGAACAATCATGGTATTCAGTATTGCAAGAAAAGAACTCAAAAGTATGTTTGCATCGCCCATGGGCTGGATTATTTTGGCAGTGATGATGGGCATCTTTGGCAATTACTTTGCCAACGGGGTCACGAATTATCTAGATGTAGCCTCAGGTGCGATTCGCCCAGCCGAGCGTATTGGGCTTACGCAGTTTGTTTCGCAAACCGTGTATGGTGCTGCTTCATTTGTCATGCTGTTTGCAGTACCGCTGCTTTCTATGCGCTTAATTGCAGAAGAGCGCAGAAGCCAAACGTTACCCTTCTTGTTTAGTGCGCCGCTTTCCATTACAGAAATCGTGTTAGGGAAATTTTCTGGTCTATTAGGTTTTTTAAGCATCCTCATTGTCTATATCGCACTTACCTTATCAACACTCAATCTTTGGTCTGATATTGATTTTGGTTACATTATTGCCAACTCTGTTGGTTTGTTTTTACTGGTGGCAAGCTTTTGTGCGTTAGGCCTCTATTTCTCTAGCGTGACAACGCAGCCTATTGTGGCAGGCATTTTGAGTTTTGTTGCGTTGTTTGTGTTGATGATGCTGGATCGTTTTTTTGGTGGGGATCCAACCAGTATCATTGCTAACTTTTCGCTATTAAAGCATTTTGGTTCGTTTGCCAGTGGCTTGATTGATACGGCTGATGTGGCATTTTTTCTGTTGTTCGTGATTACATTTTTAACATTAACAATCCGTCGCTTAGATGCAGACCGTTTAAGAGGCTAATCCAGATTTTATCATGAAGATTAATAGCAAATTAAGATTACAAATATTGGCGCAAAACTGGATGTTTGTCGTCGTATTTTTATTATTGGTGGTGATGGTGGGTTACCTCACACACCAATACCGTTATGCAAAAGACATCACGCAAGCCAATCGCAACATTCTGACGCAGGGCAGTGTGAATGTACTGAAACAAATGCAAAACGATGTGAATATCACCGTGTATGCAACCAATGATGATGCCAATAACGGAGATACTTTCCGCAAAAGTTTAATCGAGTTCATGGCGCGTTATCAACGCGAAAAGAAAAACATTTTTCTTACATTTGTAAACCCAACTAAAGAGCCCAAACTTGCGCAAGATGCAGGCGTAAAAGTAGATGGCGAGACCGTTGTGGAATATAACAAACGCACTGAACACATCACCCCACCGTTTGCCGAGCAAGAAATGACCAATTTATTGGTGCGTTTGTCTCGTACTAATAATCAACCGATTATGTATTTGGATGGCCATGGCGAGCGTCACTTGCAGGGCATTAAGAATCATGACTTAGGCGAATTTGGTAAACAGCTGGAAAGCAAAGGTTTTAAGTTTGCTAATCCGGATTTAACCATTGCACAAGGCGTGCCAGCCAATGGATCTATGTTGGTCATCGCAAGCCCACAAGTTGATGTGAGTGAAATTGAAGCTAAAAAAATCAAAGCGTATATTGAGGCTGGTGGCAACGTACTTTGGCTGTTGGATGACAATAATCTACGTGGCATGAAGGAAGTGGCGGATTATTTAGGCTTAACGGTTTCTCCGGGCATTGTGATCGATAAATCTGCTGAACAATATAACGCTGATCCTAAAGTGGCCTTTGCCAGTTTTTATGGGGATCACACCATTACGCGTAATTTTCAGTTGCGTACGGTGTTTCCGGAAGCCCATGAAATCGATGCAAAAGCCTCGGATGACTTAGGCTGGAAGGTTGGCCGATTGGTTGATGTGGCGCCCAATGGCTGGTTAGAGTCTGACAAAGTACCTGCGGATGCAAAAAACTTTAAAGTCACTTTCGATCGCACGAAAGACAAGCCGGGCCCGATCAATATTGGCGTAGCGCTTGAGCGTGAATACGGCAAAAAAGGTCAACGCGTGGTGGTCATAGGCAATGCCAATTTCTTGTCTAATACCTTTATTACTAATGGCGGTAATTTAGATTTTGGTATCAATATCATTAACTGGCTAGCGGGCGATGATAGGTTAATTACCATACAGCCAATGCCGCTCAAAGACGTGAATATCAGTATTCCACAAGGCTCCATCAGTGCGATGGTGATTGGTTACGGTACACAATTTATACTGCCAGTGGTTATTTTCTTGTTTGGTATATTTTTCTGGTGGAAGCGTCGTAAAGCTTAACGGATTTTAGGAAGTCGCAATGAAAAAAGGTTGGTTAATAAATCTCAGTTTATTGGCAATAATTATTGGTATTTCTGTCTTTTTGCATTTAAGACCACAGAACAATACGCAGTCCGCAACGGAGCATGAAATTTCCCAACTCAAAATGGGCGGCTTTACTACAGTCAAAGTAGAGTTTCCTACTCAGGCACCATTGGCCTTTGAAAAAGTAGATGGTCTATGGCGCATGACTGCTCCATACAAAGCACGTGCAGATCAAATGTCGGTGCAGCGCATTTTGTCTATCATTGCGGCTAAATCCCAAACACAGTTGCCGGCGACCGATTTAGCCAAATACGGATTGGATAACCCATCGCTCAAACTCAAACTGACCGATGCCAGCGCAACGCATACCTTTGCCTTTGGTGCTTACAATCCCGTGACTGAAGAGCAGTATGTTGGCTTTAACGATGCCGTGTACTTATTACCCGGCGCTTACAGTGAGGCAGCGTCTGCACAAGCCATTGAGCTTGTGGATAAACGCCCAATCGCGCCATCCGAAGCCAAACAAATAGTTGGAATGGACTTAGGGCGCTTAGAGCAATGGGAAGAAATTCGCCTGAATGTTGATATCGATGCCCAAGGCAAATGGCAAATCAGCACGCCCAAAGCCAAGCCCACACAAAACGACATGAACGAATGGTTGGATTTTACTTGGAAGCAAAGCCAAGCTACGTCAGTCGAGTTTTATACGCCAGACCGCAAAGCCACCTTCCCCTCGTTTGAAGTGAAGCTAAAAGACGGCAAGAAAATACACTTTGATAAAATGCAAGAATCCCCGGAATATCTGTTGGCACGCGCGGATGAAGGTATTATTTACCACTTTCCTAACGATGTGGGCTTTAGCATGACCAACCCACCCATCAACCTGAAATAAGCCATGCCGGAACTGCCAGAGGTTGAGACCACGCGCCTTGGCCTCATGCCTGTGCTCGGGCAAACCGTCAGCCACGTGGAGGTACGTCATCACGGCTTGCGTTGGCCTGTTCCGCCACAACTGCCCAGCATTCTCACTGGTTTAACGTTACATAAGTTAGAACGCCGCGCCAAATATATTTTGGCCACCATGCAAAACGACACACGTAGCGGCACTTTACTCTTGCATTTGGGCATGTCTGGCCGGTTGTGCCTGCTAGAACAATTTAGCCCACCTGAAAAGCACGATCATCTAGATATTGGCTTTGGCGATGGCCGCGTAGTGCGCTTGCGTGACCCAAGACGCTTTGGCGCTGTGCTATGGCTGGACGGCGATGTGAATCAGCATCCGCTATTGGCTACGCTAGGGCCAGAACCGCTGCAAGAAGCTTTTAACGCACGCTATTTGCATCACAATATGCGCACACGCACCGCGGCCATCAAAACTACCATCATGGATGCGCACCTAGTGGTCGGTGTCGGCAATATCTACGCCAGCGAGTCCCTGTTTAGAGCACGTATTGCCCCGCAAACACCCGCCAATCAACTTACACTCAAACAGTGTGAACGCTTGATAGAAGAGATTAAAGCCACGCTCAGCGATGCGCTCAAAGCAGGCGGCAGTAGTTTGCGCGATTTTTTTGGTGCAGATGGCAACCCAGGGTACTTTCAGCAAAGTTACTTTGTGTATGGCAGAACTGGCGAGCCATGCAGAGTGTGCGGGAAACCGATTTTAAGTGTCCGCCAAGGCCAGCGCTCTACGTTTTATTGTGGCGTTTGTCAGAAGGCATCACGTTCGGCGTCCCATTAACAGTGCTAGGCTGCATGCAGGCAGCACTTATGGCTTGCCTCCGCTGCTCAAAGAGCGGATTGAGGCAAGTTCCCTAGTGAGCCATTGCTGGCTCTTAACTGGCGGCGTATTGCCGCATTTGACTTGGTAGGACTGACCGGTGAAACTGCTCGACGAAGCAGCAAGCTCAATAAACTGTTCGGTACTGCGGAGCGTGCTCTTGCCCTCTAGGTATTCGAGCTTACGGAGAAGGTGAACTTTGGCCTCTGCGCCGCTGTACCAAGCGCCATTGCGGCTGAACTCACAGCCGGAGGCTTGGAGATTGGTCAGCAAGACATCGATTTCGGCGCGAACTGGTGCTGAGGTTGGCGCAGCGACTGCCGTACTGCTAGCGACTACTAAAACCAGAAGGAATATTAGACGATTCATTGTTGCTGCCTAACGTTTGAATTTAGGGGCGCCGTTAGGCGTACCGCTTGAATGATTGGATAGGTGTATTAAACACGGCCTGGCTGCCATTCAGAATAAGCAGGAATTTTTCCATCATACTTAAGCCATGAAACTTCGTGAGATTTGAAAATATGAAATTCTGGGGTTTTTTGAGGAGGCTCATCCAATGTTGCTACACGTAAAACTACATGCTCTTGCCCTGTGCGTTGGGCAATTAAGTGAGTGCCACAATTTGAACAAAAAAAACGGAGTTTGCCCTTTGATGACTCAAATGACTTTAATAGTTCCTGACCACGCACCCAGCGAAAGCTTGAGTGTTTAACACCAGCGGCAGTATTAAAAGCAGCGGCATGAGCTTTTCTACATGTTTGACATGAGCAATGACTTATTGGAGTGTCAAGCTGAGACACTTCATATGCAACCCCACCGCAAAGACAACTACCTTTCATATGTGCCTTTCACTTTCGCCCCTAACGCCCGAGTTAACAGGAGGCTACCAGCGAAGCTGGTAGACGTCCTGTTGAACGACCAGTTAGGCCGCTGCGCGAAGGCACGGTGTTGCACTTGGCATGTGAACTCATGCTGACCGCGAAGGCGCGATGTTGAATTTGATAAACGAACTGAAGATTCATGTTGATCTGCCCTCTCGATCAATCTCTATAGCTTCAGCGCGCAGCTGAGGCAGGCTTTCGACAAGCCATTTCTTAACTGGTTTTGCTTGCTCAAAACACTCGTTGTACTCCTGAAAGTACGCTCCGTCCGCTGGACCGATTGACTCACGATAGAAGTAGCTGACGGTAGCCGCTAGCCAATGCCAAAGCTCAAGATGCTTTGAGCAATAGTCAACGACGAAGTACAACTCCGGCTTGCCAATTAACCCAAGCACGTACTCGTTTCCTTCTCCAAGGAAGCGGTGTGGAACCAGGCTGCGGTTGGGGTGAGCGGCCTCAGAGAAGAACTTGTAGAGTTCTTGCATTTCGGCTTCAGGTTCGCCCATTGGGTGAACTCCCAAAGCCTTGCGGACTTCAGCATTGCCAATCTGCTTGCCGGCCTGCCACTTGGTGGCCCACTTCGGCTCTACCGTGCAAAGATGCAAAAGAGAGAGAGATTCGTAGGCACGACGAGCCAGCGGGAACGCAACGGAGAGCTTGCCCCCCAGAATTAGCGCGCGCCCCTCATAGAGAAAGTCGAAAACGTCTGCAAGTAAATCTCGAATGACTCTGTCTTGATCGTCCTTTGGCGGAAGGTGGCCAAGAAAGCTGACTAGACGCGAGACAAGCCGCGCGTACCGGTCTGTGATTTCGATGTATGGCTCTGCCATGCCCACGATTTCGCGAAGCCGCGTAGCTTCAAACTCGGGCAACTGACTAAAAATGGCATGCGCTTTATCGGCTGAGTACGACATAGAGGCCTAACGTTTGAATTAAGGGGCTGGCTTTAGCCAGTCCCGCTTGAATGATGGGTTAGAGCGCATTTTTCACTCGTTTTCTTAAAACCCTCAAAGTTGACTGCCTAGAACTTTCCCAAGTTGCCGATAACTCGGGTAGCTCTTTAACAAAATCAAGTGCACGTTTGCCGCCCACTCCCCGCAACCCCAAGATAGCGACTGCACGAGCAACCTCGGTATCAGCAAGAGGGTAAAGACTAAGTAAAAAGCTTTCAATAAATTGTGCTTGCTCTGATGATATAGGTGCTGCGTCTTTGAATGACAACATTAAATTTAGTGCACTCGCAACTATAATAGAAGTTTCTATATTTTTTGATGGTTCAACCATGAAAGGTTTGTATGCGCTTAAAACAAAATTGATAGACTCTTGCGTTTTTATCTGTTTAGCTAGAGCAAGTATGAACGAGGTCTCATTATCATCTTTGGTTAATTGCATGAGTGAGTCGAACCCGCCATCCGCATAAGCGACTGCAACTTTGCACCACCGTCCAAAGGGCACCACAAGAGATCCATCAGGAAGCTTATTTGCATTAGGCCATTTATATTCTTCGGCGAGTATTGCTAAAGTTGCAGCCAATCCAGGTGTTTTTTCAACTGCCGCTTCAAGAATGTGCTCAACTTGGAGCGTATTGGCTTTTGCTCTTCGTTTTAGTGAATCAATATTCATGTGGGCTCTAACGTAAAGTAAACATCCTATTTGACGTAAAACATTCCGTCAAACATGTCTTTAATGTTGTAAAAATACGCACTATTTTCAATATATTCATTGGGTTATTTAAGTTTAGTACAGCCTAAAAATATGATGCAATACATCAGCTAATGCTGATGCGGTCTTGCTGCATGCTCATGCAAATAGCCCTGTGGTTTTTCCGGGTTGCCGCCAATTTTTTGTGGCAATAACGAGCCAGCCACCATGCCCACTGCGCTCACGGCCAAGCCTATCAGTTGTGGTGGAATCAGGCTTGCTTCGCCAATCAGTACTTCAATCAGCACCCAGCTACCAATGCCGCCAACAATGGCTGCAAGCGCGCCTTGGCTGGTAGAGCGCTTCCAGAATGCGCCAAAAATAAGTGGAATAAATGCGCCAGCCAGTGTGATTTTATAAGCAGATTCCACCATGCCGAAAATCGAGAGCTCTGAATTGAGTGCGTAGAGTAAAACGCATATGGCAAAACCCACTAAACAGAAGCGCATGACCCTTAGAAAGCCTTTGTCGGTGAGGTGAGGCATATAGCCTTTAACAATATTCTCGGCAAAGCTGACAGACGGCGCAAGCAAGGTGGCAGAGGAGCAACTCATAATAGCTGATAAGACTGCGCCAAAGAAAATGGCTTGCGCTAACAAGGGCGTGTGTTCTAGCACTAACGTAGGTAATACACGTTGTGAGTCTTCTGCCACCAGTTTTCCATAGACAGCCGGGTCAATCAACGTGGCAGAGTAGGCAATAAACATGGGCACAAAGGTAAAGCAAAAGTACACGCTTGCCCCTAACAGCGAGCCCCACAATGCAATCTTGGCGCTCTTGGCAGAGGTGATGCGTTGGAATACATCCTGTTGCGGAATGGAACCTAGCATCATGGTGACCCAGCCACCTAAAAAGGTAATCCATACCCAAACGTCTGCTCCTTTGGGGAAGAAGTCTAGCTTGCCCGCTTGGCGTGCATGCTCAATCACCGGGGCTACGCCACCTGTCATGCCGGAAACGATACTGCCGATATACAGTAAGCCGCCAATGACAACGATCATTTGTACAAAATCTAGCACTGCCACAGATAACATGCCGCCAAGCGTGGTGTAGGTGAGCACAATGGCGGTGCCTAAAATCATGCCTGCTTCTTCGCTAATAGCGCCATGCGTAATCATATTAAAGATCAGGCCGAGTGCCTTGATTTGTGCGGCTACCCAGCCTAAATACGATACAACAATGGCAATGGTGGTGAGTACTTCTACGCTGCGGTTGTAGCGCATACGGTAGAAATCACCCAAGGTAATAATGTTGAGTTTGTAGAGTTGTGTGGAGAAAAAGAAGCCGGCAATAATCAAGCACATGCTGGAGCCAAAGGGGTCTGCAGCTACGCCGTTGAGGCCCTCTTGCACAAAGGTCGCGGATACCCCAAATACGGCTTCTGCACCAAACCAAGTGGCAAATACGGTGGCCATGACTACTGGCAAGGGTAGGTGGCGGCCAGCCACGGCATAATCTTTGGTGTTGTGTACGCGGGTGGCGGCGACTAGGCCAATCCCAATTGAAATCATGAGATAAACGATGACAAACCAAATGAGCATAGTCGCTTCCTGTTATTTAACTAAATCTATTTCCTATTCAACGCGATGCCAGGTTTGTGAGCGGCCAATCAGCGCAATACCAATGTAACCACGCACCTCAAGCTTGTTGCCGCTTTCGTCCAGAGTCATTTTACATTTATACAGTTTGCCGCTTTCGGGGTCTAAAATCTCACCGCCGTCATATTTGGTGCCGTTCTTTTTTAGTCCTTTGGCAATGGTCATGCCGATGATCTTTTGGCCTTTACGCTCATCGGTACATTTATCACACACGGCCTCGCCAGTATCGGTCTCGCGTAAGCCTTTTTCTACCACGGCGCTGTATTCGCCGTTATTTTCACTAATCCTTATCAGTGAACGCGGTTTACCTGTTGTGTCGTCTATGGTTTTCCATAGGCCGACGGGTGTGGTATCTGCCCATGCAAGCGGCGCCAATAGAAACATACTCAACATCACACCGATGACGCCCAATTTACGCATATGTTTTCCTTGATAGAAAGTTTACTTAGTGAGGGTTACTTAACCAGAATTATTATCAAACTCGCCAACTGTAGCAATACCAGTACCGCAATCGATAAGGTCGTCCACTTTTGCCATTTAGCATGGCGATGTTGTGCTTGTATTAGCTCTGCAAGCTTGGTTTGCTGAGGCGTATGCTGCTGTGCTTGAATATTTTGTTGTAAAAACTGATGTACCAATCTTGGCATTTCTGGCGCATTTTTCAGTACAAAAGGCAGTTCTTTTTGTACTGACTTGAGGATACTGCGCCAACCGACTTGTTCGCTCATCCATTTTTTTAAGAACGGTTTAGCGGTTTGCCATAAATCAATATTGGGGTCGAGCTCGCGGCCCAAGCCCTCAATATTCAGCAAAGTTTTTTGTAGCATCACTAGCTGCGGTTGAATGATGACACCAAAGCGGCGCGACATTTGAAACAAACTGAGCAGCGTGCGTCCAAACGAAATGTCCTTGAGAGGCTTATCAAAAATCGGCTCACAAATTGCGCGGATAGCCGTTTCCAATTCTTCTACATTGGTGCTCGGTGGTACCCAGCCGGATTCAATGTGCGCAACAGCGACATCACGGTAATCGCGATTAAAAAATGCTAAAAAGTTACGTGCCAAATAGTATTTATCGGTATCGGATAGGCTGCCCATAATGCCAAAATCCAAGGCAATATATTTGCCTTTGTGGATGCCTTCGGTCGCCACTTGTATATTGCCAGGATGCATGTCGGCATGAAAAAAGCCATCTCTAAATACTTGCGTAAAAAAGATTTCTACCCCGTCATGCGCCAGTTGCGTGATGTCGATGCCTTTTTCCCGTAGCACATCCATTTGGCTGATAGGCACGCCATGCATGCGCTGCATGGTCATGACTTCCTTGCGGCAATCATCCCAATACACTTCTGGAATCAGCAAGCGCTTATCTGGGAAATTTTTAGCGAGTTGTGTGCAGTTGGCGGCTTCCAGTGTTAGATCTAATTCGTGCTCGGTGTGTCTGGCAAATTCATCCACAATGTCTAATGGCTTTAGGCGTTTGCCTTCGCTAGATAGCGCTTGCACCAACCAAGCTAGACTCTTAATCAAGGCAATGTCTTGATGAATGACTTTGGCAATGCCGGGACGCAACACTTTGACGGCTACTTCTTGACCATTGGCCAGCGTGGCAAAGTGTACTTGTGCGACAGATGCGCTGGCCACGGGTGCTGTGTCAAATTCTGCATACACTTGCTCAATCGGCAAGCCAAATGCGTTTTCAATCGTTGTTTTGACTTGGGCAAAAGGGAACGGCGGCACGCGGTCTTGCAGTTTGGCTAATTCGTCCGCGACATCCACTGGTAATAAATCTCGGCGGGTAGAAAGCATTTGGCCAAACTTCACAAAAATCGGCCCCAGTTTTTCTAACGCCATGCGCAAACGCACTGCGCGTGGTGCAGATTGTTTACGCCAAAATAATACAACGTTGAGGACTCTGTGAATCAGTGTAAAGGCGCCTTGGTTGGCTAAAAACTCATCCAGCCTTGCCCATGCCAGTACATACAAAATATAAAAAAGACGAAGATAGTGCATGCTAAATTTAAGCGCTTTCTTGAGAGGGGGGTGAGCGACGCGTGCGTGGCTTTTTAGGTTTGGCCGCAGGCGCTTCGTCACTAGACGTGGAGGCAGGTGTGATTGATTGTGTCAGTTTATCAATACGCTTCTCAAAGCGCTCTACATCATGGCGGAGCGTGTCTACAGCATCGTTAAATTGCGTAACGTGCGTTTTCTTGGCCAGAATGTTTTTCTCTTCTTGCCAGTATTCCGACACCATGTCAGCTAAGTCGGTCGATTGCTTCTTGGCTTGTGCAAACATGGATTTGCTGACTTCACCTAATTTAAACGCCGCAATGTCTCCCACCACATGGCTGATATCTTCTTCAATATCCCAACGCATTTGCTGCAACACTTTGCTGACTTCTGTGGCTAAATGCAGATCACCCTCTACTTTAATCAGCGATTTTGCATGAGCATCGCCCGTTGCCAGTCGTAAGCTTAGACTAGGTGGAATGTGTACGGTGGCATCAGCCTGTGTTCGGTCTGGCGCAATGGCTAAGCTACCATCTTCCAGAATGATGAGGTGCGCTTGCATCAATACAAAATCAAACGTAATCATTTGTCCGGCAAATGGCATTAAGTGGGGTCTAGCCCAGTTATTTTGCTGGGTAATATGCTGTAAAAAGCGCGTCACCAGTGGAGCGATCATGCTGTTTTATATCCTTTGTGTAATGCCACCACACCTGCAGACAAGTTGTAATAATCCACACGATGGAACCCTGCATCCAGCATCATTTGTTTGAGTGTTTCTTGGTCTGGGTGCATGCGGATACTTTCAGCCAAATATTGGTAGCTGTCTGCATCTTTGGCAATCCACTTGCCCATCATAGGCAGCAACTTAAATGAGTATAGGTCATACAGTTTTTCCAGCGGTTGCCATACTTTAGAGAACTCCAAAACCAGTAGCCGTCCGCCTGTCTTAAGTACGCGCTGCATTTCTTTCAGCGCAACGTCTTTATGTGTCATGTTGCGCAAGCCAAATGCCACAATCACACAGTCAAACGTTTGGTCGGGGAAAGGCAATTGCTCGGCATTACATTGCATGGCAGGTATTGCTAAGCCAGCATCTAACATGCGGTCACGCCCAACGCCCAACATAGAGGCATTGATGTCAGTCAAAATCACCTCGCCAGGATTATGGCTGGCGTTGACCCCTACTTTTTTAGCAAATAGTTTGGATAGATCGCCGCTACCACCCGCGATATCCAACACTTTATCGCCCGCTTTCACGCCACTGGTATCTACTGCAAATTGCTTCCAGACACGATGTAGCCCAGCAGACATTACGTCGTTCATCACGTCATACTTTTGTGCTACAGAGTGGAAGACTTCGCCAACCTTAGCTTTTTTCTCATGCTCGGCAACAGTTTTAAAGCCAAAATGGGTGGTGTGTTCGCCGTTATTTTCCATGTGCAACATCCTTAATTAGTTTCTTTGCGCGGGTGCCCTGCAGCATCCAACTTGCCGATGTACTCTAGCCATAATGCCTGATAATTTTCTGCCAAATAATACAGATAATCCCAAGAGTATAGGCCGGTATCGTGACCATCGGAGAATACTAGCTTGACCGCATAATTGCCCACGGGTTCGATAGCCGCAATGTTGACTTCTTCTTTGCCAATTTGCAGCACTTCTTGCCCAGCACCATGGCCGCGTACCTCTGCAGAAGGCGAGTACACGCGCAACATTTCGCAAGAGAGCATGCACTCGGTATCGTTATCAAAATGAATTTCTAGCAGCTTGGACGCTTGATGAAGTTTAATGGCTGTCGGGCGCGGGGAGTCTGGAGTTAGTCCGCTCATGTCGATATCAAAAATAAGCAATTAATCAAGACTGAAATGATAACAGAACATCATAGATGACTGATTGTTTAGCGCGAATTATTCAAAATACAACATCGGTTGACCGTTTGTAGTAAAAAATTAACCACTTATCTGATATTTTTTTGAAAAACACATCTTAGTCTGCTGATTTATTTGATGCTTTTATAAATCATGCTAGAGTCACTATTGTAAAAAAGCGTGATACGGGACGGGTATGGCAGAAAATAGATTAGCACATCAATTTGCAGCTTATTCTGAGTGGAGAAGATCCCTAGTTGATTGCATCAATGATTATCGCAATTGGCTGAATGAGCATGAATTAAATGACTCTCAAGTGGAGCAGCGTATCACGCACTTACTTGAGCGTTTACGTGAAGATAAGCTCAATGTAGCTTTTGTGGCTGAGTTTTCACGCGGTAAATCAGAACTAATTAACGCGATTTTCTTTGCCGACTACGGCCAACGCTTACTGCCTTCCAGCGCAGGCCGCACCACTATGTGTCCTACCGAGTTGCTGTACGAAGCAACCAAGCCTACCTCATTGCAATTATTGCCGATTGATACGCGCGCAACCGATGTATCAACCTCCGAATACAAACGCTATCCTGAAGAATGGACCGTGGTTGAGTTTGATGTGAACTCCAACGACAGCATGGTGGAAGCGTTTAAAGAAGTCAGCCGTACTAAGCGTGTGACAGCAGAAGAAGCTGAGAAGCTTGGTCTGTATGATCCAAACAACAGTGACGACGCCATGAGCCTCAATAAAGATGGTTCTGTGGATGTGCCGTGCTGGCGCTATGCCATGATTAATTTCCCGCATCCTTTATTGGAGCAGGGCTTAGTGATTTTGGATACCCCAGGGTTAAATGCGATTGGTACTGAGCCAGAATTAACACTGAACATGTTGCCAAACGCACATGCTGTGTTATTTATTTTAGGTGCAGATACCGGCGTAACTAAATCAGAGATTGATGTGTGGCGCCAA
The DNA here is from genome assembly GCA_000525025.1 of Methylophilaceae bacterium 11. GTDB lineage: Bacteria > Pseudomonadota > Gammaproteobacteria > Burkholderiales > Methylophilaceae > Methylophilus. The sequence continues at coordinate 2,082,581 of JCKJ01000001.1, read as the reverse complement.
TACATTAGCGGTACACGTTGGAAACAAAAAGGCCGTATGGCGGTGCTGAATAAGATTGATGGCTTGTGGGACGAGCTCAAAGACGATGTGGAAATCGAAAAAGAGCTAGTGAAGCAAGTGAAAGTCAGTGCTGAGCTGCTTGGCTTGGAAACTACACAGATTTTCCCAACTTCTGCACAAAAAGGCCTGCTGGCAAAAGTGAATGGCGACGAATCCTTGCTTGAACAAAGCCGTCTGCCGCTGTTGGAAAAAGCATTGTCGGATGAGTTGATTCCATCCAAAAAAGAAATCGTACGCGATAACACCAAAAACGAGATTGATGATTTGATTACCAATACCAATCTGATTTTGGAATCACGTATTAGTGGTGTGCTAGAACAACTGGAAGAACTGCGTGGCTTACGCGGTAAAAACGAAGACGTTGTTGAGCACATGATGAACAAAGTGAAAGTGGACAAAGAAAACTTTGAAAAAGGTTTACAACGCTTTCAGGCATTACGCAGCGTGTTCTCACAACAAACCAATAAACTGTTCACATTGTTAGGCATGGATGGCCTGAAACACAAGGTGCACGATACGCGTGAAACGATGGTGAAAGCCAATTTCACCAAAACGATTCGTGATGCCATGGATGACTTTTTCTTGGAATTAAAAGGCCGTTTGGTGTCATCGGATGAGCATATTCAAGACATCAAAAAAATGATGGACGTGATGTACGAGAAATTTGCCAAAGAGCATGGCTTGCGCAAGTCTGAACCGCCGGCATTCTCTACCTTACGCTATCAAAAAGAGCTTGCTAAATACGAGCGTGCCTATAAAGAGCAGTTCAATACCGCTTTTAATATGATTGCTAACGAGAAAATGACGTTGACCAGCAAGTTCTTTGAAACCTTGGCCAGCCGCGTGATACATGTGTATGAAGTGGCTAACCGTGATGTAGAAAATTGGTTAAAAGCAGTGATTGCACCAATGGAATCACAAGTGCGCGAGCATCAGATTCAATTGCGCCGCCGGTTGGAGAGCATTAAACGTATTTACCAAGCCACCGATACCTTAGAAGACCGTATTGCCGAGCTGGAAACAGTAGAAAAAGCGATTCGTTCTCAAGTGATGGATTTAAAAGTATTGCGCCAGCACATGGGCAACGCTTTGGATTTTGATAACGAAGAAGCGGAGAGCCAAGCAGCTTAGTTGGCAATAAATGCACAATAAAAAAGCCGCACCTATTTTTAGAAATTAGGGCGGCTTTTTTATTTGCGTCATTAAAGCATCAAGTGATTAACACCCAGTGATTAACACTTAGTGCTCAAGTTCAGCCGTCATGATGCTTTTGATTTTCTGCATCGCTTTTTGCTCAATTTGACGAATACGCTCTGCTGACACATTAAATTCTGCGGCCAAATCATGCAATGTAGACGTCGCATTCTCGTTTAACCAGCGCGCTTCCACTACACGTCTGCTACGTTCGTCCAAGCTCATCAATGCTTTGCTCAATCCGCTAGATTGACGTTGCTCGGTCTGTACGTTTTCTAAATGCTGTGCAGGTTCCGGGCTTTCATCTTCCAAATAAGCAATTGGGCTAAATGATTCATCACCATCGTCATCAATATGCGCGTCCAGAGAGATTTCCTGACCGTTTAAACGGTATTCCATCTCCATGACTTCTTCTGGTTTAACGTTAAGCTCTTTAGCAATATGCTGCACTTCATCTGCACTCAGGGTGTCAAAGCTTTGCTTCATGCTACGTAAATTAAAGAACAATTTACGTTGTGCTTTGGTGGTCGCCGTTTTAACTAGGCGCCAGTTGCGCACAATAAACTCGTTCATCTCGGCTTTAATCCAGTGCATCGCAAAGGATACCAAACGCACACCACGGTCAGGATCAAAACGCTTTACCGCCTTCATCAGGCCAATATTGCCTTCTTGAATTAAATCGGATTGCGGCAAGCCATAGCCTGCGTAACCACGCGCAATGCTGGCTACTAAACGCAGGTGAGACACGATTAACGCGCGCGCTGCTTCCAAGTCACCATCTTTTTTAAGGCGGGTCGCATAATCATATTCCTCTTCTGCTGTCAGTACCGGGAACACTTTAATCGTGCGCAGGTATTGATCTAAGCTATCTAAAGAGGCTACTGAAGGAATGGTCAAAGCGTTGATAGTAAAACTCCTTTTCATTGACGAATAATTGATTTTAGCACTCTCGCTTGGAGAGTGCTAGTGGAAAAAAGTTCATGAAAAGGCTTTTGTTCTAAAAATTAATTAACGTTGGAGGTAAGAGGCATCGCTAATCATCGTCACTTGAATAATGGGTTAAGGCTGTTTGACACCTAATTGTGCTCGTAACGATTTGGAGGCCAATTCGGCATCATAGATTGTTGTATTAAATGTGGGCTTTTCCTTAAAACACGTGATTGTCATTGATGGGGCAGGGAAATGAACAAAATATGTTTGCCCGCCGTAGGTCTGTGCGGTGCCATGAGCAGCGTTTCCGTAGCTAGTAACATTTATGTTTGTGGTTGTCGGCGTTGAATATGAAGAAGAGCGCGAATCGTCTGACATAGCACCAATAATGAAATACTTGAATCCATGCTGAATAGCTAAATCTGCCGAGCGGAGCAAAGCCAAATCTGTTGCTTTTGAGCTTGATGTGTAGCCGTTCGCCTCTACAGTAACTTTGAATACATTTTCTGCGAGTTGTACATCTCTGTATCCGCCACCACCAAAGTAGCTATATGGTTGATACCGAGTTGCACAACCTGATGTTAAGAATAAGCAGAGTAACACTGTCAATTTGTTTTTCATGTGGACTTCCCCTTTAACAGCCATTATATAGGCTCATAGGTGTTTATCAGCGGCTACAAAGGAATGGGTGCTTTTCTTCTTGATTTGGTTGTTTCTGCGCTTGTATTAAATATGATTATGATTCTAGGCGAAGATAGATTAATTGGAAAATTTTGAATTAGTTAGCCTTGCTATGCCCTAATTAATGGTAAGAACTTCAGTGAGACGTGTTGCCAAGATAGAACGTCAAACTCGTTGCCTTGCCGCAGTTACACTTGGTAGTTGTTGAATTAGCGCTAATAAGCGGCTTAACTGTTCTCTATCCGCGATCTCTATTGAAAACTGCATCAACGCCAGATTGTTTCTGGTCATGGTATTGGCTTTGGTCGCATTGACCTTTTCGCGCACAAATAAATCGCTGATATCGCGAAGCAGGCCTTGTCTATCGTTAGCTTCTATCTCAATATCAATCGTTGTGCGAACATTCTGGCAGTTACCCCACTGCGCACCGAGTAGGCGATTACGTCGATCTTCCTGTAGTCGAACGATAAACGCGCAGCTCATGCGGTGAATGGTTACACCGTGATCGCGTGTGAGGTAACCTACAATCGCATCCGGTGGTAGCGGTTTGCAGCATTTAGCTGTGTTGGTTTGCAGGTTGCCAATGCCTTCCAGCACTATCTCTGATTGCGCTTTTTGTGCGGTGACGCGTCTAGGGGTGGCCGGTGGCAGGGGTTCTTCAGCTCTGGGCGCCATTTCTTCTTGAATGGTCAGGGCAATTTGGTGCTCACTGACATCTCCGCGACCAATCGCCGCCAACAGGTCTTCGAGTTTTTGAAAGTGCAACTTTTGGGCGATTTTTTCTTGATTAATAGCACCAATACCAGCGCGGTGTAGCTCACGGTCCAATTTTGCTCGGCCTTGCGCAACATTTTCTTCAAAGTGCTGATATTTAAACCAGTGCCGCACTTTGGCACGTGCGCTTGCGCTTTGTAAAAAGCCTAGCGAGGCACTTAACCAATCCCGGCTGGGCGAGCCATATTTAGATGACAGGATTTCTATACGCTGGCCATTTTGTAATTTTGTGTTGAGCGGCACGATGCTGCCATTGATTTTGGCGCCGCGTGTGCGGTGTCCCAAATCAGTATGCAGAGTATAAGCAAAATCGATAGGGGTGGCGCCTTTAGGTAGGTCGATCACTTTGCCTTGTGGTGTCAGCACGTAGACTTTATCTTGAAACAGTTCACTTTTAAATTGCTCTAGTAAGTCACTGCTATCGGATGCTTCATCTTTCCATGCCAATATCTGGCGCAGCCAAGCGATTTTCTCGTCAAACTTGGCATCGGATTTCCCACCTTCTTTATAACGCCAGTGTGCTGCTACGCCAAGTTCGGAATACTGGTGCATTTCAAACGTGCGGATTTGCACTTCTAGCGCCAAACCACGCGGACCTGTCACAGCCGTGTGTAATGAACGGTAGTTATTGCTTTTAGGGCGGGCAATGTAGTCGTCAAACTCGCCTGGGATAGGCTGCCATAGGTTATGCACAAGACCTAGCGCTGCATAGCAGTCCTTGATGTCTTCAACTAGAATTCTCACTGCACGAACATCGTAGAGTTCGCTAAAGTCCAAACCCTTGCTCTTCATCTTTTTAATGATGCTGTAGATGTGCTTGGGTCGTCCACTCACATCACCCTGAATGCCAGTTTGGCTTAACTCATGTTTAAGTTGTGCCACGACATCGATAATGTATTGCTCTCGGTCTATGCGGCGTTCGTCCAACTTTTTAGCAACATCTTTGTATAGTTGCGGCTCCAGATAGCGTAACGAGAGATCTTCTAACTCCCATTTTAGCTGCCACACGCCAAGGCGGTTGGCCAGAGGTGCAAATACCCCTTGGCTTTCTTGCGCTATCTGTTTTTGTAAATCTAGGCTGGCGCCAGATAAATGGCGTAAGGTTTGCGTGCGCTCTGCCAATTTAATAAGCACTACGCGGATATCTTCCACCATGGCTAGCAGCATTTTGCGCAAGCCCTCTATTTGTCGCGCTTGATCGTCAGTTTTCCGTTCTGGGTCACGTAGGCCATCCATCTCGCTTAATGCCTGAATTTGTTCCATACGTGAAATGCCATCGACCAAATCTGCAATATTGGCGCTAAAACGGTCTTTTAGCGTTGCTTGCCAGTCAGCCATATGCGCTGGCAAAGCGTGCAAGATGGCGGCAGCAATGGTATCTACATCCATGTTCATCTCTATGAGGATGGTGGCTGTACCTAGTGCATGTGCTAGCAATGGCGTGCCGGTCACTTCAAGATGGTCAGCGTACGCTGCAGTGGCTAAATTGCAGGCGTCACGGATCAGCGCGATTTCGGTGGATGAAAAGCGTTTGGCTGAGGATGCAACCCATGAGGCAATGTCCTGTGCATGGGGGTTGAGTGAAACAGAAGTGGAGTGATGTGCAGAAACCATAAAATATTATCGCATCAAAGCGCTTGCCGTGCGTTGAACAGTGCATATTGAAAGATTTTCGAACGCATGTAAATAGACGTCAATCAAACGTATATGCGCCAATATCCATGCTCAAGAAAATACATTGCCCGAACTTTTTGATTAAAAATTTGCCGAAGTCAATGTAGTGATGTTCGTATTCAGCAATCATAAAATATATACCGTAATCGCTTTGTGCACGAATTAGGCAGTATCCACCTTTGAGTAGTAGATAGCTCGAATCTTAAATAAGGAGATCACCATGAATCGTCGACTGTATTTTATGTTACCCAATATAGATAGTGCGCATGCAATGATGAATGATTTGTTACTTGCGCGCGTAAGCGCTAATCGCATCCACTTTCTTGCCAAGCAGGGGACGCCAATGGATGATTTACCCGAGCCTGCTGTGTCTGAACGTACCGATTTGATTGAAGGCTGGGAAATAGGTACAGGGCTGGGCGCACTTGCCGGATTGGCAGCGGGGCTGGTGGCTATTGCTATTCCAACTTGGTGGTATACAAAGCCGATTCCTATGGTGGCCATGATACTTATTTGTGTATTGGTTGGGTTGTTGGCAGGCGGTGTGTGGACAGCAATTGTTGCAACGAATATACCCAATACACAACTAAAACGGTTTGAGAGCAGAATTGCAAAAGGGCAAGTGCTCATGATTGTGATTGCACCCTTTCAACGCGTGCAGGAGGTGCGTGATCTAGTGGCTGAGAAGCACCCGGAGATTTCGTTTGATGGTGTGTGGCCGACAGAGCATGTCTTATTCCCTTGACACATGGTTAAATGGTTAATGTGGCAATAAAAAAGCCTGCACAAGTGCAGGCTTTTTTATTCATTGGCGGAGTGGACGGGACTCGAACCCGCGACCCCCGGCGTGACAGGCCGGTATTCTAACCAACTGAACTACCACTCCTAAAACTATCACTTTGGCACTGATGCGTGTATTAAACGCGACTTGCGACTACTGTGTTGAATGGTGGGTGCTAACGGGGTCGAACCGCTGACATTCGCCTTGTAAGGGCGACGCTCTACCAACTGAGCTAAGCACCCTGCCTAACCAACAGGGAGCGCATTCTACAACATATTCTGAAGATTGGAAAACTTAAATTGATAAATACCAATTATTTTTATGGTGCGAGGCACATTTTCTGACTTGTGAAGGTATTGGCTACGCACAAAAAATAAAGGCACGCCTTGAGGAGTGCCTTTTTTAAAGAGGGATGCGCTAAATTATTGTTGATTAAAAACGCGCAAGCGGACTTTAACAAGTTTGATGCTAGATCAACAATCCCCTGTTTAGGGGGTTGAGTCTTATGCAGATTTAATTCTGAGCGTGATGGCCAAATATGCTGCTAACCAGCCGATGATAATCGAGAGTGCTAGCATGTACAGGTAAGTCGCGGAAAAATTGATCTGCAAGGTAAAGTCAGAAGCGTACTCGCGCGCGAGTTGCACCACAGATAGATTGAACAGATAAAGAATGAACCACAAGAGCAAGCAAGCAATGATGCCGCCACCTAGGCCATAGAGCGTGCCAAGGTATAAGAATGGGCGGCGGATAAAACTTTGTGTGGCGCCAAATAACTCGCTGACTTCAATCTCTTCTTTGTGCGTGAGAATTTGCATGCGGATGGTATTACTAATCACCGCAATCAATGCAAAGCCAAGCAAGCAGCCAAAAATCCATACTGCCTTGCTGCCAATATTCAAAATGCTATTGAGGCGATTGACCCAAGCGCTATCTATCACCACTTCTGCCACGCCATCTAAATCTTGAAGCGATGTTTTGAGTGTGGCCATGGCTTCTTGTTGTAGCGATTTAGGGGTAATAAAGAAAGCATTAGGCAGTGGATTTTGGTTGAGCGAGGCAATCAGCTCTGGATTATTGGTCGTTTCCATCAATTGCTTGAGTGCAGTTTCTTTGGGGACAAAGGTGAATTCGGCAATGTCAGCTTGTTTGCTGAGGTGTGTTTTAATGGCATCGATGTTGGCTTGAGAGGCCTCTTTTTGTAAAAACACACTCAATTGCGTGTCTTGTTTTACATCGTGAATTAGCGTGTTTGCATTTTGTAATATCACGTAAATCAAGCTGGGGATTGCTAGTGTCACGCCAATGACAGTGATAATTAATACAGTGCTTAGCCATTGCTGGCGCAGTCGATCGATGACCAGCATGGCTGCTTGTTGATGTTGATTGAGCCATTTATGCATGTTGCGTCAGCGTGGTCAAACGCCCTTTGTCTAGATGCAGTATGCGGTTTGCGGTTTGTTGTGTCGTGGCGGCATCATGCATGGCAATAATCATGGTCACCCCAACTTGGTTAAATGCCTGAAATAGCTGCATGATATCGGCTGCGTAATTAGTATCTAAATTACCGGTGGGCTCATCCGCAATTAAAATGGCAGGCCGGCTCACCACTGCGCGCGCAATGGCTAAGCGTTGCTGCTCACCGCCAGATAGCGTGATAGGCATGGCTTTTTCTTTATTGAGTAAGCCGACTTTATCTAATGCGGCACGCACGCGCTTGGCAGCTTCATCCCCGGTAATGCCGTTGATACTGAGTGGCAACGCGACATTGTGAAAGCAGTTTCTGTCGTACAGTAATTTATGGTCTTGAAAAATCAGGCCAAACTTTCTACGTAAAAAAGGTAAAGCGGCCGCACTGATTTTGCTGACATTTTGGTTGTTAATCAGTACGGTGCCGTGTGTTGGACGCTCAATGGCGGCAATGAGTTTGAGTAATGTGCTTTTGCCAGCGCCAGAATGCCCGGTGACAAACACCATTTCTCCATCGTCGATGGAGAAGCTGAGTTGTTGCAAAATATCGCCACTGCTCGGGTAGCGTTTGGTGACTTGATCAAACACAATCATGATGGTGTGTACGCGTAGACATGAATAGGATTATAGCTAAGAATCAAAGGTCAAGCCTCATCATCAAACAGCGCGTCGACAAAAGCCTGCGCACTAAACGGTCTTAAATCATCAATGGCTTCACCTATACCAATATAGCGCACAGGAATCGGTCTAGCCTCTGCAATGGCAGCAATCACGCCGCCTTTGGCTGTGCCATCCAACTTGCTTAACACCAAGCCTGTCACGCCTAAAGCATCGTCAAAGGCTTTCACCTGACTCACCGCGTTTTGACCGGTATTGGCGTCTAGTACCAGTAACACTTCATGCGGCGCGCCAGGGTAAGCTTTATCAATCACGCGTTGTACTTTTTTAATTTCATCCATTAAATGGATTTGCGTAGGCAAGCGGCCAGCTGTGTCGGCAATTACCACATCAATTTTTTTGGCAATGGCCGAATTGACCGCATCAAAAATAACGGCAGCAGCATCACCACCCTCGGAAGCAATCACATGCACTTGATTGCGTTCACCCCATACTTGTAATTGTTCACGGGCCGCTGCACGAAACGTATCGCCTGCTGCAATCAGTACACTTTTGCCTTCACTTTGAAAGTGTTTGGCTAGCTTGCCAATAGTGGTGGTTTTACCTGCACCGTTAACGCCCGCCAGCATGATCACAAACGGTGTATGCGTGTGGGTTTCAAGCGGTACTTCGAGTGGCTGTAACACAGCAAGTAGCTCAGCTTTTAATGCCCCTTTGAGTGCGGAGGTGTCTTCAAGTTGATCGCGCGTCACGCGCTTTTTTAATTGGCTGAGCAGCTTTTCCGTAGCGGCTACGCCGATATCGGAGGTCAGTAAAATGGTTTCCAGTTCATCATAAGTGTCTGCATCAATTTTACCGCCGCCAAACAGGGTGGCCAGCTGGCTGCTAAACTGTTGCCTTGTTTTGGCCAGCCCTTGCTTTAAACGTTGTGCAAAGCTAACTGGTGTGGGATCAGCTGCTTTTACTTCAGGCTGAGCTACCTTTTCGCTTGGCGCAATTTCTTGATCTGTCTCGGATTTTTTCTTGAAAATATTAAACATCTTGAAAATATTAAATAATAAGGTGCTGATAAATAGGCTTGATGTCTATTTTAGACGTAAACTTGCATGCATGCTATGTAGAATGTATCTAAATTGCTGATCAAGAATATGGCGCACTGGTTTTGCTGCGCGAACTAAAGTCATTGGCCGTTTGTCATTATTGAGTGTTTGGCTATTGTAAAAATTAAGAAAGAGAATTGTTTTGAACATGAATCGTTGGATATGGGTTTGTTTGACGCTCCTGCCTTTGGTGGCTCAGGCCGAGGTAAAAGAGTTTACGTTGGCGAATGGTCTTAAAGTCGTGATACAGGAAGACCATCGCGCACCCGTGGTGGTCTCGCAAGTATGGTATAGAGCGGGTGCGCTGGATGAAGTGAATGGTAAAACCGGGGTGGCGCATGTGCTGGAACATATGATGTTTAAAGGTACAAAACAAGTGCCGGCCGGCCAGTTCTCGCGTTTGATTGCAGCCGCGGGCGGTAAAGAAAATGCATTTACTGGTATGGACTACACCTGCTACTTTCAACAGCTGGAAAAATCCAACTTGCCATTATCCATGCGGCTAGAGGCCGATAGAATGCAAAACCTGCAAATCACCGATGAAGAGTTTGCCAAAGAAATCAAAGTGGTGATGGAAGAGCGCAGATGGCGTACCGAGGACAAACCTCAATCTAAAGTCAACGAGCAGTTTCAGGCCATTGCCTTCCGTGCGCATCCTTATGCGCGGCCTGTAGTTGGGCACATGAATGATCTGGAAAATATGACCGCCGAAGATGCGCGTGAATGGTACCGCACATGGTATGCGCCGAACAACGCTACCTTAGTCGTGGTGGGGGACATCAAAACGGATGAAGTGCTCAAGCTTGCCAAGCAGTATTTTGGCCCTATCAAGTCGCACAAACTACCAGCACGCAAACCACAAGTGGAGCCTGCGCAATTGGGTGAACGTCGTGCCATCGTCAAAGCGCCTGGTAAGTTGCCGTATTTGGCCATGGGCTTTCATGCGCCTGCACTTGTATTTAAGCCAGAGCAATCTGAAACCAGTTGGGAGCCTTATGCGCTAGAGGTGCTGGCAGGGGTACTCAGTGGCAATGATTCTGCACGGCTAAATCAGAAACTGGTACGAGAAACTGCGCTAGCATCAGATGTTGGCGCTGGATACGATACGACTTCACGTGGTCAGCAATCATTATTTGAACTAGTGGGTACCCCATCAGAAGGTAAAACCGTGGCAGAGTTAGAGGCGGCGTTACTTGCGCAAATCGAATTGATTAAAACCGGTGGTGTGACACAAAACGAGCTGGACCGTGTAAAAGCTTCAGTTATTGCGGCAGATGTCTATCAACGAGACTCTATGTTTTATCAAGCCATGCAGCTAGGGCAACTGGAAACAATGGGTTACCCTTGGACTCTGATTAAAGAGTATCCGGAAAAATTAAAAGCAGTGACTTCAGAGCAGATTCAAGCGGTTGCTAAAAAGTATCTGACCAAAGACAACATGACCGTAGTGACTTTGGATCCGCAGCCAATAGACCCTAACGCGAAACCACAAGGTAAGCCGCATGTGCACTAAGTTATCGGCATTTGTGTAGCCAACTCCAATTAAGACTAACCAGCAAGAAAGATAACGTATGTTTAAGTTAAGTATCAGTATTTTGGTGTGCTTGTTTTCATTGACGGCGCATGCCGCGCTGAATATTCAGCATTGGCAAACCGCCAGCGGTACACGTGTGTACTTTGTAGAGAATCATGACTTGCCGATTGTAGATGTGAGTATTAATTTCCCTGCAGGTAGCGCACGCGATACTCAAGCCAATTCTGGTGTGGCGAGCGTCACGCGCTATATGATGACCTTAGGTGCAGGTGGTATGAATGAAGAGGCCATTACCAATGCATTTGCAGACATTGGCGCAGTATTTAATGGTGAGTTTGATTTGGACCGTGCCGGATTTAAGTTGCGTACACTGACCAGTGAACAAGACAAGGCCTTGGATACTTTTAATAAAGTGCTGCATGCGCCGGATTTTCCAGCAACAGTGTTGGAGCGTGAGAAAGTCAGAATCGTATCTGGCTTGCAAGAGTCTGCCACGCAGCCAGAAAGTATCTCTAACAAACTCTTTATGCAAGCATTGTATGGCGAGCACCCTTATAGCTTGGATGAGAGCGGCGAAATCGACACAATTAACGCGATTAAGGTGCAAGATTTACGTCGTTTTTATCAAACTTATTACACAGCTAAGAGCGCAGTGATTGCGTTGATCGGCGATATGACGCCCGCGCAAGCGCGTGCTATTGCAGACCAAATGAGCTCGGGATTGCCGCAAGGCGCAGCGATTGATCGCCTAGAGCCTGTGCCGGCCTTGGGTGCGCCAGTGGTGAAAAGTGTAGCGCACCCTGCCAGTCAGGCACATATTCTAGTGGGTCAGCCGGGAATCAAACGTGGCGATGCCGATTACTTTCCGTTGTATGTGGGCAACTATATTTTGGGTGGCGGTGGTTTTGTCTCACGCTTAACTGAAGAAGTGCGCGAGAAGCGTGGCCTGGTGTACAGCGTGTATAGCTACTTTATGCCGATGGCAGAGTCAGGCCCGTTTCAGATTGGCCTACAAACCAAGAAAGAGCAAGCCAACGATGCATTAAAACTGGTGAATGAAGTGGTACAAAAGTTTGTGCAAAACGGTGTTACAGACAAAGAGTTAAAAGCGGCTAAATCTAACTTGATTGGCGGATTCCCAATGCGTATTGATAGCAATAGCAAGATATTAGATTACCTGAGCGTGATAGGCTTTTACCAATTGCCGCTCACTTATCTGGATGAATTTAATACGCAAATTGCTAAAGTTACCGCACTGCAAATCAAAGATGCATTTCAACGTCGCGTTAAACCGGATCACTTTGTCACTGTGATCGTCGGCGCGCAATAATCAACACACATCGTATGGCTGAGCGTCAGTTGCGCTTGGCCATATCGCAAAGCATGACAACTGTGAGATGTTTCGCTAAGCTTACGCCTTTATGAAGCAAAGCGTTTTATTGAAGCAGCCGTCTATGAAATCTAAACAAGCCCAAAATCAAGTCCGCATCAATGCGGGTGTTTGGCGCAGCCGCTTACTCAAATTTCCGGATGCCGAAGGCTTGCGGCCAACGCCAGAGCGTGTTCGCCAAACTGTCTTCAATTGGCTGGGGCAAGAGATGACAGGCAAAACTTGCTTGGATTTATTTGCAGGAACTGGTGCATTTGGTTTTGAGGCGCTTTCCCGTAATGCGCGTGAGGTGGTCATGGTCGAGAGGTCGCGCACTGCTTACCAGAGCCTAGTGCAAAATAAAACATTGCTAATGGCCGAACATGCGCAGATTCTGCACCAAGATGCCATGCAGTATTTACTGCAAACACAACAACAATTTGATGTGATTTTTTGTGATCCACCTTACCAAAAAGGCTGGGTTGAGCAAGTGTTGCCGCATTTGCCTAAATGTTTAAAAGCAAATGGTGTGGTCTATGTAGAAGCCGAGTTTGCTATCGCACCCACAGCGCATTGGGAGGTATTTAAACAAAGCAAAGCCGGAAATGTGTATTATCATTTGTTGAAATATTCTTCTGTTATATAGAGATGACAATTTAGGCATAGGCGTTGAGATGAGTAAAAATAGAATCGCTGTTTACCCAGGTACCTTTGACCCCATTACATTGGGGCATGAAGACATTGTACGCCGCGCAGCTGATTTATTCGATCAGGTGATTGTGGCTGTGGCCGGGAGTACCAGTAAATCTACTTTGTTTAGCTTAGAAGAGCGCGTAGCCCTAGCCAAATCAGTATTTGCTGCAGATAATATTCAGGTGGTGGGCTTTGGTGGTCTATTGATGCAGTTTGTGCAAGAGCAGGGCGCACAAATGGTGATACGCGGTTTGCGTGCCGCTAGCGATTTTGAATACGAATTTCAATTGGCCGGTATGAACCGTAAGCTATATCCTAAATTAGAAACCTTGTTTTTAACCCCTGCAGAACAGTATATGTTCGTATCGTCCAGTTTAGTGCGCGAAGTGGCAAGGCTTGGTGGCGATGTGCATCAGTTTGTCTCGCCGGCGGTAGAGGCAGCGATTTTAAAGAAGTTAAGTCTAGATAAAAGATAACTAAGTTATGGCGTTAATGATTACCGATGAGTGCATCAATTGCGATGTTTGCGAGCCAGTGTGCCCCAATGAAGCGATTTCACAAGGCCCAGAAATTTACGTCATACATCCGCAATTGTGTACGGAGTGTGTGGGCCATTTTGAACAGCCACAATGCGTGGAAGTCTGTCCGATTGATTGCATTCCACTCAATCCGGATGTAGTGGAAACCAAAGTAGAATTATTAGAAAAATATCAACGTATTACAAACTGTTAGGAGTGAGTCATGAGAGTGTTGCATACCATGTTGCGTGTGGGCGATTTACCACGTTCTATCCAATTTTATACGGAAGTGCTGGGCATGAAATTGCTACGTACCAGCGATTATCCTGATGGGGAGTTTACACTGGCGTTTGTAGGCTATGGCAACGAGTATGACAATGCAGTATTGGAGCTCACCTATAACTATGGCAAAACCAGCTATGAGATGGGTGGTGCTTACGGGCACATGGCGATAGAGGTGGACGATGCATACAAAGCCTGTGAATTGGTGAAAGCCAAAGGCGGTAAAGTCATCCGCGAGGCTGGCCCGATGAAGCACGGTACCATTGTGATTGCTTTTATCGAAGATCCAGATGGATACAAAATCGAATTCATCCAAAAAGGGTCGATTGAATATCCGCGTTAAACTTATTCGCCAGTTTCTTTAAGTGCTATGGATAATCGCGCGTTACTTAAACAGTCAGTTGAGCTTGCGCTGGCAGGCGATTGGGATGGTTCACATCACATTGCACAAGACTATTCAGATACCACTGCCAATTGGATTCATGCTGTTCTGCATAAAATTGAAGGCGATGTGTGGAACAGCAAGTATTGGTATGCGCGTACCTCTGGCAAGCAATACGAAGATTACGCTGATGCGTATGATGAGTTGCGGGTGATACTCAATGGCTTATAGATGTAATGTGTAGCCCTAACTTTACTAGAAAGTATTCATTAATTGAGCAAAGTAGTGAGGGAAGGTACCCCCCATTTATTGAAAAACTACAATCAAGCTGCTAGACAAAAAGATGCCCGCGGGCGCGGGCAAAAGGGGGTTTGGATAGAGCAAGTATTCGGTTGGCGGTTAAGTGGTCGCGTCTGACAATGTCACGTATTTCATCTCACCGTTAATCAACACAAAGCGTGCATCTTGCATGCCATGTTGTTTCAATACAGCGTCACGGTAAATCCATACCACACCAGCCATTTCGCCTTTAGGGGCTTTTAAGATTAATACTTCATCTGGAGCGCCGAAGTTTTTAGCAACTTCGTTTGGTTTGGTGTGTTCAACCACATCGTAAAATTTAATTGGAGAGTAAACTTTGCCATCTGTTTGGCCGGTTTTGTTGAAGCCAGCTGCATGACCATGCATTGCAGATAGACCCAAGCTAGCCACCATAAATACGCCAAATACTAATTTGGTAATGGTTTTGATGTTGTTCATTTTTTTCTCCTTTGTTAACGTTTGATGTACTTTAACAAGAAGATATTGCAGTTTGATGACCTAGCTGTAACAGAAGTGTAAGGGTCCAAAAAACTTTGTAACTGATTTGTAAATGCTTGAATTTCTGAGGGTTTTGCTAGAGTTTAGCAGGAAATGCTGCAGGATTATAGCTACGTGACAACATGGGTGTCACGTAGCCTATCTTGAGGTTAGCTAAAGAAATCTTTTGCTTTGTCTACCCAACTTTTGTTTTTTGGACTGTGTTTGCCAGCATCTGCCTGCGTACTTGCATCAAACTCTTTCAGCAGTTTTTTCTGATGTTCGGTGAGTTTGACGGGTGTTTCTACCACGACATGCACCATTAAATCACCATAATCACTTGCGCGCAGTGGTTTGATCCCTTTGCCACGTAACCTGAACACACCGCCAGTTTGTGTTTCTGCGGGAATTTTCATTTTGGCAGATCCGCCCAACGTTGGTACTTCAATCTCGCCACCAAGTGCTGCCGTAGTAAAGCTAATCGGCATTTCACAATGTAAGTTGCCACCATCTCGTTGGAACATTTCATGTGGCTTAATATGAATCACTACATATAAGTCACCCGTTGGCCCGCCATTCACGCCTGCTTCGCCTTCACCACTTAAGCGAATGCGGTCGCCTTCGTCTACTCCAGCAGGGATTTTGACGGAGAGTGTTTTGTTTTGCTTGATGCGGCCTGCGCCATGACATGTGCCGCATTGGTCTTCATCTTTAATGATTTTGCCTGTGCCATGACATTTGGGGCAGGTTTGCTGTACAGAGAAGAAGCCTTGTTGCATACGCACCTGGCCATGCCCGTTACAAGTGGTGCATGTGACAGGCGATTTGCCTTTTTTGGCGCCTGTGCCATCACACGTTTCACATGCCGCTTGTACAGGAATGCGAATCTTGGTCTCCGTGCCGCGTGCCGCGTCTTCTAATGAAATTTCCATGTTGTAGCGCAAATCTGCGCCACGGTAGACATTAGAACGTTGACCGCCGCCGCGTCCACCGCCAAAAATATCACCAAAAATATCACCAAAGGCATCGCTAAACCCACCAAAGCCAGCGCCGGCGCCAGCGCCCATACTTGGGTCTACACCTGCATGACCGTATTGGTCATAAGCCGCACGCTTTTGATCATCGGATAGCATTTCGTAAGCCTCTTTGGCTTCTTTAAATTGCTCTTCTGCTTTTGGATTGTCTGGGTTGCGGTCAGGGTGATATTTCATCGCAAGTTTGCGATACGATTTTTTAATCTCTTCGTCGGATGCGTCCTTGTTGACGCCCAGTACTTCGTAATAATCTTTTTTTGCTGCAGCCATAATGTGTTCACCATGGAGTTACTTTAGAAATTAATAAAGCACTCTTTCAATAATTAAATTCAGTCCTTTTAACCACAAAAACACAGGGGCAGAAACCATATGTTTTCTGCGACCTGTGCTTTTTCAGGGCAATGTGACTTAGTCTTTTTTCACTTCTTCAAACTCAGCATCTACCACGTCACCATCGACTGTTTTTTCACCTTGTGGTTGAGCGCTTTCAGTATTCGCTTGCGCCTGTTGCTCAGCGTATACTTTTTCACCCAATTTCTGTGAAGCTTCCATCAATGCATTGGTTTTGGCTTCAATGGTTTCTTTGTCGCCATCTTTCAACACATCTTCTACCTCTTTAATTGCTGCTTCAATTTTGGCTTTTTCGTCAGCATCTAATTTATCACCATGTTCAGTGAGTGATTTCTTCACACTGTGTACCATGCCGTCCGCTGCATTGCGCGCATCTACCAATTCGCGCAATTTACGGTCTTCGTCCGCATATTTCGCTGCATCTTCTTCCATTTGCTGAATTTCTGCTTCAGACAAACCAGAGTTCGCTTTAATGGTAATTTTGTTTTCCTTACCAGTCGCTTTGTCTTTGGCAGACACATGCAAAATACCATTTGCATCAATATCAAACGTCACTTCAATTTGCGGCATACCGCGTGGTGCTGGTGGAATGTCGCTTAAGTTAAATTGACCCAGTGACTTGTTGGCAGAAGCCATTTCACGTTCACCTTGCAACACTTGAATCGTCACCGCATTTTGGTTGTCTTCTGCGGTTGAGAATGTTTGCGCAGCCTTAGTAGGAATCGTCGTGTTTTTCTTGATGAGTTTCGTCATCACACCGCCCAACGTCTCGATACCCAAGCTCAATGGTGTTACGTCTAACAACAGCACGTCTTTCACATCACCTTGTAACACGCCACCTTGAATCGCTGCACCTACGGCCACAGCTTCATCTGGGTTCACGTCTTTACGTGGCTCTTTACCAAAAATCTCTTTCACTTTTTCTTGCACTTTTGGCATACGGCTTTGACCGCCGACCAAAATCACGTCAGTGATGTCATCAATCGATACGCCCGCATCTTTAATAGCAGTTTTGCAAGGAGCAATCGTGCGTTCAATCAAGTCTTCAACTAAAGACTCTAATTTTGCACGGGTGATTTTTACCACCAAGTGCTTAGGGCCAGTCGCATCCGCTGTGATGTAAGGCAAGTTCACTTCAGTTTGCTGCGCACCAGATAGCTCGATCTTCGCTTTTTCAGCCGCCTCTTTTAAGCGTTGTTTCGCCAATAAATCGTTACGTAAATCTAAGCCATTCTCTTTCTTAAATTCATCTGCCAAGAAATCAATGATGCGATTATCAAAGTCTTCACCACCGAGGAACGTATCGCCGTTGGTGCTCAACACTTCAAATTGATGTTCACCATCAATCGTAGAAATCTCGATAATCGACACGTCGAAAGTACCGCCGCCTAAGTCATACACGGCAATTTTGCGGTCACCTTCTTGTTTGTCCAAACCAAACGCTAGCGCAGCCGCTGTTGGCTCGTTGATGATACGTTTGACTTCTAAACCAGCAATACGACCCGCATCTTTCGTGGCTTGGCGTTGGCTATCGTTAAAGTAAGCCGGTACCGTAATCACTGCCTCTGTGACTTCTTCACCTAAATAGTCTTCCGCAGTTTTTTTCATTTTGCGTAATACTTCTGCAGAGATTTGCGGCGGTGCCATTTTGACGCCGCGCACTTCAACCCATGCATCACCGTTATCGGCTTTTGCAATGGTGTAAGGCATCAAACCAATGTCCTTTTGCACTTCTTTTTCTTCAAAACGGCGACCAATCAAACGCTTCACTGCAAACAGTGTGTTTTTTGGGTTGGTCACTGCCTGACGTTTAGCCGGTGCACCCGCTAAGATTTCGCCATCTTCTTGATACGCGATAATTGATGGAGTGGTGCGTGCGCCTTCGGCGTTTTCAATCACGCGTGGTTTGCCGCCTTCCATGACAGCAACACAAGAGTTTGTTGTACCTAAGTCGATACCAATAATTTTTGCCATTTCATATTCCTTTTCAATTCAATTTCTATCATGCGCTGTGTCTGATTTTGTGACACAAGGCTTATTTGCTTAACTGCTAGGTGAGGGTGTTTTTTTTGTTTTCAAGCCCTTAATTAAAAAAGGGTTTTATTTTGCTTTGGCTACCATCACCAATGCCGGGCGCAACACGCGTTCATTGAGCGTATAGCCTTTTTGCAATACGCTCACTACGGTGTTGGGTTCTAATTCAGAATCCACAGCGCTGATGGCTTGGTGTTTGTTTGGGTCAAATTTCTCGTTGACTGGGTTGATCTCTGCAATATTGAATTTTTCAAATACGCTGAGTAATTGTTTGGCAGTGAGATCCACACCATTTTTATAGCTGGCAACATCTGTACTATCAATGGCTAATGCGGCGTCTAAACTATCTTTCACTGCAAGTAACTCGCCGCTAAATTTTTCTAATGCAAATTTACGCGCTTTCTCAATATCGTCACCCGCACGGCGGCGAATGTTTTCGCCTTCTGCTTTGATGTATAACACCTGGGCTTTGGCTTCTTCTAAAGCTTTTTCAAGTTCAGCAATTTGAGCTTCTGGATTTGGCGCTTGTTCTGTGGTGGATTGCGCCTGTGTATCGGCCATGTTCTCTGGCGTTGTTTGATCTTCTTGCATGTGGTTCCCCGAATATTAATAACACTTTTTTAAAGTGGGGTTATTCGGAGGTGTTTCAAGCCTTGATGGAAAACTTTTTAAACGGAACTACCGACTTGATGATGCAATGATTTGGCGATATGTGTTGTATACGTCATCTGCACTGGGCGAGGCATCGATATTGCCTAGGTTGATTGCTGGTGCAAACGCGCCCGCCATGACGCCTGTGAGTGCTGGGTTGGTATCGGTATAAATGGCAACAGTAGGAATGTTTAATGCAGCGGCTAGATGGGATAAGCCGGTATCCACACCAATCGCGGCGCGCGCCTGCACGATGATGGTCGCCAATTGGCCGATGCTGAGCTTAGGCAACACCATGGCGTGTGTCAGATACGATTGAATTTGTTCTGCGCGTTGCTTTTCAGCTTGGCTAGCCCAAGGCAATACTAAAGCGGTCGCCTCGTTTTCTAGTTGCTTTCCCAGTGCAACCCATCTGTCGATAGCCCACAATTTGCTGTCGCGGCTGGTGCCATGTAAGCCAATCACAAACGCTTGTTTGGGTAGCGATAAACTCACTGGGAATTGTGCAGCATTCGCTTGAATGCCATAGTCTGGGGCGTTGGTAGGCACTGGATAAGCGAGTGCCTGAGCGACCAAAGTGCGATTGCGCGCAACGGCATGTTGTTGATAGCTAATGCTATAGGACTGTTGATAGGCCATACTGGCCATAGGTTCGCGAATAGAGTATTTGTCATAGCCGTGACTGGGGCCGCTTGCCAATTTTGTGATGAGCGCGCTTTTGATGAGGCCCTGTGTATCAATCACCGCATCATAATGTGGCGCACCAATAGCTTGCTTAAATGATTGAATTTCCTGCCAAGTGGCGCCTTTGAATAATTGTTTGCGCCAGCGTCGAACGGCGACAGCCCACACTTGATTGATACGAGGATGCAGACGCGGAATATCCGCAAAACCTTCTTCCACCACCCAGTCAATCTGGGCTTCGGGATTGTGTTGCAAGATGTCATTGACTACTGGTAAGTTGTGAATGACGTCGCCTAGTGAGGATGTTTTAACCAGCAGAATGCGTTTCATCCGCGTATTTTCGCATACAATTCCAAAAATGAAGTTTGCGTTTATTATTTTTAAATACTTCCCTTTTGGTGGCATGCAGCGCGATATGCTGCGCACAGCCAACGAGCTATTAGAGCGTGGGCATCAAGTCGAGGTGTTCACTCTCAGTTGGCAAGGCGATGTGCCAGCCAATATAAAGGTGCATGTGCTTCCACAATCCGGTTGGTTCAATTTCCAGCGCTATCAAAAGTTTATTGATGCGGCGTTTGCCATCATTCAATCGGCAAAGTTTGATTTTGTGTTTGGCTATAACCGTATGGCCAATTTGGATGCACATTTTGCTGCGGATCCCTGTTTTATTGAGCGTGCCCATCAGCAGCGCAATTGGCTGTACCGCCTCACGCCGCGCTATCGCTGGTTTGCTAAATGCGAGCAAGAAGTGTTTGCTCAAGACGTCAGTACGGAAATATTGGCGGTTTCATTGACTGAGAAGCCAAACTTTCAACAATGGTATGGCACGCAAAGTGAGCGCTTTCATTACATTCCACCATTCTTATCGCCAGAACGTTTTGTGTTGCAAGACAAAGCCGAGATGCGCCAGCATTTACGCGACGCCTTTGGTTTTGCAGACAATGATTTTGTGTATTTACTGACGGGATCCGGTTTTGCCATGAAAGGCTTGGACCGCGCCATCTTAGCCATGGCTGCACTGCCGTCAGAGCTGCTGCAACATACCAAGCTAGTTGCAGTGGGGCAAGATAACCCTAAACAGTTTCAATCCATGGTCAATAAACTAGGCCTGCAAGCCCATGTGGTGATTTCAAAAGGTCGTTCGGATATCCCTTGGTTGATGCAAGGGGCAGATGTCTGTGTGCACCCAGCCTATAGAGAAAACACAGGGTTGGTGATATTGGAGGGCATGGCCAGTGGTGCACCCATGTTGGTGACGGAAAGTTGTGGCTATGCGCATCATGTCGCCGATGCTGATGCGGGAATAGTCAGTCCGCTGCCATTTGATCAGACACTATTTAACCAGCAGTGGTTAGCCATGTGTACCGCGACCGCCGAACAGCGAACGGCGTGGGGCAGCAATGGTCTAAACCATACACAGCAGATTATGCGGGCCAATGATGGTAGCGCAGAGGCTAAGATATTGATCCGGTTAGCAGAGCAGACACACGCATGAAAGAGTTACTCCACGTTCCCGTATCCATCCGTAGTTGGTTGAATCGTAAGAATACGTTTGCCGCGATGATGCAGTTGCAGGGCAAAGCGTTTCGCGATGTCAAAGGGCGCAGAACCATTCAAATCAAGTTGGGCGAGCACTCCTATTTTGTTAAGCAGCACTTTGGCGTTGGCTGGGCTGAGATCATTAAAAATCTAGTGACCTTCAAAAAGCCTATTCTGGGGGCGATGACAGAAGTGAATGCGATTCAACAGCTGACGCAGCTAGGTATTCCGACCACACCATTGGTTGCGTATGGTCAGCGCGGACGTAATCCTGCAAGCTTGCAATCGTTTGTGATGACGGAAGATTTGGGTGATATTGTCTCGTTGGAAGAGGTGTGTGCCGATTGGGTGAACAATTCTCCGGATGCAGCGTTTAAACAGAAGCTCATAATTGCCGTGGCTGAACTGGCGGCAAAGTTACATCAAGTGGGTATGTGCCACCGTGATTTTTATCTGTGTCATTTTGTATTGAAACAGGCAGAGCTAAAGCAAGGCATGGTTAAGCTGTATCTCATTGATTTGCATCGCATGTTGCAACAGCAATCAACAAAAGGTACAGCGGTCATGAAAGACATCGCCGGTTTATATTTTTCAGCGATGGCGTGTGGTTTGGATGCTGATGATATTGCACTATTTAAACAGCACTATTTGCCACAAAATGAAGCGTTCTGGCAGCAAGTCTGTGCACGTGCACAAAAGCTCTATGCCAAATTTAACAGTGAAAAATTTCAGAAACGGTTAGCACTAGAAAAACAGGCCATTAAATAAATCTGACCTAGTGTTTAACGCCGCTACCGAAAAGTATTCTCCCTAAATAATCAATCCAACTGGTTGTAATCAGCCCAGAGCTGGCTATAAACAGCCACGCTGTTTGCGGCCTCTATGCAAATCAATGAGTTATTGCGTGTAATGCAAAGCATAAAAATTGCTAGTAATCACTGTAAATACTTTTTTGGTTCGTCAGGTAGCGTTAGATTATGCAAAATATGGCTGCAGTTTTTTATGTAAATCACAATCGCTGGCTGCAGCATTGGTTGTGTAAAAAACTGGGGTCAGCCTTTGAAGCAGCTGATTTAACGCAAGATGTATTTACCAAGCTACTGCATAAGCAGCAATTGAATGCCATTGATTTAACTACGATTATTGAGCCACGTGCTTATTTAACAACGATAGCAACGCATTTACTGATTGATAGCCGCCGTAAACAAAAGCTGGAGCAAGCGTATTTGGCCATGTTGTTTGATGCACAGCCGGATTTTGCTGCATCTCCTCAGCAAATCCAAGAGGCGATTGATATCTTAAACCAGATCATCGTGATGCTGGAGGGGCTGCCAACTAAAGCCGCACGTGCTTTTATTTTGTATCGATTAGATGGGCTAACGCATGCTGAAATTGCCGACATTCTTGGGGTATCTGCCAGTATGGTTAAACAATATATAGCACGTGCAATGATGCACTGCTACCAAATTGCTTATGCAAATTAATCAATGACCTCTCTGCACCAATCCTACTCCACTGATACGGCCATTGTAGAGCAGGCTATTCAGTGGCATATGCAGTTGCATGATGCGGCTGCGGATGAGTTTGCTGCCGTACAATCGGCGTTTGAGACTTGGTTGGCAAGTAATGCGGCGCATGCAATAGCTTATCAGCGCGTGCAATCGATGTGGCAGCAATTTAATGTAGAGACCATAGCCGAGGCGAAACCGCTCATTGAATCTAATTTAGCAGCGACAGAATTTTTGAAGAAGAAAAAATCTGCCAGGAAAGCAGCAAAGTCTATTGCAGCTATGCTAGTGGTTGGGCTGAGTGCTGCGCTGGTGTACCACACGCAGCAAATAAAACCTACATGGGTTGCACAATATCAAACGCCTATAGGCCAGCAAAAAACGATTGATTTACCCGATCATAGTAAGTTGGTCATCAATACCGATACCGTGGTTAACATTCTCTATAGTGCGCATCAGCGCGAAATTGTGCTGGAGCATGGCGAGTTATTTATACAAGTGGCAAAAGATACTGGCCGTCCGCTAGTTGTGAGTACGGCCGATGGCACTGCACAAGCGTTGGGTACGCAATTCTCGGTGTATCGCAAAAACGAGCAGCGTACTAAAACGCAAGTGGCCGTATTAGAGTCACAAGTTAAAGCGTGCAATCTGCAACGTTGGTATCAGCTGAATTCTGCACATTGTGTCGTTGTTTCCGCTGGTGAATCTATAGAGATCACACCGCAAAACGTCTCACCCAAACAATCGGTAGATGTGAGTCAAATGAATGCTTGGGTTTCTGGCAAACTTTTATTCGATAATGCGCCGCTGATAAGCGTTATTCAGCAGCTACAACGCTATTCACCTATACCAATCACCTTAATACCACAGGTAGCGCAATTAAGAGTGTCCGGCGTGTTTCCTGCGGATAATGTCAACCGTAGCTTGGAGTTGCTTGCCAATCGTTTACCTATACAAGTAACCCAAGAAGCACAAGGCATTGTAGTGCATCCGCGTAAATTAACACGCAAACAATGACTTACATACTTGGTGCTTATATGTGTCTGCGACAAAACTAACCGTGTGCAAATGTACGTTCTCTCAAGTAATGTCATCGTTTTATTTCATCAATAGATGAATCATGTCTTTGGGCCTGATATTTAAATACGTTCAAAGTTAAAATTTATTATTTAGGCACTGTCTGTTTCTGTTTTTGCTTCGTCAAGGTAATCAATACCACCATTATTTGGCGAAAGAAAAACGCATGTATAAATCACTCTCTACGCTCACTGCCTTAACAGCATTGTTTTCTATGCAGGCTGCCACAGCAGAAACAGGTTTGCCCGAGGCTGAACTTAAAAAATCCTATCAATCGCTACAACAAGCTAAACCATACCAAATACCGGCAGGTACGCTCAGCCAAAGGCTGAATCAATATGCGCAGCAAAGTGGCGTCGATTTAGTATTTGACCCTGATTTAGCACTCAATAAATCGACAAACGGTTTAAAAGGAAGCTATACCACCCAACAAGGTTTTGAGACTTTGCTACAAGGCAGTGGGCTAGAAGCGCAGCCAGATGGTAAGGGCGGCTACGCCATTAAACGCAAAGGTGCAATTAATCAGGAGAAAAAAGCAGAGACGATACAGCTAGACGAAATCCAAGTCCGTGCCAAACGCTTCTACGAGATAGGTCCCTTACCTGGATTAGGGTTAACCAAAGACCAAATTCCCGGCAACGTACAAAGCATCACTGCTAAAGAGATCAAAGACTCTCACTCATTAAGCATCACTGACTTAATGAACAAAAAGCTCCAGTCAGTCACCGTCAATGACTATCAAGGCAATCCCTTTCAAATGGACGTCTCCTATAGAGGCTTTACCGCAGGCCCGCAAATCGGCACACCACAAGGATTAAGTGTTTTCTTTGATGGTATTCGAGTGAATGAGCCATTCGGTGATGTGGTGAACTGGGACATGATCCCCATGAACGCCTTAGCCAGTGTCGATGTATTCCCAGGTTCTAATCCTATCTTCGGTTTAAATACATTAGGTGGCGCATTTACAGTTAAAACCAAAGATGGTTTTAATTACGAAGGCGTCGATGCAGAAGTTTTATACGGGTCATTCAACCGTAAACAACTGCAAGTAGAAGGTGGTTGGAACAACGGTACAGTGGCTTTATTTGGTGCAGGTAACTTCTTTCTGGAAGATGGTTGGCGTGATAACTCACCAAGCAAGGTGAACCAGTTCTTTGGTAAAGCGAGTTACAGAGGAGACAAGTTAGATCTGAGTTTGAGTACGCTGATTGTGGGAACAGATTTAACGGGTAATGGATTACTACCCAGTGAGGAATATGCGAGAGACCCCTCAAGTGTATTCACGAGTCCGGACACCACTAAAAACAGGTTGCAACAGTTTCAACTAAGCAGTAATTATTTCGTCAATGATAACTTTACTGTCACAGGGCAGGTGTACCGCCGTAATAGTAAACGCCATCAAGTGGGTGCAGATGTGATGCGAGATTATGATGGGGGGTTAGTAGCTAGACGTTTATTAGATCCATCAGAACAATACACTTGTTTATATAGGGTTAGTGATAGTGCAAATGCATATGGACCAGGTAGCCAAGCCAATCGCTACGGGGTGCCAGATTACCTTGTGTTACCGGTGGTGTACACAAATACAGGGCAGGGTAATAACGTTGATTTTTCAAATACCAATTTAGCGCAAGACTTTAATAACGGTACGCTAGATATTAATAATTACACCAACTTAATTAATTCTGAACTACCAGAAGACGTGTTGACGGCATTTCGCTATATTTACGAACAGAATAAAAACTTTAGGGAATTTAATGCTTACACACGAGGTAATACGCCGCCACCTCTAAACGGGCCAAATGACCCCAACTTTTTTAATGAGAATTCTTTTGATAGCTCATTTGGAACAATATTTACCCCCTACAGCGCGGGTGGAATTGTGTATGACGAGTCAAATTATTTTTTTACTAGAGACCCCAATACGAATGCTGTCATCAAAAATTATGTAATGGTTTTAACACCGCTTAACATGGCAGCATGCGATGCCTCAAATTTTAATTCCAATCCTTTGGAGCGCTATGACCCAGATACCTTTGCACCAATATTGGTAGATGGATTTGAATTAAATCAGCCAGGTGTGGTAGAAGGCACACCAACGGCTTTATTCACAGATAATCAAATTGACCAAATCACTGATGGTGCCTCTGTACAACTTAACTGGAATTTTGAGCATCATAAATTTATGGTGGGCGCTTCAATTGATTCTGCCAGTGCTGAATATACGAATGAGCAAAAATTGGGCTTTTTAGATGCGAATAGAAGAGCCTATTTAGATCCAGCACAAGCGCATCCACAATTTGCCACTGCATTTGTCGGTTACAAAAACAATGATTTTGAAGGCACCAACATCACCAAAAGTATTTACTTTAGCGAGACTTGGACACCCAGCGAAGCGTGGAACTTTAGTGCGTCTGGTCGTTATAACCAGACCCGCACCAAAAACAAAATTGCTGCCAGAAGCGGCTTTTTAAATTTGGGTGTTGGTGAGATTATCTCAGAGCCAGATAGATATAACGTGTGCGGGGATACCAATAGGGATGGGGTTGTGACGATGGAAGATTGTGCGGGTATTCCACTAGGCTATCGCCCGCTTAATTTAAGAAGAGTGCTTGACCCAGCGGAAACCGAGAAATTCAGTTATTACTCGTTTAATCCATCGTTGGGAGCCACATGGCAAGCTAAAGAGAATTTAAATTTATTTGCAAACTGGTCGAAAGGTACGCGTACTCCAAGCGCAATTGAATTGGGATGCGCATTGGATAGAACACCATCTGGTCCTCTTTTAAGTGATGGTCAAGGTGGAACTTATCAGGAGCCTAAGAGCGTTGCTGAAAATCGCCAATGTTCGTTACCCACTGCCTTATCTGGTGATCCCTATTTACCTCAAATTAGAGCCACTACTTACGATATTGGTATGCGTGGAACGTTAAATAATCTTTTAGGTGCTGAAGCTATACAGTGGAATTTGGGTGCTTATCAAACCGATCTAAAAGATGATATTTATTTCGTAACGGCTGGGGGTGGGTCAGGATTTTTTGACACAATCGGCAAAACGCGACGCCGTGGTATCGAAGCTGGCTTATCGGGTAGAAAAGATAAATGGGGGTTTGGTATCAATTACGGACTGACAGACGCCACATTTCAAAGCAACTTCTTGATGTTAAGTGAAGACAACAGCAGTGCTAAGTTTATAGTGCCTTTTGGGATGAATGTCATTGAAGTTGAAAAAGGTAATCGTATGCCGGGCATATCTTTGCATAATCTAAATGCCAATATCAGTTATGAAGTTACTTCAAAATGGCAGGTTGGTTTAAGTGCAGTGATGCATAGCGAAAGCTTTGTGCGAGGCAATGAAAATAATAAACATAAAGTGGGCGTGACAAAAACCATTGAATATTTAGACCCTAATATAGGTGTCGTCATAGCATCACGGCAACCCACAACTAATCCAGGAAAAGTGCCGGGTTATGCCACCTTTAACTTTCAGACCAGCTACAAATTTAATAGCGAGTGGACAGCTAGTATGCAGGTAACAAACCTATTTGATAAAGAGTATTTCACTGCTGGCCGCTTGGGTAGCAATCCATTTTCTCCAAGTATCAACGGTGCTGTTGGGGTAAGTGGATATAACCATAATTCAGGTGATTGGCTTAGCACAAATTTTATTGCACCAAGTACTCCAAGAGCTGTCTGGTTTAGCTTGAATTGGCAGTTTGACCCGAATAAACAATAGTGATTTTGAGCGATGCCAATGAAAAGAATATTCTCAATGAGCAAAGCTCTTTTTATGGCTAGACATTGGTTAAATGGCTTGTTTAACCATGAGCGGTGGTTACTTATTTTACCGGGGTTGTTTTGCTTACTGCTGGTGATTGAACTGGTCGTGGTGTTGAGATACTTTCAATTGATTTAGCACATGATGTTTTAGAGTATTGATTAGATAAAATACTAGCGTAGCTTTGGCTAAAAAGCTGAGCAGTGCTGGTTGATTACAACCAATTTTTTGGTTGTTTTCAGAGAGGTGGACAATGGCCTCCTAATTAGATCAGTGAGTTAGTTGATATTGTTTGGTGGCATAAATATTGCAGATTTAGCCAGTTATGGAAAAGACGTTAACTTGGTGTGGGATTAATCTGGAATGGGCCTATTCCGATTTGTTGGGCTATATCCGCTATAAAGTGGCTTGCCCGCATTTGGCTAAAGATATTCTGCATGATGCGCTGATTCGATATACGGTTTCAAACGGTATACGCTTTCATAAAGAGCCGCACGCTTATATTCGTACCATTGCCAGTAATCTGATTGTGAATGAATACCATGCCGGGCAACGCTTTGTCTCGTTAGATGGAGAGCTTGGACTTAACCGTGAGTGGATAGACACACCAACGCTTTCGACAGAGAGGTTAGTCGATATCAAGCAGCGTTTAGAATATATTCAACAAATTTTAGATCAATTGCCTCCCCGTTGCCGTCAGGTATTTTGGTTGTACCGGGTAGAGGGTTATACACACAGCCAAATCGCAGAAAAATTAGAAATCAGTAAAAACATGGTGGAACGGCATGCAATGCGCGCACTGTTGGATTTGAGCAATGCCCGTGAATTGATTGAGATGGAATAGCACCATGTCTAAACTGCCAGACACAATCAAACAAGCGGCTATTCGCTGGTATATGCAGATGCGCGATGCTGCGCCCGATGCGCCAGAGCGCACGGCATTTGAAACTTGGTTGTTAGCAGATGTGCGACACCAAAGTGCTTATCGCTTAGTCACTTCCACTATGGAAGATTTTACTTCTACAGATCGTTTGAAAAATCTTTCTGATGCACTGACGCAACAACAATACTTTGAAAAGACTCAGCGTAGCAGGAAGCTGACCAAACTGGGCTCAGGCATGGCCGTTTTACTGCTTTGTTTGGGTCTGGGCTGGTTTGGTCAAATCCAATATGCAGCTTGGCAAGCCATGCCTATTGCGCAGCACACACAAAACACGGCTGTTGCGCAAATTAGCCAGCGTAAGTTAGAGGATGGTTCCGTAGTCACCGCCAATGCTAATAGTGAGTTGGATATCATTTTTTATCGTCATCAGCGGGTGGTGCATATTAAGCGCGGAGAGGCTATTTTTGATGTGGCCAAAGATAGCGAGCGACCATTCATTGTGCAAACGGCGCAAGCCAAAGTGACGGTGTTGGGTACGCGCTTTGCCGTCAATCAGCTTGCCAACCGCGTACGTGTGAGTGTAGACCATGGGCGGGTGCAAGTAGCACGTGCTGATGATGCGCAAGCGCCGCTGTTGCTACGTGACGGTGAAGTGGCTGAAATTGTTGCAAATGATGTACCAAAACGTGTGAATCGCCATGCAGGGGACGGGTTTGGTTTTGCCCAAGGATTGATTGTGTTTGATCAGGCCGACATGCAGGAAGTGGCTGAAACACTTTCACGCTATCGCCAACAGCCAATACAAGCAAAATTCTTTGGTCAGACTTCTCCCAACGTGAATGCGGTACTTAAAACTAAAGAAATCAACGACTTTATTCGCGGATTACCACAATCCTTACCTGTCACATTGCAACAGACATCTGAGCAACTTGTTATTCAGCCGCGTCCATAATTTTTTTGCAAGCATATCAGGTGTTTTCTCACCTCAATGGTCATCCCAGTATAACCATGTGTTTTCTGGATTGAATCATGCAAAAAAACAAAGCTGTACGTATGGTGTTTGCGGTTGTTGCCGGGGCAACACTCCAAACTTTTGTGCCAACATTATGGTCGGCAGAACTTAACACACAACTGCCTGCCGAGCAGGAAGAGCAGTTTTTAGTCCCCATCACCGTAGATATGCCAGCCCAACCATTGGGGGCGGCATTGCGTCAGTTTGCCCTACAAACCAACTTATCCCTCACTGTAGATAGCGCCCTTATCTTGGAGAAAAAAGCCAGTGCCTTGAAAGGGCGCATGTCACGTCAAGAAGCCTTGAATAGGTTGCTGGAAAGAAGCGGGCTGCAAGGCAAGATCGACGGTACAAAAGTGCTGATTCAAAAACAAGATATTAAGGCGGAAGACAAAAAAATCCAGCTTGACCAAATCAACGTACGCGCCAAGCGATTTTATGAAGTAGGGCCACTACCGGGCTTGGGTCTCACCAAGGAACAAATTCCAGGCAACGTGCAAACGCTTACTGCCAAAGACATTAAAGAAGCACATTCAGTCAGTATTACAGATTTAATGAATCAAAAACTGCAATCGGTTACTGTCAATGACTATCAAAGCAACCCGTTTCAGATGGATCTGCAATACCGTGGCTTTACCGCCTCACCGCAACTAGGCACTGCGCAAGGCATCTCTGTCTTTCTTGACGGCATTCGTGTGAATGAGCCATTTGGGGATGTGGTGAATTGGGACATGATTCCCATGAACGCACTCAGCAGTCTTGATATCTTTCCCGGCTCCAACCCTGTATATGGTCTAGGTACCTTGGGCGGTGCGCTGAGCATGCGCACCAAAAGCGGTTTTGATGGCCAGTCATTAGATGCTGAAGTGCTTGCTGGTTCTTTTGGCCGTAAGCAACTGCAACTATCTGCGGGAAACAATAACGGAGTAATTGCTGGTTTTGTCTCAGGCAATTTTTTTATGGAAGATGGTTGGCGTGATGACTCCCCTAGTAAAGTCAATCAGATGTTCGGTAAAGCAGAATGGCAGAGCGAACGTACTCGTTTAGGCTTGTCTATGCTCTATGCCGGTAACAAGCTCACCGGCAACGGTTTGCTTCCGCAACAAATGGTCGACCAAAACCCCCAGCAGGTATATACCTCGCCCGATGAAAGTAAAAATGATCTGCTGCAATTCCAGCTGTCTGGCGTTTGGGATGTTACTGACACTTTTAACATTACCGGCCAGATTTACAATCGTAAGAGCAAGCGCAAAAGCCACACCTCAGATGTAAATGAAAATTTCGGGGGAGATGACGACATCCCGGCAACTGCGAGTACTAGAGATCGCAGTCGGCAATTATTGCCAGGGTTACCGGATATCAATCGTGACGGTTTGCCCGACTATAACGATTACCTGATGAATGTGGCTGCCGATTCAAATTACAACCCGTTGGCAAGATATGTTGACCCGGTGAGTGGCGCTGTAACTATAGCGGCTTGTACGGATCCTAATGATCCTTGTACAAATAATTTAATTTATGGCACCAATTTCGGTACTCAGGCCCAATATCTTGATGAAAATAATCAATGGCAAAATGTGACAGATCAAGTTCAGGTGGCTGCTTCAGATGGCTCAAGTAATCCGGTATGGAACTGGACCTACGATCCGCGCATAGGGAATGATTTTACTGGCCCAGGGGGCAATATGGGTGCTTCAACCATCCCTGGTGCGTTTAACGCTACTGTATCTTCCCCAGAGTATGCCAGATTGGTGCGGTTTGCCTGGGAGAACAGGGCTGCAATGAAAGCGACTAATAATCTTTATGGGTTATCCGCAGGGATTACACATATGGCAAATACCTCACACCCAGGTTCCGGAAACATTAGTTATATTTATGATGTGGTTCCTACAGGCACAGCAGGAGGGGTGTTTGGGGGATATACCGATTCGTCTGGTTTTTTTCATAGCTATTGGGAGTTAGCCGAACCGATTAATAGAGGTCTCTATTCTGAGTTGTGTGCAATGACTGGGACAGGCAACATAGGATCAACGCCTTGTGTTAAAGATGCCAACGGTAATTACATTTATCGCGATGGTAGGGCTGCAGCAATTGATAATGGTTCAGGATTTCCATATCAAGCCACAGGCTACATAGAGGGTACGCCAACTGCTATTTTTAACGATACGAAAATTGATCAGCTGGGTAAAGGTGCCGCTTTACAGCTTAACTGGAACCTGGATCACCACAAGTTAATGGTGGGCGGATCGTTTGATACATCAGACAGCACTTATGACAGCAAACAATATCTTGGGTTTTTGGATAAAAATAGACATGGATATGTAGACCCTAGCCAATTAGGATGGGAGTACTCAGCCAACAGCCCAGAACGAGGTTTTGCGCTAAATGACTTCAAAGGAGATAACACTACCAAAAGCGTGTACTTTAGTGAAACTTGGACGCCTACTAAAACACTGAACATCAATGCTTCAGCACGATTTAACCACACTGTAGTAAATAACAAGCTAGATGTGAGCAAGCTTGGCTCATTTGGCGATGTGAATAGAATTGTAAACTTACTGAACTATCCAGCTTTATGTACCGACAATAACAACGACGGTACCATAGAGGCCAGCGAATGTCCGACGGGATTGGATGGATATATTGTGCCATTTGACCCAAGTTACGGTTATATGGGAGATGGCTTTTTAGGAAGTGATGGTAAAAATATTCTTGCCATGGCAACAGGTGAGAAAGAACGGTTCAAATACCGTTCATTCAACCCATCACTAGGAATGACTTGGCAAGCACAAGAGAATTTGAATTTATATGGTAACTGGAGCCGTGGCGCCAGAACGCCTACCACGATTGAACTGGGCTGTGCTTTCGATGATAGTCCAGTCTTTGATGGCTACGATAGCAATGGTAACCCTAAGTATGCTAAGAGAACTTGGCGTGAGCGACGTAGCTGCAACCTGCCTGGGGCCATGTCAGGTGACCCTTATTTGAAGCAAGTGCGCTCCAAAAGCCTTGAGTTTGGGGCTAGAGGGCAATTGACAGAAGATATCGAATGGAACGCCAGTGTGTATCGCACCGATTTAACCGATGATATTTATTTTGTTTCGGTGAATGCGACGCAAAGCTATTTTCAGAATATTGGCGATACCCGTCGCCAAGGTCTGGAGATGGGTTTAAAAGGTACAGCTGGTAAAGCTAGTTTTGGTATTAACTATGGGTTGACCGATGCCACTTTCCAATCGAAGTTTATCTTGGCTAGCCCTAACAATAGCAGTGCCGGCAGTATCTATGACATCAATTACGATAAAGAGGGTACTTTTGAGCAAATTAAGGTAAAACCGGGTAATCGCATGCCAGGTATTCCACTACATAACCTAAATGCTAACTTCAGTTACGAGGTGACCGATAAATGGAATATTGGACTCAATATGGTGATGCATTCCGAGGCATTTGTGCGTGGCAATGAGAATAACAAACATAAAGCCGGACCTGCATCACCAATTACGGGACCTATATGCGGTGGCTATCAATGCACAATCGAACGCACTGGTTTTGGTCCAGGCAAAACAGCAGGCTATACCGTGTTTAACTTTCAAACTAGTTACAAAATTACACCAGAATGGATATTTGGGATGCAAGTGAATAACTTGTTTGATAAAGAATATGCCAGTGCAGGTAGATTGGGTTTAAACGCATTTTCACCTTCGATTCGTGGAGCGATTGGTGAAAGCGGTTTTAACTACAATAGCGCTGACTGGCAAGGTACCAGCTTTTTAGGGATTGGCGCACCGAGATCGGCATTTTTTACTTTGAGCTACCAATTTGTGCCGGATAAAATTTAGGAGTGCTATGTAATTAAGGCGTTACTGCTTAATTGCGTGTCGTCTTTGCTTCCAGCGGTTATAGCTCCACAAATATTGCTCAGGCTTTTGTGCAATCTGCTTTTCAATCGCTTGGTTCAACAGTGTTGAAGTAGCAATAGACTCCACAAGTGTTAAATGAATTGTGTAGCCCTCGCCATCGGCGAGGCGCTCACCAAATGCCATGATGACTGTAGCCCCTGTTTTGACTGCCAGTTTACTCGCCAGCGTCATGGTATAAGCCGGTTTGCCAAAAAACGGCGCCCACTCGCCTTCGCCTTCGGCTGGAATCTGGTCAGGCAAAATGCCAATCGCCTCTCCACGTTTTAACGCTTGCATTAACTTACGTACGCCTTGCGTGTTGGCTTCCGCCAGCGTCACACCCGGGCGGGCGCGCCCCACATTCATCAGGTTTTGTAACCATTTGAGTTTGGCTGGGCGGTATAAAATAGTAATAGGGAGTTTTGCGCCGTAGTAGATAGAGGTGATTTCAAAACAACCCATGTGCGGGGTTAAGAAAATCAGCCCTTTTTTTGCTTCCAGTGCGGCGGTGATGTGTTGCCAGCCATGCACTTGTTTGACTAAGCCGAGCAATGCGTCATCACTTTTTTGCCAAATCGCCAATGTTTCAATCAGCGATTTCCCACTTTCTTCTGCATTGGCTTTCAGCACAGCTGTGATATCAGTAGAGACTAATTGGCTTTGTAATAGATTGCGGCGCTGCATTGCTGCACTGCCAGACGAAATGAAAAATAAAATACGTCCTAGGCGAGCGCCAAATTGATGCAACCTTGGAAGCGAGAGTTTCGCTAATAGACTTGAGAATATATGCAGCATGATGATGGTGGGCATTCTAACTTGAAAAACGGATCTGCAAAAATAGTTCGTCAACACTGCTTGATGCGTGCAATTTGATTGCCATGACATAAAGCCTGCTAAAATCATGTGTCAGCTTTCTTACAAGGTCATGTCTTGAACACGTTTATCGCGCCCGAGTACGCCAGTCTTCTGCGTTTACATCAGCTAGACGGGTTTACGCAGCTGTGGAACCATGAAGTCAATTGGTTTGAGGCTCCCAATCATCGCCGGGGTGGCTGGAGTGGCGTTGCCCGCATGCAGCTTGAGGATGAGGGCAAAGCGCATGGCTTTTTTATTAAAAAACAGCAAAATCATGGTCGTTGGAGTCTTGCTACTTTTCCCAAACAAGAGCCTACATTTCGTCGCGAATTTCAGCATCTGCAATTTCTGCAAGGCAAGCAATTTGCAGCGCCAGAAGTGGTATTTTATGGTGAGCAAATAGTAGACGGTAAAATGTGCGCTATTTTAATGACCAAAGAATTGGCGCAATATCAACCATTGGATGTGATCACAGAAGCGACGGATTTTTTTGCGAAACCCAAGCAAATAAAGCAACAGTTGTTACAGGCCGTGGCCACCACCATACGTAGATTGCATGGTTTGCATTTGATGCATCGTGCTTTGTATCCCAAGCATATTTTTGTAAGCAATGCAGAGGCAGCACCTAGCGTGGCATTGATTGATTTGGAAAAAGCCCGCTACAGTCCATTTTTTTGGTATAACGCATACTTTGATTTGGCGGCATTAAACCGTCACTCGATTGGTTGGAGTAAGACAAGTCGCTTATACTTTTTTAAGCAATACTGTCAAATTTCGCGATTAACATGGGCGAGCAAGTGGTTCTGTCGGAGCATTATTGCACGTTCAAAACGACAAAAGGCCAGCGCGAAAAAGCGTATTAAAAGTACTTAGTTTGAGATAGAGGAGTCTCGAGTTGGAATCATCATTCAATCATGCAAACCCCGCGTTTAGTATTGCGATCGTCAATTACAAAACGCCGGATCTCACCAAGATTTGTTTGGATTTACTCAAAAAACATATTGATGCCGGGCTGAATGCGCAAGTGTGGGTGGTGGATAACAACTCGCAAGATGAAAGCACAGCCTATTTGCGCAGCTTAGATTGGATCCATTTGATTGTACGGGATGCAGACTATGCAGAAAAAGGGTTTGTCGCGCATGGTCAGGGTTTGGATAGTATTTTAGAAAAAATAGAAACCGACTATGTGTTTTTAATGCATACCGATACCTTTGTGTACGATGCATCCATTTTTAATCAGACCATCCAGCTATTGCACCAACACCAGCATATTGCTGCGCTGGGCTGTTTGGAACAGTTGGATCGTGGGCTGGTGCGCACCGTTTGGCGTGTGGTGTCACGCTTTTTCAAACGTCATTCCAGACGCTTCAAATTATGGTTGGGCTTGAATGCCAAGCCGCCCAAATCTTATTTGGAGGCACATATCAAAAGCTTTTTTGCCTGCTGGAATGTAAAAATCATGCGTAAACATGACTATACTTTTTTAATGGGTAATCGTAATCCAGGCTATGAGTTACAAGATTTACTCAAGGCCAAAGGCTACACCATTGGGCTGATTAGCCCGAGAAAGTTGTTTAAATACTTGGATCACGTAGAGGCCGGTACAGTAGGTTTAAACGCAGGGTACACCGAGCAGAATCGCCGGTTTAAACGCAAAAAATCCTTGCTAGAAAAATTGTCAGGGTAAAGTCATCGGGATCAAAAAGACATGAGTGCATCAGAAGCCGTACTGCCTATCCGTTTAGACCAAGGGTTTTCTTTGGACGAAGACACTGCCTTTCAATTAGGCCAAGCGCGCATGGATGCCTATGCGTTTGCCGAGCCGTTTGCGCATGCGGTGATGGATCACTTTCTGCCAGAAGCCATGACGGAGTCGTTGTTGGCACACTTTCCAGAAGATCCTAAACAACACGATAAAGTCTATGAAAAAGGCTATGGCGGTACCCATAAACGCCAAATCTCGCCTTATGATTGTGATGCGCATTTACGTGCCGCATTTGCCTTTTTTAACTCAGCGCAATTTGTACGGTTTATTGAAGGCATTACCAATATTGAAGGCTTGATTCCAGACCCTTATTTTGCTGGAGGTGGTTTGCACGAGACGAGCAGTGGTGGGTTATTAGGCATCCATGCGGACTTTCAAGTGAATGAGGGATTGCAGTTGTTTAGACGGGTCAACGTATTGATTTATTTAAATAAAGATTGGCAAGAGGCGTATGGCGGTAAATTGGAACTTTGGGATAAAGCCATGACGCACAAGGTGGTTGAAGTTGCGCCAGTCTTTAATCGATGTGTGATTTTTAATACGGATGCTGATAGTTTTCACGGTCACCCAGACCCACTGACGACACCAGCGCACATTACACGTAAATCCATCGCACTGTATTACTACAAAGCACAGCCCATTCAAAATCAAACAGGGGAATCAAGGCATACGCTTTATGTGGCAAGACCGCATGATGATGACAAAACCAAAGCGGATGTGGAGAAACTACGCAAAAAACGCGATAAGCGCGCCAAAAAACAGCAGGCAGATGATCAGTTGTCTTTTTTTACACGCATCAAAGCTTGGTTTAAGTAAACGCATGTTGATGTCTGACATAGGGTGTAACTAATGGCATTGTCTGCTTCTGCACTAGCTTTGCTGGCGCAGCATGGCTTACATGCTGAGGCCATCGCTTTAGCCAATGGTACACAATTGCAATTGCTGTCCGATGTCCGCGTGGTGCCTGGTAAACGATTGGTTGCCAAAGCCACATGGCAAGGGCAGAACGTTTTTGCAAAATTATTTGCTGGTACTCAGGCAAGCCGCTATGCACAGCGCGACCAACAAGGCATTTTAGCGTTACAGGCTGCACACATTGCTACCCCAAACATATTGGCGTTTGACCAAGTGCAGTATTCGGATGTGCGCGTGATGTTGATTGAAGCGATTGAAAATAGCCAGAATGCAGAAGTGTTTTACACGCAGGCTTCACCCAAAGCACGTATGCACTTGCTCAGCCAGTTGGTGGTAATCGTCGCGGAACAGCATCAGGCAGGCGTATTGCAAACCGATATGTATTTGAAGAATTTTTTGGTGCAATCTTCTGGCCAAAATGCTATTGAGCGTATTTATAGCATTGATGGCGATGGCATCCGTAAGATAGCGGCTTTAAGCCAACATCAAGCGTTGCAAAACTTGAGCGTGTTGTTGTCCAAAATCGATGTGATTGAATTAGAACAGCATTTGCCGACTTGGCTAGCTTTATATGTTAAGTCGCGAGGCTGGTCAGCTTCACCAGATGTTCAGCATGCACATCAAATGATTCAAAAGCAGCGTACGGAGATGGCTAGTCACTATGCTGACCGTAAGGTATTCCGCCAATGTACCGATGTACAAGTGGCACAAAACTCTCAAGGTTTTTTTGCACGCAGCACGTCTTTTTTGCACTTGCCAGTACCTGCTACGGCTGAAGCGCTAGATGCTGTGATGCAGCAATTTACACTGCTCAAAGACGGTAATACGTGTACGGTAGCTAGTACGTCTGTTGCCGGGCAAACCATAGTGATTAAACGGTATAACATTAAAAACCTTGGACATCGGTTCAGCCGTATGTGGCGCCCATCACGTGCAGCAGTTTCCTGGGCCAATGCGTATCGATTGCAATTGTTAGTGGTGCCGACAGCCAAGCCGATTGCATTGTTGGAAACACGCTGCGCCGGCTTGCGTGGTAAAGCTTATTTTTTAAGCGAGTATTTGGATGCGCCTGATCTGACAGAGGCATTTTCCGGTCGTTTAGACAGTGTAAGCCGTGCAGCACTGGTTAAAGCGGTAGTGCAATTATGTTATCGACTATGGCGGCTACAAATCTCCCATGGCGATTTAAAGGCCAGCAATATCAAAGTGCTGGCAGGTGAGCCGATATTGATTGATTTGGATAGCATGCAACAGCACCATTATGCATTTTTCGCCAATCGTGCGCATGTCAAAGACCTACAAAGGCTGATGCAAAATTGGAAAGATGACACATCCCTGTATAATGCGTTTGTGAAGAGTTTTAAAGTGGTGTATGCCGATCATACACCACTCATTCAGGCAAAAATTTTAAGTAATTAATCACGTTGAATAGAGTTAACTAGATGATTGTATTAGGGTTATCAGGCGCGTTAGGACATGATGCTTCTGCCGCTATTTTGGTGGATGGCAAAATCATTGCCGCAGCAGAGGAAGAGCGCTTTATTCGCGATAAACATGCAAAAAATAAATTTCCGTACGAAGCTGCCAAGTTTTGTTTAAAGCAAGCAGGCATCAAGCCAGAAGACGTGGATATTGTTGCATTTCCGTACGCAGAGATACCATTAAGCAGTAACGCACGTTGGCATTATGCTAAGCGCCACTGGTACGCACCAGATCGTGCTTTAGATGCGCTATTTAATGGTAATCGTCGTTTTCGGCGTAACCGTGACAAATCTTTGCAGCTCATGGCAGACTTAGGTTTAAGTAAGGCCAAGTTTGTGCCTGTAGAGCATCACTTAGCGCATGCTTCTAGCGCCTATCACTTAAGCGGCTTTAAAGAAAAAACGGCCATTGTCGGGATTGATGGCAAAGGTGAATATGCCACGACTTTTTTTGGCTATGGCGAAAACGGAAAAATCCATAAGATCAAAGAGTTCTATGATCCGGACTCATTGGGTGGCGTATATGGCGCCATCACAGAATACCTGGGCTTTGACATGCTGGACGGCGAGTTTAAAGTGATGGGCATGGCGCCCTATGGCGATCCGAAAAAGTATGATTTATCTGGCCTGATGAAATTTGAAAATGGCGAATTGATCGTCAATACCAAATTAGTCAATGTAGTCGGTTTGCGTCGCTATAAAGAAAACGGTAAAGGTTACTACTTTACGCCAGAGCTGATCAAGATGCTTGGGCCTAAGCGCCAGGGCGATGAGATTGATGATCCGTACATTCATTACGCGGCTTCTATCCAAGCCCTGTTAGAAGAGCTTGCGCTGGAAATGATTGAGTACTATCTGGGCGACATTATTCGCGAGACTGGAAAAATCGTGATGGCAGGTGGTGTTGCACTGAATGTGAAGTTGAATCAACGCATTATCGCCATGCCACATGTCAAAGAGCTGTTTGTGCAGCCAGCATCGGGCGATAACGGTACGTCATTAGGCGCCGCCACGTATGCAGCGCATTTGGCGGGCGAAACCATCCATAAAATGGAACATGCCTATTTAGGGCCATCGTTTACGAGTGAAGAGTGTATTGCTGCATGCGAAGCGCACCCTAATAAGCCGATGTTTACTAAAGTGGAAAACTTTCCGCAGAAAGCCGCAGAGTTATTGGCTGCAGGCAATCCTTTGGCTTGGTTACAAGGGCGCATGGAGTTTGGGCCACGTTCGTTAGGTTGCCGTAGTATTTTGGGTGATCCCAGCTTTCCAGGTGTGGCGGATCGTATCAATGCGCAGATTAAGTATCGTGAGCGCTGGCGTCCATTCTGTCCAAGCATGTTGGACAAAGTGGCAGCGGATATTCTACAAACAGAGCATCCAGCCCCTTATATGACCTTTACCTTTGATGTGGCTGAGCACTGGAAGTCACGTATTCCAGAAGTGGTGCACGAGGATGGCACCGCGCGCGCGCAAGTGGTGACGCGTGAGACGAATCCACGTTATTACGAGTTGATTGAACATTTGGAAAAGTTGCGTGGCAATGCTGTGGTGTTGAATACATCATTGAATCGCCGCGGTGAGCCGATGATATGTAGTCCTACCGATGCGCTCAATATGTTTTATGGCTGCGATCTCGAATACCTGATGTTGGAAGACATTCTGGTCACCAAAAAATAGCGCATTGAATAGTATATTAAAATCGTAAGGTATTCATTTTAAAAATTATTTTCTATATTAGCTCTATTCTGGTTTGACGATATGCACCAGTTTAGGGATAATCAAAGCTAGCACAAGGGTAGGAAGTAAAACAATCCGCGTTTTCGCGCGACACCATTATTAGAGTTGAGCATTAGCATGAAACAATCCCATATTGAAGTAACCGAACGCATCATCGAAGTCAGTAGACCCACTCGTACTGCTTATCTGCAACGTGTTGATGAAATCGCCAATCGCCAGCGTGGTGCAGACCGCCTTGGCTGTGCCAACGTGGCGCATGCATTTGCTGCCATGCCATCGAACGATAAATTACGTATTGTGGCGGAAAAAGCGCCGAATATCGGTATTGTAACGGCTTATAACGATATGCTGTCTGCACATCAGCCGTATGCCAATTATCCGGATATTATCAAAGACGAAGCCCACAAATACGGTGCTACCGCACAAGTGGCTGGTGGCGTGCCTGCCATGTGTGATGGCATTACGCAGGGTGAGCCTGGCATGGAACTGTCACTGTTCAGCCGTGACACCATAGCCATGAGTACCGCGATTTCACTATCACATGATGTGTTTGATGCAGCATTATTGTTAGGCGTATGTGACAAAATTGTGCCGGGTCTGCTGATTGGCGCATTACATTTTGGCCATTTACCATGTGTGTTTGTGCCAGCTGGCCCAATGAGCACTGGGATTGATAACACGACTAAATCTAAAGTGCGTGAAAAATATGCCCAAGGTTTGGTGGGGCGTGAAGAGTTATTGGCTTCAGAGTCAGCCGCGTATCATGGTGCAGGCACCTGTACATTCTACGGCACTGCCAACAGCAACCAAATGTTGATGGAAGCCATGGGCTTACACGTGCCAGGCTCTGCGTTTATCCACCCGCATGATGGCATGCGTGAGATGATGACGCGCGAAGCCGTGAAAATGGTGCTGCATAACACCAAGCGTGATCATTTCACACCGATTGGTAAGTTGGTCGATGAGCATGTCATTGTGAATGCCATGGTAGCTTTATTGGCTACAGGCGGCTCAACTAACCA
Source organism: Methylophilaceae bacterium 11 (assembly GCA_000525025.1). Lineage (GTDB taxonomy): Bacteria > Pseudomonadota > Gammaproteobacteria > Burkholderiales > Methylophilaceae > Methylophilus. The sequence goes on along the minus strand of JCKJ01000001.1, from coordinate 2,041,495 downwards.
CTTAATCCATTGGGTAGCGATTGCCCGCGCTGCTGGTATCATTATTGATTGGACGGATTTCTACCACTTAGCAAAAACCACACCGCTTTTAGCCAGTGTCTACCCAAATGGCAAAGCCGATGTGAATGAGTTCCAATCTGCAGGCGGCCCAGCTTTCGTGATTCGTGAATTGATTGATGCTGGTTATATGTACCCAGATGTGTTCACTGTGGCTTATGGTGGTTTACGCGAGTATGGCAAATTGCCTGCCCAAGAAGACAATAAACTGGTTTGGAAAGACCTGCCTAAAGAAAGCAGCGACGAAACGATTGTACGTACGGCTGAACACCCATTTAACGAATCAGGTGGATTGCGCTTGCTCAAAGGTAATTTGGGCCGTAGCGTGATTAAGATTTCTGCAGTACCAGAAGACCGTCACATTATTGAAGCGCCAGCCATTGTGTTTGATGCGCAAGAAGAGCTGCTGGAAGCATTCGATCGTGGTGAGTTAGAGCGCGATTTCGTGGCAGTGGTACGTTTTCAAGGCCCTAAAGCCAATGGTATGCCAGAGTTACATAAATTAACGCCACCATTAGCCGTGCTACAAAATAAAGGCTTTATGGTCGCTATTGTGACAGACGGCCGCATGAGTGGCGCATCTGGGAAAATTCCTGCGGCGATTCATCTGAGCCCGGAAGCCTCTGCCGGTGGTGCTCTAGCTAAAGTGCGTACGGGTGACATTATTCGCTTGAATGCCAAAGTGGGCATGGTCAACGTGTTGGTGGATGAAGACGTATGGGCAGAGCGTGAGGTAGAAGAATTATCTGATAGCAAGCGTCAGCATAATGCGCATGGCATTGGCCGTGAGTTGTTTGGCGGCATGCGTCGTAATGTGCTGTCGGCTGAAGAGGGCGCAGTCACCTGGTTGTAAACTTTGCAAATCAAGCGATAACGTTGTTGCGCTCGCTTGCCGTACTTGTGTGTACTGTCTGCGCTCTCGCGCTTAGTTCTCGCTTGATTATCAAAGTTTATTCAGCCGTTGCCTCAAAAAACTAAAACTAAAACTAGAATTGATTAATTTTGCAGAATGAGAAAACTATGAGTACATTAGATTTAGCTAATCACGGTCCCGTGATTCCAGTGATTGTGATTAACCGCGTTGAAGATGCTGTGCCAATGGCAGAAGCCTTACTTGAAGGTGGTATTAAGGTATTAGAAGTGACATTGCGTACTTCATGTGCGCTAGCGGGTATGGAGCAAATTGCTAAACACGTGCCTGATGCTATTTTGGGTTCTGGCACCGTACGTAACTTGAAAGATGCACAAGCTTCTAAAGATGCTGGCTGCCAATTTGCGGTGAGCCCAGGCTACACCAGTGAATTAGGTCAATTTGCACGTAAAATTGGATTGCCGTTATTACCAGGCGTGTCTACTGGCTCAGAAATCATGATGGCCAATGCCGACGATTACTACTTTTTAAAACTATTTCCAGCTGTGGCTGTGGGTGGTATTAACTTACTGAAAGGTTTTTCTGGCCCATTCGGTGATGTGAAGTTCTGTCCTACTGGCGGTGTGACCGTAGAGTCAGCCCCGCAATTCTTAGCATTGCCAAACGTGGTGGTGTGTGGCGGCACTTGGTTGACACCAGCAGATGCAGTGGCACGTGGGGACTGGGCGCATATTACCAAGCTTGCCAAAGAAGCCAGCGCGATTAAAGCGGCGTAATAAGCGACTTAAACGGTATAATGAAGGCTTTGTGCATATAGGCACAAAGCCTTTTTTATTGGAATCAATTTGCTGAATATTGCTGAGTATAAGACCATTGTGTTTGATTGTGATGGCGTCGTTTTGGACTCGAATGTTGTCAAGACAGAGGCGTATTTTCGTACCGCCAAGCGTCTAGGTGTCACCGATGCGCAAGCGCAAGCACTGGTGGATTATCATGTACGGTTAGGTGGTATTTCTCGGTATCATAAGTTTGATTGGTATTTGCGGGAAGTGCTAAAACAGCCTGTGACTAAAGAAGCGATTCAAGTATGGTTGGATACCTTTGCGGGTGAGTTGGAAGAAGGACTAATGGCTTGTGCGATGGCGGATGGTTTAGAAGCATTAAAAGCGAAAACGCCAGATGCCCCATGGATGATACTGTCTGGTGGTGACCAACAAGAAATTCGAGATTTATTTCATAAAAGAACATTGCCATCCGGAGAGGTATTGGCTAACTTGTTTGCTGGCGGTTTATTCGGTAGCCCTGATAACAAAGATGAAGTGCTTGCACGGGAAAAAGCGAGCGGTCACTTACGTCTACCAGCATTGTTTTTGGGCGATAGCAAGTATGATCATGAGGCGGCTACAAACGCAGGCTTAGATTTTGTATTCTTGAGCGACTGGACGGAGGTTGCGGATTGGAAAGCCTATTGTGAAGAAAATAATATCCAAGTATTGCCCGCTATTGCAAGCCTGCTCAATGTTAAATAGCTGACTTATCGCGCATGTATACACTGTTCAAAGCATTTTTCTTAAACTGGTACCAGCGCAGCACGTTATTGTCTGATGCGCAACTCGCTGAATGGTTAAGTACCAGTGAAATATTGGAGCAAGATCATTTTGGTATCAAAGTAGTGCGGTTAACCAATGGCGACATTCTCAAGATATTTCGGGTGAAGCGTACGTTCAGCAGTGCTAATTTTTTTTCGTATGCCAGAAGTTTTTGTAGAAATGAAAAACGACTGCATCAACTTGCTATTCCAACCATCCAAGTAAAGCAATTGTTTCACCTTAATAGCGATCATAAATCTGCCGTGCTGTACTCCCCGCTAGAAGGTGTGACAGTAAGAGAGTTGTTTACACGGCACGAACTTACCACTGAGCATGCACACAAGTTAGGTGCGTTTATGGCAGGTTTGCACGATTTAGGCATTTACTTTCGTGGGCTACACTCTGGCAATATTGTGCTGACACCAGCCGGGCAGTTTGGCTTAATTGATATCTCTGAAATGACGATTTTTCCGTGGCGCTTAGAGCGCAGACGTCGCAAAAGAAATTTTGCCCGCTATTGGCGCAATGCAGCCGAAGCCGAAAACTTTGGCTTATCTAATATAAAAGTCCTGATCAGTGCTTACTGTGCAGCTAGCCAGCGTGTGCATATGCAAGAAGCCGATGTGGCGCGCTACTTATTCAGGCAATAACGATGATGACTATTTCTAATGTATTGAGTTTTAGAGTGATTTTCTCTTTGTTCTGCATAGTCGTGCTTAGCTATTTTTTTCAGGCACTGACATGGGGTAGTACTTATCGCTCCTTGGCTTATCTTGCATTGTTGCTTGGTTTGGGTGTTTATCTGTTTCAAGCCGATCAACATAATAAAGATGAGCGTAAAGCATTGTTGAAATGTCTATTGCCGCTCATCACGTTGATGGGTTTGGAGTGGATTGCAACGCTACATTTTCCATGGGATATTAAAACAATAAGGCATATGCTACTGGCAACGGGGTTAATGGCCGGGATTGTATTGATGGCGCGCCATCATGATCGCATCAAGCCTTATTATGTGCCTACGCTAATATTGGCGGTCTATGCCTATACGCTATTTCAGTGGGTATTTATTCACGTGCTCGGGCAGATGTACGGCACCACCAAAAATCCACATTACTTAGCGATCTATAGTGCATTGTTTTTTGTCACGGCCGCATTTTTAGCGGCCAACTGGAGCCGAGGAGTTCAACGTTACGGGCTGATGTTATCAGCCGTCCTACTGGGTTATTTATTGCTCAATACTTCGTCTAGGCCTACGTGGATAGCGTTGATGATTGCGACGCTGATTGGTGTTGTATGTTTGCGCCATCGCGCGAAAGTCATGTTGATCGGAGTCGCGGGAGTGGTGTTTGCACTTTTGTTCTTTTCCAATGCTGGCAATTTTAAAACACGCTTAGATGACTTGGTGATGCATGCAAATACGGAAGAGCGCGTGACGATTTGGGAAGACACTTGGGAGATGCAACAAAATAGTAGCAAGCAACAATGGCTGTTTGGGCATGGTGCAGAGAGTTTTGTGCAAGATTTTCAGCCATATTCGCGCTACTACGCAACGCAAGGCATTACCTATAACAGCCCACATAATGCAGTGCTAGAGGTGCTTTACTTATTTGGTGTGACGGGTCTAGCGGTGGTGGTGTCCTTTATCTTATGGTTGTACTATGCCTTGTTTTCTAGATACTTGAGGCTTCGTCACCAAGCCACACATCAGATGTCAATGATTATTCTATTTTTACTCACAATACTGACTGTAGATTTGGTGGCGGTCAGCATCACGCTGCCATTTTTTGTGAGTATTCATTTGAATGTGGTCGCGCTAGTCATGGGCGTCATGTTCTATTTAGATAGACGGGAGCATACATAATATGCAGCCACCCATTACAGTGGTGATTCCTAATTTTAATGGGGCCACCTTGCTCCAAAAGAACATCCCTTCCGTACTGAAAGCAATGCAGACTTACTCAGGCAAGTCCGCTTTAATTGTGGTGGATGACGGCTCTCAAGACGCTAGTTTACAGGTGCTGAAAGAGCATTTCCCGCAAGTGAAAGTAGTGGTACATGCGCAAAACCAAGGCTTTGCCGAAGCCATCCATAGTGGCGTTAATGCCGCTGAAACTGAGCTGTTGTTTTTATTGAACTCTGATGTAGAAGTGGCTGAGTCGCTATTTGCACCACTGGTACAGTATTTTGAAGATCCCAATACGTTTTCAGTCAATCCCTTAATATATGACGAGCGGGGCGATGTCAAAAGGCATTCTTGGAACCTTCGCCAATTCAAGGCTGGCACGCTTAAACTGATGAGCTGGCGCTTGGAAAAAGCACTTACACTGCGAACAGCAGGCGAGAAATTGCCTGCTGCCTATGCACATGGCGGCTCATTTATGGTGAGAAAGTCTATGTTCAACGCCTTGCAAGGCTTTCATCCAATATTCAAGCCGTTCTATAGTGAGGATTACGATTTAGGTTTGCGCGCATGGCGCAGAGGGTGGGCTAGTTATTTTGAGCCGAGTGTACATATTGTGCACCAGAGTGTGGGTTCTATCCGCTCTAATGTGAAAATGAACCACATTAAAACCATCCGCCGTAGAAACCGCTATATATTAGAGTGGATGCATTTGTCTGCAACCCAATTATGGTTTGGCGCTATTCCAGCTTCCATCGTACAGTTGCTGGGCGAGGTATTGCTGCTGGATAAGGTCAACCTCAAAGGGTTTTATTTGGCGTGTGCTAAGCTGCCAGAAGTCATACAGGCCAGACGTGAGATACAAGCAACGCAAACGATGCGTATGACAGATGTTATGGATGTGTTGCGACGATTTTGCTCGTGATGGTTTGCGGCTTAATCTGTGTCAAGCAATTCAAATGTCCAAGCGGGCACTGACGTTCAAAGCACGGGCTGCACTCCAGCTTTAAGTACTCAATCACTGCATCGGGGTGCATCGGTGGTGTGTGGTAAGGGTCGGAAGAGCCAAAAATGGCAATCAGTTTCTTATCTAAGGCCGCGGCGACATGCATCAAGCCCGAGTCATTGCTCACTACCGTATGGCAGAGCGCCATCAAATCAATCGCATCTCCCAGTTTGGTTTTTCCGCCCAAGTTAATGCATTTATCTTGTGTTAGCTGATTGATCTGCTGAGTCACCGGAATATCTTTATCGGAGCCAAAAAGCCACACTTGCCAGCCTTTTGCAATCGCAGCATTGGCGACTTCTGCATAGTATTCGGCAGGCCAGCGCTTGGCTTCTCCGTATTCTGCGCCAGGGCACAGCCCCAGCACTGGAGACTGTAGCGGTGGGATATTCAGCATTTCAAGCAGTGTATGCGCATGTGCTAGATCAGCCATTAATGCTGGTCTTGGCAGCACATGCGGTAAATTTTCTGAAGGCGCTAGCCCCAAAGTTACAAATCGCTGCACCGTCATTTTAAGTGTGGCTTTATTCAGTGGGCGGATATCGTTAATCAGTCCGTAACGCATTTCACCCAAAAAGCTCGTCCGTTTTTTAATGCCGGCTGCCCAAGGCAAAATAGCGGATTTAAGCGAATTGGTGAGGATAATGGCTTGTGTATAGCCTTTGTGTTTAAACGCTTTGCCAAATGCTATTCTTTGCCAGAATGCCAGCTCGCCGTGCTTAAATGGGAGTGCAATGGCTTCAGACACTTCTGGCATACGTGCTAATAATGGAAGTGTCCAAGCGGGTGCTGCCACGTCAATCGTGCAATCTGGTCTGTTATTTTTAAGCGTTTTAAACAAGCTTTGTGCAAGCACCATATCGCCTACCCAAGCTGGCCCAAGAATCAGAATTTTTTCTGGCATGACTGATATACCAAACTAACTATTCATTTTTTTGATTAGGTTGCTGGTGCTACGGCCTTCAACCAAATCAATCAGCGCAATTTCACCACCCCATGACAGTACCTCTTTGCCGCCCACTACTTGATCGGCAGTGTAATCGCTACCTTTGGCGATGATATTGGGTTGAATCGCGTGGATTAAGTTAAGCGGAGTGTCCTCATCAAACAAAATCACGGCATCCACAGAGGCGAGCGCGGCTAGTACGCGTGCACGGTCGTTCTCATTGACAACGGGTCGTGTTGGTCCTTTGAGTGCGCTCACAGAGCGATCGGTATTCAGCCCTAAAATAAGCTTGTCGCCACGTTTTTTGGCAGCCTCTAAATAGGTCACATGGCCAGCATGCAGTAAATCAAAACAGCCGTTGGTAAATACAATCGCTTGTTTGGCTTGTTTCCAAACAGCCACTTTTTCTAGTAACTCTGGTAGATCGCAGATCTTATGCGCTTGTTCATTAGAGCGTTGGTCTTCCAGTGCATGAATCAGATCGCTTTTGGTAATGGGAACAGTACCCACTTTGCCCACCACAACGCCTGCTGCCACATTGGCAAGTTCCAAGCTATCTAATGGGCTTAGTCCATGCATGAGCCCAGCCGCCAAAGTGGCGATGACAGTGTCGCCTGCGCCAGAGACATCAAATACTTGCTGTGCTGCAGCTTGCAAATGATGTGTGGTGTCATCTAATAGCGTAATGCCTTCTTCGCTACGGGTGACGGCTAGAAATTGAAGCCCCAAACTAGATTTGAGTTGCTGGGCTTTTTCAATCAACGCAACATCGTTCACGTTGGTGTGGCAGGCCTCAGCCGTTTCTTTTTTATTCGGGGTGAGTGCGGTAGCGCCTTGGTACTTGCTGTAATCCACGCCTTTTGGGTCTACCAATACCGGTATATTGGCTTGTTGGCAGGCTTGGATGATTGTTTGGCAAATGGTTGTACTGAGCAGACCCTTCGCATAATCAGATAAGACAACAATGGAGGGTGTTTTTGCGAGCGCTTGTTGAAATGCATTCAGAATCTGGCTGGTTTCTTCTGCATTAAATACACCACTGTTTTCTTGGTCTAGTCGCATCATTTGTTGATGGCCACCCAAAATACGTGTTTTGGCAATGGTGGGGCGGTGCGAAGAGGTGACCATGCCTTGGGTATCAATGCCACTTGCTTGCATGAGTTGCATCAATGACTTGCCTTCAGTATCTTGACCAATACACCCCAGAATATGTGTTTGAACACCGAGTAGCGCTAAATTAGCGGCTACATTGGATGCTCCACCAGCGCGCTCATTTTGTTTCTTGAGTAGTACCACCGGCACGGGGGCTTCAGGCGAGATGCGGCTGACCTCACCAATCAGATAGCGATCCAGCATAACATCGCCAATGACGAGCGCATGCTGTTTTGTTTGACCAAACTGTTTAACGCGGCTTACTAAAGTGTGTTGCATCAGTCAGACTCTAAAATTTCACATAACGAGTGACCGATAAAGATATGTGCTTCCTGAATGCGTGCGGTGACACTGGACGGCACCACGATGTTGTAATCACACAAGGCGGTGAGCTTGCCACCTGTCCCGCCTGTGAGTCCAACCGTGGTCGCGCCTGTTGCTTTTGCAGCCTCAATGGCTTTCACAACGTTAACGCTATTGCCAGAGGTGGTCAGGCCAATGACGATATCCTCAGGTCTACATAGGGCTTCAATCTGGCGCGCAAAAATATAGTCGTAGCCATAGTCATTACCTACAGAAGTCAGAATAGACGTGTCTGTGGTCAACGCAATCGCAGGCAAGCCTTTGCGTTCTTTCTTAAACCGGCCAACTATCTCTGCAGCAATATGTTGGCTATCGGCTGCGCTACCACCATTGCCCATCAGCAGAACTTTGCCACCGCGTTGGATACACTGTTGTAGCTGAATGCCGACATCGCTAATCAATGGGAATAGTGATTCTAGTGCATTGAACATGGCCATATGCGCAGCATGTTCACCTTTTAAATAATCAACGTATTTCATTAGCAGTAGGGGTCCTCTTGCATGAGATAGTGTTGCACATAATCTTTTACGCCATCTTCAAGGCTGGTAAAAGGCGTTTTGTAGCCAGCCTTACGCAACTTATCCATGCTGGCTTGCGTAAAGTATTGGTACTTACCTTGCAGGTCTAATGGCATATCAATGTAGGTAATATGGGGCTCACGTGTCATGCTGGTCATGACATTGGTTGCTAAGTCTTTAAAGCTGCGCGCTTCGCCCGTACCAATGTTGTAAATACCATTGGGCGCGTTACGTTTGCTTAATCCTGCATTCAGAAAGTAAGCTACTACGCTAGCGGCATCTTTGACATACACAAAATCTCGCAGTTGCATGCCATCTTCCACACCCGCTTTGGTGCCCTTGAATAGTTTCATGGTGCCAGTTTCTTTAAACTGGTTAAAGGTATGAAAGGCTACACTTGCCATGCGCTCTTTATGGTATTCGTTAGGGCCGTACACATTAAAGAATTTAAAGCCAGCCCATGCAGGCGGCGTGGGCTGCTTATCAGCCACTTGCCTGAGCACCCATTGATCAAAAAAGTGCTTGGAGTAGCCATAGCCATTGAGTGGTCTTAAGTGGTCAATACTGAGATCGTTGTAACCACGCTCACCTGCACCATAGGTGGCAGCAGAGCTTGCATAGAAGAAGGGCACTTCATGTTCAGCGCACCAGCTCCATAGATCTTGCGAGTAATGGATATTGTCAGCCACCAGTTTGTTAAAATCGCGCTCTGTCGTTGCGCTGATGGCACCCATGTGAATCACAGCTGTCACGTGATCGTTGTCTTCTAACCAGTCAAACAGCTGGTCTTTGTCCAAATATTCTACATAGTGGCGATGCACTAAGTTTTGCCACTGTGCTTCGTGGGTAATCCGGTCGGTAATAATTAAATCATCGCGACCGAGTTTGGTATTGAGATGCCAAGCGATGATAGAGCCTATCATGCCGGCGCCGCCAGTAATTACAATCATAATGTTAATGTATCAGCCAAAACATAAGTATAACGCTTATTGTTTTGCACCCAAACTTTGCGCACGCAATTTTGTCATGTCAGATGTATTTTTAGCCGCGGCATTATCCCAACTGGGGCTGACCCAGCCTTGTAAGTTCTCAAGTGTGATTTGGGTCATGGCTTGAATCCACAGTTCGCTCTCATTCAGCGCAGGAATATAGTGGTAGTCGCCACCACCATTGCTTTTGAAGATATGCTCACCTTCCATTGCAATTTCTTCCAATGTCTCTAAGCAGTCGCTACTAAAGCCAGGGCAGATGATATCAATGCGTTTTGTATTGGCTTTTCCTAGCGCCTCAAGTGTGCTGGCAAGATAGGGTTTGAGCCACTCTTGCTTACCAAATCGCGATTGAAATGCCACTACATATTCATCTTTGGTCAGCTCTAGCGCTTCTGCCAATAGTCGCGCTGTTTTGTGGCATTCGCAATGATAAGGATCGCCTTTCATCAAATGGAATTTAGGTACCCCATGAAAACTCATGACCAGCTTAGTGGGCTTACCACCATTCAGGCGCCAATGTTCACGTACATTCGCTGCTAAGGCTGCAATATAAGCTGGATGGTCGTGATAGTGTTTGATAGTGCGTATCGCGGGCACGTTGCGTGTTTTGAGCAAGATGCGCCATATCGCATCAAAAGCTGCGGCCGTGCTGCTGGCTGCGTATTGTGGGTACAACGGAAATACTAAGATTTTATTGCAATGTTGCGCCTTTAACGTATCGATAGCTTGTTGCATGCTTGGGTTACCATAGGTCATGCCTAGCGCAACAGCAAAGGGCGATTTGATATGTTGCGCTAAAAATCCTTCCAGCATTTTGGCTTGTTTTTGCGCATGCACCAGTAAAGGCGAGCCCTCACTTGACCATACTTGCGCATATTTTTCAGCCGATTTTTTGGGGCGGATGACTAAAATGATGCAATGTAATATCCAGTACCAAATCAGCTTTGGAATCTCCACTACGCGTGTATCCATTAAAAATTGCTTGAGGTAAGGGCGTAATGCTTTAGCGGTAGGGGCATCGGGTGTGCCTAAGTTGGCAAGCAATATACCTACTTTAAGTTGGTCGCCATGGGTGTAAGGGGGTTCAGTATCGTAATATGCCATGAGTTTGCCAGTGAAGATGCTAATGAGTGATGATGCGAATGTTGGTGATTAGTTAGAAGAAAGCGCGTTAGAAAGCAGCTTGGCAGTCACGTCAACAATTGGTATCACACGCTCGTAGGCCATGCGCGTTGGGCCAATCACGCCTAAGGTGCCGACCACTTGGCCATCTGCCTCGTACGGTGCGGTCACCATGCTGCACTCATCCAGCGGCAAATAACCGCTCTCGCCTCCAATAAAGATTTGAATGCCTTCAGCACGCTGGCTGTTGTCGAGTAGTTGCATCAGTGAGGTGCGTCGCTCAAAGATCTCAAATAATTTACGTAAGCTGGTGACATTGGTGGAGAGTTCATCCACCTGTAACAAGTTACGTTCCCCAGCAATCACTACCGCATCTTTGTTCTCGTCGCCGTCCAAATGTGTTGCTTCTAATGCTGCAGTCATCAATTGGTTCATCTCGGTCTGCATCTGCTTGAGTTCTGCATGTAGCTTTTGCTGCACTTCTTCTAGGGTAAAGCCTTGATAATGCGCATTAAAGTAATTGCTGGCTTGCGTGAGATCGCTGGCTGTGTATGGTTTTTCGGTCACGATAACGCGGTTTTGCACGTTGCCGTCTTGCGTCACGATAATCACCAGCAATTTTTTCTCGGACAACGCTAAAAACTCTAAATGCTTAAACGCAACGCGTTTGCGCTTGGGCGTGAGCACTACGCCGGCAAATTGGGTGAGTTGCGAGAGCATGTCAGCTGCGTTGCTGATTAAAGCGGTTTGGTTGGGTGAGTTTAATCCATCTTTGAGTTGCTGAAACGCGTTGTTTTCCAATGGCTTAACTGTTAATAACGAATCCACAAACAGGCGGTACCCTTTTTGCGTAGGAATGCGTCCGGCAGAGGTATGTGGGCTGGTAATAAACCCAAGTTGCTCCAAGTCACTCATCACATTGCGAATCGTCGCAGGACTGACATCCAAACCGGAGTGCTGTAAGAGCGTACGCGAGCCTATCGGCTGGCCATCACTGATGTAATGTTCCACCAAGGTCTTGAGTAATATTTGCGCGCGTTTGTCCAAGCTAAAATTCAACATGCTAAGTAAGGTGCTATTTTGCCCGAATTAGTTCCTAGATAACAGCGGCATTTGCTTTTAAGCTGGGCGCTTCTGTGATTTAATTCTGCCATGAAAAAACAATTTGTATCGATTGCGATTATTGGCAAATACATGGATGCCAGTGCATTGCAACACATGCAAGACGAACTTGCACAACTGGCAAGCCATTTATCTACCAAAGGTATTCAGGTATGGGTAGAGGAAAACACAGCGCATCACGCAGCGCTGAACGGGTTTAACACTGCAACATTGGCTGATATTGGCAGCTTGGTGGATTTGGTTGTGGTGATGGGAGGCGACGGTACGATGCTGAGCGTCGCTAGAAGCCTGCACGAAAGTCAGTTGCCTAAGCCGGTACCTTTGGTGGGCATTAATCGTGGCCGCCTTGGTTTTTTAACCGATTTACGTACCGAAGATATGCTGGTGGAAATGGATAAAATCCTCGCCGGTGAATATCAGACTGAAAGCCGTATGCTGTTAGAAGCCACTATTTACCGCGCTGGTGCGTCTGTGTTGCACGGTGTAGCGCTGAATGATGTGGTGGTCAAAAACGCCCTGCGGTTGATGGAAATGGAAGTGGAAATCAATGGTCAGTTTGTGTCAAAGCAGCGTGCAGATGGTTTGATCTTGAGCTCGCCCACTGGCACCACGGCATATGCGCTTTCTGCTGGCGGCCCTATTCTGCATCCGGATTTAAAGGCAATTTCTTTGGTGCCAATTAGCCCACACACATTGAGTAATCGCCCTATTACTGTCACCAGCGAAAGCGTATGCGAAGTGACCGTGATGCAAGCAGATGACGCACAACTGAGCTTAGATGGGCAATACCAGCAAACATTGAATGCGGGCGATAAAATTCGTGTGCAGCGTGCCAAGCAGGATATTTTGTTGCTGCATCCAAAGGGATATTGCTATTTTGATATGTTACGCAACAAGCTCAACTGGGGATAACTCTTCAATGCAGCCCGTAATGACCATGAAATGTGTTGAGTAAGCCTATGTTACAAGCGTTATCTATTCGTGATTTTATTATTGTTGAGCAACTAGACCTAGAGTTTGACGCCGGGTTCACGGCGTTAACCGGGGAGACAGGTGCCGGTAAATCGATTTTAATTGATGCGCTATCACTCAGCTTGGGTGCGCGCAACGATGGCGCTGTCACGCGCGCCGGGTCTGAAAAAGCCGATATCAGTACCACGTTTGCCATTGCACATAATAAGCTGGCGCAGCAATGGCTGGCCGAACATGAAGTAGATGCGGACGAGCATTTGATTTTACGTCGCGTCATCTATGCGGATGGGCGCAGTCGCGGCTTTATCAATGGCACCTCGGCTACTGTCGCACAATTAAAAGAATTGGGCGAATTATTGATAGATATTTATAGCCAAAACGCCCATCACTCGCTATTAAAAAACAGTACGCAGCGTGAAATTCTAGATGCATATGCGCAAGCAGAAGCGCTTGCAGGTCAAGTGGCTGAGTGCTACCAGCAGTGGCGTAAGCTGCATCAACAAAGGCTGGCAGCAGAAACTAATGCTGAAGCATATGCCGAAGAGTTGGCTGAGTTGCGAGACAAAACGCGTGAAATCAAACAGTTGGCCTTTGAGGCGGAAGACTGGCTTACGTTGCAGCAGGAGCATAGTCGGCTGAGCCATGGTGCCAGTTTGTTGCAAGGGGTAGAGTCCTGCTTAGCACTACTGTCCGAGGCGGAACCCAATGCTGGTGCAATGGTAGAGCAGGTGCAGCATCAGTTGTCGCAGTTAATGGATTTTGATGCTGCGTTACAAGAGGCATTGTCCACAGTGGAGTCCGCGGCTATTCAGTTGGAAGAAACGAGCCGTTTTCTAAACCGCTATTTGCAGCGCACAGAGTTAGATCCTGCACGGCTGGCGGAAGTGGAGGCGCGTATCCAATCGATTCATGCGCTCAGCCGTAAATACCGTATCAAACCTGAAGAGTTGCCTATGGAGCTAGAGACCTGTGTTGCGCGCATGCAAGTGCTAGAAGGCGCAGCTGATGACGGCATGTTGAAGCAGCAAGAAGCGCATGCATGGCAGGCTTACCAGCAGCACGCTCAAACACTCACGGCAAAAAGAACGCAAGCAGCGCAGACGCTCACTGCGAGCATTACTGAGCAAATGCAGCGCCTTTCTCTTAAAGGCGGACAATTCCAAGTCGCACTTCTGCCCGGTGAGCCAACGGTGTATGGCTTGGAGCAGATTGAGTTTTTAGTGGCTGGTCACGCAGGCGTAACGCCCCGAGCACTTGCTAAAGTCGCATCAGGGGGCGAGCTCTCCAGAATCAGCTTAGCACTACACGTTACTACGGCTTCTTCCGGCACGGTTCCGTGTATGATTTTTGATGAAGTGGATGTCGGTATTGGCGGTGGCGTGGCCGAGGTCGTCGGTACTTTACTCAAGCAACTGGGCGATGCGCGACAAGTGCTGGTCATCACACATCTGCCGCAGGTTGCAGCGCAAGCGCAACACCACTTACAAGTCAGCAAAACACAGCACGCCGGGACAACTTTAAGTCATATCCGTCGGCTGGCAACAGAAGAACGTGTGGATGAAGTGGCGCGTATGCTGGGTGGGTTACACATTACTGAGATTACACGCCAACATGCAAAAGAAATGCTGGCTAAATAGTGCTTGGTTTTTGTAAAGGCTAAGACTTTTATCAACACTAAGGTTTTGGTAACGCTTAGCCTTTATTGGTACAGGGTTGTTTTTTGCACACACCATAAATAGTCAGTGAGTGGTCGTGCATGGTAAAGCCATGCTCATCCGCCGCGCTTTTTTGTCTTTTTTCAATCTCTTCGTCGTAAAACTCTTCAACGCGGCCACACTTAATACATACAATGTGGTCGTGGTGGCTGCCTTCGTTAAGCTCAAACACGGCTTTACCGCTTTCAAAGTGGTGACGTGCCAGCAGTCCTGCTTGTTCAAACTGTGTAAGTACGCGATAGACAGTAGCTAAGCCAACGTCTTCGCCGGCGTTAATCATAATCTTGTATACGTCTTCGGCAGATAGGTGACGCTCAGTGCTGTTTTCGAAGAGTTCCAAGATTTTTAAGCGAGGTAATGTAGCTTTTAGCCCGGCATTTTTTAAATCTTTCTGGTCATGCATGTTATTCATCCGCCATTCATTAAGCTGTATTTTTGAATACTTGATCAACATGGTATATTAATGAATATTCAACAACAAGTCTTTATTTAAAGTGACCGTAATGCGTTATTTTTCGAAAATCTTCACCCCCATATGCTTGATTGTTAGCTGTTTTTTTGTCGGATGTGGCTCCAAATTACCTGCCTTAAAATCTTACAAAATGGATATTCAGCAAGGTAACGTTGTTACCTCAAAAATGTTATTGCAGTTAAGGCCGGGTATGACCAAGTCGCAAGTGCGGTATATCATGGGCACGCCTTTAATCGTTGATAGCTTTCATGGCAACCGTTGGGATTATTTTTATCAGTTGCGCCAGCAAGGCAAAGTGATAGAAAAGCGTAGAGTGATTCTCGATTTTGATAAAGAGTTACTCACGACGGTGCGTGGTGATGTAGTGGCTGCGACCGACAAGTCTGCAGACACTCCGGTGGATACTTCTGCTAGATCTGTCACGACCACCAAAAAGCCAGTGGAAAAACCTTGGTTTGATATGTTTAAATTTTGGGGTTCAGATGAGCCGGTTGCAGCGCCTGAGGCGGCTCCAGCAACATCGTCCGCCACTACAGACCTGCCTGCTGAAACAGCAGCAGTGGCCGCGGCAGCTGTGGCTTCAAGTGCAGCATCGCCAGCACCAGTAGGTGCAGAAGCTGCTACTGCCGCAGCCGCAGCAGACATTGCCAATGAGGGTGCAGTCGAAACTGAATCTATTCTCAAGAAAAAACCAGAGATGGCTGGCGTGGACAGTGTGAACCTGCTACCGCAAGCGCAGGAGGCGCAGGCATCTGTTGCAGCCGAAGCTACACCTGAGCAAATAGCACCGGAAGCGCTACCGCAGAGGGCAGGTGGGACTGTAGCAGCGACAGCTGTGGCGGCTGCAAGTGGTGGTGAAGTGGGTGATGCAGCGCAACCGATACAAGCTACAGTTAATGCATGGGCGGACGCTTGGCGTAATAAAAATGTAAAGGCGTATTTTGCTGCTTATGCCGATGGGTTTAAGCCGGAAAATGGTTTGAGTAAAAGTGCATGGGCGGCGCAACGCAAGCAGCGTTTGTCTGGTAAGCGCGGCGGCGATATCAGCCTGGTGCTTGAGGATGTGGCTGTGACGCAACATGGTAATCAAGCCAGCGTGCAGTTTTTCCAAAAATATGCGTCCAAAGTGTTTAGTGATGAAGTCACCAAGCAGCTTGATTTACAGTTTGATGCGGCTACGCAGCGCTGGCTTATTGTTAGAGAGTTTGTGGTTGCCAATGGCAAACGTGCGAACGAACAAAAAATACTGGCGCCCGAAGAGTCTAGCGAACACTTAGATGGTGTCATTGAAAAAATTGGGTTTTAACCAGCTGCTGCGTGGTGTCATAGGTTAGTGCTGGTCATTAATGATAGAAGAGAATTATGGTAAAAGTAGTGATAGCAGGTGCAACAGGGCGGATGGGGCATGCGCTGATAGAGGGTGTGCTTAATGACGCGGATATGGTGTTGCATGGCGCGCTGGATCGGGAAGGTGGTCCGCAGTTAGGTCGTGATGCAGGCGAGCAGTTCGGGAAGCTGACACAAGTACAGTTAAGTAGTGATGTGAGTGCAGCCCTCAAGGGTGCGGATGTCTTGATTGATTTCACGCGTCCGGAAGCCAGTATGCATTATCTTGATGTTTGCCGTGCGCTTAAAGTCAAACATGTCATCGGGACCACTGGCTTTAGCGAGGCACAACGCGCAAGCATTGAAGTTGCGGCAAAAGAGATTGCGATTGTATTTGCTCCTAATATGAGTGTGGGTGTGACCTTGCTCATTAATTTAGTAGAGCAAGCGGCTAGGGTACTCAATGAGGGATATGACATTGAAGTGGTGGAGATGCACCATCGCCACAAAATTGATGCGCCTTCTGGCACTGCACTGCGTTTGGGTGAGGCTGCAGCGCAGGGCCTAGGACAGCAATTAAAAGATTGCGCAGTCTATGCTCGAGAGGGTGTAACGGGCGAACGCGAGGCAGGGACTATTGGTTTTGCGACCATGCGTGGTGGGGATGTGGTAGGGGATCATACCGTGGTGTTGGCTGGCGTGGGAGAGCGGGTGGAATTAACCCATAAAGCCAGCAGCCGCGCCACTTTTGCGCAAGGTGCCTTACGTGCTGCAAAGTTTTTAGCCAGCCATTCTAGCGGGCTGTTTGATATGCGTGATGTGCTCGGTTTACGTTAGTTAAACAATCCTAGCGCTTGAGGCGCAGTCGAATTTCGGCTATAATGCGTCAATTCTAAGAACGGGAAGAGTTTACAAAGCTTTTCCCGTTTTGCACATCTAAAATATTGGATGTGTGTAACAGATGTGTGTCGTGTCAAAACAAAAGGAGCCCAAGGTGTCAAAAACAATTCCAGCGATTTTAGTGTTAGCAGATGGAACTGTTTTTAAAGGCATTGCAATTGGTGCTGCAGGCCATACGGTTGGGGAGGTGGTGTTCAATACTTCCATGACCGGTTATCAAGAAATTCTGACCGACCCTTCTTATACCCAACAAATCGTCACATTAACCTATCCGCACATTGGCAACTACGGTACCAATGCAGAGGATGTGGAATCCGGCAAAGTCTATGCGTCAGGTTTAATTATCCGCGATTTGCCTTTGTTACGCAGTAATTTCCGCAGTACACAAACGCTCTCAGAATATTTAGCCACCAATAATGTGGTGGCGATTGCAGACATTGACACGCGTAAGTTGACGCGTGTGTTGCGTGAAAAAGGTGCGCAAGCTGGTTGTATTATGGCAGGCGAAATTGATGAAGCAAAAGCACTGTCACTCGCTCAAGCATTCCCCGGTTTGTCAGGCATGGACTTGGCGAAAGTGGTCAGTTGTGAGAAGCCATATTCGTTTACTGAAGGTGAGTGGGCGTTGGGTGAGGGCTACACAAAGCCAGATCAATCTCAATTCCATGTGGTGGCATTTGATTATGGCGTGAAACGTAATATTTTACGCATGCTTGCTGCACGTGGTTGCAAGGTCACTGTGTTACCAGCACAAGCGACGGCAGCGCAAGCATTGGCATATCAGCCTGATGGCATCTTCTTATCGAATGGCCCTGGTGACCCAGAGCCATGTGACTACGCAATTAGCGCCATTAAAACGTTAGTAGAATCAGGCATTCCTACCTTCGGTATTTGTTTGGGCCACCAGTTATTGGCACTAGCCAGTGGCGCTAAAACCATGAAGATGAAATTTGGGCACCACGGTGCAAATCACCCGGTGCAAGATGTGGCCTCCAAACGTGTGTATATCACCAGCCAAAACCATGGCTTTGCGGCAGACCCGAATACACTGCCTGCCAACGTAAAAGTAACGCACGTCTCTTTATTTGATGGTAGCTTGCAGGGCATTGCGCGCACGGACAAACCGGCGTTCAGTTTTCAAGGCCACCCGGAAGCAAGCCCCGGCCCCACTGAGATGAGTTATTTATTTGACCAGTTTATTGAATTAATGCAAGAAAGAAAAACCAGCTAATGGCAAAGAGAACCGACATTAAAAGTATTTTGATCATCGGCGCTGGTCCGATTGTCATCGGTCAAGCGTGTGAGTTTGACTATTCTGGTGCACAGGCCTGTAAAGCACTGCGCGAAGAAGGTTATCGCGTGATATTGGTGAACTCGAATCCAGCCACCATCATGACCGACCCAGAAATGGCGGACGCCACTTATATTGAGCCAATTACTTGGCAAGTGGTAGAGAAAATCATTGCCAAAGAAAAACCTGATGCATTGTTGCCTACCATGGGTGGCCAAACTGCATTGAACTGTGCGTTGGATTTGGACAAGCACGGTGTATTGAAAAAGTACAATGTCGAATTGATTGGCGCATCTAAAGAGGCGATTGATAAGGCGGAAGACCGTCAAAAATTTAAAGAAGCCATGACCAAAATTGGCCTGGGTTCAGCTAAGTCTGCGATTGCACATAGCTTGGAAGAAGCATTGCAAGTGCAAGCCAATATAGGTTACCCAGCGATTATCCGTCCATCCTTTACCATGGGCGGTAGTGGTGGTGGTATTGCGTATAACCGTGAAGAGTTTATGGCCATTTGTGAACGTGGCTTGGATGCATCACCTACCAAAGAATTGCTGATTGAAGAATCCATGCTCGGCTGGAAAGAGTATGAGATGGAAGTGGTGCGTGATAAGGCAGATAACTGCATTATCATTTGTTCTATTGAAAACTTAGACCCCATGGGCGTACATACGGGCGATTCGATCACGGTAGCGCCCGCACAAACGCTCACTGATAAAGAGTACCAAATCATGCGTAATGCCTCATTGGCAGTATTGCGCGAGATTGGGGTGGATACGGGTGGTTCCAACGTACAGTTTGCGATTAATCCAGATGATGGGCGCATGATTGTGATTGAGATGAATCCACGTGTCTCACGCTCATCTGCGTTGGCTTCCAAAGCCACAGGTTTCCCCATTGCTAAAATTGCAGCTAAATTGGCGGTTGGATTTACTTTGGATGAGTTGCGTAACGAAATTACTGGCGGCCAGACCCCAGCTTCGTTCGAACCCTCCATTGATTATGTGGTGACTAAAATCCCTCGATTTGCATTCGAGAAATTCCCGCAAGCCGATAGCCGCTTAACCACACAGATGAAATCTGTGGGTGAGGTCATGGCCATTGGCCGTAGCTTCCAAGAGTCATTCCAAAAAGCGTTGCGCGGCTTAGAAGTAGGCGTTGATGGTTTAGACCCAATCACCACAGATTTAGACAAAATTACCAAAGAGTTGGGTGAGCCTGGCCCTGAGCGTATTTGGTATTTGGGTGATGCCTTCAGAATGGGCTTATCCATTGAGCAGATTTTCGATATTTCCAAAATTGATCCTTGGTTCTTGGCGCAAATTCAAGACATCATCAAACATGAAGCCGCTTTAAGTGGTAAGCATATTGCTGATTTAAATAAAGAGGCCATGTTTAAGCTTAAACGTATTGGCTTTTCTGATAGACGTTTGGCGAAATTGTTGGCGACAGATCAGCATGCGGTGCGTGCGTATCGTCAGGCCCTGAATGTACGTCCAGTCTATAAGCGTGTGGATACTTGTGCTGCTGAATTTGCAACGAATACGGCCTATATGTATTCAAGCTACGAGGAAGAGTGCGAAGCGCAGCCGACCGATAAGAAAAAAATCATGGTATTGGGCGGTGGCCCAAACCGTATTGGTCAAGGCATTGAGTTTGACTATTGCTGTGTACATGCTGCGTTTGCCATGCGTGACGACGGCTATGAAACCATTATGGTCAACTGTAATCCGGAGACCGTTTCTACCGATTATGACACTTCAGACCGCTTGTACTTTGAGCCGGTGACATTAGAAGATGTATTAGAAATCGTCAATATTGAAAAACCAGTGGGCGTGATTGTGCAATACGGTGGTCAAACACCCTTGAAATTAGCGCGTGATTTGGAAAAAGCGGGTGTGCCTATTATTGGTACTACACCTGATGCGATTGACCGTGCGGAAGACCGCGAACGCTTCCAAAAAATGTTGCATGATTTAGGATTAAAACAACCGCCCAATCGTACTGCGCGCGCGCCAGAAGAGGCCATTCGAGCGGCAGAAGAGATTGGCTATCCTCTAGTGGTGCGTCCTAGCTATGTGCTAGGTGGTCGCGCCATGGAAATCGTGCATGAGCAAAGCCAGCTTGAGCGTTATATGCGTGAAGCTGTGAAAGTCTCTAACGAATCTCCGGTGTTGCTGGATCGTTTCTTGAACGACGCGATTGAAGTTGACGTAGATGCGATTAGCGATGGGGAAGAGGTGTTAATTGGCGGCATTATGCAACACGTGGAGCAAGCGGGTGTGCACTCTGGCGACTCTGCATGTTCATTACCACCTTACAGCCTAAGTAAGGCGCTACAAGATGTGTTGCGTCAACAGACCGTGCAAATGGCAAAAGCCTTAGGTGTAAAAGGCTTGATGAATGTGCAGTTTGCGATACAAGGTGAGACGGTCTATGTGTTAGAAGTGAATCCACGCGCTTCACGTACCGTACCATTCGTATCCAAAGCTTGCGGGTTGCAATTAGCTAAAATCGCAGCACGTTGTATGGCTGGTCAAACCTTACAATCGCAAGGGGTGACGAAAGAAGTTGTTCCACCATATTACTCTGTGAAAGAGGCCGTGTTCCCCTTCATCAAGTTCCCGGGTGTTGATACGATATTGGGCCCTGAAATGAAGTCGACCGGCGAAGTCATGGGCGTAGGCAATACCTTTGCTGAAGCGTTTGTGAAGTCGCAACTGGGCGCCTCTGCTAAATTGCCAAAAGGCGGTAAAGCCTTTATCAGTGTACGGAACGAAGACCATCAAAAGGTAGTCGATATCGCGCATGATTTAGCGAACTTAGGCTTTACATTGGTGGCCACAAAAGGTACGGCAAGGGCTTTAGCGGAGCATGGTTTGAAGGTGGCGCCTGTGAATAAAGTGGCAGAAGGGCGTCCTCATATTGTTGATATGATTAAAAATAATGAAATCAACTTTATTGTGAACGTGACCGAAGACAAAAAAGCGGTGGCAGACTCTTATGAAATCCGCCGCAGTGCATTGCAAAATAAGGTCACCTATTACACTACCTTGGCTGGTGCAAAGGCAGCGTGTATCGGTATGACGCACATGCAGGAGTTAAATGTAGAGTCGATTCAAGACTTGCATAAAAGACTTGCATAAAATACACTCACTTTAATTGAATTATTTAACAAAGCCACGCTCAAGCTGAGTGTGGTTTATTTTTTTTGTAGTCGATTGATAAGGTTTTAATATGGCAGTAAATCAAATTCCAGTCACCGTCATCGGTGCAGAACTCCTTAAAGAAGAATTGCAACGTTTACGCGCAGTGGATAGACCTAATATTATTCAGGCCATTGCTGAAGCGCGTGCGCAGGGCGATTTATCTGAAAATGCTGAATATGAGTCAGCCAAAGAGCGTCAAAGTTTTATTGAAGGCAGAATTGCCGAGCTAGAAAGCAAATTGTCTAATTTACAGGTGATTGACCCGAAAACACTCAATGCTGAAGGCCGTGTTGTGTTTGGTGCCACTGTCCGTTTTGAAGATTTAGATTCTGGTGATGCCAAAATCTATCAAATTGTGGGTGAGGATGAAGCGGATATCAAAGGCGGAAAAATTTCCGTAGGCTCGCCGATTGCGCGTGCGCTGATTGGTAAATCTGAAGGCGAAGTAGCCGAGGTGCAATCACCAGGCGGTATCAAAGAGTACGAAATTATCGAAGTACTTTACGTTTGATATGACACGCAAACTTACCTTAATCGTCATTACCTTGTGGGTCGGTGCTTTGTGGATGACCGGATTCACAGCCTATGTGCTATTTGATACCTTGCAAGACCGTCAGACCGCTGGTCAAGTAGCCGGTAGATTGTTTACACTTGTCAGCTACATTGGCATGGCGAGCGCGTTTTATTTACTGATTCAACGTTTGATAGAATTTGGTACGGTGGCGCTCAAACAAAGCTATTTTTGGGCAATTATGGTCATGCTGCTGTTAGTACTGGCTGGGCATTTCGGCATTCAGCCAT
Source organism: Methylophilaceae bacterium 11 (assembly GCA_000525025.1). Classification (GTDB taxonomy): domain Bacteria; phylum Pseudomonadota; class Gammaproteobacteria; order Burkholderiales; family Methylophilaceae; genus Methylophilus. Next base: position 2,019,174 of record JCKJ01000001.1, on the reverse strand, counting down.
TGTTGGCACAGCTAAAAGCCAATGCGTTCCCCAACGATGTGATGCATAGCGTATTTGCCAGCCGTTTTAGTACCTGGCATGGCGTATCCAGCGTAGCGTACGTGATTGAATGCCTGTTGGGATTTGTTGTGGTGTTAAAAGCACGCTGAGCGCGTGCTGTTTAATTATAGTTTGGGAATGACGACCTTGGCGGACTCTTTGATGGTCTCGCTAGGGCGATAAAATACCAATTGTTTGCCGATGTGATGCACAGCCACAGCATTGGTTTTGTCACAAATCTCGGCATAAATGGCTTTGCGAGCATCACGGTCATCGCCGGCTACTTGTACCTTGATCAGCTCGTGCGCGTTTAGATTCAATTCAATTTCTTTTATCACGTTTTCGGTCAGGCCTTGGTTGCCAATCATGACCACCGGATTTAAATTGTGTGCTAAGCCACGAAGGTGTGCGATTTGTTTGGTTTTAAGTTGCATAATATTCATTTCTATTCAATTGCAGTCATTTTATCACGAAGCCTCTAATTCCTTATGAAACCATCAAGAACAAGTAAAGCTTGGATGCAGGAACATCTGAATGATCCTTATGTCAAAATGGCGCAAAAGGATGGTTATCGTGCGCGTGCAGCGTATAAGCTGATGGAAATCGATGACAAAGATAAGCTGATTAAATCTGGTATGACTGTGGTGGATTTGGGCTCTACCCCAGGTAGTTGGTCGCAAGTGGTGGTACAACGCCTCAAAGGTCAAGGGCGCGTGATTGCATTAGATATATTGGAGATGCACCCTATTCCACATGTGGAATTTATCCAAGGAGACTTTCGCGAGGAAAGCGTACTCAAGCAGCTAGAGCACACCTTAAATAATCAACAAGTTGACCTTGTAATTGCAGATATGGCCCCCAATATAAGTGGTGTAAAAGATGTAGATCAAGCGGGTGCGGCTTACCTGACCGAGCTTGCTTTGGAATTCAGCCAAGATTGGTTGAAACCGGGCGGTAATTTCTTGGTCAAAGTGTTCATCGGCAGCGGTTTTGACGAGATTGTGAAAACCATGCGCCAACAATTCGAAAAAGTGGTGACACGTAAACCAAAGGCATCGCGAGATCGTAGTAGTGAGGTTTATTTGCTTGGATTAAAACGTAAATAATCCTTTATCAATACTGTAGTTATGCAACATGATGCCGATAAAAAGGTATAAAATTTACTTATCCTAATACTTAGGTGAAGGAACACAATTGAACAATATCGCAAAAAGTATTGCAATCTGGCTTGCTATTGCATTGGTCCTGATGACCGCCTTTAACCAATTTGGCAGTTCTACCAAGAACGACAGCCAAATGGTCTATTCCCAATTCATGCAAGAAGTCAAAGCAGGCAATATTGCCAAGGTGCAAATTGATGGCCGCGTGCTACGCGCCACGACACACCAAGGTAAAAACTTCAATACTTATGCGCCGACTGATCCATGGTTGGTCTCTGATTTATTGAAAAATAATGTAGTGGTAGAGGCTAAGCCAGAAGAGCAAGAATCACTTTTAATGAGTATTTTTGTGTCATGGTTCCCGATGATTTTGCTGATTGGTGTGTGGATTTTCTTTATGCGCCAAATGCAAGGTGGCGGTAAAGGCGGTGGTCCATTTTCATTTGGTAAAAGTAAAGCACGTCAATTAGACGAAAGCTCTAACCAAACGACATTTGCCGATGTGGCGGGTTGCGATGAAGCCAAAGAAGAAGTGACTGAATTGGTTGAGTTTTTACGTGACCCAAGCAAGTTTCAAAAACTGGGTGGCCGCATTCCGCGCGGTGTGTTGATGGTAGGCCCTCCGGGTACAGGTAAAACTTTATTGGCACGCGCCATTGCTGGCGAAGCTAAAGTACCGTTCTTTACGATTTCTGGCTCAGATTTTGTGGAAATGTTTGTGGGTGTGGGTGCAGCGCGCGTCCGTGACATGTTTGAAACTGCCAAGAAAAACTCACCATGCATTATTTTTATTGATGAGATTGATGCTGTGGGTCGTAGCCGTGGTGCAGGCACAGGCGGTGGCAATGATGAACGTGAACAGACGTTGAACCAAATGTTGGTCGAGATGGATGGATTTGAAGCCAACTCTGGAGTGATTGTAATTGCAGCCACTAACCGTGCAGATGTATTGGATAAAGCCTTATTACGTCCTGGCCGTTTTGACCGCCAAGTGATGGTAGGTTTGCCTGATATCAAAGGCCGTGAGCAAATCTTGTTAGTGCATATGCGTAAAGTGCCGATTGATCCAGATGTGAAAGCGGATATTTTGGCACGCGGTACCCCTGGTTTTAGTGGTGCTGACTTGGCGAACTTGGTCAATGAAGCCGCATTGTTCGCAGCGCGCCGCAATAAACGTACTGTCGATATGGCTGACTTTGAAGATGCGAAAGATAAAATCTTCATGGGCCCAGAGCGTAAATCCATGGTGATGCGCGAAGAAGAACGTCGTAATACGGCTTATCACGAGAGTGGCCATGCTGTGGTGGCAAAATTGTTGCCTAAGGCAGATCCAGTACATAAAGTGACAATCATGCCGCGTGGTTGGGCGTTAGGTTTGACTTGGCAGTTGCCAGAGTTTGACCGCATCAGTAATTACAAAGACAAAATGCTAGAAGAAATTTCCATCTTGTTTGGTGGCCGTATTGCCGAAGAGATTTTCATGCATCAAATGTCGACTGGCGCATCGAACGACTTTGAGCGTGCTACTAAATTAGCGCGCGATATGGTCACCAAGTATGGGATGTCTGATGCGTTAGGTACTATGGTCTATGCGGGCAATGAGCAAGATTCGTTTTTTGGTAGTATGAGCTCTAAGACTGTATCAGAAGCGACACAGCAAAAAGTAGATGCAGAAATTCGTCGTATCTTGGATGAGCAATATGGGATTGCGCGTAAGTTGCTGGAAGATAACCGTGACAAGGTGGAAGCGATGACCGCAGCATTGATGGAGCACGAAACCATTGATGCTGATCAAATCAACGACATCATGGCTGGGTTGCCAGTACGTGCACCTAAACCACGCCAAGCGAGCACCAAGCCATCTTCTGGTGGTGGCACAGGAACAGTAGTGAATCCGGCGCCGCAACCTACCGCAAAAAATGACTAATTAATTGGTTGGAACAACAGGGTTGGCTAAATGTAAATTTAGACCAACCCTTTTTTTATGATGATATTGCATTGTGCACAATTTGAATTAACACTCACTCGCCCTCACGTGATGGGCATCGTGAATGTCACGCCTGACTCTTTTTCAGACGGAGGGCATTTTGTACATACTTCAGCTGCGGTAGAGCACGCCTTTGCTTTGGTGGAGCAGGGTGCAGATATTTTAGATGTCGGTGGCGAATCCACACGACCAAATGCAACACCAGTAGCACTGCAAGAAGAATTGGATCGTGTCATCCCAGTGATTGAAGTGTTGTCGCGTCACGTCAAAGTGCCTATTTCGATTGACACTTACAAGCCTGCGGTGATGGTAGAAGCAATTCGTGCGGGCGCAAGTATTGTGAATGATGTACGTGCGTTACAAGAGCTAGGTGCCATGCAAGCTGTGGCCAGTAGCAAAGTAGGTGTGTGTTTAATGCATATGCAGGGCACGCCGCAAACCATGCAAATAGACCCGGTCTACACGCATGTGGTGGATGAAGTGAAATCATTTTTGGCAGAACGGGCAGCCGCTTGTTTGGCGGCAGGGATAGCCAAAGAGCGGATCATGCTAGATCCAGGTTTTGGTTTTGGTAAAACCAGAGCCCATAACATTCAGTTAATACAAGAGCTAGCAAACTTGCAGAGTTTGGGCTATCCACTATTAGTAGGACTGTCGCGGAAATCTGTGCTGGGGCAAGTGACCGGTCAGGATGTGGACGCGCGTTTGCATGCCAGTGTGGCTGCTGCAGTGATTTCTGCAATGAAGGGCGCAAACATCGTACGTGTGCATGATGTAAAAGCGACCGTGGAAGCACTCAAGGTCGTGACGGCGATTCTTTAAAAGCGAAGCTTGATTGTTGACTAGCGATTGGGGTGAGATATTTTGTGCTCGTCTGCTAGGTATACAAGCGGTAAAATATAACAATTACATAATGAATGAAGTCTCTAGGATGAGTAAACAGTATTTTGGAACAGATGGTATCCGTGGCAAAGTGGGGGAGTCTGTCATTACGCCGGATTTTGTCATGCGTTTGGGGTATGCCGCCGGCCGTGTATTAGCCAAGCGTGAAGCATTGCCTAAAGGCGTGCGCCCAGCCGTGTTAATTGGTAAAGATACGCGTATCTCTGGCTATATGTTAGAGGCTGCGCTAGAGGCAGGGTTGTCGGCAGCAGGCGTGGATGTGCTGCTCACAGGCCCTATGCCAACGCCAGCCGTCGCTTATTTAACACGTGCGTTACGCGCTCAAGCGGGGATTGTCATTTCAGCATCGCATAACCCTTATTACGACAATGGCATTAAATTCTTCTCTAGCCAAGGCGCTAAATTGCCAGATGACGTTGAGCATGCGATTGAGGCCGAGTTGGCACAGCCGATGCAAGTGATGGAGTCTGCACACTTAGGGAAAGCCAAACGCGTAGATGACGCAGCTGGCCGCTATGTCGAGTTTTGTAAAAGCACATTCCCAAATCATTTGGATTTGCGCGGATTAAAAATTGTGTTGGACTGTGCACATGGTGCGACCTATCATGTAGCGCCAGATGTATTTCACGAGTTGGGCGCAGAGGTGATTGCCATCGGTAATCACCCAGATGGCATCAATATCAATGAACAAGTGGGCTCCACACATCCACAAGCATTGCAAAAAGCCGTGCTGGAACATCAAGCGGATTTGGGTATTGCATTTGATGGCGATGGTGACCGTGTGATGATGGTGGATCAGCATGGTGCTTTATTAGATGGTGACCAGTTGCTGTATGTGATTGCATTGGGTTTATACGCCAAAGGCAAACTCAAGGGCGGCGTGGCGGGTACCTTGATGACCAATTTAGCATTGGAACATGCGCTCAAACAACATCAAATCCCCTTTGCACGTGCCAAGGTGGGCGACCGTTATGTGCTTGAATTGCTCAACGAAAAAAATTGGAAGCTAGGCGGGGAGAACTCCGGCCATATTTTAACGCTGGATAAACATACCAGTGGTGACGCGATTATTGCAGCGCTACAAGTGTTGCAGTCATTGCGCGAGAGTGGCAAAACTTTAGCAGAGTTGGGTGCTGGCTTAACGTTGTACCCACAAGTGCTGATTAATGTAACCACTGCGCAAAAGCTTGATTTAAGTCACGCAGGTATTCAAGCCTCGGTCAGTGCGGCAGAAACTAAGCTCAATGGGACTGGTCGTGTACTGTTACGTGCATCTGGTACAGAGCCCAAAATACGTGTGATGGTAGAAGGCCAAGACCGTGTGCTAGTGCAGCAGTTGGCAGAAGATATTGCCGGAGAAGTTAAAAAAGCTGCAGCATAAACCTTGATAGAGAGCCCATGATGTAGCGTGGGCCTTCAAAAAAAGTTCATCTGTTTGTCATGCTTGCTTCATCGTGGGCTTGCATGATGACATCATCAATAAGAGTCATAAGGATTGATGATGAACAATACCATGCGTTTATATTTACATCGGATGCAGGCAATGGATAGCGCGCTGTGTGTAAGCGTGAGCCATACCAATCAATATCGCATTATTCGCGATGTCTTCCGCGCAGTGAGTCGTCTTGGCGATGGCGTGTTCTGGTATCTATTGATGGCCGCCATTATGCTGGTTGAGCAAGGCGAAGGGCTGAAGCCAGTGCTGCATATGATGGCCGCGGGCCTCACCGGTACCTTGGTCTACAAATGGTTAAAACTCAAAACACATCGCCCACGTCCATTTCAGGTACGACAAGATGTATGGGTAGTGGGCAAACCGCTGGATCATTTTAGTTTCCCTTCAGGCCACACTTTGCACGCTGTAGTGTTTGGCTTGATTGCTATCGCTTACTTTCCTGTGCTGGCATTCTTGCTGATCCCGTTTATGCTGATGGTGGCCATGTCACGCGTCATTCTAGGCTTACACTACCCAAGTGATGTATTAGCAGGCGCCATGATTGGTTACTTGATCGTACACTGCTCATTCTTGCTAGTGTAAGAAGCATAAGTGTAGCAAGCCTATTTGGCGACTACCTATTCTAGGCAGTCGTTTTCCGTTTTGTGCGTTCTGGCTACAGAAACAAAGCCTTACTATTTTAATGTAGTGCCAGTACTCTGTAGGCTAAGCTAAGCTAAGCTAAGCTAAGCTAAGCTAAGGTAGGCTAGGCGTGCGGTGTGGTCAGTTGCTGCTGGTAATCTTGGTACACTTTCACCGCAGTCGTTAAACGTAATCTCGCCTCAATCAAACACTTCTCTCGCCACACCACCATCTCTGTCGCGCTCATGTGTGTCAGCTCTGCAAACAAGGCGGGCGTTTGTCCTTGCAATACGGGTTCAAACTGTTGCAAGGCCTCGTGCGTTTGCTGTAAGTAATATTCCAGCTTCAACACAAACTCATCGTCACGATGCCTAATACGATGTAGGCAAAGCTGCGATAACTGACTAAAGCGTAACAACTTATCGGCCCAAGCTAGGCGGTTTAGCGCTTGATAGGCTTGCTGCGATGAGCACTGAAAGCCTTGGGCAATAAACGGTGCAATGGTGTCGATATGCTGTCTGAGTAGTTTGAACGGGCGATATTGCAAGTGCTTACGGATATAGGCATCCATCGCCCATTCCGACGTCACGTGCGTGACAATCGATGCATTAAGCCACTTGGCTTCAAACGCAGGCACAAAGTGATTGTGCGCCACAATATCCACAAACAAATGGCTGGTATAGCCCACAGCAATAGCCAATTCTTCATCTGTGCTGGCAGACGTCAATAGCGTCTGCGCTTGTTGCCATTCATGGGTGGTTTTAAAGTGTTTTGAAATTAATGCAAGGTCTGGCAAACAAGCACCTGCCATCACCAGTTGCGGAAACTTCTTAATGGCATTTTGTACTCTTGGGTCTAGTATCGGCGTGGCAAGCACTACGTATTGTGCAAAATAAATGTGGGTAAACAGGCCCCAGGCATTGGCATCCATTGCATAGATCAACAACGGAAACCCCCAGAGTACTTTAATCATCATTCTTTTCTGCATGCGTGCACTTTTACATGAGGAAATGAAGGTGCTGTGACACAAGCATGAACATTCTATGACGTTGTATAAGGTTTAATGTGATGTGTTCACATGGCTGTCATATTATGACGTTAGCATCAAAGGAGCTTAATTAAAATAGATAACTACATGAATATATTACTAATTTCGGATGTTTATTTCCCACGCGTGAATGGTGTGTCGACCAGTATTAGAACGTTTGCTGCACAAATGCAGCAAATGGGCCATACCGTACATTTAATAGCACCGGATTACGGTGTAGAAACAACGGATGAGGCTTGGGTTACGCGTGTGCCATCACGTAGTATTTATTTTGACCCTGAAGATAAGCTGATGAAGTTTAGCCAGGTGAAAGCGCTGTTGCCGATTTTAAAGCAGCAGTCTTACGATATTTTGCATATTCATACACCTTTTGTTGCGCACTATGCAGGGTTGCAGCTGGCTAAAGCGCTCAATATTCCAGTGATAGAAACCTATCACACGTTTTTTGAGGATTATTTGCACCACTATTTGCCAGTGATTCCGCAGTTCATGGCACGAGGTTTGGCCAGAATGATCTCGAAAAGCCAGTGCAATCAAATCGATGCATTGGTGTCGCCATCTCAGCCGATGCTAGATGTATTGCGAAAATACGGTGTACATACGCCATCGGAAGTGATTGCTACCGGCTTACAAGCCAATAGCTTTGCACCGGCGGATGGCATGGCATTTAGAGCAAAGCATGGCATCCCAACACAACGCCCTATGCTGTTGTATGTGGGGCGGGTCGCACATGAGAAAAATATCAGCTTTTTGTTAGAGGTTGTGCGTATCTTGGCCGATGAAGTGCCGGATATTCTATTGTTGATTACCGGGGAAGGGCCGGCAGAGGCTAGCTTAAAACAACAAGTGCATCAGCTAGGCATTCAAAAGTACGTACAGTTTTTAGGCTATTTGGATCGCAACACAGAGTTAAATGCATGCTATCAAGCGGCAGACATTTTTGTATTTGCATCTAAAAGTGAAACGCAGGGCTTGGTGTTGCTAGAGGCGATGGCACAAGCAACGCCCGTCGTTGCAATTGCAGAATTGGGCACTGCTTCGGTGTTGGTAGAAGACTTGGGTGCACGCATTGCACAAGAAAATGAGTTGGATTTTGTAGAGAAGATTCAGAGCTTGCTCATTAATGCACAGCAACGCGAGGCGTTGGGGTTACGTGGTAAAACGTATGCACAACAAAAATGGTCGGCCGCAGCACAGGCTGAGAAGCTGTTAGCACTGTATACCAATGTGGTGATACAGCGGCAACATGCACAGCAAAAATCCCCAGTGTTTTCTGCACCACAAACGGAGTAGGTTGTGATATTGGAGTGATGTATTGATGTATCACTCAAGCACAAATAAAAAAGCCAGCATATGCTGGCTTTTTTGTGGCTGCTTTAATGATTAACCAAATTTACCGGTGATGTAATCTTCAGTTTCTTTACGGCTAGGGTTGGTAAAAATCTTATCGGTATCGCCGTACTCAATCAACTCGCCCAAGTACATATAGGCAGTGTAGTCAGACACGCGCGCCGCTTGTTGCATATTGTGCGTCACTACTAGGATTGTCAGCTTGCCACGCAGTTCGCTCATCAGCTCTTCAATATTGGCCGTTGCAATCGGGTCTAATGCAGACGTCGGTTCATCAAACAGCATAATCTCAGGATCTGTGGCCAATGCACGCGCAATACACAAGCGTTGTTGCTGACCGCCAGATAAGTTAAATGCCAAATCATGCAAACGGTCTTTGACCTCGTTCCACAATGCAGCGCCTTTTAACGCTTCTTCTACTTTGTCATCCATGATGCGTTTATTGCTCTCACCACGTACGCGTAAACCATAGGCGACGTTTTCATAAATAGACTTAGGGAACGGATTAGGCTTTTGGAATACCATGCTGATACGCATACGTACTTCAATCGGGTCTACCCCTTGATCCAAAATGTTGGTGTTGTCCGGGTGCATGATAATTTGACCTTGGTATTTGTTGCCAGGGTACAAATCGTGCATACGGTTAAAGCAGCGCAAAAATGTAGATTTGCCGCAACCGGAAGGACCAATTAGCGCGGTAATTTTGTTTTCGTACAGCGGCATATTAATGCCTTTGAGTGCTTTGGTACCAGTGCTGTAGAAAAAGTTTAAATCGCGTGATTCGGCTTTAATAGGGGTAGTGACATTCACCATTGGGTTTCCTAAAGTTTCTAAATTACCACTTAATATTTTTACGAATTTTGTAACGCAACCAAATCGCCGTACCGTTCATCAACAATGTGACAACGATAATGATGGCACCAGTGGCAGCGGCATTGATATGGAAAGCATGGTCTGGACGTGACAGCCAGTTGAACATTTGAATCGGCAGCACGGTAAAGCCAGAAGTGAGCCATTCAAAGTTTAAAAACGGTGGTTCGGTGCTGATTGGAGAAGGTGGCAAGAATGCAATAAAGGTCAATGCACCAATGGTAATGACCGGTGCAGTTTCGCCCAATGCGCGCGCCATGCCAATAATTACCCCAGTTAAAATACCGCCTTGTGAATATTTCAATACGTGGTCTTTCACTACTTGCCATTTGGTCGCACCTACAGCATAAGCAGCTTCGCGAATCGCCACAGGAATAGCACGAATCGATTCACGGGTAGACACAATCACGACTGGTAGAATCAGCAAACCTAAAGTAAGGCCAGCAGTTAAGATACTTTGACCCAAGCCCAAGCCATAGACAAACAAACCTAAAGCGAGCAAGCCATACACAATAGAAGGGACACCTGCCAAGTTAGAGACGTTGATCTCGATTAAATCGGATAGCCAGCCTTTTTTTGCATATTCTTCCAAATATAAGCCTGCCGCTACGCCTAAAGGCACGGCAGTTAAAAAGGTGACGGTCATTACTAATAATGAGCCCACCCAAGCAGACAAAATACCTGCGCGTGCAGCACGGCGGGATGGGAACTCGCTAAAGAAACTCAGATTGAAACGTTGATAGCCATCCATGATGAGATCAATAAACAGCGTACACAATGTCAGCAGACCAATCATCAGTGCGATTAAACCAATGATGGAAAACAAAATATCATTGCGTTTATGACGCTTGATCATGGCGCGCACAGCGCCAATGTTTTCCAGCACGCTGGCTTGTTTTATTTGCGTATCATTCATTAGTAGTTCTCACGGAATTTTTTACGTACGACATGGCCTAGAATGTTAAAAGACAATGTCATTAACATGAGCACTAAGCCTGCTGCGAAAATACTTTGGTAACCAATACTGCCATGCGGTAAATCGCCTAAAGCGACTTGTACGATGTAGGCAGTAATAGTAGCGGCGCTATCCATCGGGTTAAAGGTCAAGTTTGGCTGTTGGCCTGCAGCTACCGCCACCACCATGGTTTCGCCCACAGCACGTGAGATACCTAAAATATAGGCAGCGATAATGCCTGAGATAGCAGCCGGTGTGACCACTTTTACAGCCGTTTGAAAACGGGTTGCACCCATTGCATAACTGCCTTCACGCATGCTCATTGGCACTGCGCGCATGGCGTCTTCGGCAACGGAAGAGATGTAAGGGATGATCATGATGCCCATGACGATACCTGGGCCCAACATATTAAAACCGGGTAAATCTGGAAATATTTTTTGTAGAAGTGGCGTAACAAACAACAATGCAAAGTAACCAAATACTACGGTTGGTACACCTACCAGTAGCTCAAGAATCGGCTTGACCGTTTCACGTACGCGATGACTGGCAAACTCAGAAAGATAAATAGCGCCAACAGTACCGATTGGAATGGCTACACACAATGCAATGGCTGAGGTAGTGAGTGTGCCAGAGACCAAAGGCATGATGCCGTAATGCGCATCTTCAAACAGCGGTGTCCATTGTGTATCGGTTAAAAAGTCTTTGAGTGAGACGACTTTAAAGAAGGTGAGTGACTCGTATAGCAGCACCGCAACAATCGCAAAAGTGGTCAACACTGCAGATAGCGCAGCAAGCATCAAAATGAACTCGATGATACGTTCGCGTACGTTCCGTTTAATGTTTTTGGCTAAACGCGGGCTAATGGTTTGCATCATAGTTGTGCTGAGAGTTTGAGCGGAAGCCGACATTATATATTTCTATTTTTAAAGTTAACACGATTGTAATAAAGAAATGTGACAAAAATAAGTCAAATTGCTTTTTACATATGACACTTGGATGAGATAACGCTTATTTTACGGCGTCTATAAACAATAAAGGCAGCTAAGAAAGCTGCCTTGTAAGTCGAGAGATATTGAAGTGCGTACTATTACTGAATACGCTTGAGTAAATCTTCGATTTTAATGCCAACTTCTGGCTTACCGCCAAAGCCAGTGCCAGTTTTCAGCGCCGCCCAATGCGCTTGTACCGCCTGCATGTCTTTTTCTGGCAAGGGGATAAATTTAACCTCTTCGATCAATGCCGTTGCATCACGCAAGTAAGCGTCTACAAATGCTTTTACTTCTGGTTTTTCTTTCGCAGATTTTGCACTCACGTAAATGAACAATGGACGTGATAGTGGTTGATAGGTGCCGTCCATGACACTTTGTTTACTTGGCAATACTGCAGCAGATTTTTCATCCAAGGCGATAGGCACTGCTTTGATTTTATCTTGATTTTCCTCGTAGTAAGCATAGCCAAAATAGCCTAGGCCACCTTTGTCATTAATCACGCCTTGTACCAGTACATTGTCATCTTCTGATGCAGTGAAATCACCACGGCTGGATTTTGCTTTACCCACAATCGCTTCGGTAAAGTAATCGAAAGTGCCAGAATCCGAACCTGCACCAAACAGCTTGAGCGCAGTGTCTGGCCAAGTTGGGTTGACCTGTTGCCAAGTGGTAATGGTTTGTTGTGCTTCCGGCGCCCACATTTTCTTCAACTCAGCCACGGTGATGCTTTTGATAAAATCATTTTTAGGATTCACCACCACAGTCAATGCGTCAAATGCAATCGGCAACTCAATAAATTCAATACCAGCAGCTTTGCAGGCCGCCATCTCTTTTTCAAGAATAGGGCGAGAGGCGTTTTGCACATCGGTTTCACCACGGCAGAATTTTTTAAAGCCACCGCCTGTGCCAGAAATACCGACCGTCACATGGGTCTTGGTCTCAATTTGAAACTCTTCTGACACGGCCTCGGTGATTGGGAACACCGTGCTGGAACCATCAATCTTCACGATGGCATTTTTGTTGTTTCCAGAAGCTGCGTTGTCTTTGGAAGGGGAGCAGGCGACTAGGCATGCGGTCATTGCGAGTAATGAGATGAACAGTAAACGCTTGTATACAAAAGTCATGGATTAAACCTAACAATAGAGACAATGAGTAGGTCATTGATGCATCAATGACCAAAATGTTACAGCTGCAATTTTATGATAATTCAGGTGTTTGGTCAGTAACTATCTTGAAGGGAAGTAATGGAACGGAAAATAAAAAACGACACCGAAGTGTCGTTTTTTAAGTAGTACTAGCTAGCGCGATTATTTAATACGTGCGAGTAAGTCTTCGATTTTTACACCGATTTCTGGTGTGCCATCAAAGCCCGTACCTGGTTTGAGTGATTTCCAGTGTTTGGTCACCGCTGCGTACTCATTGGCTGGTAACGGAATATATTGCACTTCTTTTACCAATGTAGGTGCGTTTTGCAGGTAGAAATCTACAAAGGCTTTCACTTCTGGTTTAAACGCAGCTGCAGTGGCATTCACGTAAATAAACAATGGGCGAGAAAGTGGTTGGTAGCTACCGTCTTTTACGCTTTCAACAGAAGGCATCACAGCTGGCGCGCCTTTTTTAGCTACGATAGGCACTGCTTTGAGCTTGTCTTGGTTTTCTTCAAAGTAAGCAAAGCCAAAGTAACCTAAGCCGCCTTTGTCGCTGTTCACGCCTTGCACCAATACATTGTCATCTTCTGATGCAGTGTAATCGCCGCGGCTAGATTTTGCTTTGCCTACAATTGCTTCGGTAAAGTAGTCAAATGTACCTGAATCTGAACCTGCACCAAATAATTTAAGTGGCGTATCTGGGAAAGTTGCGTTCACTTGTTTCCAAGTTTTTACTTTACCTTGTGCTGCCGGTTCCCACATTTTTTTCAACTCTTCAACGCTCAATGATTTAACGAAATCATTGTTTTTGTTGATCACCACGGTTAAGCCATCGTAAGCAACAGGTAGTTCAATGTATTGAATACCCGCTTCTTTACACGCGTCCATTTCTTTTTTCAAGATAGGGCGTGATGCGTTTTGTACATCGGTTTCACCACGGCAAAACTTTTTAAAGCCACCGCCAGTACCAGAAATACCGACCGTTACTTTGACTTTCTTTTCATTTTGATAGTCTTCCGCTACCGCTTCGGTAATTGGATAAACTGTGCTTGAGCCGTCAATTTTAATGATTTTTTCTGCGGCTTGAATAGGTTGAATATTGAATGCTGCAGTGACTAAGGCAGCAACGCTTAATGATTTAACAAACAGTGTTTGCATTAAAATCTCTCCGAATTAAAATGAATTACATCTTGTTTAACTATGCTTACAACTGACTTAAACATAATTCAATCGAATGTAAGTTGGAGAGAGTGTATGAAATATTTGTGACAGCAATATGACAATATTTGCGGGACTATTTTGAATATTTTTTGAGCCGAATACGTACTATGCAAACTGTAAAAATCTACCATAATCCAGCGTGTGGCACATCGCGAAACACGTTGCGAATGATTCGTGCCAGTGGCGTTGAGCCAGAAGTGATTGAGTATCTGAAAACACCGCCTAACCGTGAGACTTTGTGCGCTTTACTGGCTGCTATGAATATCAGCCCTAGACAATTGTTGAGGGGAAGGGTACGCCCTATCAAGAACTCGGTTTGGCAGATGCCAGCTTAAATGATGAGTCTTTGATAGACGCCATGCTGGCACATCCTATTCTCATCAACCGCCCGATTGTCGTCACTACCAAAGGTACGCGCTTGTGTCGACCTTCTTAGTTGGTATTGGCGATATTGGAAAATCCCAATATTGGCACGTTTACCAAAGAAGATGGCGAAGTTATCCAAACCTAAAGCACCCAACTCTATAGCACTTAGCACGCATGCAACGTGCATTCGGCGCTTCCTGTATAATCGCGGTTTTACTTAAATTGCTAGACCTATGGAAGCCGAACAACTCAACCAGATTGCCAACCGTTTAAATGATTTAAACGCTCGTAACCTTGCCCTTCGGGGGTATCTTTGACTTTGAAACAAAGTCACAGCGCCTAGAAGAGGTCAACGGTTTATTAGAGGATCCGAAAGTTTGGGATGACGCGCAAAAAGCGCAAAAACTAGGGAAAGAAAAGCGCGAGCTAGAGCTGGTAGTCAATACGCTCAATAGCGTGGAGCAAGGCATTCAGGATAGCCGCGATTTGTTTGATATGGCGCGTGAAGAAAATGATGACGAGACGCTGCTCAGCGTAGATGCAGACTCGTTAGCAGTGGAGCAACGTATTGCGGAGATGGAGTTTCGCCGCATGTTTTCTGGCCCCATGGATGCTAATAATTGCTTTATTGAGTTTCAATCAGGTTCTGGCGGTACCGAGGCGCAAGATTGGGCTGCGATGTTACTGCGTATGTATTTGCGTTATTGCGAACGCAAAGGTTTTAAAGTGGAAGTGCTGGAGGAATCAGAGGGCGATGTGGCAGGCATTAAAGGCGCATCTATTAAAGTCTCTGGCGATTATGCTTACGGCACCTTGCGTACCGAAAATGGTGTGCATCGCTTAGTGCGTAAATCTCCATTTGACTCAAACGCCAAGCGCCATACCAGTTTTGCCAGCGTGCAAATATTCCCAGAAGTCGATGATTCGATCGAGATCGATATCAACCCTGCCGATTTGCGCATTGATACCTATCGTGCCAGTGGTGCCGGTGGCCAGCACATCAATAAGACAGACTCTGCAGTCCGTATCACGCATTTGCCGACCAACACGGTAGTGCAATGTCAGAATGACCGTTCACAGCATCGCAACCGCGAAGAGGCGATGAATATGCTGAAAGGTGCTTTGTATAACTTGGAGTTAAACAAACGTAACGAAGAGAAACAGGCGCTGGAAGACGCTAAAACTGACATCGGCTGGGGGCATCAAATTAGAAGTTATGTGTTAGACCAAGGTCGTATTAAAGATTTGCGAACCAATGTTGAGATTGGCAATACGCAAGGCGTACTGGATGGCGACCTAGACCCCTTTATACAAGTGAGTTTGAAGCAGGGCGTTTAACACTAACCTGTCTTAGCCTGTATTTCTTAAGCCTGCTGCAATGCCATTAATGGTGAGGTGGATAGAGAGCTTAAGTTTCTCATCCGTGTCGCCTTGACGATGGCGCTGAATCATTTCCACCTGTAGATGATTGAGTGGATCTAAGTAAGGCAGCCGGTTGCGAATAGAGTTAGCCAAGGTGGGATTGCTACTCAAACGCTCAGTGGTACCTTGTAGCAAATTCACCGCATCTGTGGTCAGCTGATATTCATGTGCTATCCGGCTAAAAATACTTTCACGTAATGCTTTATCCTCTACCAGATGCGCGTAATGTCTGGCCACTACCAAATCTGTTTTGGCCAGCACCATGTCTACATTGCCAATCAGGGTTTTAAACAGCGGCCAATAGGCCAACATTTCTTTCAACGTTTGAATACGCGCATCTTGTCCTGCTTCATCACTATGAATATATTGGTGAATAGCACTGCCTAAGCCAAACCAGCCCGGTAATAGTAACCGACATTGTCCCCAAGAGAAGCCCCATGGAATCGCACGCAAGTCTTCAATTCTGCGGGTAGATTTACGCGCGGCAGGGCGGCTACCAAGATTCAGCTCGGCAATTTCAGAAATCGGTGTTGCTGCAAAAAAGTAATCAGCAAAGCCAGAGGTTTCGTACACTAGGCTGCGGTAGCTGGTCATGGCGGTGGTGGATAGCGTTTCCATCACGCCCTCAAACGCACGCCTTTTCTGTACCTCTAAATCATCTAGCGGAAACAAGCTCGCATCAATGGTGGCGGCAATTAAGGTTTCTAAATGTTGTCTGCCCACCTTAGGGTCTGCATATTTATTGGCAATGATTTCACCTTGCTCGGTCAGTCGAATTTGCCCATCCACCGTGCCATGTGGCTGTGCCATGATGGCTTGATAAGTTGGACCGCCACCGCGACCAACAGTCCCGCCGCGTCCATGGAACAGACGGAGCTTAATCTTGGCTTGGCTGAATAGTTCGACTAAGGAAATCTCAGCTTTGTAGAGCTCCCAGTTAGAAGTTAAGAAGCCACCGTCTTTGTTGCTGTCAGAATAACCCAGCATGATTTCTTGTTCGTTGCCTTGATAACGCAATACATGGCGTATGCCCAGCAAACTGAGCCATTGTCCCATGATGAGTGGTGCATGACGCAAGTCGGCAATGGTTTCAAATAGCGGCACAATATTTAAATCTACTTGAATCTTTTGTGAGCCCCAAATGCCACGCAGCATGCCGCTCTCTTTTTGTAATAGTGCTACTTCTAGTAAATCAGAAAGTGTTTCTGTATGCGAAATAATGTATTGGCGGATGGCGCGCTGACCGTAGCGTTTGCGAATCTCGCGGGCTTGGTTCAATACACCAATTTCGGTGTGCACCAATTCTGAGTATTGTTGAAATGCTGAAAACAGCAAGCGTGGCTGCTTCAGCTCATCTAACAGTGTTTTGACTTTTTCGTCTTCAGTCAGCTCATCGTAATTAAAGTCATAGCCGGCTTTATGAAACAACTCTTTAATCACGGCCTCATGCACGTCAGAAGACTGGCGGATATCAATGGTCGCTAAATGAAAGCCGAAAGTTTCAATGGCTTTGGTCATTTTGCCTAAACGAGCATAGACCAACTTTTCGCCTTTGTTGGCTTTCAGAGAGTTCGTCAGTATCGCCAGCTCCGCCAATAGTGCATAGGCATCTGGGTAAGGTGCAACATTGGTGGGTACGTCCTTAAATTCTACCTGCGGTGCTAGCTGCTGAGCGGTGACCAATAGTTTGTCAAATATGCCATTGATCGCCAATCGGTAAGGCTCATCCAGACGATGCGGTGATTGGTCCCGTGAACGGACGGCCAGTGCCTGTACGGCCTCGTCAATGTTAATCAAGCGAGATGAAATGGCAAGTTCACGTCGCAGCGCATCAAATTCTTTGACGTAGTGTTTAAACACCGCCGCCGTTTGTAAATGGATGGCTTGGAGCAGCGTGGTGCCATTGACAAAAGGATTGCCGTCACGGTCGCCGCCAATCCAGCTGCCCATGTTGAGAAAGCTAGGCAAGGTGTAATTGGTATCGGTATCTGATTTGTAGAGTGTATTTAATTCACGTTCCAAATCTTGCAGTATTTCAGGAATCACCTTGAGAAAAGTGGTCTCGTAATAGCTCAGCGCATTTTCAATTTCGTTGACCACAGTGAGTTTAGAAAAGCGCAGGATTCTAGTTTGCCAGAGCGAGCAAATAGCGCCTTCTATCAATAAATGGTTCCGTTCTAACTCTTTCTTTGAGAGTAGTGAGCCACGTTCGGCCAGCAAAAATGCCAATGTGTGCTCAATATCTAAAATGCTTTTACGTTGCACCTCGGTCGGGTGTGCCGTTAACACTGGCGAAACCAGCGCATCTTTAAAAAATGTATCAATGGTGTCAAACGGGAGTTGGTGTTGGGTAATTTTATCCACGGAATGTGCCAACATGCCCGGGCTTAGGTTGTCTTCATTCAGGCGAGTCAGTTGCTGGGTGTATAGATCCTCTGCAATATTCACCAAATGTTTAAAGTAGCTAAATGCACGCACCACGCAAATGGTTTGCTCGGGCGTCAGGTCTTTCAGGTATTTTTCTAATTGCAGCGAGGCGTACTGGTCATTTTCACGATGAAACTTCACTGCGGACTTACGAATGTTCTCAATTAAATCAAACTTATCTTCGTCTTCTTTCTGCATAATCACTTGGCCGAGTACACGCCCAAGATAGCGAATGTTTTCTTTGAGTTGCTGGTTTTGTTTTGTGAACAGGGTAGTCATAACATTGCACGGAATAAGCGTAATGCTTATTACTAAGCAACAACTGCACCAATCAATTTACATTCTATAAATCAATCATTTACATATTTAATGGGCATGAAAAATCCATTGGTTTGCCCCAGCAATAGCAACATTGCACATTTATAGTGCCGCATGGCTAAGTCGCATTGGTCGTACGCAATAAAAAGCAATCAATGTTAGAATACGCGCTTATTTGCGCCAAGTTTAACGCGCTAACCTAAACAGTGTTGAGACCCTTTCATGAGTGAACCAGTAACTTCTGACGAAAACAAAATGCCGCTAGTTGAAAGCAATTTAGCAGATGAAAATCATGTGATTGCCGAGCGTCGCGAAAAATTAAAAACCATGCGCAGTGAAGCGCAGGCGAGCCAAACAGCGGTGTTCCCCAATGATTTCAAGCCTCAACACAAAGCCAATCAGTTGCATGCGCAGTACGATAGCTTTGATAAGGAAACGTTGGACCCGCAAGCTATTCCAGCCACTGTCGCCGGCAGAATGATGCTCAAACGTGTGATGGGTAAAGCCAGCTTTGCTACTATTCAAGATGCCACCGGCCGTATTCAATTGTATGTAGCACGTGATGATGTTGGTGAGGAGTTATACGAGCGCTTTAAACATTGGGATTTAGGCGACATCATGGGGGCTACTGGTCGTTTGTTTAAGACCAAAACAGGCGAGCTTTCCATTCACGTGACAGCGATTCAACTGCTCACTAAATCTTTGCGTCCGCTACCAGAGAAGTTTCATGGCTTGCAAGATCAGGAAATCAAGTACCGCCAGCGCTATGTGGATTTGATTACCAGCGAAGAAACGCGTGAGACATTTAAAGCGCGTAGCAAAGTGGTGTCTGCTATTCGCAACTTTATGATTCAAAACGAGTTTTTAGAAGTAGAAACACCGATGTTGCATCCGATTCCTGGCGGCGCGTCGGCTAAGCCTTTTATTACGCATCACAACGCGTTGGACATGCAAATGTTTATGCGTATTGCGCCTGAGTTGTATTTAAAACGTTTAGTGGTGGGTGGGTTTGAGCGCGTATTTGAAATCAACCGTAACTTCCGTAATGAAGGTTTAAGCGTCCGCCATAATCCAGAATTCACCATGATGGAGTTTTACGCAGCGTATACCGACTATCAATGGTTGATGGACTTTACCGAGCAATGTATTCGCGCTGCGGCCATTGCGGCACGCGGTACAGCGGTATTAAGCTATGACGGCAAAGAGGTCGATTTAAGCAAGCCGTTTGAGCGTTTGACCATCGTCGGCGCAATTCAAAAATATGCACCGCAATACACACTAAAGCAATTAAATGACACAGCATTTTTACGTGCGGAAATATTAAAACACGGTACAAAACCATTTGACCATGCCGGTTTGGGCGCGCTGCAATTAGCATTGTTTGAAGAGACTGCGGAAAGCCAATTGTGGCAGCCGACGTATATTATTGACTACCCGGTAGAAGTATCGCCACTGGCAAGAGCCTCAGATAAAAATCCAGACATTACCGAGCGTTTTGAGCTATTTATTACTGGGCGCGAAATGGCCAATGGCTTTAGCGAGTTGAATGATGCGGAAGACCAAGCAGCACGTTTCCATGCGCAGATGAAAGCAAAAGAAGCCGGAGATGCAGAAGCCATGTATTACGATGCAGACTTTATTCGGGCCTTGGAATATGGCATGCCACCTACGGGCGGCTGTGGTATTGGCATAGACCGCTTAGTCATGCTGATTACCGATAGCCCAAGTATTCGCGATGTGATTTTATTCCCGCATATGCGCGCAGAAAGTTAAGCAATCCCTTAATTTTTTGACTGCGTAGTAAGAACAAAAGCCGATGCATCATAGTGCATCGGCTTTTTTGTTGTAAATGTGCAAAACTAGTCCGTTGATTAGCTCTTTGTCATCAATTTGTCATATTGCCCCCTCAAAATGCGTTCATCAAAAATTGATCGTTAATCAGAGGGGAATCTGAATGAATTTGAAGTTACGCGGCATGGTAGCAATCGCGCTGGCAAGTACATCGTTGATGAGCGTGAATGCGCTTGCTGACTCCACTAGTGACTTAGTACAAGCCTTGGTGAGTAAAGGCGTCTTGACGGAAGAGGAAGGCGCTTTATTAACCAAAGGCCGTGCTGAAGAGATGAGTGTCCAAAAAACAAAAGAAAAGAAAAACTGGACTAGTCATGTGAATATTCGCGGTTATGTACAAACACGCGCGACCAAAATGCTGGGCGGTGATGAAGGTGTTAACTTATGGTCAGACCGCTCTGTGGGGGATGACCGCTCATTAGGTGGTGCAGATAAAAACTTATTGATCCGTCGTGCGCGCGTGATTATCTATGGCGATTATGGCGATCACTTAAGTTACTATATTCAGCCAGACCTTGCCAGCAGCCCACAGGGTGCGTCAGGTGGCGGTTTCAATTATGCACAATTGCGTGACGCATACGGCGATATTAATATTGATGCAACCAAAGTGCACCGTGTCCGTGTTGGTCAATCCAAAGTGCCTTTCGGCTTTGAAAACTTACAATCAAGTTCAAACCGTTTAACACCAGACCGTAACGATGCATTGAATAGTGCGGTCAAAGATGAACGTGACTTGGGTGTGTTCTACTACTATACCCCGCAAAA
Source organism: Methylophilaceae bacterium 11 (assembly GCA_000525025.1). Lineage (GTDB taxonomy): Bacteria > Pseudomonadota > Gammaproteobacteria > Burkholderiales > Methylophilaceae > Methylophilus. The sequence goes on along the minus strand of JCKJ01000001.1, from coordinate 1,998,278 downwards.
CATTCAAGCCTTGTTTGAAGAAATTGGCAAGCAAGGACTTAAACACTCAGGCAACTACGGTATGTTGGGTGGTGGTTTCTACAATGGTCAAGGTGCTAACGCGCGTGATACCAATGATAACTACCACTTTGTAGCACGTGCCACTTATCCTTGGAAAACGGAATCTGGTCAGATTTATGAAGCAAGTATTCAGGGCTACCATGGTCAGTATGTACCATCGACAGGTACTTATAACAGAAATGCGATTGGTGCTACATCTGGAAGTACGCCAACCATTGAAGGTGGTGCGGCTGGTAGATACCGCAACGGCTTTACGGATGAGCGTGTAGGCGTGAGCTTTATCATGTATCCACAACCATTTGGTTTACAAGCTGAATGGAACTGGGGTAAAACACCAGGCTTAGATATTACGCAAAACCGCATTGAAGAAAAGAGTCTCAATGGTGGTTATGTGATGGCGATGTATAAAATTGATAACTGGAATAACTGGGGTACGTTTATTCCTTTTGTTAAATGGCAATACTTTGATGGCTTTAACAAAGCTGAGACCAATGCACCTGAAAACCATGTGAATGATTGGGAAGCTGGCGTTGAGTGGCAAATTGCACCAGAAGTTGAAATTAGTGCTGAATACCACAAAATGAAACGTACGAATCTTGTGAACGGTAACACTGCCAATAGAAAAGATTACGAAACGTTTGATGCTGATGCATTACGTGTGCAGTTGCAATATAACTTCTAAGCAAATTTAAATAGTTGTATCTCTTCAAGGCCGCTACTTAGCGGCCTTTTTTATGCGTATTGGCAATTCATACCTATGCACCAATTCAGCATTTACCTTGCACTGAAAATGTGCATAACTGCTTGATTCAATACTTAATATTTCCCAATGCCTAACTGTTAAATTCCACCTAAGTGGCTTCAATAGGCGCATCCCAGCCATATGGGTGAATATGGTTTCAAGTTGGAACACTTATTGCAAAACTAACGTTAAAAGCAACATTGTTTGTACTACATCACTAAACCTGACATTTGGCCTGACATTTGAAAAACGAAGTCAGATTTGGTTGCAGATAGGGAAGCGCAATGATGAAACGTTACTTGGGTACACTAAATACACTACTGTTACTGCTATGTGCAGCAGGTAGTGCATGGGCCAAGCCAGCAGATGATATGGTGCGTGCATTGAATGCTAGCGTGTTGCGTGTGACTGTTAATTTACCTAATGGTAAGCAAGGTTTAGGCTCTGCGGTAGTGGTTGCCAAAAACGAAGTGATTACGAATTGCCACGTAGTGACTGATGCTACCGATGTGTCTGTGATTGTGAATGGTGAGCCACATGCTGCTACCGCAATCAAAGCAGATTGGCATCATGATTTGTGCATGCTGACTGTAGACAATCTGGATGCACCTGTTGTCAACATGGGTGCCAGCAAAACATTACAATACGAATCTTCACTGTTTACTATCGGCTATCCGGACGAAACAAAAACACCAGTTAACACGTATGGCGTGGTGAAAGGTTTGTTTCCCATGGATGACAGTGTGATTATTCGCGCTACCACTCCATTCAGATTGGGCGCAAGTGGCGGCGGCGCTTTTGATGATGCAGGTAATTTGGTTGGTATCATTACACTCAAAAGCCGAGGCGATGCTGCGTATTACTACTATATGCCAGTGGAATGGGTGCAAACTTTGATGCGCAAACCTGCACAAGCATTAGGTGCAAAAAGTGAAAAACCTTTTTGGGCGATGGACATCAAGCAACGTCCTTATTTTATGCAGGTGGTACAACCTTACCTCTCACAAGAGTGGAGCACCTTATTAAAAGTAGCTACGCAATGGGTGCAAACCGAACCCAATACGGCAGAATCTTGGTTCTATTTGGCTGCTGCAGAGTATGCAACCAAAGATTATGACAGCGCAGAAGCACACTTTAAGCAAGTGCTGGCACTCAATCATCAGCACAGCCAAGCCATGGAGTATTTGGGAAAATTGGCAGAGAAAACTGCCAAGGTACAACAAGGGTTGAGCCGTGTAGCCATGTTGCAGCCAGCGCGCTAGACATGCATTGGTTGCGGGGCTAGCGCTTATCTCCGTCTATTGCTCTGATTCAGGTGCTTGCGGTGCGTGTTGAACAGGTCGCACCTCGGTATTGAGTGATTTTAAGTGGCGATACAGCATTCGCGTTTCCAGTAAATTCCATACCCTTAGCATGGCTTCGATATTATCAAACGGCTTGGTCAGAAAATCTTTAGCGCCAAGCGCCAGCGCTTTTCTTTTGGCGCCAATAGTTGCATCCGCAGTCAATACCAATACCGGCAAGTATTCATCTTTAGAGATATGGCGAGACAGCATTTCTAATACTGCATAGCCGTCTAGCTCCGGCATCATTAAGTCTAATAAAATAAGATCTGGCTCAAATGCTTTAAATAAGTCTAAAGCGCGTGCGGATTCTGCAGTGCTGATGACTTGATGAAAGCCTTCTCTTGCCAGCAAGTCTTCCAGCAGTCTTAAGTTGGCTTCTGCATCATCAATCACTAAAATTTTGGCGTTTAATATATCGGCTTCGTTCATATTCTGTTCTGAGTGTGGTCTAGTCTAAGTATGGTCTAGTCTGCTAAGTTTCAATCAATTCTCTTACTTTTTTGTTAAACGCAGCCACATCTAAGGGCTTGGTAATATAGTGCGCTACACCTGCGTTTCTTAATCGCTCAATCGTGTTTGATAGGGCATCGGCGCTTAATATCATAATGGGAATATGCTGATAAGCTGGTGCTTCCTTAATGTAACTGACAAGGCTTTCTCCAGAACCGTCTGGCAGGTGCAAATCAATCAGCAATAGCGATGGCATGGCTTCTGTTAAATACTGTTTGGCATCTTTGATGGTGGACACACAATGGATGCGTAAATCACGCTGACGCTGAATGATGGCTTCCACCAGTGCACGGTTGCTGACATTATCTTCTACGTACAATATGGTGTGTTTTTGGTTAAGCGGTACCTGCTGTTTGTTATGCGGATGTGAAAACGCGTTGGTGGTTATATTAGGCTCGCATGCTGGAATTTCTATCCAGAATAAGCTCACATCATCTGCAACATGAATACTGCCATGCATGGCCAACATAATGTGTTTGGAAAGTGCAAGTCCAAGCCCAGTGCCTTCCACCTTGGTTTGTTCTGCACCTAATCGGTCAAATGGCGTAAATAAACGCTCTTTTAATTTGGTGGGAATGCCTGCACCTTCATCTTGTACTTCAATAATAATACTGTCATGACGGTTGTATGCATTCAGTCGTACAGTAGAATTTGCAGGCCCGTATTTAAGCGCATTAGACAGCAAATTAAGCGCTACTTGCAGCAGCTTTTGTCGGTTGGCCAGTGCCCAAAGATCTGGGGCAATCTCGCATTTGATTTCAATATCTCGGATTTTCCCTATCGGTGCAATATAGCGCGTGGCTTCTTCCAGCATGGTACTCACCGCAGTCGGTGTGAGCTCCAGAGAAATCTCTCCGGATTCGATTTTGGCAAGCTCTAGCACTTCGTTGATTAATTTGAGCAAGTGCTGACCTGCACCTAATATGAGCGATACGCTGTCCCGCTGCTTTCCCGGCGATAAGTCTTGCTCCAGTAATTGGGCAAACCCTAAAATGGCATTGAGTGGTGTTCTTAACTCGTGACTGGTTCGGGATAAAAACATGCTTTTGGATGCGCTGGCCTCTTCTGCTTCTTGCCTAGCCTGCACAGCGTCTGTGATGTTTTTAACCAGCAATTGCGATGCGTGATCTAGCTCGTCAGACAGTTGCCCAAGCTCATCACGGCTACTAGAAGGTAAGTCCAGCGCCTCGGCTTTGGCAAGGTGGCCTGCGCTATCCCTCAACAAGCGTACGCGCCTGACAATCGTGCCAGAGAATATCCATACGGCAAGAATAGAGCCAATGATGCCGGATACTGCGGCAACCAGTGTAATGTTGATGTGACGCTGACGCTGATCGACCACGTCCTGCTGATCTTTGGCCACTAAAATCGCTTCCTCTGCATTGAGGCGTTCAATCTCGAATCGTAATTTATCCAGTGTACTCACCTGAGATTTAAACTTGGCGATGAGGTCATCCGAAGCAATGTTGGACTCATATTCAGAGAGTATTCTCAAATCATGTAGATTTTGCTCAACCAAGGGATTGATGTTGGCTAGGCGCGCTCTTTGTGCATCATTGTCCAATTGAATCTTCAACGCCGACAATATTGCAGGAAGCTTACTTTCCACATGAAAAAAGATATCCAAGAAGTGTTTGTCCCCAGTCAGTAAATAATCCCTCACCCCAGTAGAGGCTTCAATCAGCAGCGTATGCACGCGTTGAATATCGCGTTGGTTTTGCAGGGCAACGCGGAGCTTGTTTTCTAATTGTGTGGATTCTTGCTCACGTACATATAAAGAGCCAAGTGAGGCCAATAAAACAAGTAAGGGCAGGGTGATCACGCACACGCCTTTGATGCCCAAAGGTAAGTCTTGCCAAGCCTGCGCCACCCAACTCAGCGGCTGGAACGTTTTTACTTTGGTAGGTGGTTGCGTATTATTCATCAGTAAAATGTATGCTAAATAGTCTTAAATGATGACTTGTAGCCAAGCTCGACGGCTTTCACGGCTGCTTGCGTTCTATCTTTTACCCCAAGCTTATTCAAGATGCGCTCCACATGAATTTTAGCCGTGCCTGGCGCAATGCCCAACTTCGCTCCAAGTTCATTGTTGCTGAATCCTGCAGGTAGTAGCGCCAGAATTTCACGTTCCCTAGGCGTGAGCGCTTCGAGGATAGTCAGGTCAGCTTCTGTGCGCGCCGGCCCTTGATGTTGCGAGATTGCTAATCCTAGCAGGCCAGCAATGGCTTGTAAGGTTTCCACCTCTGGCGTGCCCAACGTGAGCTTTTTGCCAGAGAGTCCAATCACCCCTTTGCCATGCTGTCCCAAAGCAATAGGAATCAGGCATTCGTGGTGGTTGACATCTCCATGTGTCCAGAGTTGCGTGTGCTTATGTTCATATAGAGTAAACCGTACTGGATTTTTCAGCATCATGGCCAGCACGCCCATCATAGGAATTCTGGCACCCACAGGGAGTGTTTGACCAAGCTGACTGAATACGACTAGTTTGCCAGAGCTTTCAATAGCCAGTAGCGCGTGTTGCGCAGAAAGCAAGGTGCAAAGCGAACGTAGTAGACTAGAGGCGGTGTTGATATCCCAGCCACGCTCAAATAATGCTTGGCCTAGGCTAAGGTAGGTACGCGTATGCGCATCGTTGGCCTGTATTTGCTTAACGCTTTGCCTAAGCGCACGCGCACTGGTCGGCTGGTCCGTGTCGATTGGCTGGTTTTGGTTGTCTAGTAGGTCATTCGGCATATGCCAAGTAGTATATACCGTTCTACCTATAATGGTAGATTTTTAGTTGATGGGCGCCATGCATAATGCGTTTCATCGGGAAAGCAATCAATTGCCCGAGATAACTAAAATTTGGAGAATGAGAAAATGAAAAGTTTAAATTTAGCAGTCATTGTGTCTTCAGTCGCTTTATTGGTATCTGGTGCTGTACATGCTGAAGATGCGTACAAAAAGAATGTCCATAACCAAAATTTTTCAAAACGCCCATATGCACAACCGCTTCCTGATAGTGCTTATCAAAAAGCTAATGAGTTTGAAGGCGCAACATTGGTACGTGGCGAAGTGAACGAAGATGGCAATGCTGTAGATCAAAAACAGCAAGCACAGCGTCTTAGCAATTTATCAAAACGCCCATACTAATTGATGGGTATGAATTAAGTATGCATAAGGAGATGGTAATGAAGAGCATAGGTTTGATTGGTATGGTAACAGCTGCGCTATTGTTGACAGTAGGTGTGTTGACAGCAGGTGCAGCGCAAGCTGAAGAGAATCATGAGCACAGCATCATCAACCAGCATATTTCTAAACGTCCGTACCAAGCCCCTAGCCCGGATGCAAGTGCCAATAAGGCAGAGCACTGGGAAGGCGCGACTCTGGTGAAAGACGAAGCGCATGAGGAGAAAGCAGGGCCTACCCAATATCAGCAATTGCGTATTCGTATGCTGGGGCAGCGTCCTTATTTGGAGGGTAATAAGTAGGCCAATATGGCCAAACTAAGGCCGTATCCCGTAGCGAATAGGATACGTGGCCTGCATCACACCAAGACGGAATTGCCGCCTTGGTGCGTATATAATTTCTTGCTTCTGGCAGAACACCAAATATTATATGTTTTAGAAACTAAATTTTAATATTTAGAATCTATAATGAAGTACATCACGGCAGTGGTGATACTTCACTATGGTTATTCTTTTGATTTCAATGTTTTAGGATAAGAATAAATGTCAACAAGCCTGTCACAGCAATCAAAGCTTTTCGGTTTTTTTAAAGATTTTAATAGTGATTTCCCTGCCAGTATCGTCGTATTTTTTGTAGCGCTGCCGCTGTGTTTGGGCATTGCATTGGCCTCTGGTGCGCCGCTGTTTTCCGGTGTCATTGCCGGCATTATCGGCGGTATTGTGGTTGGTATTGCCAGTGGTTCTCAGCTAGGTGTCAGTGGCCCTGCTGCAGGTTTAGCCGTGATTGTGCTTACCGCAATCGGTACCTTGGGCTCGTTTGAGGCCTTTTTACTGTCCGTCGTCGTCGCAGGCGTTATCCAGTTTTTACTAGGCTTTTTTAAAGCAGGCTTTATTGCCTATTTTGTCCCTTCATCCGTCATTAAAGGCATGTTGACGGGGATTGGCCTGCTGATTATCTTGAAGCAAATTCCGCATGCACTTGGTTACGACTTTGATTACGAGGGCAATGAGTCTTTCTTTCAGGCCGATGGCAGCAATACGTTTACATCGCTGATGGATGCTTGGAATTTATTGACCCCAGGTGCACTGTTTATTGCGGCCATTTCTATTGCCATTTTAATTTTGTGGGATACCGTACTCAGTAAAAAGCACAGAGTGTTTCAGATTCTGCAAGGCCCGATTGTAGTGGTGTTACTGGGCATTCTTTTAAACTACTTATTCCAAACCGGTGTGCTGAACTTTACATTGGCACCGGATCAAATTGTTGAGTTACCTGTTGCCGATAGTTTAAAAGACTTTTTGGGTCAATTTACTTCTCCGGATTTCTCGCAAATTTCTAATATTGAGATTTATAAAGTAGGATTTGTGATGGCGATTGTGGCCAGCTTAGAAACGCTGCTGTGCGTAGAGGCGACCGACAAGCTTGACCCCATTAAACGCGTGACGCCGACAAACACTGAACTAAAAGCGCAAGGAATAGGCAATGTGCTCTCTGGGCTGATTGGTGGTCTACCCATTACGCAAGTGATTGTGCGTAGTTCAGCCAATATTACCTTTGGTGCTAAATCTAAATTATCCGCAGTGCTGCATGGCATATGGTTATTGTTAAGCGCAATTACCATCGCTAGTTTGTTGAACATGATTCCGTTAGCAAGTTTGGCGACGATTCTGATTATGGTCGGTTACAAATTGGCCAAGCCTTCTTTATTCACCGGCATGTATAAGTTGGGTTGGGAGCAGTTTGCACCCTTTATTGCCACAGTGATTGCTATTTTACTCACCGATCTACTGACTGGCATTGGCATTGGCTTAGTGGTTGGCATTGTCTTTACGTTACATCACAGCTATCGCAATTCGCACTATATGAAGGAATCTACTTCTAAGACCGAAGATGGGCGCGAGGTGCATCATATTGTGTTGGCAGAAGAGGTCTCGTTTTTTAACAAGGCGAGTATTATTGCTGCGTTAGAAGCGATTCCCCGCAATACCAAAGTGATTATTGATTGCTCTAATAGCAAATCGATTTCGTATGATGTGGTTGAGTTTATTCGTGATTATCATCTGCACGCAAAACTCAAAAACATTGATGTTGAAACCATCGCATTTATTGAGCCAAAGTCTTAAATCTAAGTCTTAAATCTAAGTCTTGAATCTAAGTCTTGAATCTAAGTCTTGAATCTAAGTCTTAACGCGCTTAATACTATGCAACTAATAAGAAAGTGGAAATATGTATAAACATCCTTTAATTGATCGTGACAAAATGACCCCGGCCGAGGCGCTGGATATTTTGATAGAAGGTAACCACCGTTTTATCAACAACTATTCTGTGGAAAAAGACTTCCAAAGTTTGTTGCGCATCACGCGTGATAAACAACATCCGTTTGCGTCTTTTTTAAGCTGTAGCGATTCACGTGCACCTGTAGAGTTGGTGTTTGACCAGGCATTGGGCGATATTTTCAGCGTACGTTTGGCCGGTAATATTGCATCGGACAAAGCGGTGGGAAGCTTGGAGTTCAGCTCAAAGTATTTGGGCAGTAAATTAATCGTGGTGATGGGGCACACCAGTTGTGGCGCAGTGAAAGCAGCATGTGATGACTTTAAAGATGGCCATATTGGTGAGATTATTAATCTAATTAAACCTTCCATCCGTCATGAGAAAACGATTGCGGCTGAGCAACGCAACTCCAAAAATCCAGACTTCGTTGAAAAAATTAATGCCTTGAACGTCAAATATCAAATTGATTCCATTATCCGCATGAGCGATATCATTGCAGACATGATTGAGTCGCGTGAGATTGGTATTATCGGCGGGATATATGATTTGGAAACTGGTAAAGTGAAATTTTTGGAAGACACACTCAAAGTTTAAGCCTGAGTTTGCTTATTCAAACGCTGTAAATTAAAAAGCCGCCGAGAGGCGGTTTTTTAATGGGTGCTTATAACGTTAACGATGTCCCTCTTTGGCCATGTTAATGCTGTATTTTGGAATTTCTACCACCAAGTCGGTATCGCCCACGATGGCTTGGCAAGACAAGCGTGATAACGGCTCTAGCCCCCATGCTTTATCTAACAAGTCTTCTTCGTTCTCTTGCGGGTTGTTGAGCGAGCGATAGCCTTCACGCACAATCACATGGCATGTGGTACATGCACACACTTTGTCGCAGGCATGATCAATATCAATGTCGTTGTCCAGTAAGGTTTCACAGATAGACTCACCTTTGTTGGCTTCAATTACGGCACCATCTGGGCATAACTCAACATGGGGCAATACGATAATTTGTGGCATGGTTTAATTTCCGCTTAAAGTTCTAAAGTATTTACATCTTGGCCGGCCAGCGCCTGTTTGACTGAAGCGTCCATGCGGCGTGCGGCAAATGCTTCGGTAGCATGATTCAGTGCTTCGGTAGCTTGATGGATGGCATGACTATCTTTGCCCTGATTCAGCGCTTGTAATGCCTGTATCTGTAATTGAATCGTTTTCTGCTCTTCTTGCGATAACAGTTGAGCACCGTCTTGCGTCAACGCAACTTGAATGGCTTCTATCAAACGTTCGGCATCTACAGTGGCTTCGCGTAATGCGCGTGCTTGCTTATCGCTCTCTGCAGCGCTAAACGAAGATTGCAGCATGCCCGTGATGGTGTCTTCACTCAACCCGTAGGATGGTTTGACTACTACGTTGGCTTCCACGCCGCTGGTTTGTTCACGCGCGCTGACAGAAAGTAGGCCATCCGCATCAATCTGAAAAGTGACACGGATGCGCGCGCTGCCAGCCACCATCGGCGGAATGCCGCGTAATTCAAAACGTGCTAAGGAGCGACAGTCGGAGACCAATTCACGTTCGCCTTGTACCACGTGAATGCTCATGGCGGTTTGACCATCTTTAAAGGTGGTAAATTCTTGCGCGCGTGCAATCGGCAAGGTGCTATTGCGAGGGATGACTTTTTCAACCAAGCCGCCCATCGTCTCCAAACCCAGTGAGAGCGGGGTGACGTCTAGTAACAATAATTCATCATCGCTGCGATTACCTGCTAATACATTGGCTTGAATAGCAGCGCCTAATGCGACGACTTTGTCGGGATCCAAATTGGACAGCGGTTCTTGTTTAAAGTAATTTTCTACTGCATGGCGGATGTGCGGCATGCGTGTGGCGCCACCCACTAACACCACCCCGTTAATCGCTTCAATGTCTAGTCCTGCATCGCGCATGGCCTTGCGTGTCGGGCTTAAGGTTTTGGTCACCAGGTTTTGCGTGAGCTCTAAAAACTTGTCAACGGTAAGTGTCACATCGACCAGGCTGCCATCGCTCAATTTACATAGAATCTGTGCCTCGTGATTGTCGGTGAGCCACTCCTTGGCTTGGCGCGCTTTGGTCAGAAGTAAACGTGTGTCTTCCTCATTCAGCGGATTAAAATGTTGTTGACTGGCGCGTACTTGGTCTAGTACCCAACAGTAAATACGGTGGTCAAAATCATCTCCGCCGAGCGCAGAGTCGCCATTGGTGGCCAACACTTCAAACACGCCTTTGGATAAGCGCAGAATGCTAATATCAAACGTACCGCCGCCAAGATCGTAAATCACATAGATGCCTTCAGAGGCATTGTCTAAGCCATAAGCCACGGCTGCTGCGGTGGGTTCATTCAATAAACGCAACACATTCAACCCCGCTAAACGGGCAGCGTCTTTGGTAGCTTGGCGTTGGGCATCGTCAAAATAGGCGGGTACGGTAATCACTGCTCCCACCAGTTCTCCGCCCAATGCTTTCTCAGCACGTAGTTTGAGGGTTTTTAAAATTTCTGCTGAGATCTCTACCGGACTTTTTAAGCCTGCGCGTGTCTCAATCTGCAGCATACTCTGTACGCCATCTCCAGCCACAAAACGGTAGGGGATATGCGCACGATCAGCAATGTCTTGTAGGCTTCTGCCCATAAAGCGTTTGGCTGAGACAATCGTATTAACGGGGTCTTTGCTTTGCTGGGCTTGTGCCTCATGGCCCACGACAATTTCGTTCTCTGACAAATAGCGCACCACAGAAGGCAATAGCGAATGACCGTGCTCATCTTGGAGCACCGTACTCATGCCGCTACGCACGGTGGCCACCAAAGAGTTGGTAGTGCCTAAATCAATCCCCACCGCTAATCGGTGTTGATGGGGCGCGGCGCTCATGCCTGGTTCGGAAATTTGCAGTAATGCCATGTGAATTCTTTACGTTAATCTTCTAATCGACTGATGATCTCTTGCACATCAGCACTGACTTTATCAATAAAACTGAGCTTTCTAACCAAGTGCGCCGCTGCTTGTGGGTCCCCGGATACGGTGTCTGCAAACTCTTCTTGCAACGCCTTGGCGCTAGCTTTCATGGTGCGCAGTAAATCCTCTAGCGCGTCAATGTCATGCGCATGCTGCGCATCTTCCATCGCTTCGCGCCACTCCATTTGTGTCATTAAAAAATCAGCCGGCATCGCCGTATTGCTGTCCTCTAATGTCTCTATACCTTGTAGCTGCAATAAGTACCTTGCGCGAGAGGTCGGGTGCTTTAGGGTTTGGTAGGCTTCATTCATCAAGGTTGCAGTTTGCATTGATTGCAAGCGCTCGCTTGGTGTCGCTGTCACAAACTTATCCGGGTGCACTTCTGCTTGGATTTTGCGGTAATTACGTTGCAACACCACTAAATCAATACTGAATTGCTGCGGCAAGCCAAGTAGTTCAAAAAAGTGATGGGCAGTGTGTGACATAATAAGACGTTACGCGTGATGTAGAGATCAGCCGCAGCTGCTAAATGGTGAACGATTCGCCGCAGCCGCATTCATCTTTCACATTGGGGTTGTTGAATTTAAACCCTTCATTTAAGCCTTCTTTGGTAAAGTCGAGCTCTGTCCCGTCAATGTAGACTAGGCTTTTTGGGTCAACAATCACTCTCACGCCATGGCTTTCAAACGCCATGTCTTCTGTGTGCATTTCATCCACAAACTCAAGCGTGTAAGCCATGCCGGAACAGCCAGTGGTTTTGACGCCCAAGCGCAAGCCAATGCCTTTGCCACGATTGGCCAAAAACTTTTCAACGCGTTTTGCTGCGGTTTCTGTCAGTGTTATCGCCATACTTAAGCTGCTTCTTTTGATCCAGGTTGCTTAGATTTTAAATCGGCCACCGCAGCTTTAATCGCATCCTCTGCCAATACTGAGCAGTGAATTTTTACTGGCGGCAATGCCAATTCCTCTGCAATGGCAGAGTTCTTGATTTCTGCTGCTTGGTCCAAGGTTTTGCCTTTTAACCATTCTGTGACCAAAGAGCTTGATGCAATGGCAGAGCCACAACCATAGGTTTTGAATTTGGCATCTTCGATAATGCCAGCATCATTGACCTGAATCTGCAACTTCATCACGTCACCACACGCTGGTGCACCCACCATACCGGTGCCTACGTTGGAAGCGTTTTTGTCCAAAGAGCCCACGTTACGTGGATTCTCATAGTGGTCTAAAACTTTGTCTGAATATGCCATACCGTTCTCCTTAAATTAAAAATGCTTCACAACTTCTGCGTTAGCTCGGCTTGCCGTACTAGTCGTACTGTCTTCGCCTCGCTGCCTTGAATTTGTTTTGCCTTTTCAATTTTATAATTATAAAACTCTTCTATTGACTACTAAATGCGCACTATTTTATTGACTAGCAAGGCGGAGAGAAGCGCCGCATAGCATTGCTATGCAAGCTTTTCGACAACGCCGCTAGGCGAGAAAAGAGAAGCATTTTAATGCGCTGCCCATTGCACTTTGGACAGATCAATCCCATCTTTAAACATTTCCCATAATGGGGATAACTCACGTAACTTACCAATCTTGCTTTTGAGCAAATCAATCGTGTAATCCACATCGGCCTGCGTCGTGAAACGGCCAATCGAAAAGCGAATTGAGCTATGTGCCAATTCATCTGAACGACCCAATGCACGTAGTACATAGCTTGGCTCTAAACTGGCAGAAGTACATGCAGAGCCAGATGACACGGCAATGTCTTTGACGGCCATGATGAGTGACTCGCCCTCTACAAAGTTAAAGCTCATGTTCAAGTTGTGCGGTACACGATGATCTAAATCGCCATTCACATAAGTCTCTTCAATTTCCATCAAGCCATGCAACAAACGGTCACGTAACATACGGATGCGCTCGTTCTCTGCTGCCATTTCTTCATGTGCGATTCTAAACGCCTCGCCCATTCCCACGATTTGATGCGTAGCCAATGTGCCAGAACGCATGCCGCGCTCATGGCCACCACCGTGCATTTGCGCTTCAATGCGGATGCGCGGTTTACGGCGTACATACAGTGCACCAATGCCTTTAGGGCCGTAGGTTTTGTGTGCAGAAAAGCTCATCAAATCCACCGGTAGCGTTTCTAAATCAATCACTACCTTACCAGTTGCCTGTGCGGCATCTACGTGAAAAATCACATTGTTGGCGCGGCAAATGTTGCCAATTGCAGTGATGTCTTGAATCACGCCAATCTCGTTATTGACTAGCATCACAGAGGCTAATACCGTATCAGGACGAATCGCCGCTTTAAACTTTTCCAAATCAACCAAGCCATTTGGCTCAGGCTCTAAATAAGTGGCTTCAAAGCCTTGGCGCTCTAACTCACGCACAGTGTCAATCACTGCTTTGTGCTCAGTAGCTACAGTAATAATGTGCTTGCCTTTACTTGCGGCATAGAAGTTTGCTGCGCCTTTAATCGCCAAGTTGTTGGATTCAGTTGCGCCTGAAGTCCATACAATCTCACGTGGGTCGGCGTTGACTAGTTTGGCCACTTCTTCACGTGCGTTTTCTACCGCTTTTTCTGCAGTCCAGCCATACGGGTGGCTACGTGATGCAGGGTTGCCATAATGCTCCGTAATAAACGGAATCATTTTAGCTGCAACACGCGGATCAACCGGCGTGGTGGCAGAGTAGTCTAAATAAATCGGTGCTCTATCTGACATTGTTTACTTTCCAATCGCTTCAATTTAAATAATTTGTCATTGCATCACCTGTGATGCTAACTAGCTACGCCGCAATCGCGGTCATGGCTTTTAATCGTTTTACTTCTTGCGCCAAGGTCGCCAAAAATGCGTCTACTTGTTCTACGGTGTTATGCGCACTTAAGCTCACCCGCACAGCGCCTCTTGCTAGTTCTTCCTCTACGCCCATCGCCAGTAATACATGGCTGGGTTCTGTGCTATCACTCGAGCAGGCTGAACCACTCGCAACGGCAAACCCGGCTTTGTCTAGCGCGGTGACCAATGTCTCACCTTCAATATGGTGAAAAGCAAAAAAGCTGGTATTCGGTAAACGCTGCGCATTTTCTGCGCCAAATACAGTGGCTTTTAGCTGATGTAATCCTGCTTCTAACTGACTGCGTAACAACGTGGTGTGTGTTTGATAGTCAGCCAATTGTTGCTGTGCAATTGCACATGCCGCACCAAACCCTACAATCGCAGCTACGTTTTCTGTGCCGCTACGTAACCCTTTTTCTTGTCCGCCGCCCAACAGCAACGGTTGTATGTCTACACGTTTATCGAGTACTAAAGCGCCAGCGCCTAATGGGCCGCCAATTTTATGGCTGGACAAGGTCATGGCATGCACACCCAAGTCATAAAAATCCACAGGCACCTTGCCTAACGCTTGTACCGCATCCGTATGCACAAATGCTTTGTGCTGTTTAGCTGCTGCTGTTACTGCAGTCAGTGGTTGCAATGCGCCGGTTTCATTGTTTGCCAGCATCACAGAAATCAATCCTGTCGGGCGTTGCAATAATGCATTCAGGTGTTCTAGGTCTAACTGCCCATGCGGATCGACCTTAATTTTATTTACTTGCCAGCCATTGGTTTGTAATGCCAGTGCCGGGCGAGACACACATGGGTGCTCAATGCTGCTATACAACATTTGGCTTGGTGCTAAATTGCCAGCGATTCCTCGAATTGCAAAATTGTTGGCCTCTGTACCACTAGCGGTAAATACCACTTGCGAAGCTTGTACGCCCACGGTCTCAGCAATCTGTGTTCTTGCGTGCTCGACTGCGTCGCGTGCATTGCGACCAAATACGTGACGACTGGTCGGGTTGCCATGCTGTGCAGTCATGAACGGCAACATCACTTCCAGCACTTGCGGATGCAGTGCGGTGGTGCTGTTGTGATCAAAATACACAGTATTCATTAAGCGTTTAGCGCCTCTGTTGTCGCGCATTTGCGTGGTGCAAACACCACTGCGTTTTCACATTGTCCATTTTTACGTTGCATATCCACCATGTCGGCAAGGGTAACGCCAGACAGGTACTCTAAAATCTTGCCATTCAGCGCTGTCCACAAGTCATGTGTCATGCAGCGGCCTTCGTCGTGGCAGTTTTCATTACCGCCACACTGCGTAGCATCAATCAACTCATCCACGGCGGTAATAATGTTAGATACCGAAATCTCGTGATGTGGTTTGGCTAAGCGATAACCGCCACCAGGTCCACGCACACTAGTCACCAAGCCTTGGCGGCGCAAGCGACTAAATAATTGCTCTAAATAAGAGAGCGAAATGCTTTGACGCTCACTAATGCCTGCTAATGTGACTGGCTTGTCCGCCTCGTACAATGCAATGTCTAGCATTGCAGTGACCGCAAATCGTCCTTTTGTTGTCAATCGCATAATATCAATATACCGTTTTAATTAGAGTCTATTTTATAATAACCTACTAATTTAGTCAATTATTATTGGGCTTAGTTCACACCTTCAATGTGTGCTAAAACTGCGAGGCTAGGAAACGTTTGGCTTTTTGGTAGCAAATGCCTGGCCCACATCAGTTTCAGATTGCGCATCACTGAGTTTGGCAAGTTCTGCTTTGAGTGCAGTCAATTCAATGTCCTGCTTATTGGCGTGGTCTAGCAAGCTATGAATAGCTTTGGTAATGGGGTCGTTCTCATCGTTGCCGACAGCGTATGCGCTGAAGCCGATTTTTTGCGCTGTATCGTCGCGTTTTTTCTGCTTTTCCTCTTCTAGAATACGTGCTGGGATGCCTACAGCAGTTGCGTTGTCTGGGACATCTTTTACTACTACGGCATTAGACCCGATTTTTGCATTTTTTCCGATCGTAATAGGGCCCAGTACTTTGGCGCCTGCGCCAATCACCACGCCTGCTTCAAGCGTGGGGTGTCGTTTGCCTTTGTTCCATGAAGTGCCGCCTAATGTGACGCCATGATATAGCGTGCAATCATCGCCAATCACAGCGGTTTCACCAATCACTACGCCCATGCCGTGATCAATAAACACACGGCGACCGATGGTTGCACCGGGATGAATTTCAATGCCAGTCAGCCATCTGCCAATATGAGACAGCATGCGGCCCAGCCAGTAAAAGCGTTTAGTCCAGAACCAGTGACTAATGCGGTGCATAATCAAGGCATGTACACCGGGATAGGTGGTAAGAATCTCGAAATGCGTACGCGCCGCCGGGTCGCGGTCAAATACAATTGAGATATCTTCTTTTAAGTGATTAAACATAAGTTCACGGCTGAAAAATCAATCCGCTATTATGCCATAAAGTAATAGTTGAATAAATTACTAGGTTAATTAGCGGCATCAATATTTAGTATGTTTTTTTGGGGTCACGCTTAAGGTGAGAATGCCGCGCAATAGATTGACCTCTTCTTTTTCTAAGCGGGTGCGTCCGTATAAGCGGCGTAAACGTTCAAAGAGTTTTTTAGGTGCGCGTGGGTTAATATAGCCAATATGTTCCAGCACTTCGCGCATGTGTTCATAAAAGCGCTCTAGGTCGTCTTGCGTGGCCAGTTCAGCAGTCTTTTCTTGGTAGTGCAGATCACCTGTGGTGATCGCCATGCGCAGTTCGTAACACATAATTTGCACGGCTTGCGCCAAATTGAGCGAAGTGTATTCCGGGTTGGCGGGAATAGTGGCCAGCATGTGGCAGCGGTCCGCCTCTTCATTGGATAAGCCGCTCATTTCTGTACCAAATACCAGCGCCACTTCTTGATGCGCTGCAATGTCTTTCACTTCGGCAGCCGCTTCACGTACGGTCACAACTTGTTGTGAGAGTGAACGCTGTTTGCCGCTGACGCCAATCACAAATTGGCAATCGGCAATGGCTTCTTCCAGTGTTTGTGTCACCACAGCCGTATCCAATAAATCGGCTGCATTCACTGCTAAAGCATTGGCTTCACTATCAGGAAAATGCTTAGGCCGTACTAGGTAGAGTCGGCTCAAGCCCATGGTTTTCATGGCGCGTGCGGTGGAGCCGATATTGCCAGGATGGCTGGTTTGGCAAAGTACAATCCGTATGTGATTAAAAATGCGATCAGTTAATAGGTCTTCAGTCATAAGTTTTTGGTTAACTTGGGCGTTGGTCAACTAGATATTTGGATAAGCTGGCTTAAATGCTAAAATGCTATTTTACAGTACATCACGCAAAGACCATCAATAATGCATCCCATATTAAATGTTGCGACCAAAGCGGCCAGAGAAGCAGGCAAGATTATTAACCGCGCGTCACAAGACGTAGGTGCGCTCAAAGTGCAAACCAAAGACTACAACGATTTTGTCAGTGAAGTAGACCGTTCGGCCGAAGATGCGATTATCAGCATCTTGAAAGAAGCGTATCCAACGCACGGCTTTTATGGTGAGGAAAGTGGTAAAACCAATGTGGATGCTGAAAGTATTTGGATTATTGATCCTTTAGACGGTACCACTAACTTCTTACATAACTTTCCTTGTTATTGCGTTTCGATTGCACTGCAAGAACGAGGCGTACTCACACAAGCTGTGATTTATGACCCTGTCCACAATGATTTGTTTACCGCGACAAAAGGCCGTGGCGCGTTTTTAAATGACAAGCGCATTCGTGTGACGAATCGTAGTAAATTGCAAGACGGCTTAATTTCAACAGGTTTCCCATTCAAAGATTTCAGTTATTTAGATACTTATCTAGAAATCTTTAAAGACATGGCCAAAAAAACGGCAGGCTTGCGCCGTCCAGGTTCTGCTGCATTAGATTTGGCCTATGTAGCTGCTGGGTATACCGATGGTTTCTTTGAGATCAACTTATCGCCTTGGGATATTGCTGCGGGTGCGCTATTGGTGCAAGAAGCTGGTGGTATTGTCGGCGATTTTGAAGGCAACGAAAGCTGGTTAAGAACTGGTAATATTGTCGCCGGCAACCCCAAAGTGTTTGGACAAATGTTGCAAGTGATTGCACCACACCTCACAGAACGTATTAAAACACCTACACTTGAGTAGTACGTACGCTTGTGTCGATTGCCCCTGAACCATTAACGTCGCTTGAGCCATTAGAGCCAGCGCAGCAACTCGCACAACACACCCCCATGATGCGCCAATATTTGGCGCTCAAAGCACAACATCCGGATATGTTGCTGTTTTATCGTATGGGGGATTTTTACGAGCTCTTTTTTGATGACGCAGAAAAAGCTTCGCGTCTATTAGGCATTACCTTAACCCGTCGTGGTAGCAGTAATGGCGAGCCGATTAAAATGGCAGGTGTGCCTTATCATGCAGCCGAGCAGTATTTAGCGAAGCTTGCCAAAATGGGCGAAGCGGTGGCAATTTGTGAGCAAGTGGGCGATCCTGCTACCAGCAAAGGCCCGGTGGCGCGTGAGGTTGCGCGTATCCTGACGCCGGGTACGCTGACAGATGCCGCTTTGTTGGATGAAACGCGTGATCAGCCATTACTCAGTATCTATGCGGGTGATGGCGTCATTGGATTGGCAAGGCTAAACCTAGCCTCAGGCGATTTTGTATTGAGTGAGGTTGCTACCGGCCAGTTATCGCAAGAACTAGAGCGCATCCATCCGGCGGAAATCGTATGTGAGGAAACATTTCAGCATCCGGCATTGGCTAGCTACAAAGCGCTTAAGAAGCGTTTGGCGCCTTGGCAATTTGATTTGGATGCCGCACAACGTACACTTACACAACAACTGAATACCTTGGATCTAGCCGGATTTGGTTGTCATGAAATGCCCGCGGCAATTGCCGCCGCTGGTGCTTTGTTAGACTATGTGAAGCATACACAGCGTACCGCATTGCCACATATCGTTGGTTTGTCGATTGAGCAAACCAGTCAATATGTGCAGTTAGATGCCGCTACCCGCCGTAATCTAGAAATTGATACCACAATCCGAGGCGAAGCCTCACCAACGTTGTATTCCCTACTCAATACCACACAAACTGCCATGGGCGCCAGATTACTGCGCCACTGGTTACACCATCCGTTGCGAGACAAAACGCATGTGCACATGCGTCACCAAGCGGTTGCTGAGTTATTGCAAACGTATGCGTGGCAAACGCTGCAAGCAAGTTTAAAGCTAGTAGGCGATATTGAGCGCATTACTGCGCGCATCGCGCTGAAGACGGCAAGGCCACGCGATTTGTCCGGCTTACGTGAGAGCTTATTGCAGTTGCCCATGTTGCAAACTGCACTCGCTAATTTGCAATGTACGTTGCTCCAAACCTTGGGCGCAAGCTTGCAGGCACCCAGCGCGGTGGTGGATACTTTAAAAAATGCCATCCGTGAAGCGCCTTCCGTAGTGTTACGCGAGGGCGGAGTGATTGCAGATGGCTACGATGCTGAACTAGATGAGTTGCGCAATCTTCAAACCAACCATGGCGATTTTTTACTCCAGTACGAGGCCGCAGAAAAGGCACGTACCGGGTTACAAAATCTAAAGGTTGAGTTTAATAGTGTGCATGGTTTTTATATTGAAATTAGCCGTGCACAAGCTGAGAATGCGCCCCCGGAATACCGTAGGCGCCAAACGCTCAAAAATGTAGAGCGTTTTATTACCCCTGAGCTCAAAACGTTTGAAGACAAAGTATTGAGCGCCAACGATAGAGCATTGGCACGCGAAAAAATGCTATATGAGCAAGTGCTGGAATCCTTGGTGCCGCATATTCGCGCGCTACATATGAATGCAGGTGCGGTGGCCAGTTTGGATGTATTGTGCTGCTTTGCCGAACGCGCGCAAGCATTGCACTATGTGCAGCCTATGTTTACGCAAGAGGCTGGCTTGTCCATCGTCTCAGGGCGACATCCTGTGGTCGAGAGCATCTCACAGCCTTATGTGTCCAACGATGTAACGCTGAATCCATATCGACAGTTGTTGCTGATTACCGGGCCGAACATGGGCGGTAAATCGACATTTATGCGCCAAACAGCGTTGATTGTATTGATGGCGTATTGCGGCTGCTTTGTACCGGCCAGTGTTGCCAATATCGGTGAGATTGATCGTATTTTCACCCGTATTGGCGCTTCGGATGATCTCGCTGGCGGGCGTTCTACTTTTATGGTGGAAATGACCGAGACGGCGAATATTCTGCACAATGCTACTGAAAAAAGCCTCGTGCTCTTAGATGAGATTGGGCGCGGTACCAGTACGTTTGATGGATTAAGTTTGGCATGGGCAGTGGCAAAACAATTGTTGGATAAAAATAAATCACTCACCTTGTTTGCTACGCATTATTTTGAGCTGACCCGCATTGTGGATGATGCTAAACATGCGGCCAATGTGCATCTGGATGCGGTGGAGCATGGTCAAGGCATTGTGTTCTTACATAAGGTAGAAGAGGGCGCTGCGAATCAAAGCTATGGTATTCAAGTAGCGCAGTTAGCGGGTATTCCTAAAAGTGTTGTGCAGCTAGCGAAGCGTAAACTTTTACAATTAGAGAATAATCAAATTGCACAAAATGCGCATCAACCCGATATGTTTACGGCCATTGAGGAACCGATGCCTGCGGCTATGCATCCAATTGTGGCGGAAATTGAGGCGCTACAACCAGATGACCTGACGCCTAAACAAGCATTAGAATTGCTGTATCAACTCAAAAAATCATTACATTAAAAAGGACTGCCATGCATAAACCAGCCATTACACAAACGACGATTCACGATGTGCTTGCTAACCGTTGGAGTCCACGTGCATATGATGCCAATAAGCCAGTTTCCCAAACACAAATTATTAGCTTGTTAGAAGCTGCACGTTGGGCGCCTTCTTGTTTTGGAGATCAACCTTGGCGCTTTGTGGTGTGCGATAAAACCACCAACCCAGACGCTTGGGAAAAGGCACTTGATTGCTTGGTGCCAGGTAATCAAACATGGGCACAACACGCACCAGTATTGCTGCTGATTTGTGCAAATACCTTGTTTGGACACAACCAAAAACCCAATCGCTGGGCGCCTTATGACACAGGTGCGGCAACAGAAAATCTATGCCTACAAGCAACCGCACTTGGCTTAGCTGCGCATCAGATGGGTGGATTTGATGTTGCGAAAGCGCAAACGGCTTTTGCGGTACCAGAACAATTTACGCTGATGTCTATGGTCACGATTGGATATGCAGGGTCTGCAGATAGCTTGCCTGAAGATTTGCGTGAACGTGAATTGGCACCAAGAGAGCGTCGCCCATTAGGTGAGTTATTTTTTAATGGGGCATGGGATAAAGCCATCCTCTAATAGATGGTTTTTGTGTATACGGTGCGCAAAAAACCACTTTGAAAACCTGCATTTTCAGTACATAAACTGCCGATTTTCATCATTTTTCGCATTGTCAACGCTGCGTTCGCCTACTTCTGTGTAGGTCTCTGTTAAAATAGACAATTATTTTAAGAAATATTAGGGGTTTTTGGTATGGCTGTGCTCACACTCAATAAAGCAAACTTTAAATCAACCATCGAAAACAATCCGTTTGTGATTGTCGATTTCTGGGCACCATGGTGTGATCCATGTGTGGCTTTTACCCCAACGTTTGAAGCCGCTGCAGAGAAAAACCCTGATATTGTCTTTGGTATGGTAAACACTGAGACTGACCCTGAAATTTCTGAGTATTTTGAAGTGAATCAAATCCCAGGCATTTTAGTAATTCGTGAGCAAGCTGGCATTCATGCCCAAGTAGG
This sequence comes from Methylophilaceae bacterium 11, assembly GCA_000525025.1. Taxonomy (GTDB): domain Bacteria; phylum Pseudomonadota; class Gammaproteobacteria; order Burkholderiales; family Methylophilaceae; genus Methylophilus. Next base: position 1,976,537 of record JCKJ01000001.1, on the reverse strand, counting down.
TGAAATTGGTGCGCCAGCTTTTGATGAAATTATCAAGTGGGCACGTGAGTTTGACATGACGCCGGTACGTGAGTATTACGCGGCCAATCAAAAATAATCTACTGATACATGTGAATAAAAAAGCCACGCAACTGCCGTGGCTTTTTTCTTATATCAACAACTAGAATCCGCCAGTTGTGATGATGCGAAACACATAAAAAGCGCCAATCGCCATCATGATATACATGGGAATGTCGCCTGCTTTTGTTTTTTCAGTTTTAGACGGAGAAGAAGTCCAGCGATTAAAGAGCCAAGCTGCCGCAATAATCACAGGGATCATCAACAAGCCTACGGTTGACTCAAACAGGCTGCCGATCCAAGATTTGACGACACTACCATCTTTAAATAGCTCAATACCAAGACCTATCAGCCCAATCACCATCAGTAGAAATGAGATGATGGAACCTGCTGTGCCGACTTTGCTATTCGGGTTTATTTTGGCGTTTTTAGCGTACTTGTTCGGATCCATAGATGTGCCTCAGCAAAGTCTTACGTTAATTTTGTGCCAAATACTTAGCAGGATCAACGGATTTACCCTGCTGTCTAATTTCAAAGTGTAACTTCACCGTATTACTGTCGGTATTGCCCATTTCTGCAATTTTTTGGCCTGCGGTCACCTGCTGACCTTCTTTTACCAACAGCTTGTTATTATGCGCGTAGACCGATAAAAAGGTTTTATTATGTTTGATGATGATGAGTTTGCCATAGCCGCGTAAATCAGAGCCGCTATAAATCACTTTGCCGCCGCTGGCTGCCACAATGGCTTGGCCTGCAGTACCGGCAATATCAATGCCCTTATTAGAGGCTTCGTTAAAACTTGCTATCACTTTGCCGTTGGTTGGCCAAGACCAGGTCACTGCATCGTCGCCCGTTACTTTGCTCTCGGTAGGCTTGGTTGCAGCTGTGTCAGTGGCACTGGGTTTTACAGCTGGCGCAGGCTCTGTACCTTTGGGTGAGGCGCGATTAAGCGCTTCTATGCTATACGGTTCACGCATCGCCTTGGGTTGGTTAAGGATAGGCGTCACCGCTGGTGCTGTTGGTTTGGTTTCGGCAACCGGCTCAGTTTTAATGGGGGTGACCACTACACCATTTTCAGTCGTACTCACATTTTTCTCTGCATTGCCGTTGCTCGGCAAGATCAATTTTTGACCGACTCTAATAGGGTAAGGTGGTGTCAAATTATTGGCGCTGGCAATGTCTTTATAGTCGTAACCAAACTCCAACCCAATCGCATATAGGGTGTCGCCTTTTTTTACAGTGTAACTGTTTGGGCGCCAATCACTACTGGCAGGCTCTTTTGCAACGGGCGCGCTTGGTTTATTGGCAGAGGTGTCACGGTCGATGACGGGTGCGGGTGGAATGCCTGCACAAGCGATTAAAGTCAGTGTGAGTATAACGAGTAGAGATTTTTGTAGCATGAGACTTTATGTACTTGTACCACCTAGAAGGGGAACAAATTTGACCGCTTCTAGTTTGGTTTGTTTAAATTCGGTAGGGGTGCGTTCAATCAGGTAAAGGGTTTGCGTGGTGGTGCCAACAGGAATAACCAAGCGGCCGCCCATGGCGAGTTGTGCCAATAACTCTTCAGGAATATGGCTAGCGGCGGCGGTGACAATGATGCCATTGAATGGCGCATAGTCAGTGAGGCCGATACTACCGTCCGCGTGATCCAGTTTGACATTGGTGCATTTGAGCGTGCGTAAATGACTGCGTGCTTTCATCACCAATGGGCGAATACGCTCCAGCGAAAATACCTCATTGGATACTTTTGACAGCACTGCAGTTTGATAGCCACATCCGGTACCAATCTCTAATACTTTATTGAGTGGCCCGCCATTGCGTAGCACCTCTGTCATGCGCGCCACAATATAAGGTTGTGAAATGGTTTGACCAAAACCAATCGGCAAGGAAACATCTTCATACGCACGGATAGACAAGGCTTCATCCACAAAAATATGTCTTGGAATCTCACCAATGGCCGAGAGTACGACTTCATCTTTAATGCCTTGCTCACGCAGGCGAGTCAGCATGCGATCACGTGTTCGCAATGAGGTCATGCCAATGCCAGATTTAGTTGTAGGCCTGAGTAATGCCATGGTAATTACTTCTGTATCCAATCGTTGAGTGCTGCAAGTTGCGTATGTTTGGTTAAATCTACTTGAATAGGCGAAATAGACACTTGCTGATGTGCAATAGCGTGAAAATCCGTACCTTCACCACCATCATTGGGTTGTCCGGCAGCGCCTACCCAATAGACAGTTTCCCCACGTGGTGTTTTAAGTTGTATTACTGGCTCAGCCTTATGGCGCTTGCCTAGGCGAGTGATTACACGCCCTTTAATCTCATCATAAGGCAGATCCGGCACATTGATGTTAAGCAATGTGGGTGAAGTCAGTGGTGTCTTGGCATAATGCTGCACCAGTTCTACTGTAATGCGTGCAGCTGTTTCAAAGTGGATAGCGTTATGCTGCGACATCGAAATGGCAAAAGAAGGAATGCCCAGCAAATAGCCTTCCATGGCGGCTGCGACGGTACCGGAGTAAATCGTGTCGTCCCCCATATTGGCGCCATCATTGATGCCGCTGATGACCATATCCGGCATCTCATCCATCAAGCCGGTTAAGGCAATGTGCACACAGTCGGTAGGGGTGCCATTGACGTAGTAAAAATTATGACTGGTTTTGCGAACGCTCAGTGGGCGATCTAAGGTCAGCGAATTGCTGGCACCACTGCGGTTACGCTCGGGAGCCACTACGGTAATGTCGGCAATCTTGGCTAGGTGTGAAGCAAGGACGCTAAGGCCAGGCGCAAAGTAGCCGTCGTCATTAGAAATTAAAATTCGCATGCATTAATTATAATGGTTTTAAGCAGCTTGTCAGCGGGCAAATCACTTAAGGAAGCAAGAAATAAGTGGCTGCGCGGGTAAATTGCTGCGTTGCACGCTACTCGCAACCTCGCTGTATACTGCATACTATCTCGGTTTCTGCGTTCCGTGCGCCTTGCACTTTCCCCGCTCGCCGGTTATTTCTTGCTTCCTAAGCTTTTGTTTGAATGGTTTTTTATCCATTTTGCATAGAAAATAGCGCATCCAAAAAAAGCAAGGCTCAGAATGATCTCCAAACCAGCCAGCTTTGCCGATAACCCATGCTCTGACCATGCTCTGACGGTGCCTTCGGTAAAGTAAAGCAAAATGAGCATGCTGGCCCATTGAAAGGTATAGCGCTTGCCTCTCAAAATGCCAAACAAAGGTACTAGGAGCGGCAGCACTTTAAGCACAAGCATGCTGCCGCCTGTTTTTAGCGGCGCTAGCCAAAGCTCCCAAGCCACACACAGCATAATTAGGGCGATTAAGCTGACGCTCGCCCCCAAATGAAGTGCGCGTATCATGTGCGGCACGCTTTAGCCATGGTCACCAGCGCAGCTCTTGCTTCTTCTGCATGGGTGATAGGTGTTTCAAAATCAAAGCGTAAACGTTGTGCGGTTTTGGTATGCGCCCGCACATCAAAGCCAAAGGTGTCTATACCAATCATCTCTGCTGCATTGGCGTGAACACCATGGTAGTGCTGGCAATAGGCCAATAGGTTGTGTGCGTGGTCGTGGTTCATGTGTTCAATAATGCTCGGTTCTTCAATCATCAGTGGATGCGTGGGTAATTGCATGTCAGTTCCATGCATCCAGCCCATTTTGCCAAAGCCGGCAATATAGCGCGCTTGCGTGATGTACAGCGTATAAAACGTAAAGTCATGCATATCAAAATACTGTTCAGCTTGCGGCAGATAGCGTAAATAACGTTCACGCATCAGTGGGTTCTGTTTATCGGTTTGCTCGGCCTTGGCCAATAATGTTAGGCGTGCATTGGCTTGCAAGTCTTCGGCGCCGGCAAATACCAACAAAGAAACATGCGCATTGTGCGAGATATTTTTGGTGTGCTCGGCAATACTGCTAATCAAAATAGTCGGCATGCCTTGGTGATTGAGCACAAATGGCGCAACAGAGCCAAAAGGGTAACCTGTAAACTTGGCAGAATGCGTAGAGAGAATGCCGGAGTGGGTGCTAAATAAAAACCGCTGCGCTTCTAGGGTGAGTGACATATATAGGCTAACTCAGTTTTAAAGCCGTTTCGGCCAAACGCTTACCCAACGCAATGCACAACTTACGTTCATCATCCGATATCGGGCGGTCATCCATACTGCCGCCAATATGGCTGGCACCATACGGTGTGCCACCTGTAGTGGTTGTGCTGAGTTGCGGCTCGGAATAAGGCAGACCAGTAATCAGCATACCGTGGTGTAGTAAAGGCAACATCATGGAGATTAAGGTGGTTTCATTGCCGCCATGCATAGAGCCGCTGGAGGTGAATACGGCGGCTGGTTTGCCGATCAGTGCGCCTTTTAGCCATAAGCCAGCAGTGCCGTCTAAAAAGTATTTCATCGGCGCTGCCATATTGCCAAAGCGGGTAGGGCTACCTAGTGCTAATCCTGCGCAAGCTTCCAGATCGGCTAGCTCAGCATAAGGTGCACCGCTGGTAGGAATATCCGGCTCTGTAGCTTCATGGTTGGCCGATACTTTTGGCACCGTGCGTACACGCGCTTTTGCGCCGTTAACGCTTTCCACGCCACGGGCAATCAGCTGCGCCATGTCACGTACGGCGCCACCTTGAGAGTAATACAACACTAGAATTTCTATCATGCACACTACTTTCTATCATGCTTTTTTCTATGATACTTTTGGATTGCGTTAGTCAAAGTCGAAACTATACACAACATCCAGTGCGTTTTCAGAGCCGGCTTTGGTTTCTATGGCCACTCTGCGCGTCAGCTGATAAGTGAGTTTAGCCACATTCAGTAAGCCAAACAAACTCTTTTCATAACCAATTACTAATTTACGATTAATGCGCTTACCGATGTTAACACTGTAGTTGGTGGCGTTGGTGCCTTTGACATCCAAGCTGTCAAATCCAACGATACCTGCAATCTTGGATTGTAACGGTACTGAGTCTCCTTGCGATAAGAGTGCACCTGCGGCCACTGAAAGCAACGCGAGTTCGCTACTGCCTGCTTCTGACATGGGGCGGCCAAGCACTAAGAGTGAAAGTTTGTCATCGCTACTGGTCTCCGGGTCCGAGACTAATTTCAGTTCTGGAGACTGGATATCGCCTGTGAGCTTCACGCCTACTTTGGTCGGCTCTAAATTGCGCATCGCTACAATGTTTAGGCCCGCGTTGGAAATAGGGCCGCTGAAGTTGATTTGCCCGGTTTCAATGTCTAATAATTGCCCGTAAGCCAAGTAGGTGCCATTGACTTCAAGCGCACCAAACGCCTGTAATTGCTGTAGATTGCCTGAGAGCTTCACTTGTCCGCTGAGTGCGCCGTTAAGCCCTTGTCCCCGCAGTAAAAAGTGATGTGCTTCATCGTAGGGCGCAGTTGGCTTACGCCCAAAATCAATGTTTAGCGCATCCAATACAAGTGCAATATTGGTCGGATTCTCTTCGGTTTGTTTGCCTAAAATGATGATATCGTCATCCAAGATAGGCTTGCCTGCTTTGGGCAATTCAAATAGCCCGTTGTGCACTTTAAATTGCCCGCTAATCAGCGCACGCCCACTTGCCAATTGCATATCGCCTTCACCACTCAGCACGATAAAGCGATCTGTGCGTGATAACGCAGTAAAGCGATTGGCCTCAACCTGCAGATTGAGCTGCGCTGGATTTTTGAACAGATTGGCTTGCCCCTGCGCGTGTAATGTGCCTGATTTACCTTCGAAATCCAGTTGGGTGATGGTGAGTGTTTCCTTGGCAAAGCTTGCACTGAGTGTGCCGTTGTTAAGTAACACCCCTTGGCTAGGGATTTGTACAGCTAAATGCTCGCCACGCAAATAGCCGTCTAATTCTGGCGCAGCTAACGTGCCATGGCCATCCAGTTTCAAATTCAACTGCCCATCCAAGGTGGTGCTCGCATCATGCAAGGCTAGCCAATTCAGGTGCTGTAAGTTTGCCTCTACATGCAATGCCAATGGTGCATTTCGGTTGAGTGCAAAGCCATGTGCAGTGCTAGTGAAGGTTGTGGCGGCACTGGCCTGAATGTTCCCGGCATGCTGTGATTCTATTGTGGCGCTGGCATTGAGCTGATTGTTCACAATCTTGGATTGTAGGTGGATGGTACTCAACCCTAAATTTTGTTTGGTTTTTTGAATTACATCATGCAATGTAATGTCGCCATCTGCACGTGTAAGCGTCATTTCTGCGTTGATTTGTTCGGCAATATCAACGTTCCATGCCCCGTTAAGCGTCAGACTTTGTTCTACATTGGGATTGGTCAACCCAAGGTAATCTTGTAATGCTTTGACTGGCAGTTGCTCAATGCGGCCCTGCGTATTGAAGCGCGCTTTTAGGGCAGGACTGTTGGCTGTTGCCGTCTGCGCCGAAAGGTAGTGCAGAGCATCAAGCTGTATCGTGCCTTCTTGCACTTTGAGTTGCATTTGCTGCATTGCAAAGCCGGTCTCTGCGCTATAACGCATAGGCGCAGGCTGCGCTAGACGTATGGAGGTTTGGTCACGACTAGTGAGCTTGCTTAACGTGCCTTGCCAACCTTGTGCTGATATTCCGCCTTCGATCACGCTATCTAAACCAAATGTTGCTTGCTGCGTGTCTGTATTCTCTGTGGAGAGTGTTAGCGTATGTTTGGCCAAGCTGCCATTCAGTGTTATCTGCGCGTTAATAGCATGGGTTGTTGCATCTGCTGAGGCGCCTTTGTGTAGCCCAGTGATGGTAATTTTGTTGTCTAAAGGCGCCTGCGCTGCGGTAGAGAACTGACCTTGCGCTTGCATACTGCCAATCTGTATTGCATCTGGAAGACGAAGTTTTTCAGCCTGCAACTGGTAATGCGTTTGATAGTCATCACCACTGTGTGTGAGTTCGCCTTGACTGCTGATTTTTCCGGAGAGACCCGTCATAACTTGGCTGAGACTCGGCCAGTTGGCTTGCCAACGCAGCGTGTTATGCGATGGGTCATTGGCATTCAAACCACCTTCTACATGCAGGGTGTTACTGGCTAATTGTGCATCAAGATTGAGTGATGAAAGTACAAAATCCACGAGCGTCGCTTCTGCATTCAGGATGAGCGGATGCTGCTGTAATTGGCTGTCATGTGCTTGCAATAACACTTTGAGTGGTTGTTGACCACTCAACATGCCATCCGCAGTGAGTGAAAGATTGAGTTGGCCATTCAGTTGCGGGTGGATATGCGCGGCATTTAATGCTTGCAATGCAACCTCTAAATGCGCTGGCATCTGATCCTGCAAGCTAATGTCTGCAGTCAGTTTGATGAGATTGTCATGATGCAGATTGAGGTCGGCCGGAACGATGGCAAAACCACTGTTTTCGGGCTGGTAAAGATGGTGTGCAGTGACGTGAATTTGCGCTAAGTCTCCGCTGATATTGGCTTTGAGCTGATAAGGCGTGCTGGCTTGTGTGTTCTGCGCACTCAGCCAGCCATTGAGTGCAAACGGCTTTTTATTCACCATGTCTACTGCGGTATGTAATTGCCCCCATGGGCTTTCTGAGACTTGTAACTCAAGCGCAAGCGTTTGGTCGTTAGCGTGTAGATTGAATTGAATCTGCTTGAGTGTTTGCGATTCGTCCGCTTGTACAATCGTCAACTCATCGATCAGCCCCTGTTGCAATTGAATAGGTAAGGGCAATGCAATATTGGCAGGAAGTGTATTGGAGGTTGATGGATTGGCTGCTTTAGGTGATGGCTTAAACGTCAGACTGGCGCGTTTGGCATGAAACCGCGAGACCGTGAGCTCGCCAGCAGTGTTTAAGCTGATTGATAGATTGGAGTCGATACGATCGACTCGCAGAATAGCGTTGCCCAAATCCATTTCAAGCGCACTGAGGTTTGAATACACCAGTAAGTTGGCTGCCAGTACCATTTGTGGCGTGATGATGAGCGACAGGCACAGCGCAAATACGCTGCATGTGCGCAACAACGCGTAAAGCATAAGCGGCCAGCGCGAACGCGATTGCAAGTGTGGTATACGTAAATTCATCTATTAAAAACTCACACCTAAATTAAAGTGCAGACGATAGTCTTTGGTTTCTTCACCATAGGCGATATCGGCACCCACCGGGCCCACCGGACTTTTCCAGCGCACCCCTAAGCCATAACCATACGCAGGTCTGTAATCGTGCCAAGAGTTGGCTGCATTACCAAAATCCACAAACGCTGCGGCGCCCCAGGATGAGGTAAACCACTGCACTAGCTCGGTGCTGCCGGTAAGCAGTACGCGCCCGCCCAGTATGGCATCACCATCTTTTACGCCCAATGCCTGGAACGCATAGCCACGTACGGATTGATCGCCACCAGCACGAAACAAATAAGTCGCAGGTACGCTGTCAGAACCTGTGACCACGCCAACCTCTAACCGACCTAAAAACTGTGTATTTTGGCCCAGCGGATAAAAGCCTTGTAACTTGGCTTGTGATTGTAAGAATCGCCCATCAGATAAGCGTTCGATTGGCGCCACCTGAAACTGCGAGCTAAAAATCACCCCTTTGGTCGGAATCAGGTCATGGTCTAAACGCCGCAGGCTTAAGCCATAAGCAAACGTAGCGGCTTTGTTAAACTCTGTAGACTCACCATCAATAGACAGAAATTCGTACAGCAAGTTGGCACCGATAAACTGCTCAAAGTTACGATCGCCCCAGCTACGCTTGACGCCATTATTAACGGCCGTTGTGATTTGGCCTTCTACATTGGTACGTACCAAGCTGTTGTTAATGCTGTCGCGGTAGCCACTGGCATCCGTCATGAGCTTGATGCTGGAAGTGGCTGCTTGCAGCCGCTGTTCAAGCCGCAATGAGGTATCCCACAATAAGCCGCGCTCAAATAAGTTACGGTCTGTGTAGTTTAAAACCACGCGTGCACCGGTGTTAGTGCTTGCACCCACGCCAATGCTCACACTTTGTTGTTCGCGCTCTTGCACATTCACCACCACATCGGCTAACCCATCTTGGTTAGGCTTCTGAGTGGTTGCGCTGACAGTCACCCGATTAAACTTACCGGTTTCTTGTAAGGTGTTTTGAAGTTTGAGCAGTGTACTTTGACTATATGGCATGCCCGACTCAATGGGATTGAGATTACGCACCAGCGATTCCGGATAATGGTGAAGACCTTCAATGACCAAATCACCCAAACGTATACCAATACCGCTATCGACAGTTAAATTGAGTTTGGCTTGATGCGTTTCTGGGTCGATGATGGCTTGGCTAGATTCAATCTTGGCATTGGGGTAGCGCTCTCCCAGCATGGCAGTCAGTAATGCGCGCTTGGCTTCTGACCAACCTTGCTGTGTGAATGGCGTGCCTTTGGGCAGCCGCCAGCCTTGCGTTAATGTGGTGGATGATGGGGATTGATCTGCCGGCGCATGCGCAATTTCACCTTTGAATATCAGGCTAACCTCTTGCACCTGTGTTCTTGGGTTGGGGGTAATCACAAAAACCGCTTCATTCGTATCTTGCGTTGGCGAGGATTCGATGTTTACCTCTGCTGAAAAATATCCCTCTGTTTCCAGTAACTCTTTGATCTCTTTAGGCGCTTCTTGCACAAGTCGCAGCCATTCCGCCTGATTTAACCGTGTGTTTTCTAATGCCTCATGAATCGTCAAATGCGTTTTGAGCAAGTCTTGCAGGGCGTCTGTATCTATTGTTTGGTCAGGCGCCAGTGAGATTTTGAAGGTGGTTGCGTATGGTGAGTTTTTTTTGATGTGCAGCAGTGTGCTGGTGTCAGCAAGGCTGACGGATGTGCTGCATAAGCAAAATACGCACAACAGTAATCGCACGCCAGCACGTAATAGCGCCCAACGATGCTTTAAATACTGAATGTGCGTGATTAAAACGATAGGCTTCACACCTTAAAAACAATTAGGAAGTTATGAAACAGATTATTTTTTCTGTTTATTTCTAAGCAGCAAATGGGTTTGGTGCTTTTCTATATCAAACAGTTCAATGGCTTTTGCTAAATCAGCCAGCTTTGCATAGCCATAATTGCGTGGGTCAAAATCCGGGGCATTTTTGATGATGTTACTGCCGACCCCACCAAGATTCGCCCATCCATCTTCGTTTGAAGCCGCATCTATTGCAACTTGGAACAGGCTAATCAGCTTAGGGTCTTGACGTAATTTATGACTAGGTATTTTAGTGGATTCTTTTTCCGCACTTTCTGCAATCGAGAACACTTCTGTGTAGATGAAGCGATCGCAGGCAGCCACGAATGGCATGGGTGTTTTCTTCTCGCCAAATCCGTACACTCGCTTCCCTGATTCGCGAATGCGAGACCCTAAACGTGTAAAGTCACTGTCGCTTGATACAATACAGAAGCCATCAAACTTTTCGGTGTACAACAAATCCATGGCATCTATAATCATGGCACTATCCGTAGCATTTTTGCCTGTTGTGTACCTAAACTGCTGTATTGGTTGGATAGAGTGATTGAGTAAAACAGTTTTCCACTGACCTAAATTCGGCGTTGTCCAATCCCCGTAAATTCTCTTGACGCTTGCAACACCAAACTTTGCAATCTCTGAAAGCAAACCCTCAATAATAGATGCTTGTGCATTGTCTGCATCAATAAGGACAGCAAGCGTAGCATTTGCTTCAGTGATGATTGCCATTACATTTTCTTTACTAACTCAGTAGCTTTGCCTATGTAGTTGGCTGGGGTGAGTGCCAATAAGTTTGATTTTGCCTCTGCTGGAATGTCGAGCGTTTGAATAAATGCATGTAATGACGCTTGATTGATGCCGCCTTTACCACGTGTGAGTTCTTTTAATTGCTCATACGGATTCTCAATGCCGTAACGGCGCATCACGGTTTGGATAGGTTCCGCCAAGACTTCCCAGCTATTGTTCAGGTCTTCATCTAGGCGTTGAATATTCACCTCTAATTTGTTTAAACCGCGTAGGCAAGAATCATAACCGAGTAAGGTGTAGCCAAAGCCCACACCCATATTTCTCAATACGGTCGAGTCGGTTAAGTCACGCTGCCAGCGCGAGATGGGTAGTTTTTCTGCCATATGGCGCAGAATGGCGTTGGCCATCCCCAAGTTGCCCTCGGAGTTTTCAAAGTCAATCGGGTTAACTTTGTGCGGCATGGTAGATGAACCAATCTCTCCCGCTTTTACTTTTTGTTTAAAGTAACCTACAGAAATGTAACCCCAAATGTCGCGATTCAAATCAATCAAAATGGTGTTGATGCGGGCGAGTGTGTCGTACAACTCAGCCATATAGTCATGCGGTTCAATCTGAATGGTCAGCGGGTTATAGGTTAATCCTAATGACTCCACAAATTGTTTGGCAAAACTTTCCCAGTCAAACTCAGGGTAGGCGGATAAATGTGCGTTGAAGTTACCCACAGCACCATTGATTTTGCCTAAGATTTCGTTGTTTTTTAATTGTGTTTGCTGACGTTTTAATCGGTACACCACATTGGCTAACTCTTTACCAAGTGTAGTTGGGCTAGCGGTTTGGCCATGCGTGCGTGAGAGCATGGGGGTTGCTGCTAATTCATTCGCCAATGTAGTCAAACGTGTAATCAATTGGTCTAAAAACGGCAGCATCACACTATCGCGTGCGTGTTTGAGCATTAAGCCGTGCGATAGATTGTTGATGTCTTCTGAAGTGCAGGCAAAGTGAATAAATTCACTGGCTTTTTTGACTTCTGGATTGCCATCGAATTTTTCTTTGAGCCAATATTCTAGGGCTTTTACATCGTGGTTGGTGCGCGCTTCAATCGCCTTTACTTGTGCGGCATCTGCTTCGCTAAAGTTTACAATGGCAGCATCTAGCTCTTTGATGGTATCAGCGCTAAATGGCGCAATCTCTTTAAGCGCTGCTGTTGCACTCAAGGCTTTGAGCCATGCAATTTCTACCCAAGTGCGATGTTTAATGAGTGCGTATTCACTAAAATACGGGCGCAAAGTGTCTAATTTGGGTTGATAACGGCCATCAAGTGGGGAGAGTGCATTTAAAGTGGTGAGTGACATAACACGTAACTAACGATTTCGGAAAACCGTTATTTTACATGAATTTGCCACTGAACATGTCGGATGAGAGAAATGCTTGCGCGCTGGATTACCCAAACACATTGGATTGCAATAGCAGCTTAGCTACCGCTAGCAGCTCGTCTTTGCTCGTGCCGCTCTTGGCTTGTACCGACATGCCTTGTTGTACGGTGGTCACCAACTTAGCAAGCGCCGTACTGTCTGTACGCATGTTGAGATCGCCTTGCACTTTGGCTAAATCAAAGCGTTTGGCAAAGGCGGCTTCTAAATTTTTTCTATGGTCGGCTAACAGTGCGTGGATTGTATTCGCATCTTCGCTACACGCCAGCGCGCCTTGTACGATCAAGCAGCCTTTAGGTGTATCTGGATTGGTCAATAGTCTGGCAGCATGTGTCAAGAACGCTTCAACGGTTTGTTTGGCAGTTGGGGCATTTAACGCTTCTGGCAATACACGCACATGCTGTTGCGCATATTTGCCTAATGCCTTTTTAAACAGAGTCTCTTTATTGCCAAACGCTGCGTAGATGCTCGGCTTGTTAATGCCAAGCGCTATTGTCAGGTCGGCCATCGAAGTGCCTTCATACCCTTGCGCCCAGAACACATTCAATGCTGCTTCTAGGGCCATCTCGTGATTAAACTCACTCGGGCGTCCGCGCGGTTTGCTTACTTTATCTTGTGTTTGATCGCTCAATTGAATGGATATCCACTGTCATATTTATTATATTGTACCACTTGGTAAAAATATTTGTTGACGCCCGAATGAAATTCATTCATTATTTATTTACCAATTGGTAAATAATATAGGATATGAACATGGAAAACACAAAAAAAGTAGCATTTATCTCTGGCGCTAACCGTGGCATTGGGTTTGAAACCGCTAAAAATTTGGCGGCATCTGGCGTAACAGTAGTGTTGGGTGCGCGTGATGTAGAAAAAGGGCTGGCTGCTGCAAAGCAATTACAAGCGCTGGGGTACGAAGCAACTGCGGTGCAGTATGATGCAGATCAGGCGCATACCATTGATACGGTACATGACTATCTGCAACAGCATTATGGCAAGTTAGATATTTTGGTGAATAACGCGGGTATTAGTGAAGAGCAACTAATGGGCGATAACAACAGTAGCAAAGTTAGCCTGGAAGTATTGCAGCATACTTTTCATGTGAATTTGTTTGCGGTGATTGCGTTAACGCAAAAACTGTTGCCATTGATACAGCGCTCAGCCGCCGGCCGTATTGTTAACTTATCCAGCATTTTAGGCTCACTCACTCTGCATAGCATGGAAAACTCTCCAATTGATCCCGCTAAATCATTCGCATACAACGCCTCTAAAACAGCGCTCAATGCTTATACTGTACATTTGGCACACGCATTAAAAGGAACGGCTATTAAAGTCAATTCAGCGCATCCAGGTTGGGTAAAAACAGAACTGGGTGGCGATAGTGCACCGATGGAAGTCGAAGACAGTTACAAAACCAGTGTTGCCTTGGCATTGCTGGCAGCAGATGGCCCAACAGGTGGCTTCTTTCACCAAGGTGAAGGCTTGCCGTGGTAAGGGTTAGATTGTAGTGGTGGATACCGGGCTGGGCAGCTTTTGCTCTGTCTAGTGTTCGCTAGCTAGGTATCCTGCCATTGTGAGACAGTCTGCAAAATGTGGTCTAGCTCGCGCACCAAGGCATCTACTATGCTTGGGTCAAAATGTTTGCCACGCTGTTCTTTGAAAAAATCCATGGTTTTGTCCACAGGCCACGCTTCTTTATAGGGGCGCTTGTTGGTTAGTGCGTCAAACACATCAGCCACCGCCACAATACGGCCTTCGATAGGAATTGCTTCACCTTTGATGCCGGCTGGGTAGCCAGTGCCATCCCATTTTTCATGGTGATGCAACGCGACAGAATGTGCGAGTTTGATGAGCTCTGAGTTTGTATTCGCCAAAATTTCAGCGCCAATCAGTGGGTGTTGCTGCATGATGCGCATCTCCTCGTCATCTAAGCGACCTGGCTTGAGTAAGATATGGTCGGGGATGCCGATTTTGCCAATGTCATGCATGGGTGCGGCTTGTAATAACTTATCGGCAAAGTCTTCATTAAAGCCTAATGCCAGTGCCAGTATTTTTGATATGTGGCTCATACGCATTACATGCATACCGGTTTCGTTGTCTTTATATTCGGCTGCACGGCCTAGCCTTTGAATGAGCTGCAGATGTGTCTTTTTCAGCTCCTCGGCACGCACTAGCGAAAGATGGGTGCGCACGCGTGCCTTCACAATAGCCGGTGTAATAGGTTTGGTAATGTAATCCACAGCACCACACGCAAAGCCTTTGGTTTCGTCTACTTCGTCTTTCAGTGCGGTGACAAAAATCACTGGAATAGATTGGGTGCTAGCGGTTAACTTCAGTTGTTGGCAGACCTCATACCCGGTTATTTCCGGCATCATGACATCTAGCAAAATCAGGTCAGGCAATTCACGCGCGGCAAGCTCAAGTGCATCGGCACCATTTTTGGCAAAACTCAGGCGATAGTCTTGCTGTAATACTTGTTTCAGTACTTTGAGATTAGTGGGCTCATCGTCAACGATCAGCACTCTTGGTTGGAGTATTGCAGGATGTGTCATCAGTGTGCTCCGCTTTGAATTTGCGATTGCAACTGCACGATATGTGTTGCCGCCAGTTCAAATTCAAAGTCGTTAAAGGCATTCAAAATAAGTTGGATAGTAGGTTGGTATATAGCCGGCGCCATTGTGGAGACTGCTTGCATGCGTTTGTCATCTAATTCAGCGAGTTGAGCCGCTTGTGCCAGCGCTGTTAATTGTGTCTGCAGCATAGGGATATCATAGGCTGCTGCATCTGCTTGCATCATGCTTGCAGGAGTTGTTGCTGGTTGTGCCGCTAGCCATGTGCGCAATGTGTGCCAAGCTGTAGAAATGTGATGCAACGTATCGGTTGCGCTGACCAAATCTCCGGCCATGGCTTGTTTTTCTAGTATGGCGAAATGTGCATACAGTGCGGGCAGTGCCAGATTGCCGCAAATACCTTTGCTTGCATGCGCCAAGCCAGCAAGTTGCTGAGGGTTCTGCTGCTCAAGCGTGCTATCTAAACGCGCCATTTGCAGTGGAATGTCGGCGACGATGCGCGCTAACTCTTGAAAATAAAGCGGTTTATTGCCCCATAAAGCCAGCCCTTTTTCCAAGTCTATGGTGTCATTTTTTGTATGCAGTTGTAGGCTTGGCGGAGTATCCGCGCCAGTGGAAGTATGTCCGTTGAGTACGCGTATCATCTCACGGGTAAGCGCATCAATATCAACAGGTTTGCTTGCAAAGCCATCCATGCCAGCCTTGTAAGCGGCAGTGCGGTCTTCTTGCAACACGCTGGCTGTCAGTGCAATGATGGGTGTGCGTGCAAGCTGCTGCGCCGTTTCAATGGTTCGGATCTGTGTTGCAGCACCCAAGCCATCTAACTGAGGCATTTGCACATCCATCAGAATCAAATCGAATGGTTGCTGATTAAAGTACTGCACCGCTTCAATCCCATTGCTAGCGGTTGTAATGTGATGACCATCTCTGCCCAGCAAAATGCTGATCAAATCCAGGTTTTGGCGAATGTCGTCCGCCACAAGGATACGTAGGGCAGGCAATGCATAGGCTTGATGCTTTGTTTTTTCTATTTGGACTGTGCCAAGTTGCAACGGCAGAATCATGGTAAAACAGCTGCCAGAGCCAATCTCGCTTTTTGCCACTAAGTGCCCGCCCATCAGTTCCACTAGCTGTTTGCTGATGGTGGTCCCTAATCCTGTGCCACCAAATTTACGGCTCATGGATGAGTCTGCTTGTGTGAATGGTTCAAAAATCACATCTAAGCGATCTTGAGGAATGCCAATGCCGCTATCCATGACGGAAAACGATACTTGCTGGTGATCCAATTGGGTGACGACCAGCTTAACATGGCCTTGTTCGGTAAACTTGATCGCATTGCCAAGCAGGTTCATCAATACCTGGCGGATACGATCGGGGGCACCCACATAATATGGAGCAACGTTAGGGGCCAACTCGAGTTGTAGCTCTAAATGTTTACGTCGGGCTTGCACCCACAGCGTAGAAATAATGCTATCGAGCAACTCATGTAGGGAGAAATCTACGATTTCCAGCTCCAGTTTGCCTTTTTCCAGCTTCGCACTGTCCAGAATATCGTTGAGTAAATGCAGCAATGATTTTGCCGAGCTGTTAATGGTATGCATGTACCGTCGTTGCTCATCTTGCATGTTGGTGTCCATCATGATTTCGCTGAAACCGATAACTGCATTCATGGGGGTGCGAATCTCATGGCTCATGTTGGCTAGAAAAGTGGCCTTGGCGCTAGCAGCTTGCTCGGCTTTGTATTTGGCCTCTTTTAGGTCGTTTTCCATACGGATACGCGCACTGATATCAATCATGAACATCAATACTTTGCTGGGCTTACCATCCGCATTTAAAATTGGGCTGTAGGAAGCATGAATCCAAAGCTCGGAGCCATTTTTACCGAGGCGTTTGAATTCGCCTTGTACAAATTCACCTCTGTTCAGCGCTTGCCATTTATTACGATAGCGTTCAGACGCTGCATCTTGCGCAGAGCAAAAAATGGAGTGGTGTCGGCCTATGATCTCGTGTTTTTCGTAGCCTAAAAGCGTTAAGAACGTAGGATTAGCGTCTAGAATCATGCCATCCATCGTAAATTCGGCGACGCTGGTTGATTGATTGATGGCGCGCGCGATACTTTCAAACTCTGCATTTTTGAGTTTGTTTTCGGTCACATCCAAAATCACGCCATCCAGCATTTGCACTGCACCCGTTTTATCACGAATCGCACAACCCACTTCAGAGACCCACTTTTCACGGCCATCTCGGTGACGAATGCGATATTCGATGGCATAGTGCTCGCCTTTGGCTAGTGCTTCCTCTACTTCTGTGGCGATGCGTGTGGAATCATCAGAATGGGTAAATGAGCTGAATGACAGCTTGTTTTTCAAGAAATCTTCAGCCGTCCAACCGGTAAGATCTTTCACTGACTCGCTAATCAGCAGCATTTTCCAGTCTTGGTTATACAGGCAGCGGAAGGTAACGCCGGGAATATTTGACATCAATGAACGTAATTGTTCGTCACGTTCCCGCACTGCGGTTTTCATGGCATTACGTTGTGTTAAGTCGGTGATGAATCCAACAATCACCGTTTCACCAGGAATATCAGCTTTGCCAATTGCTAAGCGCATGGGGAAAGTTGAACCGTCTTTGCGTACCCCGGTAACCTCGCGTCCAACCCCTAAGATTTTGGCTTGTCCATTCTTACCAAAATTTTTTAAAAAATGGTTATGGCGCACACTGTATGCTTTGGGCATCAGGATAGTTGTGTCTTTACCCAGCATTTCTTCATTTTTCCAGCCAAACAACTGCTCCGCGGCATGGTTGAATGACAGGATACGCCCGTTCATATCGATCGTAATGATGCCATCTACCGCCGTCTCTAAAATAGTGCGTAAACGCGATTGGTTATATTGCAGCGAATGCAGCATTTGTTTGTAGTGAATCAGCGCATTGATGGCCGCAGCCAGAATTGCAATGAGCGTTGTGACCAGAAAGATGCCCAGCGATAATGAAGATGAGTGGTTGTTGAGCGCGTTATATTGCTGATCGGCAGTGCCCAGAATACGCGCAGAAGCCATGCCAGTGTAGTGCATAGCGGCAATGGCAATGCCCATCAGGCTGCCACTTAACACTAGCGAGTAGAGAGAAGACAGGCGTTTTTGTTGATTGAGGTGTAAGCCTGTCCACAGCGCACTGGTGGCTAGTACTACGGCTACTACAACAGAAACAAGTACCCATTGGATATCAAACTTTAAAACAGGCGCCATTTGCATGGCCAGCATGCCGGTGTAGTGCATCGCACCAATGCCAGCGCCTACCAACGTGCCACCTAACCATAAGCGTTGGTAAGTGAGTTTGTCGCCCGAGAGTAAATATAGTGCGTACCAAGAAGCCACTACCGCAGGCGCCATGGAAAGTATGGTGGTGAACGTATCGTAATCGACACGCGTGCAAAGGTTGAGTGCCATCATGCCAATAAAATGCATGGCCCAAATGCCGGCACCCAGTGATATAGAGCCCGCAATGATAGAGGCCTGTTTGAGCAATAGCGAAGTTTGCTTGCGCGCAACGCGCGCCAACTGCATGCCTAGCACCGATGTGCCGATGGCAATGGTCACGGATAACGCAACCAACCAAGGGTCATAAGTGCCATAAAGCAGCGGAGTGGGATCGCCATCGCGATAAATAAAATGTTGAATCTCTATCATCAATCTACCTGTTTACTTGCAAACGCCCAACGATTTTGTGGGAAGCTAGTAGGGTAGAGGATGCGTGCGCAAATTGATTGGCGTATTAAAAGGCTATTTCTAGGCTAATTTTTTAGATAGATTGAAGTGTGTGGTTCTGCACTTTGCTGTGACTATTTGGATACATAATGTTTGGTTGCATGATTCACTCAAAAAAATAGCGCTTTTATCAAACGCTATTTTTTGTTAAGAGATACAAGTATAGAAAATGCGTACGTTAACCTAACCACATCATATCAACAAACTGATTCACTGGCGTACGCTCCAGTTTGTGTTGGTCTAGGCATAGCGCTAATACGTCAGCCTGCTTTTTAGCATCAAAACGACGTGCTAAATTCACTTTGAATTTTTTCACCAACTCTGGAATACCTTCACCACGGCGGCGGCGGTGACCAATTGGATACTCCACGGCGATATTGCTGGAACTGGTGCCATCTTTAAAGAAGATTTGAATGGCATTGGCAATCGAGCGTTTTTCCGGGTTATGGTAGTCGGCCGTGTATTCTGTTTTTTCCACACAGGCCATTTTGGCACGCACTGCATCAATACGTGGATCTGCAGCCGCAGCATCTTCGTAATCTTGCGCAGTGAGGCTGCCTTTTAACAAACCTACTGCTGCCATGTATTGAATACAGTGGTCACGGTCAGCTGGGTTGTCTAATGGGCCGGTTTTATCAATAATGCGAATGGCAGATTCATGTGTGGTAATTACAATTTTGTCTATCTGTGCGATTTGTTCTAATGTTTGCAGTTTATTACCGACTTCTGCATTCAGTTGGAACGCACACTCCACTGCGGTTTGTGCATGGAATTCGGCCGGGAACGAGATTTTAAAGAGTACTTGTTCCATCACATAAGAGCCATAAGGGCGTTGGAATTTAAAGGCATTGCCTTTAAATAACACATCATAAAAGCCCCAAGTTTTAGCGGTGAGTGCAGAGGGGTAGCCCATTTCACCTTGTAGTGTCATCCAAGCCAAACGCACTGCGCGTGAGGTGGCATCGCCCGCTGCCCAAGATTTACGTGAGCCAGTATTGGGGCTGTGACGATAAGTGCGTAAGCTTTGGCCATCCACAAACGCGTTAGATACGGCGTTGATAATATCTTCTTTATTGCCGCCCAGTAACTTGGTGACGACAGCAGTAGAGGCGATTTTTACCAAAATCACATGGTCTAAACCTACGCGATTAAAGCTATTTTCTAATGCCAATATACCTTGAATCTCATGCGCTTTAATCATGGCAGTCAGCACATCTTTAATGGTGAGTGGTGCTTTGCCCTCAGCAATGTTTTTGCGTGATATATAGTCAGCCACAGCTAAAATGCCGCCTAAGTTATCAGAAGGGTGGCCCCATTCGGCCGCCAGCCAAGTATCGTTAAAGTCTAACCAGCGTATCATCGCGCCAATATTGAAGGCCGCTAAAATAGGGTCAAGCTGGTAGCTGGTGCCCGGTACTTTTGCGCCACTCGGCACTACGGTACCTGCAATCACAGGGCCTAATAATTTGGTGCAAGCAGGGTAGTCTAATGCTTCAAATCCACAGCCCAGTGTGTCCATCAAGCAGTTGCGGGCGGTATCAAAGGCTTCATCACTGTTGATTTCGTAATCCGCTACATAGTTGGCAATATCCACAATCACTTGATCGGGAGCGGGACGGACGTTAGAGATATGCGCTGACATAATGCTAGTTACCTTTATCAATAATTGTTTGAGTGTATTGCGGTGTTGTTCGTCATTTAAAAGGCCTCGCTGTACTACTTGTACTATCTCGGTTTTTGCATGGCTATCGCCTTGCGCTATAACTCAAAACCTTGACTGCTAAAGGCAACTTAATTGGTGAGTACCGCGATTTAATTAACGTTTATTCAGTGGGACAAATGACCTATTTTCTGGCCCTGTGTACTCCGCATTCGGGCGGATAATTTTGTTATCAATGCGCTGTTCAATCGCATGTGCAATCCAGCCCGTCGTGCGTGAGATCACAAAAATAGGCGTGAACATGCCAGTGGGAATGCCCATCATGTGATAACTAGAGGCGCTGTACCAATCTAGGTTGGGGAACATTTTTTTCTCACGCCACATGGTTTCTTCAATGCGTGCAGAAATATCAAATAACTTCATGTTGCCAGCAGCTTCACACAACGCGCGGCTGACAGCTTTGATGGATTCATTGCGCGGGTCTGCAATGGTGTACACCGGGTGACCAAAGCCAATGATGATTTCCTTGCGCGCCATACGCGCCATGATGTCGGCTTCTGCTTCATCTGCTGTTTTATAGCGCTCGATGATTTCCATCGCCGCTTCATTGGCGCCACCATGTTTGGGGCCGCGCAATGCACCAATCGCACCCGTAATGCAAGAATACATATCGGACAAGGTGCCTGAGATGACGCGCGCAGTAAAGGTAGAGGCATTGAATTCATGTTCTGCATACAGCACTAACGAGGTATTCATGGCATTGATATGCAATGCAGATGGTTTTTTGCCGTGTAATAAATGTAGGAAATGTGCGGCGACAGAATCGTCATCGGTTTCCACCTCAATACGAACGCCTTTATGGCTATAGTGGTACCAATAAATCAAAATAGAACCAAAGCAGGCAATCAGTCGATCACCTAAGGTTTTAGCCGCTTCTGTATTCCGTTCGGCCGCTTCTGGTTCTAATGTGCCGAGCATAGAGCAGCCGGTGCGCATGACATCCATTGGATGCGCATTGGCTGGAATCTGTTCCAATACTGTTTTAAGCGCATTGGGCAGGCCGCGTAGCTTTTTGAGCTTTTGATGGTACGCAGTGAGTTGTGCCTGGTTGGGCAACTCGCCATGGATCAACAAATAAGCGACTTCTTCAAACGTGGCATGTTGTGCCAGCTCGATAATATCGTAGCCACGGTAATGTAAATCGTTACCGGTATGGCCCACTGTACAAATCGCAGTGCTACCAGCGGATACACCAGCAAGCGCTACGCCTTTTTTCTTTTTGGGTGCATCAGTTGTCGTGATGGGGTCTGTAGTAGTATTCATCTCGGTCTCCCTACTTTTTATATAAAGCGTCGAGTTTTTGTTCAAAGGCGTGATAGCCCAAGTGGTCGTACAAGTCCATGCGTGTTTGCATGGTGTCTAATACATGCTTTTGCGTACCGTCTTTTTTCACGGCTTGGTATACATTCAGCGCAGCTTGGTTCATAGCACGGAATGCAGACAACGGGTACAGCACCATGCTTACGTCCGCGCCAGCCAGCTCATCTACCGTAAACAGTGGCGTAGCGCCAAATTCGGTAATATTGGCGAGCACGGGTACTTTCACGGCATCTACAAACTGCTTATACATGCCCAGTTCTGTCATGGCTTCTGGAAAAATCATATCGGCACCGGCCTCAACGCAAGCACAGGCGCGGTCGATGGCAGATTGCAAACCTTCAACTGCTAATGCATCGGTGCGTGCCATGATGACAAAATCAGCATCTGTTCTGGCATCCACAGCTGCTTTTACGCGGTCTACCATTTCATCCAAGCTCACAATGGCTTTGTTGGGGCGGTGGCCACACCGTTTGGCAGTCACTTGGTCCTCAATATGCACCGCGGCTGCACCTGCTTTGGCCACGCTTTTGATGGTACGGGCAATATTAAACGCACCGCCGAAGCCGGTATCAATATCGACAAGCAAGGGCGTATCCACTGCATCGGTAATGCGGCGCACATCGACCAGCACATCTTCAAGGCTAGAAATGCCTAAATCGGGTAAGCCAAGAGAGCCTGCTGCCACGCCACCGCCAGATAAATAAATAGCCTTAAATCCAGATTGCGTCGCAAGCATGGCGTGATAGGCATTGATGGCGCCGATGATTTGTAGCGGTTTTTCGGCGGCCAGTGCTGCTCTAAAACGGGCGCCAGCAGAGAGTGTTGGTGTCATGATGGTTAACTCAACCTGTACTTAAATAGAAACACGATTAATTAAAAAATGCGACATTGGCTTCTTCAGAAATCGCCACATTGGTCAATTTTGCTTTTTGCAAGACTTCCCAGAAATAGCGATAAGTGGCTCTGTCATGCAGTTCACCGGCGTATTGGATAGGACCCCAATCGGCGGCTTGTGCCGTCAGTAAAATATTGGCGGCATCGGCCACTTCATCAAACTTGGGTTTCATCGCATCCACAATGGCTTGAATCTGCGTTGGGTAAATGCTCCACATGCGCATAAAGCCAAATTCGTTGCGTGCACGGGATGCGTCGCTATAGGTGGTTTCTACATTCTTTAAATCTAGCGTAACGTTATGGGCAGGCACCACACCATTGGCGAGTGCCGCTGAAACCACTTCTGTTTTGGCACGTGCCAGCAAGCGGTGGTCAAACTGGCCGGGGCTGCGCATTGCACTGGCCGGGATAGCCCCATGATGCGCACTGACAAAATCCATTAAGCCAAAATCCAATACTTGTAGCCAAGGTAATTTGGCAATCTCATGTACTTGGTTGAGCGCGCCATGCGTTTCAATCAAAATATGCACAGGGATCACACGCTCAATGCCGTGAAAGGTGGCCATTTTTTGTAAATAGGCAATCATCTCTTTGGCTTGGCTGATATCGGTACATTTGGGAATGGTGATGTAGCTTAAGACCTTGCCCGCACCGCCCACTAGAATGTCAATGTCTTGTTTCCAAGCGGGGTGGGTGTAATCGTGAATACGCGCACCCGCCATGTGGTATTTGTTGGCTTCGGAATTCAGCACGCGCACAATCATTTCTGCATGATCTCGCTCTTGTCCACTGGCAGCGCCATCTTCACAATCACAAGTAATATCAAACACTTGGCCGATGCTCTCTTGCAGACTAAGCGCCTTGAGGATGAGTTTCTCGCTACCAGCAAAATGCTCGCAAGCGGGTATTAAAGGAAATGGCTTTTCTCCACCAAATAAAGCCTCGCTGGGATGTGGTTTGGTTGAGTTGCTCATGTTATTGCTCTCTCCGTGGTATTAACACTGTGTAATCAAGGTCTAACAACACATGCGTGTGATAGCCAGTGTCTTTTTTGATGTATTCAAAGCTGACTGGGCCACAGTTTTTAAGGCCCACCATGCGTAAACGTAAAGCGCCGACATCGCTACGATTGGGTAACGCCCATGCGTCGAGCACTTCGGTCAGTGTGTAGATGGTGTCGCCAGCAAAGCATGGGTTGGCATGCGTGCCGCCGTTAATGGCCAGCACACTTAATACGTTTTCTAGGCCTTCGTAACTCATGGCGCGACAAGCCGAAATGACGATACCGCCATATACCAATCGCTTACCCATGACGGAGTCTTTCATCATATGTGCATCAAAATGCAAGCGCGCATTGTTCTGATATAAGTGCGTGGCCAGGGTGTGGTCACTTTCGTTAATCGTTAATCCAGAAGGGTGATGGATGCGTTCGCCTATTTGATAATCTTCCCAAAAGTATTGGCCGCCTGTGGCGACGCTGATTTCATTATGTACACAAAAGTCATTAGGTATGCTTAATTGGTCTGCTGGCACATATTCAGGTAGCGTTGGTATCACAGTATCTGGTGCCGGTGCGTGTTCGTTTTTTTTGTGCACCATCACCCAGCGCACCCAGCTTATTACCGGCATGTTGTTTTGATTTACACTGGTAGAACGTACCCAGACCACGCCACTATTGCCATTGGAGTTTTGTTTTAAACCAATGACTTGGCTAGAAGTGCTTAACGTGTCGCCGACAAATACGGGTTGCAAAAAGCGCACATCGGCATAGCCTAAATTGGCCACTGCATTCACAGATATATCTGGCACCGTTTTGCCAAAGGCAATATGAAATGCGAGCAAGTCATCCACTGGCATTGTTTTGTAACCCAGTGACTGTGCAAATGGCTCGCTGCAATACAATGGGTTACGCTCACCCGTCAGTGCAATATATAAAGCGGTATCACCTTGGGTAATGGTGCGTGGTGTGGCGTGCTGAATGACTTCATTCAGTGTGAAGTCTTCAAAATATCGCCCGTGATGTATTTTGCTAGAGTGTGTCATCAGATGAACTCCTCTTCTAATTCGGCTATTGACTCATGCAACTGAATTAAACGCTGCGCAGCCTTGATGTGATGGTGTTCCACCAATTTATCATTGACCACCACCGTACCTTGACCAGAAGCGTTTGCTTCTTTTAACGCTTTAATGATTTCGCGCGCATGCGCGACTTCTGTGGCTTTTGGCGTATATGCATCATTACAGTAGGCGATTTGTGCCGGATGCACTAACGATTTGCCATCTAAGCCCATGTCTCTGCCTAAACGGCAGGCATACTCAAAAGAATGCATGTTTTTAAAATCGCTGGTGATGCCATCAATCACGCATCGCCCGTAAGCGCGTGCAGCTAGAATCACTAACGATAGTGAGGTTAGTATGGCTGAGCGCTCATGTGTCACGTGTGCGTGCAACTGAGAGATTAAATCGGAAGTGGCCATCACAATACAGATAATACGATCTGAAGCAGAAGCAATTTCTTTTGCATTCAACACCGCAATCGGGCTTTCAATCATCACCATGATAGGCATATGACTGCCACCTGCATCATCCAAAGCCTGCTGCGCCCTTAATACATCTTCACGTGATTCTATATTGGGGAACAAGATGGCATCGGCGCCAATATTGGCCACTGCTTTAATGTCATCGGCACCCCAAATCGAATCCAAATCATTGACACGGACGACGACCTCGCGTTTGCCGTAGCCACCTTTTTTTACGGCCGCCACTACATTTTCGCGAGATTGGATTTTTGCGTCGATTAAGATGGGATCGCCTAAATCCAAGATCACAGAATCAGCAGCCAGTGTTCGTGCACGTTCTAAATAGTGCGTGTTGCAACCAGGTACATACAGCATAGAACGTCTGGGGCGTAGGCAGTATTCCATCATGTTTATCCAGTAGTAGGTTACAGGTGAGTTGTTAATTGAAATTGATTATATAGAGTTAATTCCAAATGTGTCAACATATATCTTATGTCTTATATAAGATATAAAACAGTAGACAGCGGACATTGTGCGTGATATAAATACGCTTAAGCAGCGGTGTGCAGTTTTGAGCGGTGTTGCAAGTGGTTAATTTGAATTGCAAATGAAGGTGTTAATTAAAGAATATGGGTCACGAAAATTTAATGCACAGGACGATTAATATGGATAAGCAATTTAACTCCCCTAGCTATAGGCCGCTATACGATCAAATTAAAGTGCTCATTACACAAAGCCTAATAGGTGGCGAATGGCGCCCAGGTGAAATGATTCCCAGTGAGGTGGATTTAGCGCAGCGCTATAAAGTGAGTCAAGGCACGGTGCGTAAGGCAATTGATAGTCTGGCTACCGAAAACATTTTGATTCGCCGTCAAGGCAAGGGCACGTTTGTTGCTACACACAAAGAAGATGACATTAAACTGCGATTTTTACGTCTGACCGCAGAGAATGGTCAAAAAGAAATACTACAAAATGAGTTTTTATCTTGTGAAAAGACCAAAGCCAGTGCACATATTTCAAAAGTGCTCGATATTAAAGCAGGGGCGGCAACGATTGAAGTCAAGCGTTTGCTGACTTTCTCCGGTAGGCCGCTTATTTATGATCACATTATTGTGCCGGCTGCACCATTTAAAGGCTTAAATAGCGCCAAAGTGGAAGAAAGCAATGGCTCCATGTACAGCATGTACGAATCGCAATTTGGTATTCGCATGATTCGCGCAGAAGAGCGTTTGAAAGCAGTGGGTGCTGATAAAGAAGTGGCTAAGGCGCTAGGTTTGCAGGATGGCTACCCGTTATTAAGTATAGAGCGAGTGTCTTTTACTTATGGCGATAAGCCAATGGAGTGGCGGTTAGGATTATGCCTCACCGATGATCATCACTACATGAGTGAGTTGGAGTAATTGAAAAATCTTCATCAGCATTGTTGAGTTCGCTTGCCGTGCCAGTTGCACTGTCTGCACTCACCCGCCTAGCTGCAGTAAATTTTGAAAAGCACTGATTGTCGAATAGTTGAAAATTAAAATATCTACCAATTGGAATAAGCAATGGACGATTTAAAAAAGCGCGCTTTGGACTATCACCAATTTCCGACACCGGGAAAACTAAGCGTGGACTCCAGCAAGCCATGTGCCACGCAGGATGATTTGTCTTTAGCCTATACTCCAGGCGTAGCAGAGCCTGTACGTGAAATTCATGCTGACCCTGCCAATGCCTACAAATATACCAACAAAGGTAATTTGGTGGCGGTGATTACCGACGGTACTGCGGTACTAGGTTTGGGCGATATGGGTGCCTTAGCCAGTAAGCCGGTGATGGAAGGCAAGGCGGTGTTGTTCAAACGATTCGCCGGTATTGATGTATTTGATATTGAAGTCAATGCGAAAACGCCAGACGAGTTTATTCAAACCGTGGTGAATATTGCGCCTACATTTGGCGGTATTAATTTAGAAGATATTGCAGCGCCGCACTGTTTTTATATTGAAAACGAACTAAAAAAACGGCTGGATATTCCGGTATTTCATGATGATCAGCATGGCACGGCAGTCATTGTAGCTGCTGCACTGCTCAATGCTTTAGAGCTCCAAGGCAAAACGCTAGCCCGCGCCAAGATTGTGTTTTTAGGCGCGGGTGCGGCGGGTTGTTCCTGTGCAAAACTGCTCAAGTTAATGGGTGCGACCAATATCACCATGGTAGATAGAAGTGGTGTATTGGATTCCAATCGTCCAGATTTACACGACAACAATCGTGAGTTGGCCGTAGTGCCTTCTAACAATAAAGTGTTAGCCGATGTGATGCCCGATGCGGATGTGTTTATCGGGGTATCTGCCAAAAATGCGCTGGATCCTGCGTTGATTAAGGGCATGGCCAGCAATCCCATTGTATTTGCTTTGGCAAATCCAGACCCTGAAGTGTTGCCTAGTTTAGCCCACGCAGTGCGCGATGATTTGATCATGGCGACTGGCCGCAGTGATTTTCCTAACCAAGTGAATAATGCGCTGTGCTTTCCCTATTTGTTCCGGGGTGCCTTAGACGCTAAAGCAAAAAAAATCACAGAGAACATGAAGATTGCCGCAGCAAAAGCTTTGAGTGCGTTGGCACGTGAGCCGGTACCGGAAGAAGTGTTAAAAGCCTACCAGCTAAGCGCATTGAGTTTTGGCAAGGATTACATTATTCCCAAACCGTTTGACCCACGATTGATGAAGTATGTCTCCACGGCAGTAGCAGAGGCGGCAGAATGATTGCAAACAAGCCGATCAAAAAGCGGCCTAAAAATCTGAATCTGTTGACGATTCGTTTGCCGATCAATGCTGTGGTTTCCATCATGCATCGCGCAAGTGGGGTGATGCTGTTTTTAATGCTGCCTGCAGTGTTATGGGTGTTGCAACAATCGCTGGCAAGTGAAGCGCAATACCTGACGATTGCAAGCGGCTTACAGCATTGGGCGTTCAAACTAATATTAATTGGTTTGGCTTGGGCGTTTTTTCATCATTTCTTTGCGGGAATCCGTCACTTGGCCATGGATGTACATTGGATGACGAGTTTGCAGAAAGCGCGTTTTTCAAGCCGTGTGGTATTGGGCTTGGTCGGTGTGGCCGTGTTGGTATTTGCTTGGTGCATCTGGTAGCAGCTTATGTTGATTGAGTTGCTTACCGATCGCTATCCGGGCATGCGTCAGTGGTTGACACAGCGCTTGTCCGCAGTGGCGATGGCGATATACACCTTGGTGCTTGTGTTGCTGGTGGCGATTCAACAGCCTGCCAACTATGCAGAATGGCATGCTTTTTTTAGCCCTTGGTGGTGGCGGTTGGCAACCTTGTTGTTTTGGATTTGTTTGACCATGCATGCTTGGCTAGGTGTGCGTGATGTGCTGAAAGATTATGTGTTCAATGTGGTCGTCAGGTCTTATATGCAGTTGCTGGTAGAGCTAGCACTGATCGTAGATTTGATTTGGATGGTAACGATTTTGATAAAGATGAATTAGTGGCGATGACAATCCAACAACATACATTTGATGCAGTCATTATTGGCGGGGGTGGCGCAGGTTTACGCGCCTCGCTACAGTTGGCTGAGGCTGGTGCCAAGGTGGCGGTGCTATCCAAAGTATTCCCAACGCGCTCTCATACTGTGGCAGCGCAAGGCGGCATTGCTGCAGCATTAGGCAATGTGGCCGAGGATAAATGGCTGTGGCATATGTATGACACCATCAAGGGCTCCGACTACCTGGGTGACCAAGATGCGATTGAGTTTATGTGTAGAAATGCGGCCAAAGCGATTATTGAGTTAGAGCATTTTGGCATGCCATTTGACCGTTTAGACAATGGGCGGATTTTTCAGCGTCCATTTGGCGGCATGACACAAAACTTTGGTGAAAAACCGATCTCTCGCACTTGTGCGGTGGCAGATAGAACTGGCCACGCCATGTTGCATACCCTCTATCAACGCAATGTGCGCGCCAATACGCAATTTTTGATTGAATGGTTTGCGCTAGATTTGATTCGCGATACCGATGGCGATGTATTAGGGGTAATTGCGCTGGAAATCGAAACTGGCGATTTGCATCTAATTCACGCCAAATCCACTTTACTTGCTACCGGTGGCGCAGGTCGTATTTTTCAGGCCAGCACCAATGCGTTTATTAATACCGGCGATGGTTTGGGCATGGCGGCACGTGCAGGCTTGCCGTTGCAGGACATGGAATTTTGGCAATTTCACCCTACAGGCGTACTCAATGCAGGTGTGTTGATTACGGAAGGCGTACGTGGCGAAGGTGGCTATTTGGTGAATTCTGAAGGTGAGCGCTTTATGGAGCGTTATGCACCAAACGCCAAAGATTTAGCCAGTCGCGATGTGATTTCGCGCGCAACTGCGACAGAAATCAAAGAAGGCCGTGGTGTAGGTAAATACAAAGATGCCGTATATCTAAAACTAGACCACTTGGGTGAAGAGGTTATCAACAAACGTCTGCCGGGTATTCGCGAAATCGCGAAAACCTTTGCCAATGTAGACCCTATTAAAGATCCAATTCCGGTCGTACCGACTGCGCATTACATGATGGGCGGTATTCCCACCAATTTAGATGGCCAAGTGGTCTTGCATGATGGACAGTCAGAGCAAATCGTCAATGGGTTGTATGCAGTAGGTGAGTGTGCATGCGTGTCCGTGCATGGCGCTAATCGCTTGGGTTCCAATTCACTGTTGGATTTAGTGGTGTTTGGCAAAGCGGCTGGCGATAAAATGTTGAGCGAAATTCGTGAGAACAAAGCGCACAAACCATTGCCCAGTGACGCCACAGACAAAACCCTTGCACGCATTGCGCGTCTGGAAAGTCAACAGAATGGCGAGAGCGTGGCCGAAGTGGGTGCCGATATGCGCAAAACCATGCAAAAACACTGTGGCGTATTTAGATTCCCTGAACTGCTAACAACAGGTGTCAGCGCAATTGATGCGGTAGCCAAGCGCATCCCGCATTTGCAAATCAAAGATAAAAGTAAAGTATTCAATACCGCACGTATCGAGGCTTTGGAGCTAGATAACTTGATGGAAGCGGCTGTGGCCACCATGCATGCGGCTGAACATCGCAAGGAGAGTCGCGGTGCACATGCGCGTGAAGACTTTGCAGAGCGAGACGATGCAAACTGGCTCACACATTCATTGCATTACAAGGAAGGCAATCGCTTGGTATACAAGCCAGTGCGATTAAAGCCGCTGACTGTTGAATCGTTTGAGCCGAAGAAAAGGGTGTATTAGTATGAAATTCTCCATCTATCGCTACAACCCCGATGTCGATAAAAAGCCTTATATGCAGGACTACGATATTGCATTGGAAGACAGCGACCAAATGTTACTGGATGCGTTGGTGCGTATCAAACAAGTAGACGACACCTTAAGTTTGCGTAAATCTTGCCGCGAAGGGGTGTGTGGCAGTGACTCGATGAATATCAATGGCAAAAATGGTTTGGCGTGTATTACCAAGTTAGCGGATTTAGAGCAGCCCATTGTGTTGCGCCCTATGCCGGGCTTGCCAGTGATTCGCGATTTGGTGGTGGACATGACGCAGTTTTTTGATCATTACAACTCCGTTAAACCTTATTTGGAAAATAACGATCCACTGCCGGAAACCGAGCGTCTGCAAAGCCCAGAAGACCGTGCGAAATTAGATGGCTTGTACGAATGTATTTTGTGTGGTGCTTGCACAACATCTTGCCCAAGTTTTTGGTGGAACCCTGATAAGTTTGTTGGACCAGCAGGATTGATGCAGGCCTATCGTTTTATTGCAGACTCGCGCGACCAAGCAGAAGAAGAGCGTTTGGAAAATCTGGAAGATCCGTATCGTTTGTATCGTTGCCACAACATCATGAACTGTGTGGATGTGTGCCCGAAAAAGCTGAATCCAAATGCGGCCATTGCAAAAATTAAAGATTTAAAAATCGAGCGTGCCAAAGAAAACAAAGAAGCCAAGTCTAAAACCGGTAAAAAGATTTTTGGTATCAAAGTCTTATAGAGAAAAATATAGGCGTCATGTGTTGGGGGTGGATACGATGTTAAATGCAGAAATTATGCAAGATGCAGAACAAAGGCGCTTAGCTTGGCGTTGCAGGCGTGGCATGTTAGAGCTGGATATTGTCTTGCAGCGTTTTATAAAAGAGCAATTTGGCGGTCTCACACTGGCAGAAATGGAAGTGTTTGATGAGATGCTGGAACTGCCGGATGGCGATTTTTGGGCCATGATTCAAAGCGTTGGACGGGTAAATCATGAGGCGGCACTGGAAGGTGTATTGCAAAAACTAAGCTTAGCCAGTGCGCAAAAACAACAGGAGGAAGCATGATACAGCACATTGGTGAAGAGCCTATAGCACTGGATGCGCGCGCTTTGGGGGATTACTGGCCTGGCATACAACTGTATTACCCGCCAGTGAAATATGCCCCAAGTTTGGGTATTTATGAAGACATGGAACAAGCCTCTGCACGTATGAAAAAGCATGCGCATTTTACCAACGCGCACACGCTGATTTTTGACTTGGAAGATGGTTGCCGCCAAAAGGAAATGAGCCGCGAGTTACTGCGCAAAGAACTGCCACAGCTCAGAAAAATCAATGAACGCGTGACGATTGCCATTCGTGCCAACTCTTTCCGTACCGATGAGTACGAGGAAGACATGAAGCTGGTGCGTGATATGGGTGAATATATTGATGTGGTGATGCTTGCGAAAGCAGGCGAAGCGTATGGTGCAGCAGAGGTACGTGATTTATCCAGCTTTCTAATTAGCATTAATCCCAACATCACCATTCAGCCGATTATCGAGCACCCAAAGTCGCTCAAAATTGCACCAGATTTAATGCAATACAACACCGTCAAACATGTGGTGTTTGGTATCCATGACTTCTCCAAAGCGATGGGGATACACATTACCCCAGAAAACTGGATTGAAGAGCTGTTTTACTTCATCAACCAATTGCTATTTGAAGCACGGATTGCAGGTAAGGGCGTGATTGGCGGAGTGGAAACCCTCATTGGCAGTAACATCATGCCAGAGAAGTTTTTAGAGCCACATGATGTCCGCCGTTGGCTGGATTTGCATGGCGATAACGAATCACGTGTGGTGTACAAGCATGCGTGTAAAGAAGCTGCAATGGGGCTCACAGGCAAACAAGTGATTCATCCAGGCCATATTCATTTGTGTAAAACCGCTTATACCCCATCACCGACGGATATCACACAGAAAGTCAGTATTTTAAAAGCAGCGATTGAGGCAGATGCGCTACTAGGCGGTGCCATTAAATTTGAAGGGGAGATGCTGGATCCGCCTATGTTTGGTAAAGCCTTGCAAACGCTGCTACGTGCGCATGCGTTGCGCGCACTTAAAACCAGCGATATGGAATTTGCCCTACATGTCTTGCAATTATTGCCAGCACAAGTAGTACGTCAGAACTGGCCTTATGGCGTGCTTTTATAAAAATGCATTTTTACCGCGAATCGCTATGTTGCGCAGAGCTCAAAATGCTCATGTACTACATGTACATCCCGCTTTCTGAGCGCTGTGCGCCTTGCGCTTCATCGGTAAATTCTGAATTTTTGGGATGCGGGTTAACGCCAATACGTAGATTGTTTGCACTAGGGAAAAAATAAGTAAAAGATACTTTGGGGTCATACATGCATAAATTCACTGATTTTCCACCATGGATTTGGAACATTCCAGGCTACTTCAATATTGGCGTGGCTTGTACCGATACGCACCTGAATACGGCACGCGCTGAAACCGTGGCAATGATTGTAGAAGATGATACCTTGGGCACGTCTAGCATTACGTTTACAGAGCTGGCGCTGCGTACTGATCAGTTTGCACAAGTGCTGCGTAACTTAGGGGTTAAGGTGGGCGATCGCGTGTTGATTCGTCTACCTAATAGTTTGGATTATCCGATTGCCTTTTTAGGTGCCATGAAGATGGGGGCGATTTCTGTGCCTACCTCCACTTTGCTTACCGCAGAAGAAGTCGCGTATCTGGCAAAAGATTCTGGCGCAACAGTGCTGGTAACAGATGCCGCTGCTTGGAATGTGATGGCAGGGCAGATTACACAAAATGCGGCAGATATTGCCAACCTTAACCATGTGCTGGTCACGCAGCTAGAAAACGTGACAGAGGTGAAAGCGGCGGCACTTAACGTGCAGCGCTTGGAAGATTGCATGCTGGCGATTGATAAGATAGCACCAGCGCATACGACCAAAGCCGATGATCCGGCTTATTTGGTGTATACCTCTGGCACCACGGGTTACCCCAAAGGGGTGCTGCATGCACACCGTGCTTTGCTGGGGCGTCAGCCAGCGGCAAAATTTTGGTTTAACTATAGCGAGCAGATACAAGACCGTATCATGCATTCCGGCAAATTTAACTGGACATATGTGCTGGGCACCGGTTTGATGGATCCGCTCTATTTAGGTAAAACGGTCATCGTGCATGAAGGTAAGAATGATGCGCAGAAATGGCTGGATTTGATTCAAAAGCATCAAGCCACCATTTTTATTGGCGTGCCTACTATTTACCGTCAGCTCATTCAAAAAACAAGTGCAACACAAGCCGATATCCCGAGTTTGCGGCACTACATGAGCGCAGGGGAGCACCTCTCCGATGAAGTGCTTGCGCAGTGGCGTGATCGTTTTGGCTTGGATATCTATGAAGCAGTAGGCATGAGTGAATTCTCTTACTATCTTTCTCAAAGCAAATATCGTCCAATTCGCCCGGGTTCAGCGGGGTTTCCGCAGCCAGGGCATGAGGTTCATTTGCTGAATCCAGAAACCATGCAACCAGTGGCTGTGGGGGAAGAGGGCATGATTTGCGTGAAAGATCATGACCCAGGCTTATTTCTCAGTTACTGGAATTTAGAAGAAGAAACTGCAAAATACAAGCATGATGGCTACTTTTTCACCGGAGATTATGCCAAATACGATACAGATGGTTACATTTGGTTTTTAGGTCGTAAGGATGACATCATCAAAAGCTTTGGTTACCGCGTCTCCCCTTATGAGATCGAGCGAGTCTACAAAGGGCACCCTGCAGTAGCGGATTGTGCAGCAGTAGGTGAAGAGCTTGAAAAAGACAAGTTACTAGTGGTGATTTACGTGATCCCTAAACCAGATGCAGCAGTGACCCCGGATGACTTGCTTACCTATGGCAAACAACACTTGGCAGCCTATAAATCACCCAAAACGGTGTATTTGGCAAAAGATTTTCCACGCACAAAAAATGGTAAAATTTTACGTAAAGATATTAGCCCGAATATTGCAACCAGCAAAAGCTCAAGATGACTATCGTTAAGCAAGAAGATTTTATTCAAAGCATCGCCGATGCGTTGCAATATATTTCCTACTATCACCCAGAGGACTACATCCAAGCCTTGGGTGATGCCTATGCGATTGAAGAGTCGCCAGCCGCCAAAGATGCCATCGCCCAAATTTTAACCAACTCACGCATGTGTGCAGAGGGCAAACGTCCACTGTGCCAGGATACCGGCATTGTGGTGGTGTTTGTTAAAGTGGGCATGCAGGTGCAGTTTGAAACTGATTTGAATCTAGAAGACATGGTGAATGAGGGTGTGCGCCGCGCCTATTTACACCCGGATAACACGTTGCGCGCCAGTATTGTGAACGACCCTGCTGGTGGACGTAAAAATACCAAAGACAATACCCCAGCCATTACCCATGTGGAGTTGGTGCAAGGCAATACCGTCGAGGTCACTGTGGCCGCTAAAGGTGGTGGCAGTGAAAATAAAGCTAAGTTAGCGATGTTGAACCCTAACGACAGTATTGTCGATTGGGTGCTGGAAGTGGTGCCTACCATGGGGGCCGGCTGGTGTCCGCCTGGCATGTTGGGTATAGGCATAGGCGGCAGTGCAGAAAAAGCCATGTTACTGGCCAAAGAATCGCTCATGCAACCCATTGATATGCATGCGTTAAAAGCCAAAGGTGCGCAAAATGAAAAGCTGTCTCGTATCGAAGAGTTGCGCTTGGAGTTGTATGAAAAGGTGAATGCGCTAGGGATTGGTGCACAGGGCTTGGGCGGATTAACGACAGTGCTGGATGTAAAAATTTTGGATTACCCAACGCATGCCGCTAGTTTGCCTGTGGCGATTATCCCTAATTGCGCAGCCACCCGTCATGTGCACTTTACGTTGGATGGTACCGGTGTGGCAGAGTTAGCACCGCCCAATTTAGATATCTATCCCGATGTACACTGGCAGCCGAGCGCGCAGGCAAGGCGTGTCAATGTAGACACGATCAGCAAGGAAGATACGCTGACTTGGCAAGCGGGCGAGACGCTATTGCTCACAGGTAAAATACTAACAGGGCGTGATGCAGCGCATAAACGCATTGCCAATATGCTGGCTAACGGTGAGGCATTGCCAGTGGATTTCACTAATCGTTTTATTTATTACGTAGGCCCGGTAGATGCGGTGCGTGATGAGGCGGTTGGTCCGGCTGGCCCGACGACCGCAACCCGTATGGACGATTATACTGAGATGATGCTGAACACTGGATTGTTAGGCTCAATCGGCAAAGCAGAGCGTGGAGATGAGGCGCTTGCGGTGATGGCACGCTACCAATCCGTGTATTTGATGGCGGTGGGTGGGGCTGCTTATTTAGTGAGTAAGGCCATTAAAAAATCACGCGTAGTCGCATTTGCAGATTTGGGTATGGAAGCCATATACGAATTTGAAGTGGTCGATATGCCAGTCACCGTGGCAGTCAGCGCACAAGGTGAATCGGTACACAAAACTGGCCCTGCGCAGTGGCAGCAAAAAATAGCAATCCGTGCAGTGTAAACCATGATTTTTAATGTGTTAAAAGTCACATAGCTTGCCCGCACGATTTGTTTTAATATGGGTCTTATAAGTAAAATGACGGATAAGAAACTCATGTTAAAACGTTTATACTTTTTGGGCGTGCTACTCGCTTCTGCCAATGTGCAGGCAGAGAGCATGCTGGATTACCTGACCGATGCCAATGGCAAATATATTGGTCCTTCGGTAGAGGATCAGGTGGCGTTGATGGATAAAGACCACAACGGATTTGCAGACGTGTTTGAAGTGCGTGCCTATTTGGAAAAGCAGCATGGCGTTGGCTACCAAAAAGAATTGTTGGATAAATGGGAGTCTTCTGCCAGTGGCAAGAGTTGTAGTACCCCATTTGCCAAAGAGTTGTACTCAGATAAAACTTACCAGAACACAACAAACTAGCCTTATTTTAGCTACCTAAATTTAAGCGTTTTTACAAATGTGAAACGGCTTGCAAGATTAGGCTGGTTTATAATGATTTCATCCATTAAGAAACGAGTCTACACACATGTTAAAAGCGTATGAAGCCCACGTGCAGGAACGTGCTGCACAACAATTACCCCCATTACCCCTGAATGCAGAACAAGTGGCCGCGTTGGTTGATTTACTCAAGTCACCCCCAGCTGGGCAAGATGCTTTGCTGCTTGAGTTACTAGCCAATCGCATTCCTGCAGGCGTAGACCAAGCGGCCTATGTCAAAGCAGCTTTCTTGGCTGACATCGCAAAAGGCAAAGCCAGCTCACCCTTGGTATCTGCAGATAAAGCGGTAGAGTTACTAGGTACCATGTTGGGCGGCTATAACGTGCAAGCTTTAGTAGAGTTGTTGGATAGCAATATGGCGGCACAGGTCGTCAAAGCGCTTTCTAATACCATCCTCATGTTTGACGCTTTTCATGACGTGGAAGCCAAGATGAAGGCAGGGAATACCCACGCAAAAACACTGATTACCTCTTGGGCCAATGCAGAATGGTTCACCAGCAAGCCGGTGCTGGCCAATGCAATCAAAGTCGTCGTGTTTAAAGTCGATGGCGAAACCAATACTGATGACTTAAGCCCAGCACAAGAGGCTTGGAGCCGTCCGGATATTCCATTGCATGCCAAAGCCATGCTGGTGAACAAAATGCCAGACGGCTTAAACACCATTGAAGCCCTTAAGCAGAAAGGCCTGCCGCTTGCCTATGTGGGCGATGTTGTGGGTACAGGTTCTTCACGCAAATCTGCAATTAACTCAGTCCAATGGTTTATGGGTAACGATATTCCCAACATCCCCAATAAACGTACTGGTGGTGTAGTGATAGGCAGCAAGATTGCCCCTATTTTCTTTAATACCGCTGAAGACTCTGGCGCATTGCCAATTCAATGCGACGTCAGCAAAATGAAAACGGGCGATGTGATTGTTATTCAACCGTATGAAGGCAAAGTGTTGTCTGAGTCTGGTGAAGTGATTGCAACATTTGAAATGAATCCGATTACTTTGCCGGATGAAGTGCGTGCCGGCGGCCGTATTCCATTGATTATTGGCCGTGGGTTGACCACCAATGCGCGCAAATCACTGGGCTTGCCCTTACCAACTACGTTTATTACAGCAATCCCGGCCAAAGACACTGGCAAAGGTTACACGCTGGCCCAAAAAATGGTGGGTAAAGCGTGTGGTGTGGCGGGTGTGCGTCCCGGCACTTATTGTGAGCCAAAAGCCACCACAGTTGGTTCGCAAGATACGACTGGCGGCATGACGCGTGACGAGCTGAAAGAGCTGGCGTGCTTGGGCTTTAGTAGCGATTTAGTCATGCAAAGTTTCTGTCATACCGCTGCCTATCCAAAGCCAGTCGATATTAAATTACAACATTCGTTGCCCGAGTTTATGTCCAGCCGCGGTGGTGTGAGTTTAAAACCGGGCGATGGCGTCATTCACTCATGGCTTAACCGCCTGATTTTGCCAGATACCGTAGGTACAGGTGGCGATTCCCATACGCGTTTCCCAATTGGCATTTCCTTCCCAGCGGGTTCTGGTTTGGTGGCGTTTGCGGCCGCAACCGGTGCCATGCCGTTAGATATGCCAGAGTCAGTGCTAGTGCGCTTTAAAGGCACCATGCAGCCTGGTATTACGCTACGTGATTTGGTGAATGCGATTCCTTATGCGGCGATTCAAGAAGGTACATTGACGGTTGGCAAGCAAGGTAAGAAAAACGTATTCAACGGCCGAATTTTAGAAATCGAAGGCTTGCCAGATTTAAAGGTGGAGCAAGCGTTTGAGTTTGCAGATGCCTCTGCAGAGCGCTCTGCCAATGGCTGTACCGTATTGTTGAATAAAGAGCCGGTGATTGAATTTTTGAATTCCAATATCGTGCTCATGCAAAACATGATCGAAAATGGTTACCAAGATGCGCGTACGCTGCAACGCCGGATTGAGAATATGCAGGCATGGTTAGCTAAACCAGAACTACTACAACCGGACGCAGATGCAGAATATGCGCACGTCATTGAAATTGATCTGAATGAAATCAAAGAGCCTTTAGTAGCTTGCCCGAACGATCCTGACGACATCAAGCCATTGACGGCTGTGGTGGGCGACAAAATTGATGAAGTATTTATTGGTAGCTGCATGACCAATATCGGCCACTACCGTGCAGCAGCCAAAGTGCTGGATGGCGCCGGTGGTATTCCAACTCGTTTATGGATTGCGCCGCCAACGCGTATGGATGAAGCGCAATTGCGTGATGAAGGTGTGTATTCCACTTTTGGTATTGCAGGTGCGCGTACCGAGGTGCCTGGCTGTTCACTCTGTATGGGTAACCAAGCGCGCGTGGCAGATAAAGCCACAGTATTCTCTACCAGTACACGTAACTTTGATAACCGTATGGGTAAAGATGCGCGTGTCTACTTGGGCTCGGCAGAATTGGCAGCTGTGTGTGCTAAGTTGGGCCGCATGCCTACCCACGCTGAATACTTGGAAACGGTCGGTAATAAATTGGCCAATACGGCAGAAATTTATAAGTATTTGAATTTCCACCAAATGACAGAGTATAAAGCGGCGTTAGATACCTTGAGCTCAGGTAAAAAAGTGATTGCAATCGCTGCTGCTGTTGAATAAGTGGCTTTGGAAAGTAATCATTTGAAACAACAAGAAAGTAACCTCTTCGGCAAATTTAGATGGAAAGACTGGCGTATGATGTTGCCAGTCTTACTATTACTTGCCGTCCTGATTTATTTGGGTAACCACTACCACATTGATTATAAAATCATTGCTGGTGGGGCAGTGGTGATTGGCCTTATCTCGGGTGTATTTGCTTGGCTGGTAGGAATGGTCGGACTAGTGCCGATCATTGGCCCGCTGGTCGTCAAAGTGCTTAGCCTCTCGGTTATCTGGTTGCTCAATGCACTTGGCTATATTGTGTCCTATGTTGCCATCCGCCGTGGTTACAGCCAAGATGTCTTAACCTACCGCGGACTCACCATCGCACTGATTATCGGCATTGTGATTGGGTTTGTACTCGGGAGTATGCTATCCGGACACTGATTTCTTAAAAATCAGTGTTGCCCCAGTGCCGCCAAACGCAAATGAGTTCGACATAGCGTACTCTAAATCATCGACCTGTTGTGATTGATTTGGTACGTAATTCAAATCGCACTTAGGGTCTGCTTGTTGCAAATTAATAGTAGGCGGTAACTCGTTACGCTGCATAGCTAGTAAAGTGATGATGCTTTCTAGCACACCCGCTGCGCCCATCAAATGACCATGCATGGATTTAGTTGAGCTGACTGCTAATTGGTAAGCGTGATCACCAAAAATTTGCTTGATGGCGTTGGTCTCGGTTTCGTCGTTGAATTTTGTGCCGGTGCCATGTGCGTTAATGTATTGAATTGATTGAGGATTTAATCCGGAATCATCCAAAGCCTTTTGCATGGCTGCGGCCTGACCCTCGACCGACGGCACGGCAATATGTTTAAAATCATTGGCTGCGCCATACCCCACAATCTCTGCATAAATATGCGCACCTCTGGCTTGTGCGTGGGATAACTCTTCTAGAATCACCGTCGCTGCACCTTCGCCAATCACCAAGCCAGTACGGTTGGCGGAAAATGGTTTGCAGGATTTACTGATATCTTCTTTGTCTTCTTCGGCCAGCGTGCGAATCGCTTCCCACGATTTAATACTGGCGTAGGCCAAAATCGCATCGGTACCACCAGCCAATGCCACATCAATTTCACCGTAGCGTATATCTTTCATGGCTTGGCCAATGGCCACGGCCGAAGATGAACATGCTGTTGAGAAAGTAAGGTTAGGACCAGAAATGGAAAAATGGGTAGCAATAGCTGCCGCTGCGCTGTTGTACATGCACATCAATACGGTGTATGGTTTTAAGCGGTTTTCACCTTCCACAAATAGCGTCTGGTAACCATCTTCTACCGAATGGATACCCCCCATGCCAGTACCTACATACACGCCAGTGCGTAATTTGTTCAGCCTATCAGTATCAAGTTGTGCGTGTTTAACCGCTTCTTTGCTGGCATGTAGCGCCATTTGCCCATTTCTGTCGAGAATGGAATAGTCACTTTTTTTCTCAAAGTATTGGGTAGGGTCAAAGTCCGCCTGTGCAGCCACTTTGCAGGAGAGTTTATCTAAATATGGGCCGACAAATTGTTGAATACCAGATTTTCCGGAAAATACATTTGCGGATAAATCTTCGATGGTGTTGCCCAAAGGGGACACCAGACCAAAGCCCGTTACCACTACGCGACGTTGGTGTTTCATACTAAAAACTTAGTTTTTTGCTGCAATTAAGTCATGTGTGACGTTGACTAAATCTTGTACCGTCACAATATGCTCATAATTTTTAGGGAAAGAAATGTTGTATTGGTGCTCAATACTAAAAATCACTTCAAGAAAGCCGAAAGAATCAATGTCTAAATCCTTTAAAGCTTGTTCTGCGGTTAACTTTTCTGCGGGGATATTTTTTTCTTTGGTAAATATTTCAGTTAAAAACGTTTTAATTTCGTCTTTATTGACAACTTCTTTGCTCATTCAACGGTATCCTTATCACAATTCGCCTTTTCGGCTATATTATTTTTAAATAACTAGAATATAATGCCATAAAGCTTTGTTTAAAGTGCGAGATTTTAATGAATATTTCTGAATTTGGTTTAAGTAATCATTTTAAGCAGTTATCGTTAAAATATGATGAAAGCCATGAGGTTTTATGGACCTACTTTAATCAGAAAAATATCATTCCTTGTGCCAACCATGAAATTATTCACGAGTTAACCCAACACCAGCAAGAGCTTGAAAAAGCTGCGGGCGTGTTGTACTCCAATGACCGTGTTTTTCAAGTGAAGTATTCTGTTGCAGCATCGCTCACACCCAATGTATTCAACCTAGGCGGACATCTTGCCTTGATTCGTGAATTAGCCTTAAATAAAAACAAAGACGCTTTACTTTATTACGCAATTAAAGGCATTGATATTCTGCATAGCAGGCTGTCACGGTTCAATAACTCCTCTATCGTCAACATCACTTTGGTTCAGGGCTTGGCTTTGGGCGGCGGTTTGGAAGGAGCGTTGGCCAGCGATGTCATCATTGCTGAACGCAAAAGCTATTTTGGCTTTCCTGAGATTTTGTTCAACATGTTCCCTGGTATGGGCGGATATAGCTTAGTTGCACGTAAAGCAGGCATGAAAGTCGCTGACGAAATGATCCTCAAAGGCAAACAATATACAGCCGAACAAGCATTTGAGCTTGGTTTGGTTGATGTGCTGGTCGATGACGGTCAAGGTGAAAAAGCGGTGTATGAATGGATTGAAAAAAATAAGCGCTACTTTAACGGTTACTTGGCTGCGCAACGTGCCAAAAATAGAGTCAATCCTATTACTTATGATGAGCTGTTGGATATCACCAAAATTTGGGTAGATACCGCTTTAAAACTAGGCGAGCGTGAATTTAGCATCATGGATCGCTTTATCTACAGCCAAGAAAAGCAATACTTAACTGCACCGATGCCACATACTTCGCCAGTGGCGGACAATGTTGTTTCTATCAAACGCGCAGCTTCATAACTCATTGATCGTTTTCGTTTTTCTGCACTACTAATTTGCTGAAGCTTGCTGCGCATGCGTCGCAAGGTAATCTGCAAACGCTAGCTTGGTGTTTTGGTATGCATGGTTAGCTTGCGCAAACAATGTAGGCACCTTGTAAATCTCATTTGGTGTAATGTCATCTAACTCTACACAAATCTGGCTGAGTTCCTCAGCGCCAATGTTGGTCGCACTCCCTGCAATCGCATGCGCCGTGTCATGAATATTCGCAAAATCTAGCGCTTGCACATACACTTTCAAGTCGCTCAAGTTTCTATCGGTATCTTCAATAAAGCCTAGAATCAAGCTTTCAACAAACCCTGCATTTTTACTAATAGAAGCTAACTCTGCCAAACGTGCCAAGTTAAGTGCGGTATTGCCAGTGTAGGATGCAATGATTGCACTTGGTTCTTCGCTGAGCACTTGCTCTTTGCTGGCGGCAAATGAGACCACAGGTGCGGCATCGCGGTAAGATTTTTGTTTGGATTTTGCAACCACTTCTTCAATGGCAAGATTCAATGCATCAATTTGGATAGGTTTTGTGAGGTAAGCGGCAACGCCCAACTCATCGAATTCGGCAATGGTGTTATGTGTGGCATCGGCGCTCAAAATAATGGAAGGTATTTGTGGCAAGCCAACATTAATGGCTTGGTAAATACGTAACGCCTCTAAACCGCCCATTACCGGCATGTTATAGTCTAAAATCATTAAGTCGTAAGTAGTCTCTTCGAGTTTATCCAGCGCTTGTTGGCCGTTTTTAACAACATCAAACTGATGCTGACCTAGTGCCAACATTTGTGACAAGATAAGAATATTGGTCTCGTTGTCTTCTGCCACCAAAATGCGGCAAGGTTTTCTCTTGCTGGCTTGCATGGCTTTTTTGAAGGAAATGATTTCAGATGAAACCTGACCTTCAGTGTCCTCATTGGTGACAACGTCTAGTGGAATCTCAAACCAGAAAGTAGAGCCTTGACCCAACTCACTCTCAATCCCGATTTCACCATCCATTAATTCCACCAGCTTTTTAGAGATAGTGGTGCCTAAACCAGTACCGCCAAATTTGTATTTAATAGATTCTTCGGCTTGCGTAAAGCTCTCAAAAATATGTGGTAAGGATTCTTTTGAAATACCGATACCGGTATCTTTGACCTCAAAACGGACAATCACTTTACCTTGTGAATGTTTAGCAGCGGTCACCCTTACGTAGACAGAGCCCTGTTCGGTAAACTTAACGGCATTACCCACTAAGTTAATCAGCACTTGTTTGGTATGCAATAAATTGCCGTGCAATTTTAATGGGGTGTCCTGCGCAATGTCATAGTCAATGACAATGCCTTTATGATTGGCTTGCGTCTCGAATAAGTTGACAGTAGTCAGAATCAGGTTTTGTAAGTAAAAATCCTCTTTGTGCTCAACGGCTTTGCCACTCTCGATTTTTGATAAATCCAACACGTTATTTACAAGTTCAAGCAATACATTAGATGAGTTTTTCATCACGTTAAAGAGCGTTGCATTGTTTTTATCTAGGTTAGAGGCCTCTAACAAGCTGCATGCACCCACAATCCCGTTAAGCGGAGTGCGGATCTCGTGGCTGATATGTGAAAGGAACTCACTTTTTGCACGGCTGGCAGCCTCTGCCTTGTAAGTGGCCTCTTTTAATCGGTTGAGTAAAGCCAATGCATACATGGGGATAGATACAAGCGTGAATAACAAGCCATAGAAGCCTGTCATGTTCGATTGCCAGTATGGGCTGTTGAGGCTGGCAATGACAAAGCCAGTCAGGCTGGCAATGTAGGTTGCAATCAGTAACTGGCGTCCGAATCTAAAACCGTAGCCGATAATTAACCAGAGATATACACCAATAAAAACTGCTCCGATGTCATTGGTGAAGTAAACGGAAAGTGATGAACCTAACACGTCCAAAAGCATCACTAGCAACAGTCTTTTTTTATTCGGATTTGAGTTAAGACGTGTAT
The DNA here is from genome assembly GCA_000525025.1 of Methylophilaceae bacterium 11. Lineage (GTDB taxonomy): Bacteria > Pseudomonadota > Gammaproteobacteria > Burkholderiales > Methylophilaceae > Methylophilus. The sequence goes on along the minus strand of JCKJ01000001.1, from coordinate 1,932,718 downwards.
GTAGCAGGATGGCTAATGAGCTGAATGCAAACGCATACATTAGTATGGAGGTTTCTACTCTGATGCTTGCATAAGAGAAGTGCATAAAAAATATGGTCAGCCCAATAATAATGACACGAAGAATAGCTTGCTGATATTCTTCTCCGTGTTTATTAAAGCCTATGAAACTGAACATGCTTTTTAGATTGTTTTTGATGTTATTTTTAATCTTAAAGTCAGCTAGAAGTGTATTACTTGTTTGGGACATCAAGCTTCTCCTCTAGAAAATTATATTTTAATAAGAAAAAGCAATGTTTATGCCATTGCTTTTATTTTAAATTTTACATTTAAAAACAATGTGTTATTTATTTGATGTGCTAATTGATGAGGGGTTAAATATTCATAATTCATCATGTTCGACAGAATTTAATCAGTGATGATTAGTTGTTTATTTTGCTTAGATAATTTATTGCTTGTTTTAATCGCTTATTATTTGTTTGGTGTAATATCAAGCCTGATTTGTAGCAGGTACGGGTGTCAAATTTCCTGTATATCTAAATTAATTTAATACTGTTGAGGAATGCGATGGCAACACAAGACGACATTGAGAGTCACTATGATGTGGATAATGATTTTTTTGCTCTATTTTTAGATGAAAAATATCGTACTTATACTTGTGCAGTATGGGATGGTACCGAAGATCTAGTCCAGGCACAGGTCAATAAATTTAAAAGACTTTGCCAGTATGCGCATATACAAAAAGGTCAAAATATTATTGATGTCGGTTGTGGTTGGGGCGGATTATTGTCATACATTGCTGATGAATATTTAGATACGAACGCATATGGAGTAACACTTAGCTCAAATCAAGCTGCTTATATCAATAGCTTGGTTAAACAGAACGTATCTGCAAGCCCTATCTCTTGGGAAGACGTTGCAGTACCTGAAAAAAAATATGATGCTATTGTAAGTGTTTGTGCTTTAGAGCATTTTGCAACATTTGAAGAGAGCGAGGCAGGGCTACAAAGAGACGTTTATAAAAAGTTTTTTGATTGGTGCTTGAGCGTCACTACAGATGATGCATATATTGGTTTGCAGTCGATTATCATTACAAGACATGCAGAAAACCTCAAAGAGTTAAGGGGGGCGAAATATCTAAAAGATAAGGTCTTTCCTGGATCAGCGTTATCCTCCATTAGTGATATTCAAGCAGGTATTATTGATAAATATCAAATTGTAGAGGCGACAACAATAGGGCTGGATTATGTACCAACTTTGATTGAGTGGGACAGGAGATTGCAGATGCATCGTGACACCATAATCGCGAAATATGGTGCTGAGCTTTACGATCATTATCGAATTTATTTTGCCAGTGCAATTGATTGCTTTGAGAGTGGTTATTGGGATGTTTATCAAGCTTCATTAAAGCGCGCTAAACCTATCAGAGCTTTCAAGCCGTAGTCGGTAATTTCAAAAATTCTTTCTAGTAAGCATATGCAAACTAAAATGTACCAGCGAGTCAGTAAACTCGCGGGTTTTTTGCCTGTTATCTTCTTTTTTTCAGGCTTTATATGGGATGCACTCACCATTGGCCGTAGCGTAGCCACATCTGACTTGCTGATTTTTACCGGGTATTTATTTGCGGCGGGCATGTTGCTGTATATCATGAGCCGTCCAAGTTTTATTTTGGTAGATGAGACAACGATACCCAAGCGTTTGCACTGGTTTTTTACAACAGGTTGGCCTTATCTAGCGCTTCAGTTTTTGTATGGTAGCTTGTTGAGTGCGCTGTTTATTTTGTATTTTAAAAGCGCTAATCATGCATTGGCTTTCCTCACCTCCATTCTTCTTGGCGTTTTACTCATTGCCAATGAGTTTTTAGAAAATGCATATCGTCGATTTACTTTAAGCTGGGCGCTGTTTGGCTTGTGCGCGATTTTACTGTTTAACTTTCTGTTGCCGTTTCTATTCGGGAGCGTGCATCCGATTTGGTTTTATCTCAGTACGATTTTGGGTGCGAGTTTGGTGATTTATCTGTATTCCAAGACTCCGCAGAATCTGGGTAGCATTCTGCCGGTGTGGCTGATTGCCGGAGTGCTCATGCTGGCCTATGCGGCGGATATGATTCCTCCGGTGCCATTGGTGACACGTGACGTTGCCATTGCGTATGACGTGAAAAAAGAAGACGGCAACTACTTTATTATCCAGCAGCGTGGCCCGATATGGCAGTTTTGGCGCAAGACAAGTAACCACCTGAAAGTAGTGCCCGGACAACGGCTATATTGCTTTTCCCCCATATTTGCACCAGCAGGGCTAGAGGTGCGTTTGTATCATCGCTGGCAATTGTATTCAAAGAAAAACGGTTGGCAGACGCAATCGCGCATTGGCTTTGATTTAAACGGTGGGCGTAACAATGGTTATCGCGGCTATACCTACAAGCAAAATATATCGCTAGGGGAGTGGCGGGTGAGGATTGAAACGGAGAATGAAAAAACCATTGCCGTTCAATCATTTACTGTGAGCGAGGAGACGGGAACTCCTCGCCATATTCGCTATAAGTATTAGTGCTTATTATCATCCGCGTGTGTCATCAGCTTATCGATATAAGCAATCGAAACCGCTGAAGCCACAAACGTCATGTGGATAATGGTTTGCCACATCATGACATCGTTGCTCAAATTTGCAGCATTAATAAAGGTTTTGAGCAGATGAATCGATGAAATGCCGATAATCGCGGTAGCCAGTTTGACTTTAAGCAAGTTGGCATTCACGTGAGATAACCAGTCTGGCTCATCCGGGTGGCCTTTTAAGTTTAAGCGCGATACGAAGGTTTCATACCCACCCACAATGACCATGATCAGTAGGTTTGAGATCATCACTACATCAATTAAGCCTAACACAATCAACATGATATCGGCTTCGCTGATGGTGGCAGTTTTGCCCACCAAATGCACAAGTTCTACTGCAAAAAAGTAAACATATACGGCTTGTGCAATGATCAAGCCTAAGTAAAGAGGCAGTTGTAACCAGCGGCTACCAAACAAAATATTGGTCATGATGTTGCTTTGTTTGTATTGGCTTGGGCTAATGTTGGTGTTTTCTTGCATGGTGCGATGTACTCGAAATCAAAAGTTGGATTTTACCTGAAGTGTATGACTATGTGATGGCATACTCGAGATTAAACTGTGCCGATGCGTCCAAACCCAATAGCTCAGTAATGCTGGGCATGCTGCTGTTGAGTATTTCCGGTAGTTGCCAAGGTGGGTTAATGACAAACATACCACTCCCGTACATGCCAAAACCATCTTCATGCGGTTGTTCTACTTGTAAACGTATGTCCAACCAATTTTGCGTGTTCAGTTGTTGCAGTGCCTGCACCATCGCGCCGGGTTCCGGGCGTTGCAGTAACGGATACCAAACCAAATACGTGCCAGTTGCAAATCGCTTGAGGCTATCTTGCAGGCTACTCACGACACGCTGATAGTCTTCTTTCAGCTCGTAAGGCGGGTCAATCAATACCACGGCGCGTTTGATGGGTGGCGGTAAACAGGCTTTAAGACCATGAAATCCATCGACCATCTCGGCTTTAATTTGACGATGCTTACCCGCAAAATGCTGCTGCAACAGCTTAAAGTCATTTGGGTGCAACTCAAATAAACGCAGCTTGTCATGGTCGCGCAAAAAATGCGCAGAAATCTGTGGTGATCCAGGATAAAGCTGAAGCGAACCTTCTGTATTGACTGCGTTTACCGCTTCTAAGTAGCGCTGCACTAATTCAGGTAAAGCGTCTGAAGCCATTAAGCGGGCAACGCCCGTTTCAAACTCTCTATTTTTTTGCGCAAAACCATCTGTAAGCGCATACATACCAGCGCCTGCGTGCGTATCGATGACCCAATAAGGCTTTTCTTTTTGATTGAAATAGCCTAGCACTAAGCTCAACACATAGTGTTTAAGAACATCGGCGTGATTGCCTGCATGAAATGCGTGTCGGTAACTCAGCATAAAAAATTCAACGATTAAATGATGGCTATTATAAAAGACTAAACCGTTATCTCTACGTGAGATTGTCGACAAATAATGCACGGTTGCGTTTTGTTAGCTGTAGGGCTTCTTTTTATACACAAAGGATGAACATGAAAAAGACATTATTAATACTTGCAGCGGCAGCCGGGTTTGCATTCACCACCATGAGCATTTACGCAAATCATCAAGAAGGTGGCGAGCAAAAGACAGCGCTAGATGCATTAAAAGCCGATATTAACAAAGATGGAAAAATCAGCTTTGATGAGTTTAAATCTGTACGCGATCAGCATTTGCAAGAACGCTTTAAACGTCAGGATACGAATAACGATGGCTTTATTGATGATGTAGAGCGTAATGCGATGAAAGAAAAATGGCGTGCACATCGCCAAGCTGCACACGATAAATGTGCGCAAAAAGCACGTTAACCTCATCTAAATCACGTAAGGTTTTGAATCAAGCAGCTTCTTAAAAAAGCTGCTTTTTTATTGGCACTTTGCTGGCCATGGGGTAGCATATTGGCATGACTACACCGCACAACCATGACGCCGACATGCATCACACGCATGCACATCCACAAGACAATACACATGCAGAAGACCACCAGCATGCTAACCCGTTTTTAATACCCTTTATTCTAATTGCCGTGTTTGCAGTCATCGAATTTTCCGGTGGGATATGGACAAGGTCGCTGGCTTTGCTAGGCGATGCCTGGCATATGTTTTCCGATGTGTTCGCGCTGGGCTTAGCCATGTATGCCTCCCATCGTACAGCCAAGGCGCGTCGCGAGGCCAAGCATAGTCGTGCTGAAATCATCGCTTCTATCTTAAATGCGGCGCTCATGGTGATAGTGGTAGTATGGATTGTGATTGAGGCGTTTGATCGCTTGCAGCACCCGTATGTGGTGGCCGGTGGCTACGTGATGCTGATCGCATTTTTTGGGCTGGTGATTAATTTAATCGTCGCCCAGCGTTTGCACCATCACGCCCATCATCATGGCGGTAAGGATAATCTCAATCATCGCGCGGCTTTGTTGCATGTGATGGGCGATGTGTTGGGCTCGGTGGCGGCACTGATGGCTGGTGTTGTGATCTATTACACTGGTTGGCTGGCGATTGATCCATTACTTTCTTTGGTGATTTCTGTGCTCTTGTTGTTGGTGACCATGAGTTTAATCAAAGATATTTGGCTAGATATTCGTGGCGAAAGCCAACACAACAGCCATGAACACCATCATTGATGGCTACTATCAGTGTTGCTTATCTATTAGGTCGCAGTAATACCGTTGAGTAAACCACAAGGAGTTAACCATGCCATACGTCAATATTAAACTTGCAGGCGCTGTCACCCGCGAACAAAAAGCGGAGATTGCCAAAGAAATCACCGAAACCTTGGCGCGCGTAGCGCATAAACCCGCTAATTACACTTACATTACCTTTGAAGAAGTGGAATACGAAGACTGGGCGATAGGTGGCAAGCTGCTGGACGAGTAGGCATGTTACGTTGAATAGTCGTTACGCCGATTTCGCTTAACTCGGCAAGCCAATGCTAAAATGTAAGGATGTTTGATCCTAAACCTATTTTAAAAAACCTGCCCAATCTGCCTGGGGTATACCGCATGATGAATGCGGAAGAAGTGGTGATTTATGTAGGCAAAGCAAAAGACATTAAAAAGCGCGTTTCCAGCTATTTTAATAAAAATCTGCCTAGCCCGCGTACACGTATGATGGTGTCGCAAATCGCCAAGATTGAAACCACGGTGACGCGGTCTGAAGCCGAAGCGTTGTTGCTGGAAAATAATCTGATCAAAGGCTTAATGCCGCGCTATAACGTCCTGTTCCGGGACGATAAATCGTACCCTTATATTGCACTGACAGGTGATGCTTTTCCAAGGCTGGCATTTCATCGTGGGACGCAACGCCAAGCCACCAAGTCTACAGGGCGCAGTCAATACTTTGGCCCTTTCCCTAACTCAGTGGCGGTGCGTGAGAGCATACAGCTGCTACAAAAAGTGTTTAAGTTACGGACTTGCGAAAATACGGTATTTGCTAACCGGTCACGTCCTTGCCTGCAATACCAAATCGAGCGCTGTACCGCGCCCTGTGTGGGTTACATCAATCAAGAAAACTATGCACAAGATGTGCACCATGCGGCGTTGTTTCTGGAAGGTAAAACCAGTGAGGTGATGGATGTGCTAGGCGATAAAATGAACACGGCCGCCGCCAATCAGGAGTACGAAGCTGCTGCGGTGTTTCGTGACCGTATGCAAGCCTTACGGCAAGTGCAGGCCAAGCAGTTTGTGAGCGATTTCACAGTATCTGACGCTGATGTCATTGCCTGCCAGGCATTGGAGGGGCAGCATTGCATTAACTTGGTGATGATTCGTGGTGGCCGTCACTTGGGGGATAAAAGCTTTTTCCCAAAAAATAGTCAGGATGCTGAACTGAGTGAAACGATAGAAGCGTTTATTACCCAGCATTACACCGCACAAAATACCCCCCCCATGATTGTCTGTGGTGTAGAGATTGCAGCCAGAGATTTTGAAGAGGTGTTAAGCGAGCAAGCGCAGCGCAAAATTAAGATTATTACCAATCCCATTGGCGATAAACGTGTCTGGTTAAAAATGGCAGATACCAATGCGGAACTGGCGTTATCGCAACGTGCTGCTTCCTCTGCTAATCAAGCAGCCAAATTGATTGCCTTGCGTGAAGCATTAAACTTATCCGAAACCGTAGAGCGCATTGAATGCTTTGATATTAGCCATACCATGGGTGAGGCGACCGTAGGCAGCTGTGTGGTGTTTGATAAAGGTGATATGCAAAACAGCGAATATCGCCGTTACAACATCACAGGCATCACACCGGGGGATGATTATGCTGCGATGCGCGATGTGCTGACACGACGCTATAAGAAAGTGGCTGCTGGTGAAGGTAAGCGCCCGGATTTGGTGTTTATTGATGGTGGTAAAGGGCAATTAGGCATTGCAATTGAGGTCATGCAAGAGGTTGGGTTGGACGATATTTTGCTGGTGGGGATTGCCAAGGGCGAGGAGCGCAAGCCGGGCTTGGAAACCATGATCTTCTCGGATACCGGCGAAATGCTCAACTTGGAAAAGGACAATCAAGGTTTGCATCTATTACAACGTATCCGTGACGAGGCACACCGTTTTGCCATTACAGGGCACCGTGCCAAACGTGGCAAAGCGCGGATCACTTCTAGTTTGGAAGACATTGAAGGCGTTGGTGCTAAACGCCGCAAAGCGCTACTCACCCGTTTTGGTGGTTTAGACGGCGTAAAAAATGCTAGCATAGATGAACTTGCAAAAGTAGATGGTGTGAGCCAGTCTCTTGCAGAAAAAATCTATGATCAATTTCATTAAGTGATTAAAACTATGTTGTGGAATGTGCCAAATATTTTAACGGTGTTGCGGATTGCCTTGATTCCTGTATTCGTAGGAATTTTTTATCTACCTAAAGATGCCATGACGCTGGCTGCGTTTCCAGCGCACTGGGTAAACTTCACTGCTACTATCGTATTTGCGTTGGCCGCCGTTACCGATTGGCTTGATGGCTACTGGGCACGTAGGTTTAATCAAATGTCCGGCTTTGGTGCTTTTTTAGATCCGGTGGCCGATAAATTGATGGTGGCTGCTGCCTTGATTGTGTTGGTGGAGTTTGAGCGTATAGGCGCAGTGATTGCATTAATTATCATTGGGCGGGAGATTGCCATTAGTGCCTTGCGCGAATGGATGGCCAATATTGGCAAAAGTAGCAACGTGGCAGTGGCGATGATTGGTAAAGTGAAGACCGCTGCACAGATGCTAGCGATTTTATTACTACTTTATTACGACAATATTGGACACTTCAACACCAAGTTCGTTGGGCAAGTGCTGATTATCATCGCAGCAATTTTAACATTGGTATCAATGGCTTATTATTTAAAAGCGGCATGGCCGGTGATGAAAGATTCGATGAAATAAATTGTCAAGACAAATAATTCGCAGGATATTGTCATAAAACCTGCAAATGCGCCTTGACACTAAATTTAAAATCGCTAAAATGCTCGCTTCTTTACGGCACACGACGTAATGATTCATGCGGGAATAGCTCAGTTGGTAGAGCGCAACCTTGCCAAGGTTGAGGTCGCGAGTTCGAGACTCGTTTCCCGCTCCAAATATTAAAAAGGGAAAGCACAACAAGTAGCTTTCCCTTTTTAGCTTAAATCTTTCAGCTTTGTTTGAAAGACACGGCGCGATAGCAAAGCGGTTATGCCGCGGCCTGCAAAGCCGTTTAGGCCGGTTCGACTCCGGCTCGCGCCTCCAAATACCTAAGTCCGTAGTAAATACCTCGTTATTCAATGCTTTGGTGTTGCGCCAGTTTATGTATCCTGTCTCCTACGCAATAGTAATTTACTGGCAGTCCCCCAGAAATGTTGTTACATTAGTGCGTGTTTAAGAATAACAACGCGAATTTTCGTACTAAACAGGTTACTTGAATGAATTTGGAAAACAGTCAAATGCACTTAGAAGATCTGGCAGATCAGCAAGATGCAAGTTTTGATTCACTCTTAGGCTGTTTGATGCTGGCCTGCCGAACCCATCATATTACGACTACTAAAGATGCGGTGATTGCTGGCTTGCCATTGCCTAATGGCAAAATGACGCCAGCGATTTTTAAACGCGCAGCTGAGCGGCTGGGACTTTCGGTCACCGTGCTTAAAAAGCCGCTACAGTCTATTCGTAAAGAATTCTTACCCGTCACACTACTGCTACATAATGATGAGGCATGTAAGCTTGCCCGCATTGATTACGCCACCAATACCGCCTATGTGATTTTTCCTGAATTGGGCGATGCTGAAACGCATTTGCCTTTGGCTGAATTAGAAGCCAAATATGCCGGCTATTTCATTACAGTCAAGCCCAAGTATATGTTTGATCAACGCGCGCCAGAGGTAGGTAAGGTGCGCTTGAGACATTGGTTCTGGGGTACGTTGGCAGAGAATAAGCGCATTTACCGTGATGTGATGTTGGCCGCTCTTCTGGTCAATATATTTGCGCTGGCCATGCCTTTATTTACGATGAACGTATACGACAGAATTGTGCCAAATCGCGCGATTGAAACCATGTGGGTCATGGGCTTGGGTGTACTCATCATTGTGGTGGGTGATTTGATTTTACGTACCATGCGCGCTTTTTTCCTAGATTGGGCCAGTGCACGGATTGATGTCAAGCTCAGTGCGCGCATCATGGAGCAAGTGCTAGGACTACATTTGGATCAGCGGCCAAACTCTGTAGGCTCTTTTGCCTCTAATCTCCGTTCCTTTGAGAGTGTCAGAGACTTTATTACCTCTGCCACCATCACGGCTTTAATTGACTTGCCGTTCGGCATTATTTTTATTGTCGTCATTGCCTGGATTAATTGGGTCATGGTCTTGCCCGTTGTGATCGGCGCCATCATCATGCTGGTATATGCCTTGAGTGTGCAGACCAAGATGCATGAGCTATCAGAAACCATGTACCGCGCTGGTGCTATTCGTAATGCCACGCTGATAGAAAGCTTGGTGGGCTTAGAAACTATTAAATCCTTAGGTATTGAAGGCAATATGCAACGCAAGTGGGAGCATAGTGCACGCTATCTCACTGAGGTGGGTAGTAAATTGCGCTTACTGGCTTCTTCCATTAATAACGGCTCTAATGCCATTCAACAGATATTGACTGTGGTACTGGTGTTGCTAGGCGTCTATATGGTCACGAGTGGTGATTTGACGATGGGGGGCTTGATCGCAACTACGATGCTGGCTTCTCGGGCATTGGCACCCATTGCGCAAACAGCTGGCTTGTTGAGTCAATATCACACAGCATCTACCTCCTTGCAATCGTTAGACGAGATCATGCATAAATCAGTGGAGCGTCCTGCTAATGCTAACTTTTTGTCGCGTCCATCGTTCCGTGGCGATATTGAGTTTAGAGAAGTCAGTTTTCAATATCCGGGCGCAGAAGAGCTTGCGTTGACTAAAGTGTCTTTCAAAATTAAAGCCGGTGAACATGTGGCTTTATTGGGGCGCATGGGCTCAGGCAAAAGTACCATCAATAAGCTGATTTTGGGTCTGTATAAACCTACAGAAGGCGCGATTTTGATTGATGGTATTGATTCTAGACAAATAGACCCGGCCGAGTTGCGCCGCAGTATAGGATACGTACAACAAGATACACATTTGTTTTATGGCTCATTGCGCGACAACATTGCCATGCGTGCGCCACATAGCAATGATGCTGCTGTACTGGCGGCAGCGCATGTGGGCGGCATCGATGAGTTTGCCAATGCACACCCCAAAGGTTTTGATTTGTTGGTAGGTGAGCGTGGCGAGACACTCTCCGGTGGCCAAAAACAAGGCGTAGGCATTGCCCGGGCGTTTATTACACGGCCTTCGATTGTGTTGTTAGATGAACCAACCAGCGCGATGGACCATTCTGGCGAAGATGCAGTGAAAAAACGACTGGCTGAGGCTACCCACCAGCACACGATGGTGTTGATTAGCCATCGTTCGGGATTATTTGATTTGGTCACGCGTCTCATTGTGATTGATGCTGGCCGCGTAGTGGCAGATGGCAAGAAACAAGATGTCATCGAAGCGTTACGCGCAGGCAAAGTGGGTAAAGCCCATTGATGAGGAGTTGAGATGAGTGAGGGCTTATTTAAAAAGATTGGGGCGTTTACCCGTGTATTTGGCGGCCGTAATTGGCTGGCAACGCCTATACATTCGATGATTGATAAAGTTATTCCAGCGGAAACGCAAGAAAGTTTGGCTTGGGATCAAGAAGCGGATATTGCCATTGTTGAGCAAACGCCGCTTAAAGCCAAAAAGTTGCTCTATACCATTTTGGCTGTGATGGTGGCTTTGTTGGTATGGGCGGCATTTGCACAAGTCGATGAAATTTCACGTGGTGAAGGACGTGTGGTGCCGTCACGTCAAGTGCAGGTAATCCAATCACTGGATGGTGGGATTGTTTCGGAAATTTTAGTCAAAGCTGGAGATGTAGTGAAGCTAGGGACGCCGCTGATTAAGATTGATGAAACGCGCGCGGCTTCCTCACTCAAAGAGAATCAGGGGCAGTATTTAGCGCTGTTAGCAAAAGAGGCACGATTAAAGGCACTGGCGAATGGCACCAGTTATAGTCCACCTGCACAGGTACAGCAAGATATGCCTCAAGTCTATGAGCAAGAGCGTGCTTTATATTTGGCCAGTCGCGAAGAGTTGGATTCCACCGTGAATATTGCGCGCGACCAAATGGTACAGCGTGAAAAGGAATTGATAGAAGTGCAGTTTAAAAAAGAAATTGCAGAAAAGACTTATGAGTCGGCCAGTAAAGAGTTGGCTGCGAACAAGCCCTTGCTGGCCAGTGGCGCGGTATCAGAAATCGATATTTTAAGATTAGACCGGGAAGCAACGCGAGCACGAGGAGACATTGACCAAGCGCGCGCGCAAATTAGCCGTATCCAAGTCTCTATTTCTGAGGCTAGACGTAAAATTGCCGAAGCCGAGCAATCTTTTTTAAGTAAAGTGCGAACTGAGCTCAATGACACTTCGGCCAAGGTGAATAGTCTCACCCAAACCAGTGTGGCGCTTACCGATAAAGTAAAGCAGTCCATGTTGAAGTCTCCAGTGAATGGTAAAGTGAGCCGCTTGTTTTTCAATACGGTGGGCGGTGTGATACAGCCGGGTAAAGAAGTAATGGAAGTGGTGCCGACGGATGATAGTTTGATTTTAGAAACCAAAGTCCAAATCAAAGATATTGCGTTTATCAGGCCCGAGCAGGCCGCCATTATTAAGCTCACCGCTTATGATTACACCATTTATGGTACTGTAAACGGCGTGGTGGATAGCATTGCTGCGGATTCAACCGTGGATGATAAAGGCAATGCCTATTACATTGTGAAAGTGCGTACCCAGCAATCTATCATTGGCAAAGGTTTGCCGATCATTCCGGGCATGATGGCGCAGGTGGACATATTGACGGGCAAAAAAACGGTCTTATCGTATCTGTTAAAACCAGTATTAAAAGCAAAGTCTTACGCGTTCAGCGAGCGATAAAAAGAATCCCTTACAACTATGCAAGATATTTTTGTTACCACACTGTCTCAGCCATTACCTGGCTGGCAACAAGCCTTTACCGATTGCCAGTGTGTGCGTGAGGTGTCAACCACTGCCAATCAAGCACAACTGGTATTTTGGCTACACATGAACGAAGACCGCCAGCATTGGATGCAAGGCGCAATCAAACGCATTACCACGCATTATCCCAATGCAAAAGTCGTGGTGTTGGCCAATGCGCCGGATCAGGCAGAGGCCTTATATGCCTTGAGTTTGGGGGCAGTAGGGTACAGCCATGCTTACGCGACCGCAGAAGCATTGGCTGAAATCAAAACTGTCATTGCACACGGCGGACTGTGGTTGGGGAATACGCTATTACAAAAGTTGATTGAAGTATCGACCAGAATGACCACTAGCCATAACTCGCATGTCAACAGCTTGTTGAATCAGCTGACGCAGCGCGAGAAAGAAGTGGCGGTAGAGGCCGCCAAAGGGCTAAGCAATAAAGAGATTGCCCGTATTTTGAATATTACGGACCGTACGGTGAAAGCGCATTTGGCTTCTATTTTTGAGCAACTAAAAGTCAAAGATAGGTTGCACTTGGCGTTAATTCTCAACCAAAATTATCAAATTTAATACACCAGCTTTTACGCCAATCTACCTGGCGTATACATAGTCACTGTATTTCTAACTGGCGCGCGTATGCTTACTCGTCCATACGAATGCCCGGCCCAGTCAGGCCATCCATGCCCACTTCTGTTAACGCTGCGATTTCGGCTTCTGTATTTACCCCTTCGGCAATGGTGTAGATACCTATTGAGTGCACAATTAAACATAACCCACGTAACAATGATTTATGACTCTCGTTGATATCAATGCCACGGATGAGAGAGGCATCAAATTTCACATAGTCTAATCCGAGGTCGTGTAACTCACCCAAGCGTGAAATGCGTAAACTCACATGCTCCACACCCACACGGCAACCCAGCATTTTGAGTTGACGGGTAAAGGTTTTAAATTCATTCAGATGGTTAAAGGCGGCGGTTTCCGGGACTTCAAAACTCAATAAATCAGTGTTGATGCCTTGCTGTTGAATGAGCCTTTCCGCTGTTTTAAGGTAAGTAGGGTCACGCATTGTGCTTTCGGATATATTCAAGCAAATGGGCAGGTTGTGTTGTGCTAGCAAGCCTATTGCGGTTTCTAAGGCAAGTGTGTCAATCGATTGAATTAAGTCGAGCTGAATGGCCCAGTCAATAAACTCGCCAGCGGATAGCCATTTATTATTTTCCTCTAGCTGCAAACGGACGGGGCTTTCGTAATGAATAAGTTCGCCGTGAATGGTGAGCACTGGGTAATGTTCTAGTTTGACTCGATGATGCGTGATGGCATTGCCGAGTAATGTTTTCCACTCGTTGAGGTATTGGTGTTTAGTGGCCACAATACTGTTCGCATTTACGATACGGAAGTTTTGTGCGTTGTTGAGATGCGAGAGCTCTAGAATAAAATCGAGTGCTTTAAATAAGTGTTGGCTTTCATCGGTAAATTTAGTCTTAGTGACTACACACGCAAATAGCGGTGCTTGATGCTCGGTATGCGCGAGCGTCATCGCATCCAGTAAGTTTTCCTTAAAGTGTTGTGCTAATACAAACTCATCTTTGGGTTGGTCGCAAAATATTGCAATATCGCGCCCACTAATACGGCCTGCAATCAAGCCTTCTTGGTGACTGGAAATGGAGGTGATGGCGCCGCTGATTTTTTTGAGCATTAAATTGGTTTGATGGTAACCAATATCGCGGTCAATCTCAGCAAGATTGCAAATGCGGATGATAATGAGCGCGCCTTCACCAAAGCTTTCTTGGTGCAGTTTTGAATCAACCGTATTCATAAAGTAATCGTGATTCATTAAGCCGGTGGCATCGTCATAATTGATTCTTAAACGTAACTCATCCAAGCGCTCAGATTCTTTGTTCAGATTTTCTTTGACGCGTGTGGAAAGCTGATTCATTTCTCTTACCACGGCTTTAAATTCTGTCGTTTTGGGCTCTTGAATATTAATAAAGCGACGCTCGCCAATTGCTTGCGCCTGCCCAATCACATCATCCAGCGGTTTCAAAATCCTTCTTAACAACTGTCCGCAAGCAATATAGGCAATTAAGCTAATGGATAACACCCAAATCAACATGTTTTTGACCGCATGCCATAATCGGTCATAGGTAAAGTTCACATCACTTTCCACATGCACCGTGCCGTATTGCGTCCAGCCAGTTTGAATGTTCGAGAATCCTGGGGTGACGTTAATCGGCACACAGCGTGTGAACCAATCAGGGGCGATGGTGCTGCTGTTGGGGTTGACACGCTCGGTAATCAGTTTGCCATTGGGGTCAAACAGACCGATATAGCGATAATGACCCGCATCAAACTGTGCCGAAATGAATAAATCAATCATCGTGGCATCTTTTTCCATTTGTGACATAGCAAGTGCCAGCACGTTGGCATTGTCCAGATTTTTCTTCTGCAACTCTTCCTCAAGGTACTGCTTGCTGTCGAGTGTACTAAAAATCAAACTGCCACCCGCCGTTGCGATAATGACAAGAAATAATGCGATTCGAATTTGATGAATGAGTGACATGGTCTTTTCCTTAACTCTTTTATTCTATTCCATCTGCACGAATGCGTAACAACACATCCCGCCACTTTGATAAATGTTGTTGTGAGCTGGCTTTGGGTTGCGTGCTGCCGCCTACCCATAGGCCTTTATCGTTAAAGCTAAAAATCGGGTTTAAATCTGGTCGCTGCGATGCAGGTAAAATATCCGGAATCAGATTGTCCAGAATAAGGGGTTCTGACGTGGGGGTTCTGTAATAACTCAGCACCATATGGGCTTTGACGACTTTTACATCTTGATCATACAGTTGCGCGCGTACGTAAGTCAGGCGTAATTTCTCATTGGAAATATTCAGCGCTTTTAAAAATACGTATTTGGCAATACTAAAGTCTTCGCAGTCTCCGGCTTGCATGCCAATCGATTCAAGCGGGGTTGCCCAGTAATCGGATTGCTTCCATAAATTTAAATCGTCAACAAATTCAAGTTTTCGATTAAAAAATCCGTTAATTGCAATAAGCTTTTCTTCGTCAGATGCGTTACTGACGCGATTGAGTGCTTGGTTGAGCTCGCCTATGCTTTGCACGGCGTGGTCGCCATAGCGCTGTTTGGCAAGTTCGGTTAAGCGATTAAATTGCACGCCACCGGCATACAGGTATGCGACGCAGCAGAATCCGAGCATGATGCATATCAACATGCGCGCGCGATCGATAACATGAACAATGCTGGTCACAGGCGTTGAAATAACTTGCTCCAAAACAAGGTGCTACCACCGCTTAAGCGAGAATGCACCTATTTAACCATAAGGAAAACCCATTTTCGCTATTTTTACAGTGGCAGACGTATTTGAAAGCCACAATCAAACTGGCTTTTATTGGGTAGTTCTAAAAAGTAGGCGTATTGGCCGTTAGTACAATATTTTTTTGGTAAAAACTTGTGTTTAATGCCAGTGTGGTCAATTTGACTTGCTGTTTTTAATTAATTATTTGGAATAAAACCATGGCACTCATCGGAAAAGTTGTTGCATTAACAGGAACCGCTTACATCACTAAAGACAATGGTGAAAAGCGAGAGCTTCAGTTAGGTGACTCCGTTGAGTTGGGCGATACCATCCAGACCATGTCTGGCGCGCTGGTCGAGCTATCGATGAACGATGGCCGAAATATTAATATTCCAGCCAATCAAATTGTGGCGCTGACCGAAGATTTAGCCACAATCTTTGCGCAAGATAAATTAGATGGGTCTGTGGATTTGGCCACCATTGAGAGTGTAGTCAAAGCCATTGAGTCTGGCCAGGACGTGAACGAAGTGCTGGAAGAAACGGCGGCAGGCAATGCTGGCGGCAGAAATTCTTACGGTTTTGGCTTCGTTAATTTGCTTCGCATCAATGATGTGCTCAATCAATTCAGCTTTGCGTACGAATACAATATTGATGGTGAGTTACAAGATGAGCCGATTCGTGCGCGTACGCAAGATGAGTTGAACCTTGATTTAAATAATACCGGATTAACGACAACGCCTTCACTTCCGCCATTGGGCGTGAGCTTAAGTGCTACCTCATCACTGACAGAGGCGGGTGGCGATATTATTTACACCGTGACATTGAGCCGTGCTGCCACCGCTCCCATGTCAATATTGCTTTCCAATGGTCAAACTGTATTGATTCCAGCAGGTGCCAGCACTGGCACTGCAACCTATACCGTTGCACCGAATGACGACCCTTATTTAGACCAATCTACGATCAGCACGACAATCACGACTGTGACTGGTAGCGCTGAGCCAATGACTGTAAGCACAACGCCTGCAGTCACAACAATTACCGATACGGTGGACACCACTGCGCTAACCTTAACTGCAAGCCCCAGCGTAGCTGAGGGCGGTGCGATTGTATACACAGCAAGTTTAAGTAACCCGGCAGGTACAGCAGTCACTGTGACTTTGTCTACCGGCGAGGTTATTGTCATTGCTGCGGGTGCTAGTTCAGCCTCCATCAGTATTCCTGCACCTGCGGACGATGTCTATTTAGATAGTTCTATCGTGACTCGGTCTATTGCAAGTGCAACTGGCGGTAACTTTGAGAACTTGGCAGTGAATACTACGCCAGTCAATACAACGATTACGGATACGGCTGACACCACAACAGTGAGTATTACCGGTACGGCTTCTGTCCTTGAGAATGGTACGGCAACATATACGGTTTCCTTGACCAGCCCAGCGCAAACCAATACTACAATTAACTTAGTCTATAGTGGCACCGCGAATGGTGCAGACTATACTGCGGTCACCAGTGTGACGATCCTAGCAGGGCAGAGCAGTGCAACATTCAATATTGTGATGAATGATGATGCATTGGCAGAAGGCTCCGAAACCTTAGTGGTGGGTATTGGCTCTGTATCTGGCGGTAATTTCGAGAACCTAGTGGTGAGTGGCAGCAACGGCTCTGTCACAACTAATTTGCTTGATAACGACGTTGCTACCGTGACCTTGACTGCAACTGCTAGCATTACGGAGGCAGGTGGCACCATTGTCTATACTGCGACCATCACGCAAGCACCTACCAGCCCACTCACCGTGACGCTTGATAATGGGGTTGTTATTACTATTCCGGCAGGCGCGACCTCTGCCACAGGCAATTACACGTTGGTAGGGAGTGATGATGTATATATAGACCCTACTACCGTAAGCGCTACGATTACTACGCTAAGCGGCGGCGGTATCCTCAGCTCGATTGATCCTACACCTGCAGTGACCAATATTACAGATACTATTGATGTCACAACTGTGAGTTTGTCCGCTACGCCAAGTGTTGCTGAGGGTGGCAGCATTGTATACACAGCAACATTGACCAGTCCGGCGCAAGGTGCAGTCACTGTGACATTGAGTAATGGCAGCACGATTACGATTCCCAATGGCGCAACAACGGGTACGCTTTCAATCTCAGCACCGACGGATGATGTTTATGTCGATACAGGCACTGTCTCACTCACGATTACTTCTGCAACAGGTGGTAATTTTGAAAGCCTTGTAGTCAATGCTGCCCCCGCGACGACGACGATTACAGATACCGTAGATGCGACAACGGTAACATTAACAGCAACCCCTACGGTAGCTGAAGGCGGCAGTATTATATACACCGCGACTTTGAGCAATCCTGCACAGTCAGCAGTGACTGTCACTTTATCTACTGGCGAAGTGATTAATATTGCGGCTGGTGCAACTACCGGCACCACCACTTTGGCAGCGCCGACAGACGATGTGTACGTGGATGCTGGATCTGTTAGCAAAACCATCAGCAGTGCCAGTGGCGGCAACTTTGAGCAATTGAACGTGAATCCGGCACCAGCTACCACCAACGTGACAGACACGATTAATACCACCACCATCAGCATTACAGGCAGTGCAAGTGCTACAGAAGGGGGTACAGCCAGCTATACGGTATCGCTCACCAACCCAGCACAGACTGCACTGACTATCAACATCACCTATGCTGGTACAGCCAGCAATGGCAGTGATTACACTGGTATAGCCGTCGTCACTATTCCGGCAGGCGCTAGCAGTGTCAGTTTTACTTTGCCTATTACAGATGACGTTGCAGCAGAAGGTAGCGAAACGATCGTGGTGGGGATAGGTGCTATTAGTGGTGGCAATTTTGAAAATCTTGTAGTCAGCGCAGCAAATGGCAGCGTTACCACTAACTTGTTAGACAACGATGTTGCAACCGTCACATTGTCAGCCACGCCGAGCATCACAGAAGCTGGAGGTGTCATCACTTACACCGCCACTATCACTCAACCGCCGACCAGTAACTTGACTGTGACTTTGTCTAATGGACAAAGCATCGTTATTCCTGCTGGAGGAACCACGGGCTCGGTCAGTCTATCGATTGCCGGATCGGACGACCCATATATTGACCCTACTACCGTTAGTGTGACGATTACTGCCTTAAGTGGTGGTGGAATTTTAAGCTCGATTGATCCTACACCTGCGGTAACTAACGTGTTGGATACGATTGATGCAACGACTGTGACCCTAAGTTCCGCCACCAATGGCACCGCCATTGCCGAAGGCGGCAGCATCACCTATACCGCCACCGTGTCTAACCCGGTGACAGGCACACCATTGGTCGTGACCTTAAGCAACGGCAGCACCATCACCATCCCTGTCGGACAAACCAGCGCCAACAGCGCTGCGGTCCCGGTACGTGCTGACGACGCCTACGCCCAAGGCACACAAACCTTGAGCCCAGTCACCATCAGCAGTACCAGTGGTGCTAACTACGAAGCGGTCAATACCACCGGTACCGTCAACAACACCGTCATCGATGATGCGGATGCGACCACCGTGACCTTAACCGCCTCTGCTGGCAGCGTATTAGAAGGCAACACCATTACCTACACCGCCACGGTCTCCAATGCTGTGACTGGCAGTCCGCTCGTCATTACCTTAGATAACGGCACCACCATCAGCATCGCCGTCGGTCAGACCAGCGGCACCAGTGCGCCAGTCGTGGTCCGTGCGGATGACGTCTATGTGCAAGGCAGCACCACCGTCGTGCGCAGTATTGCCAGCACCAGTGGCGGCACCTACGAAGCCTTGACCACCAGCAGCACCGTCAGCACCACCGTCAATGAAGATGCGGATGCGACCACTGTGAGTATTTCTGGAAGCGCTAATGTGGTGGAGGGCGCATCTGGTTCGTATACGGTTACGCTGACCAATCCTGCGCAGACAACGGCAGTAACTGTAAACTTAACTTATAGTGGTACAGCTGCAAACGGAACGGACTATACAGGCGTTGCTACAGTGACTATTCCTGCTGGTAGCAGCTCTGCTAACTTTAATATTGCGACAATAGATGATTTGTTAGATGAGGCTTTGGAAAACTTTACGGTGACCATTGCATCTGCAACTGGCGGCAATTTAGAAAGCATTGTTGTGAGCGGTACAAATGGTAGCGTTACCACTACGATTACTGATAACGATCCAACACCTAGCTTGACCATTAACGATGTGACCGTGAATGAGTCAGCGGGTACAGCGACGTTTACTGTGACCTTATCAGCGGCATCTGGTCAAACAGTTACCGTGAATTATGCAACTGCAGATGGTACGGCTCAGGCTGGAGTAGGACTTGATTATACTAATAGCACAGGCACAGTGACATTTACGCCAGGGCAAACGACACGAACCATTACCGTGCCTATTAACAATGACACGATTGATGAGCCGAATGAAACGTTCTTTGTCAATTTAAGTGGTGCGACCAATGCGACGATTGCAGACTCACAAGGAATAGGCACCATTATTGATAATGATGCAGTTCCAACAATTCAAAGTGTGAGTGCTGCAAGTGCAACGGAAGGTGGTAGCTTAGTACATACCATTACGTTGAGTAATGGTTCTAGCGTAGCGACTACTTATGCTTATAGTTTAGGTGGCGGCACAGCCAGCTCAGGCGTAGATTACACTGCCGCAGTGACCTTCTCTAATGGTGTCACTTTAAGTGGCGGCATATTAACTGTGCCAGCTGGCGTTACTAGCTTTACCGCAACAATCGCATCAATTCAAGATACGATAGATGAACCTAATGAAACCTACAATTTGACAGTGGGTGGCGTAACCGGTGTGGGTACGATTAATGATGATGACGCCGCACCTACCTTGACTGTGAATAATATTTCAGTCGCGGAAGTGGATAATATCAACGCAGTGTTTACTGTGAGCTTGTCTAACCCAAGTAGTACTGCGGTTACAGTTGGCCTTAGTTTTGGTGGTGGCACGGCAATTGGTGGTACAAACTTTGCCAACAATACAACCACAGATTATGGCAACAATACACTGATGCAGGTTTCTACAGATGGTGGTGTTACTTGGTCAGCATCAGGTGTGAACACAGCGACTTTTGCTCCAGGGCAAACATCAGTGTTGGTTCGTACGGCTATCAATGCAAATACTGTGACGGAAGCACAAACTGAAACATTTAATTTAACTGCAACCATTTCTAGTGGTACAGCCACTGGCTCTACTACAGCCACTACATCTGTAGGTACAGCAACAATCATTGACGATACCATTACAGTGTCTAGCCCAACGGCTACAGAAGGTGCAAACTTAGTTTACACCGTCAATGTAAGTACTCATACTGGAATTATCATCACCACAACACTGGAGCTAGGTGGTACAGCTTCCCCGACCGATTACGGTGCGCTCACTTTTAGCGGCGGCGTCACTTATAATTCAAGCACGGGTGTGCTGACTATTCCAGCGGCAACAACTAGTTTTACTGTAACCATACCTACCGTCAATGATACGTTGGATGAGCCAAATGAAACATTGTTGCTGACGGTTGGCGGTGTGACAGGCACAGGTACGATTACCGATAATGATCCTACCCCAAGCTTAACGATCAACGATGTCACCGTGAATGAGGCTGCTGGCACAATGACCTTTACAGTGACCTTAAGTGCAGCAAGCGGTAATACGGTGACCGTGAATTACGGCATGGTCAACCAAACAGCATTGTCTGGTAGTGACTATACTGCCAGCTCTGGTACCTTAACTTTTGCCTCTGGCGTCACCACGCAAACCATTACAGTGCCTATTCTGAACGACAATATATATGAAGGCAGTGAAACCTTTAGAGTCAATTTGAGTGGTGCAACCAATGCGACGATTGCTGATGGTATCGGTATCGGTACGATTCGCGATGATGGTGCAGGGGCAGGTGGTACGGATAACGATACGCCAACATTAGCCGTGTCTAGCCTCACTGTGTCAGATCAAACTGCAGGCTTTGCGCAATTCGTTGTGTCACTCAGCAATCCGTCTTCTGTGGCAACTACCTTCAGTTTGGCGCTTGCTAATGGCACAGCCACTGGCGGCGGCGTAGATTATGGTGCAGCAGGTGCGACCAATATTCAAGTGTCGACAGACAATGGCGCTACTTGGAGCAATGCGACTACTGCGACTATCCCAATCAATGGTACTTATGTATTGGTGCGTACGCCAATTACGCAAGACAACATTACTGAAGTCAGTGAAACCTTTACGCTGACAGCGACCAGAACAGTAGGCGTTACTACCAATACCTCTGCTGTGGGTACAGCCACCATTACGGATGTCAATAATGCACCGGATGCAATCAACGATGTGCCGGTCAGCAACTTGCAGGAAGACACTGTAAACTCAGTGTTGGCGGGTAACGCAATATTGGGTGGCAGTGGCAATGTAGCCGATGCTGATCCTAATAACGATACGCTGTTTATCACTGGGGCAGTGGCAGGTACAGGTGCCGTGGTGGGCGCAGTGCCATTGGGTTCAGCACTCACAGTCAGTGGTATTTATGGCACGTTGGTGATTAACTCTAATGGTACTTATACCTACACCTTGGACAACAGCCGCATTCAGACGCAAAACATCTTGGGCGGGCAAACGGTGAGTGATGTATTTACCTACAAAATTACCGATAATAACGGTGGCTTTGATACGGCCACTATTTCAGTAGCCATACTGGGTACACTAGATTTGACGGCCATTACCCCAGTGCCAGTGCCCATTATTGCGGATGGTCTCATGGGTGAATATTATGGGTATAACGATACTGTCATTGCAGGTAATCGTGTACATGCTGATGATAGTACTGCAACCGTATTCGGAAGCACTAATATTGATTCGATAGAAGATGTTGCCGCGATTATCAATGGCCGTAACTTGGCTATGGGTGGGCCTGGCAATATCGTAGGTACATCTAACGCAGCTGCAACTAATGCGGCCGATGTAAGGTTTAGTGTACGTAGTTTAAATTATGGTAATGATTTGCAGACAGACGAGTTTGGCAATGATCGAGCTGTGAATGGTAGCTTGGGCACCAACCCTAACACTGCAGCGGGTTCTGGTTTACCAGGCTATGATTACACGTTGACTAATCGCGAGTTGTCCAATTTCTTATACACAGATGCAGCAACGGCTGTAGTGCAAACAGGCACCCCAGTGGGTGCAACAGTAGGCACGCAAACTGGCTTAGGTACAACCACGGATGCAATTATTCGCATGACAGGGTTTGCCTATTTAGAGCGTGGTAACTACGACTTTAGAGTGTATGCCGATGATGGCTTTAGATTAAAAGTTGGCGGTGAGACGTTGATTGAGTTTGACGGTAATCAACCACCCACCACACGTACATTTACCAACGTGGAAGTGTCTGATTTGATTTCCGGATTCACCTCAATTGAGTTGTTGTATTGGGAACAAGGCGGTAATGCCAACTTGCAATTTGAGTTCAAGTTAACAGACAGTAATACTTGGATTTCATTCTCGCTAGATAGTATTGCCTTCTTCTCAGCGGCTAACCTGCCAACCATTACGGATACACGTATTCAGGACGTGGTAGAAACCTCTGTCAATCAGCAGTACGAATTGCGTACCGGTTCAGTGTTAGACGGTGATAACAACACTAATACATTAATTGGTGCAGAAGGGCGAGACTATATTCAAGGGTTTGGCGGTAACGACATTTTGAATGGTTACGGCGGTGCGGATTACTTAGATGGTGGTGATGGCGATGACACCTTAAATGGTGGTGATGGGGCTGATATTCTGATTGGCGGCACTGGCAACGATACCATGATTGGTGGTTTGGGCGATGATATCTATCGCATAGACAGTGCTGGCGATGTGATTGTCGAGAATGCGAATGAGGGTACTGACAATATCGAGATTGCCGCTACTTATAATCCCGGCACCTATACCATTGCTACCAACTTTGAGAACGTCACTTTGAGCGGATCATTTAATACCAACGTGACAGGTAACGCTGTTAATAACCGAATCATCGGAAATGATGGCAATAACACCTTAATTGGTTTGCTGGGCGATGACCGCATTGTCGGCGGGGCAGGCAATGATACGCTGACGGGCGACACTGGCACACCTGCCAATGGCGCGCTTGGTAAAGATATTTTTGAATGGAATCTTGCTGATAAAGGCACGTTAGGTGTACCGGCCATCGATACTGTGACTGATTTCCGTTACGGTGGATCTGGCAATGCGACAGTGACCGACTTTAATGCAACAAGAGTAGATGCGCTAGATTTACGCGATTTACTACAAGGCGAAGCCTCTACCTTGTTGAATACCGGAAGCGTTCCTAATATTGGTAACTTGCTGAATTATATTGATATTAATATCAATGGCGGCAATACCGAAATCCGAATTAGCTCGGCAGGTGGATTCACAGGCGGCACTTACAGTGCAGCACAAGAGGATCAACGTATTGTCTTGCAAGGCATTAATCTGTATACCGCGACCGGCGCAACAGCTGGCAATGAAACAGATTTGCTACAACGTATGTTGGCCAATGGTGCTTTAGTTGTGGATTAACATTTCTTAACACTGTTTGATGGTTTTTAGAGGGGGCGGCGCGATTTGGCTGCTCCCTTTTTCTTTACTTGGAAAGTTATGTATAGTATATTCAGTTCAGGTTTTTTTACTAACCTAATGATTTCTATAATGTTATAAAGATCCGTGAACTCACTTGATGAAAAAAATAAGTAGTCTGAAACCGTTTATTGTATTTGCAACACTCTCATGGTTTTCGTTCAGCGCTCAGTCGCAAACATTGACGACGCTCAAAGAGATGGTTGAGCAAGTCATCTCCGCCAATCCGGAAGTACAAGTCAAGTACCATGAATACACTGGTGCGGGCTACGAACGCGATGTGGTCAAGGGCGGTTATCTACCTAAAGCGGATATTGTCAGCAGCTACCGTAGGCAAGAGGATATGGATGGTGGCTTTAGCCGCCGTAATGGTACTGCTATTCCAAGATCCAACAACGAACTAGTCCTCAGACAGATGATTTTTGATGGTTTTGCAACGCCAAATGAAGTCAGTCGCTTAGGACATGCGCAAAGAGTACGGTATTACGAGTTACAAAGTGCCATGCAAAATACTACGCTGGAATTTGTGCGCTCTTATATCGATACGTTGCGCTATCGCCAACTCACCGAATATGCAAAAACCAACTATGTCATTCACAAGCAATATCATGACAAAATCAAAGAGCGTGTAGATGCTGGCGTAGCGAGACGTGTGGATTTAGAGCAGGCGTCAGGTCGTTTAGCATTAGCTGAGGCTAACTTGCTGACAGAAACCACTAATTTGTATGAAGTGACTGCCAGAGTACAACGCTTGTTAGGGGAGTTGCCACCAGAAACGCTAGAAATGCCAGCGTTTGTAGCAGGTGAAATTGCACCTAGCCCAACAGAGGCATTGCAAGTGGCTTATCTTTCCAATCCAGATTTGCTCTCGACCATAGAAGATATTCAAGCGACACAAAAAGAAGTGAAAACCAAAGAGGCGCGTTATTTACCCCGCTTTGATTTGCAAGCGCGTAAAAATTTGGGTACCAGCTCTGATGGTGAGAACAGTACCAGCGCAGCGGATTTACTAGAGTTGACCATGAACTTTAACCTGTTTAATGGCTTTTCTGATAAAGCGGCTGTTAGCCAAACATTGGAAAAACTCAATCGCTCCAATGATTTACGTGATAAAGCCTGTATCGATACGCGTCAAATCGTCACCATTGCTTATAACGATATTCGCCAATTAAAAGAGCAAATCACTTACCGCGATCAACATCGTGCTTCAATTGAAAATGCAAGAGAAGCTTACCAAAAACAATTTGATATTGGCCAAAGAACCTTATTGGATTTGCTCGATACAGAAAATGAGTATTTTCAGGCAAAGCGTAGCTATGCCAATACCGAATATGACTTGATGAATGCCTATGCGAGATTGTTTGCTGGGCAAGGTCAGCTGGTCAATAGAATTGGCTCAGCCAGACAAGGCTTACCTGAAGTAAAGCGTGAAGACTATGTAGATGCCGCCACTGTTTGTCAGGCTGTTGCAGCCGTACCGGTGACAATTGATAAAGCCGCTATTTTGGCAGATGCTAAACCGCTCAACGTCACTAATCGCCAGCTCATTAAACCAACAGAAAGAACCACTGCATTAGCGCCTGCCGCAGCCGGTGCATGTTCACCGGAAGTGGTAACCGCACAAGTGAACAACTGGGCAACTGCATGGCGTCAAAAAGACTATGACGCCTATATCAAAACTTACTCAGAAAAATTCAACCCGGAGCCCCCACTTACAAGAACAGCGTGGGAGCAGCAACGTAAGCAACGTTTGTCTTCCCCTGGGAAAATTAACCTAGCATTGTCGAATGTACAAGTGACTTGCGAAGGTGATAAGGCAAAAGCAACATTCCACCAAGAATATAGTGTGACCAACTATAAGCTATTAAAACAAAAGAATAGCCAAGGCTGTGATGTGTGTAATGCTAAGCGAATTGCTACAAAAGGCTTTGCCGATAACGTGAATAAAACTTTGGAGTTGGAACACTCCAGTGGCGAGTGGAAGATTTTGCGTGAGTTAGTCAATCCATAAAGATACGCCCGCTTAAAAAAGCACCCAGTTTAGGGTGCTTTTTTTGTATCTAGAATTATCACTCTTTCATATCTCTATTGATCACGTACTGTATCTTGCTTATATGAAAATAAATGACAAAATTATTAAAAAAATCGTCCCGATTACGGTAAAAATGCGCGATACAGTGATAGAATACGCTCCGCAACAAATTCAGCAGTAATCACCCGCCCGGGTGGTGAAATTGGTAGACACAAGAGACTTAAAATCTCTCGATCGCAAGGTCGTGCCGGTTCGATTCCGGCCCCGGGCACCAAATACAAAAGCCTTGAATATCAAGGCTTTTTTTACGCCAATTAGTATCCTTTACATACCACTTTACGATGCCGGTTGTCTGCATTGGATGGTCAGCCTAAGCAGAGCCATAGATAACCTGAATGTTTTTATCCATGGAACCACCAATTTGCTTTACTTGTGGTTGTATATAACCAGTTTGGCTTCCCTTGTCTCGGTACCTTTTAATTTCTTAAAGTAAATCAGTAGCTTGAATCTAGCCTGATCGTGGGAGCGATTTTTGCTATTTGTATAGCACTCTTAAGTTTTAATAGAAGAAGAATATGAGCGAAGCACTTACTTGGAGTGGTTTAGATCTTCAATGGGCTTATTCGGATGTGCTGAACCGAATCAGCAGGCATACATTTTGCAAACATAAAGCATTTGATATTTTGCAAGATGCCATTGTCTATTTTGCGGTTTCTAGGAGCCCGTACCGCGATACTGAGCCACAAGCCTACCTAAACGGCATTGTGAACAATTTATTGGTGAATCAATACCGCCAAGAGGTTAAGTTTGTGCCTTATGATGAAGTGGCGCTAGAAGAAAGTACAACGGATTATTCACCAGAGCAGTTGTATGAAACCAAGCAAAAACTTTTCTATTTGCAACGTATCGTTGATTTACTACCTGAAAAATGTCGGCAAGTGTTTTGGCTGTTTCATGTGGATGGCCTGAAACAAAAAGAGATTGCAGACAAGCTTGGCATTAGTCTCAATATGGTAGAGAAGCATATGATTCGCGCCATGTTGGATTTGCGCGCGGCCAAACAAAAACTGCTATAGTTTAACCATGTCGAAAGCCATTCAGTCCAGCGAAGCCGCAGCGCTTTGGTATATCCGTTTGCGAGATGCAGAACCGGATGCACCCGAGCGGGGGGAGTTTGAGCGCTGGTTAACGACGAGTCCTGTGCATCAAGCCGAGTACGAAAGCATCTGCAGTACCATGGATCAATTGGCATCGCCCAAATCGTTAGCAAAGTTAGCTGATGCAATGGAGCAAAATGCATTTCTGGAAAAATCCGCCAAACGCCAAAAAGTGGTCAAGCACATTGCTCATGTAGTCGCAATCTGTGCTGTGGGATTATTTGCATTGTTTGCAAACAAACAATACGAGATATGGCTGCAACAACCTACCGCCCAAATTGTTGCAGATACGCCGGTAGGCAATATAGCCATGCGTACGTTAGATGACGGCAGCCGTGTAACCTTAAGTGGTAATAGTCAAATGGAAGTCAAATTTTATCGGCATCAGCGGCACGTGCATCTTATGCGCGGAGAAGCAATTTTTGATGTTGCCAAAGATGCTAATCGCCCTTTTGTAGTAGAGACTGAGCTGGCCAAAGTAACGGTATTGGGTACGCGCTTTGCGGTCAACAAGTTAAGCAAACTGGTGCGGATTAGCGTAGATCACGGTAGCGTGCGTGTTGAGCCCATTATGCCTAAGTCAGAGGCTGCAGATAACGCCAAACTACTAACTAATGGTCAAGTAGTAGAAGTCTATCCTAATCAGACGGCGGTTATTACACAGCGCCGTGCAGCAGATGCCTTTGCGTTTGTGAACGGTAAGCTAGTATTTGAGTGGGCGGATACTTATGAGGTTGCAGACACTTTGTCGCGCTACCGCGCACGGCCTGTGGTGGCTGACGGACAGTCTTCTCATAATATTTCTGCTATTGTCAGCGTGCAAGATGCAGAAGAGTTCTTACAAGGGCTACCCAATATTGCTCCGGTAATTGTGCACAATCAAACTAAACAGACTGTCATTGAGAGCGCAAACACGAAGCTTTAGATTTTAGTCAGATCGCCCCTACGCTGTAACCACCCCTTACCTAATAGTAATCACGTTTCAACCTTTATCCAGCTGCTGTATTTGCATACATGGCGAAAAATGCTGGGCAATCCTCTAGCAAAAAACCTCTAGCTACTTTATATAAATAATAAAAAAGTAATTATTTTTTATTATCCACGTCAGGGTTTTCTTTCCTCAAACGATAAATAGAAAAATATATAGTTTTTGAGGAAGAAGAATGGATATCTTGGGCGCGGTTCACAAAACCATATTAGCCATCGTAGTGGTGTGCGTGTGTTGGATATTTGTGCAATTTCACGTAGAAGCTGCAGAACTGAATACCAAATTGCCAGCAGACCAAGACGCTGTATTTGCTGTGCCCGTAACAGTTGATATACCTAGCCAGCCACTAGCGGCTGCGCTCAATCAATTAGGCAAAAGTACTAATCTCAATATCGCGTTCCCTAGCGATTTGGTATTGGGTAAAACATCCCCTGCGGTGAAAGGTCGTATGTCTCGCAAAGAAGCGCTACAACGCATTCTGGCGAACAGTGGCCTTGCAGCTAAAATTGATGAGGGTAATGCTTATATAGAGAAAGCCTCAAGTGGTGACAAGAACATTCAGCTTGATCAAATCAGTGTCCGTGCCAAGCGTTCTTATGATGTTGGGCCGTTGCCAGGCTTAGGCCTCACCAAAGAAGAGATCCCCGGTAACGTACAAAGCATCACTGCAAGAGAAATTAAAGAATCGCATTCGCTCAGTATTGCGGACTTAATGAATAGTAAGTTGCAGTCGGTCAGTGTGAATGATTACCAAGGCAATCCCTTTCAAATGGATGTTAACTATCGTGGGTTCACAGCATCTCCTCAATTAGGTACTGCACAGGGCATTTCAGTATTTTTGGATGGTATTCGAGTCAATGAGCCCTTTGGTGATGTTGTCAATTGGGACATGATTCCAATGAATGCACTAAGTAGCTTGGATATTTTTCCTGGTTCCAATCCTATATTTGGGTTAGGCACGCTGGGTGGGGCACTAACCATGCGTACCAAAAGCGGATTCGACGGAAAGAGTTTAGATGCAGAAGTGCTTGCAGGCTCATATGGGCGCAAACAACTGCAAATATCTGCGGGTGGTAATAACGGAGTGATTGCCGGTTTTGCTTCTGGCAACTTTTTTCTAGAAGATGGCTGGCGTGATAATTCACCGAGTAAAGTCAATCAGGTATTTGGTAAGGCGGAGTGGCAGAATGAGCGTGCTCGCTTGGGCTTATCCATGCTATATGCGGGTAATAAACTTACTGGCAATGGCTTGTTGCCAGAACAAATGGCGGCTGAAAACCGTAGTCAGGTTTACACTTCGCCTGACGAAAGCAAGAACGATCTATTGCAGTTTCAATTGAGTGGCATTTGGGATGTTTCAGACACCTTTAACATTTCAGGCATGGTTTACCATCGAAATAGTAAGCGTAAATCTCGTTCTACAGATGTTAATAATGATTT
This sequence comes from Methylophilaceae bacterium 11, assembly GCA_000525025.1. Lineage (GTDB taxonomy): Bacteria > Pseudomonadota > Gammaproteobacteria > Burkholderiales > Methylophilaceae > Methylophilus. The sequence goes on along the minus strand of JCKJ01000001.1, from coordinate 1,902,974 downwards.
TGAAGGATATGCAACTGATAGAGCCACTGGTAGGCAGGTGCTAGCAGGTTTTCAAGATATTAATAAAGATGGTCTGCCAGATTACAATAATGTGGCATATAACGTTGCAGCAGACATTAATGGCAATCCTTTAGATAAAAACGGCAATGTATGCTTTGATCCCAATGATCCTTGTATCAATAATTTAGCGATTGGCACAGATTTTGGTACTAGAGCACTGGATGCTTTTGGTAACCCCCTTGCAGCACAGGCCGAGGTCGCCCCTGCAAATGATGGATTCGGAAATCCAGTCGTACCAGGTAATATATTAAATTGGACTTACGATCCAAGGCAAAGTCCATTTGAATTTACCGCTTCAACTCAACCTGGTGTATTCAATGGTGCATTATCAGATCAGTTTTACCAATTTGCGCTGGGTGTTTGGAAAAGAAAAGCGCTTGACGCAATTACGTCTTCTACCGTAGACCCACAAGCATATGGTGGATTGCATCCATCAAATGGATTTACAGCCAATCAATTTAAACCTAACCCAAATTCTAATAGCATTCAAGGTGCCAACTATACGGATGCTGTTGGTTTTTATCACGAACTTGCAATATTGGATGTGGCAAATCTAGCAATACTAGACCCAAGCTATAGACAGCTATTCGTCGGAGGTGTTCCTTATGGAGTAGCCGTGCTCCAGCCTAGCCCAACGGTGCCGGGTGATTTTATTCCAATTGCCAGAGATGGTGGACAAGCAGATATTTATACAGGAACACGAGGAGTGAATCCAGGTTATATAGATGGTACGCCTACTGCATTAATCACTAATACTCAAATTGACCAGATAGGTACAGGGGGTTCTCTGCAGCTTAATTGGAACCTAGACCAACATAAATTTATGGTGGGGGGCGCTATAAATAAAGCTGACGCTAGTTATAAAAGTGCTGAGTATTTAGGCCTTTTGGATAGTAAGCGCAATGGTGCCGCCGCACCAGACCAATTAGGGTATGAGTTTTACGCGCGCGACAAAGATCATGCGATTAGCTTAAATGATTTTAAGGGAGATTCCATCACAAAAAGCTTGTATGCAAGTGAAACATGGGCACCTACTAAAAACTTGAGCATAACTGCCGCTGCCCGCTACAACTACACAACTATTAGTAATCTACTAGCTGTTAACCGCTCATCAAGTGCAGGTGCTGGCACTTTTTTTAATATCTTGGACGCTTTCACGTTGTGTACAGATACTAACAATAATGGCGTGGTTGAAGGTACAGAATGCCCAACAGGTATTCCAACAGAAAATCTAATTAGTCCTATAGGTAATGAGGATTTTAGAAATCGCTCTTTAGTAGGTGATGCGAGGGAAACATTTCATTATCGCTCATTTAACCCTGCATTAGGTGCCACTTGGCAAGCTACCGAAGCTTTAAATATATATAGCAATTGGAATCGTGGTGCTAGAACACCTACAGTAATTGAGTTGGGTTGTGCCCTTGATGATACGTTGATCCCAGTTGAAGGCGCGCTTGTCAATGGTGAGCAAGTCTATCAAGAGCGTTCTATTGTGCAAAGGCGCAATTGCAACTTACCAAGCACCATGGCAGGTGACCCCTATTTAAAACAAGTGCGTTCGGAAACTTTTGAGGTTGGTGCAAGAGGGAGTTGGACTCGCTATATAGAGTGGAATGCTAGCGTTTACCGTACTGATTTGCAAGACGATATCTATTTTGTCAGCGTGGCACCAAGTCGAAGTTTTTTCCAGAATATCGGAGATACCCGTCGACAAGGGATAGAGATGGGGTTTAAAGGCAAAATAGGTAAAGCTAGTTTCGGTTTGAATTATGCGCTTACCGATGCCACCTTTCAATCAGCCTTTAGACTAGATAGTCCTTATAACAGCTCGGCCGGCACGGTTATTCCAGACCCCACTAATCTTGCTGGCAATGACTATAAAGTTATTGATGGGAAATTGGTATATGTAAGCGACTATCAAAAAATTAAAGTTAAATCTGGCAACCGAATGCCAGGCATACCACTTCATAACCTAAATGCTAATTTTAGCTATGAGTTAACGGATAAGTGGGTGGTTGGGTTAAACGCCGTTACGCATTCTAGTGCGTTTGTACGTGGCAATGAAAATAACAAACATAAGGCAGGACCTGTTCCCCCAACTATAGCCCTGTGTAATTTATTTGATCCAAACACCGGGACTACAACTCAAGTTGCATGTGAAGTGCCGCATGCGAATTACAGAGGGGGTAAAACACCTGGTTACACTGTGTTTAATTTTCAAACCAGCTATAAGCTAAGCCCGGAGTGGACTTTTGGCTTATTAATTAACAATCTGTTTGATAAAAAGTATGCCAGTGCCGGACGCTTGGGTTTGAATGCATTTTCTCCATCAATCAACGGTGCGATCGGAACAAGCGGTTTTAACTACAACAGTACGGAGTGGGAAGGTGCCAGCTTTTTGGGGTTAGGTGCACCACGCTCGGCATACGTGACATTGACTTATCAATTTAAGCCAGATGAAAGTTTTGACTAATTATTGAATGGTTACTAATTGGAAGCTAGGCTAGAGAATTAACACTTAGTAAAGGGCATTTGTAACTGCCCAGTAAAGTATTCATCCGTAATCTATTTAGAACTTCAAGGCGCTATCAAGATTAAGGTGGATTGGTATTGCAGGCAGCCACAAATGCCTAGATATTTTAACGTAAACAGAGGACTAACATGAAAAATATTACATTGAAGCTAGCAGTATTAAGTGCGATGACTATGTTGTCAGCACAAGTAATGGCAACGGGTCTGGTTGCATTGCCATCAGCTGGTCTTGCAGTAAGTGCAGGGACTAATCAACCAGCGGGTACTACGCCCTACGTGACTTGCAATCCTACAGGCAATTATGGGGCGCAAACTCCAACTGCTCCAAGTGCTGGTGCAAATAATGATTGTGCAGTGTTTTTGAATACGCCGGCTACTTTTACCAGTGTGAATGCAAGTCCTGTATCTGGTTATACATTGATTCAATCCGTCAATGCATCAGTAGTGAATGCTAATGGCACAACATTAGCAAAAAGATGGCAGAAAACCTTTAGAACATCTGATCAAAAAATGTGCGTTTACGCCACACAATTCCAGATGGATGCGACTAGTACGTTTGATTATGATGGAACGCGTGCAGGTACTAATACATTAGAAGTGAATGATATTGCTTTTGCTGGATTCAGTACAAATTCTAGCGTGAATGCAGGTTATTACTTTTCTGGTGCAGGTACATCATCACCGGTTTATCGAGTGGGTCGCAGTCATACAAGCGTGCAAATGCATTCAAATGCCGTGGGTGGGGCATCTGTAGCCTCAACGTTTGTATTGAGACCTATTACAACGAGTGCGCCAGCTGCTAGCACGCAGATTAATGGCCCTAGCCCATTGGGCACTGAGCCATATCCAAATACGGCAACTGCTGGAGAGCAAGCAGGTGCACTGAGCCCTAATTGGGTCATCTTTACGTTAGATTTATCAGGCGGTCCTGATGAGGATGGTGCGCCAGCTGATCCATACTCACCTTGGATGTATATTGAAGCAGCTTGTAAAGATGCGACACCTTTAGTAGCAGGCACACCAGCAGCATTAACTGATGGCATTGTTTTACGTCAATCAGGACAAGAGACACAACCATGGGTAACCGTTAAAACACCAAGTACTTATGCTCCACAAAGTGCAAGCGCTACATTGTATTAATACTTAAATTTAATAAGTAGTTTTTACTTTAATACTGCGGGGATTTTCTCCGCAGTATTAACTTTGAAAGTTTTGAGAGGCTAAAATGAAGTTAAAAGTAACGATTATATTATTCGCTATTGCTATAAGTGCAGGGGTAGCTTCTGCCGCAGATGGATTTGTAAAATTACCTAAGAATGGATTTTCTAATTCGGCCTATATCACATGTAACTCGACAGGGGACTACGGAACTTCTAAGGCGCTAGCTCCTAGCGACTCTTCAAATAATACATGCTCAGTTTCTGCGCCTAATTTAATTGTTAGCCCAATGAATGCTCCTTTGGAGGGCTTTAGTATGGTGGGTATGCAAGTAAGCGGTGCGACGCTTCCTGTATCTTATACTGGGTCAACCGATGGTGTTGGAGTAGCCACAATTACGGATACTTTTTGGCGCAATAAAGATAAGACAGAGTGTATTTTAGGAACACATGTTCAAATGAATGATGTGTCATTAGCCAATGGACAGTATTGGGAGGTTAACGATATTTTGCGCGGCGGCTTTAAAAATAAGGAGGTTGAAGTCGCTTACTTCTACAAACCTCAAGCTGATATTGAAGGTGGGAATGTTGAAATGTTATTTCGAGCTGGAAGAACTTACAGCAGCGTTAAATATGAAAAAAATCAATTATTACCTAGTCTGAAAAATGCACCGCCGGTACACATAGGGCTCAGCAATAGTAATGCTGCTGCAGTAAGTGAGAATTGGATAGATTTTACAACGGATATAAATTTTAAAGATCCTGATGGAGTTACACGTCAAATGACATCCATGTTCTATATTAAATACAACTGTGATGATCACGAACCTGTAGAAAAAGAAGGTGCAATACGCCTAAGAACTACGGGTCAAAATGGACAAAATCCAATCCAAATTAGTATTTCTGGTTTAGTGCCTTATGCAGGTGAGGTGGAGGTGTACTAGTGTTTTATTGGTATGAATAGAGGCAATCACTAAGAGGTGATTTTTAAAAATGAATTTAACCGTAATCTATTTGGAACTTCAAGGCGCTAATCAAGATTAAGGTAAATTGGTGTTGCAGGCAGCCAAAAATGCGTGTTTATTTTAGTTAAAGGATATTAAGAAATGGCTAATAAAACTTTCAACTCAACTGAAATATCTTACACAGGTACATCAAGTAATGACAATGTAACCGGGAATAATTTAGATAATACAATTTATGGAGGAGATGGGAACGATACCATTTATGGTTTAGGTGGTAATGATTTTATTGATGGTGGTGCTGGAAATGACTATCTTGATGGTGGAACAGGTGACGATACCTTAATCGGTGGTACAGGCAACGATATCATTTATGGCGGTGATGGAGATGATTTTATTTCTACCGGGAATGGCACTACTAACAATGGAACGAATCTTCTCGATGGTGGTGCAGGTAATGACATTATTTTAGCCGGATCAGGTATTGATATAATCAATGGTGGAACTGGCGATGACACTATCGATGCAGGTGATGGAAATAACATTGTAATTGGTGGCGATGGTGCCGACTTTATTACCTCCGGAGTTGATGCAGACCTGTTATTAGGTGGGGCAGGAAATGATCAGCTTATCTCTGGCGATGGTGATGATATTCTGGATGGTGGAGATGGTGACGATTATTTAGATGGTGGAGCAAGTAGCGAAGGTAATGAAGGGGTCGTAGGTAACCTATTTATCGTTAGTAATGGTAATGATTTTTTATATGGTGCTGATGGTAATGACACTTTTATTATTGGTGATGAAATAGAAGGCATATCGGTAATTAATGCTGGTATTTCAGGGCTGGATAACGAAGGAGAAGAGGCTCGATATGTAGATTTGGCAGAGGATGAAGCAACTGGTGAGCTAACGGTATTGGATACAACTACTGGAGTTAGGGTAGAGCTAGAAGATTTAGAAATGGCGCAAGAGGTTGAAACTGATGTACGTTTAAACATCGTGACCCGACCAGGCTCTTCTGCAATTAGTACGTTTGCTACTACTATTGCAGGGTATAACGCAGTAGACACTATCGAATTTACTGAAAGTGGCGAGTTTGAGAATATTGCTTTTTCTGGGATTGAGCGTATTGAGTTAGCTGATGGTGTCAACATTGTGCTTGAAGCTGAACAACTGCTAAATAATGGTGAATCTTTAGACTTGGAATTTTTAAATCCAGGTACCCACATCTACGGCGTTGCCGGTGGCGCTACTGAGTCTGTAACCTTAGAGCTAGAGTTTGAAGAAACCACATTTGAGCCAGCAGCGACTATTGTAGGGGCAACGCCTGTCACTTATGATGCCGCTGCGCTTGAGTTTGACGACTATTCTGTTGCTAATTTATTCCATAACGTCGATATGATTTACGATGCCAGCGAAGGTGAAGCTGGTAGCTATACGCGCATTGATGGTGCCAATGAATCAGCTGGTGCCAGCGAGACTGTGTATGGTAGTGAAGGCGTAGACAATGCAACGATGCGCTTAGGTGATGACACATACTACGCTAACGATGGTAATGATTTGTTAGTGGGGCACGGTGGTGCCGATAAATTGTATGGTGAAGATGGTGACGACATTTTCCTCATCGGTGGTTTTGGCAGTGGCGTACAAGGCACAACTTCTAAAGCGGATGATGGTAATAAAGAGTGGATTGCTACCGGCGCTAACCATGATTTGATTGTGGGTGGTGCAGGTGTAGATACATTGCGTATTACTACCGGCATTGGCGCTAACACACAAGCCAATGGCACTATTGTGCTCAATAACGCTAACTTCCAATCCATGGAAGTAGTGCAAGTGGGCGGTACTGTGGGCCGTTTAAATGTTGAAGACTCCGCGCTTCAATTATTGAATGACCACTATTACCATCGTGCCAATAGCTCTGTTTCTGACTTATCAAATACCTTGGGTAATAACAGCGGCACCATCAATAACGTAGTTGTCGATGCTTCTGGTGTAACGACTAACGGTTTACGTTTTGAAGGTAACGCTAATACACAGAAATTTATTGGTACCAGCAAAGCCGATGTGTTTGTAGGCAATGGCGGTAACGATACATTGACTGGTAATGGCGGTGCGGATAAATTTGTATTTGGCAAAGTGTATGAGCAAGTCGTCACTGGTTCATCTACTAGCGTGCAAACGTATACCAACACAGCTTTTAACCTGACAGGAGTAGATACGATTACTGACTTTACCCGTGGTACGGATAAGTTGGAATTGCATTTGGATCAGTACAGCCAATTGGCTGGCTTTAACTCAAGCATGCTGCGTGTGAATGCAAGCGGTACTGCTCAAGATGCAAATGACTATCTGGTATACAACACCACGAGCAAAACGCTGAGTTACGATGCGGATGGTAATGGTGCCGGTGCGGCAGTGAATATTGCAGTGTTGACAGGCGTAAGTACCTTGTCTACTTCTGACTTTATTATTGCTTAATGCGATAGGGTGCGGGCAAGGCAACTTGCCTGCACCCACATGTTAAATAGTTATCCCTCGTGAACATGTTGTCGCAACCGCAGACGATCAAGCAAGCCTTGCCTTTGCTTTGGCCTATTTGGCGCAAAGTATTTGTGTTTGGCTTTTCTACTAGCCTAATGGTGCTGGCACCCTCCTGGTATATGTTGGAGGTGTATGACCGCGTCATCAACAGCCGCAATATCACTACGTTAGCAATGCTCACTGTGCTGGTCACCTTTATTTATGTAGTGATGGAAGCACTAGAATGGCAGCGCAGAAAAATGCTACAGGCCGCAGCAAAAACCTTTGAACAAAGCTTGCAGGCAAGGTTGTTCGAAAGCAGTTTTGCCGCAAAGTTAAGCAATCCAGCTTTTCCTATTCAGCAAGTCTTTTCCGATTTCTCCAGCCTTAAAAACACATTAAATTCTTCTGCGTTTTTAGGCCTGATGGATGCACCATTCTGTTTGATTTTTTTAGTGGTGGTCTTTTTAATTCACCCGGTATTAGGTGTGTTAACCCTACTCGGCCTAGCGATTCAGTTATTCATTACGCTCAATAATCAATTGCATATAGAGCCGCAAATGAAACTGGCGAACGAGCATGCCATTGAATCCCAGCGTTATTTTAGTAGCGTGACACAGCATAGCGATGTTGTGACAGTTATGGATATGCTGGCGCCTATTCAGCAAAAGTGGTTGCAAAGCCAACACGGCTTTTTATGGAATCAGGCACAGGCTTCTGAGCTGGCTGGTAAAAATGCGGCTATCTCCAAGTTTTTACAAACGCTGCAAAGCAGTGTGATTTTAGGCGTGGCGTGTTACTTGGTGATCGCGGGTGAACTGCTCAATGGTGGGGCCATGATGATTGTGGCCTCCATTCTGGCTGCGCGCGTGCTGGCGCCTTTGGTGCAATTGGTCAGCCACTGGAAAATGCTGGTACAAGCCAGAGCATCCTATATCCGGCTAGAAAGCTTATTTGCCAAGGCAGAAAAACCCGTGACAGGCATGACATTGCCAGCCCCCAGCGGTGAAGTCACAGTGGACAATGTGAGCTATGCAATAGAAAGTTTGTCGCATGCGCTATTTATCCGCAATGTGCAATTTCAATTAGCACCGGGCAATGTGCTCGTCATTGCAGGTGCATCAGCCTCTGGCAAAACTACACTGGGCAAATTACTGGTGGGCTTATTGCCGCCCACTTCCGGTCGTGTGCGTTTAGATGGCGTCGATGTCTATGCTTGGAACAAGCAATCGCTAGGGCCACACATTGGCTATTTATCACAAGAAGTCGATTTGTTCGACGGTACGATTGCCGAGAATATTTGCAGGTTTGGTGCGCATAATCTACAGGCGATGCATGACGTCGTGACTTTATTGGGCTTGAATGAATTGCTGAGCCGGTTCCCCAATGGCCTAGACACAGTGATTGGGCGCGAGGCCGCTTATCTTTCAGGTGGCGAGCGTCAACTCATTGGCCTAGCGCGCGCATTGTATGGTGCGCCTAAAGTGGTCGTGCTAGATGAGCCCAACGCTAATCTGGACACTGCTGGCGAGAAAGCGCTGTATCACGCCATTGCTAGCATGAAGCAACAAGGCACCACGTTTGTCGTCATCAGCCATCTGCAGCATATCTTGAGCGTAGCGGATTGGATGCTAGTGATGATGCAAGGGCAGATGATACGTTTTGGTAAACCTAAAGAGGTATTGGCCAGCTTTCAAACACCAAGCGGAAAGGTGGCCAGCAAATGAGCAAGGTCTTAGCGTACCTATTTCAGTCTGACAGTAAAGTGGATGCAAGTTTGCTACTGAAGCCATTTAAGCAAACCTTTGTGCACATGGCGTGGTTAAGCATGCTGACCAACGTGCTGATGTTGGTACCCACCATTTATATGCTGCAACTTTACGATCGCGTCATGGTGAGTCGCAACACGCTTACGCTGATTGCGGTGACATGCATGACCGTGTTTTTGATTGCGCTGATGGCCTTGGCCGAGTGGATTCGCTCCATGCATGCGATTAAAGCCGGGGTGCGCTTTGATATGACTTATGGCAAGCAAGTGTTTGGTGCAGCATTTTCTACGGCCGGACACACTTTGCAAGCACCGGCGCAAGCCTTAAAAGACTTAACTGCCGTGAGGCAGTTTATGACGGGCAATGGCTTGTTTGCATTTTTTGATATGCCGTGGAGTGTGATCTACATTGCTGTGCTGTTTATTTTGAGCCCGGTATTAGGGGCCACCGCCGTAGTGTTTTGCCTGATTCAGTGTGTGCTGGCGTTATGGAATCAGCGGCAAAGCCAAGTGCCATTGCAGGGTTATGCAGCGGCGCAGCAACAAACGGACCTGTTTTTACATCACAAAATTCGCCATCTACAAACCAGCCATGTCATGGGTATGTTTAATGCGTTGTTTCAACGTTGGCAAGCATTAAACCGTCAATTGGGTGAGCAAGACGCGCGTGTTCAACAAATACAAAACCGTAGCCAGTTTATAAACAAATTTGTGCGCTATACCATGCAGTCGCTCATGCTGGCCATTGCTGCCGTGCTTACTATCCGCGGTGAGATTAGTGTGGGTTCCATGATTGCCTCTAACGTATTGATTGCGCGTGCGCTGCAACCGTTTGATGTGATTGTGCATACTTGGCGGCAATACATCACGGCAAAAACCGCAGCGGGCAATCTAAGCGATTTATTAGCTCGGCAGCGCCAGCATTTGCATAGCCAACACTTACCGATACATCCAAGTACGTCTGCGCCACATGCTGATTCGGCTAATCACATCGAACTGAAAGCGTTAAGCGTGAAGTTGGGCGATGCTGAAGTGCTTAAACATATTTCAATGACAATTGTGCCGGGGCGTATCTTAAATGTCATGGGGCCATCCGGCTCTGGCAAAAGCACGCTAGCGCGTACCTTGGTTGGGCTGGTCACGCCGGAAAGTGGGCAGTATCTGCTTGGCAAACAATTGATACAGACCCAGGCCGGGCTCTCAGCCTATACAAGCGTGGGCTATTTGCCACAACGGGTGTCATTGTTGGAGGGCACCATCGCAGAAAACGTTGCGCGCTTTGGCTTGCTGGAGACAGAACATATTATCGCCGCATGCAAAGCGGTGGGCATGCATGAATCTATATTGCATCTGCCACAAGGCTATGACACACGCTTAGATGAGCATGGTGCACCATTGTCTGGTGGGCAACGGCAGCTCATTGGCTTGGCAAGAGCCATTTACAAAGAGCCTGCTTTGATTGTGCTGGATGAGCCCAATGCCAGCTTGGATGAGTTTGGCGAAGCCAGCTTGATGCAGGCACTGCAAACGCTCAAGGCCAAGCAAAAAACCATTGTATTGATCTCACATCGCTCCAGCTTGTTAAAGGTGACCGATGACCTGTTGATTTTAAAACAGGGCGAGGTCGCACATTGCGGGCCAAGAGACGCGGGCATCGCGTATCTCAATCAACTTCAAACCATTTCAGTCGCGAATGCAACATAACACTATGACTACACAATCCAGTATAGCTTCAGCCAACATAGCTTCAGCCAAAACAGCTTCAGAAACCGTGCAGGCTCCGCAAAATGTGCATTCTATTGAGCAATACGTACAAGCACACCACCATACACGCAGAGGCGTATGGGTGTTGCTCATCGGGTTGCTTGGGTTTCTGGCTTGGGCAATATGGGCGCCGTTGGACGAAGGGGTGCCGACAGAAGGTGTGGTGAGCGTAGAAACGAATCACAAAGTAGTGCAGCACTTGAACGGTGGCATGGTCAGCCAGCTATGGGTGCGAGAAGGGCAAGAGGTACATCAGGGCGATTTGCTGTTTAAGCTGGACGATACCAGTACGAAAGCGCGTTACGAAGAAATTAGGCAGCGCTATGCTGGGTTGCGTGCGCAAGAGGGACGTTTGCAGGCAGAAAAAGCTGGCTTGACCTCGATTCAGTTTCATCCGGATTTACAGGCACAGCAGACAGACCCGCTGATACAGCAACACATGCAGAATCAATCTCAACTGTTAATGGCGCGGCGTAGCGCATTGGCCTCTGATACTGCGGCAAGACGCGAATCCATTGCTGGGCAGAAGGCGCTGATTGAAGGGTATGAAGGGGTGCTCACCAGCCAGCAAGCGCAGCTGGCGCTATTGCAAGACCAACTAAACGGTATCAAAGAGCTCACCAAAGAGGGGTTTGCGCCACGTAATCAGCAGAACGATCTTGAGCAAAAGGTGGCCGCAGTATATGGCGACATTGCCAATACCAAAGCCAATATCTTGCGCGCCAATAAAGCGATTTTAGAACTTAACCAGCAAATCACTACGCGCATCCAAACAGAGAAAAAAGAGACAGATGGCGACATGGCGCAAGTGCGGTTGCAAGTAGAGTCTGATGCGCAAAAGGTAAAGTCGTTACAAGAGGAGTTGGCACGTACCGAGATTCGGGCACCGGCTTCTGGCCAAGTCGTCGGCTTGCAAGTACATACCGTAGGTGCGGTCATTCAGGCTGGCCAAAAGTTAATGGATATTGTGCCATCGGGCGAGCCATTGATTATTGATGCGCAAATTCAGCCACACCTGATAGACAAGATCAGAGTGGGGTTGGCGGCCGATGTTAGGTTTTCGACCTTTGCTAATAGCCCGCAATTATTGGCCGAAGGCAAGCTGATGACAATCTCTAAAGACTTGCTCACCAAACCAGCCGGCACGCTAGATGGCGGAACGACTTATTATCTAGCCCGCGTTTCTATTACACCGAAAGGCATGCAGGATTTAAAAGGGCATCAACTACAACCAGGTATGCCGGTGCAGGTGGTGATTACAACCGGCGAACGCACGTTGTTTGCGTATTTGATGCATCCCCTCAGTAAGCGCATTGCTGCCTCGATGAAGGAAGAATAACGATGTGGCGAATCAGTGTCATGGTATTGCTATGGTGTATTGGCCAGCAAGCGTGGGCAGAAGAAGACCTAAACAGCCTGTATCAAAAAGCGGTGGAACACAATGCCGATTACCGTGCGGCCTTAGTGAATACCGAGGCCGACAGGGAAGAGTTGAATAAAGCCAAAGCCTTGTTCTACCCCAAAGTGCAGATGGCGCTTTCACGTGGTCGTGGTATTACCGATAGAACCACGCAAACCGCCATTGGTGCGATAGAAACTAACTTAGATTACCGGTTAGAGAATTATGGATTGACGGTGCGCCAGCCCATTTTTAATAAAGAAACTTGGGCTATTTACGGTGGTGCAAAGTCTTTTGTCAGTGCGCAAGAGTCACTATTGAGTCAAGAAAATGCAAAGTTAATACTCAAACTCACGTCAACTTATTTAGAGATATTGTATGCACGTGCCAAGGTCAACTTGCTCAACGCCAAGGTAACAGCGGTTAGCCAACAACTGCGCCAAGCAGAGAAACGATACACACAAGGTAGCGGTACTGTGGTGGAAATCAACGAAGCGCAAACCAATCTGGATATTGCCAATGTAGAAACCATACAGGCTGGAAACGACTTGAACGAGCATTTGAATACGCTGCAAATACTCACAGGAGAAATCAGCCCGTTATCGGCAGAGCTGATAGTTTCTAAATTGCCCATCAGTTTGCCAAAAGAAGAAAACATGACGTATTGGCTGGGGATGGCAACTCAACATAACCCAGAAATATCGGCGGCGACACATACGCTTGAAGTAGCAAAACAGGAGCTCGAAAAAAGGCGTGCCGGGCATTACCCAACACTGGATCTGGTGGGTGCACGTTCTTACAGCGAGAATGATAGTAACAACACCTTGGGCTCTCGCTTTGATACCACAACTGTGGCTTTACAGATGAATGTGCCTTTGTTTGCAGGGGGGTATGTAAGTGCCAATGTACGGCAGGCCGCCAATAAGCTGACAGCAGCCGAAGAATCCCTGACCGCCAAAACGCGTGAGGTGGAGTATCAGGTACGCAAATACTACAACAGTGTAGAAACGCAGTTTCAAACCATCAATGCGTATCAGCAAGCCGTCAAATCATCCCGTGTGGCGATGGAAGGTACACAAAAAGGATTCATTGCCGGGTTTAAAACCAATATTGAAGTGCTGGATGCACAACAGAAATTATTCAGCAATCAGCTTGAGCTCACTAAATCGCAATATAGCCTGATCAATGATCTGGTCAATTTAAAGTTTAGCAGCGGCTTGTTGAATCAAGGCGAGCTGACAAAAATTAGTGCGATGTTTATTACCACAATCCCAAGGAACCAACATGAAACACAAGCCAGTATCCAGTAGCCATCATTTAGGGTTCACATTGTTAGAGCTATTGGTGGTCATGGTCATTATTGGCTTGCTGGCAGGGTATGTTGGCCCTAAATATTTTGCGCAATTGGGTAAATCTGAAACCAAAGCTGCCAAAGCACAAGTCGAAGCGCTGGCAAAAGCGCTCGACACCTATCGTTTGGATATGGGGCATTACCCAACCACTGAGCAGGGCTTGGCCGCACTTACCAGCGCACCCAGTGGAGAAAATAAGTGGCACGGCCCTTATCTTGCTAAAAAGGTCCCCAATGACCCTTGGGGTAGGGCTTACCAATACAAATATCCGGGCGAGCATGGCGATTACGATGTCTGGACCTTGGGTAACGATGGTCAGGCTGGTGGCCTAGATGCGGATACAGATGTTGGGAACTGGTAATCATGCCATACGGATATTGCCATGAAATTTGAGCTGAAAGTCATGCAGGGCAGCCAGGTCAGCGCGTTGGCGTTAGAGGCACCAAATGTCAGTGCGGCAAAGCAACTAGCTGAATCGCAGGGTTTGCAGACTCTGAGCATTCAGCGCGCTGGCTTCAAGTTGGCAGATATCACAGCGTTTCGATTTGAGAAACATACCTTCAATGTCATGTTGTTTAGCCAAGAGTTGCTGGCATTGCTGGAGTCTGGCATGAGCCTGATGGAAGCCATTGAAGCATTGTCTGAAAAAGAACAGCAGGTGCAATCGGTGGCTGTCTTTAAGCAAATGAAAGTGGCGCTGTACGAAGGGTTGCCGCTGTCCCAGGCGCTAGAGCGCTTGCCAGAAACATTTACCGCACTGTATGTGGCGCTGATCCGGGCTAGTGAACGCACTGGCGATATGCCTCAGGCATTGCGCCGGCATGTGGCTTATCAAACACAAGTGGATGCGGTGCGTAAAAAAATCATTGCCGCTTCCATTTATCCATCGTTGTTGATGGTGGTGGGGGGGGTGGTTGTACTGTTTTTATTGGGTTATGTGATTCCTAGATTCAGCGGCATTTACGAGAATACCGGGCCAAATTTACCTTGGGCCAGTCAGATGTTGCTCAAGTGGGGGCAACTGTTGCAAACGCATGGCTCAGAAGTGCTCATGGTCACCTTGGCAAGCAGTGCCGGGCTGATGTTCTTGTTGTCTCGATCAGCCGTCCGGGCTTGGATAGCTAAAAAAATATGGCAAATCCCAACCATGGGTGAAGCCATCCGTATTTATCAATTAGCACGGTTTTACCGCACATTGGGCATGCTACTGCAAGGCGGTATTCCGCTCACCACTGCCATGCAGATGGTGCAATCGTTATTGCCTGCCAATCTGCAAATCGCACTAAAAAATGCTATCCATGATGTGAAAGACGGCAAGCCATTATCCATGGCTATGGAGCAGCATGGCATGACGACCTCAATTTCTAATCGTATGTTACGGGTAGGTGAGCGCACCGGCCGTATGGACGAGATGCTGGAACGTATTGGCGCATTTTATGATGAAGAGACTGCACGCAAAGTGGAATGGCTGAGCAAGCTGCTTGAACCTGCATTGATGGTAGTCATTGGGTTGATTGTTGGGTTGGTGGTGGTGCTGATGTACATGCCTATTTTTGAACTGGCAGGAGGGATAGAGTGAGTTCGGTCAATATTAAGCCAATGCCTTCTGCGCAAGTGGTGGCTTTCCCCAATGTAGCCGTGCAGGATGAGACTGCCGCTATTACTGCACAGCAGTTACAAGATGCACGGAGGATGGCGGGTGAAACCGGTAGGCCGCTATTAAATGTATTAGAGGAACAAAGCGGTTTACCAGCCGATAGTTTTGTACGTGCGCTGGGCAGGCTGATGCAATATCCGGTACTTGCTGCGCTTGATTTGCATGCGTTGCAACCGCAGTTTAACCTCTTGCCGTTTACTGAGGCTAGCCGATTGCATTGTGTTCTGCTGAGTGCGCAAGATGGTGTACTCACTATTGTATGTGCCGACCCATTTGATGCATTACTACCCACGCAGTTAGATGCCTATATCAAACAGCCTGTACGTTGGGCGCTGGCACATACTGACGACATAGCCGCTTATTTGCAGCATCATGAAATCACTATGCGTGCGCTGGATAATGTCGCGCATGTGCATGCAACACAAAGCGAAGATGGAGAATCTATTGAAGAGCTCTCCTTAAAATCCATTAGCGAAGACACTAGCCCAGTTGTCAAGTTTGTACGCTCAACCCTTTACGATGCGCTGAAAGCAGGCGCCAGTGATATCCATCTAGAAACCAGCCCGCAGGGGCTACAGGTGAAATACCGCATTGATGGTGTGTTGACTGAAGTTGGCGGCATTGCTGGCTTAACGCAAGCCGAACAGGCGATTTCCAGAATCAAGGTGATGTCGGAACTCGACATTGCTGAGCGCCGTATTCCACAAGATGGCCGCTTTAAGGTGCAGGCCAAGCTGGGTGATAGCAAGCCGCGTGAAATTGACTTGCGCGTATCGATTATGCCTAGCGTATTTGGTGAAGACGCCGTATTACGTGTCCTCGACAGAAAAGCCTTGAGCGATGAAGCACAAGGCTTGAGCTTAGATGTACTAGGCTTTGCACCCCATATGCTGGAAAGCATCCGCACATTGGCCGAAGAGCCTTATGGCATGTTGTTAGTCACTGGCCCAACCGGTAGCGGAAAAACCACCACGCTCTACGGCATTATTTCTGAAATCAACAACGGGCAAGACAAGATCATCACCATTGAAGACCCAGTGGAGTATCAATTGCCCGGTGTGCTGCAAATTCCCGTGAACGAGAAAAAAGGGCTTACCTTCGCGCGTGGTCTGCGTTCAATCTTGCGTCACGATCCTGACAAAATTATGGTCGGCGAGATTCGCGATGGTGAAACTGCACAAATCGCAGTGCAATCGGCTTTGACTGGTCACTTGGTGCTCACCACCGTGCATGCCAATAATGTATTTGATGTGATTGGGCGTTTTACCAATATGGGGGTAGATGCCTATAGCTTTGTCTCCGCCATTAACGGCATATTGGCGCAGCGTTTGGTCAGAGTGATTTGCCCGCATTGCAAAGTGGATGATCAACCGGACGACCAATTGCTCAAAAAATCAGGATTAGACCCTGATGCTGTGCGCCATTTTCAATTTAAAAAAGGGCAGGGCTGTGGGCAGTGCCACGGCAGCGGCTACAAAGGACGTAAAGGGATTGCCGAGCTGTTATGTTTTAACGACAAAATTCGTGAGCTGATTGTTGCTAAAGAACCGATTAGCAAGTTGAAGGAAATGGCTAGAACCAATGGTACACGCAGCATGCGTGAAGCGGGTATGGATATGGTGAAGGCTGGCGAAACCACACTACAGGAGATGAACCGTGTTACTTCCTTGGTCTGATCTATTTCTTAATTGCCCGGCTAACCTTGCCATGCTATTCAGGCCAGAGCTCAGAGTGGTGCTGTCCGTTGACTGCATTGAAGTGTTCCAGATTAAGCGATCGATACTGAAAGGGTTTAAACCGGAGACTGTGGCCCACGAACAGCTGGATTTATTAAACCCTGTGGAAAGTATGGAGGCATCTCCAACGCTCTTTGCTGCGCTTGAAAGCATTTTGGAAAAATACCAAGGTAAGCCAGTGGTGCCGGTTGTAATTTTAGCTAACCTGTTTAGCCGCTATCTGGTGATCCCTTGGAGTGATGCCATCAACACTAGGCCAGAAATGCAGGCGTACATGACGCACTTGTTTGGGCAAAGTTATGGCGATGCCAGTGCAGATTGGCATACGACAGCGCATCACGCGGGCTACAGACAGCCTGCATTAGCCAGCGCAATCCACCAGACCTTGTTGAGTGGGCTGAAAAGTGCATTTGCTAAGGCCAATATGCCGCTCCAGGCGGTGTATCCGCAATTCATGCTCACTGCCAATAAAGCGTTGGCGCATATGCATCAACATCGTTTGCCAGCACATGGGTGGATTGTTTGCCTTGAGCCTACACGCTTCACCATTGCGCGCATGGAGGCTGGTATATGGCGTGCTGTGCATAGCATGCCCATGGAGTCATCCGCTGCGATTCAGATAGAAAAGTGGATTGTCCGGGAGTCTGTCATCGCGCCAGACACTGCAAGCATGCCGGTGTTTGTTGATAGTAATGTTGAAGTAGCAAGCAACATCAAGCTTCCGCAATACCGCGTGATTGACTTGCATCCACCACAGGCGGTATCACCCCGTTATCCACAAACTTCATTAGTAAGTCGTGCGCTATGAACATGCTCGAACTCAATCACATTCGCAGCAATCAAGCGACGCCAGGCGGCTATGTGGTATTAACTTTAGGTCTGCTTGCTTTATTGATGACGTTGGTTTGGCAGCAGAAAATACTGGCCGAAAACGACATGCTCCAAGCAAGATTAACACTACGTGCCGATCAGTTGCGGCAGAAAGTATCTGCAGCTGAGGTGGCGGTGCATGAGCCTGAGAGCGCAGCTGCACAGCAAGCCATTCTCCATATTATTCTGCCTTGGTCGGGGTTGCTCAAAGGCATGGAATCCATACATAGAGACGATATTAGGCTGATGTCGCTTGACCCGCAGTGGAAAAGAAAACTCATTCAATTGAGGCTCTTGGCCACCAACCGTGAAGCCATTTGGGCTTATATGGAAGGGCTGCGCCAACTCGGCATGATGAAAGAAGTGAAGCTAAAGTCGAGTGAATCCACCCATTTGAATGGGATGCCAGTGGTTGCTTTTGAAGTGGAGGCCTTATGGGATATTTAGCGCTAAAGCTACAATCGGCCATCTACAAAATCCGTTACACGGACACTTACACCAAATTGGGCATCGGCATGCTTTTTGCCGCTGTTGTAGTGTTGATATTTGTGCTGGTAGCGTTACAAAGCCATACCAAGCTTCAAAGCGAACTGAGCCAGCCACTGCCAACATTAGCGCCTAGTACGGCAAAAGAGAAGCCATCAGCGCTCACGCAGAAATTTTATAACCTGCTACCGGATGAACGTCAGGCAGATGCAATCAGCGCACAAATACTACGGTCGGCGGATAGCCTCGGCATGGTATTTGAACATGCTGAGTTTAAGTCTATTCCAGTCGATGACGCGCATTTGGTGGTGCAACATATCAGGCTGCCTTTAAAAGGTAACTACATTCAAATTCGTCAATTTTTAAACACATTACTCAATGCGTACCCCAGTCTGGCGCTGACCGAATTTAAATTGCAGCGCGATGATGCAACGCGTGACCAAGTGGAATCGCAAATTGAGTTCACCCTTTATTTGCGTAAGGGTCAGCCGTAATGCCCAGACAATTGATGGTTTGGGTGGGGTTGGCACTGACATTGGTTGCCTGCTGGTGGGTTGATCGACAAGAGCAGGAGGCTTCTCCGGTTGCCGATGTTATGTCAACTCATGCGGTATTGGCTCACAAAGTACCAACGGTATTAACAGCGCAGGACACCCAGCGCCCCCAGCCCTTGTTACGTCAGGCTGACACCTCGCCTCCGGTGGATTTGTTTAGCCCACTGACCATGCAAATGGATGCAGCTACTGCGCCAGTGAGCATTCCGGAACCAGTGAATCCATACACTTATGATGGCCGGGTATTGGATGGTAGACAGTGGGTAGTGTTTTTAACCGATGGCACCAACCAGTTTTCTTTACGCGAAGGAGATCACTTTGCGAACGGTTGGAAAGTCCGTCGTTTGACAGAAAGTTTGCTTGTGCTGCAGAACGGAAAAATACAGCACACACTTAAATTGGCAAATGAGTCTTTAGGCAATTGAGCAAACTAGTATTCGGGCGAATTAGCATTTAGGCAAATGAGTGATCACACATGAATGATCAAACAGTGGAGTAGCGTTTTAATGAATAAATATGCAGTAGTTGCAATGGGGTTGTTGTTAGTCAGTTGTGCGGATATGCCGCGGGTACAGCAACCCGATGCGCAGTTCGAGGGTGTTAAACGTTTAATTGCACAGGGCAGTTACGATCAGGCCGTGCAAGACTTGACGACGCTGGTAGCGCAGAACCCGGATAATCCTCAGTATAAAAACTGGCTCAAAATCTTGCAGGATAAGCAAGAGACCACCGTGATTCAACGCGCAGATGCTTTGTATGCCGCGCAACAATATACAGAAGCGGAAGCAGCTTATCAGCAAGCCTTAGCGCAATACCCTACCAGCAAAGCCGCATCAGAAGGGTTGCAGAAAACACGTTTAGCCCATCAGCATGCCACCTTGTTGAGTAGCGCGCAGGCTGCTTTCACTGCTCAAGATATGTCCAAGGCTGACTATTTGCTACGTACGATTTTGGCAGAAAATTCTTTGCACCAAGAGGCAAAAGCGCTTTATGAGCAGCTGGAACAAAATAAAAGTCGTAAGCATAGCGTGGCGCCTAACATGCAGTCATCGTTTAAAAAGACGATCTCGCTGGAGTTGAAAAATACACCCATTAAAAATGCATTTGAATATATCGGCAAAGCTGGAAATCTCAATTTTTCGTACGATCAAGAGCTGAGCGAGGCGATACGTGTCAACCTGTTCTTACGTGATACGCCGATTGAAGATGCGATTGACGTGATGTTGACCAGCCATCAGTTAGGCAAAAAAATATTAAATGCAAATACTTTGCTCATTTATCCACTGAGTCGCGCGCAAGAGTACGAAGAGCTATTTGTGCGGAGTTTTTATCTGGCCAATATGGATGCCAAACGCGCGCTGAATTTGGTCAAAACGATGCTGAAAGCCAAAGATGTGTATATCGATGAAAAGCTGAATACACTAGTGATGCGCGATACATTGGACAACGTAAAGGTGGCCGAAAAGCTGATAGCTTCGCAAGATTTAAACGAGCCGGAAGTGATGCTGGAAGTAGAAGTGATGGAGATCAATCGCCGTAATCTGGAGCAGCTGGGCATCCAATATCCAAGTCAGATTGGATTGGGTGTACAAGGCAATGCCATTGGCAATGCTGGTGGCGTCATCCCTCAGGCTGGCAAATTAACGCTGACAGAGCTGCGTCATTTTAATGGGGATTTTGGCGTGTTCTCGGTGAACGATCCCGCCATCGTGCTGAATTTATTGCATCAAGATACCGACACCAATTTGCTCGCCAGCCCAAAGATTCGCGTTAAAAATCGTGACAGGGCAAAGATTCATGTGGGTGACAAAATACCGGTGCTGACCAGTATTGCCAATGCACAGGGCTTCGTGTCGCAAACGGTCAATTACATTGAGGTGGGCATTAAGCTAGATGTAGAGCCTGTGGTGCAACTGCAAGATCAGGTCAGCATTAAAGTGGGCATGGAGGTCAGCAATATCACCGACCAAGTGAGAACCGATAACGGCGTGCTGGCTTATACCATAGGTAGTCGCAACGCCAATACTACCCTGCAATTGAAAAATAATGAGACACAGATACTGGCGGGCTTATTTCGTGATGATGAGCAAAAAACCAAAAGAAAGTTACCCGGTTTAGGCAGCCTGCCTATCATTGGTAAATTGTTCAGTAACGATAGCAATGACAAACGTAAGAACGAAATTGTATTGTTGATTACGCCACGGATTTTGCACAATATTTTACCGGCAAGCGCCACCTATACTTTATTCCCTTCTGGTGTGAACCATGGTGCAACCGTGAACTCGGCCAGACCAGCTGTGGTTGGCGTAGAGGTCTCTCCACCACCTGTCGCCACACCACAAGCCACACAATCCGGGCAAGCTAGAACCGATGCGGATTTTGCCAATCAGTTATTTAATCCGCCCGTTTCTACCACGCCAGTTAACCCATAATGATGCTATACCTTCGACATCAATCGCAACGTCATCAAGGGTTTACCTTGGTGGAACTGCTGGTAGCGCTGGCCTTGCTGGCGTTATTGGTGTCGGCGGCAACCCCTATGGTGCAGATCAACGCCAAGCGACAGAAAGAGCAGGAGTTACGCAGAATGTTGTGGCAAATGCGGGATGCGATTGACGCTTACAAGCAGGCGGCGGATGATGGCTTGATTAAAAAAAACCAGAACGACAATGGTTATCCGCCTACGTTACGTGCATTGGCCAATGGGGTTGAAAACAGTCAGGATCCAGCCAAGAAGAAGTTGGTTTTTTTGCGACGTATTCCAAGAGACCCTTTTGCAGAAAATCCGGAAATCTCGAATGAGGAAACCTGGCTGGTGCGCGCCTACGATGGTACGCAAGGCGAACTTGCCACGGATGTCTATGATATTTCTTCACGCTCAACACAGTTGGGTATTAATCAGCAGCCGTATAACACATGGTAAGAAAAAAACAACTTAAAGCATTTACCTTGGTCGAGATTTTAGTCGTGCTGGCCATTATTGCCACGTTATTAAGTGTGGTGTCGCCGCGTTTCTTTCATTACTTAACGCAATCTAAAGAAACGACACTCAAGCACGATTTAAATACCATGCGTGAAGCGATTGATAAGTTTTACAGCGATAGAAATACCTACCCCAATACACTAGAAGAGTTAGTGCAATACAAATATCTGCGGAGTATCCCGCCAGACCCTATCACTGATAGCAACTTAACTTGGATCATTACGCCGCCGGCGGATCCAAATGAGCAGGGGGCTGTAGCGGATATTTATAGTGGCTCGGCCGAGATTGCAGAAGACGGTACTGCCTATGCAACATGGTAAGCCAGCGCTAGACCAAGCCAGTGGGTTTATTTTAATTGGCCTGCTGCTGTTGATTATGATGAGTGGTATTGCGCTGGCACAAGCGGGCGTGAAGTGGCGTGATGCTGTACAACGAGAAAGAGAGCAGGAGCTTATTCGAGTAGGAGAGGCCTATCGGTTGGCCATTGGGCGCTACTACAACCAAAGCCCCAGTGTGATTAAAGAATACCCACCCAATCTGGAAGCTTTATTATCCGACAACCGTTTCCCCACCCCTAGAAAACATATACGCAAGCTATATACAGACCCGATTACCCAACGCGAAGGTTGGGGTATTGTGGAAGCACCGAGTGGCGGCATCATGGGCATATATAGTTTGTCAGATAAACCACCTTTTAAAACTGCCGGATTTCGGCCACACCTGCGCCATCTGAATAATAAAAAATATTATGGCGAATGGTATTTTGCATACATCCCGGAAGCGATTGCTGTGCCCTAAGACAGCACTCTAGGGCAGCAGCTAAAGTACAACAGCGAATCACTTAACCAAGGTGTTAAACAGAGATAAGCTTGAAATTGCGAAAAGTGCGCGGTATAGTCAACTATCGCTCACAGGAGATAAGCGGATGAGAGTCATCACGTTTTTTTGTTTAAGTATACTGCTACAGCCGCTTGCAAATGCTGGCGATGCAGACTTACAGGCCTGTGTTGCATGCACATCGCACAATAGCAAATGTCCGCAAGACAATCTCAGTTACAACCGCGTATTGG
Organism: Methylophilaceae bacterium 11; assembly: GCA_000525025.1. Classification (GTDB taxonomy): domain Bacteria; phylum Pseudomonadota; class Gammaproteobacteria; order Burkholderiales; family Methylophilaceae; genus Methylophilus. The sequence goes on along the minus strand of JCKJ01000001.1, from coordinate 1,880,101 downwards.
ATGATTTATCTATGGGCCGTAAAACAGACGAGCTCAGTACGAGTCATCAGCGTGATGATTTAACCTTTAGTAAAATCAATGTGCCGCTGACACATGGGCAGTATTCTCCTGATTTATCGATGCGCCGCTATGATGATGTATTGAGCCGTGGGGCTTATACGCAAGACTTGGTGTTCAGCAAAAAAAGAGATGACCTATCGCGCGGTGCTCACACCGCAGATTTGTCTTTTGGCAAGCGTACGGCAGAGCTAACACGAGGTGATTACTCCAAAGACTTGAGCATGCGTAGAGTGAACGATGATTTGAGCCGCGGTAAAGATACAGAGCCACTCAGTCGCTGCAATTAAAGAAGGCTACTCGTCATCCTCAACCACCACATCGGGGATATGGTTGAACGCAATGCGCATGGGTGCGCTTTTCAGCGCCTGATGCGCGCCCGCAAAATACACGGTGTTTTTCCCATACTTCAAGTTGAGCATATCCATGGCTTTGTTTAACTTCGTCTCTGTCTCTGCAGGCTTTTCCGCAAATAAATCGTAAGCGGCTTCGTTGGTGTTAGATAGCCCGCTAAAACTTACCCCTACCGCCACTGGCTCTGTCAGGTGCTGCGGGTAGCGTTGCCATAAGGTTTCTAAAGATTGTATGAGTGATAGGGTGTTATCGGTTGCGGAGATGCCGCTTTCGCCATAAAAGCTAGGGTGATCTCTAAACTTTACTTTGACGCTAATCCGTGTCGTCAATAGGGCATAGCTACGCATGCGCATAGCGGCTTTTTGCAATAAGCGGTGTAATACCGCCTTTGCGCCCGCAATATTGCGCTGTTCTGGCGGCAATACGTGAGAATGGCCTAAGCTGCTACGCGCATTTTTTACGTAGTAAGGCTCTATGCCGCGGAGCTTATCGTAATAACGCTCGCCTTCAATACTGCCCCAAGCACTACGCAATTGGTCGCGGTTCAGTGCATATAATTGCTCTACAGTATGAATTTTGTAGCGCTGGAGCCGTTCTTCCATTTGGCGGCCAATGCCATTTAAGCTGCGCAATTTAAGCGGGTATAGCTTATGGGGAATGTCACTCGCTTCAATCACCACACAACCATTAGGCTTTTGCATATTAGATGCAGTTTTGGCTAAGAATGTATTGGGCGCAATGCCAATAGAGCACAGAATGTAAGGATATTGCTTATAAACTGCGCGCTTTATTTTGGCGGCAAGCGCAAGTGCGTTTTCTGTTACTTTTTGGCTGCCGGTTAGTTTGCACACCATTTCATCAATCGATAACACTTTTTCTACATGTGTGCAGCTTTCCACTATTGCAATCAGTTTGTGGTGAATCTCCACATACAACGGCGGGCGTGCCTCCACAAAAATAATGTCTTTGCATAACTTGCGTGCGTCACGCACCATCGTGCCGGTTTTAACGCCAAAGGCCTTGGCTTCATTGCTGGCGGCAATACAGCAGGTGGTTTCTGCCAGCACTGCCAATACGCCAATAGGTTTGCCGCGCAGCCGTGGTTCAAGCTGCTGTTCTACAGAAGCAAAATAAGAGTTGAAATCGACATACAGGGCGTTAAGCAATGCAATATAACCAGCTTTAATGGCTTTCCTAAATAGCTTTCCAAGTTCCGTTGTTCACCATGCAAGCACGCTCGCTATAGGAATCATCGTGACCATGGCCGCTGATATACACATTGTAATCACGGCATTTTTTACCGCCTTGTGTAAAGCCAGAGAGTGGCGTGACGCGATAGCTAAGACCGGAGTTTGGATTCACCCAACGCACAGTTTGGCGATCATGGGCTAGTTCTAAGGCATGGCCAATGCAGCCACGGTCGTTATCATCAATTTGCTTACCAATCTGATTGCCAATCACTGCGCCAATCACACTACCTAAAATCACCGCAATCACTTTTTGGTCACCTTTCGCTACCGATGCTCCAACGGCACCACCCACAACGCCACCCAGTACCGTGCCCACCGCTTGCCAATTGCACTCACCGCTAATCACACCGTAATCTTTGCCCCATTGTTTGCCAGAGTAGCCCACATAATACGGGTCATGTTTTTTACGCCAACCATGTGCCGGCGCCCAAGGTGGTGGTGCTGCTTGGCTCACAGGAATAAACGGCAATACAAAAGAAAGTAGAACCAAACGTGTAATCCATTGTTTAATATTCATGATTGGCTCCTGTGCGTATGAGTTAATATTTTAGTCCCGATTGATGGGCAGCGTACGCGCTTTTAATTGAAAATTTTTATGTAGAGGTGGGGCATGGATAATAATAGACAAGACGCAATCGCGATTTTTGCGGGCGGTTGCTTTTGGTGCACAGAACCCGTATTCACACAGCTAAAAGGCGTTAGCAAAGTCGTGTCTGGTTATATTGGCGGCCATACACCTAACCCAACCTATAAAGCCATTTGTAATGGCGATACCGGCCACGCAGAAGGCATACAAATTCACTTTAACGCTGCGGAGATTAGCTACGGGCAATTGGTAGAGGTGTTTTTGGTTGCGCATGATCCCACCACACCTAACCGTCAAGGCGCAGATGTAGGTACCCAATATCGTTCTGCTATTTTTTTCTTAGATGAAGCGCAGCGTGAAAGCGCATTGCAGATTATTCAAGAGTTTGATGAAGCGCATGTATACAGCGCGCCGATTGTGACGGAAGTGGTGCCCGCCACCACGTTTTATCCGGCAGAAGATTATCACCAGTATTACTTTGCCAAAAACCCTACGCAGCCATACTGTGTGGCAGTGGCTGCGCCTAAGGCGGCCAAAATACGCCAAAAATACGCGCAATGGCTTAAATAGCGTCGGTTTTTTTAACGGTTGTTCACGTCATCGGCAGAGAAAATGCTACGGTTCACCCATTGCCGGCGCCAGAAAATCAGCAGCATCAAAAAGGCAATAATCAGCATAATGCCAATGGCAAACCAAAAGCCATCTTTGTCTTTAATAAACGGCATATTGTCAAAGTTCATCCCAAATATGCCGGTTATTAGCGTGGCTGGCATAAATAGCATGGTCACTACTGTCAGTGCGCGTAATTCAAGGTTTACGCGCTGGCTCATGCTAGCCATATAAATATCCATCAATCCCACCAGTGAATCACGTATCGATTCCAGTGCCTCAATAAAACTGATGGTATGGTCATACACATCGCGCAGATACGGCAGGGTTGCCTGATTAAACAAGTTCTTTTCATTGCGAATCAAACCATTCACCACCTCTCTCAGCGGCCATACGGCACGTCGCAATTCAATACTTACATGCTTCAATTGGTGAATGTTTTGTAAATCAGTATTGCTCGGCTTGGTCAGAATTTGTTGCTCCAAATGCTCGCTGGCCTCACTCACATCCTCCAATACATGAAAGTACCTATCCACCACGCTATCTAACAAAGCATAGGCCAGGTAATCGACGCCCAAAGTGCGGATTTGCGATTTGCTGGTGCGCAAACGCTCACGCACAGGCTCAAATGCACCGGTAGGGCGCTCTTGAAAGGTGAGCAATACATTTTTGCTTAGTATCATGCTGATTTGCTCGGAGTTCACCGCCATCGCCTCTTTATCGTAATGAAAATGGCGGGTTTCCAAAAACAGATAATCCTCAAACTCATCCAGTTTCGGGCGCTGCTCGGTGTTCAAAATATCTTCCATCACCAATGGGTGTAGCTGAAACAACTTGCCAACCTGTTTAATGAGTTCTGCATCGTGCACGCCATGCATATTCAGCCACAGCTTTTTATTCGGGTCAGGCTTAAAGCTGGCTAATGTCGCAGCATCTAACTGGCACTCTACCAACTCATCAGCGGTGTACACCATTTTGGTAATGGTGGGTTTGATGGCTTTTGTATCTTCATCGCCAATGTACATCAGGCTACCCGGAGGCATGCCAATTTTTTTAGAGAGTTTTTTTAGCTTATTCGCGCGCGTTTTTTTCATGCCTATAGCCTAACAAAATTAATCGGGTTGACCAGCTTGTATGGCTTGGCCTGTTGCAAAAAAAGCGCCGCCTGCTACGTGGTGGATGGTACGTAACTTATCCAAAGTTTCTTGGTCATCCCCCTCAAAATGCCAACGCCCGTTGGAGAACACACGTTCATCCGCATACGCTGAGACCACTTCTGCAATAAATAAATCATACGTATTTTGATTATGTGGTTCGGGGATGATTTTGCATTCCAGCCAAGCCACACAGCCTTCCAGCAAAGGCACGGCAATCTGTTGCGCATCAAAGGTGGTTAATTTGTGCACTGTAAACTTATCGGTGTCGGGTAAATCTCTGCCAGAGCTGCTGCCAAGCTTTTGTACCAAATCAATTTGCGCCACGCAGGGTAGGTTAATGGCAAACGTGCCAGAAGCTTCAATCAACTCGCGTGTATAGGTATTTTTATCAATCACCACCGTCACTTTCGGTGGGTCAAAGTCCAACGCACATACCCAAGCGGCTGCCATAATATTGCGCTTACCGTTATGGGCGGAAGTGATAAGCGTGGTGGGGCCATGGTTGAGGAGGCGGTATACCGTAGATAGTTTAAGCACTAGCGGTGACATAATCAGCTAATAAATTCATCTCATAAAGCCAGAACTGGATAGCAAAGTCTTGACTATTCTTCATTGTAGACCAAGCAAGTTGCGATGGCTGGCTGAGTTTTGAAAAATTGTAATCTAATCTTAGATGAGTCAATTCTTGCATAGTCTCAGCATTTTTATGAGCACATGCATTTCTTAATTTTTGAAGATGCTTTAGCGAGTTAGGAGCCCCGAAATAGCTAGTTAATGTTCCTGCATTTGATGGTCGAAGACCTAATACAACTTTAAGAAAAACATCGACATCTCCCCAAGTCGGCTCATTTCTTGTGGCGAAGTTAATGTGCCCATTCGCGGTAATTTTGGGCGTAGAATTTCTATTTATAAAGAAAGCCTCATATCCTAGTCTTTTGAATGAGTTATCTCCTGCTCTCGGCGTGATTAACGTAGAATCCCGAGCCCTCGTGCCTTCACAAGATGAAAGGATAAGTTGATGGCAGAACCAGCACCAATGTTGCCACAGGTCAGAAATAAGAGTTTCTGTTAAATAATTAAACTCCCAAATAGAAATGCTGTTTTTAAGTGACAAAATATGAGACGTTTTACGATCATAAGATTTGCAGCGAGAGTCAAAGTGCCTGTATAGCTTGGCAAAATGCATAACACGTTAGCTCAGTAAAACATTAGCTAAAATTTCTACGCGAACTAATCTCTGAGGTAATTTTGTCGTGCTGGATAAACAAGACTTTACATACACCCCGTATTTTCCTGTCTCATCTTGTTGCTCATGCGCATAAGCAAGCTCATGTAATTTGGGTATTACTTTGTCTAAATTTATTTCTAAACGTGAATTTGGTTGTAAACCAAAATTGGCTTCCCCAACGGGAAGTCCATATTTTATTAGCGTGTAAGCCGAAAAAAGCGAATGTATTACATAAGATTTCATAATGAATGTATTGGAAAGGACACTCAGTGGACCGCTTAAAAAATCAAAAAAATCTTTGAGAATCAGGTGATATTCAGCTGCTTTATTGAAAGTAACGTCATGATTTTTGTACAACCCATCTATGTATTTTGTTGCCTTCGGCACAACCCCATATTCCAAGGCTGCAATCATATCGGCTATTGCCTCGGCATCACCCATTCTAGCTAGCTGTTTGGCTGAAAGAATGTTCATTTTCTCAAAAATCTCTGAAAATTCGTCAGCTTGTTCAACTATGAACCATTTCATTTCTCCTTGGTAAATGGAGTGTCGTTTTTCTGCCGCTGAAAGTGGCGCTGTATATGCGTTGATGCGCCTAAACATCTCCAATAACTCCGCTCTGGTAGCAGAAAGGATTAGTGATGTTTCTATAAGGTACATTTGGAAGGCTTGTTGCTTTTCCTCATCTAAATCTAGATATGTCATTCTGGCATAATTTTTTGAAGAGGCTGTGAGTTTGAATTTTCCATATAAAAAATCTGAAATAGTCGTTATTCTCTGTTGACCATCAACAACTTCTCTTAGGGGCTTTTTCGTTTTTTCGCTAAATGTTTGGTATAAATAAATTTTTGGAAACGGATAACCTTCAAGAATTGTATCAATGAAATATGTTCTTGCTGAGTCAGGCCAGACTCCTGCCTCCCTCTGGTAATCACGGTTAATTATCAACTCTTTTCTTTCCAATTGACCTACCAAGTCAGCAATTGTCATTTGTCCAACAGATATATGCATTCTAGCTTCCTTTTGTTTTTTTACTTCAAAGAGCACATCTTAAAGAAATCACTTCTGCCAAGCATCCCGTAGCGTCACCGTTCTATTAAACACTGGCTTGCCAGCAATGCTGTCTTTTCTATCCGCCACAAAATAACCGTGGCGCTCAAATTGGAAGCTCTCAGCTGGTTTGGCATCTTTTAAAGCCAGCTCTAACTGTGCCTTAATGGTGGAGACTGAGTTCGGGTTAATGTCATCTAAAAAGTCACGGTCACCACTACCGGGGTTGGCTTCTTTAAACAGGCGGTCGTACATTCTAATGTCTGCCTCGTACGCATGCGCTGCGCTCACCCAATGGATGTTGCCTTTGACTTTCACGCTATCTGAACCTGGTGTGCCAGATTTGGTATCAGGTAGGTATTCACAATGCACCACAGTGACATTGCCTTGTGCGTCTTTTTCGCAGCCGGTGCATTTCACCACATAGCCATAGCGCAAGCGCACCATGCCATCGGGGGTAAGTCGGAAAAAGCCTTTGCTGGGTACTTCCATAAAGTCTTCGCGCTCTATCCATAACTCTTTGGAGAGTTGAATGGTGCGTTTGCCTAGCTCTGGTTTCAATGGGTGGTTAGGCGCAAAGCAATCTTCGCTTTGACCGTCCGGGTAATTATCAATCACCAGTTTAATCGGGTCGAGTACGGCAATACGGCGCTCGGCGTCTATATTCAACACCTCACGCATGCAGTCTTCCAAAATGGTGTATTCAATCCATGAATCGGCTTTACTGACGCCAATACGGTCGGTAAATAATTTAAAGCCTGCTGGCGTGTAGCCACGGCGGCGCGCGCCAGCCAGCGTAGGTAAGCGTGGGTCATCCCAGCCGCTCACGTGTTTTTCTTCTACCAGTTGAATCAGCTTGCGTTTAGAAAGCACCACATAGGTGAGGTTTAAGCGTGCAAATTCGTATTGATGCGGCACTGGATTACTGAGCAAACCTGCTTCCACCAAGCGTTCCATCAGCCAATCATAAAACGGGCGTTGGTCTTCAAATTCCAGCGTACAGATGGAGTGTGTGATTTGTTCCAAAGCATCTTCAATCGGGTGCGCAAAGGTGTACATGGGGTAAATGCACCATGCATCGCCAGTGTTGTGGTGGTGCGCACGGCGGATGCGGTAAATGGCTGGGTCGCGCATATTGATATTGGGTGAGGCCATATCAATTTTAGCGCGTAATACCAAACTACCATCTGGGTGCTTGCCGTCACGCATCTCGCGGAACAGTGTTAAGTTTTCCTCCGCGCTACGATTGCGGTAAGGTGAATCTTTGCCAGCTTCAGTCAGTGAGCCACGGTTAATACGCATTTCTTCGGCAGTTTGTGCATCTACATAGGCATGGCCGTGCGTAATCAGCGCTTCTGCCGATTGGTACATAAAATCAAAATAATCAGAGGCAAAGTAGAGGTTATTCTCTTTGCCATTCTCCCAGCCAAACCCAAGCCAGCTCACCATCTCGGAGATGCTATCTACGTATTCTTGGCTTTCTTTTTCCGGGTTGGTATCGTCAAAGCGTAGATGGCAAATGCCTTCGTAATCGCGCGCCAAACCAAAGTTTAAAAAGATACTTTTGGCATGGCCGATATGTAAGTAACCATTGGGCTCTGGCGGAAAGCGCGTGCGGATTTTGGCCGTATCTACTTGGCCAGCTTTTTGATGTTCAGCACCACCTGGGCTACCTGCCCATTTTTTGTGATTAAATTTGTGCTGCTCCAAATCTTTTTCGATAATGGCACGGATAAAATTGGAACCTGACGGGATATTTTCTTTTTCTGCTGACATAATGATTTCTAGTTAAATTTTTAATTATTTTACACCCATGCAGGCATGCATTAAATAAAATCAGCATATAGATTAAACGCTGAAGCCAGCAATTTACCCGAATGCACGCCGGGTATAAACAAAAAGGGCTGTGCTACACTGCTAGGCATTCCATATGAGCAAACTTACTTTCCCCATTTTACAGCGCTTGGCCGATGGACAGTTCCATTCGGGAGAGGCCTTGGCGCAGCATTTTAATGTCTCGCGTGCCACCATTTTTAATGCACTGGCGCATGCGCAATCGTTGGGGATCACATTATTTTCAGTGCGTGGACGTGGCTATAAACTACCGCACCCGGTTGTGTTGTTAGACTACGCGCAAGTACTACAAGCCATTGGTGAGCAGCGTGAGTGGTTTCATGTGGTGATATTAGATGAGGTGGCTTCGACCAACACTTATTTGATGCAGCAAGCGGCCAAAGGCGCTGCGCATGTTACTTGTGTGGCGGCACACATGCAAACACAGGGCAAAGGTAGGCGCGGCCGTACTTGGGTTTCGCAGCTGGGGGCTAGCTTAACCTTCTCACTGCTGTGGCGTTTTCAGTGCGGCGCTTCTGCATTGTCCGGCTTAAGTTTGGCGGTGGGCGTGGCGTTGATTCGTACCCTTCATCAATTAGGTCTGACAGAGGTGCAATTGAAATGGCCAAATGATGTATTAGTGAATGGCAAAAAGCTGGCAGGGATTTTGATTGAACTGCAAGGCGATATGGAAGGGCCTAGTGCCGCTGTGATTGGCGTGGGGATTAATTTAAACTTACCTAAACACGTGCTCAATAGTATTGATCAGCCTGCGACGGACGTGGCGAGCTTGCGCGATACGCCTATTAGCCCAAGTGAGATGCTGGGATTGGCGCTTAAACATATCAGTGATTGCTTACAGCAGTTTGAGCAGCAGGGGTTTTTGGGTTTGCGTGATGAATGGTTGCGGCATCATGCCTATCAGCATCAGGCGGTGCGTATGCTCATGCCCAATGGCGTGGAGACCCAAGGCACGGTGAAGGGGATTGCCGAAGATGGTATCTTGTTGGTGGAAACCGCGTTTGGCTTGCAACGTTTTTCTGCGGGTGAAATTAGTTTGAGGAGTGCATCATGATCTTACTGGTGGATGTTGGGAATACGCGCACAAAATGGGTGTTGGCCGAAAATAACCACATGTTGACGGAAATTGACGTCTGTTTGAATCAAGATGTCGCCAGCTCTACCATTGCCAGTTTGGCAGAGGTGGTACACAAAGTGAGTATTGCCAACGTGGCTGGAGAGGCCATGGCGCAAACACTAGCCGAAGTGATGCAAGCTGTAGATGCGCCAGTGACAATGGTGCAGACCAGCCATGAGGCCTGTGGTGTGCGTAATGGATACGATTACCCCCAAGCGTTGGGTGTGGATCGTTGGGTATCGCTGATTGCTGCGTACGATAAACAAAAAGCGAGCTGCTTAGTCATTAACGCTGGCACGGCGGTGACCATTGATGCACTCAGCGTGCCTAAAGCTGCTGACCACGCTAATTTTATGGGTGGTGTGATTATGCCAGGAGTAGGTGTGATGCTGAATACATTGGCAGAAAAAACGGCACAGCTGAATGTGATGGACGGGAGCGTGATGGATTTCCCTACCAACACACAGGATGCGATGCATACCGGCTGCTTGGCAGCTGCGATTGGAGTTATTCAGCGGCAGTGGCAATTATTACAGGCGCTTGATCAGCAAGCCCCAGCTATTTTACTCAGTGGTGGAGATGCCGAGTTGTTGGCTAAACATTTGCCAGCTGACTTGGCAGAAAAGACAATTATTGTGGATAATTTGGTTTTACGTGGATTGATGCGCATGGAAAGAGAAATGGCATGAAAGTGTTAGTTTGGGCTTTGCTACTAGTGAATATAGTGGCTTTTATTTATTTCAATATCGATGTCATTGCGCCACCACAAGCCTCTGCAATCAAACCGGATATTCTGCCGGAAAAAATGAAACTGCTCACACCAAAAGAGGTGGAAGCCATGCCAAAACGACAAGAGGCCATTTCTGCAACGCCAATCTCTACCGCACCTGCTGTCATTGTGAATGAATCTACTGCATGCTACGAGTGGGGGATTTTTGAGCCGGCAAAATTAAACGATGTTGTGACAGTCATCAACGCTTTATCTATCAAGCATCAAGTCATTCAACAATCCTCGCAAGAGGCTGTACGTTATTGGGTATATAAACCACCATTACCCAACGATGCCGCTGCACAAGAAAAAGCAGACGAATTAAAGACGTTGGGGATTGAAGATTTTTTTGTGGTGCAAGAGCCAAAATGGCGCAATGCAATCTCATTTGGCGTGTTTAGGGATGAGCAACTGGCGACCAATCTGGTGAACGATTTGCGCCATCGTGGTGTACGTGAAGTCGTGAAATCGGTACGCAATCAAGGTAACGGCCATTCTACGCTAGTGCTAGAAGGGGTGACCCGCACTTTGTTAGGCCAGCTTAAAAAGAATCAGCCTGACTTTCCTGGTACTGCGATTAAAGAGGCCACTTGCCCTAGTGTTTAGCTAAGCTTTGCCTATTTGGTTAAGCGTTATCTGCCGGGAATAACTTGCCCGGGTTCAGAATGTTATTGGGGTCAAACGTCAGTTTGACTTGCTTCATCAGTTGCATGGTGACGGCGTCAATCTCGCGTGATACAAACGGGCGTTTGGCCATGCCCACGCCATGCTCGCCAGAGAGTGTGCCCTGCAGCGATAGTACTAAACTAAACACCTCATCCAAGCAGGCATAGGCGCGTTTCATTTCTTCCGGGTTATCGGGGTTTACCAGTAAATTGACATGGATATTGCCATTGCCGGCGTGACCGAAATTGACGTTGCTGATTTGGTACTGGCTGCTCAGTTTTTCCAACCCAGTCAGCAGTTCAGGCAGGTGTGATACTGGCACTGCAATATCTTCATTGATTTTTTTTGGTGCTATGTCTTTCAGCAGGGGTGACAGTGCTTTACGCGCAGCCCACAACGCTTTGGTGTCATGCGCGGGCTTTGCTTCAATCAGGCCATTGACTTGGCAGGCTTGTAAAATCGCTTCGGTCGCTTCAATAATTTCTTGTTGGCTGCCATCCACTTCAATCATCAGATAGGCTTTGGCATTTTCTGGCAGTAAGTTTTTGTGTTTGTTGCGTATCAGGTTCAGCGCGCCATTATCCAAAAATTCTAATGCGCTTGGGGTATACGGCTGCGCCATAATGGCTGCGATGGCTTTAGCGCAACTGTAGGTATCCACAAATTCTGCCGTGATGCCGCCAGTGTGCTTGGGGAGTGGGGTGAGTTTGAGCGTGGCTTCTGTCACCACCGCCAAAGTGCCCTCGGAACCAATAATCAGGCGGGTCAAGTCATAGCCCACTACGCCTTTACTGGTGTAGCAACCAGTGCGGATGATATCGCCTTTGCCTGTGACTGCCTTAAGCCCTAATACGTGGTCGCGTGTGACACCATACTTCACTGCATGTGGTCCAGCAGCACAAGTGGCGAGGTTGCCACCGATGCTGCAATACGCGGCGCTGGAAGGGTCTGGCGGCCAGAAAAATCCGGCTGATTTCACGGCATCTTGCAAGGTCTGGTTAAGCACGCCGGGCTCAACAATGGCCATGCGGTTATCGCCATCGACACTGAGGATGTTGGTCATGCGTTCTAACGACATGACCACGCCACCTATCTCTGGCACGCTACCACCGGCTGTACCAGTGCCGCGGCCTCTTGGGATTACAGGTACATGGTGCTGATTGCATAACAGAATAACGCTAGAGACTTCTTCTGCACTAAGCGGAAATACCACAGCGATTGGGCTGTGGTAGTTTCGGGAGTTGTCGTATGCGTAAGCGAAGCAATCGACAGGGTCAGTAAAGACTCTGTCTGCTGGGAGTAACTTTTCTAAGCTTAGTAATAAGTCCTGTGCTGAAAAATGATCATTGGACATAATTAGCTAAGTGAATATCAGCGTTTTTTGGGCGGCAACATATCGGTAATGGTGCCTTCTTTGACTTCGGCTGCAAAGCAAATCGTCTCGGAAAGTGTAGGGTGCGCATGGATGGTCAGACCTAAATCATGGGCATCCGCACCCATTTCAATTGCTAATACTGCTTCGGCCAATAACTCACCAGCATTGATGCCGACAATGCCAGCCCCAATCACGCGGTGGGTTTCTTTGTCGAAAATTAGCTTGGTAGTGCCTTCGGTTCGCGCAATAGAAAGCGCACGGCCACTTGCTGCCCATGGGAAGCTGGCTTTTTCAATCTCGATACCTTTGGCTTTGGCTTCTGTTTCTGTTAACCCTACCCAAGCCACTTCTGGGTCTGTATAAGCCACGCTTGGAATCACGCTGGCAATAAATTCTACTTTATGTCCGGCAATCACTTCCGCCGCTACTTTGGCTTCGTGCGTGGCTTTGTGGGCTAACATAGGTTGGCCCACAATGTCACCAATCGCAAAGATATGCGGTACGTTAGTACGCATTTGCTTATCGACGGCAATAAAACCACGGTCATCTACTGCAACGCCAGCGTTTTCCGCACCGATATTTTTGCCATTTGGGCGACGACCAATGGAAACCAACACACGATCGTATACTTGTGTTTCTTTGGGCGCTTCTTCGCCCTCAAAACTCACGTGAATGCCGTCTGACTTAGCTTCAATTTTAGATACTTTGGTGGAGAGCATGATGCTTTCAAAGCGTTTCTCCATGCGCTTTTGTAGTGGGCGAACTAAATCACGGTCACACCCGGTAATCAGCCCATCCATAAACTCAACCACGCTGACTTTGGTGCCAAGGGCGTCGTACACGGTGCCCATTTCCAAACCAATAATCCCGCCGCCGATGACAAGCATGCGTTTTGGAATATCAGCCAAAGCTAATGCACCTGTGGAGTCCATGATGCGTTCGTCTTCTGGCGCGCCTGGGAATTTCGTGGCTTGAGAACCCGCTGCAATAATGGCGTTTTCAAAACCAACTGTAGTCACTTTGCCGTCTGCTGCTGTCACGGCAATTTGATGCGAGCTAGTGAACTTGCCTACACCATTGACCACGGTCACACCGCGCTGTTTAGCCATGGCTGCTAAGCCACCGGTGAGCTTGCCTACTACGTCATTGGCTTTCCAGTTACGCAATTGCTCTAGATCTACATTCGGTTTACCAAAGGCGACACCGTGGTGTGCAGTTTCTTCTGCTTCTGTAATGACTTTTGCCGTATGTAACAATGCTTTAGATGGAATACAGCCTACGTTTAAACATACACCACCTAATGTGGAGTAGCGCTCAATCAAGACCACTTTTAGGCCTAAATCAGCAGCGCGGAAGGCTGCGGTATAACCGCCGGGGCCTGAGCCCAGCACGACCACTTGGGCAGATAAATCGTTATTGCCAGCAGGTGCTGCCGGTGTTGGCGCTGCAACTGGCGCTGGTGTCGCAATAGGCGCTGCAGCCTCTGCTTTTGCAGGTGCACTCGCTGCGGCTTCCGCTTCTAATAATAAAACAACGGTACCTTTGGCCACTTTGTCGCCGACATTGATTTTGACTTCTTTGACTGTCCCTGCATGTGAGGAAGGGATGTCCATCGACGCTTTGTCTGACTCTACGGTGATGAGCGAGTCTTCTTTGGCGATGGTGTCACCCGCTTTGATGTGCACTTCAATGACATCAACAGATTCAAAATTACCAATATCTGGTACTAAAACTTCTACAATATTACTCATGAAAATTCCTGTTAGAGCAAGAGACGGCGAACGTCGCTTAACATCATACGTAAGTGGCTAGTAAAGCGCGCCCCATCTGCACCATCAATCACACGGTGATCGTAAGAGAGTGAAAGTGGCATGACCAGTCTTGGTTCAAAGCCTTTCATTTCTGCATTGTAGACTGGCTGCATAGACGCACGAGACACACCCAAAATCGCCACTTCTGGGCAATTGATAATCGGTGTAAACATGGTGCCGCCAATACCACCCAAGCTAGAAATAGTAAAACAGCCACCTTGCATCTCTTCTACTTTAAGTTTGCGCTCGCGCGCTTTGGCAGAGAGCTCTGCTAAATCACGGGCAATATCCATCACGTCTTTTTGGTTGACATTGCGTACTACCGGTACCACTAAACCATCAGGTGTATCACAAGCAAAGCCTACGTGATAATACTGTTTCAAAATCAGGCTATCACCTTCTGGTGAAAGTGATGCGTTAAAGTTAGGGTAGGTGCGTAATGCGTTGACCACCGCTTTCATCAAGAAAGCAAGTAAGGTTAATTTCACGCCACGTTTTTCAGCATCCGCCAACATGGATTTGCGGAAATCTTCCAAATCGGTAATGTCAGCCTCGTCAAACTGTGTCACATGCGGAGCAGTGACCCAATTACGATGCAAGTTAGCACCGGATAGTTTTTTGATGCGTGATAGCGGTTTGGTTTCAATCTCGCCAAACTGACTGAAATCAATCACAGGCATAGGCAATGTGGATAATCCGCTACCCATGGTCTCGGTACGTGGTTTGGCTAGCTCGCCTTTCACAAAGGCTTGTACATCGGCTTGTAAAATGCGGTGTTTGGGGCCAGAGGCTTTGACTAATGCTAAATTCACACCTAACTCTCGTGCAAATTTACGCACAGACGGACTGGCGTGTGCCAATTTTCCATCAGCTGCTACGCTAGAAGCCGCCACTGGATTAGGTGTGGCTTTCGGTTGGATCACTGCTGGTGGCTCGGCAACAGGGTGGCTAGGCTGTGGAATGGCTACGGGCTTCTCGTCCACTTTGACAGTAGAAACGACAGGTGTTGCGGTTGGTTGCGCAGCAGGTTTCTCTGCTGGCGCGGCTTCCGCCGAGGTGTCCACTGTTAAAATCAAAGCGCCTTGTTTGGTTTTATCACCCACTTTAATGCTAACTTCTTTCACCACACCAGCGAGCGAGGAGGGGATGTCCATGGAAGCCTTGTCAGACTCTACAGTAATGAGCGAGTCTTCTTTTGCAATGGTGTCGCCCACTTTGACCAGTACTTCAATCACATCCACGCTGTCAAAGTTACCGATATCCGGGACTAAAATTTCTTTCAAACTCATAAAGTACCTTTTTATTTTTTAAAAGCGTAAGACTAAAAAGCAACAGGAGGGTAGGTTTTCTGTCATTGTCATTACGCTTTCATAGCCCTTAATTATATAAAACTTTCATGTGAATTTTACGCTTTTTATTGCTCTACAAAAGTAAACTCGACAATAGCGCCTTGGAAGGCGTCTTTAGAATGATGGTCGTTAGAAAACTGACCACCCGCTGAAAATTGCCATTTTTTGGAGGCATACCAAACAAGACCAATAGCGGTTGCGCCAATATCATTTTTGCCACCAATATAATCTGCCATGATGTGGACGTTCTGAGTAAAAGGCAGTTCTACGCCAGCTAAAAAGTTAGTATTTGCGCTGTTTCCCGTAATGGCTTTATTGGCTGAATAGACGCCTAAGTAATATTTGCCCCAATCATTTAAATCAAAGGCATTGTTCCAATAGTTAAAAGTAGCGAATTCTGTGCTGGAATCATGGAATGGCACGGTATAGCCAGTTTGCGTACCGACGCCTACTTTCCAAGATTCGTTTACATAAAATCCTTTTTGCACATTCACTAATAGCATCGGATCGGCTTGGTCTCCTGAGTAAAAGTTGACGCCAGGGATTGTCAGGCCAGTTTCCCATCCTTGTCCTAAGCCATAGTCTAAGGTGGTGTTGGCGACCCCTTTAGAAAATAAGTCCACCTGCTCTTGAAAAAAGTACTTGTTTTTTTCTGTCGTTTCTACTGAAGGAACATTAAATAAGCTTTGTTGTGCAAATGCTGAGGTAATGCTAAAGGTATTTATTATTAGCATTAATAATAGCAAGTACTTGTTTCTTTTACGTATTAACCGATGTTTCAGATTCATTAACAGATCCAATTTATGCACTATGCAGCGCACTCAATCATTCTGGGCAATCATATGTAGCGTAAAGTTGCCGCGCACAAGAATTGCTTCGATGCGCGACACTCGCAAACTCTACGTTAAATGGTCGCAGGGTTGGGGCGGTTAACATTAATGTTATATTTCTTAATGGCTTCTGCCGCTTTACTTGCAGGTAATTTGCCATCGTCAGCCAATGCTTTTAATGCCGCTAATACAACGTGGTAGCGATCAACCTCAAAGAAGTCACGCAAGGCTTCGCGTGAGTCTGAGCGGCCATAACCATCGGTGCCTAAAGTCACAAAGCGATTAGGTACAAAGTTACGAATTTGATCGGCAAATGAACGCATGTAATCAGTAGAAGCGATGACTGGACCTTCTGCTTTGGCAAGTAACTGGCCAACATAGCTGGTTTTTTGCTTTTGATCTGGGTTGAGCAAGTTCCAGCGCTCTACATCGATACCTTCACGGCGCAGTTCTGTAAAGCTGGTGACGCTCCAGATATCAGACGATACGCCCCAATCTTTTTCTAGCAACT
Organism: Methylophilaceae bacterium 11; assembly: GCA_000525025.1. GTDB lineage: Bacteria > Pseudomonadota > Gammaproteobacteria > Burkholderiales > Methylophilaceae > Methylophilus. The sequence continues at coordinate 1,863,528 of JCKJ01000001.1, read as the reverse complement.
CACCTGCGGCAATCACTTCACGCAGAATTACGCCTGAACCCATCAATTGCACTTTAGGGCCTTTGGCTTTGGATTTGCTAAAGCTATACATGCCTTTTAGAATGCCTTCCGCGCTGCCTTCTGGCATGGCTGGGTGGCTGTAGTTTTCGTTCATCAAGGTGATGTAGTAGTACACATCTTCTTGATTTTGTACCATGCGACGTAAGCCTTCTTGAATAATTACAGCTAATTCGTAGGCGAATGTTGGGTCGTAAGAGACACAGTTAGGAATCGTTGCAGACATCAAATGGCTATGGCCATCTTCATGCTGTAAACCCTCACCATTCAATGTGGTACGGCCAGCGGTAGCGCCTAATAAGAAGCCACGTGCACGACTATCACCTGCTGCCCATGCAAAGTCGCCAATACGTTGGAAACCAAACATAGAGTAGTAAATGTAGAACGGAATCATTTGTGTGCCGGTCACGCTGTAAGACGTAGCAGCGGCTAACCAGCTGGCGAATGAACCAGCCTCGTTGATGCCTTCCTCTAAAATCTGACCATCTTTAGACTCTTTGTAATACATGACTTGGTCAGAGTCCATTGGCTCATATAGCTGGCCAACTGATGAATAGATGCCGAGCTGACGGAACATACCTTCCATACCGAATGTACGTGCTTCGTCTGGCACAATTGGCACCACATATTTACCAATTTGTTTGTCACGTACCAATGTAGACAAAATACGCACAAACGCCATGGTGGTCGAGATTTCACGCTCACCGGTCGCACCTAACATATTCTCGAATGCTGAAAGCTCAGGCACGGTAAGTTCGTTACCTTTACGGCGACGTTGCGGTACAAAACCACCCATTGCAGTACGGCGTTCCGCCATGTACTTCATTTCTGGGCTGTCATCTGCTGGTTTGTAGAATGATAGGTTTTCGACTTGCTCGTCAGTCAGTGGTAAGTCGAAGCGATCGCGGAATTTTTTGAGTGACTCAATATCCATGCTCTTTTGTTGATGGGTTGTATTTTGACCCTCACCTGCGTCACCCATACCATAGCCTTTGACGGTTTTGGCTAAAATTACTGTAGGCTGACCTTTATGGTTGACTGCAGCGTGATACGCAGCAAATACTTTATGTGGATCATGACCGCCACGATTCAGGCGCCAGATGTCTTGATCGGACATCGCGGCGACCATTTCTTTCAGCTCTGGATATTTGCCAAAGAAGTTTTCGCGGGTGTATGCACCGCCTTTGGCTTTGAAGTTTTGGTACTCGCCGTCCACACATTCTTCCATGCGTTTTTTGAGTAGACCATCTTTATCCATGGCCAACAGTGGGTCCCAATAAGAACCCCAAATCACTTTGAGTACGTTCCAGCCAGAACCACGGAAGTCGGACTCCAGTTCTTGGATGATTTTACCGTTGCCACGTACCGGACCATCTAAGCGTTGCAAGTTACAGTTAATGACGAAAATAAGGTTGTCTAATTTTTCGCGTGAAGCCAATGAAATCGCACCTAATGACTCGGGCTCATCCATTTCGCCATCACCACAGAATACCCATACCTTACGGTCGCTGGTATCAGCAATGCCACGGTCGTGAATGTATTTCAAAAAGCGTGCTTGATATATCCCAGCCAATGGTCCTAAGCCCATTGAAACGGTTGGGAATTGCCAGAAATCCGGCATCAGCCAAGGATGTGGGTAGCTAGATAAGCCGTTGCCGCCAGTTTCTTGACGGAAGTTATCCATTTGCTCTTCGTTAATGCGGCCTTCTAAGAAAGCGCGGGCATATACGCCTGGTGAGGAGTGGCCTTGGAAGTAGACGCAATCGCCGCCAAAGTTCTCATTGGCAGCGCGGAAAAAATAGTTAAACCCAGTGTCATACAAAGTAGCAGCAGATTGAAAGCTGGCAATGTGTCCACCTACACCTGGCGATTTCTCATTGGCGCGCAATACCGTCATGATGGCGTTCCAACGTACCAGCGCACGTACGCGGCGTTCCATTTCCGGATCGCCCGGCAATTTTGCTTGTAAATGGGTTGGGATGGTATTTACATAGGCGGTTGTTGCGTTGTAAGGCAAGTTGCTACCAGAGCGTCGTGCTTTATCAATCATCGCTTCTAACAGAAAGTGTGCACGTTCAGTGCCTTCTGTTTCAATCACTGAGGTGAGTGCGTCTAGCCATTCTTGAGTTTCTAACGGATCTGTTTCTTGTAAGTGATTGTTACTCGGGTTTGTTGCCATGCGTGAGATTTCTCCATCGCGCTATTGTGCGCTAAAAACAAGGCGCAATAGTGCGCGTCTATAACAAGCGCCTACAACAAGAGTATTGTTGCTAGGCATATAATGTGTTCAATGGGGTAGCTACTTAACGTGAGTTGGGTTGTTCTTAAGCATTAGTGTGGCTTTTTTATGCCATTTGGTCAAGTTAAAACAGTGACTTATGGCGGATTTAAAATTGGTTTTGCTAGCTTTTCTATACATCTTATATAAGAGTACAAAGGGATTGAATGTCGTTAAAATTATCACAACATGCACCTATCGGTAGTGAACAGTCGCTATCGTTAGAAAAACACATATTGATTGTTTTGGGGGATGAAACGCAAAATGATTGCCCGTTTTTACAAATTGTTACTTCCAAACTTGCACGTACAGCAGGGGAATGGAAAGATTTGCAGAAAACGCCCTTGCAAATTGAGCTGATGAATGGCGGCATAGCCAGCGTGGTGATAGTGTTGCCTACGTTAACGGTATTTCAAAAACATGCATTATTAGCAAAGGCGGTGAAGCCACTGCTGGATGAGTCGCCTGCCAATATTGCGATTGCTGTCTATGGAGATGAGGTTGTACGCGAGGCCAATGCCTGTGCAAGTTATTACGTGGTGACAGTGAATGCGGTACAACTACCTACGCGCAAAAAAGACCAAAAAAACAATATGTTAACTGAGGTTGCCATTTATGGCTATCAAGCAAAGCATGCTTACGGGCGAGTGAATGCGAGAGTGGCGGGGAATGCGCTATGCCGTAGCTTGACCATATTGCCCCCTAATGAGTTGACGCCTGCACTTTACCGAAAAAAACTGCTGGATCTAGCCAATACCCATGGCTGGCAATACGAAGAGTTTGACATGGTAGCCCTCAAGAAAATGGGCGCTGGTGCTTTTGTTGCTGTAGCGCAAGGGTCTGACCCGCTAGATGCGGCGATTGTGCACATCACGTATGCGCCGAATGACGCAAAGCAACATATTGCCTTGGTGGGTAAAGGCATATGCTTTGATACCGGCGGCCATAACCTGAAACCTGCAAAGTATATGCAAGGCATGCACGAAGATATGAATGGCAGTGCTGTGGCTGTGGGTACGCTGCTAGCTGCAACACAACAGGCGCTCCCTATTAAGATTGACTGCTGGCTGGCGATTGCACAAAACCACATTAGCCCATTGGCTTACAAACAAAATGATGTCGTCATTGCACTCAATGGCATGAGCATTGAGGTTGTGCATACGGATGCAGAAGGGCGCATGGTATTAGCAGATACGCTTACCTTAGCAAGTCGTGCTAAGCCCGAACTGATCATTGATTTTGCTACCCTGACTGGGAGCATGATGACCGCACTGGGGGATCGCATGAGCGGTATTATGAGTAATCGCCCAGCCTTGGTTTGCAAGACTGTAGGTGCTGGTGATGCAGTGGGTGAGCGCGTTGTCGCCTTTCCTTTTGATGAGGACTACGATGTGGATTTGGACAGCGATATTGCCGATATTAAGCAATGTACGTTAGAAGGTGGCGCGGATCACATTCATGCAGCACGCTTTTTAAGCAAGTTTATTGAGCATGATGTACCGTGGGTGCATATTGATTTGTCATCCTACAATCGCAAAGGCGGGTTGGGCGCTGTATTGTCGGATATCAATGGTTTTGGCGTTGGCTTAAGTTTAGAGCTACTTAAACGTTTTGCCGATTAGACACTTTTTCAAAGAATAACCGCATTGGCCGCCAAGTAAAACGCTGCAACGATACACAGTATTGCAAACCCTTTTTGGCGGATAGCGTTGGGGGTTTTTTCACTGAATGTACCTAGTGCAAGCATAACTATCGTTGCACTGAATGTGAATGGAAGGGCTATCTGCCAATGGATAGTTGACTTAACGCCATGCAAAGCCAAGCTGCTGGCTGTAATTATCGCGATGGCGGCTAGCGTCGTCGCGACAATCACCTGAGGTTTGAAATTGCTGGCGCGCTGCAAGCTAGGCACAATCACAAATCCGCCGCCTACCCCAAGCAATCCTGATAATAGTCCTGCCAATGCGCCGGTAGACAGCAGTCGCCAAGTGCAGCGTGCTGTCCAGAATAACCTAGATGTGGTTGGGTTGATGGTGCATGCAGGCGGTGGCGTATCTTTATTATCGATTTGCTCAAATTTTGCGTATTGCCAACTACGCAGTGCAACGCTAATCAGTATCCCTGCAAACAGCCCACTGAGCAAAGGGAGTGGTAACCAATGGGCCAACATCACACCTAACGGCGCGCAAATGATACCGAGCAATGCGATCAGCAATGCTGTTTTATACCTTACTAAGCCTTGGCTTAACCCTTGTAAAGTACCAATAGATGCGGCGGTGAAGATGGCGAGTAAAGCAATGGGCGCAGCTTGTTGTAAGTTAAGCCCTAAGCTAAACGCAAGTAATGGAATCGCTAATATCGCGCCTCCTGCGCCTGTGAGGGCCAAGATGCATCCGACCAGTGCGCCTAAACCGGCGCTGATTAAGCTAATTTCTGATATCAAAACGGGTTAGCCGCAGGCGCCGCAACGGGCAAGCCACTCTCGCCCTTTGAGCATTAAGCGCCAATACACTGTAGGTAGAATATATTTTTTCAATATCCATGCAGACCATCTCGGCTTGGTGGAATCCCAATTAAAGGTGGGCACCAGTTTGCCGCCATAGCCAAATTCCGCCAGAATGATTTTGCCTTTTTCTACAGTCAGCGGACAAGAGCCATAGCCATCGTAGCGTGAAGGCATTGCTTGCCCAGCTTTAAGCGCTAAAAGGTTTTCAGCCACGATTACTACTTGTTTACGCACCGCAGCCAGTGTTTTGGCATTGGGGGTAGAGGTTGCGTCACCCAGCCCAAAAATATTGGGGAAGCGTACATGTTGCAAAGTGTGCTGATCGACTTCGACCCAGCCATCTGCATTGGCAAGCGGGCTTGCTTTAATGAATGCGGGCGCTGTTTGTGGCGGCACTACATGCAACATATCAAATCTCTTGCTCTGGATAGTCGTGTTGCCATCTGCATCTTTGATTTGAAACACGGCTGTTTTTTTCGGGCCATCGACCTCAATCAATGTGCTATTGAAATTAAGATGCGCGCCATAGCGTCGCACATACTGCATGAGTGGTTCAACGTAGTCTTTTACGCCAAATAGCACGCCACCTGCATTATGAAAGTCTACATTGATACCGCTCAACAAGCCTCTGTGCTCCCAGTGTGAGCAAGATAAATACATGGCTTTTTGTGGTGCGCCAGCGCATTTAATCGGCATGGCAGGCTGAGTGAAGATGGCGGTGCCAGAGTGAAATTTTTTCACAAGCTCCCAAGTGTATGGCGCTAAATCGTAACGGTAATTGGATGTGACGCCATACATGCCCAAAGACTCTTTCAAGCCTTTAATCGCATCCCAATTCAGGGTGAGGCCCGGGCATACAATCAGGTACTGATACGTCACAGCGCCTAAGTGATCTGTATGGACTTGGTGGTTAGCTGGGTCAAACGTCGTGGCCGCTGCTTTTAACCAAGTCACGCCACTAGGGATGCAATCTGCCATATCACGTACTGTTTTGTTGGCTTCAAATTCACCAGCGCCTACCAATGTCCAAGCTGGCTGGTAGTAATGTTGTGTGGACGGTTCAATAATAGCAATCGAGAGCGAGGGGTCGCGCTTTAATAGACTGGCCGCGACGCCACAACCGGCAGAGCCGCCGCCAACAATCACAACTTCAAAAGTATTCGTTTGTGCGTCCATTTTTTTTGGGCTTTCTAATAATTATAAAATGACGGTGATGCTATGCGTGCTTGGCTTTTACCCAGCGTACAAAGCGGGTAATCAAACATTTGCTTTTTATCCAAGCACACATGGCCTGAAATGGCGTGTTTGTTTGGGTATTGCGTTGGGCCATGGCGCGCGTATACATCTGAGATGCACGATTGCCTGTGCGGCAAAAACCGAGTACTGGTTTTGCTGAGACGGATAGCGCTGCACTGAAAGCATCCACTTGACTCGCTTGAATTTGATTAGGCATCACCGGAATATAGACGTAATGAATGCCTTGCTGTTTTGCAGCTTCGGCAATCGCATCGCTGCTGGGCTGGTCTGCGCCACCTTCTAAATCCGGGCGATTATTAATGATGGTCTTAAACCCTAATTGTGCGATTTCTGCAACATCGCTCGGACTAATTTGCGGTGCCGTACTGTAATCATCAGAGATTTTTGTGATGCTAAGTGCCATAACGCGTGTTCCTTCAATCGTTAAGGGTTGGTATATTGTGTACAGATCTGCTGGTGCAATACTTGCATGACCGCCATGGCGGCTTTGCTAGAGATGCTGTAAATAATGCTTTTTCCTTCGCGCCGTGTGGTCACCAAACCAGCCTCTCTTAATACTGTAAGCTGTTGGGAGAGCGTGGGCTGGTGTATGCCTAACATACTTTCTAATTCACCCACGGATTTTTCACCTAGCGAGAGCTGACAAAGCAACATCAGTCTATCCGTGTTGGCCATGGCGCGCATCAAGTTGCAGGCTTTGTCGGCCGAAGCACGGAGTTCGTCAAAGTTAATATTAGATTGTGTAATAGTTATCGTCATGGTTAATATTTTTATATTATATTTTAATATATAATGTTTTTCAATATTTTAATCGGAGTGTATATGTTTAAGCAATTGTTGGATAGAGAGTCTTCTACATTTACCTATCTGATTGTGGATGACCAAACAAAAGAAGCGGCATTGATTGATCCGGTCGATTGTCAGATGGAGGTGTATGTTGCGCTGTTAGAAGAGTTAAGCGTGACGTTGAAGTACGCTTTGGAAACCCATGTACATGCGGACCATGTCACCGCTAGTGGCAAACTGCGTCAACGCTTCGGCATTCAAACCGCGGTCAGCCAACAATGTGGTGCCACCAGTGCAGATTTGCAACTCAATGATGGCGACGTACTTAAGTTGGGGCAGCAATCTGTCAAAGTAATAGCGACCCCTGGTCACACCCCTGGTAGCGTCTCTTATGTATGGCAAGACAAAGTATTTACTGGAGATGCGCTGTTGATTAATGGCTGTGGCCGTACCGATTTTCAAGGTGGGGATGCCGGTACACTGTACGACAGCATTACACAGCGCTTATTCATACTACCTGATGAGACTTTGGTGTATCCGGCGCATGATTATCAAGGTAGGTGGGTGAGTTGCATCGCGCAAGAGAAAGCGATTAATCCTCGTTTGTCTGGCAAAACGCGAGAGGCATTTATTGCACTGATGCAACAGCTTAATTTGCCAAAACCAAAGATGATTGATATTGCCGTACCGGCTAATCGCAAATGTGGCGTAGATGAGGATACTCTGCTGCAGGGGTAAGCTTCGTTTGTGCGCACAGTATGAGTGCACAAGCTGAATCATTAGCGTTACAATGCACGTCAATCATAGGAGACAACGATGCAAAACGCACCAATTTCGCTTGAGTGGTTAACGATGTTCCCGGACTTGGAGGCATTAGAGTCTCCAGCAAAGGCGCTATTGGCTCAATATGCGCGTATCGTAGAAGCGCCGATTGGTACGGTGGGTTATCGTGAAGGCGGGGCGTGTGGTGCTTATGTCATGCGCTTGGCTGGGCAATCCCGTGTGTTCAAAATGTCGTCTAGCGGGCGCGAGATCTTGCTATACCGCGTCAATGCCGGCGAAACCTGCGTCATAACCACTACCTGTTTACTGGGGAACAGCAATTATCCGGCATCTACCGTGGTCGAAGAAGCGATTCGTGATGTTGTTATTCCAGCGCCTGCGTTTAACCAGCTTATGATTGACTCTAGAGTGTTTCGAACATTTGTGATGACCAATTATGGTGCGCTCATCAGTGATTTAATCGTATTGTTGGATGAGGTCGCATTTCATACCTTGGATGCACGTTTGGCTAAGCTATTATTAGATGCAGGCAACAATAATGTATCGCGCACCCATCAGCAAATTGCAGATGAGTTAGGCACCGCGCGTGAAGTGGTCAGCCGACAATTAAAACGGTTTGAGCAAAAAGGTTGGGTGGCCATGGGGCGCGGTCAGGTCAATATCCAAGACCGCGCGCAGTTATTGAATATGGCCAATCATTAATGTTGTATTTGCATCACGCAAGCTTGTGCTTGTAGTTGCGCTGTTTTAGATACCGCAGGCGCTTCGCTCTCTGATAGCGTCACTTTACAATCAATACATTTGCCTTTGGTGGTGTCAAAGCCTTTCACAGTCGCTAAGCCTTTGACGTCTTTAAAAATAGCACCATCTACTTCGGCATCGGTTAAGTTAGCGCCGGTAAGATCCGCACCTGTTAGATCCGCTTTATTTAAATCACCACGATAAAGATTAGTATTGCGCAAATTGGCGCCACGCAAATCGCCAAAAGCAAAGGCTGCAATATTCAAATCGGCCCCTTCAAAATTAGCACCAGCAAAGTTGCCGCCCACAGAGTCAAACTTCATTTGTCCCATCGGTTGGTTTCCCATGTCTAGGCCAAAGCGACCTTTGCTAATGTTAGCTTCATGCATATCCACATTGCCTAAGGTGCCTATCATTCTGGCATTACTTAAATTGGCCTGACTAAAATTGGTTTTACTAAATATGGCTTGAAAGATAATGGCATTGCTTAAATTGGCACCGGTAAAGTTGGCGTTTTCTAAGCGCGCCAAATTAAGGTAGGCGCCAGATAAATTGGCCCCACTTAAATTGGCGCCTTTGAGTTCAGCACCAAAAAAACTGACGTTTTGCATATTGCAGTGACGTAAATCCATGCCGTTAAAAATTAAGTAGCCTGCATCTTTATTGCTTAAATCACATTGTTTGCTGGCAATTTGTGTAAGCGCTGCTTCTTGCGTGATTTTCTCGCGCTCTGGTTCTGCGTTTTTTGCATAAAAGGCGGTTGCCTTTTCAATCACCATGTCAGGGTTCGTCAAAAAAGTTTCTTTGGCAGCAGTACTGCTAAAACAATAGGTTTTACCTTGGTATAGCGCATTGACCTCGCAATTGGTTTTCATCATGGCGCCAGTCGATAGCCCCGTGGTGCAGTTGTTGTCAAGCTCGCCAGCGTAAACCAACGATGAGAAAAGTAGGCCTGTGATGGTAATAAAGTAACTGAATGATTTCATGATAGCCCCCAATAGTAATGAGCTGCTTGTGTCAGCAGATGTCAGCTAGTATAGGCGGGTACGCATTCCTTACAGTAACTAAAGTCACATAGCCAATTTAAACACCATTTGATTTGCTCATGATTTTCATGAGATACAAGTTATTAACAATTACTTGTCGTCAACGGCCATGGTCAACTCGTTATGTGCTTATCTGCCCAATAAAGCAGAATACTCAGAGGAGAATGAAATGAGCGTTAAAATGCATCACAGTATTTGGTTAGGTTTATTAGCAACGTCTGTTTCGTTGCCAGCGTTAGCTGACCACGAATATGAAGACCGTGCACGTGTACTCTCAGTGACACCACAAATTGAACGCGTGAATAGTCCACGTCAAGAGTGCCGTACCGAATATGTGCGTGAGAGCTACTATGAAGCACCGCGCCGTTCTAATGCAGGTGCCATTGTGGGTGGTATTGCCGGTGGTTTAATCGGTAGCCGCTTTGGTGGCGGTAACGGACGTATTGCGACTGCAGCGGTAGGTGCCGGTTTAGGTGCGGTTGTAGGTGACCGTTATGATAACCGTGATGCTGGATATGGCCGCGAGCGTGTGGAAACGAGACCAGTTGAGCGTTGCGTGACTGTCGATAACTGGCAATCTGTGACTACAGGCTATTTGGTGAATTATGAATACAATGGTCGCCAATATACGACTGTCACAGAACGTGATCCTGGCCGTTTTATCCCGGTCAATGTTGCGGTAAGACCAAGTGGCTACGTGACCGAGGTGGTGTACAAGCCCTCAAGATGGGATGACGACAACCATCCTGGCCGTGGACGTGGTAAACAGCGTGATCGCCAATACTGGTAATCAGCTTGAAACAAAAAGCCGTACTGCAAAGTACGGCTTTTTTATTGGAATGTATCAGTTAGCCAGCTATTGAGACTGTTGCAATAAGCTAAGTTGCCTAAAGTTGCCAAGTGCTGCTTCAATTGGCATAGGGCTACTTAAGTAAAACCCTTGACCATAATCGACGCCCATTTTCTTCAGTAACTTCATGGTCTCTGCATCCTCCACAAACTCGGCAATGGTTTTGATTTTCATCGCCTCAGCAATGCTTTGAATAGATTTGGCCATGGCCAAATCAATGTCATTACGGGTAATGTCTTTGACAAAGCCACCGTCCATTTTTAAGAAGTCTACCGGTAGATTTTTAAGATAAGCAAATGATGACATGCCGCTACCAAAGTCATCTAATAAGAATTTACAACCGATGGCTTTCAATTCTTGCATCAATGTAATGGTGTTGGTTAAGTTAATAATGGCTGAGGTCTCTGTGATCTCGAAACAAATTTTAGTATGCGGTACTTGGTATAGCTCAAACTGGTCTTTGATAAACCCAAGCAAACCCTTATCGCTGAGTGACATGCCGGATAAGTTGATGGTCAGTAAGAAGTCATGTTGCTCATTGGTATTAATAAGTTGATGGTAAATAGAGAACGTCTTGTTGATGACCCAACGGTCGATTTTAGACATCAAGTGATAACGCTCGGCCGATGGGATAAACGCCATCGGCAAAATAATGGTGCCGTCGACATCAATCTTACGAATTAAGATCTCATAAAAGATATTGTTATTGTCATCCTGCAACGGCAAGATAGGCTGGCAATAGAGGCAGAAGCGGTTCTCATCCATCGCGGAGTTAATGCGCGATACCCATTCCATTTCCACATGGCGTCTCGCCAAATCATCATCATGGTGTCTAAACAGGTGAATCTGATTACGGCCATTGTCTTTGGCTGCATAGCAGGCGGCATCGGCATAGCTGGTAATGTCACCCAAATCTTGCATCTCGGATGTGATTTCGACCATGCCGATGCTCACGCCAATTTTAAACATGCGGTTATCATGCACAAAGCGGAAATCTTCCACCATGGAGCGCATTTCTTCTGCAATCAGCAGGGCATTTTGCACATCACAATTGGTGAGTAATAGGCCAAATTCATCACCACCTAGGCGGGCAAAGGTATCCTCTTCACGCACGCGCTGGCTTAATATCAGGCTAATTTGTCGCAACAATTCATCACCGGCACGGTGTCCACAGGTGTCATTCACTACCTTGAATTGGTCCAAATCCATATAGCAGAAAATATGCTGCGCATTGCTGATTTTGACATCGTTCAAAGCCACATTCAGGCGGCGCTCAAACTCTTGTCGGTTGACCAGTCCAGTCAGCGCATCATGCTGTGCCTGATGGCGCAACATGCGTGTTGCATCGTGTACGCGGTCTTGCAAGCTGTCATGCGCCATTTGAATATGGTTGGCCATGGTGTTGAGCCCAAGCTGCAAGGTTTTAATCTCGCCCGCGGCATCTTCGTCCACACGTAAATTTAGATGCCCGGCACCTAAGTTCTTCACAGATTCCGCCATCGAAATAATAGGGTTGGTAATACTGCGCCCCAAACGGTAAGCCAAAATGCTGCTGGTCAGAAACCCAATGAGACCTAACAGCAAACTTTTCCAAATCATGGATTTTTTGGTGGCTTTAATGCGGTCTTTGCTCAATGCCACATAGACCTGACCAACAACCTCTGCACGTTTATTCGCTTCCAACATGTTATTGGTGCCATCGTAGAAGTCGTCAATTTCCACCACATTACGAATCACCGGCGCGTTAGACACAATGTATTCGGCTTGATTTATCTCTTTAATCGATAAGTCATTGCTGACATTGGGCTTGATTTGATACGGGATCTGTCCGCTAACGGCTAATCGAACGCCTTCTGTATTGGTAATTAAAATCGAAATGATGTCATCTTCACGCGAGATGGTTTGCTGAATCAGTGTCTGTAAAAAGTTGATGTTGCCAGAAAGTACGCCGTACTCACTGGCGGGGGCAATTTGTGTGGCAATAATGCGGCCTCGGTCGCTCAGCGAGTCATTGAGTGTATTGATGCTTTTTGAGATTGAATACGCCGTCAAGAAAAGTGTAATCACAAACGTTGGCACTACGGTTAGTAGCATCATCCTTGCTTTAATACCAAGCTTATTAAAAAAGCTCATTTTTCATCCTTTAACATTTGCTGATAAATCACAGCATCATCAGCAATTCGAATATCAAGCGAGCGGGCAACTTGACGGTTAATTTCAATGGAGAATTGGTTAGCCGCTTTTGCTAGAGGCAATGTAACATGGTCTTTAGGTAATTGTTTGATGGTGTTGGCTACTTCGGATGCAAACTGTTTTGGACTGCTAAATACAGCCGCCACTGCACCAGATTTAGCATACGATTGTGAAAAGCCAATGACCGGTGTTTGGTGACGATAAGTGGTCAGCAATATGGTTTGTGCGGTTTCTCGCGTATAAATCAAAGGGTCTGGGATCGCGAGCAGCAACTGTTTGCTCATCATGAGTTTTTCCAAGTTACTTTGAAGCTCATCGGCCTTATTGACTAGGCGGATATTCACTTCCATATTAAATTTTTTAGCGGCACTTTGTAAATCATTACTTTGAAACTGAGATACCGGACCAAGCAATACGCCCATAGTATACAAGTTAGGGAAAATAGCGCGAATCAGCGCGAGTTGGCGTGTAAAAGGTTGATCTAAATAAATAGCCGAGAAACGATCTGGGCTACGCTCACTTTCTTTTAAAATGCTTTCATAGCTGGATTTAGGCACCAATACGCCTATCACGGGCGTACTTTCATCTAGGTTGCCAGCATAAGAAAGCGCTTGTGTGCCAACCGCCACGACTAAAGTATCTTTAGGGATGTTAATCGATAAGCCGCTATCGTTTTTAGAGACATTGACTTTAATCCCACTCTGCTCGTTAATTTCTATCTTCAGCTGTTTGACAAACTCTGCTACGGCAGTCGTATCATTGGTGGTCAGAATAGTGACGTTACTCCAGGCGTAAGCGTGTATGGGGTTGAGCCCAAAATAAAACAAGACGACTAGGCCGAACAGGCATTGTAGTCGTGCACGCATACTGAAATAAGACATCACATTCACGGGCTAGAAATCCAATCTCACATTGACGAAGCCGCGCCGGCGTAGAACGTTATAGTCTGCAAACTCTTTCTCATGGCGATCTGTGATGTTCTGGATATTGAGTGAAACCTCACCATCGCACTTAGATAGTTTGAAGCGCTTGGCCACGCGGGCATCAAAACGGTGGTTGCTATCGACAGGGTTGCCATCTCCCAGTGCTCTGACTGGTGAATTGTAATAACCGGCAAAACTGGCGTCCCAATTGTCTGAGAAGTGATGCGAAAGCAAAAAGCTGGAAATGTCTCTGGGGGTGGCGTCAATCAAATCATCTATTTCATTAGATTTGACGTTGTTGGGTAAGTTTTTAATATGCGCATAGTTCACCATCAGTTTGGTATCTTCGCCCAGCGCTAGGTTCAGTTGTGTTTCAAAGCCACGCATATCTAGTGAGCCCATATTGCGAAACGTGCCAACATCTCCGCCTACTAATACAGTGCCAGCAGGCGCTACAAAACTGTTGTTATCAAATTCGGTAATATAGTTGCTGATGGTGTCGTGGAAAAATCTGGCATCTACCGAAAGCCTGTCCCATTTGGCGACATAACCAATCTCGCGTGATTGTATTTTTTCGGGCTTTAAATTGCCCTCATCAAAAAAGCGTTGGTATAAAAGTTTTTGTGGAAATGCTGTGGTGACTAATACGCTGCCTCTAAACTTTTCTTCCAAATAACTTGGCGTGCGGAATGCCTCTGAGTACCCAAAACGAACAGTTTGATTTGGCGTGACATGCACGTTCATACTGGCTCTGGGGGAGAAATCGGTATTAGTAAAATCATTGTCTTCAATCATAAAGCCGCCGTTGAGTGTCAGCTTAGGGTGAACATCGTATTGCGCTTGGGCAAATAGTCTTCTTAAATCAAAGTTTTGTGTGTTATTACTGCCTATCCAAAATGGCGAATATAAGCGATCACGCCGAATGCTTCCGCCCACTGCATATTGAAAATTGTCGCTTAGATTGGCCGATAATTGGGTTTCGATATCATAGCGGTCGAAGTGATATGGGTTACGATAGGTCTGTACACTAGGAGATACTGGAAACGGTAAGACGGCTGTGGGTACTACGTCATCACTGTTGTCTCTGGTATGAAATGCCTGTACGTAGAAATCGTATTTAGGCGTCAAGTGCATATTCCATTTAACCAGCTCAAAATGGTTGCTGATATCATGCGTTCTCGGCATAAACAGCAGAGCATCAGGTTGGTCATCGCCTTCTTGGCGCTTGCCTTGCGCATACCCCAGTTGAAAATCAATGTCATGCTTATCAGAAATTTTGAGATTGGCACGCCCATTGATTAGGTTTGTCCGTTTAAAGTCAGAGCGATTGCTCAAGCCATCGTCTTCGCGGTAGCCGGTACTGACTTGGTAGCTGAGATCGCTGACTTTTCCAGAATGATGATAGAACGCCTCATTGCGGCCATTGCCATGATTAACGGATACACGATTGCCGTTAGCGCCGGTGGGTGATTGCGTAATGATATTAATGGTGCCTAAAAATGCATTGGCGCCGTAACTGGCGGCATTGGGGCCGCGTGTAATTTCAATGCGTTCGATATCATTGATGGTGATAGGAATCTCGCTCCATTGCACACCACCATATAGTGGTTGATAAATAGAGCGGCCATCAATCATGACTTGCATGCTTCTTGAATAAGCATCGGTCAGCCCGTGGTAGCTCACCACATGGTTGGTGTTTTGAATAAAACCAGCATTGGTGCCTACATAAAAGCCAGGCACCAATCTAAAAATCTCAGGTAAATCAATAATGCCGGCTGCGCGTATGGTTTCGCGGTCAATGATGGTAGAGGCAGAGGGGGCATCCGAAGCGGATTGGCGTAATCGCGCAATGGTCAGCACTTGTGGCACATCACCCAAATAGTCGTCTTCAGGCAAATGGGCAAGTTGAGTGGCATCATCCGCAAACGCGTTGACGCTGCCCAACAATAGTAAACACAAACTCAGCAATAGGTGTGGTTTCATCGGCTTATTCTCACGAGTGATGACACTAGAACGTGATTGACAGGTTAAGCATGAAAAAACTGTATGGTGCTTAGATAAATAGTCAATCTTCTCAGGCGGTTGCATTATACAATACTGCTTGCTTGTGCGAGTCGTCTTGCCAGCCATATTTTCTATACTGAATACTTAATAATCATGAACTTATCTATCTATCAGATAGGATACTTGGGAAGCCAAGCAAAAGATACTCCCCATTCGGGTAAAAGCAAAATTTTAACGCTCGGTCATGCCCGGTTTTTAGAGCAAGTGACCGATACGCTGTGGCTACAGCAACTGGGGATAGGCGTGCAAAACGAATGGCCCTTGGCGCGTTGGTTATGGACGGCAGAATCAGCCGAAAATGATACGTTAAGTGCAGACCAAGACAGCTTGCTATCAGGCAGCTTATTATTAGTACAGCCTGTGTATTTGTCTTTGCAACGCGATTCATTTGCGCTCGAGGGCTTGGTTAAACTTAGCGCAGATGAGTACAACACGCTTACTGATTTGCTGAATCAGTTTTTTGCAGAAGAACAGTTACAGTTTTTACCAAGCCACACACAGCAGTATTGGTTTTTAAAAACACCGCATGTTTGGCAACTGCAGACACATTTTGCACAAGCGGCCTTACAACGCAATATTCAACGCTATATGCCAACAGGCGCCGATGCACAGCGTTTGCGGCAAATCATGAATCAGGTGCAAATGCTGATGCATGAGCATCCAATCAATCAGCAGCGGGCGCAACATGGGTTGGCGGAAATCAATAGTGTTTGGTTTTCCGGTGTTAGTGCAGACACATTGCCACCTACATCGCCTGATATTAAATTGGTAAAGTCGCCTGTTACTCTGCAATCTTCGATCAAAGATATCAACGAGGTATTACAACAAGGTGTGCAATCGGCATGTATGTTGGTAGAGGATGATTCAATAGTGGATTGGGGCACTATTTACGACAATGTACGTTTTAAAAAAATACAGCGATTAGATTGCTATTGGCCAGTAGCACAAGGCACGTTGCAGGTCACACTTACATCATCCGATCGCTGGAAGCTCTGGCGTAAGCCTCGCACCATCGCATCACTGGTAGCGCATTATGTCCAAACTCATTAAAACACGGCACTACTCAACTGAAAACGCACAAATGCTGGTGGATGCAGGCGTGCATCCGCTATTAGCCAAGTTATTGGCGGCAAGAGGTGTGGATTCGCAAGTGTCTATGGAAAGTACGCTCAAGCATTTGATTCCACCGCATTTACTCATGCAAAACACGGCCATGGCTAAATGTTTAGCCGAGTTAATTGCGCAGCAACGCAAAATATTAGTGGTGGGCGATTATGATGCAGATGGTGCAACAGCCACCGCGGTTGCGGTGAAAGGCTTACGTGGCATGGGCGCCCAAGTAGATTTTTTGGTGCCGAATCGTTTTGAATATGGCTACGGACTCACGCCGGAAATTGTGCAACTAGCCCATCAATCTAAGCCAGATGCAATTTTAACGGTGGACAATGGCATTGCCAGTATAGAGGGTGTGGCGCACGCCAATGCGTTAGGGATACAAGTGTTGGTCACAGACCATCACTTGCCAGCAGAAGCTACTCCTCAGGCGACTTGTATTGTGAATCCCAATCAGCGTGGCTGCACATTTCCCAGCAAGCATTTGGCAGGTGTGGGCGTGATGTTTTACGTATTATTGGCGTTGCGTGCAGAACTGATTGCGCAAGGCCGTATGGACGCTGCACAGCCATATCCATTAGCCGAATTGTTAGACTTAGTGGCGCTGGGTACAGTGGCAGATTTAGTCAAACTGGACCGCAATAATCGTATATTGGTCGAGCAGGGGCTACGTCGTATTCGGGCGGGTGCCTGTTGCCCGGGCATTCTTGCGATTCTGCAGTGTGCCGGGCGCGATATGCATAAAGTCACCGCGCAAGATCTAGGTTTTTATGTGGGGCCAAGATTAAATGCAGCGGGGCGACTAGATGACATGGCACTTGGCATTCGTTGTTTGTTGGCTGATAACATACAAGCAGCCATGCCTGATGCACAACAATTGCAAGCGCTCAATGTGGAACGACGTCAAATCGAGGCTGGGATGCAACAAGAAGCCTTGGCCGATTTGGAAGAGGTCACAGTCGCAGATAGGTTTACCCTTAGCATTTATCAGCCAGAATGGCACCAGGGCGTCATCGGTATTTTGGCGTCACGTATCAAAGAGCAATATCATCGGCCGGTGATTGCGTTTGCATCCGCAGGCGAGGGTTTGTTAAAAGGCTCCGGACGCTCAATCCCGGGATTGCATTTACGTGATGCATTGGATTATGTGACTAAGCAGCATCCGACATTAATTATTAAGTTTGGTGGACATGCCATGGCCGCAGGGCTAACCATACGTGACACTGATTTTTTCACATTTCAGCAGGCATTTGAGACTGCCGTGCGCACGTATATCACGGTGGACGACTTACAAGAAGCCATTGAAACGGATGGCGCACTAACGCCAGATGAGATGACCTTGGAAACAGCATCGTTATTAGAGAAACAGGTATGGGGGCAAGGCTTTCCACCACCGATGTTTTATGACCAATTTCGTGTGGTCAGTCAGCGTATCTTGGGCGAAAAGCACTTGAAGCTACAATTGCAGAAAGGTCAGTCGCGTTACGATGCGATTTACTTTAATCAGGCTGAATTATTACCTGAGCAAGTGCATGCGGTCTATCAATTACAGATCAATGACTATAAGGGGCAACAGCAAGTGCAACTGCAACTAAAGTACGCACACGCTTAAGTGTTTGGCCCTAAACTAGAAATAATCATAAGAATCAAGCTCATCTGCGGTAAAATAGCACGATTCAAAATAGAGTTCTCTTATGGCACGCCCTTTTAAACAGCAACGTGATACTACCCGAAAAGCCCCGCAAGCCGCCCCAGTGGAGGTGGATGCTGATGGTGTAGCGTTGCCGCAACATACACAACGGTTACATAAGCTGTTGGCATTGGCAGGCTTGGGTTCTCGCCGTGATATGGAAGAGCTGATTGCCAATGGTCGTGTGACGATCAATGGGCAAACTGCGCAAGTGGGTGCAGGGGTGACTGCGCATGATATGGTGCGTGTAGATGGCCGTCCATTGCGACTACCATTTGAAGCAGAATTGCCTCAAGTATTGATTTACCACAAGCCGGAAGGCGAGATTGTGAGTCAGGATGACCCGGAAGGCCGTGCCACCGTATTTGATAAGTTGCCACGGATTAAGCAAGGTAAGTGGATTGCCATTGGCCGCTTGGATATCAATACCAGTGGCTTGTTGATTTTTACTAACTCAGGCGAGCTGGCTAATCGCTTTATGCATCCACGTTATGAAGTGGAGCGCGAATACGCGGTACGCGTGTTTGGTGAGTTGACGGAAGAGCAAATGGCCATGCTGACCCAAGGCATTGAGTTAGAAGACGGCCCTGCCAGTTTTGATCGTATCATTGCACAAGGGGGCGAGGGCGCTAACCATTGGTATCAAGTGATTATCCGTGAGGGCCGTAATCGTGAGGTGCGTCGCCTATTCGAGGCGTTTCAGTTACCAGTCAGCCGTTTAATGCGTGTACGCTTTGGCCCAGTAAATTTACCTCCGCGCGTGAAGCGTGGCAGCATGTTAAAGCTGGAACAAAAGCAAGTGGTGGAGTTATTAGAGTGGGCAGGTTTACCTGTGCCTAAGGCGCCACTTAAACAGCTGACGCAGCGTGAGAAAGACAAAGCGACTACAGTGTTTGTGCCTAAAGTACGTAAGCAGCGCGGCAGTGTATTGAACCGTGTACCACGCGAGTTAGATGCAGAAGGCTCAGCGCGACCCAATACAACCCGATCTGGTGCAGCACGTGAAGGCGCTAAATTCGGCAGTAAAGAGTCATCAGATCGTACATCAAATGGTCGAGACAATGCTGCTAGAAAACCTAGCGCTAAAAAACCAGTCAATCGCCGTATTCGACAGTCGACCGATTTGGCGCCACCAGCTATGCAAAAGAAAAGCGATAGGAATCGCGGGCGCGGCTAGCTCGACTCAGTTATGCCGCGCCTAGCAGCTCGGCCTTGGTGAGTAGAAATACGAACTGGTTGCCAGATGCAACCTCTAGCCAAGTAAATGGCAAGTTAGGATACGCGTCTAGCAAGGCCTCACGGTTATGCCCAATTTCCACCACCAAAATCCCATCATCGTTCAAATACTGCGCGGCCTCACGTAATAGCGTGTGCGTGTGATCCAATCCGGCAGTGCCGCTTCCTAATGCAAGTTGCGGCTCATTGCGATACTCCGCTGGCAATTCCGCCATGCTAGGCGCATCCACATAAGGCGGGTTGCTAATAATCACATCGTAAGTCTTGCCAGTCAGTGCGCCAAACATGTCGGACTGAATCGCATGCACTTGCTGCTGCAAGCCATAGTTAGCAATATTAATATTGGCCACTGCAATCGCATCCGGTGAAATATCTACTACATCCACCTGTGCATTCGGGAAAGTGTCGGCAAGTAAAATGCCTAAACAGCCGCTGCCTGTACAAATATCGGCAACGGATTCCACCATCTCTGGAAACTCAATCCAAGGCTGAAAGCCATCCTCTAGCAATTCAGCAATAAAAGAGCGCGGTACAATCACACGCTCATCGACGTAGAATTTAAAGCCGCGCAACCAAGCCTCCCGTACCAAGTAAGCGGTAGGCACACGTTTGGTAATGCGCTGCTCAAGCAAATGATGCAATTGCTTGCGTTCAGGTTCTGTCAACTTTGCATCCAAAAAGTTATCAAGTGTGTCATGTGGCAAATGCAATGCGCTCATGATTAACCATACTGCTTCGTCATAACTATTATCAGTACCATGACCAAAGAAAATATCTGACTGCTCAAACTGGCTGACGGTGTAACGTAGCCAATCGCGAATAGTGATTAACGATTGCGTAATACTGGGGGAGGCATTCATTTAAGTAAGGTCTTCATGGTGAGTTTGTAAGTTTCTTTGAGTGGCTCAATATCGGCCACGCCCACACACTCGTTGAGTTTGTGGATAGTAGCGTTGAGTGGGCCAAATTCAATCACTTGTTTGCAAATGTCTGCAATAAAGCGGCCATCTGAGGTGCCGCCAGTGGTGGAAAGCTCAGGTGTCACTTGGTAGGCTTGTTGAATGGCTTCGGTAATGGCTTCTACCAAATTGCCACGCGGCGTAATGTAGCTAGGGGAGTGTTCCCATTCCAAATCATATTCCAGTTGGTGATTGTCCAAAATGGCGAGTACGCGCTCTTTTAAATTGGCTTCTGTGCTGCCAGCATTATTTACTAGAGCGCAATATCTAAAATTGAACAATATTTCAACTTCGCCGGGCACGACATTGGTAGCGCCAGTGCCGCCGTTCATATTGCTGATTTGCCAGCTAGTGGGCGGGAAATATTCATTGCCGTGATCCCACACGGTATCTACCATGTCTTTAATGGCAGGGGCCACCAAATGGATAGGGTTTTTGACCAAGTGCGGGTAGGCAATATGGCCTTGTATGCCCTTTACAGTCAGCTTGCCTGAGAGTGAGCCGCGGCGGCCATTTTTAATCATGTCGCCCACCACTTTGTTGCTAGTGGGTTCGCCCACGATGCAGTAATCGAAGTGCTCGCCACGCGCTTTTAAGGCTTCTACTACTTTTACTGTACCATCTACCGCTACGCCTTCTTCATCCGAGGTGATCAGCAAGCCGATTGAGCCCGTGTGGTTTGGATTTTCAGCAATAAACTCTTCGATGCTGGTGATAAATGCTGCCAGTGAAGTTTTCATATCGGCCGCGCCGCGTGCATAGAGCATGCCGTCTTTTATTGTTGGTACAAACGGCGGTGTGTGCCATTTATCTAACGGTCCAGTGGGTACTACATCAGTGTGCCCGGCAAACACAATCAGTGGCGCTGTTGTACCACGACGTGCATAGAAGTTATCCACATTGCCAAAGCGCATGCGCTCAATCTTAAAGCCCAAGGGCGCAAGGCGTGAAATCATTAACTCCTGACAGCCTGCATCTTCCGGTGTGTTGGATTGGCGCTGAAGTAAGTCAATCGCAAGGTCTAGCGTGTTTGACATGGTGAAGTCTTTCTTATGGACGGTGTGCTATTGGACTATTTTACTGTTTGAATAGCGCACTGTATTCGGTTTCTGAAAATCCTAAAGCAATAATTTTACTGTCTTTTTCTAAAATCGGGCGCTTAATCACAGAAGTTTTTGCGGACATCAATGCAATTGCGCTGGCGTTGTCTATAATACTTTGCTTGGTTGTATCGTCTAACCCACGCCAGGTGAGGCCAGCACGGTTAATCAGTTTGGAATCTGGTAGTTGGTCTAGCCAAGCTTGGAGCTTTTGTGGTGAAATGCCTTGTTTTTTAAAGTCGTGAAATTCATAGGCGATGTGGTGGGTATCTAACCAGTCACGTGCTTTTTTAACGGTGTTGCAATTGGGTATGCCGTACAGTTTCATCCCCACTCCCTAAAATCTAAAACGCTATTTTATCAGGGAGTTTGCTATGGATGCGGAAATGCTTAGGTATCTTCGGGGTAGGCTTCTTGAGGTAAGTAGTCGTTAATCGAATACTCACCCACTTCGCTGAAACGATGATTGAGCGTGTGGTAGATCGTAAATAGCTGCGCGGTTGGCACTGGTTTGGAAAAGAAATAGCCTTGCATCTGATCGCAACCCGTTGTGGTAAGCGCTTGGCGTTGTTCGTCAGTTTCCACACCTTCAGCTACCACCGTTAAATTAAGCGCGTGGGCTAACTTGACCACCGCATCTACAATGGCAAGCGCAGAGCTATATTTGGCCACACCAGAAGTAAATGATTTGTCTAATTTCACTTCGCTGACTTCTAGATTCTGCAAGTAAGTCAGGCTGAATGGGTGTAAGCCAAAGTCATCAATGGACACTTTGAGGTGTGCAAATTTGAATTTAGAGAGCAATTTTTTAAACTGATTCTGGTTATGAATCGCGTGCGTTTCAGATATCTCGAAAATAAGGCTTTGCGGAGGCACTTGATATTGTTCCATGACCTTTTTAATGTCATCTACCAAGTACGCATTACGAAACTGCTGGCGCGATAAATTGACGGATAAGCTCAAGGCAATACCGTGCTCACGTGCATCTGCAATGGTTTTGCACGCTTGCATCAACACCCAGTTGTTAATCTTGTCAATAAAGCCAAAGCGTTCTGCGGCCTCGATAAAGTAAATAGGCGTGAGCAAGCCTTTGGTCGGGTGGTTCCAGCGCAGCAAGGCTTCCGCACCAGCCGGCGCTTGTGTTTTAGCGATGACTTTAGGTTGAAAGTGCAGTGTGAATTGATCTTTTTCAATCGCATCCAATAGCTCTTTTCTGATTTTTTGCATTTCATCAGAAGCTTGTTCGATTTCAGCATCGTAGAATCTAAATTGATTACGACCATTTTCTTTGGCTTTGTACATGGCGGCATCAGCGCTTACTTTCAGCTTTTCCAAATTGCCATCGCGCGGATAGATGGCAACGCCTACTGAGCAAGAAATTTCAATTAAATGGCCTTCGATAAAGAATGGCTCTTTGACTGCATCAATCATGCGTTGCACTACTGCTACGATGCTTTCGTGTGCATCAATCTCGCCCAGGATAGCAACAAATTCGTCGCCGCCTGCACGTGCAATGTAATCGCAATTGCGAATAGAAGAGTTAAAGCGTTCGGCAACTTCAATCAGCAATAAATCGCCCACGTGGTGGCCAAATGAGTCGTTCACCGGCTTAAAGTGATCCAAGTCGATATACGCCAGTGCCATGCTGTCATTGAGACGATCACAACGGTTAGCGGCTAGTTGCAAGTGCTGATTCAACGCATTGCGGTTAGGCAGTTTTGTCAGCGGATCAAACGAATCCAATGTATTGGACGTCGACGTCGTGTTTTTAAAGTTAATACGTTTGGCGATATTGGGGTTCAGGCGATCGTAAAACACCACCACGATAAACGCGGTTAAGAATACAAAAATCAACACCATGGCAAACAGCATGGTAATAAAGCTGGAGTTCAATACACTGCTATCGGTTGCGTATTCGCCTGTGCTTGCAATGCTGGTATTGAAAGCAAGGTGCGTGGAGAGAATGCCAATAGAGATCAGAATAGAAAAGAATGCGCGCACAGAATAACGATGTGCACCCTCATAGCTTTTAAGCCAGTAAAACGTGATGATGCCTAAGATGCCAACGCCAACCGCAATCGCCACTGCCAACATCGCGGGGAGCAATAAAATCTCGAATTGATTTAGCAGCATGGCTTTGGTAAAGAAAATAAAGATACCAAAACCAGCAATACCAGTTTGCAGGCCAGCAAGAATCAAAGAATAAATGGGTAAAGTATGACGATTGGCTGTATGTAACACAGACACGCCTACCGTACTGGCGCAAATCAGCGCTAACAATAAATACAAATAAGAAAGCTCATGCATGTAGCTGTGGTTGAATGCACGCATATTCATAAAGTGAATGGCGAATAAACCTACGCCAACAAGCGCGGAATACACAGTCAATAATCGTTTGTATTGTCTTGGGCTGGCTTTATATAGAGACGCGACAAAGCCAAACGTGGCAAAGCAAGCCAGGGCACCCGCCATGAGCGAAATCAGCAGTATAGAGCTACTAAATTCTGAAAGCATGTGTTGTCTATATGTTCGGTTTGGATTGAAGTTGCTAGTGATAAGCAATAGACGTGCCAGATTGTTTTTTGGTGTGAAATGTTTGGGATAAATGCTTATAAAAACAATAGCTTGAGATTGTTTTTATTGGCGCGTAGCGTGATGGGTTTTAACGCTTTTTGATGTGTGTTGTGGTTGTTTTTACCGACGAGAATCGAACGGTTTTAACGGTATTGGTACAGCTAAAAATCGAATGGTGGGATTAACTTTTTGTGGGGTGAACGCGCAGTTTTATGTCGGTGGTACTGAGTTTTTCAATAAAATGAAGGCACATAGATACTGTATATCCATGTGCCTCATTTCACTGCAATGTCTGTAATTTAAGCCATTACCTGACAAGTGCGAGCATGCTTAAATGCCGCGGAGCAATTCGTTGATGCCTACTTTTCCTAGCGTTTTCTCATCGACTTTTTTCACGATCACAGCGCAATACAGGCTGTAGCTACCATCTTTAGATGGTAAGTTACCTGAAACGACAACGGAGCCTGCAGGTACACGGCCATAGAATACTTCGCCGGTTTCGCGATCGTAAATTTTGGTGGATTGACCAATGTAAACACCCATTGAAATCACACAGTTGTCTTCAACCACCACACCTTCTACTACTTCTGAGCGTGCGCCGATAAAGCAGTTATCGCCAATGATGGTTGGGCCGGCTTGCACTGGCTCTAATACACCACCAATGCCTACGCCACCAGATAAGTGAACGTTCTTACCGATTTGTGCACATGAACCGACTGTGGCCCATGTGTCTACCATGGTGCCATCACCCACGTAAGCGCCAATGTTGACGTAAGATGGCATCAATACTGCGTTCTTGCCGATAAATGAGCCGCGACGGACAATCGCATTGGGTACTACACGGAAACCACCTGCTTTAAAGTCTTCTTCGGTGTAGTCAGCAAATTTTGGCGGCACTTTATCAAAGTATTTAGTACAACCGCCATCTAGCAATACATTGTCTTCTAAACGGAAAGACAGTAGTACCGCTTTTTTGAGCCATTGATGTGTTTCCCATTGTTGGGTATCACCCACGCGTGAGGCTACACGCAGCTTACCTGCATCCAAATCTGCCAGAATAGTTGCCACTGTGGATTTGATTTCAGCAGAAGCGTTGGTAGGGTTGATATTGGCGCGGTCTTCAAATGCTGCCTCGATAATACTTTGACGTGGATCCATAATGTTCTCTTAATCGATGGTTAGAATAGGGTTGAATTTAGAATAAGGTTAAACGGATGCGCAAAAGTGTCGCGCATCAAAAGGTAGCATTTTAAACTAATTGTCTGTACACCAAAAGTTTAAGTGCAAGCTATCTTTGATGATGCTCATGATTAGGCTATATGGGTGTAGCTTTTAAATGAAAAAAAGCACACCGACAGGCGGTGTGCTTTGAAAGTATTTTTTACATGTGTAAACGCTTATTTGCCTGCTTTTGCTGCCTCATATAGCGGCCTTACTTTTGGTGCAAGCGCTTTCAAGTCGGCAATACGATTAGCGCTGGCCGGGTGCGTACTAAAGAATTCAGGCGGTGCGTCTTTCGATTGCGCACTCATTTTTTGCCATAACGTGACGGCTGCATCAGGGTTATAGCCAGCGCGTGCGGCCAGTTCTAGACCCATCTTGTCAGCTTCACGTTCTTGCTCACGCCCGTTTGGGAGAGAGAAGAATAATTGCGATCCCATGCCAGCGCCTTGTGCGGCTACGCTACCAGCTGTGCCGCCTACCATGGCGGCCAAAGCCTGTAAGCCAAACTCTTGTACATAAGCTTGCGACATACGTTCGCGCCCATGCTCACGCAACGCGTGGGCAATCTCGTGACCAATCACGGCACCTAGTTCGTCATCGGTGGCATTGATTTTTTCAATTAAACCGGATAACACCATGATTTTTCCACCAGGCATACAGTAGGCATTCAGCTGATCATTTTTTTCTACGTTCACTTCCCACTTCCAGTTCACCGCATCGGGACGGAACACGCCGACTTGTGCAATCAACCGGTTAGAAATACGACGCACACGATCTACCATGGCTTTATCTGCGTTCAGGGTCTTTTTGCTTTCAGCTTCTTTGAGTGTCTGGGTGTAAGCCTGCGCAGACATCGTGTCCACACTGCTTGCCGGGAGCAACATGAATTGAGAGCGTTTTACCCCGGAAACGCTATCTTTGGTCGTGGTGGCACAAGCGACAAGCGTTAGCAGTAGGGTGGAAATGAGTGTGATGTGCAGCGTTTTCATAAAATCTCCTCAAACATTGTTGTGTTGCATTATTGTGGTGATGGTACTAACGCATCAACTTTATTTTGGTTGAATTTTGGTTGATTCAGCCATTGGGGCTTTAAATTTTTACTTGCGTACCCAGTTCGACCACGCGATTGGGTGGTAGTTTAAATTGGTTAGTAATGGTTTCTGCGGTGCGGAACATGGCGATAAAAATCTTTTTGCGCCAGATCGACATTTCGGTTTTTTCTTTGGCTAATAAAATTTCTTTGCCGATAAAAAAGGAAGTATCCATCGTATCTAATTCTAGTCCATGCTGGCTACAAAGTAGTAAATCTCTCGGCAAGTCTGGTTCGTCTTTAAAGCCGTAATTCACCAACACGCGATAGAACTGATAGGGCATCGCCTCTACAGTGACACGTTCCTGTGAGTTGGTGTGAGGAAAGTCAGTAAAACGCACGGTCAGAATAACTACTTTTTCGTGCAACACTTTATTGTGTTTGAGATTGTGTAACAGCGCGTGGGGTACGCCTTCCGGGTTAGGCGTCATGAACATGCCGAACCCGCCAACTCTAGTGGGTGGGTGGGCGCCAATGGCATCAATAAAAGGAATCAACTCCATCGATTCGGATTTTAGGCGCGTGTAGAGTAAGCGTCGGCCGGTTTTCCATGTCAGCATGAGTATGAAAATAATAGTGCCGATGATGAGTGGCACCCAGCCGCCGTCAGGAATCTTCAGTACGTTTGCGCCAAAGAAAGCTAAATCCACCGTTAAGAATAACGTGACCAGTAGACCGGTTTTGAGTTTGCTCCAGCCCCAGATTTCATGGAACACGATGGCTGCCAGTAGTGTCGTAATCACCATGTCACCAGTCACGGCAATACCATACGCTGCTGCTAAATCACCAGAGCTACCAAAGCTGATGACCAAGACCATGACCGCAACCATTAGCCCCCAGTTTACGCGCGGCATATAGACTTGGCCTTGCTCGCTGGCAGAGGTGTGGGTGACATGCATGCGTGGTAAATACCCAAGCTGTAAAGCTTGGCGAGACACTGAAAATGCGCCGGTAATCACAGCTTGCGAGGCAATCACGGTAGCAAGTGTGGCCAAAATAATCAGTGGGAACAATGCCCAGTCAGGGGCTAGATGGTAGAACGGGTTTTGTACGGTAGCGGCATCATGCAGAATCAGTGCGCCTTGTCCAAAGTAGTTAAGTAATAAGGCTGGCAGCACAAAGCCAAACCAAGCAAGCCGAATCGGCAGTCTACCAAAGTGTCCCATATCTGCGTACAGCGCTTCTGCACCAGTGACAGCCAGTACCACCGCGCCTAGGGCTACAAAGGCTGTCCAAGGTTGATGCGCAAAAAAGTTGATGGCGTAGATCGGGTTGAGGGCATTGAGAATGGTGGGGTCGTGTGAGATATTGATTACCCCGAGTACGCCTAGTGTGCCAAACCATAACAGCATGACTGGGCCGAAGAATGCGCCCACCACGGCGGTGCCTTTGCTTTGGGTCCAAAATAAGCCCAGTAGTACGAGTAAGGTAATGGGTACAATCAGTGTATGTAGGCTAGGCGCCGCTACCTCTAAGCCTTCTACCGCAGAAAGTACAGAAATCGCTGGCGTAATCATGCCATCGGCATAAAACATACACGCACCCAAAATGCCTAGCATCATGATTTTGCGTTGCTTGATTGGATTGTGGTCGGCGTTGCGACTGGCCAATGCCAGTAACGCCATAATGCCGCCTTCACCGCGGTTGTCCGCACGCATAATGAAGGCCACATATTTAATGGAAACGATGAGAATGAGTGCCCAGGTAATCAGCGAAAGAATGCCGTACACGTTTTCCACAGTGAGTGCGATGGGATGATGCCCGACAGAAAATACTTCTTTCATGGTGTACAGTGGGCTGGTGCCGATATCACCAAAAACAACCCCGAGCGCAGCCATGGATAGTACATGCAGAGGTTGTTTTGCAACAGATTGGTTTTGCATAGATGGCGAGTACGTAGATACCTAATCTAAAGGCGTATGATAAACATATTGAGAAATAAACACACTAGCGCATTCACTAATTTTACAGTTTTCTTGCTAGCTAGTCTTTCTGAATGCGAAACAAAGTAACTTACAACGTAACCAGGAAGTAACTTAGGCAGCCGTTGGCGCAAAAGCTTTCTTCACTCTTTGGAGTGCCACTCTGACAGGACCTTTCAGTTTTCTGAGCTGATATTCCAACTCAGTGAACATGTTTTTAGCAGGATGGTGGTGTACAAACTCGCCAAATGGCTTACCTTCTTTAGAAACCACAAAATAAGGTTTGGGTACGCCAGGGTCATAGTCTTTCAGTGACATGAACTCAAGCACATAAGCCCAGCGTACATCATCTGCAGTCACATTAGGCAATGTTTTATGTAAGGTGAGCGATGAAAACAACAATACATCGCCAGGTTCAGCTTCAATCATCATCGACTGGTCAACCTCACCTTGGTAGCAAGTATGTTTGCCATCAAATGTATGCGGCAAGCGGCCTTTTAGGTGACTCTCCGGAGAAATTAAAATCGTACCGTTTTGTTCGGTAGATTTGGTGACTGCAATCCAAAACTGGAAATGCTCGCAGGAAAGCTCGTTATAGCCGTTATCTTGATGCCATGGAAATACCGGTGCGCCCGGACCTTTGCCTACAGCTTGATCCCAGCGAATCCAAAAGTCGTTGCCAATCAGATGGCGTAATACATCGACCATTTTTTGCTGAGTGATAAAGTTTTGGATATTTTTGCTTTTGTAGAATAAGTTGCTACGAAACTGCATGGCGCCTTTGGATAAGCCACCTTGGCCTTCAGAAGGCTCAGCCTGTAAAATATATTCCAGTAGCGCAGGCATTTCGTCTTGAGCAAAAAAGTGCTTGAGGACGATAAAGCCTTTGTCTTCAAAATCTGACTTTAACTGTGCGAGATCATTGCTGGAATAATTCATAGTCTGTCATCAAAGTAAAAAAGTTGATAATAATTTTTGAAAACAAATGGTTACATAATTAACCAGTGAAGTAAAGGTACGCGAATAGCCATTAAGGGCTATTTTTCTCATGAATTTTTGCGTGAATGCCGCCATTCGCAAACGTAATGTGAACCAACTGTTGATGGCTTAACTGATGTACGTCGGAGACCACTGTGTCATGTGCGTCTTTCACAATAGCATAGCCGCGGCTGAGCACTTGATTTGGGTTAAGTAGATGGAGACGTTCAGACAGCGATTGCAGGCGGTGCTGGTGAAACCGAAGCTGTCGGTCACCACCGGCTGCAAGTCGGAGTGATAATTGTCGTAAATGGGCTTGAGATGCCTGTATCTTTTGTGTGGGTGAAATGAGGCGTTTTGCCAGATAATCAAGTCGCTGCGTGTGCGTGTGAATCAGTCTTTCGATACGTTGATACATGGTTTTGGTAATTTGTTTTAAATTGTTTTGCAGTGTGACAATGTCGACACAAGCCATCTCCGCTGCAGCAGTGGGCGTTGCTGCACGTAAATCTGCCACAAAATCACAAATAGTAAAGTCCGTTTCGTGCCCCACACCACTAATGACCGGAATTTGGCTTTGATACACGGCGCGCGCAACGATTTCTTCGTTAAACGACCATAGATCTTCTAAGCTACCGCCACCACGGCACACAATCAATGTATCCACTTCAGCGCGCTGGTTGGCCATATCAATCGCTTCTGCAATGCGTGCTGCTGCACCTTTGCCTTGTACTGGCGTTGGGTAAATAATCACCGGAATATTGGGGTTGCGGCGCTTTAATGTGGTCAGTACATCACGCAGTGCAGCAGCATCAGCAGAAGTCACAATGCCAATTGCTTTAGGAAACTGCGGAATCGGCCGCTTTCTCGCGGCATCGAAAAGCCCTTCGGTACTCAATGCTTTTTTCAAGCGCTCGAAAGCTTCAAATAGTGTGCCCAAGCCAGCTTTTTGAATAAATTCTACGGTCAGCTGAAAGTCGCCTCTGGCTTCGTATAGCGTTACTGTGGCGCGCGCTTCGATTTTATCGCCTTCTCTTGGCATAAAACCGACGTAGCTATTGCGGCCTTTAAACATCACACAACGTACTTGCGCGCCTGCATCCTTTAATGAAAAGTACCAGTGGCCGGAAGCGGCACGTGTGAAATTGGAAACTTCACCGGAGACCCAAAACAGTGGAAAACTCATTTCGAGGATTTCGCGCGCGAGACGATTCAATTCACTGACGGTGAGGATTTTTTGTTGCGGAGTGCTGTCAGAAACTGCCATAGGCGTTATTATCCATTACAATTTCGTTTTGTTAAACCGTATTTATGCAAGAAAGACCACGCAATGACATCCTGTATCTCACGCTGCTTAAAAGGTAAATCTGGTTATTTGGTTGGATTTGCTGCCTGCTTTGCTATTGTTATGTTGGCTTTGGTCGTGCAGACCACTTATCATTTAGAGCCTTGCCCGTTGTGTATTTCACAGCGTATCGTCTTTATGAGCTTGGGGGTATTGTTTTTAATCGCTGCCTTTATTCCACCTGCTCATGTGTTGAAAAAAATATTCGCACTATTGCAAGTGCTCACAGCGCTAGGCGGTGCAGGGGTTGCGATTCGACACTGGTATTTGCAAGCCAATAGAGAGAGCATGATTGCCGATTGCGGTGTGGGTTTTGATTATATGTTTGAAAATTTCCCACTGCAAAAAGCATTCAAATTGCTGTTTCGCGGTACCGGAGATTGCGCTGCCATTGATTGGACGCTACTTGGGTTAACGCTGCCGCAATTAGCCTTGCTTTGCTTTGTAGGATTTGCCGGCTACGCTATCTGGTTGTTAAAAAGCGCCAAAGCATGAGTGAGCGCGACATACATAATGCGGAACCTTCTGCATTAAGAGGCTGGCTGGCAAGCCTTAAACTAGGTGGGATAGCTTTTTTGCTATTTATTTTGGCCTGTTTACTCTACGGTTGGTTTAATCCTTTTACGTTTTGGCATGCGTATGCTGATGCCGGACGTAATTCAAGTATTGCCCATGCGCTATATTATGGCGTGTTTGTTGGGCCGGTTATTGTTGCAGTTGTAACGTTTCTGGCCAGATTTGTGATTAAGAAATGAATATAAAAACACCAAATTTTAAAACATTAGATGATTTTGTAGGCAATACGCCTTTGGTTGCTCTGCAACGCATGAACCCGAACAAGAGCAACACCATTTTGCTGAAACTTGAAGGCAATAATCCGGCTGGTTCAGTCAAAGATCGCCCAGCCTATAGCATGATCAAACGGGCAGAGGCGCGTGGGGATATTAAACCTGGTGATACCTTGATTGAAGCAACCAGCGGCAACACCGGCATTGCATTGGCCATGGTAGCCGCCATGCGGGGCTATAAAATGGTGTTGGTGATGCCGGAAAACCAAAGCGTGGAGCGCAGGCAAAGCATGAAAGCCTACGGCGCGGAATTGGTGCTGACCCCTAAAGATGGCAGCATGGAATTGGCGCGGGATGTCGCAATGAAGCTGCAGGCCGAGGGTGAGGGTATTGTGCTGGATCAGTTTGGCAATATGGATAATCCCCAAGCGCATTACGAAGGTACTGGCCCTGAAATCTGGCGTGATACCGAAGGGCAAGTTACACATTTTGTCTCTAGCATGGGCACCACCGGGACCATCATGGGGACTTCGCGCTATTTAAAAGAGCAGAATCCCAATATCCAAATCATTGGCGTGCAACCGGAAGAAGGTTCACAGATTCCAGGGATTCGTAAATGGCCGGAAGAGTACATGCCGACCATCTACGACCCAAAACGCGTGGATGAGCTGCGTTATGTAAGCCAGCAGCATGCGGAAAACGTGACACGAAAACTGGCGGTAGAAGAAGGTATCTTTGCTGGTATCTCTAGTGGTGGTGCGTTATATAGTGCATTACAGCTTTCCAGAGAAGTCAATAATGCCGTGATTGTGAGTATTGTGTGCGACAGGGGTGACAGATATCTGTCGACAGGCGTGTTCCCGGCGTAGTGATGTGGCGCGTAGCCCTTATTGGTGTGTTGTGGTGTGCAAACGCGTATGCACTCACCGGGGTCAGCATCACGGCAGATAGCATTACTTACGATGAAGCCGTACTGACCGATGCCAAAGTGACGTTGGATTTGTCCGGCAATGATCAGGCAATTGTTGATGCCAAGACCTTGCAATATGGAGCGGCTCGGCTAGACGATGCACATATTCTGCTGGATTTAAAAGCCAATACGACCTTACTGGTGAAAGCGCGACAAATCTCTTCCCCACAGTTTGATGCGCGCAATCCTACTATTTATCTGGATTACCGTCAGACAACCTTACAGCCCACATTAAGCTTTAACGCAGAGATTAAGCCGCTGTCAGATAAGCAGTGGGCTAACTTCAGTTTGCATTGCTTGATTCCACCCAACAAACAAAACGATACTTGGCATTGTGTAGATGGCTTATATGTAGGCGAGCGCACGCGTGTACCGTTTACCATTGACTTTCTACCGCAGCCTAACGGTTTGGAAGCAGATATCCAGTTCAAGCAGGTCAGTTTTAGTGATGAATCTGGGCTGCATGCAGGCGACAAACTCACTGGTAGCGTCAAATTATCAGCCCAGTTAGTCAAGTCCAAATGGTCGTGGAAGGGTGTGTTTAGCTGGAAAGAAGGCGAGTTGTTCTGGCAACCATTCTATTTTGGCCAGGCCGGCAATCAGTTTGATATTCAAGGGACATATCAAGCCCCCATGCTCAATATTCAGCAGGCCAACTTGCAAATCAACGGCGTAGGCCAACTCTCGGCCAGCGCCGATATTAATGTACAAACCAAAGCGTTTAACGACATTAAAGTGAAAGCGCGTGATGTCGATTTTGCTGGGTTGTATCAGACATTTATCCAACCGATGGCACAGAAGTCGGTGTTTGGTAATTTGCGCGTATCAGGCAAAGCAGACTGGGAGTTTGAAGTAAAAGATTTGCAACCGCAAAACTTTGAACTGAATATCGAGAACGCCAATATCGAAGACTTGAATGGAAAGTTCGGTTTTACCAATCTTAATGCGCATATCCCTTGGGATTACAACCAAGCCAAACAGATATTTCTGGCGTATGAGCGTGGACATTTGCTCAAGCTGCCTTTGGGCCTTACGCATCTAGCAGCAGAAGTAAACCGCTATTCGATTGTGACACCACAATTGAACCTCCCCATTTTAGATGGTGCGTTGCAGTTTGAAGATGTGTCTGCCGCTTGGGTAGGCAATGGCATGGTGTGGCACTTACAAATGAAGCTACAGCCCATTAGCATGAATAGCTTTAGCAAAGCGTTGGGCTGGCCGGAAATGAAAGGGCACATCGATGGTCAAATCCCATTGATCACTTACGCTAATCAACAACTGAATATGGACGGCCAAATGCGGTTTAATATGTTCAACGGCATGGTCGCCATGTCGGATCTGCGCATAGACCGCCCGATTGGTGTGGCGCCTAAACTCTATGCCAACCTGACCATGCGCGATATTGACTTGGGTGATTTGACACGTACTTTTAATTTTGGCTCGATTGAAGGCAAGCTGGAAGGCGATGTCAAAGATTTACGATTGGAGAATTGGAAGCCGGTGTACATGGATGCGATTATTCAAACAGCGGATGGCAAGCATCTGAAAAAGGTCTCGCAACGCGCGGTGGAAAACATCACCGCTTTAGGGGGCGAAGGTACGGCTGCTGCGTTACAACGTACGTTTTTGCGATTTTTTAAAGAGTTTAACTACGAAAAAATTGGGTTAAGCTGTCAATTAAGGCAGGATATTTGCAAAATGGGCGGGGTGGAGTCAACGCCAAGTGGCTTTGTCATCGTTAAAGGTAAAGGTGCACCTACCGTGAATGTGAATGGTTATACGCAATATGTCAGCTGGAAAGATCTGCTGGCCAGAATGCAACGCATTACCGACGGTAATACCAAGGCTGTCGTACAATAAGCCATCGCACATTTAGGCGATGATGTAGGGAGTAATCCAGTGGAATCAAAAGGAACCAGAATGAGACGCAGACAAATTGAATTTGGGAAAACTTGGCTGGTAATAGCAGGGTTGTTAGCGGTAGTAGCGCTGCCGGCATGCGTGACCATCAATATATATTTCCCGGCAGCGGCGGCAGAAAAAGCGGCAGACAAAATCATCGATGAAGTCTGGCAACTGAAACAAGAGCAAGAGGGGGCGCAAAATCCTCCTGCAGCGGCGCCCACCACCACGACACCCTAAGGAGTTTATATGAAGAAACTATTATTGACAGGTTTGCTGAGTATGACGTTGATGGGTGGTGTAGGCTTGCTACAGGCGGCGCCTGATCTAGAAGCGAATACGCCGGTAATCACTGCTATTAAAACCAGTATGCAGACACGCCATGCACAATTGCAATCATATTATGGGTCTGGTGCCATTGGCTTGACACAAGATGGCTATATTGCAGTGAAAGATGCCAGTGCCGTGCCACTGTCTCAGCGTGGTGGGCTGGCTGGGCTGGTGAAAGATGAAAACAGCGACCGCGCTAGACTCTACAAGGAAATTGCAGCCGCCAATGGCCATCCGGAGTGGCAAGGGGAGATTCAAAGTACCTTTGCCGGGCGCTGGATTGATAAAGCACAAGCGGGTTGGTTCTATCAAAAAGAGGGTGCTTGGGTTAAAAAATAACATATATATTGCATTAAGAAAGCTAAATAGATGAATTGGTTGATATTGGTATTAGCAGGCTTGTTTGAAATTATTTGGGCGATTGGCCTGAAATACACCGATGGTTTTACAAGACTATGGCCTACCGTAGGTACAGTGACGGCCATGGTGATTAGTGTAGGCTTGCTTGGCTTGGCCATGAAATCGCTGCCAGTGGGCACCGCCTATGCTGTATGGGTGGGCGTGGGTGCAGTGGGTACCGCAATATTGGGCATAGTCTTGTTCAATGAGTCGGCCAATTGGGGTCGGCTTGCCAGTTTGCTGTTGATTATTATCGGTATTGTTGGATTAAAGCTAGCTACACCAGCCAGCTAAATGACTGCAAGGGTAAGACGAGTTTTATAAACTGAACCCTGAATGCACATTTATTTCACGTTTTAAATCAATACACAATCACATACACTGAACCTAACTTCTCAAAAGTAAAGGGAGTGTTGTGATGCCAAGTAATCTTTATGTGCTACCTGCCTATGGCAAAGCCATCACCTTGGATGATCAAGGTGTGTTCTATGTAATGAATCAGTATGAAGATACGATTCAAAGCGTGATTCAACTGAGCTACGCGCGAGACGAATGGTGTTTGATGCAGTTGCAACACACCAGCGTAGCCGATGAATACTGTTGGACGGTGATGGCGGAGGATAGCCGTTATGCACTGAACAGCATGACTTCTAGCCAAATTGCCCATCACTTTGCACGACCTGAGTTTGCTGAACCCAAAGGTGCCTGGCAAGTCATTCGTAATCAACAGTATGGCTTTGGCAAGTTCACTCCATTAGAAGCCAATCAACAAATAGCTTATGCGCTCTTGATGTTTGAGCAAGATGAAATCAAAGCAGTCATTCGCTTGCATAGAATGCAAGAAGACATGATGCAAACGATTGTGGAAGAAACCGTAGAACGAGAAGTCGAGTTCGCCTAATTCATCCAGTGGTCGTCATCGGTTTGTAAGTGACAGCAAGGCTTGGCATAGGCCAAGCCGGTGCTTTTAGTGTAAGCTATCGGGCATGATTATGCCTACCCTCATTTTTGATATTGAGACCATTCCGGATACGGAAGGCCTTCGCACTTTATATAACCTCCCTGATAGCGTTACCCCAGCAGAAATTGCCAATATTGCGTTTCATCAGCGCAGGCAGCATAACGGTAGTGATTTTTTACCGCTACATCAACACCGTGTTTGTGCGATTTCTTGCGCATTGCGTGAAGGCAATCAATTTAGGGTGTGGACGCTGGGCGATGCACAATCAACAGAAGCAGAAATCATTCAGCGTTTTTTTGATGGCATAGAAAAATACACCCCGCAAATCGTCTCATGGAATGGTGGCGGTTTTGATTTGCCCGTATTGCATTACCGCGCGATGGTCAACCAAATACAGGCACCGCGTTATTGGGATTTGGGTGAGGACGATAAAGACTTTAAATGGAATAACTACATCAGCCGTTACCACATGCGCCATTTGGATTTAATGGACGTGCTTGCGATGTTCAATGCCCGCGCCAATGCGCCGTTGGATGAAATTGCGCAATTATGTGGATTCCCCGGTAAGTTAGGGATGGATGGCAGTAAAGTGTGGGGCGCTTATCAAGCAGGTGAGATTGAGGCGATACGCAATTATTGCGAGACCGATGTGGCCAATACTTATTTGGTTTTTTTACGGTTTCAGCTGATGCGTGGCCACTTGAGTCCAGTTGACTATGAAAAAGAAGTACAGTTGGTGCGGGATACCTTGAGTGGTTATTCAGGTGAGCACTGGCAAGAGTTCTTAAAGGCGTGGAAGTAATAAATATTATCTCCCACGCTCGTCTTAACTTTTTACAACACAGCGTGCTTGCGGCGCAAGCCCATTAATGCAAGCAATGCTGAGCTTAGTAACCAAATAGCCGGTGGTACGGGTACAGCGGATACGTTATCTTGGCCGCCTTCCTGATGGGTATTATTAGGGTCGATATCTTCTTTTTTGACCAAGTAAATTGGTTGTTTATTTTTGCCTCCACTGCCACCACCGCCTGCGCCGCCGACACCACCACCAGAAAAATTACCCGAATCTTGATGAGGCATGAAACCAGCCGCAATTGCGTCTTCTAAATCCATGACGTATTGTTCCAACCCTTTTGCCACACCTGCACCTGTCTCTTCGGTAGGTAAATCGAACACGTCATTAGAAGCGACAATCTCGCCTTCTTGGAAAAAGTTAGCATGTTTGAAAGGACTCTCACGCAACACAGGGTCTATTTGGCTAAAAGCTTTTTCCCAGCGTTGAATAAATGGCGTATGGGCTTCTGCTGCTTGAATAGATGGGATGCCAATACCATGCCCCGACTTTACAGTGGACTCATTTTCCATCGCTTGGTTTGGTTTGAATTGCATAGCATAAGCTAGCAGCGATATCAATCCTAG
The DNA here is from genome assembly GCA_000525025.1 of Methylophilaceae bacterium 11. Lineage (GTDB taxonomy): Bacteria > Pseudomonadota > Gammaproteobacteria > Burkholderiales > Methylophilaceae > Methylophilus. The sequence goes on along the minus strand of JCKJ01000001.1, from coordinate 1,826,044 downwards.
CATGGCGAATAATGCATATTTTAAACGGTTGTTTTTAGTTTGTTTCCGCGCTCTGGTTTTCATGGTGCGCCCCAAAATAGCTATGACGAATAAGTACGCACATTACCCATTTGGGGGATATGCCGCAATAGCTCGTTTGCACTAACCAAGCTCAATAATGGCGTGAATGCTAGCTTTAACAGGTTTAATCAATATGAGAGTGTCTATTCTGCGCGCGCATCGGCTAAAATAGCGGCTATGAGAAGAAACCGTAATCAATCCCGTCAGTCTGCCACGCCCCAACCTATCCAAACTGCATTTATCGAATCGCTCGATCAGGAAGGACGTGGTGTAGCGCATGTGGATGGCAAAACTATTTTTATTGATGGCGCTTTGCCGCAAGAGCATGTCAGCTATCAATCCCACCACGTAAAACACACGTTTGAAGTGGCCAATGTGGTGCAAGTGTTTAAGCAAAGTAACCAGCGTGTCAAGCCGCAATGTCGGCACTTTGGGATATGCGGCGGCTGTAAATTGCAGCATCTGGATTTTGCCGCGCAAGTGGCCGCCAAGCAGCGCTTGTTAGAGAATGACTTCAAACATATTGGCAAGGTAAAACCAGTCAATATGCTGCCTCCGTTGTATGGTCCCACTTGGGGTTATCGTCACAAAGCGCGTTTGAGTGTGAAATACGTAGAGAAAAAACAACGCGTGCTGGTGGGCTTTAATGAAAAAGCCACGCGCTTTGTGTCGGACATGAATAGCTGTGAAGTGCTGGTGCCGGAAGTGTCGGCATTGATTCAACCCTTGCAAGAGATGATTTTGCAATTGAGCTTACGCGATAAATTGCCACAAATTGAGTTGGCGGTGGGTGAAGCCGTAGACAGTCATCCCGTCATTGTGCTGATTTTCCGCATTATGGCTGGCTTAACCAGTGAAGATGAGCAACTGCTAAAGGCATTTGCGGACACGCACCAAGTGCAGATTTGGACGCAAACCAAAGGCCCGGACACCATCATGCCATTTTATCCTAATGCGACTCAATTAGAGGCGCATGCAAGCAATGGCTTTGGTGCACAGCTGCAATATAGTCTGCCAGAGTTTGGCCTGACTTATCCGTTTAAGCCTAACGAATTTACGCAGGTCAACCCGCAAATCAACCAAGTGATGATACGTCGCGCTGTGCAGTTGTTATCACCACAGGCCGATGAAAAAATCGCAGATTTCTTCTGTGGTATTGGCAATTTTACCTTGCCCATTGCGCGTAGTGGTGCACAGGTATTGGGCTTGGAAGGGTTGGCTAATTTGGTTGAGCGTGCTAACGAGAGTGCACAGTTAAATCAAATTAAACATGTGAAGTTTGGCGTGGCTGATTTATTCAAAATGACCGAAGCTAGTTTGACCGAGCTAGGCCGTTTTGATAAATGGCTGGTGGATCCACCGCGCGATGGTGCGTTTGAGTTGGTCAAAGCAATCACGGCTGACAATGCACCTAAGCGTATTGTCTATGTGTCATGTAATCCGGCCACACTGGCACGCGATGCAGGTGTGCTAGTCAATGAAAAGGGTTATACCTTGGCTGCGGCAGGGGTTATCAATATGTTCCCCCACACTGCACATGTGGAGTCTATTGCGCTGTTTACGCTCAACGATGCTTAATACAAGCGGGGTGTAAAAAAGGCGATGCAGGTGCATCGCCTTTTGCTTGCTGCCAGCGAGCTTAACGTATCGTTATTTATCTATACTGTAGGCTGTTTTTCCGCTCACTGCTAGCAGTAGCAAGCCACCCGCCATGGCAATATTTTTCAAGAACAAGACGGTTTGTATTTGATCGCCGAAATTGCTGTGGAAAATAACGGCAGCGATTACCGAGAATCCAGCTAACGCAAACGCTGCGTATTTGGTTTTAAAGCCAATAGCAATCGCCAAGCCGCCCAGCAGTTCCAGCGCGATAGTCGGCCATAACAGCACGGTTGGCACGCCCATGGCTTGCATATAACCGGCGGTGCCTGCCGGGTCTGAAATCTTGCCGACGCCGGCGAGTATAAAAATCAATGCCAACATCACTCTACCTATTAACTGGATGATTCCGTTCATATGCTTCTTCCTCTCTTGTTGTCATAGAAAATTGCAAAGCCATCATACGTGAACTGTTTTGGTTTGTCATATGGCCGCCCATGTGGCTAGTGCGCTGATAGTTGGCGCGCTTATTGCTGTAGCAGATTGATATTTCAATCATGAATACATCTTGAGAAGAGCCTATGCCATTATCTAAAAAATTAGCCCTGATGCTAAGTGCGGTTTGTGTGTTGTTTCCCCTGATGAGCGTTGCTGAAACCGTGGATGCCAAAGTGATTCATACCCTATGGGTGGTGATTGCAGGGGCCATGGTGTTTTTGATGCAGGCCGGATTTGCGTTGCTGGAATCCGGTATGGCGCGCGCAAAAAATACGGTGAATGTGATGATGAAAAACTACATGGATTTGTGTGTAGGCTCATTACTATTTTGGCTGGTGGGGTATGGTCTGATGTTTGGCAGCAGCCCCACAGGTTGGGTTGGCACAGATTTATTTGGTTTGGCCAGAGCACCCGATTGGGACTTTAACTTATTGTTTTTTCAGATAATGTTTGCCGCTACGGCCGCTACGATTGTAAGTGGTGCCATGGCAGAGCGTACTAATTATGTGGCGTATTTGATTGGCACATGCGGTATGTCCGCGCTGATCTACCCCATTTATGGCGGCTGGGCATGGAATGATCATGGCTGGTTAAAACAAATGGGATTCATTGATTTTGCAGGCTCCACTGTTGTGCATTCTGTGGGTGGTTGGTGTGCATTGGCTGCGATTATGTTGCTTGGCCCACGCTTAGGACGCTTTGGTGCCAACGGAGAAGTGCGGGATTTGCCGGGACATAACTTGGGATATGTCACCATTGGTGGCTTTTTGTTGTGGTTTGGCTGGTTTGGTTTTAACGGGGGCAGTACCCTCACGGCAGGCACAAATCTTGGGCATATTTTATTGAACACGCACATGGCAGGTGCAGCGGGTGCAGTAGGGGCATTGCTCATTAGTTATTTAATGCGCAAACCTGCGCTGATGACAAACGCCGTCAATGGCAGTATTGCAGGCTTGGTGTCGATAACTGCCGGTTGTGCCAGTATGGCGCTTCCCTATGCTGTGCTCACCGGCGCAATTGGCGGCGTGTTGTCTGTGTTAGGGGTAATGCTATTAGAACGCATGCGCTTAGACGACGTGGTGGGCGCAGTGGCGGTGCATGGATTTTGCGGAGCTTGGGGTACTTTGGCCGCTGGTCTATTCTTAATCGGCAACATGTATAACCCGCATCAAATCATGGTGCAAGTCATCGGCATCACAGCTGCATTTTTGTGGGTGTTTGTGACAGCATTTAGCATGTACTGGTTGATTTCAAAAACAGCAGGATTACGCGTGAGTGCGATGCATGAGCAGCGCGGTTTGGATATTACTGAACATGGCGAGATTGGCTATCCCGAGTTTAGTCATGCCACGGCCTATTCTTCAGATAATCTTAAATCGCTAGAGAAACTGTGATGATAGTGTTAGCGGTAAATACAATGACATACAGGTATACGCTATGGATTTAAAAACGAGGCGCAGAGCCATCTATACGGGCATGCGGCCATATTTTGATGATGCCGCACTGCTAGCGGCGATGCATTTGTGGCAAGTCAAATATTCCGATAAGCCCAAGTTTGCATTCACTGAGTTTTTATCAGAATGTTGCCAAGATAAAGATCTGCGCTCACAGCGTACGCATATCTTGAGCTCCATTTTTAAAGCGCTAGATATGCCAGAGCGAGACTTGCTGCCAGATCCCTTTGATATTGCCGAGCATCAAGTGGCCAGCATGCCGCTAGCGGTACACGGTTGCGATGATGTCACTACCGTATTTGTGCATTTGTTCCGTCACTTATTGGGCGCGCTGGCCGAAAAAGAGGTACTGAGTGTGCGTTTAGCCATACTGAATCAATTGGATAAGCTGAATTTAGATGCATTAAGAAAAGCCTTTTTAAGAGACTGGTTAGACAAGCGTGCATCGGCGCTGCCTTTGAGTTATAGCCTAGAGACCATGCGGCAGATCATTAACTTTTCCTATGTGGCCATTTGCGAATCAATGGGTCCAGTGAAGGCAGATCAGTTATTGGCCAATGTCATCAAAGCATCAGAAGAATACGCAAAACAGATGGAAGTCGAGCTGCACGAGTTTCTCTAAGGCATGGTGTTTACACATACGCTTGTAAGGTGTTGATGTAATAGACTTTACTAGAGTGAGATGAATATCAAGTAAAATTGCGTGGATGAAATTTTTCGCCTATTTACTTAGCTTATCATTTGTTCTGCTGGGGTGCACACCTACTCAGCCTGCAAGTACGCCAGCTACGATACGGATGGCTATTGCCCAAGCGCCGTTGAATTTAGATCCGCGTTATGCCACAGATGCTGCTTCCGAGCGCGTGAATCGCTTATTGTATGAACGCTTGGTCGAGTTTGATGCAAGCTCAAAAGCCGTACCTGCGCTTGCTAGTTGGCAACAACTCAGCCCGCTGCATTACCAATTTACGCTTAAGCATCAATCTGCGTTTCATGATGGCCAATTGCTCACTGCGCATGATGTGAAAGCCACTTATGCTAGTTTTCTCACCTTGCCAGATGCGCCGCATCGTGCCGAATTTGAACATATTGCACGCATAGCAGTGGTGTCCAACCAAGTATTGCATTTTTACTTGAAGCAGCCGGACCCACACTTTATTGAGAAGCTCATTATTGGTATTTTGCCGGCGACAGGCATTGCGCAAGGCCATGATTTTGCCCATGCGCCCATTGGCAGCGGTCCACTCAAGTTTGTCCGTTGGCAGAGCGCCTTAACGTTAGCACGGGTGGCAGATGGCCAGCAGATAACACTCACAGAAGTCAAAGACCCAACCGTGCGCGTGCTCAAGTTGCTGCGCGCAGAGGTGGATGTGCTGCAAGGCGATTTGCCGCCGGAACTGGTGGGCTATTTAAAGTCGAAACCGGATATTACGGTGAAATCACATGTAGGCTCGAACTTCTCTTACCTAGGCCTGAATATGCAAGACCCCGTGCTTAAGCAACTGAAAGTGAGGCAAGCGCTGGCACATGCGATTGATCGGCAAGCGATTGTGCGGCAGGTGATGGTAGACCAGACGCGCTTAGCAGAGGCCATTTTACCGCCCGAGCATTATGCCGGTAACCGTCAGTTAGCGCCGTATGCATATCGCCCTTTGTATGCAAAACAGTTGTTGCGTGAGGCAGGCATTCAGTTGCCACTCAAGCTGGTATACAAAACCTCAACCGATGCACAACGGGTACGTTTTGCCACCATATTACAAGCGCAAATGGCGCCAGCAGGCATTGATTTGGAAATCCGCAGCTTAGATTGGGGCACCTTTTTTGAAGAGATAAAGCAAGGGCAGTTTCAGGTCTACGGCTTAACGTGGGTGGGTATTAAAACGCCAGAAATCTACGCCAAAGCCTTTGCGAGCAATGCGACTCCACCGCATGGGTTTAATCGTGGCCGGTATAGTGATGTAACGTTAGACCAGCTGCTGCTAAAAGAGAGCTGGCCTGCCGTCACACAGCGTATTCATCAGCAACTGCCTTATATTCCACTATGGTACGAAGGACAGTTTGCAGCGTATCGAGCGCCGGTGCGTGACTATGCTGCACAATCGGATGGTAATTGGGACGGGCTGGCGACTATTCAATTGCTTAAGTAAGCGCCACACCAAATAGCTTGCCCACCATGGCGGTGATCAGCATGGCAAGCGCTCCCCAGAACGCGACTCTACTTGCGCCAGTGATGAGCTTTGCACCGCCAGCTTTTGCGGCTAAACCACCCAGTATGGCTAGGAACAACAAGGATAATCCGGTGACGGCTTTGATCAGATAAAGTTGCGGGGTCAATGCTGCTACCATGAGCGGTAGCGCTGCACCGACGGCGAACGTGCCCGCAGACGCGGCTGCAGCCACAAGCGGTTTGGCTGCAACTGTATCAGACATACCAAGTTCGTCACGTGCATGGGCACCAAGCGCATCGTGTGCAGTCAGCGCCAACGCCACCTGATGTGCTAAATCCGCATTTAATCCTCGCCCTATGTAAATGCCGGTGAGTTCTTTTAGCTCACTTTCCGGCTCATGTGCGAGTTCATGCGATTCTTTTGCCAAGTCAGCAGATTCAGTATCCGCTTGTGAACTGACCGACACATACTCTCCAGCGGCCATAGACATAGCCCCCGCCACCAAGCCAGCAATGCCAGTCAGTAAAATAGAGGAATGGCTTGCTTGCGCAGCTGCTACGCCAATAATCAAACTGGCGGTAGAGACAATGCCATCGTTTGCGCCTAGCACTGCGGCACGCAACCAAGCAATGCGATGCGACTTATGAAACTCAAAATGCCTCAATATACTCCCCCAGCTTTTTAACAGCAGTGAATTAAAACATACGCCTTGAAGTGTAGTCTGCGATATCTGACATCACGTTGATATATATCATATCCGTATAAAATTTTAGTATCCAGATATGCTGATTGACTACCTTGGATAAGAATACCGTAAAATACACGCAACTATGCACATCCAAATTTCCATTCCTAAACAAACACTTTATTTGTTTGATGACAATTTTATATTGTTGGCCGAGTATGCAATTTCCACTGCTGCCAACGGTGTGGGCTGCGAAAAAGACAGCGGATGCACGCCGCTAGGTAAGCATATTGTCCGTGCCAAGATTGGGGCTGACGCACCTGCCAATACCGTGTTTATAGGACGACGCCCAACCGGTGAAATTTTCACCCCTGAGCTGATGACAGAATTTCCTAACCGGGATTGGATATTGACACGCATTTTATGGTTGAGCGGGCAGGAAATCGGCAAAAACCGATTAGGCAATGTCGATACCATGCAACGCTATATTTATATTCATGGTACGCCAGACAGTACGCAGTTAGGCACCATCGGCTCGCATGGCTGTGTGCGCATGCGTAATGCCGATATCATTCAACTGTTTGAGCAGGTGCCAGTAGGCACTACGGTAGACATTCAGAATGCGTAGTCTATGCAATATGTATGCGGGGCCAAATATTGATTAGCCGTTGTTTAAGCTTACTTTCTGTCGTGTTTGGTGTGTTGTTGCTCACCTTCTTGCTGATTCATTTGGTACCGGGCGATCCGGTGGAAGTGATGCTGGGTGAGTCTGCTACGGCAGCCGACAGTGCTGCTTTGCGTGAGGAGTTAGGATTAACACAACCCTTGGTCATACAATTTGGTACGTATTTAAAGAAGCTCGCACAAGGGGATCTTGGGCAATCTATTCATACCAAAACGCCGATTACTACGCTGATTCAAGCGCGCTATCCTGCAACAATTAAGCTAGCACTTGTGGCACTTGCGCTTGGTTTGCTGATAGGCATTCCCATGGGAATTTTTGCAGCATTGCATGCAGGGCATTGGCAAGATTTTGTTGTGACAATCATCAGCGTACGCTTTTCTGCCATGCCTGCCTTTTGGCTAGGGCCATTGCTCATGTTGCTCTTGGCAGTATGGCTAGGGTGGTTACCGGTGAGTGGCATGGATCATTCAACTTCCATTGTGTTGCCCGCGCTGACATTAGGGTTTGGCTTAAGTGCAATCCTCACCCGCATGACCCGTACTAGTTTGTTAGAAGTGCTCAACGAGGACTATATCCGCACTGCGCGTGCCAAAGGGCTTAGTGAGCGCACGGTGATTGTGAAACACGCTTTACGTGCTGCCCTATTGCCCATCATCACCATTGTGGGTTTGCAAATGGGGAGCTTGCTAGCCGGCACCGTGATTACGGAAACGATTTTTAGCTGGGATGGCATTGGCAGGTTGCTGGTAGAGAGTATAGAGAAACGTGATTATCCGATCACGCAAGCTTGCGTACTTATCATTGCCCTTAGTTATGTATTGATTAATCTGCTGACGGATGTGTTGTATCGGTTTGCTGATCCAAGGATGAGGCATGCATGATGGCCAAAACATTTGCGATTAGTGTGTTAGTGTTTTGGGCATGTGCTGTATTGCTAGCACGCGTATTAGAAGTGCATGGCAACGAGATCGATTTACAGCATATTTTAGCTACCCCATCGTTACACTTCTGGTTTGGCAGTGATGATTTGGGGCGAGACATATTGGCACGCGTGCTACGTGGTGCCGAGGTTTCGTTCTTGGTAGCCATTGTAGTCACGCTGGTGAATATGTTGGTTGGTGTCAGTGTGGGTGTGTTGGCTGGTTTTTATGGGGGCAAAGTAGACCGTTTGCTCATGCACATTACCGATGTGTTTTTAGCGTTTCCTGGCATCTTGCTGGCCATCGCTTTTGCTGCAGTGTTGGGGCCGGGTATGTTGAATTTGGTTTTTGCGCTATGCCTCACAGGGTGGGTCAGCTATGCTAGATTAGCCCGTGGTCAAACCTTAAGCTTGCGTAATCGGCAGCATGTACAAGCTGCAGAGTCTTTAGGGGCCACGCCATTCCGCTTGATGTTGCGCCATATATTGCCATTATTAACATCTTTGTTAATGGTAGAAGCGACTTATAGCTTAGCCAGTATCATGATTGCAGAAGCCAGTCTTTCCTTTTTAGGGTTGGGCATACAAGCGCCGAGTGCTTCATGGGGCGCCATGTTGCGAGATGGCGTGCGCTATATGCTAGTGGCACCTCATTACGTTTTGATTGTCGGTTTAAGTTTGATGAGCCTGATTCTGGCGATTAATCTGGGTGGGGATTATCTGCGCGATCAGCTGGATGTGAAGAGCGTTTAAAAAAACAAAAAAGGAAAGTAGTGAATGATTTTAGCAATAGATCTAGGTACAACTAATAGCCTTGTAGCCGTTTGGAAAGATGGGCAGTCTCAGTTAATTCCTAACTCACTAGGGCATGTATTAACACCATCGTGTGTGAGTATTGATGAACATGGTGATTTGTTAGTAGGGTTGGCCGCACGAGACAGACTTATTACTCACCCTGATATGACAACTGCGGCTTTTAAGCGATATATGGGTACCCATAAGCAAATTACGTTGGGTAAAAAGAAATTTCGTTCTGAGGAGCTTTCAGCAGTTATTTTAAAAACGCTTAAAGCTGATGCAGAAGCCTTTTTGGGGGAGCAGGTTGATGAGGCAATTATTACCGTACCTGCGTATTTTAACGATACCCAACGTAAAGCCACCCGTTTGGCAGGAGAGTTAGCTGGCCTGAAGGTAGAGCGTTTGTTAAACGAGCCAACAGCCGCTGCTTTAGCTTACGGTATGCATGATAAAGAGGCTGAGAGTCAGTTTTTAGTGTTTGATTTAGGTGGCGGAACTTTCGATGTTTCTATACTTGAGATGTTCTCTGGCGTGATGGAAGTTCGAGCAACCTCTGGCGATAATCACCTAGGTGGCGAGGATTTTGTTACCTTATTAGTGAATGCTTTTATAGACCAGGCTGGGAAACCTGCAGGATTAATATCAGAAAAACTCAGCGCACAGCAACATGCTAAGTTGCGTACAGAAGCGGAGCGCGTAAAGCGAGCGCTTAGCTTGGCGGATGAAGCCACATTTGTGTATAAAGATGCAGCGAAAGAAATTGTGTGGCAAATCAATACTAATCAGTTTGAGGAGCTAGCCAGCCCTTTGCTGAGCCGCTTAAGAGAACCCATAGAACGTGCTTTGCGAGATGCTAAGTTAAGGGCGGCTGATTTAGCTGATATTGTGCTAGTCGGTGGTGCTACGCGTATGCCTATCGTACATCGGTTGGTTGCAAAAATGCTAGGGCGTTTTCCAAGGCGTGATATAGACCCAGACGAAGCAATTGCTTCGGGTGCCGCTGTGCAAGCAGGCCTAAAAATGCGAGATTCAGCCTTGGATGATGTTGTAATGACGGATGTTTGTCCGTTTACATTGGGGGTAGAGACTACAGAGCAGATGGCCTCTGGACAGTATCTTGAAGGCGTGTACCTACCTGTTATTGAGCGCAATACAGTCATTCCAGCAAGTCGCTCCCAGCCTATTTCGCCGCTCACTCCAGATCAAAAATTGATATTGCTTAAAGTGTATCAAGGTGAAAGCCGACAAGTGAGCGAGAATGTGCCGTTGGGCGAGCTAAAAATACCTTTAGCCAAAGCGAGAAGTAGAAATGAAAGTCGATCTTTAGAGGTGCGCTTTACCTATGATATTAATGGCTTGTTAGAAGTTGAAGTGACTGAGCTTGCCACACAAAAAAGATATGATTTAGTCATACAGCAAACTCCTGGAGCAATGACTGACGACGATGTGAAAGTCAGCTTGGAGCGATTGCAGAATCTTAAAATAAGCCCTAGAGAGCAAGTTGAAAACAAAGCCTTGTTATCACGTTTATACAGGCTTTATGAGCAACATCTGGGTGATACGAGATTAGTCGTTTCAGGGTGGATAAATGCATTTGAAATGGTGCTGGAAAAACAAGATCCTAAAGAAATTGCAGATATAAGGACGAAAATTAATCAGTATGCAGATGGCTTAGAAGGTAAGCCAGTGCTATAAGCTAAGGCGATTTCAACACGATGTGGACTATATTAGGCATAGCGCCAACCAGCGATGTTAAAGCAATTAAACGTGCTTATGCAGTTAAGCTAAAAACTATCAATCCTGAAGATGATCCTGCGGCTTTTCAAGTGCTTCGAGGTGCTTATGAACAAGCAATTCAAGCGATAGAAAATGGCTGGGCAGCAGACTATTTGGTTGAGCAAGAAGAGTCGGAAATTGCAAACGATTCAGTAACGCCTGTTCAGTTACATGAGGAGCGCAGCACAGACCCTTTGACGGTAGCACAAGAGCGTTTGCAAGCTAATTTGTGGCAGGAGGCTGATAAAAGGGCTGGCGCGCTGTGTGACGAATTGCTACAAACATTTACCGCAACAAAAGCGCGCGAGCTGTTAAATGAGCGACTAAAAGATGATTGGTTGATCGCTCTTGATTCAAAACACTTTTTTGAGCGTTGTTTGATTAATAAGGTCGCGGAAAAAATCGATGATTTTTGTGATGAGCCTTTAGAAGTGCTGGTTCGCGAGTTCGGTTGGGTAGATCACAAGCACATACTTTGGCATGAAGAGTACTATGCTATGCATACTGTTTGGCAAGATTACCAAAGTCGTAAGACAGCTGTTCAACAGAGCGCCAAAACTAAAAAGACGGACTCTAAAACGAATTCTTGGCTAATTTGGCTATTGATATTTGCCTTACTCCAGGTGGTCAGAGCTTGTAGTCAATCTGAACCAACCCAAGTTAACGAAGCTGATCGGCAAGCGATAGAGTTGAAATTAGAACAGCTTAAGCGCGATGGTACTGTCCATTCTATCGATCAGAAGCCTGCAGCATACTGGGGTAATTTTGATACACCAAACCCATCGCTATACAATAAAGGAAGTATTCAGCAAGAGCTTAACGAATACACTAAACTTAAAGAGGCACAAACAATTGTTGATGAAGTCAGCAAGAAAAATGCTAAATAGACGCTTGGTTGAGCTATCAACGTTATTTTATATATTCTCTGTTATGGCCATCATTTATGCGTAAACAGTACAAATATTACGACCTGATCATGGCAGCATTTGTCTGCGTGTTGGTATGTTCTAATCTTATCGGCCCTGCCAAAGTCACACAAATAGACGCGCCAATATTGGGAACGCTGACATTTGGTGCTGGCGTTTTGTTTTTCCCCATCTCGTTTATTTTTGGCGATATTCTGACTGAAGTCTATGGTTATGCAGCCAGTCGACGTGTGATCTGGGCCGGTTTTGCAGGGTTAGCCTTTGCCAGCTTAATGGCTTGGATGATTGTGGCATTACCGCCGGCGCCATTCTGGCAAAATCAACATGAGTATGAGGTAGTGCTAGGTAGTACTTGGCGTATCTCACTGGCTGGCTTGGTCGCATTTGCAGTAGGTGAGTTCGTCAATAGCTACATCATGGCCAAAATGAAAATCATCGCCGCGGGTAAACACTTATGGCAACGCACCATTACCAGTACCATTTTTGGTGAAGCGATTGATACGGTGATGTTTGTGCCGCTGGCGTTTTGGAATACGGGCATTATCCCCAACGATAAAATTCCTTTGGTGATAGGCGCGCAACTCATTGCGAAAATATTGGTGGAAGTCGCATTTACGCCCGTGGTGTATCAGGTTGTGGCATTTCTTAAAAAGGCCGAGCGCGAAGACTATTACGATAAAGACACCGATTTCAACCCGTTTACACTAGAGACAACACGCTAAATAACAAGGTGGGTTGTGACTACTTGATGTCATGCGTGCAGTCTCGCTGTACAATCCTAACTTTCTCGATCTCAACGTTTCACGCGTTTCGTTTCAACCATGCAGCTCGTTATACTTTTTAGCCAGATGTACTTTAAGGATACTCATTGACACAGTTTCAAACCGCCACTTGGCAAGAAAAAAATAAAACGCAGCAAGCGAGCTGGCAATCAGAAGCAAACTTGGCGGTGCCTAAGCATATTGTCATTGCCAATGATGAAACCAAAGCCGATGAAGCCTATAAGCTAGCTTGCGAAGGTACTGCATTGCTGTACCGTGGCGATTTTCAAAATGCAAAACAATTACTGCAAGCCATTACACGCCGTGTCGATCGCAAGCCGATTAAGCCGACAGATAATCTGACCGAGGCATTTCACCAACATCGTGCTAGGCAAATTCAACGGGCCAACATCACCAATAAAATACTCATTGAGTTGCAGCATGTGAAGTGCGACTTAAATCGTGCGCCTCATGTAAAAGAAGCAGTATTAGGCGCATTGGTGCTGGATGAAAAGCGCGATAAACCGCCAGTCTCATTATTGCTTTCTTTAAGAGAGTTACTGGGTATGATAGGTGCACACGAGTGGCGCAAAAAAGGGGTGTATATCGATGCCTTGCAAGCCAACGTGCATGCGCACTATGGCGTGTATTCACCCGTACGTGGTGAGTATTTGGAATTGATTAATCAAGCACCACTCAATAACCCAGCAGTCGCTTTCGATATTGGTACAGGTACAGGCGTGATTGCTGCCATTTTGGTGAGTCGTGGTATTAAACAAGTGCTTGCTACCGATAATAGTGAACGTGCGCTGCGCTGCGCCACTGAGAACATTCAACAGTTAGGCTTGGCGCAATATATCAGTGTTCAGCAGGCAGATATGTTCCCAGAAGGAAAAGCCGATTTGATAGTGTGTAATCCGCCATGGATTCCAGCGAAAGCCAATGCACCTATAGAACATGCTATTTATGATCCGAATAGTGCCATGCTGAAAGCGTATTTGGCAGGCGTTAAAGCGCACCTTAATGCAGATGGCGAAGCTTGGTTAGTGATGTCCGATTTGGCAGAGCATTTAGGGTTGCGTGCGCCAGACGCCTTGCAACAATGGATCGCTGATGCTGGGCTGACTATTGTAGAGCAGCTTAGCATTGCGCCTAAACATGCAAAAGCGAGCGATCAGTCTGATCCTTTATATCCGGCACGTTCAAAAGAAGTGACATCGCTGTATCGGCTGAAATAAAAGTCTAAAACAGATTCCAATCTTTAATGGTTTTGGCTTCATCAAAGCTCAAGCTGTACTTTGCTTGTAGTTTGCCGGCAACCCTATCTTTTTTCCCAGATAACACCCATAAACGATTGCCAGCGAGTTTGCCGACAGTCGTTTTTGTTTTGCCTTTGACTTGCATCAAGTAGCCAAACACTGTGTAACGACCCATTGCATGTTCCTTTGTTCTTATTGATGTGATCATTAAACCGGGTTTTTTTCAGGCCAAATATGGTCGTTTTTCCTAAATTGCTATCAGAAGTTTCCTACACATTCTGACAGCCATGATTCAAAACAGTGATTTTAGAACGAAGAAGCAGGCACTTTAAGCTAAAATGCCAGTGATATTAATTGGCACTATTTTTTGGAAGAACCCCAATGAGTTTAGGTCCCGTCATGTTAGATGTAGTCGGCACAGCATTAACTGCCGATGACATTCGTCGTTTACAGCACCCACTAGTCGGCGGTGTGATTTTATTTGCACGTAACTTTGTGGGTTGCGAGCAGTTAAAAGCGCTGACTGCTAGCATTCATGCAGTAAGACAGCCTCCTTTGTTGATTGCAGTGGATCACGAAGGTGGCCGAGTGCAACGCTTTAGAGAAGGCTTTACCAAAATCCCACCCATGCGTGAGTTTGGCCACATTTGGGATGAGAGCCCTAAAAGAGCACGTGAACTAGCGACAGAAGCAGGTTTTGTACTGGCAGCAGAGTTGCGTGCGCATGGCATCGATTTTAGTTTTACGCCCGTGCTAGACATGGATTATGGCGATAGTCTGGTGATTGGCAATCGAGCCTTTCATCGTGACCCGCAAGCCATTAATGAACTGGCATTCAGCCTAATGCAAGGGCTTAAAAAAGGCGGTATGGCGGCCGTGGGTAAACATTTTCCGGGGCATGGCTTTGTGGTGGCTGATTCACATGTCAGCATTCCGATTGATGAGCGCGAGTTTGACCAAATTGCGCAAAATGATATGCAACCATTTAGACAAATGATTGATGAAGGCTTGGCTGCGATTATGCCTGCGCATGTCATTTATCCTAAAGTAGACGACAAGCCTGCTGGCTTTTCAAGCAAGTGGTTACAAAAAGTGTTGCGTGAGCGTTTAGGCTTTAATGGCGTGATATTCAGCGATGACCTCAGTATGGAAGGCGCGACAGTAGGTGGCGATGTCACCACCCGCAGCTTGGCTGCGTTAAATGCAGGTTGCGATATGGTGCTGTTGTGCAATAAGCCAGATTTAGCTGATGAGCTATTGAACAATTTAGCATGGAAAATGCCTGCCCAAAGTACCGCGCGCCTAGCGCGTATGCATGGTGCGCATCATCCACAGAGTATGACGCAATTACGTGAAGGCAATGCGTATGTGGATGCGGTAAAACGCGTAGCGATGGTAGGGAAAAAAGAAGGCGATCTCTTTGCCTAGTATTTCAATATCATTGATATTGAATGGCATATGCGCGAAAAATTCACTTGAAACTTTTTGCTAATGCCGTTATCTTAAATGTGTTGCCATTTGGCAATTTATGAACAAAGGAAAAAAGTAATGTCAGACAATATGCAAGTATTAGGTCGCGAGGGTAGTTTATCCACAACGCAAAATAAAGTGTTGCGCAACACATATGCTTTGCTTGGCTTAACCATGATTCCAACCGTGATTGGTGCATTCATCGGTATGGGTATCAATTTCAGTATTATTGCGCAGCACCCATTTATGGCGTTTGGTGCGTTTATGTTAGTGACCATCGGTATGCAAATGGCCATTACCGCAAACCGTAACAATAGCTTAGGCATTGTACTGTTGCTAGGTTACACATTCTTATTAGGCGTGATGTTAGGCCCACTGTTACAACACGCCTTACATTTGCGTGATGGCGCACAACTGGTAGGCTTGGCCGCAGGCGGTACTGGCTTAATCTTTTTAACCATGGCGGGTATTGCAACTACGACTAAGCGTGACTTGAGCAACATGGGCAAGTTCTTGATGATTGGTATGGTGTTGGCTTTGGTGGCTATTGTGGCCAATATGTTCTTCCAAATTCCAGCCTTATCATTAGCTATCTCAGGCGTGGTGATTTTGATTTCATCCGGCTTTATTTTGTATGAAGTGAACAATATCGTGCGCGGTGGTGAAACCAACTATGTGATGGCAACGTTGTCTCTGTACATCAGCATCTACAACATCTTTGCTAACTTATTGAGCATTCTGATGTCATTTGGTAATAACGACTAAGCAAGCAATACCTGAGTAAAAAAACCCGCTACGGCGGGTTTTTTTATTACAACTTTCTGCATAGACAATGTTTTATTGAATGTGGTTGGTTCCTTAATAAAAACGTAGTAGTCGGACTATATGTTTTATAGTCATGAGTCACCAATATGTCATATAAGTGTCATATTGGCGGTTCAAAATGCTGGTCATCTATTTGCTTCAAGCTACATTGTTTATTAAGGACAGAAGATGATGATCAAGCACTTGTTTAAACTAGCACTGCTACCATTCACGATAGGCCAAGCCATGGCTGCACATGGTCAAAGCCCGGCAGACCAAGCCAGCCAAAACGAACATGACTCCCCTACATTTGTTTCACGTTTCATGAATGACGATGCACCATTCCGCGTGGATTTTAATCTGGGTGATCATCCTGCGTATACACAAATCTATGGCATTCTGGATGTGGCGCGTGTCAGTATCAACCATTCGCTGCCAGAGAACTACGAGCTACCCAATAATTTTTACCCTTACTCCGGTGCTAAAGTGACGGACCGAGTGACTTCTAGAACCGAATGGGTGAATGGCGGCTTGCAAGCTTCGCGCCTTGGCTTGCGTGGCGAAGTGGCTAAACTTCAGATGTTGGAACATGACTTTAAGTTTGTGTATCAATTTGAAGCTGGGTTTAACCCGATTGATATGAAACTCCACGATGCCGCGCAAACACTGGCGGATAACTCTGGTACCAACGCTAATTCCAGCGTAAATGCAGACTCTTCCATGAACGGCGAGCTGTTTGCACGGCAAGCTTGGGTAGGCGTAGACGGTGGTGCATTGGGTCGAGTGTCATATGGTACCCAGTACAATCCATTCTTTGAAATTACTGCGGCATATGACCCCAACAGTAAAGCGGATACATTTTCACCATTGGGCGAAAGCGGCACGATTGGCGGCGGCGGTGGGATTTCTGAAAATTCACGCATGAAAAACTCAGTTAAGTACGGCAATACTTATGAAATTGAGGGACATGGCAAAGTCAACTATGCTGGGATGTATCAGTTTGGCAATGCTGAAGGTATGTCAGAAGGTTACGGCTATACCGCGCAATTAGGGTATGAGAACAGTCTGTTTGGTGTGCAGTTTGCCTATGATCGTTTTGACGATGCAGTAAAAGCGGGTAACGCGGCTCCTGGCAATCCATTAGCAAACGACACGATTTCTGCAGCACTTTACAACACAGAGGCGACTTTGCTTACCTTGAAATGGACGCCGACCAAAGATATCAAAGTCATGGGTGGTTGGGAGTGGTATCGCTTAAAGCCGTCTTCAGATGCATCTATCAAATACAACAAACTATTTGATCAAGCAGTGTTTGGTGGGGTGGCCGCTTCTGCGCTGAAACCGGGCTATCAACAAGACAATAATGTCTATTATATCGGTGCCAGCTTCGACTTTTCTCAACGTGTGCCAGTCTTGGCGGGCTTATCCACTTCAGCAGGTTTTTACGAAACCAAATTTGATGCTATTGAGGGTCCGACCGTTTCAACCAATTCCGAAGGCAAAATCGACACTTGGACTATGGTGGCTGATTACCGCTTTAACAAACGCTTTGACACCTATGTGGCTTATACCAATAACCACTTCTCAGGTGATAAATTCCCAATTGCCAGCTTCTATCACGATGTAAACAGCGTGGGAGCAGGCATGCGCATGAAGTTTTAAGCCATCAGTAAAACAAAAAAAGACTCAATTTACTTGAGTCTTTTTTATTGGCGATACGCTTTTAGCGTAACACAGCAAGCTTCAGGCAAGATGTGTCTGCCAGCATCACTACAACAATCAGTGAAGGATTATTTACTACCCCTTCTTTTTTTAAAGAAATCACTTAATAGTTGCCCGCATTCAATGGATTCCACGCCACTCGTCACTTCGCAATGATGGTTTAATTTAGGCTCGCCCATCAAATCCACCACACTGCCACATGCGCCAGTTTTGGGGTCGGCCGCGCCATACACTAGCCGAGCAATACGCGCATGTTGAATCGCGCCGGCACACATGGCGCAAGGCTCCAGTGTTACATATAGGGTGCAATCCACTAGTCGATAGTTGTTAAGATGTTGGGCTGCGTCTCGTAATGCAATGATTTCAGCATGGGCACTGGGGTCATGATTGCCGATGGGTGCATTGCTACCACGGCCAATGATGACGCCATCCTTTACGACGATCGCGCCTACTGGGACTTCTTGCTTTTCAGCAGCAGCTTCGGCCAACAAGATGGCTTGCTGCATAAATAAGGTGTCACTCATGCTGATTATTAGGCTGCCTGTCTGCCCAACGCACCAGTACATAGACAAGGCCGATGACAAATGCGCCGCCCAGCCAAATACCAATTTCTTGATAGGTTGGCGAGGCGTCTTGTACGGGGATCACAATCAGTTTGCGTAAAAACATGACCAATACCACCTCGATAAATGTTTCGACTAGTAATTTATGACCGCGTAAGTAGCGGATTTCAGCGGAAATCAGCGCTGATACGGCCCAAAGCAACATCAGTGTGCCAAGGGCATGTAAAAAGCCATGCACTAGGTTGTGTGCATATGCGGCTTCTTTGACATCAATAAAGAACAACCAAGTAAACATCAAAATAGAGATGGCAAGCGCCAGCCCAATAATGACGTGAGCAAAGCCATTGAGCCAAAGCATGGCTTTAATTGCCATGTTGTTGAGCGGTGCGAATTCTTCTGGTAATTGGTCTTGCGACATGAAGTGTCCTCAAAGAGTGAATGTATATTTTGGCATTACATCAGCAGTTCATCTAGTGTTAATTGCGCTAGTCGTTTCAACATCCATTGTTGTGCTTTACCCATACTGCTGTTTCGTTGGATAGACCACGCTAAAAAAGTAGGGGCCAAGGTTTTGGCTTCGGCGACTTCTTTAATGATCAGTTTCCCTTGGTCGGCATAGTGCTGCGCCATTTTGATGGGAAGGTAGCCTACACCCAACCCAGCTAATTGCGCTTGTAGCTTACCCTGCATGTCAGATACCGTGAGCACATCTTGTCCAGACAAAATGCCAGAAGTGCGTGGGGGTAAGTTACGAGAGCTATCAGCGGCGGCTACCGCACGGTATTGAATAATGTCTTGGTTATTGAGCGGCTCTGGCAGTAATGCGAGCGGGTGATGCGGCGCAACTGCAAACACAAACTCTAATTGCCCTAGCAAACTGGTGCTAAAGCCACCACCTGGGGGGGCTTCACCAGGGGCGCCGATTGAAATATCAGCACGACCGGAAATGAGCGCATCCCAACTCCCACCAAATACCTCACGCATGACTTTAATGCGAGTACCAAAGCCTTGTGCGTAAAAGTCCTGCAAAATATTAAACAAAGCTTCGTTGCTGAATAAATCACTGATGGCAATCCCAATATCAGTTTCAACCCCAGTGGCCACTCGTTTGACGCGGGACTCAAGTGCATGGGCTGCGTCCAATAAATAGCGTCCTTCTTTGAGTAGTTCGGCACCGGCCTCGGTTAAGTTGGCGCGATGGCCACTGCGATCAAAAATCGCCACGCCGAGATCTTCTTCTAACTTGCGTATGGTATAGGTGACGGCTGACGGTACGCGGTACAACGATTCAGCCGCTGCAGCAAAG
Source organism: Methylophilaceae bacterium 11 (assembly GCA_000525025.1). GTDB lineage: Bacteria > Pseudomonadota > Gammaproteobacteria > Burkholderiales > Methylophilaceae > Methylophilus. Next base: position 1,806,591 of record JCKJ01000001.1, on the reverse strand, counting down.
CTGCCTTTGCGGGCAATCGCATCAATTACTTCTAACGCGTCTATGGATAATTTGAGCATGCAATCATTTCAATCAAAGGCTTGTTCATATTTTTTGAATAACTTGGGCAAAATAATTCGCTATTCATAAGTTTTTTCTATAGATATCATGCATCAATCAATTCAATCCTATTGAATAAGAAAGGTTGAGCAAGACTATATGATAACCGTTAGAAAATCACAAGACCGCGGCCATGCTAATCATGGTTGGTTGGATAGCTATCATTCATTCTCGTTTGCAGAATATTTTGATCCTGCGCATATGCAGTACTCTGTATTACGCGTGATCAATGAAGATAAAGTGGCCGGTGGCATGGGGTTTGGCATGCACCCACACCGCGATATGGAAATCATTACCTATATGTTGGCAGGTGAGTTAAAGCATCAAGATAGCATGGGTAACGGCTCAGTGATTCGCGCTGGTGATGTGCAACGCATGACAGCCGGCACAGGTATTCGCCATAGTGAAGTCAATGCTTCCAGCCAAGATCAAGCGCACTTGCTGCAAATTTGGTTGATTCCGGCGCAGAATGGGCTGCCACCAAGTTATCAAGATCAGAGCATTCCTGCAGAGAAAAAGCTTAACCGTTGGTGTTTGGTGGCGTCACCCGATGCACGTGAACATTCATTAATGATTCATCAAGATGTGGAATTATGGGCAACAGTATTGCAAGCAAGCAATGCACTCAGCTATGCCATTCAGGCAGAGCGTTGTGCTTACTTGCATGTGGCAAGAGGGCAGTTAACGCTGAATGGACAAGTGCTCTCTACAGGCGACGCGGTGATGCTGGATGCGAAACAAGCAATTGAAATTCAAGCGCAGCAAGAAAGTGAAGTATTGCTATTTGATTTACCAGAGTTGCAGACTTAAGAGATTTTTCAGGCTAGGCGACCGGGGTTCGAATCCCCGTGGGGACGCCAGTTAATCACGGAATTAAAAACCAAAGAGTTAATTTTATATTTTTATGGAGAACAAAATGACAACAGTAGCAGTGGTGTATCACAGTGGTTATGGGCATACCGGGGCGCAAGCGCAAGCAGTTGCGCGTGGTGTAGCTAAAGTGGAAGGCGTGACGGTACATTTGCTCAATGCGGAAGAAGCACAACAGCAATGGGAACTTTTAAAGGCTGCGGATGCCATTGTGTTTGGTAGCCCGACTTATATGGGTTCTGCTTCCGCGCAATTCAAAGCGTTTATGGATGCGAGTTCTAAAGCTTGGTATACCAGAGATTGGAAAGACAAAATCGCAGCAGGTTTCACCACCTCTGCCAGCCAAAGCGGCGATAAGCTGAATACGCTAGTGCAGTTGGCAGTGTTTGCGGCACAGCACGGCATGATTTGGGTTGGGCAGGATTTGTTGCCGGGTAACAATAACAGCAAAGGTTCTGTGAACGATTTGAATCGTCTGGGCAGTTTTTTAGGCGCAATGGCACAAGCCAATGCCGATGAAGGTGCTGATGTGGCGCCGATACAAAGTGATTTGCTCACCGCAGAGCACTTGGGTGAGCGTGTTGCGACCATCACTAAGAAAATGTACGGCTAAAAATATCTAATTAATTAAAATAATAGGAGCAAATAATATGAGGAATTTAAGTATGAAGAAATTATTAGTGGCACTCAGTATTGCATCGGGTTTTGCATTAACCGCCAATGCGTATGCAGCTACAGAGACTTACAATATTGATGCAGGTCACAGCTTTGCCAATTTCAGTATTCGCCATGTGGTATCAAAAACGTCCGGCAGCTTTAGTGATGTACAAGGCGTGGTCAAAATTGACCGCGAACAACTGGCGAACTCCAGTGTCAATGCAAAAATCAGCGTAGCGAGCATCAGCACCAGAAACGCTAAGCGTGATGAGCACATTCAAAAGCCAGAATATCTGGATGCGGTAAAGTTTGGTGAAATCACCTTCGTTAGTAGCAAGGTGGAAGCCAAAAGCGCCACAGAAGGTGTTATGACAGGGCAGTTTACTTTACACGGTGTTACAAAAGAGATTGCCATCCCTTTCAAAGTGCTGGGTTTTGGCGCAGACCCTTGGGGTGGCCAACGCACTGGGTTTGAAGCACATACCACTATCAAGGCTTCAGACTACGGCTTTACTTGGATGCAAAAAGCGAATAGCCCAGTGGGTGATGACATTGAAATCACTTTGTTAATTGAGGGTGTAAAAGCTAAGTAATCAGCTGTCGGTGATTTATGAACTTAAACACTCCATTTTGATAGTAAAGGGTTTCTATGAGTAAAGATTTATTTTCTCCTGTTGTACTAGGCAGCATTTCTCTCAAAAATCGCATCGTCATGGCACCATTGACGCGTAATCGTGCCGGTGAGGGCGGTGTGCCGCAAGCCATTAACGCTACTTATTATGCGCAGCGTGCTTCGGCCGGTTTGATTGTGACGGAGGCGACGCCTATTTCTGCCATGGGGCATGGCTATCCTGCATTGCCGGGGATTTACACGGATGCCCAAGTGGCAGGCTGGAAAAAGGTCACGGATGCCGTGCATGCTAAAGGCGGCAAGATTGTGATCCAGTTGTGGCACGTCGGGCGTATTTCTCACCCAAGTCTATTGCCTAATCAAGCGTTGCCAGTAGCGCCTTCTGCCATCAAGCCTGCTGGTCAGGCGTTTACTTACCAAGGGTTGGTCGACTATGTAGAGCCCCGTGCACTGGATGCCTCTGAACTGCCTGCCATTGTGCAAGACTATGTGCATGCCACTAAGAGTGCCGTTGCAGCTGGGTTTGATGGCGTAGAGATTCATGCGGCCAATGGTTATCTGCTTGATCAGTTTTTGCGTGATGGTGCAAACCACCGCACTGACCAGTACGGTGGCAGCATTGAAAATCGTGCGCGATTGTTACTAGAAGTCACGCAGGCAGTGGTAAATGTCATCGGCGCCGATAAAGTGGGTGTGCGCGTATCTCCGGTTAATCCGTTTAACGATATGAACGATAGCAATCCGCAAGCGGTGTTTAATTATGTTGCTAATGCACTCAACCAGTTTAACTTGGCGTATTTGCATGCGGTAGAAGGTGGGATTCACGGTGGAGGCAAAGCGGATCCGTTTGATTTTTCTGTGTTTCGCAAGCAATTTAAGGGTGCTTATATGGCCAATTTAAGTTACGACAAAAAACGCGGTAATCAGGCAGTTGCCAGCGGACATGCCGATGTTGTGGCCTATGGTGTGCCGTATATTGCCAATCCGGATCTGGTGGAGCGCTTTCAACAAGATGCGCCACTTAATGAAGCAGACAGTAATACATTTTATGGCGGTGCAGAGCAGGGCTATACAGATTACCCTGCATTGCATGGCTAACTTTCGTTAGCGTGTTACACCATAGCTGGCCCCTGCCATGATGGATAGGGGCTTTTCATTATAAAAGTCTGGAAAAATGCTATTGCTGCATGGTAAGGCAAAGCGTAAAATTCGGGCTGCTTATCGTTTATTGGTCACGTCCATTGTCAGTTCACTCTCATCAGTCCACGCCACAAAAAATCGTCATTGCCAACTGGAAAATGCATGGCAGCCTTAAACAAAACGAGCAGCTACTACGTGGTTATCTGGCTGAGCTTTCAACACTCAAACATACACAAGTAGTGGTGTGTGTGCCTTATCCCTATTTAGCACAAGCGCAGCAGCTACTGAGTAGTACCCCTATTGCTTGGGGTGCGCAAAACATGGGCAAGTTTGAGCGTGGCGCATACACGGGTGAAGTAAGTGCAGAGATGCTGTTGGATTTTGGCGTGCAATATGTGATTCTTGGGCATTCCGAGCGTAGTACTGCTTATTGCGAATCAGATGAGAATATTGCGGACAAGTTTATGACAGCCAAACAGCACGGGCTAACGCCTGTGTTATGTGTGGGGGAGACCTTGATTGAGCGTGAGGCTGGCGTGATGGAAATGGTGGTCGGGAAGCAATTGGACACCATCATTCGTCAATTTGGTGCAGGTGTGTTTGCGCATACGATTATTTCCTACGAGCCCATTTGGGCGATTGGCACAGGCTTGGCAGCGACGCCAGAACAAGCAAAGACAATGCATGCCTTTATTCGATCTAAGCTTTTGCAATCGGATGCAAGCATCGAAAACAGCCTAAAAATACTGTACGGGGGAAGCGTAAATCCACAAAATGCGGTACAATTATTCTCTGTGAACGGCATTGATGGGGGCTTGGTAGGTAAGTGCTCTCTTCAAGCGCAAGACTTTGTCAAAATATGTCAGGCGGCAGAGGATGTTAGTGAGGCGATGGCTGAGCAATCCTTGCTGTAAATCTAGAAAAAATACTATGGAAAAAATTATATTGGTTGTGCATATCCTTGCTGCCGCTGCAGTGATCGGATTGGTGCTGCTTCAGCACGGTAAGGGTGCGGATATGGGCGCAGCATTTGGTAGCGGCGCATCTGGTAGCCTCTTCGGCGTGTCAGGTTCCTCAAATGTGTTAAGTAAGCTGACGGCTGTGTTTGTGGCTATTTTCTTTGTGACCAGTCTAACTTTGGCCTTCTTGGCGAGTCATCGTACTGGTAATGGTAGCGTAGTGAAAGCAACTACAGCGCCAGCAACACAGGTAAGTCCACTGCCAGCGGCGGATACCCCTAGTGTGCCTGCGCCACAAGCGCCAGCAAAAGAAAACGCTGCTAAGGATATTCCAAACTAACTAAAAGGTATGTGTTGTAATTGCCGTCGTGGTGAAATTGGTAGACACGCTATCTTGAGGGGGTAGTGACGAAAGTCATGCGAGTTCGAGTCTCGCCGACGGCACCAGCAGTATTTAAGTAATAGCGTAAGTGAATAGTCTGCAGTATGGATGCGTAAGCATTCACCCAAAAAATGTAATGATTGATGTAAATTAGCTTAGGGCTGACCAGTGCTAGAAAACTATTTTCCTATTTTGATGTTTATTTTGGTTGGTTTGGGTGTTGGCTTGGGTCCGCTAATCCTTGGTAAATTGGTCTCTCCTCACCGACCAGATTCAGAAAAAAACTCCCCCTACGAATGTGGTTTTGAAGCGTTTGAAGATGCGCGTATGAAGTTTGATGTGCGTTACTATCTGGTCGCAATCTTATTTATCCTATTTGATTTGGAAATTGCATTTTTATTCCCATGGGCAGTGGTCATTCAAGAGATTGGCCTGGCCGGTTTTTGGGCAATGATGCTCTTTTTGTTTGTGCTGGTGGTTGGCTTTATTTACGAGTGGATGAAAGGTGCGCTAGAGTGGGATTGAGTCATCACAAGGTGGGCGTATGAGTATTGAAGGCGTCTTAGAAAAAGGCTTTGTGACGACCACGCTCGATACGGTCATCAATTACACGCGCACTGGGTCTATGTGGCCAATGACGTTTGGTTTGGCATGCTGTGCGGTGGAAATGATGCACGCCGGCGCCTCTCGTTATGATTTGGATCGTTTCGGTATTGTGTTTCGTCCTAGTCCGCGTCAGTCAGATGTCATGATTGTGGCGGGTACCTTGGTCAATAAAATGGCACCGGCCTTGCGTAAGGTGTATGACCAAATGGCAGAGCCGCGCTGGGTGATTTCCATGGGCAGTTGCGCCAATGGCGGTGGCTACTACCATTATTCCTATTCTGTGGTGCGTGGATGCGATCGCATAGTGCCGGTAGATGTCTATGTGCCGGGTTGTCCGCCCACTGCCGAAGCTTTGCTTTACGGCATTATTCAGTTGCAAAAGAAAATTAAAAGAACCAATACTATTGCTCGATAAATCTGCCTATTGGATAACCCTTATTCATGTCTGCCAAATTAGAACAACTCTCTGCACAAATTAAACTTGCCCTTGGTGATGTATTGACCAAGCACACGGTTGCGCAAGGGGAAATTACCATTGAAGTGAAGTGTACGGATATGATCGCCGCCTGTTACAAGTTGCGCGAGCATGCTGAATTGAAATTCGAACAGTTAATTGACCTGTGTGGTGTTGATTATTCCGAATATGGAGATGGGCAGTGGCAGGGCGCGCGTTTTGCTCTGGTGCTACATTTGCTGTCAGTCTCTCTCAATCAGCGTGTACGTGTGCGTGTATTTGCTGCAGATGACGATTTTCCTGTTTTCCCCACCCTGATTGATGTTTGGCCGGTCGCCAACTGGTTTGAGCGCGAGGCGTTTGATTTGTATGGCATGATGTTCGAAAACCACCCAGACTTACGTCGATTGCTGACAGATTATGGCTTTGTCGGTCATCCGTTCCGTAAAGATTTCCCCATGATAGGCAACGTTGAAATGCGTTATGACCCAGTGCAGCAGCGTGTGGTGTATCAACCGGTATCCATCGAGTTGCGCAATAATGTGCCGCGTGTGATTCGCGACGAAGGATTCCATCATGGCTGAGATTCGTAATTACACCATGAACTTTGGACCGCAACATCCTGCCGCACATGGCGTGTTGCGATTGGTATTGGAGTTGGATGGCGAAGTGATTCAGCGTGCTGATCCACATATTGGCTTGTTACACCGCGCCACAGAAAAGCTGGCCGAAAATCGTACCTATTTGCAAAGCGTACCGTATATGGACCGCTTGGATTATGTGTCGATGATGGCGAACGAGCATGCTTATGTGATGGCAATCGAGAAAATGCTGGGCCTTGAAGTGCCTATCCGTGCGCAGTATATCCGTGTGATGTTTGATGAAATCACGCGTGTGCTCAATCACTTATTATGGTTGGGTGCGCATGCATTGGATGTTGGTGCTATGACCGTATTCTTATATGCTTTCCGTGAGCGTGAAGATTTATTTGATGTGTACGAAGCTGTTTCTGGTGCACGTATGCATGCCGCTTATTACCGTCCGGGTGGCGTATATCGCGATTTACCTAATAAAATGCCTCAGCACGAAACAACCAAGTTTAGAAGTGCCGATGAAATCAAAAAACTCAATGAAAATCGCCAAGGTTCAGTATTGGACTTTATTGAGGATTTTACCAACCGTTTCCCCGCTTATGTAGATGAGTATGAAACACTGCTGACGGACAACCGAATATGGAAGCAACGTACCGTCGGTATTGGCGTGGTGACGCCTGAGCGCGCATTGGCGCTTGGCATGACGGGCCCGATGTTACGTGGCTCTGGTATTGCTTGGGATTTACGTAAAAAACAGCCTTATGAAGTCTATGCTGATTTAGATTTTGATATTCCGATTGGTGTGAATGGCGATTGTTATGACCGTTATTTGGTGCGAATTGAGGAGTTTAGACAATCCAATCGCATTATCAAGCAATGTGTCGATTGGTTACGTAAGCATCCCGGCCCTGTCATTACGGACGACAATAAAGTAGCGCCACCTAACCGTGAAGGCATGAAAACCAACATGGAAGATATGATTCATCACTTCAAGCTGTTTACCGAAGGCTTTCATGTGCCAGCCAGCGAAGCGTATGCCGCGGTGGAGCATCCGAAAGGTGAGTTTGGTATTTACATGATTTCCGATGGCGCGAACAAGCCTTATCGCTTAAAAATACGCGCACCAGGTTTCCCGCATCTTGCTGCGCTGGATGAAATGACAAGAGGTCACATGATTGCAGATTTGGTGGCGATTATTGGTACGCAAGATATTGTGTTTGGTGAGATAGACCGATGAAAAAGCAAACTTTCGTCACAATACTGCGTGGCTTCACAAAAAAATCTGCTTACATAGTTGGTCTATGCAGCGCAAATTTTTTTGCTGTGCTACTCGTCTTGTTTAGAAACTTTACTTTTTCAAGTGATATGAGAAAAAGATTTTCTTTGTGCTTCGATGTCTCTGTGGTGAGTTAATAAAGATTATGTTAAGTAAAGAAGCCATTCAAAAAATAGAGTATGAACTGACCAAGTACCCTGCCGATCAGCGTCGAGCAGCGGTGATGTCAGCCCTGCGTATTGTGCAAACAGAGCGTGGCTGGCTATCTAAAGAGAGTATTACTGAGGTGGCAACATACTTACGTATCCCGGAAATTGCGGCGATGGAAGTGGCTACTTTTTACAATATGTACGAGTTGTCGCCCGTAGGCAAATACAAAATTACGGTGTGTACCAATATTTCTTGCATGTTGCGTGAGGCTGATGTCATCGTAGACCATCTTCAAGAAAAGCTTGGTATTGGCTTTAATGAAGTCACTGCTGATGGTAAGTTTTGCTTAAAAGAAGGTGAGTGTATGGGTTGTTGTGGCGGCGCACCGTTGCTGCATGTCAATAATACGCAGATGCATGAGTTTTTAACGCCAGAAAAAGTGGATGAGATTTTGAAGGAGCTTCCATAATGGCTGCGTTAAAGAAAGCAACAGCGAAGCCTGTGATGACGGATTTAAAAGGCCAGACATTACTCACACTGCGCACACTTACAGAGAAAAATCCGGCATCGCTAGAAACCTATGAAAAACTAGGTGGCTATGCACAGTTAAAACGCCTGGTGACCGAGAAGGTAAAAGCCACAGACATAATCAGTCAAATCAAAATCTCCAATTTGCGTGGTCGAGGCGGTGCTGGCTTTCCAACAGGACTCAAGTGGAGCTTTATGCCGCGTTACTACGACGGCACCAAATATTTGGTCTGCAATACAGATGAAGGCGAGCCAGGTACATTTAAAGACCGCGATATTATCCGCTATAACCCACATCAGCTAATTGAAGGCATGGCGATTGCCGCTTATACGTTAGGCGCGCGCGTAGGGTATAACTATATCCACGGTGAAATTTGGCAAGATTATGAGTCATTTGAACTGGCTCTGGCTGAAGCACGTAAAGCTGGCTACATTGGCGAAAATTTATTTGGCTCTAATTTCAGCTTTGATTTATATGCGGTGCATGGCTATGGCGCTTACATTTGTGGTGAAGAGACTGCGCTGATTGAATCAATCGAAGGTAAAAAAGGCCAGCCGCGCTTTAAGCCACCATTCCCAGCCAGCTATGGTGTGTTTGGTAAACCTACCAATGTCAACAATACAGAGAGTTATGCTTCTATCCCTTGGATATTGCAACACGGCGGCCAAGCCTTTGCTGATTTGGGGGTGCGGAATTCAGGCGGTACTAAGTTATTCTCAGTGTCTGGCCACGTAGAAAAGCCAGGCAATTACGAAGTTAAAATGGGTACACCATTTGCTGACTTGCTAGCAATGACCGGTGGTGTTTGGAAAGGCCGTCAGTTAAAAGCGGTGATTCCGGGTGGGCCCTCTACTGCGGTGATGCCTGCCAGTGCGATAGTGGATGCGACCATGGACTATGATGGCTTGAGTAAAGCCGGTTCCAGCTTAGGCGCAGGCTCCATGATTGTCATGGACGAGACGACCTGTATGGTCAAAGCGTTAAAACGCCTGAGCTATTTCTTTTATGAAGAAAGTTGCGGGCAATGCACGCCATGTCGTGAGGGCACAGGTTGGGTATACCGCGTCATCTCACGTATTGTCGATGGCAAAGGTAAGATGGAAGATTTAGACTTGCTGACCGACGTGAGCAATAATATCTCTGGGCGCACTATTTGTGCGTTGGGGGATGCAGCAGCAACGCCTGTGCTGAGTTTTATTAAACACTTTAGACCAGAGTTTGAATACTATATTCAGCATGGCAAAAGCATGGTTGACGGTAAGTAATCGCGACGAGATAAACAATACGGTATCTACATGTTAAATATTGAAATAGACGGCAAACCATTAGAAGTCGAACACGGCAGCACGATTATCGATGCTGCTGATAAAGTGGGTATTGCGATTCCGCGTTTTTGTTATCACAAAAAACTATCGGTCGCAGCCAACTGTCGTATGTGCCTAGTGCAAGTTGAAAAATTTAATAAGCCTCTGCCAGCTTGCGCCACACCAGTGGCCGATGGGATGAAAATTTACACGCGCAGTAAAGCCGCGGTGGAAGCACAGCAGAGCGTGATGGAGTTTTTGCTGATTAATCACCCATTGGATTGTCCAATTTGTGACCAAGGTGGCGAATGCGATTTGCAAGATATTGCAGTGGCCTATGGTGCCAGTGGCTCACGTTATGCAGAAGAAAAACGCGTGGTGTTCAATAAAAACATTGGGCCGTTAGTCAGTACCGATATGACACGTTGCATTCAATGCACACGCTGCGTTCGCTTCTTGAAAGAAGTGGGTGGCATGCAAGAGCTTGGTTTAGTTGGCCGTGGTGAGCATGCAGAGATTACAGCGTATGTCGACAAATCCGTGAACTCTGAATTGAGTGGCAACATTATTGATTTGTGCCCAGTGGGCGCTTTGACCAGCAAGCCCTTCCGCTATTCTGCCCGTAGTTGGGAACTCACACGCCGCCCATCCATTGCGCCACATGATGGTTTGGGTTCACATATTGAAGTACACGTCAAAGATAATAAGGTCATGCGTGTATTGCCGCGTGAAAAAGAGTCTATTAATGAGTGCTGGTTATCAGATCGTGACCGCTACTCCTATGAAGGCCTCAATAGCCCAGACCGTTTAAAAGTGCCGATGATTAAGCACAACGGACAATGGCAAGAAACCGACTGGAAAACTGCATTAGAGTTTGCTGCAGGCCAGCTCAAAGACATTACCACACAACATGGCGGAGATGCATTAGGCGTATTGGTTTCCCCCAATAGCACGATGGAAGAGGGCTATTTAATTAAGCAACTTGCCAATAGCTTAGGCAGCGGCAATGTGGACTATCGTTTACGCCAGACCGACTTTAGGTTGGATGGCAAACGTGTAGGTACGCCATGGATGGGTTGTAATATTCAAGAGATTGAAGAGCTTGATCGCATTTTATTGATTGGTTCCAATATCCGAAATGAGCACCCATTGCTTGCGCAACGCTTCCGTAAAGCAGTTGCCAATGGCGCCGAGCTTTGTATCGTCAGCCCGCTGGACAATGATCCATTGATGGATATCGCGCATAAAGTGATTGTGCGCCCAAATGATATGGTCAATGTGTTGGGTCAAGTGCTCAAAGCCATGTCTGGCTTGCAAAAGCTTTCCTTGTGCCTACCACCATCACTCAATCAATTATTAGAAGAGATTCGTGTACGCCCTAATACACAGGCCATGGCCGAGAGCTTGGCTGGTATCAGCGAAGACTTGGTATTGATTGCACCAAAAGTAGGTATTTTTATCGGCAATATGGGGCTCAGTGACCCACGTTTTACCGAGATGTACAGTATGGCGGAAGCGATTGCTGGTATCTCTGGTGCTAAGGGCGGTATTTTGCCAGCGGCAGCCAATAGTACCGGGATGCATTTGATGGGCGTAATGCCGAGTGCGACAGGAATGCATGCGCGCGCTATGCTAGAGGTGCCACGCAAAGCCTATATGTTGCTCAATATTGAGCCGGAATTGGATTGCCAACATGCCGCCTTAGCCAAAGCCGCCATGGCCAAAGCTGAGTGCGTAGTTGCGTTGACTGCTTATAAATCACAAGCGCTAGAAAATGCAGATATTTTATTGCCAATAGCACCATTTACTGAGACTTCCGGTACGTATATGAGTATGGAAGGGCGTATTCAAAGCTTCCAAGCAGTGACCAAACCATTAGGGGAGTGTCGTCCAGCATGGAAAGTACTACGCGTATTAGCCAATACGTTGGGGCTGGAAGGTTTTGATTTTAATAGCAGTGAAGAAGTGAAAAATAAAATCTTCAATGGCGAGAAACCATCCGCAGTAGCATGGCGCAGTTTGAATAACAACCTAAAAGAGTTGGTTGAAATTCAGGTTAACATCAAAAAAGAAGGCTTGCAACGCATTGGGGAAGTCCCACAATACGAGTCTGACCCAATTGTGCGTCGTTCGCCACCGTTGCAAAAAACCAAATACAACATTCGCCCAATGGCTAGAATGTGCGCCGAACAAATGGCGTTACTCGGCTTGGTAGAAGGTGACGTTGTATTGGCAAAACAAGATCGTGGTAGTGCTGTTCTGAAAGTGAAATTAGATCACCATGTGGCTAAAGGTTGCGTACGTGTAGCAGCATCACATGAGCTGACCGTAGGGTTGGGCGATTTGATGGGGGATATCACCCTTGAAAAAACGACGGAAGAACATTACAAGCCTTATGAAACCACGATGATGGAAGCGGTGTCATGATGGCGTTTTTAGCGCAATTTTTTGGTGAGTACTGGCCGTCTGTGCAAACAGTGACTTGGACACTGATTAAAATCGTAGCGATTGTATTGCCGCTGATGATAGCTGTTGCGTACTTAACGTTGGCAGAGCGTAAAGTGATTGGCTATATGCAGGTGCGCATTGGCCCAAACCGGGTAGGCTATTGGGGCTTATTGCAGCCACTAGCCGATGGCCTGAAATTATTGTTCAAAGAAATCATTCTGCCAACGGCTTCCAATAAAGGTCTGTTTTTCCTAGGCCCTGTGCTCGCCATTGCACCTGCGTTTGCTGCTTGGGCCGTGGTACCGTTTGATGCCACCATGGTGCTGGCGGATATCGATGCTGGCTTGCTTTACATTCTGGCCATGACTTCAGTAGCCGTATACGGTGTGATTATTGCCGGTTGGGCTTCTAACTCTAAGTATGCATTTTTGGGTTCGTTACGTTCTGCCGCGCAAATTGTTTCTTACGAGATTGCCATGGGCTTTACCTTGGTGGGGGTGCTGATGTGCGCCAACTCCTTGAATCTAGGCAAGATTGTGCTGGGTCAGGCTGGCGGTTTCTGGCATTGGTATTTCATTCCATTGTTCCCGTTGTTTGTGGTGTATTTTATTAGTGCGGTGGCTGAGACCAACCGTGCACCATTCGACGTGGCTGAGGGTGAGTCTGAGATTGTGGCGGGCTTCCATGTGGAATACTCCGGTATGGCGTTTGCTGTGTTTTTCTTGGCTGAGTATGCCAATATGATTCTGGTATCAATGTTGGCTGCGTTGATGTTCTTAGGTGGTTGGTTGTCACCGGTACCCTTCATTCCAGATAGCTTCTTGTGGCTGCTGGCTAAAGTAGCGTTTTTATTGTTCATGTTCCTGTGGTTCCGTGCAACATTCCCACGTTACCGCTATGACCAAATTATGCGCTTGGGCTGGAAGATTTTTATTCCAATCACATTGGTTTGGATTGTTTTCGTCGGTGCCATGATGCAAACCTCATTAGGTTATTTGTTCCACTAATATGCTAAATACTATTAAAAACACATTGGGAAGTTTGATGCTCTGGGAGCTGCTGAAAGGCATGGCGCTCACTGGACGTTATTTCTTTGCACGTAAAATCACCATCCAATATCCGGAAGAGCGTACACCGCAATCTAACCGCTTTAGAGGTTTGCATGCATTACGTCGCTACCCCAATGGCGAAGAGCGTTGCATTGCCTGTAAGTTGTGCGAAGCGGTTTGCCCTGCAATGGCCATCACCATCGAATCGGAACAGCGCGAAGACAATACCCGCAGAACCACGCGCTACGACATTGATTTAACCAAGTGTATTTTCTGTGGACTATGTGAAGAGTCCTGCCCGGTGGATAGCATTGTGGAAACGCGCATATTTGACTACCACGGCGAGCAACGGGGTGATTTACTTTACACCAAGGAAATGCTGCTAGCAGTTGGCGACAAATACGAGCAACAAATTGCCGCAGACCGCGCGCAAGATAAGACGTTTAGGTAATCGCCATGGTATTTACTGATATTGTTTTTTATACACTGGCTGCCATTCTGCTGTTTGCGGGTTTGCGTGTCATCACTACCCGCAACCCAGTATATGCCGCGCTATTTTTGGTATTGGCTTTTTTTACGGCTGCCGGTATCTGGCTATTGTTAGAAGCTGAATTTTTGGGTATTGCACTGGTGTTGGTCTATGTCGGCGCGGTGATGGTGCTGTTTCTGTTTGTGGTCATGATGCTGGATATCAATGTAGACAAGCTGCGCGAAGGGTTTTGGGAATACTTGCCCATGGCTGGTTTCATTGGCCTGCTGATGGTGGTGGAAATGGCCATGGTACTGGGTGGCAAATATTTCAGTCCTACCCACGCTGTGAGCAAGCCGCTTGGTTACAGTAATACGGCTGAATTGGGGCGCGTACTGTATACCGAATATCTATTGCCATTCGAATTGGCTTCTGTAGTACTGCTGGTGGCCATTGTGGCAGCCATTGTGCTGACATTGCGCGATCGCCAAGACAATAAATCGATGAACCCAGCAGATCAAGTGAAAGTGCGTAAACAAGACAGGGTACGTATCGTCAGCATGCCGGCCGAAGTAGAGCTGCCAGTTGAGCCACCAGCTGTGACGGATACACCTGCAGAGGGGAAACAATAACATGGTCGGTTTATCTCATTACCTCATTCTGGGCGCACTGATGTTTGCTATTAGCGTAGTCGGCATTTTTCTCAACCGAAAAAACGTGATTATTTTATTGATGGCCATTGAGTTAATGCTGTTGGCGGTCAATTTGAATTTTATTGCGTTCTCGCATTACTTAAACGATATTGCCGGCCAAGTGTTTGTGTTTTTCATCTTAACCGTGGCAGCAGCAGAGTCGGCTATCGGACTAGCTATTTTAGTCGTGCTGTTCCGTAATTTACGTACGATTAACGTAGATGATTTAGACCATTTAAACGGTTAATGAATATGAGTATGTCAAAAATTTTATTGCTGATTCCTATCCTGCCACTGATTGCAGCAACGATTGTGGGCTTGTTTGGGCGAAAATTACCTAGGCATTATGCACATGTGCTGACTATCGCTGGGGTAGGGCTGGCATTTGTGTTATCTGCCTATGTGTTGAATCAAACCATGCATGGTTTTACGCTTAATGAAACAGTCTATCGCTGGCTTACTTCTGGCGCTTTTAACTTTGAAGTGGGATTTCTCATTGATAACCTCACTGCCATGATGATGGTTGTGGTGACATTTGTATCGTTAATGGTACATATTTACACCATTGGCTATATGCATGAAGATCCTGGCTATAGCCGTTTCTTTAGCTACATCTCATTGTTTACCTTCTCTATGCTGATGTTGGTCATGAGCAATAACTTCATGCAGCTGTTCTTTGGTTGGGAAGCCGTAGGCTTGGTCTCCTACCTGCTGATTGGTTTTTGGTATACCAGACCCACTGCTATTTATGCGAACCTCAAAGCTTTTTTAGTGAATCGTGTAGGCGACTTTGGCTTTTTACTCGGCATTGGCATGGTGCTATTCCACTTTGGTAGTTTGGACTATGCCACTGTATTTGAAGCTGCACCAAGACTAGCCAGTGCGCAGGTTCAGATTTTACCGAATATTGACTGGTCGTTGATGACTGTGACCTGTATTTTGCTCTTTGTGGGTGCCATGGGTAAATCTGCGCAAGTGCCATTGCATGTGTGGCTACCAGATTCTATGGAAGGCCCAACGCCTATTTCCGCATTGATTCACGCTGCGACCATGGTAACTGCAGGTATCTTTATGGTGGCCCGTATGTCGCCTTTGTTTGAATTGTCCACTACCGCATTGTCGACAGTGATGGTGATTGGTGCAATCACCGCTTTGTTTATGGGGTTCTTAGGCATTATTCAAAACGACATTAAACGTGTGGTGGCTTACTCCACCTTATCCCAATTAGGGTATATGACCGTAGCGCTTGGCGCGTCTGCTTACTCAGTGGCTATCTTTCATTTGATGACGCATGCATTCTTTAAAGCATTGCTATTCTTAGCGGCTGGCTCAGTCATCATGGGTATGCATCATGATCAAGACATCCGCAATATGGGTAACTTGAAAAAATACATGCCAGTTACCTGGATTACTTCCTTGATCGGCTCACTCGCGCTGATTGGCACACCATTTTTTGCTGGCTTCTATTCCAAAGATAGCATTATCGAGGCGGTGAAGTTTTCGCATATCAATGGCAGTGGATTTGCCTACTTTGCTGTGTTAGCAGGCGTGTTCGTCACTGCTTTCTACTCATTTAGACTCTATTTCTTGGTGTTCCATGGTAGAGAAAAGTGGCGTGAAGTGCATCACGATGCACATGCACACCATGACGATGATCATGATCACCACCATGGCCTATCGCCTACGGACGATCCGCATGAGCCTGGTTGGGTAGTGACTGCACCGTTAATTTTGCTAGCGATTCCTTCAGCAATTGTGGGCTATGTCGCGATTGAGTCCATGCTGTTTGGTGATTTTTTCAATCAGGTGATTTTTGTGGATGCCAACGCACATCCGGCCATGCAGCACTTGGCTCACCATTACCATGAACTATTACATAGTCCAGCAGGTATGGCGTTACATGGATTCCTGACACTACCATTTGCGTTAGCCGCTTCTGGTGTGCTGATTTCATGGTTCTTTTATATGAAACGCCCAGATATTCCTGCCACGATTCAGCGTAAATGTAATTTGATTTACCAAGTGCTTGAAAACAAATACGGCTTCGATAGTTTTAATGAGCGCTTTTTTGCAGGAGGCTCACGTTTTATAGGCAGCAAATTATGGCAGATTGGCGATGTTCAACTCATCGATGGCGCCATGGTCAATGGCACTGCAAACTTGATTGCAAAAATATCGAGCAAAGTGCGTCATTTGCAGTCTGGCCTTATTTATCACTATGCATTTGCCATGATTATCGGCGTGTTTTTGTTTTTAACATTCTTTATTAAAATCAACTAAAAAAGTTGCACATGAATTTATTCAATCAACACATACTAAGCTTTGCCATCTGGTTGCCTATTTTGGCTGGCGTCATTGTTTTATTGCTTGGTAGTGATCAAAACGCAAATCGAACACGATGGGTCGCTCTGGTTGGCGCGGTCATTAGTTTTTTAGTGACGATTCCGCTCTACACTGGGTTCCAATTGCAGATTGGTACGTTCCAGTTTGAGGAAAGTGCATCATGGATCCCTGCGTTTAATATCTACTACCACTTAGGTGCTGACGGGTTTTCTGTACCCCTTATCTTATTGACCAGTTTTACCACGGTATTGGTGGTGATTGCAGCGTGGGAAGTGATTACCAAAAGCATTGCACAATATATGGCTGCGTTTTTAATCATGAGTGGCCTGATGATTGGCGTATTTAGTGCCTTAGATGCCATTTTGTATTATGTGTTCTGGGAAGCCATGCTGATCCCGATGTTCTTGGTGATTGGTATTTGGGGTGGCCCAAACCGAGTGTATGCCACCATCAAATTCTTCTTATACACGCTACTTGGTTCATTGTTGATGTTGGTTGCGTTTATTTACCTGTACCATCAAACAGGTAGTTTTGCGCTTACAGATTACTATGCGTTGCCGATTAGCATGAGTGCGCAGATTTGGATTTTTATTGCCTTCTTTATGGCATTTGCTGTCAAAATCCCGATGTGGCCTGTGCATACATGGTTGCCGGATGCGCACGTTGAAGCGCCTACCGGTGGTTCGGTGGTACTTGCGGCCATCGCGCTAAAGTTGGGTGGATATAGCTTTTTACGATTTGCCATGCCGATTGCACCGGATGCGGCGCATTACTTTGCCAATACCATGATCACACTGTCATTGATTGCGATTGTATATATTGCTTTGGTGGCATTGGTGCAAAAAGACATGAAAAAGCTGATTGCTTATTCCTCGATTTCACACATGGGGTTTGTCACACTAGGCTTCTTTATGTTTAGCCAGCTGGGGTTGGAGGGCGCAGTGGTGCAAATGATTTCCCACGGATTTATTTCCAGCGCCATGTTCTTATGTGTGGGGGTGCTGTATGACCGTATGCATAGTCGACAAATTGCTGACTACGGCGGTGTAGTGAATACCATGCCGATCTTTGCTGCATTTGCCGTGTTATTTGCCATGGCCAATAGCGGGTTGCCAGGTACCTCGGGCTTTGTGGGCGAGTTTATGGTAATTCTAGCTGCGGTTAAATTTAACTTCTGGGTAGCTTTTTTAGCCGCGACCACTTTGATTTTTGGCGCGGCCTACACGTTATGGATGACCAAACGCGTATTCTATGGCGCAATCGCCAATACACATGTGGCTGAATTAACCGACATTAACGCAAGAGAATTTATAATTCTGGCAACGTTGGCATTGTTGGTCATTGGTTTTGGTGTGTACCCAGAGCCTATTACCGCATTATTACAAGCCACCAGTGCAGAATTTTTGACCCATATGCAAACCACTAAAATACCAATCATAAGCAGTGTGCCTGCAGCAAGTATTTAACGATGGAAAATTTTCAATACGATATTCTTAATGTGCTGCCTGAACTGACCGTGCTTTGTATGGCCATGTTCATTTTACTGGTCGATTTATTTATCAAGCCGCAAAACCGTTTTGTGATTTACGGCCTGGCGCAATTTACCTTGTTTGCAGCAGCAGTATTTACGTTTCAAACCAACACATTGGGCGTGAGCTATGCGTTTAGCGGCATGTTTGTGGATGATAGTTTAGGCGATGTGCTCAAACTGATGACGTATCTCGGTAGCTCAATTATGTTGGTGTATACACGCCAATATCAAAAGCAGCGCAATATGTTCCGTGGTGAGTACTACGCCATGGTGCTATTTTCCATGCTGGGCATGATGATCATGATTTCCGGTCAGAATATGCTGACCATTTATATGGGCTTAGAGCTATTGTCTTTATGCTTGTATTCTTTGGTTGCGTTTGATCGAGATAACCCACGCGCCTCTGAAGCTGCCATGAAGTATTTTGTATTGGGTGCGCTCGCTTCCGGCATGCTGCTGTATGGTATGAGTATGATTTACGGCATGACCGGTAGCCTGAATATTTCAGAAATCGCAGTGGAGATATCGAATATTGGGCAACATAATCCTGTGCTGATTATGGGCTTGGTATTTGTAGTGGCTGGGTTGGCGTTCAAGTTTGGTGCGGTGCCGTTCCAAATGTGGGTGCCAGATGTCTATCAAGGCGCTCCGACCTCTATTACCTTATTAATTGGCTCTGTCCCTAAGTTTGCGGCATTTGCCATCACTATTCGTTTGCTGGCACAGGGCCTGTACCCGTTAGCGGCAGACTGGCAAGACATGTTACTTATCATGGCGTTGCTGTCTATCATCATTGGCAATTTAAGCGCGATAGCACAAACAAATCTGAAACGAATGTTGGCATACTCCACCATCTCGCACATTGGCTTCCTGTTGTTCGGATTAATGAGCGCAAATCTCAATGGCTTTGCTTCTAGCCTGTTTTATATCTCAGCGTATGTGTTAATGACATTGGCCGGTTTCGGCATGATCCTGTTGCTGTCTCGTAAAGGATTTGAAGCTGATAAGCTAGATGACCTTAAAGGCTTAAATCAACGCAGCCCTTGGGCCGCCTTTATGATGCTAATCACCATGTTTAGCATGGCAGGGATACCACCCACAATCGGTTTCTATGCAAAGTTCACCGTTCTGCAGGCCGCATGGCAGGCAGGCTTTACTTGGGCAGTGGTGTTGGCCGTATTGATGGCCGTGGTGGGTGCGTTTTACTACCTGCGCATCGTCAAGCTGATGTATTTTGATGCGCCAACCGACCTCAGTCCGATTCATGCACCGATCGATATGCAATTTGTATTGAGCATGAATGCGTTGGCATTGTTACTGATTGGGTTGTTGCCACAAGTGCTGATGAATCTCTGCGGTTTATCCATCGTCACCAGTTTGCAGTAGCCACTCGCACTTCAAAGCTCTTATACCCTTATGACACAAATCACCATCCTTTTGCTTGCTTTTGTAGCTGCAAACTCACCTTGGTTTACCGATAAAGTCTTTTATCTAGCCCCACTCAAAGGAGGGTACAAGAGTTTGGCGTGGTGCCTACTTGAGCTGCTAGTGCTATATGTTGTGATAGGTGGCATTGCCAAGTATGCTGAGTATAAGACATATGGGCAGGTGAACCCGCAGGCTTGGGAGTTTTACGCAGTGACATTTAGCCTGTTCCTTGTGTTTGCATTTCCTGGGTTTATTTATAAGATTCTGTGGAAAAAGCGTTAATGTCAGTGTGTAATTAAATGCGCATGTGTAGCAAAGTAAATGAAGCTTAAAAGTTACCAGCAATAAAAAAGCCATGATTCACATGGCTTTTTTATTTGAATTACAACCTTACACGTTCAGAAACTTAGTCCTGATTCACTCCATATAAAGTTTCACCATCACCTAAGTTTGGACCACCGCAATTTCTAGGGTTGTTCAAGCAGTTCTTCACTACACGGCCAATCGTATTTTCATCCCAACCGTTCATCCAGTCAGCATGTAATGAGTAACCGCCAGGATACGCTGTACTATAATTATCACTAGCTAAGCGGTATTTAGCGGCAGCATCTAAGTTGAAGAAGTCTGCATTGATGGTGATGTTCGGAATGGCCACAGGATGGCTAGCCGGACAAGAGTTTGCAGATTTGGTCACTTTGCCTGTCGCGTCTTCGCACTCGTCACCACAAGCATAAGCCATGTGAGATTTGTGGTCTGGACTGTCAAGGTTTTTACCATCCCAGCATTGTGGGAAACTTACAATCAAACGTAGCATTTGATTTGCACCGCCACAAGTGCCTTTGATATGGCTACCTTGCCACATAATCCCCCAGTTGGCTGGGTTCATTACTTGGGTTTGGTCTTGGCAGTAGAAACCGCCTTGTGCATCGGCAACTGCTAATGGTTTAGCATTGCCAGCAATCATACGCAGACCTGCGGGAGGTGCTTTAATATATGCGCCGCTTTTATCATCAATAGCCTTGTAATACACTACGACCACACTTGGTTTTGCAGGTGCGCCGTTAGCAGTATTAATCAGACTAGGCATCCAATAACCTGAGCGATTCAAAATGCCGCCAGCACAAGTGGTGTTACCAGAGTTATGCAATGTTTCATTCGTGCTGTATGCATTTGCAGCGGTATTGCCAAAGAACGTGTGATGGTGTGTTGCATTCGGTACACCAGGATACACAATCGGGTCATCATTGCTCATATGTGAATATTCGCAACTCATACGGAATGCGCCAGCATAAGGAAACGATTCAAGTTTTGGAATGGTTGCTGCTTTAAGCATTTTTGTTGAGAAACCAACCGCAGCTTTAGGTGCTAGCGCTGTATTCACTGCAGGCATTAAGTTTTGACCTTTAGGATCAAGTACTTTTTCCAGCAGTTTGTTGTCTACGTAGAAGCAACGATTATAGGCGCTAGATTTCGGGTCACCCATCACAGTTGCATTACAACCGATGCTGCCTGTTACATTTTCTTTGGTCGTCCATTTTGTAGCTACCCCAAACCACACTTTTGCAGTGACCCCTGCAGGGATTGTGCACTGCTCCATGTTGCCATTGCAAAATACTGCAACCTTAGGGGGTGCTAAAAGTGTGGTGCTCGTAGTCGTAGAACCAGTAGTCGTAGAACCAGTAGTCGTAGAACCAGTAGTCGTAGAACCAGTAGTCGTAGAACCAGTAGTCGTAGAACCAGTAGTTACGTTCCCCCAACCGTATTTAGATATGTTTGCTACTGAGACGCCTGTAGGCGTAGATGTGGTTGTACTGGAGGTAATTGGCTTAAACAAACTAGTTGTTACACTTGTGGTGGTGGCTGTACCAGAAGTGCCTGTTGTCGTTTTTGTAGCGGTCGATACGGTAGCCGTAGATGTCGCGGTGGCTTTAGTTAATGTGTTATTCACTGAGCCCCACAAAATATTCAGGCGTATAGCATCATTATTTGAATTTTTTGTTTTAGATATTTCAGGATTTGCACAGAGATTGCCATCCTTAATAATATTTAACAAAATCTTTTCAGAGCGTTTGTTAGTGATTGCTGCGGGGGGCACATCCGAATACTGCATGACACCTTTGCTATCGCGCCAACGGTAAACATCTGCTAATAAATTACTGCTAGAACCTAATAATGCAAGCAGAAGCAAGGAGCTGAGCCCTGTTCTGGTGGATTGGGTTATATTCATTTGGGTAACTCCAACTTCTTTAATTCTTACTACTAATGACCCTTGTTTCTTTGAATATATTTTATATGTATGTACGGGAGGTACTATTAATACTATTTTGTTATGATTAACATTCTATATAATGATGCGAATCTGTCAAGACATAAATTGCATTTTTTCTTAAAAAATTGTTACGAAATATTACAAATAATTAATAAGTTACGTTATCTTTCTAATAATCTCAATTAAGTTTCTATCGTTTTGTTAGTCATCCATTTTAACCTGTTGTTTTTTATAAAGTTACCGCATGCAATCGCAATCATTCAAGCATAGAGTTATTCGTTCAAGTCTGTGGATTTTTAGTGGTAACGCGCTCACACAAGTCATCCGGTTCGTCAGTAACTTGATTATGACAAGGTTGTTAGCGCCAGAAATGTTTGGCCTGATGGCGTTGGCAGGCGTGTTTATTTTCGGTTTGAATTTATTGTCTGATATTGGGCTCAGACAAATCTTAATTCAGAACAAGCGTTCAGACGAGCGGTTTGTGAACACTGTGTGGACCATTCAAGTCGTCAGGGGTTGGATGATTTGGTTATTGTCTGTAGTGGTGGCCGTTGTGTTTTACTTGCTTGCTTACGAACAGATGTTGCCAGCCAATAGCGTATATATCGACCCGGCATTTCCTTATATCATTGCCATCATCGGCATTAATTCGGTCATTTCCGGATACGAGTCTACCAAGTTGGTATTTGGTAATCGAAATTTAAACCTCAAAATCAATGTGACGATTTCACTCATTAGCCAAGTCATCGGATTTTTTGCCATGATGATTTGGGCTTACTTTAGGCCGGATGTCTGGGCGTTAGTAGCTGGATCGATCGTTGCAACGCTTTCTCAAACCATCGCAAGCTATCTGATGATTGAAGGCAAAGGCAACCGCTTTTGCTGGGACAAAACGATCATGGACGACATTTTCCACTTTGGGAAATGGATTTTTATATCCTCCATCATGGGTTTTTTGGTGATGAGTAGCGATAAGCTGATGTTAGGCGGCTTAGTAGATGCAGCTTCTTTAGGTTATTTCGCCATTGCTGGACTGTTAGTCGGTGCCGTAGTGCAGTTGATTGGTAGCTTAATTCACTCCGTTGGCTTTCCCGCCTTGAGTGAGACTTTTCGTGACAACCCTAGTGCGTTGAAATCGGTTTTTTATAAATTAAGACTGCCGTTTGACTTGATTTTAATGTTTAGTTGCAGCTTTTTGTTTGTGACGGCAGATACGATCGTGACAATTCTTTATGATGATCGCTACCATTCTGTAGGGTGGATATTACAGATTATGGCCATCAGTTTGTTTGAAGTACGTTATCGCTTGGCAGGGGAGTGTTTCTTGGCCATGGGTAAACCAAAGTTACAAAGTAGCCTGATATTCGTCAATTTGGTCTGCCTGTATGTCATGGGTATTAGCATGTACCATTTATATGGGTTTAAAGGTGCGGTATGGGCTATTGCGTGCAGTGCCTTGTCCACCATTCCGTTAATTTTATTCTACCTAAAACGGTTTGGCATTTTGGATTGGAAAAAAGAGCTGATGGTGTTGCCTGTATTGGTGGTGGGCTATGCTGCTGGCTTGGTGGCTAACTATCTCTTCGATAAGCTTTTATGAGGATGTATACGCGATTAGTTGTATCGCAATAGTGTGAATATATAAGGAGTGTACAAATGCGTTTAGATGACCAACAAGAAAGTGGTAATGTTGAAGATCGGCGTGGCGGTGGCGGTGGCGGTGGTATCGGCGGTAAAGGCATTGGTGTCGGTACGATAGTACTTGCATTGGTGGCTATGTATTTTGGCGTAGATCCTTCGGTCGTCTTGAATATTGGGCAAGGGTTGCAGCAAACGGAGACAACTGAAGCGCAGCCTATTCCTAAGGATGATCCGATGGCAATCTTTGTGGCCAAAGTATTGGGGAGTACCGAGCAAACGTGGGATAAGGTATTTCAGCAATCTGGCCAGCAATACCCAGCGCCTAAACTGGTTTTGTTTACAGGGCAGACTAGTACTGCCTGTGGTGCAGGGCAGGCGGCAATGGGACCATTTTACTGCCCTGCCGATCAAAAAGTGTATATCGATTTAAGTTTTTATCAAGAAATGAAAAACCGTTTTCATGCGCCAGGCGACTTTGCGCAAGCCTATGTGATTGCGCATGAAGTGGGGCACCATATCCAAAACCTCATGGGCACTTCCGAGCAAGTGCAACGCGCGCGTCAGTCAGCTCGGAGTGAAGCGGAAGCCAATCAATATTCCGTGCGTTTGGAATTGCAGGCAGATTGTTATGCTGGCGTTTGGGCTAATCATGCCGATGGCGAGAACCGTATTTTAGAGGCTGGCGATGTGGAAGAAGCCATGACTGCTGCGGCAGCCATTGGCGATGACGCCTTGCAAAAACAAGCACAAGGCTATGCCGTGCCAGATAGCTTTACCCACGGCACCTCTCAACAACGTATGCATTGGTTTAATCAAGGTTTGTCTACTGGCGATATGCGCCAATGTGACACGTTTAAAGCGGCATCGATTTAAATGGCGGTGAACAAGGTAAATTTGGAAGAGCACACGATTCGCTCCGAGGTGATTGCCTCGGGCGGTATGCTCACAGTCAAACGCGATCAGGTGCGATTGCCGAACGGGCATCAAAGTCAGCGCGAGTTTGTGCTGCACCCTGGCGCAGTAGTGGTGGTGCCGCTATTAGACAATGGCAATATTATTTTCGAACGGCAATTTCGATACCCGCTACATCAAGTGTTTATTGAGTTGCCGGCGGGTAAAATTGATCCCAATGAAACAATCTTAACGACAGGACAGCGCGAGCTGCTGGAAGAAACCGGTTACACCGCAAACCAATGGGTTAAGCTCGGTTTGCAGCATCCATGTATTGGTTACTCTAATGAAGTGATTCATATGTATTTAGCGCGGGGCCTCACGCTTGGCCAGCATCAGCGCGATATTGATGAGACACTGGAAGTGTTTGAGATGAGTTTGTCGCAGTGTATGCAGATGATTCTGGATGGCGAGATTACCGATGGTAAAACCATCGTGGCTATGTTGTTTGCAGAGAAATATTTAACACAACATGGCTAAGATATTGTTGGTAGGCTGCGGTGATTTAGGCACTGAAATCGCGGTGCGATTACATGCATCTGGCCACGAAGTGGTTGGTGTGCGTAAAAGTACGCGCACATTGCCATTGGGTATGCATACGATTCAGGCTAATGTGACCGAGCAGGGCACGCTTGCGCCGTTAGCTGCAGAGGTGATTGTGTATTGTGTAGCGGCCAGTGCGCAAACAGATGAAAACTATCATCAGCACTATGTGCAGGGCTTGCGCAATGTATTGCAATCACAGTTCGGTCCACAATTGAAACATGTATTTTTTGTCTCCAGCACCCGTGTTTACGGGCAACATGCAGATGCGCTACTAGATGAAGCGACACCAGCGATTGCGACAGACTTTGGTGGTGAGCGACTGTTGGAAGCAGAACAGCTACTGTCAGCTTTGCCTTGTTCAAGCACGGTATTGCGATTGTCTGGAATTTATGGGCCGGGACGCTTATATTTGGTCAATCTGGCAAAAGATCAAACAAGATGGCCAGCCGAGAACCAATGGACGAATCGTATTCATCGGGATGATGCAGCAGCGTTTGCAGCTTTTTTAGTTGGGCAAGTGTTAGGTAATCAATCTATACACCCGTTGTACATCGTGACGGATGATTTGCCCGTAGCGCAATATGAAGTCCTGACTTGGTTGGCAACCAACATGGGTGGTAATGTAAAGAATGTGCGTATTCCGCCCGTAACACAAGGTAAGCGCTTATCCAATGAGCGGCTACGAGACACCGGTTTTGTGCTGAGTTATCCAAGCTATCAGCACGGTTATTCAACACTTATTTAACTATACTCTAGTCAATGCGACATCTATTTATCATCACTGTCTTGAGTCTATGTGTAACTGTTGCGCAGGCAGACACACAACAAACTTTTACGGAGTGGCTGCAAGAGCTAAAGGCGGATGCAGTGCGTGAGGGCATCTCTAAAAAAACCGTGGATGCCACTTTTAAGCATGCCAAACTGTTGCCACGTGTCATTCAATTGGATCGCTCTCAACCTGAATTTATCTCTACCTTTTTGGATTATTTAAATCGCCGCGTGAATACAAGTTTGGTTGAGCGCGGACGTTATTTATTGACCCAGCATCAACCGTTATTGGCAGAAGTGGAGTCCAGCTATGGCGTACCTAAGCAAGTGCTCGTTGCGTTTTGGGGCATGGAAACACACTATGGCAAGATGCAAGGTGATTTTGATTTGGCCTCTGCTTTAATGACACTTGCGTATGAAGGGCGGCGTGCAGTATTTTTTCGTAACGAGCTATTCAATTTAATGCGCATAGCCGATGCACGCCATGCGTCAACATCTGCGCGTATTCAAGGTTCGTGGGCTGGCGCGATGGGGCATATGCAGTTTATGCCCTCTACGTTGATTGCACATGGCGTGGACGCGAATCACGATGGTCGCGTGGATATTTGGCAATCGTTACCAGATGCCATGTACTCCGCAGCCAATTATCTGGCCAAAGCGGGGTGGCGTGGTGATGAGCCTATTATGGCGCAAGTGGATCTGCCTGCCGATTTTGATTATCGGTTAGCAAAGCTTAACTGCCGCCAGCATGTGGACGCTTGGAAAGCGTTAGGCGTATACGTGCCTGCGCATATTCGTAATCTTGAAAATGCGGCCATCTTATTACCGCAAGGCTGGCGTGGTCCGGCATTGATGGTATTCAGCAATTTTGATGTGGTGATGGACTGGAACCGTTCCGTGAACTATGCGTTAGCAGTTGCCTATTTGTCAGAGCAGTTGGTGGGGGTGGCCGATATAGCGGTGGAGGATGATGTTGAGTTGGGTGCGTTAAGTTTCAACGAAATGTGGGCATTGCAAGGCAAATTGAATGAACTGGGGTTTCCAAGTGGGCCGCCAGATGGTTTCCCCGGTTTGAAAACGCAAGAGGCTATTCGCATGTATCAAACCGCACATGGCTTACCTCAAGATGGTTACGCTAGCCCCAGTTTGTATGTGCGTCTAATCGAGTCATTAAAGTAATTGTGGTTCGCGTGTTCTAAACCAACCAGTTAAGCTTAGGCGTTCACGATACGCAGGCAGCACTTCATGCCAAAAATCAGCCGATAAAAATAACACCAGTCGCCCGCCAATCGGCAAAATATCTATCCACTCTTCATTATCAAGATGCAGTCTTAATTCGCCGCCATGCTTAGGCTGCCAGTCTTGATTCAAGTATAAGATAGAACTGATTTTGCGGGTGTTGAGTTGCGCGGAACCGCCCACATTAAATTGATCAAGATGCTTTTGATACACGGCACCAACTGGATAAATGGCCAAATGGGTTTCTAATGATGCCAACCCCATATACAGTTGTTGGTTGATCAGCTGCCTTAAATGCTGCATATGCACAAAATATTGCTGAATGGCGATATCTGGGCTATTTTCATCTAACCAACAAATATGGTCGCCTCTGATATGTTGGCGTGTTTCCGCTTGTTTTCCTGTGCGTGCATGCGCCATTTCTTGATTGGATAGCTTAGTTCGAGCTACTTCTGCTAACGCAAGGATGGTGTGGGCAGGTAGATAATCGTCAATAACGACATAGCCTTGTTCTGCTAATGTAGTGACAATCTTGTCGTCATCTGTCGTTGAAAGTATTTTCGTCTGCATTGCAAAATTATAGCAGGCTGGGTTTGCGCCAACGTGCATAATCGGCTAGAATTCGCACCTCTTAAGCAATTAAGAATTTAGTCTAGTATTAGGCGGTTAGCTCAGTTGGTTAGAGCGCTTGGTCGACATCCAAGAGGTCAGCAGTTCGAATCTGCTACTGCCTACCAAATTAACTTATAAAAGCCGTTATAATTAACGGCTTTTATTGTTTTTGCTTTTTATTCAGATAGATTTCGGACGTGTTATGCCTAATATTCGATTGCCAGATGGTTCTGTAAGACAGTTTGATCAGCCTGTAACGGTCGCTGAAGTTGCCATGAATATTGGTGCGGGTTTGGCCAAAGCAGCACTCGCTGGCAAAGTGGGTGAGAAAGTAGTCGATACCAGCTATCTGATTGAGCAAGATGTCGATTTGGCCATCATTACAGACAAAAATCCTGAAGGCTTGGAAGTCATTCGGCACTCAACTGCGCATTTATTGGCTTACGCAGTTAAAGAGCTGTTTCCAGATGCGCAAGTGACGATTGGGCCGGTGATTGACAATGGCTTCTATTATGATTTCAGCTATAAGCGTCCGTTTACGCCGGAAGACTTAGTAGCTATCGAAAAGAAAATGGTAGAGCTGGCGAAAAAAGACGAGCCAGTCACACGTAAAGTGCTACCGCGTGACGAGGCCGTTGCCTACTTTAAATCGATTGGTGAGCATTACAAAGCAGAGATTATTGCTTCTATCCCTGCGGGTGAAGATGTCTCCTTATATTCTGAAGGTGGCTTTACCGATTTATGCCGCGGCCCGCATGTGCCCAATACTGGTAAGTTAAAAGCGTTTAAGCTGATGAAGTTGGCCGGTGCCTATTGGCGTGGTGATAGCAATAACGAAATGCTGCAACGTGTGTACGGCACAGCTTGGCGCAACAAGGAAGAGTTGGATGCGTACCTGTTCCAATTGGAGGAAGCAGAAAAGCGCGATCACCGTAAACTCGGTAAGCAACTCGATTACTTTCATATGCAAGACGATGCGCCAGGCATGGTGTTCTGGCATCCGCGTGGCTGGAGTATTTGGCAGGAAGTCGAACAATACATGCGTGACATGTTTCGTAGTCATGACTACCAAGAGGTGCGTACGCCTACTGTGATGGATCGCACCCTGTGGGAAAAGTCAGGTCACTGGCAGAATTACCGCGACAATATGTTTGTGACGTCATCAGAAAGTCGCGATTATGCGGTCAAGCCGATGAACTGTCCTGGCCATATTCAAATTTTTAATAGCAGCTTACATAGCTATCGTGATTTGCCTTTGCGCTTGGCAGAGTTTGGTTCATGTCACCGTAATGAGCCATCAGGTTCGTTACATGGCTTGATGCGCGTGCGTGGTTTTACACAAGATGATGCGCACATTTTCTGTACCGAAGAGCAAGTGGAGTCTGAGGTCGCGAGCTTTATCAAAATGCTATATCAGGTGTATAACGATTTTGGCTTCAAAGATGTGTTGGTCAAGTTATCTACGCGTCCAGAAAAACGCATCGGAACCGATGAGGAATGGGATAGGGCAGAAACTTCGCTTGCTAACGCGCTTAAAATCAATGGCTTGGAGTTTGAATATCAGCCAGGCGAGGGTGCCTTCTACGGTCCAAAAATCGAATTTACACTGAAAGACTCGCTGGGTCGCCTGTGGCAATGCGGCACGATTCAATTAGACCCGAACTTACCAGAGCGTTTAGGTGCTGAATACGTGGCGGAAGACAATACACGCAAGCGCCCAATTATGTTACACCGCGCAATTGTTGGCTCTATGGAGCGTTTCTTAGGTATCTTGATCGAAAACTATGCGGGTGCAATGCCAACTTGGTTGGCGCCAGTGCAGGCCATGGTACTCAATATTTCAGATGGTCAAGCCGATTATATTCGCCAAGTAGTTGAAATCTTAAAGAAAAATGGCATTCGATGCGATTTTGACTTGAGAAATGAGAAGATTACCTATAAAATACGCGAACATAGTTTGCAAAAGATGCCTTACTTGCTTGTAGCGGGTGAGCGTGAAATGCAAAATGGTCATGTAGCCGTGAGAACCAGAAAAGGTGAAGACTTGGGTTCAATGTCTCTGGAAGCGTTTATTGAACGCATCAAGACAGAGATAGCAGCCAAGGTTTAAATTGTCTGGAACACGGCTTAATTTATTTGTTTAGGGGATAGTTATAGCTCAGGATAAAGAAACGCGCATTAACGGTGATATTACAGCGCCCGAAATACGTTTGATTGGTGTGGATGGTGAACCACTTGGTATTGTGAGCTTGAGAGAAGCTTTTGCCAAGGCAGAAGAGGCGGATATTGATTTGGTTGAAATTGCACCGAACGCTTCGCCACCTGTATGTAGGTTGATGGATTACGGCAAGTTTAAATATGCCGAAAGCAAACGCCAGCATGAGCAAAAACTAAAGCAAAAACAAGTACAAATTAAAGAAGTGAAGTTTCGTCCAGGTACTGACGATGGTGACTACAACATCAAAGTACGTAATATCATCCGCTTTTTGGGAGAGGGCGATAAAGCAAAGATTACATTGCGTTTTAGAGGTCGCGAGATTACGCACCAAGAGTTTGGTCTGGCGCTATTAAAACGTGTTGAGGCAGATTTACAGGAGCATGCGGTAGTAGAGCAGTTTCCGAAAATGGAAGGCCGTCAAATGGTGATGGTATTGGCTCCGGCGAAAAAATTACCTGTAAAAAAATCGGACAAAGCCGAATAAGTAACAAACAAGTTTTTTATGAGTGATACGGCGAAAAGGCATGCCCAAGCACTCTTTATTCAACTCTCAAGGAGAAAAAAATGCCAAAGATGAAAACCAAGAGCAGCGCCAAAAAGCGCTTTAAGTTCTTAGGGAACGGTAAAGTAAAACGTACTCACTCCCACCTACGTCATATTTTGACGAAAAAAACGACGAAGCAAAAACGTAAATTACGTGGCACTTCTATCATCTCAGCAACTGACGTCAAACGCGTTCGCGCAATGATGCCAACACAATAAGGAGACTGATATGCCTAGAGTAAAACGTGGTGTCATCGCTCGCGCAAGACATAAAAAAGTATTAAAAGCGGCCAAAGGCTATCGTGGCCGTCGTAAAAACGTATACCGTATTGCTAAGCAAGCGGTAATGAAAGCTGGTCAATACGCTTACCGTGACCGTCGTCAGAAAAAACGTCAATTCCGTACATTGTGGATTGCACGTATTAATGCGGGTGCACGTGAGTTAGGCTTAACTTACAGCCGCTTCATGAATGGCTTGAAAAAAGCTTCAATTGAGGTGGATCGTAAAGTACTGGCCGACTTAGCTGTATTTGATAAGGCTGCATTTGCAAAGTTTGTTGAATTGGCAAAAACTGGTTTAAGCGCCTAAACAAACCAATTAAAAAAAGAGGCTGCGGCCTCTTTTTTTATTCATGCAAAGATTAAGTGCTATAGCATGAATTTTTTTGACCGATAAATTTTTTGATTGAGTGCAAACGCAAACATGTCAGATTTAAATCATCTAATCGCAGAAGCGCAAACAGATTTTATTGCATGTGATGCATTACCTGCGCTTGAGAATGCAAAAGCAAAGTATTTAGGTAAAACAGGGTTGCTCACAGATGCGCTCAAGGGCCTAGGCAAATTGAGCGCTGAAGAGCGTCCAGCGGCTGGGGCTGCAATCAATGTAGTCAAACAAGCCATTGAACAAGCGCTGAATGCACGTAGAGAAGCGATTCTTGAAGCTGCGCAAGCGCAACAATTGGCCAGTGAGTCATTGGACATTACCTTGCCGGCACGCACACAATCGCGTGGTGGATTGCATCCAGTTACCTTAACGTTACAACGTATTGAGCAGTTGTTTCATTCCATTGGGTTTGATGTCGCAAATGGTCCGGAAATCGAAACTGACTTTTACAACTTTACCGCACTGAATATTCCGGAAAATCATCCTGCGCGGGCCATGCACGACACTTTTTATGTGGATGAATCGCATGTATTGCGTACGCACACCTCACCCGTGCAAGTACATTACATGCAAAACAAACAGCCTCCGCTGAAAATCATTGCGCCGGGGCGTGTGTATCGTGTGGATTCCGATGCTACGCACTCACCGATGTTTCACCAAGTAGAAGGCTTGTGGGTGGATGAGCATATTAGTTTTGCCAATTTAAAAGGTGTGGTGCAGGATTTCCTGCAAAAATTCTTTGAGCGCGATGATTTGACCGTGCGTTTCAGGCCTTCTTTTTTCCCATTCACAGAACCTTCTGCGGAGATGGACATGAGTTGGAATGGCGGCTGGTTGGAAATTGGCGGCTGTGGCATGGTGCACCCGGAAGTATTCAAGCATGTGAATATTGATAGTGAGCAATACCGTGGCTTTGCATTTGGCTTAGGCGTAGAACGCTTAGCTATGCTGCGTTACGGTGTCAACGATCTGCGCCACTTTTTTAACAACGATTTGCGCTTTTTGCAGCAATTTATTAAGTAAAGTTTCTTATGCAATTTTCAGAAAATTGGTTACGTACATTTGTTAATCCAGAGATGGATACGCAAGCATTAAGCCATGCGCTGACGATGACCGGGCTTGAGGTAGAAGAGCTCACCCCTGTTGCGCCTGCTTTTGAGAACATTGTGGTGGGTGAGATTGTGTCTGCCGTTAAACATCCGGATGCGGATCGTTTACAAGTGTGTCAGGTAAAAGTAGGCCAAGAAACGTTACAAATTGTCTGCGGTGCAGCTAATGCACGTGTCGGTCTGAAAGCACCTTGTGCATTGGTGGGTGCGGAATTACCTGGTATTTCCATCAAGCAAGCTAAAGTGCGCGGTGTGGAATCATTTGGCATGATGTGTTCATCCAAAGAGTTAGGCTTGGCAGCAGAAGCAACAGGGTTGTTAGAATTGCCTGCCGATGCGCCAGTAGGTCAGGATATTCGTGATTATTTGGATTTGAACGACACGCTCTTTACATTGAAGCTGACACCTAATCGTGCAGATTGTTTGAGTATTCTGGGTATTGCACGAGATGTAGTGGCCATGACGGGCGCGCCATTAAGTGTCCCGACTACTCAACCCTCAGCAATCACCACAGACAAAAGTATTTCAGTACAAGTACAGGCAACCGAGGCATGTCCGGCTTATTTTGGACGTGTCATCACCGGTGTTAATGCACAAGCTAAATCTCCAGATTGGGTGGTGCGTCGCTTGGAGCGTAGCGGTATCCGTAGCATCAGCGCTTTAGTCGATATCACTAATTATGTGTTGTTAGAGCTGGGGCAACCCATGCACGCGTTTGATTTGGACAAGTTGCAAGGCAATGTGAATGTACGTTTGGCAAAAGCGGGTGAGTCATTACAACTATTAAATGGCAATACTGTGCAATTGGCAGCGGATGATTTAGTGATTGCTGATAATAGCGGTGCGATTGCACTGGCTGGTATTATGGGCGGCGAGCCTACCTCAGTGACAGATGTCACCACAGCTGTCTTTTTAGAAAGTGCATTCTTTACGC
Organism: Methylophilaceae bacterium 11; assembly: GCA_000525025.1. Taxonomy (GTDB): domain Bacteria; phylum Pseudomonadota; class Gammaproteobacteria; order Burkholderiales; family Methylophilaceae; genus Methylophilus. The sequence continues at coordinate 1,773,484 of JCKJ01000001.1, read as the reverse complement.
CGGATACCATTGCTGGCAAAGCCCGCCGCATTGGGCTGAGCACGGATTCATCTTATCGCTTTGAGCGCGGTGTGGATTTTGGTAATACAGCCAACGCATTGGCACGCGCTACGGATTTGGTACTTTCTATTTGTGGCGGTCAAGCAGGCCGCGTCACACAATCGGTGGCAACACTGCCAGTACGTAAGCAAGTCACATTACGTTATGACCGTTTACAATCCGTATTAGGCATTGATATTCCCTATGCAACGGTAGGTAAGTTGCTAACGCAATTAGGCTTCACATTTACCGAGCAAGACCATGTGTTTTTAGTGCAAGCGCCAAGCTATCGCTTTGATATCGCACGCGAAGAAGACTTGATTGAAGAAATTGCACGTTTATACGGCTACGACAAAATACCGGCCATTACGCCACATGCCAATTTGGCGATGCTCGAGCAATCTGAAAGTCGCTTAAATGTGGCTGGTTTGCGTGATGCAATGCAATCGCAAGGCTACCAAGAAGTGGTCACCTATAGCTTTGTGGATGAGGCTTGGGAGCGTGATTTGTTGGGTAATGCGTCGCCAATCCCGTTGAAAAATCCGATTGCTAGTAATATGAGTGTGATGCGCAGTGGTTTGTGGGGCGGTTTGCTAGATGTATTGAGTTATAACCTGAATCGCAAGCAAGACCGTGCTTTGTTGTTTGAAGTGGGTAGTAGCTACCACACGGCTGCACAGGGCTATGCTGAACAGCAGAAACTCGCTGGTTTATTTTATGGCGATTTTCAGCCTGAGCAATGGGCATCCGATAAGCGCGAAGTAGACTTCTATGACGTAAAAGCCACGGTAGACGCACTGACTAAGCAGCAAGCAGAGTATCGCGTAGAGACACACGCTGCGCTACATCCGGGACAAACTGCGCGTGTTTATATCGATGGGAAAGCGCAAGGTTGGTTTGGTAAACTGCATCCCAAATGGCAGCAGGATTACAATTTTCCTAAAGCAACGTTCTTGTTTGAGCTGAATGTGGACGCGTTATTACATGCTTCTGTCCCGCAATACCAAGAAGTCTCTAAGTTTTTAGGGGTGAGACGTGATATTGCGGTGATCGTGAATGCTAATGTGCAAGTGCAAGCCATTATCGATGCAGTGAAAATGGCACAAATTCCATTGTTGCAACAGATACAATTGTTTGATGTTTACCAAGGAAAAGGTATCGCTGAAAACAAAAAAAGCCTTGCATTTCTTGTACTTATACAAGATACTCATAAAACTTTGGTCGACACCGAAGCCGAAGCCGCAATGGCTGAGTTGTTAAAAATACTCGAAAATCAATTTGGTGCCGAGTTACGTAATTAAGTACCGACTGTCCATCAAGAATTAAGTAAAAAGTAGTTAGGGGAGTTCATGACATTAACTAAAGCAGATTTAGCCGATTTGTTGTTTGAGCAAGTTGGGCTCAACAAACGTGAAGCTAAAGACATGGTAGAAGCGTTTTTTGAAGAAGTACGTACCGCGTTAGAAGCAGGCGATAGTGTGAAATTATCTGGTTTTGGTAACTTTGAGTTACGTAAAAAATCAGAACGTCCAGGTCGTAACCCAAAAACGGGTGAAGAAATCCCGATTACTGCAAGACGTGTAGTTACCTTTCACGCAAGCCAAAAGTTAAAAACTAAAGTAGAAGAGCATTACGCGAATCAATAACTTAAAAGTGAGTAAACATGGTTGAAGAGTCTCCCAAAGTACAATTGCCACCTATCCCAGCCAAGCGTTATTTTACGATTGGTGAAGTGAGTGAGTTATGTGGTGTCAAACCACATGTGCTTCGTTATTGGGAACAAGAATTCACACAGTTAAAACCTGTGAAACGTCGTGGTAATCGTCGTTATTACCAACATCACGAAGTGTTGCTCATCCGTAAGATTCGTGAGCTGTTATATGAGCAAGGCTTTACCATCAGTGGCGCACGCAATCGTTTAGATGGGCAAGAGTCTACTGAAGCAGCGCCAGTCGCTGCTCCGGTAGTGGCGATAGCCCAATCTATGGCTGCGCCATTTGCTGACGCTGTTGATTTGACGCAGGTGCGTGCGCAGATTCGCCAAGTTATACAGTTGCTGCGCGCCTGATTTCTATTCCCCTTTTTGTTAAAATTATTGATTCTACATTCGGCGTATGGCTATTTTGATTTATAATGCCTGCACTGAAGTTTCAGTAAGGATCGGGGCGTAGCGCAGCCTGGTAGCGTACTTGCATGGGGTGCAAGGGGTCGTGTGTTCGAATCACACCGTCCCGACCAATAGAAACAAATAGACAGGCCACTCACTGAGTGGTTTTTTTATTTTAGGGGTGCTCATAGGGGTGCTTGAATCAAAGCGTAACATCTAATTCGAATCCAAAATCACCACTCTCCGCCCTACTTCTAAAAGCAGTGAAAAGCAGCGTTTTTGCAACGCATAATTATTTCCACCAATGGCTTAAGTCGTGTTAAGGAGACAATGAGTGAGTGCGCAAACATTGCGACTGATACACAAGTCTGAGGTCTGTAATAAGGCAGGCCTAACCGAACGTTCTATAGCTAATTGATTAACGGAAGGCACTTTTAAAACCAGTAAATATCGATGTATGTAACCCTGCTTGGGTTGAGGCAGAGGTATATTTGTAGATTAATCAGCGTATTTCAGATAGAGACCATAATATTCTCCCAGAAGGCCGTACAGCTTTCTGACTATATGCGCAAAACTCCCAAAACAAACACATAATTTTAGCAATTTGAATTGCATGCATTGCATTTTGGCTGTCATGAGCCTAGTATCAGTAGCGCCTATATTCATTCTGCATACTTGATAATATCGGTCTAAATTTAATAACGAATAATAAAAACAGAAAGTTATCATGCTAACTAGAGTGCGTTACCCACATTGCCAGTCAACTCATCTCAAACATAGCACACCGCCAAGTCAGTTGTTTTATCATTTGGCTGATCTAAATTGAGTGCATCGGTACAAGTATTAGAATTAAAATATTCCGCGCTTGAAGCAGCAAATTTGGCGTTAGTTGCCGCAAATAAAGCACTCGCTCTTCAAAATGAAGAAAAAGAAAAGCGGGCGGCAGAACTTGCAATTGCAAATGGTGAGTTGGCTTATGAGAATTCAGAAAAGGAAAAGCGGGCGGCAGAGCTAGTGATAGCCAATACCGAGCTTGCGTACCAAAATCAAGAAAAAGAAAACCGCGCAGCCGAGCTGGTGATTGCAAACAAAGAGTTAGCTTTTCAGAACAAAGAAAAAAGTAAAAGAGCCGCTGAACTGATTGTTGCTAATAAGGAGCTGGCTTTCCAAAGTAAGGAAAAAAGCAAGCGTGCTGCAGAGCTAATAGAAGCGAACAAAGAGCTTGCGTTTCAAAATGATGAAAAGGAAAAACGTACGAGCGAGATGAATGAACTGGCGTTTTATGATCCGCTCACAAAGCTGCCTAATAGAAAACTACTCGTAGATCGTCTTCAGCAAGCCTTATCCACAAGCCTCCGAACTGGCCAAGAGGGCGCAGTGCTTTACCTAGACTTAGATAATTTCAAGACACTCAATGACACCATCGGGCATGATTCTGGCAATTTACTGCTTGAGCAAGTGGCCAAGCGTATAGCGGCATGCTTGCGCGCAGTTGACACGGTGGCACGCATAGGCGGCGATGACTTTGTCATCCTACTGCAAGCACTGAGTACGCGTAACCTTGAGGCAGCAGCCCAAGCGAGAGCGATATCCAATAAAATTCTCATTGAATTAAATAAGCCTTACCAGCTTGAGCAAAATCCGTATGTCTGTACTTCAAGTATTGGTGTGACGCTGTTTAACCGCAAAGAATCGATGGTTGAGGAGTTGTTGCAGCAGGCAAATATTGCGATGTATCAAGCCAAAAAAGAAGGGGGAGATACCATCCGCTTCTATGACCCGCACATGCAAGAAGTGATTAATGCGAGAGCTTTACTCGAAGAAGAGCTGCAGGTAGCCATTAGAGAAGAGCAATTTAAACTGTTTTACCAAGTTCAGGTAGACGCATCAGGTAAAGCGGTGGGGGCAGAAGGCTTGATTCGATGGATACATCCTGAACGCGGATTGATTTCCCCCATCCACTTTATCCCCCTGAGTGAAGAAACTGGTTTGATATTGCCAATAGGCGATTGGGTAATCAATACTGCTTGTGCTCAGTTACGCGACTGGCAACAGCAACCTCACACGCGTGAGCTAGGTTTATCTATCAATGTCAGTGCCAAACAATTTGCGCAATCCTACTTTGTGGATCAAGTGAAGCTCGCTTTGCAACGCTTTAATGTAAACCCGACACTGCTTAAACTTGAGCTTACAGAGGGCTTGTTGTTGCATGATGTCGACCAAGCCATTGATACGATGAATACTTTATGCAAAGTAGGTGTGCGATTCTCTTTAGATGATTTTGGCACCGGTTATTCCTCTTTGCAATATCTTAAAAAGCTCCCGCTGGAACAAATCAAAATTGATCAGTCGTTTGTGCGGGATATCGCCAATGATGAAATAGATAAATCAATTGTACGTACGATTATTGCAATGGCTGAGACAATGGAGTTAAATGTAATTGCTGAAGGTGTGGAAACGGAAGGGCAACGGCAAATACTATTGAGGGAAGGTTGCTCAAATTATCAAGGCTATTTATTTGGTAAACCAGTCCCAATTGAAAGTTTTGAGCAAGCATTAGTCGGATAAAAGATACGATATCCTCAGCAAATCGTTTCATTGCCATATCGACATCCGTTTAGTTTGTTAAACTATAACGGTGATTTCCAATTTATATAAGCAATAAAACACACAAGCCAGCCATATGCTGGTTTTTTTGTATCTGTTTCTTTTATGTAAATATCCATGTTGTGTAAATATCCATATTGGCAATTGTGATTCGCCTGAACTTGATTTATATTCTATTGAACCGTTCATCTTAATGAACTACCCTCTGTTAATCGCTTAGTTTAGGAATCTCCATGCAAGTCAGTCTTGTCAGCACCACGCCTTTTCCAGACCAAAAACCGGGCACATCCGGTCTGCGTAAAAAAGTCAAAGTTTTCCAACAAGCGCATTATCTAGAAAATTTTGTACAAAGTATTTTTGATTCGCTAGACATCCCGACAGGTGCTGTGTTGACGCTGGGTGGTGATGGACGCTATTACAATGCGCAAGCGATTCAAACCATTATTAAAATGGCCGCTGCTAATGGGTTCTCTAAGGTCTTGGTGGGTAGAGGCGGTATCTTATCTACACCTGCTGCGTCGCATGTGATTCGCAAATATCAAACATTAGGCGGCATTATTCTGTCTGCAAGTCATAACCCGGCTGGGCCAGACGATGATTTTGGCATTAAATACAATACGCCCAACGGCGGGCCTGCGCCTGAGAAAATCACAGAGGCTATTTTTACTATCTCAAAGGCCATCCTGCAATATCAATTAGTCGATCTGCCATTAGTCGACCTAGATAAAATTGGGCTCACAGCATTTGATGGCTTTAGTGTTGAAGTGATTGACCCAGTACGTGATTACGCCGATTTAATGGAAAGCATGTTTGATTTTTCGGCAATACGTACATTGTTTGCCAATGGCTTCACTATGCAGTTTGATGCCATGCATGCAGTCACAGGGCCTTATGCACAGGAAATATTCGCACACAGATTAGGCGCACCTGACAGTAGCTTAATGAACTGTCAGGTCTCTGAAACGTTCGGTGGTGGTCACCCTGACCCAAATCTGACTTACGCAGAAGCGTTGGTCAAGATTGTCTACGGATCTAATCCGCCCGATTTTGCGGCAGCATCTGATGGTGATGGTGATCGTAATATGATCTTAGGCAAAAGTTTTTTTGTCACGCCATCCGATAGCTTGGCGATTATTGCAGCCAATGCACATTTGATTCCCGCTTACAAAGCTGGTTTAGCCGGTGTTGCGCGTTCTATGCCAACCAGTGGGGCGGTGGATCGCGTTGCCAAAAAAATGAATATCGCCTGTTATGAAACACCTACCGGTTGGAAGTTCTTTGGTAATTTAATGGATGCCGATAAGGTAACGCTATGCGGTGAAGAGAGTTTTGGTACCGGCTCTAATCATGTGCGCGAAAAAGATGGCTTATGGGCGGTGTTGTGCTGGCTGAATATTATTGCTGCGCGCAAACAAAGTGTAGAGGCGATAGTCAGAGCGCATTGGGCGGAATATGGCCGTAACGTGTATTCCCGCCATGATTATGAAGGCATTCCGACTGAACAAGCCAATGCAGTCATGGCACATTTGAAAGCGCATTTCGAGACATTGGTTGGTCAAACGTTTGGTCGCTATACTGTGGCTGCTTGTGATGATTTTAGTTATCAAGATCCGGTCGATCATTCTGTCAGCCGGGGACAAGGCATACGCGTTTTATTCCAATGTGGCTCAAGAATCATATTCAGATTGTCCGGCACCGGCACAGAAGGCGCGACCATCCGCATCTATCTTGAGGCTTTTGAATCAGACACCAATCAGCATCATTTAGATGCACAGGTGGCGTTGGCGGAAATGATTCAGTTGGCATTGAAGCTGTCGCAGCTTGTGGAAAAAACTGGACGCTCAGCACCTACGGTGATTACTTAGTTGGCTGAAGAATAACAAGTGCATAAGGGGAAAATCATGAGATATGCATGCAAATGGCTGAGCCTATGGGCAGTAGTCGCAGTGACGGCTTGCGGTACCAATCCTGTCACCAAAAAAACTGAGTTTCAATTTGTGTCTCAAGCACAAGAGATCTCAATTGGTACGCAAAACTATTCACCTGCGCGTCAATCGCAAGGGGGCGACTATGTGATTGATCCTGAGTTAACGGCTTACGTACAAGGGGTAGGTAAACGTTTGGCTGCTGTTTCGGATCGACCAGATTTGCCTTATGAATTCGTGGTATTGAATGACTCGATTCCGAATGCTTGGGCGATGCCAGGGGGCAAAATTGCGTTTAACCGTGGATTGTTATATGAGCTGAATAGCGAGGCGGAGTTGGCGGCAGTGATGGGGCATGAAATTGTGCATGCCGCTGCCCGACATGGCGCTAAAAGCATGGAGCGCGGTATTTTATTACAAGGCGCTATGATTGCGGTGGGGATAGGCGCACAAAATACTAATTATTCTAATTTGATTGTAGGTGGGGCGCAGCTAGGCGCACAGCTGGCTACCAGTAAATATGGACGTGATGCAGAGTCAGAATCAGACTTGTATGGCATGCAATATATGAAAAAAGCAGGGTACGACCCTACTGCAGCGGTAACACTGCAGGAGACGTTTGTGCGTTTGAGCGAAGGTAAGAAAAGCGACTTTATTACAGGGTTATTTGCCAGCCATCCACCATCACAAGAGCGTGTAGATGCCAACAAGGAAACGCTGGCCAGAATTGGGGCCGGAGGTGATTGGGGTAAAGAGGCGTATGCGCAAAAAGTAGGTAAAGTAAAGGCCACACGCGCTGCTTATAAAGCTTACGACGATGCATTGGTTGCCCTTAAAAAAGGCGATACCGCAGCGGCCACTAAATTAGCGAATCAGGCAATTGCAGGCGAGCCTAAAGAGGCAAGATTTCAAGAGCTGTTGGGCGATATTGCGCTGACGCAGAAAAAGCCACAAGAAGCATTGGGCTACTATGATAAAGCCATAAAAATGCAGCCGGATTATTTTAAGCCGCATATCCAAAGCGGTATTGCTTTATTTAATATGGGTAAAAAAGCAGAAGCTGAACCATTTTTAAATCGTGCTAATGCGCTGCTGCCAACGGCGCCAGGGCATGATTTGCTTGGGCAAATTGCAGAAGGGCGCGGGGAAACCGATGTGGCCCTCAAACACTACCAAACGGCAGCAGGCTCAGATTCGGATATAGGTAAAGACGCCAATGCGCGTGCGGTGCGTATTGATCTACCGCGTAATCCTGCCAAGTATATTCAGTCTGGCCCTGTGGCCGATAATAATGGTGCTGTGTATGCTGTAGTGCAAAATGCCACAGCGGTGCCAATTGGCAGGGTGCAAGTGCGCATGATTAAATATGATGCAAAAACAGGCAGGCCCGTCGCGCAAAGCAGACCGATGATTATTAATGGAGTTGCACCGGGTAAACGTAACCAGATTGCAGTAGGGGAAACGGTAAAAACACAGCAGGAACTGCAGTTGTACAAAGTGGTGGTGGATGCGGCAGAGTTGGCGCAATAAATTGTAGCGTTATTCGCTAATCGATTAAGGCCAGCGATGCCGGCCTTAATACGAGAGAGTTACTTAATTAAGTGAATTGCTACGAGTATTAGTGACCGCCAAATACTTTAGCCACCCATTCCTGCGCATCCAATTGCTTGTCAGTCGACGTGTCCATTTTGTTGAAGATTGCACGGTGATGATTTAAGAACTCTTCACGTGTCACTAAGTGATCGGCATCGGTATCCATCATTTTCATCATTTTCATTGAACGCAGCTCTCGGGTGTAGCCGCCGGTAGCTAAATCAAGCTTGGTCTGTTTTGTCGTGCCAGCCCATTCTTTAGTGTCTAGTGAGTCATCTTGGTCTTTGTTCAATGCATCGAAAATACTGTTGTAATAAGCATCTGACTCGGCAATGGTGACCATATGGTTGCCATCTGCGTCCAGCATCTTCATCATTTCTAGCTTTTGCAGTTGGGTCGCATAACCGCCAGTACTTAGCATCGGTTCAGCTGCCATTAGTTGTGTAGTTGCGACCATTAGCATGGTTGCAACCAGTGTGGATAGTTTTAAATGTGTCTTCATGGTAAAGCTCCTCAAATATTAAAATGTGCGAATATTAAATCTGTAAATGGCTAGCTAGCCACCATTAGTCACACCTGATGAGGAATACTTACATAAAACACATTCTGTAAAAATATAGCTATAAAAAACAAAAACTTATATTTTTAACCAACTTGATTATTCAACTTGACGAATCGTCATCTCGCCTTTAAATAAGCGCACGTCCATGCGCGCCAAAAAGCTCATGCCAAGTAAGACATCGCCTTCTAGGCCAGGGGCAATCATGGCAGATACGTTATTGGCTTCCACGCCGCCTAGCTTAACGGAAGAGAGTCGCACCATATAGCCCACTGTGGTGCCGTTGGCTGTATTGGTGCGGACTGCGGTGAGGCTTTTTAATTGAAGTTTGTCTGCTACTGTTTGTGAGATGGCGACACCGGTTGCGCCGGTATCGACTAGTACATCTACTTGTTCGCCATTAATCAATGCTTCGGCGCGGTAGTGGCCATCCAACCCTCTTTTGAGTACCACGGTGTGGTCATGCCCTAGGGCTTGTAAGGTATTGGGCTGCTGAATGCGGTCAACCAGATAGTACACGACACTCGCCAGCGCAACCCAGATACATACAATCACTAGGGTATGTTTAGACATGATTTAGAATGGAATAGCAACGTGCGGTGCAGCTTCCCAAATGATCTCTTTAAACTGTGCCTGTATGCGTTTGAGTGCTGCTTCACTATCGGCCTCAAAGCGCAATACAATCACAGGCGTGGTGTTAGATGGACGCATTAAACCAAAGCCGTCTGGGTATTCCACACGCAGGCCATCAATCGTAATCACTTCATTTGCGCCTTGAAAATTAGCCGTTTTCTGCAGCGTATGAATCAAGGCATGTGGTTCGCCTTCGTTCATATGGATATGCTGTTCCGGCGTGCTGACGCTATCCGGTAGTTTATTCAGAATCTCTGATGGGTTGGGGAAGCGGCTCAGAATTTCTAGCAAGCGTGCGCCAGAGTAGAGGCCATCATCAAAGCCATACCAGCGTTTTTTGCCTTGTTTATGGTCATTAAAAAATACGTGGCCGCTCATTTCACCGGCAAGTGCGGCGTCGATTTCTTTAATCTTGGATTTGACGAGTGAGTGTCCGGTTTTCCACATCACCGCTTGCCCGCCTTTTTCTTGAATCCATGGCGTTAAGTTACGGGTCGATTTCACATCAAAGATGATGCTGGCATTGGGGTTGTTAGCTAATACATCCTCTGCAAACAGCATCAGCTGGCGATCTGGGTAAATGATTTTGCCATCTTTTGTCACCACGCCTAAACGGTCGCCATCGCCATCAAATGCTAAGCCAATTTCAGCGCGGCTGGTTTTCAGCGCATTGATTAAATCCTCTAGGTTTTCGGGCACAGAAGGGTCTGGGTGATGGTTAGGGAAATGGCCATCCACCTCGCAGAATAATTCATCCACGCTGCAACCAATGGCGTTATAAAGTGATTTTGCAAATGCACCGGCCACACCGTTGCCGCAATCCACCGCAATTTTCAGTGGGCGCGTCAGATTGATATCGGCCTTAATGGTTTGGATGTAGTCATCCGCAATGCTGTACTTACGCTCTAAGCCTTCACCATAGGTCAGTTGATTGTTTTCAATGCGTGCTTTTAATCCTTGAATCGCTTCGTTAGAAAGCGTTTCTCCTGCCAGCACCATTTTTAAGCCATTGTAATCAGGCGGGTTGTGGCTGCCAGTCACCATGACACCACATTGCGTGTTAAGAAAGTGTGCAGCAAAGTACACCATGGGGGTGGCGACCATGCCTAAATTCACCACATCGATACCCGCTTTACGAATACCGACGGATAATGCGTCCGCCAATTCCGGACCAGATAAACGGCCATCATAGCCAATGCAAATCTCTGATTGGCCGCGGTGCTTGGCTTCGGAACCTAGGGCATGGCCGATGCGCTCGACGATTTCCGGCGTAAGCGTTTTACCGACGATGCCGCGAATGTCATAGGCCTTGAAAATTTCTTTAGGTAAATTGATAGTTGAATGCATAGTAAATAATCACAAAATAAGTAATATGGTGCGCAAGTTGGTCAAATCCTAAAAGAATCCAGAACCAATTGCTGTTATCGGGGCGCAGGCCAAAGCGTTTGTTTAATTGTAGCTTTGCCCAGTCAATATGGTAGTGCACGATGAAATCGATCAGCGCGTAAAGCCAGGCGTGTTCGCCAATAAAAAAAACCAGTACCAGCCAAGTGCCAAGCGCGTGAATAGCAGAGTGTGTAATCCCACCTAAATGTAAATAAATGCCTTTGTTGCGATACATCCATGCAGAAGTTTGCAGTGGGAAGTCGCATACAAAGTGCTTTACAAATAATAAGAAGAGCGCTTCAAACATGTGCTATTCGGCTTCATCTATCCAAGCAAGTTGAATCGCTTCTAAAATCTTTTCACCACAATGGGCCGGTAGATCATCAAATCCATCCAAGGCCAATGTCCATTCCATCAAGTCGGTAAACCGGATAGTTTTAGGATCTACTTCGGGGTGTTTGTCGTATAGCGCTTCAGCAATGCGCTGACTATCGGTCCATTTCATGTTGCATCCTTGGTTAAGCCAATCAGATGCGATTATAGCCTGCTTGGTATGCAGAGGTAAGTAGCCACAATGGGCCAGCAATACTGCCGTAGGCAAAAAAATGCCCAACACGAGTGTTGGGCCTAGGGGGAGCGATTTTGGAGATATGCGCTTAATTTATGTTTAGCAAACACCGTGCCAAGTAATTTAGTTTATTTAATTCAATGGGTTATTGAACATCCTGGTATTAAGTGCTGGTTTAGAGGCGGTGTGTGGTGGTTCGCATGAACCAAAATGGTGCCTAATGCACCAAATATATGGTGCACCACACATAAAGTAATCATGACTGTTTATGCACCATATACATCATGTTAAACTCACGTTTCTAAATTTTCAGCTTTATGGATGCCTCTCATGTTTAGCACTTCTCGCAATTTAAAAATCGCAGACCCTTCGTTAGCCAAGATGATTGAAGACGAAGTCGTTCGTCAATATCAGCATATTGAACTCATCGCGTCAGAGAACTACACCAGCCCAGCGGTGATGGAAGCACAGGGCTCTCAATTGACCAACAAATATGCAGAGGGCTACCCAGGTAAACGTTTTTACGGTGGTTGCGAATATGTAGACCAAGTAGAGCAATTGGCGATTGATCGCTTAAAGCAAATCTATGGTGCAGAATACGCGAACGTGCAGCCACACTCAGGCTCTCAGGCTAACCAAGCCGTGTATTTTTCTATCCTTAAACCGGGTGATACCGTGATGGGGATGAACCTAGGCCATGGTGGTCACTTAACCCATGGATCACCGGCTAATCTTTCAGGCAAGCTATTTAACATTGTGGCCTATGGCCTGAATGATAAAGAAGAGATTGATTACGATGAAATGGAGCGTATTGCCATTGAAGCTAAACCAAAGCTCCTGATTGGTGGTGCCAGTGCGTATGCCTTGCGTTTTGATTGGGCACGCATGGCTGAGATTGCCAAAAAAGTGGGCGCCTATTTCATGGTGGATATGGCGCATTACTCTGGTTTGATTGCGGCAGGTGTCTATCCTAACCCAGTGCCGCATGCAGATTTTGTGACGTCAACTACGCACAAAACCTTACGCGGTCCACGTGGTGGGATCATTTTAGCCAAAGCCGAATACGAGAAAATGCTGAATTCAAATGTGTTCCCGAGCTTGCAAGGTGGCCCATTGATGCACGTGATTGCTGGTAAAGCCACTGCGTTCTTGGAAGCACAGCAGCCTGAGTTTAAAGTGTATCAAGCGCAAGTGCTTAAAAATGCTGATGTAATGGCGAAAACATTAGCAGCTCGCGGCTTACGTATTATTTCTGGCCGTACTGAGTCACATGTATTCCTAGTAGATTTACGTCCAAAAGGGTTAACCGGTAAAGCAGCCGATGCTTATTTGGGTCAAGCGCACATTACTGTGAATAAGAATGCGATTCCTAATGATCCAGAAAGCCCATTCGTGACTTCTGGTATCCGTATCGGTTCACCTGCGATTACGACACGTGGCTTTAAAGAGGCCGAGGCTGAGCAAGTGGCGCATTTGATTGCAGATGTATTGGATAACCCAACTTCAGAAGCCGTGATTGCTGCAACCAAAGAGAAAGTGCATGCCTTAACCAGTCGCTTCCCTGTGTACGGAGCATAACGCTTGAAATGTCCATTTTGTGGTGACAACGATACCCAAGTCATTGATTCCCGTATTAATGACGAGGGTGATTCTATTCGCCGCCGCCGCCGCTGCAGCGCTTGCGACAAGCGATTCACCACGTATGAAACGGCTGAATTGCATATGCCGCAAGTGGTCAAACAAAACGGCACACGTGAGGAATTTAATCGCGATAAGTTAAGGTTGTCATTTACGCGTGCATTGCACAAGCGTCCAGTGCCAACCGAATACGTGGACAGAGCGCTAGACCATATCGTGCAAAAAATCCTCAGTTTGGGCGAGCGTGAGATTCCAGCGCGGGATTTAGGGGAAAGCGTCATGCAAGAGCTTAAGCTCATGGATAAAGTGGCTTATATTCGATTTGCTTCGGTGTACCGTAGCTTCTCCGATGTGGATGACTTCCATGATGTGATTCGTGATTTGGATATACCACGTAAGAAAAAATAAACGCATGCGTTTGAGATAAGGATAGCTCGATGAAACTAATAAATGCTGCTTCGATTGCACTGGCTGTATTCACGTTGTTGCTCACTATAGTGTTTTTTACTTGGTGGGCGTTTAAAGACCAAGCGGTGTTTGGTAGTGAAAAGTTTGATCAAACCAGATGGATGCAGAGCGCCGCCACTCTGGAGCAAGAGTGCAAACGTGGTGACATGGCCTATGATTTAAAAGAGCATATTCTGATTAAAGGCGCGCAACGTGAAGCCGTGATGGCCTTGCTTGGGCGCCCCAGCCTAGAAGACACCAATGCCATTGAATACGATTTAGGCAAGTGTATGCATGTGTACCATGCTTTGCGTATTTTCTTTGATGAGAATGGCCGTTTGATGCACTCCCGTATCTCCTCACACTAAACGCCTGTTTACGCTAGGCAAGCACCTAGCGTAAATCCACATTTTCTTTATTGTGTAATGCCCGCACCGCCCATTACAATGCAGTATGTTTTCTGCACTTGATCATCTATACATGCAGCGCGCTTTGCAACTGGCGGAGCGCGGTCTCTATACCACCACACCTAACCCGCGGGTAGGGTGTGTCCTTGTTCATCAACAAAAAATAGTAGGTGAGGGCGCACACCTCAAGGCGGGAGAGCCTCATGCTGAGGTATATGCCTTACAGCAAGCTGGACAGCATGCGCGTGGTGCAACTGCCTATGTCACGCTAGAGCCTTGCAGCCACCACGGACGCACACCGCCTTGTGCCGATGCGCTACTCAATGCCGGAGTTGTCAAAGTCATTGCGGCGATGGTGGACCCAAATCCCTTGGTAGCGGGTAAAGGGTTGGCCTATTTACAAGCGCATGGTATTGAAACCCAGCATGGGTTAATGGAAACGCAAGCAAAGGGACTCAATCCTGGCTTTATTTTGCGTATGTCGCAGCAAATGCCGTGGGTCCGTTGCAAAATCGCGGCAAGTTTAGATGGCAAAACCGCGATGGCAAATGGCCACAGCCAATGGATAAGCTCAGAAGCATCGCGTCTGGATGTGCAGCACTGGCGCGCTAGGTCTTGTGCCATACTCACTGGTATCGGTACTGTACTTGCCGATAATCCTCAACTGACCGTACGTGATATTCCTGACGCACGCCAGCCACTGCGCGTGGTGGTGGACAGTCAACTGCGCATGCCTATGGATGCACGTATTACGCAAGGCGGATCTACTATGATTGCCTACGCCACGGACTCCCTACAACGTACGTCTTATTGGGCAGATCAGGGTGTAACTTTGTTTCATGCGCCAGATGCACAGGGGCAGGTGTGCCTAAATACGCTGTTAAAGCACCTAGCGCACTGCCAAATGAACGAGGTGATGGTGGAGGCTGGGCAAGGATTAAACGGCGCGCTAATCGCACGCCAGTTGGTGAACGAGTTGCTCATGTATTACGCTCCTAAATTGATGGGCGGGCAAGCCCACAATATGTTGGCAATGCCTAGTCTCACGCATATGTCCCAAGCCATTGATTTAAACATTACCGATATCAGGCAGTTTGGGGCGGATATTCGTGTGCTGGCACTACCAGAGTACGCATCGGCAGTTACTTAATATGTTGATTGATACACATTGCCACTTGGATGCCCCTGAATTTAATGCCGACCGCGATGCGCAGGTGCAGGCGAGTATTGCGCAAGGGGTTGCAGCCATTGTTGTGCCCGCAGTGTGCGCCAATAATTTTCAAACAGTAATAGCGCTATCCGATCAATACCCACAATGCTGGTACGCGCTTGGCTGGCACCCGATGTACATTGATGCAGCGCAACCGAGTGACATGCACACTTTGCGGCAATTGATTGCACAGCATGTAGGCACATCAAATAAACTGGTAGCGGTCGGTGAAATTGGTTTGGATTTTTTTGTCACCAAGCAAAATGCAGAAACGCAAAGCTATTTCTTTACCGAGCAATTAAAAATGGCGCGGGATTTCGATTTGCCGGTGATTCTGCATGTACGACGTGCGGTAGACGATGTGCTCAAGCATCTGCGCCGTCATAGCGTACGTGGCGGGATTGCACATGCGTTTAATGGCAGCCTGCAACAAGCGGAGATGTTTGTAGAGATGGGTTTTAAGCTAGGATTTGGTGGTGCCATGACCTACACCCGTGCGCTCAAGATCAGAGCGCTAGCCAAAGCAGTCGGCATGGATGCGATTGTATTAGAGACAGATGCGCCAGATATCCCCCCGGAATGGCTAGGTACGCAAGGCAGAAATAGCCCAAAAGAGCTAATGAAAATCGCTGAGATTTTGGCTGAGTTAAGGGGGATGCATGTGACGCAAATCATTGAAAATACAAGCAAAAATTCTATCGATATTTTTCCAAAATTAGCGTATTTATGCACACCACTTGAAGTGTTACATTAAGTTTCGTTAAAAAGTGTTATTAAACCAAAGAGATATTGTAAGTAATTGATTTTATTAATAAAAAAAATAGATTAAAAAATGAACTTTTAGAAAAAGTCCTTATAAAATGGTAAGTTACGTTTTTAAGACACAGTAATCCACAAAGTTATCCACAGATTTTGTGGATGGAAAAAATCAATATTATTTATTTTAAAAATGCAATTATTTTTTTGATATTTTTTTCATTTGAACCGCTTGCAATTTCATTAAAAAAACTAACGGTTATATTATGAACGTTGAGCAACAACATTACCGCACCATTTGGCCAGACACTCAAACTCGCTATGTCACCATTATTGACCAGACACGTTTGCCATTTGCGTTTGAGCTAGTGCGCATAGATTCCGTTGCTGCAATGGTGACCGCCATCAACACGATGCAAGTGCGGGGGGCACCCTTGATTGGTGTGTCTGCTGCTTATGGTATTGCTTTGGCTATGAATCAAGATACTTCGGATGCTGCGCTGGCTATGGCAGCACAACAGTTATTACAAAGTAGGCCCACTGCCGTGAACTTGGCTTGGGCGGTACAGCGTATGCAGACTTACTTAATGCAGCTACCAGCATCATTGCGTCGTGATGGTGCATGGCAAGAGGTTGCAACCATGGCCGATGAAGATGTGCTGCAAAATCAGGCAATTGGGCGACATGGTTTGGTGTGTATACAGAAACGCTATACAGATAAACCGGTGCAAATTCTGACACATTGCAATGCTGGTTGGTTAGCCACGGTGGATTATGGCACTGCGCTTGCACCGATATATGCTGCACATGATGCGGGAATACCTGTGCACGTGTGGGTGGACGAAACGCGCCCGCGTAACCAAGGGGCGAGCTTAACGGCTTGGGAACTGGCCCAGCATGGCGTACCGCATACTGTGATTACCGATAATGCCGGTGGGCATTTGATGCAGCATGGGCAGGTGGATATGGTGATTGTGGGCGCAGACCGCGTCACGCGTACAGGTGATGTCTGTAACAAGATAGGCACCTATTTGAAAGCATTGGCGGCGTTTGATCAGCAAATCCCTTTTTATGCGGCGGTACCTAGCCCTACGATTGATTGGCAAATGCAAAACGGTTTACTGGACATTGAAATTGAAGCGCGCAATCCGGAAGAGGTGGCGTGGATACAGGGATTGACCGCACAAGGTACTATTGAGAATGTGCGTGTGATTCCATTGCAAAGCCAAGCACTTAACCCGGCCTTTGATGTGACACCGGCCAGATTGGTTACAGGCATCATTACTGAAAAAGGCGTGTACGCGCCTGATATGCTTACATCATTACAGTCGCAGTGATCGCCACTATGTTTCAAACAGACACACATTTAGCAACAGAGTTATTACAAACGGCACAGCAATTACAGCAGGCCGGACTCAACAAAGGCACCTCTGGCAATGTCAGCGTGCGCTATGCAACGGGCTTTTTGATTACACCCTCTGGTGTACCAGTAGATGCATTATCAGCCACAACCATGGTACAGATGGGGTTAGATGGTATCGCTGAAACCGATAAGAAACCATCCAGTGAATGGCGGTTCCATCGTGATATTTTGCAGCAACGGCCGGAAGTCAATGCAGTGGTGCATACGCATAGCATGTTTGCCACGACGCTGGCATGTTCGCATCGTGAAATCCCTGCTTTTCATTACATGATTGCCGTGGCCGGCGGTGCCAATATTCGTTGTGCACCGTATGCACTGTTTGGCTCGCAAGCACTCTCGGATGCAGCGATTGAGGCGTTGAAGGCACGTAAAGCCTGCCTGCTGGCAAACCATGGCGTGATTGCGCTTGGTAAAGACTTAGCTGAAGCCTTGTCGATTGCAATAGAAGTGGAGAATCTGGCGGAGCAATATTGGCGTGCCTTGCAGTTGGGTACGCCTTATATACTCAGTGAAGTAGAAATGCAGGCGGTGTTTGCGCAGTTTAAAGGTTACAGCAGTTGGGCTGACCCATTAGAAACTTAAATCATATGGCTTCATGCTATATGATTATTTTCTACCCACTCACCATCAATCAATTGTTCTTGAGGTTTAAAGCGTTGTTTATAAGCCATTTTTTGGCTCTGCGCTATCCAGTAGCCCAGATACAAATAAGGCAATTCTAGCGTTTTGATCCATTCGGTCAACCACACAATGGCATATGTCCCATAACTATTTTTAGCATCGGTTGCGTCGTAAAATGTATATACGGCCGACACGCCATCTTGTACAACATCAATGACACTGACGATTTTGATTTGCCCTTGTGCGTCAGCAAACTCAACCATCAAGCTTTCTACATTGCTTAGGCACAAAAACTGGCGGTATTGCTCGGCATCATTGCTTTCTATTGCAATGCCTGCCGTATCATCGCGGTGCCGTAATTGCTGATATTGCGCATATAGACTAAAGTGCGCATCGTGAAAATCCAGCGGTAGTATCCTCACCGATAACTCTTGATGTTGTTTAAACGCGCGTTGCTGGCTACGCGATGGAGAAAAACGTGCAAGCACTAAGCGCACGGGTGTACACGCATGGCAATGTTCGCAATGTGGGCGGTAGGCAAATTTGCCGCTACGTCTAAACCCTTGTTGGATCAAGCCACTGTACACCTGCGCATTGACCAATGACTGCGGAGACGCGATTAAGCTTTGCGCAAGCTGGTTGGGCAGGTAACCACACGGATAAGGTGTGGTGACATAGAACTGTAGTTTTTGCAGGGAAGGTTCGTTAGGGAGCGTCATGTTGGGCTTGTGTAAGTGTTTGCAGTTGCTGAATAAACAGATCGCGTTCAATTTCGCGTCCGCCAAATTGTGTCAATAAAGGCGTGCGCATCTGGCAGTCAATTAGCCCAACATCTTGTTGTATAAGGTATTGCACTAAGTGTACAAACGCCACTTTAGATGCTTCTGATACATGGTGAAACATGCTTTCTCCATAAAACATACGCTGTATTTGAATGCCGTAGCAACCGCCCACTAACACACCGTTTTGCCAACTCTCCACAGAAATCGCATAGCCTGCTGCGTGCAGCTCGCAGTAAGCGTCAGTCATGGCCGGGCTAATCCAAGTACCGGATTGCTGAGGCCTAGGCGTTGCGCTGCAAGCAGTGATCACCTCACGAAACGCAGTATTGATGCGTACTTCAAACAATTGCTTGTGAATTGTTTTTGAGAGTGAACGCGAGACCTTTAGTTCCTCTGGATACAACACCATGCGCGGATGTGGACTCCACCATAATATCGGTTCGCCCTCACTAAACCAAGGGAAAATCCCCTGTTGATACGCGTCTAACAAACGTGTCATGGTTAACTCACCACCAATGGCAATTAAGCCATTGGGTTCTGTTAATGCCTGATGAAGTGGCGGAAAGGCATTGTGCCGATTCAATGCCAGTACATTGCCGGTCGGTAATTGATAGTAGGCATCGGTCATGGCAGATGTCATGCTTAGCTAAACTTGAAAGGAGCGTGTGCTTTGGCCCACTGCATGACCTTGTTGGCCGGCATAGGCTTGGCAATGCTATGGCCTTGCACTAGGTCACACCCCAATTGCATCAGTTTTTGGGCATGGTCTGCAGACTCGACACCTTCGGCAATGACGGTGCGTTTGAATTCTTTGCAGAGTGTAATGATACTGCTCACAACAGCTAAGTCTTCGGAATCGACTAGCATGCCGTTGATAAATGAACGGTCGATCTTGATGCTGTCTACTGGGAGACGGCGTAGGTAGGTGAGTGACGAGTAGCCGGCGCCAAAATCATCAATGGCAAACGTCACCCCCAATTTTTTACATTGCTGGATGATATGGGTAACATTGTTAATCTCGCCAATCGCTGCGCTTTCTGTAATTTCAAGGTTTAAGTAGTGCGGTGGCACGTTGGGAAATTTGCTGAGCATGGCCGCCAACTTGGTTTCAAAACCTTTATCCAATAAATGATGCGCGGCAATGTTGACCGCCACATAAAAATCAAACCCAGCTAGGTGCCATTTTTTTAATTGGTCCAGTGCGTTTTCAATCACCCATTCGCTGATGTCGATGATTTGGTGTGTGTTTTCGATCAGCGGCAAAAAATCATTGGGTAGTAATAAGCCTTTTTGTGGATGCTGCCAGCGAATCAGTGCTTCCATGCCAACGACCTGACCGGTGCGTACATTAATTTGTGGTTGAAAGTAGACGCTAAGCTGATTGTTGGAGAGTGCTTTGGCAATGTCTTCTTTGAGCTGATGTTTATCGCGTGATAATTGGGCGAGCTGTAGATCAAATAGGTGGTATTGTTTGCCGCCATGCGTTTTGGCGTGATACATGGCGTGATCGGCATGGCGCAATAATGTATCCGGTGGGTTTTTATCACCTGGGTACACGGTATAGCCTATGCTGGCCGAGATAGAGAACGCATGATTGGCGATATAAAAGGGCGCTTCTATCGCCGCCAAAATACGGTCCAGCGTTTCTGTATACTCTGTTGTGCTGTGTAAGCCGCTCAGCAGTAAGGCAAATTCATCACCCCCAAGTCGGGCCACGGTATCTTGTTTGCGTAAGCTTGATTGTAGACGCTCTGCCAGCATCACCAGTAATTGGTCACCCACTTCATGACCAAACTGATCGTTGATGGGTTTGAACTCATCCAAATCTAAATAGCAAATAGCCACCACTTCTTTGGTGCGTTCTGCATGTGCTAACGTTTTTTGCAGGCTGTTTGAAAACAAGATGCGATTCGGTAGCTTGGTTAATGCATCATGGTAAGCCAAGTGTTCCAGAGATTTTTGCTGTTCTTTGGCTTGCGTAATGTCAGAAAATAACCCGACATAGTGCTGAAACTCGCCGGTTTTGGCATGTACGGGAAACACATCCAGCCAAGCAATATAAGTTTCACCATTCTGATGGCGGTTCCATACCTCGCCTTGCCATTCGCCTTGCTGCTTGGTAGATTCAAAAAATTGAGAGAAAAACGCCTCGATCTGATAGGCAAAGCCTAGTGTTTCTGGGTTTTTGCCTAAGGCTTCCTCTCGGCTAAATCCTGTAATCACGGTAAACGCAGGGTTCACTTCAATAATACGCGCTGTGGAGTCGGTAATGAAAATACCATCGTGCGCGTGCTCGAATACGCTGGAAGACACGCGGAGGCGATCAGCATTTTCCGTAAGTTCTGTCACCATATCGTGTATGCGCTGGCGCATGGTGAGCATGTTGCCTATCAATGTATCTGGGGGTGCATGCGTGCCATCATCATTAAAATCGCCTTGCTCTATGCGGTGTACAAGGTTGTAAGCAGTTTCCGGGTCACCGCCCAAGGGTTTAAGTACAAAGCGCTTAATGGCATGCGATGCCAATAACAACAGCACGCAGCCAAATACACTACCTAGCACCAAAATCGGATAGAGGTTGCCTATACTTTGCAAATAGGCTTCGTGTTTAGGGTAGGCAATATAAGCGTCAAAATTCCAATCTGGAATACGTTTTTTAATAATGACCCAGCGATCATCTGTTTGATTGAGGATGGATTGTGCCGCTAATGGCTGTGTGCGTTCTGAAACAAAGCGCAATTGATGATTGTAATCACGGATAGCAGCAAAGCCGGTGTCTAAAAACGACCATTGTTTAATGGCTTGATCCAGCGCTTTCACGTCTACTTTGTACCCGACATACCATGCGCCGATGACTATACCACTTTGGTCAAACATCGGCTCATAGCCTGAGATGTAGGGCTCTCCCAAAATATCAACCACGCCGTAAAAAGCTTTTCCCTTGCGTAAAAATGGAATGGCTTTGCCAGTAGGGTCTAATTGTGTGCCGACAGCACGTGCGCTATTTTTGATTTTGACGTTGGTGGCAATGCGAATAAAAGCATCGTGGTGTTTGACAAACAAGGTGGCTGTGCCATTGCCGATGCTCGTGACACCATCGACCAAACTGCTTTGTCGGATTTGTGCTTCTTCGGCAAACGTTAAGTTAGGAATCGTCTCGCCATTGAGCACAACAGTGCCACGAATATGCGGGGTGCCAAGTGCCTCGCTATTTTTTTTCAATAGCTCCATAGAGGAGTGCACGCGCTCCTCTACCAAACTCTTGGCCATGGTGAGTAGGTGTGCAAGCTCATTGGTTTCCTGATGCGCATCTGCTTCTATTTCACGCATGTTAAGCGTGAACATGTAGACCGTGGTGGAAAGAACCGCAAATAGGCCGACAAGCAAGAGTGGTAGTAGGAAGCGTTGGAAAAAAGCTAATTTTTTCATGTTGCCGATTGATTCATATTGCCAATTTGTTCATATTATTAGTCAGGCTATTCTTATAGGAATTAAGATTCAGTCATCTCAATGATTAGTATCGGCCGTACCTCAATCTTCTGTAGTCGATACCCGTAACAAATATCACATAGATTGAGGATTAGCCGATGGATACCAGCATCCATAACGCCATGCCAGCCATCAGCAAATCTTCGATAATAGTGACGGTGCTCATTGGTAAATTAAATACAGCGCCCAAACAAGCGCAACGGATCTTTTGGCGATTACTCACTGCAATGAGTACGCCCAAGGTGGAAAATGCCATGACGATAAAAGTCACGAGGTTGAGTAAACGGCTATCGCCCTGAATGAGGTAACCTATCCCTAAGCTCAACTCAATAAACGGATAGGCATAGCCGTATTGTGGAAAACGTTTGGCGAGTACATCGTACATGGCATAGCTGCTGGCAAATCCGGGCAGATCAAGCAGTTTAAAAAAAGAGAAAGCCAAAAAAAAACCTGCCATAAAATTTGGCATAAATCGGTGCAGTACAAACCCGCCAGCTACCCATTCAACCGCTGAACAAACGAGCAAAATATAGGCGAATACCAATAAGAGTGGCCGATAGGTACTGAACCAAGAGGTTGATTCAATAGAAGTGGTAGGTGCAGTTGGAGATGCTATTGTGCTTAATGTGTAATGCCCCACTTGGCTAAGTGCCTGATTCAATTCATCGATATTTGCATTGGGCTGGTGCAGTGTCGCTAGTGCGGGGTCAAGTGAGACGTCTACATGTGATGCGTATTGGGATAAGGTGGCCTGAACGCGTTTAACGCAACCACCGCAGGTCATCCCGGTGACTTGATAGCTTATTTTTTTCATTATTCCATTCATACTTCAATCATAGTACGGCTAGTACTTAAATACAACATCAAAAAAAGCTTTTAAATCAAATCATTAGCGCGTAAAATAGTTGCCCTATGGAAGTCTACACCGATAGTTTAGCCAAGCCGATTCATACCTATCGCCCATATTGGGCAAAACGTTTTGGAACAGCCTCTGTTTTACCCATGACCCGCGCTGAAATGGATGCACTGGGCTGGGATAGTTGCGACATTATTTTAGTGTCTGGTGATGCCTATGTAGATCACCCTAGCTTTGGCATTGCACTGATTGGGCGCTTGCTAGAAGCGCAAGGCTTTCGCGTAGGCATTATTGCGCAACCCGATTGGCAAAATGCGAGTGCATTCAAAGTATTAGGTAAACCCAATTTATATTTTGGTATTACCGCAGGCAATATGGATAGCATGGTCAATCGCTATACTGCAGACCGTAAAATTCGCTCGGATGATGCTTATACGCCAGATGCTGCGCCTAATAAGCGCCCCGACCGTGCAGTGCTAGTGTACTCACAGCGTTGTCGAGAAGCGTATTCTGATGTGCCGCTGGTGATTGGTAGTATTGAAGCCAGCTTGCGTCGTATTGCCCATTACGATTATTGGTCAGATAAAGTGCGCCGTTCTATTTTAGTGGATTCCAAAGCAGATATTTTGGTGTATGGAAATGCTGAGCGCGCCATTATTGAGATCAGTCACCGCATTGCAAAAGGTGAGAAAGTCAGCGAAATTCAAGATATTCGTGGCACTGCATTTTTGCGTAAAGCCATTCCAGAAGGTTGGTCGGAAATTGAAAGTACCAAGCTAGACCGCCCTGGTGTGGTGGATAAACCGGTAGACCCATATGAAATGAAAATGGGTAAAGCCGATGCCAGCTGTGCGACTGAGCCTGCTAAACCGATAATGCCTGAGGGTACCAACCCGATTCAGATTGTACGCAAACCGAAAGCCGACCGTGCAACACAAGTAGTGCGATTGCCAGGCTATGAAGAGGTAATTGCCAACCCCATCATGTATGCACATGCTTCACGCGTGTTACATTTAGAAGCTAACCCAGGCAATGCACGTGCATTGGTACAAAGGCACGGTGATCGTGAAGTGTGGTTGAACCCACCGCCCATTCCATTGACCACCAAAGAAATGGATTATGTGTACGATTTGCCTTACGCACGTAAGCCGCATCCACTGTATAAAAATGCCAAAATTCCTGCATGGGAGATGATTCGCTTTTCTGTGAATATCATGCGTGGTTGTTTTGGCGGCTGTACTTTCTGTTCGATCACCGAACATGAAGGCCGTATTATTCAAAGCCGTAGTGAAGATTCTATCCTCAAAGAAATTGAAGAAATTCGCGACAAAGTGGATGGCTTTACAGGAATTATTTCAGACCTAGGTGGCCCAACCGCCAATATGTATCGCATTGCTTGCAAGTCGGAAACCATTGAAAAAGCCTGCCGTAAACTCAGTTGTGTCTATCCTGGCGTGTGTGAAAACTTGAATACTGACCATAGCGCGTTGATTCAACTCTACCGCAAAGCGCGTGCCATTAAAGGCGTGAAGAAAATCCTGATTGGTTCTGGTTTGCGTTATGACCTTGCCGTGAAATCGCCAGAATACGTTAAAGAGCTGGTGCAGCACCATGTGGGCGGCTATTTGAAAATTGCGCCTGAGCACTCAGAAGACAATGTGCTAAGCAAAATGATGAAACCTGGCATGGGTGCGTATGATGAATTTAAAGCCATGTTTGAGAAGTTTAGTGCTGAAGCAGGTAAGAAGCAGTATTTGATCCCTTACTTTATTGCCTCACACCCGGGAACCACGGATGAGGACATGCTGAATTTAGCGCTTTGGCTCAAAAAGTATGAGTTTAGATTAGACCAAGTGCAAAACTTTACGCCCACACCGATGGCGATGGCGACCGCCATGTACCATTCAGGAAAAAATCCGCTACGCAAAGTGACGGAGGACTCCGAAGATGTGCCTGTGGCCAAATCGGGCAGTGTGCGCAAGCTACATAAAGCGTTTATTCGTTACCATGACCCAGCCAACTGGCCGATGTTGCGTGAGGCGCTTAAACGCATGGGCAGAGCCGATTTGATTGGGCCGGGTAAAAAGCAATTGGTGCCAGCGTTCCAGCCAGCGGTAATGGCGAATATTAAGCAATCTGACGGAACGAGCTTTAAAGCCAAACCGTTGCCGAAAGCCTTTGCAAATTTTAAAAATGCGGCTAGACCAGCGTTTAAGAAATCAAAATAAGCGCTACATTTAAACTGGCAATAAAAATGTAGCGCTGGATATTTTAAGACGCTCAGTTATTTGAGAGCGTCTTATTTTATTTTAAAGCGTCTTGAATTTTCTTCATATCTACATATTTACTCAAACCAGATGTAAATTCCGCACCAACTGCTGGATTGCTCATGAGCTCTTGCATGGCTAGTCTACCTAGCGACTCGAAAGCAGTTCTAAGTGCTGTGGGATCCTCTAAGTCGGTTGCAATTTTAATCTCATTTCTACAATCGACCGAAAGTAAGCGCGTCAATAGTCTGCCATTGGTCATATTGATCTCCTCTAGCTTTTCTGGGGGTAGGTTGGCGATACTGCTGACTTCCGGGTGCTTAGTCATTGCCGCAAATACCCATCTTGCTAAATTCACTCTATCTTTGCCCGTTGTCGAGTTTGCCAAGCAAGTCCCGACTGCATCTGCAGCTGGCCCTGCATAAGCAACTGATGTAAACAATAACGGGAGTAACAATAGGAGAGACGTGCTGAACTTGTGAATTGACATATGGATTCTTTATTGTGGTTTTTAGATGATAGAAAATTATACTTGAAGATGGATATGTTTGAACTATCAACTGATTTGTATAGACTATGAGTACAGTTCAACAACCATTTAGGCCATCATGAGAATTGACTCAATCAAGCAATATTGCATCGCAATGATATTATTGGGTTGTGCACTGACAGCGCAAGCCGCAGAAAAAGGGTTGTTCTGGAAAATGGAATCGCCTGCTGGCGTGACCAGTTATTTGTTTGGCACCATGCATACCGATGACAATCGCGTCACTGAGTTTTCCCCAGAGGTGCTCAATGCGCTGAATCAGGTAGACACCTTCATGATGGAGGTCTCCCCTAGTCAAGACCCCAAATTGTTGATGTTGCAAGAAGGTAATATCGCTCAACTGATGACGAATGAAGAGTTTGAGCAAGTGCGTGAGTTGGCAGATTTTCATGTCATGCACCTAGGCGCTGCCATGCAGATGAAACCGTGGCTATTGGCGGTTATTTTTGATTTGCCCAAACCACAGACACCATTTGCACAAGATAATTTACTTATGACCAAATCAGAAGATTTGTCGAAAGATGTGGAAGGCATT
The DNA here is from genome assembly GCA_000525025.1 of Methylophilaceae bacterium 11. Lineage (GTDB taxonomy): Bacteria > Pseudomonadota > Gammaproteobacteria > Burkholderiales > Methylophilaceae > Methylophilus. Next base: position 1,747,089 of record JCKJ01000001.1, on the reverse strand, counting down.
GAGACAGCCCAAGAGCACTTTGGCGTAATGGATGATTTTAGCTTGGATGAGCAAATGGTTATGTTACGTGCGGTACTTAAGCGTACGCCCAAGCAAAAAGAAAAGGATTTTGAAAGACTAATGAGTGCTTATTTAAAAGGGGATGCTGAGCAGATTGCCAATTTAGATGCGCAAATCACAGGGGGCATGTTACCAGCACCATTGTGGGAAAAAATGCGTACCAAGCTGCTTGATGAGCGCAATGTGGTGATGGCAGAACGTGGTATTGCTAAAGCTAACGCACAAGCAACCTTTATCGCGGTTGGCGCATCACATTTGGCGGGTAACTCAGGGTTGATCGCCGCATTTAAAAAAGCCGGGTATAAGTTAACGCCGCTCAACATGCGTTAGCGCGTGGCTAGATGATTGTTATACTAGATGATTGTTATATTAGGGTGATTGCTATACGAAATACTTAGATTCGTTTTCGATGGTTTGAATGGCGGTTTCAAAATCCATCGATTTATCGTAAAAGTATTTAACACCCAACTGACGCGCAAGGCTTTTGTAGTAGCCATTCGCATGGTTGGTCAGCATCAGTGTGAGAGGTGCTTTGAAAGCGTAATCCGGGTTCATTGTATGTTTGACCACTTCAAAACCATTGCCTTGGGCTAGCTCAATATCGGCAATCATAAAGTCGTATTGTTTGGTGTCTAGCAGTTGGATCGCGTCCTGTTTATTGGTCGCATAATCGTCTATCGAAACATGTTCGCAGACTTTCAACATTTCTATAATCGATTCCCGCAACAACCGAGAATCTTCCACCAATAACACACGCATCATATATATAAAATCTTCACTATTACGTTCGACATTTCACAGTTTAAAACATCATCTCAAGTACTTCTATCGGGTTTTGTCCTACACAACCTAAGTGACCAGCGCATATTTAATGGCATAGTAAGTGAGGTCTGCGTTGGTCTTTAAGCTCATTTTTTCCAAAATGCGGGTGCGATAAGTGCTCACAGTTTTAATGCTGATATGCAATTCTTCTGCAATTTCTGTTGGGGTAGATCCACTGGCTAGTTTGAAAAAAACCTGAAATTCGCGTTCGGAAAGCAGTTCATGCAGTTGCTTTTCGGATGGATGGCTGAGTTCATTGGTCATGAGTTCAGCTAACTGGGATGAGATATAGCGCTTGCCTTGTGCAATGGTACGTATCGCAAGAATGATTTCATCTGAGTCAGCATCTTTAGACAAGTAACCTTTGCAGCCGCTACGCATCAAGTTGAGCGCATACTGCTCTTCGGCATAGCCGCTGAGTACCAGTACCGGCAAATCGGGTGCAATGTGCTTGAGGTCACGCAAGGTGTCCACGCCATTTTTATCCGGCATGGAAATATCTAGCACGACAATATCGTAGCTATTTTTACGAATAAGGTTTAACGCCTCTGCGCCTGAAGTGGCCTCATCAGCAACTTCAAGGTCGGATTCCAAAGCGATTAAATTACGCAAACCCTGTAATACGATTTTATGGTCATCGACCAATAGAATTTTTTTCATGCGCAATTCCCAACTAAGCAAATATTTTGTTGATTAAACCACATATTGAAAACCGCTTGGACTAGCGGTTTGCTTCATCTGAGGTGTCGGCTGTGCCGTCTAATCCTAGTCTAAACGATTGCCAATCTTTTGCGATGAGTTCGCTGGTTTCTTCTAAGAGTGGCTTTTTCTTCCAAGAGGTTTTAATTACACCAAAAATAAGTGCACTGATGCACAACGGCACTAACATAGCGACTCCTAAAATTAGATTGCGATCCGGGCTTTGCCAGGCCGTGGCAAACAGCCACATTAAGCCCAGCAATCCACTAAAAATAATCGCGGAAAACATCACTAAAAACCCAATAAAGCTGTTCACCATGCGTTGCACATCGCGCGTTACATTCTGCTTAATGTATTTGACTCGGCTCTCGGCATAATCTGCCGCATTTTCCTTTACGTCACGTAAATCTTGTTTCGCTTCGGAAATACGGTTGCCAATTAGATAGAACGCAACAAATTTAACGATAGATGCAAGCATGGTCTGGGCTTTCTTTATTTTGAAGATTGCTTTGAGCCTAACACATAACCCAATAGCAAGCCTACCCCCGCAACCAGTACGAGTGTACCTACTGGGTTTTCGCGCACAGTTTCAGCAGCACGTTCTTTAGTCGTGGCATAAGCATTCACCACTTCATCGGTGACTACTGCTTTCAGTTCGGCGGCTTTGTCTGTCACTTGGTCTTTTAGACTATTCATTTTAGAGGCTTGTGTGTGCTCATTAATAAGGGACTTTAAGCTATGGATGAGTGATTGCGCCTGATCTTTCGCCTCTTCAGTCTTATCGACGACTTTGTCGGACAGGTTAGTGGTAGACGCTTTAATTTTGTCGCTTACTTTTTCCACAACTTTGTTACTTTCCTGCGCCAATTGATCAGCTTTTGTTGTGACGGGTTCTTTACCTAAATTAAACATGATGGACTCCTAAAAAATGAATCATTTACTAAAAGGTGCTCACTAATAATGAGTGATTAGCCTCTGGATTTTAAAAATGAAATAATGGTCAATATCAAAAATACAAAAAAGAGTATTTTGGCGATACTGGCAGCACCGGCTGCAATGCCACCAAAGCCCAGTACTGCGGCAATAAGCGCAATGACAAAAAATACTACGGTGTAATGAAGCATGGTGTTCTCCTAAAAACGTAGGGCTTGAGTGATTGCCTACAACGTGTTGCCATATTAAGCAGATTGGCTGACAAAGGTGAGTGGGGAACGTCTGAATTCAGTGTAGGAAAGCGCCTACGCGTGAGCCACCCACGTATGTGAGGATCAAGTATGTGGAGATAAGAAGTGCCATGAACAAAAAGGTAAAACAGGTGAAGCATGTTATGCTGACGGTCCTGTTTCAAAGAATGTAACGCAATGCAAAAACTCGTTAATTTAATGTTTGCCAAGTTAGACCAATTGTTCAATATCTTTGGCGGCCGCAATATTACGTTATTAGGTATTTCTCTCATTGTTACCATCTTTAGCTTATTCTTTAATGAGAACTGGCTGCATACGGCCACAGAAAAATCAGCAGAGATCGCACAGTTGAATCGTCTTATGCAAGAGGTGCAACAGTTGCAGAGCAGCGTCTATAAAGCTGAAAGTTCGCAACGGGGCTTTTTGCTAACCAACGCTAAAGAGTATTTGCTACCTTATGATATAGGTGTGGATGATGCTAAAAAAGGCCTTCAATCAATCAATACCGCCTTGCTTGCATTAACCCCTGCTGAAGCCTATAAAAAAGAACAGACGATTTTAAGCAAGCTATCTGCCGATGTGGGCGCTAAAATTTCCGAAATGAATGTGACGCTGGAGTTTGCGACCGATGGCAAAATGGTGGATGCCAAGAAAATTGTGAAGCTAGACAGTGGTTTGATGCAGATGCACACCATTAACCACAACATTGAGTTATTGCAAAACGCGTTGAAACAGCGTTTGCAAGTGGTATATGAGGCACGTAATTTAACGCGTATGGTCATTCGCACCTCTGTTATTGCTGGGCCGATTGTGCTGATTTTTTTAGTGGTGCTGGTGATTAAGCAGCTATTAAAAGAGTTGGCAGATAAGGCCTTGCTACAGCAACAGTTATCCGATGAGAATCTACAACATGAGAAACATGCGATAGAGCAAAGCAAGCTGTTGCGTAGCCTGGCCTTAGACTATCAGGCCGATGTAGAACGGGAGCGACACAAGCTGGCCAGAGAATTGCACGATGAGTTGGGCTCTATTCTTACCGCTTCTAAAATGGATATCGCCTGGGTGATTAAATCTCTGGCGAAATCCCATCCGGAAATTGCGGACAAACTCAAAAAAACCAATACCTATTTGGATCAAGGCATTAACTTTAAGCGGCAAGTAGTGCAAGAGTTACATCCTGCTATGATTTCAACTTTTGGCTTTTGGCCTGCATTGCGTGCATTGATTGACGATGCGGTTGAGCGCAACCAATGGGAGCTCACGATAACATTGCCAGACGAAGGCACAGTGATACATGAAACCATTAGTTTGGTGGCGTACCGCATTGTGCAAGAGACACTCAATAATTGTAATAAGTATGCCAAAGCAACCACACTGTCTATTCATATGATCAGTGACGACAAGCACTTGAAAATCGAAATTCAAGACAATGGCGTAGGCATTGATTTAGATAAACTCGAAGCAACTACACACGGTTTGAGTGGAATGCGTCATCGTGTTTTAGCCATTGGCGGACACTTTGAAGTGTCCAGTGGGATAGGCAAGGGGCTGTTTACGCGCGCTATCTTACCTTTAGATGTGAAATTATCCGAACCTACATTCACCACGTTGTAGTCTTCCTCTGACAGCAGAATCAGAGAATGTTCGACTGACGTAGGCGTTTGGACTCTCTACTATGGCATCAACAAAACACAGTCAGTTTTGTGTATGCAAACCATAGAGGAGATACAACATGAATTATGCCAACATTAAGAGAACAACACTTATATTAGCCATGGGGGCAGCTGGTTTTTCATTTCACGCCAGTGCATTTGATACTGACCAAGTGCAAGATAGTCAAACCTCGTACGCAGAACAGTTTAACCAGTTAGATGTAAGCGGTAATGGCTTACTGACCTGGCCAGAGGCTGCTAAGGACAAATCGCTGAACAGTAAGCAATTTGCCAAAGCAGATAAAGACCATGACGGCTCACTGGATAAAGATGAATATGCCGAAATTAAAACTGAACTTGGTCAAAAGAAAGTCTCACAAGTCGTGAGTGACAGTGTGATTACTACTAAAGCTAAAGCAAAGTTATTGGCTGAAGAGTCACTCAAGTCACTGAAAATTAGTGTAGAAACCTACAAAGGTGAAGTCATTCTAAGCGGTTTTGTGAATAATGAAGCTACTAAAGCAAAAGCTGAAGAAGTGGTGGCCTCAATTGAAGGCGTTAAGTCTGTTAAAAATGGTTTAGTGGTCAAAGGCTAATCCATTTGAATTAAATTAAGCATTGCTCGCTCAAAAAACCACACCATTTGGTGTGGTTTTTTAATGCTTTCATTCACAGTTACAATGGAGAGAATTGTAGCTGTGATTTAGTGTTGTACGTGGTCACAGCATACCCGGTATGAAACGTAATACGTTTAAGCCTCCGGAATGTCAGTATCTATTAGGCCTTGCAATAACTCTTCTCTGGCTGATTTTGCAAGGGCTTGGTATTTGGTGCGAAAAGCATCCAACTCTTCTTCTTCAATTTCCTCTAGATCCAACAGTGCATTGTGAGCACCCTTGGTAACACGAATCAATTCATCTAGTTTGACTTGAATAGCTTCAGTATCTCGGTTCTGCGTGTTCTGAATTAAAAACACCATCAAAAAGGTCACAATCGTTGTACCAGTGTTAATCACTAGCTGCCAGGTGTCGCTAAAGTTAAACAGCGGCCCTGAAATGATCCATACAAGAATAACCCCAGCAGCAATAGCAAATGTGATGGGCTTTCCACTGAAGTGCGCAATGGCTCTTGCAAGATGCGAATACCAAGCTTTGGTCATGTCTCTCTCCGTTAAGTCAATCTACTTTTGGCTATAGATTAGCATTCATTGCACAATAATTGCATCACACATGCTGGTTCCCTTCCGTTACTGGTAAATTTGGTTGATAATCACGCACTTTTTATAAAAATTAATTGATCACATTACCCATGCATTCCAATCAATATCGCATCGCTAGTTATGGCATTTTCGTTATCTTAGTATTGTTTACTTTGCTGACGTTTCGTCATTACGGTATCAGTAACGATGAGGAGGTGCAGCATGTGTATGGGCGTCTTTTATTAGAGTTTTACCAATCCGGCTTTAGTAACCAATCTGCCTTTCATTATAAAAATCTTTATTTATATGGAGGGTTCTTTGATGTCATTGCCGCGATTCTTGAAAAACTGACCACCATGTGGCTGTGGGATATGCGGCACTTACTTTCCGCAGCTTTCGGGCTATTGGGATTTTTAGCCGTGTATAAAATTGCTGTTACGCTTGGTTCTACGCGTACTGGCTTTTTAGCTTTATTGCTATTGGCACTGACGGCAGCGTGGAGCGGCGCCATGTTTACGCATACCAAAGATATTCCATTTGCCACTTGCATGACTTGGGCACTGTATTACACCGTGCAGTTGTCCCGGCACTTGCCTAAAATCCCACTCAATATAAGTTTGAAGTTGGGTGTGGCGGTAGGGTGCGCCTTAGGCATGCGTATTGGCGGTGGTTTTGCGGTCGTGTATTTAATCTTAGCATTGTTGGTTGCCAGTTTAATTGTAAAGAAAAACTGGTCGGCTAGAGTGCAATGCTTATCAGTCAGTGCATGGTATTTGTTACCGGCTGGCTTGGTTGCTTTTGCTATCATGGCCGTTTTTTGGCCATGGGGAGTGATGTCACCGGATCATCCGGCCGAGGCGATCAAAGCTTTCTCAAACTTTTCATTTAATATGCTGACCATCGATGACGGTACGGTCACCAGTATCGGAGAAGTGCCAAGAACCTATTTGCTTAATTATTTAATGGTCAGGTTGCCTGAAGTGTTTTTATTAGGCTTGTTAAGCTTGTGCCTAGTGGTGATGGCCAATTATAAAAAAGCAGGTAGCTATTTAACCTCTCAACATGCGCTGCTGTTAAGCCCTGTGGTGATTGCCGTGGCTTTTCCGCTGGCATTTGTACTGATCACTAAGCCAGCTTTGTATAATGGCGTGAGACACTTTACCTTTGTGTTGCCGCCACTGGCAGTATTGGCTGCGTTGGGGATTGATCAGGCATTGAATGCGTTGCAATGGTCTAAGCGTGTAAGCTTGGCATATGCCACGGTAGTAGCGGCTTTATCTGTGGTGACATTGAGTGTGCTGATCCATTTGCATCCATACGAATATATTTTTTATAACCATTTAGCCGGCAACCCTGCCATTGCCGAAAAGCAATGGGAGAGCGATTATTGGTCTAGTAGTTTACGTGAAGCATCCAAGGCGCTCATGAGCACACCGATACCTGCCAGAACAGCGCCTTATTTGGTGGCGGTATGTGCAGAGTCGTTTCAAGGCAGCGCTTATTTAGATCAGCGCTTTGAGGTGACCAAAAACTGGGATGCCGCAGATTTTTATATGTCATCGACCAATATGAACTGCGATCAAGTATTACAAGGTAAAGTGATTGCAGAAGTAAAGCGGCTTGGTACACTATTGGCAGTAGTAAAAGATAGGAGACAGTTGGAAGGAGAGGCGCGTTATGCAAGGCCAGCACCCAATTGAGATGAACATGCAGAATACATCGCTCATACAAGCATCTAATAGCAGGCTTCAAGTGGAGCCGCACCTGACGGTGATTGTACCTGCCTATAATGAAGCGCTGGCAATTACCAGCACTATACAAAATATTGCCAATACCTTAACTGCGTTGAGTACAAAGTGGGATATTGTGGTGGTGGATGATGGCAGCCGCGATGAAACCGCGGATATTGTGAAAGCACTGTCTGCTAAGCTTCACACTACCTTGGTGCGCTTTTCGCGCAATTTTGGTAAAGAGTATGCCATTACTGCTGGCCTAAGCTATGCGTTGGGCGATATCGTGATTTGCATGGATGCGGATGGGCAGCATTCGGCATCACTACTGAGTGAGATGTTGAGCAAATGGCGAGAGGGCTACGATATGGTGTACGCGGTGCGACAAGACCGCGAAGTCGAGTCTAGATTTAAAAAATGGGGTTCAAAACTGTTTTACGGCATGATGAGCGCAAGCGGACAGATTAATATTCCCAAAGATGCTGGTGATTTCCGTTTGATGGATCGTGCCGTTGTAAACGCTTTATGCGCGCTGCCAGAGCGCAATCGTTTTATGAAAGGCATTTATGCCTGGGTCGGTTACCGGTCAATCGGTATTCCATTTACACCCTTGCCCAGAACCCATGGTGAAAGCGCATTCTCTAGGCTCAGGCTGATGAGTCTGGCGTGGACAGGCATTACCAGTTTCTCTTCATTGCCATTACGTTTGGCTAGTGCGGTAGGCGTTATTTTGGCATTGCTTTCATTCGCCTATGGGATAGTCGTAGTGGTGGATAAGTTGTTCTTCCATGAATCGGTACCAGGTTGGCCAACTGTGGTGGCCAGCATGATGTTTTTATCCGGTGTCCAGCTCCTGTTCATTGGCATCTTGGGTGAATACCTCGCGAGAATTTATGATGAAGTCAAAGGGCGGCCACCATACATTGTTGCAGAAGTAAGCAGGCCAGAGGGCTTGCGCTAAACGCATGCAAGCCGATTTAGATAAGTTAAGACGCTCAGTCTCTTGGTTTGCCTGTGTCGGGGCTATAGCGGCCTTGGTGCATTATGTCGTCGCAGTGGGGTTGGAACATTATTTAAATATACAGCCTGCTTGGGCCAATATTGTTGGGTTTGTTTGCGCGTTCCCGGTCAGCTATATTGGGCACCGTACGTTGTCTTTTCCAGGCTTGAATCAAGCACATCAGCATACGTTGCCAAAGTTTTTAAGTGTTGCCGTATTTGGGTTTTTAGCAAACCAGACATTAGTATTGCTTAGCCTGCGCTATACGACATTGCCGTTCTGGCTGGTTCTGGCCATCGTGATGGTGGTAGTGGCGATTAGTACTTATTTATTAAGCCGTTACTGGGCTTTTTCACACACATGACTACCCTTATTATCACAGCAGATGATTACGCACAAAGCGCTGCGATTGATACCGGCATTCTAAATCTGGTGGGTATGGGTAGGGTGACTGCATTCTCTTGCCTGACACTCAGTCCGCGTTGGCCAGAAGCCGCAACACGTATCACGCAGCAGATAAAACAATCAGCGGATATTGGCCTGCATTTGGATTTCACCCAGTATACGCAACCGCTCAAGCATGGTTTGGCGGCTTTGATACTGAAAACCAAGTTTAGACTGCTGGATGAGTCTGCTATCCGGCATGCGATTAAAGCGCAGCTGGATGCATTTGAGCAGGCATTAGGCATGGCACCGGATTATATTGATGGGCATCAGCATGTGCATCAATTGCCACAAATCAGAAAAGTACTCATTCAAGAATTGATGGCGCGTTATCCTAGCCGTTTACCGTGGTTACGGATTGCGGTACCGCCGCTGGCAGATGGCGTGAAGGGCATGATTATTCGGTGGTTGGGGGCTTCAACACTCCAAGAGTTAGCTTCTTTGAATGGGGTTCGATACACCAATGCTTTGCTGGGTGTATATGGTTTCGATTTGGATACTTTAGCCTACCAGAGTAAGTTGGCAGGCTGGATACAGGCAGCTAACGCAATACGTAGGCCAGTGGCCGTGATGTGTCACCCTGCGGAGGGTACGTCATTCACAGATGCAACAGACCCTATTCTCACAGCAAGATTACATGAGTATGCGGCACTGTCTAGCCCACAATTTGAAACGTTGATAGCGCGCCATAATGTCTCGCTATCCCGTGGTAGTAGTGCCGCTTTAGATGAGTGATTATCGTTTTTTTAATGGCTTGGCCAGAGGTTTGGCCGCAACTGGTGTCTGCATCACGCAGTCTTCGTACCCATAGTTGCCGCCGTTGTCATCTGGCTCATAATAGATATTACGGAAGCTCCAGCGATTGCGGCCAAGTTTCTTCATTTCGGCAATGCCGGTACTGTATTCAATATATTTGCCTTCTTTGTACTTATAAGAAAGTGCTAGCTTGGTGCCATTTGCAATGGCTTGTCCGCGATAAATTACTGCATTTTCTGAGTCGGTACTAAAATCATAAGCACCAATCTTGTCATGGCTGCTAATGCGGTTGAGTTTAAAAATAGCGGTGACTTGATAATCTCCCACTTGCTCGTTGTTGCCTTTACACTCGTATGTCCCGCTAAAATTAACACCAGTAAATGTTGGTTTGGCTTGTGCAATGCCTATGAAGCCAAACAAACATGCTGTGATTAGAACTTTTACCATAAATTACGTTTACCTAAATTAGAATTGCCCCTGTAATTGCTATTGTAACTTGCCACAAGAATATGACGTAAGGAACCTACGTTTTTTTACATCGTTTTTTGTTTTTATTCTAGCGCTGCTTTATCATACTGGATTCTTAGACACGATAAGTTATCAATCACGTCTATCTAATGGAATTTTCAACCTATGTATAACCATAAGCCACCTGTTCTGTGGCAATTTACCCTGTTCAATCTCATTTTGCTGGTGCTTTTAGGCGCGTGGCTTTGGCAGAAAAATCAGCCAGTAATTGTGTCAGATGCCATATTGCCTGTAGATGCTGCGGCTAAAGTACAGTGCGTTTCCTATGCGCCATATTATGGCAAAGATCAAACGCCATTTAAAATTGGCACCCACATCACACAGTCTCAAATTGATGCAGATCTTGAACGTATAGCCAAAGTATCCAATTGCGTGCGAATCTACTCAGTAGGCCAAGGCTTGGATTATGTACCAGCAGCTGCACAAAAGTTAGGGCTGAAGGTACTGGTAGGCGCATGGATAGGCTGGACTGCCGCTGATAACAATAAAGAAATTAATCTTGCGACTGCATTGGCCAATCAATATCCCAATACCGTGAAAGCAGTTATTGTTGGTAATGAAGTGTTGCTACGTGGCGAGCAAACAGAAGAAGCGATGCAAGCGTATATCGCGCGCGCAAAGCAATTGACCAAAGTACCCGTGACGTATGCCGATGTCTGGGAATTTTGGCTCAACCATCGTAATCTAGAGCAATCAGTCGATTTTGTGACGATTCATTTACTGCCGTATTGGGAGAACAATCCGCAATCGGTAGAGCAATCGATTCAACATGCCAATATCGTAATGAACAAATTAGATACGGCCTTCAGTAAGCCTATTTTGATTGGTGAAACGGGTTGGCCTTCCACTGGGCGTCAACGCGGCACTTCGATTCCAAGTGCGCTTAACCAAGCGCGTTATATCAGAACCTTTTTGCGCGAGGCTGAGCAAAAGCATTGGCAATACAACTTGATCGAAGCGTTCGATCAACCGTGGAAGCGTGGGTTGGAGGGCGCGGTTGGTGGCTTTTGGGGTATATACGATACCGATTTAAGCCCCAAGTTTAATTTGACTGGTCCAGTATTTGATCGACATGACGGCATTATGCCGGTGCTTTTTGCAGCGATTGGCGCTTTTATATTGTGTGCAGTCACGTTCGTGGTGGGGCAAAAGCAGGTGCCGTCATATATTGGCATGGCAATACTTGGCGCATTGGCTGGCGTGACCAGCTTATTGCAGCTGGAGTATCTGGGTGCGCTATGCGGTGATGGATCATTATTCGGCGCACTAAGTTGTGTGCCCACAGCAGGGCGTCCACTCGCCAGCGTTATCATGGGTTTGCAATGGTTATCGATGGGCGGTGCCGTATTAGCAGCATGGCTGATGCTATTGAGCTTACCTGTACTCATTTATCAGCAGTCAGCGCAAGCGGTACGTTTTGTTAAGCTAATGGTGGTATTGCTGTTGGTAGGTGCGCTAGCGATAGGTCTTTTACTCACGGTGGATGGACGTTATCGCGATTTTCCTGTGATGATTTACGCATTGCCTGTATTGCAATTTTCGCTCGGCTTGTGGTTGGCAAAAACGCCGTTAAGGTTTACTAATCCAGTCTCATTGGTGTTGGGTGTGGGTGCGCTGACAACAGCACTGGTTTGCTATTTAATTGAGCCACTTAACTACAATGCCGCCTACTGGTTGGGCATACTCGTGCTATTTACTGTTCCCTTGTTATTTAAAAAACAATAACCCTCCAAAGAATTGCTTACGGTCTTAATCTATGTTGAATTTTGTGAAACGTCTCTTTATTCCGCTGCTGTTTGCATTGTCGGTAGCTGCTGCCCATTTTGGTATATGGGCACTGACCAACAGCGCAAGCAATTTATTGGAAGCACCGCCGCTTGTACGCGGGTTTGCCTACAGTGGTTACCAAGAAGACCAAAGCCCGTTAGATCGTCAGTTTCCTAGTACGGCAGAATTAGCCAAGGATTTAAAGCTGATGAATCCGTTGACCAACCATATTCGCTTATACGGGTCGCTAGATAATTCTGAGATTACTGCGCTGGCCTCTAAGCTTGGTTTTAAAGTCATCGCAGGCGCTTGGGTTAACGCAGACCATGACATGAATCAGCGGGAAATAGACGCGTTAGAAGAGAAATTAAAGTTCTATCCCAATATCGAACGCGCCATTGTGGGTAACGAGGTGCTGTTAAGAAAAGACCTGACTTTACAGCAGCTGATTCCGTATTTAGATAAAGTCAGAAATGCGACCGAAGTGCCGATTTCCACGGCAGAGCCTTGGCATATCTGGCTGAAAAATCCGGAGCTGGTTAAGCATGTGGATTTTATTGCGGTACATCTATTGCCCTACCATGAAGGCGTACCAGTAGAAAATGCAGTCAGCTATGCGATCCAACGCTATAACGAGTTAATGAACGCGTATCCACGCAAAAAAATTGTCATTACCGAGATTGGTTGGCCCAGTGGAGGTCCCGACATCGGCGGTGCGCAAGCCTCGGAAGTCAATCAGGCGCGCTTTGTGCGTGAGTTTTTAGCAAAGACTGCCTATGAAAACTACGACTATTATTTGATGGAAGCATTTGATCAGCCATGGAAACAACAAATCGAGGGCTGGGCTGGCGCCTATTGGGGGATGTTTGATGCGCATCGACATCCTAAATATTCGTTACAAGGCGCTGTGCCAAAAGACAGCCGTTGGGTAATTAAGGCCAAGTGGGCGACCGTCATTGCGTTTTTCCCCATCATGTTCATCGCTTGGCGTTTTAGACATTGGCGCTTAGGCGGCAAGATTTCAATGGCCATATTACTGCAAGCCTGTATCACCACCTTGGTCGTGGCTTGGAATCTGCCTGGCGATTACTACTATACTTTGCGAGACTTTATTGTGCTGGTGGGCTTGATTATCGGCATGATGCTGACCTCTGCCGTATTGATGATTTACGCTGTTGAGTTCAGCGAAGTAATGTTCAAAGGCTTGTGGGTCAGGGCATTTAAGCGTGCAACACCAGTCCCTGCTGAGCAAGAGCTGTTTGTGTCTATCCATTTGGCCTGCTACAACGAGCCGCCAGAAATGGTGATTGCGACCATTGATAGCTTAGCCAAACTTCACTACACCCATTTTGAGGTGATCGTGGTGGACAACAATACCAAAGATGAAGCCAAATGGAAGCCGATTGAAGCTTATATGGCCACTTTGCCAGAACACTTTAAGTTCTTCCACTTGCCAAGTTGGCCTGGCTTTAAAGCGGGCGCACTTAACTTTGCCTTGCAACAGACAAATCCAGAAGCCAAAGTGGTGGGTGTGGTGGATGCCGATTACGTGGTCACGGCGGATTGGTTGTCAGATTTAGTCCCGCACTTTGGAGATGAAAAAGTGGCTGTGGTACAGGCGCCTCAAGCGCACCGTGATTGGGAACATAATTTCTTCAGAAGGATGTGCAATTGGGAGTTTGAAGGCTTCTTTAAAATAGGTATGCATCATCGCCACGAACGTAACGCCTTGATTCAGCACGGCACCATGACGCTGGTGCGTTATCAAGCGCTTGTAGACAATGGGCGTTGGTCTGAGTGGTGCATCTGTGAAGATACTGAGCTTGGCCTGCGCTTGCTAGAGAGTGGTTACGAGCTACGCTATGTGGATGATGTGTTTGGGCGCGGGCTTACGCCGGCAAACTTCAGTGCGCTTAAATCGCAGCGCTTCCGCTGGGCATTTGGTGCCATGCAGATTCTTAAACACCATATTCCTAAATTAGTAGGGAGTTCTACACTAAGCTTTGGACAGCGTTATCACTTTTTAACCGGCTGGTTTGGCTGGCTGGGGGATGCACTGCAGTTGTTTTTTACGTTGGGCTCCATCGGTTGGACGGTGGCTATGCTGGCTTTCCCTAATGCTTTCAGTTTGCCGGTGGCAATTATGATTACGCCGATTTTATGCTTCTTGGTGATTAAAGCTGCATTAGGGCCAATTCTCTATCGCAAGACCATGCGTTGTGGCTGGTTGGATATTTGGGGAGCATCATTGGCCAGCTTAGGTTTGTCACATGCCATTGCCCGTGGTGTGATGATGGGGCTGATTCAGAAACATGGCGTGTTTAAAGTGACAGCAAAAGGAAAAGTTACGGGCACCAAATGGGATATTTTTAAACCCATCTACGAAGAATTGGCATTATTGTTGGCATTGATTTTTGCAAGTATGGCCATGCTGGCTACCAGAGGGTTCCATAATCTGGATGCCCAGTTATGGGTGCTGATGCTGACCTTGCAATCGCTCCCGTATTTGAGCACTTTAGCTTGCCAGGTGATTACAGAGATAGAAGCGCGCAAAGGATAGAGCGCCGCTCTGTTAATTAGTTAACATGCGGCCCTGCTTTAAATACGCGGGTATCCGGCACTTGGTTCACATGGATGAGATTGTCTGTTTCAAACCCCAGTGCTTTGGCTTTGGACATGAGCTCTTGCTTGATGGGGTAAGTGAGCTGTGGCGTGCGTGAGAGTATCCACAAATAAGATTTGTCCGGGCCGCATACCATGACGTAGTTGTAATAGGGTTTGTCGAGTTCCATGATGTTATAAGCGCCATAAAACGGACCAAAAAATGAAACTTTGAGTGTGCCTTTGTAGCTACCATCTTTATTCGGCGCTTCTGTAAAATAGGCTTTGCCTTCTGCCTCTTCCCATTCATTTTTAATGGGGTTATAGCCGCGGTTAATTACTTTGATGCTGCCATCTTCATTCTTGCTGTAATTGGCAGTGACTTGCTCAAGTCCACGCTCAAAAGAGTGATCTAAACGCGCTATTTCATACCAAGTGCCTAAATACTGGCTGGCATCTACGTTATCTACTACTTTTACGTTGTCTGGTACGCCCATACACGCCATGGGTATACACAGTAATAAGCAACTCAGTATTTTGTTCATCAGTATTCTCGGTTATGCGTGCTTGTTTGGCCGAACCTGTGCTAAAAAGCGATCTAATTCAGCCGCAAATTGTTGTCGGTCACTGTGATTAAATACAGCCGGGCCCGAAGTTTCCACACCACTGGCACGCAGCTCCTCCATAAAGTTGCGCATGGCTAAGCGCTCAGCAATATTGGCGGTGCTGTAGAACTCACCACGCGGATTAAGTGCATGCGCTTGTTTTGCAATCACTTGCGCCGCCAATGGGATATCTGCAGTAATCACCAAATCGCCCGCAACGAGTTCCTGCACGATACGATTATCAGCCACATCAAAGCCTTTGGGGACTTCCAGTGATTTGATATAAGGTGAGACTGGCACGCGCAAAGATTTGTTCGCTACCAGCGTAGTCATGATTTTAGTGCGATTGGCAGCCCGGTACAGAATCTCTTTAATCACCACCGGGCAAGCATCTGCATCTACCCAAATATTCATGCAAACCAGGCCGAATAGAGTAAACATAACGCAGCAGTCGCTAAGACACCAAAGGTGGTGAGTATGCCGATTTTTCGATAACGGAAAGGCTCTGGCTCTTGACTCACACCATAGGCATGCAGGCAGCGCGCAAACAGCAGTAACGCACATAGCGTATGCACCAAGTAAGCTGGTGCATGATTGATTTCCATCAAGCTTAACAATAGCAAACTGAAAGGAACATATTGTGCGAAGTTATTTTGTACAGCAATCGCACGTTTGAGAGAAGGTTTATGGCCATCGCCAATGGCTACGCGATGTAGCCTGCGTTGTTTGACTACCAAGACACTCAAATAAATAAACAGCAAAGCGAGCAGAGATGCATAGATGGGCACAATGCTGAGGTGTATGGTGTTCATGGGCTGCATCCGGTGCTAAGTTAAAGCTATGCTTAAGTTAAAGCTATTCTAACGCATACACCGGATGTATCAATAAGTAGGAGAGTGTCTGATTATCGCCCGCGGTTACCACCACGGTGCACCGGTTTTGGCGCAAACAAAGGGGTTTGTGGCATGGCTTGATGTTTGGCTGCTTCAGAGATTAATCGACCATGTGGCATTGCTTGCCCTTGTGGCTGATTCTGTGATTTTGGCTTAGCCTGTCCTTGCTTATGTGATTGGTTGGTATTTTTCTGTTGACCTTGTCCGGCATTGCGCGCATTCGCAGGCTTTTGACCATTGCTTTGCGGACGACGGCCTTGCGCTGGTCTTGGCGGTCTAGGTGCTTCAGGTTCCAATTTGGCGGGTGGTTCAAAGCCTTCTACCGTGACTTTAGGAATCTCACGTTTAATCAGCTTTTCAATGTCTTTGAGGTATTTAGACTCTTCAAAATCGACCAAAGAAATAGCTGCACCCGTGCTACCGGCACGCCCTGTACGGCCAATGCGATGCACATAGTCTTCCGGCACGTTGGGTAATTCAAAGTTGACGACTTGCGGTAGCTGGTCAATATCTAAGCCACGCGCAGCGATATCAGTAGCGACCAACGCAGGAATGTTTCCGTTTTTGAAATCAGCCAGTGCTTTGGTGCGTGCGCCTTGGCTCTTGTTACCATGAATGGCTGCAGCAGGAATCCCATCTTTCACCAGCTTTTCTGCCAAGCGGTTTGCGCCATGTTTGGTACGTGTAAAAATCAGTACTTGTTCCCAATTGTTTTGCTTGATTAAATAGCTCACCAACGCACTTTTGTGCGCTTGTTTCACCAAGTGCACGGTTTGCGTGACCATCTCAGAGGCTGTGTTGCGGCGGGCAACTTCCACAAACGCTGGGCTGTTCAGTAGATTGTCTGCCAAGCGCTTAATTTCATCGGAGAACGTTGCAGAGAACAATAGGTTCTGACGTTTTTTGGGTAGCATGGCTAAGATTTTTTTAATGTCATGAATAAAGCCCATGTCCAGCATGCGGTCTGCTTCATCCAGCACCAAAATTTCTACGCCGGATAAATCCACGGCTTTTTGGTTGGCCAAATCTAATAAGCGGCCTGGCGTGGCTACTAAAATATCAATGCCACGGCTTAAGCGATTAATCTGTGGGTTGATGCTCACGCCACCAAATACCACCATGGATTTTAAGTGTAGATATTTACCGTAGGTTTGAACGGACTCCTCAATTTGTGCGGCCAACTCACGTGTGGGTGTCAGCATCAAGCAACGTGGTTTGCTTTTGGCTGGATTGCTTGCCGGTGTTTGGCTCAGTATATGTAAGATGGGTAGCGTAAATCCTGCGGTTTTGCCGGTGCCGGTTTGTGCGCCAGCCAATAAATCGCCACCGTTGAGTACTTGTGGAATAGCTTTGGCTTGAATCGGCGTTGGTGTGGTGTAGCCCGCTTCTTGAATCGCACGCAAGATAGGCGCTGCCAATCCTAGTTGATCAAATTGTAAAGGTGTGTCTTGGCCATTAACTTGGCTAAGTGTTGTGTTTGGGGTGTTCATGTAATGTTTTTTCCTGCGACGGCCAGTTGCTTAAGCAACACCAATCGAGGCAGACGAATTAAAGAGTCATCGTGACTTGAAGTATCAAAGAACCGCAACACTGATTGGTAATGTGTTGGGTGAGCGCATTATACGGGCTTAACGTGGAAAAGCGAGCATTATATTTGCGGCCTGGGTGTGCAAGATTTGTTTCAATGAAGGAGGATTCTTACAAGAGTTTAGGCGTGTTACCGATATTTGAATCGTTGGTTTACGCATAAAGTGGACTTGTCGTTAATCAACATTGAAGGGAGACAATATGTTTATGCAAAAATCACTGTTTGTTACATTGGGTTTGTTAGCTACAAGTGGCGCATTTGCCAATCTGAATGAGCCGATATATCAATATTTGCCAGCGGGTGTACTCAAACAAAACATTCAAGCTACGTTAAGTCAGCACCAAATCGATGTAAGCCAATTAGATATTCAAATTGATGAGCAAGGGATTGTGAACGCGTCTGGCAATGTGGAATCCAAACAACAGGCTGACAATATCACAAAGATCATTCAAGACAGTCAGGCTGTGTATGCGGTATTTGGTAAGTTTATTTATCCGCAACCATAATGGCTTGGCATAGTGGCTTGGTTAGCATAAGTAGCTAGCGGTGGGTTGCCACCGCTAGCTGGCGCTTAAATTGGCGATATCTTCATCGCTTAACCAGCGCCATTCGCCAAGTTTTAAATCGTCAGGCAGAGATAAACGGCCAATTCGGATACGCTTTAAGCCATCGACGCGATTGCTGATAGCGGCAACCATGCGTTTGACTTGATGGTATTTGCCTTCTGCTAAGGTCATATGAATGATATGTTCTGAGATCCGATCACAAGCAAGTGCGGCAATCGGCGCATCTTCATCCACCAGCTGTACGCCATTAAGGATATGTGCAATTTGCGCATCGCTGACTGGGTGCTTACAGGTCACTTCATACACTTTTGGCACTTTGTGTTTAGGCGAGCTCATGCGATGAATGAATTGCCCGTCATCTGAGATTAATATCAAGCCCGTCGTGTCTTCATCTAACCGGCCTATGCATTGGACGCCTCTTTCTACAAGTGGAAAAGGTAACAGGCTGTAAATGGTGGGGTGATGCTGTGTTTTGTGAGAGCACTCATAGTTACCGGGCTTGTGCATCATTAAATACGATTTTTCGCGGTATTCCCACGGCTCTCCTTTAATGGTGTAACTTAAATTTTCTAATGAAAACTCCATATCCGGGTCATCACAAAGTACACCATTAACGGTAATCTCTTCGTTGATAATCATGATGCGACAGAGTTTGCGGGAACCAAAGCCTTGCTTATGGAGGATACGTTCTAAATCGAGTTTTTTAGCCATACGGCTATTATAACGGGTGCATAAAAAAAGCCCACATGACGTGGGCTTTTAATACTGATTAATACTTATTTCACTAATGATGACTACTCTTTTTGAATAAAGTTGTATACCAAAGCACCAATCACTGCGCCTACAATCGGTGCCAGCCAAAATAACCATAATTGGTCAAGCGCGATGCCGCCTTCTAGCAAAGCTGGACCTGTACTACGCGCAGGGTTAACGGAAGTGTTGGTGACTGGAATGCTGATTAAGTGAATCAATGTGAGTGTAAAGCCAATTGCTAGTGGTGCTAAGCCTGCTGGTGCACGTTTATCTGTGCTACCCATGATAATAAACAAAAACATAGCAGTCAGGACGATCTCTGTTGTTAGTGCTGCCAACATGCTGTAGCCATGTGGAGAGTGCTCGGCAAAGCCATTAGACGCTAAGCCGCCAGCGTAGCCTTCTGCACCACTGGCAATGCAACGAATGACCAGTGCAGCCAAAATTGCGCCGATGACTTGTGCGATGATGTAGTGGGGAAGCTCCGCTGCTTTAAAGCGCCCACCAGCAGCCAAGCCGATAGAAACCGCAGGATTCAGGTGGCAACCAGAGATATGGCCGATAGCATACGCCATAGTCACCACGGTTAAGCCAAATGCAAAAGAAACGCCTAAATAACCAAGCCCTAGTTCAGGAATGCCTGCGGCTAGCACTGCGCTACCACACCCTCCTAATACAAGCCAAAATGTACCAATGAGTTCTGCAACTGCACGTTTTGTTAATGACATATGAACTTCCTCCAGAAAATAAAAGTGTTATTGTTGTGCTGCAAATTTACGCCCAAATTTTATGTTTCACAATAAGCATCGGTTAGAATGCCAGTTAATAAATGTAAAGAACTGAGCCCATGGCGTTTAAACACATCACTTCCCGCGATAATCCCGTTTTCAAACAACTGAAAAAACTGGCAGATAACGCGCGCGAACGCCAACGTGAAGGGCTGACGCTATTGGATGGTGTGCATTTGATAGAAGCCTACTTGCAGGTGTTTGGTGAGCCGCAGTTGCTGATTATTCCAGAAGGAAAAAGCGCGCTTGAGGCCACACAGCTAATGCAGCAATTGCAAGATGTGAACACCATGATGTTGCCCACGCTGATGTTTGCAGAGCTTACTCCGGTGGCTGCCAGTACGGGTATTTTGGCACTGGTGAAAAAGCCGACGATTGCGTTGCCTGAAGCAGTACACTTTGCGTTGATGCTGGAAGATATTCAAGATCCAGGCAATATGGGCAGTATGCTGCGTACAGCCGCCGCTGCAGGCGTACAGGTGGTGTATTTGTCTAAAGGATGTACCGATGCTTGGTCGCCCAAGGCATTGCGTGGAGGGCAAGGCGCACAATTTGTATTACCTGTTGTCGAACAAGTAGATTTGTCGGCAACGCTTACCGCGTTTCAAGGTAAGCGCTATGCCATGACCATGCACGGTGAGTCTTTGTACACACAGGACTTTAAAACGCCCAGCTTGTTTGTGGTAGGCAATGAAGGGGCCGGTTTAAGTCCTGCCGTTATCAACGCGACAGATCAAGCCATTACGATTCCCATGGCGAATGCCAGTACCTTGGCGGTGGAATCATTAAATGCTGCAGCCGCTACGGCCATTTGTTTGTTTGAGTGCCAACGCCAGCGGATGTGACGTGATAACAGGAGTCAATATGCAAAGTAACCCTATTAAATGCAACGGATTTAGTGTGATTGAGATGATGGTAGTGATGGCAATATTGATTATCTTAGCGATGATTGCCATCCCCTCCAGCTTGGGGCGTATTCTCAAGGAACAAGTAGCGGCAACTGTGCCGTGGGCAGATGCTGCCAAGGAGCCGATAGCCAGCAATTGGAAAAACAATAAAACCTTTCCTGCCGACAATGCGGCAGCAGGATTACCCAGTGCAGATAAGATGGTCAGTAACTATGTATCGTCTTTGGTGGTTGAGGGTGGTGCAATTCACATGACGCTTGGCAACAAAATACACCCTAAGCTTCAAGGTAAAGTACTCAGCATTCGGCCTGCGGTCATTGAAGAGTCCACGGTTGTGCCAGTGACTTGGGTATGTGGTCACGCCAAAGGACCTACGCCCATGGTGGTAAAAGGCCAAGATAAGACCACGATTCCAGACGAATATTTACCACAATCCTGTCGTTAATCCACAATATTGTCGTTAATTTAATATAGTGCAAGCATAGCTACACTACTGCATGCTATGTTAAATTTCAGCTTCGCTGAGCTCAGTGCCACTGAGCTTATCTAATCGTGTAACTTATTTTTAAATACTTAACAATAACAAGGGAAAACAATGACCGCGCTTAACTACACCATTCATGGCCACGATTTACAGTATATTCAAGTCACGCTTGCCCCTGACGAGCAAATGATGGCCGAGCAGGGCGCCATGATGTATACCGATCAGGCAATTGAGATGAATGCAGTATTAGGCGATGGTAGCGCCTCTAAATTCGGTGCTATTGGCCGTTTTGTGAATGCGGTTAAAAGACGTTTTACCGGTGAGTCATTGTTTAGTAGCGTGTATACCAATAAGGGCTTTGTGGCGCAAGATGTAGCCGTTGCAGCGCCTAGCCCTGGTCAGATTATTCCGATTCAGCTGCAAGAGCAGGGCGGTACGCTCATTTGCCAAAAAGGCGCTTATTTGGCTGGACAAGTTGGGCAAAAAATCACACTGGCGTTCCAAAAACGTATACGTGTCGGTTTGTTGGGGGGCGAAGGCTTTATCATGCAAAAAATCAATGGCGAGGGCACGGTATTTGTCCATGCCTCTGGCACGCTTAAAGCGGTGGAGCTTGGCCCTACCGATAGTCTAAAAATTGATACGGGTTGCTTGGTGGCTATGTCTTCTACTGTGCGCTATGACATTAAATACACTGGTACACTCAAGACTAGCTTGTTTGGCGGCGAAGGCTTGTTTTACGCCACCGTGGCTGGGCCAGGTCGCGTCTGGGTGCAATCACTACCAATGAATCGTTTAGGTCAGGTTATTCTCAACGCAGCCGTTTCCGGCAAGAGCAAAGGATCCGTCTGGGGCAAACTCTACCTCATCTTTATTATCGTAGTGGTGTTCATCACACTCGCTGGCAAATAACGCGCAATGGTACACGCTGTTCCCGTATTACTCTTTGGCCCCGGCTTGCCACATGCTGGGGTGGCTACTACCTGCGCTATCAATGAGCATAGCATCAGTATTGCCTCACATCAGCTAGCGGTGCCGTTGTCTGCACTCAAGGCTGAAATAGGCGGGTTTGATCATGACCAGTTGCAACTACATTGGCAGGGTACTGCCGGTGTCTATATGGTAATTGCAGGTGCTCCTGATGCGCAAAAACAACTGCTTGAATTGCTGCCGGCACCATTGGTAGCTGGGCTTAAAGGGTGGCGTATTGCGACTTTTAGCCAAAAAACAGTATGGAACAGTTTGATCTACGGTGCAGGTTTGATTGTATTGCTTGTATGCATCGGGGTTTGGCAATACGACCGTATGTTGGGTTGGGCTGCTAATCGTGTCTCTATAGAAACCGAACAGAAAATGGGCAAGGCGGTGCTTGCATCCTACAATAGGCAGCAAGACATCATTACTTCTGGTGCTGCTGTGGATTTTGTTAAATCGGTGGGCAATCAACTTACACAAGGCTCGCCTTATACTTACCAATGGCTGGTGGTTAAAGATGATATGGTGAATGCTTTTGCCATGCCCGGCGGTATTGTGATTGTGAATACTGGTTTACTTAAAAAAGCCGGTAATGCTAACGAAGTAGCCGCGGTACTGGCGCATGAGGTGCAGCATGTGGAGCAACGACATGCACTTAAGAACATGATGCACAGCGCAGGTGTAGCTGCAGTTGTAATGCTGGTACTTGGTGACGCCAATGCAGCGATGATTTTGATTGCACATCAGGTCTCGACGCAGTTTTTTAGCCGGCAAGTAGAAGCAGAAGCGGATTTAAAAGGTGCTCAGTTGCTATTAAAGCAGCACATTCAACCCAATGGTATGGCGAGCTTTTTTAAACGCTTATCTAAGGAAGAACCTAAGACTGGTCAGGTGCCGGAATGGTTGTCCTCACATCCTGACACCCAACATCGCATTCATCTGGCAGAGCAATTTGCAAAACAGCATCCTTGTACGGACTGTAAAAACCTGACTTGGGATATCGAAGCTATTCTGGCTAATATTCAACAGCCGGTGCAGCCAAACACAGAAACACATTAATGCTTAATGCTAGCAGCGTTATCTTCAAATAGTTGAGCTGTTTCTTGTTCATCAAACACATAATGTTTGTTGCAAAAGTCGCAATGAATTTGGATGCTGCCTTGTTCTTCAATAATGGTATCGACTTCAGCATGCCCAAGCATGGTGAGCATGTTGGCCACACTGTCACGGGTGCAGCTACAAAAGGCTTTAGTGGTGCGGGCGCTAAATAAGCGTACTTCTTCTTCGTGAAACAGGCGTGTAAGTAAATCAATGGGGGCGAGCATAAGCTCTGCGTCTGTCACCGTATTGGCCAGCTGATTGACTCGGTTCCACACGTCTATATCTTCTGCATGTTGATTGGGTAGCTTTTGTAATAGCATACCAGCTGCTTGTGTGCCATCGCAATGCAACCAAATAGACGTGTCAATTTGCTGTGAGCGCAACATGTAGTGCTCTAGCATTTCTGCAATGCTGTCGCCTTCAATGGGTACTATGCCTTGATACGGCTCCCCAATTTTTGGGTCTAGAGTAATCACAAATTGTCCATGCGTAATCAGTTGTTTAAATGTGGTGTCGTGATGTGCTGTTTCTTTATCCAGCAGTGATTGATCCCATTTCGCGGTGGCGCGCATTTCCAAATCAGAGCTGCACTCCACTACCAATAATTTGAGAATGCCACGCCCTTGTAATTGTAGTATCAGCGCACCTTCCATTTTAAGGGTAGAAATCAGCAGTGCGCTCGCAGTCATTAGCTCACCCAATGCACGCTTTAGTAATGGCGGCAGTGCTTGGTGCTGTAACGCGTCGATATAGGTAGCATTAAGATGCGCCACGTTACCGCGCACTGGCGTGTTGTCAAAAATAAATGGGTGTAAGGTGTCTTGATATGTTTGCATGCCGCTATTTTAACATCTCTATATTTGCTGCATATAAAAAAGCCCATGTGTGGCATGGGCTGAGTAAATAGTTTGGTGAGTTGCCTCTATATTAGAAGTTGTAAATTAATGTTGCACGGCCAGTAATGGGTGAGCCAGGCGTGATGTTGTTATTGGTATGTGAGAACAATGCATATTCTTTGTTAGTGATGTTCTCAATGTTGAGCTGCAGGCGTAACTTCTCACTGAACTTGCCAAAGACTGCTGCATCGTAACGGGTGTAGCCTGGCAATATTGTGCTTTGTGATACGGTTGGCAGTTGTGCATAGCGATCAGATGTGCTGACAACACCTAGAGCCACCGCCCACATATCATTAATCTCATATTTGTTCCATAGAGATAGGGTGCGGTCAGGCGTTTGTGCTAATTCTGCGCCTTTAGCAATGACATTTGCTGCAGTTGCGTTTGCTTGCGTTTCGGTAATCTCACCTTTTTGAAAAGTAACACCGCCAAATACGCTCCATTTGTCAGTAATGTCGCCAGAAACCCCAAGCTCGATACCTTTGGTTTCTTGACCATCAACCAAAATAGAGTTTGCGCCAGGGTTGCTAGGATCAGCAACTAAAACATTCTCACGTTCCAATTTATACACCGCAGCCGTTAGCGCTAAGCTCGGATTCACATCCCATTTCGCACCCACTTCATAGTTGATAAATTTCTCTGGCTTGAATGATGCATTGCTCGGCGTTAAAGAGGTTAATTGGTCGCCAGCACGTGGCACATAGGAAACGCTGTAGTTGGTATAAATGGAGATAGCCTCTACTGGCTTGAAAATCAGACCCGCGCGTGGTGATAATAAATTATCACTGACTTTAATCTCGGTATTGTCTAATAAGTTAGTAAAGTCCGTATCAAAGTTATCATTTCGTAAGCCAACAATCGCCTGCCATTTTGGGCTAAAAATGATTTGATCTTGCAAATAAAATGCTGCTACGCTCACATCACTTTTTCTGTTGGTTGCCAAAGCGGAAAAAGAGGCAGAAGGCAGATATGGATTGCTTGCGGAAACTACAGTCGCAATATTGGTTGAGCCCACTGTTGGTTGAAAACGTTTGCTCGTTGTATCTTGTTTTGCCAACTCCATACCGAATAACAGTTTGTGTTCAACAGAGCCTGTTTTTGCATTGTATGTTAAGTCAGTTTGGTTGATGATGTTTTCACGATCTGTCTCATCAAGGTAAGCACCAAATTGAACAGTACCGACGTTGGTCACGGAGTTTCTGGCAAACACGTTTTGATAATATTTATTGTAGTTGGCGTAGCGTGTACTATTTTTAACGCTGATGCCGTTATCAAAAGCATGTTCTATGGATGCATTGAAAGCGACCGTTTCAGTTTCAGTAGGGCTTAGATGGGCATTCCCAAAAAATGTGTCGTAGTCACCGATTTTATAAGGGCGATTTTTCAATGTTGAGTTGCCAGGACCATTCACTGAAGGTACACCACGGTCTGCCACACGTTTGTCTTTAAAATACTCCATGCCAACGATGATTTTTGTATTTTCATCCGGGCGTATCGTCACGGTTGGCGTCACACCAAAACGCTCTAAATTCACGCCATCACGATAAGAGTCTGAATTCTCATACACAGCATTTACGCGGAAAGCGATTTCATCATTGAAGGCTTGGCCATAATCACCGGTAATACGTTTTTGGTTATACGCGCCGTAACTAGCAGTCAACTCACTAATCGGTGTCCAGCCAGCTTGCTTACTCACGCGATTAATTGCGCCGCCTGCACCACCACGTCCAAATGCCATGCCATTGGGGCCTTTTAACACCTCTAAGCGGTCTATATTGTAAAAGTCGCGGTAAGTTTGCACATCATCACGCAAGCCATCTAAGAAAAAATCGCCAGTCGTGGCATTGCCACGGAAGATCAATGCATCACGGTTACCTTCGCCTTGAGCTGCTTGCACACCCGGCACATATTGCACGGCTTGTGAAATGCTTTGAATCGATTGATCTTGAATTAAGTCTTGTGGAATCACGGTAATGGATTGGGGTGTATCACGTAATTCCGTATCTGTTCTAGTAGAAGCAGAGCTTTTTTTGGCGTTGTAGCCTTGTACTGGTTTTGTGTCGTTATCTTTTTTAGCTGACACTGTAATTGTGTCTAGTTCTATGACATCTTCTGCCAAGGCTATGTTGGCAATAAATGAGCATAGGGTAGATGCGACCACAAAGCGAATGTTGTTGTATAAAGCATTATTCAGCTTTTTAAGTTGAAAGTTTGGTGTAGCTTCAGAAGCGTTAGCGCTTTGTATCATTGATAATCCTAACAATTAATTGATTTTTTTTACAATTTTTAGAATGGTAATAAAAATGAGAATAATTATCAATAATATAGCTAGCTAAATGTTAGTGTGCTAAATATTATCAGGCGGTGATTTTGTGAATATCCCAATGTGCAATGGCCCATGCCCAAATAGTCGCAAGCGTGGCGTTGTGTAGCGAGGCTGGAGGAGTTTGTTTCAGAAAGGCGAGCGCATTGAGTAGTTGCGTGCTGGCATCGTTGGCTAGTATGGCAGGTGCTAATGTCTGTTTGCTCAGTTTCTCGCCATCAGCATTCATCACAATCGGGATATGCGCATAGTTTAGCGTAGGCAACTGCAGCAACTGTTGCAGATAGCGTTGCCTAGATGTAGAGTACAGCAAATCTGCACCACGTACCACGTGTGTTACACCCTGCATTGCATCGTCTACCACTACTGCCAACTGATAAGCAAACAAGCCATCTGCACGTTTTAAAACAAAGTCACCAATATCTGTCGCAAGTTGCTGATGGAGTGCACCTTGAATGTTGTCATGAAAGTCATCTACAAAATCTTGTGTTTTTACACGCCAAGCCACAGGTGCTTGTGGCTTAATGGGGTGATGCAAGCAAGTACCCGGGTAAATAAAGCCTTCTATACCTTGGCGGGTGGACGAGTCTGCAATCTCCTTACGGGTACATGTACATGGATACACCCAAGCTTGGAGCTGTTGTAGCGCTATTGCATAATGCGCAGTTTGCTTGCTTTGGTAGATGACTTCGCCATCCCAACTGAATCCGTAGGCTTCTAGGCAATGGAGTATGTCTTGTGCTGCGCCTTTCACTTCCCTTGGTTTATCCAAGTCTTCAATGCGCACCAACCATTGCCCTTGGTTGGCTCTAGCATCGCAGTAGCTAGCGACCGCAGCTACCAATGAACCAAAATGCAAAGGCCCGGTGGGAGAGGGGGCAAAGCGGCCCACATAAGACGACATGGTTATTGAAGTGTTTGCAGGTATGGGGGAATATCCCAACTATGCAAGTGTTTGCCAAGCAGCTGTAACGTGCATTGCATGCGCTCAGCACCGTTGGCGTTGAGCTCAAAGGCATATACGCGCAAAAATTGAGCATGGCCATGCGCATCACGCGCAATGCTGATTTTGGTGCAAGCGACGGTTTCGTCTAGTAGTTGTAGCTGAAACCGTTGCGCTAACGTATGGCCATATTGAATCGCAGCCTCACGCTTTGCAATGGTATCTAGCCAAAACCAGGCACAGCCAATTAATATAAGTAATAGAGCAATTTCCAAGAGAATCCCTGCATGATAATGTTGATATGGGTATAGACAGCGGCAAGAATATATTTGAATATTTGCCCACTTGAATTATATTAGCTAACAATCCTCAAATTATCATCAAAAAATGAATAAAACGCGCGAAGATGATGCAATAGCTGCTTATTTTAAGCTGTTAAGAAGTAAAGGTGGTGACGATAAAAGCATCTCTCAGCGAGAGCTATTCTTGTCACAATTGACGCCTTATCTTGCAGGAAAAGAACTCGCCGGCACTGTCTATCGAGAGTCATTAGAACAGCTGATGGAAGGGCAGGCAGCAGCAGACTGGCCAGCCAATCTCGTGATTGCACGTGAGTTCTATCCTTTCTGGATGGCAGATATCAGAGCCATTAGCCAATTGAATTCAGAAGGCGGGTTTGATTTACACCCGGTAGATTGGATGCCTGCTGAAGTTTCTTTGGCTGACTTATGGAAGAATATCGACCAGGAAAAATTTTCCACGGCAGAAAGCTGGGCCATTAAATCCTACCTCAAAGCGCTCACCGATGAAGTTGCGGATGCTGAAACGATTGATGTCCGTATCAAATTTGCCAAAATATTAATAGTACGCCTGCGCGATGCGCCATTGACCGAAAAAAACGCATACCGTATCGCGGTAGATGCAACGACACCTTTGTTTGAGCTTAAGAAAACGCGACAACTGTTTTTGGTCGTCGTGCGAGAGTTCTATAACTTCTGGTCTGGCAATCCGGATGCCAGAGACCATGTGCTCAAAGTCAGTAAAGTGAGTATCTTGTAATCAAATATATGCACATATTTTGTGCAATGCACAGTGCATAGCACTTTTTTTGTGCAAATTATAAACACCCGTAATAAATAGTCTTTAAAAATCAATACACTGCCTTTTGGCGTGCATTTTGCTTTCTGTCATGCAAATAAAAATAATCCATATAACGATTTAAGGAGATAGTCATGGAGGGATTGGTGACAGCCAACGACGTATTATTTGTGTTATTAGGGGCCATTATGGTGCTTGCCATGCATGCTGGCTTTGCATTTTTAGAGGTAGGTACCGTACGCAGTAAAAACCAGGTCAATGCCTTGGTCAAGATCATGGTAGATTTTTCTATTTCTACCATTGCCTATTTCTTTATTGGCTATAGTGTGGCGTATGGTGTCAGCTTTTATAGTGGTGCTGAGGTATTGGCAGCTAAAAATGGTTACGATTTAGTGAAGTTTTTCTTTTTACTCACATTCGCTGCAGCGATTCCGGCAATTGTCTCTGGCGGGATTGCCGAACGCGCTAAATTCAACCCACAAATTGCAGCCACTTTCTTGGTAGTGGGTTTTGTCTATCCTTTCTTTGAAGGCATTGCTTGGAATAAGCATTACGGTATTCAAGATTGGCTATTAGCAAACTTTGGTGCCAATTTTCATGATTTTGCCGGCTCTGTCGTGGTGCATGCCATGGGTGGCTGGATTGCGCTGGCTGCAGTGATTTTATTGGGCGCGCGTACTGGGCGTTATGCCAAAGATGGTCGCTTACATGCGTATCCGCCATCTAACATTCCATTTTTAGCATTGGGTGCTTGGATTTTAACAGTAGGCTGGTTTGGCTTTAATGTGATGTCTGCGCAGGCGGTACAAGGTATTTCCGGCTTGGTTGCAGTCAATTCGCTGATGGCACTGGTGGGCGGCACATTGGCTGCATTGGTTTTAGGTAAGAATGACCCGGGTTTTGTGCACAATGGCCCATTAGCTGGCTTGGTAGCGGTGTGCGCAGGCTCCGATATTATGCATCCGTTGGGCGCTTTGGCCACAGGCTTGGTGGCTGGCGCCTTGTTTGTATGGGCATTTACGCTGACACAAAATCGCCTCAAAATTGATGATGTACTCGGTGTGTGGCCATTACACGGTTTATGTGGCGCTTGGGGTGGTTTGGCTGCGGGTATTTTTGGTGCCAAAGCATTGGGCGGCTTAGGCGGCGTAAGTTTTGCCTCGCAAGCGGCGGGCACATTGCTAGGTGTCACAGTTGCAGTGATTGGCGGGATTGTTGTGTATGGGTCACTCAAAAAGTTTGTCGGCATTCGGATGGATGCGGAAGCTGAATTTGATGGTGCAGACTTAAGTATCCATAAAATTCCTGCACGCTCAGAGGATTAATTGCAGTATAGATATATTGCAATATACATCGTTCGGTTTCTAAATTGCCCGCAATCGCGGGCTTTTTTGTTGACCTAATGAAGTTGGCATAGGTAAGACAATTTTTACATAATGTACGTTGGTGGTGCTTTTAGTACATTTTTAGATCTATTTTTTGGCTATATATAACCAAATATGTAAAAAAAATGTAAAAGAATCAATTACCTATTGAACTTTTAAATGCTGGTCTCATACTATATAGGCAAGTTTTTTGTAAAATCCTAGAGGAGAGAAATATGTTACGTTTAACACTCGGTGCTGCAGTATTGGCGGCTGCATTTGCTACCACTGCCAACGCTGGTCATGAGACATTTACCCCAAAAAGCTATGATAGTTTAGGTAAGTGCTTAAAAGCAGCGCTGACTAAACATGATGGCAAAGTTGTCAAAGTAGAATACAAATCTGAGAAAAAAGCAGGCGTGTATGAGTTTGATATTGAAACACCTGACGGTAAAGCCTGGGATATTGAGTGCAATGCTAAAACAGGCAAAATAACTGAAATCGAAGAAGAAGTAAAAGCGGATGATGCAAAATTCACAGCTCTAGCTAAAGTATCAGAAGCAGATGCGAAAGCCACTGCATTGGCAGCACATCCAGGCAAAGTAGTAGAAGTAGAGTATGAGTTAGAGCCAGATGGTAAAGCTTCTTACGAATTTGATATTTTGGAAGCTGATGGTGAAGAGATTAAAGTAGAAGTAGACGCAACAACAGGCAAAATTGTTGAAGTTAGCTATGAAAACTATCAAATTGGCCAAGAGTAATTGCAAGTTGGCCTAGAGTAATTTCTAGTGAGTAATTAAAAAAGGCGCCTAGAGCGCCTTTTTTAATACGTATCAATTACATTGTCACACGATTGGTTATTCCAGTCTTATTGCTTAGGCTGCATGTTAAAATGTGGCATGACAAAATTTCATGCCATTATTCCTGCAGCGGGAAGCGGCGCTCGCATGGGTGCAGAGGTTCCAAAACAATACTTGAAGCTCAATGGTAAGCCATTGATTCAGCATGTGATTCATACCTTTGAGCAATCTGCATCTATTCAGTCAGTACATGTGCTGCTAAGCCCCAATGATCGTTATTGGGCAGCATTGGACATATCATTGGGTTCAAAAACGACTTTACACACATGTGGTGGTACAACGCGGGCCGAGACTGTGTTAAATGGTTTAAATGCAATCAAGTCAATTGAAGGTACGGATTGGGTGTTGGTGCACGATGCAGCAAGACCTGGCCTCAACCAAGCAATGTTAAACCTATTGATTGAGAGCTTGGGAGACGATGAAGTGGGTGGGTTACTCGCTTTGCCTCTGGCGGATACCTTGAAGTTAGCTGACGCGACACAACGTGCGCAAAAAACTATCCCACGCGAGCAACTTTGGCAAGCACAAACACCTCAAATGTTTAAATTGGCAATTTTAAGAGATGCTTTAGCCAGTTTTCATGGCGTGCCTACTGATGAAGCACAAGCCATTGAATCGATTGGACTACAGCCTAAATTAGTACGTGGCGCATTACGTAATTTAAAAGTCACTTATCCCGAAGATCTCACTGTGCTTAATGCATTAATAACTGAGTGAAAATAACCCAAATGAATATCCCTTTTAGAGTTGGGCACGGTTTTGACGTGCATGCCTTAGTGGTGGGTCGCCCCTGCATTATCGGTGGCGTGAATATTCCGTACGAGCGTGGATTAGATGGCCACTCTGATGCAGATGTCTTATTGCACGCGATCTGCGATGCGTTGCTGGGAGCAGCAGCATTAGGTGACATCGGAAAACACTTTCCCCCCAGTGATGCGCGCTACAAAGGCATTGATTCACGTAATCTGCTCAGGCATGTTGTGGCTTTGTTGCATAGTCATAGCTATGTGGTCGGCAATGTTGATGCCACAGTGATTTGCGAGGCGCCTAGGCTTAGCCAACATACGGCACAAATGCAGCAACATATTGCCGAGGATTGTGCGATTGCTATCCAGCAAGTCAACATCAAAGCCACCACGACAGAAAAGTTAGGCTTTACCGGCCGCGGTGAAGGGATTGCTGCAGAAGCCGTGTGCTTGATCGCGTTGAAATAACCCATTCCCAAATAATTTAAGTGTAAGTATATGTTTCGTTGGTTTGAAAATCTCGTCAACCCGTTCCCTGAGCAGGTCATCAGTACACCGCCCAAACAGTTTTGGGCGTTTGTATGGTCATGCACGCAAGGTATGCGGCCGTTTATTTTGGGCATGACGTTGCTCACTGCCTTGATTGGCGCGTTTGAAGCATTGCTATTCGCCATGATGGGTAAGGTGGTAGATACGTTAAGCCATATCGCCCCCAAAGATTTATGGCATCAGCACTTGCACGATTTGTTAGTATTAGCCGGTATTTTGTTATTTAGTACCGCGGTGATCTGGATACAGACTTTACTCAAGCATCAAACCTTAGCGGGCAACTTTCCCATGCGCTTGCGTTGGAGTTTCCATCGTTTGATGTTAGGCCAAAGCATGAGTTTTTACCAAGACGAATTTGCCGGGCGCGTTTCCGCCAAAGTTATGCAGACTGCACTAGCAGTGCGCGACGTTTGGTTTATCGTCTCCGATATTATGGTCTACGTCGTCATTTATTTTGTCACCATTGTGACGGTAGTAGGCGGCTTTAGCTTGCTGATTGTGTGGCCATTTTTGATCTGGCTGGCATTGTATATAGGCGCGCTCACTTATTTCATTCCACGTCTGGCTAAGGTCTCACAACGGCAGGCCGATGCGCGCGCGTTGATGACTGGACGCATTACTGATGCGTACACCAATATCAGTACCGTCAAATTATTCTCACATGCAGGGCGAGAAGCAAACTATGCAAAATCCGCCATGGATGAGTTTTTAAGTACGGTAAAAAAACAGATGCAAATGGTCAGTAGTGTGGAGACCATTAACCATTTCTTAAACATGCTGCTGATTATCGGCTGTGGCGGTATGGCGTTGTGGCTGTGGACGCAAGGAAAAGTAGGCATGGGCGCAGTCGCTGCAATTACCGCCATGTGTTTACGTTTGAATGGAATCTCCCATTGGGTGATGTGGGAGATGACCTCACTGTACGAGCAGATCGGGACGGTACAGGATGGCATCAATACACTTTCAGCCATGCATAAAGTGCAAGATGCGCCCAATGCCAAAACCATCGATGTAAAGCGCGGTGAAATCGTGTTTGATGATGTGCACTTTGGCTATGAGAGCCAACCATACTTGCTGGAAGCATTTAATCTACGTATCAATGCAGGTGAGCGGGTAGGGTTGGTTGGTCGTTCGGGCGCGGGCAAATCTACCTTGGTAAATCTGCTATTACGTTTTTATGATATTCAATCCGGACAAATTTTGATTGATGGTCAAAACATTCAGCAGGTGACGCAAAACAGCTTGCGCGCTAATGTCGGCATGGTCACGCAAGATACGTCGCTATTGCACCGCTCTGTGCGCGATAATATTTTATATGGGCGCCCAGATGCTAACGAACATGACATGATGGAGGCTGCCAAACGTGCCGAGGCACATGATTTTATTTTGACACTAAGAGATGCCAAAGGCCGCACCGGTTATGATGCACATGTGGGCGAGCGCGGCGTGAAACTATCCGGCGGCCAACGCCAGCGTATTGCCATTGCACGGGTGATGCTGAAAGATGCGCCGATATTGCTATTGGATGAAGCTACCAGCGCACTGGATTCGGAAGTGGAGCTTGCCATTCAAAGCCATTTGGATCAACTGATGGACCACAAGACCGTTGTTGCTATTGCGCACCGTTTGTCTACTATTGCCGCCATGGATCGATTAATTGTGTTAGATGCGGGCAAAGTGGTGGAGCAGGGTAGTCATACTGAATTGCTAGCGCTCAATGGTGTATACGCCAAATTATGGGCGCACCAAAGTGGTGGGTTTTTGTTGGATTAGATTGGAATTAATGGCAGGCTTCGGCCCAATTGAGAGGTGTTACTAAAATTTACTGAATGTCTCAAAAATCCCCATAGCGGACATTTTGAGTTAGTACTAGTATTATGAAAACTAAGAAGCATCTTGATCTTTATTTACAGTTTGTTGTATTTGTTAAGTTTTATTTGCGCAAAAGGAATCGTCCTAAGATAGATACTATATAAGATATAAGAGCGTATAATTTATTTAAAATAACATAATCAAACATATTTTGTTTGGTCAAAAAGGTCCTGTCATGAACGATGGCATTGGGGATATCGAGCGAGCAAACTTACGCTTCCGACAAGTGGTAGAAGCCGCGCCCACTGCCATGGTGATGGTAAACAAAGCTGGCCTGATTGAAATGGTAAATACTCAGACTGAAATCATTTTTGGGTATAGCCGGGCCGAGCTTCTTGGCCAAGTCATTGATATCTTGCTTCCAGAGCGATTTCGTCACCAGCATCCTCATCATCGGGCCTCATTCTTTTCAGACCTAAGTCCCCGCGCCATGGGAACGGGTCGAGATCTCTATGGACGTCGCAAGGATGGGAGTGAGTTTCCTGTAGAAGTAGGCCTCAATCCTATTGAAACGGATGATGGCGTAAAAGTCCTGTCTGCAATTACCGATATCTCGGCCCGCAAGCGGATGGAAGAGCGTTTTCGTCAGGTGGTAGAAGCCGCACCGAATGCTATGGTAATGGTGAACAAGGCCGGCCTGATTGAAATGGTAAACACGCAGGCCGAAATCATTTTTGGTTATAGCCGAGACGAGCTTCTTGGCCAAGTCATTGATATCTTACTTCCCGAGCGATTTCGTCACCAGCATCCACATCACCGAGCTTCATTCTTTTCAGACCTAAGTCCCCGCGCCATGGGAACAGGTCGAGACCTGTATGGTCGGCGCAAGGACGGGAGTGAGTTTCCAGTAGAAGTAGGACTCAACCCGATTGAAACAGATGATGGGGTGAAAGTGCTGTCTGCAATTACCGATATCTCAGCGCGTGTAAAAGCAAGTGAAAAACTAGCTGAGCATCGTGATGAGTTAGAACGTAGTAATAAAGAATTGGCAACATTCGCTTATGTCGCATCACACGATCTTAAGTCACCATTGAGAGGTATATTTCAGATATCGCATTGGATTGAAGAGGATCTCAATAATGGACAAACCCACGCTATTCCAGACCATATGAATTTATTGCGTGGACGCCTTCGTAGGATGGAGCATTTGCTGGATGATTTGCTTGCTTATTCACGTGCAGGACGATTGGAAGGAAGTGCGAGTCAAGTTGAGGTTGGCAGGCTGGCACAAAATGTTTTTGAGATGCAAGCACCCCCTGAAGGCTTTACGCTTGTAGTTGCTGAAGACCTACCCACTTTTACAACCCTTGCAACCCCTCTAGAGCAAGTGCTCCGCAATTTGTTTGCAAATGCGATTAAGCATCATGATCGGACAGAAGGTCACATCAATCTAAGTTGGCGTGTAGTAAGTAAAAATTACTATGAATTTAGCGTGACCGATGACGGCCCTGGTATTTCACCAGAGTATCAAGAGCGGGTTTATATCATGTTCCAAACGCTGCGGCCGCGTGACGAAGTAGAGGGTAGTGGTATGGGGTTGGCGCTAGTTAAAAAAATTGTGGAAGCATACGGTGGTACTACAGGAATTGTTTCCGATGGAATACGAGGTACTTCTATTCGCTTCACTTGGCCAATCAATATAGAGGGGAGACTGGCCTCTGCAAGTCCATCATAAACAAAATTATAAAGAGGTCACATTGCTGATTGTTGATGATGATGATATCGACGCCATTGCACTAGAGCGTGCATTACGTAAGTTAAGTCTCTTTAACGTCACGCACCGTGCACGAGATGGTCGAGAGGCATTGGAATTGCTACGGGCTGGGGCGATACCTGCGCCCTATATTATCTTTCTAGATCTAAATATGCCGCGCATGAGCGGGTTGGAGTTTCTGGAAGTGCTCCGTGCAGATGAGGTACTGACGCATTCAGTCGTATTTGTTTTGACCACCTCAAAATCAGATGAGGATTTAGTGGCCGCTTATCGCAAGCATGTTGCTGGATATATTTTCAAGCAGCATATGGATAGGGACTTTCTTGAGGTGATTAGCTTAATTGAGCACTATTGGCGACTGGTCGAGTTACCAATCACAAAGGAATAAGCAAGATGCGACTTCTACTTGTTGATGATGATGAATTAGATCGGATGGCAGTGGTCCGTGTGTTGCGAAATCCAAAGCTAGTCAAAGATATCGTGCATGCTAATACTGCAGTAAGAGCGCTTAAGTTATTCGACGAGAGTACGTTCGATATCGTGTTGCTAGACTATCGTTTGCCAGACATGGAGTGTCTTGATGTGTTGAGTCAAATTACGCAACATACAGACAAACATGCAGCCGTAGTCATACTGACAGGCATGGAAGACAATGAAATCATCGAAAAAAATTGTATATTTGCTGGAGCGCAAGATTTCTTACTGAAAAAAGAGCTTTCCGAACGACATTTGACCAAGGCGCTAATTCACGCGCAGGCACGGCATGCACTTGCCAGTAAGCTGATTGACACACATAAACGCTTAAAGTACTTAGCGGAAAACGATCCCATGACAGGCTTATCGAACCGTTATTACTTTGAAGAGCATTTACGTGGAGCGATTCAGCGAGCGCATCGACTTAACTTTCAGCTTGGTTTAGTGTATCTGGACATTGATAACTTTAAATTGATTAATGACAGCTTGGGACACGATTCAGGCGATCAATTGTTACAAATAATAGCACAGCGGCTGCTGGAGGTTGTTAGGGAAGGGGATGTAGTTTGTCGACTGGGAGGTGACGAGTTTGCAATCATTGTGCATGATTTGGAAACGGAAACTTCAGTTGGCGCATTAGCACAGCGAGTGATTGAGCGTGTGCGAGAACCTATTCTACTGAATAATGTGGAGCAATTTATAACCTGTAGTATTGGGATTGCAACGTATCCTAGATGTGCCACGACGGCCGAAGACATGCTAAAGCGTGCTGATTTGGCCATGTATCAAGTGAAGCGTGAAGGACGTAATGGCTTTCATTTTTTCAGTGAAATCTTGCAAGTTCAGATTCTACATAGGATTATGCTGGAAGGAGAGTTGCGCTCACATCGTTTTCAAACTCAGCTAGTACAATATTACCAACCTGTCATTCATGCTAAAAGTTTACAAGTGTGTGGAGCAGAAATGCTTGTACGCTGGAACCATCCAACAAGAGGCATATTACCACCAAGAGATTTTATTGATATCTTAGAAGAGCTTGGGTATATAGCTGCCATTGATACAGACAATAGACAGTTGGCGTGCATGCAGCTAGCTCAATGGCGAAAAAATGGCGTGGTAGGTAGCCAGTTCGTGTTAGCAGTCAATGCTAGTGAACAATTATTGCAACGTGAGAGCTTGCATGATGATATTAGGCGTGACCTAGAGAGCTTTCACCTAACGGGTGAGTGTATCACTATAGAGGTGACAGAAAGTGTACTTGTTTCGGATTTCGAAAAAACGGCTTCACTCTTGAATCGCATCAAAGCATTAGGTGTGAAGGTCGCGATAGACGATTTTGGAACTGGATATTCATCTATGGCCTACTTAAAATGGTTGCCTGCATCAATACTAAAAGTAGATCGTTCATTTGTACAAAATGTGCCAGAAAGTGAAGCAGACTGCAAAGTATTAAAGGCAATCATCATAATGGCAAAAAGTCTAGATCTTGAGGTGATTGTTGAAGGTGTTGAGACACTTGATCAGGCTAGATTATGTCGCGAGTTTGGCGCTGATAAACTTCAAGGTTACTTATTTTCAAAGCCATTAACACCAGATGATTTTGCAACGTTTGTTCATACGCACAATCCAGAGTCATTTAATCTGATATGACGTCCTTAATTCAAATGGTTGACTATCTGCTTTGTCCCCTAAGCAGTCTATGGACAACTTGGATTAACTGGCAACTATGTGCCGAACCAAGACAAATAAACTATTAGTTTACGCCTTCAATAACACAATCACTGCGCCACTGCCGCCATCATTGGCTTTGGCTTGTGCATAGGCAATTACTTCATCTTTTTGCATCAGCCAGCTACGAAGTTTATGTTTGAGTACTGGCTCACGATTTTTTGAGCCCAAGCCCTTACCATGCACGATGCGCACGCAGCGGATATTGCGTTTTTTGCAGTCAGCAATAAACTCAGAGACGTACATGCGTGCTTCATCCGCAATCAAGCCATGTAAATCAATATTGGCTTGTACTACCCAATGTCCGCGCCGCAGCTTGCTCAATACCAAGGGCGATTGTCCATCGCGCAGATACAGTAACTCTTCGCCACTTTCTAACTCTTCAGCAGGGTAGTAATGGTCGCTCAGTGAGTCTGCCAGCGCTTGACGTTCATCTTTGAGCAACTGCCTAGGAATGGGTTTGGGTTTTTTAACCGGGTGCAATAAGCGATTGGCCTTCACCGGGCGCGCACCTTTAACGGCTTCATAAAACAGCGCTATATCCTCCTCTGGAGGGGTGCTAGTTTTATTTGTCGGTTTGTCATCTTTGGCAGTCACTGCATCTACACTCCATAAAAAAACGCACAAGCAAGCATCGCCAGCGTTGTGCGTTTTTAAGCGTGATTTACCTTACTTTATTGTAATCAGGCTAAGCTGGTTAAATAGCGCTCAGCATCCAAGGCTGCCATACAGCCGGTGCCTGCACTGGTCACGGCCTGACGGTAAATATGGTCTTGCACATCACCCGCCGCAAATACGCCTGGAATGCTGGTTGCAGTAAAGTTGCCTTGGCGACCGGTTTGCGTCACGATATAGCCGCCTTCCATCTCAAGCTGGCCAGCAAAAATCTCGGTATTAGGTTGGTGGCCAATGGCAATAAACACGCCATTCACAGCTAGCTCTTTTGTGCTGCCGTTGTTGGCATCTTTAAGGCGCATACCAGTTACACCGGTTTCATTGCCCAATACTTCGTCTAATGTCTGAAAAGTTTCCAGTACCACTTTACCCTCTTTCACGCGCTCCATCAGTTTATCCACCAAGATCGCCTCGGCTTTAAATTTATCGCGACGATGCACTAGCGTAACTTTGCTGGCAATATTGGACAAATATAGCGTTTCTTCTACCGCTGTATTGCCGCCACCTATCACGGCAACTTCTTGATTACGATAGAAAAACCCATCACAAGTGGCACAGGCGGAAACGCCTTTGCCGGCGAACTTCTCTTCAGATGGCAAGCCTAGATATTTGGCAGATGCACCTGTGGCAATAATCAGTGCATCACAGGTGTATTCGCCAGAGTCACCCACTAAACGAATTGGCTTTTCGGTCAAATGTGTGGTGTGAATATGATCAAAAATCATTTCGGTATTAAAACGCTCGGCGTGCTTTTGAAAGCGCGCCATTAGCTCTGGCCCCATCACGCCATCGGCATCGGCAGGCCAGTTATCTACATCGGTGGTCGTCATCAGCTGACCGCCTTGTGCAATACCTGTGATGAGTACCGGTTTGAGGTTTGCGCGGGCTGCGTAGACTGCCGCCGAATAGCCAGCCGGGCCTGAGCCCAAAATAAGTAAGTGCGCGTGTTTTGTTGCCATGAATGTACTTTCGTTGCGAATATTAGCTATGAGATGGGGTCTTTAAATACAATTTAAAGACCCATTTGTATTACTTTAACGCCTATTCAAGCAGGCTGCGTAACATCCATGCAGTTTTTTCATGTAGCTGTAAACGCTGTGTCAGTAAGTCGGCAGTAGCTTCATCCGCTGCTGCATCGGCTGCAGGGAACACACTGCGTGCGGTGCGACATACCGCTTCATGACCAGCTACCAATTCTTTAATCATGTCATTGGCTTTAGGTACATCTATTGTTTCTTGAATAGAAGTGAGTTTTGAAAATTGACTATAGGTGCCTGGCGCATACACATCTAATGCGCGGATACGTTCTGCCACCAAATCTACGGCTAAGGCTAGTTCGGTATATTGCGTTTCAAACATCAGATGGAGTGTATTAAACATTGGCCCTGTCACGTTCCAGTGAAAGTAATGGGTTTTGAGGTAGAGCGTGTAGGTATCAGCTAACAGTTTAGACAAACCTTCTGCAATGACTTTTCGATCTTGTGGTTTAATGCCTGTATCCATAGTGTTTCCTTTGTTATTTAAGTGACTATTTTAAGGATTAGACACACTTAGTGCAATTTGATTTTGTTATAATCGTTTAATAATTTTATTTCTTCTTTCGTTTCTATATAGGGTTCATAACACCTTGTTTTTTAATAAAAAAACCTCAGTATCCAACGGTCGAGTTCAGGCGGAGCCTAGTGAAAAAGCATTACATGGCGCCAGTTTAGTCAAAGAAGCATGGTGGCTGGGCTTGGTACTGGTCGGCTTGTATTTGGCAGTCATTCTCATCACCTATTCTCCGCAAGATCCATCTTGGTCACATATGGCGACCGAAGGTGCCCCTGTGGATAATGCTGGTGGGGCGGTGGGTGCATGGGTTTCTGACATGTTGTTATACCTGTTTGGCTTCTCCGCGTGGTGGTGGGTAGTGTTAGCCTTTTACGGCATGTGGCTGGTCTACAAACGCTTGGGGACCACGATCAGTGAGCGCCCATTCCTGATGTTTAACTTAATCGGCTTTACTTTGTTATTACTGGCTTCTTCAGCATTTGAGGCCGGACACCTGCTAGCTTTACCCGCCCAGTTTCCACTGACACAAGGCGGCATGATTGGCAATGCCGTAGATAGCATGTTGCATAGCATGTTCGGGTTTGCTGGGTCTACCATGTGCTTAATTATCTTGATGGCCATTGGGTTTAGCCTGTTTACAGGTTGGTCATGGATTATGATCACCGAACAACTGGGTGCGTGGGTATTGGCCGCGCATGCATGGGCATTAGAGAAATATTACGATTGGCAAGATAGAAAAGCCGGTAAGCAAGTAGAAATCAAACGGGATGAGTTTATTGAGGCTGAGCGTAAACGTACGGAAGACCGCCCACCGATTGAAATCAAAGTGCCGGAGATGGAAATTCCCAAAAGCGAGCGCGTGCAAAAAGAACGTCAAACAGTATTGTTTGATAGTCTGCCAGACAGCTCGCTACCGCCATTGCATTTGCTGGATGAAGCAACAGCTACTATTGAGCTGCAATCTGCTGAAACCTTAGATTTCACTTCGCGTTTAATCGAACGTAAATTGGTCGATTTCGGTATTGAGGTCAAAGTGCTTTCAGCGCAACCCGGCCCTGTGATCACGCGTTATGAATTTGAACCAGCACCTGGTGTAAAAGGTAGCCAAATTACTAATTTGGCCAAAGACTTGGCACGTGCGCTTTCTGTGGTGAGTATTCGCGTAGTAGAGACCATTCCCGGCAAAAGCTGTATGGGTTTAGAGATTCCTAACCCTAAACGCCAAATCGTTTGCCTTTCAGAGATTATGGGCAGCCAAGTGTATGCCGACATGCATTCGCCGCTGGCTATTGCCATGGGTAAAGACATTGCAGGTAAACCTGTGGTGGCAGATTTGGCCAAAATGCCACATGTGTTGGTCGCGGGTACCACTGGTTCTGGTAAGTCTGTCGCCATCAATGCGTTGATTCTAAGCCTGCTCTACAAAGCGGAAGCCAGCAAAGTGCGCATGATTCTTATCGATCCGAAAATGCTGGAGCTATCGGTATACGAAGGCATTCCGCATTTATTAGCGCCAGTGGTGACGGATATGCGCCAAGCCGCCAATGCGCTGAATTGGTGTGTGGCCGAGATGGAGCGCCGCTATAAACTGATGTCCATGTTGGGTGTACGTAATTTGGCAGGTTACAACCAAAAAATTCATGATGCGAAAAAAGCAGATACCACCATTCCGCATCCGTTTAGCCTAACGCCGGATGACCCTGAGCCATTGGATGAGATGCCATTGATTGTGGTGGTGATTGATGAGCTAGCAGACTTAATGATGGTAGTAGGTAAAAAAGTGGAAGAGCTGATTGCACGTTTGGCGCAAAAAGCGCGCGCTTCTGGTATTCACTTGGTGCTGGCAACACAACGTCCTTCCGTAGATGTGATTACCGGCCTGATTAAAGCCAATATTCCTACCCGTGTGGCGTTTCAGGTATCAAGTAAAATTGACTCGCGTACCATCCTAGATCAGATGGGCGCAGAGGCGCTATTGGGTCAGGGCGATATGTTGTATATGCCACCTGGCACTGGCTTCCCGCAACGTATTCACGGTGCATTTGTGTCTGACCAAGAAGTGCATAAGGTGGTCAACTACCTGAAGTCGCAAGGTGAACCAAATTACATTGAAGGTATTCTCACTAATGAAACAGAAGAGAGCAGCGAAGGCAGCGTACTGAGTGATACCGGCGGTGAGAAAGATCCCTTGTATGATGAAGCCGTCAATATTGTACTGACTAGTCGTCGCGCTTCGATTTCTTCTGTACAGCGCCAGCTACGTATTGGCTATAACCGCGCTGCACGTTTGATTGAAGAGATGGAGCGTGCGGGTTTGGTCTCAGCTATGCAAAGCAATGGCAATCGAGAAGTATTAGTGAATAGCGGCTCTGGGAGTCAAGAGTAATGAATTTGAGTAAATACGTATTAACAGCAACACTGTGGCTTGCTGCAACAAGCGCGGGCATGGCACATGCTGATGGTGTAAGTAGCTTGAAAGATTTTTTCTTGAATACGCAATCGATGCGTGCAGAGTTCAAGCAAGAGGTGGTGGATAAACAAGGCCGCAAAGTGCAAAAGGTAGAAGGCACGATGCAATTGCAACGGCCAAATAAATTTCGCTGGGATTATCAAAAGCCATACGAACAGCAGATTATTAGTGACGGTAAGCAAGTGTTTTTGTATGACGTTGACTTGCAACAAGTCACGGTACGCGATTTAAGCAAGACCTTAGGCTCCAGCCCTGCGGCGATGTTGGCTGGTGGCGAGGCCGTTGAGAAAAGTTTTACACTTAAAAACGCAGTACGTAAAGATGATTTGACGTGGGTGCTGGCTTTACCTAAAGATAAAGAAAGCGGCTTTGACCGCGTATTGTTGGGTTTTAAAGAAGGGCAGCTCAAAAAAATGGAGTTGTACGATAGCTTTAGCCATGTCACGCATATTGCGTTCAATCAAATTGAACGTAATCCGGCGCTAACCACGCAAACCTTCCTGTTCACCACACCTAAAGGGGTGGATGTGGTGGGCGAATAAGCAAGCACCATGCTGCGCCGCCACACCTATGGTTTTGGCTATGCAGTTGCACTACTTGCATTCATCGCTACACCGCTCGCTGCGGCAGAGACATCGGCAGACGCAGCCACAATGCAACAGGCGGAGGCATTACTCAACGCTGGCAACTATGAGGCGGCTTACCAGCAATTGCTCCCCTTAGAAAAAACCTTGGCAGGGCAATTGAATTTTGATGTGCTGCTGGGAAGCGCAGCCGTAGAAAGTGGCCATTACACCGAAGGCATGTTTGCACTTGAGCGTGCATTGGCCATTGAGCCAGATCATCAGCTAGCGCGGGCCAAAGCGGCTAAAGCACATTACTACTTGGGTGAGATTGACGCTTCCAAATCAGAGTTTGGGTACTTGCTGAACCAAAATCCTTCTGCAGAAACTGCCAAAGCCATCGAAAAATATTTAGCAGCCATTGATAAAGCCATGGGCTTATCCACTACGTTTAGTGCTTATTTGGAAGGTGGGCTGGGTTGGGATAGCAATATCAACAGCGCGACCAGCGCAAACACTATCGGGCTGCCGGTATTTGGCGGTTTGAATTTTGCGTTGGCCGACGATGCCAAAAGGCAATCAGACAGCTTTTTCAACATGGCGGGTGGCGCGGGTTTTCGTATCCCGGTGTCAGCGCAAGTAGCGTATATCGGCAATGTGCAGTTTGCAAAAAAAATCAATCAGCATTACCAAGCATTTGAAACCGGCGCTATCGATTTAAACCTTGGTGTGCAGATTAAGCAGGCAGATGATATTTATACGATTGCTGCGCAAGATGGCCACTTTTATGTGGATGATTCGCGATTCCGCCGTGCTTATGGTGCGATTGCGCAATGGCAGAAAAATATTGATCCGGCCAATCAAGCCAGTATTTATGGGCAATATGCCAAGTTGGAATACGACGATAGCCCGATTCGCGATGCGGATCGCTATGTGCTTGGGGTCAATTATGCGCATGCGTTTGATGCAGCCACAA
The DNA here is from genome assembly GCA_000525025.1 of Methylophilaceae bacterium 11. Lineage (GTDB taxonomy): Bacteria > Pseudomonadota > Gammaproteobacteria > Burkholderiales > Methylophilaceae > Methylophilus. The sequence continues at coordinate 1,703,182 of JCKJ01000001.1, read as the reverse complement.
ACCCAGTGATGTTTTTAGGTGCCTATGTTGCGCAAGAAAATGCAGTGCGCTCAAATACACGTTTTTTAGATCAAGATATTTATGGTGTTCGGGCAGGTGGGCAGTTAGTTGTGGCGCCAAGTTGGCTGGCCTATATGTCTGCCGGGTACGAGTCGCGGGATTATCAGGTGGAAGACTTGGCTTTTTTGCGCAAACGTAAAGACGACCAATACGACATCACGTTAGGTGTGAATTACGTGCCCGCGCGCTATTGGACAGTCAAGCCGCAAATCAGTCTGATCAAGAATGATTCCAATATCGAGCTGAATGGATTTGAGCGCGCCACCATGAGTATTAACATACGCCGTGATTTTAATTGGTAAATGGTTAAGTAAATCGCGGCATAATATCACCCTATGAATAGCCTATTTCAACCTGTGAGTCCACAAGCGCCCTTGGCTGAGCAGCTTCGCCCCAAAACACTGAACGATGTGGTCGGACAGACGCATCTTTTGGGCGAGGGTAAACCCCTGCGCCGCGCGTTTGAATCCGGAAAATTGCCCTCTATGATTCTGTGGGGGCCGCCAGGCGTAGGAAAAACCACATTGGCACGTTTGATTGCGGCAACTGCAGATGCGGAATTCATTCCACTTTCTGCTGTGCTTTCTGGTATTAAAGATATCCGTGAAGCTGTTGAGCGTGCAGACCAAACGCTACAACACAATGGACGTAAAACCATTTTATTTGTTGATGAGGTGCATCGCTTTAACAAAGGTCAGCAAGATGCATTTCTGCCATTTGTAGAAAGTGGCCTAATTACCTTTATTGGTGCGACTACCGAGAATCCATCGTTTGAAGTGAACAGCGCGTTATTGAGCCGCGCGCAGGTATTTGTGCTCAATGCGTTATCTGAACCTGAGCTGGGCCAGCTATTAGAGCGTGCGCGTTTGCTGATGGCACCAGAGATTCAGTTGGATGCTGAAGTGACCGAACAGGTGTTGTCCTATGCCGATGGCGATGCAAGAAGGCTACTGAATTTTGCAGAGAGCTTGTTTAATAGCGCGCTTACCAGTCACACCCAAGTGATAGACGAAACGTTTCTGCAAGCGAGCATGGCGAGTAAGATGCGGCGCTTTGATAAAGGTGGAGAGGCTTTTTACGATCAGATTTCCGCCTTGCATAAATCGGTACGTGGGTCGAATCCGGATGCCGCTTTGTACTGGTTTTTACGCATGATTGATGGTGGCGCAGACCCATTGTATTTAGGTCGGCGCATTATTCGCATGGCAGTAGAAGACATTGGTATTGCCGACCCACGCGCACAAACCATGGCGTTAGAAGCCTGCCAGATTTACGAGCGTTTAGGCTCGCCGGAGGGGGAATTGGCGCTTTCTAATGCTGTGATTTATCTGGCAGTTGCGCCTAAAAGTAACGCAGCTTATATGGCCTATAATCAAGCCAAAGCGTTTGTGGGGCAAGATAAATCGCGCCCGGTGCCATTGCATTTGCGTAACGCGCCCACCAAGTTAATGAAAGCGCTGGATTACGGCAAAGAGTACCGTTACGCGCATAATGAGCCAGATGCTTATGCGGCGGGTGAACATTATTTTCCAGAAGATTTACAGCCGATTCAGTTTTATGCGCCCACACCACGCGGTTTGGAAGGTAAAATAGCGGAAAAATTAGCGCGTCTGCGCGAATTAGACCAACAACAGCAACGCAATCAAAAAGATAAGAAATAGAGAACTTCATGCTAGAAATTCAACAATTACGGAATGATTTAGACAATGTGGTAGCCAAGCTGGCCAGCCGAAAGTTTGTATTGGATACGGCTACTTTTACTGCGTTAGAAGCTGAACGTAAAACAGTGCAAACGCGCACGCAAGATTTGCAAGCCAAGCGTAACAATGCCTCCAAGCAAATTGGGATTGCTAAATCCAAAGGCGAGGATGTGGCGGTCATCATGGCGGAGGTAGCAGGTTTGGGCGACCAATTGAAAGCGGACGAGTTGCGCCTGACAGAAATTCAAACCGAATTGCAAACCCTATTGTTGAATGTGCCCAATCTGCCGCATGAAAGCGTGCCAGTAGGTAAAGACGAAACAGACAATGTGGAAGTACGTAAGGTAGGCACGCCACGTAGTTTTGACTTTGAAGTGAAAGACCACACGGACGTGGGTACGCCGCTGGGTCTGGATTTTGATACTGGTGCTAAATTGTCGGGTGCGCGTTTTACGTTGATGCGTGGTCAAATAGCAAAATTACACCGTGCTATTGCACAGTTTATGTTGGATACACAGACCGAGCAGCATGGCTATACCGAGTGCTATACGCCTTATATGGTTAATGCGGAAACGCTGATTGGTACTGGTCAGCTCCCCAAGTTTGAAGAAGATTTGTTTTCACTGGCACACAATGACAGCAAGCTCTATTTAATCCCTACATCAGAAGTGACATTGACTAACACGGTACGCGATGAAATTGTAGCGGCTGAAGCGTTGCCGATTAAGCTCACTGCGCATACGCCATGCTTCCGTTCTGAGGCAGGTTCTTACGGTAAAGATACCAAAGGCATGATACGTCAACACCAGTTTGATAAAGTGGAGATGGTGCAGATTGTGCACCCAGACAAAAGTTACGAGGCACTAGAAGAGATGGTCGGCCATGCAGAAAATATCTTAAAAGCATTAGAGTTGCCTTATCGTGTGGTATCGCTTTGTACAGGTGATATGGGCTTTGGTGCCGCCAAAACGTATGATTTAGAAGTGTGGCTGCCTGCACAAAATACCTATCGTGAGATTTCCTCTGTCTCCAATTGTGAGGCCTTTCAAGCGCGTCGCTTACAGGCTAGATTTAGAAACGCACAAGGCAAACCAGAGTTGGTGCATACTTTAAATGGGTCTGGGTTGGCGGTAGGGCGTACCTTGGTGGCGGTGTTAGAGAACTATCAAAATGCCGATGGCAGTGTGACGATTCCTAAAGCATTGCAGGCTTATATGGGTGGGAAAACAGCCATTACTGTTTGAGCTTAAATAATCTCGGCAGCTTCATATTTAAGTGGCCGAGACTGTTCAAACAGCACTGACCTTAGGCATCATTGGCCTCAACGTGCTGCAATTTTAAATGGATCAATATCCGGCGTATGGCTGGGTAGGTGTTTGATGAGAATTTGATAGTAGCTGCGTATAGATTCTGTATAGATAACAGGTGCGCCGCAGCTACAGTAGCCATGCTTAGCTTGAGTATAGTATCTAGGGTCATTCAGCTTCATCAGCGTCGTTTTTACATCGGCCCAGCTATCCGGATTGAGTTTTAAGCGCTGCGCCAGCACACGTGCATCTTCAATATGTCCGACCCCATTGTTGTACGCGGCCAGCGCCATAAACGTACGGTCTGGTTCTGGAATGCGCTCCGGAAAACGATCTTTCATCCACAAAAAGAACTTGGCGCCAGCCGGAATGCTTTGTTTGGGGTCGAGTCTATCCGTCACATTCATCATGTCTGAAGTCTGCTCAGTTAACATCATCAGCCCACGTACATTGGTGGGCGAGGTGCTATAGGTATCCCAATGCGACTCTTGGTAGCTAATCGCCGCCAGCAGTCGCCAATCGACATCGGTAATCTCTTGCGCATCCTTAAATAAGCGTGTGTATTTTGGCAAAATGGTTTGCGTGCGCGTCAAAAAAGCTTTTACATCAAACGGTTTCAAGCGTTTGGTATTGCCGTGATAGCGGTCAATTAAGTTGCGTAATGTGCCATCCTGTTGAATTTTCTTAAAGAAGGCATTGATTTGTTGCATGCGCACCGGATCTTTGCCTCTGGCCATCGCCCATGCGATTTTTTCAGGATCGCCCACGGCAAAAGCGGGGCTGATACTGGGGTAGTAATACTGCATCACCGCCAGCAAATGGCTGTCCGCAATCGTGTAATCAATCTCTTGATTGGCCAATGCTTCCAGCAGCTGCTCTGAACTGGTGTTTTCAATTTCATCCCACACCAAACCACTGTGCTGTTTACTTATCTTGCGGATACGCTCTGCAAAACTAGTGCCGGCAGGCACAGCAATAATGTGGCCTTCCAATGCAGTGAGTGTTTTAGGTGGTGGGTTTTTATCGCGGTTATAAACGAGCTGCTGTTGTACATCATGGAATGGCTCGGAAAAATCGACGATATTCTTGCGCTCATTGGTGACTGAAATATCGGCTGCGGCAATGTCCGCTTTATTAGAAAGCAGTGCCGGAATGATTTTTGAGAAACTATCGACCACAATGATTTTAAGTTGATAGTCTGGGCCTAAGCTCTCAACAAAACGTGTCGCTAGCTCATATTCCAATCCAGCTAATGTATCGTATTCATTCACAAAGTAGGTGTTGGGGCTATTGATGGTGACAAAGCGAATAACGTGCGCTTGATTGGCTTCATGCGCTTTTTTTTGCGCGGATAATGCGGCTTCATCACTGCAACTTAGCAGCGTTAGTACAACAGCCCCGTAGGCTAACTGAATCAAACGCACGATCAATCTCAGAGTATAGGCAAGTAGCGCGGGCTACTTCCAGCGCTCTTCTACTTGCTGGTCAGCACCAGCATCTGCAATGAGAATGCCATGGGCTAACTCACTGAAAATGCCATGCTCAACCACACCGGGAATATTGTTCAAACACTGGTTTAACGTCACTTCATCTATGTCAGATGGGAAGCGCATATCTAACACTAAGCTGCCATAACTAGTAATGCTGAGGCCATCCTTTGCAGCATTTGGCCGTAACTCACCCACGCCGCCTAGGGCTTCAATACTTTTTTTGGCTGCTTGCCAGGCAAATGGCATGACTTCAATGGGAATAGGGAAGTTGGTGCCAATATGGTCGACCAGTTTGCTTTTATCTGCCACCACCAAAAACTGTTTAGCCGCTTTGGCCAGTAGTTTTTCCATCACTAAATCGTAACCGCGGCCTTTGAGCAATACCATGCTCGGTGTAATTTCATCTGCACCGTCGACATATAAATCAATAGAAGACACTTGCTGTAAGCCGATGACTGTGAGCCCAAGGCTTTGTGCTTTGATCATGCTGATATTGGAACTGGCAATGGTAGTGACGTTGAGGTTTTCTTCTTTTTGTTTGCGCGCGAGCTCTTCAATAAAAAAATTTGCGGTAGAGCCGGTGCCCAAACCGACCAGCATGCCCGATTGCACATAGCTTGCGGCATGAATGGCAACAAGTTGTTTTTCGTTCATTTGTGGTGTTCCCCCTATTGAAGCTGTACTGCTATAAATATTGCTGTTGCAGCAATGATCAGCACGATGTGCGGCGCATGGATGACACGCTGAGACACAGATTGCGGCAAGTGCATGGATGTCGCTATGAAATCGCATTATCTATCCACGCGCTTACAGTTATAATAGGCAATGTTTGGTGTTAATCCAAGTTTTTCTTCTTCATCTTAGCTATTTTCAACATTCATTTATGGTCTTATCTCAACCATCGGTTGGTCATCCTGTACGTTTTTCTTATGCTGCCAATGGCTTAGATAGTGTCGCCCTATCTTCACTGGCTTGTCGCTTAAAAACAACACATGCTCCATTGGTCATCGTGACCTCCAATGCATTTGAAGCACAGCGTTTATTAGAAGAAATTCCATTTTTTGCGCCTGATTTAAAAGTGAATTTATTGCCAGATTGGGAGACATTGCCGTATGACGTGTTTTCTCCCCATCCGGATTTAATTTCAGAGCGTTTAGCGACGCTGTATCAAATCAGTCAGAATGTCAGTGACGTGATTATTGTGCCCATGGCCACCGCCTTATTGCGCTTACCACCTGTTGCGTTTTTATCCGCGCATACCTTTATGCTCAAAAAAGGGCAGCAACTCGATTTAGAAGCCCTCAGAAATCAATGTGCACATGCGGGTTACCATCATGTCAGCCAAGTCATGAGCCCAGGTGAGTTCAGCGTGCGTGGCGGCTTGGTGGATTTGTTCCCCATGGGCAGTGTGTTGCCGTACCGTATTGATTTGTTTGATGCGGAAATTGAGACGATACGTACGTTTGATATTGATACGCAGCGTAGTCTTTACCCTGTCCCAGAAATCAGATTGCTACCAGCGCGTGAGTTTCCACTAGATGAAGCTGGTATTGCCAAGTTCAGAAGCCAGTTTAGAGAGTATTTTGAGGGTGACCCGCAGCGCGCCAAAATTTATAAAGACGTGAGCAAAGGCACTGCCAGTGGGGGTATTGAGTGGTATTTGCCATTGTTTTTTGATGCGACCGCAACGATTTTTGATTATCTGCCAAAACAAGCGGTATTGTGTTTGCATGGTGGCTTGGATAAAGCGGCGCAAAGCTTCTGGTTTGATGCCACTTCGCGCTATCGTTTGATGGCACATGACCCAGAGAAACCAATATTGCAGCCAGAAGTGCTGCTGCTTAAGGCTGATGCATTTTTTAGCCAAACCCACCAATTTTCTATCGTGCAAGCGCAATTAGAGCCGGCGAATCCTTTGCCTGCGATTGATGTGGATAGGCGTGCTGAACATCCTCTGCATAAATTAAATACATTTATTGCCCAAACCAAGCAGCGAGTGTTGATTGTTGCGGAGAGTCTAGGGCGCCGAGAAACCATGTTGCAGCTGTTTAACGAGCATGGATTGCAGATAAATACTTGCGAATCGTGGGCTGAATTTACACAATCTAAAGCGTCTATCATGCTGGCAGTGTCCGCATTGCATACAGGCTTTATTGATGACAGCTATGCTGTGATTACCGAGGCTGAACTCTATGCCTCCACGGTACGCCAGCAGCGCCGTCGGGACAAAGAAAAAGCACGCAATACCGAGGGCATGCTCAAAGATCTGTCCGAATTACGTTTAGATGACCCGGTGGTGCACGAGCAGCATGGGGTAGGGCGTTATAAAGGCTTAGTCAATATTGATTTTGGCGAGGGCGAGACCGAATTATTGCTACTGGAATATTTTGGTGAAGATAAGCTCTATGTGCCAGTGTCACAGCTATTTCTTATTTCACGCTACTCAGGTGGCCCGCCGGAAAGTGCGCCGTTGCATCGTTTAGGTAGTGGGCAGTGGGAAAAAGCCAAGAAAAAAGCACTTAAGCAAATTCGTGACACTGCAGCCGAATTATTGAATTTATATGCGCAACGAGCCTCACGCAAAGGTCATGCCTTTACCTTGGGTTTGCATGATTACGAAGCATTCTGTGAAGGCTTCCCGTTTGAAGAAACGCCAGATCAGCTAGAAGCGATTGAGAATGTGATTAAAGACATGCAATCCGGTCGCCCCATGGATAGGCTGGTGTGTGGTGACGTTGGCTTTGGTAAGACCGAGGTGGCTTTGCGAGCTGCCTTTGTGGCAGTAATGGGCGGCAGACAAGTGGCGGTACTTGTGCCGACAACCTTGTTGGCCGAACAGCATTATCAGAACTTCTGTGACCGTTTTGCCGATTGGCCCATCAAGATTGCCGAGATATCACGCTTTAGAACGGCGAAAGAGCAAGCGGAAGCGCTACGTGGCCTAGCTGATGGCAAAATTGACATCATTATCGGTACGCATCGTCTGATTCAAAAAGACGTGAAGTTTAAAAACCTGGGTTTAGCTATTTTGGATGAAGAGCATCGTTTCGGCGTGCGCCAAAAAGAACAAATGAAAGCTTTGCGTGCGGAAGTAGACGTGTTGACACTCACCGCAACGCCGATTCCACGCACATTAAGCATGGCGATGGAAGGGTTACGTGAATTCTCCGTGATTTCCACGCCCCCGCAAAAACGCTTGGCCATTAAGACATTTCATACTGACTATTCCGATGGCATTATCCGCGAAGCGGTCATGCGCGAGTTTAAGCGTGGCGGGCAAGTGTACTTTTTGCATAATGAAGTGGATACCATTTTTGTACAAAAAGAAAAACTGGAAAAGATACTACCAGAAGCGCGCATTGCCATTGCCCATGGTCAATTGCGCGAGCGTGAACTGGAATATGTGATGCGTGATTTCTATCAGCAGCGCTCTAATTTGTTGCTGTGCACCACCATCATTGAAACTGGGATTGACGTGCCCACCGCCAATACCATCATCATGAACAAAGCCGACATGTTTGGGTTGGCGCAATTGCACCAACTGCGTGGTCGCGTGGGGCGTAGCCATCACCAAGCTTATGCTTATTTACTCACAGACCCGCACCGCAAAATCACCCCGCAAGCGCAAAAACGTTTGGATGCGATTCAATTGCTAGAAGATTTAGGCGCAGGTTTTCATTTGGCCATGCACGATTTAGAAATACGTGGAGCAGGGGAGTTGCTAGGTGATAGCCAAAGTGGTGAGATGCAAGAGATAGGCTTTAGCTTATATTCCGATATGCTCAACCACGCAGTGAAGCAGCTTAAAGCAGGTAAAGAGCCCGATTTGGATGCGCCACTTGGCGTGACGACAGAAATCAACTTGCATACGCCTGCGTTGCTACCTAATAATTATTGCCCGGATGTACATGAACGTTTGGTGATTTATAAGCGCCTAGCCAACTGTAACGATGATGATGCGCTGGATGCGATGCAAGAAGAGTTGATTGACCGTTTTGGCTTATTGCCAGAGCCTGGAGAAGCGCTGATCGCGTGTCATCGATTACGTATTGCCGCCAAACCACTTGGCATTATTAAAATTGATGCTTCCGATGCAGCCATTCAATTGCAGTTCAATATCAAAGCAGACATTGACCCGATGAAACTGGTCAACCTACTGCAACGAGATAGACGCTGCCGTATGAATGGCCCGGATAAACTGCGCGTATCTGTACAGCTTGGTAATGTGAATCATCGTGCTGAATTGGTGAAAACTTTATTGAAAGAGTTTGCTTGAGATGGTTGTGCTTGTAACGAAATTACATAGCCTAGATGCGTAGCCTGCGGATGGATTTCACAAAACAATGCTATATTCGTTTTTATTCAAATTAAAGAGTGATTCACTATGTTAGAAAAAGCGCTTGCTGCAGTTGCCGCATGGATTATTTCTGTGATTTCCACCATGGGTTACGGTGGCATTGTATTACTGATGGCCATCGAGTCTGCCTGTATTCCTTTGCCGTCAGAAATCATCATGCCGTTTGCTGGATTTTTGGTGAGTAAAGGCGAAATGACACTGTGGGGCATTGCGCTTGCGGGTGCGATTGGCTGTGTGGTGGGCTCTATTCCAGCCTATTATGTTGGCCTGTTTGGTGGCAGACCACTGGCTGAAAAATACGGTAAATATGTACTCATCAGCAAAAAAGATTTAGACATGGCAGATCGCTGGTTTGCCAATCATGGCGAAATCATTATTTTTATTGCGCGCCTATTGCCGGCAGTCCGCACGTTTATTGCTTTCCCAGCCGGAGTGGCGCGGATGAACATGACCAAGTTTGTCAGCTACACCTTTGTAGGCTCGCTGATTTGGTGTTACGCATTGGGTTACATTGGCATGAAGACTGGCGAGCACTGGGAAGACTTGAAAGTGTATTTCCACGAGTCTCACTATGTGATTGCGGCGCTAGGGGTGATTTTTCTGGCTTGGTATATTCACCGTCATTTTAAAAATGAGCACTAGCAGCTAGTAATCACAATTGCTAGATGGATTGAGCCCTTCTTGATCTAACGTGAGTGTGGGTTTGTGATGTTGATAGGTGAGTATCCATATCGAATCAAAATCAGCATCTTCCCACTGCGGTGCATCTTTTAAGCCTAGCGCACGGGCCAGTTTGGGGATGGATTGGTGAGACCACACCATAAGTACGGTGCCACGCTTTTTGAAGACATTGTTAGCAACACCCTCATAATCGTTATCCTCATATTTGCTGTTGATGGTTAAGTTGTACTTCACCGCAAACGGAGTAATGGTTTGAAACATGCGGCTATGCGATGTGTTTTTATCCGCATCAAGTGAAGGCACATACAGGTAATCGGGCAGCTTGAATTTTTGATGGAGCACCTGCGATAATTGCAGTGCACGGTTTTGCCCTTGGCAAGATAAGTTATCCCCATCTGCAGGTTTCTCTGCATGACGAATAATGACTACTTTTAAATCTTTGCTGGGTTGGTCATGAGATTGATCATCGCAAGCGCTCAGCAATATAGGCGTTGCAATCAATATCCAGCATTTCAAAGACGTCATATTAGCCTCACCAATTTACCCACACTTAAAAAGAACACGGCCTTTTGTAAGGTTAAGCCTTCTTGTTTAAATAGCACTGCATAACCTTCTAATTGCTCCCGATATGGTTCAGCCATTTGCTGGAGCGTTGCATCGGACAACCCAGACGTTAGAGGGATGGATTTGTAGTCGATAATCCAACGCGTATCATGTTCTACAAACGTGCGGTCAATCACTTTCTTTTGAATCACTTGGTTGTTGAGGGCTTCAACGGCAAGCTCATTGTTAGCATCTGGCCTTGCTTTTAATACCCATTGCCCATCTTGGCTGGTCAATGTGGTGTGCAACATGGCAATGATCTCATCGGCGGCGCTTGTGCTTAGCGGCTGAGAGTGTCTCTGTTGTAACAGCCAGTGTACCATCGCAGGTTTGCAATCATTGAGTCGCTGAATCGACCATTGATCAAGCCCAATATTGCTGATGAGCTGCATATACAAGTGCGCTAGCGTGCCTTTGTCAGTTGCCAGCGTTGATAATGTAGAAGCGCTATCTGGTTCTGGACTCACTTGCGGGTATGCACCCGCCATTGGTTTAGCTGTATGGTGTTGCGCCAATATGGCAGGCATTTGCACAGTAGGTAAACGCATGAGCTGCGGTGTAAATTCTGCCAGTGAGCTTGCGTCTTCTTGTAAGCGGATGGGCTCTGCTTGCATAAACGCAGCGCCTACGCTTGGCCAGAGCAGTTCTAATAACGATTGTTTCACTGGCGTGATGTCACCCTCTTTACGTTTGACCGTTGCTACCAGATGCAGTTGACGGATAGCACGGGTAGCTGCCACGTAAAGCAGCCGTGCTGTTTCGTTATTGGCACGCGTGGCTTCTAGTTGTTTGATGTAATCGTAAATGGTGGGCGCGCTGTTTTTCTTTTTTTTGCTGTAGGGTGCGGCTAACAATTGGGTATACGCCTCTGATTGCACTTCTTCCCACAGCATGAGTGGTGAATCTGCATGCCGAGGTTTGCGATTCAGCGCTGGCAGAATGACACAGTCAAATTCCAAGCCTTTGGATTTATGGATGGTGAGAAATTGCAAATGGTCATTTTCGGTAATGTCTGGCTCGGCGTACAGCTTTTCCATGGCTGTTTCAAGTTGCGTAAAATCCAGCGAATGGCCTTGCGTTAACGTTTCTATTAAATCAAAAAATGCTTGAATGTCGCGGTTATCCCCTGCGCTGATGAGCGTGCTACCACCACCCAGCTGCAGCCAAGTGCTTTCTATCCAGCGGCGCAATGGTACACGGCCTTGCTCATTAAATGCTTGGTTTAAAATGGCGTGCACATGCGTTAAGCGCGCTTGGCCATCAATACTTAGTGCGCTTTCACTAGATATCGCACGTTGCATCAACTGCCAAATGGTAGCGCGGTGGTCATGTGCGCACAATGCATGTAAATCATTAAGCGTTAAGCCACACCAAGGCGCGCGTAATATATTGAGCCAATGTACGCGGTCTGCGCGATGCAGCATGGCGCGTGTCAGGGAAAGTGCATCTTGTACGGTTTGGCGTTGGCTCAAGCCTTCGATTTCCACCGCCTGAAATTTTAAATGATTGAAATGACGGCGAATTTCCGAGACCAGTGCGTGTAGGTGCGTGCGTGAGCGTACGAGTACGGCTATTTTTTGTGAGGGATGTTCTCGTTGTGCTTGGTCAATTAATGCGGCGACATAATGCGCTTCATGCGTGTAAACCACTGCGCTTTCTTCATCGCCTTCTACCGTCAGTGCATGTACCTGAACACCTTCATGATCAATGGCATCGCGCGTGGCAATAAACTCGCGATAACTAATAGCCGCTTCTAGCGTATTGTCGGCAGGGGGGAAGATGGATTTGAATTTTTGATTAATCCATTCAACCACTTGCGGATGCGAGCGGTTATTGCGCGTGAGTTTGAGTGGTTGTAGTGATATTTGCCCAATGCCATGGGTGGCTGCTTGCAGAAACAAACTGACATCCGCTTTACGGAAGCGATAAATCGATTGCATGGGGTCGCCCACACAAAACAGCGTTCTGCCGTCATTGGGTTGCCAGCCTGCCGTCAATAACTCCAACAATTCTTTTTGGGTGGCATTGGTGTCTTGAAACTCATCGACCAATAGATGCGAGATTTTGTAATCCAGTTTCAGCGCTAAGTCTGTTGCGCCATCCTCGTCACGCAGTGCATTGATGGCTAATCGTGAAATCGCAACAAAATCAACCTCACCGGCCGATTGAAATACTTGCCACAAATGCGCAGCCGACAATTGCAGCACTTGGCTAAACGCGCTGACGACTACGCTATTTTGGTGTAAGTCTGCGTCATTGAGCATGGGCAAGCTACGTAACGCATGTAAGGCATCTGGGTCGCCTATCATCTCGGTAATTTGCTCAAACACTTCTACATGTGATTTTTTATCTGCATGCTCTTTTGGAAACCCTAAATTCACGTTTAAGCCACCGGGCTTACGAAACATACCTTTATCCGTGAGTAAAAAATCAATCAAGATCAGCCAGTGCGGGAGCGTTTGTGCATGCAACGCCAAAGGGGTTTGCCAATCTTGCAGTGATTTTAGTGGATGAGCTTCATCTAAATTGCCTGCTGCAAATCGTACTACTGGCATCAATATGGTTTGGCGATGAGGGGTTAGTACTTGGTAAGCCAGCGCTAATTTCTCTTCAATCACAGTTTGGATGATAGCTGCGCATTGATTGGATATTTCATCCAAATCTAATGCTTGGTGCTGTGAGGTGAGTGGCAGCCATTGTTCACGCTTGGCAAGCATCTCACTTAATAATTGCGCAAGCTTCTGCGCGTCGTTCTGCATAAACGCCAATACAGTGCTGATGGGCGCATCCAAACTGGTTTCTTGTGCGACCATGGCCAGTGTGCGTTTGGCGGCCTCTAGATAATGGGTATTGGCATCATCTGCTACACGTGGTTGCCCACCCAATCGACTAAGCAATGGCATTTGTGCAGACAGGCTACTGCATAACGCATCAATAGTTAAAATGCGTAAACGGGAGGGCTGTGTGAGCAATTGCCAGTTTTTTTGGCCGGATTGTTGCAAGGCCGATAACGCTAACGCGCGTGTTTGTTGTTTGTGCGGCGCATCCACCGTTGTGTTTTGCTCAGCCGCTTCCAAACTTTGCAAAATGCGGTTGCGCATTTCCGCCGCGGCTTTATTAGTGAAGGTGAGTGCAATGATTTCTTCAGGCGATTCTACTGTGCCAAGTAATTTAAGATAACGCTGCGTCAATAACTCGGTTTTTCCGGCACCCGCTGGCGCTTCTACAATAAACGATTGGCGTGCATCCAACGCTTTTAGGCGGTTGTCTGCATCCAACGCAATAAGTGCTTGTGGGGTCATCTCATGCATTGCCTGCACCCTTGGCAGATGCTTCCATACGTTGCATCTCAAACTGTAATTGTCGCTCTGGTAAACGCAATAAGGGCTTTACATCGCAATACATTAAATCGTTTTCGTCTTCAAATATGACGCCTGCATGGCCCGCGCGGATTTCTTCGGCAATATTTTCTAAACTACTACGCCAATGGCTGATGAGCGCAGGCAAGGTATCGAAGGCTTTAAATGGCGAGTTGCTTTTGAGTTTTTCAAACGGCGTAATATTGGGAATGCCTTCCTCTTGTGCCAAGCCGCTAAATTTACATTCTTCTGCATGCACTTTGGCAAAACACACGGCGACCACTTCATTGTCTTTTAAGGCAATAGACGCATAGAGTGGTAGCTGTGGTTCATTGATTCTGTCTTTGACCCAGCTACTGGTTTTGGGGTCGCTGGCGCCTGTTTTGTAGTCGATGATGACCAATGCATCATCCTCAAGCTTGTCGATACGGTCAATGCGACATTCAATCGCCAATCCGGCCACCTGAATCGGGTAGACAGCCTCACATGCTTTCACGCTAAAGTCTTCTCGTTGTATTTCGATAGCGAGCCAAGCGCGTAGCACTTGTTGCAGGCGATTTTGCTCGATACGTACTAGTTGCTTAGGTAAGGTTTGGGCAATGTCTTGCAAGGCTTTTTCTACGGCGTGTCGAATGTTGCTATCAAGCGCATCATGGCTCAACTGCTTAAGTGTTTGTAGATCGCCACACGCTAGCCAAAAATGCTGCAAAACGGTATGCACTAAATTGCCGCGGGTCATGCTGTCTAAACCGTCACTGGGTTCTTCCAACGCCATTGCACCTAGGCGGTATTGATAGAATGTCCAAGCCGGGCACACGGCTTGGGCTGCTAGTAGTTTTGTGCCGCCACGCAGCTTGTTATCTGCATGTACAGGCGGTGCTAACGCATCATCCAGCATCTGCATGGTTTGCGGCTCTGCAAGATTTTCCGCCATGGTGTTGGCCTGCGGTGCGTGCGCCACACTGGGAATATTCGCTAATAGGGGAGAAACGCGTAATTCACGCTCTCCCGCTTTGTGCGACCATGAGAATGTCACCTCATGCGCGCTGTGACACAGCCGGCTGTGGATGGCTTGTGCAAACACACTTTGTGCATTGGGGCTTGCGCCTGGCGTGAGTAGCTCTCGCTGCAACGTGGCAGGCAAGAGCGGATTCAAATCAGTAGGTGGAGGCCACAAGTGGTCGTTCATCCCCATTACCCAAATTGCATCAATCGGTTGACTCAGGTTCTCCAACATACCCAGTAGCTGAATACGCACATCACCAATGGCTTCTGGCATAAACATTTTGCTGCGAGCAAGCTGGTACAACTTTTGTAAGGCATCGCTTGCACTGATGGCACCTGTTAAAGAATCAAGTGCTGCAAATGCTTCTAAAACCGCATCCCACGCTTGTTTGGCTTGGTATTCATGGCTGCTGAGCGGGCGTGTCTGTGCCCAGTGTAAATGGGCTAACAGTTCTGCAAAGCGTGTTGACCAAACAGAAGGCGGTTGAGATTTTGCCCATTGTGTTTGCGTAGTGTGTAACCACTGCAAATGCGCAAGGCATTGCGGTAAATCGCTGCTTTGTTCTAATAAAGCAATCAATTGCGTTAAATGAAAAGTACGCATCAATTTTTTACGCATCCGTGCATCGGCAAGGCTGCGTGCGTCTAATTCGGTTAAGTCACTCCAGTAGACATCAAGCAGTAGTGGGCTGATGTCGGTTTGTGCTAGCGCTTGATGGCTGCTTGCCAAACGCAATAAGTTTAGCGCGGTGCGGCACATGCTGTGCTCACTGAGCATCATGCCCACCGAAAAATCGTAAATCCTGGGCGTTTCATATTGATGCGCATGCAGTGCTTCTGGATGAAATGTATCGTCTAGTAGATCACTTAATACGCGTCGTACCTCATTTTGCACTGGCGAGATAATGGCAAGGTTGCTTTGTGGACGTTGCGTTAGGTGGTGCTTGGCCCAAGCGACTGCTGCGCGACACTCGGCTTGCAAATCGGGCAGCCCAATCTGCGTGAGTTGTGCATCGGCAATGTCTAGTTTACGCACGTCGATAGTCACGCCTTTGCTTTGCAAAATCGCCATTAAGCGTTGTTCTAACGGTGTAATACGGTCAAAGCCAATCAGTTGAATGTGGCGGGGCAATGGGCTTTGGCATTGCGTAAGTGCTTGTATCTCTTGCTGTAATCGCCACGCGGGAGTGACGGTTTGATGTTGTTCGCAAAGTTTAAAAAATGCATTGCGCCAGCGCAAAAACTGACGGGTTTCGGTACTGGTAAAGTAGTCGCTAAGTTGTGCGTCCTCAATCTGCCAGTGAATCAGCATCTGGTTCGCGGCGATGGCCGATTGTGCCAAACTCGGAACATCAAACAACTCAGAAAAGGCATGCTTGGCAAGGCAGCTTTCAATGGCTTGTTGCCACAGCATGGTCTCAGTAAAACTATCTAGAGTGTTAGGGGAGAAATAATCAGCATCAATCTCGCCAGCCAATAAAGCAAAGCCGGTATAACGATGCAGCCACTGTGTGAGCGTATCAATCTGCGGGGCTGCCCACTGCTGCGTTCCGCTTTCTGTTTGCTTACGCTGATAATCCAGATGCAGGCTACGTGCTAGACGCGTGGTTGAGCATAAAATGAGCGGGCTATGGGCTTGTGCTAACATTGCCACATTCTAACCGACCATGCTAATGGATGAGCAGGCGCAACGATTAAAAATTAACAATTAAATCTGCGGATTGTTGGATAATGGGCGTTATCAAAGAAAGTGCTTGAAAGGGAAGATATGTTGGGTGGTTTGGCAAAGTTTTTGAAATACAGTATTGGTCTGATTGTGATACCCATTGCATTGTTTGCACTCTACACATGGGCAACATTGACGTGGGTCTATTCATCCGGTGAGCGCGCAGGGTACGTGCAAAAGCTCTCATTAAAGGGTTGGGTGTGTAAAACTTATGAAGGTGAACTGGTGCTGGTTTCCATGCCAGGCACGCAAGCGGAAAAGTTCTTTTTTTCCGTGCGTGATGAAAAAGTCGCGCAACGTATCAATGAAACCGTGGGTAAGCGCGTACGCTTAATTTATGAAGAGCATTTGGGTGTGCCGAGTTCTTGCTTTGCCGAGACACCGCATTTTGTGAGCGATGTTGAGCTGTTGGATACTCCGCAAATCGAGATGATTCAGAAAAACGAACCTCAGTAACTATGGCAGCAAGCGACGAGAAAAATTACATCACACCAGAGGGTTTCGCTGCCTTACAAGCAGAGTTTCATCAGTTGTACAAAGTAGAGCGGCCAGAAGTGGTGCGCACCGTATCTTGGGCTGCTGGCAATGGTGATCGCAGTGAAAACGGTGACTATATTTACGGCAAACGCAGATTACGTCAGATTGATAGCCGTTGCCGCCATTTAATGCGGCGTATGGACTTAGCCGAGGTGGTCGATAGCAGCTTGCAGCAGCACTTAGAGAAAGTATTTTTCGGCGCATGGGTGACCTTGTTCAATCTACAGGATGATAGCGAGCATATCTATCGCATTGTCGGCAAAGATGAAATCGAGCCGACCAAAGGCTATATCAGCTGGATATCGCCATTAGCCAAAGCCATGTTAGGTAAAAGTGTTGGTGATACCGTACGTGTAGCGACCCCCAAAGCAGAAGAAGCGTTTGAAGTGATTGATATTCACTATTAGCCAGCCATTTAACAAATACTTCTGCATTGAACTTAATACATAGACTGTTATCATATCCGCCATGTTGATTCGCTTTTCACGTTTGTTTGCTTATGTCCTGCTGCTGGTTATGCCGCTACAGGGTATTGCTGCGGCAAATATGTTGGTGTGCAATAGCACGATGCAAATACAGCAAATGCAACAGACTCAAGCGCAAGCATATGCAATGCCATGTCATGCGCACATGGCGCAGAGCGGTGGGCATGCTGATGCAGCCGCAGACCATGGCAAGTCCCCAACTACCGCATGTAAAACCAGTTGCAATACTTTATGTACAAATTTGTGCGCGATTGCAGCTTTACCCATGCGTAATAAAGCAGCTATGTTACCTAGTGTCACTACATTGATTGGCTCAGCACATTTTTCATACGCTTCTATTACCTTACCTAGCCTACAACGTCCCCCTATATTCCTTTCTTAAGTAAAGCCTTGTCACGTCTATACATGGACGTGACTGTTACTTGATAGAAAGGAAATCTATGTTATTCAAAGTCTTAACAAGGCTGTGGCTAACTGCCGCAGCCCTGATGACGAGTCAATATGTCATTGCCGGGCCGATGGGATTTAACGATTCCTATATGGCCATGGGCGATTTCAATAATCACTGGCGTGAGTCGTTTATTAACTACGCTATTACCCCGCGAGATGCTTTGGGCGTGGGCGCAACCTATATGCGCGCAGACGATAAAATCAAAACCCGCACGTTGGAAGAGGTGATATACACACGCTTATTGCAGCGATGGAACTTGCCGCATGCACAAGCCAATGTATGGTTTATTGGTGGAGTAGGGGCGCTGCAAGCCGAAGACAAGCAAGAAGGTGTACATCATGATGTTAGCAAGGTCATGATTACGCCTGGTATTCAGTTTGATTATGAAACCACGCGTGTTTACTTCGCAGCGACACATCGCTTTTATCGCGCGTCCAATATCAACCACGACTTTACCAGTGCGCGCGCTGGCCTCTCCTTTTACGAAACCGATTACGATAAGACACAGCCTTGGTTAATTGTAGAGGCACGCAATATGAACGGCTTATCAGACAAGGTAGAAGTCACCCCCATGCTACGTTTGGTTAACAAAAACTTCTTTGTTGAGGCGGGTGTGAATAACGCACGTGAACCACGTTTCAACTTTATGTATATATTTTAATTCGCAAATTTGAAGGCATTTATCATGAAAAAATTAAGCATTGTTTTACTTGTTTCAACTGTATTGTTCAGTCAATGGGCCATGGCTGCAACCCAAACTATCCAAGCAAAAGTCAATGGCATGGTATGCGCGTTTTGCGCACAAGGCATCGAGAAAAAGATGCGTGGGCTATCACAAACCAAAGATGTGTATGTCAATTTAAAGCAGCGCATTGTCGCGGTTGAGCTAAAAGAAGGCCAAACCTTGCCGGAGAGTACAGTGAAAGATCTGATTAAGGATGCTGGTTATGATGTGACTGCAATTGAAATCACGGATCATCCAGTAGCGCATATCAAGGCAGAGATTGAATCCAAGCAAGGAGCCAAATAAATGACAGCGCATCCTCCTGAGATGACGCATCTCAAGCATACCAAAGCAGCCTCAGTGCTTTCCTTATTCACCAGTGGCGGTACGCTGATTTGTTGCGCCTTACCTGCACTGCTGGTAGGCATTGGTGCAGGTGCTGCAATGTCGAGCCTAGTCGCCAATGTACCGCAGCTTGTGTGGTTTTCGGAGCATAAAGTAGTGGTATTTATTTTTGCAGCATGCATGTTGATAGTCTCAGGCATGCTGCAATGGCGTGCTAGAAGCTTACCTTGCCCAGTCGATCCTGCGCTGGCAGCCGCATGTATGAAAGCGCGTAAAGTTTCATGGCGTGTTTACGTGTTTTCGGTACTGATATTTCTGGTAGGCGGCTTTTTTGCATTTGTAGCACCGATTGTTTTATAAACAATCGCTAATACCTAACTGTATTGAGCAGTTAGGTATTTAAAGGGGGCGCAATGTATTTTTTGATAAAGTACTTAGTGACGGCTGGTTTGATTTTGGTAATATCTGAAGCAGCTAAGCTGAGCGATAAACTGGGTGGGTTAATAGCAGCTTTACCGCTTGTTACAGTATTTACTTTGATCTGGTTAAATTATGAGCAGCAGCCGATTGCTAAAATTTCAAATCACGCTTATTACACGTTCTGGTATGTCATTCCAACCTTACCTATGTTTTTGTTGATGCCGTATTTTTTAACCCGATACAATTTCTGGTTGAGCTTATTTCTGAGTCTGGCGATTTCAATCGGCATCTTTGGTATTTATGCTATGGTTTTAAAGAATTTTGGGATTGACCTTATCTGATATGACACAGCGCTGGGATGTTTTTTGCAAGGTCGTCGATAACTTTGGCGATATTGGCGTGTGCTGGCGTCTAGCACGTCAGCTCCAATCCGAGCATCAATTGGATATTCGCCTGTGGGTGGATGACTTGCAAGTGGCGCAACGCTTGATACCTTCACTCACCTTGGCGGCTACTGAACAGAGGGTAGAAGATATCCGTGTGATGCATTGGTGTGCGGATGCAGATTTCTCTGATGCGGCAGACATGGTCATTGAGGCTTTTGCTTGTGGCTTGCCACCAGCATACATTGCCGCTATGCAACAACAGCAATCCAGATGGGTGAACCTAGAGTACCTGACGGCTGAAGCTTGGGCAGAAGATTTTCATGCCAAGACCTCACCGCAGGCAAATGGTATGGTGCGCCACTTTTATTTTCCAGGGTTTACACAAGCTACAGGTGGGCTGATTCGTGAGCGCCACATACCACCGCCCGTTTTGCATCCGCCTGCTGAGCAAGCTGTAAATACATGCAAAGTTTCGCTATTTTGTTATCCGCATGCTCCTATCATAAGTTTACTTAGTGCAATTGCAGAAGGTAAGCAGCCTGTGCATTGCTATGTGCCTTCCACCACGATTTTGCCTCAAGTCGCCGATTTTTTTGGAAAGACATCGTTGCAGGTTGGCCAAATGGTAAGCCATGGTGCATTAACGGTAGAGGTGTTACCGTTTTTATCACAAGCCGATTACGACCAATTGCTCACGCGTTGTGACATTAATTTTGTGCGGGGTGAAGATAGCTGGGTACGTGCCATTTGGGCTGGAAAACCATTTATTTGGCAGCCTTATCTGCAAGAAGAGGGCGCACATATACCTAAGCTGAAAGCCTTTTTAGCGCAACATTATCAGAGCATGCCAATAACAGCTCTGAATGTCAGCCAAGCCATGCATATGGCTTGGCAGGATACAGCGTTCCAGGCTTCTGTTTGGGATGACTATCTAGCGGCATGGTCATCGATTAACGCGGCCACTCAAGAGGCGAGTCGAACGCTCTTTAGCCAAACCGATTTGGCTTCTAAGTTGGTGATTTTTTGCAATAATTTGTAAAAATTGCGTATAATGCGCGCTTCTAAAATTTTATTTTTCTAACTCAATATTATGAAAATCGCACAAGACCTTCGCGTGGGTAACGTGGTAATGATTGGCAACGATCCGATGGTAATCGTTAAAGCCGAATACAATAAATCTGG
This sequence comes from Methylophilaceae bacterium 11, assembly GCA_000525025.1. GTDB lineage: Bacteria > Pseudomonadota > Gammaproteobacteria > Burkholderiales > Methylophilaceae > Methylophilus. Next base: position 1,682,364 of record JCKJ01000001.1, on the reverse strand, counting down.
CCGTAACTCTGCTGTCGTTAAAATGAAAATGAAAAACTTGCTGACAGAGGCACCGAGCGAGAACGTATACGCAGCACAAGATAAATTTGATGTGATTGTGTTAGAGAAAAAAGAAGTGACTTTCTCTTACTTTGCAGATCCAACCTATGTATTTATGGATGCTGAATACAACCAATATGATGTGGATGCTGAGTTTATGGAAGACGCGCTGCCATACTTGGAAGATGGTATGCCATGCGAAGTGCGTTTTTACGACGGTAAAGCGATTTCTATCGAGTTGCCAACCACTGTGGTGCGAGAAATCACTTATACCGAGCCAGCAGTGAAGGGTGATACCTCAGGCAAAGTGATGAAACCAGCGAAAATTGCTACCGGTTTTGAAATTCCAGTACCATTATTTGTAAGCCAAGGCGACAAAATTGAGATTGATACGCGTACCGGTGAATACCGTAACCGCGTGATGAAGTAATCATCAGTCACTTTGGTGACATGCAATATTAAAAAAGGCGCTCAAGGCGCCTTTTTTATTTGGGATATTTCGCGTTAATTTCTTGCTCTGCCTGTATCCAATAATCTGCTGTGTTACCTGAGAAGTGATGCTTCTCTGCAATATAGTAGGCAGCTACTTCTATCATTCTATAGCGTTCAGCATCCCCGATTTTTTTTGCCTTGGACGAGCTGGAAGCTGAACTGGTTTTCTTGGTAGCTGCTGTTGCTTTAGGTTTAGCTGCAACTGCCTTTTTTACCTTGTCAGTTGGTTTAGCTGCTGCTTTTTTTGGTTTTGCTTTTTCCTCAGATGCTTTTTTTGCTGTTGCCATCGTGCTCTCCTTTGTCCTAAGTCATCGGTGTCTGCTACTTGTTTACATCCTATTCAACAGTGCCTCCCACTGTCAAGCCATCGATTTTAAGCGTGGGTTGCCCAACGCCTACCGGCACACTTTGGCCTTCTTTGCCACAAGTGCCCACACCTGAATCTAAGGCCATATCGTTACCAATCATACTCACGCGTGTGAGCACATCCGGACCGTTACCTATTAAAGTGGCTCCTTTTACCGGATAGGTGATTTTGCCATCTTCAATCATATAAGCTTCGGCGGCACTGAATACAAACTTACCACTGGTGATATCGACTTGACCGCCACCAAAGTTAGCAGCATACAGGCCTTTTTTGACAGATTTAATAATCTCTTGCGGATCTTTGTCGCCGTTCATCATGTAGGTATTCGTCATGCGCGGCATGGGGATGTGTGCATAGCTTTCACGTCGGGCATTACCGGTTAAGGGCATGCCCATTAATCTTGCATTCAGACCATCTTGAATGTAGCCACGCAAAATACCATCTTCAATCAACACAGTGCGATTAGTCGGGTTGCCTTCATCATCCATACTCAGCGAACCACGACGGTCGGCAATGGTGCCGTCATCGACAATCGTGATGCCTTTGGCCGCTACTTGTTTGCCGATCATGCCGCTAAAAGCTGAACTGCCTTTACGGTTAAAATCACCTTCTAAGCCGTGTCCAATCGCTTCATGGAGCAGAATACCAGGCCAGCCTGCGCCAAGCACTACCGTCATGCTGCCCGCAGGGGCAGGGCGTGCATCTAAATTCACCAAGGCTTGATGCACAGCCTTTTGTGCGTAATCGTGCAAGACTTCATCGGTAAAGTAGCTGTAATCGAAACGACCACCACCACCACTAGAACCTTGCTCGCGTCTGCCATTGTGTTCTGCAATCACTTGCACGGAAATACGTACCAATGGGCGCACATCCGCAGCCATCAAACCATCGCTGCGCGCTACCATCACAACCTCATACTCACCGGCAATAGAGGCCATGACTTGTGTTACACGCGTATCGATTTGTTTAGCAAACTGTTCTAGGCGCTCAAGCAATTTCACTTTAGCGTCTGCGCTGAGGCTGGCAATCGGGTCTTGTGGTAAGTAAAGGGAAGGCGTTTGGCGTGTCAGTACGGTTTTGCCCGTTTGCTCTGTTCCCAATGCCGCAATTGATCTGGTGGCATTTGCTGCTTCAAGTAAGGCTGGCAGGTTAATGTCATCTGAATAAGCAAAGGCGGTTTTCTCACCGCTGATTGCACGCACACCTACGCCTTGATCGATGCTGAAATTGCCTGACTTGACCTGACCTTCTTCCAAGCCCCAGGATTCGCTACGACTGTATTGAAAATACAAATCGGCATAATCTACCTGGTGCGACATCATTTGTCCCAGCACCCCTTGTAGCGATGAAGTATCGATACCGGTGGGTCTGAGTAATAGTTCCTGTGCTGTTTCCAGATGGCTCTGGTCTGTGCGTGTGCTCATGGTTTGCTTCTTACAAATGGACTTCTAATAAAATAACACACATATTAACAAGGCAGCATGTATGGCGCAGTGGAATATCCACCTGATGCGCCATCATGAAAGCCATTAAATGGCTCTAATGGTTTTATGCTTGAGCGCAGGCAAACTTTGGCGCAGGCTACTCAAGTACTCACGGTTAATATTGGCAATCACCACGCCAGAACCACGTGGTAAGCGATCTAGCACCACGCCCCAAGGGTCTACAATCATGCTATTGCCATGGGTTTCACGCCCGGATAAATGGTAACCACCCTGTGCTGAGGCGACAACATAGCACTGATTTTCAATGGCGCGCGCACGTATTAAGCTCTCCCAGTGCGCTTTGCCGGTGGTTTCTGTAAACGCAGAGGGCACCATAATCATATCGACTTCACCCATGGCACGGTACAGCTCCGGGAAGCGTAAATCGTAACAAATAGACAAACCGATTTTGCCGTAAGGCGTCTCAACCGTGACAATTTGATCACCGGATTCAATGGTGTTTTCTTCGTGATAATGTTCTGTACCCAAATCCAAGCCAAACAGGTGGATCTTGTCATAGCGTGCAACTTGCTCGCCTTTGTCGTTATAGACCAAGCAACTGTTTCTAACCTTATTAGGGAAATTACTGACCAGCGGAACCGAGCCAGCCACAATCCATACTTTGTATTGTTTGGCCGTTTTGGCTAGAAAAGTTTGAATAGGGCCATCGTTCGGTTTTTCACGCACGGTGACTTTATCGAATTCTTTGTTGCCCATGATACAAAAATACTCTGGCAGTACCACAATTTTGGCACCTTGTTTTGCGGCCAATTCAATCAAGCGTTTTGCTTCAACCAGGTTAGACGAGACGTGTGGGCTTGATGCCATTTGAACGGCAGCCACTTTAAACATAGCGTCTTTTTTAACAGTCTTTAATTTTTGCTTACTTTCCATGATGTTTTTCTTTGCTAGCAATTAACGTGTGTTCAAGATGTCCTGTTTTTGTGGCGCATCTTTCTTTGATTCTATCTCTTGTGGGTTGTCCCATGTGCCTGTAATGACATAGTCGGTCGAGGCAATTTTGTTAAAGGGATCTTTTAGTATCTTTTGCGCAACAAATGCAGCGGCACCCACAATAGGCCCGCCTGCAAGTGCAGCAAGCGAAAGCGAGTCACTGACATGCGGAATCACGGTGACCTTCAAGTTTTGGGTTTCGGTTTTTAAATTGGTTTCCCCTTGAATTTTGGCTTCGGCAGCGGGGCCTGTCATATAAAAGTCGTTGCTGCGTAAGACACCACCCGTGGCTGTTGCTGTGGCGCTGATTTTGTCAAAGGCAAAGCCATCGCTAAACAAATCTCTAAAATCTAAGCTGAGTCTTCTGGGGAGGCTTTGTAAACTGAGCAATCCTAACAGACGACCCACGCCAGGCTGCACTTTCACAATCTGCCCTTTTTCTGCTTCCAGTTTTAAATTGCCGTTGAGGCCGGAAGTCTCAAATTCATGTGGACTACCAGGCCAACGTAACTGGCCGGAGAGCGTAGCCTTCCCGCCTTTTACGGCATCTGGTTGACCAAAACGTCTCAGTGACCTACCAATACTGTCGGACTGCAAGTTAAACTTGAATGTAGTATTGGGGCTGCGTGTCCAGTTATGCCAAGTGCCATCTGCCAATAGCGTGAAATCCGTATTGCTGATGCTTAGTTTTTGTATTTGCCAGTCGTCCCCGTTCTCAAAGGCATCAACGGTTAGCGCGCCTAGCTTTTTGTCGCCAATTTCAAAGTTCTCGACATCTAAATCCAGCGCGGGATATTGTTTGGTGACGCGTTTGATTTCCTTTTTGGCGGAGGCATCCTCTTTACCTGTGACATTAGGAATCACTAAGTTTTTGAGTTTAGCTGTGATTTTTCCGTTGCCTTCGGTTTGCCATGTCACATCGCCCGTCATTTCTTGGCTTTGAATATTGAACTTAATCCCGCTAGCAGAAGGCTTGGCGCTTGCTTTAAATTGGTGGATGTCGCGGTTGAGCACATTCAAGGTGCCAGCGTACACATCGGCTTGACTCAGCCATGGTGGTAGCGCATTCGTGCCTCGCGCATCGCTAGGCGTGTTTTGTTTAAAGAATGCCAGCCACTCGTCTACATCAAAAGTGTCCAGTTTGGCTTTGAGTACCAAGCCTTTGCCGGCAGGAATAGCAACTGGAGTATTAATGCCAATTTCGCCACGATCAATCGCCCATTTTCCATCTACGGTATTGCGAGCGATCTTGGCTGAAATGAGATCGCCATATTGCATGTTAATTTCATCGTTATCGGCACTGCGCTGCACTTTATCGATACGTAGCGGGTAGATTTGGCCAGTGGCTTTGGTCATGGGGCTAGGCAGATTCACGGCCATGCCTACTAGGTTGGATGAAAACGTGAAATCCGCTAGCGGTTTCTTGATGAGAATGTCACCTTTCCAATCGGTGGTGCCCTGTAAGGCGTTAACGATTGGGTGTGAGATTACTTTCTTAATTCCAGCATCGTTAATGCGACCACTAGCGCTAATTTGCAGACTTTTTTCTGCCCCTGTCATCAATGTAATACGCGCTGGTCCACCCAGCACTTCCGTACTGATGTTATTGGCATTTAAGCCATTTTCAGTAAAGTTCAGCGTGCCGTTGATCTTGCTCAGCTCAGGCAATCCAACTTCATCATTGGCAAACAAGGTGCCATTTTTAATTTGATAAGCCCCTTTGTATTTGGCGGCTTCCAAATCTTGCATTGGAATCAGTAAGTCCAAATCCAAATGCCCATCGCCAGCTGTTTTGAGTGATTCGGTAAAGCCCATGGCGACTTCTTTGACCGGGCTTTCATTCACAAATTTAATGCCCTCACGTACAGGTCCTTCAACCACGCTGGCAATATGCAACATAGGCCAATCGGCATCTAATTGGGGGATTTCAATTTTGCTACTGATGATTTTGTTGCCAAGGATATCTCCCTTATTGGCATTTAGCAGCATGCGTTTGCCTTCAAACAGCATTTGCGTGTTCAAGTTTCTAACCAGTGGCCAGCCTGTGCCATATTCAATCAGGGCCTCTTCGATTTGCGCAGTGACTTTAAACTGCCCAAGTTTTGCATCTGGCTGGTTTTTTGCGTTGACAAAGGGAAAGTCTGCCAAACGCCCTTTGATAATGACATTTACATCGTTGGCGCGCCCAGCCAAGATGGAAGTATCTAACCAGTGCAATGTTTCTTTACCTAAGATAATCGGGTAATAAAAAGGCGCAAATTTGGCGTTGCCTTGGTCAAATGTTGCATGTAAATCTAAAAAGTCACCTTTGCCTTGTTGATGCGCAAACTTGGCTTTAATGACCCCTGAAATATGGGGGTTCTTGACGATGAGTTGGTCAGCAAACAGGGTAGTGCCCTGTTTGTTCGTTTGCCATTCAACGGCGCCTTGTAGTGAATCGATAGGCACAGGCCAGCGTAAGATATCTTTGAGGTCTAGGGCGGCAGCATGTGTATCAAACTGCACTTCGCCTTTACGTTCATTTAAATCGATATTTCCGGTGAGGTTGTTAAATCCGGGCAGTTTCCCATAGGGTTGTATGCTGAGTTGTTTAAACTCGCCCGACAACGCATAGTTTTGCAGTTGATTAGGATGGCCAGAGAGCGCACCTTTGATAGTGGTTAACTTTCCGCTTGGTGAAATACCCTCAATCCATTCCATCCATTGCGGGGATAGTTTGAAATAGCGCGCAGTTTCTACCACTTTACTGAGCTCTAGCGCTTGTACAGACACATAAGCATCTATCCAAGCTTGATTTTTCTTAGTTGTGCGCTCCCACTCCCCGTTGGCAGACTCAACCTTTAAACCCGTATTGAATGCGACATTCACATCTTTTGCAGTCAATGTTTCGCCTGTTTTGGTTTTCTTCCAACCCAAATGGCCTTGTAGCTTGGGTGCGATGAGTGGTGTGTCCGTGTGCGCATGATGAACGCTAAGGTGCTGTAAACGAATATTTGCTTCTATTTCGTCAATCGCAAGGGCAGAAAAATGCACATCGGCTTCTGCATTGCCCATGCCGCTTTTGATTTCTAGTGGATAGTCTACCCATGCGCGCCACACGGAAATGTCGGTATTTTGTAAAGCAAGATGTATATTGCCGCGCCAATCTTTGACGTTTGACATGTCTCGCCCAATGAAATATCCAGAAAGCTTAATGGGTTGCTTTGTGCCAATAGAGGAAAATGTGTCTAATTTAAACTCATGTCTGCCAAAGATACTTTTCCAGGCAGAGTTACTTAGCGTTAGGTTGAGCTTCTTGAGTACGAGTGGGGGCGCTTGTCTGAGCTCGTCAATGTAAGTGATGTTTGCATTTTGTACACCGACATTAGACTGCGCCAGTAGCCAGTTGGCAAAATCAGGGTTACCTCGGCCACTTAAATTAACACCAGCCAAATAAAACACACCTTCCTTTGAGCGGCGGATGATCAGCGTAGGTGCATAGGCAGTGAGTTCTGAAAGTCTTAAATCAAGCAGCCCAATGCTTAACCATGAAAGTTGCGTATCTACCTTTTGCAAGGTGAGCGCTGGTCGGTTTTGCTCATCATAAATATCTATGTTGGCGAGCGTAACGCGCGGCGAGAGATGGTGCCAGCCAGTGCTGATGTCGCCAATGGTGACTTTACGCTGCATGGTTTTGCTGGCGTAGATGGCGATGTCATCTTTGTAATTGTTGATATTAGGAAATACAAAAAAGCGTATGACTAATACTGCAAGTATTATCAGTAACGAGAGAAATGCAACGAGGTAAGCAGCCCAGCGAAAGATATTGCGTATAGTCATGAAGTGATAATGGGTGGGTGCATAGGGATATTGCGCTATTTTACTTTATTTTATAGCTTGGAACGGAAAGAAAACATTAAGTTCTATTAAGCATATGGCTTAGATTGTTTTAAAATAACGCTCTTTGTCAAAAATGGTCGGCGTGGTGAATTTTCAGCATGTTGTAGCCATCGATACTTGGATACACTTTGATTCAATTTAAACAGTTAACACTCACGCGCGGTGCCAAAATACTCATTGAAGAGGCGTCCTTTCAATTGCATCCCGGGCATAAAGTGGGGTTGACCGGTGCAAATGGTGCAGGCAAATCTTCTTTATTTGCACTGCTGTGTGGAGAGCTGCACCCAGAGGTGGGCGATTTAGAGATTCCCCCCAACTGGATAGTGGCACACGTTGCGCAAGAAACCCCAGCATTGACGCAGTCAGCTATCGACTTTACGTTGGATGGCGATGCTGAGCTGCGCGAGGTAGAGCAGGCATTAATGCAAGCAGAGGCCGCACATGCGGGCGAAAAGATTGCCGAGTTGCATCAGCGTTTAAGCGACATTGACGGTTATAGCGCAAAAGCGCGCGCTGCGGCCTTGCTGGATGGTTTAGGTTTTTTACAAACAGATTTACAGCGTGCCGTCAGTGATTTCTCCGGTGGCTGGCGTGTGCGTTTGAATCTGGCGCGTGCACTGATGTGTCGTTCTGACTTGTTGCTATTGGATGAGCCCACCAACCATTTGGACTTAGACGCAGTGATCTGGCTGGAAGGCTGGCTGCGTGATTATCGTGGCACTTTGTTGCTAATTTCGCATGACCGTGATTTTTTAGATAGCGTGGTCAATAATATTCTGCATATTGAGCAACAGCGTTTAACTTTGTACCGTGGCGGTTACAGTGATTTTGAGCGGCAGCGCGCAGAAAAGCTAGCGTTGCAACAAGCCATGTTCGAGAAGCAACAACGTAAAGTCGCGCATTTGCAAAGCTATATTGACCGCTTTCGCGTACAGGCCACCAAAGCGCGTCAGGCACAAAGCCGCATCAAAGCATTAGAGCGCATGGAGATGATTTCTGCCGCCCATATAGATTCGCAGTTTAACTTTGAATTCCGTGTGCCGGTAAGTGCGCCAGATCCTCTTCTGGTATTAGATGACGTGACGATAGGTTATGCAGATAAACCCATACTGAGCAAAGTCGCATTTACAATTCGTCCCGGTGAGCGTGTTGGGTTGCTGGGCAAGAACGGAGCGGGTAAATCTACATTGATTAAAGCGTTGGCTGCTGAGTTACAACCTTTAACAGGAAAAAGGGTAGAAGGTAAAGACCTCAACATTGGCTATTTTGCGCAGCATCAGTTGGAGCAATTACGCCCAAATGAATCACCATTGCAGCATATGCTGCGGTTAGACCCATTGACGCGAGAGCAAGAGCACCTGAATTATTTAGGTGGGTTTGATTTCAAGGGCGATATGGCTCGCTCACCTTGTACTAACTTCTCTGGCGGGGAGAAATCACGCCTAGCACTGGCTTTACTTATTTGGACACGCCCCAACTTATTATTACTAGATGAGCCCACCAACCATTTGGATTTAGAGATGCGTCATGCCTTGACGTTGGCGCTGCAAGACTACGTGGGGGGGGTGATTTTGGTCTCGCATGATCGCGCATTATTGCGGGCTAGTTGTGACCGTTTTGTGTTGGTGGCAGAAGGCAAAGCGGAGGTGTTTGACGGAGATTTGGATGATTATAAAACTTGGCTAGCCTCTTCTAAAGCGCAGCAAGCTGCAGCTGATGTCGTCGAAAAACCAATGAAAAAGAATGAATATGCGCAAAATAAAGCAGATCGGCAGGCGCGTATTCTTGCACGTAGGCCATTGCTTAAATCCCTAGCGCAGGTTGACGAAGGGCTGCTAAAGTACCAGACCGAAAAACAAAGCTTAGATACAAGCGCTTTAGATGCAACGCTCTATGAGCCTGGCCGTAAGGTAGAATTACAGCAGCATTTAAAGCGCCAAGCCGAGCTGGCAGCATTAATAGAAGCCACCGAGCTAGAATGGTTGGCGTTACACGAGGCATTAGAAGCACTTCCGGAAATTCAATAATTTTTTGATAGGTATTTTGTATGAATGAAATGACGTATTCCCAACGGTTAAAATTGTTACATGCCATTTGCTTGGCAGAAACGTATGATGATGGCGCTAAACCCACCATTGATTTAAACGATTTTGATGCGGTGGATGCTGCGCACTATTTGGCGAGTTTTTTGACGTTTAAAGCGATTCAAGAAGCAGGGCGTCAACCTGGGCAAGAGTTACAAGAAAATTTTGATATGTTGAGTGTGTATCAAGCCTACGGTTTGTTGCTATTTGCATTCTTAACCATGCCATTGACGCAAGAAGATATCACGCCAGATTACCAAACTGCGCAAATTACGATAGCAAAAACCTTATTTGCCGGTATCAGTGATGCACAGTTGGTGGAGATTATTGAGTCTGGCTTAAACAAATTCAAGCTGATTGGCGATGCCGAAGTCGAGCATTGGGCAGAGTTCAGAGAGAATGTGGATAAGATGACAGTGAGCTTTGTGGTTGCCGGTACCGATGATGATAGCCCGCATGATAAAGATGAAGTGTTGCCATTATTTGGGCAGTTGCTCAGTCAGTTGTGTGAAGCATTTGAGCAGGTATAAGCACTTGATCATTCACCGGCAATAAAAAGACCACATCACTGTGGTCTTTTTATTTTAGCCTAGATGGGATAAGTTATCTGGCTATTAATGCATCATAGAACCTTGCTGTAGCTTAGCTTCTTACATCAGGACGCTGTTGTGAGTGACCACGAAAGCCAGCAGGTTGACGTTCTTCGCGATGTTTTTTAAATTGCTCTTTATTCTTAAGCGCTTGCTCGCGTTGTTCCGGCGTGAGTACGGCCAACACCTTGTTTTCAGTTCTAGCGCGATTCAAAGCACCATCTTTTTCTAACGTCGCTAACTTGTCTGCAATGGCTTTGGCCTTGGCTTCGTCAAATTGTGGGGCTTGGCTCACTTGTCTAAGTTCTTGATGCAACTGTTGGCGTTGTTTTATTTGATCGCGTACTTTTGGCACTTCTGCATGGTTAAGCGCAAAGATTTTATCTTCTTGCTCTGATGTTAAGGTAATGCCATGTAAAAAGTGTGGCTGGCCAAATCCATGTGCGCCTGCATGGTGACGGTTATGATGGCCGCCTTTTGTGCAGTGGCCAGATCTCTCGCCATTGCCATCTTGGTCAGCAATCGCTACACCAGTTGCAGCCATGGTAATGCATGCTGCAGCTAATAATGTTTTTAATGTTGTTTTCATCATTTACCTTTCAAAAATATGTCTCAATTAAGACGATTGCATTTTGGAGCACCTTCTTGTTAAGTGCTGTTAAGATGACGTAAAAACATGTAAAGGTTGCTTATCCAGAATAAAATTCACGTGGTGTAAAGTTGCGTAAAACAGCTTCTTTGCACTTGTTAATGCGCATGATTAATCGCTATGATGTGCCGGTAAGATGTTGATCTAGAGATATAAAATGAATAAGTTACTATTGACTGATGATGATGTTGAGTTGGCAGGTATGCTCAAGGAGTATTTACAGCAAGAAGGCTTTGATGTAACTGTTGCGCATGATGGTGTGACTGCTGAGCAGTATGTGTTGGCTGGCAATTTTGATCTGATGATATTAGATGTGATGATGCCGATTCAGGATGGCATTCAAACATTAAGAAATATTCGTGCCAACAGTAGCATCCCAGTCATTATGTTGACGGCCAAGGGTGACAATAATGACAAAATCACAGGCTTAGAGTTGGGTGCAGATGATTACGTGCCTAAGCCGTGTACGCCTAGAGAGTTGGTGGCAAGGGTGCGTGCAATCCTCAGAAGGATACAGTCAAATACCTCCCGTACTTATGTAATTACTGTCGGTGATCTGAAAGTGTTGTCTTCGCAACGGCGTGCTGAATGGCAAAATCATATGCTCGACCTCACCAGCACAGAGTTTAATCTACTTGAAATACTGGCACGGCACGCAGGGGCTGTGGTGTCAAAAGAAGAACTATCGTTGCAGGCACTAGGCAGGCCATTGGCCAAGTTTGATCGTAGCATTGATGTACATCTCAGTAGCATCCGGCAAAAAATCGCACAATATTCCGATAACCCGAATGTGATACAAACAGTGTATCGCATGGGATATCAATTGCTGAAAGAGTAAGCCATGGGACGTTTGTTCTGGAAGTTCTTTTTATTTTTCTTTCTAGCGCAGCTGACGACAGCGTTGGGTGTTAGTGCTTTTGTCTTGTTTAATGTTACCAATCAAACCCCCAGTATTGACCAGTCACCAATGGGCCAATCGTTAATAGATGCGGCGCAATCGACATTACAATTAGGCGGAATTCAAGCAACCAAGCAACTACTTAGCCGATGGGAGTCACAACGGCTTGCACATCACGTATACGTAGTCGATCAAGGTGAGCAAGATCTGCTCAATCGAAAGCTCGACGCATCATGGTTAGACGTCGCGCAACAGTCTATCAAATCTGGGACGCAAGAAAATGTAGCCAAAGTAACATTAGCCAACCAACAGTCTTATTTGATCTTTGTCGTTTCATCTCGCCCGAATCGACCACGCGCCGGACTGCCACCTCCACCCGGACCTGAGGAGGGTGGCAGGCCATCTTATTTCAAGCGCTTTGGGCATTCGAATGCGCTGTTTAAGGCGCTGGCAAAATTCCCGATGAAAGGTTTGCTGATAGGTACGCTTGCAAGTGCACTGTTTGCTGCCATACTGGCTTGGTACTTTTCTAAGCCCATTAAAACATTGCGTCTTGCATTTGAACACGCAGCGAGTGGTGATCTGAATATCAGTGTGGCCGATAAAATGGGGTCGCGTAAAGATGAGTTATCCGATTTAGGCCGTCATTTTGACCATATGACTAGCCGACTGGGGGCGGTACTGCAAGGGCAGACTCGACTCTTACACCATGTTTCGCACGAGCTACGCTCGCCGTTGGCTAGAATACATATGGCGTTAGGGCTGGCGCTGCAAACGCCGGAAAAAGCAGAAAACTCGCTTGCTCGTATTGAGCTGGAGGCGAATCGTATGGATAAGATGATTGGTGAGTTGCTTGAGTTGTCTCGCTTTGAGTCTGGCATGGTGGATCTTAAAAAAGAAGATTTCTTGCTGAATGAGTTGTTGGATATGATTGTGGAGGATGCTGCATTTGAGGCTTCTAATAAACGCATTCGTATTGCACTGAATGCACCGCAAACGGTTAAAATCTCTGGACAGCAAGATTTGATGCACCGTGCAATTGAAAATGTAGTGCGAAACGCAATTAAGTACGCGCCTAATGATTCTATCGTCAATATAGATTGCAAGTCACACTCTACTAGCAAACCAATAGAAATCACCATTACTGATCAGGGTTCAGGTGTGCTCGAAACTGAGTTGGAAGATATCTTCAAACCTTTTGTGCGTGGGCATTCAGGTAGTCAAGTGGTTGGACATGGCGTTGGGTTGGCAATCACTAAACAAGTCATTGAAGCGCATGGTGGTAAGGTGTGGGCTGCAAATCTGAAACCTCATGGTTTCAGTGTGACGATGATATTGCCAGTATAGGGTATTGCCAATATAAGCTAATTGGTTTGACCCGTAACATAGTACCAAGCATTGGTATACACAAACTCACTGACTTCATGCATGCGCTCTGCGCGCGTGCCGCCTACTTTGTACCGTGCAATAAACTCCACAATGGCTGTGCTTGGGCTGGTAACTTCTTCTCGTAACACTTCTAAACCTAACCATTTGATATCGTCATGTGCTAAATCAAGGCTGTCTGGACGGGTGCTCGGGTGCCAGGTCGCTAAAAGATAATTCTCAAGATGCAGTACATAAGCCGCATAGCGTGAGCGCATCAGCGCTTCCGCAGACTTGGCGGCTTGGCCATGGTGTAATGGCTGGCAACAGCTTGCGTAAGCCTTAGCTGAGCCGCAAGGGCAATCAATAAGCGCTTTGGTAGATTTCATGCAGGCTTGTTTTACTATAGATGTTGTAGATGGCTAAGATAGTCAGCAAAGTAGCGTACAACGTTTTTTTCGGTGCAATGTTCAAGTGCAAATGCATAGCCAGTGGCTGCTAAACGATTGATTTGTATTGGGTCATCCCATAGCTGTTGAATTTTCTCAGCCAAGTCATTGGCTTCTTTAGGGTTGAAAAACACCCCCGTTTTTTGGTCTTGAATATAGTCATGCACACCTTCAGAATTGGTGACAATCATGGCTTTATTGAAAAACATCCCCGATGCAATGGTGACATGACCACATGGCACTTGGCTGTCTCGCAATGGCACCACCATCAAGCGGCTATGCGTCAAAATATTATGCGCATGCGCCAGTGGGATATGCGTGCGTATAGTGACGTTTTCTGGCACTGAAAGATGTTGTACGCTATCCGCAGTGGCCACCACCACTAAGCGGATATGGCGGAGTGTGCGCATGGCCGCAAATAGTGTTTCGTAATCCCGTCCTTGGCTGCCTAATGCACAAATATAGTCGCCTTGCTCAATCGGTGGCTCATCGTGTGGAACTGTAGGTGCGTGTACTGACCAATGCAGCATATCAATCCGCTCAAGTGCGATACCGAAGTAATCTGCATAGAGTTTCTTTTCTAGGGATGAGTAGACCACAAAGCGATCGATTTGCTGATACGCCTTAGCCATGGCTTTGTGCTGAAAGCCAGTGGGTAAATCGGTAAAGTTAAAAGAGTACGCCAAATGGGGCAACTGCGGGTGCAGGTGCTGCGCCATGCGCGCCCCATAATAAGCAGGGCGCGGGCCATGGGATACCAGCAAACTGGGCTGTTTTTTTGCGTCAAGTACGGCTTGCGTGGCCGTCATAAAACGGGCAATGGATTGTCGCTTAGGCAAGTGCTTGGGCAGCTTGGTGTTTAAACTAGTGTAGTGCGCCCACTTGTTTGGTAAATGCTTGAACTCATCTCTCAGCCAATGCCAATCAGCCGAAAGATCACTTAAATTAATAATGTTTAGATTGGACTTTTGCATATGAATGTGTGCCCATCCATTGTCTTAAGCGATTTCACGTGTTTCCATAAACTGAATGTCCGGATAGCGCTCTTGCGCCATTTGCAGGTTCACCCGGTTCGGTGCCAGATACACATAATCGTCGGCACTGTCTAATCCTACGTTAAACCCATATTTGTCTGCAATCGCTTTCAGGTCAGCATCACTGCCTTTTAACCAACGCGCTGTATAGCAATCATAGGGTTCAAATATCATATCGACCCCATATTCGTGTTCCAAACGGTGGGCTACTACATCAAATTGCAGCATACCTACCGCACCTAGAATTAAGTCATTAGAGAGCAGTGGACGAAATAGTTGCGCTGCACCTTCTTCAGAAAGTTGTTTAAGTCCAATCTGTAACTGCTTCATTTTCATTGGATTTTTTATTCGTGCGCGACGGAAAAATTCCGGTGCAAACGAGGGGATGCCAATAAATTTGAGATTCTCATTTTCGGTAAATGTATCGCCCAATTTAATCGTGCCGTGATTGGGGATCCCAATAATATCACCTGAGTACGCTTCATCCATGGTGGTACGGTCTTGCGCCATAAAGGTAATCGCATTATTGACGCTCAGCATTTTACCGGTAGCCACTTGTTTGATTTTCATGCCACGCTCAAAACGGCCAGAACACACACGTAAAAACGCAATACGGTCACGGTGTTTTGGATCCATATTGGCTTGAATCTTAAATACAAATCCAGAAAACTTGGACTCGTTTGCGGCAATTTCTCGGGTGGCTGTTTTACGTGATTGGGGTGGGGGCGATAAATCGACCACTGCATCTAACAGCGATTGCACGCCAAAGTTGTTAATGGCAGAGCCAAAAAACACCGGTGTTTGTTTGCCACTTAAATAGCGTTCTTTATCAAAGCTATGTGATGCACCGCGTACTAGCTCGATATCAATGCGCAACTCTTCTGCTTGGCGTCCAATCACTTCATCTAAGCGTGGGTTGTCTAATCCTTTGATGATTTCAGAGGTACCTTTTTCGGCGCGTGGGTCAAAAAAGGAGATTTCGTCGTTGTGTAAGTGGTACACGCCACGGAAAGTTTTCCCCATGCCTATGGGCCATGTCATGGGTGCGCATTCCATGCCTAATGTGGATTCAATTTCATCTAACAGCTCAATGGGCGCGCGGCTTTCACGGTCTAATTTGTTGATGAAGGTGACGATCGGCGTATCACGCATACGACACACATTGAGTAGTTTGATGGTTTGCGCTTCTACGCCATTGACTGAGTCAATCACCATTACCGCAGAATCCACTGCCGTCAGCGTGCGATAAGTGTCTTCTGAAAAGTCATCATGGCCGGGGGTGTCCAGCAGATTAATCATGTGTTCGCGATACGGGAACTGCATCACAGAAGATGTGACGGAAATACCACGTTGCTTCTCGAGTTCCATCCAGTCAGAAGTAGCGTGGCGCGCAGCTTTGCGTCCACGTACTTCACCAGCCACCTGAATAGCGCCACCAAACCACAGTAACTTTTCAGTTAAGGTGGTTTTACCGGCATCCGGGTGAGAGATAATTGCAAAGGTACGTCTGACCTCTATTTTGTTGAGATCTGCTGTGCTCATAAATATTGAATCTGCGGGTAATAGTTTGAAGGCAGAATGATACCAAATGTCAGCAGTTTAATTAGACAAAATATTTCAAGAAGCCCGATATTTGCTCGCTAATGGGTAAGTAAACACTCAGAATCGGCGCAAAAAACTTAGAAGGCAGCACAATGGGTTTTCTGAGTTTGGAATAATGCGTTTTGTAGATCACATGATGTTCATGCGTGGCTGATTGAGTAAAGATATTGTAAATCAGGTGCAAATCATGATTGGAGCGCACTAATCGCTTAGGGTATTGATTTAAGTGGGGCGCAATGGCCAAGCTATAGGCAATAGGCCCAGTGACTCTAAATGTACCCAAATGACCAGTGTGGTTAAGAAACGGGTTATAACGCATCACGTTATGGCATACAGTTTCAATCACTGATTTTAAGAAGGGATGGCCCGGCACAGCCACAATATACCACTGCTGAAACTCACCCAATGGATCGGGGATATCGACATATTTACCCAAGTTCTGCATATTGTCGCCAGCATCATTTTTCCAGTAACTCAGTAAGTAGTAGTCATCTTTTTGGATGATCTCATTGAGTGGTTTATCCATGCTGCTTTTAATGTCTAGGTAAACGCCACCTTCTCTGTAGAGCAATAGGTATCTAAAAAAATCAGCCATGGCTGCGCCATAAGCGGGGTTGATTTTTTTAAAAATATTAAACAATTCAGGAAAGTAGTTCTGAATATAAGCATCGATATCCGCATCATCGTAAAATCGATACTCCCAATCTGGGTTCAACGCTCGAATGTGGTCGACATTGGCTTGAATGGCTTCGGGTAGGGTGCGGCTAAAGTAAGTTTGGTGAATAACCTTGGGGATACTGTTGCCCATGGGTAGGGGCTTGGTATAGCCATAGTCTTTCACTTGGTTTAGATTTTTTCTTCTAAGTAAAGAGAGCTGTTTGATAATGTTCATTGAATAAACAGTATGTTATGCACAGGTAGCCATGTTAACAAATGTAAATGGATTGTCTATGCCTCAAGTGGGCTATGTGGACTATTTCCGCATCAAAAAAATGGCAGCAAGAATCAATGCTGCCATGACTAACAAACCTTCCATTTATTTCACGACTTCTTTCAGTTGTTCCAAAATGGCTGGGTTATCTAATGTAGAAATATCCGACGTGATTTCTTCGCCCTTGGCTAAGCTGCGTAACAAGCGGCGCATGATTTTTCCGGAACGGGTTTTTGGCAGGTTATCTCCAAAGCGAATCTCGTCTGGTTTGGCAATCGGGCCAATCTCTTTGCCTACCCACTC
This sequence comes from Methylophilaceae bacterium 11, assembly GCA_000525025.1. Taxonomy (GTDB): domain Bacteria; phylum Pseudomonadota; class Gammaproteobacteria; order Burkholderiales; family Methylophilaceae; genus Methylophilus. Next base: position 1,665,244 of record JCKJ01000001.1, on the reverse strand, counting down.
ACGTAACTCTGCTACGATTTTCTTAGCATCGTCACCTAACGGGCGTGCGCCTTTAAGCACGACATAGGCAACGACGGATTCTCCTTTGATATCATGGGGTTTTCCTACCACGGCAGCTTCGGCAACTAGCGTGTTGGCTACCAAGGCAGATTCGATTTCCATGGTGCCAAGACGGTGGCCAGATACGTTCAACACGTCGTCAATCCTGCCCATGATGGTAAAGTTACCTGTTTTGGCATCTCGCACGGCACCATCGCCGGCCAGATAGGTTTTTCCGCCCAAGTCAGCGGGGTAATAGCTGGCTTTATAACGCTCAGGGTCGTTATAGATGGTGCGAATCATGGATGGCCATGGTTTTTTGATGACCAGTAAACCACCGGTACCCCATGGTACATCTTTGCCAGTTTCATCGACTACATCTATATCAATACCGGGGAAGGGTAGTGTACAGGAGCCCGGCACCAATGCCGTTGCGCCTGGTAAAGGGGTAATCACATGGCCGCCAGTCTCTGTTTGCCAAAAGGTATCGACAATCGGGCAACGGCTGCCGCCCACTTGCTCGTAATACCACATCCAAGCTTCTGGGTTGATCGGCTCGCCCACAGTGCCTAGCAAGCGTAAGCTAGATAAGTTGTATTGGCTAGGGTGTGTCGCGGGATCAGTTTCACCGGCCTTAATCAATGAGCGAATCGCAGTAGGCGCTGTGTAAAAAATCGACACTTGATGTTTTTGAATCATTTGCCAAAAGCGACCTGCATTTGGGTAGGTTGGAATGCCTTCAAACACGATTTGGGTCGCACCCATGGCGAGTGGGCCGTAGGTCACATAGCTATGGCCGGTAATCCAGCCCACATCTGCCGTACACCAATAGATGTCATCTGCTTTTACATCAAACGTCCAGCGCATGGTATTCATGGCATGCAATAAATAGCCCGCAGACGCATGTTGCACGCCTTTAGGTTTGCCAGTTGAGCCAGATGTGTATAGCAGAAATAGCGGATGCTCTGCATTTACCATCACTGGTGCACATTCGTCAGGTTGACCAGCAATCAAGTCATCCCACCAAATATTATTGGCTGCCCATTGAATCTCTTGACTGGTTTTTTTCAACACAATCACTTTTTGAATGCTGTCACAGCCGCCCATGGCAATGCCTTCATCAACCGCTTGCTTGAGCGGTAAAGTTTTACCACCGCGGAATTGACCATCAGAAGTAATCACAGCGACTGCGCCAGCGTCAATAATGCGCTCGTTCAAGCTTTTGGCAGAGAATCCACCAAATACTACGGAGTGGGTGAGGCCAATGCGCGCGCAGGCCTGCATGGCGACCACAGCTTCAATGCCCATGGGTAAATAGATAATGACGCGATCGCCTAGTTTGAGATTGAGCGTTTTTAGACCATTGGCAAATTGGCATACTTGATGGTACAACTGTTTGTAAGTCACCGTTTTGACATCGCCATTGTCAGCTTCAAAAATAATGGCAGTTTTGTTGGGAATAGTATTGAGGTGTTTGTCTAAACAGTTAGCCGAAACATTCAGCTCGCCATCTTCAAACCACTTATAAAAGGGGGCGTTGTCTTGGTTGAGTGTTTTGGTAAAGGGTTTGTGCCATATCAGTAATTCGCGTGCCAGTTTTGCCCAAAAACCTTCATAATCGGCATTGGCCTCTGCGCATAGCTGCGTATACGCTTGCATGCCAGAGACAGCGGCTGTTTTCACAGTTTCTGCACTGGGCTCAAATACGCGATTTTCATGAAGTACGGATTCAATTGACATACAACTCCCCTAATATTTTGCAACGCACATATAATTAAATTTATTGAGTAATACTAACCGTCATAAAAGATACAAAAAAGCATGCTAACACTGGACATGATTCTATCAGAAAACCGCGCTGCGTCTAGGGATGAGGCATATGTGCTCCATGCCGTGAAATGCAGTCCGTTCGTCACCCGATTAATGGCAAAAGATGCGCAATTAGTGAGTGATTTGCTAAACAATCTACATAAAGTATATCTATTAGAAGACATGCAAGCTTACCTGAGTAAGCAAACTTTTTTTGATGAAACTACTTTAAAACAACAATTAAGGCGTTTACGCCAGCAGGTAATGGCACGCTTGATTGTACGAGACTTAAATGGCTTGGCAGATTTTGAAGAGGTGGTGATGGCGACCTCTGCGTTAGCAGAATTGACCATTCAGCAGGCCATTGCATTCTATACCGAGCAATTCCAGCCGCAGTATGGCTTGCCTAAGAGTCTGGCAGGGGAGACGCAATCGCTGATTGTGGTAGGTATGGGTAAGCTCGGCGGCGCCGAACTCAATGTCTCTTCCGATATTGATTTGATTTTTGCCTATGAGCAAGAGGGCGAGACTGACGGCGCGCAATCCATTAGCAATCAGGAGTATTTCACCAAGCTAGGCAAAAAATTAATAGCTGCGCTAGATGATATTACCGAAGATGGCTTTGTGTTCAGAGTGGATATGCGCTTGCGGCCATTTGGCTCGGAGGGCGCGTTGGTAAGCTGCTTGGATGCGCTAGAGGATTATTATCAGAATTACGGGCGTGAGTGGGAGCGTTACGCTTGGATTAAGGGGCGTGTGGTGGCTGGCCCGGACAAAGCCTTAACACGCGTGTTGAAGCCTTTTGTATTCAGAAAATACCTAGACTTTAATGCGTACGCTTCTATGCGCGATTTAAAAGTGCAGATTCAGCGCGATGTGATGCAACGGGGCTTGGAAAATAACATTAAGCTAGGTCGGGGCGGTATTCGTGAGGTGGAGTTTATTGCCCAAGTGTTTCAACTGATTCGTGGCGGGCAAGACACCGATTTGCAAATTAAACCCACATTGCAGGTATTGCAATTATTGGCACAACAGCGCGTGCTTCCGCAAGAAGCGGTAGACCAGTTGACGGAGGGCTATCTCTATTTACGTAACGTTGAGCATCGTCTAATGTATATCGATGATCAACAGACACAAGACTTGCCCACCTCCGAGGCATCACAACAGCGTTTGGTGTGGATGATGCGCTTAGAAACATGGGCAGAGTTCTTAGCACAGTTGAACCATCACCGCGCTATCATTCAGGCCCATTTTGATGCGACCTTTAGCGATACCGGACATCAAGAATTTTTAACGGAAACGGCGATTTGGCAAGGTACCGTCGGGCAAGACGCGGCGGCAGAGGATTTGAAAACATCTGGTTTTATAGAGCCGTTGGAAAGCGTCCGACGCTTACGCGCACTGCATGCCAGTAGCCGTTATCAGCAGTTGCCAGAACAAAGCAAACTGCGCTTTGATAAGTTGATGCCGCTGGTGATTTATCAATCAGCGCAGACTGCGACACCGGATATTGCACTGCTGCGCGCTATTAACTTATTAGAAAGCATTTGCCGTCGCGCCAGCTATCTAGCGCTACTGACGGAGTTTCCAGAATCGTTACAGCTTGTCATTAAATTATGCGCGGCTAGCCCATGGTTGGCGCAGTATCTCACTGCACACCCAATTTTGTTAGATGAATTACTGGACACACAAAGCCTGTATGACGCACCTGATTTTGTGGCCATGCAAGCTGAGCTGACTAAAAAAATGCGCGCACTGTATGGTGATACCGAGGCGCAGATGGACACGATGCGCCACTACAAAAATGCGGCGGTATTGCGCTTTGCCGCGCAAGATGTAGGTGGGTTGCTGGCATTGGAAACATTGTCGGACTATTTAAGTGCGCTAGCAGAGCTGATTTTGCAAGTAAGTTTGCAAACCATTTGGCCTACGCTTAAATTTAAACATCAAGATACTCCGCAATTTGCCATCATCGGTTATGGCAAATTAGGTGGCAAAGAGTTAGGTTATGTCTCTGATTTAGATATTATTTTTCTGTATGAGGACGACCACCCAGAGGCAGCAGAGATTTATGCGAGGTTTGCCCAGCGCATCAACAACTGGTTTAACAGCTTAACCAATGCTGGCTTGTTGTACGAAACCGATTTGCAGCTGCGCCCCGATGGTAATAGTGGTTTGCTTGTGAGTAGTGTGCAGGCGTTTGCTGAATACCAGTTGCACAAGGCCTGGGTGTGGGAGCATCAGGCTATTTCGCGTGCCCGATTCGTCGCTGGCGATGCGCAAGTAGGTGCGCAGTTTGCAGCTATCCGCCAGCAAGTAGTGTTACAAGTGCGTGATCAGGCCACATTAAAGCAAGAAGTCGTGCAGATGCGCGAGAAAATGCGCGTGAGTCACCCACCTAAAGCTGCGGTATTTGATGTAAAGCATGATAAAGGCGGCATTATCGATGTGGAGTTTATGGTGCAATATTTGGTGTTGTTGCATGCACATCATCATCCCCAACTGCTTGAAAATATTGGTAATATTGGCTTGCTGCATCGCTTAGCAACATTAAAATTAATAGATGCTGATGCGGCAGAAGCGGTGGCCGATGCTTACCGCGAATATCGTAAAGTTATTCATAGCAGCAAACTACAAGGCAAAGACGCTAAGGTACCTACGACGGAGATTGTGGCACAGCAAACGGCAGTCTCCAGCTTGTGGAGCTATGTTTTGGGCTAGTGTTTAAAGTAACTGTGTTGATCGCGTGGCGGTTACTAAAACGTTACGCATTAACGCCCCCAACGCAACGCTGCGGTATGCACAGGGCTATCCCAATGTTGTTTAATCTCGTCATCTAGCAAACAAACGGTGATGGATGCGCCGGCCATATCCAATGCGGTGGTGTAGTTGCCTACCAATGAGCGTTCGATACGTACACCATGCGCTGCCAATAATTTAGCTGCACTGTGGTACAACAAATACAATTCCATCAGTGGTGTCGCGCCAAAGCCATTAATCAGAAGCAAAACATCTTGGCGATGGGTGAGGCCTTTGGTGGCAAAGTCTGCCAAAATAGCCTGAATACAGTCATGCACAATGGCATCAGCTTCGCGCATTTGCTCGCGTCTACGCCCAGGCTCACCATGAATACCCACGCCCATTTCCAGCTCAATATCGGCAATATCAAAGGTAGCACGCCCAGCGGCAGGGACTGTACAACTAGTGAGTGCCACACCGATACTGGACGTCTGTTGATTGACCTTATCGCCCAAGGCTTTGCATGCTGCTAAATCTGCACCCGTTTCGGCTAAGCTGCCTACACATTTTTCTACAATCACTGTACCTGCTACCCCACGCCGCCCAGTGGTATAGGTGCTGTTCACCACAGCACAATCATCGCTAGTGAGTACGGTGGCGTGTTGAAATGGCAGCATTTCTGCAGCCATTTCAAAATTCATCACATCACCCGCATAGTTTTTAACAATAAACAGCACGCCTTGGTCGGTATGCACGGCCTCGGCTGCTTCCAAAATCTGGTCGGGTGTGGGGGATGTGAATACTTGTCCTGGGCAAGCCGCATCTAGCATGCCATAGCCGATATAGCCTGCATGCAGCGGCTCATGACCAGAGCCACCGCCAGACACGATAGCGACTTTGTTCACGGCTTTTTCACGGCGAGTCAGGTATGTGGGATCCACATGCAACGTGACCAAATCATGATGCGCATTAGCAAAGCCGGATAGACTCTCAACGAGCACTTGGTCTACTTGGTTAATAAACTTTTTCATAGATTGACCTTTTTAAGCAGTAATATTTTTATGCGTCGGCTTCTTTAAGCATTAAATCACATACCGCATGTATCATGACTTGGCAGCTTTTGGCACCGGCATCCAGATGACCAATGGCTCGCTCACCTAAACCAGCAGCTCTGCCTTTGGTCGCAATCAGATTACGTGTAGATTCCAATCCAATATCTGCGGTTTGTTTGAGCGCGGTGGCGATCTCTTGGCTGGATTTGCCTTGTGCGGCCAGTGTGGTAAAAGTAGTAGAGACTGGTACTAATACATCCAACATGGTTTTCTCACCCACGCTGGCTTTACCACGCTGCATAATCGCTTGTACGCCAGCTGCAAACGCCGCGGCGATTTTTAATGGTGTATTCGCGCCATTTTGTTGCGCGGTTTTGGCCATGCTCATGAAAAAACTGGCAAATAATGGCCCGGATGCACCGCCAATGGTGCTTAGTAGCTTCATGCCAATTTTGTTCAATGCCTCATCTGCGGGTAAGGGCAGTAATGTGTTGTACATGCCAGCGGCTACTTCGCTGCCACGCTTCATGTTGATGTAATGGTCACCATCGCCAATGGCACGGTCTAATGATTCAATATCTGCCTCATGCGCCACAATGGCAGCATGAATATGTAGGCAGGCGTTTAATATAAATGCAGTGTTCATATCTAGTGTTGGTGGTGATAAAAATTACGTTAATTGTGTGCCGATATGACACAGGCCGTTTGATGCAAATCAACAGCGCTTAATGTTGCGACTAATTAATCACGGCAAAAGCCTTCTCCCGCGCGAATCACTAGGCAGTTTTGTTTTTCTGCAAGCCACTTCATCCCAGTGCCTGCGCCATCTGTCGCTTGAATATAGGCTTCTCTGTCATTACGCATAAAGCGGATACGATGATCGACAGACTTGCCTTCGTAGGTGCTGGGGCCATCTAGGTTTTGAATCGTTAGCGTATAAACACCTCTTCTGCCATCGATCTTCAAAAACGTGCCTTCCGGGCCATTCCATTGTCCTGCCCAAGTATCGGTAAAGTTTTCAAACGTGGTATGGTCATTGGGCGTGGTGGTGCCATAGGTGGTAGGTGCAGGCGGGGCACTTTCTTTACAGCCTAGCAGGGTAAAACAACATGCAGCAATAATAGTGAGTGCACGGTATGCAAGTTTCATGCGTATTCCTTGGTTTCCATCGTCATGGTTCATTAATATACCTCAATAGTAGCCATCAAAGGTGTCGATAAAACGTAGGTGCATTTTGCCAATTGTCGTGCAGTCCATCCACATACACAATGGGTGTATTCTCCAGCGCTTCATCACTTACATCAGTTAAACAGCCAAGATTGACCCCGTACATTTTGCCAATGGGGGTGTCGTTACCCACACCAAAGCACCGCACGCCGCAGCGCTTGCAAAAATAATGATGGTTTTTTTTGGTATTGAACAAATACTGGGTTAATTCAGATTCGCCACTCAGCAAGCGAAAATGCTTAGGCTTGGCAATGGCTGGCCAAAAGCGTGTGCGTCTGCAAATAGAGCAATTACAACGGTAGGAGTGTTGAGTAAGATCTAAATCTGCTTCAAAAGTCACAGCGCCGCAATGGCAACTGCCGTGATAGGTAGTTAACATACATATGCTCCTGCTATATTGATACTAGCATTAGTTTTGAATCATTCAGTTTAGGCTACATTCTGACCAATGCGCCATAGCACACCAGACGGATCGGTAATGCAAAAATCACGCATGCCCCATGACTGAAGTTGCATTGGCCAGAGTTTAACGGAATACTTATTTGCCAAGTCACGTTGATTGATATGATCCCACCACGCATCTACATCTTCAACCAAGATGTGCATCATAAAGTTTTCGGCAAAACCTTCAGTGCAGTAATCTTGCAGCAAAAAACTCACGTGTGAATAATGAAAATAAGCGACACCACCACCTTCTGATGCCATGGTGAAGCCCATGTCTTGGTAAAACTGTTTGGATACTTCAAAGTCCTTAGAAGGTACAAACGCTTTAATTTCAGTCACTTGCAAGTTAGACATGGTGTTTAATCCTGAATATTTATGTACATGCTGTCTGGCGAGCGCTAGCGGCTGATCTGTATCAGTATTTCATTGGCCAATTTTTCCATAGTCTCTAAGCTAATATCCGCTTTTTGTAGAAAATCTTGATCGTAATGATCAGGGTCCGCCCAATGTTTGCCTCTAATTTGGCAACGCTTAGCAAGCTTGTGAATGCCAATGTCTTGCAGCTCAAACCCTAACTCAGTCCACAGTACAGATAAGCGCGCCTCCGTCTCGTGGTTGGGTTGACCAGTATCTTTTATGCTACGAATATACACAGCGGTTTCCCTAGAGGCGGTAATGACTTTTCTAACCGCTTTAACTGATTGTGCTTTTCTATCGTTGCTCGCTCGGTCTAGGTTTGTGAGCCATGATTTTGCGTGCTTTAAAATTTCCCAAAGTAGCTTAGTAGAGAGGATTTCCATGCGTGTTAATTTATCGTTTGTATATAAGTTGAAAGATGCATTCTAGAATATTCTGCACTAGATGATGTAAGGCTATTTTTTAAGTGTTTTCTATTCAACACGCTGACGTTTCTACAGTCATCCATTTCACTATTTCCAATCTAGGTTTTCCATCAATGAAACGGACGCACCTCTACTGGTGCACGACAAGCGACGGCTGCTTTGCGGCCCCATGTCAACGCTTGTTCTAGGTTAGCTACTTCCAGCACCCAAAAACCGCCTATGTGTTCCGTGGTAGCTAAATATGGCCCGTCAGCCATGCTTACCTCACCATTAGCCTCACACCGCAGTGATTTCGCGCTGTTGATTGGCTGCAAACCGCCTACAAAAACTCTGATGCCAGCAGTGACCATCTCAACGTTAAGTGCGTCGATATCGCGTGACATGGCCTCATCTTCTGCAACGTATGGGTCATAGTCGTTAGGGCGGTGTATAGCTACCAAATACTTTGTCATAACGCTTCCTATCATCTAAACCGCATCATTCGGCTGCGCTTGATGCGTCTAACTGCGAAACAGTTTGACCACATTTAAGGCCTTTATTGATACTGAGGCATGCAGTCACCTATGTCATACCACCCAGCTTTTGAGCTGATAAAATATGCCCAGTTAGCATGGAGTAATTTGCTCGCATGATGGATTAGGCATTTTATTTATGTGCTATTGGTTTTTCTGTAAACAAGTAATCTTTTAGTTGTTTATCAAAACTAGGGTCTTGCCGTCTGATCCATTCAAGCACCATTGCTGCATGTTCTTTTTCCTCATCTCGATTATGTGCAAGAATCGCTTTTAAGTCTTTATTTTTGCACGCATCAACCCTTTGGTTGTACCAATCCACTGCTTCTAGCTCTTCCATAAGTGATGTAATAGCCCTGTGCATATCTCTGGTTTCATCCGTAAGCTCACTGATTGGTTCGTGATACCCTTCATTTGACATTGCTATCTCCTTGATAAATGGTGTTTAGATTGTAAACCCTAACATCAAAATTAACGTGCGCCATTAGGCATACTGCTTGAATGAAGGGTTAGATGGATGGAGACATTGTTACTTTATTTGATTTGCAAGCGCATAAGCGACGATTGCATTGGCATGCCCATGCCCCATTTTATGTTCTGTTTTAAGCCAGTTAACCATTTCCATGTGCTTCATATCTTTCAGATTGCCCACAAGCAATAACCAATGCGCAATAGGCTGACCGTACTTTTTCTCTATCGAAGGGAAATACGAGGCAGGGCCTTTGACTTTTTCTTCAGATGACATAATTCACTTTGATTGTTAATAAATCTAACGTTTGACATAAGGGGCGCGCTTTAGCGCGTCCCGCTTGATGGATGGGTTGGGCATTTTTATAGGAACGACTTCACTAAGGCGAAGATTGAAACAATAAGAGCAATGACCGCTATCGTATTGGCTTGATTTGACTGACCAATAGCTTTTTTTGCATTTAGACGTTGTTCTAGTTCAGCCTCAGAGGCAACCCCTCGAAGCTCTGCATAAATGCCAGAGGACTGTTCGGACGGGTTATCAATATAGATTGAAACATCGTTTTTTTCGCAATCTTGCAATAGTTGTTGCTTTCGTGTTTGCGGAATATCTCCAAAGAACTTAGAAAAATCTTGCTCCTTTTGATTCCGAGCAAACAGCCGCCTAAATACTGAAAAAATAGGCTTCAATTATCTATTCCTATAGTCGTCGTATGGACGCATGGTGTCTGTGTTTAGGCCTCTTGTTCTATCACGGTCTAAGGCTTTTCCACCACCGGGACCAATTGATTGACCGCCTCCTGGACCGATGGATTGTCCCCCACCAGGACCGATTGATAAGCCACCCCCAGGCCCAATTGATTGTCCACCGCCTGGCCCAATTGACTGACCGCCCCCAGGTCCGATTGAATCGCAACCACCTGGACCTATAGAATTAGGAACACAATCTCGCCATGCATCCGCGTGCACTGCACAAGAAAACATTAAAAAAGCAACACCTAGTAATTGTTTCATCTTATCTCCTTTGTCTTGATGCCCAACGTTTGAATTAAGGGGCGCCGTTAGGCGTCCCGCTTGAATGATGGGTTAGGGCGCGACGGTGTAACCACACAAAGGCAATGGCATTCATAATTACGCCAACCATAAAGCTGAATATCTCTGGTTCAATTGGGCCAACAGAAGTAACGCCAAAAAAGCGGGCATTTACCGAAATTAAAAATATGCCAACGGCAAATAATAATGGAACTACATTAGGCGGCTGTTTGGTACAAAACGCAGGGAAAAGACGCCATAAAAGCCATGCTATAGGCAATGAAACAGCTAGATATGCTCCAGCGCACTCAATAGCAAGAATGACTTGCCAGAAGATAACAGAGAAAAAACTTGCCTTCGATGACCATGCACCAATTAGACCAAACAAGACGAGTACAGCAGGAGCCACAAGGGCGCTGCTACAAAGAGCGAAAGCATCTATTTCCGCAGACTTTCTCATGGTTGCCCTAACGTTTGAATTAAGGGGCTGGCTTTAGCCAGTCCCGCTTGAATGATGGGTTAGCCAATTGGTAAATGAAATGCCCAAAATAACCCCTGTTAATAAATAAAAAATAGAGTTTAAGGTAAGCTCAGCATTTGATGCAATGGTTGGTATGCTTGACTGCTCAGAATAGAAATGGAGAACTAAACCAATTAGTAGAACAAATTTACCGTAAGTATTACGAAAAAATAGAAGCGTCATTGCGCTAATTGAAATAATGAGGCTTGGGAAATAAGCCTGATATTGAAATGGTAAAGGGTTTGGGTCAATTTTGTATTCTACCCATTGCGCATAAGCAATGGCTTCAGGCGGCCAGTCTTTCCAGCCGACATGACCTATAAGTGTAAAAACTCCAAGAGTGAACCAGCATAAAATCAGTAATCGCAAAGAATCAATTTTCATAATTGGCTAACGTTTGAATTAAGGGGCTGGCTTTAGCCAGTCCCGCTTGAATGATGGGTTAGGCATAATTTTGATTAGTATGGTTTTTGATAAACATAAAAACTATTTAATATTGCTCAACTTATCTTCTGTATTCTTTAGAAACGTTTCCACTACCTCGCAAATGTCAATGTTCATTCGCTGTGATAGCACTATTAACCACCAGACACTTTCTCCAAGCTTGTGTTTGAGTTGCGATAAGTCTTCGTCTCCAGATGGCCAGCGTCCCTGCTGGGACATAGTGAGACGACCGACTAAGCTAGCGTCAGTTAAGAAAGCCAGTGCATCTTCTTCAATAGTCCACTCACTTCCATGATGCTTTTTCTCCAACAGATGGTATTTTTCTCGAATTTTCAGCGCGAGTTCAGCTATTTCATTTAATTGCATATTTTTCATTTCCGTGTGTATCTATTAATAGCCTAACGTTTGAATTAAGGGGCTGGCTTTAGCCAGTCCCGCTTGAATGATGGGTTATGCATAGAAACTAACCACCACCACAATGCTGATATTGGCACGCTAGGCAAAGCCAGCATAAGTGCACCTACTGTGGGGAGATAAAACTCTTTAAAACCGAACATGATAAGTACGGTAAATGCGCCAATTAATATGCTGATGCAAAAAATGATGGCTATAAAGAAAGCCAAAGAACTTTTTGCTCTGTTTTTAACGAATGGGTAAACAATGAAAACTAACCCAATAAGGAAAGCCAAGATGATAGATAAAGCGAAACTTCCCGATGCTTCAGAGTGACTTGGTTGCGAGTTTGTGTCTGCAATAAAGAACAAAATATAAACAAGCGCAGCTATTAGAGGGCTAGCAACAATCGCAGAGGCAAATATTGGTTTCAAATAAATACCCTCAATTCACAACAACGCATAACGTTTGAATTAAGGGGCGCGCTTTAGCGCGTCCCGCTTGAATGATGGGTTAGGTTTACTCATCTTTGGTGCGGACCCAGTTTGATTTTACTGATGTTCTTTCAGCACTCCAGCCTGGCGGTAAATCTGCGATAGACGCTAAGGTTGGGTCAAGGTCTACAACCTCACCCATACCAACCAACATTAGATCTTCAGAGTCGTTTGTTGTGCCGCAAGTAAATGCCCAAGAATCATCTTCTTCATAATGCACAGCCATTAATATTGGGTGGTTTTCGAGCATTACTTTCTTTGTTGTTACTGTCGCAACGTTTCTTGCTTGGTCAAATTTCCAACTCGTCTTCATTTGATTGTTATTGAACGGCCACATTAGCTCTCACCTTTCGATTAATTGCTGAACCTAACGTTTGAATTAAGGGGCGCCGTTAGGCGTCCCGCTTGAATGATGGGTTAGCGGCACGGTGACCTAAAGCTACTGCAATTGCACCGCCAAAACTGACCAATACAGTGATTCCAAGAACATACCCCGCTGGATTAAGCAGGCCAGTGTATTGCGCAAGCAAGACCAGCCCAATAGTTAAAAGCAACTGTGATGGCAAAACCAACCAGAGCAAACGCGACATTTCCACACCCAAGCGGTATTTGAGTACGCGCGCGCATAGAACTGGTGGTAGCCAAAGAATGATGACTAGAAGCGATAAAACAATGATTGTAAATACACTCATGTCTTTAGCCGCTAACGTAAAGTAGACCCCAGAAACGTCCAATAAAAAATAGTTGGACAGGTGTCTATATTGTTTTTAATTTGTATTATCATCATTAATTCAATGGTTAATCTATTTTTATCACACCTAAAAAAGAATAAAACAATATGATAAATACACCTACAGAATCTCAGCCCCCTAAGTTACTTGAGCAAGTTGCTGCGCGTATGCGTGTTAAACATTACAGCTTACGCACAGAGAAATCCTATGTGGATTGGATTAAACGATATATTTGGCATCATGGCAAGCGTCACCCAAAAGATTTGGGTGCGGCGGAGGTAGAGGCCTTTTTATCTCATTTGGCTGTAACACGTAATGTTTCTGCCAGCACGCAAAATCAAGCTAAAAGTGCGATATTGTTTTTGTATAAAGAGGTGCTAGGTGTTCAGTTGCCTTGGTTAGATAACGTGACTCAGGCCAAAGCACCTAAACGATTACCTGTGGTGTTAACCAGGGATGAAGTACAAGCTTTATTGAATCGTTTAGACGGGACTATGTGGTTGTTGGTCAGTTTGCTGTATGGCAGTGGCTTGCGACTGATGGAGTGCTTGCGGTTGCGGGTTAAAGATGTGGATTTGGCAAGGTGTGAGATTTTAGTGCGTGAGGGAAAAGGCTTTAAAGATAGAGTCACCATGTTGCCTAAGTCATTGATTGAACCATTAAAGCAACATTTGCTTAAAGTTAAAGCGTTACATCAAGAGGATTTAGCAGCAGGACATGGTGCAGTGTTTATGCCCATGGCATTAGATAAAAAGTACCCCAATGCAGGTAAAGATTGGGCTTGGCAGTATGTGTTTCCATCCATTAAGTTATCGGTAGATCCGTTATCAAAAGTGATTAGGCGACACCACGCAGATGAAAAAACTGTACAGCGTGCAGTAAAAAAAGCAGTGAATTTAGCGCGCATTACTAAACTTGCTACGCCTCATACACTGCGGCATAGCTTTGCCACGCATTTGTTAGAAGGCGGCTACGATATTCGCACTGTGCAAGAGTTGCTTGGGCACAGCGATGTAGCGACTACCATGATTTATACGCATGTGTTGAACAAAGGTGGGCAGGGTGTGGCTAGCCCACTAGATACAATGAGCGCTTGAATTTGCTATGTTATAACAATTGTTATATTATAACTTTTGTTATAACTTTGGGAGCACAACATGCAAGGTATTAAACTCACACAAATTGGTAATTCTGTTGGGTTGATTTTGCCAAAAGAGGTATTGGCAAGGCTGAAACTGGAGAAGGGCGATACGGTGTTTTTAACTGATACGCCAGGTGGTATTGCGATTACGCCGAATGACGCAAACTTTGAAACGCAAATGGATGCCGCACGCAAGATAATGAAAGCACGACGTAATGTACTGCGCGAGTTAGCTAAATGACTGGCTGGGTTTGGTTGGATAGTGCTGTGATGTTGGCAGTACATGACGAGCAGTTGGCTGAGCATGGCGGAATTGCTGGTATACGAGACCAAGGTATGTTTGAGTCTGCAATGCAGCGGGCACCCAATTTGGCTGCATATGGAGCCCCCGATTATGCTGAGTTAGCTGCGGCATATGGTGTGGGGCTGGCTAAGAACCATCCGTTTTTAGATGGCAACAAGCGTACTGCGTTTGTTGCAACGGAACTGTTTTTAGTGCTGAACGGGTATGTGCTGACTGCAGATGATGTCGCCTGTGTGTTGACCATGCTGGCAGTTGCTGCGGGTGAAATATCGGAAGCTGAGTTTGCTGATTGGATACGTACGCATAGCCAATCTAGCAAGGGTTAAGGCCCTGTATCAATACTTGACTATAACTTTACACCTGCATATTCATCATATCTTGATAAGCAGACACTAATTTATTGCGCACCTGCACAGTGGCCTGAAACGAGATATTGGCTTTTTGTCCGGCAATCATCACATCTGACAAGCTGACGCTGTCGTCCCCCATGGCAAAGTTTTTGCCTAATTTTTCTGCATCTACCTGCACTTGGTTGACTTGATCTAGCGATGCTTTCAATGCATCGGTAAAGCTTACTTTGGTTGACGATTGTGGGCTATCTAACTTTTGAATACCTATCCCACCACCAATAGGATTCTCTTGCCCAACACGCGGGCCTTGTGCTGCTGCCTTTAGTTGCGCAAGCATGGATTCTATTCTGCTTGAATCTATTCCACCGGCTTTCATGGTTTACCTCCAGTAATGATGTTGCTTCATTGGTATGTCTGCCATGCACACATACTTTTTGACTTATGCACACTGTAGCACCTCTGATTTTTAGCCAGCGTTGAAATAGGCGAGGGAAAAGTGCTTTATTCCCAAAATTGAATATTGGCAATATCGGCATAATGGTACTCAATCGTAAAGGTGATGTGTGTGTAGTTAGCAGCAGCAACACTTTGAGCAGAGATGCTTTTGGAACAGGATGTTTTTGGAGGTTACACAATGGCAGCAGGCAACGACGCCGTGTTAGTAAGTGGCAACGGATTACCCAGTGCAGCGCAGTTGGGCAGCAAACTTATGCTGCTGGCTGGCGTGGCCGCAGTAGTTGCGGTGATGGTGGTATTTTGGATGTGGAGTCAACAACCGGACTACCGCATTTTATTCTCTAACTATTCTGATAAAGATGGTGGCTCGATTGTCGCAGCGCTAGAGAAAATGAATGTGCCATACAAATTCTCTGAAAGCGGCTCTGCCATTTTAGTGCCTGCCGAGCAAGTACATACCGCACGCCTTAAACTGGCTTCTGAAGGTTTGCCTAAAGGTGGCAATATTGGTTTTGAGTTATTAGAGAACCAAAAATTTGGTGTTTCTCAATTTGTAGAGCAAGTGAATTTTCAACGTGCACTAGAAGGCGAACTTGAGCGCAGCATTCAAGCGATTGCAGCGGTGCAAGTAGCGCGTATCCATTTGGCGATTCCTAAGCCTAGCGTATTTGTGCGTGATCAACAAAACCCAACCGCATCTGTATTACTTAATTTACACCCCGGCAGAACCTTAGACCCACAACAAGTAGCAGCGGTAGTGCATTTGGTAGCGAGCAGCGTACCTAACTTACCAGCGACCAATGTGACGGTAGTGGACCAAAACGGTAACTTACTTTCAGATACCTCTAAAAAACAAGGGGCGAATGGGTTAGATCAAACCCAGATTAAATATGTTGATGATATGCAATCGAGCATTGCGCGTCGTGTGGAGTCAATTATCACACCGATTGTGGGTGCTAAAAACGTACGTGCCGAGGCCAGCGCTGAGATTGATTTCTCTACCACTGAGCAAGCAGCAGAGACTTATAAGCCTAATTACAAACAAGATGATATGGCGATTAGAAGTATGCAAAGCAATGAGTCTAGCAATGGCTCAGGTGCAGAGGCTTCTGGTGTGCCAGGTGCTTTATCTAACCAACCACCACCTAATTCAACCGCACCGATCGATACATCGGCAGATGCAGCCGGCGCTACGGCCAATGCAGGTGGTGCAGCGACAAGCACACAAAAAAATACCACAACCAATTATGAGGTAGATAAGACCGTACGGTATGTGCAGCAGCCTAAAGGTGGCGTGAAACGTTTACACGTAGCCGTGGTAGTCAACAACATGCCTGTCACTGATAAGAAAGGCAAAGTGACTTACCGCCCATTAACAGCAGCTGAGAAGCAACAAATCAACGATTTAGCCATGCAGGCCATGGGCTTTAACAAAGAGCGTGGTGATTCACTCACCGTAGTGAATAGCTCGTTTGCTGGTGAGCCGACTGAAATCCTACCAGAGGTACCAGTGTGGGAAAATCCTGTGGCTGTGGAATATGGCAAAGATGGCTTGCGCTTCTTGGTGGGTATTGTGGTGTTGTTCTTGGTGTATACACGCTTGCTTAAACCTTTGTTGGCCAAACTTTCTAGCCCATTGTCACAACCTAAAATGTTGGGTCAGGCACAGCAAGAGGCTGGCCAAGATGCAATTGTGAATATCAGTGGACAACCTCAAATGACGTTGGGTGCACCTGGTTATGCGCAAAATCTTGAAGTGGTAAAGCAGCTAGCCAAAGATAACCCAAGAATGGTAGCAAGCGTGGTCTCCAATTGGACAAATGGAAATGAGTAGCAGATATGAGTGATGCCGGTGTAATGCGCAGTGCAATTTTGATGCTGACCTTGGGCGAAGATGGCGCCGCAGAGGTGATGAAGTATTTGAGCCCAAAAGAAGTACAAAAATTGGGTTCGGCCATGGCCACCATGAAATCAGTAGGGCGTGAACAAGTAGAGACTGTGGTGACGGAATTTTTAACTGAGGCCGAGCAGAGCAGTGATTTTGGTTTGGATTCAGATGAGTATATCCGCTCTGTGCTAACCAAGGCTTTGGGTGACGATAAAGCTTCTAACTTGCTCAACCGCATTTTGTCATCGCGCGATGCCAGCGGCATTGAGAGCCTGAAATGGATGGATGCGTTTACTGTGGCGGAGTTTATTAAAAATGAACACCCACAAATTATTGCTACGATTCTGGTGCATTTGGATCCAGACCAAGCGTCTGAAATCATTGGACATTTTACCGATAGGTTACGTCAGGACGTGATGTTACGGATTGCAACGTTGGATGGTGTAAAGCCAATCGCTCTAAAAGAACTGAACGATGTGATGACCAAGTTGCTGACAGGTAATGAGAACATCAAAAAACAAACCATGGGCGGCATTAAAGTGGCGGCCGAGATTATGAACTACATGAGCGGCGACAACGAAGCCAGCGTGATGGAAGGTTTGAAAAATTACGACGATGACATGGCGCAAAAAATCATGGATGAAATGTTTGTGTTTGACAACATTTTAGACATCGATGACAAAGGTATCCAAGTCATGTTGCGTGAAGTGCAATCTGAAATGCTGATTATTGCGCTAAAAGGCGCTACCGAAGAAATGCGCGACAAAATCTTCAAAAACATGTCTACCCGCGCGGCAGAAATGATGAGAGAAGATTTGGAGAGCAAAGGGCCAGTCAAGCTCTCTGAAGTGGAAGCACAACAAAAACAAATTTTACAAATTGTAAGAAGACTTGCCGATGAAGGCCAAATTATGTTGGCTGGCAAGGGTACAGACGATCAGTACGTATAGCAGTGTAATTATAAAGGTGTAATAGATGGCAAATATGGCGATTCCAAAAGAACAACAAACAGCCTATCAACGTTGGGAAATGTCATCGTTTGGTGAGGATAAACCCAGCCCGGCAATGGCTGCTAAGCCTAAGAAAAAATTGGAAGAAACAGATCACGCTGTGAATGCGATTCTTGAAAATATACGTAAAGAAGCCTACACCAAAGGTGTGCAAGAAGGTTTTGCCGTAGGCATGGCTAAGGCCAGAGAGCATGCTGAAGATGAGCGCCAACAGTTTATGACTATCATGCAAAACTTTAATCAAGCGCTAGAAAAAACCGATGAAGCCATTGCGGAAGATTTACTCGCATTGGCGCTGGATATTGCTAAATCGATGCTTAAAGTGAAGTTAAATGTAGATACTGCAGCCGTCATTCCAGTGGTGGTGGATGCGATTCATTATTTACCACACGTACAAAAGCCAGCACGTATTTTGGTACATCACGAAGATGCACATATCTTGCGTGAATATCTTGCAGAAGAAATTTCAAGCCAACAATGGCAGATTCAGGAAGACAGTAGCATTGAACGTGGCGGCTGTCTGGTGGAAACCGGTGCTAATCAAATTGACGCCAGCAATGGCATGCGTTGGAAACGCATTACCGAAGCCTTAGCTAAACATGATGATTGGTTATTGCCATGATGCAATCTACGCAAAATGTGCATCATCAGCGCTGGCATAGCTACCTACGTGATTGCAACGAGGTGCTGCAACTTGTAGAGCCGCTGGAAATTGCTGGGCGTATTACCAAACTGACGGGCTTGGTGATGCAAGCCGCTGGCATTAAATTGCCGATTGGTAGCGCTTGTTATGTACCTTTATCTGAAGGTAGCCGCGTAGAAGCCGAAGTAGTGGGCTTTGATGGCGAACACTTATTATTAATGCCACAAAGCAGTGTAGATGGTGTGGTGCCAGGCGCCAAAGTCTTTGCCATGGATGTGGCTGAAACCTTACCTAAACCTACCGCAGGCCGCCCACCTCGCCGCAGAGTCAATGACCGTGCACGCCATTTGCCAGTGGGCGATGCGTTGCTAGGTCGCGTAGTGGATGGTGCTGGTAACCCATTGGATAATTTAGGAAAAATTGAAGTGACCGAGAGTGCGCCACTCAGTGCAAGACCGACCAATCCGTTGTCACGTGCTCCTATTCAAGAGACATTGGATGTAGGCGTGAGAGCGATTAACAGCATGCTCACGGTGGGCCGAGGCCAACGTATGGGATTATTTGCTGGCTCCGGCGTAGGTAAAAGTGTACTCCTAGGCATGATGGCACGTTACACCACTGCGGATGTGATTGTAGTGGGTTTGATTGGCGAGCGGGGCCGTGAGGTAAAAGAGTTTATTGAACAAATTTTAGGGCCTGAGGGTTTAGCACGCTCTGTTGTTGTGGCAGCGCCTGCCGATGCTTCTGCGCTAATGCGTTTACAGGGCGCCAACTACGCGACCACGATTGCCGAGAGCTTCCGCAATCAAGGTAAAAACGTATTGCTGATCATGGATTCACTTACACGTTATGCCATGGCGCAACGTGAGATTGCTTTAGCCATTGGCGAGCCACCGGCGACCAAAGGATATCCGCCCTCTGTATTTGCAAAACTGCCAGCGTTAGTAGAACGCACAGGGAATGGTGCCGAAGGTGAAGGCTCGATTACTGCGTTTTATACGGTATTGACCGAAGGCGATGATCAACAAGACCCCATTGCAGATGCGGCCCGTGCCATTTTGGATGGCCACATTGTACTCAGCCGTAGTTTGGCCGAGAGCGGCCATTACCCAGCCATTGATGTGGAGCAATCCATTAGCCGCGCCATGCATAACATTACGAGTCCGGATCATCAGAAACTAGCACGTAAGTTAAAGCAATTGAATTCGCGCTACATGCGCAGCATTGATTTGATTAGCGTGGGCGCGTACGAGGCTGGGTCTGACCCTGTGTTGGATACAGCGATTGCAAAACACGAATTGATCGAGCGATTTTTACAGCAAGATATTTCTGAGCGTGCAGATATGGAAGAAAGCGTGCAGTTTTTAGCGCATGTACTGGCAGATTAATGTAAGTAAATTCATTTAAACAATAACAATGAGCGTCATGAGAAGGGTAATGAAGTATGGCAACACGCGCCGCAGGTGTAATGAGTATGTTAAAAGACATTGCCCAAAAGGAAGTGGATACAGCGACTGAGGCATTGGCAGAAGCCATGAAAATTGCCGATGAAGCGCAATCTAAATACGATTTGTTGGTGGAATACCGTAACGACTATAGCAAGAACTTGCAGCAGAGTTTAGAAACCGGCATTGGCGCACAAGCGTACCAAAACTTTCAAGGGTTTTTCCGCAAGTTGGACCAAGCGGTAAAAGGGCAGTTTGAAATGTTGGTATCGGCACAGCACCATGTATTGATACAGAAAAAGCGTTGGAAAGAATCGCAACGCAAAAAGCTTTCTTACGATGTGTTAGAGCAGCGCGATAGCGATAAGCAACTGAAAGCCACGCAAAAGAAAGAGCAACGATTAATGGATGAGTTTGCCAGCCGTATTGGCCGGCAAGCCAAGTAAATATAGTGTTATTTATCTGAACGAAATATAGCTAACTAGGAATAGTGATATGCAAAATTTAGCATTACAGATTGCCAAAGCGGCACCGACAAAACAAGCGGCTAATCAAAACAATATGGCCAATTTAGGCGCGGATAGTGCCGTGAACAGTGCACCGAATGCATTTGCCGAGCTATTAAAGAAACAGGTAAAGCAGCAAAAAACAGAGGCTAGTGAGGCTGCCGATAGCGCTAAACCCGCAGGCAACACGGCTACCGCTCCAAACAAAGCAGCGGATACAGACAGTGCTGCAGCGGATGGCGTGGTGTTAAGTGAATCGACGTTGATACCGAAAGCGGAATTAGACGAAAAAACTGAGGAAAATTTGCCGCCGATACAAGACTTAATATTGATGCAAATGGGCTTGCAGCCTGCCTCACAGTTGAATACTCAGCAAGCCAATGCAGTAGCAACTGATCCTGCTGCAAGTGGTGAGTTAGCGTTGGGTGAGCGTGCCGGTGCTTCTGCGAAAAATGCATTGCCTTGGACGGGTGTAGAAGCTAAAAGCGCGCAAGTCACGGACACTGCTTTGCACGAATCAGCCGATAGCAGCAAGCAAGCACCGGAGCTAACTGCAGATGATCAGGCTGTGCCCTTAAAAGGTGATCAAGCAATTAATCAAACCTTGGTGCGCGACAAAGAGTTTAAAGAAATCGAAATGAAATCGGTACCGGTTCAGATAGCAGCCGCTGCACCAGTGTCTAATAAGTTATCAGACAATATGGTAGCCAGCGTGGCTGCAGCTAGTGAAATCCCAACGCCATTTGGTAGGCCTGAATGGAGCCAAGCAGTGAATCAGAAAGTGGTGTGGATGGTAGGTGCGGGTGATCAATCTGCAACACTGACACTTAACCCACCGGATTTGGGACCATTGCAAGTGGTGATCCAAGTAGAGAATGATCAAGTGGATACCACCTTTATTTCGGATAATCCGGAAGTGCGTCAAGCATTGCAAGATGGCATGAATATGTTGCGCGATAAAATGCAAGACTCTGGTATGCAGCTTGGCAATGCGCAGGTGAGCTCACAAGCGCAGTCACAGCGCCATTTTGAGCAAGCCATGCAACAGCGTGCGCAGCAGCGTTTAGAACAGTCGACACAGGTAACAAACACAGCAGAAGAGACTGTTAGCAGCGGTGTAGTGGTGCAGCGTGTCTCTAATGGCCTGGTAGATACCTTCGCCTAATAGACTTCTATCACTATGGTCTCGTCTTAGACTGGGCCGTGGGTGTGATTTTGCATCAATCAAGGTGGGCTGCTGTTGCCAAATGGCAGCCCATACGTTGAAAACTGAGATTAGACGGTCTTTTACATCTCTTATCTAACCATGTTCAACGCACTTTTTTTCTCATAATGTCACCATACAACGTGCACTTTGGTGTGCGATTAGCTAGGTAGTCATTGAGTTGAAAGGTATTGCACATGGCACAAGATCCAAAACAAGACACGAGCGGCGAAGAAGTACAAGCGCCGGTTAAATCCTCTAAAAAGAAACTGGTGATTATCTTAGCTGGGGTGCTGGTGTTGGCTGGCGTTGGTGGCGGTGCAGCTTGGTATTTCATGAAACCTAAACATGCCGATAAAAAAGCCGAGAAACATGTAGAAGCACCTAAGCCACCTGTGTTCCTAGCTTTAGAAACATTTACCGTGAATCTGCAACCGGATCCCGATGAAAAATTCTTGCAAATGGATGTGACTTTGCAAGTGGCTGGGCCAGAAGTGGCTGAACATATTAAGTTACAAATGCCAGCAGTAAGAAATCGCTTGCTGATGTTATTGACCAGCAAAAAAGCATCAGACATTTCTACTTCTGAAGGCAAAGCGACGCTAAGCGAAGAAATGCTGGCCGAAGTGAAAAAACCGTATGCTGCTGGTGAAAAACCGCAAGAAGTTACAGGCGTGTTGTTCACTTCTTTCGTGGTTCAGTAAGATCAATCGAGCACGCTATGTCAGATAAATTTCTCTCACAAGACGAAATTGACGCCTTACTCAAAGGCGTTGAAGGCGATCAAGGCGACGATAAACAAGAGGCGGACCAAGACAGTGTGCGCTCTTACAATCTTGCCACGCAAGAGCGCATTGTACGTGGCCGTATGGCTACGCTGGAAATTATCAACGAACGTTTTGCCCGTTTATTGCGCATAGAACTATTTAACTTTTTACGTCGTACTGTTGAGGTCTCTGTTGGCCCTGTGCGTATTATCAAATACACCGACTTTATCCGTAATTTAGTGGTGCCAACCAATCTGAATCTGATTCATGCTAACCCACTACGTGGTACAGCCATGATGGTGTTAGACCCCACGCTAGTGTTTTTAGTGGTGGACAATATGTTCGGCGGCGATGGTCGTTTTCATACGCGTGTGGAAGGCCGTGATTTTACCCAAACCGAGCAACGCATTATCCATCGCATTCTCAATATCGTTTTTGAAACTTATGGTAAATCTTGGGAGCCAGTCTACCAACTAAATTTCGAATATATCCGCTCTGAGATGAACACGCAGTTTGCCAATATTGCTACCCCTAACGAAGTGGTGGTGGCAATCACCTTCAATATCGAGCTTGGCCCAGCCAGTGGCGAGATGCACTTCTGCATCCCTTACTCCATGATTGAGCCGATTAAAGATTTATTGACTTCATCTTTACAAGGTGAGGTGTTAGGCGTGGATAAGCGCTGGGTAAAACTGATGACGCAACAAGTGCAAGCGGCAGAAGTGGAAATTGTGGCGGATTTGGCCAAAACCAAAGTGCATTTGGGAGAAATTTTAAATCTGAAAGCTGGCGATGTCATTCCTATCAGTATTGATGATGCCATTGAGGCGCAGATTGACGGCATTCCTGTCATGGAATGTAAATACGGCATTTTTAATGGTCAGTATGCGTTACGCGTAGAAAAACTACTACGGTCAAACTCTAGTGAATATATAAGGGGCGAATCCAATGGCGACTAATCCTTCAGCAGCAGAAACTCAAACAGAAATGGACGAAACAATGGCAGATAACGGCGTAGAAACAATAGCGGAAGATGATTGGGGTGCCGCCATGGCGGAGCAGGCAACGGCTGAATCTTCAGTATTGCAGGCAGAAACCGTTGAAAAGGCACAGGTCTTTACCGAATTTAGCCCCAGCAATAAATTGCATGATACACAAAATGACATCGATTTCATTTTGGATATTCCGGTACAGCTCACGGTTGAATTAGGCCGCACCAAAATTGCGATTAAAAACCTATTACAACTGGCACAGGGTTCTGTGGTGGAGCTAGACGGCATGGCCGGTGAGCCGATGGATGTGCTGGTGAATGGCTGTTTAATTGCACAGGGTGAAGTGGTGGTGGTGAACGATAAGTTCGGTATTCGCCTCACTGACATCATTACGCCAGCTGAGCGTATCCGCAAAATCAACCGTTAATGATTTGCGTGCGCTCAGGGGTTGAGTGCATTGCGCAATCAAGCAAAAGGTCATTATGTTATTACGTGCTTTCTTACTATTGGTATTAAACAGCTATGCCATCTCTGGCTTGGCTGCTACTGCAAATGCACCAAGCCCCACCATGAGTGTATTAAAAATGGTGATGGGACTGGTGGTTGTGCTAGGTGTCATGGCCTTGTTTGCTTGGGGCGCTAAAAAATTCTTACCTGGCGTAACTGCGCAACCTTCTGTGATTAAAGTAGTGGGCGGCGTGAGTGTAGGCACACGCGAACGTGTGGTGGTATTGGAAGTAGCAGGGCGTTGGCTAGTAGTAGGCGTGGCCAATGGTCAGGTTAATAGCATTGCCAACGTAGAGCCTAATACGGATGCGACAGCGACGCTAGCCGCCAACACCAATACATCGGTAACCCCTACACCACGACATGATCCGCTACAGCCATTTACCAATTGGTTGAAGCAAGCCATGCAAAAGAACCCTCAAAAATAATACGAGATTAAAGCGAACAACTATGTACATCTCACGATTTAAACACCCAGTCTTACGTTTTCTAGTCATTGCATTTTGTTTATGGATGCTACCGTTGGCTGCACTGGCAGAAAATGGATTGCCCATTATCAATGCCACCCCAAGTGCTGGCGGTGGTCAAGATTACACACTCAGCTTGCAAACGCTGGTGTTACTGACGTCACTGACGTTTATCCCTGCCGCCATTTTGATGATGACCGGGTTTACACGCATCATCATTGTGCTGTCTTTGTTGCGTCAGGCCTTGGGTACGCAATCTGCACCTTCTAACCAAGTATTAATTGGTTTGGCCTTATTTTTGACATTTTTTGTGATGAGCCCGGTGATCGACAAGATTTATGTGGATGCTTATCAACCATTGTCTGAAAACAAAATCACCATGCAAGTGGCCATGGAAAAAGGCGTAGAACCACTCAAAACCTTTATGATGAAACAAACGCGCGAAGGCGACTTGGCTTTGTTTGCCAATATGGCGCAGGTTGAAAATATTGCCTCGCCAGAACAAGTGCCATTACGCGTATTGGTGCCGGCTTTTATGACCAGTGAGCTGAAAACGGCTTTCCAAATTGGCTTTGCTATTTTCATCCCGTTCTTGATTATCGATATGGTGGTAGCAAGCGTATTGATGGCAATGGGCATGATGATGGTGTCTCCTGCGATTGTCGCACTGCCATTCAAACTCATGTTATTTGTGCTGGTCGATGGCTGGCAACTGATTCTGGGTTCCCTAGTACAAAGCTTTCATTAGCTAAAACATCCAGTTACACATACAAAAACTAAACGTATATAAAAAGGAAACATCATGACGCCAGAAAGTGTAATGACCTTAGCAGGGCAAGCCATGCAAACCACCTTGATTGTGGCAGCGCCTGTGTTATTGGTAGTGCTCATCATTGGCTTGGTTGTGAGTATTTTTCAAGCAGCGACACAAATTAACGAGCAAACACTCTCGTTCATTCCAAAGTTGGTTGGCGTGGTCGCCTCATTAGTTGTGGCAGGGCCATGGATGCTTACGACCATGGTGGACTACATGCGCACCGTGTTTACCAGTATTCCAACATTGGCTGGCTAATCAGCGGCTCCAGTTAATTAACCCTCATCACGATTCCGCAGTATGGTCACAATCAGCAGCGATTTATTACAAGCATGGATTGTCGGCCTGCTTTGGCCGTTGACACGCATCTTAGGTTTTATCGCAGTAGCGCCTATTCTTAGCCATACCGCTATTCCGCAACGTGTCAGGCTGGGTTATGGCATTGTGCTAACACTAGCGATGATGCCCGCCATACCCGCCATGCCTGCCTTAGATATCATTTCTTTTCAGGGCTTACTCATCTTAGTGCAGCAGTTTATGATTGGCATTGCCATGGGCTTTGCTATGCGCTTAGTTTTTGTGGCGATTGAGTTGGCCGGACACATGATAGGCATGAGCATGGGCTTAGGGTTTGCCAGCTTTTTTGATCCGCAATCAGAAGGGCAAACCACTGCAGTCAGCCAATTTTTGGTATTGATTTGCTTGTTGGTCTTTTTAAGTTTAGATGGGCACTTGATGTTTGTCTCGGTGCTTGCCAACAGCTTTACAACGATGCCTATTGCGGTGGATGGTCACGGCATTGATGCCATGAAAATTGCCAGTTGGGGTGAGACGATTTTTAGTTCAGGCTTACTCTTGGCATTGCCGGTAGTCACTGCGTTGCTCATTACCAATATGGCGCTAGGTATACTCACCAAAACCGCACCGCAGCTTAATATCTTTGGGATTGGCTTCCCAATCACCATCAGCATCGGCTTTATCGTACTTGCAGTTTCTCTGCCTACCATTGTCAAACCATTGGAGAAGATGATTGATGTAGGTGCTAGCCATATGTTGCAAATCACAAAATAATATTATTTCTAAACAGGCTGAAATTTCGCCTGTTTTCAAATATGATATTTGCTCTATCGGCATTACGGGCAAATTCATGACAACGCCAGCACTCAAAATTCGTATTAGCTTTGGCAGCCAAGTGGCCATGGGGCCAGGCAAGGCTGATTTACTGGAGGCTATTGATGCGTTTGGTTCTATTTCTGCTGCCGCCAAACAAATGAAAATGTCTTATCGGCGTGCATGGGAGTTGGTCGATGTAATGAATAAATGCTTTGCCGAGCCTTTGGTTCATAGCTCTCCGGGTGGCGCGCACGGCGGGGGCGCGCACCTCACAGAATTTGGCCGAACCATTCTTAAATCCTATCGAGATTTAATCGTGAAATCTCAACTAGCCGCGCAAGCCGAGCTTACAAAAATCAGCGCTGCACTTAAATAAACTCGCCTCACTTCACTCTTTTTAACCATAACTATCGCTATTCCTATTTGAATATAGCGATAGTTATGATTAAATGGGAATAACGAAAACAATAGGTAATCAAGGGATGAGGAAAACGCATTATTTGAGCATGCTGATCATGAGTATAAGTGGGGTATTCACACCACAACTGTACGCAGAAGATACCAATACTAAAGTTAGTTACTATGTAGAGCGCAAAAGTTATGGCACCTTGCGCGATACCGAGCCACCACGCTATGTGAAACAGTTGAACAAAACATGGTTAAAAGACTATGACACATTTGCCGATGTGGATTGGCTAGATGTTGGGTTGGATTACCGGTTTCGTTACGAATACCGTGACAATGATTTCCGGCGTTCTCGTGACAGTATTGATGAGCCATTTTTGTTAAGAACACGTGGCTATCTGGGTGTGAAGAATATTTTGGATCCATTGCGCTTTGCCATAGAGGTGGAAGATGCACGTCGCAACCATAGCCAATTTACACGTGAGTTTGATACACGTGATATCAATTATGCAGAGCCGATTCAAGCCTATGCAGAGCTGTATTTTGATAACACCCCGTTGGGTAAAGACGATTTGGGCAATGCGCGCACCGTCAGCATTAAAGCCGGTCGTCAGGCCTTTGAGTATTTAGACCGTCGTTTGCTATCCCGTAACGAGTGGCGTAATACCACGAACAATTTTCAGGGTGTACGTGCCACCATTGGGCAACAAAAGAACGATTGGCAAGTTGATGTGTTCGCCATGAAGCCAATGCAGCGATTATCTACGGCGCTGGATGAAGTCGATCACTCACAAGATTTTTATGGTGTGATTGGCGATTGGCGTGGGTGGTCAGAATATGTGACCTTGCAGCCCTATTATCTATTGCTGAAGCAAGATGGCAGCAAAGTGAAATACGACGCTAACGGCAAGGCGGCTGCAGCCAATACCAAAATTGACCGTGAAATTCACACCGCTGGCCTACGGGTTTATGGCGTTGTTGGAAAGACTGGTTGGGACTATGACGCAAGCTATGCTCAACAATGGGGACATCAGGATCGCCTTAGCAATGCTGGTGTGTTTATTGAAGCGTTAGATCATGATGCGTATGCCTATAATGCAGAAATCGGTTATACCTTTACACATGCTTGGAAACCGCGATTAAGTGCATTTTACGGTGTGGCAAGTGGTGATAAGCAACCTACAGATGGCAGCAATGAGCGTTTTGAACGTTTGTTTGGTTTTGCTAGGCCATGGTCGAACAATGACTACATCCAGATGGAAAATATTAGAACACCCAAAGTGCGTTTGGAGTTTGAACCTGTAGTCACTTGGTTGCCCGGTTTAAAAATGGATACCGGCTTTGGTTGGTATCGTCTGGACAGTGCAAAAGATCGCTGGAATGCAGGCGGTAATCTAAGAGATACCACGGGTAGGAGCGGTAAAAATTTAGGCAAAGAATTTGATTTGCTTGCGCGCTTCCCGGTGGGGAAGTATGTCAATGTTGGTATGGGCTATGCGCATTTTTGGGCAGGTGATTTTACCGAGACCACATCGCAATTGACGGATCCTGAGCGTCGTGATGATTCAGATTTCTTTTATACACAGATTTCTGTGAGTGCGTTTTAATACAAATGAAGACAGAGGTGATTTCATGATTAAGCAATTAGCAGTTTTAGTCAGTTTATGTGTATCTGCATGGATGCCAATGCGTGTTGCCTATGCAGATGACTCAATCAAGGTGTTTGCTGCCGCCAGCTTAACCAATGTGATTAGCCAAATCGCTAAGCAATACGAGCAAGAGAATACGGCTAATCAAACGGAGATACGTACTTCATTTGCGGCTTCGTCTGCATTGGCTAAGCAGATTGAAAAGGGGGCGCCTGCAGATATTTTTATTTCTGCCGATACGCAGTGGATGCAATACCTGCAAAACAAAAAATTGATACAAGCCAATACACAAGTTAACTTATTGGGTAATCAGCTGGTATTGATTGCGCCAACAGGTAAACGCTTTAAAGTGAATATGGAAAAGGGCTTTGATATTGCTGCGGCCTTTTCTGGCAAGCTGTGCACTGGAGATCCTGCATCCGTGCCAGTGGGTATTTACGCTAAACAAAGTTTAACCGCTTTAACTTGGTGGTCATCGCTTGAACCCAAATTGGTTGGTACACAAGATGTGCGTTCTGCGCTGGTGCTGGTAGAGCGTGGCGAGTGTGATGCAGGTATCGTCTATGAGACAGATGCGAACATTTCAGATAAAGTGGAGATTGTGGCTAAGTTTCCGGAATCCAGCCATGAGCCGATTGTGTATCCGTTAGGCTTGGTGGTAGGTGCTAGTAGCAATGCCGTTGGGTTTTATCGTTACTTGAGTTCGCCTCAGGCGCACGCCGTGTTTACCAAATATGGGTTTACAGTACTTGCAAAATAAACGGGTAATTTTTTTCGAGACAACAGTCGGATATTTTGATCAATGGCAGGATATACAACATAGATGTTAGAGCTGGTTAAGTTTACGCCTGCAGAACTCACCATATTGCTACTTTCGTTGAAAGTAGCAATTTTTTGTGTGCTTGTCATCAGCATTCCAGCGATTGCCACAGCATGGTTGCTAGCACGTAAGTCTTTTTACGGAAAATCACTATTAGATAGTTTGGTACATTTGCCTATGGTGCTGCCACCCGTGGTGCCAGGCTTTATCTTGCTGGTACTGTTGGGCCGGCAGGGATGGATTGGCAAGTATTTATACGAGTATTTTGGCATCAGCTTAGCTTTTACTTGGGTGGGGGCGGTGGTCGCATCGGCGGTCATGGCGTTTCCGCTTTTGGTACGTGCTGCGCGCCAAGGCATCGCACAGGTCGATCGACAATTGGAGATTGCAGCCCAAACTTTGGGCGCGCATCCCTTGCGTGTGTTCTTCACCATTACCTTGCCTTTGGCGTTGCCGGGCATCATTACCGGGCTGATTCTGGCATTTAGCCGTAGCTTGGGAGAGTTTGGCGCGACCATTACCTTTGTGGGTAATATCGAAGGGGAAACGCGCACGCTGCCATTGGCTATTTACACTTACACACAAGTGCCGGATGGCGATATTCCGGCGTTGAGATTGGTGATTTTGAGTTTGTTGCTGGCGCTAGGGGCTTTAATGTTAAGTGAAAAGCTCGAACGCAAAGCCAATCGACATATTGAGCATCAAGATGATTGAGATTGTCGCCACACTCAGTAGAAAGCGTTTTAAGCTGGATGCGCATGTTGCGCTCACGCACCGAGTCACTGCGCTATTTGGGCCTTCTGGTGCCGGAAAATCAACGCTATTAAACGTGATCGCCGGCATTGCACACCCGGACAGTGGTCGTATTGTGATTGATGGTGTTGCCTTGTTTGATGCGCAGCAAAAGATAGACACACCCATTCATCAGCGCCAAATCGGGCTGGTGTTTCAAGATCATCGCTTGTTCCCCCATTTGTCTGTAGAAAAAAACTTACGCTATGGCGCGCACCGGTTTGAATCCGCCGCACAGCAAAAAGGCTTGGAGGAAATTACTGCTCTATTAGAGTTGGGTAGTTTGTTAAGGCAAAAGCCTTATCAATTATCTGGCGGTGAGAAACAGCGCGTGGCACTAGGCAGGGCTTTAATGAGCAAACCACGTTTATTGATGCTGGATGAACCGCTGGCCTCGCTCGATAAACGCTTGAAAAGCCAAATTTTGCCTTATTTAAAGCGCGTGGCCGAAGAGGTAGAGATTCCCATGATTTATGTTAGCCATTCCATGGACGAAATTACGCAGTTAACAGACCATGTGATGCATATTGCACATGGAAAGGTGCACGCAGCTATTTAAGCTAGCTTAAATCGGACTAAATAAAATCAAACAACGAGAGTTGCGCGGTAGAAGAGAATGACTTCTGCGCCGCTTCCATAATGGTTTGATTTTTAGAGAACTCAGACAGCGCTTCCGCGTAATCTAAATCTTGAATGTCTGACAGTGAGCTTGCATATTGCAAATCACGGTCTTGCCCAGAGATATCCAAGTTGTCTAATTCATTGAGTTTAGAACCCACGCTAGCGCGTACATTCATGATGTTGTCTACAGACGATTGCATTTTAGTAATGGCTGTAGCCAAACCATTAGAAAAATTGGCTTGGGTAGTGGCATCTGTAATCGGCGTGTTGAGTAAGTTGACGATATCATTGAGCGTGGCAAACACGTCATTCCCATTGGCTAAGAACAACTGACTACCGCTGACGCTCACATCCATCAGGCGCTGTGAATCTACTTGCAGTTGCTGTACATTGCTATCACCATTATAAGTTGCGCCGGTGGTGTTGGCCGTAAACGGTGCGGTTTCAGATTTAAAACCAGAAAATAGGTAGTTGCCATAAGCATCTTTACCGTTAGCCATGCCTACTAGTGCTTCCAGCGAGTTTTTGAGATCTGTTGCCACAAAACTGCGTTCCAAATTAGAGTAAGCACCATTGCCTGCGCCAACCAATGTAGATTGTGCGGCCACCATTAAATTGGTGATGTTAGTTAAGTTAGCTTCTATGGTTTCTAAATTCGTTTTAGCCACGGTACGCACATTTGCGTAGGTTGCATTCATTTCTTTTTGCTGCGAAATCTCAAGCACGCGTGCTGCGGCTACAGGATCATCCGAAGGCGTTGTAAAGCGCTTTCCGGTAGAAATTTGACCTTGCAAGCGCGCTTGATCAGACTGCAAGCCTGTAATCTTTTGAATGCCGCTATCAAATAAAGTGTTGGTGCTAATACGCATATTGTTTCCTTTTTGCTACGACGTCTTTAGCCGATTTGCAGTAATACATCAAATAAATCACTCGCAATTTGCATCATTTTGCCCGCTGCTTGATACGCTTGTTGGTAACGAATCAAGTTAGTGGCTTCTTCATCTAGGTTTACACCAGACTCAGATTGCATCGCCGCTGTAGCTTGTGCCAATGCTTTGGTTTCTGCTTCGCCAGTGACTTTGAGTTCACGTGTTTTATTACCAACGCTGCTCACCGCTTGTGAGAATGCAGTGGTAAACGTGTTCTTGCTCGTGGAGCCTGTCATCGCCACATTGCCGGCGGTTTGCAACCCAGCTAACAATAAGCCATTACGGTTGTCAGCACTGCCTGTGCTTGTACCTGGTGCAATATTGAATTGATCGCCATTGGCAGGCGCGCCGGAAATTGCAAAACTAGTTCCTGCGACGGATATGGTTGCACCACTGGTATAAGTGATAGGCGCGCCAGCAGGGTAGGTGGTGCTAACGCCACCATAAGTCACAGTCACCGGTAATGTAGAAGGTGCTAGTGTGAGTGTGCTTGGTAAACCACTGGTATAGGTAAAGTTAAGCGCTGTGCTGAGTGGGCTACTTGCATAAGTGCCATCCACTTTTGCTGCACTAATGGCACCAGTACCTGTATTGCCAACCCCTAATGTCGGGTTCAATACTGGGCTACCCACTGCCAGTTTGTTCACATCGGTAATGGCTAATGACATCGTAGCTGCTGCATTCGCAGTCGGGCGGATTAAAAAGTCATCACCCGTATTATTTGTACCACTCGCTTGCGAGATAGTTAAGCCATCTATGGTTAGCGGTAAGCTAGCAAACGTTTGAGAGGTTTGATCGCTCAAGCGCGTAATTTTATAATTACTACCATCGTACTGCACGCGATAGTCACTACTTGTCACCAAGCTTGGGTCCACAATTTGTGCACTTAACTCGCCATTGCTGGTGTTTGCGCTGCTGCTTGTGGCAACGGGCACAGGAATGTTAAACAAAATGCCACCTGGGTCACCGTTTCGGTCTAAACCTTGCGCATGTTGTGTATTGAACGCACCTGCCAATGCCACAGCAATTTGGCCAATTTGGTTTTGCACTTGGTCGAGTGATTCACTTCTGAACTGTATCAAACCGCCTATTGCACCACCAGATAAATTGGATGCACCTAATACAGTGACTTTAGATGCGCTTTGATATCCAACTTCGATGCGTGATGGGTCTGTTGGCGAAGTGGTTGTGACTAGATTATAAGTGTCTTCTCCAACAACCAAAGGTAAGCCATTGCCTATAAAAACGTTATATGTGCCTTGGTTTTGCTGTACAACCGTGGTTTTAATCTGTTTGCTTAATTCAGAAATCAACTGGTCGCGCTGATCCATTAAATCATTCGGCACATTACCTGTCGTGCTGATCGATTGCTCAATAATATCGTTGAGGCTGGCAATTTGTTTGGCGTAGTTGTTGACCAAATTGACACTGGAGACCAATTGGTTATTCACGCCCTGTTCAATTTCATTCAGGCGGCTATCCATACTATTTAAACGGCTAACCAATGACTGTGCATTGGACAGCATGGTTTGTCGTGTTGGAATGTCATTCGGTTTAGATGCTAATGCCTGTACGCTGGCAAAGAAATCGTTCATGGCCGGATTTAATCCAGAGGCCTCATCCGACAGCATGTTGTCAATCGCATTCAGTTGATTGCCATAGGTGGTATAAGCTGCACTGGTTGATTGCAAGCTAATCATTTGGCGAGCAAGAATCTCGTTATACACGCGTGTTACGCCAGTGACTTCTGCACCTTGGCCGATAAACCCATAACCAAAGTTCTGTGCTTGCGCTGCTGCTTGCACCACTATTTGACGGGAATAGCCAGGCGTAGAGGCATTGGCAATGTTATGCCCAGTGGTGCTGAGCCCAATTTGCGCAGCGTTAAGTGCGCTCTTGCCGATACTTAATATATTGGAAGCCATGATATGGTCCTTTTAGTCCTCATAAGTTGCCTAACGGCACTATCTTTCAAAACTTTAATGCACATTGGTTTTTTTATTACATGCATTATCACCGCTTAAGTAGACATAATTTTCTGAATCACGCTGCTTAACTTCTTCGCATAAGCAGGGTCTGTCGCGTAACCAGCGTTTTGCATGGCCTGTGCATAGTGTTCAACATTGTGCGTATTCGCCACTACTTGTTGGTAACGCGGATTGCTCTTCATCATGTTGGCAAAGTCTTTAAAAGATTCTGCGTAATTGTCATAAGCTCTAAATTTTTCAATACGTTTTTGTTTTACCCCATTGATATATTCTGTGGTGGTGGCTTCTACTACTTTACCTTGCCAGTTGCCAGTGGCTTTAATACCAAACAAGTTATAGCTGGGTGTGCCATCCGCTGCTTTGATTTCTTTTTTGCCCCAACCGGTTTCTAATGCAGCTTGACCTAGCATTAAATGTGATGGCATGCCCGTGCTACGACTTGCAGCTTTGGCATGTTGCACCATTTCTTTTAAAAAGCCTGAGATGCTTTCTGTGACTCTTTCACCGATACTGCTGCTTTTGGCTGGTTTTTCTGTACTATCGGTTGGCGTGACTGCGTTAGTTTTTTTATTTGTGGAATTCGATAAATGTGGTGCAATCAGGCTGTCCACTAAATCGCTGGCAGAGGCGGGCACTTTCTCTAACATCTGACCTACATTATCCACTGCTGTTTGTGTGGTTTTGCTCAGTTGGCGCACCAACACGTCGGCAAGCCCCAAGCCTTTTGCGCTTAAATTGCTACTCAATTGTTGGTCGAGCATCGAAGTAAACATCTTGCTTTGCTCGTTATCAAACGCACCATCTTGCGGGTTGGCATCGCGCATGCTTTTCAGCATCATGTTCATCAGTACAGATTCAAACTGCTTGGCAACGGCTTTGAGTGCTTCGGGCGAGTTTTCTTTGGCCGCGCGCTTGAGTTGATTCAAGCCGTTGGCATCAAACGCTACTTTTCCGGTTAAGTCTGCGCCGTCTATCATGGTTAGATAATCTCAAGTTCCGCACGCAATGCACCAGCCGCTTTCATGGCTTGCAATATGGCTAACAGGTCTTGCGGGGTCGCGCCAATCGCATTCAATGCTTTGACCACATCAGATAAATTGGCACCACTGTTTAATTTCAATACTTTGCCCGGTTCTTTGGTAATGTCGACTTGTGAAACCGCTGTCGATACCGTTGTGCCATCTGAGAATGCACCAGGTTGGCTGATGACAGGTGCAGTGTTAATGACCACAGACAGATTGCCATGAGAAACTGCGCAGCTGTCTAATGTCACGGCCTTGTTCATTACTACGGAGCCAGTACGTGCATTCAAGATGATTTTGGCAGGCGTAGCAGACGGTGTGACATTGATCGACTCTAAAGACGCTAGAAATGCAACCCGGTTAGTGTTTTCTGGTGTGCGCACTTTAATCACACGGCCATCTTCTGCAAACGCTGTGTTTTGGCCAAAACGACGGTTAATCGCATCCACCACCATGCTCGCTGTAGAGAAATCGCTTTCTTTTAACTCTAAATTCACGCTGCCGCTTTGTGCGATAGGGTTGGGTAGGGCGCGCTCTACGGTAGCACCTTCAGACACTCGACCGACGCTTAAGTGATTGATTTGTGTTTGCGTGCCATTGGCAGAAGCACCTACGCCGCCCACCACCAGGTTACCTTGTGCAATGGCGTAAATTTGTCCGTCAGCACCTTTGAGGGGTGTCATCAATAAGGTACCGCCACGTAAGCTCTTGGCGTTACCCATAGAGGAGACAGTAATATCTAAGGTTTGACCAGGTTGTGCAAATGCAGGCAGGCTGCTGGTCACCATCACAGAAGCCACATTTTTAAGTTGCAGGTTGGTGCCGGGTGGTAAATTCACACCCATTTGTTGCATCATGCTGATAATACTTTGCACGGTAAAAGGGGTTTGTGTGGTTTGGTCGCCAGTGCCATCCAAGCCTACTACCAAGCCGTAACCAATCAATTGGTTGCTACGTACGCCTTGAATAGAGGTAATGTCTTTTAAGCGCTCTGCCTGTGCGCTGGGCGCAAACATTGCTGCACTGATTAAGCATACACAAAGCACCCCAGAGATGAGGTGGCTTATATGTTGCATCAGTTTGTAAGATTGAACATG
Organism: Methylophilaceae bacterium 11; assembly: GCA_000525025.1. Classification (GTDB taxonomy): domain Bacteria; phylum Pseudomonadota; class Gammaproteobacteria; order Burkholderiales; family Methylophilaceae; genus Methylophilus. Next base: position 1,629,568 of record JCKJ01000001.1, on the reverse strand, counting down.
CATGGGATAGGTCCTTACAGTGCGCTGATACTCAAGAAGAAACGTGCGAACATAGAGGCAACCTCTGCCGCATCAATTTTGCTGTTCGTACGGTATTCAATACGTGCATCTGCAATTTTTGTAGAGCTCACTACGTTACCAATCGTAATCGTGTCTGGATTGACCACACCGGAGAAGCGTACAAACTCTGTGCCTTTATCCAGCGAGATTTGTTTCTCACCACTCACCACTAAGAAGCCATTGGGTAACACTTCGACCACTGTAGCAGTCACGGCACCATTAAATACGTTACTAGAATTGGCCGCGGCTTTGTCTTCATAGCTGCTAGCTGAGCTTGCAGACATAGTGGCTTTTGGAATAGCTTTGCCTAAGAAGGAAGCAATGGAAGCATCAATTTCGCCGTCTTTGCTGCCGGAACTCCCACCTGCTTTGGTAGCAGAGGTATTTTCTGCAATCGTCACCGTGACGGTATCACCTACATAACGTGGGCGACGATCTTCAAATAAAGGGCGGTAAGCGGCTTGATTAAAAATCGCACCGGATTTCACAGGTACTGCAGCAGCGGCTTGTGGTCTGGCCGTGGTTGGCTGTTTCACGATGCTATCTGGCGTAATGGAGCATGCGCCTAATATGGCCATGGTCGCTATCAGTAATACGTATTTCAATAACTTGTTCATATGCATCTCGCTAGGTGGTTAAACAACCATTACATTTGCGTGAGTTTTTGTAGCATTTGGTCAGACGTAGTAATGGCTTTGCTGTTGATCTCATACGCACGTTGCGTTTGAATCATGTTGACCAGCTCTTCCACCACATTCACGTTAGAAGTCTCTACATAGCCTTGTGTCAGCAAACCAGCGCCATTACTACCTGGGTTATTGGTGTTGGCATTGCCAGAAGCCGTGGTTTCCACATACAAGTTTTCGCCTTTAGCCATGAGGCCGGCCGGATTAATAAACGTGGCGAGTTGTAGCTGACCAATTTGGGTGGCCGCAGTAGCACCTGCGGTGGTCACCGATACCACGCCATCACGCCCAATGGTGAGACTTTGTGCATTGGCTGGAATGGTAATGGCAGGTTGTACCGGAAAGCCGCTAGAGGTGACTAATTGACCTTGACTATCCATTTGAAAAGAACCATCACGGGTATAAGCCGTAGTGCCATCTGGCAGCAGTACTTGAAAGAATCCTTGGCCTTGAATCGCCACGTCTTTATCGTTGCTGGTGAGTTGTAAGTTGCCTTGCGTAAAAATACGCTCAGTGGCTACTGGTTTTACCCCAGTACCTATTTGTAAGCCGGAGGGCAATTGTGTTTGCTGTGAGGATTGCGCGCCAGGCTGGCGAATGTTTTGATAGAGCAAATCTTCAAATACGGCGCGTGAGCGTTTAAACCCACTGGTACTGACGTTAGCCAAGTTATTGGCAATCACATCCATTTGCGTTTGTTGCGCGTCTAAACCGGTTTTTGAAATCCAAAGTGAGCGTATCATCATGCATCCTTTCACATAGCGTTGTAAGCAATTTGCTTAACCTTATCACCATGTTAATACAGGCATAACTAACTCATATTGAAGAGTTGACTGGCTTTATTGGCGTTATTCTCAGCACTTGATACCAATTTCATCTGCATTTCAAACTGGCGGGCTAAGCTAATCATGTTGACCATAGAGTCCACGACATTGACGTTGCTGCTTTCTAATGCGCCACCGACCACGCTGACATTGGCGTCTGCAGGTGCAGGCGTGCCGTTTTTGGTGACAAATACACCTTCTTCAGAACGCTTCAGGTTATTCAGATCGGGATTCACCAATTTTAAACGACCAATGACGCTAGAGGGGCCGGGTAGGGTGTTGTTAGAGACCGATGAAATAGTACCGTCTTTACCAATCGATACAGTCACATCGGGTGGAATGCTGATGGGGCCGCCATCGCCCATGACTGTCAGGCCATTAGAGGTTTGCAATACGCCATTTTCATTGACTTTAAGCGCGCCGTTGCGGGTGTAACCTTCAGAGCCATCCGGGCGTTGTACTACCAGCCAGCCATTGCCTTGTACTGCGACATCTAAATCACGGCCAGTGTGCTCAATCGCACCGGAGTTGAAATCCGCACCCACGGTGGAATCCACCACAAAAGCGCGTGTAGGCAGGCCTTGGCCGATAATTGGCACAGCACGGAACGAATCCACTTGTGCTTTAAAGCCAGTAGAGGTGGCATTGGCAAGGTTGTGCGCAGTCGTCGCCTGTTGTTCTAGGATATGTTTTGCGCCTGTCATGGCCGTGTATATCATTTTATCCATCGTCTACTCCTTTAAAGCACTTTTAGCTATTAGCGCTAATTAATTGAATTAGCGTAAGTTCACCAAGGTTTGTAATACTTGGTCTTGCGTTTTAATGGTTTGCGCATTGGCTTGATAAACACGTTGTGCCGTAATCATATTGACCAGTTCTGCCGTGAGGTCGACGTTGGAGTCTTCAACTGCTGAAGATTGCAATACACCAAAACTGCCAGTGTTTGGCGGGCCAACCAATGGATCCCCAGAAGTGCCGCTTTCTGCCCAAGCGTTACCACCCAATGATTGCAAACCGTTAGGATTGGCAAAGTTGGCCAATACTACTTGGCCTAATACACGTGATTCACCATTGGTATAACGGCCAATAATCATGCCGTTGTTGCTGGTACTAAAACTGGCCAAGCTGCCTGAGGAGTAGCCGTCTTTTTTAGGCGCGCTCACGCTAAAGTCTGAGCCAAATTGTGTGCTGTCGCTGTAATCTAATGTCAGTGAAACAGGGTTTGCGCCGGTGGTAGGTGTAAAGCCAACGGTAGGTAATGCAGGTGCGGAAGTAGGTGCAACACCTGTGCCGCTAAATGTAAGTGTTGAAGTAGGGGTAGGCAACGTCGTGGTAGGTACGCCATCTGCTGTGGTAAATACATCCCATGTGCCAGCGCCAGTTTTTACAAAAAAGCTTTGTACATTATGTGCGTTACCTAAGCTATCAAACACCGTGACTGCAGTAGAGTTATGATAGGTTGTTGGATCTGCAGGATCAAAACCAGCAGCAGTCAACGCAGTTTTTCTAGAGTCCAAGTTCACCATCCCAGTGACTTCAGTGGTGGCCTCTGGTTGTAAATCAGACGTATTGATGTTGAGTTCTGAGGGAGCCCCTGCTGATAGTACGCCTGCAGCATCCGCAGTATAGCCAGTTAAGCGGTTGCCTTCGCTATTCACAATATAGCCAGCTTTATCCATCTGGAATTGACCATTGCGAGTATAAGTAATCGCACCATCATTGCTCATGCGGAAGAAGCCACCGCCATTAATCGCAATATCTAAAGGGTTATTAGTGCCAGTGATATTGCCTTGTGTAAATTGCTGCGCCACTGTGGAAATTTTAGTACCGATCCCAATTTGTGAAGTGCCGCTGCCAGTCAGTGAATTAGCAAATACATCGGCAAACTCAGCACGTGATTGTTTAAAACCAACCGTGTTGGCATTCGATACGTTGTTGCCAATCACTTCTAATGTTTTTGATGCTGCGTTTAATCCGCTTAAACCTTGTTGAAAACTCATGGTGTTCTCCTAAAACTGATACAAATAAATATGGGTGGGTGACACAAACTTAATGACTAAAAAATCTCTTTCACATCAGCCGTGTTGACTGAGCTGTTATTGCTTAAATTGAGCTTAATGCCGCCATTGATGTTAGAAACGCTTAATACCTTGGCGTAGCTGAGTGCAGCGGCATCTACTGCTTGGCCGCCAATTGTGGCGCTTACTTCAATTTTGTAATCGCCAGTGGCTGCAACGGCGCCATCATTGGTTTTGCCATCCCAAGTCAGTGGTAAAGTGCCTTCGCTTTGTGCGCCTAGTTCAACATTACGCACAGTGTTGCCTGCAGCATCTTTAATGGTGATAGATAATTTGTCTGCCCCAACCGGTAGCTCCACACCAAAGTAAGCGCCTGCGCCCTCTGTAGATAGCGTGTTGCCGGAGACCAATACATTGTGCCCAATCATGCCGGAGGCTTGGTAAGACTGACCCACTTGTACGCTTGAAATTAATGCCGACATGGTTTCGTTTAATTTATCAATGCCCGTCACAGTAGATAGCTGCGCCATTTGACTGGTGACCTGTGCGTTATCCATTGGGTTCAAAGGGTCTTGGTTTTTCATCTGCGTCACCAGCAGCGTCATAAAACGATCTTGAACATCACCTACGGTCGAGGTATTGGTCTTTTTAGTACCATTGACGTTATCTAATAACGTTTGAGACGGTGCATTGGTTTGTACGGTTGTCATTTGGGTTTCCTTGTCTAAATAGGGCTAGATGGATCAGTAATATTTATTGGCCAAGGCTGAGTGTTTTCATCAGCATTGTTTTAGCCGCATTCATGGTTTCTACATTGTTTTGGTAAGCACGAGAGGCCGAAATCATGTTGACCATTTCTTCGGTCACATTCACATTCGGCATCGTCACATAGCCTTTTTCATCTGCTAGTGGATGCTTGGGGTCGTACACCACTTTGCCAGGCGAGTTATCCTCAACCACTTTATTGACTTTAACGCCATTGGCAGCAGGTGAGGCGCTGGGTATTGCGCTGAACACGACTTGCTTGGCTTTGTAAGGTTTGCCATTGGCGCTGGTGGCGCTATCGGCATTGGCCAAATTGCTGGCGACTGTGTTTAAGCGCTGCGATTGCGCGCTCATGGCGGAACCGGAAATATTAAATACGTTAAATAAAGACATCATTCACTCCTTTATAAAGGAAAATTACTGGCCGGTGATGGCCGTAAGCATCTTTTTAATCTGACCGTTAATCATGGTCAGGCTGGCTTCATAACGCAGGCCGTTATCTACAAATTGATTACGCTCCACATCCATATCAACCGTATTGCCATCCACGCTGCCTTGGATAATCGGCCTGAACAGCGGCTCATTGGGTCCGGCAGATGTGTTGTTACCTGCGCCATTGATATGCATGGATGAGGTTTTGCTCAAGCCATCGCTTACCGCGCCTTGCATCTGGCTGCCTTGCGTCAGTGCGTTTTGCATAGCCGATTTAAAATCGATATCGCGCGCCTTGTAATTGGGCGTATCCGCATTGGCAATGTTGGCCGCAATCACTTCTTGGCGTTGGCTACGCACCCGTAGCGCGTTTTGGTGAAAACTTAAAGCCGCATCTAATTTATTTAACATCTGCAATTCCTTCCATCGAACACCGAGTAAGCGCTTATGCCTATTTATTGGGTATTCTTGTATCAGTCTTGCCGTAAGTTTAAGACGCATACCTGCTATTTGATTTTGCAAGTAAACGGATAAAACCCGTCCTTTTCTTGCCTTTAGTTGTACGGCAAATGCGTAGAATGCATCATTAATTCAATCTAGATATGGATGTTGATTATGCAAATGATCAGTAGAAAGTCATTTAAAATCATGTGGTTGACATGCGTTTGTAGCGCGGCTTGCATGATGGTGAGTCCATTATCTTTTGCAGAAGAGGCGGGGGCTACCCGCGTGGCAGCCTATGAGCAGGTACCCAACAAACAAAATCTAGCCCTAATCAAAGAAAAAATCATTGCATTCTTAGCCGTGCAAACGGTCGGGTACCCTGGCAAAGTCGATATCAAAGCCGGTGCCATTGATCCTAACCTCAAGTTAGCCGCATGTGGTGACGTTAATGTATTTATTCCCAGTGGCAGTCGCCCATGGGGCAAGACCAGCGTGGGTGTGCGTTGCGCATCACCACAGTGGACGATTTATGTGCAAGCAACTGTGAGCGTACAAGCGCAATATTTGGTCGCTGTAAATCCATTGGTGCAAGGTCAGCAAATTACTGCACAAGACATGATGTTTGAGACTGGTGATTTAACGCAATTGCCAGCGGGTATTTTCACAGAAGCCAGTCAAGCTGTTGGACGTACCGCAAATATCTCCATGCGTGCAGGCACTGTGCTACGACAAGACATGTTAAAAGCCAGCCCGGTAGTGCAGCAGGGGCAAATGGTGATGGTGATCTCGCAAGGACAGGGGTTTTCTGTCTCAGCAGAAGGTCAAGCCATGGCAAAGGCCAGTGATGGTCAGGTAGTACAGGTTAAAGTCAGTAATGGGCAGTACATTTCAGGCATTGCCCGTACCGGTGGAAAAGTTGAAGTAAACTATTAATTAGTTTATTTAATATGTTGAATTAAATAGTTTAATTTTAAAAAGTTAAGTTAAACTAGTGGGAATTAAAAAAATCATCACAAAGGATTAAAGTTCGCTTAAACTATGCCGATACCACTCATATAGAGATGTATTAATCAATACATAGATTACCTAGGCAGATTGAGCATAGTGTTTCGCGAAAAGGATTTCACCATGAAAATTAATGATTCCATCAAAAATAAACTGGAGCACGGTGTAGATACACTGAGTGCTGACAAAGCAAGTGCTGGCAAGCGTTCCAGTACAGGTGGTGTAGCTGACAACAAGTCTACAGTCGCGGCTGCATCAAGCGAAAATGTCACCTTGTCTCCTATGTCTGTACAACTGCAAGCAATTGCTTCAGAAGTCTCCACTTCTGGCGTGTTTGATACAGAAAAAGTCAATGCCATCAAATCGGCGATTGAAAGTGGTCAATTTAAAGTCAATTCAGAAAAAGTAGCGGATGGCTTGATTGATACTGTGAAAGATTTGCTGAAAAACAAATAAATCGAGGTTATTTATGCACGCACCATCATCAGCAGCACAAGCATCACGTTCGGCAATCACGTTTGAACAAGATGCCTTATTGGTGAATCAACTATTGTCTGATTTGCAAAAAGAGCAGGCTGCATTAGTGGTGTCTGACATTGATGCAATCGAACAACTGATTGATAAACGTTTGGTGCTGTTGCAGCAGTTGAGCGTTGCAGCTAAGAATCGCTATGATGCATTGGCACAGCAAGGCTACGAAGCGAATGAAAAAGGCATGGCACAATGGTTAAAAGCGCAAGCCAAGCCAATATTGAACCGCGCTTGGGAAACTTTTCAGAAGGCTTTAGTGCAAGCAAAAGAATTGAATCGATTAAACGGCGTACTCATCAATAAACATTTCAATCGCAACCAACAGGTGTTAGGCCATTTACAAGGCGAATCTGTACGCACAGATACCTACGGTAAAAACGGTCAAGCTAAATCACAGCATTATCTGCGCAGCTCACTCGTTGTTTAATAAAGTTTTACAAATCAATTGACAACCATCCAGAATGTTAGCATCATTCTGCTTTAAATCTACTCCATAAATATACATCAACAAGTGTATGTTTATACAATAAAAACAATAAGTTGAACATCGTTGCTTTTGAAGATACGTGTGGTTTTCTAGATTAAATGGGCTTGACACAAGTAGGCTTATCAATTGCAGCAAGTAGAAATCCGTTTGACTTGATTAGATTGAAAGTTGAATATGGAACCTACTGACCCATCTGTGGATAAAGCTGGCAAACACGCTTTAGACCTGCTTTCAAAAATCACCCTGCACTTACAAGGTATGATTTATCAATTTCGGATGAAATCTGATAAATCCACCAGTATTCCATTCTCCAGTCCACAAATCAAAGAGCTGTTTGCGCTTAACCCTGACGACGTAAAAGACGATGCCAGCGCATTGCTTACGCGCATTGACCCACGTGATTACGATCGTTTTATATTGGCTGGCCGCCAATCTGCACAACAGTTGTCTGCTTGGCAGTGCGAGTTCCGTGTGCATTTGCCAGATGGCAGGGTACGTTGGCTGTTTGGCAACTCTACGCCTGAGTTAGAGCCGGATGGCAGTATCTTGTGGACCGGTTACATCAAAGATATTACCGAGAATAAACAGCTAAAAGAAGCGGCCATTATGGGTGGCATTGCATTACACGCAAAACTGGGTTCCATTCCGGATTTGTTGTTTGAATCCGATGAGCATGGCATTTGCCTATTGGTGCATTCGGCCTCGCAAGAGCTGTTGGCCGCTTCGCCGAATGCTTTTATGGGCGAACCCATTCATGAGTTTCTACCATCGCAGGCTTGTGAAGCGATTTTAGCCGCCATACAAGAAGCTAAGCAGCACGGACGCTCTCAAGATAAGCATTTTAGTTTGGAGATTTTGCAAGGTAAACGCTGGTTTGAGTTGTCTGTGGTAAATAATGTAAAAGACGATGATGCGCACACCTATGTTGTGTTGGTGCGCGATGTGACCGAACAGAAAAAAACACAAGAGAAGCTGCGGATTGATGCCTATGCTTTCCGTGCCATCTCTCAGGGTGTATTGGTGGCCGATGCCAACCGGAAAATTGTAGCGGTCAATGATGCGTTTACTAGAATCACTGGTTACTTGCTGAGTGATTTGCAAGAGCAGCATTTGGATTTTTTATACTCGGCGCATACCAATGCTGATGCCTTATTAGAAATTCAGCAACGACTTACACAGAATCTCTCTTTCTCTGGGGAAGTCATCAGCTACCACAAAGAGGGAAACCCGTTCCTGAACGAGCTCACCATCACGCCGGTGCTGGATGAATATAATGCAGCCAGCAATTTTGTGTGTGTGATCCGAGACATTACAGAACAAAACGCACTGCACAATGCCATTGAAGAGTCTCGTTATTTATTGGTTACCGTGATTGATGCTGCGCCATCGAGAATTTTTTGGAAAGACAAACATTCACGTTATTTAGGCTGCAACAAAGCATTTGCCTTAGAAATGGGCTTAAGCGACCCTTCTGAAATTTATGGGAAAAGTGATGAGGACTTTTTTCCGTCAGCGCATGCCGAAAAATTTAGGCAGGATGATGCTGCGATTATGGCCGCGGGTGTGCCTAAGTTGTTTTACGAGGAAGAAGTCACCAATAGCCAAGGCAAACATGATTGGGCACTGAAGTCCAAAGTGCCACTCAGCAATGCGCGTAATGAGATTATCGGCCTACTGGGTGTATTTGACATTATTACTGAACGTAAGCAAGAACAAGAGAAACTGCGTAAAACCCAGCATGCATTATTGGAGTCTAGTGAGCGTTATGTGGATTTGTACGAGTTTGCCCCGATTGGCTATTTAACAGTCAATGAGCAAGGCATGGTGTCAGAAGCCAATTGGAAAGCTAGGTCTATTCTTGGTATTAAGCGCAAAGAACTAGGTAAAGAGCGCTTTGCACGTTATGTCGCGCAGCAAGATAAAAAGTATTGGCAATCACAGTTTGCTGCATTAAAAGCGTTGCAAGAGGGTGCAGAGCTAGCATTTGAGATTGGGTTAGCAGACGAAGAAACTGGGACACATGTTGATGTAAAACTTACATGCGTACGTACGCATGTGACTGAAGACCATGCGATGGTCAGAATGACGTTGTTTGATATTACCGCCAGCAAGCAGGCCGATTTTGAGCTGAGGCAGAAAGAAGCGTATCAACGTTCTTTGTTGGATAATTTCCCATTCATGGTCTGGTTAAAAGACAAAGATAGTCGATTTTTAACCGTGAATGAGGCGTTTTTGCATGCATGCGGTGCCGATACTTTAGAGCAGGTGATTGGCAAAACCGATTCAGATTTTTGGCCACCTGATTTGGCTGACTCTTATAGATCTCAGGACAAAGCGGTCATGATTAGCCGTGAGCCCAAGACGCTGGATGCAATTATAGAGGTGGAAGGTAATCGTTTATGGTTTGAAGCTTACAAATCGCCAGTCATTGTAGAAGACAAAGTCGTGGGTACAGTGGGCTTTGCCAGAGATATTTCTAACCGTCGACGGATATCAAATTACGAGCAATTTAGAAGTCGCATGCTGGAACTGGTGGTGCGCGAAGAAAACCTACAAGTGCTTTTAGATAGTATTGTAGCGGGTATTGAACAGCTTAATCCCTCTATGTTTTGTTTGATTGCCATGCTTGCGGAGAATGGAAAGCAACTGACAGTAGTATCTGCCCTAAGTTTGCCAGAAGGCTTTGTGGATGCACTAGAAGGCATGAAAATCGGCATGGGAATGGGCTCGATTGGTACGGCGGCATTTATTAAAAAACGGGTGATTGTAGAGGATGTGATGACGCATCCTTACTGGACTAAGAACCGAGAAATTGCCCAGAAATATGGCATTGGCTCTAGTTGGGCGGAGCCCATTATTGGGGCAAAAGGCAATGTGCTGGGTGCCTTTGGCATTTATCACCATGAGGCACATGCGCCGGATGAGTACGACATGATATTGATTGAGCAGTCCGCGCGCCTGATCAGCATTGCCTTAGAGCGTAGCGAATCCATTTCTAAGATTGCGCACTTAGCCTATTATGACGACGTCACCGGCTTGCCCAATCGCAGATTCTTATTTGAGCAACTCAAGCGTTCCATGGCGATGAATCTTGAATCTGGGGCCAATAGTGCGCTGATGTATCTGGATTTAGACCAGTTTAAAACGGTGAACGATTCACGCGGCCATGATATAGGCGATATGCTGTTAGTAGAGGTGGCCAATCGCTTAAGAGCCAATCTGCAAGCTGCCGATACGATTGCACGCGTAGGTGGCGATGAGTTTGTTGTGCTGGTCGAAAACCTAAGTAGTGAGTTGATTGAGGCGGCCAAGCAAGTAGAAATTGTCGCAGATCGTATTTTAAAAGTACTGAACAAACCATTCACGATTGCCAAGCAAAAACATCATAGCAGCGCCAGTGTGGGCATTACCCTGTTTGGGCAGCAGAAAATGGATGCAGAGGATGTGTTGCAACAATCTGATATTGCCATGTTCCAGGCCAAAAAAGCAGGGCGCAATACCTTTAGGTTCTTTGACCCCAAAATGCAAGCCAACATCACAGCATTGGTGGGTTTAGAAACAGAGCTGAGAAAAGCCATCAACGAATGCCAGCTCAAACTCTACTACCAAGTGCAAGTCGATCATTTAGGACAGCCATTTGGTGCGGAAGCGCTCATTCGCTGGCTACACCCAGAGCGCGGCATGATTTCGCCGGCCGAGTTTATTCCTCTGGCGGAAGAAAGTGGTTTGATTATCCCGATTGGTACATGGGTGCTAGATACCGCTTGTGCACAAATCAAAGCATGGCAGGCGGATCCCAATACCCGTGAGCTGACTTTGTCCGTGAATATTAGTGCCAAGCAGTTTAGACAAGTGGATTTTGTGCAGCAAGTGAAAGCCAGCATACAAAAACATGGCATTGATGCGATGCATTTGCGCTTAGAGCTGACAGAAAGCATGCTGTTGGAAAATGTAGAAGAAACCGTAGAGTACATGAATGCGCTGGGGCAGGTTGGCGTGCAGTTCTCGCTAGATGATTTTGGTACGGGTTATTCATCGCTGCAATATTTAAAACGGTTACCGCTCTATCAGCTTAAGATAGACCAGTCTTTTGTGCGCGATATTGTGACAGATAGCCACGATAGGACGATTGTGCGTACGATTATTGCTATGGCGCAAAGTATGTACATCGGCGTGATTGCGGAAGGGGTGGAAACCCATGAGCAGCGCGAACTCTTGCTTACCAATGGGTGCCGTCGTTACCAAGGTTACTTTTTTGGTAAGCCATTGCCCATTGAGCAATTCAATGCAATTTTAAAGCTGAGTAAACAATAATACGCATGCCAGTTATGGCACTTGTGGTGTGATTTCTTGCAGTTTGACTTCTTGCAGTTTGACTTCTTGAGGTTTAATTTCTAGCGTATCTTGCAATTCGTTTTTTGTCTCATACAAAATCATGATCGATACGCGACGATTCTTTGCCCGACCAAACTCGGTGTCACTACTGCTAATAGGTTGGGTAGCGCCGTAGCCTAGTGCGCTTAAACGCGTTTCTACTACGCCTGCTGCATTTAGCATGCGTACTACTGTACTGGCACGCACTGCGGAGAGCTCCCAGTTGGAGTAAAACTGGTGTGTATGTATCGGCGTATCGTCAGTGTGGCCTTCTACCTGAATCAAGCGTTGGTTGGCGTTCAAAATCACTGCGATTTCGTTGATGATTTCCACAGCAGAATCTGCAAGGTCTGCGGAGCCAGAGTTAAACAATACGCTGTCGTTAATATCGATGCGCACGCCACGGTTATTTTGCATCACTTGTACTTTACCATCCTGTATCATCAGTGCAAGCTTGTTAGAAAGATCAACGCCTAACTTAGCCATGTTTTCACGCTCACGTTTCGATTTCTCTTGATACAAATAACTCAGTGGTAATGGTTTAATCAGCGATTTTTCCGGTTGCGGTTTTACGTCTATTTTTTTTTGCTGTGGCACTGTTGGTGCGCTATCGCCGCTAAATGCAGTATCTATGGCGTTAGTCAGCGCATTGTATTTGCTGAGATTCACGGATGAAATGGCATACATCACCACAAAAAAGGCAAACAGCAGGGTAATAAAGTCTGCATACGATACTAACCAGCGGTCTGGGTTATCGTCATCATCGTCCAGTGGTTTTCTTCTAATCATGATTCGTCACATCAGTGTAAGTAAGACTGCAAACGCTCTTCCACAATTTTCGGATGGTCGCCGCGTGCAATCGATACCCAGGCATTCAGTAGCATTTCTCGGCGCATCATCTCGTGCGTAATCAAGGCTTTAAGCTTGCTGGCGATGGGTAAAAACACTAAGTTAGCAAAGCCTACGCCATAAATGGTGGCGACAAAGGCAACCGCGATACCACTGCCTAATTTGCTGGGGTCAGATAAATTTTCCATCACATGGATTAAGCCAATTACTGCACCTAAAATGCCAATGGTTGGCGCGTAGCCACCGGCTGCACTCCAAATTTTGGCGGCATTGCGTTGTTTGAGTTCATAAAAATGGATATCAATCGCACAAATCTCACGAATACGGTCAGGCGGTGTACCGTCTATCATTAGTTGTAAGCCTTTGCGAATGAACAGATCAGTTTCGCGGCCTAAATAACTTTCCAGCATAAAAATGCCTTCTTTGCGCGCATATGTGGCCCAAGCGCTGATGCGTGAAGCCAACTCACGGCGATCGTCATGTGGCGTGATAAATACATGTTTTGCCATCACCACACCTTCTATAAAGCTTGCATAATTGGTTTGCAGCAATACTGCGCCGCAAGTGCCAAATAGCACAATCAGCAGCGCAGCTGGCTGTATCAATGAGGCAATTTGCCCACCCTCTACCGCTTGGCCAACAACCAGTGCGAGTAGGGCAATGGCTAGGCCGGCTAAACTACCCCAGTCCATGCTCTTTCTTTCAAATGTGCACGCAAGCGGCCAACTGCTTGGCTATGTAATTGACATACGCGTGATTCGGATACGTTCATGACGGCACCAATCTCTTTGAGGTTGAGCTCTTGCTCATAATAAAGCCCCATCAATATTTTTTCACGTTCCGGCAACGCTTCAATCGATTCAATGAGTGCATCACGGAAATCACTTTCCAGCAGGCCTTTGATCGGGTCGCTGTTCTCGTCGTCTACATAGCGGTCTAAAAAGTGCTCACCACCACTTTCATCATCATGAAAGTCTTCGTAATACACCAGTTGATGGCCTTGGCAATCGCCCAGCGTTTCGTAGTAATCATTGAGCGAGACATCCAACTTTTTAGCAATCTCGTTTTCTGAAGGTGCTCTGCCAAGTTGTTGTTCCAACTGATGGATAGCTGCTTCAATATCACGCATATTCTTGCGAATGCTACGCGGTAGCCAATCTGCGCTACGCAACTCATCTAACATAGAACCACGGATACGCTGGGCTGCATACGTTTCAAATTGCGCGCCGTGCGTGTCTTCATAGCGGTTAATCGCATCCAGCAGTCCTATCATGCCAGCCTGTATTAAATCGTCTAGCTCAACACTGGGCGGTAGTTTTGCCTTGAGTTGATAGGCGAGTTTTTTCACCATGGTGGCATGCTTGGTCAGCATTTCACTTTTTTGATCGTGTTTACCAGTAACTGTATACATAAATAACCTCTGGCCTAAATTCAGGCAAATTGTGCAGGCGTAAAATCTGCAGGAGTAGCGTGCTTATAATCTAATTTAAGTGCCATTTTCTTAAACGCGTTAGAGGCGGTTGCCAATGGAAATGCCTCGATGACAGATCGGCCTAATTGCGAGGCTTTGCTCAAATGGTCATCTTTTGGAATCGCACCAAAATACTCTAAATCAATGCGCATATAGCGTTTAGCCACAGATGAAATATTGTTAAACACCACTTTGGCTTGCTGTTCAGTAGCATCGTCCACAATGATGCCAAAGTGACGACGGCCTAATTGACTGTAGACCTTTTTAATCATGGCATACGCATCTTTAATCGATTCTGGCTGACGCGTGAGCTGGATAATAATTTCGCCATCGTTGAGCAAACTAATGGGTAGTAAATGAGCCTTATTGAGTGAAGCGTCTACCAATAAAATCTCGTACTGATCGGCCAAGGTATGAAATACTTGGGTTAAGTATTCGCTCATGGTGTGATTCAACATCTGATCCAATTGGCTTTTCTGCATCATTTTGGCAATGGAGAAACCATGTTGCGATAAATGAATGGCTTTGTTTAATCCCATTTTTTTACCGGCAGTATCCACCAAAGTAGGTAGGGCGTTAATGCCATAATAAGTCTCAGAAGACTCTTTAGAGGCATGAATGACTAATGTCTTATTGCCTTGGTCGCTGATCGATGCTGCCAAGTTCGTCATCAGACGAGATTTATCTTGCGTAGCGGCAGCCGAGATAATAGAAATAATACGTGGCGCAGGCGCCGCCATGATTCTACGTAAGCCAGCCGCTTGGTCTTGTGGCACATTAAGCATGGTTCACCTCCGTCGCTTTCACGTAATCTGCGTAGTTATCTACATTGGCCACCACAAATGGCAATTCTTCTTCCAAGTATTGGAAAGGCCAGCTGGTCGAATTCAATGTCAATGCTCTGGAAATCAACTCTACTTTGTTGGCCACTTGCATGTCTTCTGGCACGCGTTGACCGTGCGTGGTGTAGTACAGTTTTAATTTCTCGCGGATGATGACGTCTAAGGTATTGCCAATGGTCGCGGCTTCATCCAATTTAGTGATAATGCAGCCATCCAACGCGCGGCCTTTATAGGCGCGGATCACATCAGTTAATGTTTCACCGGTGCAAGTAGCGTTCAGGCATAGCAGCTTTTTGATATTCACATTCATTTTAGAAAGCATGGCGATTTGTTCTGTCACCATGCGGTCACGTTGGCTCACACCTACGGTATCCACCAAAATGCAGTGTTTGTGTTTGAGTTCATTCAAGGCGATTTTCAAATCGGCTTCATCTTTCACTGCATAGACCATCACGCCTAAAATCTTGCCGTAGATACGCAGTTGCTCATGACCACCAATCCTGTAGCCATCTGTAGTGATGAGGCCTAAGTTTTGTGTGCCATGTTTCATGACATAGCGTGCAGCCAATTTAGCCGTCGTAGTGGTTTTACCCACGCCAGTTGGGCCTACCAAAGCAAATACGCCGCCTTGGTCTAATAATTCGCTTTCGTCTTTAATCGTATCCAGATTTCTGGCCAATGCACCTTTGATCCAAGCCAATGCGCGGTTCATTTCCAGGCTGTTTGGTAATTTTTCTGCCAACTGTCTAGAAAGTGATGCGCTAAAGTTAGCGGCTAATAAAGTGCTCAATATTTTGGCTTTCACCGGGTTGTGTTGCAGATTGTTGTTCCATGCCATGGCCGTTAACTGTGTTTCCACACGGCTACGCATGCCACGCATCTCATTCAACATCATGCTAAATTGTTGACTTAACTCTTGGTGAGACAAGCCGCTCATATCGTCATTTGCTTGCATATCAAAACTTGGTTGTTCCATAGCTGCGCGTCTAGAATGCGCTTCTTGTCTAGGCGAAACTTTGGCTGCCGGCATTACCGCTTTGGGTTTTTCTGGCACAAACTCTGGTGCTTTCACAGCACGTTTGTTTTGATTGAGAATGGAAAGCAGGGTAGGCGCATCCGCGTAATCCTCTTCCTCTTCATCCTCAAACGTTTCTTGTGGGAGCTGCATGGTCGGGCTGTCCAGCATATCTGCGCCGAGTGGGCTGAACTGATTCGCCATCGCGTGCATGTCTGCCTCGCTGACTGCAAGAATCTCATTGCCACCATTGCTGGCACGGTTAGAAATAATCACCGCGTCTTCGCCTAAGGCTTTACGTACCATGCTCAACGCTTCGCGTGAGTTTTTTCCGAAAAATCGTTTAATGTTCATGCTTGACCTCCAATAAGACTAGTGACGCGAATGGTTTTTGAATCTGGTAATTCTTCGTGTGACAACACGCGAAGATGTGGAACGGAACGGCGTAAAAATTTTGCAAGTGCTGCGCGTAATGGCGCTGGCACTAATAACACAGGGGTTAAGCCCATTTGTTCATGTTGTTTAGAGGCAGTCTCGGCTTGTCTGGCTAAGGCTTCGGCAATGCCTGGCTCTATAGATGTATTGTTGGCTGCATTGTTTTGTAAGGCTTGCAATAAAATGCGCTCTAGGTTGCCGTCTAACGTCATGGCAGTCACTTCGTTACCAATTGGGAACAAGTCTTGCACAATGGCGCGACCCAATTTCACGCGTACTAGCGCAGTCAAATCGCCAGCATCTTGTGTTTGGATTGCATGCTCGGACAGCGTTTCCAAAATAGTACGCATGTCACGGATATGCACACCTTCTGTCAGTAAGTTTTGCAGCACTTTTTGTACGAGTGCGAACGATAAGAGTTTAGGCACTAAGTCTTCAACTAATTTAGGTGATTCTTTACCTACGTGATCCAAGAGTTTTTGTACTTCTTCACGGCCTAATAACTCGGCTGCGTGCATCGAAATCATGTGATTCAAATGTGTGGCAATCACGGTGCCAGCGTCTACCACGGTATAGCCCATGGCTTGTGCATGGTCACGCATGTTGGCATCTACCCACACTGCTGGCAAACCAAAGGCTGGGTCTGTCGTCACGGCACCTTCTAATTGGCCTGTCACCGTTCCTGGATCGATGGCTAAAAACTGACCAAAGTTTGATTCACCTGTAGCTACCTCAACCCCTTTAAGGGTGACGCGGTAGCTGTTTGGGCGTAACTCTAAGTTATCGCGAATATGCACGGTAGGTGCTAAGAAGCCAACTTCCTGTGCGAATTTTTTGCGGATACCTTTAATGCGTTTAAGTAAGTCACCGCCTTGTGCTTTATCTACCAATGGAATCAGGCGGTAACCCACTTCTAGGCCCACGATATCGACCGGCACTACATCATCCCAGCTGGCTTCTTCTACTTCGGTCACCACTTCTGCCGGTGCTTCTACTTCTGGTTCAAGCGCTGCTTGTGTTTTTTGCTTGTCTACCACATACGCAATACCCGCCAAAATAGAAGCTAGTAATAGGAACGCAAAGTGCGGCATGCCTGGAATCAAGCCAATACCACCGATAATGCCAGCAGTCAGGTAAATCACAGTTGGGTTATTGAATAGTTGGGTAATCAGTTGGCCGCCAATGTCTTCGTTGTTGGCTACGCGTGATACCACCACACCAGCTGCGACAGAGATAATGAGTGAAGGGATTTGTGCGACTAAGCCATCACCAATCGCTAATAAGGTGTAATTTTTAACGGCATCACCAAACTGCAGATCATGTTGCACCATGCCCACAATCAACCCGCCGACAATGTTGATGATGATGACCAAGATGCCAGCAATGGCGTCACCACGTACATATTTACTGGCACCGTCCATCGCGCCGTAGAATTCAGATTCTTGGCCCACTTCGGTACGGCGGCGACGTGCTTCATCTTCGCCAATCAAGCCAGCGTTTAAATCCGCATCAATCGCCATTTGTTTACCTGGCATCGCATCTAAAGTAAAGCGTGCGCCGACTTCTGCAATACGGCCAGCACCTTTGGTAATCACGGTAAAGTTAATGATGGTGAGGATAATGAATACCACGATACCCACTGCATAGTTACCACCAATCAAGAAGTGGCCAAACGCTTCAATCACTTTACCTGCTGCGTCTGGGCCAGTATGACCTTCTGTCAGTACTACACGGGTAGAAGCCACGTTGAGGGATAAGCGCAACATGGTAGTCATCAGCAACACAGTAGGGAAAGCAATGAAGTCCAAAGCTTTTCTAGTTTGCAGACCGATCATCAAGACCAAGATAGACAACGCAATATTAAAGCTGAAGAACACGTCCAGCATAATCGCTGGCAATGGCAAAATCATCATGGCCAATAGCATGATGATGATGACTGGTGCGGCAGCGGAACGTGCGCCCATATTGGCTAACCATGGAGGTAAGTTGTTCATGCTAAGCCTCCTTGTGCCATTAAGTTAGGTGCTGGGATCAAGCTATGTGGGTCTAGTGCATCAGGTACTGGCAAGGCTTTTGGTACTTCTGGTTGGTAGCCGCCTTGTTGTTTAAACATACGCAATTGGAATACATACGCTAAGACTTCAGCCACTGCCGCATATAAAGCTTCAGGGATTTCTTGATCTAGTTCTGTATGAGCATATAAGGCACGGGCAAGTTTAGGAGACTCGAGCGTGACAATATTGTTATCTTTGGCAATCTCACGGATTTTAAGCGCAACAGCATCTGCACCTTTGGCCACTACAATCGGTGCGCTCATGCCTGCTTCTTGGTATTTCACAGCCACGGCGTAGTGGGTTGGGTTAGTGATGACCACATCCGCTGTTGGGATTTTTGACATCATGCGGCGGCGTGCCATCTCACGTTGTTGTTGGCGAATCTTGGCTTTGATTTCTGGATTACCTTCGGCTTCTTTAGATTCTTGTTTGATCTCTTCTTTGGTCATTTTGTGTTTTTCAGCGTAGTGATAGAGCTGATAAGGCACATCAATTGCTGCAATAAAAATCAATGCAGCCACAATCGTTAAGAAGCCTGAGAGCATTAAATCACTTACTTCACCAATGCCAGCTTCTAGCGGCATATTAGAAAGTGACAGAATCGGTTTTAAATCACTGCTGACTACCCAGTAAGCAACACCCGCAACGATGATGGCTTTGCCTACGGACTTGATAAGTTCGACCACAGCATTTTTAGAGAACATATTGCTGATGCCTTGTAATGGATTCAGACGATTGAATTGCGGCACGAATGCTTTATTACTGAATACCCAGCCGCCTACTAATATAGGAGACGCAACTGCAACGGCAAGTAGTACCAATGCCAGTGGAGCAAATGCAATCAATAAATCGAATACGGTATGCGAGACGCGCATTAATAGTACGGCAGGATCAAATGCTACAGTACGGTCAAACTCTAAGCCGGAACGTAGCGATTGCTTTAATGCGGTGTTCAGAGGTTGCTGCATCATCATTAAGCTCAAGCCAGAAGCAAACAACACAGCACATGCCGCCAACTCGCGAGAGCGGGGCACATCGCCTTCTTCCCTAGCTTTTTCTAATCGCTTGGGGGAGGCCTGTTCTGTTTTTTCTAAATCGCTTTCTTCAGCCATGATGATCTCTAACTATTCATTACCTCTTAGTGGATGATTGAATTATTAGATAACTCATGACAATTACATCTTGAGAATAAAAGGGTTTATCCCCCCCTTTCTTTTGTCCAGTAGCATGTTTTTTGTTTGAAAAGATGCATTTTTTCTACAAATAATAAATATTTTTAATTTTATTATTATTTAAATTCAATGGCTTATGAACTTTTTTAAAAATATTTTAAATTTCCCCTAAAGTTTTTTTAAGGCGGGCCGTTAGTGAAGTTAATGCGTCAATAGATGAAAAAAAGTGAGCACGGGCAATTGCAATTGGTGGCAGAGATGCGACAGCCCGATGTAACGGCACTATTTAACGACACCATGTAACGACACTATGTAGATAAACTTTAATTATTTTTAAACTATTTTTGGAATTTAATGCAATGAAAGTCGATTTTTAACCGTATTTAGCATCACGCTTGTACTAAGTGATGATGTCTAAGTCATTGATTTTAAAATAAGCCATCAGCAGCACGTAGGCGTTTGTAGGACAAACGCCTACGTGCTCGCGTCCGTTTCGCTTACGTAATTAACCGACAAACCCCAATTGTTGCTAGGCATCAATAAGTTCAAAGTACGCCTAACGCAACACAACATGTTTATAAAGTTAACCAGACAAGAATGGGGTCAATCATGAATCAAGAAGAAATGATGTTAGAGATTAAAGATGCAAACCTTAACTACTTAATGTTGGCACAACAATTAATTCGTTCCGATAAAGCAACAGCAATTTTCCGTTTAGGTATCAGCAAAGACATTGCAGACTTGTTAGAAGGCTTGAGCAACTTACAACTTCTAAAATTGTGTAATACCAACATGATGTTAGCACGCTTCCGTTTTGATGATAGCGATATTTTAGGCATGTTGACTAACTACACTAAAGATCGTGCACAAGCACACCTACATACAGCAGTGTTGATGGCAGGCCAAACTGCCGATGCAATGGCTTAGTTTTTGAGACATTCGATCTCTAAAAGATATTAAGGAATAAGGGGTTTATCATGCAAAAGAAAAGCGTAGTCAATGAGGCAGAACAAATTCAATTGGCCATGGAAATGATTCGTTTAGGCGCGCGTTTACAGCTCCTAGAATCACAAACTACATTATCACGCGAGCGCTTGATTAAACTCTATAAAGAAATGAAAGGCTGCTCACCTCCAAAAGGGATGTTGCCATTCTCAACCGATTGGTTCTTAACTTGGCAGCCAAATATTCACTCTTCCATTTTTTATAATATCTATAAATTCATGGTGGATTACGCAGATGTAAGCGGTATTCAAGCCATCATCAAAGCCTACGGTTTGTACTTGCAACAAGTGACTGATGGCCAAACAGATGCAGATGTAGAGCCAGTGCTTTCACTGACACGTGCCTGGACCTTGGTACGCTTTGTAGAAAGCAAAATGTTGAAACTCAATGCATGTAACTGCTGTGGTGGCAATTTTATTGTGAACACTTATGACTTGAATCAACACTATGTATGTAACTTATGCCATGTGCCTTCACGTGCAGGCAAAACCAAAAAAGCCAAAGAGTTAAGCTACAAATTAGTTTCTATGACAGCTTAATTGTATAGATTGAATGATTGAGGCGAGCGCAAATGCAACTTCATAGCCAACACCGTCCAGACACATTTTTTGAAGACACTGCTTGGTATCAACGTGCGTTGCATAGCCTTAGTAAGACGCCTTCGCTATTAGCACTGTTAGTACAGTCTGCCGCATTCGGTGTGATATTGATGTACGCCAAAATGAGCGCACCGGCTGAGAGCGCACTGTTAACAGCTGACATGACGTTTTATGTGTTCTCTTTGGTCTTATTGCAGTCCATGTTTGCTACGTTTATTGCCACCTGTGTAGGCATGGCAGTATGGTGGCGCTGGATTCACTTTTTCTTCCCGCTGGCGTTATGGCTGATGTCCATTTTGCATGTGCCCAGCAGCGTATATTTCATTGGATTTGTGGTGACCATGGCCCTGTACTGGACCACATTTAAAACACAAGTCCCGTTTTATCCTTCCCGTCCTGCCGTATGGCAAGCATTGCACAGCTTGATGCAACAACATCGTCCACACCATGCTTTACGCATGATCGATATTGGCAGCGGCTTGGGTGATGTCTCCACCTACATTGCGCAGCACCGCCCCAATGATATGGTCGAAGGCATTGAAATTGCACCATTACCTTGGTTGATCAGCAAAGTAAGAGCCTATTTGAAAGGCTCGCGAGCCACCTTTACACTGGGTAGTTATCACGCCTTAAATTTTGCAGACTATGACGTTGTATTTGCCTACTTATCACCCGCAGCGATGTCTCAATTGTGGGAAAAAGCCAGCCAAGAAATGCGTCAAGACACACTGTTGGTCAGCCTTGAGTTTGATATTCCCAATGTCATGCCAGAGCAGATTATTCAGACCGGCGATACTACACCTGACTTGTTTGTGTGGCGCATGGCATAACTGCTAGCCACTAAGCGTTAAACCTGCGTCATTACACGCTTCTCCCAAGTTCCCAATCCTTCCAGCAATACATAGTGCCTGTTTAAAGCATCACGGATGAACAGGATTAAAAGCCTGAAAAATGCCCTTTATTCCCTCAATTGATTTTTGTCCGCGCTTGTTATTCTGATACCAATTTAAGAAGTTTTCTATTGGCTGTTCGGAGACGATAACATGTTTGTCATTATTGGTTACATCGTAGTGTGCGGCACCATTTTTGGTGGCTATGCGCTGGCGGGAGGGCACTTGGGTGGCTTATGGCAGCCGCTGGAGGTGCTGATGATTTTTGGTGGTGCAGTCGGTGCATTTATTGTAGGCAACGACACAAAAGCACTCAAAGCCACATTAAAAGCACTCCCTACTATCTTTAAAGGCTCCAAATATACCAAATCCCTGTACATGGATTTGTTAGCGCTCTTATTTGAGATTCTTAGCAAAATCCGTAAAGAAGGCATGATGTCAATCGAAAAGGACGTCGAGGATCCTGAGTCCAGTGCCTTGTTCAACAAATACCCAAAAATCCTGCACGACCATCATTTGGTTGAGTTTATTACCGATTATTTACGCTTGATGGTATCCGGCAATATGGATGCATTCCAAGTGGAAAACTTAATGGATAACGAGATTGAAACACACCATATGGAAGGCCACGTGCCTGCGCATTGTATTGCCAAACTAGGCGATGGCTTGCCCGCATTTGGTATTGTGGCTGCGGTGATGGGAGTAGTGCATACCATGGAAAACGTTGCATTGCCGCCAGCTGAATTAGGTATTTTGATTGCGCACGCACTGGTGGGGACATTTTTAGGGATTCTGTTGGCTTATGGTTTTGTTGGCCCGTTATCTGGTTTGCTTGAGCAGAAATTAGAAGAGTCCAGCAAGATGTTCCAGACCGTCAAAGTGACGCTATTGGCAAGCTTGAATGGCTATGCGCCGGCCATTGCCGTTGAGTTTGGCCGCAAAGTGCTGTACTCCACAGAGCGTCCAGGCTTTGCTGAGTTGGAAGACCATGTAAAACAAGCTAGAGCAGCTAAATAATTCGATTGAATTGACGTAATAGATAGTTAGAGGAAGCAGTTATGGCTGAAGATCGTATTGCACCGATTATTGTTAAGAAGATTAAAAAAAGTGGTGGTGGCCACCATGGCGGTGCATGGAAAATTGCCTATGCTGACTTTGTGACAGCCATGATGGCGTTCTTTCTTTTGATGTGGCTGTTGGGGTCTACCTCTAAAGCGCAGAAAGAAGGCATTGCAGAATACTTTAAAACACCATTGAAGGTCGCCATGATGGGCGGCCCTGCGATGGGCGTCACGGATTCGGCGATTAAAAACACGGGTGGTAGAGACATCACCAAAAAACAAGGCCAGGTGAAACCCGTGGATGGCCCACCGGGCAAGCAGAAAACAGTCACGATTGAAGATGCAAAAGAAGCATTGAAAAAAGCGGAGCAAGCCAAATTAGAAGATTTGAAACAAAAGATTGAGCAAACGATTGATCAAAGCGAGACCTTAAAGAAATTCAAAAGTCAGTTGATGTTAGACATTACACCTGAAGGTCTGCGTATTCAGATCTTAGACGAACAGAATCGTCCGATGTTTGAATCGTCTAAAGCTGATTTGCAGCCGTATGCTAAAGAGATTCTCCATGAAATTGGCAAAATGTTGAATGGCGTGCAAAACAAAATCAGTTTATCTGGGCACACCGATGCTGCACCTTATCCGAATGGCGACAAAGGCTATAGCAATTGGGAGCTGTCTTCTGATCGTGCGAACTCTTCACGCCGCGAACTGATTGCCGGTGGTATGGATGAGTCAAAACTACTCCGAGTCGTGGGGCTGGCTTCTGCGTCTTTATATGATAAAGAGAATCCATTTAATCCTACCAATCGTCGTATTAGCTTGGTGGTAATGAATAAACAAGCAGAAGAAGATGCACTGAAAGATGCAGAGAGTGAGCATGCGGATATAACGAGTAATCAGGCTGGTGTGGCATTGCCAGCGGGTATTGTATCGCCAAAGTAGTGCAACAATTAAGCTGGTTTTACAACGGTATTCAACAAATTGAGATGAAGTGCAATGAGGCATGATGTTATGGAAATGAATAAATTACCCATCAATGAGTTAAGAACGCTTTTGACAGCCGTGGCTAACCACGGTAATCAGCATTTGGTCGAAGTGGAATCTGATCTACAGCAAACCGCTTTTTTATTGAATGAAGCGATTGAGAAACTCAGCACCAGTTTTATGAAGATTCATGACTTGATTGCACACCAACATAATTTATTGGTGACCTCTGGCCAGTTAGATGAAGCCATGACTTTTGCAATTGAAGAGTATGAAGAAAAAATTGGTAATGAAGTAAATTCAGTGGTGACGGGTATGCAGTTTCAAGACATGACGAGTCAATTATTACACCGCACGATCAATCGTGTGAATGGTTTGAAAGCGCTATTACAAGAGCTATCTGAGCATGGGTATGACATGGACGCACAGCGTGAGCATGATGATATTGCCAAGTTTTTGGTCAATATCAACGACATTTTGCATGCTGGTAGTCATGCACTTTCAGGCAATTTAAGAAAAGCAGTGGGACAAAAAGATATGGCCACCGGCGATATTGATTTGTTCTAGGCACAAGTATCACTCTATTTTTTGGGTAGTAATTTTTAACAAAATAAAAGCGAGTACGAAATGGCAAAAACAATTTTAGCAGTCGATGACTCCGGTTCACTTCGTCAAATGGTGGCATTTAGCCTTAAAGCTGCTGGTTACGATGTGTTGCAAGCGGTAGACGGACAAGATGGCTTAAACAAAGCCAAAGAAAAAACAGTAGACCTTGTGCTGACTGATCAAAATATGCCGATTATGGATGGCCTGACTTTAATTAAAAATTTACGCGGATTGGGTTCTTACCAAAAGGTGCCTATTTTGATGCTAACCACGGAGTCTAGCGACGAAATGAAGGCAAAGGGTAAAGCTGCTGGCGCCAATGGCTGGTTAGTTAAACCGTTCGATCCGAAGCGTTTGATCGAAGTTGTACAAAAAGTAATTGGTTCATAAAGTATAGAGATGAAGAGATATCCGCAACGTTGGGCGAGTTTAATAGATGCAAGCCGGACGTACACAATGAAAAACGGGGTACCACAATGACAATAGACATGAGTCAGTTTTATGAGGTCTTCTTTGATGAAGCAGATGAGCTGCTTGCTGAAGCAGAACGCCTGTTACTAGGGATTGATATTGATCAGCCCGATACAGAAGATTTAAATGCGATTTTTAGAGCAGCGCACTCCATTAAAGGTGGCGCTGCAACATTTGGTTTTATGGACATGGCTGAAATTACGCATGTGCTGGAAAACCTGTTGGATAAAATTCGTAAGAATGAAATGAAATTGACCGGTGAACATGTAGACGCATTTTTGGCGGCCAAAGATGTGTTGAAAATGGAACTGGATGGACATCGCCATGCGACAGATGTAGATCAAGACCAAGTGGCTGATGTCAAAATGGTATTGAAATCGTTATCTGAGGCAAGCCAAGCTGCACCAGCTCAACAAGCCGCGCCAGCACCACAGACTGCGCCTGCTGTTGCAGCGCCCGCGCCTGTTGCGACAGCGCCAGCACCGGTTGTTGCGGCAGATATCGCCATCGATTTACCACCAGGCCACCAAGTGTTTAATGTGGCATTGCCAGAAATTTCAGAAAAAGATTTATCCAATATTAAAGATGAATTAGCGCTATTAGGTGAGGTGACTGCGGCAAAAGGTGCCAATGATCGCTACGTATTGACCTTAATTACTGACTCCACACAAGATGACATCGTCTCTATCTGTTCCTTTATTTTAGATCCGGATGATTTGGTCATTACCTTGGGCAATGCGCCAGGTGCTGCACCTGAAGCTGCCGTGGCTGCTCCTGCTCCCTCAGCACCTGCTGTGGTCGAAGCTGAGTCAGAGCCCGTTGCCAATGGTAAAGTGAAAGTAGAGGAAGAGGTAGGCTATGGCTTGTTTGCCGAAGATGGTAAAGAGAGCCAAGAAGAAGGCTACGGTTTCTTTGCGCCATTCAAACCACATCCAGATGCAGAGAAAGCGCAGCTCATTGGTGACGACACTAAATTGACGGCTGAAAATGCAGGTGCCAGTGCTGTTGCTGTCGAGGCCAAAGCGGAAGCGGCTAAACCAGCTGCAGGTAGCGCAGAGCCAGCAGAGAAACGTACATTAGCCAGACGCGAGTCCGACAAAGCGCCAGCCAATGCGGAAACGACATCGATTCGTGTCGGGATTGAAAAAGTCGATCAACTGATTAACTTAGTTGGCGAGCTGGTCATTACTCAAGCCATGATCGAGCAACGTGTGAACGCATTGGATCCAGTGCAGAACGAGGCCTTAATCAATAGCGTTGGTCAGCTCACACGCAATACACGCGATTTGCAAGAGTCTGTGATGTCGATTCGTATGATGCCAATGGACTTCGTGTTCTCACGCTTCCCACGCATGGTGCGCGATTTAGCAGGCAAGTTGAACAAGAAAGTAGAGTTTGTCACCATTGGTGCAACCACAGAATTAGACAAAGGTTTGATCGAGCGTATCGTCGATCCATTGACCCACTTAGTACGTAACAGCGTGGATCACGGTATTGAAACACCTGAAAAGCGTAGAGCTGCAGGTAAGTCAGAGACTGGTACATTAACGCTGTCTGCGGCCCATAAAGGCGGCAGTATTGTGATTGAGGTCACGGATGATGGCGCAGGCTTAAACCGCGACAGAATCTTAGCCAAAGCCCAGTCCAATGGTTTAGCTGTCAATGAGAACATGTCGGATAGTGACGTGTATTCACTGATCTTTGCGCCAGGTTTCTCAACTGCTGAAGTCGTGACCGATGTGTCTGGCCGAGGTGTAGGGATGGACGTGGTGAAACGAAACATTACTGCCATGGGTGGTGTGGTCGAGATTCGTTCTGCTTTAGGCTTTGGTACGACAATTTCGATTGCGTTACCACTGACGCTTGCTATTTTAGATGGTATGTCTGTCTCACTTGGTCATAGCGTCTATGTAGTGCCGCTCAACTTAATTGTGGAGACATTACAACCTAAAGCAGAAGACATTAAAACAGTCACAGGTGAAGGCTATATGGTGCATGTACGTGGCGAATATCTGCCCATTATTGCGCTGCACCGCTTATTCAATCATCACACCGACATTACAGATCCAACACAAGGCGTCTTAGTGCTCATTGAAGCGGATGGTAAAAAATCAGCCTTGTTTGTCGATCGTTTAGTGGGTCAGCAGCAAGTGGTGATTAAGAGTTTGGAAACCAACTTTAAGAAAGTACCAGGCGTATCCGGCGCTACCATCATGGGCGATGGCTCAGTAGCGCTTATTTTGGATGTGCCTGCGATTATTCAGATGGGCCAAACCACCAATTATATTACTGGGGCTGCGACTTTTTCGCATCAAGCTGTCCCCTCCATTTCAAATCCAGCGAATGCATAAGGAGTGAATGCAATGAACACGAATACTGAAGCGGTCTCCACCAACACGAGCGCAGGCATTAAGAGCGCCGCAGGTGAGTATTTAACTTTTGTGCTAGGCACAGAGCAATACGGACTGGAAATTCTCAAAGTACAAGAAATCCGCGGTTACGACGCAGTGACGCAAATTGCGAATACCCCAAACTTTATTAAAGGGGTAGTCAATTTGCGCGGCAAGATCGTGCCGATTGTGGATTTACGCATCAAATTTAATTTAGGCAAGGTGGAATATGACGAGTTTACAGTCGTCATTATTCTTAACTTGAGTGGCCGTATTGTGGGCATCGTGGTCGATGGTGTATCTGATGTGATGGCATTAAAAGAAGACCAACTACGTGAAGTGCCGACTTTAGTGACCAGCATAGACACTAAATACATTGTAGGGTTGGCCACGGTCGAGCAACACATGCTGATTTTGGTAGACATTGAAAAGCTCATGAGTAGCCAAGAGATGGAACTCATTGACGCTTCTATCCATTAACGGTTTACGAAAATTCCTTGGGGGAATCTTATGTTATCCAGCATTGTAAATAAATTAGCCAATCAAACCTCTGGCGTACAGCAATTAAATGAAGAAGTGACTGAATTTAAAGCACTGAAGACGGAAATCGATAAAGCCAGATGTGTGATTGAGTTTGATGCCAATGGCACTATTCTTAGCGCAAATGCAAATGCACAAAAAGCGCTTGGCTACACAGAAAAAGAGTTAGTGAGCCAGCCGCATCAGTTCTTAATGACTGATACAGAAGCGAACAAGCAAAAGCAAAAAACACTGTGGTCTGGTTTGGCTGAAGGAAAATCACAATCTGACACTTTTTGCTTTAGAGGGAAAACTGGCGAAGATGTATGGATGCAAGGATATTTTGCCCCCGCTTTAGACAAAACAAACAAATTGTCCAAGGTATATAGCTTTTTTACTGATGTGACCGCAGAAAAAACAGCGCAGCTTGATTTAGAGGCGACGCATACTGCTTTCAATATGGTGTTTAATAGTTACGAGCTTAGTTTAGAAGGCAATATTCTAAGCGTGAATGACACTGTGTTGAAAACGCTGGGATATACAGCTGACGAACTGATTGGTAAAAGCGCAAGCATATTGCTGACCAAAGATGATTACAACAGTGAATCATACAAAGCCATCTGGGAGAATGTGAAAAAAGGCATTCCACAAAGAGCGCAAATTAGAAGAGTTGCAAAAGATGGTCGTGAGTTTTGGTTCTCAGGTTCGTTTGCGCCGATTTTAGATCAATCAGGCAACGTGCATAAAGTTAGAGTAATTTCTACTTGTATTACCGAAGAAAAAAAAGAAGCAATCAATTACCTAGGTCAACTTAAAGCGATTAGTAAAATTCAAGGCGTGATTGAGTTTGATCTGAAAGGCAATATTCTTGCAGTCAATGATAACTTCATCAATGTCACAGGCTATTCAGAAAAAGAAATTGTGGGCAACCACCACAGTATGTTTGTAGATGCTGCCTATAAGTCTAGTAAGGAATACAAAGACTTTTGGGATAGGTTGGGCAGAGGTGAAGCGGACGAAGGCGTTTACAAACGCATTGGTAAAAATGGCACGGAAGTTTGGTTGCAAGCGTCTTACAACCCGATTTTCGGCTTAGATGGCAAAGCATTCAAAGTGGTGAAGTACGCCACTGACATTACTAAAATTCAACAAAAAGCAGCGGACTTCAGCGGTCAGTTGTCTGCCATTGGCAAAGTCATGGGCATCATCGAATTTGACTTAAAAGGAAATATTACAGCCGTGAATGATAATTTTGCGTCAGCTACTGGTTACAGCCAGCAAGAAATTGTTGGCAATCATCACAGTATGTTTATCGATGCGGCATACAAAGCTAGCCCAGAATACAAAGCATTTTGGGATAAATTAGGCAGTGGTGAAGCAGATGCAGGTCAATACAAACGTATTGGTAAAGGGGGTAAAGAGATTTGGTTGCAAGCATCTTACAACCCAATATTTGATGCAAGCGGTAAACCATTTAAAGTAGTCAAATATGCCACCGATATCACAGAGCAGCACAAAGCGAGCGAAGCTTTAGACGCTGCAGTGCAAGAAACACAACAAGTGATTGAGTCAGCTAAAGTAGGTGACTTAACCAGCCGTGTACCATTAGAAGGAAAAACAGGTGCAATTGCGAGTTTATGCGATGGTGTGAATGCGCTGATGGACAAGATGACTGAAGTGCTAATGTCTGTTCGTGAGGCAGGTGAAACCATTAACACAGCGGCTGGCGAAATCTCAACTGGCAACAATGACCTGTCTCAACGTACTGAACAGCAAGCGTCTTCACTCGAAGAAACTGCTTCCAGCATGGAGCAACTCTCATCCACCGTCAAACAAAATGCTGAGAACGCAAAACAAGCCAATCAGTTGGCTGCTGCGGCATCAGGCGTGGCAGTTAAAGGTGGAGAGGTAGTCGGCAACGTGGTGCATACCATGAGTGAGATTAATACTAGTGCACGCAAAATTGAAGACATCATCAGTGTTATCGACGGCATCGCCTTCCAAACGAATATCTTGGCGTTGAACGCTGCTGTAGAAGCAGCGCGTGCGGGTGAACAAGGCCGTGGTTTTGCCGTAGTCGCAGGTGAAGTGCGTAACTTGGCACAACGTTCTGCCAGTGCCGCTAAAGAGATTAAAGAACTGATTTCAGACTCTGTGAGCAAAGTGCAAGAAGGCACGCGCTTAGTGGAAAACGCAGGGACTACCATGACTGAGATTGTGTCATCAGTACAACGTGTAACGGACATCATGGGTGAGATTTCAGCGGCTTCAAGTGAGCAAAGTGCTGGTATTGATCAAGTCAATAACGCGATTACCAGCATGGACGAAGTGACACAGCAAAATGCGGCCTTGGTGGAAGAAGCAGCAGCAGCAGCTGAATCACTCGTTGACCAAGCCGTTAGCTTAATGGATGTGGTTAGTAGCTTTAAGCTGCAAGGTGCTGCTCAACATGAGCGTCGTTCACACAGCAGTCCAATGCGCAGCGCACCAAAACCGGTGGCAACCGCAAGACCTGTTGCAAGACCAGCCCCAGCAAAAGTATCGATGAAAACCGGTACAGATGACGGAGATTGGGAAGAGTTTTAAACCAATCTGCAAGCAAATCAGTGGACATAAAACAGCGGGCTAAATGCCCGCTGTTTTTTATTGTATGGGTCAGTATGGGATGTTGCAAAAATGATGTATTCACGCGGGTTTCAAAGACATTTCGTCAATATGCATCATGGTGTATTGCGAGTAAAAAAAATATTTGTAACTACATTGTAAAAGTCTTAAAGATTGTAGGAGCCGCTCCGTTAATTTTAATAAGTGGTTTAGTTTTGTACGAGATTTTTGTATGAGATATTTGTACGAGATCAATAACTAGACCTTTTTTAATCCTAGTAACGGAGTGTTTATGGCAGTTAAATTAGTAGCAACAACATTAACAACATTGGTTTTAGCTTTAGCAACACAGCAAGCACTAGCAGCGGAAGTATGCACAGTGTCTATGATGGGCCGCGTATGTTATGAAGAAGGTAGCCCGGAAGCCACAGCTGCACACATGAAGGGTAACGCTGTTGCAGATGCTGCCGCTAAGAAAAAAACAGAAGTTGCTGATGCTTCTAAAGAAACTAAAAAATTAGTGAGTAAATAAGATGTAATTTTGATAGCTTAATTGCTAAATTTATCGATCGATATAATCGAAAAATAGTACAACTAAAAATGCCTCTCAGTATCGCGCTGAGGGGCATTTTTTATGGGGAAACGGTTTACAGGCATTGGGTGACATGTGATTTGGAAAAGAGGGGTATTTACGATGCTTTTCTAGTAATGAAATGGCCTTCAGAAAGTACAAAATGGTGTCGTTAAATGAGTAAAGTAAGACAACTAATAACACACCTAATCAACTGGGAAATATAGAAATGAATATCGTTTGGAGAAAAAAATGAGTGTTGCCAATAGAATGTATGCGCTAATTTTGTTAGCAGCGGTCGGGTTGTTTTCTCTGGCGGGTGTCAGCTATATTCAAATGAACCGCATTTACGAAACCACCAATTATGCAAATCAAAATTCAGCCCCGAGCGTAGAAGTGTTGGATCGTGCACTCGCACAATTTGAGCGCTTAAACAGCTTGATTTGGCAGCATATGCTAAATACCGATAGCGCCAAAATGCAAGTGATTGAAACGCAAGTGGCTGAAACACATAACTTGCTGACATCTACGCTTAAAGGTTACGAAAAAAACAATGTAAGTAACGAGAAAGATAAAGCTTATCTCGATAAAGATTTTGCCATGTTGGCCGAGTACGACCAAATGGGCGGTGAAGTACTCACACTGTCTTTGGCGAATAAGAAAAATAATGCGCGTGATAGTTTGTTGGCGTCATCCATCAAGGTAGAGCAAGTTCAAAATGCAATCAAAGAGCACCGTGAGTTCAACTTTGAGTTAGGCCAAGCTAGCGCCAAACAAGCCGCAGAAATGAAGGCTGGCGCGGTATTGCTGTTGCTCGTGATTGCCGGATCCATCTTGGCAGCAGTGGTGTGCATTGGTCTCTACATCAAACGTAATTTAATGCAGCAACTTGGCATGGAGCCAGCTGCGCTGTCTGTGATTGCCAAAAACTTTGTAGAAGGCCATTTAACGCAAAAAATTGAGTTGGCTGAGCATGACAAAGCCAGTGTTGCTTACTCTATCCGCAGCTTACAAAAAACCTTAGACGGCTTGGTGCAATCTTTGCAGTATGTCAGCCAGCAACATGATGCGGGCGATATTGACTGTACCGTAGATGCTACACGCTTTAAAGGCGGCTATTCAGAGATGGCCAAAGGCATCAATAAAATGGTGGCGGGTCATATTGAGATGAACCAAAAAGCCATTCAAGTAGTGAAAGCATTTGGTGAAGGTAATCTGACCGCTGAGCTGGAACAGTTCCCAGGTAAAAAAGCGTTTGTGAATGAAGCCATTGAGCAGGTACGTGCCAATATCCAAGCGCTTGTAGCGGATGCCGATATTTTGGCGCATGCAGCCGTAGAGGGGCGCTTATCTACCCGTGCCGATGCAAGTAAACACCAAGGTGATTTCTACAAGATTGTACAAGGTGTTAACGACACATTAGACGCTGTGATTAACCCGCTTAACGTTGCTGCTAGCTATGTGGATAGCATTTCTAAGGGCAATATCCCCGCGAAAATTACAGACGATTACAGTGGTGACTTTAATACCATTAAACATAACCTCAATACCTGTATTGATGCAGTCAATGCCTTGGTTGCCGATGCTTCACGCTTGGCGCAAGCCGCAGTAGAAGGCAAGCTGGCGACGCGTGCAGACGCAAATCAACATCAGGGAGATTTCCGTAAGATTGTGGAAGGCGTCAATGCTACATTGGACTCTGTGATTAACCCGCTGAACATGGCTGCAGAGTATGTAGAGAACATCTCTAAAGGCAATATCCCAGCGAAGATTACCGATGATTACAGTGGCGACTTTAATGTCATTAAGACTAACTTAAACACTTGTATCGATGCGATCAATCGCTTGGTCACCGATGCGAATATGCTGGCGGAAGCGGCTACCGAAGGCCGTGTGACCCAACGCGCAGACACCACGCAACACCAAGGTAATTTCCGTCAAATTGTAGAAGGCGTGAATCAAACGCTGGATATGATTGTGGCGCCCATTACCGCCGTTAAAGCGGCCGTAGAAACAATTGCCACTGCCGCTGGCGAAATATCCACCGGCAATAGTGATTTGTCTGCGCGCACAGAGCAACAAGCCTCTAGCTTAGAAGAAACAGCAGCCAGCATGGAAGAGTTGGCTGGCACCGTTAAACAAAATGCGGACAACGCAAAACAAGCAAATCAGCTGGCGATTACCGCCTCTGGTGTGGCTGTCAAAGGTGGTCAAGTGGTGGCCGAAGTGGTGAATACCATGACAGGCATTAACGAGAGCGCCCATAAAATTGAAGACATTATCAGCGTGATTGACGGCATTGCCTTCCAAACCAATATCTTGGCATTAAACGCGGCGGTAGAAGCGGCGCGTGCTGGTGAGCAAGGCCGTGGCTTTGCAGTGGTGGCGGGTGAGGTGCGTAACTTGGCACAACGTTCAGCCAGTGCGGCCAAAG
This sequence comes from Methylophilaceae bacterium 11, assembly GCA_000525025.1. Taxonomy (GTDB): domain Bacteria; phylum Pseudomonadota; class Gammaproteobacteria; order Burkholderiales; family Methylophilaceae; genus Methylophilus. The sequence goes on along the minus strand of JCKJ01000001.1, from coordinate 1,595,970 downwards.
AGATCAAAGAACTGATTACCGATTCTGTGAATAAAACAGCCGAAGGCACCAAGTTGGTGGAAAACGCGGGGACTACGATGGAAGAAGTCGTGGTTTCTGTACAGCGTGTTGCCGACATTATCAGTGAGATTGCAGCGGCTTCTGCAGAACAAACTACAGGCATTGACCAGGTGAATCAAGCTGTGACCAGCATGGATGAAGTGACGCAGCAAAATGCGGCATTAGTCGAAGAGGCTGCAGCTGCAGCGGAATCATTGCTGGAACAAGCCAATCAGCTGTCGGAAGTGGTGAGCGTATTCAAGTTGGATACTGTAGGTACGGATCGTCGTGCAACACACAGTCCAATGCGTAGCGCCTCTAAACCGGTTATGCAATCAAAACCAGCTGTCCAATCAAAACCACTTAGTCAACCTGCGCCTACCAAAGTATCGATGAAGACAGGCACGGATGATGGTGATTGGGAAGAATTTTAACTTTAGCGTGTGACGCAAGAATTGAGCGGTTTAAGCCTACTTAATCGCCAATATAAAACAGCTTGCGTCCACCCATAATACATTTGAATAGTGGTTGAAGAAATTAAGGATGCAACATGGCAACAATGAAAAAGGAAAATATTGTGATGAGCCAATTACGCAGTTTGAAATTAAAGACGCAACTGTTGTTATTGATTGGCGTCATGGTATTAGGGTTTGCGTTTGCTGGCGTCATGGCAGACCGTGCTTTTGATAAAGTATTGGTCAATGGTGAGGTCTATCAAAACATTCAGGCACATAAAAATTTGGCCGCAGATATTCTGCCGCCACCCGCTTATTTGCTGGAGTCTTGGCAGGTTGCGCTTGAGATGGCAGCCATTAAAAATGCGCCTTTACAGCCTTTAATTGATAAAAGCGAGCAATTGTCAGAGGCCTTTACCAAACGCGCTGCGTTCTGGGTAGAGACACAACCACAGCTGAAAAAAATCCTGACGGAATCACTTATCCCCACAGGTGAGACATTCATTCGTGTGCGTGATAATCAATTGATTCCAGCCGTGCGTTCTGGCGATGCCAAACGTATTGATGCTGCGCTGAATAACCTTAAAAATGCCTATCAACAACACCGTGCGGTGATTGATGAATTAGTCGTATTGAATGACAAGGCTTACAAAGTGATTGAAACTGAAGTGCCTGCACAAGTGCAATCTGCACGCACACAATCCTTAGTATTGGCATTCATTGCATTGAGCATTGCATTAGCCGGTTTATTTGCTGTAGTGACGCATGTCATCCGTCAGCTTGGCGGTGAGGCTTCAGAAGCATTGGCAGCGGCCCAACATATTGCCGAAGGTGATTTTAGTGCCAATACATCACATTCCAATCAAGGTGCCAATGTCATTGGCGCACTGGCACTTGCCTCAGAAACGCTTATCCAGATTGACCGTGAAATGGCACGCATGGATGCCGAACATCAGCAAGGCAATGTGGACGCGAATATCGATGTAAGCAAATTTAAAGGTGCGTACCGCGATATGGCCATTGGCATCAATCGTATGGTGGCCAATCACGTAGCGGTCATGACCAAAACGACAAGCTGCGTCAATAGCTTTGCTAAAGGCGACTTTGACGTGCCGTTAGAGAAATTCCCAGGCAAATTGGCCTTGGTCAATGAGGGTGTAGAAGGGCTACGTGGCAATATCCACGCACTTATTTCTGATATGCGTTTGATGGCCGAAGAGCACAGCAAAGGTAACACCAACTTTGTGATAGATACAGACAAGTTTGCCGGTGACTATCGCTTGTTGGCGATTGGCGTCAATAGCATGGTGAATGAGTATATCGACGAGAATAAAGCGGTCATGGAGTGTGTCAGCCAGTTTGGCAACGGCGATTTCTCAGCCAATATTAAAGAATTCCCAGGTGAAAAAGCCTACATTAACAAGAACATCAAGAAAATTGGTGGCAATCTTAAAGGCCTGATTGAGTCTGTGAATTGGGTGAGTGGCGAGCACGAAAAAGGCAGCATAGACATGACCTTACGTGACGACATGTTTAAAGGTGATTTCAGTACGCTCGCTAAGTCCGTCAACAAAATGATGGCTGGCTTGCTGGATATGAATCAAAAATCGATGCAGGTAGTCAAAGCCTTTGGTGAGGGTAATTTTAGTGCGCCATTAGAGCAGTTCCCTGGCAAAAAAGCATTTATTAACGAAACCATTGAGCAAGTGCGTAGCAACCTAAAAAATCTGAACGAAGATGCGCAGCTGTTGGCTGATGCTGCTCGGGATGGTCGTGTGTCTGTGCGTGCTGATGCCTCACGCCATCTTGGTGATTATCGCAAAATTGTAGAGGGTATGAATGAAACCCTAGACATGATTGTGACCCCAATCACCACCGTAAAAGTGGCTGCAGAAACCATCAATACGGCTGCTAAAGAAATCGCGCAAGGTAACTCCGATTTAAGTCGCCGTACCGAAGAGCAAGCCGCCAATCTAGAAAAAACAGCGTCCAGCATGGATGAGTTGTCCAGCACTGTGAAACAGAATGCCGACAACGCAAAACAAGCCAACCAATTAGCCATTACTGCCTCCGATGTGGCAGTGAAGGGCGGTCAAGCCGTGGGTGAAGTGGTGTATACCATGAGCGCGATTAATGAGAGCGCACGCAAAATTGAAGACATTATCAGCGTGATTGACGGTATTGCTTTCCAAACTAATATCTTGGCGCTAAACGCTGCGGTAGAAGCAGCTCGTGCAGGTGAACAGGGCCGTGGTTTTGCCGTAGTAGCAGGCGAGGTACGTAGCCTAGCACAACGTTCTGCCAGTGCAGCCAAAGAAATTAAAGAGCTGATCACCGATTCTGTCAGCAAAACCACAGAAGGTACTAAGCAAGTAGAAAACGCCGGTGCCACCATGCAAGAGATTGTGACTTCGGTAAAACATGTGGCAGACATCATTGCCGAGATATCAGCGGCTTCACAAGAGCAAAGCGTGGGTATTTCACAAGTCAATGACGCCATTATTCGTATGGATGACACCACACAGCAAAACACTGCATTGGTTGAACAAGCAGCAGCGGCAGCTGAATCCTTGATGGAGCAAGCAGACGAGCTAATGAATACCGTGAGCGTATTTAGTATTGAAGGCAGCTCTGCTTCATATCATCAATCATCAGCAAAAGTAGCCAGTGTGGCCTATAGCAAACCGACCCAAGTGCGCAAACCGGCCCAAACACATAAATCGGATCAGGTACAAGCCAAACCAGTTGCAGCACAGAGCTACGCGAAAACGGGTACGGATGATGATTGGGCAGAGTTTTAATTTAAGCAAAATCAAAAGAGTTTAATTAAGGAATAGATATGAAGCTAACTGTTGCGAAAAAAATGATGTTGCTAGTGCTGATCAGTATGTTGGGGTTGATTGGCTTGGCTACGGTAGGTCAATATCAACTGCATGCGGTATTTGATAAGACGAATTCTGTGAATCAAAATAGCTTACCAAGCATTTTGAAAATGGCAGATATTCGATATAAATTCAATGTGTTACGTGTGCGTGTGTCCAATCACACCATGCTGACGCAACCAGAAAAGATGCATGAGGTAGAAAATGCAATCGGCGCGCTGGAAACAGAGTTAACCGAAAAACTTAAAGGCTATGAAGCGTTGGTTGTGGACGAGAAAGATAAGGCTCTACTTGCAGAAGATCGTGCCAGTATCGAGCTCTACTTTGAGCGTATGAAGCCTATCCTAAATGCATCTAATTTGAATAAAAAAGACGTGGCACGTGAGTTATACATTGCGATTCGTGCGCCGGCAGAAAAAGCCAATGAACATATTTCTAACCATATTGCATACAACGTCGAGTTGGCAAAAGCGAGTGCTGTAGAAGCGGCTGCGGTAAAGAGTGCTTCTGCAACATTTACGTTAACGATTGCTGTGTTAGTGGTATTGGCAATATTGGGTTTGGGTTACTACATCACCCGCAGTTTATTACAACAGTTAGGTGGCGAACCGACAGATGTAGTGAACATTGCTAACCATATTGCACAAGGGGATTTGAATAGCCCAATCTCTATAAAAGCAGGTGATAGCGCGAGTTTGATGGCGTCTATGCAGCAAATGCAACTCACCTTGAAGAGCGTGATTGAAGCACAAAGCCATATGTCTGCAGAAAACAAGGCAGGCAATATCGATGAAGTCATCAATACCGCTAAATTCCAAGGCAGCTATAGAACCATGGCAGAAAACGTGAACAACATGGCGGCTAATCAGGCCGAAGTGATGCGTAAAGTGACTGCATGTATTGCTGAGTTCTCAAAAGGTAATTTTGATGCGCCACTTGAGAAATTCCCAGGCAAACGCGCCTTTATTAATGAAGGTGTAGAACTATTACGTACCAACATCAAAACCTTTATTGCCGATATGCAAGAGATGTCTCAACAGCATGATGCGGGCGATGTGGATGTCTATATTGATGCAGTGAAATATGCTGGTGCCTATGCCGAAATGGTGAATAGCGTGAACAGCATGGTGCATGCACACGTGCAAGAAAAAGATGAAATGATCCAAGTGATGAAAATGCTTGGTGACGGTAACTTTGCTGTAGAAATTCAGCAATATCCTGGCAAAAAAGCCGAGATCAATAAAAACCTAGATCGCCTGCAAGGCAAGCTCAAAGGCATCTTAGAGTCTGTGAAGTGGGTAACTGAAGAGCATGCCAAAGGCAATATCGATATGTCATTGCATGCACATATGTTTAAAGGTGGTTTCTCTGAAATTGCCGGTGCAGTGAACACGATTGTCGCTGGTCAGATCGATTTGACAGAAAAAGCATTGGCTTGCGTGAAACAATTTGGTGAGGGTAATTTTGATGCACCATTGGAAAAATTCCCAAGTAAAAAATCATTTGTGAACGAGGCGATTGAGCAAGTGCGTGTGAATTTGAAAGCACTGAATGCCGATGCACAAATGCTGGCAGATGCCGCAAAAGAAGGCCGCATTAGCGTACGTGCTGATGTGACGCGTCACCAAGGCGATTTCCGCAAAATTGTAGAAGGCGTGAATGAAACGCTGGAAATGATTGTGGGCCCGATCATCACGGTGAAATCTGCTGCAGATGCGATTAACACGGCAGCAAAAGAGATTGCACAAGGCAACTCTGATTTAAGCCGCCGTACTGAAGAGCAAGCCAGCAGCTTGGAAAAAACTGCATCCAGCATGGATCAGTTAGCCGGCACGGTAAAACTCAATGCAGAGAACGCCAAACAAGCCAATCAACTGGCATTGGCATCCTCTAGTGTTGCAGTCAAAGGTGGTGAGGCTGTAGGCCAAGTGGTGGATACCATGAGCGCGATTAACGAGAGCGCACGCAAAATTGAAGACATTATCAGTGTGATTGACGGCATTGCTTTCCAAACCAATATTCTTGCATTAAACGCTGCGGTTGAAGCAGCGCGTGCCGGTGAACAAGGTCGCGGTTTTGCTGTGGTAGCTGCTGAAGTGCGCAACTTGGCACAACGCTCATCTACCGCTGCAAAAGAAATTAAAGAACTGATTACAGATTCCGTGAATAAAACCACGGAAGGCACCAAACAAGTAGAGATGGCGGGTGAAACCATGCAAGAGATTGTGGCATCGGTGCGCCGCGTGTCTGACATCATTGCTGAGATCGCTGCCGCTTCTGGTGAACAAAGCGTGGGCATTGCCCAAGTCAATGATGCCATCATGAAGATGGATGATGTGACACAACAAAATACTGCCCTGGTTGAAGAAGCCGCTGCTGCTGCTGAGTCATTGATGGAGCAAGCAGATGAGCTAACACAAACAGTGAGTGTATTTAGTCTTGAAAGTGGTCAGCAACAACGTTATGAAACCGCGTATTTGAAGGTTAGCAATGGTTAAGCAGTCTTTTTCTAGAATTTGTTTAGCCTAGAAGTAGTAGTAAATAGTAACTGTAGTAGAAGTAAAACAAGTGCGACAGGGGTATGGGTTGCGAATTTTTGAATGTTGATATTAGGAGAAATAAAATGGCTGTAATTGATCGTGTATTAATTGGTGAAGGTTTAGTCATCGAAGAACGTCCAGATGGTTCAGGCCTAGATTTAAAAAATGTGGCGCACATTGACTTAGTCATGGGCCCACGCGGTAGCGCTGCAGAAGACGCATTTTGTCGTACGCTCACCGATCAAAAACAAGGAGTAAACGGTTTATTGGCGATTGCAGCGCCAAACATGATGGTAAAACCAAACACTGTGATGTTTAACAAAGTGACGATTAAAGATGGTCGTCAAGCTGTGCAAATGTTTGGCCCAGCACAACGCGGTGTAGCCATGGCAGTAATGGAGTGTGTTGAAGATGGCACTATCCCAATTGAAGAAGCGGATGACGTATATATCTGCGTAGGTGTGTTTATCGATCATAAAGCGGATATGGATGACCGTATTCAAGATTGGAACTACCGCGCAACAAAAATGGCAATCAAGAGTGCAATTGCACGTGAGCCAAAAGCTGCTGAAGTGTTGAAACATTACAAAGAAGCATTGCATCCATTTGCAGCAACAAAAAATCGCCGCGTAGAAGATCATGCTTATGCATTAGCGATTGAGCAAATGAAATCACGTAATCCATTGACACCAAAACCAACAGTGGTAGATGCAGCTGACAAAGCCTTAGATCAAATGAAACAACGTAAAGGTCTTGTCGCGCACGACTAATGATGGTGACATCAATAATCAGTAAGCAATCTTAGGCTTTTTAGCCTTTGATTGCGCACTGTGATGGATTGGCATTCAACATCTGGGGTGATGTTGAACAGATAGTTTTGATATGAAAGTATGCAATGTTAAAAGAAAAATACCAAGATGAACGGGAGTTTGAATTTACTGCGCAAGACTTTTCCAGAGTGCGTAAACTCATTTACCAGCACGCTGGCATTTCACTCTCAGATGCAAAAACAGACATGGTGTATAGCCGTATTGGCCGCAGACTGCGTGCCGTAGGCCACGATTCTTTTAAGCAATACTTAGATGAGTTAGAACAGCAACAAAATGCAGATGAGTGGGAAGCATTTACCAATGCGTTGACTACTAATCTGACTTCTTTTTTTAGAGAAGAACATCATTTTCCAATTTTGGCTGATCACTTAGTTAAACTGCAAAAGCCCATCCGTATTTGGTGCTCAGCAGCGTCCACAGGTGAGGAGCCGTATACCATTGCCATGACAGCATGCGAAGCGTTTGGCACACTCAAACCACCTGTAGAAATTTATGCGACAGATATTGATACCAATGTGCTGGCCACAGCCTCTAAAGGCGTGTATCCCTATGAGCGCGTGAGCAAACTTTCTGAGAAAAGACGCAGAGAATTTTTTCAAAAAGGCACAGGGCAAAACGAAGGCAGTGTGCGTGTGCGCAATGAATTAAGAAGTTTAATTACGTTTAGCCAGCTGAACCTGCTGGATGAACAATGGCCAATCAAAGAGCCATTCGACGCTATTTTTTGTAGGAATGTCATGATCTATTTTGATAAGCCTACACAAACCAAAATTTTGAGCCGCTTTGTGCCGCTCATGAAACCACAAACCTTATTATTTGCTGGCCATTCAGAGAACTTTTTATACGTCTCTAATGCGCTGCAACTGCTAGGTAAAACAGTGTATCAACTTAAAAATACCAATAGCACTAGCCGTATTGCCGCGTTAAAACATGAGGCAATGGTATGACCGTGATGCACGAAGAGGTTTCTACTACCTTGTATTACGACCGCACGTTTGATATCGATGCGGCCAAGATTTCACCAGGTGAATATTACTATACTGACAAAAGTATGTTGATTGTTACCGTGTTAGGGTCATGCGTATCGGCTTGTATTCGCGATACTGTGAGTGGCATTGGCGGGATGAATCACTTTATGTTGCCGGATAGTGCGAAAGCAGACCGGGACAGTCCAGTATCAGAGTCCATGCGTTATGGTACCTATGCGATGGAGGTGCTGATTAACCAGCTCCTACGTAATGGCGCGCGCAGAGAGAATCTGGAAGCCAAGATCTTTGGCGGTGGCAATGTGCTCAGAAGCTTTACTACCAATAACGTAGGCGACCGTAACGCCGCGTTTGTGAAACAGTATTTAAGAGATGAAGGTATCCGCGTTACAGGTGAAGACTTGTTGGATATCTACCCGAGAAAAGTGTACTTTTTCCCGAAAACCGGAAAAGTATTAGTGAAAAAACTGAAACAATTGAACAACTACACCTTGGTCAAACGTGAAGAAGCTTACTCGAGCAAACTCAAAACCAATGATGTAGGCGGTGAAGTGGACTTGTTCTAACCCATTTCATGTGTATTGCAGCCAGTACCGTGTTGCTTGCAACTAGATGAAATAACTAGAGAGTATTGTATGAAAACCAAAGTCTTAGTGATTGATGATTCTGCGCTCATCCGTAGCTTGCTAACGGAGATGATCAACCAACAGAAAGATCTGGAAGTGGTCGGTGCCGCGCCAGATCCGTTGATTGCGCGCGAGATGATTAAGCAACTGAATCCAGATGTACTGACATTGGATGTCGAGATGCCGAAAATGGACGGGCTAGATTTTTTAGAAAAATTGATGCGATTAAGACCGATGCCAGTACTGATGGTGTCCACGCTAACAGAGCGTGGCTCGGAAATCACACTGCGCGCATTAGAACTAGGTGCCACAGATTTTGTGACCAAGCCGAAAACTGCAATTAGCGAAGGCATGCGTGAGTATTCCGAGATTATTGCCGATAAGATCCGCACAGCAGCAAAAGCCAAAGTAGCTTGCTTACAGCGTTCTGCCAAGCCAGCCGCGCAAGGTGAAACGCTAGGTATGCTGAAAAACCCGCTGATTAGTAGTGAAAAACTCATCATTATTGGCGCTTCTACAGGTGGTACAGAAGCGATTAAATCGTTCTTATTGCAAATGCCATCGGACTGTCCTGGCATTTTGATTACACAACACATGCCAGCTGGGTTCACCAAATCCTTTGCCAATCGTTTAGATTCGCTTTGCAAAATTTCGGTGACAGAAGCGGTAGATGGTGAACGCGTATTACCAGGCCATGCCTATATTGCACCTGGTGATAAGCACTTATTGCTGGCCAGAAGTGGTGCAAACTACATCACCAAACTAAGTGATGCCGAGCCGGTGAATCGACACAAGCCATCTGTAGATGTGCTGTTTGATTCTGCTGCAAGCTACGCCGGTAAAAATGCGATTGGTGTGATTTTGACCGGGATGGGTAAAGATGGCGCAGCAGGTATGGCAAGAATGAAAGAAGCCGGCGCGTTTAACTATGCACAGAACGAAGAGAGTTGCGTGGTGTACGGCATGCCGAGAGAGGCAGTTGCGCATGGTGGCGTGGATGAAGTTGCACACTTAAATGCGCTGCCAAAATTAGTATTAGATTATTTAACCGAACATGGCACACGTGCTTTACGTGTGTAATGAGCAATGCCAAACATGGTAAATGACTGAATAAATACGCTTTTATAGAGTTACTTTAGACTTAAGCTTTACAGATTTTTGCCGATAATATAGTTAGGCGCTGATATGTGTGTAAGTTGCAAGTTTAAACAAGCATACGCAATCGATTTTAATGAATAAATGGTGACGGAGTAAGACATGGCAAATCCCAATATGAAATTTTTAGTGGTCGATGATTTTTCTACCATGCGTAGAATCGTCCGCAATTTACTCAAGGAACTTGGCTACAGCAATGTAGAGGAAGCTGAAGATGGCGCCATTGGACTGAGTAAATTAAAAGGCGGTGATTTTGATTTTGTGGTGTCAGATTGGAATATGCCGAACATGGATGGATTGACCATGTTGCAGAGTATTCGCGCTGACCCAGAGCTCAAGCATTTGCCGGTATTGATGGTGACGGCAGAAGCCAAGAAAGAGAACATTATTGCAGCCGCAGGTGCAGGTGCCAACGGCTATGTGGTAAAACCATTTACCGCAGCAACACTGGATGAAAAGCTATCTAAAATATTTGAGAAGCTTGAGAAGGCTGGAGCTTAATCATGAAGGCACAAACAATCAATAAGAACACGCCGCAGCCAGAGATCATGCCACATATTCCACCTCATGATGAAATGCTCAACCGTATCGGGCATGTTACCCGTGCGCTGCATGATAATTTGAGTGGTTTAGGTTTTGATAAGATGCTCGAGCAAGTAGCATCGGAAATCCCGGATGCGCGTGATCGTCTAAACTACGTTGCCCGCATGACGGAACAGGCTGCAGAGCGTGTATTGAATGCAACCGATGAAGCCACACCGCTGCAAACGGAGCTATCGACAGAGGCTGCTAAATTGACGCAGCAATGGCAGGCTATTTTGGATAAGCCGTCATTAAAGTCAGAATATAACGGTGTAGCCCAAGAGACTTTAGCGTTTTTAGCGTTAACCGAGAAAAACACGGCAGCCACCAAAGCCTTATTGATGGACATTATGATGGCGCAAGATTTCCAAGATTTGACTGGCCAGGTGATTAAGAAAATCACTTCGCTGGCGCAAGATCTGGAAAAACAATTGGTGCAAGTGTTAGTGGACTTCTCTCCGCCTGTGCACAAAAAAGAAGATGATTCATTGATGAATGGCCCGCAAATTGACCCAGTCAATACAGTAGATGTAGTGGCGAGCCAAGAGCAAGTGGATGATCTGCTAGATAGCCTCGGTTTCTAACGCAATTCTTATCGGTAGCCAACTCTCACCACAGGTGGGAGGCTGGCTAGTTCTTCATCAGAGTACAATCGGCCTTGCGTAATAAAGGCAAACCCACTGCCACAGTCCAATGAAAACGAGCCGCTGGAGCCGGGTTGTGCATCTAGTATAGTGTGCATATTTTCTGCAAACGTAAAGTGGCTATCCCCCATATAAAAAGTCGCCTTCTGTTCTGTACCCAGTACACCTAACACCACATCAGATGGGCTCGGGTGAAACTCATTTTTTGGCATGCATAATGGGCCGCTACCCTCACAGCATCCGCCGGATTGTAAAAAAATAATTTCACCATGCTCCGCCACCAGTTTGTCGATTAATGCGACAGCGGGCAGGGTTGCGGATAGACGTTCAGCCATCATTTCATATCTCCAAACCAATCACCTATTTATTTTAAAGTAAAAAGGGGCGAGTAAGCCCGCCCCTTGATTACACAATGCCTATCGTTACCTAAGCCTATAATTATCTATCAATTAGAAGAAACCTAATTTGTTAGGGTTATAGCTGACCAGCAAGTTTTTGGTTTGTTGGTAATGGTCTAGCATCATTTTGTGGTTTTCACGGCCGATACCAGATTCTTTATAACCACCAAATGCAGCATGGGCAGGGTAGGCGTGGTAACAGTTTGTCCACACACGACCTGCTTTAATGCCACGACCCATGCGGTAAGCGGTAGTACCATTACGGCTCCAAACACCTGCACCTAAGCCAAAGATAGTGTCATTCGCAATCGCCAATGCATCCGCTTCGTCTTTAAAAGTCGTCACTGCAAGCACTGGGCCAAAAATCTCTTCTTGGAATACGCGCATTTTGTTATGACCTTTAAGCAAGGTTGGTTGCACATAGTAGCCTTCTGCAAAATCACCACTCAGCACATTGCGGTTGCCACCAATCAACACTTCAGCACCTTCTTGTTTACCAATATCAATATAATTCATGATTTTGTTTAACTGGTCTTGCGAAGCTTGTGCGCCTAGCATGGTGTTGGCATCAAGCGGGTTGCCTTGTTTAATGGCTTTTACGCGCTCTAATACACGGGCGATAAACTTGTCGTAGATAGATTCTTGAATAATGGCACGTGATGGGCAAGTGCAGACTTCACCTTGGTTAAATGCAAACAACACTAAGCCTTCAATTGCTTTATCAAAGAACGCATCATCTTCATCCATGATGTCTGCAAAGAAGATATTAGGAGATTTCCCGCCTAATTCTAATGTAGCTGGGATCAAGTTATTGGCGGCTGCCGTTGCAATGGCGCGGCCAGTAGCGGTCGAGCCAGTGAAGCCAATTTTAGCAATACGTTTGCTGTTGGCAAGTGGTGCACCCACTTCACGGCCATAGCCATTCACGATATTGATTACGCCAGGTGGCAGTAAATCGGCAATGGTTTCCATCATAATGAGAATGGAAATCGGTGTGAATTCGGCAGGTTTTAATACCACACAGTTACCGGCAGCCAATGCTGGCGCTAGTTTCCAAGCAGCCATCAAAATTGGGAAGTTCCAAGGGATAATCTGACCCACAACGCCTAGTGGCTCATGGTAATGATAGGCCACAGTATCATGGTCAATCTCACTGATGCCGCCTTCCTGCGCACGAATCGCACCGGCAAAATAGCGGAAATGGTCTACCGTCAGTGGGATATCCGCATTCATGGTTTCACGAATCGGCTTGCCGTTATCAATGGTATCAGCCGTAGCAATGAGGGCTAAGTTGGCTTCAATGCGGTCTGCAATCTTCAATAGAATATTGGCACGTTCCGTAGTTGAAGTCTTACCCCATTTCTCGGCAGCTGCATGCGCAGCATCCAATGCTAACTCAACATCCTCTGCACTTGAGCGTGCAGCTTTGGTGTAAGTTTTGCCGGTAATCGGTGAAATGACATCAAAATACTCACCTTTAGTAGGTGCAACCCATTTGCCCCCAATGAAATTATCGTATTTGCTTTTGTAAGGAATGGTTACACCCAAGCCTTTTAAAATATCCAAACTCATGCTAACTCCTATAGTTTTTTTATCAATTATCTAACGAAACTGCCACGCACCCCATATGATTGAAAGCAAATTTCAATCGCCTGCTAATTGCTTCAAAACCCTTGTAGATAAAGGAGTTTGATAGCGAATTATCCTTCAACATTAAACCTTACTAATTGGTAAATCAAGTACTTTGTGCATTAATCAATTAAATATTTATAAGACATAAATTAGCACACCCATACAGGTGTATAGCAACATTTTTGCACCTAGGTTATAGTGGCAATCACATCTATATAATCCCTATTAGGCATCCCCATTCCGCCAGTATGATCGCGCTCTTACAACGATTTTTGCCCAAGTTGCGTGGCGTGATTAAACGCTCTGCGCAGCAAAACATCATCACGCAAGATGATGAGCTGCTCGGTAAAACCATTCTGTCTATGCTCGTGCTGGCAGAGAGCGCAGTCAGTATTTTTTGGATATTTACTATCTCTGGTTTGGGTGAAGGTTACGCCTTAATGGCCGTAACACCTTACGTCTATCTCATTTTTTCCTATGTCAGCTTGTTCGTGTTTTATCGCACCCAACGCTATCACTACTTTATTTTTACGCAACTCATCATGCTACTGGTGATGCCTTTCTTTCTGCAGTGGACCATTGGCGGGTATCAAGCAGCAGGCGGTGTCGCTATCTGGGGTATTCTTTCTCCGATTGGCGCTTTAATGATTTTAGGGACCCGTAAATCTACCCCTTGGTTCATATTGTTTGTGTTGTTGGCAATGTTCTCATGGATATTTAACGATCTGTTTGTGGGTAATTTGATGCCGATGCCTGCTAATGTGAAAGATACTTTCTTCTTGATGAACATTATTGGTACGGCATGTATTCTGTATGCCGCCATGCGTTATTTTCAATCACAAAAAGAGCGTACTTTGCAGGCATTGGCATTAGAGCAAGCACGCTCGGAAAAGCTGTTGCTCAATATTTTGCCAACCTCTATCGCGCAGCGCCTTAAAAATCAGGATCAACGCATTGCGGATAGCCATCCTTCCGTCACTATTTTGTTTGCTGATATTGTCGGATTCACCGAATTAAGCGCCACCATGACGCCGTTTGATTTGGTGAACCTGTTGAGTGGTATTTTCTCGATGTTTGATTACTTGGCAGAAGGGCACCAGTTAGAAAAAATTAAAACCATTGGTGATGGGTACTTGGTGGTGGGTGGTGCACCAGTTTACTTAGAAAACCATGCCAATACTGTGGCTGCTTTGGCCTGTGAAATGCGTGGTGCGTTGGCAGAGTTTAACCATAAAACAGGCCATCATTTACGGATGCGTATTGGGATTAGCAGCGGAGCAGTGGTGGCTGGCGTCATTGGTACCAGCAAATTTGCTTATGATATCTGGGGCGATGCGGTGAACATGGCCAGCCGCATGGAACAAACTGGATTGGTGGATGAAATACAAGTATCAGAATCAACCTATGCCTTATTGAAAGACGACTATACGTTTGAGACTCGGTACGATGTACAGGTAAAGGGCAAAGGGCTGGTTAACACCTATTTGCTTAAAAATAAACGCTAAACTCGTTACAAGTATTTGGAGCGGAAACACAGATACTATATAATCCGCATCCTGTTCGGAGAGGTGGATGAGCGGTTTAAGTCACCACCCTGGAAAGGTGGCACAGGGGCAACTCTGTCGAGGGTTCGAATCCCTCCCTCTCCGCCAAGAAGTCATGCTTTCCAGGCATACTTAGCATTACTAGCCACAAAGCCCACACCATGCGGGGCTGATGCCTAGATGGCTATTCTCAAATTTCGCCACAGTCCTATTTCTGAGGTTTCTTGTCATAATTTATCTATTTTTCTCAAAGAGAAATAATCCGCAAAACAAATTGGTCGTAGTGGTACTCTATCCTAGCAAAAAGTGCGTCCAATATCGGGTCTTTTGTAAATGCTTTCAGCACGGGTACTACTTCGCCATTAAATATAAACTAAGGTAGAGCATTTCTGAAACGATAGATTAACTCAACAGCGGCTTTGTTCCCGTATCTGCTGAGTTTCCATAGATTACAAGTAAGCAACTCTAAAGCGGGGAGTATAGGCGGGTGATTACCAGATACAAAGAATAGCAAAGTAGAGTTAGCAGAGAAAATAAAAGCGACCTTACTATGCGGGTTCAGATGAGTTACTTTGTGTTACCTATAGTTCCAAAAGAAAAAAGCACCTCCGAAGAGATGCTTTAAAGCAAGAGATAAACATGCAAGTTTAGCAGTGCTGTTAGGGTTTGCTTACCCCGTCTAAATTAAGTCGCCCTAATTCAAACGTTCCTAGTGGTAAAAACAAGCCCTAGCCATTAGCATGATGAAATTTACCGTTTGTGCATATGGGAGTTTTTCCCGAATTTTGGATTATTTATTTCGATTTGTTTGTTCGGATGGACCTGATGCACTTGCCTACTTGTAAATGTTTTGTATAGATACTTCTAATCGCTTAGTAACATCAGATTTCAACTCCTCTGAAATCTTGCCCTTACCACTTAGGCTTTAAGTTGAGAGTAATATACCTATAAACTATCTAGGAGAAAGGTGGTTAAAAAATGTAACCAATAATGGTTTATTTCATCTTATTGTAGTGTCTATGAGTGTGATATCAGCACCGTTAGCTTTCGCATTTTCGATTAAACTTTTTACTTCTGGACTATTAAACTTTACGCCGTAGGCAATGTAGGGGTAATCGTCTAAAGGAGCCTCTTTAGCAAAGAATGACCAGTCATCGTTTTTATTGTAAAAACGCTCCACGTAGCTTGTAATGGCTACTAGCAAGAAACCCTCATCCGCTGTTTTGGCTAACCATGGGCCGCCTGAATCTCCATGCGTAGGCATCGGTTCTGCTGCCGAATATTGATGCTTGCTATCCAACCGATTGATTGCAGTTAAGTAATCTAGAGAGCTGATAATTTCTTGTTTGTAGTGAAATTGGGCTCTTGCCTTAATATGTAGCATTGGGTCCGACTGTTCATACTGTTTAGGCATCACCGCATAAAAATCATCTAAGTTATTTAAGGTTTTTTTAACGCTACAGCGTGGGTTAAATAACACGGCTTCGTTAGATGCACTACCAAAGCCGCACACCAATACATCGCCAAGGTTTGGGTTTGTGTCAATTGACACAGATTTCACATTTTTTGGTAGTGATTTGTCGAAAACCAGAATGGCAACATCAAGCGCTAAGTTGTTTTCAATTTCACTAAATGGGTAATAAAAAGCATTACTGATATTGATGGAGTCTAATTGATCAAGGTTGGTGTCAGTGATGGTGATTTTAGGTAGCTGATTGTTGGGATCTAACTCAATTTCTTTTAGACAGTGGCCTGCAGTGATGATTGTTAAAGGGTGTGTGCCGACAATAACGCTACTACAGGTCGATTCATATTTGTCCCACTCTTGGACTGAGTTCAACCAATGCTGGTGTTTAATGTTAAGTTTGACTGAGAATACATCGTTGGGTGATGTTTCTTGACCATTGATGACAGCGTGTGCATTAAGCTGGGTCAAAACTAATATCAATGTAATGGCTTTTTTCATAGCTCACATTCATCAAGGTACATTAGTGGAAAGCGACTGTTTAACTGAATGCTTCATTAAAACATATGGTTATATGGTTTTAGAAGGAAAAACTCCAAGAGTTAATTTCAAATTATCATGATGTAAATATAGAAGGATATTTTATGATATTTCAACAACACATTTGCACGTATTGCGAGGTATAGAAATGTTGAAGTATCTATTCATACTGTTACTTGGTCTAAGCGCTGTTACCTTACATGCAAATCAGGAGCATCTGCACGGGCTGGTTACATTCCCTCAATTTTCCATTATTGGCACATGGCGTTACCAGTTGCCCGATTCTGGATGTGTTGAAACTTACGAGTTTTCCAGAGATGGTCATTTGAGAGCGTCTAGCGCACAACAAGTGACAGATAGTATTTATTTTATTGCGGATGAACATAGTGAATATGCTTTTTATAAGTTAGAGCACCAGGTCACGCGCGCCAATGATGAGAAAGACTGTGATGGTGAAGTCTCACAGTCTGGTATAAGCGCGGTGCACTATGTACGGTTTGATGATACTGGGAATAGTTTAGTCATGTGTGCTGATGAGTCAGCTTACTTGGAGCAGTGCTTTGGCCCACTGCACCGCAGCGCGCAGTAGCTACTCTTTTCTAAGGCAAAACTTTTGCACTGTGAATTGTCCAGCGCTGTTTACCTGATAATGTGTTAGAGCAGCCAAGTAGGCTTGTCGGAGTGTCAATGGATAAAACATGTTTGGTGTGGTCTGCGGTCTGCACCTCCATAAACCAACGATCGACCCACACTTCTATAGTGTAATCTTGGCTACTGCTAGCCAGTAGCATCATCTGACCGTCCTTCATTGCACAGTCAGCATCTTCTTTCCCAACTAATTGAATAAAAGAGAGTGCCGGCGTCTCTGCGTCGGCTGGTTCGGCACCGATGAGTGCCGAGTAGCTGATTAACATGATGAAAACCAAGCTTGGAGAATCAAATGTAAAAGGATGCTTCATGACGGCCTTAATGAGAAATAGAGAGAGATTTCATTTTTTTAACAGCTTCAGCATGCTCGTAGTTGTGCTGTCTCAAGTTAATATAAAATTGACAATAATCACCAAAATTACCAATCAGGTGCGATTGTTTCACAGCAATCATCCCGTCTAGCAGCATGAGAAAATTAGTTGAAATATTAAATTTTTCCAATAGGTCACGTGTCTGAACAATGCGGTTGGCGATAATCCTTTTTTCTTCTTTAAACTGTGTGGATAAGTAGTCCAGCCGCTGTTGAAACTGATTTTCCATAGCATTTGGAATGACGCTATAGACTCGATCTTTTTGGTCTTGAGTAACGAGCCACTTGGCTGCAATGTTATTGTCTTGCGGGGAAAGGAATGAGATGGAATACAAGGATTGAATATCGATCGCCCCAGGATTGACTTGTACAACCTGCGTAACACTATCGATTGGGGTGTCAGCGTTATCCTTCTGACATCCTGGTAGTGATAGGAGAGAAAACACAATGAGGAATAGGTGTGTGAGATACATTGTATTAATACAGTAAATTTTATGAAGTAGTGAATGGCGGATTTTATTGCTCAATCATTTTTATCTCGGATTTAATGCTGTGGATAATGGCGGTGAAGGCGTCGTAATCAATACTGGATATTGCTAGACTAGCATTTGAATTATTTGCGTTTTTTACTAATGCGTTCAACGCTACTTGTATATCTTGGGTAGCCTCTAATAATGACTTCCTATGTGGCAGTGGGTGATGCCCTTGATAATACTGGGCAAGCAATGTATACGTGCCTGTGATGAAAGCTAAAATACGATCACCATTGAAATCTGCAGATACACTTATTACCAATGCCTCGCGTGCTTGTAGTTCTTGAATAGCGTCAAATTTCCAGTTAAAAGGCCCTTTAAAAACCCAGTCAGCCATTTCATGTGCACTAACCTTGGTGCTTTTTTCAAGTTCATGTGGATTGGATATATAGACTTGTTCCATCCACTTCTGAAGGTCATCAGCATGTTGGTCGAATAAAGCAGCAAGATTTTTTATGTGGGCTGATGAGCGAGCCGGTGTGTGATTTTGCTTGACCGTATCCTGTGGTTGACGAGAACTGTCTGCGAGCAAAGTGGTTGAATGGCTTGATATGAAGCATAGCGAACTTACAAAGAGATATTTTACGCGCATCACTATTCACTGATGGTGGCATCAGTAATGTTGTTTTTGCCTGTATTTGAAAAATGCCGATTAAACTCAGTGGTACGGATGTTTGCCCATACACGAATCATCTGCATGAACTCAATTGAATTCATGGCGCCATGGATGCCATCGACAATAATGGTTTCTCTAATGGCGAGTACAGTTGGGACTTGTTGTATATTAAGGTAATCTGCAATCAACGGATCATCGTCGATGTTAACCTTGCCAAATACAATCTCAGTGTTACTGTTTGATTGATCGTTGAATATTGTCTCAAACAGTTTGCATGGCTCACACCAATCGGCAGTAAACAATACAATCACAAAGTTACTTTGCTCAATGGTATGTTTAAAATTGTGTTTGTTTAGCGTAATAGTCGACATAATATTTGTGATCTAGAATGCAAAAGAGAAATTGATGCATTTGTCGTTGGCAAAGGTTAGCTCAATGGTTTTGTAAATTTTTTTACTGTTAAATCGCACTATTTTGCTGTAGTACCACATTTCAATGGCATCTTTCTTTAAGCTGGTATTGCCCGCTTTTTCCGTATATTGGTCGGCGCCCATAGGGCGTACGGCCGTTTCTTTTTTGTTTGGTTTGCCTAATATTTTCTGTACTTCACTGCGAGATCTTCCATCAAACGCTTGAATAAACTCCTGCTCTGAATAGATGATTTTCTCACTAGCTACGTTAGATTTTGCATGGGATATGGCGGATAAACTTATTAAGACTAGACTAAAAAAAATACGCAGAGACTTCATCATTGACATAGCGGCGACTTTACAAAAGGTTGTAATTGAAGTGGCTATGCTATAGAGATGCTACTTGACTGAATAGGGAATGATTCACTCTTGATTATGCCAAAGGTTCCCGCTTGCCTACTACGCCATGTAATATAGCCAAATGTACCAAATTTGCTGTAGTTTGCACGTCTAACTTTTGCTTAATTTGTGTCTGAATATTAGCAACCGTTTTATAAGAAATATTAAGGCTGTTCGAAATTTGAGTGAGTGAATTGCCATCAACAATTTGTCGAAATACTTCAAACTCTCTAGCTGAGAGTTTTTCTAAGGGACGTCGATTGTCATTGACATGATCAATGGCTAAGTTTTGCGCAAGTTTTTGGCCGATATAGCGCTGACCATTGATAATCTTACTCACTGCATCTAACAAGGTTTGGGCATCATCGGTTTTGATAACATACCCCTTTGCGCCGGCTTGGATGGCACGCATGGCAAAAATACTGTCCTCATGCATGCTATAAATCAAAATTTTTGCGCTTTTATCCCGCAATAAAATACGATTTAACGCTTCTAAACCGCCAATACCAGACATATCTAAATCAATAATAGCAAGGCTGGGTTGATGCTTCTGCCACAGAACAATGGCCTCTTCCCCGGAGCCGCCTTCTGCAACCACAGTGTATCCCCATTGTTGTAATAAGTTTTTTAACCCTTGTCTGACAACAACGTGATCATCAACGAGTAATATGGTTTTGTTCGTGTGATAGTTCATATGTGTGGTTACCTTAAATTTTGATTAAAAGGCGTGAGCGGTATTGTTACTTCAATTGAAGTGCCACGCGGATAGTTGGAATGAATGGATAGTTGGCCATGCACGGCATGAACGCGTTCGCGCATACCAATCAGACCAAATCCTAAAGGGCGTGATTGCAGCTGGATGCCAATCCCATCGTCTTGGATAGCAAGATGAATGCTTTGATTAGATGTATTAAATAGCAATGCAAGCTTCACATGCTTTGCCTGAGCATGCTTGGCGATGTTGGTCAGGGATTCTTGCACGACTCTATAAATCGTGATGTTGGTTTTCTCATCTGTATCTTTTGTAAAGCTATCAATCTCAGTATCTATGCGAATCTGCGGGTGATAACTGATCCATTCTTTGACCGTTGCATGGATTGCGCCTTTGATTCCCTGACTATCCAGCGAACTTGGCCTCAAGCGTCTAATCAATTTTCTAGAAATATTGCGTGTCATGCGACAGTTGTTGGAAATTCGATTGGCGAGTAGGGCAATACGTTCATCTTGATATGCCGTCAGTGTCGCGATATCCAAACTGATGCCGGTGAGATATTGCCCAATTTCATCGTGTAGCTCACGCGCAAGTTCTAGCCTTTCTCGCTCTTGAACTTCCATGACATGCTGTGTTAACAGTTGGTTTTCCACGAGCAGCGTTGCACTTTTTTCTTCTGCCAACTCTTTTAAGTGAATGCTTCTTTTTAAATCAGCCATCCGGTTTTTGGTAAAGATGGCCAAGGATAAAGCAACCAGCAAGATGAGATAAGGGATTTCGTCCAATTGCAGATATTCGTAAGCAGATAGGCTATTTGAAATTAGCTCTGCCAGGTCGATATACATCATTGTGGTATAGGACAACACGATGATCGAAGATAAAACAATTACATCACGCTTGACTGGGTTGAGATTCACCCAAAAATTTCTACAGGTATTCATGTTTGGCATTTTTACTTACTGCGCTTGATTCAGAATAGTGAATCCTTCCCGCTAATGAAAAAAAGTAAGAAAGATTAAGTAATTTGTAACAAAACATGACGAAAGGGAACCTTTTATCAGGTTAGCGGGAATCATTCATCTTATTTAATTGGTCGTGCAGGCTCACTATTCGGTTGCACCATTACTGACGTGATGGTTGGTTTTTAATTTTAACCTTATAGAGGGGACATTTATGAATAAGCGCAAACTGATAGGGGTGGCCGTAGGGGGTCTGCTGGCGATGGCGACAAGTCATGCTGTATATGCAGATGCTGATTTGGATAAGCGAGTACAAGATCCAAATCAATGGGCAACTCAAACTGGGAATTACTTTAGTCAGCACAATAGTAATTTGACGCAAATCAACAAAAATAATGTAAAAAATGTAAAAGCGGCTTGGTCTTTTTCAACGGGTGTTTTGCATGGGCACGAAGGCGCACCGTTGGTCATTGGTGACATGATGTATGTTCACTCTGCGTTTCCAAATAATACATATGCAATCAATTTGAATGATCCAGGCAAAATTGTCTGGTCACACAAGCCAAAACAAGATGCTTCTACAAAAGCAGTGATGTGTTGTGACATTGTCGACCGTGGTGTGGCCTATGGCGCTGGTCAGATTGTGAAAAAACAAGCGGATGGCCATCTTTTGGCATTGGATGCTAAAACCGGTAAAGAAAATTGGAAAATTGAGTTATGCGATCCTAAAGTAGGGATGACGCTTACGCAGGCACCTTATATCGTTAAAGATACGGTGTTGATTGGTTGCTCAGGTGCTGAATTGGGTGTACGTGGTGCAGTGAATGCTGTGGACTTAAAAACAGGTGAGCTGAAGTGGCGTGCGTTTGCTACTGGTTCAGATGAGTCTGTTCGTCTAGCTAAAAACTTCAATGAAAAAAATCCGCACTATGGTCAATTTGGTTTGGGTACCAAAACATGGGAAGGTGATGCATGGAAGATTGGTGGCGGTACTAACTGGGGTTGGTATGCATATGATCCTAAATTAAATCTGTTCTACTACGGTTCTGGTAATCCAGCACCATGGAATGAAACGATGCGTCCTGGTGACAACAAATGGACTATGACGATTTGGGCGCGTGATGTGGATACCGGCATGGCAAAGTGGGGTTACCAAAAAACACCTCATGATGAATGGGACTTTGCTGGTGTAAACCAAATGGTGCTGACTGACCAGCCGGTAAAAGGCAAAGTGACGCCACTGTTAACACATATTGACCGCAACGGCATTATGTACACATTAAATCGCGATACTGGCGAGCTCATCTTGGCAGATAAAGTGGACCCAGCAGTGAACGTGTTTAAGAAAGTAGATTTGAAGTCTGGCTTGCCAGTACGTGATCCAGAGTTCTCAACACGCATGGACCACAAAGGTACCAACATTTGCCCCTCAGCGATGGGTTTCCATAACCAAGGGGTTGACTCATACGATCCTGAATCACGTACGCTCTATGCAGGTTTGAACCATATTTGTATGGATTGGGAGCCGTTCATGTTGCCATACCGTGCAGGTCAATTCTTCGTTGGTGCAACGTTAGCGATGTACCCTGGCCCAAATGGCCCAACTAAGAAAGAGATGGGTCAGGTTCGTGCATTTGACACCGTAACAGGCAACGTTAAATGGACGAAGTGGGAGAAGTTTGCTGCTTGGGGCGGTACTTTATACACCAAAGGCGGCTTGGTTTGGTACAACACACTTGATGGCCATATTAAAGCTTTGGATAAAACCAACGGTAATGAGTTGTGGAAATTCAAAATGCCTTCAGGTGGTATCGGTTCGCCAATGACTTACTCATTTAAAGGCAAACAATACGTCGGCAGTATGTACGGTGTAGGTGGTTGGCCTGGTGTAGGTTTGGTGTTTGACTTAACCGATCCAAGTGCTGGTTTGGGTGCAGTAGGTGCATTTAAAGAGCTCCAAAACCACACCAATATGGGTGGCGGTTTAATGGTGTTCAGTCTGTAGTTTTTAAATAGGGAAACTGTGGCGCTCTGAGGTGTATTCGCCTTTAGCGCCACGGTCAAACTAAATGTTGGGTACAGATCCTGACGAATGAGTAACCACTTTTGGCAATATTAATAAGGCGATGCGAATTTTATGTTTAAAAAACAGCAGGTATTCAGTTTGTTTTCAATGGTAGCCGGTGTGTTGTGTTTTCTTGCAACGCAGGCACATGCAGATGAGTTGCGTGTGTGTGCCGGTGAAAATGAAATGCCATTTTCTAATGTGAAAAAAGAGGGCTTTGAGAATGCACTAGCCGAAGTGATCGGGCAAGGGCTCAATAAAAAAGTGGAATTTGTATTTTGGAAAGACCCAAGATATTCCGTACGTGATTTTTTAGATAAGAACAAATGTGATGTTGTGTTTGGTATGGATGCGGCTGACCCGCGGGTTTTAAAAACCAAGCCTTACTTTAAAAGCGGTTATGTATTTGTGACAAAAGAAGACCGTGAAATTGATATTTCTTCTTGGAACGATGAAATGTTGAAAGCCAAATCATTTCGGATAGGTGTTTTACCAGACAGTCCGGGCAAGGTGATGTTGCTTCAGATTAATCGTTTTGATGACATGTTCGACTATTTTGCAGAGATTCAAGGATATAAATCGACGCGAAATAACTACATCAGAGTTGAGCCATCAAGGTTGGTCAACGATGTTGAGAGCCAAGTGCTACACGCTGCTGAGTTGTGGGCGCCAGAGGCTGCTCGTTATGTGCGTGAGGCAAAGACCAAGTTAAAAATGCAATTGATTAAAGATGATGCGAAGAAATCCAATGGCGTGAAAGTGCCTATGCATTATGACGTAGTGATGGGTGTGAGAAAAGGTGACACTGAATTGCAACAAGCGTTGAACAAAGTGATTGATGACAAAAAGGTTGAGATTGAAGCAGTGCTAAAAAAAGAAGGTATTCCATTGCTTTAATAAACAAAGTTTTTTAATTGAATAAGTGAGTAAAAATATGAAGTTTAGTTTTTCTATGGTGAGAGATGTTCGATTTCATACTGCAGTTGCAGCAGTGGGATTGACAGTGTATCTGGCGGCCTGTAATTCAGCACAAGAGCTTGATAGTCACAGCATGGTTAGCGAGGATGCAAAAAAAGAAGCTGTGTCAGAGCATCTCAAACTGGCTGAAGCAAACAAGCCTACAACGATAGCGGTGCCACCTGGGCCGATGCTTGATTTTCGCGGCACCATCTCTGGGGATCCTTTGGATTTTAATGATAAAAAAGGCGATGACACGCCTGCAGTCAAAGCATTCAAAGTGACGGGTAAAAACCCTTACAACGACTATGAAGCCATCAATAAAAGTGGGTACACCATTTTCTCTACTGCTTGCGCGGGGTGTCATGGTCACTTAGCTGAGGGGAAACTAGGGCCGGCGCTTACGGATGATTATTGGACATACCCAAACAACGCAACAGATAAAGGGTTGTTCGAGACTATCTATGGGGGCGGACAGGGCATGATGGGGCCGCAAAGGGGGTTGTTGTCGCAAGATGAAATCCTGCAGGTCATGAGCTGGTTGAGAAGTGCTTACAGCGGAGACCCCAAAAAAGCGAAATGGAAAAAATAGATTCACCAGTTTTAAATTTGTAGTGAGCTGACTGGTGGCTTGCTACAAGTAGACAGCAACACCAGCAACCATATGAGAAGGAGATTTAAATGAAAACAATCATGACTTTGGTAGTACTTGCGGGCGCGATGGTTGCATCTGGCTCAGCATTGGCTTATGACGGACAAAACTGTAAAGAAGCTGGCAATTGCTGGGAAGCTAAACCTGGCTTTCCGGCAAAAATTGCTGGATCAAAATACGATCCAAAACATGATCCAGTAGAAGTGGGTAAACAAGAAGCTTCGATTAAAGCCATGGATGCGCGTAATGAAAAGCGTATTGCAAATGCAAAAGCAACTGGCAAGTTTGATTATAACGTCGCAGAGTAATCTGAATGACAACATTAACCGATGCTGAGAAGCATCGGTTAATTCATTCTGGTGATTACCACCATTGATGAAACACAATTTTTACCGCTAGCCCGCGCACTCATATTAAAGAAACTTATGACCGATTCAAACAAAATGGATTTAGACGTATACCGCCAGCAAGTCATCTTATTTGAAAATGCAATCAATCAAATTGTTCTAGGCTTAAACCATCAAGTGAGGTTGCTCACCATTGCAGTTTTATCACGCGGCCATGTCTTATTAGAAGGCGACGTGGGTGTTGGTAAAACAACATTATTAAGAGCCGCTGCAAGATTGTTGGGCGGGCAATATCAACGTATAGAAGGTGCTGTCGATCTGATGCCTTCTGATTTTTTATACCACGCTTATATCAACCAAAATGGACAGCCATCGGTGGCGCCTGGGCCATTGCTACAGCATGGTGAAGAGTTGGCGGTTTTCTTTTTCAACGAGATTAATCGAGCAAGACCACAAGCGCATTCTATGTTGTTACGTTTAATGGCTGAACGTTCAGCACATGCATTTAATCGTGAATATTATTTCCCGCATCTGACGGTATTTGCAGACAGAAATCGCTTGGAGCGTGAAGAAACATTTGAGTTACCTGCCGCGGCACGTGATCGTTTTTTTATGGAAATTAACATCAGCGCGCCGGATGATTTTGAATTGCAGCGCGCCCTCATGTTTGACGTTAAGTTTCAGCAAGTGGATAAGATGATTACAGGCTTATATGAAGGCGTTGTGCCATTTGCGGCGATGAATACGATGTTTGAGATGATACAAAAGCATGTACGCGCAGAGCCTGTGTTTCAAGATTATGCAGTACATCTTTGGCGTACGTTAAAAGACCCTGTTGCAGCCGGTATCACATTAGATGGTATTGATATGCCACGATTGATTGCAGGTGGTGCTAGCCCACGCGGTGTTGGTATGCTAATGACTGCCGCGCGTACAAGAGCTTGGTTAGAGCAGCGTGACTATTTGACGCCAGATGATATTCGTAGCGTATTTCATGCGGTGATGATGCACCGTATATTTTTTACACCAGCCTATGAATTAAGACGAAATGATATTGCGCCCAAATTGCTAGATGCGGTGTTATCTCACGTAACGGCTCCTTAGACTTACATCCTTGGTGATATTGATGGAAGAGTTCTTCTACCACATTGGATGGCGCACCCGGGGAGGGCGTGTAGGCAGCCACTCGACCAAAGCGAAAGGTGGTAATACTGACTTCAACGCGCATGTCCCACTGATGCAGCATTTTAATCCTAAGCGCTTAGATTTAAAGGCCTCTTTAAATACAGTCCCGAATCAACTCATGGTGCGAAGCTTTCATGAGCGTTATGCCATACAAGTGTTTGCTGTGGTGGATATGTCTGCATCCATGAAATTTGTCGGGCAACAAAACAAATGGCAATTATCAACCGACATTGTGCAAGCCATTGCATGGTCGGCGACGCGCAATGGTGATGCTTTTGGTTGCGTTGCTGCAGACGATACATTACGTATGGATATTTATGAGCCAAGCGCTTATCGCGTATCCGTAGTTGACGATATTGTGCACAAAATGCGTAGCACTCAACCCTTGCATCCTGCAGGCGCTAAAGCTTTGCCCCGTGTCACTGAACTGCTACCTGAAAGACGCTCATTGATTTTTTTAATCTCTGATTTTCATATGGACGATGCTTTACTAACAGAGTCTTTGCATGGATTAGCCATGCATGATGTGGTACCAGTAGTGCTTTGGGATACTGCTGAAATCAGCCAATTGCCAGATTGGGGATGGATGCGAGTGAACGATATGGAGGGGCGTGGTACTCGTCCTGTTTTCTTACGTCCTAGGTTGAAAAAGGCAATCGAAAATGCTTACCTAAATCGTCGAGAACACTTGGCACAACTGTTTAGAGCTTTTGGAACCAGGCCTCCTTTTTTTGTATTAAATCAATTTAATAGTGAAGCGATGACTCAGCATTTGTTGGAGGACTATTGATGCGATTGATATTTCAATTATTGTGCCTGTTGGTATGGGCGATCTCGTGTGCAGCACAAACTGCAACGGTAGAGGCATTACAGGCACAATTTACAGTGCATAGCCAAACGCGCGAACTTGGATATCACCTAGCAGACATTACCTTACAAACCGTGACTATTGAAGCGCCGAGTGGCTATGTGTTAGATGCTTCTTCACTGCCAAGCGTGGGGAATAAAACATATTATGATTTGGTGAAAGTAGATACTAAACAGCAAAAATTTGGCACACGTACACAATTTACCATTTATTTATATTGGCAAAATTTTAGATCGGTACAAGAAGTGCGCAGCTACAAACTGGGTGCATTGGCTTTACAGTTTGTAAAGGATAAGACATCCATCAAAGTGCCCGTAAAAGCAGCATCCATCATAGTGTCACCAGTGATTCCAACTGTGCTGGATGAAGCACATCTCAAACCGCGCGCAGATGCAAAGCCGCCAGCTAAAGCCTACACAGCGGATATTGTAGCGATGACTATCAGTGCCTTGGTGATGGTTTGGGCGCTGATATATCTTGCCTGGAAGAATGATTGGCTGGCCTTTGGTGCTAAACATGCCCAACCGTTTCGCTTAGCATTCCGTCAAATTGGTGCTTTACGCAAGGATCAAGGCCGTACAGCGCTATATGCAGCCGTAAAAGCTATTCGAAATGCATTCGATGCCACTATGCAGTCCAGCATGAGTACAGAGCAACTGTCTTCTCTGTTTATTAGATACCCACACTACGCCAAGTTGGAACATGAAATTCATCAGTTTTTTAATGCCACGGACGTATTCTTGTTTGCTAATCAACCGCTCAATATCTCTGTAAAAGAGTTGAAAAGTTTTGCTAAACAACTCATGCAGTTGGAGCAAGGGTAATGATTGGTCTTTTCAATGAGTTTCAGATCACTGAAGTTTGGCCGCTGTATTTGTTGCCACTCGTGTTGTTGCCTTGGCTTGTTAAAACAGAAGGCGAGTTTCAATATCCCTCTATTTACATGATTCCCGAAGATCCATTTTCTGTATGGATAGAACGTATTTGGCGCATCAGTTGTGCGCTGTTAGTGGCGTGTTTATTAATTGCTATGTGTAAGCCTTATTTGGGTGAGCAAAAGATAGATCGTTATGGCAATGGTGCGCACATTATGGTGGTACTCGACAGAAGTGGAAGTATGAATGATGATTTTGCAGACCGTCCTGAGCGCGGCAGTGCCTCCAAAATGGCGGCTGCACGACGCGTATTAACTGAGTTTACAAAAAATAGTCGTCAAGACTTGATTGGCATGATTACGTTTAGTACATCACCCATGTTAGTTGCATCCCTGAGTCATGATCGTGAAGCAGTATTGTCGGGCTTAAGTGCAACAGAAGTGGGGGGGATGGGTTTTACAGCCGTAGACAAAGGACTGGCAATGGCGCTTGATTTTTTTGAAGGCCAGCCTGTTACCGGTTCTAGGGTGGTGCTATTGGTCTCGGATGGTGCCGCACATCTGGATGCCAAAACACAAGACTTCCTGCGCAATGCATTTGTACGTCAGAACGCATCACTCTATTGGATCTATTTACGCTCTAAAAATGGGTCGAGTTTACACGAAAAGCTAGAGGGAGATGACGATCAAGCTGCGCCGGAATATGCGCTAAACCAATATTTTCAAACACTGGGTGTGCCTTATCACGCTTATATGGCAGAAGACCCGGCTCAGGTAAAGCTGGCGATGCAAACTATCGCCAAATTAAAAAATAAGCCAGTTAAGTATCAGGAAGTGATTGCAAGAAAAGACATGGCACACCTGTTTTACGTAATTGCTTTACTTGCCACGGTTGTCATTTCAGGGCTGTATTTAACGGAGGTTCGCACATGGCGTATCGATTCAATTGGAAAATAGCCCTTGTGCTAGTGATAGCCTTATTGGTGTTTGTTCTTTCTGCCGTCCGTTGCTATCAGCACTATCAATACAATCAGGCCTTGAATGCACACGCGCTTAGTCAACAGCAAACAGAATCTTATAGATTGATGAATGCTTGGAAATTAGGGCAGAAATTAGCGTACGAGCAAAAAGCATTAGACCTATATACCCAAGTGCTGAGCGTGGCAGACTCAGACATCAAAAAATTAGCTTATTACAACAGCGCAAATATTCGGTTAAAAAAAGCCTTGCGACTGCTAGATGCGCAAGGCTATGGCGCATGGGATGAAGTGATGCCATTGCTTGCGTTGGCCAAAGATGGGTACCGAAATGCGCTAAGTATAGACCCCAACTGGCTTGAGGCTAAGTACAACATGGAGTTGGTGTTCAGACTTGCACCAGACATTAAATCGTCACAACGCAAAGGCCATCAAGACGAAGAAGAGCAAGAGGGGTTGCCGCAAAAAGGTTGGCCTTCTATCCCGGGCTTTCCGAGAGGGATGCCTTGAGTTTAAAAAAACTAAAGCCATATGTGCGTGATTATCGCGGTATCTGCTTGATGGCGATATTGCTCATGCTAGTGGTTACCATGTTTAAGCCAGCCATACGATTACCATCGCCGGTGCATCATTGGTTTGTGGTGGTGGATATTACCCAAAGTATGAATGTGAGTGATTATTGGGTAGATGGAAAATCAATGAGCCGCCTTGAGTTTTCCAAGCGTGCGATACGGCAAGCGTTAAGTCATTTTCCTTGCGGATCAAAAGTGGCATTAGGTGTATTTACAGAACGCTCCATTGTTACTGTATTAAAGCCTCTGGAAGTCTGTCAGCACTTTAATGCATTAGATGAAACAGTAGCGCAATTGGATTGGCGCATGGCTTGGGCTGCCGATTCATTTATAGCACACGGGCTGTTTGACGCAATCACTAAAGTGAAGAAAATTGATTCAAATCTTCGCTTGGCATTTATAACTGACGGTCATCAAGCACCGCCACTGAGCGTAGACAATACACCTAAGTTTGAAGGGAAAGCAGGACAAGTATTAGGAGCCATATTCGGTGTAGGGGGAGATAAGCCTGCGCCTATTCCTAAGTTGGATGAGAAAAATAATGTCACTGGATATTGGGATAAAGAAGAAGTGATGCGATTTGCAACATTTGGTGTGAACAGAAAGACACTCTCAGTATTAGAGATGGAGGAAGGCTATCACGGTCGTAACTCACCGCATGGTAATAACCCGGCAGAAGCAGAAAATGCGCATTTGTCTGCATTGAATAAAGCACATTTAACGCAGCTAGCGAATCAGACTGGCTTGGAATACATCACCCTAGACCAGTTGAGCACGATGTCATCACTCTTTAATTCGAGCCAATTTTCCAAATGGCAAATGACTCAGATCGACTTAAGGCCATGGATGGCCACCATCTGTTTGCTAATGGCTATTCTCTATCTCATTCCAAAGTGGGTATACCAACGTATCAGTCGTTTAGTTTTATTAAGGAGAAAAAATGAAGTATCTAGTTAGTTTGTTATGTGTTGTCTCATCTACTGCGCTTGCACACGGGCCTACACCACAGAAAACAGATGAATCTGTATTGGTAAATTTGTCACCGGAGGTTGTTTGGAAAAAGCTCAGCGAACCTTGTGCGATTCAAGACTGGCATCCTTCGGTCACCACATGTGAAGCGCCTGAACAGAATAAGCGAGTGTTAACGCTCAAATCAGGTGGAAAAATCTATGAAGAGTTTGACGAGGTATTGGTTAGCGAAATGAAAATTTCTTATCGACTAGGAGCCAACAGTGATACCAAAGCCATGCCAGTGAGTTCGTTAAATGGACGCATTAGCATTAAAGCTGAGGGTTCAGGTACCCGTGTTTCCTGGATGGTACGCTACTATCGCGTTGATACGACTAATGAGCCACCTCCGGGTACGGATGATGAAGCAGCACGTAATGCGGTGAATGCATATGTGAAGCAGGGCCTTGCAAATTTGGAGGCAAGCTCACCAAAAAAGTAAGTAAGGCTGACTCAAGAAAGGTCGCGAATACACTGCGCCGCTGGTGGGGAAATCTAGTAACCATATTTAAATAAATATGGTTGGCAGATACTCATTGAGGATTTGGAATCAAGCTGGCAATAG
This sequence comes from Methylophilaceae bacterium 11, assembly GCA_000525025.1. Taxonomy (GTDB): domain Bacteria; phylum Pseudomonadota; class Gammaproteobacteria; order Burkholderiales; family Methylophilaceae; genus Methylophilus. The sequence goes on along the minus strand of JCKJ01000001.1, from coordinate 1,564,935 downwards.
ACGTTGCCAGCTTCTTTAGACATGAAAAGTTGTACTGTGAATAACATAACTGTAGAAGTCGATGCTATTACCCGCATCTATGAAGACCGCAAAGTGGTGAGTGAATTAAGCTTTACTCTAGAGCAGGGTAAAGCGCTGGGGTTATTGGGCGCCAATGGCGCCGGTAAGACCACAACCATGAGAATGATTGCAGGTCATCTAGCGCCTTCACATGGTGCTGTTCGTATTTGTGGTATTGATATTTTGCGTAAGCCAACTGAAGCAAAAGCGTTGATTGGCTATTTGCCAGAACAGCGTCCTTTGTACAAAGAGCTGACAGTCGATGAGTATCTTGAGATTGCGGCAAGTTTTCACAGGTTATCTTCACGTAAAGCGAAACAATCCATTGCTTTAGTGAAAGAGCGGTGTGGATTAACCGAAGTGGGGCGGCGTGTGATAGAGCAGTTGTCCAATGGTTTTCAGCAGCGTGTAGGCATAGCTCAAGCCATTATTCACTCACCTATGGTGGTTATTTTAGACGAACCGACGGTTGGTTTAGACCCAATTCAAATTAGGCAGATTAGAAGCTTAATGCGTGACATTGCCCAAGACGCCAGTTTGATTTTTTCTACGCACTTATTACCAGAAGTCGAAATGGTGTGTGACGATGTGCAGATTCTGGAGCAGGGGAAATCGCTTTATCAGTCGGATATTGAAACACTCAAGCAGCACATGCAAACACGCGCACTCGTTGTCGGGTTTAAACGCCCCGTCAATCTTCAAGCCATTACTGAGCTTCAACATGTGGTTGGTGTGGATTACAAAAATGAAAATACCTTAGTTGTTCAATATCAACATGCATCGCCAGCTGAGGAGATTGTTGGATTGGCAGTAAAAAATAATTGGGGATTGTTTCTGATCAGCGAGCAGCAAACTTCGCTAGAAGATGTTTTTTTAAAGCTTACAAAATCAGAGTGAAGGAATTGCTGACATGATCTTTGTCGTGATTAGAAAAGAAATAAAAGTATTGTTTGCCAGCTATATCGGTTGGGGTATGTTGGCGATATATGCAATTGTCATGGGAATTTTATATACCCAATCGCTTAGCGAATATATGCAAGTGATGATGGGAAATATCCCTATCGTTGAACAAATTGGACTCACGAAATACATAGGATCTAATTTGTTTGGTACATCCTCTTTCATTATGCTGATTTTTATTCCTTTGCTCTCCATGCGGCTATTTTCTGAAGAGCAAAAAAATCTAACCATGCCTTTTATGCTAAGTGCGCCTATCTCGCTTGCAGAAATTGTAGTGGGGAAATTTTTAAGCTTAATACTCTTTTTGGCGTTGATGTTAGCTTACTTAGTTGTGATTATCTGCATTTTAAATGCATGGACAGATATTGATTTCGGATATATTTTTGCCAACGTATTAGGTTTAAGTTTGCTGATTGCAAGCTTTTCTGCCATTAGCTTGTTTTTTTCAAGCTTAACGCGTCAACCCATTCTGGCAGCAGTACTCTCATTTTTTGTATTGATCATGCTCTTGTTTTTGGATCATATTTTTGCACAACAGCCCAACACTATTTGGTCTGATTTGTCGATGATGCAACACTATAAATCATTTGCTGTTGGCCTGTTAAATACAGCAGACATTGCATTCTATCTCTTAGTAGCGCTTTCTTTTGTGTTCTTAACCGTCCGTAAATTAGAGCATCAGAGGGTATATGGTTAAATTTGCAAATAGCGTTAAAGGAACTTCTATGCATCTACACCAACCATTCGAGCATTGGGTAATGCATGCCAAATCATGTTTGATCGTAATGTTATGCTTGTGTTTGTTGATGGGCTATTTCTCTAAGCAGTATCTGTTTAGCGTGGATGTAACGCAAAACAACCGCAACAGCTTGTCACAGCCAAGTATTTCGGTCTTAAAGTCTATGCCAGATGCTATCCAAATGACTGTGTTTGCCTCTAAGGATGACATGACCCATGGTGATCAATTTCGTCAAAGTATGCAGGATTTTATTGCGCGCTATCAACGGACTAAGCCCAATATTTCATTGAATATATTCAGTACACACGAGAACCCAGCATTAGCGCGTTCCGAAAATATCACGATTGATGGCGAAATAGTAGTCAAGTACCAGCAACAATCAATGCATATTTTCCCACCAATCAATGAAGAGAGATTTACCAATCTGCTTTTGAAGTTATCGCATACTAAAAGCCGGCGTATTGCATTGCTTGATGCAGCTAATCAGTCCCAATCACAAGACAATAGTGATTATCTCGCATTAAAGCGGGCGTTAAATCAGCAAGGTTATGGCATCACTGAAAGATCGGATGACTTGAACGCCGCAAAACTGGGTGCGTTAATACTCAACACATCAGACTCACTAACCTCAAGTAAAGTGACGCAACTACAGCAGTTTATAGATCAAGGCGGAAATTTACTATGGATGGTAGATGATCATGTAAATGTGAGCCTGTCTGAGCTTGCCGATCGATTGGGGCTTAAAGTTTCAGAGGCAATCATCCAGCAAAATTCTTCACAAAAAATATCGCAGGTTAGCAAAGAAGTCTATGCTAACTATTATGCGCAACATCCAATTACACAGCAATTTTCAATGAAAACGATATTCAGTTGGCCACACGAAATCAATGGCCAACCTCTAGTAGAACAAGGCTGGAAGGTGACTCCGCTAGTATTGGTTGTCACAACGAGTGATGCAGAAGGTCAAAAAACGAGCACTGTAGAGCCTACGCTTGTTCCGCATCATGTGGTCTTAACATATGAACGGAAGTTAAACGCAAAGGTCCAGCGCATTGTCGTTGTAGGTGACTCACATTTTCTGACAAGTCAGTCTTTGAGTAAGGGTGGTAACCAGCAATTTGTGAGTAACATACTGCAATGGCTAACTTTTGATGCTACCAAAGTGACAATTAAGCCTACACGATTAAAAGATGTGAATATGATTGTGCCTGAGCATTCAGTAGCGCCTAAACTGATTGGCTATACGATTCAATATATTATTCCCGGGCTACTGTCTTTTTTAACTTTTTATGTGTTATATAGGCGCAGAAAGCGTTAATCTTGTGTGCAAACACTCAAGTGCTAACACCCGTTTCAATTGAAGGGTCTCAGTGTTTATTTGACTGTGTTTGAATAGAACTGTAATTGCAGTTTCATTCGTTATTAGGCTATTTTCCAATAGGGCGCTATTGAGGTCGGGAATTTTTCCCAAGAACAATGCTGCAAGAACCTATACTATGTCTGCGTTAATTTGAGTACCTATCCATGAGTCTGCAGTTAAAACTTAATTTAATGATTACTGGATTGCTATTGTCATTATTAGCACTTAGTTTTTATTCAATTACCCATAATGCTCGAGAAGATGTACGTGCTGAAATTGAGTCAACCTCGAATCTAGTTTTACATTTGCTAGATGCAGAAATCATTCATTATAGTTCTGATTTTGGGTGGCTGAGCCCAGGAGCCGAAGGCCAAACATCGATTTTTAGACTCAAAAATCTAGGCAATATCCGTCATCTTAGAATAGATTTTTATGATGCGAGTGGTCGATTACGTGAAACAAATAAAAACGCCTATGATAAAACTGACATCAATCAGCCGCCGCAATGGTTTGTTAAGGCAATGGATTTGTCCACACTGAGCGTCTCTCAAACACGAAAGAATATTGTTTTAAATGGCCGATTTTTAGGTGAGTTAGTCGTTACGCCTGACCCTAGCTTTGAAATAGCTGAGGTTTGGGATGATACGGTTGGGCTGTTAACCTTAGTAGCTATTTTTTTCGTGTTGATGAACCTATTTGCCTACATTGCTGTGAAGTACACTTTTAAACCAGTCAAACAAATTATTTCGGCACTGACGCAACTTGAAACTGGTAATTTTCAAAGTAGATTGCCTGAGTTTAAGCAAGTTGAGCTAAAGGAAATTGGCTCTAAATTTAACTTGATGGCAGATACTTTGCAACAAAGCACAGTGAATAATCATCGCCTGACCCAGCAAATAATTAATTTGCAAGAAGACGAAAGAAAACGATTGGCACAAGATATTCATGATGAAATAGGGCAGTATTTAACAGCTATCCATGTTGATGCGAGCGCGATATTTGCAGCTAAAACATTAGTGACTGCTAAAGAAAGCGCCAAAGCTATCGGTGCTGTGACTAGACAGATGATGAATACCATTCATGATCTATTGCAAAGATTACGGCCCAGAGTTCTAGATGAATTAGGATTGAGTTTGGCATTGGCTGAGTTGGCGCATCATTGGCGCGAGCGTAATAGTAATACGCTATTAATCCACAACATTGCTAACATTACGGGTTGTGTTGAGGAAACGACAGCTGTAACTGCATATAGAGTCATGCAGGAATGTTTGACCAATGTTAGTAAGCATGCCAATGCCAGAAAATTAAACATAGAAATAAAGCATGATGAAAAGCATGTGTTTATGGAGTTTGAAGATGATGGCAATGGTTTTGATTTTAATCAGCACACAAAGGGTTATGGTCTTGCTGGAATGATGGAGCGGGTGCAAGGATTACGAGGCACTATGCATATAGATAGTGTAGTAGGAAGAGGTACCAAAATTGGCGTTATCTTACCTAAGAAGTCATTTAATTCAGATGATAAGGGGCTGTAATGAGACATCTTAAGATTTTGTTAGTAGATGATCATGCTGTGGTGCGGTCTGGGTTAAGGCGACTTTTGGAAAACAGCAATGGCATTGAGGTTGTAGCAGAGGCAGCTACAGGAGAGATTGCTTATCAGTTATATGGTGAAGTGAACCCTGATATTGTTGTCATGGATATTTCTATGCCAGGCATGGGGGGCATAGAGTCAGCGAAAAGGATATTGCAGCGATATAGTCATGCAAAAATTATTATTTTTTCAATGCATGAGGCTGTTTCGTTTGCATCACAAGCACTTAAAACAGGGGTTAAAGGGTTTGTAACAAAAACCGGCATGGCAGAAGACTTATTACAAGCCGTCATTGATGTTTCAAGAGGAAAAACTTTTCTTAGTGCAGGCGTTGCAAAAAAAATTGCTATGCAAACGCTTAAAGGTGATACAGACCCCATTCATCAACTGACTTCTCGTGAGTTTGAAGTGTTTCGCTTGTTGGTGGAGGGTAAGCGTGTAGAAGAGGTGGCCGACATGCTGAAGCTTAGCCAGAAAACAGTTGCAAACTACTACACACTTATTAAACAAAAGCTCGGAGTGTCTAGCCCCATAGAAATGGTGCGACTGGCAATGAAACATGGGCTGATTGTTGATAGTTAAGATTGCTAGAAATATGAAGAAAATAAAAAGCCACGCGATATAAGGTGCGTGGCTTTTTCTATTGCCAATCTAGCTTTAGATTGAAATAGCCGTTAGTTTGGAGATAACGAGACCTTAGTTTAGCGTTATTGATTTAGGGATGTAACGGGAGTCTTTCATCTTATCCATGGAAAATTATCCTTACGTGGAATAGCGCTTATAAATTAATTGTTGAACTACTTATATAAAGTTTAGGGAAGAAATCCTAATGTTTTTAGTGAGTTTTGACGTATGAAATTCGGGATATAAGTTTAGTATCCCTGTATACAGACGCAGGGATAAGTGATTGTAAAAATTTACCTATTAAAATTGATGCGCCATTGAATAATTGATTGCCGATATTAAAAAGACATATGAATAAAACATTACAGACTGCTGCCCTTTTATCCGTTGTATTAAGTACTTATGCATTTAAAATATATGCTGCTCCATTAGCTTACGTGCCCAATGAAAAAGATGGCAAAGTTTCAGTGATTGATACTGCTTCAGATAAAGTGATATATCAATTGCCCGCCAAAGGGAAGTTTGGTAAGAAAATTCAGGCAGTTGCTATTCAGCCAGATGGCAAAAAACTATATGTCGTGGTCCGCGATAAAAATGCCGTCGCTGTGGTGAACTTAGAAACGCATAAGCAGGAAGCGTTAGTGAAGGTAGGGGATGAGCCTGAGGGGATTAGTATTTCTCCGGATGGTAAAACATTAGCCGCCTGTCTAGAGGAAGAAAATGCGGTTTCATTTGTGGACTTAGCAACCGTTAAATTATCGCATACCGCAAAAACACAAGGCCGCAACCCAGAACATTGTGAATACTCTCCTCAAGGTAATTGGTTGTTAGCGAGCAATGAGGAAAGCGGTGATGTGGATGTGATTGATACCTCAACATATCAATCTGTACATTTGATTAAAGCGACCAAGCACCCTAGAGGAATTGGCTTCTCGCCAAACGGAAAGCTGGTTTATATTGCCAATGAAGCCGCTAACTTAGTCGAAGTAGTCTCTGTCGGCGACTGGACAATTCTGCATCGCATCCCCGTTGGTTTACGCTCAAACGGTATAAAGGTGTCGCATGATGGTAGTCGTGTATATGTGAGTAATGGTGGTGATCATAATATTAGCGTGATTGACGCCACTAACAATACTGTGATTACAACAATTGCTGTAGGGAAGCGCCCGTGGAATATGGCGCTAACCCCTGACGGTAAAAAGCTATACGTGGCTAATGGACGTAGTAATAGCATATCAGTGATTGATACATCAACGAATCAAATAGTCGGTGAAATCCCAGTAGGCAATTTGCCATGGGGTGTTGTCATTAGGTAAGCATTTAATAAGACTGTATCAACACCTGATTACCCAATCTACTTCTGTATTTGCTGGCGGTTTAAAAATAAACGCCCGTGTTTTAACATAGAGCAGAACAGCTGGGTTCACTAGACCATTGCATTCAAGGTTCAGAAGTCCGTTTGGATAGCTGTCAAAAAGACATTCAAGAACGTGTTCAACGAGGTATGTTTTATTTCTGCAGTTATATTCTTTTTTGTTATAAAAGTATAATTTAATATTATTTAATAATATATTTGCTTGGTGATACATTTCCGTTTTGTTTTTAGTTGATAAAAAAATGCACGGAATTCAATTTGATAAGGCGATTAGCTCGGAATCTGACTGGACAAAAAAGTCGATTATCCAATTCCCGAATCCACAGCAAATTAGCCTTTCAATACGTGCTAGCGCGCTCATATTTGCTGATGAAAAATCACAGCAGCTATTATCTCTGATTGAAAAAGTGGCGCCTAGTAATGCTACTGCGCTGATAAAAGGAGAAACGGGCACTGGTAAAGAGTTGGTGGCAAGGCATTTGCATAACCTTAGCCCGCGTAGAGAAGGACCGTTTGCGGCGATTAATTGTGGCGCTTTTTCAGAAACTTTAGTTGAGAGTGAGTTGTTCGGATATGAGCGAGGTGCCTTTACCGGTGCAGTGGGCTCTAAAAAAGGATGGTTTGAAACGGCGAATGGCGGTACTTTGTTCTTAGATGAAATCGGTGATTTACCATTGTCTACACAAGTGAAATTGTTAAGAGTACTGCAAGAGCGTGAAGTCATTCCTATTGGGTCACGGAAGCCAATTCCGATTGATGTTAGATTGATCGCAGCCACCAATGTCAATCTCACCGAGGCGGTGAATGCAGGCCGTTTTAGGGAAGACTTGTATTACCGTATTAAAGTAGTGCCGATTGAGATTCCACCTTTAAGAGAGCGCAGGGGCGATATATTGCCTTTGGTTGAACACTTTCTTGAGGTCTATCGCAATCGCTTGCATACGGTTAAGCCGGAGCTCACTTCAGATACATTAAAGCATCTCATTGAGTATCCATGGCCAGGCAATATTCGTGAGCTTGAAAATGTGATTCATCGGGCGCTACTGGTCTGCGATGGGAAAACATTAAAGCCGTTTGATCTCAATCTGCCTTCTATACAGCAGACGCATGTATCAGATGGTGAACATGCGCTATCTTCAGATCAGCGATTAGAAAAATCAATCAATGATTTAATTCGACAAGAGCCCGATCAGCTTTATGATTTATTTATTCAAAAAGTAGTGTTGCAAACGTATGAGTATTGCAAAAGCAATCAAGTGCAAACTGCTAGAGTACTTGGCATTAGTCGCAACGTATTACGCGCATTGCTCAAGCAGTTTGGTACCATTCAATAATCCATAATTCAAACATCATCTGCAATTGCTCTAACCCGCTTTAATAAAATTAAATGCGGGTTTTTTTGTATCTATCGCTTTTAAAGACTTGGCGCTAGCAAAGCGTATTCAACGGTTTTTCTCATGATTTCCAGCTGTTGATATTGAAGCAGCAGATTCAGTAAGTTGTATCTGAGGCAACAACTATAGAATGTATATTGGTTGCATGTTTTATAACTATATGATTTTAAATAAAAATTTAGTTGGCATAACGATTGCTAATGTATGGCTGATTTAAATTCTTATATGAAGTGGTAGTTGCTATGTTGAATACACGTTTAGAAGAAAACAAACAATTAATATTATTTTTAACGCAGTCTTTCAAGGAGGTTTTGTTGGTTGGTGGTGAGTTTGCGCGTGCTTCGTTAGGGCATTGATCATGTCAAATTCATTAAATTCTTATATCACTACACCACTGGATGGCGTGGGGTTTATTCAATCGAATGAATCTTCGGGGCAGCATGCTGAGCGTTTAAAGTTATCCCAATTGCGCTTAGCAAAGGCGCTTAGTAGCAAAGAGAAATCAAGTGCTAAGTATTGGGCGATTGTTGCCATCATCGGCTTGCACGCAGTCTTAATTTTGCTATACGTCAATCGAGATCAAACGCCTTCTGCACCCATTAAAAAGCATGAAGTGGCGATTGAGTTTATCAAGCCGGAAATTGAGCCGCCGCCTCCGCCACCTGTGGAGCCGCCAAAACCACCTCCGCCACCTAAAGTCCAAAAGGCACCACCACCGCCAGCTTTGAGAACACCTGTGGCAACGCAAGACATTGCGCCAAATGACATCGTGGTGCAGGAGAACACGCAAGCACCAGTTTCTCCTGGACCTGTAGTGGCAGCCGAAGTGCCAACACCACCAGCGCCTCCGCCAGCACCCGTGGTTGAGGAGCCTGTGACGGAGGCCTCAGCAAATGCTGGCTATTTAAACAACCCTAAACCGGAATACCCAGCGTCCGCTCAACGGCAGGGTAAGGGTGGGACGGTGATACTGCGTGTTCGTGTACTGGCAAATGGTTCTGTTGAAAGTGTAGCTGTAAAAAAATCAAGTGGACATAAAGCACTAGATGAGTCTGCAGTATCTGCAGTACAAAAATGGACGTTTGTCCCATCAAAACGTGGAAGCACGCCGATAGATGGGTGGGCAACCGTGCCGATTGTGTTTAAAGCTGAAGAGTAATTATTTCTGAATATATAAGTGAGGTAAGAAAAAATGTTTAATTTAGATCCAAATGCATCACCCATCGTAGTAGGTGTTTTAGTTTCCCTGATTCTGGCTTCGGTCGTTACTTGGACGATTGTCCTACTCAAGACGATTCAAGTCTGGAGAATGCGTCGGGAAAATAATAAGTTTAGAGCAGCTTTCTGGGCAGCCAAAGATTTACAGGCAGCTGCAAATCTTGAAGGGTTTAATGGCCCGGTGTATCGCGTTGCGCAAGTAGGTTTTCATGCGCTGAATGAAGCAGATTCAGTAGACGACTTGCGCCACTCTGGTGATCGCCAAGAGGTGCTTGAGCGCTCTCTGCGTCAACAAATCCAAAAGGAGCGTGTAACGCGTGAAAGTGGGCTAGTGGTATTGGCGAGTATCGGCAGTACATCACCGTTCGTGGGTTTGTTCGGCACAGTGTGGGGCATCATGCACGCGTTAACAGATATCAGTAAATCTGGCACTGCCAGCTTAGATGTGGTTGCTGGCCCAATTGGTGAAGCTTTGTTAGCCACTGGCGTTGGTATTGCTGTAGCTGTTCCGGCTGTGCTTGCTTATAACTTTTTCTTAAGACGTTTAAAAACAAGCAGCAACAACTTAGATGATTTTGCTGAAGACTTAATCAAAGTATTACGCCGTGTTTCATACCGCAAAGTAGTCGATGCGAATGGTAAAGCGGATGCCTCAAGTGCTGGCGTAGTGCATACCTTAAAAGGAGCGGTTGCATAATGGCTTTTTCTACTCAAAGTGATGGTGATGACGTCATGAGTGAAATCAACGTCACGCCATTAGTGGATGTGATGTTGGTGTTACTGGTGGCTTTCATTGTGACTGTGCCAGTCATGACCAATGCGATTCAAGTCAACTTACCTAAAACGGCAGCGACAAAACCGCCTGAGCCAAGTAAGCCGATTACGATTAGCGTGAATGTTGAAGGCAATGCTTTTATTAATCAAACCCAGGTGGAGTTGCCTCAATTGGAGGCCGAGTTAATTGCAAAACAAGCTGCTAACCCAGACCAAGTGTATCACCTGAGCTCTGATGAGGCTGTGAAGTATGGCAGTGTGGCCAAAGTCATGGCAGTGATAGAGCGTGCTGGCGTTACCAAGCTTGCAGTGCTCACGCAAAATCAATAGGGGTTAGCACGGATTGCTAATCAGATGCGTTTTAACATTTTTCACAATAATATTTTAATCGTTAGGAAAAAAACAAATGTCTAGTAAAACAATAGTAGGTGCGTTGGCTGTTCTTGGTGTAGTTGCAGGGGCTTTACCAGCAAATGCGCATCACGCATTCTCAGCTGAGTTTGATGCAGCAAAGCCGGTCACTGTGAAAGGCGTAGTGACCAAGTTTGAGTTAGTGAATCCACATAGCTGGTTATACCTAGATGTGACTGGGCCAGATGGCAAAGTGACCAACTGGGGCTTTGAGTTTGGTGCGCCATTTAGCTTAAAAGAAAAAGGCGTGACTAAAAAAACATTGGCCGTAGGGACAGAAATTACCATTAGCGGCTACAAATCAAAAAGCGGACAAAATTACGGCTATGCAGTGGAAAGTACTTTTGCTGATGGACGCACCGTGAAAACTGGCGGTGCACAAGATGCGCCAACAGTTCAACCAGCCACAAATTAATAATAACAACTCACTCAGTACTGGAGAATTTTCTTGAACACAGCAGCAATAAAGAACCCATCGTGGTTTAAAAAAATTGGTCTCACCTTGTTATTACTGACCCATGTATTTGCCTTTTCATTAGTCACAAGTAACGCCGATGCCCATGACGCTACAAAGATACCGCGTTTGGCCAATGGTAAGCCTGATTTTTCAGGGATATGGCAAACCACCAGCGCAGCAGATTACGATTTAGAGCCGCACTCAAATCGCAAAGACGCGCCGCCGGGTCCTGGCATTGTAGAGGGCGGTGAGATTCCTTACTTGCCAAAAGCGTTAGAGCAAAGAAAGAAAAACTTTGAAAACAGAGCCACCGATGACCCTGCGTTAAAAGGGTTTACCTTGGGTGTACCACGTGGAATATATTATCCAGAGCCATTTCAGATTTTTCAACGCGCACGTGATTTGAATATTGTGCATCAGTTCGGTCACTCAGTCCGTACCATTCACACCAATAATACCGAGCATCCAGAAGACCCGAATGATTGGTGGTTAGGTGACTCACGCGGTAAGTGGGAAGGTGATACCTTGGTGGTAGATGTGAAGCATTTCAACGATAAAACTTGGCTAGATCGCTCTGGTAACTTTCATAGCGATGCGTTGCAAGTGGTAGAGCGTTGGAAGTTTCTTGACCCAAACACCATTGAATACAAAGCCACTTTAACCGATGCGCAGGTGTTCAGTAAGCCATGGAATATCAGCGTGATTTTGCATCGCCATCGTGAAAAGAATTTCCAGTTGATTGAAGATTACCGCTACACCCTAGATTACGACCAATACTACCCACCAAAACCGGATAAAAAATAGGGTACGTATGCGCCTAAATATCTCGTCATTTAAGAATAAAAAGAGGCCAATATGGATAGCAATCTAGGAAAGCGGCAGCACGCATTTTGTAACTTAATGTTGAGTGCTTTAATGAGCGCTTCGCTAGTGAGCGTTGCGGCAGATGAAAACACAACGTCGCCGGCGCAAGAGAAAAAGCCTGCAGCCAAACCTGTAGAAACTGCACCTCCTGCGCAAACTAGAAGACCACGTGAAAAATCATTTCCTACGATTGCTTCAGGTGAATGGACTGGACCCAAACTATCTGACGGCCAGCCGGATGTAAGTGGTTTCTGGTCTAACACAATTGGTAATCATGGCAATTTGACAGACCCACAAGGTGGCGTTATCGGTGAGGCTAGACGAACACCTTTAGGGCCAAGAGAGCAACGTGCACCTAGCCGGGTCAGTGATCCTACTGATGGTCAGTTCCCATTTCAGCCGTGGGCCTTAGCTAAGGTGAAAGAGTTTCAGGTAGGCTTTCACAACCCTACCTATCCTGGACACGTAGAGCCTAACGCACGTTGTGCGCCCGGCGGTGTACCAAAATCTCTTTATTGGCATGGCTACGACATTTTGCAATATCCAGGCTATGTGGTGTTTGTATTTGATAACGGCTCACGCATTATTCATTTGGATGAAAGCAAGCCTCATTTGCCAGAAAAGCTTAAATTGTGGAATGGTGACTCGCGTGGTCATTGGGAAGGCAACACCTTAGTCGTCGATGTGAGCAACCATAATGGTAAAGCTCTATTCGGCCGCTCAGGTGAGTTTATAAGCGAGAATGCCACCATTAAAGAAAAGTATATTTTTGCTAATGATGGGTCACGCTATAACTATGTAGGCACCTTTACCGATCCAACGGTGTATACGCGACCATTTACCATCACAATACCTGCCATTAAATATACCCGTGCGGAAGAAACGGATGGCTGGAATTTAGAAGCGCGTTGGGCAAAGCATGCTGGAAAAACACAAATCCTGGAGCACGATGAACGCATTTGTCATGAAAACAATGGCGGTTTTGGAATAGGTTCTGCGCAGAGATAATTCCTTGCAAATACCAACGTAGTAACCACAGATTATAAATTTAACTAAATGTACTGCTTGGTTAATACCCAACTAAGCCGAATATAAGCGAACTGAATACGATAAGAGGAAATATGAAAAATAATGTAAGTCATCATAAGCTAAAACTTAGCATTAAAAATTTGTTGATATTGGCTGTTGCTACTGCGCCCATGATGGCCATATCAGCGGATGAGGCTAAAACGAAAGAAGTAAAACCGCAACCGCAAGCTGTAGTAGCGCAGCCTGCAGCAGCAGAGGGCCCTAGTTATAGGAATGAGACCTCTTTTCCTAAGATTGCTTCAGGAAAATGGACGGGTAAGAAATTAGCGGATGGTCAGCCAGATATTAGTGGACATTGGTCAAACACTATTGCAAATCACAATAACTTTACGGACCCACAAGGTGGTATTCCAAATGATCCAGCGCCACGTCGCACACCGTTAGGCAAGCGGGAAGATCGCGCACCTAGTCGCGTGAGTGATCCTGCCGATGGGCAAGTACCTTTTCAACCATGGGCATTAGAAGAGGTGAAGAAGTTTCAAGTGGGGTTTCATAATCCAACAGAACCTAAATACGTTGAACCTTTAGCACGTTGCGCACCTGGTGGCGTACCCAAGTCTTTTTATTGGCATGGTTATGAGATCGCGCAGTATCCGGGATATGTGGTGTTTTTCTTCAATAATGGCACACGTATTATTCACTTGGACAATAAGCCACATTTGCCAGAAAAAATAAAGTTATGGAATGCTGATTCACGTGGCCATTGGGAGGGTAATACTTTGGTGGTGGATGTTAAAAATCACAACGGTAAAGCTTTGTTTGGACGCTCTGGAGAGTTCATTAGCGAAAACGGCACGATTCAAGAAAAGTATATATTTTCCAATGATGGTAAACGTTATAACTATGAAGCGGTGTTTACTGATCCAACGGTATACACACGCCCATTTACTGTGACGATTCCAGCAAGGCTTTGGACCTATGAAGACAAACCAAATGGTTGGCATTTTGAAGCTAGATTAGCCACGCACGCTGGTAAAGAGCCAATCGTAGAACGTGAAGAGCGTATTTGTACAGAAAACAACGGCGGTTTTGGTATTGGCGCTGCTAGACCTAAATAAATAAAAAACTGCTCTAGTATGACTGAATGCCCAAAACTAAGTTTTGGGCATTTTTTATTGTCATTAAAACTCACTACTTAGCACTTAAAAGTTGTTAACTTGCAGCTTTTTGAGGTTAATTAACATCTATATAAGATAACTGCCTGAAATTCAGCAGGCTGTATTTGTGCTGTGCCAAATCTAGCAGATTAATGCTTAAAATCATTTATCCAACGCCAAAAAAATACTCCATATTATTAATATATATTGTTATAAATCATATAGTTGTGTTGATAATGAATGCGGTCAGGTAATTCTGGAATGCTAGTTGCTATTTCCCTTCTGATTAGTCATCAATCAAAGGGAAAATGAAGTGAAAAAACTAAAGAAACAATCAGAACAAAAAATACCGACAGCCGTACCCAGCTACAGGCTTAAAACAATCAGTGCATTAGTGGCAAGTTTGACATTTGTTGCGTCAACTTCTGTTTATGCGGCAGATGATCAACTGGTGAACGAGCTCCGTGAAGAAATTGCGCGATTAAAACAAGAACTCACCACTGCTAAACAACAACCTACGCAGACAAACTCAAGCAATGCAGGGGCGGATAGTGCAGAGACTAACGCAAATAGTAACGGCACTGCCAAAGATAAAACCGTAAATGCCGAGGATGCCAACCAGTTAGATGCATTGATTGTGACAAGCCGTCGGAAAAGTGTATTAGAAAAAGTGGCTGATAAACCGGCTTCTGTTTCGATTGTGAGTGGGGAGGAGTTAAATATTTTCCAAGCGACAAACGCGACAGAAGTGCTAAAGCGTATTGGTAACGTGAATTTTAACTATGGCAACCCCAGAACAGGTTCTTTAACCTTAAGGGGAGTGACCACTGGTTCTAGCGATCAGATTGGTCCTACCGTGGTGCCAGTGATTGACGGCGTGGGGATTGCCTATACGCCATTGGCCAACGGCTATATTTATACAGACATTGACACTGTCGATGTAACACGTGGCCCACAAGGGACTACCGGAGGTCTGTCGAGTAATATTGGTCGAATCACGTTTAAAACAAATGCGCCTACCTTTCAACCTGTGGCTAAAGCAAGCCAAACCTATGGTGAGTGGCATACATTAAAAACGCAGGCCGTAGTAGGCGGCCCCATTGTGGATGATTTACTGGCATGGCGTGGTAGCTTTGTACGCGAGCAACAAGATGGACCATTTAAAGAACAGTTTAGAGATATAGAAGGGCGTACCAGCTATCAGAATACTGACCGTACTTTTGGCCGCATACAATTTTTGTTGACCCCTACAGAGAATTTTTCTGCCAAAATCAGCTATGAACTTCAACCCAAAGGGTCTGAGTATCAAAACGGTAATACGGTGAAGCACCCTGAACCACGCGCTTACAGTGACGGCACGCCAAGACTTGCAAGTTTAGTGGATGTTAACTATAAAAAATATGTGAACCGTTCTTGGTTTAATCAGGCGCCGGCCGTCTGGAATCCATCGACGGATTTCTATAAGTACATCACCAACACAGACAACAATGGTGCGATTGTGACGAGTTCCGAGGGGCTTACCGGGAATCTGTATTGGAATGTGTTAGGTCATGAGTTGCAGTCGATTACCGGTTGGCGTAACCACTGGTTTAGCGCTGCCAATGATGAAGGCACACCGTTCGACATTACCAAAAGTGGTGGCTACATTACAGACTATAAACAACTGAGCCAAGAGTTCAGAATCAACTCGATAAAAGATGATAAAAGCCTAGTTGATTATCAAGGCGGCTTGATTTTCTTAAAAACGGATAATGATTCATTTGGTAGCCGCACGCGTTATGGTAGCGATGCTGGCGCATTCCAAGCCAGTGATGCGCTATACACTAGCTTAGGTGGTACAGCAGCGGGTCAAGCATTGCTCAGGGACTCACTGAATTTAGCTTATAGAACCACAAGTACGATTGTTGAAAATAAAAGTATTGGCGTAAATGCATCGGCCGACTGGCACTTATCTGAGCCACTCACCCTAACCACGGGCTATGCTGTTTCGTATGAAGAGCGCAATACAAAACAAGGGCTGTTATTAATCGACCCAGGTGTTGGTGGTGACCTCACCACTGCATTTGGTAATAGTGCGACCACCACAGGTATTGGTGGTTCAGCTGCGGCCATTGCAGCAGCTGATAGGTTGGCAGCTCGCTACTTTGGCGCAGGCTCCACTTATGCAGGTATTGGTGCACCTAATCAAACGCTATTACGTGACGCTGCTAGGGTGAGAAATGGTACGTTACAGCCAGGTTCGTTGTACCCAATCACCAAAGCTAAGCCTTGGAAAGGCGATGTACATACAGCCAATATTACTTTAACCGATAAGCTCAATGAGGATGTCACTGTATTTGGTTCTCTGCAGTACGGTGAAAAAGGCGGCATTGCGCAAGTGAATGCGGGAGGTGCTTCTGATCTAATAGATAAAGAGCGCACGACTGCACTTGAGTTTGGTGTGCGCACCAGTTTGCTCAATAATGATTTGTTGCTCAATGCAAGTGCATTCATTAGCCAAGTCAAAGACTTTCAAACAACGGTGGTCAATGTTGACCCTGTGCAAACTGCGGTGAATGCGGCTACTACAAGTTGTACAGGTGCTGATTGCCAGGCCTATATTAGCCAAGTGGGTAACGTACCTAAAATACGTGTAAAAGGTGTGGAGTTAGATGCTACCTATAACGGCATCGAGCACTTTTCATTTAGGCTTGCAGGGGCTTACAACGATGCACGGTATGCAGATGATACGTATATTGCTTTCAGAAGTGAGACGAATCCTGGAACCTTGCCAGCTAACAGAAGGTTCTACAATGCAAATGGCGATACTTTATTAAGAGCACCTAAGTTTACAACTAACTTATTTGTTGGGTATACATTGCCAGTACTGGGCGATAAGATTTTCCACACCAATGTCAATTACAACTACACCAGCAGTTACTATACAAGCACATCTGAGTACGACAAGGTGGATGGTTATGGTCTTGTGGATTTTGCGATTGGCTTAGGTCGTAAAGATGGATTATTTGATGCAAACTTACTGGTGAAGAATGCATTTGATAAAAAATATAACCCTGAGGGCTTTGCAAGCTACACACCTACATTACCGCGTTGGGTAGGTATTGTATTTAGTAGCAAACTTTAAGATTGTCCTAGTAATCATAATAAAAAAGCCAGTGTAGCAGCACTGGCTTTTTTACGTATTAGTGTGGCAATTAGTCACATTCAATACTGGGTATATTTTTAGTATAAAACATCCACACCCATGTTAAATCTTCAATCCATCTATCGGCTAGAACTTACCACCCAAGGCTGTCATTAATCCTACGCTGGCATTCAATCTTCGGCCAATAATCGATAACGCATTACGTTCTGCATTCAGCGCAGTCGATTGCACAATCACCACACTTTGATATTCGCTGATGCCGGCACGGTAGCGATTTTCTGTTTGCTCAACGGCCTCACGCGCAAATTGCACGGCGGTTTCTTGCTCTTTTGATTCTGTTTCTAATATTCTTAATAAGGCTAGGTTATCTTCAACTTCTTGAAAGCCGCTTAAGACTGTTTGTTTGTAGTTTGAAACGGTTGCATCGTAATTGGCAATGGCGGCTTCTGTCCGCGATTTGCGTAGCTGATTATCAAAAATGGGGCCAGCCAATGCAGGACCAAGCGACCAGATTCTATTGGGCAAAGATAATAAATGAGCAATACTTGAGCTCTCAAAACCTAGGCTTGCACCTAAACTCAATGTAGGGAATAGGGCAGCTCTCGCAACGCCAATCTGCGCATTGGCTTCAGCGATACGACGTTCTGATGCTGCAATATCCGGGCGTCTTTCCAATAGGCTAGAAGGTAAGCTAGCTGGGATAGCGGGAAGTTTGATGCTCGTGAAATTGTCGAATGGACTAGAGGGCAATGCGAAATCGGCAGGTGGGCGGCCAAGGAACACAGCGATGGCATGCTCTAACTGGCTTCTGGCTGCAGATATATCAATGGATTGCGCACGCGTTGTCCTTAGTTGTGCCTCTGCCTGTGCGATTTCTGTGCGTGATGCCAAGCCCACGTTGTAACGATTAATGGTGAGTTTTAGCGATCTGTCGAAGCTTTCCGCGGTGTTATCTAATAGTTTTTTTTGCGAATCTAATATGCGTAATTGGAAATAGTTTTGAGCAAGGTTAGCTTGTACCAGCAAACGCACCGCTTCTAAATCTGCTGCGCTGGCATTGGCATTGGCCTCACCTGCTTCAATGTTTCTTTTAATACGCCCCCACAAATCTATTTCCCAGTTGGCACTGATGCCAACACTATTATCCGTACGCGTACTTGCACGACCATTTTGGCTGCGCGTGATGGCAGCGCCACCGTCCACCGCTGGCAAAAGTGGCACACGTGAACCTTTTGCAAATGCCTGCGCTTGGCGGTAATTAGCCTCTGCTATTTGAATGGAATTGTTTGCCTGATTGGCTTCTGCAATTAAATTGTTCAGTGTGCTATCGCCATACAGCTGCCACCAATCCTGACTGATGTTTGGTTGACTAGGCTCAGCCGTTTTCCAACCTTCATATTCGGTTGCTTCTTTATAAGTGCTGGGCACTGCAATGGTAGGGCGTGTGTAGTCCTGCCAGACACTGCAACCGCTTAAAAAAAGTGTGGCCATAATGAAACTGATTTTTCGATGATGCATAGTCATTAACTGCTTGATAAAAGAGTGGATGTTGAAGTTGGTTTTGATTGAACGCGTTGCAGCCTTAAACGTAAGCGCTCTAAATAAATGTATACAACAGGGGTGGTAAAAAGGGTGAGAATCTGGCCAAGAATAAGCCCACCAACGATGGAGATACCTAATGGTTGCCGAATCTCGGCACCATCGCCCACGCCAAGCAGTAATGGCAGTGCGCCTAGCACTGCGGCAAAAGTAGTCATCAATATTGGCCTGAATCGTTGGCTGCAAGCCAGCTGGATAGCTTGCTCTGGTGTTAGGCCGTGTTCTTTTTCGATTAATTGTGCGGCATCAATCATCATGATGGCGTTTTTCATCACAATGCCAATCAGCAAAATGATGCCAATCATGGCGATAATAGTCAGCTCGCTTTTGAATAGTAGCAATGCCAGTAATGCGCCGATCCCTGCAGAAGGTAGGGTAGAGATAATGGTGATGGGATGAATCGTACTTTCATACAATATGCCCAACACAATATAAATGGTAATCAGCGCGGTGAGGATTAACCAAGGCTGGCTATCCAAAGAGGCCTTGAATGCTTTTGCTTTTCCAGAAAAAGCGCCATGAATGCTATCGGGTGGATTGAGCTTGCTGAACGCTTCTTCAATGGCTTGCGTTGCCGCATCTAGTGCGTAGCCCGGCGCGATATTGAATGAGATGGTGGCTGCGGCAAATTGCCCTTCATGGTTGATAGAAAGCGGCGTGTTTTGAAGCTCCCATCGGCTAATAGTAGACAACGGAATGCGCGCATTACTGCTGGTTGTCAGGTAAATCTGGTCTAGTGATTTTGGCCCTTGTGCAAACTCAGAAGCCAAAGTCAGCACCACATAATATTGGTTTAGCGGCTCATAAATGGTAGAGGCTAACCGCTGTCCAAAGGCATTATTGAGTGCCGTATCAATTTGCACCTGAGTGATACCAAAACGTGAGGCGGCATCTCTATCCACAATGAGATTCGTTTGCAGGCCTTTGTCTTGCGCATCGCTAGTGACATCCACCAGTTGAGGTAACTTAGATAGCACATCCGCTAAGCGCGGAATATAAGTACTTAAATCTTCCACATTATTAGAGAGCAAGGTGTATTGATATTCCGCAGAGCCTGGCCTGACGCCAATGCTGAATTCCTGCTGCGGGTTAAGGCGTAGTGTGGCACCAGGGATTTTTTCTAGTTTTGGCCTCAACCTGGCTACAATTTCTTGCGCTGAAGCATCGCGCTCAGCGCGTGGTTTTAAGCGAATATTCATGCCGCCGGTATTGGATTGGCCGCCACCAAACCCGCCAGTATTTTCGAAATAGGCATCCACATCAGGGTCTTCTGCAATGATGCGCATGAATTGATTGACCTTGTCGCGCATGGCCCAGAATGAAATATTTTGATCGCCTTGAAAATACCCTTGAATGCGCCCGGTGTCTTGCATAGGGAAAAACCCTTTAGGCACAATCGTGTATAGATAGACATTGATGAATACGACTAAGCTCAGCAGGCACACAGTCAATAAACGGTAACGGATCACCCAAACCAAAGCGCGCTGATAGGCTTGAAGCGGGATATCGAATAGTTGTTTTAGCCAAGTCGCCAGCGGGTTTTTTTGCGAATTTTCTTGTGGTTGCAGTTTGAGCAATTGGGAGCAAAGCATGGGCGTTAAGGTGAGTGAAACAATCAGTGAAATCACCACAGCGCTGGCTAAGGTGATTGAGAACTCCCTGAACATACGCCCCACAACGCCACCCATAAATAGCAGAGGTATAAATACAGCCACCAGTGACGCACTCATGGCGATGACGGTAAACGATACCTCCTTCACGCCTTTAAATGCAGCTTGTAAAGGCTGCATGCCATTTTCAATATGCCGAATAGTATTTTCTACCACCACAATGGCATCATCCACCACAAAACCAGTAGAGATAATTAAGGCCATTAGGGATAGATTGTTTAAGCTAAAACCGCAAAGATAGATCACGGCCAATGTGCCCAATAGGGAAATGGGAATGGCAATGCTGGGGATAAGCGCGGCGCGTGCATTGCGCAGAAAAATAAAGGTGATTAATATCACCAACCCAATAGAAATCATTAAGGTGATTTCTACTTCATGCAATGAGCTGCGCACGATCTGGCTGCGGTCAATGATGACTTCCATCTCTACCCCCGCTGGCAGCAACGGTTTTAATCTTGGAATCAACGCTTTGATTGCATCGGTTGTTTCTACTAAATTGGCACCAGGTATGCCATTGATCATCAATACCACACCCGGTCTACCATTCACGCTGCCTGAGCTTCTCAGTTCTTGCACGGAATCTTTTATTTCAGCTACATCCTTTAGCCTGATGGGCGCTGCGTTTCGCCAAGCGATGATGAGGTCAGAATAATCTGAGGCGCGTTTTGCTTGGTCATTCACATCAATTTGCCAGCGGCGCTGTGCGTTTTCGACAAATCCCTTGGGTAAATTGGCATTGGCGGCTGCAATTGCAGTCCGCACTTGTTCTAGCGTGACGTTGTATTGATTCAGCACGGTAGGATTAACTTCTACGCGCACAGAGCGCAATGCGCTGCCATTTACATTCACCATGCCAACGCCATCCACTTGCGAAATGCGCTGGCCAAGCAGGGTAAAGGCAATGTCATACAATTGCGGCTGGCTGTAAATATCAGAAGTGAGCGCAATATACATAATCGACATTGGGCCGCTTTTACGATAGGTGGGGTTGCTCTGCAAACCCGACGGTAACAATGTCCTAGAGGCATTAATGGCGGCCTGCACATCACGCGCCGCACCATCTGCATCACGCTCTAAATCAAACTGTAGGCTAATACGCGTTTGGCCTTTGTTGCTGCTGGATGTCATCTCATTCACACCAGCAATATTGCCAAGCGCGCGTTCTAATGGCGCAGCGACAGATGAGGCAACCGTCTCAGCGCTTGCACCGGGCAAACGTGCATTGACATCGATGCTCAGCATTTCTACTTGCGGCAGGGATGCGATAGGTAAAGCAAAAAAAGCGGCTATACCGGGTAATGCCAAGGCAGCAGCCAGCAACGATGTGGCGACTGGGCGGCGAATAAAGACGGCGGACCAGCTCATGTTGCCACCTTGTTTAAAGCCGCCTTTGTTAAATCGGTATTGTCATGTTGATTGCTAAAACGTTTAGCAATACGGTCAAACGTCAGGTAGATGACTGGTGTAGTAAATAATGTCAGTAGCTGGCTGAGCAATAAACCGCCAATCATGGCGATACCCAGTGGTTGGCGTAACTCAGAGCCCGGGCCATCGCCCATCACCAATGGCACAGCACTTAAAAGCGCCGCCAGAGTCGTCATTAAAATAGGCCTAAAGCGCAGTAAGCAAGCTTGATAGATAGCATCTTGTGGCGATAGTTTTTGCTCACGTTCCGCCTCTAATGCAAAATCAATGATCATGATGGCGTTTTTTTGTACGATGCCAATCAATAACACAATGCCGATGATGGCAATCACACTGAGCTCTTTGTCCATCACCATCAATCCCAACAGCGCGCCCACGCCTGCAGATGGCAGTGTGGATAGGATGGTCAGCGGATGGATATAGCTTTCGTACAATATGCCCAGCACGATATACATGGTGATAATTGCGGCAATGATTAAAAATAGCTCATTGGAGAGTGCTGCTTTAAAAGCAGATGCTGCACCTTGAAAGCGTGTGATTACGGTGGGTGGAATGCTGATGATCTTTGTTGCGTTTTCAATCGCTTGCACGGCGTCGCCTAAAGAGTATCCATCCGCCAAATTGAAAGCGATTTCGGCAGAAGGCAATTGGTCTTCACGATATTCAACTAATGTGGCGGGTTTTTGCGTGATAGTGGCAAAGCTGCTTAACGGCACTTGGTTGCCATTGCTAGAGCTGACATACACATGCTGCAATGCTTCTAAGCCTGTCTGCTCGGTTTGCTGCGCTTCTAAAATCACCCGATACTGGCTGGCATGGGTAAATATCGTGGACACAATACGCTGGCCAAAAGCGCTGTACAGCGCATTGTCTACATCCGCCATGCTAATGCCAAGGCGACCAGCGCTATCTCTGTCCACTTCAATCGCTGCACGTAAGCCATCATTTTGTTGATTGCTAGCAACATCGACTAGCTGTGGCAGCTGACTTAGCGTTTCGACTAGTTTTGGCACGGTATCTGCCAATGCAGCTGGGTCTGTGCTTGTCACCAGATACTGATACTGCGTTCGGCTGATGCGGTCGCTCAAAGTGAGATCCTGCACAGGTTGCATATGCAAACTGATATCTGAAATATCGCTGGCGACTGCATTCAGCCTTTGAATGATTTCAGTTGCCGTTTCTGTGCGCTCTGGATAAGGCTTTAAGTTAATCAGCAGCCTGCCGCTATTCAAGGTGGTATTCACGCCGTCGATTCCCACCACAGAAGAAATGCTCTCTACCGCTGGATCTTTCAGTAAGGTATCTACCAATACTTCTTGGCGTTTGCTCACAACCGTAAACGATGCCGAAGCTGGCACTTCTGTCATTGCTTGAATGACACCCGTATCTTGCACAGGGAAAAACCCCTTGGGAATAAGCAGCGTTAATATGACCGTTAGTACAAAGGTTGCAGTCGCCAGCAATAAGACTAGGCTTTGATGTCTTAATCCCCATTGTAGCCATTTGCCGTAATGCGTGATGACGCGTGCAAGCAAGCCGTTTTCTTGTTTATGCTGTGTATTTTTTGGTGCTGATTTAAGTAGTCTGGCGCACAACATGGGCGTGAGCGTCAACGACACCACAGCAGAAATCAAAATAGCAACGGCGAGTGTGATTGCGAATTCGCGGAATAGGCGACCTACTACATCGCCCATAAACAGTAAGGGAATCAGCACAGCAATCAATGAGAAGGTAAGCGAAATAATGGTAAAGCCAATTTGCTTAGAGCCTTTTAACGCAGCATCAAAGGGTGTTTCACCTTCTTCAATATGCCGCGCGATATTTTCAATCATCACAATGGCGTCATCCACCACAAAGCCAGTGGCAATGGTCAGCGCCATCAGTGTGAGGTTGTTGATGCTAAAGCCAGCCAGATACATCACACCAAACGTGCCGACTAGTGATAGTGGTACGGCAAGGCTGGGAATCAATGTGCCAGAGGCTGTGCGTAAAAATAGAAAAATCACCATGACTACCAGCGCGATGGCCAAAAACAACTCAAACTGAACGTCTGCCACAGAGCTGCGAATAGTATTGGTGCGGTCCGTCAGTTGTATCACATCAACATCGGCTGGCAAGCCCGCTTTGAGTGATGGCAGCAGGCTGCGAATACGATCTACAACTTCAATCACATTGGCACCTGGCTGGCGCTTGATGTTAATAAGTATGGCTTGTGATTGATTGGCCCAAGCTGCGATATAGGCATCTTCTTGCGCTTCTTTGATTTCTGCGACATCGCTCAAACGAACAGGGCGGTCAGCGACATTCGCAACAATTAATTTGCGATATTCGTCTGCTGTTTTGAGTTGGCTGTTGGCTTCTAATTCATAGGCTAATTTTGGGCCATCAATATTGCCTTTGGCTTGGTTCGAGTTGGCTCCGCCAATCACGGTTCGAATATCATCAAAGCCAAGACCATAAGCGGCTAAGGCGGTTGGGTTCACTTGAATACGAATAGCAGGGCGTTGCCCGCCATCAATACTCACTTGCCCCACGCCTGAAACCTGTGCGATTTTTTGCGCCATGCGCGTATCAATTAAATCACGCAATTTGGGCAGGCTTAGCGTTTCTGAGCTAACAGCCAGCGTTAAAATCGGCGCATCCGATGGGTTCACTTTGTTGTAAATAGGCGGCGTCGGTAAATCGGTAGGTAAAAAACTGGTGGCGGCATTAATCGCTGCTTGTACCGATTGCACCGCGACATCCAAGGTGTTTTTAAGCGTGAATTGTAGGGTAATTACGGATGCGCCACCAGAACTGGTGGACGACATATGTACAAGCCCAGACATGGAACCGAATTGCCGTTCCAGAGGCGCTGTTACTGTCATCGCCATCACATCTGCGCTGGCACCTGGGTATAAAGTCACTACCTGTATAACGGGATAATCCACTTGCGGTAAAGCTGCTTTTGGCAGCAAGTTGTAAGCCAATACGCCAGATAGAAAAATGGCAATCATCAGTAATGCCGTTGCGACAGGCCGCAGGATAAAAATTCTAGAAGGATTCATTGCAGCAGGTTTGCTCTAAAGAGATGATGATTGGTTAATTTGATTGGTTTACATGACCGAACGAGGTGATCAATGGCACCTTTCGGTTGAAGGTGTTGGCCTTTGGGGATTGCGTCGCCTGTGAATGCTGCCGCTTCTTATGTTTATTGCCGGAATGATCACGCTCTGCTGCGTTACGTTCTCCGCTGACTGAAGAAATCACCACTTTGGCATTGTCTTTTAGCTTGTCGATACCACTGACAACCACTTGGTCGCCAATATTCAAGCCATCCAGAATCGCTACTTGGTCGCCATCCACTTGACCTAATTTAACCGCTTGTACCGCAACGGTTTCCACACCGTTTTTATCGCCTTTGCCCAACTGGCGAATGCGGTAAACATAAGCACCAGCGCTCCCTTGCTGGATGGCGGCGCTAGGTAGCACGTTTACATTGTGCAAGGTATTGCTTAGCAGTTTGACATTCACAAACTGGTTGGGAAACAAGGCATTATCTGTGTTTGTAAATTGCGCCTTTATTTTCACAGTGCCTGATGTGGTATCAATTTGGTTATCCAAACTTTCCAGATGGCCTGTCGTCAATAGTTTGCTGTTGGCTTTATCCCACACTTCTACGGGTAAAGTTTTACCTGCTTGTTTGGCCGTTTGTATTTGCGCAATCAAATCAGCCACTCTGTCTTCCGGCAAAGTAAACACCACATGAATAGGATGCACGGCGTTGATGACCGCGATTGGGTTGGTTGTGGTGATATTGTTGCCGCCATCTACTTGTCTTAAACCAATGCGGCCGCTGATGGGGGAGGTGATGCGCGTAAAGCTTAATTGTAGTTTTGCATTTTCCACCAAACCTTGGTCCGCCTGCACGGTGCCTTGGTATTGCTGCACAAGGGATGCCTGTGCATCGACTTGCTGGGAAGCGATAGAGTCTTGTGATTGCAGGGTTTTAAAACGCTCTAAATCGATTTGGCTATTTTTCAAAAGTGCTTGATTGCGTGTGGCTTGACCTTGCACTTGTGTCAGCGCTGTTAGAAAAGGCCTAGGGTCAATCTCAGCGAGTAACTCGCCTTTTTGTACTAGTTGGCCTTCTTTAAATAATACGCGCGTTAATTGACCGTTCACTCTGCTAGAGACAGTGACTACTGCGGAAGGTGTTGCAGTACCCAGCGCGGTTTGGATCACACGAATGTCACCTTTTACCACTGCTGCAACCACCACCGGAGTAGGTTTATCACCACGGTTGCCTCCATGTTTACCACCACGTTCGGCACCTTTGTCACCGCGCCTATCCTGCGAGGTGTCACTACCATTGTTTGCTTGTGCCGCAGCCTCTTGCTTGTGCCAATACCACCAGCCAATAGCGCTCACAATGGCTATTGTAATGATGACTTTAGGCAATATATTTTGTTTCTGCATACAAACTTCTCAATCGTAAACTTGCTGACGTGGTGGTTAAACGTTATTTGGTTAAGCAATGCTTGGTCAAGCGTTCCTTAAGATAATTCACTTAAAGTCTTTATTTAATATCTTTATTTGGGGTCTTTTTCTCTGAAGCTGTCATGGCAGGCTTTGCATGACTGCGTGAGTTTTCCAAATTTCGCTTTAATCTGTACAGGGTCACCAGTTTCCGCGACTTTGGCAAATTCATTCGCCTCTAAGTTAAAAGCAATGGCTACTTTTTTGGCTTCTTCTGGTTTTTGAAAGAACTCAGGTTTTAAACGTGTCTTATGCCAGCCTTCGCCCTGGTCTGTGCCTGGGCCGTACAACGCGCCTAAGCCAGAGTTTGCGGCAGCAGCAATCGCATTAGCAGCAGCAATCACATCTTCTTTAGAAAAAGTTTCTGGCTTATCTAATTGTGATTTGATTTTATTGGTATTCCAGCCAATAAATGAATAAGCCGATTGGCGGTATTTAATCTGGTCTTCTATGGGTCCTGCATAAGCATAGCTCGCATTCAGTAGTGCTAATGATGTGAGTAACAGGCTTAGTTTTTTCATTTAATGTCCTCTAATAAATGGTGGTTGAAAATTGGCGTTATCAATGGATTACCATTGATGTTGAGAAGCAGGAGGTTTGGCAGCGGGCTCTGGTGAAAGTAAGTCTACAAATACATTCCCAAATATCAGCCACACCACTAAAAGGGCAATGGCTATGCTGATGATGAAGTTGATCGGTTTAGCTTTCTCTTCGTGAATAAGCGCTGATTCAGAAAGAATCGCTATCTCTTTTTTGCCCGTTAACATGGGGTGTATCAGATTATTTTTTTTCACTACCCAGTAAAAAGCAATCGCCAATAAATGCAGTGCAATCACTGCAAGCAATCCATTAAATGCAATGGCGTGCACACCTGTCATCCAGTCGCTTACGGATTGCTGCACCAAAGGAAATAGTGGGCCGGTCAGCGTTACATCATCATTGGCAAATAAGCCTGTTAATACAATTAACAAAATTAAACCTAATAGTGCAAGCACTGCTAATCCACCCAATGGAGAGTGTCCAATGCCTTGCCACTCACCTTTAAAGTATTGTAATAAGCGGGCGGGGGTTGGCATAAATTGACTAAACCTTGCTTGCTTGTTGCCTGCAAATCCCCACAGAATGCGAAAGACAATGAGCCCAAGTGCAAATCCACCAAGGCGCGCATGCCAATCTATCCATGCACCGCCAATTTCGATACTGATATAGCTCAATGTAATAGTGAGTACGAGTAGCCAATGAAACAGCCGAATAGGCAAATCCCACACTTGTATCTTTTTTTTCTGCATGAATAACTAAATTCCCGAGTTTTTTAACTGTACTTAAATCAATCACCAATCAATCACTGAAGTAAGTTTTAAGCAACATATCCAGCAATGCATTAGCAGAATGTATGCCATGTAGTATTAGCCTGTTGGGGGCGCTTGGTTTGCACAATAAGGTTTGATTAACCAATTGTTTTATCAGTGCTTTCGTATGGCGATATCAGTGCGTATATCTTTTTCTAGCGACTGAGGCCTATCTGATTTTGCTGATTAAACAGCAGGTTTAAAACAGCCTGTTTCTAAGGCAACAGGCTGACTTTAAGTTGCGCGGATTATTGGACATGCACGCGTGCCAACAAGCTGTTGCTGAGGTAGCAATGTGTCAATTCGTCTGGTGCTGTTGAAGCAGTTTTCCATTAAACCAATAGTCGATTTTCTGAGAATGTAAACAAGTGTAAAGTTAAGTAAAGAGCTTAGTGGGTTGATTTTAATAAGCTTTGTGGTGGAAGTTATGTGTCGAATTGCATCACATCATGATGCTGGCATGGCTCTTGCCATTGGTATGGCTGGATTGCATTTTGCACTTATTACCATCCACTAGGGGAAGATATTCATGCGTAGTCATAGTACAAATGGCTCGGTTACGACGGTTAGGGAACAAAATTCCATAACCAACGGGCTAAAGCCGCGATTTAAACGTAAGTTGTTAGTTTCAGCAGTCAGTATCGCTGTTGGCGCTAGTGTGTTAGCGCCACAGTTTGCATTTGCCGAAGCCAGCGTTGCTGATTTGCAAGCTGAGAACGAGCGTCTTAAACAAGAGATAGAATTACTTAAAAAAAGCATCAAGCCACAGGCAGGCAATGCGCAATCATCGTCAGAGCAAGCTGCTTCTGAACCAGAGGAGGCGAAAGCTACAGCATCGACACCAAAAGCTGCAACACCCGCCGAAGAAGAGCGAATCACGCAAAACGTATTGGATTCTGTCGTGGTAACGGCGCGCGCCCGTGAGGAAATTGCACAAGATGTTCCATTGCCAATTGAAGTGATTGGCGGCAAACGCTTGGATCGTGACAATATTGTGACCATTAATGAATTGGTAAAAGCTGTCCCTAATCTAGGTGTATTCGGTAGTAATCCACGTCAAACCAGTATCTCGATTCGTGGTATTGGTAAAAATAGTGCTAACGATACGTTGGAACCAGGCGTAGGCGTGATTGTAGATGGGGTGGTCAGCTCCTATGTAGGCCAATCCTGGAATGATTTCAACGATTTGGACCGTATTGAGGTGTTACGTGGTCCACAAGGAACATTATTAGGTAAAAACACAACGCTTGGTGCCATTAATGTCACCAGTAAGTTACCTAGCTTTACACCAAGTTATAACTTTGAAGGGCGAGTAGGTGAATATGACCAAATGATTGGTAAGTTCTCTGCCACAGGCCCATTGGTCGATGGCTTGTTGGCTTACCGTGGGTCATTCTTTTTAAATAAACAAAATGGTGTGTTGGATAACGCTTGGCAATCAAATGGTCCTTCTAGTAATGAAACCTGGAATGAAACCAATCGCATTGGCGGGCGTTTACAATTTTTGCTGACACCAAGAGATGATTTATCGATCCGTACCATTTTTGATCGCACGCAAACTGTCGAGAACGGTAATAAATCCTTGCTAGTTGAAGAACCGGCAACGTTTGCAGACGGTACGCCAAGACTAGGCGGAACGCGGACAACATTCACCAGCCGTTTAACTACACGTTCTTACTTTAATAATGCAGATGGCACGCCTTATCAACCCAGATTTGGCAGTAACTCGATTGAAGACTCTCAAGCTAGGCCTCAGCGTACCGATCAAGGCGGCGCTTCTGTGCAAGTCGGTTGGGATATTAATGATCAATATAAGCTAACTTCTATTACTGCTTATCGTGGACAAGAGTTTGATATTAAAAATGGAGGCTCTACCAAGTTTGATATTGGTAATGGCGGGCAACAACTGAGCAATCGTCAATTCTCCCAAGAGATTCGCTTGAATTTCTTAGGTGAAAAATCCTACGATTACCAAGTAGGTCTGTACTATCTGAATGCTGAAGTATATAGCGATGACCCAAGCTCTTTTGGTGCCGATGCTGGTGCCTTTAACGCAAGTAATGCCCAATACGCAGCTTTGACAGCAGATCCACGCTATCTTGGATTATTAAGAGATTCACAGAATGGCGTGTACCGTTCCTACGTATTGAATCCACAAACGCAGAGTTACGCAGCATTCGGTCAAGTGAACTGGCATTTGACAGACAAGGCAACATTAACCTTAGGGTTGCGTAACACATTGGAATTTAAAGACGGGCGCAATAAACGTGAGCTGGATCGCGCCGGTAAAGGGATTACCAATGCAACAGGTACAGATAATTCCAAAGCTACTAATTATGGACTGACATTGTCGCCGGGTGTTTTAACTGGTACTACAGCAGATGATACCCCTGATGATACTGCATGGATTGCAGCCAAAAACTTATATCGTCAAGCGATAGGTACCAACAGTGCAGGACTTAATGGCATTTATGGTTGGCGTGACGGGCGAAGTATTCGTGATAACGCCCTTGGTTGGTTGATTAACCCTAGCTACAAACTGACTGACAACACCTTACTATATGCGTCTGTTGCCAGAGGTGAGAAGTCTGGAGCGGTAGAGTTTAACTCGGATGCATCAAGCGCAGATTATGGCAGACCATTGAACGTGAAGCCGGAAAAAGCACTCGATTTTGAAGTAGGTTTCAAAACTTTATTGCTAGATAACAGGTTGTTGTTGAACGCAAACTTGTACTACACACAAGTCAAAGATTATCAGGGTAATGTCACCGTGCCAGATCCTACTCCTACAAACTTAAACAATACGCGTGGCTTCTTGGGGAATATTCCGGAAGTGATTGCACGCGGTGTAGAGTTCACCACGGCCTTTGCCGCTACACCTAATCTGCGCTTAAACCTGAGTGGTGCGTATAACGATGCGTACTATAAAGAGTTTGACAGTGTGACTACCGACGTTGCAACCCCTGTATTGGTTGATTTCTCTGGCCGCCAATTGCATGGTGCACCACGCGTGACATTGAGCTACGGGGTCGATTATAACTACTTTATCGGTGGTGGATATCGTGCACATTTCTTCCTGAATAATGCCTATCGTTCTGGTACCTACATTGGTGCTACCCAGGCAGCGAGTACCTATCAAGATTCATACAATCTGACAGATGGCGGTATTGGTATCGGTAGTGCTGGAGATAAATGGGAATTTAGCCTAATTGCCAGAAACCTCTTTGATAAAGACTACAAAACGGGAGCAAGCTCTTATAGCCAAACTAGCCCAATTAGTGAGCAGCCAGGTTATGGACGTACCTTTGGTCTTGCTTTCCGTACAAAACTATAAATATAGAGATTTATCAATATAGAAGTTAAGTAAAGAAAGTGTTTTATCAATAAATCAATGAATTAGTTTGGCATTGATGCAGAATCACTTGCACATTTGTGCAAGTGATTTTCTGCTTATGAATTACTAAGTTATAAATAGAAAAGGATACATATGCATTATTTACAGAAAATTGTTTTTTTAGGTTTGTGTGGAGCTGCAACGCTAGTGATCGCTGCTGAGAGCAATGAGCCAGCAACTGTAAAAACAGAAACGCCCGCAGCCAATCCAGCACGCGTGCCTGCAGCAAAAGGCCCGTCACTTGAATTGGCAATAGAGGCTGCGCGTGTAGCCATTGAAACTTGTGTTGTCGATGGCGATCAGAAAATTGGTGTCAGCGTTGTGGATTCTGCCGGTGTGCTAAAGGTATTACTGGCTGCAGATGGTACTTCTCCACGTGGTGTGGCCTCAAGCACCAATAAAGCAGTGACGGCTTTGCATTATAAAAAAAGTACTAGTGTGTTATTTGAGCAAGTAAAGACAGATAAATCATTAGCGGACGCTATTGCTGCCGTGCCTACTTATAACGCGCGACCAGGTGGCATTTTAATTAAAGTGGGTGATGAAATTATTGGGGCGATAGGCGTAGGTGGCGGCCGTACTGACGAGCCTTGTGCCATTGCAGGGTTAAATAAAATACAAGGTAGATTGTAATTAGAATGACGCGAGTATTGAATTTGTTGCGGTTAATTTCACTGGTATTGGCAATGTGCCACATACCTTTGGTGTGGGCGGCATCGCACCAAGCCAGCACGCCTCAAGTGCAAGCAGCGTTAGTATCTTCTGTCAGCAAAGTCGCACCAGGTGAAGAGATTACACTCGGTGTGCACTTAAAAATCATTCCGCATTGGCACATGTATTGGCAAAACCCTGGTGACTCTGGCACCGTGACGACTGTGGATTGGCAATTTTCTCAGCCATCCGAAGTGGGGGAGATTCTGTGGCCGATTCCTCATCGTTTCAAAATGGGGCCAATTGTTAATTACGGCTATGAAGATGAAGTGACCTTGCCGGTGAAGGTGAAAGTTGCTGCAAACCTGAAATCTGGCGAAACCTTTAAGACGACAGCGATAGTCGATTGGCTGGTATGCAAAGAGGAGTGCATTCCTCAGCAAGTGACTTTAGCCCTTAGTATGCCAGTGGTAGTAGGTTTGCCAACGGTAGCACCTGCATCAGGTGCCCCATCTCATCAACCTCAGCTTCATCAAGCTTTATTACAGCAACCACAAGCGGCGCCTTGGCCAGTATCTTTGCAAGCTACAAAAACTGGGCTGTCATTACATGTTGCAGCATCCGATTTAACTAGTGAAGCAATTCAGGATGTTTGGTTTTATCCGTATCAATGGGGAAAAATTGCGCAGAGTGCAGACCAAACAAAAACGATAACGAAAGCGGGTATCCAACTTGCATTTCAACTTGGCGATGCACCATTAAAGCCAACTGAAACATTAGATGGCGTATTGGTTGTGCAGGAGAAGCAAAGGAGTGCATTGGTTGCGCGTGGCTATCAAATTAGCACACCACTGATTGCGTATGCATCTGCAACAAGTGCAGCTTCACAATATACAACTGCTCAGGCGGATGCTTCCAGTTTAGGGTTTACAACCGCGTTATTGTTGGCATTGCTGGGTGGTGTGGTGTTGAATTTAATGCCTTGCGTGTTTCCTGTGTTGTCTATCAAGGCCTTATCTTTGGTGAGTCATGAGCATTATTCTCAGCGCCAAATTTTGGCGCAGGGTGTTGTGTATACGCTTGGCGTATTGGCAAGCTTTGCGTTGTTAGCAGGGCTGCTGATTGCGCTTAAAGCAGGTGGTGCAGAGATCGGATGGGGTTTTCAGTACCAATCCCCGCTTTTTGTGATTGCAGTCGCTTATTTAATGTTTGCCGTCGGGCTCAGTTTGTCCGGCGTATTTTCGATTGGTGGCTCTACTGCTGGAGTAGGTAGTGCGCTAGCAGATAAACCAGGTTACGCAGGTAGTTTCTTTACAGGCGTGCTAGCCACCGTTGTTGCTACACCTTGTACAGCCCCTTTTATGGCCGCAGCACTTGGTTATGCGCTGACACAATCTTCGGCAAAACTCATGTTGGTATTTCTTAGCCTAGGCTTGGGTTTGGCATTGCCTTATTTGTTGTTGACGGCATGGCCAGCCTTGCATCGTAAGTTACCTAAACCTGGTGTGTGGATGGAGCGTACCAAACAGATATTTGCGTTCCCTATGTATTTAGCCGCGGTTTGGTTGGTTTGGGTGCTCGCTCAGCAGGTCGGTGCCAATGGAGTAGCGGTGGCATTAGGTGGCATGGTATTGATAGCGTTTGCGGCATGGTTGTATAACACAACACGCTTAATTTCTTTAAAAAATCAGATTGCGGCAAACGTTGGAATCGCTCTCGTTCTCGTTACTACTTTGGTGGTCAGTTATGCTTATCTGGGCGATGCCACGCCAGAAGCAGCTAGTCAGTCTGTTAAAGCTAGTCCGACTCAATATTGGGAGCCTTATACACCAGAAAAGTTAGCAATACTCTTGGCTGAAGGTAAGCCGGTGTTTTTAAATTTTACAGCGGCATGGTGCATTAGCTGTTTGGTGAACGAACGTGTAGCACTCAGCCAGCCAGAGGTGACAAATGCCTTTCAACAAAAAGGCATTACCTATTTAAAGGGGGATTGGACCAATCAAGATGCACACATTACGAATCTCTTAAGTAAGTTTGGACGTAGTGGTGTGCCGCTTTATGTATTTTACCCTGCAGGTAACAACGCAAAGCCTATCGAGTTGCCGCAGATTCTCACGCCATCAATCGTGTTATCCAACATTCGATCATCCCATTAATTTTTAATCAAAAGGAGTTTTTATGCAATTCAAACAATTTATCGCCACAGGTTTAGTCACTGCTGCCTTTGCATTTGCATCCATCGCAGTGTTTGCTGACCCGCTAGTGGATCAACCTGCACCAGGCTTTACTGGCACTGCTGCAGATGGGAGTAAATTTAATCTAGACACTTTACGTGGAAAAACAGTTGTGCTGGAGTGGACCAATGACGAATGCCCGTTTGTGAAGAAGCACTATGAGAGTGGCAATATTCCACAATTGCAAAAAGATGCCGCGGGCAAAGGGATTAGCTGGGTGCAAATCATCTCTTCTGCACCAGGTAAACAAGGCCATGTCGATGGTGCAACCGCATTGAAACTGAACGAAGAGCGCGGTGCAAAACCTGCTTATGTTGTGCTAGATACGGATGGAAAAATTGGCAAACTATACGGTGCGCAAACCACACCACATATCTTTGTGATAGATGCAAAAGGTGTATTGGTTTACAAGGGTGGCATTGACAATATCCCTACTGCTAAAAAAGAGGATCTTGCTAAAGCGACCAATTATGTGAGAGAAACATGGGCTGCGCTTGCCGATGGCAAAAAAGTACCTAATCCGAGCACTAAACCATACGGTTGTTCTATTAAATATCAAAGTTAATTTGCAAGAACGCCAGCGCATTAGAATTGATCATAACCAATCGATAAGTTTCTATCAATGAGGGTTAATATCTCATTGATAGAAACTTATCGACTTCATAGGTATTGCATATGTCACATATTACAGAAAGTAAGAAGAAATTAACTGCGCGTATCAGTCGTATTAAAGGGCAGGTAGAGTCACTTGAAAAATCACTGTTAGTGGGTGTGGAGTGCGCACACTTTTTACACCAAATTGCCTCGGTGCGTGGTGCTATTGATGGCTTGATGTCTGAAGCACTTGAAGGGCATATTCGCGAACATCTAGGACACCATCATCATGACCACTCATCTCATCACAGTGATGTGCAGCAAGCTAGCCATCAGCGGGATTTAGACGAAGTCATCAATGTGCTAAAAACCTATCTTAAATAAGTCATAGACAGCCTGTTGTCAGTGCAACAGATGGTGCACGTACTGGCGCGTGCGCAACAATATTTTTTCACGTAAGAACCTATTTTTATATAACACATTGATTTTTAATCGTATTTTTAGTTGGTATGGTTTCTGCTAACACTAAAGCCATATAGGGTACCCACCTATCCATTGATGCAAGGTCAGGCATAGCGTTGGTTGCAGATTAAAACTAAAAATTAGAGGAAATTTCATGTTGTTAAAACAGTATGGGTGGCCATTGTTGGCATCCACATTCGGCATACTCGTTCATCACCCAGTTTATTCCCAAGAAGAAGCTAGCCTCCCCGCGATAGAGGTGCGCGCCGAAGTCCATGCATTGATCGGCGTTGCCGATTCAGCATCGGATGGTAAGGTCACAGCAAAACAAATTGAGCATCGCCCATTTTTACGGCCAGGTGAAGTCATGGAGACAGTGCCTGGTTTGATTGTGACGCAACATTCTGGCGATGGTAAAGCGAACCAATTTTTCTTACGCGGCTTTAACTTGGATCACGGTAGCGACTTTGCCACTTATGTGAATGGCATGCCAGTGAATATGGTGAGCCATGCGCATGGTCAGGGCTATATGGATGTCAATTTTCTAATACCGGAATTAATTGGTGGGTTACGTTACCAAAAAGGCCCTTATGCAGCAGAGGATGGTGATTTTAGTACCACGGGTTCAGCACGCATTGATTACAAAAAAACACTGGATGCACCTTTTGTGGATGTGACATTAGGGGAGTATCAATATAAACGGCTATTGGCGGCTGGAAGCCAAGAATGGAATGGCTTGCAATGGCTTGGTGCGTTGGAACTCGCTGGTTACGATGGTCCTTGGGATCAACCGGAGAACTTGAATAAAGCGAACGGTGTGGTGCGTGTATCTTCAGGTACAGCTAACAATGGCTTCTCTATTACAGGCATGGCCTACCGCAGTCGCTGGGTCGCGAGTGAGCATGTGCCTAAACGCGCCATTGATAGCGGTGAGATTGGGCGTTACGGCACCTTGTTACCCAATGACGGTGGGGAGACGCATCGTGTCAGTTTATCTGGTGAGTGGAATCAGACCAGTGACGAATCAGCATGGCGTGCAAATGCCTGGGTCATTGATTATGGTCTGAATTTATTTAGTAGCCCTTCAGGCTTTATCAATGGTCCGCAGGGTGACCAACATGAGCAAGCCGATCACCGCACAATATTGGGCGGGCAGTTAGAAAAGCGCTGGTTTTTAGGTGAGCATTGGCGCCAAAGTGAAGTGAGTCTTGGTACACAACTCAGACATGATCGCATCAGCACGCTTGGTTTGTATGACACAGAGAATCGAGACAGAACCAACACCGTGCGCCAAGACCGTGTGCATCAAACGGCAAGTGCTTTGTATTCCGAAATAAAGACACCTTGGCTATCTTGGCTAAGAAGTACTGTTGGGTTGCGCTATGACTATATTGATACCGATGTCCAAGCTGAAGAGGGCGTATTTAATTTGAATAATGGCGGTCAAGCATCTGCAGGACAGCTTAGCCCTAAACTGGGTATTGCGATTGCGCCTTGGAAGTCATTGGAGTTTTACGCTAACTGGGGACGTGGCTTTCATAGTAATGACAGTAGAGGGGCTGTTATTTCACAGAATGTGGTCGATGGTAGTCCTGCTGATCGTGTGCCACTGATTGCTAAGGCTAAGGGTGGTGAGCTCGGTTTGCGCGCAGCACCTTTACCGGGATGGCATACCAGCTTTGCGTTGTGGCAAGTTAAATCCTCCTCGGAATTGGTGTTTGTCGGTGATGAGGGCGTGACGGAACCAAGAGGTAGTTCAAACCGTTATGGGATTGAGTGGACAAATCACTTAACTGCAACAGATTGGTTATTTTTAGATGCGGATATTGCTTTATCTAAAGCGCGTTTTGATCAATTGGAAAGTGGTGGAAAACACATTCCTAATGCGGTGCCACTCACAGCTTCACTGGCAGCTAATTTCGATGATGGCCATCAGTGGTCGGGTGGCGTACGTGTGCGTTACATTGGCGCTTATCCGCTAGAAGAAACGGGCAAACAACAATCTTCTTCATTTGTGACGGCGAATGCGAAAGTGGAATACAAATTTAATCCGCAATGGCAGGCCTCTTTAAGTGTATTGAATGTATTCAATCGTAAAGCCAATGATATTGAATATTATGGCGGTGCTTGTACAAAACTCGATGGTCCGGGTTGTGGCGGTGGCGAAGGCATTGATGGGCGACTAGTGCATCCTTTAGAGCCGCGTTCTGTGAGAGTAGGGTTACGTTACACATTTAAATAATGGTTAAAAGCAAACGCACTTACGTTTGCTTTTGTACTGGTACTTGCTTTTGCACTTGCATCAACAGGGGTGTTTTAAATCTGCTGGATTCACAGCAATTTAAAACATCCTTTTTTTATGGCTAAAAAATGATGGCGCTGTATTTTTATTTTTTATTTATGTAAAACAATGAGTTGCATATTTTATTTTGTGTTTTTCGATAAAGTTCTACGTCATCAATTGTTGGCATGCGCCTTGCGATGTAATGACGGAGTATCGAATTGATAGGGTATTTTCCCTCATCATCGAAGTAACACTTTAAAACGCATCAGAGGATATGACATGAAAAAAATTAACGTATTAGTCGCGCTATTATTTATATCGGCTTCACCATTTGCTTTGGCAGGGGGTGCTGTTGGGACTACTGCAGTGGATACACAGGCTGCTAGTCAAGAAGCTAAAAAACCACCTATCTCAAAAAAACTCAGCCGTGCAGAAGTGGATGCATTATTAGCTAAGCCAAACGACGTGGTGTTAATCGATCTGCGTCGCCCAGATGAGTTGATTAAGATTGGTGGTTTCCCCGTATATTTGAATATCCAAGCCAAAGAGCTTGAAAAATACGCAGACTATATTCCTAAAGACAAAGCAATTGCGACCATCTCCAACCATGCAGGCCGCGCGCATGCTGGTGCAGACTTTTTGATCAACAAAGGCTTTAAAGTAGCGGGTGCTATTGGCGCACAAGATTACGAGGCTGAAGGTGGTGTGCTCACTAAAATTGCGCCGCCAGCACCTAAGTATGAAGTGAATAAAGATATTCCTGGCGTCATTGCTAAAGGGACTAAATACGAATTTTTGTACGAAGGTTTTGAAGGCACAGAAGGCCCAATTACGTTACCAGATGGTTCTGCTATTTTTACTGAAACCCGCGCAAACCGCATTACGCAATTGAAAGATGATCGTGGCATTTCTATTTTCTTGCAAAATAGTAATGGCTCCAATGGTTTGGCTTTCAACCCAAAGGGTGAGCTGATTTCAGTACAAAATCTGAAACCACAAGTCGGTATTATTTACCCGGCAGGTAAGGAAAAGGTGTTGTCTAATCAATTTGATGGCAAACCGTTCCAACGCCCGAATGACTTGGTGCTAGATAAAAAAGGCGGCATTTACTTTACGGATATTGGCATTGTGCCAAAACCAGAAGATAAAGCAGCTGAGGCAGCGCGACCAGCGGTTTATTACATTACGCCAGATGGTAAAACAACGCGTGTGATTGATGATCTTAAACGTCCAAATGGTGTGCAGTTAAGTACAGATGAAAAAACATTGTATGTGGCAGATACTGCCAATGAGTTTGTCATTGCTTATGACATTAAAGCCGATGGCGCATTAAGTGCAAAACGCAATTTTGCCAAATTAGCAGGTTATTCTAAAAATGCCACAGGTGAGTTTTCAAGTGGTGCGGATGGACTTGCTGTAGACTCAGAAAACAGAGTGTACGTAGCGACGAACGCAGGTGTGGAAGTGTTTAGTGCAAAAGGTGAAACCTTGGGCGTGATTGCATTGCCAAATAAACCTCAGAACTTAGCGTTTGCTGGTAAAGACAAGAAAACGCTTTTTGTGGTTGGTAGAGGTGCTGCTTACCGCATTCCTTTATTAGCCCAAGGCTATTTAGGTCGCGCGAAGTAGTGCACAGAAATTAATTGAGAAATTACTGGAGATAGCATGACCCGTAAAACTGTGAATGATTTTCACCCGGAAGTCTTGGGGTTGTTTGACCAATTTGTACATGGTGATATTACACGAAGAGATTTTTTGAATCGCGCTGGTAAATTTGCTGTTGCAGGTGTTTCTGCTTCTGCATTATTGCAATCGCTCAGCCCAAGTTTTGCTGAAGCCAAGCAAATTAATGAGGATGATGTGCGCATTCAAGCAAAATATGTGGAGTATCCATCACCCAATGGCAATGGCAAGTTGCGTGGATACTTGGTATCTCCAGCCAAGGCCACAGGTAAATTGCCTACTGTGTTGGTCGTGCATGAGAATCGTGGCCTCAACCCGCATATTGAAGATATTGCGAGACGCTTGGCGGTGGATGGCTTTATTGCTTTTGCGCCAGACGCTTTGTTCACACTAGGGGGCTACCCAGGTGATGAGGATAAAGCGCGTGAGTTATTCCAAAAGCTGGATCAAACCAAAACACGCGAGGACTTTGTGGCAGCAGCAGGTGTGCTGAAAAACTTACCTGAAGGCAATGGAAAAGTAGGGGTGGTTGGTTTTTGCTATGGCGGTGGGATTGCAAATTTTCTTGCAACACGCTTGCCAGATTTAGCGGCAGCAGTACCCTTTTATGGCGGTCAACCGACTGAAGAAGAGGCCGCAAAAATTAAAGCGCCACTGTTAATACAATACGCTGGTAAGGACGAACGCATCAATGCAGGCTGGCCTAAGTACGAGGCTGCATTAAAAGCTGCAAAAGTGAATTACCAAACGTTTATCTATCCAGAAGTACAGCATGGCTTTAATAACGATACTACACCCCGTTATGATGCGGCTGCCGCTAAGCTGGCATGGGAGCGTACGGTAGCGTTTTTCCGCCAGCATTTAGCTTAATTTGTTTGACATCTCCTGATCAGCAAGAGCCGACAACGGTATTGCTTTTACCGCGTGTGTATTGTGTATATGGTTGAGGAAACTAATATAAATAGACCTCACCCTATGTGCAGTACATACGCACCTTTTTTGCAGCGTATAACTACTCTGCCTGCATAGCTTTCACCATCATTTCTTAAACCATTCTCACTATAGAGTGTTTAAACAACAACACTCATCCTTATGGTTGCTTCTATAGCAACAAAATCTTAAATACTTTTATTGACCACCAGTAGTTTTTCTCTAGATACATTGATTTTTTGTATATAAAAATCAACAAGTTAGTTTTTTATTCAATGGTTTTTTCTGATTCGTAAGGGTTGGCATGGCAACTGCTATATCGATAGGTATGGCACCTATATTGAGTGCAGATAAGTACTCGATGTGTTTGATGAATTACTAAGGGAGAATTGAATGTCAGTCGTATCATTTTTACAAGAATTACATGATTCCGCGTTTGGAACCGCGCTTAGAGAATCGCTCTATATGTTTCCATTATTAGAAGGTGTGCATCTGATTGGTCTTGCACTGTCGGTTGGCCTGATCATTGTGACCGATTTACGCCTGATTGGTTGGTTTTTAAAAGAAGTGCCAGTAGCCGATGTGCTGAAACAATTAAGGCCATGGGTGTTAAGCGGATTTTTAATTACGTTTGTGACAGGTGTTTTATTGCTGTGGGCGGAAGGACCAAGGATTTGGGAGATTCCAGTATTCCCTCTCAAGTTAGTACTGATTGTGCTTGCCGGTTTGAATGCGCTTTGGTTTGAGTACAAATATGGCAGAACCATCCATGTGTGGGGTGTACAGCCCCAGTTTCCTAAAGGCGCTAAGTTGGCAGGTTGGGTATCGCTTACCTCTTGGACGGCGGTAGTGATTTGCGGTCGTTTGATTCCCTATTTAGAAGCCACACAACATTAATTTTGATAAGAGAAAACCATGAGCACAGAATCATTATTCAACGAGTTACAACGTAGTAGTTTAAGCCAATCCATCAGCCAGTTAGATGCTATTGCAGGGGCGTTAGCGCAATTGTTTCATATTGCTGGTTTTCTACTGATTTTAACCGCCATTTTGTTGGTTAATTTAAGGCTAATCGGTTTAGGGTTGAGCAAGCAACCAATCCCTAAGTTGGCCAAGGCCGCAAAGCCGCTGGTTATTTATGGCTTTCTGCTGTTATTGCTATCCGGTTTATTTATTTTTCTGCCCAGTGCTTCACTTTATTACCCTAACCCCGCATTTTGGCTCAAATTTATTTTGCTTGGGCTAGCGTTGGTTATCCAGTTCACACTTTATCGAAAAGTGACGAGCTTGGAGTCACCTAATCGTATATTGGCGAGTATCACCGCAGTGTTGTCTTTGACCTTATGGTTTGGCGTCGCCTTTGCTGGTCGTGCCATAGGTTTCTTAAATTAGTGGTTTCTTAAACTAGTCGTTTCTTAAATGAGTGATTTTTAAATAAAAGTTAAAAAGGTTAATAATGATAAGAAGTATCGTATTTTTTTTGGCGTGGTTAAGTGTTGGTGTGCTCACTGCTTGCAGTGAGACTAATCATCAAGCGCAAGAAGCAGCAGGCATTAAACCATTTGCAACATTGCAAGAGATCATGCTTTCTGTGATCGATCCGAACGTTGATCCGATTTGGAATTCAGTTTCAACTATAGCAACCAAAGAGGGTGTGATAGAAAAAGTGCCCACTACGGATGCTGAGTGGCAGACGTTAAGAAATCATGCGATTGTATTAATAGAGGCGGGGAATCTATTGCAAATACCTAACCGCACAGTGGCAGTCGCCGGAGCCAGCACTTCTATTCATCCTGTGGAGCTAGATCCAAAAGAGATAGAAAAGGCCATACAACGTAACCAGAAAGACTTCTCCGAAAAAGCCATAGGGTTGCAAAACGCAGCGAAACTAGCCTTGGCCGCAATAGAGGAGAAAAATCCAGATGCATTGCTAAAAGCAGGGGAGAAAATTGAACATGCTTGTGAGCAGTGCCACTCAACCTATTGGTATCCTAACGATACAAAACCATTGGCTTGGAAATCATTAGGAAGTAAAAATATCAATCCCACCTATGCAAAGCTTCGTAATCTTTCACAAAGCTAAAAAAGCCACACCTAGTAAAGTGTGGCTTTTTTATACGTCATATCTAGGTGAAGTGTAGCGCTATGCTGTTGCTAACGCCTGCGCTAAATCAGCAATGATATCGTCAATATGCTCAATGCCAACAGATATCCTCACCATGTCCTC
This sequence comes from Methylophilaceae bacterium 11, assembly GCA_000525025.1. Lineage (GTDB taxonomy): Bacteria > Pseudomonadota > Gammaproteobacteria > Burkholderiales > Methylophilaceae > Methylophilus. The sequence continues at coordinate 1,522,754 of JCKJ01000001.1, read as the reverse complement.
ACTGACGCCGGCTTTTTTCAACTCTTCCGCATTGAGTTGGCGGTGTGTAGTTGTGGCAGGGTGGCATGCTAAGCTTTTGGCATCCCCTATATTCACCAAGCGTGTAATGAGCTTGAGCGCATCAATAAACTTTGTACCGCCTACTTTGCCGCCTTTTACACCAAACGATAATATCCCAGATGCTTTGCCGCTTAAATACCGATGGACTAGCGGATGCTCTGGGTGATCCACTAAGCCTGCATATTTGACCCAAGTGACTTTGGAGTGCTGTTGTAGGTATTGCGCTACTTTCAATGCATTGTCGCTGTGTCTTTCAATACGTAAGGCTAGCGTCTCTAGTCCTTGCAGTAACAAGAAGGCATTAAATGGGCTAATGGCTGCACCTGTGTTACGCAGCGGTACAACACGCGCACGCGCAATGTAAGCGGCAGGCCCAAGTGCTTCAACATAATTCACGCCGTGATAACTTGGATCTGGCGAGTTTAATACTGGAAAACGTTGTTTATAGTCGCCCCATGGAAATTTGCCACTATCCACAATAGCGCCACCGATGGAGTTTCCATGACCACCAATATATTTAGTGAGCGAGTGCACGACGATATCGACGCCATGTTCAAAAGGGCGGTGCAGAATAGGCGTAGCCACCGTGTTATCCACTACAACAGGCACGCCATGACGATGTGCAATATCGCTGATTGCTTTGATATCGACAATATTGCCTAACGGGTTACCAATAGATTCAGCAAATACCAGTTTGGTTTTGTTATCAATCAGCTTTTCCAATTCTTCAGGATTGCGATAATCAAAAAAACGCACTTCAATGCCTTGCTTGGGTAATGTGTGTGCAAAAAGATTATAAGTGCCGCCATAGAGCGTAGATACAGAGACGATATTGTCGCCAGCCTCTGCAATCGTTTGAATAGCATAACTGATGGCGGCCATGCCAGAAGCGACCACTAAAGCCCCAATGCCGCCTTCCAGTTCTGCCAAACGCTGCTCCAACACAGCAGTAGTCGGGTTCATGATGCGCGTGTAAATGTTACCCTGAACTTTTAGGTCAAATAGATCTGCGCCATGCTGCGTGCTGTCAAAAGCGTAAGAAGTGGTCTGATAAATGGGTACCGCAACTGCTTTGGTACTAGGGTCTGGGCTGTAACCAGCATGTATTGCTAATGTTTCCAATTTCATGATGTATTCCTCCTCAATAATTATTGCTGTTTAGGCCAAGTTCAGTGTGCGGGACCACTGCAATACTTGGTTATGCATTTTCACTGATTAAACCTAGAGAATTACCAAATGGGTCAATTAGAATGCATACATGTTCATTTAGCGATGTGCAAAGGGGCCCCCTGTAGAGGACAGCACCTTTGTTTTTAAGAAGCTCGATTGAATCTCTCAGAAAATCAACACGCCAATATGTTGTTTGGCCGGCCACACCATGGGAAGACTTTTTGTCTTCGGGGTGAAAACCAATTTTTAGATCGCCTTTCTCAATATATGCATACATTTCATTTTCGTACTTCACTGCGACTCCCACGATATCGGAATACCATTTAGCAGCGCTATGTATGTCCTCTACAAAGTAAACGGTTGAATCGTATTTTTTAAACATCTGGCAAACAACACTCCCGGTACATAATGATTGCTATTTTGGTTTTTGAGAAACCCTATTGCCAAATGATTGGTAATGAACAGCGAATCACTTACGGTTTGACAAACTTCAGAAAAAACTCATCTTTTGGCTGCGGTGGCTCAGGTGTATTTTTATCGCGCGGGTCAGCAGGGTTGCGTAAAAAATTCCCTTGCGCCACAAATTGAAAGCCCACAGACTCAACTTCTTCACGAAGAAAATGCTCTTCGATGCGGTGTAGCGTACCCGATTGAGAAATGCCAGTACCAGGCAGACCTGAATGGTCAGCAATCACATAGATGCCGCCAGGTTTAAGTGCAGAAAACACTGCCCGGTTCATAGTTGTTCGATTGACATTGGTGTTCCCAATATCGTGATAGTTAAACATGAGCGTCACAATATCCAAGCCATTTTGTTTCACCTCGTCAGGCACAGGGTCCTCAAAGCTTCTTACAACCGGAATAATATTGCTGACAGTTGGATTTTTAGCACGTTCCGCCAATGCTTCTGGAGAGGAGCGTCGTGGTTGAGGGGCTGCGCGTTCAGTATTGCGGGTAATTGCAGGCGTTGCATTGCCTTCTGGCGCCACACCATTCTTTTGTTGATTGCTCAGGTTTTTAGGCGCACTTTGTCCATAAACACGCCCAGTTGATCCAACTGCGCGCGCTAATAGTTCGGTAGTGTAACCACCACCAGCACTCAAATCTAAAGCAATTGCACCAGGCCTAACGCCAATAAACGCAAGCGTTAGCGCCGGTTCTCTTCGCACATCGTTGGCTTTATCTGCTGCACTGCGGTCAGGGCTGGCAATAATCTGTGCAATACGTGCTTTACTCAATGTGGTGTTAGCTGGCGAGATTGCCGTTGTTGATGGAGCAACACTCTTGCAAGCGCTTAAACAAAGCAAAAGCAATGTCGTCAATGCAATATGAGACTTAGCATGTGTGGGGCTGCTGTTGACGATAGACATGATGGATAAATGCGCCTTCTGAATTGATTAAATGTACGATGTAATCTTACTTCTCAGCTTTCACACTGCTGTTATTCACAATGGTGGCCTTGGCTTTTAAGTCACTGACTAACTTGATTAACTGCTCTCTGACCAAAAGCTTTCTTATCTCACCTTTTGCTAATTCAAACGACACTGGTTGCACAGTTCTGGTGTCATCAAGCTTAATCACGTGCCATCCAAAATCTGTTTGTATTGGCGTTGTTGTGTAGGCGCCTTTGTCTAGTTTTGCCACTGCATCGCTAAATGGCTTCACCATAGTTTCCGGCTGAAACCAGCCTAAATCGCCACCATTCTCGGCACTACCCGTATCAATAGATTTCTCTTTGGCAATGCCACCGAAATCGCTGCCTTTGGCGAGCTGCTTAATGATGTCTTTGGCTTCATTTTCAGTTTTTACTAAAATGTGCCGGGCTTTGTAATCCTTACCCTTAAATATGGTTTTTTGACGCTCATATTCAGCCTGCAACGCTTTATCATCAATCGGATTTTTCTTGATATAGTCTGCAATATAAGCCTCTATGCGCAAGTCATATAAAGCCAATTCTTCTTTTGCTAAAAAATCGGGTCGCTTTTCTACACCAGCTTTTAAGGCCTCTTGGTTGAGTAACTCATTCGTAATCAGTTTATCAACGATAGTTGCCCGTACATTATCATCTACTATGTTGCCTGAGTCTTTGACATCTTTGACAAGATAATCCACCAGAGATTGTTTAATCGGTTTTCCGTTGACTGACGCTATATCTGCCGCGTAACCATATAAAGAAAAAGTAGTTAAAAAGAGTACTGCAATATAGGTTTTTTTCATCGTTGATTGGTTCTGTTATGTAATAGTAAAAGAGTGCTTTAACTTTAGTGTATCAAGCCAGTTAAGGGCCGTTGAAGTCTAGCGCTAGTCAGACTTCAAATCAATGGCTGCCAATTGCCCAATACCTAGTACCCAAATACCTCGTATTGAGTACGCGCATCAGTAGGCCGGAATTTAGATGACTGCACATTAGCAAACTCATCTCATAATTAAAAATAATTAATAGTCATATCTATATGCTTAAAATGATATAAAGCAGTCATTAGGCTAAACATTGGCATGATCAGCTAGTCTCCCAGATTTATTGCTGGTGATGGATGACCCAGACAGTCATCCTCTATCATGTTTCCATAGAAACAGTTGTTTCAAATCTCTGCTGTTATTTAAGCAACAACGCGTGTCGATATTTTCAACCCATTGATATTCAATATCTTTTTAGTTGGCACACTTCCTGCCAATACCTACCCCTTATAGGGTACCCACCTATCGCACATCAAGTGCTAATAGAGGCGGTGCCAAATCACTGAATATAGATTCCGAATGTGATGATCAGCATTTCAACATGCTAGCCATGCTGATTGAAAAAAATATTGCCAGATTAAATGAAGGGGAGTTATGAATAAGTATCATTTGTTACAGTTGTCAGCCATTGCGTTAGCGCTTAATTACACCAATGTGTATGGAGAAGAGGAAGCCCTGCTAGAGTCAGTGGTGGTCACAGGAAAGAGTGGTGTGAATAGCGGGCTTAAATTGACCGATACAAACACGACTGGAAGCCGGTTGGGGTTAACCGCATTAGAAACACCAGCCAGCGTAGAGTCTATCGACATTTCTACTATACGCGCTAGAGGTGACAATAATGTGCGCGAGGCGGTTTCGCGCTCAACAGGTATTACTGATATTAGCAACTTAGGGTCTGGCGTCACGTTTTCTGCACGTGGATTTACGGGAAATAACTCTGTTGGGCAAGCTGAGGATGGCGTACGCTTGCAGACTGCTGCAAGCACCTTAACGTATCCATCGGACACATGGGGTTACCAAAAATTTGATATTCTGCGTGGCCCGGCTTCGGTGCTATTTGGAGATGGCACGGTAGGTGGCATCATCAATAGCATTCGCAAAGCACCAAGCCGCGAAAGTCAGTTTGAGGCATTGGTGGGTGCAGGTACGTTAGGTGTCTATCGTGCAGGCGTTGGTGGAAGTGGTGCGTTGGGTGAAGCGGGTGCATTCAGGGCAGATGCTTCGTTTACAGGCGGTAGCGGCTATGTCAACCATGGTGACTTTGACAGCGCAAAGCTCATGACAGGCTTCTTATTTAACATCAACGATAACTTGCGCATTAACCTAACGGCAGATATCGCCAATGAAAATCCAACACGTTACACAGGCATTCCGCTCAGAGATGGCCGCATTGACGAGTCTCTGCGTCGCCAGAACTACAATATCAGTGATAACAAGCAACATTTTGAAGACTCAAGACTGCGCGCCAAGGTTGAGTGGGACATTAGCGATACAACCAAATTAAGCAATATCAGCTATTGGTCTAACGCAGATAGACACTGGCGAAATGTAGAGTATTTTGCGATTGATGATGCAAGCAACACTGTTGATCGATTTGGTTATACAGAGATTAAACATAAGCAAAAGCAAATCGGCGACCGCTTAGAGTTGGCATCGAGCGATACCCTTTGGGGACACCAAAACCGTTGGGCGCTAGGCTATGAAATTGCACATGTTGACTTTAGCTACTACGACAATTTTTATGATGGTAATGACCCGGCTACCAATGTACCAATCAAAAATTTTCCACGTGGTAATTTCCTGACGATTGACCCAACAGTCAAAGACTTTGTTTCCAAGACCAATCAACAGGCCTTATTTGCTGAAAATGCTTTTGATATCACAGAGCAGCTCAAAGTGGTCACTGGGTTGAGACAGGATTGGATTGACGTTGAGCATGAAAGTAAGCTTGGCCGTGCCAATCTGGATGCCGATTATGCGCCATTCTCCTATCGTATCGGTACGGTATTTCAGCCTACAAAATCATCTTCACTATATGGACAATTTAGCCGCGGCTCTGATCCTGTGTCATCTATTGTCACCATTCGCCCTAGTAACGGTGCATTTAAGTTAACCTCAGCACAACAAGCAGAAGTTGGTATTAAACATCTATTGGATGGCGGCAAGGGTGAGTTAACGTTTGCGCTATATCACATTGTCAAAGACGACATCATCACACGTGATCCTAACAACCCGATATTGCGTGTTCAAGGTGGGAAACAATCGTCACGCGGTGTTGAGTTTGCAGCCAGTATTTTGCCAGCGGATCATTGGCGTACTGATTTCAACCTAGCGTTATTAGATGCACGGTATGACAAGCTGATTGAGGGTGGTGGGGTGAATCGCGCAGGCAACACACCGATTGATGTGCCAGAAAAAACTGCCAATCTTTGGGTGTATTACCAGCAACCAGCTTGGGAAGCCGGAATCGGTGCAAGGCTAGTAGGCAAACGTTTTGCAGATAATGCAAATACATCCGTGATGCCTGGCTATACCATTTACGATGCAAGTTTGGCTTGGGCTGTGAACCCTAAAACGACGCTCAGAGCCAGTTTGCGTAATTTAACAGATAAAGTATATGCGCCTGTTTCATACGATGTTGAGCAGTTTATATTGGGTGAATCACGTCGGGTTGAGGTTACTGCCGAATTGAAATATTAAGCAGTCTACTCACAATGAAATTCGTTTTACGCTATCTCATCCTGTGGCATCGTTGGCTTGGTATTGTAGCCTGCCTATTATTCATGCTTTGGTTCGTCACAGGGTTGGTGTTGCACTTTGTACATTTTCCAGAACTCAACGCTGAGGAGAAATATACTGGGCTAGTACCCATTGATATACAAAGTGTTAAGTTATCTTTATACGATGCTACACATGCGTTGCCGCAGTTTGATCGTATTACAAAGGCAAGGTTGATCATGTCTGCCAATCGCCCAATGTATATTGTGACTGATGATGCGCATATCACTGCAATATATGCGGACACTGGCAAAGTATTACGCACACTTTCAATGGATACTGCGCTTGAGATAGCCAATCTGCATGCAACACAACGTGAGATAGACCATGCAAATATTGCCTATGCATCTTTAGAGGATGTGGATCAGTGGACGGTGTCAAACGGTTTAGATGCATATCGGCCACTACATCGTATTGCACTGAATAATAAGCAACAAACAGAGTTGTATGTTTCAGATGTCACTGGCGAAGTGGTACGTGATACGAATAAGCTGGAAAGGGGGTGGAATTACGTTGGATCCATTATCCATTGGATATACCCCACTTTTTTAAGAAAACACTGGGCAGTTTGGAACTGGCTAGTCTGGACAGTCTCATTCATCGCATTAGTCGCAGCATTGTCAGGTATTTACTTAGGGCTAATGCGGCTAAGGTGGCGTCATGAAAAGTCTATTTCGCCTTATCGTGGTATGCACTACTTACATCACATGGGTGGAATATTCATTTCCGCTTTCCTGCTTACTTATATATTCAGTGGATGGTTGTCTATGGACCATGGCCTGTTGTTCTCGAATAGCGTTGTGAGCGCAACGCAAAGAAAAGTGCTGGCAGGTGGGGAAATACATTGGGATCAGTTCAACACAGTTGACCTCTCGCTCGCGCAAGGTGCAAAGCAACTAGATTGGGTTCAGCTTGCAGGCAAACCTTATGTGATTGCAACATTTCATCATGCTGCTCAAAAAATATTGGGGCAGCATGGTGTTGCGAGTCATTTTGCATACACGCAATTCAAATCTGAATACATTCAACTATTAGATGGCAGCAGTTGTGCGTTACCTACAGTTGTAGCTAGTAATGATGCTTATGCAAGCAATCATGCAAGTACACCATTATCAAGTACACCATTATCAAGTACACCATTATTAAGAGTTGTATGTAACGATAAAGAGAATACGTGGTTTCATATTGATAGTGGAAACGCACAAATCGTTGAAGTTTTAAACGACTCAAAACGATTATATCGTTGGCTATATACTGGCCTTCACACCTTGGACTTTCCAGCGCTCAATCAAACGCCGCAATTAAAAACGATTCTCGTGATTTTGTTTACTGTCACTGGATTTATATTCAGCCTCACTGGTGTGATATTAAGTTGGCGTAGATTACGTCAATAAATTACGAAAAAACAGCGGCATACATTCTAATTGGTTGCCGCTGTTGATATTGTTTGAATTTTCAAATCAAGATGTCGATTTTGATTGTGAAAACGAGCTAAACGTTACCGCGCTGATGACTAAGATAGCGCCTAGCACCTGTGCGTTATTGGGTGGTATACGTTCAATCGTAGCGATGACCATGGAGGTAACAGGCACTAGGTTCATAAAAATCGCCGCTTTTGATGGCCCTAATTTGGCGATGCTCGCATTCCAGAAAAGATAAGCCAAGACACCGCCGCCCACTGCCATCATAGCGAGTGAGGCGCCCGTAGCTAGTGTCGGTACTACAAAGCGATCACCTTGCAATATTGCGGCGATGCTCAATGCGATTGCACCTACAGTCATGATGCCTGCCGTATTGGCTATGCCACTGACATTCTTTGGCATTACTTGACGAACGAGCACGTTATACAGCGCCCAACTTACATTGGCTATGCAGATGTAAAGGTCGCCAATAGAGAGTGTTAAGTGTGCGCCGGCACCCAATACAACAATCGCTACGCCAGCCACGCCAATGGGGAATGCAATCATCTGTTGTTTAGAGGGTTTGTCATGCAGTATGAGATACGCCAAAATAGCTGTTAATAGCGGATTTAATGCCATGATGAGTGCGCCATTGATAGCAGAGGTGGTTTCCATCCCTAAAAAGAAAAACAAATTAAATCCAAAAACACCCACGACGCCTAAAGTCAGATAAGCCTTCAAATGTCGTAGTGGAATGTTCTCTTTTCTGATCAGCGCAATCAGCACCATAATGGCTGCAGCAAGAATATAGCGGCTAGCCCCAGCAATATAGGGGCCCATCTCCGCCACCACTGGTTTAGCTAAATTAAAGTTAGCACCCCAAAATATTGCAGCCATAGTAGCCATCAGGTAAGTATTGATATTGCCCATCATTGATTGTCCATTGTTATATTTAATTTGCTTAAGCCTCTAAACCTTCAACGATTAAAACACGATATTCAGCGCCTTTAAGTCGATGTTTAAGTGCTTCCTGATATTTGGCACTGTGGTACCAATTTTGCGCATCTTTGATTGTTGGAAACTCATGAATCAAACAACCTTCGGCCGGAGAACCTTCTAAAGTCTCCATCGCGCCATATCTAGCCAAAGGAGTGACCGGATGCCCCTCCCGCGCTGATTTCGCTAGTTGGGCATACAGCACCATTTCGTCTTGGTCCAGTGTGCGCTCCCGTATCATCACCACATAAGCACTCATCATCAAGTCCTTTTACTTAGAAACTGCAGAAGTTGTTTCGCTGCCTCGGCAGAAGAAGCAGGGTTCTGGCCCGTAATAAGATTTCCGTCTTGCACCACATACGATGCCCAATCTGAAGCGCTGGAATATTGCCCACCCTTGCTGATCAATTCGTCTTCTACCAAAAATGGCACAATCTCTAATAACCCAACCGCAGCTTCTTCCGAGTTTTTGAAACCCGTGACTTTCTTGCCTTTTACAAGTGGCGTACCGTCAGCATTCTTAATATGTCTTAACACGCCAGGCGCATGGCACACCAATGCTACAGGTTTATGGCCTGCCAATACACTTGATATTAACTGTATGGAACTCTTATCTTCAGCCAAATCCCATAATGGGCCATGGCCACCTGGATAAAATACTGCATCGTAATCCGCTTGATTGATCGTGTCTAAACGTATGGTGTTGGCTAAGGCAGCATTTGCTGCTGCATCGGCTTCAAAGCGATGGGTCGCTTCGGTTTGAAAATCAGGCTCATTGCTCTTTGGGTCTAGCGGGGGTTGCCCACCAAGAGGGGAGGTAAGCACTAATTCTGCACCTGCATCCTTAAAAATGTAGTAGGGGGCAGCAAGCTCTTCTAGCCAGAATCCAGTTTTTCTTCCGGTGCTGCCTAGTTGATCATGAGAAGTGAGTACGATTAGAATTTTCATATGCGTTTACCTTTAAATGTTGGGATAATAAAATACGCTCGGTTCCCAACAATTAGACCGGTCGTATATAATGCAATTAAAAAAATAGCTGGTTTAAATAAAGTATAAAAAACTGAGTTAAATAAAAAATTATGAATATTAAAAAGTAATGTCAATTACACAAGCAACAGACTTCTTGTGGTGGCCATTGCGTTGTGAATAGGTGCCATATCTCGTGTAATTTTGGTCATTAAACTGGCGCCCAACCACATTTGATAAAGTGTCTGCGCTAAGCTGCTGGGCTCAACCTTAGTCTTTAATGATCCATCTGCAATCCCACTCTCAATAGCCTCTGCTAATCGATTAATAATGCCTGCGGTCCCAGATTTAAGTGCTAAGCGCATGGCTTCAGATAAGTCCGCAACTTCAGCAGCCAACTTAACAGCCAAACACTTACCTTGGCAATCAAAGCTGGCTTGCGATTCCTGCCAATGGTTCCAGTAATTTAAAATGCGCTGGCTATTGGTCTGATTTTCAGCGTTGAGTATTGCATCCATATTGGCGTGATACTCTTCAAAATAGCTTTGGAGCATGGCTTCACCAAAGGCATCCTTAGATTTAAAGTAATAATAGAAGGAGCCTTTAGGAACGTCAGCTGCTGCCAGAATCTCATTCAAACCAACAGCAGAATAACCTTTTCTGCTGATAATTTTCTGAGCGGTTTCCAGTATATGGCTACGTACATCCATATTGTCGTTTACTGTATTCATGCCGCAATAATATCAACTAGTAGACCAGTTGTCTAGTGATTTATTCAATAATTCAACCATTAAAAATACAAAAGATATCAACAAAGATATCTACAGGGTAGAAATTCAATTATTAATTCCATTACACTCATATTTTCAGTGCATGTATTTCAGTGCATCAACTCAGCAGCTTCGCTAGGATTGAATTTTAAAAGATGTCATTGAAAGCCACCGACGCGCCAGCAAGACCTAGGGACTTTAGACAAAAGCTTTTGGCCATGATGGGGCTTTGCTTCGTACTCGTGATGGTGGCGCTAGATCAAACGGTCATAGGCACCGCATTGCCCACTGTCATCGCAGAGCTCAATGGGTTTGAACTCTATGCATGGGTTGGTACTTCGTATCTACTTACCTCAGTCATTGCGGTGCCCATCTTTGGTAAATTAGGCGATGAATATGGCCGTAAGCCATTTGTTGTCATTGCTATCGTGTTATTTACACTGGCATCCATGCTTTGTGGCATGGCGCAAAGTATGCTTCAACTAGTCTTTGCTAGAGCGTTACAAGGGATTGGCGGCGGCATGTTAGTCGCAACCTCTTTTGCGAGCATTCCAGACATATTTCCGGACACCCATGAACGTTTACGTTGGCAAGTGCTATTCAGCACCGCGTTTGGGTTAGCTAACGCTGTTGGTCCATCGATTGGCGGCTATCTCACGGAGTATTGGGGTTGGCGCTGGGTATTCTTTGTGAATCTACCTGTCGGTATATTAAGCCTTGCGTTTATTTGGTACTTTTTACCAAAAATCCGTTATTCAAATCAGCCGCCATCACGCATGGATTGGCTAGGCGCTTTTTTAATTGCGCTAACCCTTGGTAGCTTACAGCTCATGGTTGAATGGTTGCTACAAGATAAATATTCTGTGCTGCTAATCCCATTAGGCGTACTTGGCATTATTGCTGGCTACACTTTATTTTGGTGGGAACGCCGTTGTGAGAACCCGATTCTGCCATTAGGCATGTTCAAGAATAATATTCTGGGTCCGGTCTTTGCACTGTCATCCATGATGGGGTTTTGTTTATTTGCCATTATGTATTACGCGCCGCTCATGTTTCAAGGTGGCTTCGGGCTTTCCCCTAATCAAGCCGGTATTTTGGTTACGCCTTTGGCCGTTTTTATTACGGTGGGCAGTATCGTGAATGGAAGAATCATGTCACGCATAGACTCCCCCAACGTAGTGTTATATGTTGGGTTGGCTGCATTTTTAATATCAGCATTAGCCATGACACAAGTCACTATTCTAACAGCGCATATCATGATTTTTAGCGCAATGGCATTGGGCGGGTTAGGCATCGGATTATTGCTCCCAAACTTAACGCTTATCGTGCAAGCAAGCGCAGCTAGAACACAACTTGGCATTGCTACTGCCATGCTACAGTCAATGCGGATGGTTGGAAGTATGATGGGTGCAGCGGTGATTGGCTCAATTATTTCAAGTCAATATACCTCGAAAATACACACTTTATTAACCTTGAAAAGCGCGCCGGAACTAGCGCCCAGCCTAGACAACCCACAGATATTATTCAGTCATGAAAAATCAGCGCAGTTTTTACAATTATTTCATTTAAGCCAGAGCGAAGGATTGCATTTACTGACCAGTGCTAGAGAAGCACTGGTAACTGCCGTGCATGACAGCCAATGGTTTATTACTGGCCTTGTGTTGGTAGCGTTTTGGCTAGCGTATCGCATTCCCAAAGTGAATATTCATAGTCGCTAAAACTGCTGGTAGCTTCAATACGTCACAAATTTGTCATTTTCACCGTTTATGCTTAACACTCTACGTTGGTGAGCATAATAATGAGCCTAAGTAACGATGAAATAGTCCGCCGTATTCACAATGATTTGATTGATAGCTACGATGAAGAGCTGGAGTTAGAGCTCGGTGATCGCGATCTTGAAATTCTAGAGAGCGGTTCTTTAGACCAAACAGCAGAGCAAAAAAGTTACCGTCAAAAGTATTTCCGTGAGTTATTCAGGCTCCAAGGCGAATTAGTTAAGCTGCAAGACTGGGTAGCTGCAACCGGCCATAAAGTAGTCATCCTGTTTGAAGGTCGCGATGCTGCGGGTAAAGGTGGCGTCATCAAACGCATCACCCAACGATTAAATCCACGTATCTGTCGAGTCGCCGCACTCCCAGCACCCAATGAACGTGAGCGTACACAGTGGTATTTCCAGCGTTACGTTTCGCACCTCCCGGCCGCAGGCGAAATTGTATTGTTTGATCGCAGCTGGTACAACCGCGCCGGTGTCGAGCGCGTGATGGGCTTTTGCGACGATACGCAGTACGAAGAGTTTTTTCGATCTGTCCCCGATTTTGAACGTATGTTGGTTCGCTCTGGAATCCAGCTGATTAAGTATTGGTTTTCAATCTCAGACGAAGAACAGCACTTACGCTTTTTAGGGCGCGCGCACGACCCATTGAAGCAATGGAAGTTGAGTCCTATGGATTTAGAATCGCGCCGTCGTTGGGAGCAATACACCAAAGCCAAGGAAACCATGCTGGAACGCACGCATATCGAAGAAGCACCTTGGCGCATTGTGGAAGCAGTGGACAAGAAGAAAGCTAGATTAAACTGTATCCACCATTTGCTCAATCAGATGCCGTATGAGGAAATCAAGCGGCCTGTGATTGAGCTGCCACAGCGCGAACATCACGAAGATTATGTGCGGATGCCCGTACCTAAAGAGCTCTTTGTCCCTGAAGTATATTAATACCAGTCTATGTCATCAAACTGACATCAAATTAGCGAAGAATAGTCACAATCAATTATGTCGGGATCCAATATGAACACGCTTAGCTACAGCCCACCCATCAAACCAAATTTTGATCATAAACCAGGGTTAATGACAGCGATTATATTCGTTGCTTTGTTAATTGGCGGTTTGGCATTTACAGCAATCAGCCTGATGAATGATGTGACGAATACAGGCGTTAAAACCACCACCATACTGCCTTATATATTGTTAGGGGTTGCGCTGTTAATCGCACTGGGGTTTGAGTTCGTCAATGGCTTTCACGATACTGCAAACGCAGTAGCCACCGTGATTTACACGCATTCTCTCCCGCCCAATTTTGCCGTGGTGTGGTCAGGATTTTTCAATTTTCTGGGCGTACTCTTTTCCAGTGGGGTAGTTGCATTCGGCATTATTTCCTTATTACCCGTTGAGCTCATTCTGCAAGTGGGTTCTGGTGCCGGCTTTGCCATGGTGTTTGCGTTGCTAATTGCGGCAATCCTATGGAATTTAGGCACATGGTTGCTAGGTTTGCCGGCATCATCATCCCATACATTGATTGGCTCTATTATTGGTGTAGGGGTGGCGAATGCCTTGATGCATGGGCGCACAGGTACCAGTGGTGTGGATTGGGCGCAAGCCACTAAAGTCGGCTATTCTTTGTTGCTATCTCCAATGATTGGATTTGTGTTTGCAGCGCTGCTATTGCTGGCATTAAAAGCATTTGTTAAAAATAAAGAGTTATATGCAGAGCCCAAAGGTAACAAACCTCCACCTGTATGGATTCGTGGATTACTCATACTCACCTGTACTGGCGTGTCATTTGCGCATGGTTCCAATGATGGCCAAAAAGGCATGGGGTTAATCATGCTGATATTGGTGGGTACTGTGCCCATGGCATATGCCTTGAATAGAGCAATGCCTGTAGACCAGATGACGCAGTTCGTTGCTGTGGCGCAAGTGACACAACAATCATTGGTGAAAATTGCGCCTGCAGCTGCACCGGCAGAGCCACGACAAGTCATTTCGGACTATATCCGCACTAAAGAATACAACGCCAATGTATTACCTGCGCTGGCCGCACTTACCGGACAAATCGGTAGTCAGGTAAAAGAGTACGGTACATTTGACCGCGTACCAAGTGAAAGCGTAGGCAACGTGCGTAACGATATGTACTTAACTTCAGAGGCTATCCGCCTGATTGATAAAGATAAAGCGGTTAGTTTTGATGAAGATACCAAGAAGAATGTCACTGCATTCAAAAAAGAGATAGATGCTTCTACAAAATTTATCCCGCTATGGGTCAAAGTTGCAGTGGCCATCGCGCTTGGTTTGGGCACCATGGTTGGCTGGAAGCGTATCGTCGTCACTGTGGGCGAAAAAATTGGTAAGACACATTTGACCTATGCACAAGGTGCATCGGCTGAGCTCGTCGCCATGAGTATGATTGGTGCTGCAGACATGTATGGCCTGCCAGTGTCCACCACCCATGTATTGTCTTCTGGCGTGGCCGGTACCATGGCAGCCAATAAATCTGGCCTGCAGTGGTCAACAATCAAGAGCTTATTGACGGCTTGGGTGTTGACACTGCCGATGGCCATGTTGCTATCTGGCTCACTGTATTGGTTATTTACCTACTTGTTTTAATTTGCCAGGTGCTTTAAGCAGCCCATGTTTGCATTGCAACATGGGCATTTTTATTTCAGATGGTGGTGACTTACCCAGCTGCTGTTGAAGCCAGCTAAATCTCCACGCCGATAGTCGCTATTTAGCTGAAAACCTTTTTCGATATTCTGACGGCGATACATTCAGATTTCGATGAAAGGTAATGCGCATGCGCTCCTCATCACCAAAGCCGCATCGATTGGCGATTTCCTGAATGCTATGAAGGGAATCTTCTAACAGTCGTCGTGCAGCCTCAAGCCTAAATATTTCTAACGCTTTGGCTGGCGTTCTCCCAGTTTTCTGCTTATAGACACGCGCAAAGTTTCTAGGACTCATACATACCTGAGCGGCAAGGGTATCGATGGTCAGATCTTTCATTTGAAGATTATTCGAAACCCACTGGTGAAGTACATCAAACGAAGCATCACCAGATTGCGATTGCAGCAGTGCACTGAACTGGGATTGCCCACCTGAGCGCTTCATGTACACGACTAACTCGCGTGCCACTTTCATTGCAATATCGCGCCCACAATCCTCTTCGACTAGTGCAAGTGCCAGATCGATCCCCGCTGTCACGCCTGCTGATGTCCAGATGGAGCCTTCTTGAACGAATATGGCATCTCCATCAACCTTGATAGAAGGGTGCCGTGCATGCAGTAAATCCAGCATTGCCCAATGCGTAGCTACACGCTTGCCTTCTAGCAAGCCTGCTTGCGCTAGTAGGAATGCTCCGCTACACACTGAAGCAATACGACGAACACTGACATGCCTTTTGCGTAACCATAGTGCTAGCGTGGCCGACTCCTTCAGCACTTCGATGATGTGTGGGGAGCCAGGCACAATGATGGTATGGATGTCAGCATCGGAAAAATCTGCTAGCGTCCTTGTATCCAATGCGACACCTTCTGCACTGCTCACAAGGCCGCCATTCAGGCTGATGGTGTGTCGGTCATATGGTGGCAAGCCTCTTTCTTGCATATACCTTGAAGCCGCCCAAAACACAGTTTGCGCTCCTGTTAGATCAAGTAAACCCATGTGTGGAAATGCTAGGAAGACTACAAGTTTTTCATGTTTTTGGGACGATGGCGGATAATTAGGGATGTATGTCATTTCCGCCATATTCTTTCACCATTACAATGTCACGTCAACATCTTGCATTTGGCTAACTGAGGAAGAAAATATGAAAATCGTAGTGATAGGTGGTACAGGTTTAATTGGAACAAAACTCGTTGGCAATTTACGGAAGTTAGGCCATGAAGTGACGCCAGCTTCTCCAAACTCGGGCGTGAATACCATTACTGGCGAAGGCCTGGCAGAGGTGCTACAAGGGGCTGATATTGTAGTCGACGTTGCCAATTCACCTTCTTTCGAAGATACAGCTGTCATGCATTTTTTTGAAACTGCTGGAAAAAACATTGCAGCGGCTGAAAAAATCGCAGGCGTTAAGCATCATATTGCGCTTTCTGTAGTTGGCACAGAAAACCTACAAGATAGTGGCTATTTCCGGGCAAAACTCGTACAAGAGAATCTGATTAAAGCGTCGGGAACTCCTTACACAATCGTTCGTGCTACTCAGTTTTTTGAGTTCTTAACCAGCATTGCACATGCCGCTACAGAAGGAGAGACCGTGCGATTAACTTCCGCACTGTTCCAACCAATCGCAGCAGAAGATGTGGCCTCGATACTAGCCACCATCTCCTTGGAAAAACCTATCAATGGCATTATTGATATTGCGGGTCCTCAGAAAATTTCTTTGTATGACGCTGTGGCTACAGCACTAAGCGCCAAGCAGGATACCCGCAAGGTAGTGCAGGATGATAAATCAGCATACTTTGGTTTGGTGATAGATGATCAATCGCTTACACCACAAGGCAATGCCCAGCTTGGGGTGCTGACATTACAGAGCTGGCTAGCTACACAATGAATGATATTGAATAAGTTTTGTGGGGTGTGGTTACTAAAGGCGCTTTGCTAGTAATGTATAAATAACTATTTCAAATAAAATCAAATATTTATTTATTTTTATTAATCTTATAGATTAATAAAAAAGATGCCATAACATCCCCAAAAATCCACACGCTAAAATCACTGCAATCACATTGGCTTTATATCTAAAGATGACAAACGCAGCCATTGCCGTCAGTGCGACTGAGAACCAATCCAGTGTTGCGGAATTACCTGGCGACCAAAATACATGGTAAGCAAAAAATAGTGCCAGGTTCAAGATTACACCAACTACAGCGGCGGTAATGGCGCTCAATGGGGCGGTAAATTTAAGGTTGCCGTGCGTCGTTTCAATAAATGGCCCGCCTAGCAAAATAAAAATGAAGCTTGGCAGAAACGTGAAAAAGGTGACCACGGTAGCCGCTATCAATGCAGAGGAAAGCAGGGCATCTGCACCAAATACCTGGCTTACCCAGCCACCGACAAAGCCGACAAATGTGACGACCATAATCAGCGGGCCGGGAGTGGTTTCTCCTAATGCCAATGCATCTATCATTTGCGTTGGGCTCAACCATTGGTAGTGCTCTACAGCACCTTGATACACATACGGGAGTACTGCATACGCGCCACCGAAGGTAAGTAGTGCTGCTTTGGTAAAGAACCAGCCCATTTGTGTAAAGGCACCTTGCCAGCCATAGTTGCTAATCAATAGCAGCATTGCACTCAACCAAATGCCAATCCCAATCAGCGTGATTTTCCATACTTTACGCCAAGTAAAAAAAGCGTGTGACGGTGTAGGTGTGTCATCATCAATCAGCGCCGGGCCGTATGTGTGTTGAGTGGCACCATGTCCGCCGCCAATTTTAAAGTGCGTGGGATATAAGTGTCCACCCAAGTAACCAATCAAGCCAGCTGCCAGCACAATGAGCGGGAAGGGGAGCTTTAATGCAAAAATGGCTAAAAAAGCCAATGTAGCAATCGTCCACGTAGTTGTATTTTTAAGCGTGCGCACGCCGATTCTGTATGCGGCAAATAATACAATGGCTACCACTGCCGGTTTAATGCCGTACAAGGCGCCAGCTACTGCAGGTACTGCACCATAGGCCATATAAACCCAAGCCAGTATCACCAGAATAAAAAAAGAGGGGAGAAAAAACAGTGTGCCAGCAATGATGCCACCCCATGTACGGTGCATTAACCAGCCAATATAAGTAGCGAGCTGTTGTGCTTCAGGGCCGGGCAGCACCATGCAATAATTAAGCGCATGCAGAAAGCGTTTTTCGGAAATCCAACGTTTGTTCTCTACCAAGTCATGATGCATGATGGCAATTTGACCTGCCGGACCACCAAAGCTAATAAATCCTAACTTGAGCCAATAAAGCATGGCTTGTGTGATGGAGATAGATCTAGGGGCTTGGGTGTTTATATGTGTATTGTGGTTTACGTCCATGGGCAATCCTCCGTAAGTATTATCTCACATGATGCGTGCAGGCCTTGGGCGTAAGTGGTCCATCCATCATAGGCTTCATCTGCGTTTGGTATAAAAATATAATCGAATATTATTTAATTTAATATCGATAGAGTGATACATTCCAAGTTCGCCCAATTGCCAGCTTGAGATGTACAGGCAGCATATCTTCCATTTTTATACTGAATAAATAACCATATTTACTGCCGCTATGACCATTGAACTCGTACTGATTTTTTTACTGACTGGTGCCATTGTAGGCGTACTATCCGGATTGCTAGGCATAGGCGGGGGGCTGGTTTTAGTACCATTTTTTACTGCAGTACTAGGCGTATTACATTTTCCGCCTGACCTCATTTTTCACTATGCGCTCGGCACTTCCATGGCCTGTATTGTCATTACTTCATTTTTCAGTTTGCGATCACATCAACGCAAACAAGGCGTGTTATGGCCTTATGTAAAGTCTATGGCCATAGGCGTGGTGCTCGGCGCATTTTGTACCACATTTGTTGTGGCCAAACTCAATAGTGCTGTGCTGTCGTTGATTTTCTCTGTGTTTTTGGTGTTTGTCGCGTGGCAAATGCTTAAGGCTGCACCGCAGTCCTCAGTCGAGCATGTGAGAATTCATCCATTGGAGTTGGCTAGTGTTGCGTTTGCTATTGGCGCGATTTCTTCAGTGGTGTCGATTGGCGGCGGCTCTTTGACTGTGCCTTATCTTGCTTACCGTAATGTCGATATTAAAAAAGCGATAGGCACGTCGGCTGCATTAGGCTTTCCGCTCTCTATAGCCGGTACGGCAGGGTATATTCTCAATGGGCCAATAGCTACTTGGCACAGCAGCATACCTATTACAGTAGGTTATGTTTATTTGCCTGCGGTCTTGTGCATTTCTGTTGTGAGTGTATTTACGGTAGGTTACGGCGCAAGTCTTGCGCACAAACTGCCAGTGGCTACTATCAGACGCACATTTGCGTGCCTGCTAGTGTTGATTAGTATAAAGCTGTTGGTCAACCACCTATAGATTACGGTTAGCTTCTAAAAACTGCACAATTGCGTTCAGTAGCTCACTGTTGCCTCGTAATGGTTTAGCAAGCTTAGCCACCATATCAACATGTCCGTAATGCGGAAACTCAACGACTTCTACTTGTCCATGCTGTGCACGGATGGCTTGTGCCAAATTAAAGGTGTTGCGCGGCCACACTGTCCCATCTTTTAAGCCTACTGCTAGCAATAGTGGTGGGTTGTCGCCTCGCACATGGTGAATTGGTTGGGAAGTCCATTGTGTCTTATCCGGACCAAAAATCTCTTTTAATCTGGTAGATTTTAACGGTAGAAAATCATACGGACCTGCCAGCCCTACATAAGCACTAAAGGCATTCGGGCTGAGTGAAACTTGTGCTAAGTAATCGGGATTAAGTGCCAGCATCACAAGTAAGTGTGCGCCTGCCGAGTGTCCTACCATCATGATCTGATTGGCATCACCACCATATTCGGCGATATGCGTTTTTACCCATTTGGCCGCGCTGACCGGGTCTTGCATGAGTTCTGGAAATTTGACATCCGGGTATACGCGGTAGTTAGGGATGACCACCATATAGCCTTTGGAAGTAAATGCTTCAGCCGCGAATAAGTAGTCTTCTTTTTCACCAGAATCCCAACTGCCCCCATAAAAAAATACAATCACTGGCATAGGGTTGTTTGCGGTGATCGGCATTTTGGGAAGATAAATATCCATTTTTTGCCGCGGAAGTGCGCCATATGCAATGTCAGCTTTGATGGTGTAACCCTGTGATGGTATGAGGCTGTTCAGCACCTTAATGGGCGAGCAAGCTGTGCTTGCCAACATCAATAATGCAATGCAGGATGAGATTAGGTTTGGAATATTAATCACGCGTATGGTGGTGTAAATAAGTAGAAATGTTATTTGTGCGCTTGCGTAAGTATTGATTGCCTATTTAGGCGGCAGTTCATGTTCTGATTTCACTCATGATGCCATCTGTTATATTAGCGCACTATTCATTAGTGTGATATTATATTTTGTGTCAAGACTAATATGTGTGAACGTGTCTTCATACTAGTTTCCCTCCTCAAGGGGTGGCCCCATACGAAAGTGTGGGGTTTTTTTTACCCAAGAAGTTTACCTTGTGATGCTTGTTCTGTTGGCATTTTGCGGGCGAGTGTTTCTCACACGTCATCCACAAGCAAAGCCAAGAAATTAGTAGTGGTTGGTGCTCATCAGGTCTTTGATGACATTGAGCATGGCAGAAAAAATCATCACGTATTCTAATAGCGTGATCAAAAACAGTTGTTGCTGAGGAATGTCTGTTAACCATTGTGCGCAGAGCATGAGCGCGTTCGCAATAATCCCAATCAAGATGATTAGGCCCACAATGCGGTTTCTTAAGCTAAAGATATAAAATTGCGCAACAAACAATATACCAACCACGCTTTCAATAGTTAACGTGTGTTGCATGTTGATATTCGTCAGCAGCAAAGCAATGTAGAGACTCACAAGTGCAATTGCACCCATGGGTTGGGTAGGCATGCCTACGCCATGGTGTTTAAGTGTAATGGCAAGCCATGCGTGGTGTAATAGTGCGCTCAATAGTCTCATGTTGGCCTCAATTCTGCTCACAATAGAGATGCGTCTTGCAAATGCTTCTCTTGTATGACTGTTAACGGCAGCTTGAGACGAAAATGAAGTGCGTCAAACGCAGGTTATCGGGTGTGACAAGTAAAGCTTAGCAATCCGTGGTGATTAATAAATATCATCGAGAGAGACGGTGTCTTCATCTGCAGAATAGTGTTTGTTACCACTGCTCATGCCACGATAGCTTTCTTGATAATCATCAAATTCATCGCCTGCAAAATCTTCTAGCATTTGATCAATCACTTTAATTTTGTCTACTTTTTTTACATTTTCGGTTGGCATGTTGTTTTCCCTTCAACTTGCTGTTAGTAATTAAGCAATTTTCATCACTTAGTTATACAAAAGCATATTGCGTGCCAAGCTTGTTATGGGCTTAAATTGTTGAGAAACGATGCATAAATAGCGAAATAGATAAAACTGAGAGGTAAAAAAGCCGCTTATCATTGATTTGAACCAACCTGTA
The DNA here is from genome assembly GCA_000525025.1 of Methylophilaceae bacterium 11. Taxonomy (GTDB): domain Bacteria; phylum Pseudomonadota; class Gammaproteobacteria; order Burkholderiales; family Methylophilaceae; genus Methylophilus. Next base: position 1,501,452 of record JCKJ01000001.1, on the reverse strand, counting down.
TTCGTGCTAAGGCATCAATGTTTGGTTAATATGACTGACAAATTTTAGACATATGCGTATAGAAACTAACATTTTTCGCACCAGTTCTTGCAGAACGGGCATAAAAAAACAGGCAGTAAAGTAAGCTGCCTGTTTTTGTCTTGCAATCAAACCTCATCGAAAAGTGCGAGGTTAGAAGAAATGCCGTTACATTTTCTTAGTGGCTGGTTTTGTTGCTGGGGTAGCCGCGTTAGCATTTTTGATATTTTTATTGACTACTGCGTTGTTAGTGCTAGGCGCGCTAGGTGTGGCTGTTGCAGCTTTATTGCTGTCGGAATGCATATGTGGGGCCACATTCACTGCTTGTTCTGTGGTGCAGCCACCCATGACGGTGTTGCATGTAGCCAATGCTTGCCCTGAAAAAATGGCAAGGGCAGTAAAAATAATACTCAAGTTCAATCTAAGTCTCCATGTTATTTGAGGTTATTAACCGATAGGGGGTATTTGCGAATGTGGTATCTGAATCTGTACAAGAGGCTTGTTGCTTTCGAGATACTTCGATTTTGCGTAAAACTTCAGGGAAAATATAAGCAATTAATATGCCATACGTAAGTAGGTGGTATGTGCCTTAACCTCATGTATTGCATAGCTATATATTTGAAAAATGCACAGTATTAGTACAAATGCGCATAGAAATAGTGCGTTAATGTGAGGTGAACGATTGTGTGTGTTAGCAGTCAATCTGTTGAAACAAAAAAGGAGTATGGATATGGGTGAGTTTGCAACTGGATATCAGCGCAGTATTTTGATCATAAGTAGTGTCTTATTGTTGTTGGGCACTACTTATGTGAACGCCGCGCAGTCTTGTGACGGTATTTATAATCAGCAACTGACGACATTACAAGGTGAGAAGATTAATTTGTGTGATTATCAAGCGCAGCCAATTTTAGTGGTGAATACGGCCAGCAAATGCGGGTTCACACCACAGTTTGAGGCGTTGGAGGGTATGTATAGCCAATATAAAGCCCAAGGCTTGATGGTGATTGGATTTCCGTCCAACGACTTTAAGCAGGAGTTGAGCGATAACAAGCAAATTGGTGATTTTTGTAAGTTAACTTATGCAGTGAAATTCCCGATGATGGCAAAAAGCAATGTGACCGGCCCGAATGCTAATCCGTTGTACCAACAATTGATTGCCAAAACTGGTCAAGCGCCACAATGGAATTTTTATAAATATGTCATTTTACCTGGTGGTAAAGAGGTATATGCCTACGAGAGTAGTGTGCTGCCGGATTCAAAAGAGATTTTAGGTAAAATTAAACCCTATTTGAAGCCTGTAAAATAATAAAGCCACCCGATTTGAGGGTGGCTTTATTATTTTGCGATGGATTAGGCCGCTGTTTTAGCTGGCTGTCTAATCTTCTGCATAATGATGGCGGAAAGTTCTTCTACAGAGCGACTGGTAGAATCAGCCCAAGTAATGCCTGCATTCCGCATTAAGTTTTCGGCCGTTGCGACTTCTTTTTTACAGTTATCTAAAGAAGCATAAAAGCTACCTGCACGACGCTCGTTGCGCACAGAGTGCAAGCGCTCAGGTTTAATGGTTAATCCAAATATTTTATCGATATGCTTATGCAATACCGCAGGCAGTGAACCGCGCTCAAAGTCTTCTGGAATAAGAGGGTAGTTAGCGGCTTTAATACCAAACTGCATGGCTAAATACACGCTGGTAGGTGTTTTACCGCAGCGTGATACACCAATCAAAATCACCTGTGCTTCTTCTAAGCCGGAGTTGGTCATGCCATCATCATGGTTCAGCGTGAAATTCACTGCTTCCATGCGCTCGTGATAATTGCTACCCATGACACTGTGCGCAATGCCTGCGCCGGTCAGTGGTTTTTGTTGCAGCTCTTCACCCAATGGATCAATAAAGACATTGAATAAATCAATAAAGTAGGCATCAATGTCTTTCAACGCTTGGCGCAGCTCAACATTGCCTACCGACATAATCACAACTGGGCGGATTTTATCCTCTTCTGTCACTTCCTGAATTGCGTGTTTCGCCAACTTCACTTTATCTAATGTGTCGGTAAATGGCATGCGCACTTGTGTGAAGTGTGTTCTGGGAAAGTGCTCAAGCAATTTACCGAGGGCACCAGCAGTAATGCCAGTGCCATCTGAGATAAAGAAAACGGTACGATTCACAATGCCCACCTAACTATTTTTTGGTTAGACGCTGCCAAGTGGCAACAACAGTATCTGGATTCAAGGAAACGGATTGAATACCTTCCGCAACCAGCCATTCTGCAAAGTCAGGGTGGTCAGAAGGGCCTTGTCCGCAAATACCCACATACTTACCAAGACGGTTACAGGTGCTGATGGCCATTTTTAGTAGCACTTTGACTGCGTCGTTACGCTCATCAAAGCCATCGGCCAAAATCCCAGAGTCTCTGTCCATGCCTAGTGTTAATTGCGTTAAGTCGTTAGAGCCGATAGAGAATCCATCAAAGTATTCTAAGAACTGCTCAGCCAATAATGCATTCGATGGAATTTCACACATCATGATGAGGCGCAAGCCATTTTCACCACGTTTTAAACCATTGGCTGCCATGATTTCTGTGACAGCTTTCGCTTCATCTAAGGTACGTACAAATGGAATCATTAACTCAACATTGGTGAGACCCATTTCATCGCGCACACGTTTCATGGCTTGGCATTCCATAGCAAAGCACTCTTTAAAGTCCTCTGCCATGTAACGTGCTGCACCACGGAAACCAATCATTGGGTTCTCTTCATCCGGCTCGTAAATATCACCGCCGACCAGTTTTTTGTATTCGTTCGATTTGAAATCAGATGTACGCACGATGACTGGTTTTGGGTAAAACGCTGCACCAATGGTGGCGACACCTTCTGCTACTTTATCAATATAGAACTGTTTAGGTGAAGCATAGCCACGCGCACGGCTCTTAATTGTGTCTTGAATGGCTTTCGGCATGGCGTCGATATTCAGAATAGCTTTCGGGTGAATACCTACCATATTGTTAATCACAAATTCCAAGCGCGCTAGGCCAACACCGTCATTCGGGATTTGCGCAAAGCTAAACGCCATGTCTGGGTTGCCAACGTTCATCATGATTTTGCATGGTGGTTTAGACAAAGTACTGTTTGTTTGTGTGCTGACTTCGAAATCGAATGCACCGTGATAGACAAAACCAGTCTCACCTTCTGCACATGAAACGGTCACAATCTCGCCTTCGCGCAGCAAGTCTGTCGCATTCACAGAGCCTACAATGGCAGGAATACCTAATTCACGCGCAATAATCGCAGCGTGGCAGGTACGGCCACCGCGGTTCGTTACCAACGCGCTTGCACGTTTCATCACGGGTTCCCAGTTCGGGTCTGTCATGTCGGCAACTAGCACATCGCCAGGTTGTACTTCATGCATTTGTGCAGGGTCTAACACAATGCGTACCGGGCCCACGCCTACTTTTTGCGTCACGGCACGGCCAGCAACCAATGGTTTAGCTGAGTGTTTTTGTAATTTGTATGTTTCGGTCACGTTGTTATTGGCTTCTTGTGACTTCACTGTTTCTGGGCGTGCTTGCAAGATATACAGCTTGTTATCTAAACCGTTCTTACCCCATTCAATGTCCATTGGGCAGCCGTAATGAGATTCAATGGTCATGGCGTAGCCAGCCAATTCCAAAATATCTGCATCCGTGAGTGAGTAGCGGTCAGAATCTACTGGATCTACATCAATGGTATGGGTTGATTTACCTGCTTGCGTAGCATCTGAAAACACCATTTTGATGAGTTTGGAACCCATGGTGCGGCGTACGATTGCTGGTTTGCCTTGTGCCAATAATGGTTTGTGTACATAGAATTCGTCCGGATTGACGGCGCCTTGTACCACAGTTTCACCCAAGCCATATGAGGAGGTAATGAATGCCACGTCTTTAAAGCCTGATTCCGTATCAATCGTAAACATGACACCTGCACAGCCGATATCGCTACGCACCATTTGCTGCACACCCGCTGAAAGCGCCACATCGGCATGCACAAAACCTTTATGTACCCGGTATGAAATCGCACGGTCGTTATATAAAGAGGCAAACACCTCTTTAATGGCGTGGGTAATGTTGTCCAAGCCGTGAATGTTTAAAAAGCTTTCTTGCTGGCCTGCAAATGAGGCATCTGGCAAGTCTTCTGCGGTCGCAGAAGAACGTACGGCAAAGGTAGTGCCTGGGGCAGATTTCTCAATCAAACGAGCATAGCTTTCTGCAATGGCTGTTTGTAATGCAGGCGGAAATTGTGCCTCCATAATCCAGCCGCGGATTTGCGCGCCACATTTGGCTAACGCTTGCGTATCATCTGCATTAAGTTTGTCTAGTAAATCATTGATTTTTTTATCTAAACCGCCTTGTGATAAAAACTCACGGTACGCATCAGCGGTTGTTGCAAAACCGGTTGGAACGCGTACGCCTTTAGCACTTAATTGAGAAATCATTTCACCTAGTGAAGCGTTTTTACCCCCAACCGAAGGTACATCGCTATTACGTAGATTTTCAAATGGAATGACATGGCTAGACATACGAATCCCTTAATATTGTTTTAACAACCCACACTAAATTTGCGTGTGAAGACAGGTTTATATTGAATATAATTAAAGCGTTTATTACGTTCATTATGCCAAATTAGGCCACTGATGTCACGTTGCTTGATTAGTCAGAATTGACTAAAACCATTGATGAAATCTTGGTATAGTGCGATTCACTCAAGAATTAACCCTTATTTGTTAGAGCATCATGAAATCAAATTCATTACCGCATTCCGTTGAAGTGATCACCACCGCTAGGTTGCATATGGGGTTTTTTGATCTTAACGGGTCGATAGGGCGCCGCTTTGGCAGCATGGGCGTGAGCCTGCAAGCACCGCATACGCGTGTCGAAGTATCTATCGGTGAAGGTAAGGCAGCGCCTAGCTATATTGAACGTACCAAGCAACTGTTGTTACAGCATGCCGGGATACATACGCCTGTACATGTCCGGGTGATTGAGCAAATACCTCGTCATGCCGGCTTGGGTTCTGGGACGCAAATGGCACTGGCGATTGGTACCGCAATCAGTACATTATTTAACGTAAATTTACCTTTACGCGATATTGCCGGCTTAATTGGACGCGGTGCGCGCTCTGGGATTGGCATCGGTACATTTGCTACGGGTGGTGTTGTACTGGATGCAGGTAGCAATTCTCATACAGTCGTACCGCCTATTATTGCGCAGCATGCGTTTCCAGAAGCATGGCGTATTTTGTTGATATTCGATGACCAACACACAGGCGTGCATGGCGACGAGGAGTTGCAGGCGTTCAAGCGATTGGCGGATCATGCCTTACCAAACACGCAGCAATTAAGCCACCAATTACTGATGCAAGCATTACCGGCGCTTGTGGAGAAGGATTTAGCCACGTTTGGTAAAGCTGTATCGGCATTGCAGGCTTACAATGGTGATTATTTTGCGCCAGTGCAAGGAGGGCGCTACGCTAGCAAGCAAGTGACTGCGGTGTTAGGTGATTTGCTGGCGCATGGTATTCACTGCGCTGGGCAAAGCTCTTGGGGCCCGACAGGCTTTGCTGTATTTGCTAACCAACAAGAAGCACAAATGCATTTGTCTCGCCTACAGGCTCGCTTTAGTGATATGTCGTTACGATGGGAAATATGTACGGCAAACAATCACGGTGCGCAGATTAATATTAGAAATAAAGGCTAATTGCTAGGTTAATCATGGCTTTGGTTGCGTTGTGTTGCGGTTAAAGTGCATGATTAGAAATACAATATTAATAAATTTTTTCGATTACTTTATATAAGAAGACGAATTATGAATAAAATCAGCATATTACACCTTGTGACAGCAGCCAAAAATGCAAGCCCGTTTGATGTCAATATGGCGTTTGATGCCGGGTACGAAAAGATCATGCCTTATACCAATGTGCTGTTGAATGAAGTGGTTGCGCTGACGCAAGATGCGATTTTCTCTAGAAGCCCAAGTGGGATTAAACAAGAAGCATTTTTTTTCGGCGGACGCGATATTCACTTAGCACTCGATATGCAAAAAGCGGCCAGAAGCGCTATGTTTAAACCGTTTGAAATGTCTACGTTTTCAGATCCTTCCGGCGCATTTACAACAGCTGCGGCAATGTTGGCAAAAGTAGACGCGCATTTACAAAAGAGCCAGCAAACATTAGGCCAGCAAACCATTGCGATTTTTGGTGCGAGCGGCACGGTTGGCTCTACCGCCGCACTGATTGCTGCGCGCCAAGGCGCAAAAATTATGATGATGGCACATGCAGACACAGCCAGCATGCAAGCCTATGTGGATAACATGCAGCAACGTTATGACGTGCAATTAACTGTAGCGGATGGCAGTAGCGATGCCGCCAAAAAAACAGCGTTGGCGCAAGCCACAGTTGCATTGTGTGCAACACCGGCAGGTGTGCGTGTGTTAGGTGTAGATCATTTCACACAATCTAGTACACTAAAAGTGGTGGCCGATGTGAATGCAGTGCCGCCTTCTGCGATAGAAGGTGTGGATGTGATGGCGAATGGAGATGTGATTGCAGGTACTGCGATTGCAGGCTTCGGCGCCTTAGCCATTGGTCAGCTTAAATATGTAACACAACATAAGTTGTTACAACGCATGCTCAGTAGTGATGTGCCCATGCATATTGATTATCATGATGCCTACGACTTTGCTTGCGCAAATGCCAAATAAAACGCTCGTTATTATTGCAATATCTAGCCGGCCATACGTAAAAGCTGCAAAGGATGCCGGATTTGATGTGATTGCTGTGGATGCGTTTGTCGATCAAGACACGCAAGCCATGGCCAAGCAATGTATTCAGGTGGCCTGCACTGGCCATCAGTTTGACGCACAAGCTTTATTGCGTGCATTAGATGCAATAGATTCTGCAGATATCTTTGGTGTTTGCTATGGCGCAGGGTTTGAAGCGCAGCCTGATCTTCTAGCTAGCATCGGTCAGCGCTTCCGTTTATTAGGCAATTCTGCAGATACTATAAAAGCAAGTAAGCATCCCGAAATATTTGCTGCGTTTTGTCAGGCGAATCAGTTTTTAACGCCAGCTATCTCAATGAATCAGCCCAGCGTGCTAGATGATTGGCTGGTGAAAGAGGTTGGCGGGAGTGGTGGTGCGCATATCCAATGGGCTAGCACCTATCAAGCACCGTTGAAATCTAATCAATATTTTCAACAAATGCAAATCGGCACACCGGTTTCTTGTCTATTCTTAGCCAGTGAACAAAATGTACAAGTGATTGGCATGAATGAACAATGGGTGGATGCAGATAAGCATACGCCTTTTAAGTATGGTGGGGCGGTCAGCCAAATTGCTTTAAGTGCGCATTTGGTTGAAACCTTTAAGCGGTTTGTCTCGCTAGCCAGTAAGCAATTCAACCTTAAAGGTTTGAACAGTGTAGATGCGGTGGTCGATGGCGAACAATTGGTGATGCTGGAAATCAATCCACGCCTAAGTGCAACCGTGGATTTGTATGCACCAGAGAAAGGCACATTGATGGCATCGCATGTTAGTGCATTTGGTATTGAGGCCATGCCGACACTGGTGTTGAGCACACAGTCTAAAGCGCACCATATTGTGTATGCGCATCAACCAGTACAGATCGCTAAAGATAAAATTTGGCCAGAGTGGGTGAGTGATATTCCTGGCCAATCACAGTATTTTGAGATTGGTATGCCTATCTGTACGGTGACGTCATCGGCAGATAATGTACAAGAAGCTAAGTATTTGGTACAAGCCAGAGCTGGCATTATTTAAGATAGTAAAACGGGGGTTCCGATGCAAAATCAAAACAATACAAATCCATCAAAAATGAGTATTCATGCGCTCACATTACCAATAGTTGAGCGGATGATCGCACAAGCAGATGCTTTGCAGGTGATAGTGTCCAAACACGAGACAGGTGCTACGCTGATTGATGCAGGCATTCAAGCAAAAGGCGGTTTAGAGGCTGGACGGCTTGTGGCGGAGATCTGCATGGGTGGGCTTGGGCAAGTTACTTTGCAAAACAACACTACTTTTGCCAACTGGCCACTCAGCGTGAAAGTGCATGCGATGAGCCCCGTAGTGGCTTGCTTAGGCAGTCAGTATGCGGGCTGGGCACTCTCCCATGAGAAATTTTTCTCGTTAGGTAGCGGGCCTGCACGTGCGCTGGCGCAACGTGAAGAGATTTTTACTGAGATTCAATATCAGGATGCAGCTAAAAAAACGGTCTTGGTGCTGGAAACAGACAAAGTTCCACCTAAAGAAGTCATTGAAAAAGTGGCCAGAGACACGCAAATTCCGGCAAATGAATTAACCTTTATTTTAACGCCTACCAGAAGCTTGGCGGGGACGGTGCAAATTACCGCGCGCGTATTGGAAGTGGCTTTACACAAATTGCATACAGTGCATTTTCCATTGCATCAATTAGTGGATGGATATGGTGTTGCGCCAATTCCTGCGCCTTCTCCGGACTTTTTAACTGGCATGGGTAGAACCAATGATGCGATATTGTTTGGTGGATTTGTACATTTGTATGTGAAATGCACAGATGAGGCGGCAGAAGCGTTAGCAAAATCATTGCCAAGCAGTTCATCTAAAGATTACGGCCGCCCGTTTGCTGAAGTATTTAAAGCAGTGAATATGGATTTTTATAAAATTGATCCATTATTGTTCTCGCCAGCCAAAGTAGCAGTGACTAATTTAGACACAGGCCATAGCTATTTTGCTGGGCAATTTAACGAATCGTTGTTAGAGCAGTCTTTTAACTAAAAATATTATAAATCAATACTTTAAATTTATTAGTTAAAGTAATTTGTTCTAAATGAGAATCCCCATTATTACGGACGAAGCCGCCCAGCAGGGTGGCTGGCATGGCGTTGCGCTTAGCAATGCATTTGCCGCGCGTGGCGTAGAAGCTGTGTTTGTAGAGTTGCAAGACTGTATGATTGATTTGTCTGGGCAACAAGCAAGCATACATATCCCACATTTTCCAGTACAACCAAGTTTCGCTTTTATTCGCGGCATAGCCGCCGGCACGTTGCAGCAAGTCATTACACGTTTGAATATATTGCATATTTTGCGCATGCAAGGCACCTATATATATAACGATGCGAAAGCGATTGAGCGTACCGTAGACAAAGGCATGACCAGTTTTTTGTTGAAACATCACGGCATCCCAACGCCCGCTACCTGGGTATGTGAATCTAGGCAGCAGGCACACGATATTATCTCAGCCCAGCTAGAACTGCATACCTCGTTAGTTATCAAGCCGCTATTTGGCTCCCAGGGCCAAGGCGTGCGCCTAGTGACGCAGCAGGATGCGCTGCCATTGCCACGCGATATGTTTGTGGATGGCGTGTATTATTTACAGCAAATGGTGAATACAGGTGCTTATAATTATGATTACCGCGTGTTTGTCGTCAATAATAAAGCAGTTGCTACTATGCGGCGGAGCGGCGAGGGTTGGCTGCATAATGTCGCACGTGGCGCCCAATGTTTATTAGTAGAAGATGACGAGATTCAGGCGTTGGCAGAGCGTGCTGCGCTAGCCGTTGACATTGATTACTGCGGAGTGGATATTATCCGAGATGCGGATGATCAATTATGGGTGCTAGAAGTAAATAGCATTCCTGCATGGCGTGGTCTACAAAGTGTATGCACTGTGGATATTGCGCAAACATTGGTAGACGACTTAATCGATAAATCAAATAAATCAAACGGATGATATGGTAAGCGACCCTAAACACATCATTGCACAACGGCTTGCAAAGGTGTATCAGAATGCATGCATGGCTGAACTGGAAGCGCTGAAGCCCGGTAATGTGCATATTTTTGCTGATGGACACGGCATGGTCGTTGAGCAATTTATCACCAGTGCAGAAGTATCTGCAAATGTGATTGCAAATCCATCTTTCTCGCTGGGTCAGCGTATCTACGAATCTGTTGCGGCAACGCATCAAGCCGTGGGCTGCAATACCAATTTAGGCATTATTTTGTTGTGTGCACCATTGATACAGGCTGCGCTACACAGTCAGGCGGAGCCTTTTGAGGCTGCACTAACCGATGTATTGGCGCATACGACCATTGAAGACGCACAATGGGCATTCGACGCTATTCAATTGGCGAATCCCGGTGGGTTGGGGCAGAGTGCACAGCATGATATTCATGAATCAGCGCAATGCACCTTGTTAGAGGCGATGCAAGCAGCGGCACTGAGAGATCACATTGCGCTGCAATATGCCAATCAGTTTTACCCTATATTGCACGAAGGGTTGCCACACTATCAGCAAGCACTAGTGAGATGGGACCGCCCAGCATGGGCTACGACAGCCGTTTATTTGTATTGGCTTGCGCATCACACCGATAGTCATGTTGCGCGTAAATATGGCTTGGAGGTGGCGGATCAGTTGCAAAAAGAAGCACGTGAGCATTATCTGGCTTTTTTAAATCAAGAAAATCCTAAACTTTATCTCCCAACATTGAGAGCGTTTGACCGTGATTTGAAAAACCAAGGCATTAACCCGGGTACTAGTGCGGATTTAACGGTGGCTACGTTATTTCTACATCACAGCTTAGTTGTTGCGTAAAAGCTGAGGTACTAAAGCGCTTAACGAAATTTAACAATTTGTCTATTCAGTTCGTCCATATAATTATGTGAAAATGCGCCCCGCGTTAATCTTGATAGGTGATTGAATGAAAATAGCATTTTTAGAAGATGATCAAACATTTGCCAGTGAAATCACTGCGATTTTGCAAAGCGATGGACATGATGTTGATTATTTTCCTTCTGGTCGTGAATGCTTAAAAGCACTCAACGGTGCAAAATACGATGTTGCGATTTTGGATTGGGAAGTGCCGGATATGGCAGGTACCGAAGTGTTGGCCAGTTTAAAAATAAAAGGCAATTATCCACCAGTAGTATTTTTAACGTGTCGTGATTCAGAAGAGGACGTCGTTTCTGTGATTGAGTCCGGCGCTGATGATTACATTGTTAAGCCACCTAACCCCAAAGTATTGCTCGCCAGAATCAACGCGCTGTATCGTCGCCATCATGCTAGGCTATCATCACGAGACACCAGTGTTTACGGTGGTTTAAAAGTGGATTTTGACAAACGCAAGTTCGAGATTGAAGGCGATCCTATCAAGCTTACTGAAAAAGAAACAGATTTGGCACTGTATTTTTTTAGCCAGATGGGTGTTCTATTGTCTAGGTCACACTTGACCAAGGTCGTTTGGGCTTCCTCGCCAGATATCGACACCCGTACGATTGATGTACATGTAAGTCATTTGCGTAGTAAACTGAAATTGTTGCCACCTTTTGGTTGGCGTTTGATCTCTGTGTATCACCAAGGTTATCGCTTAGAACGGTTGGATTAATTCTTTATGAAAGTATCAGCTGGTTTAAACAAGACTGCTGCACATTCAATACTGATTGCCTTATATGCATTTTCAACACTGAGTGTGCATGCTGCTGAGAACGATATGATATGGCGTTACGCCATGCATCCTGGCGATAATCTTATTCATTTTTCCCGTGCACATTTAATCAATCCTAATGATTGGATAAAGCTCCAGCGGCTTAATCATATTAAAGATCCTTATCGCATCCCTATTGGATTTATTTTACAAGTGCCACTCACTTTGGTTAAACAAGTGCCAGCTTCAGCGCAGGCAGTGCAGGTCAGTGGTCAAGTGTTTTTGCAGCTGGGCGCGCAAGCACCTAATCCGTCAACATTAGTTCCGTTACGGCTAGGCCAAGCGCTAGGTCCTGGAGCGACCCTTATCACCAAAGACAACAGTAAAGTGACGCTTCAGTTTGCCGATGGCACGCTGACAAGCCTTGCATCCAATGCAAAGTTGGTATTAGATACGATGAGCTTGTATAGTGGAGGCGCAATGGTGGATACCAAGCTGCGTTTGCAGCAAGGTCAGGCCGAAACGGTCGCTAATCCCAAACATATCAAAGGCAATGCCATGCAAATTATCACGCCTAGCGCAGTCGCCGCTGTACGTGGGACGAAGTTTCGCGTGGATGCAGATGACACGCATACCCTGCAAGCTACGCTGGCAGGTCAAGTGAGTTTGCAAGCAGCAGATAATGAAGTCATCGTGAATGCAGGGTTTGGTAGTCAGGCAGAAAAAGGCAAGCCACCGATGCCACCCACCATGCTGCTTTCTGCTGTAGATACCACTAGCCTTAACTCACAATTTACCCATTTACCCGTGGTGTTCGATATGCCAGATCAGGCTGCGGCAGTGTCTTGGCAAGGTAAAGTGGCTACCGATGTCACAATCAATCAATTGACGGCGGAATTCACATCAGCCAAGCCTCAGCTAGTGTTTGAAGATATCCCTGATGGTCATTACTATCTGAGTGTGCACGCACGTGATGCATACGGTATTGCAGGTTACGAGAGTGTGCATGCTTTTACCTTGAATGCACAGCCGTTTGCGCCGGCACTGGTTTCGCCTAGTGCAGGTGAACGTACTGGGGATGCGCGCCCAATGTTCAAATGGAAGACAGTCGCCAATGCACAGGCCTATCAGTTAGACATTGCAAAAGACGTGGATTTTAAGCACATCATTGAGCAGCGACGCATCGAAAACACAGAGTATCAGGCAGTGCAGTCATTGCCTCCAGCGACTTATTATTGGCGTGTGGCAAGTATAGAGATGCAAGCGGATGGGCGAGATGATCAGGGTCCGTTTGATCAAGTCGCGCAGTTTAGCGTCAGACCTATACCTAGCAAGCCGGATCTCCACCAGTTCTGGATAGACGTTGCTGACAATCGTGTCAACATTCACACGCTACCGCCTGCGGATGGATTAAGTTATCAATTTAATCTGGACAATGATGCGAATCAGCAAAAAGATGTGTGGGTTAAACGTGGTGTTGAGACGGACTACCAATTCTTGCTCAAAGAGTACGGAAAGCAGACTCTATATATCCGTCATGCGGACAGCGATGGGGTGGTGAGTGCTGCCACGGTTTATGAATTCTATGCATACCCGGAATAGTGCTGGGGCTTACATTTCATCATATAAAACTTAATGATTTAGCGTCCTCGGCGCTAATTCTGCTGGTGCTTACACTCGTTATTCACCTTACACATGTGTTGGACCGGGTGGATTACTTGGTTTTCGATATTGGTCAAAAGATACTGCCGCAAGCGCTGCCGGATGATGTCATTATTGTTGCAATAGACCAATATAGCTTATCTCAACTTGGCCGCTGGCCTTGGTCAAGAACAACCCATGCGCAATTAATCCAACGGCTCAATGCAGAACAGCCCGCTGCTATTGGCATGGATATTGTTTTCTCAGAACAAGAGCTGCAATCTCCGGGTGCAGATGCATTGTTAGCAGAAGCTATCGCACAGTCTAAAAAAGTGGTGTTGCCAGTATTGTTAGAAACCACGCGTGCCAATGGTCAAATCATAGAGACACTACCTTTACCAAGCTTAATTGAGCATAGTGCTGATATGGGCAGCGTGCACGCAGTGCTTGATGCAGACAGTATCGCAAGAAGTGTGTACTTGTTTGAAGGCGTGGGTACCCCCACTTGGCAGCTATTTTCACAGGCAGTTCTTAATGTGGCGGAAAATAAACCCACACAAAACCGCTTCGATTTAGCGTTTGATCCCAAAGTGAACCCTTTTACATTAGCGAGGAAAGGCCAGAGGAAAATTAACTTTATTGGACCACCCGGACATTTTCCTAGAATTTCGTATGCGCAAGTATTGAAGAGGGAGTTTCCTGCCGGGTTATTCAAAGACAAAATTGTGCTGGTAGGTGCTACAGCACTAGGCATGAATGATTTGCTGTCTACGCCAGTTTCTGGAAGGGGTCAGCCCATGGCTGGTGTAGAGTTTCATGCCAACGTGCTCGCTTCTATTCGAGATGACCGGTTAATACAGTCTATGCCATTGTGGTTGAGTACATTGATTGTGGTAGCTGTCGCCCTGATGCCTTTGTTGTGGATGCCAAAATTGCCTGCTTTGCCGGGTTTTGTATGTACATTGCTTTTTCTGATTTTGATTACATTGATTTCTGGCATGGTGCCCAAGTTTTTTGGCGTGTGGATGCCGCCAGCAGCAGCGCTGGTGGCGCTGATGATTGCTTACCCCATATGGAGCTGGCGAAAGCTGGAGGCCGCGCAACGGTTTCTTGATTTTGAGTTAGCCTATTTGCGAGAAAACCTCATTGCGCTGCCTGTGCAAACTGCCGAGCATTCGATAGAACATTATGATGTGTTTGATACCCGCATTGACCAAGTGCGCGCTGCCTCACAGCAGTTGAGGTTTTTACAAAACGATAGAAAAGAAACGTTGGCGTTTATTTCACACGATTTGCGTGCACCTATTGTGAGTGCACTGATGACGCTGAAACAGCATCCAGATATGCTGCCTCAGTTACATAGCCCTTTGTCGCAAGCATTAGGTTTGGCGGAAGGCTTTTTGCATGCCTCACGCGCAGAAATGATGGATGTTGCGCAGTTTAATGAAATTGATTTTGTTGGCCTTGTGCATCAAGCTATTGATGATGCTTATGAGGTGGCCTTAATGAAAGATATAGAGCTCAGCCGCGTCTTGGTAGATGGTATGGTATGGGTACTAGGTAACTTTGGCTTACTCCATCGCGCATTGCTCAATATGATATTGAACGCGGTGAAATATGGGCCGGTAGACTCAACGGTACGCATTGCGCTTAAGGTGGACGCTGATAAGCGTAGTGTATTGTTCTCTGTAACTAACGATGGTGCGGGGATATCTAAAGATGAGCAGCGTTATCTTTTTAAGCGATTTTCGCGCATTAAGCCTAATGATGAGGTTGCAGATGGCGTTGGATTGGGCTTATATTTCGTCAAAACTGTGATTGAAAAACATGGGGGTGCAATTGCGGTGGAGAGTGATTTGGAGCAGCCGACTACATTTAGTTTGCGCATTCCTATCATTGAGTTTCAGCCACATTCGGAAGAGTGATGCATGTAGGCGGTGCTTTTACGCGGTTAAACGCTGCTTTTTTGAATACAATTCACGATCTGCCGCAGATATCCAATCATCAACACTAGGGAAGTTTGCTGATTCAGCTATGCCATAACTAAATCCTGCATGAAACACTTCGCCAGAGGGGGATTGAAACGCATGGGATTCCACAAATTGACTAATACGTCGCATGGCAGCTTCGGCAATCCCTGCAGTGGTAGCTGGCATTAGCACTAACCACTCATCACCGCCATATCTGAATAACTGATCATTAATTCTTAAGTTGTTTTCGATGATGTTGGCTGTTTTTGCCAACACTTGGTCGCCAGTAACATGTCCCCAGCAATCATTAATTGATTTGAAATTATTTTGATCCAACAACACAATTGAACATGGTGTAAGGTAGCGCTTGTGGCGTTTAAGCTCTTGCGTCAGACTTGCCTGCAATGTAAGTCTTGACCATGCGCCCGTAAGCGAATCCCGCATGGTGAATTCATGCCACAAATGCTGATTAGCCTCTTTGGTAGATTGCATAAAGTGATGAGCACGCAGCTGATATTGATCCAGTTGCTCAAGTAAGGTTTTCCCTGAAAGGGGGTGTGTAGCCTTGACGGTGTTATGCCATAAAGTTTCTAGTGTGTGTTTGACTTCTAAGAAGCTGAGAATCAGATTGTCCGGAAGCTTCAAATCCTTGGGGATGATCACGTCAAATTCATAGAGGTGCTCAAGTGGAGGTGGGGGCTCGCCGGTGAGTATGCTACGCATATTATCAATGAGCCATTGATGACGCACCAACACCCAAGTGCTGCTGGCCCCAAGTAACGAAAGGGCATTGCTAGCAATATCGTCTTCGCTGATTGACATCACACACCACACCAAACTCTCATGATGGTTGCCATTATTCATGGTGCGTTATAGCGACACAAGCCACTTAACAATGTTTTTCAATTGTCTCTGCTAGGATTTGCTTTTATTTCTTGTGTAAGTTGTCCATGCATCTTAGGTAAATTAAGCTATAATGCTAAGCTTAAATTTTTGGCGCAATCAAGTTAAGCAATTTTCTAGGAGGATGCAATGGCAAATTTATTAGACCAACTTAAAGCAATGACAACAATCGTAGCCGATACCGGTGACGTGGAAGCAATCAAAAGCGTTAAACCTGTGGACGCAACAACCAATCCATCACTTGTTTTAAAAGCAAGTCAAATCCCAGAATATGCGCCATTGATTGAGACTGCAATTGCTTATGCAAAAGCGCAAGGCGGTTCAAAAGAGCAACAAATCGAAAACGCGGCTGACAAATTAGCTGTGTTAATCGGTACAGAAATCACTAAAGTAGTACCAGGCCGTATCTCTACAGAAGTAGACGCACGTTTGTCATTCAACCTAGATGCAATGGTAGCTAAAGGCCGTAAATTAATCGCCCTTTACGCTGAATCAGGCATTAGCAAAGACCGCGTGTTGATTAAATTAGCTTCTACATGGGAGGGCATTAAAGCGGGTGAAATCTTAGAAAAAGAAGGCATCCAATGTAATCTCACATTGTTATTCGGTTTCGGCCAAGCGCGTGCATGTGCAGAAGCTGGCGTATTCTTAATCTCTCCATTCGTTGGCCGTATCTTAGACTGGTACAAGGCTAAAACTGGTGAAACATACACACAAGAAACAGACCCAGGTGTAGTTTCAGTGCGCGCGATCTACCAATACTACAAAGAGCACGGATATAAAACTGTAGTCATGGGCGCTTCATTCCGTAATACTGGCGAGTTGATCGCTTTGGCTGGTTGTGACCGCTTAACAGTTTCACCAAACTTATTGCAAGATTTGGCAGCGACTGAAGGTACTTTAGTACAAGTATTAAAAGATGGCGGCAAAACAAAAGAAGCCCCAGCTAAAATGACTGAAGAACAGTTCCGTTTTGAATTAAATCAAGATCCAATGGCAACAGAAAAATTAGCAGAAGGCATTCGTGGCTTTGTTGCTGATCAAAACAAACTAGAGGCTGCTTTAAGCGCAAAACTATAAGTTTCGCGGGAATTAAACCATTCCCATATGGGTCATATGGTTGTAATTAAGCTGCTTTAACATTGACATAATTGAGCAGGGCACTTAACATGAGCGTCCTGCTTAAATTCTGTAATTCGCTAGAAATTAGCATTTTAGAAAAACATATTTATTAACTTTGGAGAAAACCATGGCTAAAACCCAAATGGCATTAGATTCACTAGATTTCGACGCAACAGTTGCATTAGCAGCTACAGTTGCTCCACACGTAGACATCTTAGAAATCGGTACACCATGCATTAAGCATAACGGTATCAAATTGGTAGAAACATTACGTGCTAAATTCCCAAACAACCAAATCTTAGTTGACTTGAAAACAATGGACGCTGGCTTCTACGAAGCTGAGCCATTCTACAAAGCTGGTGCAGACATCGTGACTGTATTAGGCGTTGCAGATATAGGTACAATCAAAGGTGTAATCGACGTTGCTAACAAATACGGCAAAAAAGCACAAGTTGACCTGATCAACGTTGCTGACAAAAAAGCACGCACACAAGAAGTTGCTAAATTAGGCGCACACATCATTGGCGTGCACACTGGTTTAGACCAACAAGCTGCTGGCCAAACACCATTTGCTGACTTAGCATTGGTTTCTGGTTTGAACTTAGGTGTTGAGATCTCAGTTGCTGGTGGCGTTAAAGCTGCTACAGCTGCTCAAGTACGTGATGCAGGCGCGACTATCATCGTTGCTGGTGCTGCTATCTACGGTGCTGCTGATCCTGCTGCTTCTGCTGCAGAAATCACAAAAATCGCTCACGCTTAATTGCCTTTTAAATTAAACGCTGTGTCAATAAGCAATTATTGATGTGAGTTTTAAAAAGCCCGACTCAGCAATGTGTCGGGCTTTTTTATCTAATTGTGGCGCGTAAGCCTAGACTAAATAAGGAAATATTATGAGCAATAGTCAGTCATTGATTTTAAATAAATTAACTAGCATCCTGTCAGAAACAGACAATTCTAAAGCTGCTGAGCTTTTGAAACTGGTTGAAGAAGCTGGTCGTACATTCATTGGTGGCGCAGGTCGTTCACTATTGGTATCACGTTTTTTTGCCATGCGTTTAGTGCATGCAGGGTATAACGTCAGTATGATTGGTGAAGTCGTGACGCCTGCCATTAAAGCAGGCGATTTATTGGTGTTGGTTTCTGGCTCTGGCGGCACGGAAACACTATTGCCATTCGTTAAAAAAGCTAAATCTGTGGGCGCAAAACTAGTGGTGATTTCAATGAAAAAATCATCTGCCATGGCGGATGTTGCTGATTTAGTAGTTCAAATTGGTAACGATAGCAGTTTCCCACTCACTAAAGGCATGCCGATGGGCTCACAATTTGAGCTTTCAACATTAGTATTCCTCGAAGCGGCGATTGCTGATTTGATTTTTGCTAAAGATTTAACCGAAGAAGGTATGCGCGCGATTCATGCGAACTTAGAGTAATCGCTTGTCATCAACGGTTTGTCGTATTAAAAAGCCCGAGCTTACTCGGGCTTTTTTGCATCCACACTATGGAGTGCACATAGGTCTGCACCAGTGATGTGTTGGCTATGTAATGCTGTGGCAATCAAGGCGCCATGGACATGCATGGTGCTTAGTTGTGCCAAGTCCTGCGTATTGCGTACGCCACCGGCAGCGTAAATGCGCTGTTTGTTAGCCAAGCGGATAACTTTGTTGAGCGTGGCGATATCGACACCCGATTGCGCGCCTACCTGATTCAGTGTCATCACAATGACATCTTGGGGCCAATCCTGATGTTGCTGCAGAAGTGCGCTAGGACCTTGGTAGCCATTTGGCATAAAGTCTAGCGATAGCACAATATGCTCAGAATATCCCTGTGCAATGGCCAAGTAGTCATCCATCTGCCGCATATTCTCTGTGCCAATGATCGACTTTACCCTAGGATGATGCCAAGACTGCACATCACTTGCTTGTTGTATGCCGGCATCGATCCAAATCGTTAGGTCGGGGAATGTCTCAAGGATATTATCAATAATGGGACGATGATTGCTAGGTGTACCCAGCAGGTGTTGTATTGCATTTAAATCGGCAATGTAGAGCGTGTCAAACGTATAAATATCTCTAAAAGCCTTTACAATATCTAGCGGCTTGGTAGAGGCGGTGAGTGACGACTGAATCGGTTGATACTGATGGCGCTGCCCTTGCTTGGCGTGTACAACAACACCATTCAGTAAATCAATCACAGGAATAATATGCACAATGAAATCACAACAAACTTTATTTGTATGTGAGTTTATCACTGGCGGTGGCTTTGTGGGGGCTGCATTGCCAGAGAGTTTGGCCCAAGAGGGTATGTTGATGCGAGATGCATTGCTGAGAGACCTTGACCAACTTGAGGGCTGGCAGTTAGTGACCACCTACGACAGTCGTGTTTCACCCGTTCATGCAAAGGTGCGCAGCATTGCTGTGGACGGTCACTGCGATGTATGGGAAATTTGGCGTGAATGCATGGCTGAGGCTGATGCTGTGTGGGTTGTTGCACCAGAGACAGATGGTATTTTGTATCAATTGGCGGAGATGGCGCATAGCCTGCAAGTGCGCTGGATCGGCCCCGTTCCGGAAGCGATTCGCGTAACGAGTCAAAAACACCTTACCGCGCAAGTATTAGGGCGTGCTAATTTGCCAGTCATCCCTACTTATTTTTTTTCGGAATGGATTCCAGATGCCAACCCAGCTTGGGTAGTTAAGCCGAATGATGGTGCAGGGTGCGCATCTACCTATGTATTTAATCAAATGGCTGCACTTGAAACTTGGTTTACTCAAGACAAGCAGCGCCAGCAAACACATGTGATTCAGCCTTATATCTCGGGTAAGCCTGCGAGTATTTGTGTGTTGGGGTTAAAAGATGAGGTGGTGGTGTTGAGTTGTAATTTACAATGGATGCTGTTGCAGGATGGAAAGCTAAGCTATACCGGCGGCAGGATCAATGGCGCTAGCGCTTATTGGCCACAATTGAAATTGCTGGCAAACGACATTAAGGCTGCCGTACCTGGCTTGATCGGGTATTTTGGGGTGGACCTATTGCTAGATACGCAAACGGCGAGAGGGGTAACGATTGTTGAAGTCAACCCGCGTTTAACTACAAGTTACGTACACTTGCACCAAGCCATAGGGTGCAACCCTGCGGCTATGGTGATGGATGCCATGCTGGCACCTACGTTTTCAATGCCAGACATCAAACGAGAGCAAATAGAGTTTTATGTGTAAAGATAACTATACAATCGGCTGGGATATTGGTGGGGCGCATATCAAGGCTGCATTGGTTGATGCGCAGGGGCTGGCGCATCAGGTATATCAACTGGCTTGCCCACTGTGGCGTGGGCCACAAGAGCTGGTGCAGTCGATGGCACAGATACAAGCATTGTTACCGTCCAATGTGGTGTCTGCAGTAACCATGACTGGGGAGTTGGTGGATTACTTTCCCAATCGCCATACTGGTGTGTGCGAGATTGCTAGGGTAGTGCATGCGCAGTTGGGCGCGGATGCTAGATTTTATGCGGGAGAAACGGGTTGGTTATCCTACACTGAGGTAGAATCTAACACGGGCGCTATAGCTTCCATGAATTGGCATGCCAGTGCAGCGTTTATTGCACAGACAGTAGCGGATGGTTTGTTTGTGGATATTGGCAGTACCACCACTGACGTTATTCCGATTCAGCAGCATGGCTTGCTGGATGTGGGATATACGGATGCACAAAGGATGGCGCGCCATGGCTTAATTTATACTGGTATTGTGAGAACACCACTCATGGCGCTGGGTCCAACCATTATGTTTAATCACCGCAGTTACTACGTGGCCGCTGAGTACTTTGCAACCAGTGCAGATGTGTACCGCTTATTGGAGCAGTTGCCAGCAGAGGTGGACTTGGCAGAGACAGCCGATGGCAAAGATCGGTCCCCTCTGAGCACGGCAAGACGGCTAGCGCGCATGATTGGCCACGATGTGGAAGATGCTACCTTAACTGATTGGAAAACACTTGCACAGCAGTTTAAACAAACACAAAAGAACCTAATCATGACAGCATTGAATGCACATCTTACCGATGCCATTGTCCCCATAGTCGGCGTGGGCATCGGTACGCTTTTGTGTCGTGAGCTTGCTGACGAATTACAACGTCCGTTTATTCATGGCGCGCAGTTGGTGCAAGCTAAAGATGCAACTACGCATCAACAAGCCGTTAATTGCTTTCCTGCTTATGCAGTAGCGAGATTGGCGGCATAGCATGGCGTTAATTCAACATGCACTGCCTTATCAGCACGACAGTGCACAATTATTTGCACGCATTAAGCATATGCGCTGGCCGATGTTCTTAGACAGCGCACAAATGTTGCACGCAGACACCCAATTGCCGGCGAGTCAGTTTGGGCGCTATGACATATTAGTTGCAGACCCGGCCATGACCTTTGTCACCACAGGGTCGCAAACGGTGGTTGAACATGCGGGCAAACAAACCATTTCTGAAGAAGACCCGTTTACTTTGGTTAAGCAAGCGCTACAACGCACGCCCAGTGCGCATAGTGATTACCCATTTACCGGTGGTGCTCTAGGTTATTTTTCTTATGATTTAGGGCGACGCATTGAGCAATTGCCTAGTATTGCCGCCAATGACACACAAATGCCGGAAATGATGGTGGGTATTTACGATTGGGCGATTGTGGTGGATCACCGTGCTAAGACTACGCATATCGTCTCACATCAGTTTTATACCAGCAATGATGTTTGGCATACATTGTGCGCGCTGTGTGAGCAAGCCGCACATGAGGAAACTGCTACCTTTCAAGTTACGTCTGCAGTGCGCTCAAACTTTAACGCAGAAACATACGAGCAAGCGTTTAAGCAAGTGCAGCACTATATTCAAGAAGGGGATTGCTACCAAGTCAATTTGGCACAACGCTTTTCTGCTGAAATTGACGGCGATAGCTGGCAGTGCTACCGCACTTTAAGAGCAATTAGTCCAGCGCCGTTTATGGCATATATGGATTTAAGCTTTGGTAACCAGCAGTCCTTACAAGTGCTGTCGGCCTCACCGGAGCGTTTTTTGCAACTGATTGGTCAGCAAGTGGAAACACGCCCAATTAAAGGTACACGCCCTCGATTTGAAGACCCTGATAAAGATCTGCAAAGTGCGATTGAGTTAGTGACGAGCCTGAAAGACCGCGCTGAAAATGTCATGATTGTTGACTTGCTGCGTAATGATATTGGCAAAGTGTGTGAACGCGGTAGTGTCAAAGCTGAAAAGCTGTTTAATCTGCAAAGTTTTGCCAATGTGCATCACTTGGTGAGTTTCGTCACTGGCGTATTGGATTATCGCTATACAGCTTTGGATTTACTGCGTGGCTGCTTCCCTGGCGGATCAATTACTGGTGCGCCCAAATTGCGTGCAATGGAAATCATAGAAGAGCTTGAGCCGCATAGGCGAGGCATTTATTGTGGCGCGATAGGCTATATTGGGTTTGATGGGGATATGGACATCAATATTGCTATTCGTACCGCCGTGGTTATTGCAGGGCAGATTCATTTTTATGCTGGCGGTGGTGTTGTGGCTGATTCTACCTACGAAAAAGAATATAAAGAAACCTTAGATAAAGCCTCTAATTTCCTGACGACCATGGATATTTTGAGTAAAACCATACGTGAGTATGACAAAAAGCGTGATACTTTAGATTTAAAACAGATTTAAAACAATAATTAACGCGTAATTGGCCGTATATTAGGCCAATGATCCCGGCAATATTTTGTATAAGCTAGATAATAACTGGCAAAACAACAGCGTATTCTAAGGGGAAATCCGTGTGGGTGATTAAATTAGGGGGCAGCCTTCTCGGGTCGGATGAGTTGCAGCACTGGCTAAAGTTGGTGGCGCAGTATGGCGATGGGCGAGTGGTTATCGTGCCAGGTGGTGGTGTATTTGCTGATGTGGTCAGAAGTGTATCCCAGCAAACGCCCATGACTGATGCCTGTGCACATGCACTGGCGGTCAGTGCGATGAACCAATTTGGAACGCTGCTGATTGATCAAGTCCCTATGCTGGTTCCCGCACATAGCGAACTGGAAATTGCAGAACGCAGTTGGCAACACCGCGGCATTGTCTGGATGCCTAGTAAAATGGTCATGACGGATGGTGATGATATTCCGCATAGTTGGGATGTGACTTCTGACAGTTTGGCGCTATGGCTAGCCAAAAAAATATCCGCAGAGCATCTGATACTGGTTAAATCTGAGCCACCATCTCACACGGCTAGTCTAGAAGAGATGATTGACCAAGGTGTGATAGACCCCGCATTTTCACACTTTAATGCGGATAGCCAAGTAAAGGCATGGGTGGCTTACAAAGGTGACTACACTGCATTCTCTAATGGTTTTCAGGAGTCATCCTTGCGGCAAGTGGGACACTTGCTCACGCATTAAGATGCTGATTACAGCGAAGCTTAGTCTTGCTGCGATTTCTCAAAGCGACCAAAATGCAGCATGATGGTCGGTAAAATCAGTAAATTCAACATGGTGGAAGTAATCAATCCTCCCACAATAATCGTCGCCATTGGCCCTTCGATTTCTCTACCGGGCTGACCGCTACCTGCTGCCAAAGGCAGCAAGCCTAGTGCAGTGACTAAGGCTGTCATCAGCACCGAGGGCAAGCGTTCTGACGCGCCTCGTATGCAGGTTTCTAGATTCCACACACAATTTTCTTCATCGACCAAATGCTGAAAATGCGACACCATCATGATGGAGTTGCGCAAGGTAATACCAAACAAAGTGACAAACCCAACCAAAGAGCCAAGAGATATCCAGCCGCCAGTAAATAGTGCTGCCAATACCCCGCCAATCAAGGCAAAAGGTAGGTTAGCAAAGGTCAGTAATAAATTGCGTAACTTACCAAATGCAATGTATAGCATCAGGAAAATTGCCACGCCGGCCAAGAGTGAATGGACAATCAAATCTTCTCTGGATTGTGCATTGGCCTCAGCTTCTCCGGTAAACTCAAGATAGTTGCCGGGGCTGATACTGATGTCAGTTTTAATTCGTTTTTTCAGCTCACGTATAAAGCTATCTTGGTCTCTATTTTCTACATTGGCAGTGACGGTTTGAATACGTTTTGCGCCCGCATGTAATATTTTAGAGCGCCCATTCTCTTGCGTAATGAAAGCGATATCGTTGAGGTGTAGTAATTTGCCCTCTGCATTAAACAGCGGAATGCGGCTGATATCTCCAATATCGTCCCGTGCTTCTAAATCAAGCAACACACTCAAGCCAACAACACGGCTACCTAGGTATATTTGTGAGACAGGCACGCCTTCATACGCTGCACGTATCGTGTCCAATACATCTGTTGGATGCAATCCCCAGACTGCAAGTTGGTCAGGTCTGAGTCGTATCACTACTTGTGGGGTGCCTGGAGGAGACTGTACCAACACATCAGTTGCACCTTTGGTGGCATTGAGTACCCCCGCAATTTTTTGCGCATCACGATCCAGCGCATCCAAATCATCACCATAAATGTTAATAACTGTACTGGCCGCATAACCGGAAATGGTTTCTTCAATACGTTCGGTAAGGAAAGTGTTAATAGCAAAGTTGGCGCCGACAAATCCCACTTCAGCAATACCATCGTTATCTACATCTTCTGGATCTCCGCCCAATGCCTCTCGGATATCGTTCAAAATACGCGTTTGCTCTTCACCTGCCAAGGTACCAATCTCAATTTCAAATTCACTATAGTGCGTGCCAAATGTGTCTGCACCGTTTTGCGCGCGACCAACCCATTGGGTCACAGATTTAACACCATCGATTTTCCTGATTGTGCTAGACACTTTTTGGCCAAGCCGTAACGATGCTTCTTCCGATGTGCCCGGAACTGCAGTCATATGCATGATGAAGTGGCCTTCATGCAGTGCTGGAATAAATTGATTTTTAAATAGTGGAAGTACACCTAACCCCATGGCAATGGTGATGAAGCTGATAGTGATAATGGCTTTGTAGTTTTTCTCGATGACATACAACAGTTGGATATAGTTGCGTTTGATATATTTAATAATGGGTGAGTCTTCGGTCTCTAATTTGGCATGCCCCAACATCATGTAACAGAGCGCCGGCGTGAGCGTGAGGGCGACAACCAGTGAGGCCAAAATGGCCGCAATATAAGCAAACCCCAGTGGGGCGAATAATTTGCCTGCGACACCAGAGAGGGTAAGTAGAGGCATGAACACAAGTGCCACAATGATGGTGGCATATACTACGGAACTACGGACTTCCATGGAGGCTTGGAACACTACCTGATGGATAGGCCGCGGTTGTGCCAATGCGCGGTTTTCACGCAGCCGCCTAAAAATATTCTCGGTATCGATGATTGCGTCATCGACCACCTCGCCCAGCGCAATGGCCAAGCCCCCTAATACCATAATATTCAAGCCCACGTTGTAATAGCTCATGATAACAATGGCTGTGAGCAATGACAGTGGGATAGCTGTTGCAGAAATAAATGCAGTACGGGCATTAAATAAGAATAAAAATAAAATGGAAATGACCAGTATTGAACCAATCAGAATGTCGGTACGTACACCGTCAATAGCGGTTTCAATAAAATTGGCGGGTCTAAATAGGCCTTCATGTAAGGTCACATGCTGTGCTTGCAGGTGGGGCTTTAACTCCTGCAATGCAGACTCAATCGCCAGTGTCACGGCATGCGTATTTGCCCCTAACTGGCCTTGCACGGATAGATAAATGCCAATTTCTTCGTTAATAGCCGCAGCACTGATCGATGGTGCTGGTCCTTCCACCACACGACCGATATCACCTAGCTGAATGGTCACGCCGTTTTGGTGGACTAGCGTTGCTTTGGCCAGTGTTTTAGCATCGGTCGCTTGACCTTGCGTATTGATGATAATGCGTTGATTGTTATTCTGGATATAACCGGCACCGCTCACTCCAGTCGCCTTTTGTGCAGCAAGCACAACATCATTGAGGTTGAGTTGATAACGCACCAGTTTGTCTGGGTCAATTTGTATCTGAAACTGCCGGACTTGGCCACCAAATACATTCACGTCAGCCACGCCTGGAATCGCCATCATATGAGGCGTAATCGTCCAATCGACCAGTGTACGCAACTGCATTAAATTGAGCGTTTTAGAGGTGACACCAAAGCCTAACACCGTGCTGGCAGAAGAGGTGAGTGGGGTAATGTTGGGTACAATACCTCTGGGTAGCTGATTGGCAATTGTACTTAGGCGTTCTGCCACCACTTGCCGATTACGGTATATGTCCGTTTTTTCATCAAAAATCACGGTCACAATCGATAAGCCCGGAATTGACTGTGAGCGCAGGTTAATCACGCCCACCGTACCAGATATACTGCTCTCAATCGGTTGCGTGACTAGCGACTCTACTAACTCTGCAGACAGTCCCGGGGATTCGGTCTGAATGATGATTTGCGTTGGGGAGAATTCCGGAAATACATCTAGATTGCTACGAGTGAGACTGTATAAGCCATACAATACAATCAGGATGGCCAGCCCAACTATCACACCATAAAAGCGGATAGAAAAACGAACAATGGCGGACATCATGATGGGGTGCTTTCAAGCAAATGCATTAGCCTTGTATCCTTATTATCGTGACGGCATCACACTGCTTTGCAATAGGCATCTGCACGGAAATTTGGGTTGATATAGACATATCAATCCTCGTTTTCATTTTTAATCAGATATTTAAACTCTTCCGAGAGTAGTAGCTGTGCTCCACTGGTCACTACCTGGCTGCCCGCAGCAATGTTTTGGTTAAACCAACCTTCTTCAATTTCTGTGTCTGTCGAAATAGGTTGCCTGATAAATTGATTGTTTTTTTGTTTCACATAAACCCAAGGTTTGCCAGCATGCCAAACCACTGCACTGCTAGGGATGACAACACCTTCGTTTTGCAGTTGCGTACGGTTGG
This sequence comes from Methylophilaceae bacterium 11, assembly GCA_000525025.1. Taxonomy (GTDB): domain Bacteria; phylum Pseudomonadota; class Gammaproteobacteria; order Burkholderiales; family Methylophilaceae; genus Methylophilus. Next base: position 1,474,411 of record JCKJ01000001.1, on the reverse strand, counting down.
CTTGTACTACGTGTACCCGCATGCCCACGCGTAGCGATTCTGCTGGCGCACTATAGTAATAGGTTTTGCCTATACCGCTAATGTCTGCGGTACTCGCTGGCGAGATATATAGCGCCTTTACACTGGTAGCGCGCTCGTTTAGTGAGATGATTTGAATGCTATCGCCAGCCGCAGGTGTGTTGGCAGTAATGGGCAGGCTGACCTGTACCAACACATTTTTACGGGTAAGTAATTGATTGACTTGTGGCGAACCTTGTCCACCAACCACTAGTTGCGTCAACGGTTCACCCCACTGTAGTTGAACCGTTGATTTCAGATTTTGCTGCTGTTGTACCAAGGCTTGAATTTTTGCTTGGTTGGCATGGAGTTGCGACTGTGCCTCTTGCACGGCGCTGTCTGAGATATTTTTGTCATCTTCATTGAGCGTTTTTAAGCGCTGAAACTGTGATGTTAGTTGCTGGCTGCTGCTTTTTGTAATTTGCAGCTCTGTAGACAAGGCAATGTATTGTGACTTCGCTTCAACCAGTTTATCGATAGAGATAACGCTGCCGTAAGTCTTGACCACACCTTGATAGGCGATCTTTTGTACCTTGCTATAGGTGATCCCGCTGTTGGCTTGCGTTTCTGGCGAGAGAGCTACCGTACTAATACCTTCTTTTTCTGTGACCCGGTTTGGGCTTTCGATTTCCTCTTCTTGTTCGCTTTGGTAGGCCTCATACTCGTCTTTACCATAAAAGACCAAGACCCAAAATAGCGTGACAATAATCAGCGCTTGTAACCCAATAATTAGTGTAATTTTTTTATTCATCATGCTTTACCGTGCGTAAAGTTGCATTATCGTAAGGGAGTGGCCGTTGCACTACATTTTCCAGCAGCGCGCGTTTTATCAGCACATCAAACGTCGCATTATTCAGGTCTTGGTTGGCAACGCTTAGCACTAATTGTGCTTGTGTGAGGGCTACACGGTCAATCAAGCCAGCGTCAAACTGCTTTTGTATACTTGCAATATACAGGCGCTGTGCTGCATGCGACTCTTTTGCGTGTTCGAATATAGTGATGGCGAGTTGATACTGTGCATGCACTTGTTCTACTTGCGCAATAACTGAGGCTTGCAAGGCCTCAAACTGCGCGCCTTCGATGGTTCGGAGCAGCTCGGCTTCATGAATAAGCGTTGGCTGTTGCTGAAGTAAGTTGAGTAGTGTACCCAAGCCAAGTGACCAAATACGGTCACCAAATTCAAAAATATAGCCCGGTGTTAAAGTGATATCAGGTACTTGTTTGGCGATTTCTAATTTTAATTTGGATTCAGCTACCGCGTAGCGCGCAAGCCCTCGTCTAATATCAATGCGGCTAATCAGAGCATCAGTTTGTAATGTTTGTGCCGTTATTTCAGATTGTGCTTGTGCTGTAATAGCCTCTGTCAAAGGGGTAATAGGTATGACATTAAACTGTGCGTAGCTCAAGCCTGTATCTGCTGCAAGTTTAATCTTATACCCATCAGTTTTAGCTGATTCATTGCGTAATTGAATCTGGCTTTTTTGCAATAAGAGTTGATATTGTGCAAGTTCTGTATTGGAGCCTAAGCCTGTGGCGACACGCTTCTGTAGCATATCGACCAGTTGGCGGTAAAGTGCAACTTCTTGTTGCAGTAAAGTAAGTTGATGTTGATGTGCTCGGTAATCAATGAGGTCAATTTGTAGCTGATGCCTCAGTTGCCATGCGATTTCTGCAGCATCCATCCTTGCAACTTCTGCCAAATGCTGAGCCTCTTCCACTTTTACGGCACGCTTGGCAGTTGTTTCAAATGGAATGTCTACCTGTAAGCCATATGACATCGGGTTGATGTCACCATTGGCACGATCACTGCGGGCGATGGTGCCGTTGATACCTAAGGCTGGTTTTAATCCTGCGGCTTGGATAGAGTATTCCGCCAGCGCCAATTTCTCTTTTACTACCACTAAGTTAGTGTGGTAAAACAGGGCGGTGTGCGTCAGTGTACTTAAATCCCAAGATTGAAAAGGAATAGCCGTGTCCGCCACACCGTTTCTAACTAGGTAAGCTCTAAACTCCGGATTATCTAAAGATTTTTGTGATAACTTGCGTGCGGATTGTGCTGCATCTAATGGTTTGGCGGAATAGGTTTGATGCGCACAACCCAATAGAATTAAGGTGATTGAGCAAATGCTGAACGCGTTGCGGAAAGTGGGTTGCATGCGAAAGCACTCGCCTGACAAAGCCGTTAGTACTTAATGATCAATGGTGGCATGCACCGCATTTAAGGCATCCTGAAGCGACTCTTCAGGTAACTTGTTGATGGTGGTCGCAAGTAAATCGGCAGCTTCTACTGTGCGAATTGGTAAATCTGCGGTATTGAGCTCAGCAATCAACCCAGCAGCAGCCCCAGCAATAATCAAAAGGGTCTCGCGCTCTTTCATCAAAAGCTCTAATTCGGCTCGCAGCATATTGCTTTCTGCGATTTGTTGGGTATTGGACATAGTGACTTTTCTTAATTCTTTACAGATTTATTTATTTGAGTGAAACAACATAGTGCATTTTAACGCCTTGGTTTGTCAATGTTCAGTAAGGTGAAACCGCATTTACGCAGGTTTTATTTTCCGAAAGACCAAACTTGAGATACAATAGCGTCTTTAGCGAATGTGTAACAGCAAGCGCATGCGAAAGTGGCGGAATTGGTAGACGCACTGGATTTAGGTTCCAGCGCCGTAAGGCGTGAGAGTTCGAGTCTCTCCTTTCGCACCAAGTAAAATCAATGGGTTAGGATATTGTGGTATCCCACAATATCCCCACTGATACCGATATTTTCCAAGTAATTTTTCCAGAATTTTCCATACATCTTCTTGCGTATTGCAGTATGTTTGGGTATATTGATTCTGGTTCCATCGGATTTACACATTAGTAAGTAAATCCTACACCCAGCGCAAGGTTATGGAACGCCTCGTAAATTAGTATTAGAGGCACTACTGGCTGTAGTCAATCTCGCCAGCAGAAGCAAATTGTCCGAGAGGTTTGTGGAGCAGGTGTTATAAATCTGTATACATTGTGTATCTGGAATGAGTAGCGGTAAGTGATTAGTCACGCACCCCTGAACTATAGGGACCCCGAGCTAGTTACTGTAACGTGAGGCATTGCCGGTGGAATTAAAAATTCTACACATGGGCATTCTCGTTTTTCGGTAATTTCCGGAGGACGGCATTATGATCACATCAATAGTGATTTGTTTGTTCTCTGGTTGGAGAACAAAATGCAAAATATCAGCTCAACTATTCAAATTCTATTGGCTCGCTTTAACGGCCAAGTTTTAATTCCACTCGTACCCGCGTCTGAGTCAGTTGGAATTCCAGCACAAACCGCTCGAAACAAACTGTCTAATGGCACGTTTCCCATCCCAACTGTAATGATTGACTCTCGCAGATTTATCCATATCTCTGACCTGGCCGACTTTGTTGATTCGCGACGTGCGTCACCAGCAATTATGCCTGAACCTAATAAAAACAGGAGAGGTGCACGCACTAAGGAAGTGAGAATGCAAGAGCAGGGGAGAGTGTGATGAAACCAACTCTTCCTGAAATTATTGATATAGACAAACTACAACGACGGGCGTTTTTGCAGAGGAAAGGGATTACCCTCTCCAAGCCATTTCAACTTGATTTGATCTTTCCTGATACCGTTGGACAACGTACAGACTTGAGGCATATCCCAAATGATTATTGTCGTTCCTCACTCTTCACGGTTAGGAATAAGCGCGAACCACGCAGGATGCTTATGCGCGAAAAGCTGTTTCACTATAGTGAAACAGTGTCAATTATCTATACTGGTCACGAGTTGCGTGCCGAAGATGATGAAATTGTTTGGCTACAAATTCTCTATTACGGGAAGAATGTACCCTTTGGCGAACCTTTTGAATTTTCTATTAAGGACTTAGTTCGTGATGTAAATTGGTCTAAAAATGGCCGTTATTATGACAAAGCTCGTGAGTGTATTTCACGGCTTAAAGCAAATGAAATTTTGGCCTTAAGCCCAAAGGCATATGGCAAGAGTGGTGCAATTTCGTTAATTCAGAATTACACCGTGGTGAACGACGCAGAAGGCAAGCCAACGCAATATCGCGTTTTCATTGATCCAAAACTGATTATATTGTTTGCTGGTAACACCTTTACAAGTCACTCTTGGGAATCATACCGAGACTTGTCGCCAGTTGCTCGCCGCCTAGCCGATTACATCGAGAGTCACAAGAACCCATATCCTCTTGCTCTTGAGAGATTTAGACAAATGTGTAAGTCAAAGGATTCTAGCCTTACAAGTTGGAGACAGACAGTAAGAAAGGCTTGCACAGAATTGGTTGATGCTGGAATTGTTGCCGATGCGGATGTTTCTAGGAGTGATCAAATTTATTGTGTCTACAACTAGTGAATTTGAAATGCCTAATATTTCTTTAATTTTTTATGGTTATCCACAGGCAAGTAGCGTTTTCGTGACATTTGACCTATGGTCCGTAACATATGACCTATGCTGTTTTTGTCAAACGTAGGTCAAATGTCACGAATTTGGCAAACATATGCCTTGTAAATCGAAAGCCCTGAAGCTTATCCACATGCAAGTCCGTAAGTAAGCCAGAAACTGTGACAAATGACCTATTATTTTGTATTTAAAAGTTGATTTGTAGCTAAATAGTGTGACATATGACCTATGAAACTATCACATATGATCTATTAAATCGTGACACATGACCTATAGTGATATTTTATAAGTTATTGATTATTATATTTTATTTTACTATTTTTTTGAGTGCTAACCGTTCTTTTAACCTTTATATAACCAACTGGTAATTGGTCTTTGATCAGCCTCTGTTTTTGGATATTGGGTTTATTAATAGCATTTAATGGATAACGGTTATTATTTAAACCACGGCACGGCCTGCACCGCAGTGCGTAACGGAGTGGCCACAAAGTCAGGCGCTTGCCAAACATATTCTGCTGCGCGGGCCTTCGCCTTTGCGTCTAATGACTGCAAGTGAGCCAAAGCACTCTCTACAGAGAACTGGCTATGTAGTTGCTTTTCGAAGTTGCTGGAAAGGTCTGTCCATACAACTAAATCGATGGATTTGGAGATTGCCCACTCTTTGATTGAAGCGAGAGTTGCTTGGTCTTTATACTGGCTCCGCGATCCATCTAGGAAATGAAATCCAATATTTGCTCTGGTTGTACCTTCACGAGATTGGAGATCACAGATTGCGTCTTCTGGATCTTTGCGTTTGCTTCTAGAATGGGCCACTCGGCAGGCGGCACCGTTCTCTGGATCGACTACTAATGTGAGCGCGCCATCGCGGGTTTGGGATATGCGAGAGAACTCAATCTTCAAAACTGGCCCGTCTAGCTCCCAGTCACCATGATGCTCATCGAATTCTGGGCGCTTGTCCCATAGTAGGGAGCCCCAGCCCAGAATAGCGATGTTAATTGGCATTTTCTGATTCCGCTAAAAGTGGTGGTATGTGTCGGCAACGGTACATATTAATTTGTTCTTTACATGCCCAAATGCTTTCTGCAAGTTGATTCAGTTCACTGGCAGAAATTTGCTGGTTGGGAGCATTTTTTCTATTAGAGACCATACGGCCACCTGCAAAAATGCAACTATGAATTACAACGTTTCTTCTTTCGAAGTGCATCTTTGCTTCATTTAATATTTCATTAAGTCCAATAAGACTTTCAGAATGCATTTGTTTGGTGAGCTTTTGAGCATATATAAGCTTTCTACCAACGTTCCACTGACGTTTTTTGTTGTCATATGGATCAATTGAAGGGAGTGTATCAATCAACATGTCGATTTCTGCCTCTGCGTATGCAAAGTACAGAGTAACTAAACCGAGTGGTCGAATAAGATCTCCTTCATATAGCCCGCTCATTATTTAAAGATCCTGTCGATTGAGTTGATTAGCGCCGTCAAAGAGCTTTTTTGAATATGGATTATGCTAGTTCTGTTTGTATATCTTCGAGCTGCCATGGCCATATTCCAATAGTGCAAGCACCAATCTTTTTACTCCAAGTGTCCATGCCTAGCATATAAAACTCATAGAGGTTAGTTGATTCATTCCACCGCATGGGCATATACCTACGAACGCCCATGTTGCCTACTGCTCCAATCTGTAATTCTCCCCCAGTTTTTTGAGAAACTTTGTTTTTTACAAATAGTTGATCAAAAGCACGAATTGGTACTTGATCCAGTAACTCTTGGTTATTACTTGATAGGCGCTCTTCTTTCATCATTTCTTCGATTGCTGCGAGATATTGAGACTTGTCGCTTCCTGTTACATAGGGGAAGTCTAGCACTTCTGTTACTAAATAATCGATAGTGGGCACGTAAGATGGTTTCAAAGAGTAGGCTTTGGGACTAATGGGATCAGATGCAATAAGAAGAACTTCGCACTCAGCTCCTTTACCAAATGTTAGACCGACATCTTTCGTAATATTTAAAAGGACATCACGAACATAATGTGTAACTTCAAGCAGTGTTGGTAATCTTGGCCCCATTAAGTGTTGCAAAGCCATTTGAGCACTAAATATAGTGTTGTGAGCAACTAGAGTATTGCCCGCAACCGCCATCAATATGGAAGATCTGATAATCTCACCATTTATTGATACCCTGCATTCAATTTCTATTAATTTTGCACATTTGTCAGTGAGAGTTGATGTTGTCTCATTGGTTGTCCGCGAAGCACGAGAGTCGCTGATAACCCAAATTGCAGGATTACCCAAATGGCTTTCTATGGCATTGACTTTCCAAATTGCGATCGTGGTCATGGCATTATTTCCGCGTGTTAATGACCCATACTATAAAGGCAACCATACCAAAAATTACAGTAGCTGACAAAAATGATACCAGACCTATGAAGCCACTTGGAACTTCTATATAGAAAGCCCCCAAGAAAGGTTTAATGACGAGGTCAGCTACTCCAGAGACCCCAACAAGGCCAAATACTACCGCTAACCAACTGTCGACTTTAGCACGACTCTTGTCAGTTCTGTATCGGCGTTCGTCCAAATGCCAGCGTGCCTGCTCTTTTCCAGACTCGACCAATGCTCTTGTTCCAGTTGCGGACAATACATACGAAAGCGCGTCAGTAATTTCTCCTGCTTGGCTAGAATGATGGATCACAGTGTCTGCCGATGCAAGAACCTCATACGCCTCAATCAAATCTTGATCAGAAGGAGGGGAATTTGCAATTGCACACGCACGGGCTATCCGCATGTTGTGATATTCAAGGTATTCTGCTCTACCCTGATTTTCCATTAACATAGCCCTTGTTATTGAGTCTTCCCAAGCGTCGTCAGTCGAATTATTTGGTCTTAGCCACGTCCAGAGAAGCAATGTTCTATTAGCATGAAGACAATAATCGCCAAAAAGCCGTAAATCTGGTGGAAGTTCTGGAGGGTCTTTAACTTCGGAAGCCCGCATCATAACTCGTGATAATGATGGGCCAAATTTTTCAATCAGCTCTTCTTTTTTGCTAGGCTGGTCATTAAAGCGCATCAGTGAAATTGAGGGGCGACCTTGCCACAGCTGAACTTGACACAATTGTTTGCTCTTCTTTCCGACTCCTGTCACGACAAGACTGGTAATGGCATTGATGTAAATGGATCGGCAGAGATCAATCGTGGCCTCCCATTCACTCTGTTCTTCCGATCCAGCTATTTGATGCAGGGTCCAGGTTTCCTGGCCAATCTCAAACTCTTGTCCTTTTTTTCCGAGAGATTCATTTAGTTTCAACCGACTTTTAAGTCGCATCTCCTTAATTAGTTTCTTCGACTTTCGTCCAGATATTAACTCTCCTCCAATTGACAATTCATTCTCGAACGCATTAGGAATGAGCTGCTCAGCATCAAGGCGCTGGATATTCGCATGAACCCATACACGATCAAAATATCTCTGGAAAATGTTGACGATGTCCGAGATGAAGTCAGCTTCACTGAGTCCATCCCATGATGTATCTAGCTGGAAACTAAGTATCATGATGCCGTCAGATAACAGCTTGAGCCATGGATAGATTGGGAGAGTCATATCTCCCTTTTCGAGTATCAATGGAGGAAGGGCCGCACGGATATAAGGCGCAATTTGTCTTGCTTCAGGGTTTTCGATACGATGTTCATGGAATGAAAGTTCAAGGCAAAGGGTTAGTTCCTCGATTACGCTTCGTGGCAAGTCATCACTAAACTTTACCTCCCATCCTGAATCCCATTGCCGCCCTTGTGGATGTAGAAATTCTAGTTGAACTTTATTTTCATCATCAAGATAGAGGTATTTCAAATCTGAAAAGCATACAGTCCGAGCCGTTCCAGACTTGAGAAGTTTCGCGGCAGTTTTGAGAAGATTAACTTCGGTAGTAGCTAGGCCTACTGTGTAGTTGTAGTAGCAATTTACTTGGCGAACCTCAAGATCACCCATATAACTTTTCATCGACTAGTACTCAAAAATACTAACCATAAGCGAAGTTGGGGATAATCGTCTATATTTATTTGACTCCCATTACCTTTGCTCACTCGTGTACGTTTATGGTGATTTTTGAATAATTAATTGAATTTTTTATAAGTTATAATTGGTACGATTCATTAAGTGGTTGATTATTATTATTTAAATAATATTGGTAACTTAAAATCATATTTTTTTGATTTATAAGTTACCAAATACGTACACAATTCAATTGAAGTACAACACTCCGAATTAAACCTTCTTAGTCTTGTCCATGTGGATTCACAGTTGCTGTCACGTTAGCTGTTTGATCATTCGCAAATCTCTCATTAACGTTAGATAATCTGTCTAGTAAAGATGAATTGCCTATACTTTTGCTTGATGGATTGGACTCACCGCCAATGCTAGCTGAGCTACCGTTGCCACTAGTTGATTTAGAGTCAGGTGTGGAAGAGGGCGCTCCTGAAACAGCACTTACGCCTTTTTCTTGTGCCATTGAACGTAAGTCTTTTTCACTAACATTTGGATCTTTAGGAAAAGGCGGTGGAGCATCATTAATTGATGGATTAAATTTTGAAGCATTACTTGCACCTGAGCTATCTCCAACATTACTTCTCATTTTGGTCATTACATCGGACATAGATTGTCCGATCTTGCTGGGGGAAGGAGTCGCACTATTCATAGCGCCTGCTAATGCGCCAACGGCAGCTCCTGCCAAAGCAGCAGAAGCGGCAGCATCACCTGGGCTAAGATTGGATGAGCCTGAAGCTAACATAGCTGCAATCGAATCAGATCGTAAAGCCAAAAATCCAAGTAAACTAAATCCAATAATAGCACCCCATATTGGCGGCCAAACACTAGAATCACTTATATCCTTTAATGCTAGGAATTGAGCATCTACATGTGTTCCAAGTACATTCATTGCACTCAAAACCCCTCCTAAGATGATCATTCGATAAGCCATTGCAATCAAATATTTAAATGGTGCAATTCCTTGGTCTTTTAATGCATCAAGACCAAGCAGGGCAAAGCTGAGCGGGGACAGCGCAATTACAATTTGGGTCTCCATTAAAATCATGAAAATCTTAAAGCCAATTAAAGCACCGATAACCAAAATTACAGCACAACATACGCCTGTCATCAGTGCGGGAAAAAAGTTAAATGATGACAGCAAACCATTTCCACTTTGATCAAGAGCTACAAGGAGGTTATTAGCTAGCTCGATTGCCCATGCTATAGGGTAGGTTGGTGATAATGCACCACCAGATACGCTTGATGCTTTTCCTAAAATGAAGTTAGCTGCACCTTCTAAAAAGGTATGACCATTTTCCATAATCCAGAAACAAATGCCGAACCAAAACAAAGCACCAAGCAATTTTGCCCATACTTTTTCAATGTCTGAGCCACTTACTATTTGTTTGAAATTAGTCCAAACAAATTGACATAACATTAACCCAGACAGCAATCCAATAGTCCAGCCAGATATATTCGAATATATGCTATCTATGGCTGTTTTTAACGACTCTGTAACTAAATCTATAGAACCGATTTGTGTAGGATTGGCTAAAGCTGATGTTGAAAGTAAAGTTATAAATAAGCTAAAGCAATAATTCATTATTTTTTTCATGGTTGGAAGCCTTATCGTGTAGGGGGTGACATAGTTTTGGTTTTGGTAACCCATTCGTTTGCATCTTGAACACTTTGTTGTTTCGCAGTTTGGCTTGCCATATAGCTTGATGAAGCTATCGTTGACTCTGCAATTAGACTTTGTAACTTTTGAGTTTCAGTTACTTGAGTGGCATTAATTTCACTAAGGGTTTGCAAAGCTGCAACTGTGCCCATGCTAGATTGCGATTTTGCATATAACGCTTGCAAGGCTGAAGTTGAGGATGGAAATGAGTCTAAGTGCATCCCCGCCGCCTTCATTGCGGCTTGCAATGTGTCACGAGTAGCAACACTATTTGATTTGAAGTTTTCTGAATAACCGGCCGCAGTGGGGTTTTTATAAGCCGTTGCATAATTGCCTTCAATTTCAGCCATTGACATGCCCATAGATTGTCCCGAACTCATAATCTCACTAAGCCCTTTAATAAGGGCGGCAATATCTTTAGGTAATACAGAACCTGGATTGAGCTTCATGTTGGTTAATTGAGCTTGGTATTGCTGAAGCTGGGTGCTATAGGAAGCAGCTTGTTTAGAGTAACTCGCAGCCAATTGGATTTTATTCAATATCTGAGTAGTTTCTTGGGCGCAATTAGCACAGAATACAGCGCTAGCTGGCAATGAGATTGTCAGAATTGGTAACAGGGCTAGGGTAATAATTAGTTTTCTTGTTTTCATTTTCAAGACATCCTTTATCTAGTTGGTGGATCCATGCGTTTAAAATTCATCAATTTATCTTGTGCTTTTTGAGCCTCTTCTTTTTTCTCTGCATCTTGGGAATGGCCACATCCTGTTAAATTTGTTATTAAAAAAATTATTAAAAATAATGTGATTAGTTTTTTCATTTTGTTATTTCCATTGAAGTTAATTGAACATGGACATTAGAAATAGAACAGGTAATGAAATTACGAATGCCATCATTTTCCATGCATGTTTGTTGGGAAATGGTTTATGTTTATCCAATAAAGATGCACCTACTAATGCTGCCAACGTGGTTAATACACCACACCAAATTAGCGGAATATTTAGTAGGTGCTGAAGCGAGCGAGCAATCACAAAACTTGCAAATACAAAAGCAAGCCCAAGAAAGTGGTCGCGATCTTTTTGTTCGGATTCGGTAAATTCAACTTTATTTTTTTCGGTCATTTTTATTCTCTTTCTTAGTTTTGGATAATTTCAGTTCATTGCATGCTTTGCTTGGTAAACAGCAGCTTCCAGACTTGTTTCAATAACTTTAAAAGCTAATTGAATTGGCATTTCAGCAACAATCCCAGCAATCTTTGGGGCTGTATTTGCCAACTCGTTAGAAAATTTACGAGACAATAGATTGCTTGAATATTTGAATTTAGGAACTTGAAGACTTAATCGAGTAGCCTCATCAAGTCTGTAATTACTCTCACTTTCTTTTAAGAATGTTTCGTTCATGTTTGATGCTAAAATTGTTTCAGTCACGATGTTTTTTCCAATCTAAAAAATGTTGTGATTAGGCATTAAGGGCTGTTTCCGCAATCCTTAGTGCCGTTTTTAATACTTCAAAAAGTACATAAGAATTGAGCCAAGTAGGAAAAAACCGAAATACTGGGCGTACTTTATAAGAGACTCTGTCGGATTATTAACTTTAGTATTTAGTGGCTTAAAGGTTGGTTTTTCATGATTGTTATAGTCAGTTGGAATTAAGGTTTTGATTTGTTTAACAGCTCTGCTTAACTGATTAGGCAAAATTTGGACCTGTAGTGCTGCATCTTCGGTGCTCATGCCTCCAAGTATGACCAATCGGCATCCCTCTAGCGTACGATCACTAATTTTCACGTTCATTTTTGAAATGGCTAAGTTAAATGCCTCAACACCAGTAGCGCCATACATGAGTGCTAACTTGTAACCACTAAACTCTCGTTCTACAGCCTTCCTAACAGACGTATAAATTTCACCAGAAGTTGATTGCATGGAGTGAGTTATAACCTCAACGTGCTTTTCCACAGCTTTCCGTGCAATTTCATCACGCACCAGTCGCATTTCAGCCAAAGCTGCATCATTCTTTATTTCGATACTTGTGGCTGTAGCAGAAAGCATTGCTAGGGCAATGAAAAACGGATCGTCATGGTCAATGCTCTTACCAGTTTGCTTGAACACTTCAAGTCGGATTTCATCAATATTCATTGGAATTTAACTTTTGCAAGTTGCTCAAAAATATCTTTAGCAAAGGTGCGCATGCGTTGTTTTTCCATCAATACAAACTCACTAGATGAGATCACTTCTTCAATTGTCATACGCGCTTTAGTCATCTTCTTGATGTCTTCACCATATGTTTGCGGGTTGAGCTTATGAAGCATGACCACACCACGTAATTTTTTTGCATGAGTCATGAAGTCGTCAGTTTTCATAAATGGCGTACCCCCACTATCTACCAGTTCACCAAAATGCTCGTTCAGCCAAAGCACCAATGGAGCATCTGAATTAAATGCAAGGTCATTAAACCCAGCTATTGTGCTTTCGTAGTTGTCACCGCCACCGATAATTCCATGTAGAAAAACAGTTTTGCCAGATTCTCGCAGTAGTTCGATTCCGTTGTTTTCAACCAAGTAGCCAAGAAGTGGCGTGAATGAATTCGCCCCATTATCAACAACAAACACTCCATCTTCAGTCAGTAACGACTCCATGAACCCATCAAATTTCTTTTGGTCTATGCTCGTTTTACCTTGCATCACATCAACGTATCGAATTGGCAAGCCCTTATAAGCATGAAAGTCCCTGTTTTCTTGGTCTGTGTCGAACCCCTTGAAATTTGTGCCTATTTTCATGAAGTATTGAGCGAGCAATGATGCGCTAAATGTTTTACCGCAACCGCCTTTTGACTGAAGCATGAAATGCACACTGTTTTCCATCGTATTTCCTTTTGTCATATTTATTTTCTTTCAGTACGTTTAAAAGTGGCTGGTTTTTCAAAATCCAAATCAAAACCTAGCCCGAGGGGTGTTGATTTTTCTAGTGCTATTGTTTCCGTAGTTAATGCAGTTTTTTCTGATGTAGCTTTCGTTGTTCTTTTGTTTTTCATCCAACCATTACGCTTCAAATAATCTTCATATGCATCACGACCAATCTTGCGCACCACGTATTTTCGCAAGGTGTTTAAGACCAGGTCTTCATTCTTTTCCTCGATGAGCCACTTCAAAATAAATGGTAATTGCACATCGCATTCCAGTAATTTAACGATGCTCACACCGTAAATTTCCAATTGCGGATACTTTGCTGGTTTACCTCCACGACTTTTTCTAGCATCGCTAACAAGTCTTGCTAGTTCGTCGCTATCAAGCTCATTCATATTTTTAATTCCAAGTAATTTTTTGCACTTATTGATTCATCAGAGTGCTTTTGTGTGACTAGATTGCAGCTTTTATAATGATTTGTCAAACACGAAAGTTACGTAAGTCATTGATTATAAAGTGTTAATTATGTGTTAATTTACCGTTAATTAACACATAATTAACACTTTATGATTTTTCATGAAGTTAATGTTTATGCGGGTTCTGTACATTTTGTAATGTTTTGTGCATCATTTTTGAATGACATTTATAACGTAAATATTTTTTGTAACAAATTGTAACAAAATCAAATTTCCATTATGTGAGTTGTAAATACCGTCTCGCGATTATCAATTGCTTATCATTGCTATTACGTACTTTATATGTAATTAGTTCTTTATTTTCAATTACATACGACATTTACAATGTGCGTTTTAGTGATGTATAGTCATTTCATAAATGCTGATAAGGCTTAAGGGCAGGACGGAGGACGGTAATACCGTCCTTAAAACACACTCAACGGCTTCGCCTTATTCGTGATGTTTTGCCCTGCGCCTGCTGCGAGCTTTTTTGCCTTCGGCCAAAATTGATTATGAAAAATAGGGGATTTGAAATGGCTGTACGCTCGGAATCGCGAAAGAAAACTGAAATGATCCAAGTGCGAGCCACGCCTGAAGAAAAGGTTAAGCTAAAAGCTCGTGCTGCGGCCTTCGGTATGTCCATGGGTGAACTTTGTCGGCAGACACTTTTCGGTGTCGTAGTTAAATCTAAAACTGATCAGAATGCCACTAACGAACTTGCAGCAACACGCGCCGATTTAGGGAGACTAGGTGGCTTGTTAAAAGGGTGGTTATCAGGTTCTTTTGTGCAATCTTCGCCACAGTCACAAACGCACTCTGATGTTGTTTTACTCCTTCGCCAAATTGAAGCAGCGCAAAAAGAAGTTTTCGAAGCAGCTAAAAAACTGATGGAAAAACCATGATTTCCAAACGCATTGCTGGTCGTAAAGATGGAAAGTCTTCGGCTACCACTGCGTTACGCTACGGTGAAGGGTTAACGCCAGACCGTGAGACAGGTCTGATATTGGATAAGTCACACCGTACTAGGTTAGGTAACTTCGGTCTGGTTGATGATGGTGTATATGAGGGGCTTAACATCACAGAAATGTCCGATCTCATCAATATGGCCGCATTTGAAATGCAATCTAATTGCGATCTGAATACGCGGGTTGGAGTAGACAAGAAACTGGCTCATTTTGTAGTTTCATACAACCAAGTTAAACCTAGTGAAGCTGTTTTGCGTGATACAGAAGATTCGATGCTTTCGGTAATGGCGCTAGATGAAAACCACTTTGCTACATTTTTGCATAACGATAATGGTTATTGGCATTTACATATTTTTGTAAGCCGAATCGAGAAAGGAAGCTTACACAGGGGTAATGCTCTATGGCACGATCAAATCAATCGTGACAAAGTTTGCTGTGAAGTTGAAATTCGTCATAACTTGCCGCGTGATAATCATTTACATATAGCTGATGAGCTGGGACAAATTGCAGAAATTCCACGAGAAGAACGCAGGGCAAAGCGAGACTCAAATTTTTTAAGCGTTAGTGATCGTACTAGGACTACAGAAATTTACTCCGGTGAAAAATCATTCCAAACATGGGTAAATGAAATCAGAATCGGTGATCGGTTAAAGCATGCTAAGAGTTGGCAAGACTTACATGCAGCGGCTGCTGCTTATGGGTGTGAAGTAAAACCTAAGGGCGCTGGCTATGTAATCATTCCGGTCGGAGAGAAGGGTGGCATACAATTATCTAAAATCGGCTTGAAAAATCTGACGTTTAAATTTGGTGCCTTCCAAAATGCAGAACCAGGACAACAGGCGCAGCCAGATACTGAATATAAGCCTGCTCCTACGCTGGCTAAAGCTGCAAGTCATTACGATCAATGGAGTGTAGCAAAAGATACTTTCAAACCTATCAAAACGGCTCTAATTAACGAGCAACGCGAGTTACATAGACAGATCCGCAAAAATCTTCAGGTACAACACAAAGCTAATCTGGAAAAAATCCGTGCAGGCACAAAAGGACAAGATCGATTTGTGGCAGTATCAGTCACTAAGATGGAACATGCCATCGCATTGGCCATTCTTGAGGATCAATTCGCACACAATCGCCAAGTCTTGCATAAGCAGCTAGCAGAACAAGGCCCAGGCAACACATTTCGCGATTACTTAGTCAAAGAAGCTTCTAATGGTGACGAATTAGCACTTACACTTGCTCAAAAGTATGCCGCACAGCATGCCACTAAAGTTACTCGCCAGCAGGAGGCTGATTATCTTCAAATTGTGGCGGCTGCAACGGGCTACGAGAACAAATTGGCACAGCGCACACGCCTCAATTTTACCCACCGTATCGAGCGGAATGGAACGGTTATATATGACCTTGGGCGTGGGAGGTTACTGACTGATAGTGCTATATCTAAGCAGGTACAGCTTAATAATATGGCAGCAAACAGCCCTGAAGCAATTTCAACAGCATTGCAGTTTGCCTCTGCTAGATTCGGCAGAACGCTCACGTTATATGGTACTCAAGAATTCCAACGCTTAGCTGTTGAAACCGCTGTAAATAAAGGGCTTGCGATCAATTTTGCAGACCCGACCTTAGATGCTTACCGCGAAAAACTTTTACTGGATAAACAGAAAATTGCATTCAACCACAGGAAACAACAATCATTAAGACACGGCCAAAAAGGTGAAGAAATTAGCCAAAGCCGACACGAGATTACGCCTGTTGCTGAATCTCCAATAAAAGCCTTTGAGCCTGCCATAGATCCACTACAAGAATGGAAGGGTGCCAATCCAGAAATGGTGCAAACTTACTCTCAGGAGGGTGAAGGCAAAGTCTTGCACGTCTTATCTGACGGTCGCTGGATCCAAAACAAAGGACGTGGTAATTTTGCAGTACAGCCAAGCAGCCTAGGCGTTCAACTTCAGGTTGGTAACAATGTTTTTGTTGGTAAGAATGGAAGTGTTGAGTTGTTATCTGATAAATCTAAACTTGCTCGATAACATTAACTTTAGTGACGTACAATCGTTATAGGTTTGATAGCCATTAACTTAAAATTCAACAGTTCTATGGCGAATTTTGATTGATTTTGCAATATCTGAAGAAATGAAAAACATAGATTCTTGTGTACGAGCACCACTACGAACTAATGCACGCGAACGTTCTTGATGCTCGCGTTTAGCTGCTTCTAGTTGTTCATCTTTCACAGATTTTGTGTCTTTAATTTCCATAAGTTAATAATAACCTAAATGAAGTTGTATTGGATCTAATTAACGTAAGAAGGCAGAAAAGGGTGAGTTTTGACGAAGGCGAATGGAAATTGGATCCATACTTTCAAGTATATTTGCTGCTTTAAGTGGAGACCTTAAAAGAATTTCCCATTCTTGAATATAATCAGGGCTACATAATTGATTAATTTTCCATTTAGCTATTTGCTGTCTGGCTGAGTTAATTGCATCTTTACGCGCGTATTTATCTCTTAGCATCATTACTACTACAGAGTGCGCGCTTATACGTTTATCCTCAATATTCATTTGAGATAACCGAGCTGCTTGTTTAGATGTAAATTCAAAAGAACTCATAAAGGTAAGTTTTAGAGAAAATAGCTTATTTGTCAATAAAAGAGAGTCACAATAAAATTTATATGCATAAATATTTAAAATTATCTTTAATTTTTGTATTTACCTTCTTCTTTCATCAAAGTTATGCAGAAATCATATCTGGACGTGTTGTAGGTGTTTCAGATGGCGATACGATTACAGTATTAGATAGCAAAAATACTCAATACAAAATACGGCTTGCTGGAATTGATGCGCCTGAAAAAAAACAGGCATTTGGTAAAGTATCAAAGCAATCATTATCAGATCTTGTATTTGAAAAACAAGTTAATGTTGATTGGCATAAACAAGATCGATATGGACGTACTGTAGGTAAAGTTATAGTTAATGGGCTAAATGCAAATTTAGAACAGTTGAATCGTGGAATGGCTTGGTATTACAAAAAATATCAAAACGAATTGATATTAGGAGACAGATTAGATTACTTACATGCTCAAGAATCAGCAGAAAAAAGTAGGGTTGGGTTATGGTTAGACAAAGAACCTGTTGCACCTTGGGATTTTAGAAAAAGCCGACGTTTAAATTAAATGTGTAGTAATTTTCAACCTATAAAGAATCACCATGCCGATTGGGTTAAAAACCATTTTGGTTGCGAGTTACCTAGTGAACAGTGGCGTGAAGAAGCTTATCCGACGTATCCAGCCCCATTTATTTATCTTGAGGATGGAAAGCCTCGTTGTGAGCTAGCTCAATTTGGCCTTGTACCTCATTGGGCGACTGACAAGAAGAAGTATGGATTAAAAACCTATAACGCTCGATTGGAAACTGTCCATGAAAAACCCACATATCGTTCTGCTTGGCGTGAGCGCCGATTTGGATTGATCTTGATGGAAAGTTTTTATGAACCTAATTGGGAAACTGGTAAGGCTGTTCGTTGGCGTATAAGAAGAACCGATGATGAACCTACGGCAGCAGCTTCAATATGGGAACGTATCATTGATAAAGAGACTGGAGAGGTTATCTTTTCATTTTCAATGTTAACGATTAATGCAGATGGCCATGAAGTGATGCAGCATTTCCATAAACCGGAAGATGAAAAGCGATCAATTGTTGTTCTTAAAAATGAGAGTTTTCTTTCTTGGCTGCATGCAGACCACAATGTCGCACCTCAGATGTTGAATCTTGCGCCAAAAGGTTTTCTTGTTAGTGAAATGGCTCCCGTACTTCGTAAGGTTATAAAATAAAGTCTGTAATTAATTGGATAGAAAGTTTTTCAAAGTGCAAATGCTCATTATCATTTCGAAAAACTAATCATATTTACCGCCAGTGATTCTTATAGGCCAAGATTTACCAGATGGAAAATCCGGATGACGTGGTTCTGAAAGTGGTATTCCATGTTCGTCCCGTATAACGTCAATTAAATTTAAGCAATGGGCAGCGGAATCCGTAGGCCCTCCGTCTGTAGTTATCGCGAGAAGCTTTTGGCGCAGCTCATTAACTGGGGCTGGAACAATATTATAAGCTCCGTTCCAATTCTCGACAGGAACTTGCTCGGTCGTAACTTTCTCGATTGTACGAATGTTTAAAAATGATTGTTTCTGACTATTCTCAATTTCGACTAAGAGCAGTAACCCTTCAACATCACAGTTTTCTGTAACTGCACGAGCTAATATTGTCAGTGAAGGAGTGGTTGCACCATCTTTCAATTTAGAGTACACGTATTTACGAACTTCAGGATATTTTGCAATTACTTCACTGAGTTCACGCGACCAATACCAGTCATCGGACGATTTATTACTAAATGTACCGTTAACTGTGAGGTCAATAAGTCGACGTGATGCTGATTCAGTTCCAAGCTTTAATACAGTGACACGCCAATTATGGCTTTGATAAAATCGTGTATCTTGCTCCGCGAGCTTGAATAATACATCCTCACCAACTTTTGAAGGCGTCTCTCCAAGCCCTGTTACTAAACCTTCCAACAAATGGGGATGTCGTAAATTATCAGGTAATATTTTTAGTATTTGTAATGAGTCTTCATGTTGGGTTGTAAAAGGAAATAACTGTATCCATTCGCGTACTTGATACCCGTCACTATCTGTAATTATCCATGCTTCTTTTTTCGCAGCTTCAAGAGTTTCCGCTAGTCCATCTTCTACATATTTGCTGTCAACCTCAGCTCCGGAGAGGATTAAATTCAGAAGCAACTTTGATCGTCCACGCCAATTTGACATTGCAAGCAGCTTTTTGATTGTTTCATCATGCTGACCGTGTGGTAAGCGCATTGCTATAGCGCCTAATGTTATTGCTTGTTTCCTCTGGTCCTCGGTCGAGTCCTCTCCAATCAGTGATTCAACCACCTCAAAAATAGCTTCAGCTTCAAGCGTAGTGGTATCAGGATCTTGAGCCAGTAGTAAACGCTTCTCTTTAATGCGACTGAAATCCACTCCACCGCCAAATTGTTTAACTGGCACGGGTTCATTTGCAGTCGCCCATTGCGAAGCAAGAACGCCAGCAGCGTATTCACCGAAATATGGATCGACAAGATAATCTCGCATGAGATTAGTAGTTTCTGGGGCAATAATCGCGAGAAATGGCCTTGAGTATTCATGCATCATTGACCAGCGTGCACCATCAACCGCACTGCCATTCCGCCAACCGGCAGCTTCGGCTTCCTCGCGTAAGGCACGATAACGATTAATATTGTCGTCTAGCAATTTTTTTAGAAGCGGAAGCAAATTCACATTTGGGGAGTAGCATATTAGTGTGGCAATGTTTAGTAAGTGCCTTCGCTCCGCAGTGCCGCTGGCTAACATCCTGTTTCCCCAGTCTTGAACCAGTACATTTATGGCAGTATGACTTTCAGTATTAAAGGGTCTGCAACGTTCTGGCTGCACACTAATATCACGTGATAATAATTCAGCGAAAAGTGATAGTTGATTGTTATTTGCTTGGTTTGAACGTGCTTGAATAGCAGCTAAAAGACTTGCTCCCTGTGTATGGATAATACGATCTTTGATTAAATAGAAACGGTCAGTTGCAGCCTTATTACTATTGTCGTTTTCATCTCTTAATTTCGTTGATATATCCAAATAAGCATCAATCATTTGACCAGTCGATTGTGGACCTAATACAGATGCAGCTGCTTTAGAACGAACTTCATCGCATGGGGGGACTGCCAATGCGATCTGGAGTAGGGCATTGTCTTCTAGACTAAATCCGGCTGATGCTAGGATATCATCAGCGCCGTAAAATAATGAGCGTCCAGCAATCACACGTTCCAATAACCCATCTGCTACAGCACGAGGATAACTTTTACGAACTTCATCAATCAAATGTACTTCAGAATTTTGACGATGTTTGATCTCTACGTTACTAATGATGTCTCTAATTTCGTCGTTGTGATTATCTAAATCATTCAAATGCAAAATTGCACGTAAACGATCATAAGATGAGGTATGTTTAGCAGCAATTCGCTTGCGAGCTGCTGCAACCCCATTTATTACAGCTTCATCATTTACTTCATCGACAAGATCCCTGCGAACAACCAGATCATATGTCTGTTCACTTGCATTTAGTAAAATCAAAGAAACATGACGGTCAGCACGTCTAAATGCTAATACCGAAACTATTGATGCCTGTACTTCTGGATCTGGATCATCCTTTGCAATCTCGCTTGCAAGATCAAGCCCTTCAAAACCACTGTTCGATGCAATTTCGCAGAGTAAAGTTGACCGAATCTTTGGGGGGAGTGCTTTGATTTTGATATGAGCATCTTTCCCCAAGATAGATGGCCTGAAGCGTTTTGTGTTTCTCAATGCATGCATACTAATTTGATCGTTTTGATCCGTTATTAATGACCAAACCGCATCAAAGAATTCTGGGCGACCCGTTGTTAGCATAAAGCGAAAAGCACGGTCCACTGTTCCAGGCACATGCCATCTTGCTACTTGTTCAAGTATAGCTTTTGAAATCTCCCCCCATACTTTTTCTGTAGCGCGAAAAATCATTTCAGCGGCAAGCATTGGGTCTACTTCATAAGCAAGGAGAATCGCTTTTCCGCAGGCCACTATCTGATTAGTATCACCACGTGCAAGCCTTTCTATAGCGAATAATATTGCTTCTTCCCAAATGGGAAAATTAAAAATTTCCTGCTTTAATTTTTCGCACTCAGAAGAATTCTCGATACATGCAATAATCTGTCGTTCAACCAAATGCGAGGCATACCACTCTTGAAACTGCTGATGCTGGAATGAATAACCGGGCATATCCCCTGCGCGCATTAATACATGATTACTTACTAGTCCATCGAGCACATCATTTGGTTGGGATTGATTTGTGATTTGTCCATTTAATGCCAGTTGAGCTTCAGTCTCGGAAATTAAACTCCGAGCATTTCTGTCGGCGATAGACGTATTTTGCGTTTTTGTAGCGTATACAGCTAAACTTTCGAGATGATTCTGCTGAAAACCGTGCGCAATAAAGCGAAGTACTTCAGCTCGGCTTGCCTCCATTTCGTGAGCTGCAACGAAGTGTCGCAGTACCTCTTCCTTGGTGGTAGGGAAGGGCGCATTTTCAGGAAGCGAAAGTAATGCGGTCAAGTACAAAGGTATCGTTACAAGTTCACGTAAACCTGCTGTCCGCCAAGCTTGATCGACGAACTTCATTCCAACATCACCAAGCATGCCCTTAGCTATCTGCATCTGCTGAATTTCGTTGAGTGGCAGAAGATCTACACGTTTACCTTCGAAAGGAACGTCTAATTCTTGCTTTCTTGTAGATACAACTATGCCTAAGTCGGGTAATTCGGCTTTGAGTTTGGCAATCTGCACACGGGCACGTTTTCGCGATTCAAAGTCTAGTTCATTCCAGCCATCAAGTAGTAGTACAACACCTGGAGTTGTAGCAGCCGTGCGAATGTCATCTTCTGATATCCCTTTAAATGCTGGACGATTCAGAATAGATTCAAGAATTGTTATTCCTTCCGTCGCCCAATCGCCAAGTAGTACCATCATTGGCATGCCATAGTCGTTTTCAAGAACCCCTTCGGCAATCTGGAAAAGTGTAGTTGTCTTCCCCATTCCTGGAGGGGCAACAAGAATCAAGTCATCCAGCGACGTGACTACATTTGCGAGAGCATTTGTTGTAATCGGTTCGTTGAAGCCTTCTACTTCAAGAGTTAGTGGTACTGATGTGAAGGGCCACTTAGAAGTTCGCTTAAATACTTTTAGGTCTTCTTCAACAGCGCTTTTGATATTTTTCAGCAATTGCGCATTGGTCGTCTGTGTGTTCCCCAACACTGATTCGTTACGTATTACACGCCTATACGATTCATGTTCTGCATTTCTTTTCCATTCACGTAATCGTTCAACTGTATATTCTGGATCTTTGGAATCAATGATTTTCCCGTGAAGGCGACACATCCAGATGCCGTTTTTTATTGATGTGCGTTCTTCTGGGGTCATTGTCTCGTCGTAGCGAGCGCCCCCAGGAGAAGCAGCACAGATGTGGGATGCCTCACCTGAGTCAATAGTATCTTCGCCATCAGATGTTGAACCTACCGTCAAAGCACCACAATTTGGAAACGAGCATATCCAACCCGCTTGTTTTGCGAGCTTAGTTCTCGTGGGTTTTGTGAAATTGTCCCTGTTTCTATTTGTCATTGAGCTGCTCAAAAAAATTTCCGTACGCAAGACAATGCGGATGAGGCCAAATATATCACGACCATTCTCATTTAAAAATTCAACGTTAGCTAACTATTGGAATATCTTCCCATTTAGTCGTATAACACGGGCTCTTATTTTCCTGCTTCATTTTCCATGGTCGAGTAAATCCTTCGCTGGCCAGCTTTACTGACTCTTTACCCATTTTGCGATTAATCTTGTCCATAGCGGCCATTAATGCCTTTGACTTAGAGGAAACTTGCATCTGACTGAATAAGTCAGTTTGCACACCTTCTGAAGGAACCAGCTCAGAAAGCATTACACCAGCCTTGGCGTATTTAAAATTTTGTCTGTAGATCTGTTTTAAGCCCCATAGAACGACATTTACCAGTTGCCTAGTGTCATCGGTAGGGGATGGCATCGAAATCGTCATGCCGTTGCTGTAGTAGGGGTGTTCAGGTTTAAATTCACTGGTTCTAATGAATACATAAACTGAACCGGCATAATATTGTTGCTTCCGTAGCTTCTCAGCTGCACGGCTCATGTACAGCGTGATTGATTCTGCTAAGCTATTGAAGTCATACACTGCATGGCCAAAACTCCTAGAACTTACTATTTGTTTCTTCGGTGGAGCAACTTCCTCCATTTCAATACAAACGATGCCATTTAGCTCATGGATTGTCTTTTGCATGACAACACTGAACTGTTGTCGCAACGCTTCCGCATCAGCGCGCTTTAAATCCAATACTGTGTTGTAGCCTAGTGCTTGAAGTTTGGGCGCTAATTTACGGCCAACACCCCAAATCTCGCCAACTTCAATTTGGCTTAACAAGTCATCCAGTTCAGCAACTGACATAGCGTTAAAGTTACATACTCCATTAAACGTGGCGCGCTTTTTGGCGCAATGATTAGCTAACTTGGATAGTGTCTTAGTTGAAGCAATACCAACGCATACAGGTAGTCCAGTCCATTTTAGGATACGCAGACGCATTTGTTGGCCATATTGGATTAGATTTATTGATTTGAACTCAGTGAGATCTAGGAATGACTCATCGATAGAATAGACCTCTTGGTCAGGGCTGAACTCACGCAAGATACTCATGACTCTATTGCTCATATCAGCATATAGCGCATAGTTGCTTGATAGGGCTTTAATGCCATGCTTATCAGCAAGCTCTTTGAACTTAAACCAAGGTGCACCCATGCCTACACCTAATGCCTTTACCTCGTTACTACGAGCTACGGCACAGCCATCATTGTTTGATAAAACAACAACAGGGATATTAATTAGCTTGGGATTAAATACACGTTCACACGAAACGTAAAAGTTGTTTACGTCGATAAGGGCAATACTGCGCATACAACACTACTTTTGGAAACGTCTAAAGGAGCCAGTGCATACGCCCCAAATTTCAAACTGCATTTCTTCAGTAATTTCTATAGGAGAATATTCGCCTGTTGAATTCGCAGGTAACAATCTGGGTGCTTTCGTCTTACTATGACGGCCAAGAATTTTAATGGTGAACTCACTATTTACAATAGCTAATACGATGTCGCCCAAAGAAGCATCTTTAGAGCGATCTATGACTGCTTTATCACCTGGCAATAATCCCACATCAATCATCGAGTAACCTTGAATGGTGACGAAGAATGTAGAATCCTTCTGATCAATAAGAAACTCACTTGGGTCGAGCCGCGTTTCTACATGATCTTCAGCAGGAGAGGGAAAGCCGGCTGATACTTTTGATGAGTACAATGGAAGTGATATTGGGGACGCACTTAAGCTAGGTAACTCAAAATTCGACACCATATCTAAGTTTAATGATAGTTTTTTACGTTGATAGGCAATTAGAAAATCTTTAATAATAGGTTCTTGGCTTGACGGAATACGCACTACAGATGTAGCTTCAGCAAATTTACCAGTACCGATTTTTCGGCCAGCACCAGGTTTATTCTTCCGTCTTGTAATTTCAAATAATTCATTCATAATAATTATTGTAACAATAATTATTGGACTGTGTGTTTAATTTTGTTAAACTCTATCCGATTTGAATTGCAATTGGCTGTAACTCATATATGCTTAAACGGAAATTTAATAAGTAATCTTAAAATGGCATCAACTAGCGACATAGAATGGACAGAGCAAACTTGGAATCCAACTACTGGATGCACCAAGGTATCGGCTGGCTGCAAACATTGCTATGCAGAGGTAATGGCAAATAGACTACAAGCCATGGGTACTCCTGGCTACGAAAATAACTTCAAACTAACGCTACAACCAAGTAGATTAAATCAGCCATTATTGAGAAAAAAAGCTACGATATACTTCGTTAACTCAATGAGTGATTTATTTCATGAGGACATACCCGACAGCTATTTAGACAAGGTTTTTGATGTTATTGATCTTACACCCCAGCATACATATCAAATCCTGACAAAGCGGGCAGATAGGCTACCAAAATATTTTACCAATCGAAAATGTCCTCCTAATGTTTGGCTAGGTGTCTCAGTTGAAGACATAAAGCACGGCATTCGTAGAATTGATTATTTACGCCAAGTTAATGCGCACATTCGATTTTTATCTGTAGAGCCACTGCTTGAAGATGTAGGCAAGCTGAATTTAAGTGATATTCATTGGGTTATTGTGGGTGGTGAATCTGGACATAGAGCAAGACCCATGAAAAAAGAATGGGCAGAATCAATACGTGATCAATGTGAAGATGCCGGAGTTGCGTTCTTTTTTAAACAATGGGGTGGGTGGGGTGCTGATGGTGTAAAAAGAGCTAAAGCTCACAATGGCAGAGAGCTCAGTGGCAAAGTTTGGGATAACTATCCAGTAGTAAGTATATGACCAGCGATGTTCTTTGCAACTGCATGGGCTTTTTTACTCTCATTACTCATAGCAAAATATAGAGCAAACTTTGGAATATTGCTGTCATTAAAGATAATCCTAGGTTCTAAAACCAAAGGAAATATAGATTTTAGTCTGTCAGTAGCGAAATCACGTAGTTCAGTCCAATCTCCCCGCTGCCTAGAAGCGTCACCGAATAAATCAAGTGTTGGTGAAAATTTATATATCTTTTCTCTCCAATTATCGTCACCTAGCAATCTAGTAACGGCCTCATCTTTTTCCTTTTCTAAATTAGCCTCAATAACTGTAGAGTTTCTAAAAAAACCAGATAGTGGAAATAAATACCAAACATCTAATTTTGACTTTGAAACCGCAACTAATGTATTCCAGTTGAAATCCATGCCATATGGATCAATAAAAATTACACCTCTATCGTTAGGTCTTAAATTATTGAGAATTTTAGGAATGGCATGATTCGCATCTTCATAGATAACACTGGTCTGCTGGTCAGTGTATTGATTACATAGTGCTTGTAGAGCTTTAGTATGTTTTTTCTTTTTATCAATAAAAAATAAATTGTGAAAATTTGGTTTTGTGTCTAGTGCAATTTTGGCAGAGCCATCAATTTGCTTTTCACCATCTTCAGAGGTGATGTCACAGTGACCTGTTCCTGAAAAAGCATCAATATAAACACGATTGCACCAAGCCTGGCCAGATAAGGCGGAAGCATAGCCTGATAGATAGGCAGCTAATGCATTTAGCTTTAATGTAGTCCAATTTCCACCAAACTTATGAGTATTATTAGACTTCATTATTTGCTAAACCTTCAAATATCTAAATTTGGTAAAGAATTTACAATTTTCATTGATTCCAAGCTTACTGTGATGACGCGTTGGAATAGTTCAAGCGGATACTTGGGATTGCTCATTGTTTCGATCGCCCAGTCATTAGCGTTATTCACTATTCCACTTTCTTTATGTGTCGTTACGACCTGACGTTCCATTACCCATTCAAGAGCTGATTTGCCGTTTACTACATACTCATACGCTTCTAAAGGAATTCCTATCATGGTTATTTTGTTGTTATAAATGACTGTGGTTTTATCGTATTTTTCACCGTCTTGTCCTTTGGCAAATTTCATTTCTTTTACACGGTAATCGTCATCGTTGAGCATTTGTATTGCGAGATTGCCTCCCCCATATTCAATAGGGTAAGGCGCCACAGTTTCATAGTTAATATGTAATTCAGCTAATGCACGACCAGCCTTGCTAAACTTCCAAAAGTCTTCAGATTTTTTAACACAAGGAATTCGAGGTAATTCTTTGGCTAAATTATCAGCGTATCGTGTAATGTACTCATCAGAGTGCAATAATCCATAGACGTAATAAAAAATATCCTCTTTAGCAATAATTTCGTTAGAGTATGCCTTTTGAAAATAGACTAAACCTTCATCTGTAATGCCGTCTCTTACTGAATAGCTTCCAACTTCATTTGAAATTTCGCAGAATAAGTCGTTTGAGCTATCAGGTTTGTTTTTTTCATAAATTTTTAGAGGAAAGCATTGACTGGTGTCAACATAATGGAGGTTAGGAACTAAATCGGTAATAATCGCGCCGAACCCACTTCTTGCACCAACGCCAGGAATGCAAATTATTAAATTTTGCTCTCCACCAGTCGGGAAAATGCTTGGAACCATATACCTATTTTCATTCATCATTGAGTCGTAATACATCAACTGCTTAGCAAACGGCTTATAGATCCCTTTAATGATTCTCGAATTATCAAAATTTGCTTTTACAAGCTTTACGGCTTTTTGTCTTAAAACCCACGACCAACTAATTTTAGTTGGGTCAATTTTTATATGACTTTCCCTTGATTTGATATCTAATGGCATTTCTTCTACAACTTGATTATAAAAATCAATGGTATTAGAAATGTTCTTTTGTAATGTATTTTTTGAGAAGCTATAACACCAAGCATCTCTGTTTGTTGCTACTCCCCTCGAGTAGGTTTTAAAAAGTACAGGTATATCCTTTCGCTTTTTATCACCCAAACTTAAATACTTTTCAAAATTTTGGTCTCTTTTGTTAATCCAGTCATTATGCTTATCTGGCGTAACATTTAACCATTCGTTAGAAGTGATGCCTTTAATACTTTTATAATTTGCTAACTTATCAAGTTTTTCCAACTGTTTTAAGTCATCTCCAATATTAAAATATTGGATATTTCCGAATGATTTATTATTTGGATTTTTCACTAAAAGAATGATTGCGACACCAGACATACAACCACTACCAAAAATATTTTGACCTTCTTTTGCCTTACCTTTACTCAATATATTTTTTCTAATGTCACCACGCAAATTTAAAACATAAATGTTGCTAAACTCCTCTTGTAAACATTTTCTCATTCCGTCCATTGCTGGTTTATCTATAAAGCCATTGCCATTTACAAAACAAATGACACCGCTATTTCCTATCCGATTACTTGCCCAACGAATTGCTTTAACATAACTGTTATATAAGCTTCTTGGATTCCCTGTTGAGTATTTAACATATGTATTTTTTAAAGCTTCATCAAGAACAGGATAAATTAAATTTGCGTTGTTATCATCATCGCTATCTTGGCCCACAGAATATGGCGGATTGCCTATAATCACCCGAATGTCTAATGCCTTTTGTTTTGTTCTTCTTGCACTGTTATCTACAAGCAAAGCACTCACAAGGTCGTCTTTTTCCTGAAGTTGGAAAGTGTCCGTTAAGCAAATCCCATTAAATGGCTCATAATCGCCGCCTGCAATATCGTGATAAACCGATTCAATGTTGATGGCTGCAATGTAGTAAGCCAGTAAAACAATTTCATTGGCATGAATTTCGTTTTTGTATTTGTAATTAAGCTTATCTTTGCTTATTAAACCACTTTGCAACAAACGTGTAATGAAAGTGCCTGTGCCTGTGAAAGGATCAATAATATGAACATTATCACTGCCAAGTGTCTGATCGAATTCGCTCTGAAGCACGTCATTGACGCTATGAATAATGAAATCTACTACCTCAACTGGGGTGTAAACAATACCCAAGCGTTCAGTCATTTTCGGGAAAGCGTTGCGGAAGAACTTATCGTATAACTCAACGACAATTTTTTGTTTACCAGAAGCATTATCTATGCCCTGAGCGCGAAGTTTTACGCTGTCATAGAAGCGTTGTAGAGTATCAGCTTCTTTCTCAATATTATGGGCATGGAGGACGTTTAATACATCTTGCATTGCTAATGACATTGGGTTTTTAGAAGCAAAGCTGTAGTCTTCAAACAAAGCATCAAATACAGGCTTCGTGATTAAATGTTGAGCTAACATCTCAATGATTTCTTGATTTGTGATGGAATTATTTAAGTCATCTCTTAGCTCTTCAGCAAACGCTTTAAATGCTTCAATCTCTTTGGTGTTGGTCGGTGTATCTAAAATCGTGCTAATACGCGTAATGTGCGTTTTAGCGATTTTGGCAATGTCATTTGCCCAATCCTCCCAGTGACTTCGGTTGCCACACTTTTGAACGACTTTTGCATAGATTGCGCGTTCTATTTCACCAATGTTAAATTGCAAGTCACCTTGATCTTCTTTGCTAGGTCTACGTTGAGGTGTGCCAATTGAATAGCTGTTTTTGCCAGCATTCTTATTTTTAGTTTTTTCATCTTTGTTAGTTTTTCGATTTACCTTGTCAGTTACTGCGATGACTTCCATTTTGCTAATGTCGGCGTAACCGTTGATGTCAATTTTGTTGGTCATCGCATCAAAGCGATCATCATGACTTCGCAAGGCTTGTAGCACTTGCCATACCACTTTAAAGCTCTTGTTGTCACTCAATGCTTCATGGGCTTCCATCCCAGCAGGTATAACCACAGGCAATACAACATACCCACGTTTTTTGCCTTCTGACTTTCGCATGACACGGCCAACTGACTGCACCACATCAACTTGGGAGTTGCGAGGAGTTAAGAACAACACTGCATCTAAAGCCGGTACATCAACACCTTCAGACAAGCAGCGTACATTAGATAGAATGCGGCAAGTATCGTCTGGCGTTTCTGCTTTTAGCCAAGTTAGCTTTGTTTCTTTTTGGCTAGCATTCATACCGCCATCAATATGCTCGGCCTCACATTTTAGTTTGATTGATATAGGCTGATCGTTACTATCAAACGTCTCTTCCTGCTCTTGATAGGCTTCAACTACTTTGGCAAACATACTGGCAATATTCTTAGAACTAACTTTATGGCTCGTTGCTTTAATGCTTGGCTCAATCACTTGGCAAAACGCTACCGCACGACGCATTGGGTTTAGATCGTCGACTATATCTTCTTGAGTGTCTTGCTTAGAAAGTGCTTTCCAACAACCAATGATTTTTGCAGCATCGTCGACTTTTAATTGGTTGTTATCATCGGCAAGTAACTTTTGTAAGTTACGGCTAACGTGGGCTTCATCTACTGCTAATACCAATACTTTGTAATCGACCAATAAGTCACGTTTAACCGCTTCAGAGAAGGTGATGACGTATAGCTCTTTACCGTAAAGTGCTACATCATCCATAGAGCAAAGTGTCACTGCATCTTTATCAGCACTGGCTTTTGCCATTTCACCGTAAATACGGGGTGTGGCTGTCATGTAAAGTCGTTTATGGGCTTTAATAAAAGCCGCGTCATGTACTTTTACAAATTTTGATTCATCGTCATCGTCAAAGGTTGCACCAGTAGTGCGGTGAGCTTCGTCGCAAATGATTAAATCAAAGTCGGCAAGCTTGTTTTGAAACTGGGCTTTACTAATCACATCAATCGAATGATAGGTTGAGAACACTACGCTCATGTGATGGGCGTCATGCCTCTTTTCCATTTCAATGGCTAATCGTGCAGGCTCAGTTGTAGCTGGATATCGAAGTTCGTGAATAAAGGTTTGCACGGTCTCTTCGTCTTTTTTCCGTTTTTTACCAACGTCACTGTCTGAGCAAACCGCAAAGCTATGCAGTGGGGTAGAGCTCTCTTGCGTCCACTCCGTTAAGGTTTGTGATAGTAGAGATAGGCTTGGCACCAAAAATAATACATGCTTACCTTTACCTGCATATGCTTCAGCAATTTTTAGGCTGGTGAAAGTTTTACCTGTGCCGCAAGCCATAATAAGCTTGCCGCGTTCAGCAGACTTAAAGCTTTCAACTACCGCATTTAATGCGGTCTGTTGATGCTCTCTTAATTGCTTTTTAGATTTTAATATTGGTGTAACTTTTGATTGATATTTGGACCAATCAATTTGACTGTTTTCTAAATCATTTAAATCAATTTTGCTGACAGGGGGATGTTGATTTTGGAGTGCATCTTCAGCATTTGCAGACCAATTATTTGTAGTGCTTACAATAATGCGATGTGTAAATATTTTTTTACCTGAAGCTGTGAAGAAACTATCTATATCCGACTTTTGAACACGATAATCTTCAGCATAGAACTTACACTGGATTGCATGAAATTCGTTTGTGCCTTGGGTTTGCGCGACTAAATCAATACCCGCATCGTTTCTAGCTAAACCTTGTGACTCAGCCCAAGCAGCATAAGTCCATATGTTACTGTAAAGATCCTGATAGCTTGCTTCATTTTTGAAGTATTGAACAATTAGCTCTTCAAAATAATTACCTTTTTCCCGCTCTGACATTGATGAGCTTCTGTAATTATTTAGTAAATCATTCAGTGCGGACATTTATGCTCTATTTAAATTATTGTTGTAATGACATTCTAGCTAAAAAACTTAATGTTATGTAATAAGCACTATCCTCACAGATATTTTTAAGCTTGAAGCTAATTCCGTATTTACTATCCTAGTTTTTTTGCTATATCAGATGGATTAAGATGGGTGTAGCGTTTGAGCATGGAGAGTGTCTTATGACCAGTTACGCTTGCTGCCTCCATTACATTTAAGCCTTTTTCAAATAAACGACTGGCCGCTTCATGTCGGAGATCATGCAATCGAATGTCAGGAATGTTAGCTGCAATTTTGGCTGCATCCCAATCACTACGTAGCTTTCTTTCAGTTATGTCGAATACTTTTTTTGCACCAATTCCCTGTTTTCTCAACTTCAGCACCTTGATTGCTGCCTTGGAAAGGGGGACTGAACGGATTTCACCATTTTTGGTGTCGTTCAATGTGACAGAGGGGACCTTTAGATCTATGTCCTTCCATTCAAGAGCCAGAATCTCACCTCGACGCATAGCTGTTTCAATGGCAAACACGAATATGTTCTTGGCTTCGCCACTAAGGTTTTTCAAAAGATCCTCTGCCTCGTTTCCATTAAGGCGTCTGTCTCGTGGTTTACCATTGCTAGGAAGCTCAATTTTTCCGCTTACTGGATTTTCAACAGACTTTGACCAACGCGTAATAGCAATTTTATATAGATGTGAAATTAGACTGGCGTATTTACGTTTGTTATTGTCACTGCCTCCAATTTCATCCATAAAGCCTAGTACGTCTTTAGGGGTAACCATGTAGAAGCTTTTGCTTGCAAGTGTGGATTTTTTGGCTTTATTTATGCGAGTGAGCTCAACAGCTGATCCTTTTTTAGCTGGTGTAACTTCTTTCTCATAGCGCTCGAGAGCCTGCTTTACGGTATAAGTACGAGATTCTCGCTTTTTTGCCCGAGCCTCAAAAATACGCTTTTCATCAACATCTAGTGAACTTCCAGCACGTTGGAGATCTCTCCAGGTTCTTGCTTCTTCAATGAAATCGAAGACTTGAGAAACTCTATGGCCAGCAACCATCATTTTTACTTGGAAGCTATATTTACCATATTGGTAGATGTTTTTATCTACCTTTTTCATCTGGACTTCGGGTGTTTTCTTGTGTAACATTCGCAATCTTTCGAC
Source organism: Methylophilaceae bacterium 11 (assembly GCA_000525025.1). Classification (GTDB taxonomy): domain Bacteria; phylum Pseudomonadota; class Gammaproteobacteria; order Burkholderiales; family Methylophilaceae; genus Methylophilus. The sequence goes on along the minus strand of JCKJ01000001.1, from coordinate 1,441,934 downwards.
CTTAGTTGTTTAAGTGTTTTCCAGAATTTTCCAGATAATTAACTGTAAAATGATGTAAACCATTATACAACAAGGCTTTAATGGATGTAAAAGAGTGGATTTAGGTTCCAGCGCCGCGAGGCGTGAGAGTTCGAGTCTCTCCTTTCGCACCATGACAAGGCTTCTCTTAGGAGAGGCCTTTGTTGTTTTTAAAGCAAGCGCATCAGCAACAACCTAGTGTGATGCGATGAACTTTTGTGAATCGTTGATGTACTGACATATAAGGATATTTATGCAAATCATTCAAACTCCACATGCACCAGCTGCCATCGGCCCATACGCACAAGGCGTAGTGGTTGGGCAAGTGCTCTATACCTCAGGTCAAATTGCCTTGCGCCCAGATGGCACATTGGTAGAAGGTGATATCACATTGCAAACGCAACAAGTGTTAGCCAACTTATCAGCCATTATTCAACAAGCCGGTGCAGATTTATCCAAAGTGGTGAAGACCACGGTGTTTTTGAAAAATCTAGATGACTTTGCAACTATGAATGCTATCTATGGCGAAGCCTTTGGCAGTCATACGCCAGCACGTTCAACAGTACAAGTGGCTAAGTTGCCAAGAGATGTACTGGTGGAAATTGAGGCGATTGTGAGTCTTGCCTAAGGCTTGAATCTGCTATTGATACACGCCAAACTACAGATAACTTTATACGCTTGAGTTTATTTCAGAGGCGACTTGTGATATATTTTAGTGCTATTTTTTGCGCTTATCGCTTGCCTGCTCATATTGGTTAGGCGTTACAAGCAAAAACAATTTGAAGTCGATTTAACTACATGTGCGATGTCATTATCGCGCCACCATAACCAACCGTTCAATTGAACGAACTTTTACAGGAAATGCAACATGGCAGTATCTGTTGAAAAAATTAGTAATTTAGAACGTCGTATGACGATTTCAGTACCTTTGGCACCGCTTGAAGGACAAATTAGACAGCGTCTAAGTCAAATTTCACGCACCGCAAAATTTGCGGGCTTTCGTCCTGGAAAAGCACCTATCGGCCTTGTGAATCAACACTATGGGGATCAAGTACGTGATGAAGTGTATTCCAAAGCAGTAGAAACTAGCTTTGGTGATGCGGTTGAAGAGAATAAATTGCGTGTTGCAGGTTTCCCTAACATCGAGCACAAGCCGTTTGCTGAAGCTGCGCAAGATTTTGAATACACCGCAACCTTTGAAGTGCTGCCAGAAATTCAATTAAAAGACTTATCTAAAGTGAAAATTGAGCAGCCAGCATTGGAAGTTGCGGATGCTGATGTTGAAAAAACATTAGACGTGTTGGTGAAACAGCGCGTGACTTTTGAGCCTGTGAAACGTGCCGCCAAAAAAGGTGATCGTATTAACATTGCATTGATTGCCTCTATTGACGGTAAAGAAGTGGAAAGAACGGCCGATAATGGTATTGATTTGGTGGTAGGTGAGCCTGGTCGTATGGCAGACTTTGATGATGCTTTACTAGGTGGTAAAGCAGGCGCAACAAAAACATTTGAGATCGCGTATCCGGCAGATCACAATCCGGCACAGTTGGCTGGCAAGACAGTCAGCTATGAAGTGACATTCAATACAGTGTCACAACCAGTATTGCCTCCTGTAGATGCTGAGTTTGCTAAAAGCTTAGGTGTGGAAGACGGTAATATCGACACAATGAAAACTGAAATCAAAGCAAGCTTGACGCAAGAAGTGGAAAAACGTGTAAAAGCACGCGTAAAAGAGGCTGTATTCCAAGCGCTGATTGCTGAGGCAGAGTTTGAAGCGCCAAAAGCGATTGTAGGTTCTGAAATTAACCGTTTAATGCAAGTCACTGCGCAAAATCTACAGCAACGCGGCATGGATCCAAAAGCGATTCAGCTTGAGCCAGCAATGTTTGAAGAGCAAGCAAAGCGTAATGCTGCATTAAGATTAATTTTGGCTGAAGTGGTGAATACCAATAACTTGCAAGCGACACCGGATCAAATTCGCGCAATGGTGGATACTTTTGCACAAAGCTTTGAAAAGCCAGCAGAGTTGGTCAGCTGGTATTACGCCGATGTGAAACGCTTGGATGAGCCAGCGGCGCTAGCTACAGAAGAGAACGTGGTGAACTGGGTATTGAATCAAGCAAAAGTAACCAATAAAAAAATTAAATTTGACGAATTAATGGCAGGCGCATAATGGTGAAAGGTATGAGCAGTTTTATGACTAACACAAGAGAGATCTTTGAACCACAAGGGTTGGGTTATATCCCGATGGTCATTGAGCAAAGTGGACGCGGTGAACGCTCATACGATATTTACTCAAGACTGTTAAAAGAGCGTGTGATTTTTTTAGTAGGCCCAGTGAATGACATGACGGCCAACCTGATTGTTGCCCAGTTGCTATTCTTGGAGGCTGAAAATCCAGATAAAGACATTTCGCTTTATATTAACTCACCTGGTGGTTCCGTGACGGCTGGTATGGCTATTTATGACACCATGCAGTTTATTAAGCCTGATGTCAGCACCTTATGTATCGGCCAAGCGGCTAGCATGGGTGCGCTATTATTAACGGCAGGTGCGAAAGGTAAGCGCTTTTGCTTACCCAACTCACGCGTCATGATTCATCAGCCTTTAGGCGGTTTCCAAGGTCAGGCATCTGACATTGAGATTCATGCCAAAGAAATTTTGTATTTAAAAGACAAGCTCAATAAGATCATGGCGCATCATACGGGTCAGCCAGTAGATACCATTGCCAATGACACCGACCGTGATAACTTTATGAGCGCAGAAGACTCTGTGAAGTACGGATTGGTAGATAAAATGATTTCTGCCCGCACAGACGCGGCTTAGAACGATATATTTTTTAAAGTAGTTGAATTTAGGAATTAAGCATGGCAACAAAAGCTGAAGGCGAAAAATTACTCTATTGCTCATTTTGTGGCAAAAGTCAGCATGAGGTGAAAAAGCTCATCGCTGGGCCTTCTGTGTTTATTTGCGACGAGTGTGTGGATTTATGTAATGACATCATTCGTGAAGAAATTCAAAATCTCAATGATATTAAAGCCACCGACAAATCATTACCAACGCCGCAAGAAATCTGCGCGATATTGGATCAATATGTGATTGGTCAGATTCAAGCCAAGAAAAACCTGTCTGTTGCGGTATATAACCATTACAAACGATTAGGCCATAACCACATTTCTGAAAACACAGCTAAAGATGACGTGGAAATTCAGAAAAGTAACATTCTGTTGATAGGACCTACAGGCTCCGGCAAAACACTGCTTGCGCAAACGCTTGCACGTTTACTCGATGTGCCGTTTGTGATGGCTGATGCAACCACTTTGACTGAGGCTGGTTATGTGGGTGAAGACGTAGAAAACATCATGCAAAAACTATTGCAGAAGTGTGATTATGACGTTGAAAAAGCACAGCGCGGCATTGTGTATATTGATGAAGTCGATAAGATCTCACGCAAGTCAGATAACCCGTCTATTACCCGCGATGTTTCTGGCGAGGGCGTACAGCAAGCCTTGCTGAAACTGATTGAGGGAACTGTTGCCTCAGTACCTCCACAAGGTGGACGCAAGCACCCTAATCAAGAGTTTGTGCAGTTGGACACCACTAATATCTTGTTTATTTGCGGTGGCGCGTTCGATGGTCTAGAAAAAGTGATCCGTCATCGCTCAGAAAAAGGCGGCATTGGTTTTGGCGCAGAAGTGAAGAGCAAAGATGATATCCGTCAAGTCGGTGAGGTGCTACGCGAAGTGGAGCCTGAAGACTTGATCAAGTTCGGCCTAATTCCTGAGTTTATCGGTCGTTTGCCAGTAGTGGCTACACTGGAATCACTTGATGAAAAAGCGTTAATGACTATCTTGGTTGAGCCGAAAAATGCATTAACTAAACAGTATATGAAACTGTTCAAAATGGAAGGTGTCGAACTGGAGTTCAGAGAGTCCGCCTTGCATGTCATTGCCAAAAAGGCGTTAGAGCGTAAAACGGGTGCCCGTGGTTTGCGTTCTATTTTAGAGCATGCTTTGCTTGATATTATGTACGAGTTGCCTTCTATCGAAAATCTAAGCAAAGTGGTGATTGATGAAGGTGTAATTAACGAAGAGTCTGCACCTATCCTGATTTATTCTGAAGCCGAAAAACGTGTAGAAAACGCAGGCTAGTTCGAGATTTTGTTAAATTACTTGAATTAGCTATTGATATACTACGCAACTGGTATATATTTAAGTTGTACCACTTGAACTACCAAAGAATGTTCCCCATTTAAACACAAGGGTGAGTTGGTGATATCGCTCCCTTTGTTTTCAATTGAAAGAATTTATGACTGAACAAACTTTGCAAGTATCTTCCGAAGACCAGAGCGCGCTCATCCCATTATTGCCGTTGCGTGATGTTGTGGTCTATCCACATTTGGTGATTCCACTATTTGTAGGCCGAGCAAAATCTGTCAAGGCGCTAGAAATCGCCTCAGACACCAATAAACAAATTCTTCTGGTCGCACAAAAATCTGCCAATAAAGATGATCCCGATGCCGATGATTTATATGAAATCGGCACGATGGCTACTGTCTTGCAAATGCTTAAACTACCTGATGGTACCGTTAAAGTATTGGTAGAAGGTTTGCACCGCGTACGCGTATCTGGCTTTGTGGAGACAGAAGAGTGCTTTATGGCACTTGCGGAAAAAGTAGAGCAGACCGATGACAAAGATAGCGAGGCTGAGGCTCTAATGCGCACAGTCTTCACGCAATTTGATCAATATGTGAAGTTGAACAAAAAAATTCCGCCGGAAATACTTACGTCATTGGCAACCATCAATGATCCTGGTCGTTTGGCCGATACTATCTCAGCACACTTGACCTTAAAGCTTGAAGAAAAGCAAAAAACATTAGAAATGCTGAGTGTGATCGAGCGTTTGGAGCATCTGCTCTACTTGATGGAATCTGAAATTGATATCCTTCAGGTGGAAAAACGTATCCGTGGACGTGTCAAACGCCAGATGGAGAAAAGCCAGCGTGAGTACTACCTAAATGAGCAAGTCAAAGCTATCCAAAAAGAACTCGGCGAGCACGACGAAAATGCCGATATGGAGGAGCTCGAGCAGCGCATTAAAGACTCTGCCATGCCTAAAGAAGCATTGGCCAAGGTCAGTGCTGAGTTGAAAAAACTCAAAATGATGTCACCAATGTCAGCGGAAGCTTCAGTGGTGCGTAATTACATTGATACATTGGTGAACCTTCCTTGGAAGAAAAAAACCAAAATCAGTAAAAATCTAAAAGCGGCTGAAGCAGTGTTAGATGCAGATCATTACGGCCTAGAAAAGGTGAAAGAACGTATTGTAGAGTATCTCGCGGTACAGCAACGCGTTGGTAAGCTGAAAGCACCTATCTTATGCTTAGTTGGCCCACCAGGGGTTGGTAAAACATCGCTGGGTCAAAGTATTGCCAAAGCAGTTAACCGTAAATTTGTGCGCATGGCACTGGGTGGCGTGCGTGATGAGGCTGAAATTCGTGGTCATCGCCGCACTTATATTGGCTCTATGCCGGGCAAAGTGTTGCAAAGCATGACTAAGGTTGGTGTGAAGAATCCGCTGTTTCTATTAGATGAAGTGGATAAAATGGGGCAAGACATGCGCGGCGATCCTTCATCTGCCTTGCTTGAAGTATTAGACCCAGAACAAAACCACACATTTGCTGACCACTATGTGGAAGTCGAATATGATTTATCGGATGTGATGTTTGTGGCGACTGCCAATAGCATGAATATTCCTGCACCATTGTTAGACCGTATGGAAATTATTCGTCTTGCTGGTTATACCGAAGATGAAAAAGTAAATATTGCACAACGTTATCTGTTCCCTAAACAGTTAAAGGCGCATGGACTAAAGGCGACTGAAATTAATGTGCCTGAATCTGTGATTCGCGACATTGTGCGCTACTACACCAGAGAAGCGGGTGTACGACGCTTGGAGCAAGAAGCTGCGAAAATTTGCCGTAAAGTGGTGAAAGAGCTGTTGCTAAAACAAGATAAGAGCAAGGCTGCACCTAAAAAAGTCAATGTAACACCCAAAAACTTGGATCAATACTTAGGCGTGAGACGCTATGATTTTGGTGTGGCTGCTAAAGAGAATCAAGTAGGGCAGGTGACTGGTTTGGCATGGACCTCTGTAGGTGGTGAGCTGCTTACCATTGAAACGGTTGTGCTGCCAGGCAAGGGCAAAACCATTACAACTGGTAAGTTGGGTGATGTGATGCAAGAGTCTGTACAGGCGGCGATGAGCGTGGTGAGAAGTCGTGCAAGCGGATTGGGGATTCATGAAGACTTTTATGAGAAAAAAGACATTCATATTCACTTGCCAGAAGGTGCTACGCCTAAAGATGGCCCAAGCGCAGGCATTGCCATTACTACAGCACTGGTTTCTGTGCTGACGGGCATCCCTGCACGCTCAGATGTGGCGATGACAGGGGAGATTACTTTACGTGGGGAAGTGTTACCCATTGGCGGATTGAAGGAAAAGCTGCTGGCTGCACACCGTGGTGGCATCAAAACGGTATTAATTCCAGAGGCCAATGAGAAAGATCTGGCTGAGATCCCAGATAATATCAAAAGTAGTCTTGCCATCCATCCAGTAAAGTGGATTGATCAGGTCTTAGACTTGGCTTTGGAAACTGCGCCGAAACCTTTACAGGGTAACGCGGCGGAGCTAGCAAACGTATCAAAAGAAGGCTCAGAAGACGCAAATCAGCTGACTACGCATTAAATTAGGCAAAAATCGCCCAAATTAATCGTTAAGTTCTTGACATGGGCTTTTATCACTTGATATAAAGCTAATACAGGAAGGCCTGTAACATTTTTTAAAATAACCTTTGAGGGGATACACGTGAATAAATCAGAATTGATTGATCAAATTGCTAAAGCAGCAGGAATTTCTAAAGCTGCCGCCGGCCGTTCACTCGATGCAACAACAGAAGCAATTACTAAAGCACTAAAAAAGAGTGATACTGTCACTTTAATTGGTTTTGGCTCTTTTTATGTTGGGAAACGTGCAGCACGTTCTGGTCGCAATCCCCGTACTGGTGCAACTATTAATATCAGCGCAGCAAACTCTCCTAAATTTAGAGCTGGTAAAGCGCTTAAAGATGCTGTAAACTAGCGTTTTTACTGATTAAGCAATTAATCAGACAGTACTGCAAAGTTTTATAGAGTTTAGTTTGTAAAGTTATGCAGGGTGCTTAGCTCAGTTGGTAGAGCGTCGCCCTTACAAGGCGAATGTCAGCGGTTCGACCCCGTTAGCACCCACCAAAAACTAACAGACATATCGCCTAAAAATATATTGAGAGTGCTAGTTGTTTAGCACTCTTTATTTTTAGGGGTATCGATATAAAGCACAACTGGAGTGGTAGTTCAGTTGGTTAGAATACCGGCCTGTCACGCCGGGGGTCGCGGGTTCGAGTCCCGTCCACTCCGCCAACACTTAAAAAAGCGAATCGTTTACGGTTCGCTTTTTTTATTTGCTCCTATCCATCACATATTTAACAATCATTGTTTAATTGTTGGGGTATTCAGTCATCAATCAGCTGAAATCACACTAGGCTTGTGATATATTGCTAGGTTGTTAGGCAAAAATTAATGTCCAATTTATTGCAGTATTTATCTACCTTTTAAAGTCACTGAAAGATGTTGTTTTTATGTTAGACGCAATCAGAAAGCATACCCAAGGATGGTTGGCAAAAGCAATCCTAGCCATCATTACAGTACCATTTGCCCTATTTGGTATTGACTCGTATCTGAATCAGGCTGGCGGGAATGTAGCGGTTGCTACAGTAGCGGGCGAGAAGATTTCAGTACAGGAGTTTAGCAACTCTATTGAGAGTGTGCGTAACCGCTTGCAATCAGAGGGGCAGAAGGTCGATGCAGCGCTGCTAGATAGTCCTGCGTTAAAGCAATCGGTGCTGGATGGCTTAATTACACGCCGCCTAGTCAATAAGGAAGTACAGCGCGAACATTTTAAAATTAGCGATGAGCAACTGAACCAGCACATTTTGAGCATGCCTGAGTTTCAGGAAAATGGTAAGTTCTCAGAAGATCTGTACCAAAAAACATTACAACAAAATAAGTTAACTGCGGCCAAGTTTGAAAGTGGTATTCGCAGTGATATGGTGACGCAACAAGCGCGCGATGGGATAGCAAAACTGGCATTTGCACCAAAAGCGATTGCAGAGAAAGCACTGCAGTTTGCTTTTCAGCAGAGAGAGGTGAGCACGGTCGATGTAAAAGCTGTGGACTATATCAAGCAAGTGACGGTAACTCCTGAGCAAGTAAAGCAGTATTACGAGCAACACAAAGATAAGTTCAAAGTGCCAGAGCAGGTAAAGCTTGAGTTTGCCTTATTGTCAGCTGCTGGCTTAATGAATCAGGTAAGTGTCAGCGATCAGGAAGTCAAAGAGTTTTACGATGCGAATGCCGCTAAATTTCAAGGAGATGAGCAACGCCAAGCGAGCCATATTCTGATTAATTTTGGGCAAGATAAAGCAGCAGCAAAAACAAAAGCACTTGATGTATTAGCACAAGTGAAGAAAAACCCTAAACGTTTCGAAGAGCTTGCCATCACAAACTCTCAAGACACTGGCACTGCAACCAAGGGTGGTGATTTGGGTAGTTTTGGGCGCGGTGCGATGGTGAAACCATTTGAAGACGCAGTCTTTGCCATGAAGGTCAATCAAGTTAGTGATTTGGTTGAGTCTGAGTTTGGTTACCATATTATCAAGTTAAATGGGGTTACCGGTCAGTCGTCCTCGTTTGACCAGATGAAACCACAGATAAAAGCGGAACTTATTTTTCAAAAAGCACAGGCTAAATACGCTGAGTTGTCTGAAGACTTCAGCAATATGGTGTACGAGCAGTCTGCGAGTCTGGCCCCAGTTGCTAAGAAATATAACTTACAGTTGCAAACTACTCAGCTGATGAGCCGCGCTGATGGTGCTAAGTACTTCAAGAGCGACAAATTAATGAATATGGCCTTTTCTGATGAAGTGTTAAAAGAAAAGCGTAACTCTGAAGCGGTAGAGGTGTCTCCAAACAATCTAGTTTCTGTACGTGTTGTTGAGTATAAGCCAGAAGCGCCACGCAGCTTTGATGAGGTAAAAAGTGGTATTGAAGCGGTATTGAAGCTTGAGCAAGCAGTGAAGCTTGCCTCGGATAAGGGCGCGTCTATACTCGCTAAACTGAAGTCTGGTGATACAAAAGAACCATTGGATTGGATTTCGTCAGTCATTGTTGATCGTAAGAATGCGCAAGGGCTATCCAATGGTGTGATGAATCAAGTGTTTAGAATCAATACTGATAAGCTACCTGCATATGCTGGCTTTTTGGATGAGAACAAAACCTATGTGATTGTGAAAGTCATTGGCGTCAGCAATCAGCTAGGGGATGATGCAGACTCTAAGCAGACTGCAGCTTCCGAATACGAGGCGGCTGTAGCAGCAGAGTATGTCAGTGCTTATGCTGCATCTCTGAGAGCGAAAGAAAACATTAAGGTCAATACGAGCGTGCTGTTTAGCAAGGCTGAGTAATTAACACATATTAATCAACGTATTATTTTGATGTAAAAAAAGCTGATGTTACCATCAGCTTTTTTATGATGACAGAGTCCATTACATCACGATGGCTTAGTCAATTTGCCCTGCTGCGGTGATGTTCATACCGCCATCAACGTAAGTAATCTCGCCTGTGATGCCAGAAGCTAAGTCACTACATAAGAATGCCGCTGCATTACCAACTTCCTCAATCGTAACGTTGCGACGCAGCGCTGCGTGGCGCTCGTTAAAGCCAATCATTTTATCAAAGTCTGCAATGCCAGAAGCTGCCAATGTTTTAATTGGGCCGGCAGACACTGCATTGACACGAATACCTCTAGGTCCCAAGCTTTGGGCTAGATAGCGCACATTGGCCTCTAGGCTAGCTTTAGCTACGCCCATGACGTTGTAGTTTGGCATTGTACGCTCTGCACCCAAGTAGCTTAGTGTGAGTAAGCTGCCACCACGGCCTTGCATCATCGGGTAAGCTGCTTTTGCCAGAGCAGAGAAGCTGTAAGAGCTAATGTCATGCGCGATTCTGAAGTATTCACGATTGACTGCATCTAAGTAGTCACCATCCAAAGCAACCTTTGGTACAAAAGCCAAAGAATGTACTAGGCTGTCCAAACCATCCCAGTGTTTGGCGAGTGCTGGAAATAGTGCATCAATTTGCGCGTCATCTGCTACATCGCAAGGTAGCACAATGGTTGAACCAAAGTCGGCAGCTAGATCTGCCACGCGCTGTTGATGTTTTTCCATTTGATAGGTAAATGCTAGTTCAGCGCCTTCACGCTTCATGGCAGAAGCAATACCATACGCAATGGAACGGTTGCTGAGTAACCCAGCAATAAGAATTTTTTTACCTGCGAGAAAGCCCATAATCTATCCTAATTATTGATTGTCCAGTGATATTGGTTGTCACGATCTGGCCTATCAGAAAAGATAATAGGGTTATCGATTTGAACCACTTCTTGGGTCAAGCGCATCGCGCAACCCTTCACCAAGCAGATTATACCCTAACACTGTAATTAAAATCGCCATGCCAGGGTAGAGTGATAGCCACCATGCGAATTGAATATACTCTTTGCCATCCGTCAAGATATTGCCCCAAGAAGACTGTGGTGCTTGTACGCCCAAGCCGAGAAAGCTTAGGCCAGATTCCATCAGCACGGCACTAGCAACACCCAACACTGCGCTCACGATGATTGGCGTCAGACTATTTGGTAATAGATGTGTGAAGATTAATCGCATGTCTTTTGCACCCAGCGTGCGTGAGGCTTGTACAAATTCTCGCTCGGCCAAACTCAAAAATTCTGCGCGTACCAAACGTGTGACACCCATCCATGAAGTCAAGCCAATCACAATCATGATATTGATAATTGAGGGGGTGAGGAAAGCGATGACCGCCAAGATTAAGAAGAAACTCGGGATAGACAGCATGATATCGACCAGACGCATGATAAGTGTATCTACCCAGCCTCGGTAATAGCCTGCGAGTGCGCCGAGAAGTATGCCAATGGCCGTAGAGATGCCTACTGCTACTAGCCCCACTAGCAATGAAATACGGCCGCCATGTAACATCCGGCTCAGTACGTCACGACCAAGGCCGTCGGTGCCCATCCAGTGAATCCATGAAGGCCCTAGCAGAATGGCTTTCACATTGATCTCGTCCGGGTCGTAAGGTGAAATAACTGGAGCGAGCATAGCCAGTAAAAATATGGTGAGGATGATGATAAATCCGGCCAATGCTAATGGGTTGGAAAGCGCTTTTTTGATGACGTCTATACGCATATTAGCCTTTCACCACACCACGTCGTACGCGCGGGTCTGCCCATGCATACGAAACATCTGCAATCAAATTACCAAGTAGCGTCAGCGCCGAACCAATGGTTAGTACACCCATGACTACGGGAAAATCGCGCATGAGTACGGCGTCGTAAAACAGCTTTCCCATGCCTGGGATAGCAAAAATAGTTTCAGCGATGACTGAGCCGCCAATTAAACCAGGGATAGACAAGCCAACAATGGTAATGAGGGGCAAAAGCGCGTTTCTAAGCGCATGGGTGTATACAACCTGATGTTCATTCAGGCCTTTGGCACGTGCGGTGGTAATAAAGTCTTGGCTAAGTACATCTAGCATGCCATTTTTGACAAAAAGGGTAATGCCTGCTAGCCCTGTAACAGATGGAATGATGACTGGCATGATGAGATGGCTAATGCTGTCTTTTATTTTCCCCCATGTGTCGAATGTATCGTAATTCAGACTATGTAAGCCGGAGATGGGTAACCAATTGTTCATGACGCCTAACCAATACATCAACAATAAAGATAACCAAAAGCCTGGAATGGAAAAGCCAATAAAATTAAACAGGGTGATCGATCGATCTTTCCAGCCTTGGTAATGTTTGGCGGCAATGACGCCAAGCGGAATAGCGAGTAGCAGAGTAATGATGAGCCCGAGAATGTTAATCATGAGCGTGATGGGGAGCGCCTCTTGAATCATGCCCTTTGTCACGTTGCCATCTTTATCTGTAGTTTGCCAAAACACAGGTTTTTGATGTCCAGCGAAAGAATTGCCAAAGTCGAGCTGTATCATGCGCTTTAACCATAAGCCATATTGGACAATGACCGGTTTATCCAAATTGTAGAGTTCACGCAGTTTTTGGCGGGATTCCTCCGATGCTTTGGGGTTAAATGCTGCCTCGTTATTGGTGATATCGCCAGGAGCTAAATGCATAATAAAGAATGAAATCAGGCTAATGCCGATTAGCATGGGGATCATCCATAACACCCGTTTAATCAGATAGGTCAGCATAGTTATTGTGCGCTAATTTCATTTCTACGTAATGGTTCAGGGATATACCACTTGTGTGAATCATAACCCACTCCAGCAGGGGGAATCGGATCTACAATGCCTTGAATGCGTTTATGCATTGCTGTCAGCCCATATCCAGCTGATAAATACACAATCGGGCAGTCTTCCAGTAATACCTTGGCAAACTCGTGATAGATATTCATGCGCTTATCCGGATCTAATTCGGTTCTGCCTTGCTCTAAGAGTTTGTCGATGGTTGGGTTATTGTAACCAATAAAGTTAAACTGGCCCGGTGCCTGTTGGCTGGAGTGCCAGATGCTATATTGATCCGGATCCAAACCTAAGCCCCAGCCCAACACCACAACGTCAAAATCACCGGTTTTAATAAAGCGACTAATAAAACTTGCCCATTCAATGGCACGAATCTTAACGTCTATACCAATATCTTTGAGCCTGCGTTGAATCAGCACGGCTGATTTTTCACGCTCTTTATTTTGGTTGGTAATGATTTCGAATGCAAAAGGTTTGCCGTCGCGCTCCAAAATACCATCGCTATTGGTGTCGATAAAGCCAGCTTCTTTGAGTAGCGCTTTGGCTTTTTGTGCGTCGTAAGGGTAGGGGCTAAGTGCAGCATTGCTCCAGCGCGTACCTGGCTTATAGGGAGAGGCAATGTTAATGCCTAGCCCTAAATAGACGCCATCAATAATTTCCTGCTTATCAATCGCATAATTGATGGCTTTTCTGACACGGATATCGTCAAACGGTTTATGCTTGAGGTTAAACCCCATGTAGGTGTAACTATTGCCTAACTCTTTGTATAGATTGAGGTTTTTTTGTAGCTCAGGGCGAGAAGGAATGATGCGTGAGTATTTGATTGGGTCTAAGCCCATGGTGTCGATATTATCTGCCATGAGCTCAAGAAATTGTGCCGAGTTATCTGGAATGATGCGTGTAATGAGCTTGTCAATTTGTGCTGGGCCCAACACACTTTTGGTGTTACGCGACAATTGAATATTTTCACCGTTTTTCCAGACATCTAACTGATAGTAGTTGCTCCCCACGGGTTTGCGCGCAAATGCTGTGGTATGGATGTCCTGGCCCTTTAATAAATGCGCTGGCAAAATCTGCAAGCCTGACCAGCTATCCAAGGCTGGGGCATACGCTTGATCGTAGCTGACTTTAAATGTGAATGCGTCTGGCGTTTCTGCTTTTTTGACCAACTGGTAATCGGAAGCATAAGGGCTGCGCGTCTTTTCATCGATGACCAATTTCCAGGTAAATAGCACATCAGCACTGGTGAGTGGATGTCCATCGGCCCAAGTTAGATTGGGCTTTAATTTAAATGTAATGGTTTTTTGATCATCGGAAATCGTCCAACTCTCTGCCAAATCGCCTTCTAAATCTAGTGTGGCATTGTATTTTAGTAGTGCATTAAAAATGTTAGAGGCAATCGCGGCCGAGGCTGATTCTCCGGCAACCATGTAAATCAGGCCGCTCGGTTCAGCGGTCATCGCGCCAATCATGGTGCCGCCTGCTACGCTAGGGTAGCGCGCTGCATAGTCTTTGGTTGCTTTGGTAGGTGGGGGTTGATTACAAGCACTCAGGCATAAGCTAAGCAATAAGGCCGTGAATATATGTTTGTGAAAATACACACAAGTTGAGAGGGGGTGAGTGGTTGAGAGATGAAACACAGTGACCCCAATCAATTAGTGGATTTTGGAAGAGACTCGAGTTCTGCGATGAGATGTTTTCGACGATTTCTTTGCTTTATGGCTGATATACCTAGAAGATGTAGTCGAGTATTTTTTCTTATGGCTACCTGCTACATAACGGCTGCTTGCGCGTTGTGTACTGGCTTGGCGAGTCACCACTTTGATGATTTGCCCGGCTTTTAATTGCCCTGCACTGATGCGATTAGTACTTAGCAGATGGCTTTTTTCAACATTAAATTTATCGGCTAGGCTAGAAACCGTATCACCACGTTTTACTTTATAGCGGATAGTCCTTGTAGCGCGAGATTGATTTTCTGTGCTGGCATTGTCTTCTTTCACAGAAATATTTTCATCAAAACTAGCCTGCACAATATTGGCATCTGCACTGAATCCGTTGGGCACCAAGATAGGACGTGAAGTCATAATTTTCTTTTTGCCGGTCAAATCATTGACTTCTCTTAACTCGCTCACGCCAATATTGAATTTTCTTGCAATGTAATCAATCCGTTCGCCACGCTTGGCTGAATAGGTTTTCCAACTAGTCAGTGGTTTATCGTAATTGGCCAAATTTTCTTTAAAGCGATCTGCTGCCCAAGTTGGCAATAGCAATTGATGTACCTCATTGTTAGAAACAATGACCGGGCGGTTATAGCTCGGATTTAGAGCGCTAAGCTCTTCTGGTGATATTTCAGCAAGCTCGGCTGCCAGCTTGGCATCAATTTGTTTGGGTGCAAGCACGCGCGTAAAGTAAGGTTTGTTAGGAATATCTACTAGACTCAGGCCGAACTCATCTGGTTTGAATACAATGTTTTTAATGGCCTGCAGTTTCGGTACATAGTTTTTTGTTTCTTCAGGCAAGCGTAAATGCTGGTAATCGGTAGGTAAGCCTTGTTTGCGGTTGCGTTCGATAGCGCGGGAGACTGTGCCTTCACCAGCGTTGTAGGCAGCAAGTGCTAGATCCCAAGAGCCGAACATGCCGTGCAGTCTTTGTAAATAGGTGAGGGCAGCGTTGGTGGCAGCAGTTACATCGCGACGCTTATCTGCCCAGTAGTTTTGTTTTAAGCCGTAATCTTTGCCAGTGGCTGGCACAAACTGCCAGATGCCTGATGCATGGCTGCGTGAATAAGCCTGTGGGTTATAGGCACTTTCTATCATGGGTAGCAGCGCAATTTCTGTAGGCATGCCACGTTTTTCAACTTCTTCTACAATATGAAACAGGTATTTCTGGCTTCTTTCCAGCATACGTTTTACATAGTCAGGCCTAGAGGCATACCAATTTTCATGCTTTGCGGTATATTCAGAATCGATATCGGGAATGCTAAAGCCATTGCGAATACGCTCCCACAAGTCATCTTGACCTACATAGATGCTGGTGTCGTCATGCTCTTGAATAAACTCTTCGATGGGATCGGCGGTTAACGTGCTGTCAATATGGTCTTCCAAAATAAGCATTTCATCGCCGGCAACGTTGCTTTGTAGTGACGTAGCAGCAAAGCCAGACAGCGGTAAAGCTAACGTTAACCACAAACCCATCAAACAAATGGGTACGCGTTTGGAATGTTGCTGTGGGTGACGTGATGGCAAAAATTGGGTCATAACACTTGAAGAGTATAAAAAGTTTGAAACATGACTGAATACTAGCGGCGATTATTGCATGAGTCAAGTAAAAGTATTACTTAGATTAACTTATTTATCTTATTGATTAATAATGGTTTCTAAGCTGTCTTATTGCAGTAAAAATTTCAATTTCAGATGCATTTTGCATCTTGATATGTTGTTGGATTTCTGTTTCAAGACACCTTAAAAAAGGATTGGTTGCAATTTCTTCTTCAAGTGTGCTGGGTAAACTTGGGATATTTTGCTTACGTAACGATACTATGTGCGTTTCACGTTGCGCCAATCTGAGGTTGTTGGGCTCCAAACCACGTGCAAATTGAATGTTTGTCAGCGTGTATTCATGGGTACAAAAAATTTGTGTGGTGCTAGGCAATTGCTTAATGCGCTGTAATGAATGAAGCATTTGTTCTGGGCTGCCTTCAAACAATCGACCGCAACCCGCACCAAATAACACATCGCCACAGAATAGAAACTGATCATTCACATAAACGATATGGTCTAACGTGTGTCCTGGCAGCCACATTATTTTGAAGGATTGCTCAATTGCAGGCAGTGTAACGTGGTCGCCTTCTTTTATTGCAGTGTGTGGGAAAGGATACTCGCGATAACTGGGCGCATACACAGGCACTTGGTATTGTTCGAGTAAAGTTTCTACACCGCCAATATGGTCTAGATGGTGATGTGTAATTAAAATAGCACTTAACACTAATTGCTTTTCTTTTAAAACTTGCAATACAGGTGTCGCATCTCCGGGATCAACGACCACAACGTTGCGACCGAGTTGTAAAACCCATATATAATTGTCTTCAAATGCAGGAATTGGGAATATAGTGATCATGTATCAATGCTTAAACAAACGACAGCCAACAGAGTATCTCATGGTTGTGATTCTGCCAGTATTTGTCAACTGATAAATGTATCCGAATACACAAGATGATTGGTTAAAAAGTCCGCTTGGCAATTATTTGCTTGCAAGTGAAAAAGCCATTTATGATCAGCACGTCGCTGATATTTTTGGCTTTAATGCCTTGCAGATTGGCTTGCTCGAAATGGATTTGTTACAGCAATCCCGTATTGCCAAGCGCTTACGTGCAGATGCTGGCGCCGGTGATGTGTTGTGTGAGAGCGAATTTTTGCCGTTTGCTTCTGCATCTATAGATTTGCTATGCCTACCGCATGTATTAGAGTTTAGTCAGAACCCTCATCAAACGCTGCGAGAAGTAGAGCGCGTACTTGTCCCCGAGGGGCATTTGATATTAACAGGCTATAATCCAATGAGTGCTTGGGGTGTGCGGCGCTTGTTTTCTAAAAAGCAGCATTATCCTTGGTGCGGCAATACGCTGTCTTTAAAGCGTATTAAAGATTGGCTAGCGTTACTAGGATTAGAGTTTGTACATGGTGGTACACAAGCATTTATTTTGCCAATCAATGATACGAAATGGATTCATCGACAACGCTGTATTGAAACCTTTGCTACAAAGTGCAATGCGCCATTAGGCGGTATTTACTACATTGTGGCTAAAAAACGTGTCGTTAACATGACACTACTCAAACCAAACTGGAAAAAATCGTTAGTGAAATCTGCCCTTGTGGCGACACAGCAAAAAACAAAACCTTCACAAAAAATAAACAAAAAAACACAATAGTAAGATGACAATCAATTTAGTAGAAATATACGCAGATGGTGCATGTAAAGGGAATCCTGGTGTAGGTGGTTGGGGTGCACTGTTGTTATTTGGCGCACAAGAAAAAACGCTCTTTGGTGGTGAGGCGCAAACCACGAATAACCGCATGGAATTAACTGCCGTCATTCGCGCACTAGAGGCGATTAAACGCCCGTGTCAGATTAAAATTTACACCGATTCATCTTATGTGCAAAAAGGGATAACCGAGTGGATTATTGGCTGGAAGCAACGCCAATGGCGCACCGCAGACAAAAAACCGGTGAAGAACGAAGACTTGTGGAAGCAATTAGATGCGCTTGTGCAATCCCACCAAATTGAGTGGATTTGGGTCAAAGGCCATGCCGGTAATATTGGTAATGAACGTGCTGATGCCTTGGCAAACCTTGGTGTAGAAGAAGTGTTGGCAAATTAAAGCAACTAGGACTGACGTAGATGAGACAGATTTTTTTAGATACTGAAACCACAGGCTTATATCCAGATCAAGGGCACCGCATTATAGAAATTGCAGCGGTGGAGATGATTAACAGACGGCCTACGCAGAATCATTTCCATGTGTATTTGAACCCTGATCGCGAGATTGATGCGGCTGCACAGGAAGTGCACGGCATTACTTTGGAATTTTTACAAGATAAGCCACATTTTGATGCGATTGCCGATGAATTTACAAGATTTATCAAAGATGCTGAGCTGATTATTCACAACGCACCGTTTGATGTTGGCTTTTTAAATGCAGAGCTTGGCCGGATTGGGCTACAGCCAATCCAGAAGTTTTGCGATAGAATTACTGACACATTGAAGATGGCCAAAGACGCGCGTCCGGGCCAGCGTAACAATTTGGATGCATTATGTAGGCATTTTGGCATTGATAATTCCAAACGTACCTTGCACGGCGCGCTGCTAGATGCGGAGTTGCTGGCTGAAGTCTATATGGCAATGACGCGTGGTCAAGACAGTTTGTTGATGGATTTGCAGCAAGCCAAAGAGACGCAGTCACAACAGGTGATGCATCAGCACCAAGCTGTCAGCATTAAAGTGCTTCCGCCAGAAAGTGAAGAGCTAGAGGCACATGCGGCTTATTTAGAAGGTTTGAAAAAAACAGGTGCGCAGCTTTGGTAGGTGATGTTAGCCCGAGATGAATTCACCGGATTGATTTTAGAATAATGGAAATAATATGAAAAATTGTATCGTAGTGACAGGTGGTGCAGGTTTTATCGGTAGTAACTTTGTCAATGAATGGGTGAAGCATGGACTAGGTAAAGTCATTAATTTGGATAAATTGACCTATGCTGGTAATTTAGAAAATTTGGCAGAAATTCAGCACAATCCAGACCATGTATTTGTGCATGCAGATATCGGTGATAGAGAGGCTGTGCAAAAGTTGCTTGCGGCTCATCAACCACGTGCAGTGGTCAATTTTGCTGCAGAGAGTCATGTAGACCGCTCGATTCACGGGCCTGGTGAGTTTATTGAGACCAATGTGGTCGGTACCTTTCATCTATTAGAAGAGGTGCGGGCATACTGGGGTGCACTCGGTGCAACCGATAAAACGCAGTTCCGTTTTCTACATGTGTCTACCGATGAAGTGTATGGTTCATTGAGCGCAACAGACCCTGCATTTAAAGAGACCAATGCTTATGAGCCTAACAGCCCATACTCTGCTTCTAAAGCCGCTTCAGATCATTTGGTGCGCGCCTATCATCACACTTACGGCTTGCCAACGTTAACCACTAACTGCTCTAACAATTATGGCCCTTACCATTTTCCAGAGAAGCTAATCCCATTGGTGATTCACAATGCACTGCAAGGTAAACCGCTGCCCATTTATGGTAATGGTAGCAATGTCCGTGATTGGCTGTATGTGACAGACCACTGTAGCGCGATTAGGCGTGTATTAGAAGACGGGACAGTAGGTGAGACCTATAATATTGGTGGCTGGAACGAAAAAACGAATTTAGATGTAGTGCATACCTTGTGCGATATTCTGGATCAGGAACAACCTAAAGCGCAAGGCAGTTACCGCGACCAAATTACATTTGTCGTGGATCGTCCGGGACATGATCAGCGTTATGCAATTGATGCCACCAAAATTGAACGAGAACTCGGCTGGAAGCCAGCAGAGACGTTTGAGACTGGCATTCATAAGACCGTGAAGTGGTATTTAGCGCACCCACAATGGGTCAACAATATCACTAGTGGTGAATATAAAAACTGGGTGAGCCAGAATTACAAAGAACGTGGTGAGGAGCTAGCATAATGGCAATGAAAGGCATTGTATTGGCCGGTGGTTCCGGTACACGTTTGTATCCTGTTACGCAGGTGGTTTCTAAGCAGTTATTGCCGGTGTATGACAAGCCGATGATTTACTACCCATTATCCGCGCTGATGTTGGCTGGTATTCGTGAAGTATTGATCATCTCAACACCGCAAGACACACCGCGTTTTTCAGAATTGCTAGGCGATGGTAGTCAATGGGGCATGTCCATTCAATACAAAGTACAGCCATCGCCAGATGGATTGGCACAAGCCTTTATTTTGGGCGAATCATTTATTGGCAATGACCCATGTGCCCTTGTATTGGGCGATAACATTTTCTACGGGCACGAGCTGGCGCTGATGGCGCAAAAAGCTGCTGAGCGTACAAGCGGTGCCACTGTATTTGCCTATCCGGTGAATGATCCTGAGCGTTACGGCGTGGTGGAATTTAACCAAGCAGGTCAAGCCATTAGTTTGGAAGAAAAACCGACGCAACCTAAATCCCGTTATGCTGTCACAGGCTTGTATTTTTACGACAATCGCGTGGTTGATATTGCAAAAAATCTTAAACCATCTCCTCGTGGCGAATTAGAAATTACCGACGTCAATCGTCATTATCTGGAGTTGGCAGATTTGCATGTAGAGGTGATGGGGCGCGGCATGGCTTGGTTGGATACAGGTACGCATGAATCGTTATTGGAAGCTGGCGCCTTTATTCAGACCATTGAGAAGCGCCAAGGGTTAAAAATTGCTTGTCCGGAAGAGATTGCTTACCGCAAAGGGTTTATCGACGCAGCAGCATTAGAGAAGTTGGCCAGCAAGTACGCTAAAAATGGCTACGGTCAGTATTTGAAACAAGTGTTAACAGAGAAAGTGTTTTAATGAATGTGATTCAAACGCGTATTCCAGAAGTGTTGGTGTTTGAGCCCAAGGTATTTGGTGATGATCGTGGGTTCTTTTTTGAGAGTTTTAATGCAAACCAATTTGATGCAGCAGTAGGCCAACACTATGATTTTGTTCAGGATAACCACTCACGTTCTGCAAAGAACGTGCTGCGAGGCCTGCACTATCAAATTGAACAGGCGCAAGGCAAGCTAGTGCGCGTGACGCAAGGCGAAGTATTTGATGTCGCTGTGGACATTCGGCAATCCTCGCCTACTTTTGGTCAATGGGTAGGTGAACTGCTTTCCGCAGAGAACAAACGCCAAATGTGGATACCGCCAGGATTTGCACATGGGTTTCTAGTGCTCTCTGATCATGCCGAATTTTTGTATAAAACCACTGATTTTTATGCGCCACAATTTGAGTGCAGCATTCGCTGGGATGACGCTGATATTGGTATCGAATGGCCAAGCGATGCTAAACCAGTGTTGTCAGCCAAAGACAGCATTGCTTCAAGCTTGCGTGATGCAAGAAAATTCCCTTAATCGATTCATCTGGTAGCCCATGAAAATTTTAGTGACAGGTGTAAAAGGTCAGGTCGGCCATGCTTTGCAGCACACGCTAGGCGGTCATCACGAAATCGTTGCACTGGATCGCGAGCAACTGGACCTTGCTGATACAGATGCCGTTCGTCGTGTCGTGCAGTTAGTGAGGCCAGCACTTATTATTAATCCCGCAGCTTATACTGCAGTAGATAGAGCTGAAAAAGAACCTGAGTTAGCGCATGCGATTAATGCCGTTGCCCCTGGTGTTTTGGCAGAAGAAGCCGCAAATATTGGTGCCGGATTAATCCACTTTTCTACAGACTATGTGTTTGATGGTAGTAAAGAAGCGCCTTATGTAGAAACCGATGCAGTGAATCCGCTCAGCGTATATGGCCGTAGCAAGCTAATGGGCGAAGTTGCGATACAAGCTGTTGGTTTACCACATTTGATTTTACGCACAAGCTGGGTATACGGTGCGCACGGTAAAAACTTCCTGAAAACCGTTTTAAGATTAAGCGCAGAGCGCGAACAATTAAAGATTGTTGACGATCAATGGGGCGCACCTACAAGTAGCCATGCTATTGCCACGGCAGTCAATCAGTTGCTAGATGCTTGGCAGACAGATAATCAATCCCAATCAGGCGTCTATCACTTTACCAATGCTGGCAGTACTACATGGTTTGGTTTTACGCGCGCCATTTTGGCGGCATATGAGGTGCGGGCGGATGCATTTGCCTTGCCCCCATTGCGAGTCAAAGCAGATACGGTGGGCGCTATCACTACTGCAGAATACCCAACGCCAGCAGTACGCCCACGTAACTCAAGATTAGATCAGACTAAACTGAACAAAACCTTTGGTGTTGCATTGCCTTCTTGGGAGCTAGCATTGGATGAAGTGATGGGACAAGTCCAGCGATTTGACTAGCGGACAGCGTCTGTCCAGCTATTAGGGGTCTCGTATAAGCGCACGCGCTCAAGTGTGAGGTGGTTGCCGTATACATCTTTGTACTGTGCTTTTAATAACCTGAATGCTTCAGACGCCATATTTTCCGCAGTAGGAATAGTGGGGAAGATTACGGTTTTATGGCTAGGCAGACTGTTCAGAAAGTCTAAAACAACTTGGTCGCCCTGATAGACAATAAACGCATGATCCCAAACGTCTACTACGGTTTCACGTGCAATTTTCTTCACATCAGAAAAGTCCATGACCATGCCGTTTTCTGAAGCATGGTCTTGCTGAATAATATCGCCGGATAACGTGATTTCGATGGCGTAGCGGTGGCCGTGCAAGTTGCGGCATTGGCTTTTATGGTCTGGGATACGGTGGCCCGCATCAAATTCAAGGCGTGTAGTGATTTGCATGGCTGAATTATATCAGCTCGCAGAATTTATTTTTGCCCACTGTACAAATTCATCAAAGGGCATCGGTTTTGAAAAATAGTAGCCCTGTGCTTTGGTGATGCCAATTTGGTTGATTAATTGCAGCGCGGCCTCGTTTTCCACACCTTCCACCAACACTTCTTTATCTAAGCTCTCTGCCAGAGAAGCCATGGATTGCACCATTCTGAAGTCTTTGTCAGATAAATGAATATCACGCACAAAAGACTGGTCGATTTTAATCAATGAGATGGGCATATTGCGTAGCCTCGCCATAGATGAATAGCCAGTACCGAAATCATCCAGTGCTAACCTAAACCCATGGTCCGTCATTTGCTGAATAGTATGCAGTGTGGTTTCATTTTCTTCCAAAATGCCATTTTCTGTGATTTCCAAAATCAAATCTTGCGGTTTGATTTTCCAAAACTGACTACTTTGCAGAATCAGCAAGGGCAAGTCTTTATCGTATAGATCTTCTGCGCGCAAGTTGAGTGTTAGGTAGACCGAGAGCTTGTTTTGGTTAATCAGTTGGTGCGCTAGTCGGCATACCGAGTGAATAAGCCAGCGCGTGAACATCTTACCCAGCCCAACTTTATTGATGATCTCCACCATGACATTGGGGTAAATACCCTTACTCTTTGCACTCGGCCAGCGCAATAAGACTTCGGCACCTACACAATGTCCATCCGGCAACCCAACAATAGGCTGCAAGTAAAGCTCTAGATCTTCATTGTTGAACGCATCGGTAATATCTAGTTCCAGTTTCTTTTGATGATCGGCTTCATCGGAGATTGCTTGCGTATAAATCACAGCATCCAGTTGACTAGTAAGTGCATGGTTAAGCGCAATGCGGGCATGCTCAACCATATGTACATAGTCATTCGGTTGTGTTTGTATGGCCGCCCCAATCACAGGGGTGACAATGAATGCTTGGTGGTCAAAAGGAATGACTTGCTCAAAACAACGTTGAATTTTAGCAATCAATAAATTCATTTGTGGCGGCTGTATAGACTTTTCAAGCAACACGTTAAACAACAACGCGCCAGACTGAAACAAGCTGTGGGCACTTGGGAAACACGTGGTCAGTAGCTCTACAATTTTGATGCTGAGCGCGGGGGGCAATGTCGGAGAAATTGTATTGGTGCCGCGTTCGATTAAAAAACGGATTGAGATCAGGCTTAACTCGACCGGAGCTGATGACGGTTCTGCGCTTTCCGCAATGGCTTGAATCAGCAGGTGCGTATTCGGCAAATTGGTAATGGCATCATGATCCAACAGAAAATGAATCTGATGCTGCTCATAGGTATGTAAACTTTCGCTCAATATTTCAAATAGGTAAAGGTGAAGGCGTGCCGTGCTGGTACTGCCGGTGCCTGATGCATGCCCGAGAGCGAGGCAGCGCAACAAACTGGTGATGCTGGTCAGTTTGGTATTGGCTTGAATGGCTTGTACCCAATGCGCGATACACGTGTTGATGCGGATACAAAATGCATCCCATGACATAGTGCTTGGCCAAGTCGCAATGTCTACAAACAACTGCTCCAGCGCATCGTTTTTATCTTCGTTATCCAGCGCTAGATATAACGCTTCTATAGCATCTACATCGGCTTGATACGTGCCCTGTAGCTGATGCATTTCCAGTTGATATTGCGTTGCTTTGATCGCCAGATGTTCTGCGGTGTACTCAATGTCGAGCGTACGTAAATAAGGTGTTTGTTCGCCATCTTCCAATCTATCGAGTAGGCGCATAAGCTAGATATTAGATATAAAAGTCTTCGGCATGCAGCCCTAGGCTATCTGCCGTCACCGCACGTACTATTTTGTACACTTCGCCATCTGGCGTTTTAGGAGAGTTTAATAGATCAAGGGTAACTGGAAATTCATTGCGCGTTCTATCTGGCGCGAGCACTACCATCACTCTGGGGAGTAAGCGCCGCACCTGATTCTGCTGAATCACTACGCCAATTTCTCCGCTATTCAGTTCGACCAGGGAGCTGACGGGGTAGATGCCAAAAAACTGAATGAGTTGTTCGACTAGTTCACTTGAAAATAATTTATCTCGCATCTGATGAATTTCATCCAATGCTTTCAGGTTGTGGATGCTCTTGGCGTAGCTGCGATCAGTGGTGAGCGCGCAATAGGTATCAATTAAGCCAGCAATTTGCGCGCGTATTTGAATTTGCTCGCCATCTAGGTTGTTTGGGTAGCCGCTGCCATCATAGCGCTCGTGGTGTTGTGCAATCACTTCAATTACAGAATCTGGAATATCCGATGTTTTTGCCAGAATACGCAGTCCTTCTTCAATATGTAATTTAGCAATTTCAAATTCCGTGGGACTGAGTTTTGCATTTTTTAACAAAATGCGTTGCGGAATTTTTACCTTGCCCAAGTCTTGCAGCAGGCCAGCCAAACCCATTTCTTTAATCTCTAGTTTTGGTAATGCTAAAAAGCTAGAAAAAGCCATCATGTTGATCGATACATTGAGCGCCTGCGCATAAGCTACATTGTCTGCATCTTTGAGTTTGGCAAGCCACATTAGCGCATCCGGTGTGCGGCTGATGCTATCCACCATATGATCTAACACCTCGGAGACCGTGCTGATATCTAGGTGTTGTTTATTGGCAATGGCTTCGAAGATTTCTTTGGTGGCAATTTGTGTCTTTTCATAGGTGGGGTAAATCACCGCCATTTCCTGCTCTACACGCGGCACTTCATTTTGATAAATATGAATGCGATACATTTCAGATTCGGTAATCCCAAATGGATCATCGTCTGTTTCACCATTAGACTTGGGTGTTTTGAGCTTTTCTTTTTTATTGCTAAATAGATTTCTCAAGAAGCCAAGTGCGCTTCCATTGCTATCGGTATCTGGCTGTGTACTTTCAGCACTGTGCGTGCCATTGAGCGGTGTTGATGCTGACGCTGATGATTTAGCCTCTCTGACATTAAAGATGATGCCATCATTGGTTTGCGTGATTTCACCTTTTTTGATGGCACTCATAATCTCAAAAAAGTTGGATTGCTGAAGCGTCTTCTTTTGGTTGTTTGTGGTTTTAACCATCACCTTGGGCGCCGTATTCACGCGGGTGTTAGGCTGTTTGGTGCTAGCTGCTTGTTTGATAATCACTGGGACGGATTTACGCTTGATAGCAACATCCACTTTGACCTTACTGCCAAATTGGTCGCCGATGGATTTGGTGCGATCTACATACACAAACTCACACAGCTGTTTTAGTGTTTGCAGTTGCTCATCTTCTTCAAGCACAAAGCCTTGCAGCAAGAAGGGGGTTCCTAACCACGGTCTATCAAGGTCAGCGATAAACATGCCTAACCTGAGTTGGTTTGAAAGAACCTTTTCTTTGGTGATGTCCATGGCTATTTTAAGTTGATTCGCTCAATGTTTTAATATGCGCCAATACACTCTCGCTTAAGTACTGCAAATGATAGCCACCTTCCAAGCATGAAACAATTCTACCTTTACAATATTTTTCAGATAATGCCACGATATAGCGCGTAATCCAACTAAAGTCTTCAATTTCGAGTGCTAAGTTGGCAAGTGGGTCTTGGCGGTGTGCATCAAACCCAGCGGAAACAAACAATATTTCCGGTTTAAACGCTTCAATCGCGGGGGTAAACTCTCGAGTGACTGCCTCTCTAAATGCTTCGCCACTGGCGTTTGCAGGTAAGGGCACATTAATCATACGGTTTGTTCTTGAGTTTGCGCCTTTGTGCGGATAAAACGGGTGCTGAAATGTTGAACACAACATCACTGCCTGGTTTTGCTTGAAAATATTCTCTGTGCCGTCGCCATGGTGCACATCAAAATCAATAATCGCAATACGTTGAAGACGATAATGTTTGAGTGCGTGCATCACGCCCACCGCTACATGGTTAAAAATACAAAAACCGGCACTATTGCGCTTGCCAGCATGGTGACCGGGTGGGCGGGTGCAGCAAAAAGCATGGCGGGCTTTTTGCTGCATGACTAGGTCGGTTGCCAAGATAGCAGCACCACTGGCACGCAGGGTGGCTTCTAAGCTGGCTGGGCCCATGGCGGTGTCCGCATCCAGCTTCACAATGCCAGCGCTGGGGGCTATGGCATAAATGTAATCTACGTATGCTTGATCGTGCGCTAGAGTTAAGTGCTGCCTAGTTGCTAGTGGCGCTTGGTAAAAGTCGAGTTGGTGCCGAATGGGTGAAGCATTGATTGCAGCTTGAATGGCAGAAATGCGCGCCGGTGATTCAGGATGTTGCCCATCCATGACATGTAGCAAGGTATCTGGGTGAGAGATCACTGCGGTACGGTTCATGATATTGGGCGATGAAGTTCCTCGGTCAATAATTGGTATTGTGCCAGCCGGTTGGCGCTAATGGTCAAATTCACTTGGCTTAGGATAGCACAGTCAGGTTCATGTATATGTCTGCAGTTGTTAAATCGGCAGTGGCCCAAATACGGTCTAAACTCAACAAATGCTTGTTCCAACGCCTGCTGCGAAATATGATTCAGCCCAAATTCTTGTAAGCCGGGCGAGTCGATTAAACTACTGTGCTGATCCAAATAATACAGGCGCGTGGCGGTGGTGGTATGTTTACCGCTATCCAAGGCTACACTCATTTCTTGTGTGCGTGCCGTTTCATTTGGCAATAGCGCATTGATGATGGTGGATTTCCCCATGCCGGATTGCCCGACCATCACGCTTTGCTCGCCCGCTAGGAATGGGAGTAGTGGCGCAATATCTTGGTTTGCGGAAAGCGGGAGTGTGGTATAGCCAAGCGCTGTATATAGATTAAGTTTTTCTAGCGCTTCATCGTTTTTTAAGTCGCACTTATTTAACACAATCAATATTTTAATGCCGGCTTCCTCTGCTGCAACCAAGCATCGATTCAACAACGCTTCATAAAAACTAGGTTGGGTGGCCAGCACAATGATGATTTGTGTGACATTGGCCGCTAAGAGTTTACTTTTATAGGCGTTACTACGATAGAGCAAGGTTTTGCGGGCTAACGTGCGTTCAATGACACCTTCACGGTGGTCGGTAAGGGCTATTTCTACTTGATCGCCGGAGGCAATGTCTGTTTTTTTACCACGGGTGACGCAACTGATGCGGCGTTTGTCTTCAAGTTCTACTTCATACCGCTTACCAAAAGCGGCGACTACTAGCCCATTAAGTATCATTTAAAATGGTAATACTGTTGGTTTAGATACGCTGCAACGTTTATTTCGTCTTCCTCAAACCATTTTAAATCTAACATGGTATTGCAATTGCGTACCTGCACAACAAGACCAGTAGGCGTTTTGATTTTTCTCAACTCGCGCGTATAGATTTCCGAACCATCGCCGCCGTAACTAGATGCATGGCATTGAATGCAGTGCGCCTCTAATAGTTTTTTACCAGCAGGTATATCTGCATTGTTGAACAAGGCATCACCATAGCAAACACTAGAGGCTAGCAATGCGCTTAAGAAAATGCATTTATGCATCATACGATTAACGATTCCCAGTATAAGCGGCGAGTTTTGCAATACGAATGCTTGCCGGTGGGTGCGAGTCATAAAACGCAGAATGTAAAGGGTCCGGCGTCAATGTAGATGCATTCTCACGATACAGTTTAACCAGTGCGTCTACCAAGAATTTTGCATCTGCGTGTTTTGCTGCATAGTCATCGGCCTCAAATTCATTTTTACGTGAGTAGCTGGCCATGATTGGGCGCAATAAAAATAAGAAAGTAGGGGAGACCAATAAAAACAATATCAAGGCCATATAGTCACTGGGTTGGTGTACCCCTAAGCCAGCGTAAAACCATGATTGGTTGATAAGCCAGCCTAATAAAGCGAGGCCAATCAAGCTGATAGAGAACATCATGACCACACGTTTAATGACATGATGATGTTTGAAGTGGCCAAGCTCATGTGCCAATACCGCTTCAATTTCATCTGCATTCAACTTGTCTAATAAGGTATCAAAAAATACCACGCGCTTGCTGCTGCCAAAGCCCGTGAAATAGGCATTGCCATGCCCTGAACGTGTGGAGCCATCCATCACAAATAAGCCTTGTGACTTAAAACCACACTTCGTCAGCAGATTTTCGATGCGACTTTTAAGTGTGATATCAGCAAGTGGTGTAAATTTATTGAACAAAGGCGCAATAAATGTTGGATAAACCGCCAACATCACAATGTTAAACACACTCCATATAGCCCATAAGTAGAACCACCAGTAATCGCCCGCGCCTTGCATTAGCCAGAGTGCGGCAAATAAAATGGGTGCACCTAATGCTAATCCTACCAAGCCATGCTTGAACATGTCGCTAAAAAACATAGCAGGCGTCATTTTGTTAAATCCAAACTGCGCATCTACTGTAAACGTACGGTAATAGTCAAAGGGCAGCTCAATCAGGGTGCTGGCAAATAGCGCACTGCAAATCACCAACGCACCGCGTATGATGTCTTGATTGGGTAGCCATTGTGTCCATACTTGGTCTATCCACTGTAATCCACCGCCGATCGTCAGCAATAGCAAAAGAATCGCGTGTGCCGCGGTTTCTGCAATAGTGACTTTTGTTTTAGCGCTGGAATAGTCTGCGGCTTTTTGGTGTGCTTCTAGTGAAATGGTTTGTGTAAATGCAGCTGGTACCTGTTGGCGGTGCGATTGTATGTATTGAATATGGCGATTGCCTAACCAAAGTCTTACCAAGGTAGTAATGGCTAATAAGCTCACAAAAATAAATGTTAATGTTGTTGCCATAAGGTCTATAAATTCACTAATTAAGTTAAACTAACATGATTGTGAAGCATCCCAAGGCAAATGGTTCACAGTCTATGTCTTTAACCCGTATTTTAATGGAAATCATGATGGTCGCTAGCAATAACAATGTCAATAACGAAAATTTAATTTGGTTGGATATGGAGATGAGCGGGTTGCTACCTGATTCTGACCGTATTTTAGAGTTGGCAGCCGTGGTGACCGATGCAAATCTCAACGTGTTGGGTGAGTCCCCAGTGTTCGTGATTCATCAAAGCGATGCTGTGTTAGACGGCATGGATGCATGGAACAAAGGTGCGCATGGTCGTAGTGGTTTGATTGATAAGGTCAAAGCATCTACGACCAGTGAGCAAATGGCGACTGAGCAGATGATTGCTTTTTTAAAAGAGCATGTGCCAGCAGGTAAATCTCCTATGTGCGGTAACTCTATCTGCCAAGATAGGCGTTTTATGGCGCGCTATATGCCAGAGCTAGAAAGTTATTTTCATTATAGAAACTTAGATGTGAGCGTGTTTAAAGAGTTGGCCAGACGCTGGAAGCCGGAAATTTATGCTGGCTTTAAAAAAGCCAGCAGACATGAAGCACTGGCCGACATCTATGAGTCTATTGATGAGCTGAAATATTACCGCGAACACTTTATCGTCAAGTAAGCCTTGCAGCTAATTTAGAATAGTTTACTGAAGAAGTTACGGACAAAAAAAAGGACATTATCTACATAATGTCCCGAGGGAGGAGAAGTTAGCTTTGGAGAAGCTTAGTTATACATAAGCATCAACTATGCCAACTAGCCAAACGCTTAATCCAAGAGTTTTTGATACAGCGCAATGTAAGCATTGGCGCTGTTCTTCCAACCAATTTCTTTTTTCATCCCATTTTTCTGTATTTTTTTCCAAACCTTTCGGTCATTCCATCTTGACAAAGCCTGTTTGATTGTGACCAAAAGTGACATTCTGTTGACATTTTCTATCACAAATCCTGTGGCTGTATTGTTTTGAATGCTGACTTCATCGCTATGGCAGATAGAGTCTGCTAGGCCACCTGTGTTAGAGACAATAGGAGGCGTTCCGTAGCGCAATCCATATAGCTGATTGAGCCCGCATGGTTCAAAGCGCGAGGGCATAATGAAGATGTCAGCACCCGCCATAATCAAATGGGATAAAGGCTCGTTATAGCCGATGGTGACGGACACTTGGTTCGGGTTGTTTTCTGCAAATGCTAAAAACTGCGCTTCAAAAGACTTTTCGCCGCCACCCAAAATTGCAAATTGACAGCCTAAGTCAATTAACTCTTGCATAGACTCTATGAGAATATCCAAGCCCTTTTGATGCGTGAGCCTACTCACTACGCCAAGTAAAGGCATTTTATCTGTGACATGCAAATGTAAGGTTTCTTGCAAGGTTGTTTTAATGCGCGCTTTGCCTGCTAGGTTTTTTTCAGAGTAGTGATCTGGTAAGTAGGGGTCGGCACCAGGGTTCCACTCATCGGTATCAATGCCGTTGAGAATACCTGTGATGTCGGCACTTCTCCCTTGTAATAATCCTTGCAGCCCAAATCCAAAGGCCTCTGTTTGAATTTCTAATGCATAGGTCGGACTTACCGTGGAGAGTTGATCTGCGTAAAAAATCCCGGCTTTTAGAAAAGAGACTTGCTGGTAAAACTCAAAGCCATTCAGTTGGTAGTCTTGTGGCGACAGCTCAAGCGATTGTATCCAATGCGGTGCAAAGTTGCCTTGAAACGCGATGTTATGAATGCTGAGTAAAGACTTGGCTTGCGTAAGGCCACGTTGTTTCATGTAGTAAGGCGCTAGCCCTGTTTGCCAATCATTGCAATGCACAATATCCGGCACCCAACTCCAAAAGGGTTGATGCAGGCTGAGTAAACTAGCCACTTTGGAGAGCACGCCAAAGCGCATTGGGTTGTCGGCCCAGTCATGGCCTTGTGGATGCGTGTAAGGGCCGCCATCACGTTCAAATAATCCAGGGTGCTTAATGATGATGACTTCAACTTGCGTATTGGGAATCACGCCAAGAATCAAATCACAGCTCAAATGTGTGAATACTTGCAGTGTGCCTAAGTAGGTTTGATTTTCAATTTTATCCAGCACCGCACTGTAGCCGGGAATCAGACATTTGACATCTACATCTGCCACGTTAAGCGCGGCGGGTAGAGCACCACTGACATCTGCAAGTCCACCTGTTTTAATGAGCGGGAAAATTTCAGAACTAACGAATAAAACGCGCAAAATATTCTTTCTTGGAATTGGTAGCCAACTGCTATTATATTTCTAAAAATACTTCATTGAATCAATCATAGGGTGAAAAATGATAGGCGGGTTTATTGCTGTAGGTATCGGAGCGGCGTTAGGTGCTTGGTTACGCTGGGGGCTGGCAGTGTTACTGAATGCTAGTGTGGTGCCGCTGGGAACACTTGTTGCCAATCTGTTAGGGGGCTATTTAATGGGTTTGGCACTGGCTGGCGTGGTGCAACAACCGGAATGGAGCCCTGAGATTAAGCTGTTGATTACTACGGGTTTCTTGGGGGGACTAACCACATTTTCCACATTTTCGGCCGAAGCTTTTCAATTGCTGCATCGTGAGCAGTATGGTTGGGCAGCATTGCATGTGTTGCTACATGTGTTTGGGTCACTGTGCATGACCGCTTTAGGTTATCTCACCGTGCAATATTTGCGTAATCACTAAAATAAAACACAAAAATAAAAAAGGACTCTATTAAGAGTCCTTTTTTTACTGTGCGATACTGAAACGTTATTTCTGCGTTTCGACCATCACCAACGGTGCATCTTCTGTAGCCGCTGTATCGTTTTTCTTCCAATTAGCTGCCTTACGTGGTGCCTTTGGTTTAGCTGTCGCTACTGCTGGTGTGTTCACTTTCAACTCACCTTTGGTCTCCACCAGTTGTAGCCCAGCATCTGCTAGATTTGCTGGCAAGGCGCTAGGCGTTTGCGCTGCTTTAGCTTTTGCTGGCTTACGTGCTGGTTTTTTCTTCTCCGCTTTAACTGGCGTTTCAGCTTGCACTGGCTCAGTGGCTGCTGCAACTGTTTCAACAGTCGTCACAGTATCCGTAGCTTCTACATTGGCTTTAGGCGCGCGCTGTTTTTTGTTAGCTGGTTTTTTAGCGGCAGGTGTGTTCGCTGCTTCTGAAGTTGGCGCGGCCGTGACGATTTCTACCGAAGCAGCTTTCGTCTCAACAGGCGTCTGTGCGACTTGGTTAAATGTTTCTACCACTGGAGTTGCAACGGTTTCTGCTGTGGCTGGCGTTTGCACGTTTTCTTTGTTTGCTTCATCACGTGGACGACGATCACGGCGACCACGGCGATTGCGACGACCCGAACGCTCTTGGCGAGGTGCACCTTGCTCATTCGGTGTCTCAGTTGCATTAACTATTTGATCATTAGTTTTTTCAACTGCAGTGTCGGCCTCTACACGTTTCTCTACAGGCGGTTTTTGTTGCTTGTCTTGACGTGGTTGCTCTTGACGTGGTTGCGCTGCTTGCTCATTACGGTTACGTTCATTACGCTCGTTTGGATTGCGTTCGGCACCATTTTTATCTGTGGCATTGCGATCACGGTTGCGATTTTTATTACGATCGCGATTGCGGTTACGATCGCGATCACGTTGTTGCTCACGGTTTTGCGTACGTTGTTCCGCAGGTTTGTCTGCTTCTGATTTTGCTTCATCAGCATTTAAGCCGAATAGTGCTTTGATGCGGCCAAAAATAGAAACTTTGGCTACTACTGGTGCAGTCTTCTCTGGTTTAGCCTCTACAATTGGTGCAGAAGTGGCTGGCGTAATGCCTTTTACCAATGCTTCTGGTACGTTGGGCTTGCTGTCTTGGTTCAAGCTACTTACGTAGTCTGTCTCAGAAGGCAGTTCTACCATTTTGTAGCTAGCGCGTGAGGTTTCCTCGTTCACATCATCATGCTTAATACGAATGATGTTGTAGTTAGGAGTTTCCATATGGATATTCGGAATCAAAATCACTTCAACGCCCATGCGCTGTTCGATTTTGTGGATATCAGCACGTTTTTCATTCAGCAAGAAGGTTGCAGCTTCAACGGGTAACTGTACCTGAATGATTGCGCTGTTATCTTTCATCGCTTCTTCTTGCGTGATACGCAAGATATGTAATGCAGTAGATTCAATGCCACGGATATGACCAGTACCGTTACAACGTGGACATGTCGCATGGTTGGTTTCACCCAAGCTAGGACGCAAACGTTGACGTGATAACTCTAACAAACCAAAGCGAGAGATTTTGCCGGTTTGGACGCGCGCACGGTCATAATGCAGTGCGTCACGTAAGGCATTTTCAACTTCACGTTGGTTACGTGGATTTTCCATATCAATAAAGTCAATCACCACTAAACCACCCAAATCGCGTAAACGCATTTGACGCGCGACTTCTTCGGCAGCTTCTAAGTTGGTGTTGAACGCAGTCTGCTCAATATCAGAGCCTTTGATAGAGCGACCGGAGTTCACGTCAATCGATACCAAGGCTTCGGTATGGTCAATCACAATCGCGCCACCGGATGGCAAACGCACTTCACGTGAGAAAGCCGTCTCAATTTGGTGTTCGATTTGGAAACGAGAGAATAGGGGGATTTCATCCTGATACAGTTTCACACGTGCCACATTGCCTGGCATCACATGATTCATAAACTGTACAGCTTGCTCATGCACATCGGCAGTATCAATCAAAATTTCGCCAATATCCGCACTGAAATAATCACGGATAGCACGAATGACCAAACTACCTTCTTGGTAGATTAGAAATGCGCCAGGTTGGATATGTGAAGCTTCCTCAATGGCTGTCCACAGTTGAGTCAGGTAGTTGAGATCCCATTGTAACTCTTCAGCATTACGGCCAATACCAGCCGTACGTGCAATGATGCTCATACCGTTAGGAATTTCTAATTGTGCCATGGTGTCACGTAGCTCGTTACGCTCTTCACCTTCAACACGGCGCGATACACCACCTCCGCGAGGATTGTTTGGCATCAATACCAAATAACGGCCAGCCAGTGAGATATAGGTGGTAAGTGCAGCGCCTTTGTTACCACGCTCATCTTTGTCTACCTGAACAATCAGTTCTTGACCTTCTTTGATTACATCCTGAATGCGTGGACGACCACTTTCCGGTTTATCTTGGAAATAGCTACGTGAGATTTCTTTGAAAGGCAAGAAGCCGTGACGGTCTGTACCATAATCGACAAACGCTGCTTCTAGGGAAGGCTCTATGCGTGTAATGACGCCTTTGTAGATATTGCTTTTGCGTTGTTCTTTTCCCGCATGTTCAATATCTAAATCGATGAGTTTTTGCCCATCTACAATCGCAACGCGTAATTCTTCTGATTGCGTTGCATTAAATAACATTCTTTTCATTGTGTGCTCCTGGGCTAAGCGAGCAGACAAACCAGCAGGTAGCTAGAGCGCTGATTGCGCATTTAAGATAGCCGAACGCTATCGATTAAATGCAAGTTAACGTGATGTGGTCTACGCATGGGTATTTGCCCTGCGTTTATATGTGATACTAGGCTGGATGATGACCAGCGATATAACTGCAATTCATAATAATATGGGTGCAATTATTTAGTGTCATGCACGACATCACAAAAAATTAATACCCGAATCAGGCATTAATTCGTTAAAATTCAATTTTCAGCAAACTTTAGTCACGCTTTGATTTTTAATTGTCTGCGTTGGCTATAGCGCAAATTTTACATATCGCTACTTATTGGCGAGCGGTATTAACCAAGTATTTGTTGTCACAACTGTTTTTAAAACATGATGTTTCATAAAACATATTCTTAAACGCGCTTTTATAAAGCATGCATTCCTTAAGAACCTTACCAGTATAGGCTAGAAGTACTATTAAAGCAAAGTATGAACACATTGATTGAAACAATTACCCCACCCTCTAGTGAGATATCTGCTACTGCATCGGCCAATTTGGTCATTGATGAATCTTCGGCTGGACAACGCGTTGATAACTTTTTGCAAAAAGCCTTAAAAGGGGTGCCAAAAAGCCATATTTATCGCATTTTGCGCAGTGGTGAAGTCCGCGTGAATAAAAAAAGAATTGATGCGGATTTTCGTCTGAGTTTAGAAGATGTGGTGCGCGTGCCGCCTATCCGCGTAGCCAATGTGCCACAAGCTGTGGTGTCAGGCCCCGTCACCAGTAAATTTGATGATGCGATTGTGTACGAAGATGACGCGATGCTGGTCATCAATAAACCGGCCGGATTTGCTGTGCATGGTGGCAGTGGCGTCAGCCGGGGCGTGATTGAGCAATTGCGTCTAGAGCGCCCACAAGCCAAGTTTCTAGAGTTGGTGCATCGATTAGATCGCGACACCTCCGGTGTACTCATGTTAGCCAAAAAACGCAGTGCATTGGTCGCTTTGCACGAAGCCATCCGTAACAACCATATGGATAAACGCTATGTAATGATGGTGCATGGTGTTTGGACCGAGAAAAAGAAACATGTCACCTTGGATTTACAAAAGTATGTGACCAGTGATGGTGAACGCCGCGTCAATGTGGTGACAGATCCGAAAAAAGATAAATTTGATGCTGCACAAGTGTCCGAAACGATTTTTTATCTGACGAAAAATTTAGGTGAATACTCGTTGTTAGAAGCGAAACTCATCACAGGCAGAACGCATCAGCTAAGAGTGCAGCTTGCGCATTTGGGCTTCCCGATTCTAGGCGATGACAAATATGGCGATTTTGCGCTGAATAAGCAGCTGGTCAAACTAGGCTTAAAACGCATGTTCTTGCACTCGGCAGAAACCAACATCCGCCATCCTATTTCGGGCGAGAAACTCAAACTAAAAGCTGAGTTACCTGCGGAACTTAAAAAGTTTATCCAAAAAAATGAAAGCAACGAGCAATAGATGCAAAAGCAATATGATCTAATCGTGTGGGATTGGGATGGTACGCTAGCAGACTCTACAGGCATGATTACCAACGCGCTGGTAAAAGCTGCGCAGCAGGTAGGCTTGCCTGCATTGGACCCTGCAAAAGCGACCAGCATTATTGGGCTGGGCTTGCGTGAATCGATTTATGCCTTATTTGGTGACTTGCCTGAAGCGCAAGCACGTGATTTAGCCGCGCAATATAATACTAATTACTACGCAGGCGAAAGCGAAATCCCCTTGTTTCCGGGTGCATTCGACACCATTATTGAGTTAAACAAACGCGGCTACAAACTGGCTGTGGCTACAGGAAAAGGGCGCAGAGGCCTCAATTTGGCACTACAGCACTGTGGATTGACGCAGTATTTTCATGCAACCAAAACAGTGGATGAGTGCTTTTCTAAGCCACACCCACAAATGTTGGATGCGCTAATGGACGAGCTCGTCGTCATGCCTGAGCGCACCTTGATGATTGGTGATACGCATTACGATTTGCAGATGGCTAAAAATGCGGGTGTGCATACGGCCGCTGTTACCTATGGCGCACAGTCGGCTGTGCAGTTAAGCCCATACAATCCTGAGTATGTTTTTAATAGTTTTCACGATTTAAGCACTTGGTTACTGGATGAAAGTCACTAATATTCGATTTAAAAGCAGTGATTTGATTGAAAAATCAGATGGTTTGCGCTTTAATGTGCCTCAACGCGGTGAGTTGGCGACAGGGTTTGTTGTTAGATTTAATGGCAAGCCGTATGCGTATTTAAATCAATGTGCGCATGTGCCCATTGAGTTAGATTGGCAACAGGGTAAATTCTTCAATTTAACGCAAGATTTTATTATCTGTGCTACGCATGGTGCGCATTATGAACCCAACTCTGGCAGATGCGTGCTTGGGCCATGCAAGGGGAAGTCTTTGCAGCCCATTGAAGTGTATGAAACCAATGATGAAATTATTATAAATTTAGAAAGCATTCCATAAGATGACAACCGATAGTAATCAACCACAAGCTAACCAAGACCCGCAATGGGCGCAGACTACGCTAGAGAAAGTTGCGTTGGCTGGCTTGGCTGAGCAAAAAACAGCCCGCCGTTGGTCTATCTTTTTTAAATTACTCACTTTTATTTACCTATTTTTCTTGTTACTCATGATAATTGGTTGGCTAGGGGATGGAAAAGCACCATCCAGTGCACATACTGCATTGATTGAGATATCAGGCGTGATTGAGCCAGGCGGAGAAGTGAATGCAGATGCGGTGATGGGTAGCCTTAATGATGCTTATGAAAACAAAGGCACGAAAGGTATTAT
Organism: Methylophilaceae bacterium 11; assembly: GCA_000525025.1. Lineage (GTDB taxonomy): Bacteria > Pseudomonadota > Gammaproteobacteria > Burkholderiales > Methylophilaceae > Methylophilus. The sequence continues at coordinate 1,404,464 of JCKJ01000001.1, read as the reverse complement.
TCTGCGCATCAACAGTCCTGGTGGTAGCCCAGTACAAGCCGGCATTATTAATGAGGAAATTAAGCGCCAAAAAGCATTGCATCCAGCTATTCCGGTATATGCGGTGGTGGAAGATATTTGTGCATCCGGTGGGTATTATATTGCCGTGGCGACAGATAAAATTTATGTAGACAAGGCCAGTATCGTTGGTTCTATCGGCGTATTGATGGATGGTTATGGATTTACAGAAATCATGAAAAAGGTAGGCGTGGAGCGTCGTTTGCTCACCGCGGGTGAAAACAAGGCAATGCTGGATCCATTCTCACCGGTCAATCCAAAACATCAAGCGTTTGCGCAAGCTATGTTGAATGAGATTCATGAGCAATTTAAAACCGTGGTGCGAGAAGGGCGTGGAAATCGCTTAAAAGAAAGCCCGGAAACATTCAGTGGCTTATTTTGGAGCGGTGAGCAAAGCATTAAAATGGGGTTGGCTGATGCATTAGGCAGTGCCGATTACGTCGCGCGCGAAGTGATTAAGCAAGAGGAAATTGTTGACTTCACCTATCAAGAGACTGTGGTGGATCGATTTGCTAAACGCCTAGGCGCAAGCATGGCGCAATCGTTAGGATTGAATGCACTGCAAAAAGGTGTGCAGTTACGTTAACCTGTATGTAATAGGTACAAATAAAAAAGCTGGGGAAACCCAGCTTTTTTATTTGTACTCCATATGACTTGGTGGTATGACTTGGAAATTTAAGTGCGTTGTTTTGCGTAGTTAATCAAACCATTAGTAGAACCGTCAAAACGATCAATCACGTCATCATTGGTAAGCAGTGGCAAGATTTGTTGTGCAATCTGCTTGCCGTATTCTACGCCCCACTGATCGTAGCTGTTAATGTCCCAGATAATACCTTGTACAAAGATTTTGTGCTCGTATAGCGCAATCAATTTACCTAGCGTATGCGGCGTCAGTTTATCGAACATAATCGAAGTGGTAGGGCGGTTGCCCGGAAACACTTTATGCGGTAACAACTGTTCCAGTGCTTCACCAGATAAGCCTTGTTGTTCAAGTTCGGCACGCGCTTCCTCTCTGGTTTTACCCAACATCAAGGCTTGCGTTTGCGCCAAAAAGTTAGCCAATAAGATTTTGTGATGCTGATCGCCATTGGTGCCTACTTGGTAGTGGCTGTGAATCGGCATTAAGAAATCCGCAGTGACGATTTGTGTGCCTTGGTGAATCAATTGATAAAACGCGTGCTGGCCATTGGTGCCGGCTTCGCCCCAAATTACTGGGCCTGTTTTATATTGCACATCGGTACCATCACGGCAAACAAACTTGCCATTGCTTTCCATGTCTGCTTGCTGCAAATAGGCTGCAAATCTAGCCAAGCCTTGGTCATAGGGCAAAATGGCATGTGTGTCCACATGGAAGAAGTTGTTATACCAGACGCCAATCATGGCCATAATGACCGGCATATTTTGTTCTAAAGGCGCTGTTTTAAAGTGGTTATCCATGGCATGACCACCAGCAAGTAGCTCTTCAAAGTGGTCCATACCTACGTATAGCGCAATGGATAAGCCGATTGCTGACCATAATGAATAACGACCACCCACCCAATCCCAAAACGCGAACATGTTAGCAGTATCAATGCCAAAAGCTTCTACTGCTTTAGCGTTGGTAGACAAGGCCACAAAGTGCTTGGCGACATGTGCATTATCTTTAGCCGCATTTAAAAACCATGTACGTGCAGATGTAGCATTGGTCATGGTTTCTTGCGTGGTAAATGTTTTAGATGCCACAATAAACAAGGTGGTTTCCGGATTGCATTTTTCCAGCGCGCGCATTAAGTGCGCGCCATCAATGTTAGAAACAAAATGCACATTCAGGTTTGGGCTAGCATAAGGTTTGAGTGCATCACAGACCATCACAGGGCCTAAATCAGAGCCGCCGATACCAATATTCACAATATCGGTGATGGCTTTGCCGGTATAGCCAGTCCAACTGCCATTGCGTACTTTTTCTGTGAATATGCGCATTTGTGCCAGTACTGCATTCACATCCGGCATCACGTCTTTACCATCTACATACACAGGTGCATTGCTTCTGTTTCTTAAAGCAGTGTGCAATACGGCACGGTTTTCGGTGATATTGATTTTCTCGCCGGAAAACATGCGATCACGCCAACCTTCAATATTTGCTTCGCGCGCCATTTGGAACAGCAAGTTGAGTGTTTCTGTCGTAATGCGGTGTTTTGAATAATCCAGTAGCAAATCACCACACTGCATGCTGAAAGTTTCGTAACGCTTAGGGTCTGCGTTAAATAGGTCACGCATGTGTTGCGTAGAAGTGAGTTTTTGATGTTGGCACAGAGCCTGCCAGCTAGGGTGTTGTGTAAGTGTCGCCATTTATATTTTTATATTCATTAAGTAAATTGTAAATCAATGTCTATCGTTGGTTAAAATCACGTTAACGTTAAGATGATGCCTGCCAAAGGTGGTAGTGTGAGCACAATCGAGTGCTGTTGGTTCATCCATGGAACGTATTCGGATTGAATGCCTGCGTTGTTACCTAAATTGCTCCCGCCATAACAGGCTGCGTCGCTATTAAATAGTTCGCGGTAACTGCCAGCAGTTGGCACACCAATGCGATAAGCATTGCGTGGTACAGGCGTAAAATTTAGCACTATTATAGCAAAACTATGGTCGGTTCCGCGCCTGATGTAGCTGATAATTGATTGGTCGGCATCGTGACAGTCAATCCAGTTAAAGCCCTGCACGTCAAAATCTAAGCTGTACAGCGCATTTTGGTTGCGGTAGAGATGGTTTAAATCCTTACACAGCTGCTGAATGCCTTGGTGGTAGGCTTTGCCTTCATAGTCTTCTTGTAGTAAATGCCAGTCTAGACTGGTATTTACGTTCCATTCACGGCCTTGCCCAAATTCATTGCCCATAAAGTTGAGTTTTTTACCTGGGGAGGTTGATTGCAAGGTCATCAATAAGCGTAAGTTTGCAAATTTCTGCCAAGCATCTCCCGGCATTTTGTCTAATAATGAATGTTTGCCGTGTACCACTTCATCATGCGAAAACGGCAGCACGAAGTTTTCACTGTAGGCATAGAGTTGACCAAAGGTGAGTTTGTCGTGATGAAACTTACGGTGAACAGGGTCTTCTTCCATATAGGCCAGAGTGTCATTCATCCAGCCCATGTTCCATTTCATGCTAAAACCTAGCCCACCTGCATAGACCGGGCGAGAAACGGCTGGCCAAGCAGTGGACTCTTCTGCAATGGTGAGTGCGCCAGGGAAGTCTTCGCCCACCATCACATTAAGTTGTTTTAAAAACTCAATCACATCTAAATTCTCACGACCACCATATTTATTTGGCAACCATTCGCCAGCTTTGCGCGAGTAGTCTAGATACAACATGGAAGCGACAGCATCTACCCGCAAGCCATCAATATGAAACTCTTCAAGCCAATAATAGGCATTGGACATCAAAAAGTTACGGACCTCGTTGCGTCCATAATTAAAAATGTAGGTACCCCAATCTTGGTGTTCACCCAGCCTTGGGTCCTCGTGCTCGTAAAGAGCGGTGCCGTCAAAACGCGCAAGCGCCCAATCATCTTTAGGGAAGTGCCCAGGCACCCAATCTAAAATCACACCAATGTTAGCTTGGTGAAACGTATCAATTAAATAACGTAAATCGTCTGGTGAGCCAAAGCGGTTGGTCACGCCAAAATAACCGGTGGTTTGGTAGCCCCAAGATTCGTTGAGTGGGTGCTCGGTGATAGGCAATAATTCAACATGGGTGTATCCCATGTTCACGACATGCGGTACCAACGTTTTGGCCAACTCGCGATAACTTAGAAAATGCCCTTGAGCGTTACGTTGCCAACTACCTAAATGTACTTCGTAACAGTTGAACGGCGTATGTAGCCAATCGTTCTTCTCACGCTGTTGCAGCCATGATTGGTCCGCCCATTGGTATTGGCTTTGGCTGACTTTAGCGGCAGTGCCCGGCTTTTGCTCAAACTCCACGCCGTAAGGGTCTGTTTTAACTAAAATGTGTCCGGAATGACGATTGCGGATTTCAAATTTGTATAAATCGTGGGTGGTGAGGTGTGGAATAAAGATTTCCCATACGCCGCTGCTACCGTGCGTGCGCATACTATGTATGCGTCCATCCCATTGGTTAAAGTTGCCTACCACGCTCACACGTTCGGCATTGGGTGCCCAAACGGCAAAGCGTACGCCCATCACGCCTTGCTGACTGCGTGTTTGCGCGCCTAACGTTTTATAAGCTTGTTTTAACTTGCCTTCGCCAAATAGGTATAACTCGTCTTGCGTGATAGAGGCTTGAAACGTGTAGGGGTCATAAGCTTCAAAACTACGTTTGCCAATATCTACTTTGAGCAAACAGGGCGTACTTAATTCAGTAGGGCTAGTAAATTCAAACAATCCTTTGCGGTCGCTATGAGTCAGCACTAACCATTGACCATCGATATTGACGTGTACTTGATCTGCGTGAGGGTTGAATACCCTTAAGATAAATTGACCGTCGATGCGGTGCACACCTAAAAAGCTAAAAGGGTCATGATGCTTGGCATCTAACACCCTTTGCAGATGCAATGTATCGCTACTGATGATAGAACTGGATTGTATTTTTTTTACCAAAATTTTCTCTTAAATTTTTGTTAATTAAATGTGATAAAGTAAGTTCTAGCGCCGTCAAGGTGATTATAATGCAGTTGTAAGGGTTTGAGATGTAATTCGATGTGATAGTAACGAGCTAGGTTAGGAAATCAAGATGTCATCCATTCAAGAAGAAGAACGTAGAAAAGTTAATCGTCGGCAAGAACGTCCCTCTGATCGATTTATTAGTAACCTCACTAAAAACACAGTCGCCATTATTTTGGCAGGTGGTCGCGGTAGTCGTTTAAAGAACCTGACAGATTGGCGAGCGAAACCAGCCGTACAATTTGGCGGTAAATTCAGAATCATTGATTTCCCACTGTCTAATTGTATTAACTCAGGTATTCGCCGCATTAATGTCGCTACACAATATAAAGCGCAGAGCTTAATTCAGCATATCCAGCGCGGTTGGGGTTTCCTGCGTGGTGAGTTCAATGAGTACGTCAACATTATCCCAGCACAACAGCGCTTGTCTGAAGATTGGTATAAAGGTACGGCAGATGCCGTATATCAAAATATAGACCTGTTGAGAGAGAATGGCGGTGAGTACATTCTAGTGCTAGCAGGGGATCATATATACAAGATGGATTACGGCAAAATGTTGGCTACACATGCGCGCAGTAATGCAGACATGACCATTGCTTGTATTAATGTACCGCTTGAGGATGCAAAAGGGTTTGGCGTATTGGCAGTAGATGAAACAGATCGCGTCATTGAGTTTGCTGAAAAGCCAAAAAATCCGAAGCATATACCTGGCAATACAGAGCAAGCGTTTGCCAGTATGGGTATTTATATTTTCAATGCTAAGTTCTTATATGAGCAATTGATACGTGATGCGGGCGATAAAAAGTCATCGCATGACTTTGGTGGTGACATCATCCCATACATCATCAACAAGTACCGTATACAAGCACACCGGTTTACCGATAGCTGCGTCGGGGCATTGGATAATAATTACTACTGGCGTGATGTGGGCACTATTGACGCTTACTGGGAAGCAAATATGGAGCTGACCAAGGTAATTCCGGAGCTGAATCTTTACGACAGAGAGTGGCCGATTTGGACTTATCAAGAGCAATTGCCACCGGCCAAGTTCGTGTTTAACGACGAAGGGCGCACGGGCAAAGCAACAGATTCATTAGTGTCTGGCGGTTGCTTAATTAGCGGCTCTTGTGTCACAAGCTCAGTGTTGTTTTCAGATGTACATGTCAATGACTACTGCACGATTGAGGGCTCTGTGGTGCTGCCTAAGGTCACGATTAACCACAATGTTGTATTAAAAAATGTCGTGATTGACCGCGGATGCGAAATTCCAGAAGGCATGCAAATCGGGATAGACCTAGCCTTGGATGCTAAGCGTTTCCATGTTTCCGAGAAGGGCATTGTATTGGTTACACCTGATATGCTGGGGCAGGATTTGTACAGAGTTGTATAATAAACAATGAACTACGATATTTAGTTAAAGTATTTTATTTGGATCATGAGTCTATATATGCCAACCTCCTCTAGACTTTATTTAAATCTATACTGGCATATGCATCAGCCGGATTATCGGGATTTAAGTACTGGCGAATACGTACTACCTTGGACTTATCTACATGCCATGAAAGACTATAGCGATATGGTCTATCATTTGGAGCAGAATCCTAAGGCGCGAGCTAGCTTTAACTTTGTGCCGATTTTGCTTGAGCAGCTAGTGGATTATTCCGAACAGTTTTCACAAGGTAAACTGCGTGACCCATTATTAGCCTTGTTGATTGAGCCGGATTTATCCAATATCTCGCCCGAGCAATGCCGGCTCATCGTGGAAAGTTGTTTTAAATCGCATCACGAAAAGATGCTGAGTCCATTCCCGCATTATCAGCGCCTATTACAACTTTTCCAGCTCATCGAGCCCATCATGGTGAATAATGATTTCCATTATTTATCAGCCCAATACAAAGCGGATTTGTTGGTGTGGTACCACTTGGCTTGGTGTGGCGAGAGTTTACGTCGTGAAAATAGTGTTGTTCAACACCTCATGCAAAAGGGCGTGTTATTTACGTTAGAAGAACGGCAACAATTGTTAAATGTGATTGCCAGCACGATTCAAGGGTTGATTCCGCGCTACAAAGCGTTGATGGAAAAGGGGCAAGTAGAGCTTTCGACCACACCATACTATCACCCGATATTACCGTTATTGCTCGACTTCACATCGACAAAAGATGCCATGCCAGACGCGCCATTGCCCGAGCATGCACGTTATGATGATGGCGTGAATAGGGCGCGTGCACACATTGAGTCCGCGCGCGATTACCATCAAACCCTATTTGGGCAAGTACCCAAAGGCATGTGGCCTGCAGAAGGTGCCGTATCTCATGCTGCATTGTCTTTGCTTGCGGAGCATGGTGTCCAGTGGGCGGCAACGGGCCAAGGTGTGTTAGCCAATAGCTTAGTTAAGTCGCATTTAAGCGCAGATGACAAACATCAGTATCTTTATCAACCATACCGGGTCACCAATGGTAAAAATGATGTGATATGCTTTTTCAGGGATGACGCACTCTCCGACAAAATTGGCTTTGAATACGCCAAAATGCACTCTACCGATGCAGTGAATGATTTTATGCGCGCATTGGATGAGATTCTTGCAGCAACACCCAAAGGGCAATGCAAAGTGGTGAGTGTGATTTTAGACGGTGAAAACGCTTGGGAATACTACCCATACAACGGCTATTATTTTCTTAAAGAGTTGTATCAAGCCTTAGCCAATCACTCTGCTATCACCATGACGACATTTAGCGATATCCTCAAGATGCAACACACTGGCCAATTACCGCCGGCAAAAATTTTGCCTCAAGTAGCAGCCGGGAGTTGGGTGTACGGCACCTTTAGCACTTGGATTGGCAGCCAGGCCAAAAACTTGGCGTGGGATTTATTATGCACGGCTAAGAAAGTGTACGATCAAACCATTAATGCTTTACCGACCGCGGAGCAACAAGCATGCGAACGCCAATTGGCTATATGTGAGGGGTCGGATTGGTTTTGGTGGTTTGGCGATTACAACGCATCCGATAGCGTTAAGAGCTTTGATCGTTTGTACCGGCTTAACTTAATCAATTTGTATCAACTGCTCAATCAACCTATTCCTGACAACTTGCATCAGCCCATCAGCCAAGGGGGCGGTAACTCCGAAAATGCGGGCACCATGCGCAGAGGACAGGATGCTTAATGGCTGAAACATGCAAACACCCCATCAACATTGATACACGAAGTGCAGGCGTACTACTACATATTAGCTCGTTACCTACCGGCGATTTAGGCCGAGATGCTTACCGCTTTGTAGATTTTCTTGCGGCAACTGGCATTTGCGTTTGGCAGACGTTACCAATTAACATGCCACATACAGACAACTCGCCTTACCAATGCTTGTCTGCACATGCCGGAAACCCTGCATTTATTAGCTTAGACAAACTAGTAGAACAGGGGCTCATTAGCCCTACACAAAGCCATGAGTGTCGCATTACGGTGTTCAAAGTTGCGTATGAAACAGCCAAAAAATCCGCCATTTATGATGACTTTATTCGGTTTTGCCAACAACATAGCGCATGGCTGGATGATTTTTCTTTATATTTATTGTTAAGAGACCAACGTCATCATCAAGGCTGGTTTGACTGGCCCAAGCAGTTCAAAAATCGCTCTCCACAAGCGTTAGAAAAACTGGCTAACCAATACGCAGAAGAAATTAATCTAATCCAATTTACGCAATACTTGTTTTTCTCTCAGTGGATTGCATTAAAAGCCTACGCCAACAGCAAACAAGTGCAGTTGTTTGGCGATATCCCTATTTTTGTGGCATACGATAGTGCTGATGTGTGGGCGAACCCACAGCTATTTAAGTTAGATGAAAACATGCATATGACGGTAGTGGCCGGTGTACCGCCAGATTACTTTTCCGCTACCGGACAGCGTTGGGGTAACCCGCATTATCAGTGGGATGTGATGGCCAAAGATGACTACGCTTGGTGGGTAGAGCGGCTGCATACGCAAGCTGAGTTATTTGATTTGATTCGAATTGATCATTTCCGCGGACTAGAGGCTGCTTGGGAAATCCCTGCGCACGAAGATACTGCGATAGGCGGGACTTGGGCTGTAGCACCAGGTGATGCATTGCTGGCAAGCATCTATCGACAACTGCCTGGCATCCATTTGGTCGCTGAAGATTTAGGCATTATTACACCGGAAGTAGATGCCTTAAGGTTGAAGTACGCCTTGCCAGGCATGAAGATTTTGCAATTTGCGTTTGGTGGCGATGAGCACAACCCTTATCTGCCCGAACAAATTGAGCTCAATAGCGTGGTATATACAGGCACACATGATAATGACACTACACTAGGCTGGTATCGCCTTGCCGAGGCACATGTAATTGAGCATTTACATCGTTATTTACAAAATACAGAGCCTGTCATGCCCAAAGCTTTGATTGAGCTTGTGATGCATAGCAAAGGTTACTTGGCGGTTATCCCCATGCAAGATGTATTGGGCTTAGGCAGTGATTGCCGCATGAACACCCCAGGCACTGTGATTGACAATTGGAATTGGCGCTTTGCTTGGCCGCAACTGTCATGGGAGCATCAGCAAGCATTGAAAGAGGTTGTCGAAGCGGCCGGCCGTAGCCATGGCTAACGTAATTGGCATTGATGTCGGCGGCACTAATTTACGTGTTGGTGTATTTGAAGGGCATCAGTTAATACAAGAAACGCGTTTTCAGGCCGATTTTTCACACATTTGCCACACGCATTCACCTTCCCAAGCATGGGAAAAAATCATCAGCATCACATCTACTGGCATACGTAATGTGTTGGTGCAGTTTCCAGAGGTGCAGCACATTGGCATGGGTTTCCCAGGATTTATAGACCCCAACACACAGACCGTTGCACAATCCCCTAATTTCCCCGGCCTTGATCATGTCAATTTAGCCCAAGATTTGGGTGAGGTGTTGCAAAAAAAAGTGATTGTGGAGAATGATGCGTTGGCAGCGGCTTACGGCGAATATTGCTTGGCTGGCAAGCCTGACACAGGGTTGATCTATATTGGGCTAGGTACCGGTTTGGGTGGTGGGCTTATCCATGCAGGACGGCCTTTTGCAGGACAACATGGCGTTGCGATGGAAGTTGGGCATATCATCGTGGAGCCAAATGGACGGCCATGCGGTTGCGGTAACAATGGCTGTGTGGAGCAATATGCCTCAGCCAGCGGCGTCGCCACCTCCTATCACACACTGTCAGGGCAGCGATTATCTGCCTATGAAATAGCGCAGCGCGCTGATGACGGAGGTGCATTGGCACTAGAAGTCTATCGGCAGGCAGCAATCTATCTTGCACAAATGCTGGCAACCGTGGTGAAAGTGGTGGATGTTCCGAACATTGTGGTTGGCGGTGGTATGTGCCACGCTTGGCATTTGATGAAAACTGCATTTGATATTCAGTTGGAAACCGATCTTATTCCAGTGTTACGTGGCAAGCTTTCAGTCACACCTTCACACACGCATGATATTGCTGGCATGTTGGGTGCAGCCCAGTTGGCATTGCTACATAACACACATTTGTCATAAAAATTTCATACCTGAATGGTAGGGTGACCTGTCTTTCTACTATTAAAGTATTGTATGAGCCTTAGTGTGTTACCCTCTGAAATATCAGAGATTTTACTTGAAAAGAAATTGCTTGGGGTGTTTCAACCGATCGTGAATATCAGTGGCGCTGACATCTATGCACATGAAGCACTGATAAGAGGTCCGGTAGAATCTAAGTTACATTCGCCAATCGCATTGTTCAATGCAGCCCATATGGCGGGTTTAAATTTTGATATGGAATATGCCGCGCGCGATGTCATTTTGCAGGAGTATGCCAAATCCGCACAGCCCGGCCGTTTGTTCGTCAACGTCAGTCCGGAGTGTTTATCGCTGCAAAATCCCGCGCTAGAATTTAGCTTGGCACAGCTCAATCGCTTTGGCTTAAATGCCAATCAAATTGTCATTGAAATTACCGAAGGCTCGAGCATTCGCGATTATAGCCAGCTGTGTGATGTGGTGACGAAATATCGCAAACTTGGGTTTGGCATTGCGTTAGACGATTTAGGTGAAGGGTATTCCAGTTTACGTTTATGGTCTGAAATATCGCCGGATTTTGTCAAAATAGATAAGCACTTTATTGCCAATATCCAAAATGACCCGATTAAGATGGAGTTTGTGCGTGCGATCCAAAAAATCGCATCTGAATCCGGTGCGCTGACCATTGCAGAGGGCGTAGAAAATCGCGAAGAGTTAGCGGTAGTTAAAGACTTGAAAATAGATTTTGCGCAAGGCTTTTTACTGGGCAGGCCGCTGCCAAAATTTCAATGCATGCTGACCGATGATGTAAAAGTGCTGCTGAATAAAAGCGCTATTAGCGTGTTTATGGACACCTATCAGCACAATACCAAACAAGCAACGGTATCCAGCCTCATTACTTATCAGCAGGCAGTCACTGCCGAGATGACAAATGATGAGATTTACGGCTTGTTTCAAGCCGATGCATCCATCAACTCGATCCCCGTTGTTGATAGCAACAAACCTGTAGGCCTGATCAGCCGTTATGACACGATCAATCGCTTTGCCAAGCGTTATCAAAAAGAATTGCATGGACGAAAATCGTGCACAGCCTTTATGGATAAAGACCCATTGGTGGTACAAAAAACAATGACCATCAATGCACTAAGTGAGTTAATTTTAAGTGCAGACCCTAAGTACTTGTTGAACGGATTCATTATTGTCGATGGTGACGTCTACGTGGGCACTGGCAGTGGTCATGCTTTACTCAGAGAAATCACCAATTTACAAATCAATGCAGCCAGATATGCCAACCCGCTCACCATGCTACCCGGCAATGTGCCTATCAATGCGCATATTGATCGCTTGCTAGAAAATACCGAATCGTTTGTTGCTTGTTATTGCGATTTAGACAACTTTAAGCCATTTAATGATACCTACGGTTATCGACGTGGGGATGAAGTGATTCAATTTGTCGGCCGCTTGCTCAGTGGCATTGCAAGTAGCGAACATGATTTTGTCGGTCATATTGGCGGCGATGATTTTGTATTGTTGTTTCAATCTGAAAATTGGGAGGTGTTGTGTCATGAAGTGCTCAATGCCGTTGCGAATGTGATGCCTGATTTTTATGACAAAAAAGATGTGGCGCAAGGTGGTATTCGTGTAGAAGATCGCATGGGGAATATTGCATTTTTCCCATTTGGCAGTATGTCCATAGGCGCGGTAAAAGTGATTCCCGAGCATTTCAAAAGTCATCATGAAGTGGCGGGGGCGATGAATAGTGCAAAAAAACAAGCGAAGAAATCTATCGGCAACAGTTTGTTCGTCGATCGACGTCAATATTAAGTGTACGTGATTTGGTGTTGACTTAATGCCCACATGACGTGTTCTTGTATTAAAGGAGATGCATCGTTTTTGCGACTCTCAAGCGCTTGAATGACTTTCGGGCTAGTCGGCGCGTTGCCTAGCCCTACCGCAATATTACGCAGCCATTGTGTGTAGCCAATCCGGTAAATAGCGCTGCCTGCCATCTTCTCTTTAAATTCAGCCTCGCTCCAACCAAAACAAGTTACCAAGGTAATGTCATCCAAACCATGCCTCACATGAAAATCTTGCTCAGGCGTGACTTGCGCAAATTTGTTCCATGGGCAAATCAATTGGCAATCATCGCAACCATACACCCGGTTGCCAATTAACGGACGTAACGCAATCGGAATGGCTGTTTTTAGCTCGATGGTGAGGTAAGAAATACAGCGTCTGGCATCTACTTCATAGGGTGCAACAATTGCTTGTGTCGGACAGATATCTAAACACGCTGTACAGGTGCCACAATGTGCACTGGCTGGTGTATCAATGGGTAAGGGTAGGTTGGTGTAAATTTCCCCGATAAAAAACCAGGAACCGTGGTTTTTATTAATCAGCAATGTGTGCTTGCCACGCCAGCCTAGCCCGGCTTTTTCTGCCAAAGCCACTTCTAACACTGGCGCACTGTCGGTAAATACGCGGTATTCCACATTGGCGACAGTCTGAGCAATTTGATCACTAAGTTGCTGAAGCTTCTGGCGCATTACTTTGTGGTAATCGCGCCCCAGTGCATAACGTGAAATAAAGGCCTGCTGGCCGTCACCAATGACTTGCCAGCTGTCCTTAGCTTGCGGCGGCTTGTAGTCAAGGCGTGCGGAAATCACACGAATGGTATTGGGCACTAATTCTGCGGGCCGCGTGCGCTTAGTGCCATGTTTTGCCATATAATCCATGTCACCATGAAAGCCTTTATCAATCCATTGTTGATGTTCAACTTCGGCGTGCTTCAAATCCGTATCGGTAATGCCAATTTCGGCAAATCCCAGTGCCTGCCCCCAACGTTTAATGTCGACGGCCAATTGAGCATACGCGTTATCTAATGTAGTGTTCATGAATATGTGCAATTTTACACAGGTTTTAAACGATGAAGCGGCAACCTTGCTTGCAGGACAAGCATTTTCGAAAGACCTGCCTGCTGGGATGACCGTGTTTTTACATGGTGATTTGGGTGCCGGAAAAACTACCTTTGTGCGTGGCGTGTTGCAAGGGATGGGCTATCAGGGTAAAGTAAAAAGCCCAACGTATACATTGGTTGAGCCTTATCAAATTGCAAATAAAACCATCTATCATTTTGATTTGTATAGGCTTATTGATGACGAGGAATGGGAAGAGGCGGGATTTAGAGATTATTTTAATACGCAGTCAATTTGTATGATTGAATGGCCGGAGAAAGCGCAGCGCTTACTCCCGCAAGCGGATATCGATATCTTTTTAAGTCATCAAGCGCAAGGTAGGCAATTGCGCTATCAGGCAAACTCACTTAACGCACAACAATTTTTACAGCAATTGAACACATGATTAAACACGCAGTGACTCAGCATTTACGCACAGCTTTAATGTTATCCATGCTTCTAATGAGCCCATGGGTAAGCGCCGCCAACAATAGCATTACTGCCGCCCGTGTATGGCCTGCGGAGGATTACACTAGGATTGCATTTGAAGCGCCGTTGCCGATTAAGCATCAACTACTGATTTTAAAAAATCCACATCGCTTGGTGCTGGATATTGAAGACGTAGACCTCAACCCCATTCTTAAAACACTGTCTGATCGTATTTTATCCAGCGATCCTTACATCAAACAAATTCGCGTTGCTATGTTTAAACCCAGCGTGATGCGCATTGTGATTGATTTAAAGGCCGAGGTGAGCCCTAATGTATTTGCGCTGGCGCCAGCGGGGGATTACAAGCATCGTTTAGTCGTGGATATTTACCCGGACAAAGATCCTATTATGGCAATGCTGGAAAAGCATGAGTCACGTGGTGCCGCAGACACCGCCGCAAAAGACACGCCTAAGCCAGTGGTGGAGCCTTTGCCATCCGGCACAGCAGCAGAGGCAGATTTACCTGCCATTGACCCCACCCCCGAAACACCTATTGAACCGTTACCGGATAACCCAACCGACGCGACTATCCCTACAGAGCCCGCCACAGTAGCAACCGCAGACACTAAATCTAACAAACCAGAGCAGCCCATCAAGAAAAAAGGGCGCTTAATCACCATTGCCATTGATGCTGGACATGGCGGCGAGGACCCCGGAGCACGTGGTGCAAGCGGGGCGCATGAAAAAGACATCACACTGATGATTGCTAAAAAGCTCAAAGAAAAAATTGATGCCGAAGAGAACATGCAAGGCGTATTGGTGCGCGATGGTGATTACTTTATTCCACTGCAAGGCCGTGTCATTAAAGCGCGCAAATTGAAAGCGGATTTATTCATTTCCATCCATGCGGATTCATTCACCAATCCAGCAGCGCGTGGCTCTTCAGTATTTGCGTTATCAGAGCGTGGGGCAACCAGTGCCAGTGCGCGCTATTTGGCTAAAAAGGAAAACGAGTCTGATCTGATTGGTGGGGTAAGCTTAGGCGGCAAAGATCCTGAACTGGCCAAAACTCTGTTGGATTTATCGCAGGCAGCCACCATTAACGACAGCATTAAACTGGGTAAAGCCGTATTACTTAAAATTGGCGAAATCAATAAACTGCATAAGAGCCACGTAGAGCAAGCGGGCTTTGCCGTGCTGAAATCGCCAGATACGCCATCTATTTTGGTAGAAACTGCTTTTATTAGCAATCCGGAGGAGGAGCGCAAATTAAAAGATGATGACTATCAAAATCAGCTGGTGAATTCCATTTTGGCAGGCGTGAAAAAATATTTTTCTGCCAATCCAGCACTGGTCAATAAGTCATCTAATTAATGCATTGTTAATGCTTGCGCAGATGCTAGCGCTTGCGGTAATGACTCAGCTCACCTTCTCTTTGCGTGTCACCATAGCCGGTTTGCGTTTGTAAGGCACCTTCGATATATCGGCTAATGCGTTGGCGTAGTGCTTGCACATGCTCCCCATCCGTAAACGTTTTTGGAAATTTAAAACTGAGCCATGCATACAAACTAAGGTTATGGCTTAATAACTCAGCGGCTTCCAAATGCTTTGGGCTGTTGCCAGCCAGCCAATCTGGCGTAATGGGTAAACCACGTATCTGCGATGCTGCAACGCTTTTTAAACACAGCAAATAATAGTCTTTTTCATATGCCACATTGAGCGCGATAGGCGCACAGACGAAGATGTATTTATCTTTAAGCGACATGCCTGGTGCAAATGCATCCACTAATAGTGCTTGTTGAATTTGATTGCTAAGAGGTGCTGCTGCAAATAGCGCATGTTCAAAACGGCTGCGCTCTTCATGATAGGCCAGTATTTCAGCAATTTTGCCGGTATGCAGTTGGTTACCCAGTGTTTCAATCTGATCAAAGCCAATGCTGACGGGCAGTTTGCTTAAATTAGCATCGTCATCGGTCGTCAGCATATGCGCAATATGGATGCGCTCATCGGCCTCAAACACGTTGACATAGCCAGTAGGGTAGAGCCCAAAGCGGCCTGCGCGGCCAGCAATTTGCCTCACCTCAGTTGCGTTGAGTAAACGTGATGCAACACCGTCAAACTTATGCGTATTGGCAAATATCACGCGGCGAATGGGTAGATTGAGCCCCATCCCAATCGCGTCAGTGGCTACCAAAATATCGGCATGCCCTAAGTTAAATCGTTCTGATTCCGTTCTACGTACTTCGGGCGAAAGCGCGCCGTAGATACTGGCAACGGTAAACCCCCATTGTCGAATCCGCGCAGAAAAGGTGAGTACATCTTTCCGGCTAAAAGCAATGATGGCATCGCCTTTTTGCAGTTTGGACTTTAACTTTGGCTTGCTGTAGCGCTCGCCGCAAATACTTTCGTCTTCAATCACCAAAGGCGTGAGCCGTGTGGTTTCCGTCACTTGATACGTTTCATTCAGTGACGTAATGGCTGCAATACAGGGTTTGGTCACTGCGTTGGAGCCACAGATAAACACATGCGCTGCCGGCACGCCCACTATTGCATGGGTCCACGCTGCGCCACGGTCAGGGTCTTGCAGCATCTGCACCTCATCAATCACTGCCACTTCTACTACTTTGGATGGGTTCATCATTTCAATGGTAGAAGCCGTATGCTGTGCACCGGGCATTATTACGCGCTCTTCGCCTGTAATTAGGTTGCAAGGTACGCCAGCCGCTACCAAGCGATCTCGCACTTCCATTGCCAATAAACGCAATGGTGCTAAGTACACACCAGATGTTGCTTGTGTTAACGCGTTGAGCGCATGATAAGTTTTGCCAGAATTGGTAGGCCCCACATAAAAATGATGATGGCGTTTAAGTTTGCGTGCGTGCGTAAATTGCGTGGCAAATAAAGGTAATGGCTGGTTATGCATATGCCCAGAATTTAGCCTAAATTCTTATTTTATGCCATGGTCTTTGTGACAGAGGCTAAGGTAAAATGGCGTGATGCAAATACGTCTTTTACCCGATCAGCTCATCAGTCAAATTGCCGCAGGCGAGGTAGTCGAACGCCCGGCTTCAGCGCTTAAGGAATTATTAGAAAATAGCTTGGATGCAGGCAGTACGGATATTCAAGTATCGCTAATGCAAGGCGGCGTGAAGCAATTAAGGGTGGCCGACAATGGCAGTGGCATCGCACAAGAGGATTTGGCACTAGCGCTGACGCGTCATGCCACCAGCAAAATCGCCAGCTTAGAAGACTTGGAAGCAGTCGCCAGCTTAGGCTTTCGTGGCGAGGCATTGGCCAGCATTGCTTCTGTCTCGCGCACGCAAATCAGCAGCCGGGCGCAAACCACCAAACATGCTTGGCGGATCACTTCTGATGGTAGCGAGGTATCTACCATTGAGCCAGCTGCGTTAGATGCCGGCACAGTGATTGAAGTGAACGATTTATATTTCAATACACCGGCGCGACGTAAATTTCTTAAAACCGAAGGCACTGAGTTTGGCCATTGTGAAGAGGCTTTTCACCGGGTAGCGCTATCACGCCCAGATGTAGCGTTTATGTTGCAACATAACGGTAGGGCGCTGAGCCGCTATGCAGTGAGTGCGCCGGAAAAGCGTTTTACCGAAGTGCTCGGTGCCGAATTCGCCGCGGAATCTATTCAGCTAGACGAGTCTGCCGCTGGTTTACGCTTGTGGGGTATTGCTGCCAAGCCTACCTATAATCGCAATAGCCGCGATACGCAATACGTGTATGTCAATGGACGTTTTGTACGCGACAAGCTAATCAGCCACGCAATTCGTCAAGCCTATCAAGATGTGCTGCATCATGACCGCCATCCTGCATTTGTGTTGTTTTTAGAGCTGGATCCTAGTTTGGTTGACGTAAATGTGCACCCCAGCAAAACCGAAGTGCGATTTAGAGACGGTCAAGCGATTCATCGTTTTATTTTTCATGCGCTACACAAGGCGCTGGCAACGCCCACTGGTGTCTCCAATGCAGTCACCGCCAGCCAGGCGCAATACAATCCATTTGCGCCAACTGCCAGCAATGGGCAAACACCGTACCCTACTTATCAATCACAAATCAATTTGGCAACAAACGAGCCAGCTAATTTCTATCAAACCATGTTTGGCACAACGCCAACTATAGGGTCTACAGATACGCGTGAATTTTCCAGCCCGGTATGTTATGCCGATACGTTTGAAAACAGTACTATCCCAAATCAGCAAACCAGCATCGATGAATTTCCACTAGGGTTTGCGGTTGCGCAAATTCATGGGGTGTATGTGCTGGCGCAAAACACACATGGGCTGGTGGTGGTGGATATGCATGCTGCGCATGAGCGTATCATGTACGAAAAGCTCAAAGATGCACTGGACCACAAACAAGTACCGATGCAGCCCCTACTATTGCCGGTGAGTTTTAATGCGGATAGGCTAGAAGTAGCGACTGTACAAGATACATTAGCCAGCGATGCTGGGAGCTTGCAGCAGCTTGGCTTTGATATCGCGGTACTTTCACCCACAACGCTTGCAGTACGGGCGGTGCCAACTATGTTGCAACATGCTGATGCCGTGACCTTGGCGCGCGACGTATTGCGTGATTTACGCGAGTACGGTGCGAGTAGGGCGCTAACAGAGCGTAGAAACGAATTATTGGGTACCATGGCATGCCACGCTGCTGTACGTGCTAATCGCAGCCTGACCGTGCCAGAAATGAATGCCTTGCTACGTGATATGGAAGCAACTGAGCGTTCAGGTCAATGTAATCACGGCCGTCCTACTTGGTTTCAGGTGAGTATGGGTGATTTAGATAAAATGTTTATGCGTGGTAAATAGTGCACGCATTTTTAGGGTAAACGATAGGAGCCGAATATGAGTACAACAGATGAACCAGCAACCCACGAGCGTGTATATAGCGAGGCGGAAGTCACACAAAAACTTCAGTCTGACTTGCCGCATTGGTTTTTAGAAGATGGTTGGATTAGACGCAAATTTAAAACCAGTGGCTGGAAAGGCACGTTAATGGTAGTCAATACTGTAGGCCATTTAGCGGAAGCAGCATGGCATCATCCGGATTTAACGGTTTCTTATGCGTTTGTGATTGTAAAGCTGTGCACACACAGCGCCAAAGGCATTACCGATAAAGACTTTGAGCTAGCGACTAAAATTGAAGAAACCACTCAATGGCAGCCCAACAAACAAGGGTTTAAAGGTCAGCCTTCTGCATTAGAAGGTACACCAAATGAAGACCCGCGCTTTAAATATATCAAATACGATTAACTCATCACCATAGATTGCTGGCCGTTATGTCCTTGTTACCTCCTGCCATTTTCTTAATGGGACCAACGGCCAGTGGCAAAACCAATGCGGCCGTGTATTTAAAGCAGCACTTACCGGTAGAACTGATCAGTGTCGATTCTGCACTGGTGTTTAAAGACATGAATATCGGCACCGCCAAACCTGAGCCGGCTGTGTTAAAGCAGGCGCCGCACTTTTTGGTGGATATTATCCCGCCTACCAGTGCTTACTCTGCCGCCAACTTTAGAGAAGACGCCTTGGCCTTGATGCATGAGATTACGGCGCGCGGCAATATCCCTGTGCTGGTCGGCGGCACCATGTTGTACTTTAAATCTTTAGTATCTGGCTTAAGTGGATTGCCAGAAGCCGATGCCACAATGCGTGCGCAAATAGATACCGAAGCGGCTGCTATTGGCTGGCCCGGCATGCATGCTAAATTGGCGCAAATAGATCCAGAAACGGCGGCACGCTTAATGCCTAACGACATGCAGCGCATACAACGCGCACTAGAAGTCTATGCGATTGCTGGGGAAACCATGACACAACTGCATGCCAAGCAGCAGGCGCAGACATTGCCTTATCGTGTGTTAAAGGTTGCACTGATCCCCAGTGACCGCAGCGTATTACACGCGCGTATTGCCATACGTTTTCAGCAAATGCTAAACGATGGCTTGGTCGAAGAGGTGCGTGTACTGCTAGAAAAGTATCCAACACTCACCATGGACAGTACTTCAATGCGCTGTGTGGGTTATCGCCAAGTACTGGAATATATGCAGGGACAATATTCGCTGGAAGAGTTATGTGACCGAGGTATTTTTGCAACACGTCAATTGGCCAAACGCCAGCTGACTTGGTTACGCGGTATGGATGATACGCTTGCGCTAGACTGTTTGGATGCGCAACTGAATACACAAGTCATGAAGGCCGTACAAAACTTTTTGCTCTGAGTCCTTATTCTTTGAGCCTAAACGCAAAGAATAAGCGTGTTAGGTTTCTGCTAACACGCCGTTTGTCATGCTTTACTCAATTAATTGGATATTTGACGACATGTAGATGGTAGCCGTGCTTTTTAATATCTGCCGTCGTTTCTGAATTCGCCTTGTAGTCAACAGCCGCTCTTTCAAAAATCAACTTGGCATAATCAGGGTCCGGTACTTCAATTTTAGAAATATCGCTATTGGCTAGTACAGAGATAAACTTGTGTGCACTACTGGCGCTTTTATAAATATCTACTTTCATGACGCTCTCCATTCAGTCGGTGTTGAGTCTTGTTGATCGAAAGTTCTAGCGAGAAGATGGAAACCATCTCCTGTCTATGAATGACAGGAGTGAGCTAAGGTGAGTTCCATTTAAAAAGAGAGTTGGCAAAAAATTGAATACCTAGGCTTAGCGCAACGTAGAAATTTTTTACTAAATATACAATTAAAACAATTAACTAAATGTAGTAATTAAAGTAATTTATCACTTAAATGCTTCCTGTATACGTCTACCAGCTTCTACACACTCGTCCAATGAAGCGACTAATGCCATACGGATAAAGCCTTGCCCTGGGTTAATGCCGTGCGCTTCGCGTGCCAAAAAGCTGCCAGGCAGTACGGTAATGTTTAGGTCGCGGTAAAGCGTAACAGCCACTTCCGTATCTGCTTGTTGCGTTTGTACCCATAGGTAGAAAGCGGCATCCGGCTTTTTAGTCGCCCATATTTGGTTGAGCATCGGGGTCATGGTATTGAATTTTTCAGCATATAAACGGCGGTTTTCAATCACATGCGCTTCGTCATTCCATGCGGCGATAGAAGCTGCTTGCACTGCAGGGTTCATCGCGCAGCCATGGTAGGTGCGGTAGAGCGCAAATTGCGCGATGATTTTTTCGTCTCCCGCCACAAAGCCAGAGCGCATGCCCGGCACGTTTGAACGTTTAGATAGCGAGCTGAATACCACTAAATTTTTGTAATCTCGCCCTAGTAGATGCGCGGCTTGCAAAGCGCCCAGTGGTGGATTGCCCTCTTCAAAATAAATCTCGGAATAGCACTCATCTGCTGCAATGACAAACCCATAGCGGTCTGATAACTCAAAAATCGTTTTCCATTGCGCTAAAGTCATGACTTTGCCAGAGGGGTTGCCCGGACTACATACGTATATCAGCTGCGTACGTTGTAATACATCCGTTGGCACACTTTCAATGTCCATCACATGGTCTTGGTCTGCGTGCTCACTGGGCAATGTATTCAGAAAGTGGGGCGTAGCGCCAGCCAAAAAGGCAGCACCTTCATAAATTTGATAAAACGGGTTGGGGGAAATCACCACCGGATCCGCTTTGCTGCCGTCAATCACCACTTGTGCAAAGGCAAATAAAGCTTCGCGGCTTCCGGTCACTGGCAGAATCGCAGTCTCCGGATTGAGCGCCGGAATGTGATAGCGGCGAGATATCCAATTGGAAATCGCTTCTCTCAACGCTAAAACACCGATAGTCGTGGGATAATTGGCCAGACCTGCAATATTGTGAACAAGCGCATCTTGAATAAGCTTAGGTGTGGCATGCTTAGGCTCGCCAATCGACAAGTTAATTGCACTATAAGCTGAATTAGGGGTAATCCCTTTAAACAGATCGCGTAAACCTTGGAATGGGTAAGGCTGGAGTAATTGTAAATGTGGATTCATAGGTGTGTATTATAGTGAGCAATAGCAATAATCAAAACTTTTTTGCAGTGTTTGGGCTGTTATTTGGCGCGGTATGCTGGGGCATTATCTGGTATCCATACCGTTTAATGGCAGAGGCTGGTTTTTCTGGCGTGGTCTCCAGTGTTTACACGTATAGCATCGCTATTGCGATGGGATGTGTGTTGTTTGCACGTCATTGGCGCGGCGTGCTGCAGTTACCCAAGCACGCGTTTATTCTCTGCTTTGTGGCGGGCTGGACTAACCTGAGCTATGTATTAGCCGTGATTGATGGCGAAGTCATGCGGGTCATGTTGCTGTTTTACTTATCTCCGCTGTGGACGCTGATATTGGCGCATCTCTGGTTAAAAGAGCCTATTTATCGCCAAGGCATGATTGCCATCGTCATTTCTTTGATTGGCGCGCTGGTGATGCTACATGATTTTAACAGCACAGACTGGCCGCTACCGCGCAACCAAGCTGAATGGCTGGCACTTTCTTCGGGTATTGGGTTTTCGCTCACCAATGTCATTACGCGACGCTCCACCCATTTAAGCATTGCAGCAAAATCCATGCTGATATGGGTTGGGGTAGCTGGTATGGCTTGTGTACTGCTACCAATACTCGGTCAATCTATCCCGCCGGTGACAGCATTTCATGCAACACAGTGGCAGCTCATGGTGTTGATTGCATTGCTACTGACTTCTGCGACGATTTTTGTGCAGTATGGCGTGACAAAAATGCCTGCGATACGCGCATCGGTATTGTTTATGTTTGAATTGGTAGTGGCCGCAGTTGCCTCGTATTACTTGGCTAACGAGGCGATGACTTGGAATGAATGGCTAGGCGGCGGATTGATTATTGCGGCAGCACTTATGTCTGCCATGCAACCCGAAAACGCTGAGCCACCAAGCTAGATCTTTATATTGGACTAAATTTTTATTGGCTAAAAGCTTTTATTGCTTTCTGCAGCAAAGCGTATTTTGAGTGATAGGTCATTGCGGGAATCCGCATTGGTCAGTGCGTTTTCTTCGTCAATTTTGCCGTTGGCATACAAGCGGAACAGCGATTGGTCAAACGTATTCATGCCAATGTCGTTATTGTCCGCCATGATGTCTTTGATTTCACCCAGCTTTTGTTTTTGAATCAACTCGGCCACGTAGGGCGTATTAATCAGTACCTCGCTGGCTGCAACACGTTTTTGTGATTTTGCGGCAACTAGGCGCTGCGAAATGATGCCCACTAAATTCAAGGAAACGCTGAGCAATAGCCCTTGTTTAATCTCAGGCGGGAAGAATGAGATGATGCGCTCTAGTGCTTGGTTAGCGTTATTGGCATGCAAAGTAGCCAAACATAAATGGCCAGTTTCTGCATACGCCATGGCCAATTTCATGCTTTCCATATCGCGGATTTCACCAATCAGAATTACATCCGGCGCTTGGCGCATGGCGTTTTTTAACGCGTTATCAAAGGAGAGCGTATCTATGCCTACTTCACGCTGATTCACAATCGATTTTTTGTGTTGATACACAAACTCAATCGGGTCTTCTACCGTAATAATGTGGCCGGTAGCGTTTTCATTGCGGTGATCAATCATGGAAGCCAGCGTAGTGGATTTACCGGAGCCGGTAGCACCTACCAGCAGCAACAGCCCACGCTTACGCATAATCAACTCTTTGAGTATCGGCGGTAACCCAAGTTGCTCGAATGAAGGAATCTCGGTTTTGATATGGCGAATCACCATGGCCACTTCGCCACGTTGCTGAAACACATTGACGCGGAAACGGCCTATATCGGTTTTGCTAATGGCAAAATTGCATTCCAGCGTGGTTTCAAACTCTTTGATTTGATCGGCAGTCATCAGTGAGTAGGCAATCTCTTTGATCATGCCTGGCCCCATAATTTGCGCATTGACTGGTAAGTTTTCACCTTCAATATTGATATGAATAGCAGTATTGGTGCTAAAGAAAATATCTGAAGCGCCTTTATCCACCATAAACTTTAAGACCGGCGAAATATCAATGACAGCCATGTTGCCCCTTACACTCAAATCATCATACGGATTATTAACACTAGGTACACGTCACCCATCGGGTGGCGCGCATAAATTATTATAAGCGTGAATATACGCAGTTTCTAAAGCTTGTACAAATACATCTGGGTTAAATAGCAGTTTGCGCTGCGTCATGAGCTGTTGTTTAACGGCTTTGAGCTGATCAGTATCTTGCGCAAGTGCGCGTGCGCGCTCGGCAAACTCGCTAAGCGATTGTGTTACCAGAGCATCTAAACCAAGTTGATGGAGTAGGCTGGCAGCCACTCTGGATGGAAATGTCTCGCCCATGCA
Source organism: Methylophilaceae bacterium 11 (assembly GCA_000525025.1). Lineage (GTDB taxonomy): Bacteria > Pseudomonadota > Gammaproteobacteria > Burkholderiales > Methylophilaceae > Methylophilus. Next base: position 1,380,528 of record JCKJ01000001.1, on the reverse strand, counting down.
AGTCAATACAGGCAAACCCATCCACAGCGCATCGCTGGCAGTGGTGTGGGCATTGTAAGGTTGCGTGTCCAAAAACAAATCTGCATGTGCATGCCGCGCCAAATGCACTGCAATAGGCACTCTTGGTGCAAATAGTATGCGTTCCGCAGCAATGCCCGCTTGGTTGGCGGTGGCAATTAAATTGGCTTTGGCCCAAACATTGCAATCGAGCAGCCACAATACGCTATTGGGTATTGCTTGCAGTAGCTGCATCCATACTGCATAGACCTCAGCGGTGATTTTAAAGGTCTGGTTAAAGCAGCAAAACACAAATGCATCTTCCGGAATTCCAAGTGCAGATCTACTGGATGGCTCGGCAACTGGACGATGTTGATTGTTGGGCTGATAGCAGGGCAGATAAATACAGTCTTCCGCAAAGCACTCTGCTTGCGGCGCAATGGTTTCATCCACAATTACATAGTCAAAAACACTTTTTGCGCCGACCTTGCCCATACTGCCGGGATAACCTAGCCAATTGATGCTGATGGGCGCCGGTTTTAGGGCAACAATTGCAGTGCGGCTATGTTTGGTGTATCCGGTTAAGTCCACCAGAATATCTATCTGTTGTGTTTGCACCAGCTGCGCTGCTTCGATATCACTGAGCGTTTGAATATCTTCAAAGTGGTCCACACTATGCTGTATGGCAGCGCGCTCTTGAGAATGGTCATTGGGCCCGTAGCTATAGGCAGTAATATGGAAACGAGTACGGTCATGCGCGGCCAGTAACTCTGTGATTAAAAAAGCCAGCGGATGCAGCCTAAAATCGGCTGCCAAGTAACCAACTTTAATGGGTTTGGCAGCTTTAAATCCTTGATGGGTAGACGGGAGCGGGGTGATATGCCCAAATTGCTGTTGCGCCCATTGGCTGGCACATTGCAGTTGCTCTTGCGCTGTAGTGCCGGGCATGGCTAAAAAAGCAAACGGCGGAATTTGCGCTTGTGGCGACTGCACAAGCACTTGGCGTAATTGCGCAATTTCCGCGTCCAACCCTTGCCAATCGCAAATGTGCTGCTTTTGATGAATCAAATGCGCCAGCGCATGGTGTAACTGCGGGTTAATCGCCAATGCCTGTTGGTAGCAAGCAATGGCTTCATCCAAGCGACCTAAATCGCGTAATACATTGCCAAGATTGTTGTGTGCGTCTGCATCATTAGGGGTTAACTTGAGTGATTGCTGATATTGTTTTGCAGCCTCATCAGGCTGGCCAAGAGCGCGTAGTGCGTTGCCTAGATTGTAATAAGCGGCTGCGTCATCAGGCGTTATGGCGATGCACTGTTTAAAATACACCGTCGCCTCTTGGTAGCGTTGCGCTGTATTTTCCGTATTGCCCAGTTGTAACAAAATTTGCGGATGATTGGGCGCCAAGCGCAATGCTTGTTGATAGCATGCGCGCGCTTTATCTGTCTGCATATCTGCCAAATATAGCCCACCCAGATCGTAATGCAGACTAGGGACGCGCGGATTATCCTGAATGGCTTGTAATAGCTGCTGAATACTTTGCATGCGCGAAAGTTTACCTTAAACAGTCAAGTTGACCAGTCGTTTTAACCCTAAATCACGCAATAAAAATCGATTAGGGTTGAGCTGTAAGGCAAGTTCAGCCTCAACAGGGTAGGGTTCCCCAGTCATCATGCAGGCTAATAGCTCTGCGCAAAGTGGGGCCGTGGTGAGGCCTTTTGTACCGTGCCCCACATGCAGATACAAGCCCGCATGCCAAGGTAATGCACTTGCATTGGTTTTGTGTTTGGGTGGCTGCTGAGATAATAATTGCGCATCCACAAGCGCGCCTACCATGGGTAGATAATCTGGCGTGGCACAACGCAGGGCAGCACGCCCAGCATGGGCTTGATGCTGCAAACTAGCCAACTGTGGAGACATTTTTTTCACCATGGCCAGGTTGTGCTGGTTGTCTTCTGCACGCAGATCCAATGTCGTATCACCCACTGAGAACGTTGCGCCCAAGCAATGCTGCCCAGCGCTTGCTGGGGTAATGTAGCCATCCGTACATAGCACTGTGTTTAGTGCGAGACTATTTGCTGAGGCTTGCACGGTAGTCATTTGCCCGCGCACTGCGGTGAGTGGTAAATGCGCGGTTTGTGTAAAGCGTAACGCATCGTTTGCGTTGGCTATTACTACCTTATCTGCAGTAATGACAGCTTGCTGCGCGTTGATGATATGCCACTTGTCATCTATCTGTGAGAGTTCAAGTGCAGACGTATCCGTGCACAGCGTGATATTGGGGTGCTGTATTAACGCAGCACACAATGCAGTTGGGTTGACCCAGCCGCCCTCGCTAAAATACAAGCCGGCATGCGCAAGCGGCACACCGGCCAGCTCGCTCGCTTGTGCAGACTCGACAAAACGCACAATATCCTCATTCAAGGTACGTTGCGCGATCTCAGCAATACGTGCCGATTCTTTAGCGTTAAACGCGAGTTGCAATAAGCCGCAAGCCTGAAAATTTTCTTCAGCTAAGTCTAGTTGTTTTAATAGGCGTAAGGTGTATAGATAGCTGCTGAGTGCGAAGCGATCCTGCGCGTTGGGGTGCCCGGCAAGGCGCGGATATAGCACACCCTTAGGATTGCCAGAGGCTTCTTGTGCAATTTGGCTATGCCGCTCTATGAGTGTTACATGGATGCCACGTTGGGCCAAAGCATAGGCAGTAGCACAGCCAGCAATGCCAGCACCAATTACGGCGACTGTTTGATTAAGATGTAGTGATAATAACGCTGCACCTTGGCCAGAAAATTGCCCATAGAGCATTTCACGCTTACGCCCAAAGCCGGCAGCCTTATGTGTGATAAATCCACGCTCTGCCAGACCGCGTTTTACAAAACCAGCGCTGGTAAACGTTGCAAACGTGGTTTGGCGATGCGATAAACGTGCCATCTGTTGATACAGTACAGGCTGCCACATGTCCGGATTTTTAGCGGGGGAGAAGCCATCTAAAAACCATGCGTCTACAGATGCATTGAGTTGCGGAAGCTGGCTCGCCATATCGCCTATGGCCAGCGTAAGCAGCACGCGTCCAGAAAAGAGTGCTAATCGATGCACCCCTGCACATAAGCCATCATATTGTGCGAGCAATGCCTGAGACAGTGTTTGAAAATCTGGCCAGTTTTGATGCGCCAGCTGCATGTCCTGCCGTGTGAGTGGGTATTTTTCAATGCTGAGAAAATGTAGTCTGGCATGGCTAGGCGCTGTTTCCAGCCAAAGTTTGCAAGCACACAAAAAGTTTAAGCCTGTGCCAAACCCAGTTTCTGCAATCGTGAATGTTGGCTGTTGCAGATGTCTCCAGCGATTTTCTAATTGATTGTGCTGCAAAAACACATAATGGGTTTCGGCAATGCCTTGCTGTGGGTGGTCTGGATCCGTCGAGAAATAGACATCATCAAAGCGTGTAGAGTAGGGCTGGCCATCTCGCCAGTCCACAGCATTGGCTTGGGCTGGCGGCGGGGGCTGATATGGCGGAGTTTGCATGGGTGCCAGTATACCAAGTACCCGTGTACCTAGTACATGAACACCAAGTACATGTACACCAAGTTAACAGGCGCACTGCTATCAAACTGGTGTTTAAGTGCGTACTGTTCTGCGTCTGTTTTCCGGCTTGGCCAGCAGCAAATGTACATCACCCAAGGCGCGCTCAGTAAAGCCACCTTCGCAATAGCATAAATAGAATTCCCACATCTTAATGAACTCTTCTGAGTAGCCCAATTGGCGCACAGCAGTAATATTTGCAAAAAAGTTTTCCCGCCACATGCGCAAGGTGGTGGCGTAGTGCGGGCCAATGTCTTCCAAATCAAACAGGCGCATGTCTGTCATGCGTGTAATGCTATCTAGCATCGCTGTGTTTGAGGGAATGTTAGAACCAGGGAAGATGTAACGCTGAATAAAATCGACGGATCGAATTGCGCTAGCATAACGTTGATCCGCAATGGTAATGGCTTGAATCAGCGCTAAACCATTGGGTTTGAGTAAGTTGCTGACTTTTGCAAAGTAGGTATCGTAAAACTGGTGGCCAACAGCTTCCACCATTTCAATCGAGACCAACTTATCGTAAGTACCCGTTAAATGACGGTAATCTTCTAACAACAAAGTGATGTTGTCTTGCAGGTTAGCAGCCGCTACACGTGCTTTTGCTAAGTCATATTGTTGCTTAGAAATGGTCGTGGTTGTGACTTTGCAACCGTAATGCGTAGCGGCGTAAATCGCAAAACCACCCCAACCGGTGCCAATTTCAATCACATGGTCATCGGGTTGCAAGTTTAACTTATCGCAAATGGTTTTTAGCTTGAGTTCTGAAGCTTGTTGTAGGGTGTGGGTTTCTGCGTTGAATATCGCGCTGGAATACATCATGGTGTCGTCTAAAAACAGTGCAAACATGGCATTGCCTAAATCATAGTGTGCGGCAATGTTTTTACGGCTACCCTCAGTGGTATTGCTATTGAGCCAATGCATGATTTTAAACATAGGTTTAGTCAGCCATTGATACCCACCTTCTAAGCTGTCCATCACCTGTTGATTCAACACCATCAAACGAATGACATTGGTCAGGTTGTCTGCTGTCCAATAGCCCAGCATATAGGCCTCACCTGCGCCAATGCTGCCGCCAAAGGCAATCTCGCCATAAAATCTTGGGTCATGCACATGTATGGAGGCCTGTATTGAAGCGGGCTGCCCAAATGTATGCATTGATTCACCATCGACTAGCATAAGTTGCCCTACACGTAACTGTTGCAGGCGTTTGAGTACCTGCGTTTTGGCAACATCGGCCACCCATTTAGCTCGGCTTTTCGCTTTTAAAAGGGTGGTCAGCTTTTCTTGCGGCAGCGTGTGTGAAGTCATGATGAATGGGTATCGGGATGTGAGTAAAAAGGAACACGTTTTAACCATAGCCGCAGTGCATTCCAATAAATGGCGGCCACCACTTTGACGGTCATCAATGGATACAACCACAGCATGCGGTTAAGGTGTTTAGGCGTAAGTGCTAGACGATCCAGCGTTAATGTAGCGGAAAATATCTCTTGCCCGGCTTCAATATTTTTCATGTGTACCAGCAAGGCCTGGTCAGCGAGTTTAAAGCGCCAGTCATATTCGATTTGCATAGGCATAAAGGGCGAGACGTGAAACGCTTTGGATAGCTTAAAAGCGGTGATGGTGCCGTTATGCGTCAGCTTTGTTTCTTTCACTCCGTGGTAATCGTGCACATAAGCATAATCTTCACCCCACGGCGTATTGGTAATGTGGCTGACAATCGCTTGTAGCGTAAAGCCATCTGGCTCAAAGCAATAATAAAAACTCACAGGATTAAAGCAATGACCAAAGTAACGCATGTTAGTGAGCAGCCTGACTGGGCCGCGCACTGCATGCCCGGTGGCTTGTTGCACTAACTGACTGATGGCTTGTTTAAGTGGCTGACTGGGGTTGCCGTAATAGTCTGCGCGGTTAAACCATGCCACATTGCGTTTGCTGTAAGACCAAAAACGGTGTTCATTAAACAAATCAGGTAATTCGTCCAAATCCAAATACATCATAAATACTTGGTATTGAAAGCCATGGCGCTTAGGCATCAAGCGTTGATGCGTGATCCAGCCTGTGTAAATCGCACTAGCTACCATGTTGAGACTGCTCAAAATGCTGTAGCGCTGCTAATGCACTTACTACACCGTCTTCATGAAAGCCATTGCGCCAATAAGCGCCTGCATAGGCGGTGCGATTGTACCCGCTGATGTCAGCGTGCCTTGCTTGAGCCGCTGCACCTGCCACCGTGTATAGAGGGTGCATATAAGTGAGGCGTTTGATGACTTTGGCCGGGTTAATCCAATCGACATGATTCAGCGTCACTAAAATCGGCGCTTCTGATTGCAGCCCCTGCAAGATATTCATGTTATAGGTGACTTGCACCTTGTCAGATGGCTTGGCTGTGATGTGGTAATTCCAAGCCGCCCAAGCCAGCTTGCGCTTAGGCATCATGCTGCGGTCATGGTGCAGATAAACTGTATTTTCCTGATAGGGAATCGCGCCCAATATTTCACACTCGGCTGCCGTTGCATCCTTGCCCAGTATGGCCAATGCTTGGTCACTATGACAGGCAAAGAATACGTAATCAAAGGTTTGTTCCTCTTGCCCAACAGGTTTGACTTTGACCGTGTTTTTGAGCCTACGCACACTTTCAATCGGCGTGTTAAGTTTGATGTTGGATTTAAAGGACTCTGTAAGTTTTTCTACATAGCTTTTTGAGCCACCTTGGATCACACGCCATTTGGGCCTGTTATTGACCGTTAAAAAGCCGTGGTGATGAAAAAAACGTACAAAAAAACGCGCAGGAAAATCCAGCATCTGTGCTGCATCGGTCGACCAAACAGCAGCGCCCATGGGGATAATATAATGTTCAATAAAGGGCTGGCTATAACGGCCTTGTGCAAGATAAGCGCCCAAAGTGATTTCAGTGCCGTCATTCAATAATTCAACCGCGTGTTTATTGAAGCGCAAAATATCCAAAATCATACGGTAGAAGCTGGGTTTAAGCAGGTTTCTACGCTGCGCAAATAAGCTATTCATGCTGGTACCGTTGTACTCCAATCCAGATACTTCATCGCGCACGCTAAAGCTCATATCGCTGGGTTGCCAGCTCACATTCAGCTTATCCAACAATGCAATAAAGTTGGGGTAAGTGCGGTCATTAAATACAATAAATCCGGTGTCTACTTGGTAAGGCTTGCCAAACAAGTGGATATCATGGGTGTGCGTATGCCCGCCAATATGCGCATTGGCTTCAAAAACGGTAATCTCGTGTTGTGGGTGCAGGTGATATGCCAGCGTATTGCCGGCAATACCACTGCCAATGATGGCAATTTTCATGACTAAAACGTAATTCCTGACTTAACGATACTGTTTGGACTCTCTGATGTTATGGGGGACTTTGCGCAAATTCCAGATCAGCCCACACGCAGCTAATACACGTAAACCATAGTAGGTAAAATCAATTTCCCACCAATAAAAGCCTTGCTTTGCCGCCCCAGGATAGTGGTGATGGTTGTTGTGCCAACCTTCGCCCAAGGTAAATAGGGCGATGATGAAATTGTTGCGGCTGTGATCGCGCGTTTGGTAGCGCCGCTTGCCCCACACATGGGCGAGGGAGTTAACGCTAAACGTGGCGTGATACAGCACAACGGTAGAAATCACAAACCCCCATACCAACAGCTGTAGCCCATTGGTGTTTAATTCTGGGGTATGGTGTGCCAATAACTCGCCTGTGATAAAAATAGCAACAGCAAGCGCAATAGGCATCAAAATATCGAAGCGGTCTAAAAACCTTAACTCCGGAAACTGCGCCAACTCTTTGACGCGTTCAAATTTGGTTGCAAAATTGGCACTGGATAAAAACCAGCCGATATGGCTCCAAAAAAAGCCATGTTTAACAGGGGAGTGTGCATCTTGCTCTTCGTCCGAATGTACATGATGGTCGCGGTGGTGCGCAGCCCACCACAGAGGCCCACGCTGCACTGCCGTTGCGCCGATTAAGGCAAATACAAATTGACCAAAACGTGAGGTTTGAAAGGATTTATGGGCAAAGTAGCGATGGTAAAACCCAGTGATTGCAAACATACGGACTGCATATAAAGCAATGGCAAAGACAATGGCAAACCAGCTCCAACCCACCCAAAACAAGCCCAAGCAAGCAATATGCAATGCCACGAAAGGAATCACGCGCGCCCAATCAATGTGATGCACGTTTGGCATGCGCATGTCAGAAGCCACTTGGTTATCAAACCAACTCAGTAGAAATTTAAAAAGCTTACCTATCCGTAGCGTATGCATATTATTCAGCCGAAGATTTAGTCGTTGCAGGCCAAGATTGCGGTACTTTTCTCAATTTTGCAGTGTCATAACCCAGTGATTTTACAAATTGCACCATCTCATCATAGTCGGTGGCCGCAATGGCTGGCGTTCTCGCCATAATCCATACATAATCACGCGCATTTCTGGCAATCACTGTGCGTTGATAGTCTTGGTCTAGGTAAGCAATACGAAAATCCGCCTTAATCGGCCAGATAAACTGCATGCCCCAAATCGCATTACCGGTATTGGGCTGCACAAAGCCTTTGGGGTGATAGGTTTTAAGCGGGCCATCGAACCCGCCTTTGTAATAGGTAAAGGTAGTGGCAATCGTACCATCTGGATTCAATTGGTAGTTTTCAATCGCGTTGTAGGCTTGCGTTTCTATCATGGTGGGAATCACCGCAATCACGTACCAATCCCCCATAAATTTGGAAAGCTCAACTTGCTTCACTGGCTTGACTTCGTTCATAGCGTTTCCTGTGCAGGCACTAATGCTCGCCGCAATAATTAAGCAATAAATTACATTAAATAGATAATTTAAATTCATGATTTATTTAAGTTTGTAGTTAATTTCATAACCTTCTGGCGTGATGGATTTTAACGCTAACCAATCATCGTTTTGGTCATACCACACTTCGATATTGAGCTTATTTTTCCCATTCAGCGCACCCATGATCTTGTAATGCTTAGCGTCTATTGAGCGTCCTTTTACTTGAATAGTTTCATTACCCAGAGATTGAATATTGGTATCCAAATACTCAGCATTTTGCGGATTCAGTAGTTTCTTTTGCGTCAGGATTTTGGTGTTCCAGTAAGCAAATGTCATGGTGCACTCAGGCAGTTTTTGCTTGGTTTTGTTGTAGTTGACCTCAAACACACTGTCTTTGCGCTCTGCGTCTACATCCATCACAACCTTGTTTTCAACAGTGTGTGCTTTCAGCTTGGTCAAGCAATCGTTTTGCCAGGTCTCTTGTGCAGCATGTTGATAATCGTAAGCATTGATAAACAGCACTTTTACTTTGAAACTAGCTTGGCTGCTCAATTGGTTACCATCAAGAGTGAAGGTGTGCGTGCCTATCTTTTGCTTATCCAAGTACACATCAAACGACCAGTCTTTGGCGTAAGCGGGTGCATTGAGTAACAATGCGAGCGTCATCCATAGCGATTTAGTTTGCATCTTTTGGTAACCCCGGCACAAAGGCATTAGTGTTTCGAATGTAATCCAGATAAGCAGGGCGGCGCTCAGTAATTGTACTTTCCAGCAAACTGACGCCGCTGACTTTTAACAATAGGAAAGTCATTAAGATAGGGGAAAGGATGGCCCACCATGCGCCTGCCGCTAATGCAAACAAGTAAAATCCCCACCATACGCAGCACTCGCCAAAATAGTTGGGGTGCCTGCTATAGCGCCATAAGCCTGTGCTTAACACTTGATTGGCATTGGCAGGGTTTGCCTTAAACTGCTGCAACTGCCAGTCTGCTACAACCTCCCAATACAAGCCAAATGCCACCAATATCAGGCCTAAATAATCCAAAGCATTAAATGATGTCTCACCATCTAACGCACCATAGATAGCAAGCGAAATGATCCAAGCCAACACGGCTTGCAGGCCAAACACGATATACAAGCTTTTAAACCAAAAATTGGGTTCGTTGTTTTGACGAATCACCACATAGCGCTGATCTTCATGCCCAAAGTTGCGCCACGAGATATGCACACTCAGCCTCACCCCCCAAATACTCAGCAACGTGAGCACGACCAGTATGCGCGTGGTGAATTCATAGTTAAGCAGGGCAACCGAGTAGCCTGCCAACACAAAAAACAAGCTCCACATGCCATCCACATGGCTGACTTTGTTGGTCATTAAACTGAGCATCCAACCAAACAGTGCAAACGCACCTATGGCATACAAACTGTAAAGATAAAGTGACCAGTTAAACATGGGCATACCCATCAAATTTTTTCGAGAGATGAATCATGAGCGGCATCAATACTGCCCAGCCTACACCCAGCACAATATGGCTACTGGGCGTAATGGTGAGGGTAACAGCGCCTAACTTTTGCGCAGCAGCGTACGCCAAAGGGCCACCCATCGCGCCTAGCAACACGGCCGCCCAGCGGTAATTGCGCAGCCAGCGCATGCTGACATTCAAGGTGCTGGCAAATGCAATCCACAGGCCGATAATCCACACCGGCACCAAACCAATTGACCAGCCATGCGCTTGGTATTGCACCACGCCGTGGTTTAACAGCAATTGGTCAAATACAGCCCCTATGCCGCATATCGTCAACACTAAAAGCAACTCTCTAGCTGGGTGAGGTACAAATATCAACTGCACACTGACCAAAGATACGCCGACAATAAACCCTAGCCAGGGCAATTGGTTGGCGGCCCCAATCACAAACGCTAGCCATGCCAGCTGGAACAATACAAAATTAATAATGACGCGTTGTGTGGACATTTATCTTTTCTCAAACAAATAGTGGCTGACCCACCACTCCTGACCATTGCGATAGCCAAATAGCTCAGCACAAGCCATATAGAACATACGCCAGCGGTTGCGCCATACCTCTACTTGATCTGCGCCGTAGGTGTTGGCCAATATCGGTGTAATCTCGTCATGATGCTTATCCATGTTGTCTAGCCAAGCGTTTGCAGTTTTTTCGTAATGTGTACCGTCCCAGCGCCAACGATTAATCAAACGCATATGGTCTTGAAAATACAGAGGCAAATCATCACTGGGCATCATGCCGCCGCTGAAAAAATACTGGCTCATCCAATCATTTGCATCTTGCACATCAAACGCATACGGGGTACTACGATGCACAAAAATATGCTTGAAAAACTTGCCATTCGGCTTGAGCCAACTGGCCACTTTGCCATACAGTACTTGATAGTTGCGCATGTGTTCAAACATTTCTACCGAGACAATGCGGTCATAATGCGCGGGCGCTTCAAACGTATTCATATCTGCAGTCAGGATAGTGAGATTGGTAATCCCCCGTGACTTTGCGGTTGCAGTAATGTATTCACGTTGGGAGTTAGAATTGGAAACACCGGTGATGTTGGCATTCGGATATTTTTCTGCCATCCATAATGAGAGCGAGCCCCAGCCACAGCCTAGCTCTAATATGGTTTGCCCATCTTGCAAGTCCGCATGGTCGCAGGTCTGGTTTAGCGCCAACACTTCCGCTTCATCTAACGTGCTGGTATCGGCCAGCCAAAAGCAACTGCTGTATTTGCGTTGTGCGCCTAAACAGTAATGAAAAAATGCTTCTGGTACTTCGTAATGCTGTGCGTTGGCCAATTCTGGCATAGGCGCAATCTGTGCAGAGGCACGCATACCGACAATAAACTGCGTCAAATGCGCCATCGATACCTCGCAGTCTTGCGCATTGATATCTTTAAGCCTTTGCTCGGTAAGTAAACGAATGCCTTTACGCACCAATGTGTCTGGAAGTTTGCCGGCTTCTGCCAGCTTGATTGCTAAACTCATGAATTCAAGCCTTTTTTTGATGTTGGTTATATATAGCTTCACTAGAACACGACACGCATATCACTGGCTTCTATCAATTACCTGCTTATTTTGTGCTACGAAAAATATTAGCTTACACATGATAGGGTAGATTACCATGCACAATGTTAATTAGCGCATTAACTAAATATATTTTGTAAATATTTTGCTTTTGGCAAAAATAGTGCGCAGCAATTGCATGTAGTTTTCTAATGTGCCTGTTTGTCTATCATCCACCCAAATTTGTTCCTGTGATGATGCATATATAAAAAAACCAAGCACTTTACAACAAGAATTCAAAATGCATAGGCAACTATTAACAAACATTATTTTTAGTATATACTGCTCTGTATACACATGGTGAAAGTGAAAAATGAAAACCAATCGTTGTTTAAATACTGTTGCATCTACAGTGGCTTTGTTAGTCTTAGTCTCTTGCGCATCATCCAACAAGTCATCCACTTCCAATCGAGATGACTGGCCAAGCTATGGACGCGATTTAACCAGCCAACGGTTTTCACCAGCCAACCAAATCAACACACAAAACGTGCAAAAACTGGCAGAAGCTTGGCGCTACAAATCTGGCATTAGCGCTACATTTCAAGCCACACCCATTGTCCAAAACGGGGTGATGTATTTATCCCTACCTTATAACCATGTGGTGGCACTGAATGCTAAAACCGGTCAGGAGCTATGGCGCTACACCCACGATAGACGCAAAGACTGGCAAATGTGCTGTGGGCCTGCTAACCGTGGCGTAGCGGTAGCCAATGGCAAAGTATTCATCGGCACGGTAGATTCACGACTAATTGCACTTAACGCGCAAACCGGCGCAAAAGAGTGGGATATTGATGTAGTAGAAAATGCCATCGTGACCGAAGGGCAAGATGCATTGGACAAAAATGATCCAAATAGCGCGCGCAAAGTCACCGGCGGTACTGGGATAGGCATTGCCATGGCACCAGTGGTATATAAAGGCAAAGTGATTGTAGGCATTACCGGGGTAGGGTATGGCCTGCACATTGATAACCCACGTGAAGATGCGCCTTTAGGTGCAGTGATCGGGGTAACAGGGCGGTTTGGTCGTCCGGGTTTTCTTGCCGCTTATGATGTGAATAATGGCAAGCGTGTGTGGCAGTTTGATACCATTCCTGCGCAGGGCTGGGAAGGTAAGTTTACAGAGACAAGCGATGACGGCACAAGCTTTAACCGCGATATTGCGCAAGAAAAAGCAGACTTAGCCAAATATCCGGATGCCTCCCGTTTTGGTGGTGGCTCGGCATGGAGCACGCCAGCCATTGATTCAGCAACCAATACTTTGTATTTCGGCACAGGTAATCCATCGCCACAAATGAACGATATTTCACGCCCTGGCGATAATCTATATACCGTCTCGTTAATTGCACTTGATACCGAAACCGGCAAGCTTAAATGGCACTACCAGCAAGTACCACATGATTTATGGGGTTACGACTTAGCAAGCCCGCCAGTATTGTTTAACTACGCTTGGCAGGGCAAAAAAATACCTGCAGTTGGGCAAGCCAGCAAAACAGGGTGGTTTTTCATTCATGATCGTGCCACTGGTCAATTGCTGAAAAAAACCGACGCATTTGTACCACAGCATAACCTATTTAAAAAAGCGACATTTGAGGGAACCGTCGTCTATCCTGGCATCTTAGGTGGCGCTAATTGGTCGCCAGTGAGTGTTGATGAAGCGCATCAGCGTGTATTTGTGGCAGCGATTCATGCGCCTATTAAATACACCTTACATGAATCTCCCGGTAAAGACGGCAAACCTGCGATTCGCTATGCCGCTAGCGAACCAACCAATGACCCACGCTGGGGTTTGCTCTCTGCGATTGATTTAGTATCGGGCAAAGTGCTGTGGCAAGTTAAAACCGCACAGCCTTTAATTGGCGGAGTGTTAGCAACCGCTGGAAACTTAGTATTTACAGGGGAGGGCAATGGTCAATTCAATGCCTACCATACGCAAACAGGCGAGCTATTGTGGCAAGGCAAGTCTGATGCGGGCGTAAATGCACCCCCTATCACCTACACTGTAAACGGTCAGCAGTATATTGCTGTGGCAAGCGGCGGCAGTTCTATTTTTGGCTATAAGCAGGGGGATGCAGTCACAGCCTTTGCCATTAAATAGAGGTGTTTTCACACCAGATATTTAATAGCTGCCGTGCTTTAAGTGCAACTTCAGAAGCGGTAAGCCCAATAGGGCCGGTGCCACTCGCTACCAAAGCATCAGCAGCGGCACCATGTACATACACGCCTAACTTAACAGCCTCAATAGGGGGCATGCCTTGCGCTAACAAGCTCCCTATCAAGCCACTTAACACATCCCCAGTACCACCACTGGCCAAGCCAGGGTTGCCAGTAGGGTTAGTCCAATAGTGCCCATCGGCATCGGCACATATAGTTTCAGCACCTTTTAATACACATATGCCATGCACTTGTTTAGCCAATGCTAGCACACTGGCAATGCGGTTGTTTTGTATATGCGTAATGTCTGTATTCAATAAGCGAGAAGCCTCACCCGGATGCGGTGTAATGATAGTAGGGGCCTGACGTAGCTTAATTGCTTCGGCTAGAAAAGTATGTACGGCCAGCAAGTTGAGTGCATCGGCATCCAACAACAGCGGCTTAGGCTGCTGTAAACAATACATAATCCATGCAATGGCTTGCGCCGACTGCCCCAAACCCGGACCAATCACATAGGCATCAATCGTGCTCGCTAATTCAGGCAATTTATCAAAGCTGCGATACATCACCTCTGGGTACATTATATCCACCGAAGGCGCAACGTTGCTTGCCATAGCACAAGCATAAGTACGGCCTGCACCACATAACAGCGCCGTGCGCGTTGCTAGCAACAATGCTCCCAGCATGCCATCCTGACCACCTATAACAACTAGGCTGCCATGACTGCCTTTGTGCGCATCTTTTTTTCGCTTAATGTGCTCAGTCGCTAAATCGCTTAACTTTAAATATTTCTTTTCTAATGTCATGCGGATACTGGCGTTTTTGTAGAGACTTATCATCATAGACCGAAGTCTAGTCCAAAAGTACTATGGCAACTTTTGATAATGACGAATATGCTTCAAACGCTAAAAGCAACCAATAAAATAAGTCACTTTATAATTCAAACGTGAATGATTTCTTGAGACTGTAAATGCCTGTTTATGTACATGTAATTGTAGCAATCATCTTTATTGCATTTCTTTATTGCCTACGTATTGTCTATGTGGGTTTGCGAGATAAGTATTGGCAGCGCAGGTACCAAAAGCTATTAGCCAAGAGAAATGCGGTTGCAGATAATATTGATGACTTCAAATGGAATCCATTATTAGATACCGACGATCTAGACGCTCAAAAAATTAGAGAATATCTAAACTCAAAAAAATAGACTAATTAGCAAGAAGAGTTATTTAGCATGTTTTGTTGTGGTTTTTGTATTTGCCAAGTGCTGAGATAGCCGAATCTGGATATAAACTTAATTTAACATAATATACATTATGCGAAGTAATGGAATGGCAATAATGTGCCCTACGAGGAAATTATTGATTATTTGAATATTGGCGATTTTGAATGCTTTTAAAATAAGTTCGCTATCAACAATCTAGATTTAAGCTTTTACAACACGCTATACGTATGCTTGAAACCTATTGTTGCAGACAAAGCTTCAGCCTTATTAAAAACCCAATAAGATATCAGTCCCTCGACATCAATTAGCAAATCCTGACCGATGACTGAAGCAATGACACCATCAACATCGTTCTCTGGTAACTTGATATGCACGGGATCACCTTTTTTTGGTGCTAGTTGAGGTTCAGAAGGAAATTCCAACGCTAGCTCTACAATTGAGCCATTTACTGACTTTTTATTCATCATGTGTGCAAATTTAAGCATATAGACCATCTCTTCTGAATATTATTAATTTGTATGCTTAGTTTAGTTACTCTGTTCGCATATTGCTGTCAGCAGATTCACAAAGTTTTGTAAGATTAAGACTACTCAGCTTCTGAGTGTTTTCTGAAATCCCAAGACAACAAGCACATAAAACTTGCGCCTTATCTTCATTCAGTATCTATCGAATTTATCAGTTAACAATAGTTTACAGATGGGTTAACTGTATTTTACATATAATTAATTTAGCCTACTTTTGTAAGTAACTAGGCGCTAGCAGCACCTTGTAGTACCACACAACTTTGCCAGCAGGCTTACTCTAAATAGCCTAGAAACCAGGCATTTAGAACTTTTCTAAATGAATTGAGGCTGAGTAGTGAAAGAACATATCTTGAAATTCTTTAATCGAAATATCGATGCCAACGCGCAATCTTTGCAGTTTGAATTTGATTGTATTGCGACAATTTTAAATAGCCTGGATGCCTTGGTATACGTGTCTGACTTTAAGACGTACGAGCTAATTTTCGTCAATAATTACGGTCAGAAAAGCTGGGGGGTGCCTTTAGGCCGCAAGTGTTATCAGTATCTCCAATTTGGCCAGGAGCAACCTTGCAGCTTTTGTAACAACTCCAAGCTACTTAACGAAGAAGGCAAGCCAACAGGCGTGCATATTTGGGAGTTTCAAAATACGGTGACGCAACGCTGGTATCAGTGCCGAGATCAAGCCGTTAAATGGGTGGATGGCCGCTATGTAAGATTGGAAATCGCTGTGGATATCACTGAAAATAAGCTAGCTCAACAAAAGCTAGAAACGATGTACAAAGAAGCAGAAGCGTTGGCAAGGGTCGACCCTCTCACCAAAGTATACAATCGCCGTGCGTTTTACGAATATATGTCTAAACGGCTTGCGCACCTCAAACACCACAATCACACACTTAGCCTTGTGATGGTAGACGTGGACGAGTTTAAAAAGGTGAATGACTTGTATGGGCATTCCAAGGGTGATGAAGCGCTGATTGAGATTGCAAATACGATACAGTCAGAAATTAGAGAGACGGATCAGCTTTTCAGGATTGGCGGTGAGGAGTTTGTGATTGTGCTTCCGGATTGTGATGAACTTAATGCGTTTAACCTAGTGGAACGAGTGCGTCTGAATATTGGGCAGATAGCACTTATGCACAATGATCAGCCCATTCAACTAAGCTGCAGCTTTGGGATTACTGACTACTGGAGCACCTCAACAGATGATTCATTTGATCGTTGGGGCATTTCTATTACAGAATCGTTGATGGCAGAAGCAGACAAAGCGCTTTATTCGGCAAAGCTGAATGGGCGCAATCAGGCTAAGCTTTTTAGCCAACTATCTATAACAGAATGAGTTCAATAAGAGTGTTAGAGTGAAAAAATTAGGGGCGTTTTCATCAACGCCCCCTTCTATTCAACGCTTGAAATCAGATAACCGCTTATGTGCGTTGTTTGTACACATATTTATGTAGCAAATAATCAACACTGAATTTTCCTGCGCCACTAAAAATCAATGGCACCAATGCAATCAGATAAATCAGCGGTAATTTGTAGTTGCCCAAGCCATCCCCTGCTTTGTCAGAAAATCGATACCCCATCAGCAGCTCACCTAATGAATGCCACTCACTCGGCCAATGCACACTAGCAATCGCCACGATGGTTAATATGAATAATGAAACAGCAAAGAAACGTGTTGCTAGACCAAATGCAATCGCAGCGGCGCCAATAATTTCAAAAAAAGTGGCAACAGCCCAACTGATATCTGGTGGTAATAAGTTAAACGGAAACGGGAATGCAATATCAGCAAACCAATTCGTACCATGCAGTTTTTCAAAGCCCGCTTCTGAAAATTCCCAAGCGATAAACAGCCTCAAAATGGTTTGGGGTAACCATGTGCCGATGCCATTAAGCACTTGGGTGACTGCTTGATAGAACGCAGATAGTTTTGTGATGGCTTGCATGTTGGCTCCTAATCAATAATGTATTGATTGGTCGCAACACTGCGCCAAACCTTACAACTTATTTTTTGAAGCGATGGCTTTGTAATAAACGCGGATACCCAGCAATATGCACAGAACGGCTGCATAGTAAAAGGGCTCTGTGACATCTTTTTTAACCAACCACCAGAAATGCAATATAACCAATATGCTAATCAGGTAAACCGCTTGATGCAGTGTCTTCCACTTACTTTTCAAGCGTTTAATCATAGCGCTGTTAGAAGTCAGCGCCAGTGGTATGGTCAGCAAATACGCAGTAAATCCAACAATTACGTAGGGATGTTTAATAATGTCTTTGGCGATATCCGCCCAAACAAAGCCGTAATCCAGCCAAACATAGGTGGTGATATGCAAGCAGGCATAAGCAAACATCCATAAGCCCAATAAGCGACGCAATTGAATTTGCCAGACCTGTTTAGTGAGCAGTCGAATTGGCGTCATGCTTAAACTCAGCAGTAAAAATACCAATGCCCAAGTACCTGTGGAACGCTCTACAAATTCAACTGGGTTAGCCGTTAAATCATCGTTTACGCCCAACCAAACTAAGCGAAGGATGGGTATAAAGGCAAATACCCAAATCAAACACTTGGCGTAAAAGACACGTTGCGCATACATGACTAAAAGTACTTTCTAAGGTCCATGCCAGCGTACATCTGCCCTACTTCCGGATACCCATTAAACATTTCTGTTTTAATGCGGCCAGCAAACAGGCCAGCGCCAATGCGCTTTTCAGAGGATTGTGTCCAACGCGGGTGATCTACAAATGGATTTACATTGGCATAAAATCCATACTCACTGGGACCAGTTTTTACCCAAGTGGTGACCGGCATTTTTTCTACAAAGCGGATTTTGACAATGGCTTTAGCGCCCTTAAATCCATACTTCCAAGGAGTTACTAAGCGCACTGGCGCGCCATTTTGGTTGGGCAGCACCTCGCCATACAAACCAACGGCCAGCAGCGTCAGCGGATGATTGGCTTCATCCATACGCAACCCTTCCACATAGGGCCAATCCAACACCGGTACACGCACCCCTGGCATCGTTAATGCATCGTTAGCAGAAATAAATTCGATATACTTGGCATTGCCAGTGGGTTCTGCCCATTTAATTAGACTGGCCAGCGGCAAACCCACCCAGGGAATCACCATAGACCACCCCTCTACACAGCGCATTCTGTAGATGCGCTCTTCAAGTGGTGCAAGTTTCAATAAGTCTTCTATAGAGATGGTTTTGGCTTTTTTAACCGCCCCTTCAATGCTGATGCTCCAAGGGCGTGGTTTAAATAACGTGGAGTGAGTGGCTGGGTCTGACTTGTCTGTGCCAAACTCATAGTAATTGTTGTAGGTGGTGACGTCTTCAAACTTGGTGAGCTTCTCACCCTCTCCATAAGCGGTTTTCTTAAATGTGAGTGTCTTTTGTGTGGCGCCAGTTTTGGCTGCTGGCTTTTTAGCGTTAGCATCTGTTTTGATTTCACCTGCAATCGCTTTGGTGGCTTGTGTGCTGGCAATTGCACCAGCGATCAGCCCAGCACCAGCGGCTTTAATAAAGTGGCGGCGATCCTCAAACACTTCGCGTGGTGTGATTTCCGATGGTTGTATCTGACTTGGGTTACGTTTGTTGTTGTCTAGAATCATGCTAAATCACCTTAAATGTTAATGTGCTTACACCTTAGTCGTGATTTACAGAGCAGACTTACGGGCTGATAATCATTTTTTTTGTGATGTTTCGATAAGCGCTGTTAAATCAGTCGCTTGGATCTTGTCTGCGATAGTCTTTGCTTGCTCAAATAGCTGTTTGGCAGTTGCGCTATCACCTTGCGCTAATTTGGCTTGTGCCAAATAAATGTTGGTTTTAGCTTCGTAATAAGCACCACCATTTTCTTGGCTAAACTGAATGAGTTTGGCGAAGGTTGCTTCTGCGTTAATAAAATCTTTATTTTGTGTATACAACTGACCCAAGGTAAGATTGGCTTCTGCATATTGGTCTAATGTACCAGCTTTTTTCTGCATGGTAATGCCTTTAATTTGGTACGCAATCGCCTGATCAAACTGCTGCTGCGCTTGGTAGTTTGCGGCAAGACGCTCATAACTATCCGCACGCTCATTATCATTCATTGCAAGCTTTTCACCCTCTTCAAGGTATTTTAAAGCCATCTCATGATTGGCTAATAAGCCGTAGGTTTCACCTATAAGATTGTAGCTAACGCGTGTGTAATTACGATTATCGTCTTTTTGTGCGAATGCCAAACTGGCTTCGTATAGCTTGATGGCTTCTTGATACTGCTGCTGGTTTTTGTGCAAATTGCCTAACAATAAATTGGCAACTGTTTTGTCAAAATCATTCGATGCTTTTTTATCCGCCAATGTAAATTCGGCTTTTGCTTCCTCTGTTTTACCCATCGCCAACAAAGCTCGCCCTTTACACATCATGCCTTGTGCCGCTAAGTTTTTTTGTTTGATCGCGATGTTTGCTTTTGTAATAGCAGACTCATATTGTTGATTATTCAATGCGCTATTACAGGCAATGATTTGCGGATCCACCTCTGCGGAATTGACATTAAAAGTCAATAATAACAATGTGATAACACTTAAATTTAATGTTGTTTGTAGTTTTGTCATTTTTAAAATAAAGCTTTCTGTATGCCTGCTTGTGTTTCGCTTATTATTACCTGCTCATCTGACTTGTTATCTAGGTGAATAGTTGCAGCTTGTTGTTCGGCATCGGCCAGCAACGCAATCAATCCAGCTTCATCCAGCACGGTGATGCCTAGTGTTAACGCGTTTTCTAACTTACTGCCTGCATCTGCTCCCGCCACTACATAATGCGTTTTTTTAGAGACGCTACCACTGACCTTGCCACCCGCCGCTTCTATCAACGCTTTCGCTGCATCGCGAGACATAGTGGGCAAAGTACCTGTCAGCACAAATGTTTGATTCATCAGCGCACCGGAAGATGTTTTTTTGCCTTCGTGTTCAGGCCAAGTCACGCCCATTGCCTGCATAGATGCAATCACCGCGGTGTTATGCGGCTCTGAAAAAAACTGCAAAATAGCTTCTGCCACAATCGGGCCCACATCATTCACTTGCAGCAACTGCTCAAGATTGGCTGTGATTAACGTACTTAATTGACCAAAGTGCTGAGACAAGTCTTTGGCGGTGGCCTCACCCACGTTACGTATGCCTAACGCATAGATAAAGCGCGCTAACGTGGTTTGCTTGCTATGTTGTATCGCATCCACCACGTTTTGCGCAGACTTCTGTGCCATACGCTCAAGGTTTGCCAAAGTGGCGACATCTAAGCGATAAATATCATCCAAACGATGCACTAGATTAGCTTCTACCAGTTGGTCTACCAACTTTTCGCCCAAGCCTTCAATATCCATGGCGCGCCGTGATGCAAAGTGGGTAATTGCTTGTTTACGCTGTGCAGGACAAAACAAGCCGCCGGTACAACGCGCTACAGCTTCGTCTTGCGGCCGCTCAATATGTGAGCCACACTCCGGGCAAACGGTAGGCATGACAAACAAACGTGCATGTGCTGGGCGCTTTTCCGGAATAGAAGCAACGACCTCCGGAATAACATCCCCTGCCCTGCGCACAATCACGGTATCGCCAATATAAATATCTTTGCGCCTTAATTCGTCTTCATTGTGCAACGTGGCATTGGTGACAGTAACACCACCGACAAACACAGGCTTTAAACGTGCGACTGGCGTAATGGCGCCCGTTCTGCCTACTTGTACAGTAATATCATCCACAATCGTTGTGGCTTCTTCTGCTGGAAACTTATGCGCAATGGCCCAGCGCGGTGCGCGTGATACAAACCCTAATGCGGTCTGCTGCTCAAATGCATCGACTTTATATACCACGCCATCGATATCAAAAGGCAATGTCGCTCTTTTGGTACCAATACTCGCGTAGTATTCGCGCAAGCCATCTACGCCTTGTTTCACAGCCCGTAAATCGCTGACCGGAAAATGCATATCAGCCAGATACTGCATGGCTTGGCTATGTGAGGTGAAATTGGGCGTACCAATCGCCTCACCCAAGCCGTACGCAAAAAAATGTAATGGACGTGTTGCAGTAATGCGGGGATCCAGTTGGCGCAAGCTACCTGCTGCTGCATTCCTAGGGTTGGCAAACAGTTTGCCGCCTTGCGCCTCTTGCGCTTGATTTAGGCGTTCAAAATCACGTTTCAGCATCAACACCTCACCGCGTACTTCTAACAACGCTGGTGGCTGCTGAGTAGCTAATTTGGCAGGGATAGCGCGTATGGTACGCAAATTGTGTGTGACATTTTCACCGGTATAGCCATCACCACGGGTGGCGCCCTGCACAAACAACCCATTTTCATAGGTAAGTGTGATGGCTAAGCCATCAAATTTCGGCTCAACAGCGTAGGCAATTTTCGAGGTATCCAACGCTTCTGTAATGCGTTTATCAAAGGCAACAAGCTCATCATCGGCAAATGCATTATTGAGTGATAGCATGGCTTGCCGATGTTGCACACTCTGAAAAGCCGAGGATGCTGTGCCACTGACGCGCTGGGAGGGTGAATCGGGTGTGACCAGTTCCGGATACGCTGTTTCCAGCACAGTAAGTTGGCGATACAAGCCATCGTATTCGCTATCGGAAACTAGCGGCGCATCTAGAACGTAATAATGGTAATCGTATTGTGCGAGTTGCGTTTTTAAAGCTGAAATCTCAGCACTCGCCTGTTCTTTCGTGAGCGCGGTCGTCATTGCAGTACTTATGAGAATAAACGTAAGGCGTGTGTGCTACCTGGGATGATGCCTTTAGCAATCATGGTGGCATTAATGACTTTCAGTTGCTGGCGAATTTTTTCCAGCTGAATATCACCCAACACTTTGCGGTTATCGTCCACAATGCTGGCATCCAAGCTTTTGGCAATGTGTTTTGCAATTTGCACCATGTTATCAAAGACATCCGCACTATTTTTTGCTGTGGGAATATCCAGTTGAAATGTAATGCCATGCATCACCGACGATTTAAGCATTTCCGCGCTAAATGCATTGCCTTCATAGTTTTTGATGGCAAACTCTAGCTGATGTGGCTTTACCGTTTGTAGGTGGTGAAAGCGTCCGTCATTGCCTAATTGCAAGCCTTGCGCTTCCACTAAACCGCGCAATTTAGTGGCGTGGAAACTAGCGCCGTTGTTGGCTAACAAATGAAACCCCACCGTTTTATCGACTTCAATACAGAATTGATCTAGTGACATCGCATTATTTAGCGGATCCCCTGCGCCCTGCCACTCCACATGCGCGCTTAAATCTAAACCAATGGTTTCTACCATGTGTTGAAAGCGATTGAGCGTGGCACGTGTTACCGGCCCGCCTCTATCGGCCAATTGCAGGCTATAGGCTAATTGCGTGAAGTTTTGTTCCGGTTTGGCTTCATCAATCATAATCCACGCATCATCTGTGGTTAATCCAAACGCAAAAATATGCTCAGAAAATTCTTTAAATTGCGTCTCCAAGCCAACTACTTTGGCTTGTGCGATAGGGATTGCTGCATATAAAAATGCAATCAAATCAATCTGCGCATGCAACTCAGATGGCATGGAGACTTCTTCCATCACATAGGCGGGTGTTTTATCTAGCGTGGTTTCTTCTTTATCAGGCGTGGCTGGCTCATTTTGCGTGTATTGGCTCGTACCGCCAAACGCTTCAATGTCTTCCAATGCAATATCCTCGACAGATAGCTGCGTATCCGCCTCAAGCGTGGCTGCTGTAGTCACTTCATGAGAAGTATCTGACAAGTCCGACAAGGAGTGTTCAAATACCGGCTCTTTACGCTGCGCGATACCATGCTGCGAAAATTCATCGATACTCGGCTCAAGTTTCTGCTTAATAGCAGACTTTACTTGCGCTTGACGTAAGTTTTCTGTGTTTAACTGAAAATCCTCAATCAACACGTCGCGCTTGGATGGCTTAAAATCATTAGCGATGCGGCTTTTGTATTTTTTTTCTTGCCACCAATTGAATGCCAACACACCAACCACAATCAGCGCACCCAATACTACTAAAATGATGAGTAAATCTGACATCTACTATTTATACCTAACCATTAAACTACCCATATGATACTCCTAAAAGCCTAGACTACGCAGCTTGCATGCGCATGGCAGCATCAATATCCACGTCTACAACTCTAGAAACACCGGACTCTTGCATTGTCACACCAATCAGTTGCTGCGCCATTTCCATGGTGATTTTATTGTGTGACACAAATAAAAACTGTGTGCGCTCGGACATCTTTTTGACCAAACTACAAAAACGCTCGGTATTACTATCGTCCAGTGGCGCATCTACCTCATCCATCAAGCAGAATGGCGCCGGATTGAGTCTAAACAATGCAAACACCAAGGCCATGGCTGTCAGTGCTTTTTCACCACCGGAAAGCAATTGAATCGTCGTATTTTTTTTACCGGGCGGTTGCGCAAACACTTGAATGCCCGTGTCGAGAATTTCTTCGCCCAACAACTCCAACTTGGCTTGACCACCGCCAAACAGCACATTAAATAACTCATTAAAATTGCGGTTTGCCTCATCAAACGTGGCTTGCAGCTTACCGCGCGTTTCTTTATCAATTTTGCGAATCGCATCATCCAACGTTTCACTGGCTTGTAGCAAATCCTGCATTTGGCTATCCAAATATACTTTGCGCTCTTTTTCTGTGGCTAACTCATGAATGGCAGCCAAATTGACAGCGCCTAAAGCGTCAATGTCGCGTTGCAATTGCATGGTTTTATTGGCAAGCTCGCTGGCTTTTGTTTGCTCCGCGAGCCCCTCGGCCAAATTCGCTTCTGCTAAGCCATTTTCTTGTAACCCGGTCATGCATTGCTCAAAATATAGGCGCGCCTCTTGCTCTTTAAGCCGGCTTTGTTCCAACGCATCACGCATGGGGTGCAATTGCTGCTCATTTTGCATGCGCAATCTTTCCTGCGCTTGTAATGTTTGTTCTTGCTCTGCTAAATGATTACGCGCATTAGCCAATGCGACCTCGGCTACTTGCTTTTGATTCACTGCCGCCAATAAATTGGTTTTAAGCGTTTCCATGGGCGTCAACGCCAATGTCGACTCCGTTTCGGTCTGGCGGTGTAAACTCGCTTGTTTTTCTTCTGAGTTAACTTTCAATTTATCATTTAAATCATTGATTAAATTATTTAATAATTTTAAATTGAATGCACATTCTTGATGTTTTTTCTCTGCACGCTGAATCTCATCACGCAAAGCAAAATACGTACTCTCGGCAAGTTGCTTGGCTTCCGACTGCGATGCTGCCTGTTGCTCAAGTTGTGGAATCTCCGCACGGAGTTGATTTAAAGCTTGTTGCTTGGCCTCAATCTGAGCAACCAATTCCGTTTGCTTAGCTTGCGCTGCTTGCATGTCCTGCAAGACGGCGGATTCGCGCTGCACAGCATTCTCATGCGCTTGTTTTAAGCGCGATACCGCTAATTGCGTGGTATGTAGCTCCGTAGTAAATTGGCGTAAGCGTGTATTCTCTTGCTGATGCTCTAGCTTGAGACTCTGAATTTTTTGCTCTTGAACAATTAACGTTTGCTTTGCGCTTTCAACTGTTTCACGCAAACGAGGTAACGCATGTTGAATCGTTTCCAGTTGCTGTTGCCGCTCCAACACGCCTTGCAATTGGTTTTGTACACCATGATAGGTCACGCTATGTGGCGTATAAATATCGCCAGATGCATTCACTAGCGACTCTCCCGAAGTTAACAACGCTAATGCCTGATTGATTGATGCAGCTTGATCAAGTACATACACACCTGCCAGCCAATCACTTAATACGCCCATCACCATGGCGTCTTTGCTGGTAACCAATGACAACAACGGCGTTAATCCTGATTGGTGCGCATAAGGTTTTGCTTGCTCGTTAGCTGCAAAACCAAGCACCAAAGCACCTGGCGGACGCTGTTGCGCGGCTTTATCAGTCATGAGCGCATTTAATTTAGCGCCAAGTACGGATTCCAGCGCAGTGCTCCAAGCTGGATCCACCTGAATTTTCTGCCACAAGCGCGCTTGCTGCTGCAAGCCGGCTTGCGCCAACCATTGCGATAGCTTGGATTCCTGATTCAGCGATTGCTGTAACTTTTCTAACGAGCGCGCTTCTGCTTCGGCCTGATGTAACGTACGCTCTGCTTCTAACAATGCCTGACGTTGCTGCTGCAAGGCTGCTTGATGCTCAAGCTCAGATTGCGCCAGTTGCTGAATCAGTTGCTCACGCGCATGGATGTCGCTCTGTAAAGCTTGTTGCTGCGTCTCATGCGTCGTCAGTTCAGTTAAATCTGGTTTCACCAGATTGGCCAGCGTATGTTGATACTGCGCAATACGCTGCTTAATCTCTTGCTGGCTTTGCGTCAGATGTTGCACATTGTTTTGTTCAATCTGAATACGCTGCCTAGCCTGCCCAAGTGTATGTTGACTTGTATTTGCATGCTCGTTGCCCTGCTTAAGCGCTTGCTCTTTGGCGGGCAACCCTTGCGTTAACAGCCGCCATGCCTCATCTGCCTGCTTAGCCAATTGCTCTGCTTGCGTCAGCTCTGACATTTTTTGGCTGAGCTGCCCTTGCAATGCCTGATATTGCTGTGCGTTACGTTCAAGTGTAGATTGTAGCTGCTGCAACTGTAAGCGCATGCGTTCACGCGCTTCTTCGGTCTGCTTGAGTTGATTTTCAAGGCTGGCTACTTCGGCGTTCGATTCGTAATAGGTTGCCTGCGCTTGGTTAATGCCTTCACTGGCAGAATAATGCGCTTGGCGCGTAGTTTCCAGCTGACTCTCACTGGTACGCAATGCGGCCATTTGTGCTTCTAGTTGATTCACCAAAGTCTCTACTTTGGTTTTTGCTTTATCCCAATCACGCCCTGCATCACGTTTTTTAAGCAACCACAACTGGCCGTCTGCATGCTTTAGCGCAGTTTGCAGCTGATGGAACTGCTCCGCCACTACCGCCTGCACTTCTAGCTTATTGATTTGCTTTTGCAACTCGCGGCAAATGTCTTCCACACGTGTCAGGTTCTCACGGGTATCACGCAAGCGCAGCTCAGTCTCACGTCTACGCTCTTTGTATTTGCTGATACCAGCCGCTTCTTCCAAAAAGATACGCAGCTCTTCTGGCTTGGCTTCAACAATCCGTGAAATTGTATTTTGGCCGATAATCGCATAGGCACGCCCACCCAGCCCAGTACCAAGAAACAGATCTGCTACATCGCGCCTGCGCACCGCGGTATTGTTGATGTAGTAACTGGAGCCTTTTTCGCGCTCAATCACACGTTTGACTGAGATTTCAGCATATTGATTCCACTCACCGCTGGCGCCACCTAAGCTATTATCGAAAATCAGCTCCACACTTGCGCGAGAAATAGGTTTGCGATTAGATGAGCCATTAAAAATCACGGCATCCATGGCATCTGCGCGCATTTCCTTGGCAGAAGACTCGCCCAATACCCAGCGCACAGATTCCATGACATTGGATTTCCCGCAACCATTCGGCCCCACCACACCGACACGTTGGCCGTGCAAGTGAATGGTCGTTGGATCCACAAAGGATTTGAAACCGGCAAGTTTTAAATGAGTTAAGCGCAAAGCGTGATTGATGAATATGGTTTAATTTTTAAGCGTTATAATAACGTTTTTTTAACGCAAAAACTGCTCTTCATTATGCACAACGAATCTTTAGGCGCTAAACCTACCGCGCAACCTAGCAAACAGCTGGAGACTTTCCCCAACCCAAACTCAGGTAGGGACTTCCATATCCACATGGAGATCCCAGAGTTTACCTGCTTGTGCCCTAAGACCGGTCAACCTGACTTTGCCATTATTTATCTAGACTACATTCCTGATCAGTTGTGTGTTGAATTAAAGAGCCTCAAGTTATATATGTGGTCATTCCGTGATGAAGGCTGTTTTCATGAAGCCGTGACCAACAGCATGTTGGATGACCTCGTTGCCGCGACTCAACCAAAATTCATGCGGGTAACTGCTAAATTCTATGTACGTGGCGGCATTTTCACCAACGTAGTGACAGAGCATCGCAAAGAAGGTTGGCAACCTCAGCCACTAGTAGATCTGTTGCAATTTTCCGCGCAATCCAACATTCGTGGTTAATTAATATTAATCGCAGAAAATCATTGACAACTACTCTGCCCGTCTTTAATATTGCGCCTTCTTTGATTTGAAGCAGTTTCAAAGAACCCAAATTTAGTGGTACCAAATAGGGTAATCGGGGGTATAGCTCAGCTGGGAGAGCGCTTGCATGGCATGCAAGAGGTCAGCGGTTCGATCCCGCTTACCTCCACCATAAATTTGAATAAATCGTGTCAGAATTGAACGATTTATAGTAAAATGCGGTTGTTGTAATTTCTTAGGTCCCCATCGTCTAGAGGCCTAGGACACCTCCCTTTCACGGAGGCGACCGGGGTTCGAATCCCCGTGGGGACGCCAGTTAATCTTAAATGATTAATTCGCAGTAATAATCCAATAAATTAATAGTTTAAACTTCAAAGCGTCACACATGGCTGCGTACCGAAGTATAAACTCGTCTAATTAATACATCTCAAGTATATCGATATAAATATATCTAATGTAGCGAAATGGTTTGCACTACTTTCCTAGAGATATTCCTTTAGATTAACCCAAACTGAACTCAAGCATAGAGCGCTAGGTCACTACTCAACAACACCTTCATCAAGCTACTCAAGTAATTTATATGAGCATTTTGAGGACACATTGGTCAGAGCAGCTTATAATCATTGCCACAATAATCAAGTGCAAACAGCAAAACTACTTGGTGTGAGCCGAAATATTATTAGAGCGAAATTAATTAAAATGGGGGCAATCAGCGCTCTCAGATAATCTGACAAATCAACTGGATAGCATATTAAAACGAAATAATGAGCGACATCATTCAACTCTCAACCTCTGATTTACCTACTGCGTTTGGCAATTACAAAATTCATGTATATCAAGACGCGGACACCGATTTAGAACATATTGCACTGGTCATGGGTGACCTAGAAGGCAAACAAGATGTGCTGACTAGAGTCCATTCCGAATGCGTGACTGGGGATGTTTTTTCATCTACGCGCTGCGATTGCGGCGACCAATTAAAACTAGCCCAGCAGCGCATTCATGATGAAGGCGCCGGCATCATCATTTACTTGCGTGGTCATGAAGGCAGAGCCATTGGCCTACCCAATAAAATCCGCGCATATGCGTTGCAAGATAAAGGCTTAGATACTGTAGATGCGAATTTGGCGCTAGGACTTCCAATAGACAATCGAAGCTATGATGTTGCAGCTAACATACTTAAGTTATTGCATATCCAATCCATAAAATTGATGACTAACAACCCAACTAAAAGTGAGTCGCTCGCATCACTTGGCATTTTGGTCAATCAACTCATTCCGATTCAAACGCAGTTGAATGATTCAAACCAAGGGTATCTCGCGACTAAAAAGAACAAATTAGGCCACCATTTAACACTCTAAATGGCGGTTGTTCATCAGGCATAATGCGCTAGATGGTTTTAGATTGTCTTTGCAACATTAACTAGATCGCCATTCGAAATACCGTCCGGTGGATTTTCTATCACACGATCATTGGCCGCCACACCAGAATACAGCTCGATGGTTTTACCAAAATCGCGTGAAATAGTAATCGCTTTTAGTATCACCTTATTATCTGGGCCTACAGTCGCAACGCGTAACCCGGCTTGATCAAAGATCAATGCGCTTGCGGACACACTCAGCAAGCTTGTATTGCTCGGCAAATCCAAATTGACATTGGCAAACCCGCCTGGCAATAACTCACCTGCAGCGTTGTTTACAGAAAGCTGTACTAAAGTAGTGCCAGAGGCAGCATCAATAGACCCTGAAGTAGAGTTAATGATTGCAGTGTAAGTTTTTCCTTGGTGTTCAGGAACGGTAATTTTTGCCTGCGTGCCCACTTTAATACTGGCGACATAGTTTTGCGGGATATTGACATACAAGCGTAATTTACGCGTGTCAGAAATCTCAAACAACGGAAGTGCCGTACTGCTGCCAGCATTGATCAATGCGCCAGTATCCGTATTTCGTGCAGTCACTGAGCCATCAAATGGTGCAACGATGCGCGCAAATCCTTTTAACGCCACCAAACGGTTCACGTTTGCCTCTGCTGCTTTTACTATGGCTTGTTTGCTGATGTAATCCCCTACTTTTTCGTCCACTTCCTGCTTAGCAATAGACTGTGTGGTTAACATTTCTTGCCAGCGTTTGGCTGTCGTTTCGGCTAGGCTAACATTCGCTTGTGCACTGGCTAAATCAGCTCTGGCTTGCAGTAACTCTTGGTCTAAATCCGGCGTTTCGATTTCACCTAATAATTGCCCAGTCTTGACTGTCGCACCAATATCAGCCTTCCAGTTTTTTAAATAGCCACCCACACGCGCATAAATAGGCGCGCGCGCATAAGCTTCAAACCTGCCTGGCAATGCTAGCGTAGACGCCCCTTCACTGGTATTTACTGGCAAAGCGACACTCACCGTAGGCACTGCTTGCTTATCCGTCTGCGCTTTCAGGTTGTCGTAGTGGTTAGCGCGAGTCGTCACGCCGACAACGACAAGTGCTATTGCAACAAT
Organism: Methylophilaceae bacterium 11; assembly: GCA_000525025.1. Taxonomy (GTDB): domain Bacteria; phylum Pseudomonadota; class Gammaproteobacteria; order Burkholderiales; family Methylophilaceae; genus Methylophilus. Next base: position 1,350,545 of record JCKJ01000001.1, on the reverse strand, counting down.
CGCCACGAGCACAGCGCTCATGCGCAAAGTCCTATTTGATAACTTGCTACCAGAGGCTTTGTGATTAGACTGCATGAAATTCTCCAGTTGAATTGGGTACAGATTGTTTGTGACTAAGTTGATTGTTATAGCGCCTGTGCACAATGCTGAATACAACAGGTACAAAAAACAGCGTGGCAACCGTGGCAAAAATCAAGCCACCAATCACTGCACGACCCAAGGGGGCGTTCTGCTCCCCTCCTTCGCCTAAACCTAATGCCATTGGCGCCATCCCAATAATCATTGCGAGCGCTGTCATCAATACAGGCCTAAAACGCACAAAACCTGCGTCAATCGCTGCTGCAGTAGCATCCCCTAATTGCATGAGTCGTTCGCGCGCAAAGCTAATGACCAGCACGCTGTTGGCAGTAGCTACCCCCATACACATAATGGCGCCAGTTAAAGCCGGTACAGATAATGGTGTGTAGGTTACAAACAACATCCAGACAATACCAGCCAGTGCTGCTGGCAACGCGGTAATAATCACAAATGGGTCGCTCCATGATTGGAAATTCACCACAATCAGCAAGTAAATCAATACGATGGCACCAAGCAAACCATATAACAAGCCAGAAAACGCACTATCCATGGTTTTGACTTGACCCAATAACGCGACCGTTGCACCTTTAGGCACGTGGTCTGCTGAATCAGCAATGATTTGCCGAATATCTTTCGCCACGGCACCTAAATCACGGTCTTGTGTAGTGGCATTGATCTGGACCATGGCTTGAATATCATATTGGCTGACAACCGCATTACCGGTATTACGCTTAAACGTTGCCAACGCCCCTAATGTCTGTGGAGCACCGCCTACGCTACTAATAGGTAAATTAGCTAAAGCATTTAGGCTATCTAGATGATATTGCGGGGTTTGTAACACAATAGGATAAGACACGCCATTGGTTGGATTTAGCCAAAATGTGGGCGATACCTGCGAGCTCCCCGCTAAATTAATGACCAAACTATTGGTCACGTCTCTGGTGCTAATGCCCACCTCTTGTGAGCGCGTTCGATCAAGATTGATATCAAATACAGGCCGAGTGTGTGACTGTTGAATGCGTGCATCAACAACGCCTGGCACAAGTTTAATTTTGGTCAATAGCTTGTTGGCATAATCAAAATTATCGGCGAGCTTACCCCCGCGAATCTGTAAATCAATCGGCGCTGGCGAACCAAAATTCAATATTTGGCTGACGATATCTGCCGGCGGAAAAGAGAATGTAGTGTCCGGGAATTGCTTAGGTAATATTTCACGTAATTTACGCACATAGTCGGCTGTCGGCGCATGGTGTTCTTTAAGCGCAATCTGTATATCGCCATCCTGCGCACCTATCAGCCCTGTGTTGTTATAGGTCATATTGATACTACTAATCGGAATGCCAATATTGTCTACAATCGTCAGGATCTCATCGGCTGGAATCACTTTCTTTATTGCAGATTGTATATTTGCGAATCGCATGGCGGTGTCTTCCACGCGGGTACCCACAGGCACGCGTGCGTGCATCAATATCTGCCCACTATCTACCGTAGGGAAAAAGTTTTGGCCAAGAAATGGAATCAGTAAAAATGAAAGCATGATGACAGCCAGAAAGCCCATTACAAAGATGCGGCGATGCGAGACAGCCAGCTCTAATATGCCTTTATAACCTGCGCGGAAACGCTCAAAGCGCGCTTCAAAACCACGTTGAAAATGTACTAAAGGGTTTCTGGTTGGTAATGTTACGGTGCCATCTTGATCGGTATGCGGTGCATGCTTTTTAAGTAAGTAATTGGCCATCGTTGGTACTAACGTTCGCGACAAAATGAACGAAGTCACCATTGCAAACATCACTGCTTCTGCCATTGGCACAAACAAGAAGCGTGATACGCCTTCTAAGAAAAACATTGGGACGAATACGATACAAATACACAATAGAGACACAAATGCCGGGGTCACGATTTGTGCTGCGCCATCTAAGATAGAGGCTTCAACCTCTTTGCCCTGCTCTAAGTGCCAGTTGATATTCTCAATCGTCACGGTGGCTTCATCGACCAATATACCCACTGCCAGCGCCAAACCACCCAGCGTCATAATATTGAGCGTTTCGCCAATGGCAGAAAGCGCAATGATGGCACCCAATATTGAAAGCGGGATAGAAGTTGCAATAATCAATGAAGAGCGCCAGCTCCCCAAAAACAACAATACCATTAAGCTAGTGAGGACAGCTGCAAGCACACCTTCAAACACAACACCTTTGATGGCTGCACGTACAAATAACGATTGGTCATTAATCGGCGTAACAATTAAATTCTCTGGCAAGGTGGGTTTGATTTCTTCGAGCTTGTCTTTAATGCCAGACACGATAGACAGTGTAGAGGTGGCACCATTTTTAAGAATGGTCATCAATACCGAGCGTCCGCCATCCACATGCACGATATTGGTTTGAGGTGGATTACCATCACGCACCTGCGCAACATCACGGATATACACAGTTGCACCATTGACGACTTTGACGGGCAAACTTCCCAAGTCATCAATTTCAACTGCTGAGTTATTGAGGTTTAACGTGTACTCAATGCTGCCGATCTTTTGTGTGCCCACAGGCAATATCAGGTTATGCGCGGCCAAGGCGTTAGAGACATCTTGTGCAGAAAGGCCGCGCGCTTGAATCGCTGATGGGTCAAGATCAATTTGAACCTGGCGGCTTTTGCCTCCATAAGGGAACGGCACCCCAGCCCCTGGCACGGTGACTAAACGTAAACGAACCGCATTCAACCCTAAGTCAGCCAGATTCTGCTCAGTGAGGCCTTTGCCAGACAAAGCAATCTGCAAGATAGGGACGGTTGACGCATTATAATTCATGATAAGGGGCGGTGTCGTCCCCGTTGGCATTTGGCGTGTCGCAACTTGTGAAATAGCCGTTACTTGTGCATTTGCCGTGGCAATATCTACACCTGGTTGGAAGAAAATTTTAACGATACCAAAGCCAGTATAAGAGTTGGCTTCAATATGTTCGATGTCATTCACTGTAGTAGTGAGGCTGCGTTGGTATAGCGTAGTAATACGCCCTGCCATGTCATCTGGCGGTAAGCCAGCATATTGCCATGCCACCGCAATCACTGGAATACGAATCTCCGGAAAGATATCTACCGGACTACGTAGCGCAGACAGTATGCCAGCAATGAGCAGCAACAAGGCCATGACCACAAACGTGTATGGACGTTTTAAAGCTATACCAACTACATTAAACATGCTTACCTTTTTTTATTTGCTTGATATGGGTAATACCACCAGTTGCCCTGCTTTCATATCCGGCATCAGGATAAATTGCCCATCGATAGACAATGAAATATCTGCTGCAGATTGATGACCTTCTGTGAGTAATTGTGGTGTCGCTTTAGGTTCGCTCAATTGCCAAACCTTACCGCTTGCCCAATCGCTGACATATAAAACACCATTTGTATCGCGAATCAACCCATCTGCACCGCCAAATCCACTATTCAGCAACGTGACTTTTGCTTTTGGTTTGTTGGACGCACCATCAAAGGTAACCTGAAACAACTTGCCAGTACCAAAATCGGCAACCAATAGTTTATTAGGGCCATCCATCAGTAAGCCGTTAGGGCGTTTGATACCTGACTTATCATTGATGATTTGAATGACTTTTCCAGCAGGCGTGATTTTATAGATCGCCCCATGCTTGCCATTGTCGTCGCCACTGTCTGAGACATAGACATTACCTACACCATCAATTTCAATATCGTTCAGGAAGATTGGAGCATCCTGAAAGTCAGTTGGTTTCGCGATGACTGTCTTTTTACCATCTAAGCCAACACGCACTACCTGATTCACATCGGCCACGTATAGCTGATTGTTAAATAGATCAATGCCTTTGGGGTCATCTAGACCATCCGCAAGTGTCTTGGTAGAGCCATCGGTATTCAGTATGGTTACTTTACCATCACCATTCTTACCAAACTCACCAATTTCGGTGATAAACACACGACCATCCGGGTGGGCAATGGATGACTCAGGCATTTGCAAACCGGTTAATGTCTTGGTTGAGCCATTTACTGCCTTAGCAACTGGTGCGGATTGCTCACCATAGCTGACACGGTAAATGATGTCATTATAATCATCAGAGACAAGCAGCGAGCCATCTGGCATTTGCAATACATCATTTGGGCGTCCCCATATTTCACCATTGGCTAACCAGCCATCAATAAAGACTTCGCTACTTTTTACTTGATGCTTGTCATCAAAAGTAACACGCATAAGCTGGTAGCCTACTGGTTTAGAACGATTCCATGAACCATGCTGCGCAATGATGGCATTGTTTTGATATTCAGTTGGAAACTGTTTACCAGTATAAAATTTAAACCCTAAATTAGCGCTATGTGCTTGGAACTCAGTGGCTGGGAAAGCGACATTTTTAGGCGGCGTTTTGTCTTTCCACTCTGCCTGCCTAGCCTCTCCACCCGCAAAGAATGGGAAGCCAAAGTGCATGTCTTTTTTGGGCGCTGCATTCAATTCATCATGGGGGATATCATCTCCCATCATATCCACCCCATTGTCGGTAAAGTGCAAGACATTGGTGCCCGGTTGAAAATCCATGCCAACAGAGTTTCTAACCCCTTTAGCAAACGTTTCTACATTGCTGCCATCCGGATTCATGCGAATAATACTGGCTTCAACCCCTTCAGGATTACAAATATTGCATGGGGCCCCAACCGTGACGTAAAGCTTACTGTCTGGTCCAAATGTAATATAGCGCCAGCCATGATGCGCCTTGTCTGGAAGTTTATCGTAAATCACTTCACGCATTTGCTTAAATGGCAGGCTCAAGTCAAAGTCTGGCGCTGCATAACGTGTGATTCTGCTTTGCTCTGCTACATATAAATTGCCATTGTACATCGCGACACCATTCGCAACTTTAAGGTCATCCATCATCACTACAACCTTATCTGCCTTGTGGTCCTTGTTTTTATCGACAACGGCGTAAACGTTATTTCCGCGCGTGCCAACATATACATTGCCATTCGTACCAAGCGCCATTTGTCGCGCACCTGGTACCTCAGCATAGATCTCCACTTTAAAACCCGGTGGCATATGGAGTTTACTTAAATTCGCCTCGACATCTGCAGCGCCAGCCATACTGGAAACCGCATGTAAACCTAATGTTGCAAGAATTACCGCACTCAATACTTTGTATCTGATTTGCATCATGCCCTCTTTTCAAAAAACGAATCGAATGTTCATTGCCAATGTCACTTTCCACATGTGTCAGTAGCTTAAGAAGCTAACAGCAAGTGTAGATTTCCGCCATTAAGAACAAAATGCCTAAAATTCTTTATATATTGCCTATTCCTATTCTAATATGGACATTAAATATAAATTAATGCCTAATATACTGCACATTTATGACAGGACAAATTGGAGTAAACCATGACACGCCAGCAGTCCATGATAGACCTTCTACTAAAACTTGCGCCTAACGAGGGCTACACCTTATCTATTTTGAATGGCGTAAAGTTTATGCGCGCTAATCGATACATCGCTAGAATGCCGGTGCTATACGAACCTAGCATTGTCGTTGTATTACAAGGAAAAAAACTGGGATATCTTGGCGATCAGGTGTTTCAGTATGACCCGCAACAATTTTTAGTGCTATCTCTACCCCTGCCTTTTGAAAGCGAAACCATAGGCACGATAGAAGAACCTATGCTGGCAATCTCCATTCGCATTAATCTCGCTGTGGTTGCCGAATTAGTACTGTCGCTAGATTCCGGTAATTCAGAATTAGGGTTTCCGCAATTAGGGATGGTTTCCACCGCATTGGACGACAAACTATCAGATGCCATCTTAAGGCTACTTGAAGTGCTGTCCTCGCAGCAAGAGTCTGAAATTCTAGGCGCATCGATCATGCGGGAAATTTATTATCGTGTACTCACAGGGCAACAAGGCGCAGCTATTCGAGAAGTGTTAATGCAACAAAGTCATTTCAGCAAGATAGGCAAAGCGTTGAAACGCATACATAGCGATTTTGCAGGCGACTTAAACGTATCTGCTTTGGCTGAAGATGCCAATATGAGCATAGCAGCATTCCATGCGCATTTTAAAGCCCTAACAGCAACAACGCCGATACAGTACCTCAAAACAACCCGTCTTCATAAGGCTAGACTACATATGTTACAAGACGGCATGAGCGCATCCACCGCATCTCGAAAAGTCGGCTACGAAAGCATTTCTCAGTTCAGCCGAGAATTTAAACGTTTCTTTGGGCGGACACCGATGGATGAAGTCGCTGAAATGAAAGTATCGTTAATTGCAATGCCTTCAGAAAACTCAGCTAAGTACGTGACTGTCAATTAGTCAATTAAGTGGCTGCTTGGGGACAAAGCGGACTTAACTAATCATTAACTGTGAGAGTCAACAGACTCTCCTTTTGATCGATTAAACGAATCTAAATCCGATGCCTATTTCAGTAATGAAATGTTCCGGTTGCGTTGGGTCGTCCTCTAACTTTTGTCTTAAGTGACTCATGTAAATTCTAAGGTAGTGCTCATTCTCAACATAGCTTGGACCCCAAACTTCTTTTAATAACTGTCGTTGCGTGACTACGCGACCAGCATTTTTAATTAATTCTGAAAATAGCCGAAACTCTATAGGGGTAAGGTGCACGAGCTGATTATTCTTAGTCACGAGCCTTTTTGGTAAATCCACATTAATATTACCAAAATCATAAATACCGTGATGACTTACTTCACCCACCATGTTACTGCGCCTCAACTGCGCACGTAGTCTTGCAATTAGCTCTTGCGTACCAAACGGTTTGGATAAAAAATCATCTGCGCCAGCGTCCAACGCGGCAACTTTTTCTTGCTCTTGTGTGCGGGCCGATAAAATAATGATGGGGATATTGCTCCAATTTCTGGTTTCTCGGATGACCTCTAAACCATCAATATCTGGCAAACCTAAATCCAAAATAACGGCATCTGGTTTTCTTGTGCCGATCTCAATCAACCCCTTTTTACCAGTCTCACTAGAGTAAACAGTGAAACATTCACTTTCTAAGGCAGAGGAGACGAAGCGACGAATCTGCGCATCATCCTCGATTAAAACAATATTTCCCGAGTGATTAGTCATGGATACCTCAATGTTCCTCAATCTGTGGCAATGCTGGCGGTGTACCTAAAGGTAGCGAGAATGTGAATATTGCACCCTGCGGCAGTTTGTTCGATGCCCATATTTTTCCTTGATGCGCTTCTACAATACTTTTGCAAATAGACAATCCCAATCCAACGCCTGTATTCGAAGATTCCTTCTCGCCACGGGTAAACTTCTCAAATATTTGAATTTCAGCGTGCTTAGGTAGCCCTGCACCATCATCAGCCACTGAGATCAACATATCGTGTTTATTTGTTCTAGCGCTGATGTAAATTTTGCTGTCCGCGCTTGTGTATTTAGCGGCGTTATCTAATAAATTACACAACACTCTATCTATTAGAATTGCGTCGTATTCAACCAAAGGTAAGTCAACGGGCAAATCAATCACTACATTTCGTTTACCTAAGATTTCTTTCATCGTACGAAGCGATGTCCCTACAACTTCTTCCAATACTTGCCATTGTTTATTCAACCTCACTTTACCAGACTGCAACCTTGCCATATCAAGTAAGTTGATGACTAGATTTTTCATGCGAATAGACTGACTATATAACATCGAAATATACTCGTATCGCTTGTCTTTCAATGGCGTTTCTTGCTTGAGCCAGCTAGCTGCTGCCACAATTGTGGTAAGTGGCGTGTTTAAATCGTGTGAAATTGCGCTGAGCACGGAGTTTCTCAAACGCTCCGATTCCATTGAAACAAGCGCTTGCTGTGCAACCTCTACATAATGCACGCGTTCAATAGCAATGGCAATTTGTGAGGCAAACGTCTGCAGCAATTGTCTTTGCTCTAGCAAAATGCTTGTCCTGCTGCCTTTAAACAAAACATTACTCGGAAAAATCACTAAAACACCGCGTGTTCTCATTGGGGCTTGCAGGGGAATATATAGCGCTGGTGTAGAAGGTAAGGTATCAGTGCCCAGACCAGCTTGTTGCTGGTGGTCATATACCCACTGTGCTATTCCCAAATCGACAGCCAGCTGATGATTTTGGTCTTGTATTTCATGAGGTGGATCTTGCTTGTTTTGAAGTGGCATGACTACTTTTTCATCGCTATTAGGAAGCAATATGCATACTTTAGATTTAAAAATACCAGTTAGTTGATGCGTGCTAATTTCAATGATATGGTTTGCTGTCAATGCAGAAGCCAAAGCCTTTCCTAAATCATAGAGTGTTTGGCTTCGCCGCTCTCGGTGCATGGCTACCATCGCCTGATAACGTAAGTTCGCAGTCAAATTACTCACCACTAGAGCAACAGTCAGCATGACGCCAAAAGTGAGTAGGTATTGGGTATCGGATACACTGAATGAAAATCTGGGTGGCACGAAAATAAAATCAAACGTAGCGACACTTATAAAGGATGAGAAAATACCTGGTCCTCTGCCGTATCTAGATGAGATTAAAATCACACCTAACAGATACAACATCACTACATTGGCCAATTCAAAATACTGCATAAGTAGCGTCGCAATCAATACAGTTGCTACACATACCATTGCCGAAACATAATAACCAGTATAAGCAACCTCGTGAGTTGAAACTTCAGCTTGGGATGCGTTTTTTGAATCGGTATATTTTTCTGCTAATGTGCGTTCTCGCGACACAACGTGAATGTCGATGTCGGTGGCTAGGTGAGTGATATCGTCTACAACCCCGGGGTAAATCAGTCGCTCGATAGCAGAGCGATTCGATTTTCCAACCACAAGTTTGGTGACGTTTTTGTTTCTAGCGTAGTTAAGTATGACTTCTGCAACATTGGTACCACTTAGCGATGCAGCTTCAGCGCCTAATGTCTCAGCAAGTTTAAGTGTTTTTGCAATAATACTGCGCTGCGTTTCTGGCAGCCGTTGCAACTTGGGTGTCTCAACGTACACAGCCAGCCAATCGGACTTTAAACTCTGCGCTAGCCTTGCCGCCACTCTGACAAGTCTTTCTGCTTCTGCATCCGTGCCCACACATACTAACAAACGATCTTTAGTCTGCCACACTTGGCTAATTGCACTGTCATTGCGGTACTCACGCATTTGTGAGTCCACACGATCGGCAGTTCTTCTTAATGCCATTTCACGCAAAGCTATTAAATTACCTTTGCGAAAAAAGCTTTTACCGGCACGTTCTGCTTGTTGCGCTTGATACACCTTGCCTTCTTGTAGCCTCCGCAGTAGTTCATCTGCAGGGAGGTCAACCAATGTAACCTCATCCGCCATATCAAACACTTTATCCGGAATAGTCTCATTGACGCGAATCCCTGTTATTTGACCAACCACATCGTTGAGGCTTTCGATATGTTGCACATTTAACGTGGTAAACACATCAATGCCTACGGATAACAGCTCCTCCACATCTTGCCAGCGTTTAGGGTGGCGTGAACCCTCAACGTTGGAGTGTGCTAACTCATCCACTAGAATAAGCGATGGTTTGCGTGCTAATGCCGCATCTAAATCAAATTCTGTTAAGTCTTTCTCTCGATAAGCCACCTTCTTCAATGGCAACACTTCTAGATCACCAAGCTGGGCTGCTGTTTCAGCTCTACCATGCGTCTCTACAATACCGATGATGACATCTGTGCCGTCTTGCTTGATTGTCCTTGCTGCTGACAGCATGGCAAAGGTTTTACCCACGCCAGCACAAGCACCAAAAAATATTTTAAGTTGACCTCGTTTTTCACGCTCAGCCTCCTTATTGATTTTTTCTAGTAACTGGTCTGGATCTGGTCGTTCATCATTTGTCATAGGTGTAATTGCTATCACATATTTATAAATTACAGCAGCGTACTATGGTTGCACCATGCTATCTAAAGCTAAATTTAATTGTAATACATTCACTCTAGGCTCTCCCAAAATGCTTAGTTGCCTCGATTCTGTATGGTTATCAATCATCTGTTGAATGCTTTCCGCGCTCAAGCCTCTTGCCTTTGCAACTCTGGTTAGCTGATATTGCGCGGCTGCGGGACTGATATGTGGGTCTAACCCACTTGCCGAGGCCGTCACTAGATCTACAGGAATTGGCAATTTGTTATCAGTATCCGCCTCTCTTAAAGCAGCTATGCGGATTTTGATTGCATCTGCAAGCGCTGGGTTAAGTGGTCCTTGATTAGCACCAGAGGATGCGGCTGCGTTGTAACTATAAGGCCCTGTGGCAGACGGCCTACTCCAAAAGTATTTTGCTTCCGTGAAATTCTGTCCGATGAATGAAGACCCGACAACGATCCCACCTTTTTCGATAAGAGAGCCATTGGCCTGAAATGGCATCCACCACTGTCCAACCACTGTTGTTACCAGTGGGTATATGACACCCGTGATGATGGTCAATATCACAAACAGCATGAGTGCTGGCCTTAGTGCTTTAAGTGCCAACTTGAAACTCAATGTATCGCTATGACCGCTTAATGTTTCTTGCATGATTTTTCCTTCACTTTGCTCACTATGAATAAACTAGGCTAAACCTAAAGCCGTTAACAACATATCAATGATTTTGATCCCAATAAAAGGAACAATTAACCCCCCTAAGCCATAAATTACCAAGTTTTTACGCAGCAATTGTTGCGCACCAATCGCGGTATAGCTTATGCCTTTAAGTGCCAATGGAATCAACACAATAATAATAAGCGCATTGAATATCACCGCCGATAAAATGGCCGAATTCGGACTGGTCAGCTGCATGATATTCAACGTATCTAACTGTGGATAGGTGCTGGCAAACGCAGCTGGAATAATGGCAAAGTATTTAGCGACATCATTGGCGATACTGAATGTAGTTAATGAGCCTCGGGTCATCAGCATTTGCTTACCAATTTCTACGATTTCAATTAATTTAGTCGGGTTTGAGTCCAAATCCACCATATTGCCGGCCTCTTTTGCCGCTTGCGTACCTGTATTCATGGCTACCGCCACATCCGCTTGTGCCAGTGCAGGCGCATCGTTCGTACCATCACCGGTCATGGCGACCAACTTACCTTCTGCCTGATGGTCGCGGATTAACTTCAATTTAGCTTCTGGCGTTGCTTCCGCTAGAAAGTCATCCACACCTGCCTCTGCTGCAATCGCCGCAGCCGTGAGACGATTGTCGCCAGTAATCATAATGGTAGAAATGCCCATGCGTCGCAGCTCTGCAAAACGCTCTTTAATACCGCCTTTTACAATGTCTTTAAGTTCAACCACTCCTAATACTTGACTACCATCGCTAACAACCAATGGTGTGCTGCCTCGACGCGCTACCTCATCCACTTTTTGAGTAATATCGTTTGAAAATTCGCCGCCTAAACTTTCCACGTGTGATTGAATAGCGCTGGCTGCACCTTTACGAATCTGACGTTGATGTTCACCCTCTTGTAAATTAACGCCACTCATTCTCGTTTGCGCTGTGAATGGCACAAAGCTTGCACCAAGTGACATCACATCGCGCTCACGGATATTAAAACGATTTTTCGCTAGTACAACGATACTTCGACCTTCTGGGGTTTCATCCATCATGGATGCGAGTTGTGCTGCATCTGCTAACGTTTGCTCAGCAATGCCCGCAGCAGGAATAAAAATAGACGCTTGGCGATTACCTAAAGTAATGGTGCCAGTTTTATCTAACAGCAGTACATTGACATCCCCCGCCGCTTCTACTGCGCGGCCAGATGTCGCAATCACATTGGCCTGCATCATACGACTCATGCCAGCCACACCTATAGCTGATAATAAACCAGCAATTGTTGTGGGAATTAAGCAGATTAATAAAGAGATAAGTACTGTCACGCTTGGCGGACTCCCGGCACCTGCAGCGTTTACACTAAATAAAGAAAATGGCATTAGCGTGACTGTTACCAACAGAAACACAATAGTTAATGTCACCAGTAAAATAGTGAGTGCAATCTCGTTTGGCGTTTTCTGACGTTTTGCCCCTTCAACCATGGCAATCATGCGATCTAAAAATGCTTCACCTGGATTAACCGTGACACGCATAACTATCCAATCAGATAGTACTTGTGTACCGCCAGTCACAGCACTAAAGTCTCCGCCAGATTCTCGAATGACGGGTGCAGACTCACCAGTAATTGCGGCCTCGTTCACGGACGCTATTCCCTCAATCACCTCGCCATCCGCCGGTATCATATCACCGGCCTCAATCAAGAGAATATCTCCTTTTTGTATGCTATTGCTGTCTGTAATGGTGACCGCAGCATCTCTGGATTCATTCGCCAGTTTTTTGACGACGACATTCTTTTTAGCACTTCTGAGAGAGGCTGCTTGCGCTTTGCTACGTCCTTCGGCCATCGCTTCTGCAAAGTTGGCAAACAACACAGTAAACCATAACCAAATGGCCACGGAGGCAATAAAGCCTAACGATGCTTCTGAATGACTAAGCAAGGCCTGAATGAGCAAAGCGGTTGTCAGCAAGCTACCAAGATATACAACGAACATGACAGGATTGCGCCACTGTATTTGAGGTGCCAATTTTTTAAATGAATCTACAATAGCGGGTTTGACTAGCGTAGGGTCTAACAATGATTTGATTGCGGGACTAGACATGGTGTTATCCTAAAATGTATCTTTTAAATATTAAGCATCTGTAATTGTTCAACCACAGGGCCAAGTGCAAGCGCTGGTATATAAGTTAATGCCCCTACCAGAATGACCGCCCCTATCAATAAAATGACAAACAATGGCCCGTGTGTTGGCATAGTGCCCACACTCACTGGAATACGTTTTTTTGCCGCCATAGAACCTGCTATTGCCAACACAGGAATAATGATGCCGAAGCGACCAAAGAACATCGCTACCGCCAACAATGAGTTGTAGAATGGTGTGTTGGCAGATAGGCCTGCAAAAGCACTACCGTTGTTGTTTGCAGCCGATGATAAAGCGTAGAGCACCTCACTAAAGCCATGTGCGCCAGGATTGGCAATACCGACAACGCCATCAGCAACGCTTACTGCAAGGGCGGTACCTATCAACACCAGCAACGGAGTGACCAATATAATGAGCGCGGTCATTTGCATCTCATAGGTTTCGATTTTCTTACCTAAATATTCGGGTGTACGTCCTATCATTAATCCTGCAATAAATACCGCGAGTACAGCATAAATCAACATGGTGTAAAGACCAGAACCAACCCCTCCGAAAACAACTTCTCCTAGCTGCATTTGCCACATCGTCACTAATCCACCAATGGGCGTCAGTGAGTCATGCATTGCATTGACTGCACCGCATGAAGCTGCTGTGGTAATGGTGGCAAATAATGCAGAACTAACGATACCAAAACGCGTTTCTTTACCCTCCATGTTGCCGCCAGATTGAAGTGCGAAACCTGATTCAGTAACCACCGCAGTTTGATCTGCACCATTTGCAGTAAGCACTGGATTGCCTGATTGCTCTGCCCATAGCGTCGCAGCTACCATCACGATAAAAATGATGAACATCGCGCTAAAAATTGTCCAACCTTGCCGCTTATCACCGACCATTTTGCCGAATGCAAAGCACAATCCTGCTGGGATTAAAAAGATGGCGAGCATTTCCAGAAAGTTTGATAGCGGCGTCGGGTTTTCAAACGGATGTGCTGAGTTGGCATTAAAAAAGCCACCACCATTGGTCCCCAACATTTTAATCGCCTCTTGAGATGCCACCGGCCCCATAGCAATGGTTTGCGTATTAGTCGTTTGGGTAATGTCTTTACCCGCTGCATCTTTTGTAATGTAGCTGGTTGGATTGATCGTTGTCACTTCTTGATAGGCATCAAAATTTTGAATGACGCCCTGCCCAATGAGCGCAACCGCCAGCAAAAAAGATAAGGGTAATAAGACATATAAGGTCGAGCGTGTGGCATCGACCCAAAAGTTACCGATTGTTTTAGACGTATGTCGGGCAAAGCCTCTAATCAGCGCGAACAACACAGCAATACCTGTAGCCGCAGATAAAAAGTTCTGTACGGTTAATCCCAACATTTGCGTGAGGTAACTCATGGTTGCCTCACCAGCGTAACCCTGCCAGTTAGTGTTGGTGACAAAACTAATGGCCGTATTGATTGATGAATCCACACTGACAGCCGGGAACTGTTGTGGATTGAGAGGTAAATTTAATTGCCAGCGCTGTAAAAAATAGATGAAGATTGCGCCTACTACATTAAAAATCATTACTGCAACTGCGTATTGCCGCCAACCCATCTCACCTTCTGGTGATGTACCAATGAGCCGGTAGATTGCCCGTTCAACTGGCCCACCTACTTTATTGATAAATTTACATTCACCATGCATTACGGCTGATAACCACAAACCCATGGGCTTGGTGAGTACCAAAAGCGTTATAAAAAACAAACCCACTTGAACAACCATATTTGAGAGCATTAGAAGTTCTCCGGATTAAACAATACGTATAACAAGTAAATCAGCACAAGCAAAGCCAATGCACCACTGACCCAAAGCATGACATTCATTTTTCATCCACCCAATTCAACAATAAATAGATCACCCCATAACAACAAATGAGATAAATACAAATCAAGAGAGCGTTGTAAAAATACATTTGATTATGTGATGAAGTTTGTGATGAGCGAATGGTAGGCTTCGCGCAGTAAAAATGTCGTAATAAGTCTGCGCAGTGGTGTAAAAAAAGTGTAAAGATTAAATGTAGCGCACTGACTGATTGCAATGTATTGCACACCAACCAATGCAGTAGTGCTCGATATTTACAGTTTTTTTATATCGAGTCACCATAGTTTTACAACTGTTTAACACCTGACAAGATAAGCTACGCATGCATTGCAAGTGCTCTGAATCAGCACCATTGCTAGCATGAAAGTTAAACAAAAGGGATTTTGGAAAGTATGAAACTGTTAACAAAAATTAGCGTCATGATTGGCATAGTCAGCTGCACTTACCACACGATAGCGCAAGCCAGTGAAGAGGATGGGGCAATACAAACGCCGCAATTTCAAGGCGCCACTCAACAAGCACCTATTGATGTTCGTATAAGTGGTTATCTGGAAACCTACTATCTGCATGATTTTAATCGCCCAACAGGTGATATTCGGCCTGGCTTTACTTATAGCCACAATGTCACAGACAAACCCAGTATTAATCTAGGGCTTATTAAAGCGAGTGTAAATACTGAGCGCATGCGAGCCAATTTGGCTTTAGGTTCAGGCACTTACATGCGCGCTAATTACGCATTAGAGCCTAGAGACTTACAAAAGATATTCGAAGCGAATGTTGGGTTAAAGCTTACTGATAACGTGTGGCTGGATGCAGGTGTGATGCCCTCACACATTGGATTTGAAAGTGCCATTGGCTTAGACAATTGGACGCTGACCAGAAGCATGCTGGCGGATAACTCGCCTTATTTTGAAACAGGCGTAAGGCTTTCTTATACCTCAGACGATGGCAAATGGTATGCCAGTGGCTTAGTATTGAATGGCTGGCAACGCATTCAAAGGCCAGATGGCAATACAACACCAGCAATCGGCCATCAACTCACTTACAAACCCAACGCAAACATTACCCTTAATAGCAGTTCATTCATTGGTAACGATAAGTCAGATAACGATAGAAGAATGCGTTATTTCCACAATTTTTATGGCCAATATCAATTAAATGATCGATGGGGTCTCATTACAGGGTTTGATATTGGTGCTGAGCAAACTGAGAGAAACAGCAAACGCTACAACGTGTGGTTGACGCCTATTGTGATTGCAAAATATACCTACTCGGATAAGTTGAGTCTGGCTGTAAGAGCAGAATATTACCAAGACAAAGATGGTGTGATTGTCACCACTGACACACCTAATGGCTTTAGAACATTCAGCTATTCAACTAATCTTGATTACAGGCTATCCAATAATATTGCGATTAGAGCAGAGCTGAGGAAATTTCACAGTCAGGACAAAATCTTTGAAGATAATGACGGGCTTTCTGATGAAAGTCTAACCGCGACTACAGCAGTGATTTTTAATTTTTAATTTAAGTTGGTTGGTTTAGTGATGGAGGAAGTCATTGTTAGGTCTGCTTAGGGGATTCTGCCGGATAGGATATAGATGACATTCACTACACGCTTCAAACACTCGCCAAACGCATTCTGTCAATTTTCTCGACCACTGCTTGATAGAGATCATGGTCGGAATCAGGATTGTTGCGGTCTGGATGATTTGCACTACGGATTTTTTTCAATTGCGTTAAATCATCTGGCAAATCATGTACTTTGGTTACGCGGTCACCGTTTTTTGCCATCACTCGCTGAAGTTCAGCTTCTGCAGCTTCGCGCGTGTCATATATTATCTTGCTACCTAAGCGCCAGTTGCTCTGGTTTTTGCGTGGGGATAACTTTTCCTTACCATCAAACCAGAACCATTGGCCGGTATCCGCATCCCGTTCAAAGTGAATGGTGGTAATTCCATACGTATAAACGGGCGGTTCGATTTCATTGGCTAGTAAATTGATGATTTTGCCAACCGTTGCCACCGAAATAACATAATACGCGCCCAGTGCATGTGGGCTAAACGCACTACTGAGGGTTGGCGCAGGCTTGCTGCCGTTACTTGCTGAGTTCAATTCAGCCATTCTGGCTAGCGCTCTGCGTTGTGCGTTGGTCACGGGAAATGCTCCTTAAATGTGTAAATAAATGCGCAAACTATGTAAATGCGCCCTGTTATGCAGTTTTCTATTTGACCTTAACTAACTTGTGCTTTATTGTCGCATCACCCCGTTTGATAGGGTTTCATACGACTAACTACCAAGTAGAGGAAATACAGATGGCTACAACAGAAAAAAAAGTAATTATTGGAAAATCAGAATTAGTGGACTTATTGGCAACCAATGGCCGCAACAAAAAAGAGGCTCAAGAAGCGTTAAACGATGTGTTGGCTGTGATTACTGATGCCTTAGCAAAAGGCAATGATGTGAACATCATCGGCTTCGGTAAATTCAAAGTAACGCATAAACCTGCTTACGATGGCCGTAATCCTGCAAATGGCGAAACATTGAAAATTGCTGCAAGTAACCGCGTAAGCTTTTCAGTAGGTGCTTCACTTAAATCTGCAGTTAATAAATAAGCATTATACAGGTTGAAAAGCCCTTTTCGCAGGGCTTTTTTGCCAGATATTCATACTTGCAATATAAAGCAAATATCAAATTGAAATTGATTGATATTGCTGAAATAAGCTACACATACAAGTTTGATACCATGAGTTGGGCTTAAGATATAGGCTAAGCTTGCCGATATTTACCAACAACATGAAGAAATATGGATCTACCCAAGATGGAAAATCATCAAACAGCAACAGCCTCCTCTGCACACCCCACCCCCCGTCAGCAAGCACATGATTTTCGTTGCATGGTTGAAAATAGCTTAGACCTCATTATCAAAGTGAGTTTAAGCGGCCATTACACCTATGTGAATCCTGCATTTTGTGCACTATACGGTATTGAAGCTAACAACTTGCTAGGACGGCACTACTCAGAGGATGTAGTAGAAGATGATCGAGCCATGGTTGATGTGTTTTTTAATCAATTATTCACTCCCCCTTATGCGGTCAACTTTACACATCGAGAGAATACTGCGCGAGGTATACGCCGTTTGGAATGGACGGGAAAAGGCTTAACTAACGCACAGGGTGAATTAATTGAGTTTGTTGGTATTGCGCGTGATGTGACAGATCGTCTTGATTTAATCGACAAGCTATCACAGCAAGCCAACCATGATGATCTGACCGGGCTGGCTAATCGACGTTTTTTGATGAAGCAAGCCCATTTGGAATTAGCGCGTGCTAAACGTTATCAATATCCACTATCACTGTTTATGCTAGACATAGACCATTTTAAAGCGGTGAATGACCAATACGGACACCTATCAGGCGATAACGTATTAAAACAATTAAGCCAAGTAATGCAATACATATTACGTGAGCATGATTTGGTTGGGCGTATCGGTGGTGAGGAGTTTGCCGTGCTATTACCAGAAACAGATTTAGAAGCTGCGCTAGCGATTGCCGAACGATTAAGGCTAGCAGTTCAGGAATATTCCTTTAGGTTGTTACACGACACCCCGATTGCACTGACAGTTTCCATTGGTATAGCCAGTTCCACAGAAGTAGCACAAAACTTTGAAAAGCTATGGCATGAATCTGATATGCGCTTGTACCAGGCCAAAACTTTAGGGAGAAACCAAATATTTCCAGCCATCACAGCGCTCACTCCCCAGCCTAGCTAAAATTAAGTTTACTTCGGTGGTAAACCAATCGATAAAGTAAAGGTAGCACTAACAGCGTCAGTAATGTGGAAGACCATATACCGCCTATGACGACAGTTGCCAGCGGCCTTTGCACTTCGGCACCCGTTCCGGTCGCAATCGCCATCGGGATAAAGCCGAGTGACGCTACCAGCGCCGTAATTAAAATAGGCCTTAAACGACTCAAGCTACCCTCTTCGATGGCCGTGTCTAGTGATTTCCCTTCTGCTAATAACTGGCGAATAAAACTGATCATGACTAAGCCATTCAGTACCGCCACGCCAGATAAGGCAATAAAACCAACGCCGGCAGAAATGGATAGGGGAATATCTCTTAACCACAGCATAAGCACACCGCCTGTAAGCGCAAATGGAATACCGGTAAATACAATCAGGCCATCTCTAAAGTTATTAAACATGGCATAAAGCAATACAAATACCAATAACAATGCCAACGGCACTACCACTTGCAAGCGCTGGCTTGCAGACTGCAATTGCTCAAAAGTCCCGCCCCAGTGCATCCAATATCCCGTGGGGATTTTTATTTCCTGCTGCACACGTTGCTGTGCCTCTGCCACGTAAGAGCCAATGTCGCGGTCACGCACATTGGCGGTAATCACCACATTACGTTTTCCATTTTCGCGACTAAATTGGTTTGCACCAGGCGCAATGTCAATACTGGCTACCTCGCCAAGCTGCAAGTAAACAGGTGTCTCCGTTTTGCCGTTGATGTTAATCGGTAGCCGTTTGAACGCTTCTATATCCGCCCTAGCCTCTTCTGGTAGTCGAACCACAATTTCAAATCGCCTATCCCCCTGAAATAGGGTGCCGGCTTCGCGACCATTCATTGCAATAGAGATGGCATCTTGTACGTCCGCAATATTGACCCCCAACCTTGCAATCTTTTGGCGGTCAATATTCACGGTTAGCATGGGCAGGCCCGTTGTCTGCTCCACTTTGACATCTTCACCACCTTGAATACTAGATAACACTTTGGAAATTTCTTCTGCTGTCGCATGCATCACTTGCATATCATCACCATACACTTTGACGGCTACATCGCTGCGCACGCCTGATATCAGCTCATTAAAACGCATTTGAATGGGTTGCGTAAACTCATAGTTATTGCCAGGCACCTGTTGCACAGCTTCTTGCATTTGTGCAATCAGCGCGCTTTTGGTCAAGCTAGGGTCAGGCCATTCTGATGTGGGCTTGAGCATAATAAAGTTATCTGCAACGCTCGGTGGCATTGGGTCAGTGGCGATTTCTGCAGTACCTAATTTGGCAAATATGCGATCCACTTGCGGGAAGCCTTTAATCGTGTGCTCCAGTTCCTTTTGCATTTCAACAGCTTGTGTCAGGCTGGTGCCCGGGATACGCAGTGCATGTAACGCAATATCGCCTTCATTTAAACTGGGGATAAACTCGCTGCCCATGCGGCTGGCTAACAAGCCACTTAATAGCACGGATACCACAGCGATTGTCAGCACCAAGGCCTTATTGACCATTGCCCATGTCAACAACGTTAAGTAACGCTTTTTAGACCAGCGAATCAGCACCTGCTCTTTTTCTTCGACTTTACCCGTGATAAAAATGGCAACGGCTGCCGGGATAAACGTCACTGAAAGCAGCATCGCACCAATCAATGCAATGACGACCGTAAATGCCATCGGATGGAACATCTTGCCCTCTATGCCCGTCAGTGCAAAGATGGGCAAGTACACGGCCATAATAATCAGCTGGCCGTACACCAATGGTTTTCTGGCTTCTTGCGCAGCAGTAAATACCTCGGCAAAGCGCTCTTGCTTAGTCAGTGGGCGGCCCAAACTGGTTTGCGCATGCGCAAGCCGTCGCATGCAGTTTTCTACAATCACCACCGCACCATCGATGATAATGCCGAAGTCCAATGCGCCTAAACTCATCAAGTTTGCACTGACCTTGCCTGCCGCCATACCAGTGAATGTAAAGAGCATGGCCAGTGGGATGACGAGCATGGTAATCACGGCTGCACGCATATTACCTAGAAAAATAAACAGCACCACAATCACCAATAACGCGCCTTCCAATAGGTTGGTTTTGACGGTATTAATCGCTTTATCGATCAAAGTCGTGCGGTCATAAACTGTTTTTGCAACAATCCCCATTGGTAAGGTTTGGTTGATTTGCGTGAGTCTGGCATCTACAGCGGCAGATACTTTGCGGCTGTTTTCCCCTGTGAGCATAAACACCGTACCTAACACTACTTCTTGGCCATTTTCAGTGGCAGCGCCATTGCGTAACTCACTTCCAATCACCACGTCAGCCACATCTTGGATACGTACCGGAACACCTGCTTGCGTATCCACCACAATGTTACCAATGTCTTCTAAACTGCTGACTTGGCCAGGCACACGAATCAAGTACTGCTCACCTGATTTTTCGATATACCCTGCGCCAATATTGGCATTGTTATTTTCCAGTGCCGCCACCAAGTGATTCAGTGTCAACCCTCTGGCCATTAAACGGTCTGTGTAAGGTGCCACTTGGTATTGCTTGACGAAACCGCCGACCGTATTGATTTCATTGACGCCGGGCACATTGCGCAATTGCGGCTTAATAATCCAGTCTTGAATTTCACGTAAATCCATAGGCGTATACGGTGTGCCATCTGCTTTTAAAGCACCCTCTTTCGCTTCAACCGTCCACATAAATATTTCACCAAGGCCAGTCGACGTGGGCCCCATTACAGGCAAAATACCAGCGGGCAACTTCTCTTTCGCCTGTTGTATCCGCTCGTTGACGAGTTGGCGTGCAAAGTAAATATCCATACCCTCTTCAAACACAACGGTGACTTGCGATAAGCCAAAGCGTGAAACTGAACGCGTTTGTTCTAATCTAGGCAACCCCGCCATTGCTGTCTCAATTGGGTAGGTCACTCTTTGCTCAGCCTCCAGCGGTGCATAGCCAGGGGCTGCGGTGTTTATTTGCACTTGAATATTAGTAATGTCGGGGACAGCATCAATAGGCAGCGCTTTGTAACTAAAGAAACCCACTATGGCGATAGCCAATGCAATCAGCATGATGAGCCAACGCTGATCAATGGCAAAACGAATCAGCTTTTCAAACATAGCAGCACTCCTTCGATTGGTTAGTTTCTTGCGTCAAGGTGGCTAATTTAATGATCATGACTAGCCCCTGCCTTACCAATATCCGCTTTAATCAAAAAGCTGTTACCTGCCGCATACTTATCGCCCGCTTGCATACCCTCCAACACCTCAACGTACTTATCATCTCGCCGACCGAGCACCAGAGGTCTGGCTTCAAAATATTCACCATAACGGCCAAACACCACAGACCAATCTCGAAACGTTTGTATGCCCTCTACAGATACGGCCAGCGGCACCTTTACTTCATCGGAAACAAGTACGACATTGACTGGCAACCCAGGTAGCCAAGTACGATTGGCATTATTTAATACAACACGTGCCATCGCAGTACGAGACTGCTCGCCAACCAAAGCACTGACGTAAGCAATCTTGCCCGTAGTTTCTGCGGCAAAGGCGGTTGCTTTAATGGTAACGGTTTGGCCGACCTTTACCGTGTTGATGTCTTTGGCATAAATCACCATCTCGGCCCACACGGTAGATAGGTCTGAAATTTCATAGAGCCCATCTGTCTCACTGACTACTTGACCTTGGCTGATTTGCTTATTGGTCACCACACCATCAATTGGGGAGCGGATATCATAGCGTGTTAGTCCTTTGCTGCTGGCACTCGCGCCTATGGCTACCAGCCTTTGCTGTAAGCGTTGCACAGTAATTTCTGCCTCATGCAAGTCATTCTGCGCTTGCAGATAATCTTGCTGAGCAGAGACTTTTTCCTCCCAAAGTTGCTTCTCTCTGATGTAGGTTGTACGCGCTAACTCCATCCGTTTTTGTCCTGCAAATAAATCACTACGCATATCTGCAACGGCTTGGCTAGATACGCTGGCCAGCACTTGGCCTTTATGCACGTTGTCGCCAGCGTTCACATTGACCGATTCCACAATACCGCTGGCGCGTGATACTACTTGTACGCTTTTGTCTGCATTGCGCTTGATTTCGCCCAGTAAATTTAATACAGACTTAATGCTTGCAGGCCCTGCTGTCAGCACCTCGATACTATTCAACGTAAGTTGCTTATCACTCACTTGCACTCTTGCCTCCACTTGATCGTAAGCAAACTGATAGTGTTGGTTGTTGTATTGCGCAGTGATATTGACCTTAAAAGAATGTGGCTCTTTAACCACCGCATTACTTTTGAGGTAGTCATTCTCTTTCTCAAACTTAAACACTTCTGGCTTACGCCCCAATCGGTCCAATTCAATGCTGACGGTAGAGGCTTCCGGCGCGAGTGCTTGACCATCTTGATAGGCATATATCCTGAATTCTGGTGGTACGTTTTGTTCAAAAATAGTCACTTCCAAGCCATAGCCTGCTTGCGTAAAGAGTTTGCCGCCATGTGGCCCCTTTAATATTTCATGCGGTTGTGCCTGATGTTCATGCGCATCGTGTGGCACGCTATCACTTGTAGGCAAAGGCAAATGGTCTTTTTCATGGTTGTGTCCCGGCGCACCATGTTGGGGTCTGGTATCCGGCGCTGAAGACATGCTTTCATTTGTATGCCCGTGCTCTTCATCCATAGCTTTAGGTTTTTCAGTGCTTAGTATCCATATTGCCAATATCACGCCAATGGCAATCACCGTAAAAATGGCTACGATTTGTTTGTTTTTGTGTATGAATCGCATGTGTTACTCCTGTGTCCGTTGGGTTGGATTTATCACCCGATTACCTAAAATACGTTCGATTTCAGCAACAGCCTGATGTGCCTCTAACAAGGCCTGAATATATTGAGATTTGGCTTGAAATAAGGTGCGCTGGGCATCTAGCACATCTAAAAAGCTAAACTTACCCGCACTAAACCCCTTACTTGCCGCATCAAATGCACTTTGAGCACTAGGCAGTATTTCGCTACGTAACGATTCCGCACTTTGTCTTGATGCGCTTAGCCGCTCATAATGGGTTGCAAGGTTGGCTTCCAACTGTGCTCTTAATGCAACGAGCTCATCTTGCGCCTTATACTGGCGGCTGACCGCCTCTTGCAGATTGCCTTGATTGCGGTCAAACAACGGTATGGGCACAGTTAATCCAAGCAATGCTTGATTCAGCCCACCTAGCTCTTGGTTATTGATGACACCGGCGCTAAGTGTGATATTGGGCGTGGCTTTGCTACGCTCAATCTTGGTCATTCCATCGCGCGTGCTTATCTCTAGCTTGGCTAGGCTAATGGCTGGTGCATTTTCTAACAAGGCGGATAGCTCTGCGGAAGTCGCAACAGGCGGAATTTCCTCAACATTGCCTTGCGCACGCTCAAACACCGGCAATGGATTGCCCCACAACGCACTTAAGCGTTTGCGTGCGCTGTTGAGTTGGCTGGTGGCTTGATTAAACTCTATCTTGGCGCCAACTTCAGCTATCTTGGATTTGGTCTCTTCGACCGGTGCGCTTTTACCTGCTTTCACGCGTTTGGCAGCCGCATCCAATGCTAGATTTGCAATATCCAGAGAGGACTTGCTTAGCTTTAATCGTTCCTGCGCTGCTAACACCTCATAAAATGCATTGGTTATATTGGCATGCACCTCTGCTTTTCTACTCTCAAGCGCCGCTAGTGCTTTTTGGTAGAAAGCATCCGCAGCCTCTATTCTGGCTTCACGCTTATTTCCCATTTCAATTTCTTGATTGAGTTGCAGATAGATTTGGCGGGTGTCGCTACGGGTGTCTTGCATCGAAGTAGAAATGGTAGGGTTAGGCCGAACCGCAGCTTGCGTTCTCACGCCTTCAATCGCTTCAAGCTCACGCTTTGCAACTGCAATGCTAGGATTAGCGCGCATCGCTAAGTCTATTGCCGCTGCTAGCGTTAATGGATAAGCTGGTTCTACATGCTCGGCGCTGTTTGCCAAATGGCTGGTAAAGGCCATCATCAAAAGCGCTGTGCTGACTGGCTTAATAAAATATTTCAGTGTGAATAGCAAGATGCTCTCCCAAATCTAATACAAATCCGATAACTACCATCTAAGTAATGACTTAGAAATGAGTAGCTATCAACGAATTGAATTTAGCGTTGGGGTGGAGCGCGTGCGGCAGGCAGCCGTCGCTTGAGAGACTCTTTGGGGTTTGATAAAAGTGCGGGGTTGAGTTTTTGAGTGGCTTGTAACTTGAGTAAAAAGCAAACACTGAATACCACAGCAAGGATATTAATAAGCAACTTAACATCAACATCTTGCTTAATGCCAGAAGCAACTGAAATTGTGTGCGTAGCATGCGGAATATTTGATACGGCATGGTCTGCTGAATGCTCCACACTATAAGCTTCTTCGTGCTCATCGCCCACATGAAAACCAGTGTGTTGAATGGGGTGCTCAGTATCTAGATGCGCGTGAATAAACGGTTGCAATGCTTGCAAAATTGCAAAGCAAATAGCAACCGCTAACGTAACCCATCTAGTGTTATTTAAAGCCATGAGCCTAATCTAACAAACTTTGATTGCAATGACAATCTATCTTTAGTCCAAGATGGCTGATTACTTTCAACCACTGGCACAAGCTGCATTTCAACAATAAAAAAGCCTCGCAAATACGAGGCTTTTTTAACAGCATCAATACAGTTTATTTGTTTGCTTTGCGACGTGCGCTCACACCCATTAACCCTAAGCCAGCAAGTAACATGGCATAAGTCTCAGGTTCTGGCACAGCAGCAAGGTTATATAGCGAAGTAGTGTTAGATGTCTCGTTAGTCACGCTCAAGTAAGTCAAGCCATTGAATGTAAACGCTTCAATGCCTTCTGGTGCTAAGTCACCATCGGTCACAATCATGTCAATAAAGCTGGCTTGGGTTGGATCCGTCACGTCATACAACGCTACTGCTGATTTTAGTGTGCGCTCTAAACCAATCGCAGCAATCGTTCTGCCATTGATGGTAAATAACTCCACGCCTTCTGGCTCCACGCCTTTGTCGCGGCTTCTTGCATCATCGTAAATGCCTAATTCGGCCGCTTTTTTGTCTAAAAAGTCACCACTATCAAATACGATATTGCCACTGGCATCACGAATAGAGAACGATCTTGCACCTGCTGCAAATAAGTTACCAACAGATGAGTCTGTATTGGTCACGCGCAGATTGGTGAGGTCGCCTGTTGCACCTACTGAACTAGCTGCAGAGCGGTCACCATCATCCTCACGGAAATCGCCTTCATTCGCCATGACCAAGTAATCTTGACCATTGGCTTGATAGGCTGCAATACCATCCGGCATGTAAAAGCCTTTTACATTGGCAGACACAAAATTGACGGTACCATTGTTGGATGGGTCGATCGTGTTACCTGGCAAACTAAAATCTTTAACGCCTAAACCAATCACTTGATCAAATTGATTGGTGTTCAAATTTAACACGCCAATCGCATTCGCCTCTTGTAGTGTCACATAGGCTTTAGTGCCTGCAGCATTCACAGCAATGTACTCAGGCTCAAAATCCATACCAGTATTGGTACGGATATAGCTACCAGATTGCGCTACGCCATTCAAACCTGCGGTTGCCGCTACAGTACGTGTATTCATATCAATCACACTGACACTGCCCGCTGGGTCTACCGCTGCCGCGCCAAACACGCGTGGGATTGTGCTGCCGATTCTTGCGCCATAAGTACTTGGCGTACCCTCGTTAGCTACTAGCAATTTAGAGCCATCTGCAGTAAATGTCAGCATGTCTGGCAACGCACCTACCGTAATGGTATTGGTGCCGCTCGTCAGAGCGCGCGTGGTTGTATTGTAGAGTTGAACAATACCAGGGTTGGTTTTAGTGCTAGATTCGATGGCAAATGCAGCCACGCCATTATTGATGGCAATACTATTAATAGAGCCAAAACTGGTGGTATCGATATGTTGCACTAAGCTACCGTTACTCATATTCAAGACATCTACACCGACCACACCCGCCACCCAAATGGTGTTGCTGATACTGTCGTAAGCGCTGATCTCTGATGTAACGCCCGTGTTGGCATGGCTGTATGTCCACGCTTTCGTGATGCTGGTAAATGGGCTATCGGCCATTGCCATATGTGGCAAAAATAGCGCAGCGACCAGCGCAGTAATCATACTTTTTTTCATTGCTCTTCCCTCTAAATAGTAGTTTTGATGATACAAATTAAAACCTAACTAGCGTATGAAAATGGCGTGACGCAGTGATGACGGCGTGCCTATAAAATATAGTCTATGCAGACTATGCTTTACACTGAGGTGTATCATTTATTTCATAAATATTTAACATAGCAGCTATTACATCCGTTTTATAATCTGCGCAGGCACGGCCTACGCCCGTATGCGTTGACTTAAGGATATCAAGTGAAAATTAAAACCGCCAAAGATGAATACCTAGCAAAAGCACAAGATCTCTCAGACGATGAAATTGACAAGCTGCAGTACAGAATGCGCGGCAAGCTCTATCGCCGTGCTGAAGACCAAAAGCTAACGTTACAAGAGGCACTCGCCATCCAACTGGAAATTGAAGACGAAGAATTGAAAGAATGGCGTGAAAAGCGTGCGCAAATGTTAACAAAATCATCTAAAAAGAAATAACGCGCTTACTGCGTGATTAATTACTGGTTGGCTATTTAGATAAACCATCGATATAGCCAACCTTCATACCCACTCAGTATGGCTTAGTGATGTGCACGTACCGCGCTTCGTCCAATTTATCTTGCTGACTCTGCAAAATATTTTCCAGCTCCACGCGTTTTAGTTGAAAAAACTTTTCTTTACGCATCACCGATTCATACAAGCTAGGATTATCATAAATCTGCACTAGCTCTTTGCCGTAGGTATAGAGCTTGCCGTTTTTATCTTCACAGGTATTGAGTGATTTGGTGGTCTCCGCCAAGTTGGTGGATAAAGTTTTACGCTGACCATCATTAAACGCCAAATCGCCCAGTGCTTTTTGGTGCTGTGTTTTTAACTCAGCCAAATTGTTTTGTGTCGTTTCCAAATCGGCTTTTGTCTGCGTCAGCTGTGTGTCTAGTGCTGTTTTTTCAGTGTTTGCTTTTGTGAGTTCTGCACCCAGGCTGCGCACTTTAGATTCAGCCGTACTGAGTTTTTTTTGTGCCAGATCTTTGGCTTCTGTTTCTGCTTTGAGTTGGTCTTCCAGCGTTTTCTTTTCTGTTGCAAACTGTGCCTGTAGCGTTGCTTTTTCAGCTTCCATGTCTTGTTTCATTTTCTGCATCATTAATGCAGCCTTGCGCGCAGCTTTATCTTTCTTTTCCGCAGCAAAGCTTGGGTCGGCAAACAGGCCAAATAAAAATGGAATGATGATCAGTGCAATTAACTTGGAATAGATACGCATATCGCCTCTCCTATCACTATCTGCATGAAAATTTGTCATATTAGAACTGTGCATGTTAGAACTGGGCATATTAGAACTTGGCATTTAAATCCAATAAAAATACATCGACCGAATAATCCAAGCCGCTTACCGTATCAGCAGATAAGTAGCGTGCGCCTACCCATGTATTTTTATCAATCGCATAATTACCCACTAAAGCCCAACCTTTAGCATCGCTGCCGCCTAACCTAAAGTTGGAGTCGTTTAAGCCATCTAATACAGCGTCGGCTTCTATGCGTTTATAGGCCAACGATACTTGCCAATCATCTTTTTCAATCGCCTCAGAGCGTAGCCCGCTAAACGTTTTGGTGCCTACATCCATTTTTACTTGGTATGCATCAGTTTCCTCTTTATAGAGATTGCCTGTTCTTCTCAGGATCTCGTTTTTATCAAAACCAATATTCTTGATGTAATCGCCAGTGAGGGTGACATGTACCGGGTCAAAATTGAGAAAATCGATTTGACCGATAATATTGATTTGCTCAAACTTGGAGGCCAGACCAATAATGGATGCTTGGCCTGGAAGGTTCGCCGCATTGATATCAAAAGTACTATTGCCACGCTGTCTGAAGGCAGGTGCAGTGCCGCTGTAGTCATTTAAACCAACCGAATTAGACTGTCCTTCTACATTTTTGTAATCATGGTAAGCCACTGCCAACTTCACCGTAGATTTATTCGGTGCTTGCCATTTCAGCCCAGTTTGCAATGAGTACAACCATTTGTCTTTTGCCTTATTATCTTCAGACGATTCGACTTCTTCAATAGGAAAGGCGCCAACTGTCGTGAACGAGGTGAGTGTATCGGTTAATTTAGGCGAAAATGTTGCCGCCACGCCATCAAACGCCAAATCGGGGTCAAACATAATATCTGTGTACAGAAACGGGTTAGCAAAGCGCCCACCCTCTACCATCAACCAAGGTCTTGGTGTGGCTTTTAAAAATGCGCGGTCTAAACCAAAAATATATTTACCTTGTGCAATCCCTTCGGTCTGGTTAGGCGTGACGGGTGTTGTTTGCAAGCCTGTTACAAACTGCAAGCCACCCGTGAGCCAGTCATTCACTTTGATATCTGCACCCAAACGAGCACGTACACGCAAGCGATCTCTATCTACTGTGGAATTTTTAAGATTCATATCCTGCTCTGGATCGTTTAAACGAGCGATGTCTGCGTTATCAGACGCAAAGCTATCCTCTTGTGCACGTAAACGAATATCGCCGTAAAACTCAATACGGTCCAGCCAGCCAGGCAAGCCCAAGCGCTCACCTGCTTTATAGTTGAGTTTGGTCATTACTTCTTTTTCAATTTCGGCGCGCATTTCTTTTTTCACGTGCTCTGGCACATATTGCACGCGTACCGATTTCTCATCCACAACAGCCGTTTCGTTTGGTTTTGCTACAAGCGCATCCAACGCCTGTTGCTGTTTGACTTGTCTGGCGGCATCTTCTGTCGCTTTTTTCACCAAAGCATCTGCTTTGTCTTTAGGCAATACGCCTTCTTTAACTAACAGATCAATCAAGTTGGTCGTGGTGGCTTTTAACTGCTCCAGTGATTCACGTTCATCCGCTTGGACTTGTGTCGCAGTCATGCCTAAGCCCATCATGATGGAAATCGCAAGGGATATCTTTTTCATCGGCAAGTGTTTAATCATTCTATTGTTCTCTCATCTATTCATTTACTGCTTGTTAGCCAAGCTTTCTTGCAGAAATACGTAACTTAATGGGCTGCGGCATACCTTCAGGTGGCGCTTCTCGTATGCGTGGCATGCTGTTCAACGCTGCCTTCACAGCTTGCTCTACGTCATCTTTGGCATCGGATTGCACCAAGTCCAGTCTCTCTACATCACCGTTAGATTTAATCCACACATTCACCACTAATTTGTACTGCCCTTGGGTGATGTTCTTATCTTTTTCCAGCGCATTTTCAATTTGCGATTTGACCAAACCCGCATACCAATTGAATTTGGCACCACCATCCGAGCCGATGGTTTTCACATCGCCACCTTTATAGTCATTGCTCACCGCCCCTGCAGCAAACGGGCTAGGGCCATCACCTGCCGCACCTTCCATCTTCAAGTTTTCAGCCGGTGGCGTTTCTGCTGGCTTAGGCTCAGGGGCTTTAGGCGCTTCTTTGGGTTGCTCCTTAGGCTGTTCTTTTGGCGGCTCCTTTGGGGGTGGCGGCGGTGGCGGTGGCGGCGTATCTGGTAATAACTTAATGGTGGTCACTTGTTTTTTGTGTGTTGCCCCACCAGACATCAATTTGCTAATTCCGTAGCCAATGGCACCCAGCACCAGTAGCGCGAGTAGCCCAATGGCAATACGCTTCAACCACAATTGCATGGTATTTGCGTCTTCGCCATCAATCATCGGATCGTGAGTCACTTGCATCCTTAAGTTCCAATACGTCCGGTGACCAAACCCACGTTTTCTATTTCTAGTCTGTTCACCAAATCAATCACGCTGACTACGCCTGCATAAGGCACTTTGGCATCGCCTTTAATCATCACGTTAAATTTAGGGTCTGCGGCTTTAGCGCTATTAAGCTGGCTTTCCAATTCCGCCATGCTCACACCTGCACCGTTGATGGTGACGGAGCCACCTTGCTGCACCTGAACAATTTTCACGTCGTGCTTCTCTGTACTTGGTTTGTTAGACGGTTTGGGCAGGTTCATCGTCAGCCCCTGCACACCGGCCGTGGTCATCAAAATAAAGATCACCAGCAATACATAAGCCAAATCCAGCATCGGCGTGATGTTGATGGTGTCGTAAGGTTGAGCGTCGTTTTGAACCTGCATTATTCAGCCACCTTTTTCGTCACTAATCCGACTTCAGTAATATCTAACTTTTTACAAATCTCTAGCACTTCTGAGACCTTTTCATAATGGGCGGCAGCATCGCCTTTTAGCACCACTGGCAATTCCGGATTGCCACTTTTGTACTCTGCCAAGCGTTGCTCTAAGGTCGCCATATCGACTGGGTACGCATCCAAATACACTGCGCCATCACTGGTAATGGTAATGGCCCGCATTTGCGGTTTTGCCAACGCAGCGGAGTTCACCGTTTGTGGCGTTTCAACTTTCACGCCTTGTACTGATGCCGTGGTCATGATGATAAAAATCACCAGTAACACATAGGCCAAATCCAGCATCGGCGTGATATTGATTTCGTCATACAGCTGGTTCTCTTCTTTGACGCCTTCTGACATAGCCTGCCCTATTCTTTACCGAACAGCTCTGCGGTACGTGTCACAAACTCATCGACGAAAATTTGCATGGCAATGGTGATGTTCTTAATACGGCTGGCTAAGTAGTTGTAACCAAATAAAGCTGGAATCGCCACGCCCAAGCCAGCCACAGTCGCTAACAACGCTGCTGCAATACCCGGCGCAATCGCGTTTACGTTCACATCCCCGGCTGCTGCAATCGCGGCAAACGTAATCATCACGCCCACTACCG
Source organism: Methylophilaceae bacterium 11 (assembly GCA_000525025.1). GTDB lineage: Bacteria > Pseudomonadota > Gammaproteobacteria > Burkholderiales > Methylophilaceae > Methylophilus. The sequence goes on along the minus strand of JCKJ01000001.1, from coordinate 1,319,260 downwards.
TACCTAATAGGCCTAAAAATGGCCCGCCGGAAATCGCAATCGTCAGCAATACCATGCCGGCATTTTGGCGTTGTGTTTCGCGTACCAAGTCTGCGTCAATCGCTGCTTTAATGGCGTCCATAGAGGCGCCGCTGAGGGATAGTTGGCCATCATGTTCACGCTTTTTAATTTCACGTAAGCCAGCTTGGTACAAGCCAAATAGATTGGAGTTGGGGAAGTGAGCACCTTTGTCTAACTCTAGCAATTCTTTGCCACTGGCTTTTTGAAAGCGCGCTAAAAACTTTTTATTGTCTTTATCGGTTTTGGCCACCAGTTGCGCTTTCGTCCACATGACCCACGCACTGATAACAAACATCACCGCCAAAATAGCAATCACAATTTTGGCATCAAGCGTCAAACTGCCAATCAAGATGCCGATATAGTTCGCTTCACCTTCTTCTTCGCCTTCACCCCCTTCTCCGGCAGCGACTGCGAATATTTTGCTATCCACACCTTGGCTGCTTGCAGCGAGTTGAATGTGCGCTTTGCTCGCGGTATTGACCAATTGCATCTCATCCATCTCACCGAGATAAGCTTCACCAATGCTAATCGCAGCGGCTGGGGTAAGCACAGGTGCTGCGCCTGTAGCCACTTCTGCACCGTTTACATATAACGTGGCCGCACCGTTGTTAATGGTGAATGCAACATGCTGCCAAGTGGTGGCTTTGAGCTCGCCCCCAGAAATCACGGCATCGCCAATGTTTAATTGCAGCGTTTGTGCATCAATGGTCAATGTTGCGCCATCGGCTTGCGCAAATAAGCTTGCGGTTTGCGGCAGGCTGGCAGGTTTAATCCAAGCGGACCAGGTAAAGCCGTTGGCATAGGTGATGGCTGGGTTGGCGGCAATGCTGAGCGCAGCGCCATTAAATACGGCAGACTCACCAATCAACCCTGCTTTTTGTGCAGTGATTGCGCCAGTTGCGGTCAAATTGTTTGCGCTACTGTCTTTTAACAAGCCATTTTCGGCAAAATGGAACAGGCCTGTGGTACTGGCTGCTACCAGTGCTTTTTCGTTACTGGCGGTAGTTGCATTTTCGTTGCCGGAATATACCCAGATATGTGCATCTTTCTCACCGGCGGCAATGGTGGGCAATTGCACCCAAATGGTTGCCAACTCATTCACTGCATCAAATTTTTCAATATAAAATTTGAGCTCTGTTTTATCATCCGCCGCAATCAGGCGAATATCCGAGCCATCCACATTGACACTGGTAAAGTCAAAGTTACCAGAATGTAAGCGCATCAAAGCAACGGCTGGCTCACTTACCCCCAACGCCTGCGGGTTAATGCTAACTTTGTTACGTACAGGCCAGTCTGCATTCCACTCTGCGTGTGAAAGCCCAGCATGAATGGTGAGTAACGCAGCAACAAAAATCTTGGTAAAACGTTGTGTGGTAAATGCAAAAATTGTGGTGAACATGCCATGTACTTATAAAATTAGACTTGCAGGCATTGTATGAATGTAATGTGTCAGTTTGATTAAAAAAGGACTAGTCCTTGCACAAATTACCTATAAAAAAAGCCTGTACCTCTTGATAAAGATACAGGCTATATTTTTATTATAAATCAGTAATTTATTGATATTTTTTAATGTTATTTATTAATTACCAAAACCAATCACATCGACAGAAATAATGGACGGTAATGTAGGTTTCACAAAACTGTTATTTGCAGACTGGGCTACGCTATTCACTACAGATTGTGTAGCAGAGTTGACTGCATCTGGCGATAAGCCTGCCCCAACACCAGCAATGCTAGAAGTTGCGGCAATTGGGACGCCAGATGACGTGCCCTGTATCTGCACATTAATCGCATTGAGGAAGTTTTGAGTAACTGCAAAAAGGTCACCTGCCTCAATCCCAGCCTCACCTGCATCAATGGTTGGCGCTGTTAGATAGACAGTCCCTTTTTTCGGCTCTACTTTCGGGCCATTCGGACCATCCGGATCATAACTCTGCGCGCGGATACCACTACCGGCAGCTACGCCACGTACTTCAATGATAGTGTTACCAAAAGCATCGGTTTGCACAATGCGTTCTGGCACAGAAGTCGCTGTTTTGGAACCACGACCCGCATCGATCGTGCCGTGCGTAGACCAGATAGCGATATCACTGCCGAACTGTGTAATGACTTTAGATTGATTGACTTGGAAATCACCATCAGCAATCGCGCGAATCTCCCCACCTTTTTCCGTGATGATGCCAATATCGCCGCCTCGACCCGGCACACCGACGTTAATCAGGCCGCCCGGCGCAATCAGATCGATGCTACCGCCACTGTTGGTCGATACTTTGCTGTTAAACAATAAGATATCACCTTGACTGAGCGTTGGAAACAAGCTGGCAATCGCATTTTCACCACGTGCATGGTTACCTGCTTTGGCAAAGTCTTTGGCGGAACCAATCAATTCAGAAGTGAGGTGGCGATTAGCAAATATCGTCTTTGCTTCTACATCCAGCGCGCTAAATTGTGCCAATGCCTCGTCATCACTCAGCGTGTTGTCACCATTACGTTTACGCATAAAATCCGTGACTGCTTGCGCAGTGGCTTTACGATATTCGGCCAAGCGTTTGGCGTCTTCGGCCAAAGTTACAGGGCCAGTGCCTGTTGGCAATACATATTGGTTAATATAAGCCTGTACCGCAGCGCCCTGCCCCAAACCTGCTTGCAAAGTAATAGAGGCGCCTTCATTTGGCAGCGCAGTATTGGCACGCGATGCAAACGTATTGTTAAAAATCGGATTGGTACTACCAGAGTTACCCGTTGTAGTGATAGTCGTCACATTAGGGTAGATCAAATCAATATTGCGCCCTGCCTGTACCAACAACTCACCAGGGCCTGCCACCGTAATGTTTTGCGTGTTCACATCATTACCCGCTTTAATCACGCTAATGTCGGTCGTGCGGTTATTTTGTAATGCAATATTAAGCCCAGTAATATCATTGCCCGCAACTAGTTTGGTGGCTTTGGGCAAGCTGACAATTGCGTTGGCCACATTAGCAAAGATATCGCCTTCTTTAGCCACGATATACGAAGCCTGTGTATCTGCACCATGCAGTAAACTAGGACTATGGGTGAGTAGTTGGCTAAAGATGGTATTGGTAAACCCTTTAAACCTTGAGCTCGGCGTGTTGATACCTGCCAAGATATTAGGGTCCGCATCAGACATGCTGACATTGCCAAGCCCAACATTTTGCGCAGCAAACACATTCAAATTACCAGATGCAGCTGGCATCAAAGTAAGGTCGCCCACGTTGACATCACCCTGATATGCAGCAATGCTGATGTTTGCTGGCGCATATAACAGACTGTTGGTGATGCTATTATCTAGGCCAGTTGTTTGCGTCAATATCGCATTTTGTACCGCTAGATTGACATCGCCCACCACACTCGCTAAATGTACGCTTGCCTGTGGTGCATAGGTATTAAAGTAGCTATTTCTGCCAGTGGCATCTAGCACGGGTGCGTTAGTGGTAGATTGTGCCACCAGTGTCGGGTTGATAATCGCATCGATATGCACATTGCCCCCGGCGTTGACATTCCATTGACCATCTTGCAATGCCAATACGGTACCAAAGGTGCCCTCTTGCGGTTGAATAGCGCCACCAGCATTGATGTTGCCATCCCCTTTTGCAACAAAATACACACCGCCGTTAATGTTGTTACCTGCTACCACGGTAACATCGCCACCACCATCGATACGTTGTACATTGGTCGCAAGGTCACCCGTTGTACCAAAATTATCAAAGCGCGCAGTGGTTGGCGCAGAAGCAGAGAAGTTGGAAATATCACCACCTGCTCGCAATTCAATATCGCCGCCGCCAAGTGTCGCTAGGCTTTGCTTGAACAGATCTGGGCGCACCCACCATGTGGTATCTAAATTACTGTTGCCACCGCCCTGTCTAAACAACCATTGGTTAATTAACTGACGGCCATTTGCTGGTTCAGCACCCACAATATTGCCTTGAGCAGTGACACGTATATCGCCACCATTGGTTAAATAGAGTGGGTTTCCAGCTGTAGGCGCATCAAAACCATCCAATGCTTGCGCTTGTGTACCTACCGTATAAATAGCAGATGAGGCATTACGCATGATGACATCGCCACCGGTTGCAATATCAATATCGCCCGTACCGGTTCTAATCAGTTTGTTATTGGCTAACGTTAAATTGCCGGTGACAGAACTACCATCACCTGCTTTGGCAGAGGCAACCGTGGCTAGAGGACTGGCTGAATTAAAGTCTGCACCGGCCACCAAACGATACGCCCATGCATCACCACTGCCAATCAGGCCTGTAGGTAGCGCCGTGGTAAAGCCATCGCTAATGCTGCCGTTCAACATCAAATTATCAGCCGCGCGTAAGGTCAATACGCCGGGCTCATTACCGGCACGGGTTTCGCTATACAAATTCCAATCACTGGCCACAGTTAAATTGCCGCTTGATTGAATTTCAGTACCTGCACGTAGATGGAAGCTATCGTCACCACTCTTGCCTAAGCTCGCCACAATATTATCTTTGTTGGCCATAAAATCCGTCACGTCATTGGCTACAGTATTAAACCCAAGCGTTGCACCTGTGCTATTACCTGTAGTCACCGTAGTCACGCCAGTAAATACTTTAAATGCTTCTAGCACCGTGGATTTTGCACCATTAATCGCCGTTGCTAAAGCGCTCACAGCAACGCCATTACCAGCACCTGCGCCTGTTCTTGGCGCACGTAAATGCACATCGCCACCGGCACCGCCAGTACCGCCTACTACGTTAATCTTGGAGCCATTCTCAAGTGCTAGCGTACCCTGTTGGGTAAACAACTCCACCTTACCGCCTGCTTCTCCAGACTTAGTGCTATTGGCCTGAATATTGGCGGTGCTTTCTAAGGTAAGGTTTTGATTGGCATATAAGCCTACACGACTATTTTTTGGGGCTGTGGCAACAATATCGCCACTCACACGGATATTGCCTGCATCTGCCGACACGCTAATATCACGCGCGGTCAAGGCTTGGTCACCTGTACCGGTAATCGCCACATCACCAGTGCGCGCACGGTAATGCCTTGATTCGCTAAAGCCTGTCGCTTTTTGGTCTGTCGCCGTCAGGCTCGCCAATGTCTTCACGTCTACATCCAACTGGCCACCTAGCCCAGTGCCATTGGCCTTACCGTTAAGCGTACCATTTAAGTTAAGCGTACCTTGCGTGGCATTGGCTTGCACCATACCGGCCTTCGCATCGCCGGTACTGGTCACACTCACCGCTGCGCCTGTGTCTACATTCACATTGCCGTTAGCAGAACTCAAAGTCACCTTACCTGCATTCAAATGCTGGGTAGTGGTGTAATAGCCTATGGTTTGTGAGTTTGCAGATATACTTGCACCCGAGGCCAAGGTTAAATCTTGGTTAGACTGCAATGTAACCTGACCAGATAATGACTCGATGTTGCTCGCGACATTCAGGCGATCAGCCGCAATGGTCAATTGCCCACCAAACTGCGTGTTTGCGCCCAAGTTCACGGTTGTATTTTGTTGCGTATTTAACGTATCGCTGGCTTTCAGTGTGTATTTTCCACCAGTTTCACTGGTGATGCGCCCTGCGTTGATATTGGTCTGCGCAACGTTCAGATTAGTTTGTCCAGTAGCCGCCGTACGCACTTCGCCAGCGTTGATATTCAACTGGCTATACCCTTGCACTGTGGTCTGATCCGTCGTGGCTAATTGACCATTCGTCATGACCGGCGCTTGCTCACCTTCAAATCGTACCGTGTTCGCGTTGATACTCAATGCTCTGCCTGAGTTGTCCGCAGTGCCAATCAACACAGCATCTTGGTTATTTTTAAGCGTAAAAGTGTTGGCCGTAATCACGCTGGCAACATTGCTACTTGGTGCACCACTTTCACCCGCAGCTAAGTGCCCGACGATGCCAGCAGCATTAAAGGTTAAGTCTAAGTTGTTATTGCCCACATTCACTGCGCCAAACGTATCTATATTGCTATAACTGTTCAGTGTCAGTGCTTTAAGCTGGCCCAATGCTGCCAAAGACGCAGCGGTAACATTTAATCCTGCTGTGCCTTGCGGTGCATCACCAATCAATATACGTTTAGCGCCCAACGTTACCTTACCGCCATCACTTAACTTCACATCCCCTTTTAAGCTTACATTATTGGTCGCATCCAATACTGCTGAATTACCTGCGATGAGCTGGCTACCTTCATGCACAATCAACTCGCCTTGCGTCGCGCTGGCAGAGCCACCATTACGGCTATAAGTGATATTGTTTTTGGATGACAGCGCTAACACCGCGCCTTGACCATTACTAGTGATGACTTTTTCGCCGGGCTTGGCTGCTACCGCGCCAGTATTAATCACTGCATTAGCATTCACCACCACCTGTTGGTTCGCTGTTGCGATAAACTCTGTGGTACGTAACACTTGTGCGCCAGTATTTTCAATCACTACGCTATCCGCCACTGTGGTGATATTCGTGACACCTTTCACCAATTGACGTTTACCGCCCAATAACACGCTTTCTGCATTCAGTGCATTCAAGCTGGCGGCGGTGAGTTGCAAACTACCATCGTTACTGTTGTCTTGCGCATCTACTACACGAATCTTGCCTGAGCTGATATCGACCTCTAAGCCATTACCGCCTACTTGCGTATTGGCAATGACGTGCGCATTTAATGCTAATTGGCTTGCACTTAAACTGAGCTTACCCACATCCAGAGGTGTATTCACTTCCGCACCATTCGTTTTGAGTGGATTATTAAAGAAGGTATTGGCGCTAGTCAGGATATATTGCGATGGCGATTGTGACACCGCGCCTGTAGCTGGCCTGAAAATAGCGCCATCCAGCACTTTAAATGTAGACCAGTTAGCATCACGTGCACCAGTGCTGACATCTCCAAAATAACCTGCAGTCAAGGTGCTACCATCTTGCTGTTTGACCGCAGTGCCCGGTAATACATTGGTAGATTGGGTTTGTACCACATAGGCGCCCGGTACTAGTGCGTAGCGCGCAGGCAATAAAGTGTACATACCAGGCGGCAAGCCAGGCACACCACTTAGATATACCGATTGACCGACACCCACCCCTGCAGAGCTGCCTGCGTAAGTTAAATCGGTAGGTGCAAACTCACCTTTCAAGGTAGGGATCACCGCATAGGTATTGGGCTGCGCTAGGATATCTTTGCTACCACCAATACCAGGCACCCATTCATAGGCAAACATATCGCCACCGGCAGATAAATCCAATACTGCGCCTTGTTGCAAATCTACATTTTTACCATCGATATCAATGGTTTTTTCTACCAATGGCCTTGTGGCACCACCACTAGGGTTAAATACTTCACCGCCGGTAGTCGTAATCCCAAACGGAATATTCTGCCCGCTACCGGAAATACTGGTTTTACTATTGCTGGTGAGGGTAACAGAGTTACTGCCCACCAAGTTAATGCGACCAAACGGCGCAGTCAACACGCCGTTTTGCACCACATCTGCGGCTTTCAGTGTGAGCTCACCCCCTGCGGAAAGCACTGGCGTAGCGGCTTTGCCATTGCTATTCACGGTGACTTTACTTGCAGTGCCCAATGCTTCAAACTTCAGTTTTGCACCGGAGTCTGGGTAAATCTGACGCGCGGTCAGTGTGATTTCACCATTAGCGGTTAAGCCTGATTCTGTCGCCTCAGCACCATCCTGCACATAGGTTCTAGTACCCTGCCCATGAATATCCAAATCTGTATTAATGGCCAATTGCTGCGTACCAGAAACGCCCATTAACCCGTCAACATACACTTGTTTAGATTGCGTGGTCAGTTGGCCATTGCCCGCCACCACACTACTTGGATCTAAAAATAAAGTAGGGCTTTTAAAAGTAATATGCCCGGCATTGATGTTGGCAATCCCATCATTCTGCACATGTAATATAGGGGTTTCCAGCGTGAGATTCCCGGCGATATTGAGCGAGAACCTATTCGCCAACTCAATCTTGTCATTGGCATTAGGCGTATTGAGAAATGATTTGACAGTTACATTAGCAAAACCGCCTTGCTCAATCTGGTCAGCTGACAACTGCGCTTTAACATAAGGCGCGCTAATACCACTGCCATCTTTAATGGCATCGCCCATGCTAAACCCTGCCGCAGATAACTGTTTGTCATTGGTCAGCACCACGGTTTCAGTCCCAGACACAACGGGTGAAAAATCATTGGTTAGCCTAGCGTTATATACCATATTCAGTGTGCCATCGCGGCCAGTACCACTCGCGCTCGCTTTAAAATCACCATCTACCAATAACGCACCAGTACCGTTGAGTGAAATGGTGCCAGCATCTCCGTACAAGGTTTCTCTGACATAGCCTTTGGTGGTCTGGGTATCGTTCACCACAGAAGCGCCAGACACATCCAGCACCGCACCTTGTTTGATAATCGTCGCGCCTTTTCTCGGGTCTGAACTATCCTCAGGCTTATTAATATCAATCGTACCGGCATCAAACACCTGTGTTTTTAGCAACTTATCGCGTGAACCCGGCAGCGTGACTGTGCTGCCAGCAGCACTTAAGTAAGCATTCTCGCCAATATACACAGCTTGCGTAGCATCATTCGGCAGTTCTATGTCTTTATCGTTAATACGAATATTGATGTGGCCGCTTGGTGTTGTAATATCGCCCAACACATTGACTTGCTTGCCAGCACTTAGCGATACGCTACCGCCTCTATCCGTACGCAGTGTGGTGTTTTCTGCCAGCGTTAAAGTACCTAAATCGTTGCCTACACGATTGGCAGTAAAGTCCAGAGAAACTGCCTCACGTAAATAATCGGCCTGCACGACAGGTTTAGCCATGGCTGAGATAGCCTGACCACCTGATTGATTGAGGTAACCGGCATTAATCTGCCAATTTTGCGCAACGCCATACACTTGCTGCGCCGTGCCGCCCGCCGCGCCAATATTCACTTGGTGTGCGGACAATGCGTATTCGGAAAAGCCACCTTGACTGAAAAAACCATTATTGACAGTAAAGTCGCCACTCAAATTATTGGCTATGTTTAAGGTAGCAGCTAGCTCCCCATCCTGCGCATCTACATTAATAAAGTTAATGGCTAAGCGACCGCCATGGTCAAACCCGTAAGACTGCAAGCGAATGCTACTGTCGATATTTTGGTTAGATTTAAAACTGATATCGCCTGCTTCCCCGGTATGCAAGGTGCCAGCACTGTCTACCCACGCGCCTGCTGAAGCATCTAAAGTAACGTTCTTGCCAAGCGACAGTAAACCAGCGGTAATGTTGCCACCATCAGCGGCTACTTCTCGCGTTTGTGCGCCAGCAATCACCGGCCGGTCATTAGTAAATATCCCCGCAGTGCTGAGCGTGACATTATCAGCAATATTGGTACGCAATGATTGCAACAAAATATCTGAGTTAGGTGCGTAAATGCTCGCGTTGATATTGGTGATGGTACCAACGCCGCTATTGCCCAATATGAGTTGACCATGTGGATTGATATTCAGTTGTGTATTGACCGTTAACTGCGTCACCTTGGACAAATCAACATCATTAAACCCATTGGCTAAAAAGTCACTGCTAATTACCGACTGATAATTGGCACTGTCTGCTAGCGCCTGATTAAAGTTAAAATCACTTGGCAAAGCCTTGGCCTGTTTATCAATGGTCAATTTGTTTGCACTGGCCAGCAGCCTACCCTGCTTTGGCACCTCATGTGCGAGCAGTTGCTCTTTGCTCACTTTAGTATTGGCAATCAGTTGCCCTGCCAAGACTAGATTTTGGGTGTTTTCAGCTTCAACGGGCGTAGTCAAATTCACCGTACCGGCATTTGCACCTTCAAAATAGGTGTTCACCTGTTGCGTGGCACCGCCAAGCGTGTAGGTCTTTACCGTCCCCCACTTTTCATCCACAATTTTTTGGCTGTCCGCCACTTGGTCATAAGCCACACCAGTTTTGGCTTCGGAGATTGGCACCAGCTTGCCGTTATATAGCAACTGAGATTCTTTTACTGTGCCGGCTGTATATGTTGTAGAACCGCCAGATACATCAATCACGGCACCTTTACTAATAATTAAGTCTTGATTGGTTGAGAGTGTCACCGTACCGGCATTGGTCATTTTCTCTGCTACGGTTGCCCCAACCAAATCCAAGAATGGCTGAATATCCAATAAATCCGTGCCTTTACGCGCATCCACATACACGGTTTGTTTAAACAAACCGCTATTACGCAGAATCGGATTATCTTTTAGTTGGTCTGAAAACAACTGAATTGTCAGCTGATTACGTGACATCGGTGCAATAGCATCTACCCCAGAAACGTCAATGCTGGCATTTTCACCCAAATAGATACGGCGCTTATTCACACCAGCTTTTGCAATGGTTGGATCTAAGCTTAAATCCACATTGCCATTGCTATCAAATTTGAGGGCGCTAGAAGCATCAAACTCAGACTTAGCGGTCACATTGCCGCCCTTCACGCTGACTTTGCCATCAATATTAATTAAGCTGGCCTCAATCGTCACATCCGAGGTTTTAAATGGCTGCGATACGATCGTTTCTTCTTTATCCGCATAATCCGGCTTCACTTCAGTGACGCTGCCTTTAGCGAGCGTCACACTACCATTACGCGCCCCCACGACACTCACACCGGTTTCAGTAGCACGGTCTTGCGCTATCAGTTTAATCGAGCCATTGGCACGTACCGATGTGGTGGCAGTCAAGGTGCCGCCTTGGTTCACGGCTAAGCCCATCATGGTGATATTGCCACGCTCTGCCACAATCTTACCTAAGTTGACGGCAGAACCGCCGGCATCCACTTCCACCAAAAAACCCGCCGGGTCTGTGGCGCCTTTTAAGTAAATCTTTTTACCGGCGGCCAAAATAGTTTGGCCTTCTGGTGTGCGGATTAATGTCTCGCGCATGATGGCGTTGCCGTTGGCGTCTTTTTGTACAACACCATTGATATCCGTGACCACACCTTCTTTTTCCACTTTGACATTGGGCGCAAACAGCATCACCTTGCCATTGTTAGCCGTGGTGATTTGGGCACCGCCTTGCACTAACACTTGTGCGTTTTCCACCTTGGCGCGCGCTGCGTCAGTTAAGTCCAATGTACCCACAAGCTCAAAGGCTTTGGTAAAGGTTTGGTCGTTCACAAAGCCGGATTGAAATAACTCATCCGTAATATTCAACGTGCCTGCATATAAAGAGCCCACATTAAACTGTGCATCCTTACCAATAATGATGCCATTAGCATTCAGAAAATATAAGTTACCAGCCGCATTGAATGTACCATTCAGCACGCTAGGGTCAACGTCGTGAATGCGCCCTAAAAAGCTTTGATTGGCATTCATCAATACATTAAAGCTCTCACCACGCTGAATATTCAATTTATTAAAATTCACAATGGCCGCGTTTACATTATTTTGGAAAGTGACGCTATTGGCTGTGGAATTCACCAAAGTGGCAGAGTTATTCACAATATCGCGAATGACCACGCCTGCTGGCAATACCGTCTCTGCCCACGCATTCCCCACCATCGTAAAGCTCAGCATCAAGGTATATTGCAGCGCCTGTGCAACTTGTTTGCGGATACGGCGACCGCTCTTGCTCACATGTCCTTTGGCAGCCTCAGAGACAGGCACCATCATGTGAAGCACACGGCTGTACACTAGTTTATATATGCCTTGATTCATTGTATTTTCCTTTTCTTTGCTGCCGTGCCAATATGGATTTACGTTAACTAACGGTTACCACTCGTAGCCCACTCTAAAATGTAGGCGATCATCACCCTTGTCGACCTGCACCGCATCTTTGTAAGCGTGCGCATAATCTAGGTTGGTAAATACACCACCATTGCTTTTAATCTTGAAACCCAACCCGGCCGAAGTGAGCTCACGCGTACTATCGCTCCCTGATAACAGGTATGTTTTTGTGATACCTGCATCTACAAACCCAAAGGCGTAAAAGTCTTTGATGTAGTCACTAAATAAATGCTGGCTGATATATTTTTTGAGTGGCGGCGTGCGCAGTTCTAAAGAAGCAAGTACACCGTTATCACCTAACTCGCTGGATTCAAGATAACCACGCACGGAATCCACGCCGCCAATGGTAAATTGCTCAGCTGAGATCAATTTATCGCTCGCAATTTGGCCGCCCAACTTTGCCTGCACAGACCAATCCATGGGCAGTTTGTGCGTGTGTTTTAAATCCGCCCGTAAAAATGCATAGTTAGGCTTGGCATCATCACGTTTATCATTAAATTCGCGCTCATTGTTACCCAAGCCACGTGGCGCAAAGTTAAAGGCAAGGTTGAGTTGCGTTTGCGAGCTTGACGTTTGATACGTGCCATCGTAACCCACCATAAAGGCGAGATAAGAAATCGGTGTGTTAAACCCGTCCGCGCCCAGCAACACAACGCTTTCTTTAAAGGTTTTGTAATCAGCACCCAGCGTCAGACCTTGATAAAAATTCTCACTATAAGGCAAGGGATGGATATAGCGCGCGCCAGCAATGTAGCCCTTACCAATCACACTCACATCACCCACCGCACTGATATCACTGTCTGAAATCACGCCGTAAGCAGCAAAGTAATCACCATTCAAGCGCGGAATCACATACGTGCCAGAGAACACTTTCACTTCGTTCAAATCTTCTGGCGAGACTTGAAAACTCAAACCAATGCTATGGTCTTTTTGCCAAAGGTTTTCATAGCGCATCGAGCCATTCAACCGTGTTTCGGTGGTATTAGACGAGTAGCGATCATTCAATTCTAAGCTGCCATGCAAAGGCAGTTTGTCTTGTACCTTTAAATCCACATCCACTTTGCCGGGCGATTTTCCAGGCCTTAGCACAGGCGTCACTTGGCGGTTTTGACCTTTGTTGACCGTGCCCAATTGTTGTTGCGCAGTAGGAAAATGCGGTACCTTGCCTTCCTGAAATTCCGCCACACGCGATTTGATTTCTGCCAAAGAAGTATATTGCGCATCTTTGATACGTAATGCTTCTACCGTGCCTTCTGTGACTAACAAGCGCACTACACCGGTATCTACCTCTTGTTGCGGAATGCTCACAGATACCGTGAGGTAGCCAGCATCTTGATAAGTTTTTTCTAACGCACTACGCGCCTTCTCTACATCATCAATGGTCTTGGCCTCACCCATAAACGGGTACACCGCTTCTTCAATCTTGCTGGCGCCTAACACGGTATTGCCATCCACCTTAAACTCAAACACATTAAACTTAGGCGTTTCTTTTTCAGGTGCTTGCGTGGTCTTATCCGGAGCCGGAGAACCATTGGATTGACTAAATGGAGCTGGGCCATCTTGCTCGGTGCTAGGCGCTGGTGGTGCCTCCGCATGCTCAGCAAGCACACGTAAAGGTGCCAGCAATAACAATATGTAAGTCCATCTGTGTTTCGCTATGGGCTTTCGCAAGAGAGGTGTTTGCATACCAACTTCAATTTATAAAAACTCCATCATTATCAAAAAACTATGTTTCAGGTTGATGAAAAAGACTAGTCCGCACCAACATCTATTGCACATAAAAAAACACACACCCTTGTGAGGTGTGTGCTTTTGACTAGCTACTCTGTGTGTGTCAGAGAAAGTTAGATTATTGTACTAATTGTGCTGGTGAGCAGTTTTTACCCAAGTTAGTTGCACGTGCTACTTGTGCGCCAACTGTACATACAGAGCCTGCCAGTGGATTTAATGTCAAGCCACGTGGCAATACTGCACAAGCTGCTGCTTGTGGGTTAGCCAATGCTGCAGTGATTTGGCCAACAACAGCGTTTTCAAAAGCAGTTTTTGCAGGAACACCAGCGTAGTTGCTACGTACAAAGTTCTTCATTTCCATGTGGAACGCGTAGTCGCCGTTTGTCGCTGTGACGCGTGCATTTTCTGTATCACCTAACTCTGGGTGTACGCCTTCTACTTTGACATAGCGGTAACCGTTTTGCGTACCACTGTCTAAGCGCCAGTTATTCTCAGTGGATAACACACCAATTGCGTAACCTTCTACGCCACCTGCTGCAGTTGCACTAGTAATACGTGTTTTTACATCACCAGAACCAGCATTTTCTGTCACAACGTAATCTGTTGTTGAGTCTGTAGCTGTTGCTGCTGGGATAAGTGATGCACCTGCGCCACTAGCACACGGGCTAGCCAAGAAGAATGCATTTGAGCTAGCTTGTGAACCTGAGGTATTTACACGGCGCTCTAGTTTTACTTTACCTGGATTGCTACCTAAAATAGCTGTCCAATCACCGTTTGCCGCACCACCTGAAGTAATAATAGCCACATACTGCGCACGTGTAATATTTGGCGCATTGACTGGGTCGTATGTCGTTGAGTTCACATCTGATAAACCTTGTGCCGCTTGTAATGCACGGTATAAATGCGTACTAACTGCAACACCAAATACTTGACCTACGTTAGCATCAGATTCAATACCACGTGCTGACACATTACCACCACCAATGGATGGTGAAAATAACGCAGCTTCTACATCAGAAAAACCGCCTACTGGCAATTGTGGTGCAAATGGATCAGCCGCAACGGCAGTTGCATTGGCTGTGTTTGATGCTGATGTAGCACCCGTACCTGGCAATACATTACCTACGCGAGTACAACCCTTCCATACGGTTGCATTGTTTTCAGTATTGGTTGCATCTACATAACTTGCGTTTGATGTACAACCGTTACCTGTACCTACAAATTTAAGGCGTGCTAAACGTGTACCCACAGTGTGTGGTGAATAGGCATTCAATGAACCGCCGTCTAATGTGTGATACAACACAGAAACGATACCAGAGCGTTTACATGCATAAGCAGTAAAGTTACCTAAGCCACCCGGTACGTTTGAAGCGCCAGTTGCGTTAGTAAAAATAGTATTAGTACCAGAGTCACAGCCTACGCCTGTACCAGAACCTACCCAGCCTTCGTATACTGATTTAGTTGGTGCAGATGCACCAGAGATCCAAGCTTGTTGCAATGTACCTGCTGAACGTGCAGCATCAATTTCGCCCACAGTCACAGGTGCTGCCAATACAGAAGCTGAAGCCGCTAAGCCAGCCACCAATAATGCGATTTGTTTCATTTTCATGATCGTTCCCTCAAATAATAGGTGTAAGTTGTCCGCCACCCTGAAGCAATTTCAGGGTCTACTCGTTTATTTCAGTAGATGGCGAGCGCTTCGCCGTGGCAGAGTTTGAATCGAATTACGCTTGTTTACGACGTGCTACAAAGCCCATAAAGCCTAAACCCAACATCATCATGGCCCATGTATCGGCTTCTGGCACTTCAACTACAGGTGCAGTTGCGTAAGTCAATACGCCATTAGTACCTAATGTGAAAGTTGCATTGTTTGCGAAAATAGTAGAGGCACCAATTGAAAGTGTGCTAGCACCTGATACTTGCTGAAACACTGCAAGCGACTGACCAATATTACCAACTGAAACATTACCTGCCGCATTATTTTTACCAGTATTGGCGAAATATTGTTGCGTATTCGCTTTACCAGAATTACCAACGCTAGCACCGTTTTCTACAAGCGTATGATTTTGATAAACAGTACCATTATCTGTTTGAGCATCAGCCAAGTACTGGTCCCAAACACCAATTTGTGCAAACAATGCAGTATTAGTTAACCCAACAGCTGTTTCAGCATTTAACGTGCTGATAAAGCCTCTATTACCCGCTGTACCTGCATTGTTATCGCCACCAACTACTGCAAATTGTAAATTTGCAATGTTTGCTGAAGACAAGAATGTATTCCAAGCAGTGGCATAATCACCAGAGGTCAAATTCCATGAAAGATTTGTACCCAAAGCGTCTATGTTGCTATCAGCAAATGAAGCACCGATAACACTAAAATCACTGTAGTTTTTACCTAAGTCAAACAATGCAGATACGTTATTTACTGAATCGAACACTGCTAATGACAAACCGCCATTACCTGTACTAGAAAATTCGATAGCCGCTTGTGCTGGCACAGCTGCTGCCAATACCATTGCTGCTGCCAATGCTTTCAATTGAAATTTCATACTTTTCTCCCAAAAAAATTAAAAAAACACTTAACACTACTGTTTGCCAATATGTGCTGCTATTTGGCAACCTATCTCGCTTATGCCATCTAATTAAGCGACTTCGCCACTTTAATCACCGCGTATGACATCCCTAACTTTTCATCTAGTCTGTCTGGACTACTGGTAATGGCGCTTAATCAAACCTATTACTCACTTAAAAGTATAAAAAGACGGTGTGATATTTATTGGAGATAAACTAGTCCGAAAGAACTAGGAATGATGCAGATTTTGTGACGATTAAATTCACAGCTAGAAAAGCTAATTGGAGATGGTGACTAAACCCAACTTGGCAGCCTTGACAGCCGCTTGACCGCGATTCTCTACATCTAATTTGCGCAGAATATTTTGGACATGATTCTTGACGGTCAACGGGCTAATTTCCAAAATAGAAGAAATCTCCCAATTGGTTTTGCCCATATGTAACCACTGCAAAATCTCAAACTCACGTTTCGTGATTTTTTTAGTGGTGTGCGGCGTATTTAATATCATTGAGACGCCGCTACGATTCGCAGTCACTTTAATCAATGCGCAATGCAAATGCGGCATGATCAGTTCCAGCAAATAGGCGGTATGCGCAGAAATAGGAGAAGACAGGCGGCCAAATGCAACTACCGTAGAAATGCGTGTACGGTTGTCACCAAACCCATGCACTACAAAGTTTTTAAGCTCAGCAGCCAATAGCTCATCGTCTTCGGCGCTCATCACGCCATAATGATTAAAATCGACCGGCATGATTTGGTTGGTCACAAAGACTGGCGTGCCGGTTTTGTTCCATGTAGCCAATGCTTTTCTGACGATACCTTCGTCTTTTTTAATCACCTGATTAAACTGCAACTCACCAAAATAGCGCGATGAGGTGAAGTACTCATAATCATATAAATCACTATCCGAGGAACGCACGCCAAACAGCATGACTTCGTGCCCAATTAAATATTGCACGCCCCGTTGCAGCCAATTAAATAGGTGTGTGCGTTGCGTTAAACGTAACGATTCCTCAATCACCTCCATAAACACTAAGCGCTGCTCGGCACTTAGCATGGCTTCCGCTTCTGGGTGGCTCGTCTGGTGGCTGGGCTGAGTAATGATGATAGTGCTCTTTGATTTAATTATAATTAGTGCACTATTCTTGACCATGTGAATGACACTAGCATGAATACTAAGTGTCAGTTTTTTTACAGTTTTGTAACAACTCACAGGCCTGATAAGAAAAAAGGCGTGATGCAAAATCATTCATCACAAACACGCCAACGGGGAGTTTAAAATATGAGTATGCTATTTAAGGCAGATGACATGCCGATGTACGCATGTAGTCTATTCGCACTAGTGCGCTGCTATCACGTCAGCTTATAGCCCGCATTACCTTATAGCCTTGCATGTGCGTAATTCATTGGATAGATCACTTTTTCACGGGCATCCGACCAAATCAGATCACAAGCATCATCATCCACATGCATCATGCGCCCGCTTTTATCGACACAATACTCACCGCATACGATCATGTCTTCAAACGTATAGTCTTGCCCAACACGGGTGTATTCAAACAACACGCTACGCACTACACGCCCACCGCGTTGAATATGACAGCCATTACTGATCCAGCTTGGGCCAATAATCTGCGTGCCTTTATCCACTCTAACGCCAGAGCCTAAATACACGGGGCCTTCAATGCTGGTGTGCTCCCAATCAATATGTACATTTAACCCCACCCACACGCCAGGCTTAATTTGGGTGCCAGGCATCGGCATGCTAGGCACTTCGCCACGCATGACTTGCTGCATGACTAGCCAGTAATCGGAGACTAAGCCAATATCGATCCAGTTAAAAGGATGGTTGATAGCATAAAACGGCAAATTTCTTTCGACCAGCAGCGGGAACAAATCCGACCCGATATCAAACGTACTCCCGGATGGAATCAGGTTGAGCGCCTCTGGCTCAAAGATATAAATGCCAGTACTCGCCAAATTGGAACGGGCTTCTTGCTGTGTTGGCTTTTCCTGAAAAGAGATAATCTTTCCGGCGTCATCGGTGACGACAATGCCATATCCGGACACTTTATCTGTAGGTACCTCTTTGGCCACCAAACTGACTAAAGCGCCCTTTTGCTTATGCTCAGCGACCGCTTTGGTAATATCCAAATCAATGATGGCGTCCCCACAAATGACAATCGTGGTTTCATCAAAAAACCCACCAAAATCCTGAATCTTGCGCATGCCACCTGCTGACCCTACGGGGCTGGGTACAATTTTTCCATTGTCTATATCGCCTTCAAACGAATAGCCAATATTGACGCCAAAGCGATGTCCATCGCCAAAATACTGTTGAATTTTTTCATGTAAATAGCTGACATTTACCATCACGTCTTTAATTTGATGCTGTGCCAAATGCTCAATCAAATACGCCATGACTGGCTTGCCTAATATGGGAATCATAGGCTTAGGTAACTCATAGGTCAGCGGACGGACGCGTGTGCCCTTGCCTGCCGCTAAAATCATTGCTTTCATTGCATGCTCTCTTTGCTGTGACGATTACTACCTTCATCAGCATGATAGCGATGATTCATGACCTTACTATGACGGTCACTGCAATTTGGCAAACAGCGCCCATAAAAAAAGCGATTGAAACAATCGCTTTTTTTAATTTGAGATGACTATTGTGATTATTTTGACTGGCGGCGTTTGCTTGCCCAACCAATTAAACCAAGCCCCAAGGTCAACATGGCATAAGTTTCTGGCTCTGGTACGGCAGACACAGACACATTATTCAATGAAAACACCAAGTCGTTATAGTCTGTATCACCACCTGCAAACAAGTCTTCAAAACCAATGGTCACATTGTTGCCAATCACGTCGCTATAAGCAGCATGAATTAAACCATCTGGGTTAAGAGATGCAGCCCCGTTGTAAAACGTATTGCTTGTGTTGTAAACAAACATACCAAATGTAAGTTGTGTACCAGCTTCAAAACTACCTAAATTGAACTGAGCACCAGAAACAGCAGATTGATTATTTAAAATTGGTGTAGCAATACCAGCCAAGAACAAATCATTGAAGTAATCAGCATCCTTGGATAAAAAAGTAAGTACCACATCACCCGTGCTGGCCACATATAGGTTATTGCCATTAGGTGATAGGTTAAAAGGCACGGATTCTGTTGCGGAAACTAGCATTGGTGCACTCAGAGATAAAGCGAATGCTAAGGCTTTCATTAAACTCATTTTAAAACTCCTCATATTAAAAATATTTTCCCTCAACAGAGGATGTGCTATCCACATGACACTGTAATTAAAGTTTTATGAAAGTGATAGTCATTTAGTATCAGATTAGCCTGAAAGGGCTAATGGGTCAATACGTTAAAGCATCTTTAAAGTTGCTTTAAGCATCCGACAGAATGAACTGCGGCCAGTTCAATTTTGTTTGTTTTTTCTTGCATATAAGGCAAACTACACGCAACGGTTTGGCTATTTTTGGGATCAATATTCGCGTAATCTACTTAGCACACGGGCATGTTGTGACTGAGATGATGTAGTGAGGTGGTTGTCTACTAATGCAGCTGTCTTATAATGTAGCGCAATTAGTAAACCGAGTGAAATGACTATGCTAAACGATTGGCAATGTTTAGCTGCTTACTTAAAACCTTATCTAACTTAAAACCTGATCTAAAACTTAGATGCATGATTAGATTGGTGTAACTACGCCGCGCCAATAGTGGGTGTTATCTTAATCAGTAGCAGCCCTACGATATTCGCTATAGGTTTTTTCAGCCACTTTCCGCCAATTATATTGGCTATCTATCCATGCACGCTTGTCCATTTTGGCTTCTTCGGATTGCGGATGATGTAACTTTGAGTGCATTTTCTCGGTCAATATTTCAATATTGCCCAATTCAAAATAAGCCATTGGGTTCAACTCCAATTCTTTATTAGCAGGTATATCACTCGCTAACACGGGCAAGCCGTAACTCAATGCCTCTAACAATGAAATAGACAGCCCTTCATGCGAGGATGGCAATACAAACAAAGCGGCATGCGTGTACAGACTCTTCAACACATCTCCTGTTTGAAATCCTGTGAGTACAACATTGCTATTCGCTCGGGCAGCTTCTTCAATTTGTGCAACATACGCATCCGGATGGTCGGATGTTCCCACTAATACCAGTTTGTAGCCGTTAAAACGTGCTTGTGTAAATGCATGGATCAAGTCTAAATGACGCTTTTCAGGCACTAACCGACTTACTTGCAAGATATAGCGCTGCTTTTCCAAGCCAAACTGCGCCAAATGTGAATCACATGTATCTAAGCTAGGCATGACCACGCCGTTACGAATGATTTCCGAATGCACACCATGCTTGTGCGCAACAAGTTCGCGAATGACATTTGAAATAACAATTCTGCCATTGGCAAAGCGCATACCTGCCCACTCCCCCGCTTTGAGTACCCACTTGGCAAACTTACCCCATTTTTGTCTATCGTAATCTGGCCCATGATGCGTGATCACCACTTTTAGGCCGAGTAATCTTGCTAACGGCGTCATCAGTGCCGGGCCAATGGCATGGATATGCAAAATATCAGGGCGCTTGATGGCGGCATATATCACACCCAAAAAGGTATGTACGATGGCTTCTAAACCTTTTGATTTAGGCGCCCACAAACGTGTGAACTTAACACCTTGCCATACATTGCCCACTGCCTGCGGTTGGTACGCGGCACGAACAATCACTTCCAACTGACACCCTTGCTGAACTAACAATGGCGCTAAATGCTCTGCGTGTGTTTCTATGCCACCCTGCACCTGCGGAAAGCCACGTAACCCCAGCATCATGACGCGTAAGGGCTTGGCTGTTTGTGAGTAGTCGTGATACCAAGTACCAACATAGCCAGACTCAGAAACGCTGGCATCTAAAATAAAAGCTTGTGGTGATAAGTTGAATGCTGAATGCTGCGCGGTAGTTGAACAACTAGAATCAGAAGCCAATTTATTGAATATACGGATACGTAGCAGTGAGCTCACGTTATCCAGCAAAAATCGTGAGGCAGACAAAAGCGCTGTGTATGTTTTGACAAGCTGATGACTTGTTGATTTTATTCGCTTTTTAACCATAAACCCTCTTCGTTACAAACATCAAACAAACGTTTGTGAATAGGGTGTAAGGATGTCTTAGCCAGATTTCATCAAGATGACTAAATACGCGGTTTATCTAGTCCGTTCGGACTATAAAATGGTTTCGTTTGGTTTGGTTTGGTTTGCAATACCACAGGCACATAAAAATTCTGTGCGTACTTAGTCGCAATCAAACTCTCACACTAAATACATGAGTTAATTAGAGAAAACTTCTGTTCTTTATTTCCCAATCTTTCAAGGCATTTTCAGCCTGTTCTTTTTTATAGCCATACTTCTCTTGTAACTTCAACACAATTTGCTGCCGCCTTAATCCATTTGTATCAAAATCATCATCCGTTAACTTAGTCCAAGAGGCTTGAATTTTGCCTTTTAGTTGATTCAAATTTGTCATGCCATAGCTCCCAATCATTACGCTCTCCTCATGCTTGTATTTTATGGAATTTAAGTGCATTCCATTTGACCCATATCAAATCTACTTAAGAAATACACACGTAAGATGCAAATCATCAGATTCTTAATTTACATACGGAGTTCAAAAAAAATGAAAAAAACAATCATTAGCCTTTTAATTGCCACATCTTTTACACCTTTTTTTGCTCACGCCGAGGAAGGCGATTGGGTAGTTCGCTTGCGTGCAGTGAATGTCAGCCCAAATGAAGACAGCAAATTAGGTCGCACTGTGAATAACGTTGTTGGTGCATCTGTCATGACACCCAGCGCAGAATTGGCTGTGAGCGATAAAGTGATTCCTGAGTTGGATATTTCTTACTACATTACTAAAAACATTGCTGCTGAGTTGATTTTGGCCGTAGGCACTCGCCACAATGTCAGCATTCAAGGTGATCGCGCTGGGGTTGTAGGCAACCAGGCATTGGGTAGCGTCAACTTGCTGCCCCCTACGTTAACAGCACAGTGGCACTTTAATCCTGACCAAACATTTGACCCTTACGTGGGTGCAGGCATCAACTACACCATCATGCTAGACCGTAATTTAAAAGGCAGCGCTGGCGCCATCAACGGCAATAAAATTAAGATTGATAGCGATAGCTGGGGCCCTGCACTGCAAGCAGGCTTTGACATTAATTTAAAAGATGGCTGGCTTATTAATGCGGATGTTAAATATGTATGGCTGGATACTGACGTGAAGTTAAAAGGCACGGTTACTGGCAATGCATGGAGAAAAATTGACTCGCTTGATATTAATCCATGGGTGGTTGGTATCGGCATCGGTAAAAAGTTTTAACGATAAAAGTTTAACCTATTGCTCCGCTAGACCTGCTCCACTTACCTCTAACCTAGTCTCCACTAGGTTAGAGGTTTTTTTGGCCATCAACCACAATAAACTTAGGACTCAATTACACCAAATTTTTACTTGATGTGTTAAGTCCATCCAAATCGCAGTGGCACTGACCAAGGTCAGCAATAAGCCTGCCAAACGCATACTGGTTGCATCTGTTAACCAGGAAATACCCGATTTAAGTTTTAACCAAAGTTGCGGCGCTAAAATAAGTGAAATACTGCTGCCCGCTGCAAAGGTAGCCATACTGATAGCACCATTGAGTGGATTGGCTTGCAGGGAAGCGACTAATAAGGCCGAATACAACAACCCGCAGGGCATTAGCACCCATAGCATGCCTGTGAAAAACACACCTTTAGAGGGACCTGCAACTTGGCGTAAGCGTGCCCATATACCCTTACCTACTTGGTCAGCCCAAATGGGTTGACGTGCTAGCAATAACAACATTAGCCCCCAAGCAAGCACAAGCACATGAAAAAATGTCCATAAAGGATGCAAGGTGGCGGTTTGTTCTGACACCCAAGCCAGACTTTTGACTGAAGAAGCCGCTACTGCGCCTAAGCTGGCATAGCCGACTAATCTGCCTGCTTGAAATATGAGGTAATCGTAAGGTTGCGATTGGTTTTGTCGAATATAAGCACAGGCGCCGCCACACATAGCCACACAGTGCGGGCCGCCTGCAACACCCATCAAGAAAGTGGCAACTGCAAATGAAAATGGAATGTCAGGCAACGATAGGTGTTCACTAAATAATTTTAGAAAAGCGCGCTCGGTTAGTATCGATTTGGAGGTGACGATCGAATACCATGGCGATTGCACGCACAAAAAACCATCCCATTTCAGTCACTTTAAAACCATCCTGCTCCATGGTGAGCATTCCCGCCTGTTCTTTTTCTTTCAGCGCAGTAAGCTCTTGTGAGAAGTATTCGTTAAAGCGAATCATATAAGATAATTCAATAGACTCGTATTGTAATTCACCATGACACATAATAGCCATAATCACAGCACGCCTGATCAAATCATCGCGAGATAATGCCAACCCACGTGCAACTGGCAAATGCCCTTGATCAATATGATCGTAGTACTCTGCCAGGCCTTTCGCATTTTGGCTGTAAGTCGCGCCAATGCGGCCAATCGATGAGACGCCCAAACCAATTAAATCACTATCGGCTTGTGTACTATAGCCTTGAAAATTGCGGTGCAAACGCCCCTGCTTTTTCGCTATCGCCAACGCATCTGTAGGCAATGCAAAGTGATCCATACCAATATAGATGTAGCCAGCTTGCATCAAGGTACTAATCGCATCCGATAACATACTGATTTTAGTAGCAGCCGAGGGTAATTCGTATTGGCTGATGCGGCGTTGTGGTTTGAAGCGCTCTGGCAGATGCGCGTAGGCATATAAAGCCACACGATCAGGCTTAAGTTCGACAACCTGATCCAAGGTACGTTTAAATGACTCGGTTGATTGCTTAGGTAAGCCATAAATCAAGTCTACATTCATTGAATTAAAGCCTAGTTGACGTGCTGCTTTTGTTAAGTCAAACACTTGCTCAGCAGGCTGAATACGGTGTACGGCTTTTTGCACTTCTTCGTCAAAATCCTGCACACCAAAGCTCAAGCGATTGAATCCCAATGCGGCTAAATGGGCTAGCCGTTGCGCATCCACTGTTCTTGGGTCTATCTCAATCGAGTACTCACCGGTAATTGGCAACTCAAAATGATGCCGTATCATGGTCATCAATTCGGTTAACTCTTCATCGGAGAAAAATGTAGGCGAACCACCCCCTAAATGCAATTGGGTCACAGTTTGACCACGACCCAAATGGGCAATATTTAAATCAATTTCGCGACTTAAATAACGCAAGTACTCCGTACTTTTTTTGTGTTGCTTGGTGATGATTTTATTGCAGGCACAATAAAAACAAAGCGATTCGCAAAATGGAATATGTACATAAATAGATAAGGGCTGTGTCCAGCGACTCACTCTGCGTTGCGCCAAAGCTTGTATATAGGCGTCTTCAGTAAACGCTTCTACAAAGCGATCCGCCGTAGGGTAAGACGTATAACGTGGCCCCGCTACATCGTATTGCTTAATGTGTGATGGCGAAATCATTGGCAAAGTCGATGATTTGTTTTCTGGTAAATGCGCAACTATTACATCCTCTAAAACCGCATATATAGAATTGGCTGTCGTCATGATGGTGCTCCTTAAGATAAGCACTACTTTGCCAGCATTAATCGGCAAGCTCTTTGATGTACATCAAACAATGAAAAATACAATCCAGCATAATCCGTCATCATCTCTACATCAGGATCACACCATGCTAGATGCAATCACGTTGACGGAAGCATATAATGTAAGCTCTTTGTCAGACCAAGCTTGGATATCGCCACCAATGAATCCTGAATTATTTAAAGTTGCCTGTTCCAACTGTAATTTGCGTGAGTTGTGTATGCCAGTCGGCCTGCAGCAAGCAGAAATGGTGAAGTTAGACAGCGTGGTCTCTACCAGAAAACGCATTAAAGAAGGCAGTCATTTATTTAGCCATGGCGACCCGTTCACTACTTTATACGCGATTCGTACCGGCTACTTTAAAACCTCTGTGCTGTCAGAAGATGGCCGCGAACAAGTGACCGGCTTTCAAATGGCGGGTGAAATCATTGGCATGGATGGCATTGTCAGTGACCAGCATCACTGCAACGCAATTGCGCTGGAAGACGCCGAAGTGTGTGTCATGCCGTTTGAGAACGTAGAAGAACTTTCACGCGAATTTCCAGTGTTGCAACGTCATGTACATAAAATCATGAGCCGGGAAATCGTGCGTGAAAATGGTGTCATGATGCTATTGGGCAACATGCGTGCAGAAGAGCGCCTTGCGGCATTTTTACTCAATCTCGTGCAACGGCTACATGCACGTGGATTTTCCCAAACTGAGTTTGTATTACGCATGACACGTGAGGAAATCGGCAGCTATTTAGGCATGAAGTTAGAGACAGTCAGCCGCACATTTTCAAAATTTAGCGAAGAAGGCATTATTGAAGTCAAGCAACGCAATGTCAAAATTCTCAACCCGGATGCACTGAAGAATATTTTTACACCGCAGTCGTGTGGCTAAGTCAGTTGGTCATTTGAACCAACAACTAGCAGCACATATGTACCTTTAGTGACTACCATGCCTGCATCAGAGCTACTATCGGTACATGATCACTACCGTCATTTTGAAAATTACACCTATGTTTACCCAGTAGTCTCCAGACGCGCTGGCGGCGTATCGCTCGGCATTAACCTCAACCCTAACCATGCTTGTAACTGGCAATGCGTGTATTGCCAAGTGCCTAACCTCACTCGCGGCATGGCACCAGTGCTCAATGTTAGGCAGTTAGAGAGTGAGTTGAATCTAGCGCTGACCATGCTGATACATACTGACTTTATGCAACAGCATGTTGGTCCTGAAATGCGCGTATTGAACGATATTGCGTTTTCTGGTGATGGCGAACCTACCAGTTGTATTGCGCTGCACCAAGCGTTAGAAGTTGTTGAGGCACTGCGTCACCAATATCAGTTGCCACCTGCAGTAAAAACACGGCTTATCACCAATGGTAGCCTCATGCATCGCAAACAGGTATTAGACAATATCGCGTATTTACAAGGTATGTACGGTGAGGTCTGGTTTAAGTTAGATGCAGGCACACGCAACGATATTCAACGCATCAACCATGTGCATGTGAATCCGCAACAACAGTTGTCACGTCTCCGCGCGTGCACTGCACTCTGCCCTACTTGGGTACAGACTTGTGTGTTTGCGTGGCATGGTTTGCCCCCCGATGTGCAGTTTGTTGAGGCTTACTTAAATTGCTTGGCACAAGTCCGTAGTGAGATTGAAGGTGTCTATGTGTACGGTGTTGCTAGGCCATCACATCAGCCGGAAGCACCATGGATTTCAGCTGTGCCCAAGGCTTGGCTGGCTGATTTTGCACATCAAATTCGCCAGTTAGGCATTACCGTGCATGTGAGCGAATAAGTGTCTTGCCCTAGTTTGCAGGCTGCGTAGGTTTTACGCCGGTTGCTGCATGGTTTCTACCTTGCACTGCAGGGACCAAGCCATCACGTTCGGCATCCAGCGTTTTATTGATTTCGATACCTTTGCGATAGTAATCTTCAATGGGAGGATCCGGGTGCGTAATGGCCAAATAAGCAGTAATAAAAGATGCAATCACCACCAGTGCAGGCCCGGCAATCAGTAACCATACATACCCATATTGCCACCAGCGTTTAGATTGCATTTGATTCATTCGCTACACCTTTAATTTGAGTTTACTGCGTGATAATAAATACAGATTTTTCTACCGTGGTTTCTTGCGTACCCAGTGATTTAACTTGGAAAGCAATCGGATGCGAACCACGATTCAACACACCGTCCGCTACTTTGAGCTCCATCACCAAGGAACGTTCCTGTCCTGGTTTGATATCCATCACGTAGCGTGCACGGTCAATCGGCAGCGATTTCATCTCGCTAAACTCTGCTTCAAACGCAGCATCCGCAAGTACATGTACCTCATACTGCTGTGTCACTTCTGCATTATTCATGATTTTTATGCGGTATACATTCTCAAGCTTATTGTCTTGAGAAATGCGTGATATCACCGTGCGGTCTCTTAATACATCCACACGGAATGACGGTTTCACATATAAGCTAATGGCTAAGCCTAATGTCAACAACCCCAAAATGGCAGAATAAATCAGCACTCTAGGCCTGAGTACACGCTGCAAAATCTGATGACGAGACCAGTGTTGCTGCATGGCATTTTGTGTGGAGTATTTAATCAAGCCACGGGCAAAGCCCATTTTATCCATGACCGTATCGCACACGTCTGCACAAGCACCACAACCAATACATTCGTATTGCAAACCTTCGCGAATATCTATCCCGGTTGGGCACACTTGCACGCACAAGCTACAATCAATGCAAGAACCCAGTTTGGCATTGGCCTCAACCGATTTCTTATTACGGCCACCGCGTGGCTCGCCTCTTGCCTCGTCATACGTCACAATCAACGTGTCATCATCAAACATTGCGCTTTGAAAGCGTGCATAAGGACACATGTATTTACAGACTTGCTCGCGCATGAATCCTGCGTTGCCATAAGTGGCAAAACCGTAGAAACCTACCCAGAACATTTCCCACGGGCCCATGGACCATTGCATTAAATGCGCGGACAACTCACGGATGGGTGTGAAATAACCGACGAAGGTAAAGCCCGTCCATAAGGAGAAAACAATCCAAACAACGTGTTTGAAGAATTTTCTGCTGACTTTTTTAACATTGGCACCGGACTGATCTAGCCGCATTCTGGCGGCTCTATCCCCTTCTATCTTTGCTTCAATCCACAAAAATATTTCGGTATACACGGTCTGCGGGCATGTGTACCCACACCACAGCCTACCAGCCACGGCGGTAAACAGAAACAGCGCAAGCGCAGAAAGTATGAGCAGAAAAGTAAGGTAGATAAGGTCTTGCGGATTAAATACCAAGCCAAAAATATAAAAGCGCTTGGCCTCTATATCAAACAGCATGGCCTGACGTTGCCCCCACTCCAACCAAGGCACGCCATAAAAAAACAATTGGGTGAGCCAGACCATGGCCCAGCGCCAATTGTTAAATATGCCACTGACACTGCGGGGGTAGATCTTGTCTTGAGATTGATACAGCGAATACACCACCTGTTCCAGTGGAATCGCTGTCTCTTTCACGCCCCGCGATTTAGCATCGATCATTTATTCGACAAACCCCACACATAGGCGGTCAACACATGAATTTGCTCAGGTGTGAATTTGGTTTGCCATGCTGGCATTTGGTTTACTTTACCTTCGTGGATACGTTTAATAATGGCCGCCTCGCCAGCGCCATGTAACCAAATATTATCTGTTAGGTTGGGTGCGCCAATCATCGGGTTGCCTTTACCATCCGCGCCATGACATGCTGCACATACACCAAATTTGGCTTTACCAGCGCCGGCACGTCCAGAATCATACATACTGCCAGAGAGGCTTAACACATAGTTAGCTACATTCTTGACATCATCTTCTGTGCCCAGTGCGCCAGCCATTGGAGGCATCATACCGATACGACCATTGACAATCGTCTCTTTGATTTTTTCAGGGCTACCACCATGTAACCAATCGTGATCGGTTAAATTTGGAAAGCCACGACTACCACGTGCATCTGAGCCATGACATTGTGCGCAATTATTCAAAAACAAACGTTGCCCAATCCCTTTTGCTTCTTCATTTTTCGCTAAGTCCTCGACAGAGGTTGCCGCGTATTTAGCATAAATAGGCGCGATGGCTGCGTTAGTTTTAGCCACTTCCGCCTCGTACTCTTTAATCTCCGTCCAGCCCAGTTTGCCCGCATACGTCCCTAAGCCCGGGAACAAGAACAAATAGGACAAGCCAAAAATCACAGTGATGATAAACAAACCCACCCACCACATCGGCATTGGGTTGTTCATTTCACGCAAATCTTCATCCCAAACGTGGCCGTTAGAACCATCATCTGCTACGTTGACTTTCACTTTGCTAGCAAACCAGAGCAATAGTACGCAACCGAAAATACCGCCTAAACTGATGGCCGTAATAAACGCCGGCCAAAACCCATGAACAAAATCACTCATAATAACTTCCCTTAATCTTCTATAAACGGCAGTGATTCTGCCTCTTTAAAGCCTGATGAATCGCGATTGCGCCAAGCCCAAACCGCAATCCCAACAAACACCAAGAAGCTAACCACCGTAGCCAATACACGCAATGTCGTAATTTCCATGTGCTGCTCCTGTTAATTATTTGAGGTGGGTACCCAACACTTGCAGATAAGCAATCACCGCATCCATTTCTGTCTTACCTTTCACTTCATCAGCCGCCGCTGCAATTTGTGCATCGGTATATGGCACACCTACCGTGCGGAGTGCACGCATTCTAGGCGCCATTTGTGAAGGATCAACTTGCGCGGTTTCTAACCATGGGTAAGCCGGCATAATAGACTCAGGTACTAAATCACGTGGGTTATTCAAGTGAATACGATGCCAATCATCGCTGTAGCGACCACCAACTCGGTGTAAATCTGGGCCAGTACGTTTACTACCCCATTGGAATGGATGGTCATACACATACTCACCCGCTACTGAGTAATGTCCATAACGCAACGTTTCCGCATGGAATGGGCGCACCATTTGTGAGTGGCAGTTGTAGCAGCCTTCACGAATGTACACATCGCGCCCGGCTAATTGCACAGCCGTGTAAGGCTCAAGTCCACGAATCGGCTCTGTGGTCGATTTTTGGAAAAACAGCGGCACGATCTCTACCAGCCCACCAAATGCAATGGTAATCAGTGTTAACACAATCAACAAAAAGCTGTTGGTTTCTACTTTCTCGTGGCTAAAGCCACCTTTCTTTTGTTCATTCGACATCTTGTCTTCCTTAAGCGTGCGCAGTTACAGGAGGAATATTCACCACCACTGGTTTACCATTGGTGGCCGTTTTATAGGTATTCCAGAGCATCACTAACATGCCGCTGAGATACAAGCTACCCCCTAGTAAACGGGTAAAGTAGTATGGGAACTTAGCTTTTACACTTTCTACAAAGGTGTACGCCAAGGTGCCGTCCGCGTTCATGGCACGCCACATCAAGCCTTCCATCACGCCAGAAATCCACAAAGCAGCGATATACAACACGATGCCGATTGTGGCTAACCAAAAGTGCAACTCAATCGCTTTGACGCTGTACATTTGTTTTTGGCCAAACAGGCGTGGAATCATGTAATACAGTGAACCCATGGAAATCAATCCAACCCAACCTAACGCACCAGAATGCACGTGCCCAACAGTCCAATCGGTGTAATGTGATAAAGCATTCACCGTTTTAATCGCCATCATTGGGCCTTCAAATGTACTCATGCCATAGAAAGAAAGCGAAACAATCAAGAAACGTAAGATCGGGTCTGTACGCAATTTATGCCATGCGCCAGATAAGGTCATGATGCCATTGATCATGCCACCCCAGCTTGGTGCCAGTAGAATCAGTGAGAACACCATGCCTAATGATTGTGTCCAGTCTGGTAACGCGGTGTAATGCAAGTGGTGCGGACCCGCCCACATGTAGGTAAATATCAATGCCCAAAAGTGTACGATAGACAAGCTGTATGAATACACTGGACGCTCTGCTTGCTTAGGCACAAAGTAATACATCATGCCCAAAAAGCCAGCCGTTAGGAAGAAGCCCACAGCGTTATGACCATACCACCATTGCACCATGGCATCTTGCACACCCGCATAGGCAGAATAAGACTTCATATAACCTGCTGGAATCGCCGCACTATTGACGATATGCAGCAAAGCAACTGCGATAATAAAAGCGCCGTAGAACCAGTTGGCGACATAGATATGTTTCACCTTACGTTGCGCAATGGTGCCAAAGAAAACAACCGCATAAGAGATCCACACAATGGCGATAAGGATATCAATCGGCCATTCCAGCTCTGCATATTCTTTACCTTGGGTATAACCTAATGGCAGAGAAATGGCTGCAGCCACAATCACAGCCTGCCAGCCCCAGAACATAAACGAGGCCAGCTTGCCACAGAATAAACGCGTCTGACAGGTGCGTTGCACTACATACAAAGAAGTTGCAAACAACGCACAGCCACCAAATGCAAAAATCACCGCATTGGTGTGTAGTGGTCTTAAGCGACCAAAACTAGTCCATGGTAAACCCAGATTGAGCTCCGGCCATACCAGTTGGGCGGCAATGATAACGCCCATGAGCATACCAAAGACGCCCCAGACGACAGCCATAATAGAAAATTGCCGCACCACCTTGTCGTTATAGGTGGTTGGTTGCGCATGTTCAAGTTGCATTGACTTCTCCAAAGTTACTTAATGACTACAAATCAGTTTGCCGTAAAATTGCTGTATCCAAATTGATACAAATCAATCTTCGTGCAGAATACGTTCACCTTCCGGCTCAATGTCTTCAAATTGACCGGTATTAATTGCCCACCATAAGCCGCCTAAAATAAAAAACACTAGGACAACTGACAGCGGTACCAATAAAAATAAAATATCCATGATTGAGTTAACCCGTGTTACCTAAACCGGATAAGTTCTGCGTAGGCAATGTGGATAAGCGCAAAGCGTTTGCCACTACCAAAAGCGAGCTCAATGCCATGCCTAACCCAGCCAGCCATGCTGGGAGCCATCCCATAATGGCAATCGGCACACACACCATGTTGTAAGCTAAAGCCCACATTAAATTCTGTTTCACAATACGCATGGTGCGTTTAGCTTGACTCAGCAATAACACTACCATCCCAATTTGGTTGTTCATTACCACAAAATCCGCTTGCGCTTGCGCCAATGGCACCGCCTGCCCCATCGCAATCGACACATTGGCAAGCGCTAAAATCGGCCCATCGTTTAATCCATCACCAATCATGGCTACTTGACTACCTTGCTGCTGCAGTAGTTGCATATGTAGCAATTTATCTTTTGGCGTACATCCACCACGAGCATGCGCGATCCCTACTTTTTGCCCAAAAGCGCTCACGGTATCGGCTTGGTCGCCTGACAATAATTGCACTTGGATGCCTTGCTGAATTAATGTACGGATAGATGACTCAGCATCGGCTCTGATGGACTCTTCAAACGTAAACGTCGCGATCCAACCGTGCTCAGAAACAAGATAAACCACAGGGGCCGCCATTCTATCTAAATTTTCTAATCCACAAAATACTGAAGAGCCTAATTTTAATGCGCCAATTGCAGAATTTGCGCTAAGCCCTGCGCCATGCACTTCTTTCACTGCACTTATGTGTAAATCTTGTGTTTGCAAATCTTGCGCTGGCGGCTGCGGCGCAGCTGCTTGCACAATCGCTTTAGAGAGTGGGTGCAGCGAGGCACTGGCAAGCGTAGCTGCTATCGCCAGTGCTTGTACTGGCGTGTACTCTGATGCAGTGTCTATGCTTGCAATCGTCAGCGCATCTTGGGTGAGGGTGCCGGTTTTATCAAACACCACAGTATCTACCTGTGATAGCGCCTCTAGTGCCTGCATTTTTCTAACCAATACACCTTTTTGCGCCAACGCGCCGGAGATAGTCAACATGGCAGCCGGTGTCGCGAGCGATAACGCACAAGGGCAAGTGACAATCAACACAGCGACAGCCGCCATCAAGGCGCGCGCATGATCAGTTGGCCATAAGAGGATAGCCGCAATCGCGGCAGCAAGCATCACTCCTATTAAGAAAGGTCTGGCAATACGATCTGCAATCATCGCTAACCTTGGCTTCTCAATCGAGGCACGCTCCATCAGACTGACAATTTGTGCGTAACGTGTATTGTTACCTAGCTGGGTGACACGTACTTCTATTGGTGTCTGCAAATTGTAGCTACCGGCAATGACTGTTTGGCCGACAGTTTTCACGAGTGGGTAGGACTCCCCTGTCAACAACGCTTCGTCTACACGCGTCTCACCTGCCAACACTTGACCATCAGCAGGAAATGCTTCTCCGGGTAGCACACGTACAACATCATTCACCAGTAAGCGATTAACAGCAATACGCTCAAACTCACCTTTTGTAGTGAGGCGTTCAATGGTGCTGGGCAATCTGCGCATCAGCACATCCAGCGCGCCGGCGGTGCGGTCGCGCATTCTAAGTTCTAACCAACGGCCTGTGAGTAGAAAAAATACAAACATCGTGAGCGAATCAAAGTAGACTTCTTGGCCCCACCACCCCTCTGGCTGGAAGGTGCCGGCAGAACTGACAACAAAAGTGATGAGAATGCCCAGCGCCACCGGCAGATCCATACTGATTTGGCGATTTTTTAAATCATTGAAAGCGTTACTAAAGAAAGGCGTTGCAGAAAACAACATGACGGGTAACGTCAGCACCCAAGACGCCCAGCGCAATAACGTTTGAATATCCTGCGTCATGTCACTCGATGGGGAAATGTAAGCAGGATATGCGTACATCATGACTTGCATCATACAAAAGCCAGCCACTAACATACGCCACAGCATTAATCGCTGTTGTTTACGGCGTGCATCCAGATTAAACACTTCATTGGCAGGCAATGCAGCATAGCCAGCTTGGCTCAGTGCATCCATCCAAGCAGATGGTTTGGTGGTATCCGCAGACCAAGTAATGCGCGCACGCTTACTGGTTGCGTTGACTTCGGCAGAGATGACCCCTGCAACAGACGTCAGCGCCCGCTCTACATTCATCGCACACGCGGCACAATGCATGCCATCCACCACAATATGAGATTCCCAAACCTGTTTTGGCGAATTAAGTGCATGACTAAACTTGGCCCATTCGTCGGTCTCGTCTAATCCTATGTAGGCTGCATTGTTCAAGGTTGGAATCCCAAAGGATAATTAAACATACGGTTCACGCCTAACCACGTGTTTAACCATCTAAATCAAGCTGCACATTATATAAATATACATAATGTACCTCAATTAAATAATACGGTTTTTGCCAACTGTTACACTTGGTTACAATTTGCATAGCACAATATTAAATGCCGTATTAAATAACATATTGATATAACGCAATGTTGCTTGATTGAATGGTTATCTAGGCACATAGAACATAGACTCTTCCACCACAAGTGCATGCAAATAGGTAGCTTTGATGGTAAAGCGAATCGGATGCGTGCCACTGGTGATTTTTCCATCAGGCAATTGCAAACTGATAGGGAACATTTGCTCACTGGCCGGATTAACTTTTACAGTGGATTGCCCAATCACCGAAAGCTGCTCAATGCCATCCACTGTGATTTTGTAATCATGTGCTGACTCTGTGGTATTGGTAATTTGCAGGCGATACACGTTTTCAATATGCCCATCTGACGTAAACCGCGCCATCACGCCACGGTCACGCACCACATCCACTTTAAACGGAGTACGCACAGCCAAGGAAACTACCAGCCCAATTGAGACTACCAGTAGTATCGCACTGTAAATCAACACTCTCGGCCTCAATACTTTACGCAGAATAGAGGTAGATAGTTGCGGTTGCTCCATATCAGTTTTAGTTGAAAAGCGAATCAGGTTACGTGGGTACTCCATCTTATCCATGATGTCGTTACAGGCATCAATGCACAGGCCGCAACTGATGCATTCGTATTGCAAGCCGTCTCTGATATCAATCCCCACCGGGCATACCTGCACACACATCTTGCAATCGATACAATCACCCAACCCCACTGCTTCGGCCTTCACATGGCGGGAGCGCCCGCTTCTTGGCTCTCCGCGCTGCTCGTCGTAAGCAACGATAAGTGTATTGTCATCAAACATAGCACTTTGAAAGCGCGCATATGGGCACATATATTTACATACCTGCTCCCGCAAGAAACCAGCATTGCCATAGGTCGCAAACCCATAAAAGCAAATCCAAAAGGTTTCCCACCCACTCAGGTTAAACACCACGATATGCTGCATCAAATCGCGAATTGGCGAAAAGTAGCCTAGGAATGTAAAGCCAGTCCACATGGAAAAACTTATCCAAATGGCGTGTTTACTCAACTTTTTGCTTAGTTTATGTACACCTATTGGTTGACTGTCTAAACGCATCCGCGCTAAACGGTCACCTTCCACCTTGCGCTCTATCCACAGAAAAATCTCTGTATACACCGATTGCGGGCAGGAGAAACCACACCATAAACGACCAGCCACTGCAGTAAACAAAAACAAAGCCATGGCTGAAATAATCAGGATGAAAGCCAGGTAGATTAGATCTTGCGGGAACAGCACCAAGCCAAACAAATAGAATTTATGCGCCGTAATATCAAACAACACTGCTTGGCGATTACCCCAACTTAACCAAGGCACCAGATAAAATATACATTGCGTTAGCCATATCATGGCCCAACGCCAGTTTTTGAAATACCCTGCAATCGCGCGCGGGTATACTTTGCTTTGACTGGCATATAAAGAGACATACTGCTCTTCCGATGCTTGTGGAAGAATTGGAATGATTTTTTTACTGCGTTTAAGCTCTGATCTCAGCATACATTGGCCTTTGGATAACAGAAAGGTGCAGCGTTAGATTAAAGAAAAAAACAGATTAAAAACAGCATCAGATATTGATATAAAAACCATATCAGATGATAAAAAAGCCTACAAAAATTGTGTGATCTTTAGCTAAAACCTACTTGAGATGCTATTTCATTTCAGCTTGAATCAGCTGACCAAGCTTTATCAGCGCTTGTTCAATACTCGCATCCCAAATGTGTCCATAATTTAGGCGAATATATTCTTGAAATTGTTGCTGGGCAGAAAAAATGGGGCCGGGGGCGATGCTGATCCCTAACTGCAGCGCTTGGCGATGAATGCTAAGTGCATTCACACCATCAGGCAGTTTTGCCCATAAAAAATATCCGCCTTGTGGCACGGTAAGCCGTGTCCCCTCTGGAAAATAGCGTTCAATCGCCTCAATATACTTGATTTGATTCACCATCAGGGTATGACGCAATCGGCGCAGGTGCTTGTCATAGCCACCTTTTTGCAGGTAGCGTGCGATCGCGAGCTGTGCAGGCACAGAGGCCGAAATCGTTGTCGTGAGCTTTAGGCGTTCCACCTGTTTAGCAAAGCGACCAGCAACCACCCACCCTACCCGATAACCAGGTGCTAGGCATTTGGAAAAGGAAGCACAATGCATCACCAATCCTTGACCATCAAATGCTTTCGCCGGTGTGGGACGCTGCTCTCCAAAATACAACTCTCCATAGACATCATCTTCAATCAATGGAATCTCGTATCTTGCCAGCATGCTGACTAATGCTTGCTTCTTCTCATTCGTCAGCAAGCTACCCAACGGATTTTGAAAATTGGTCATCAGCCAACATGCTTTAGGTTGATGGCTTTGAATCGCGTGCTCCATGGCTACCAAATCCACGCCGTGCTTGGGGTGACTAGGCACCTCCACTGCTTTGAGCCCAATCCGCTCTATGGATTGTAATGCCGCATAGAACGTGGGTGATTCAATCAGCACGGTGTCGCCAGGCCGTGTCACTGCCATCAAACACAGGTTCAGCGCCTCTAGTGCGCCATTGGTAATCACAATATCGTCCGCGGTGACTTGCATGCCATCAATCATATAGCGCAATGCAATTTGGCGTCTTAGCTCTAAATCGCCAGCGCTAATATTATCGATACTCATCCAAGGGTCAGCATGCTCAATGGCAGCACTCAGCATGCGGCCAAGGCTCTTTAGCGGAAATAACAATGGGCTGGGGAATGCAGAGCCAAAAGGCACCACAGCCTTACTACGAATCGCTGCCAACACTTCAAATACCAAATGGCTGACATCGACTTCGGATGGGCTTATCTCTTGGTTAGCGCTAGGCTCTGGCAGGTTAGGAATGCTGGTTGCACCCGCATTCACAAAGTAGCCGGAACGCTCGCGTGCAATAATTAAACCACGGGATTCTAGTAAATAGTACGCTTGAAACACTGTGGCAGCACTTACCTGTCGGCTCACACTGGTATGACGTACTGACGGCAATCTATCCCCTCTGCGTAAAACGCCAGTTTGGATAGAAATAGCAATACTATCAGCCAGTTGCTCGTATAGCTTCATTGCGGTCAGTATCCATGAAAATACATAATGATTAAGAAAATAGATGATTGATAAATAAGATGAGGTTATTGTACTGCGTTTTACTTTCAGCCTAATTAAACGTGGTGCGGGCACAAAAAATAAGCCTGCAATTGCAGGCTTATTGGAAAATCAGGATAGACGTATTAACGGTTATTGAAAAAACCAATATTCATGACTTTATCATTCACAAAGGTAATTTCAGTTTCTTTGTAGGTACGTTTTGGGTCATATTTCACAATGTTCTTGTAGTACCACATTTCCACTTTCACTGGTTTGGAGTTCTTTTCTTCTACGTTTTTACCTAGCATAGTCCCAGCATTCGTTGGCTTTACAGACAATTGCTTTTTGGCGGGCGTGCCTAATTTTGCCTCTACCACTTTTTTAGATTTACCACTAAATGAATCCAAAAACTCGTCTTCCGTATAAGTTTTACCTCCCGCAAAACTCAGCGAAGAAGCCACAGATAATGAGATTGCCATCAATAAATTAAAGATTGAAACGGTGGAGATTTGCATGGTAATTAGATTTCCTATCATTTTCTAACAATAACGCTTTTTAATTGAATGTGTTGACACCGCTAGACAAGTTAATCCTAGACAAGCTAACTGAAGTTAAGTTTTAACCCATCATAGCCAACATACACATTACTTGGTAGCAGACTGCTCAAGATTTCGTATTCTAATTCATGTGTCATATGAATCATAACACTTTGTTTTGCGCCGATTTGCGCAACTAAAGCTAAGCTTTGCTCCAGATTCACATGCGTGGGATGCGCCTCGTGACGTAAACAGTCGATCAACAGCAATTCCAGCCCCTGTAGCAGTGGGAATGAGGTTTCCGGAATGGCAGAGACATCCGTCAGGTACGCCATATTACCAATGCGATACCCATAAATCATCATGCGTCCATGCACCACTGGAATCGGCGTAATGGTTTGCCCAAGCAGCGTAAATGGGGTTTCAACGGCTTCTATGCTCAATACCGGTAGATCCCAAAAGTGGCTAGGCGCGCGAATGGCATAACCAAACTTGGCCATAATATGATCTACGGCATCTTGCTTGGCGTACAAAGGAATTTGTTGGCGATTACGTTGGCAAAATGCCCGTAAATCATCAATCCCATGGATATGGTCTGCATGCGTGTGTGTGTAAAGCACCGCATCTACACGGGTGAGTTGTTCCCTCAATGCCTGTATACGTAAATCCGGGCCAGTATCAATCAGAATATTTTCGCCAGTATTTAACTGCACCACGCTGGAGCAACGTGTACGATAGTTTCTGGGATGCGATGAAGTGCAGGTTGCGCAATCACAAGCAATGACCGGTGTCCCCGCGCTGGAACCGGCGCCAAGGATAGTCAGTTGCATGGGACAGCATCGGCAAACAAACGAAAGAAATTGTCGGTAGTCGCTTGCATCACCTCTTCTAACTCAATCCCACGTAACTGCGCGATTTCCAGTGCCGTATAACGCACATAAGCGGGCTGATTGGTTTTCCCTCTAAATGGGATAGGCGCTAAATAAGGTGAATCTGTTTCTACCAATATACGGTTCAGTGGAATCGCTTTGGCAACCTCTTTAAGCTGGCCGGCGTTTTTAAAAGTAACGATACCGGAAAATGAAATATAAAATCCGAGTTCAATGGCCTGCAGCGCAACCTCTAACGACTCGGTAAAGCAATGCATCACACCGCCCACCAACTCTGCACGCTCTTCACGCATGATACGAATGGTGTCTTCTGCCGCACTGCGTGTATGAATAATCAATGGCTTATTGGCAATAATCGCTGCACGAATATGCGTACGAAAGCGCTCACGCTGCCACGCCAAATCTCCGGTCAATCTAAAATAGTCTAGGCCAGTCTCACCGATGGCAACCACTTTGGCATGCTCAGCCAGCTTGACTAACACCTCGACCGTGGGCTCTTCTATGTCTTCATAGTCAGGATGCACGCCCACAGATGCGTAAAAATTATCGTACGCCTCTGCCAATGCGAGCACTTCATGCACTTTATCTAAAGTGACGGAGACACAGAGTGCGTGCCCTACTTGCGATTCGACCATCGCAGTGCGTACAGCCTCTATGTTTTGGGAGAGTTCAGGAAAGTTTAAATGGCAGTGTGAATCAACTAACATACATCACCACACTACATTGTATGGGTAGGACGATTCGACTTTAGTGCGCCACCCAAGATTGATTCGATTTTGTTTTTAACTTCGATACCGCCGTCTTTTTCACTAAATTGCACGCCGATACCCTGTGGGCGATTGTTCACCGGAGCCGGTGAAACCCAGACCACTTTACCTACCACTTTAAGTTTGACTGGATCATCGACCAAACTTAACAACATAAATACCTCTTCGCCCATCTTGAAGTTTTTATTGGTAGGGATAAATAAGCCGCCGCCCTTGATGTAAGGCATATAAGCAGCATATAGCGCAGCCTTTTCTTTAATCGCAAGAGACAATACGCCTGGTTTATTGGCGGCTTCTTTTTGTTCGGTATCTGGCTGCATAAAACTATAACTCTCAAGTGATGGGCACGTTTCGCACCATGTTAATGCTTAAATGCTTTTTTATACTGTAACAGTAAATTTTCCAGTTGTAATTCCTGACTCAATGGATGGTTTGCTGTTTGTTTGGCTTGCACCAACTGGCGCTGAAACTCTAACAGGACGCCTAAGTTTACGCTTTTCGCCAGCGCTTGCAAAGG
This sequence comes from Methylophilaceae bacterium 11, assembly GCA_000525025.1. Taxonomy (GTDB): domain Bacteria; phylum Pseudomonadota; class Gammaproteobacteria; order Burkholderiales; family Methylophilaceae; genus Methylophilus. Next base: position 1,279,359 of record JCKJ01000001.1, on the reverse strand, counting down.
CTTGCCTAGTTGCATGTGGTAATGGTGCGGTAATTGGTGTAATGCCAACTGAAGATCAAACACCCACTTCTGCAACAGTGTGATGGCATGCTCCATGCCCTGCTCTATCAACAAACCGGCACACACTGCACTGTCTAACTTGGCCCCTTTCGCCAACTGCTGAAACACATTCGATTGCGCTGAAAAGTCAGCTTGCATCTGTAGCACAGCCAATGGCGCCCCACCATGATAGTCCAGCAGATCTGCAGCATTGGCTACTTTTTGTCCAGCCAGCCACTCAATCGCCACATTACGCTCTGGGATTGGCATTGCAATGGATTGGCAACGACTCAAGATGGTCGGTAATAGTCGGTGAATTTGATGTGTCACTAAAATAAATATCGTGTTATTTGGCGGTTCTTCCAGCACTTTTAGCAATGCATTGGCCGAAGCTGTATTCAATGCTTCGGCTGGGTGGATCAATACCACGCGTAAGCTAGAGACTCCGTGGTTGGTCAGGCTTAACATTTGTATCAATTGACGGATCTGGTCAACTGAAATCTGCGTTTTTTTGCCCGTTTTCTTTTTAGGGGCATCTTCTGCCGCGTCGATGTCTTCTGGCGTTATGTATTTAAAATCAGGATGCGCACCTTCTTTAAACCACGTACATTGCGGGCAAACATCACATGCCTCACCATTTTTCGGCATTGCACACAATAATGACTGGCTTAAATGCTGTGCAAAATCTAACTTGCCAACGCCCGCACGTCCATGCAACAGCAAAGCATGGCTTAAGCGGTCTTTTTGCTGATGAATGCGTTGCCAAATAGGCTGTTGCCAAGGATATATTTTCATATTAATTATATAGTTGCAATAATATTTGCAACTAAAACTTTAACTTTTTCCAATGGTTGATTCGCATCGATCACACGAAAGCGTTGTGGAAACTGCGTGGCGCGCTGTAAATAACTGCTACGTAATTGCTCAAAAAATGCCAAGCCTTCCCGCTCAAACTTGTCTGGTGCTCTAGCGGTAGAAAGCCTTTGTAGGCTGACTTCCGGTGGCACATCAAATAGCAAGGTCAGATCCGGTTGAAGCCCCATTTGCACCCATTGCTCCAACTGCATGATTTTTTCAGCAGCTACGCCTTTAGCACCACACTGGTACGCATAGGTCGCATCGGAGAATCTATCCGTCAGCACATATGCACCACGCGCCAAAGCCGGTTGAATCACCTGTGCAATATGCTCGCGCCGTGCCGAAAACATCAACATAGCTTCGGTCTCAGGGTGCATAGGCTCATGCAGTAGAATTTCTCTTAACCGCTCTCCCAACGCCGTGCCACCGGGCTCTCGGGTAGACACAACCTCTACTCCACGCTGTTGTAATTGCGAAATAATTGACGGGATATGCGTACTCTTACCCGCACCATCCATGCCTTCTAAAGAGATAAACTTTCCGGAAGTATGCTTCATGATTTATTTCTGTAATTGATATTTAACAACGGCGCGGTTATGGTCAGCCAAATTATTCGAAAACGCATGGCTGCCATCTCCTTTGCCTACAAAATACAGCGCTTTCGTATTGGCCGGATGTAGCGCTGCTTCAATCGATGCCAACCCGGGCATCGCGATGGGCGTTGGCGGCAAACCGCTACGCGTGTAAGTATTGTAGGGCGTGTCTTTCACCAAGTCTTTTCGGCGGATATTGCCTTGATAGTCATCGCCCATGCCATAGATAATAGTGGGGTCCGTCTGTAAACGCATGCCTATGCGTAGCCGATTGATAAACACGCCAGCAATCATTTCACGCTCACTGGCTTTACCGGTTTCTTTTTCGATGATAGAAGCCATGATTAAAGCATCATAGCTGGTTTTATATGGCAAACCATCCGCTTTGGTCGCCCATGCTTTGGTGAGCCTATTTTGCATGATTTCATAGGCGCGCTTTAAGACCACCGTATCCAAAGTGCCTCGGTCAAAGTAAAAAGTATCCGGAAAGAACAATCCCTCCGCATGATGCTCCCCTCGCCCCACTACTTGCATGACCTCTGCGTCAGACAGCCCATGAATCGTATGTTTAATTGCATCGTTTTTAGCTAAGCGCTGACGCATTTGCTTAAACGTTTTACCCTCAATAAATGTAATGCTGCCTTGTGTCGATTTGCCATGGTTAAGTGACAACAGCAGTTGATATGGATTGATATTTTTATTGAGCGTGTAATCGCCAGCTTGTAGGTAAGGCTCTTTCTTGAGCACTTTGGCCAACAATACAAAAGGCCACTCTGTCTTAAGTACGCCTTGCGCTACCAATTGCTTAGCAATACTTCTCAAGCTACTATTGGGCTTGATCGTAATTTCTTGCGCGTCCGGTCGGATATTGAGCGGTGTTTTCGCGTAGTACGCCATCCAGGCTGCTAACCCAACACATCCGATGATTGCTATCCATAGTAGCAACCGTAATTTTTTTATCATACCTTAAGCAACTCTCTTAAATCATGGGCTAGCGATCCAGCCGGCCAATGGGTATCGCCAATACGTCTTACTTGCCAAGCACCATATAGGCTATTACAGATAATGACTTCATCTGCCGACAACACATCACTTAAACGGATATGGCCTATCTCAGCTGTCAACTGAAGATAATGTGCCAAGTCTACAATACGCTGCCTAGTCACACCTGCCACGCCTGCTTGCGTCACATCCGGTGTAATCAAGCGCTTGCCAATCCGTATAAAAAAATTGGCGCTCGTGCACTCAATCACATGGCCATCCACATCCAGCATGAGCCCATCCACATAAACAGGGTCTAGACTTTCAGCACGCGCCAGTACGTTTTCCAAGCGATTTAAATGTTTAATGCCAGCCAGCATGGGTTGGTGCGCCACTGGCGTTTTGCACACATATAAAGACACTCCTTCGCTGAAGTTAGTTTCTGCATATACTGGCATTGGCGATTTCAACACGATACGTGTAGGCGTAGTCACCGCGGGTGGTGCATAGCCACGTTCGCCAATCCCACGCGTAATCATGACTTTAGCCACCGCTGCCTCATCTATCGCAAACAGTACCTGAAAGTCAGCCATCAGTAACTCTGCACTGGGGCAAACAATACCAATGGCACCACAGTCGGCGACCAGTTTTTGGTACTGAATGGGCCAGTTGACCGGTACGCAATCCACCACTTGGAAAGTGCGAAATACGCCATCGCCATAGTTCAAACCACGGTCTAACGCACTCACGGCATCATCTGTGCCGCCATTAATCAAATAGGTGTGTTGCTTATTCATCATGCGCAATTAAACCATAGCAGCTACAAACAAAAAAGCCTGTGCTATGGTTAACACAGGCTTTTTTAACATACCAAGCGCTAGACTTTTTTAAACAACAAGCTACCGTTGGTGCCACCAAACCCAAAATTGTTCTTCAGGGCATAATTGATTTTAAGATCACGTGCTGTATTCGCGCAGTAATCCAAATCACAATCTGGATCCGGATTCATCAGGTTGATGGTAGGCGGCGATAATTGATGGTGAATAGAAAGTACCGTAAAGACAGACTCCAACCCACCTGCTCCGCCTAATAAGTGCCCAGTCATCGATTTAGTCGAGTTCACCACTAAATTGTATGCATGGTCACCAAATGTGGCTTTGATGGCATTGGTTTCATTGGTATCACCCAGCGGTGTAGAAGTGCCATGCGCATTCATAAACTGCACATCCGTTGGATTCACCCCAGCATTTTTCAACGCATTGACCATCGAACGTCTAGGTCCATCCATGTTAGGCGCAGTCATATGGTAGGCATCAGCACTCATGCCATAGCCAGAAAGCTCAGCATAGATTTTAGCGCCTCTGGCCTTGGCATGCTCATACTCTTCCAACACCAATACGCCAGCACCTTCGCCAATCACAAATCCATCACGGTCTTTATCCCAAGGGCGACTAGCCGTTGCCGGGTCATCGTTCCTGTTAGATAGCGCACGTGCAGAGGCAAAGCCCGCAACACTCAGCTCAGTAATGGCAGCTTCAGCACCGCCTGCCACCATGACATCGGCATCCCCGTACTCAATCATTCTTGAAGCATCACCAATACAGTGTGTACCCGTCGTACAGGCTGTCACAATGGCTACATTTGGCCCTTTTAAGCCAAACATAATGGATAGATTGCCGGAGATCATATTAATGATAGTGCCGGGAATGAAGAATGGAGACACTTTACGTGGACCACCTTCATCATAAGTATCGTTGGTGGATTCAATTAAGCCCAAGCCACCAATACCAGAACCAATGGCTACGCCAATACGCTCGGCATTTTGCTCGGTCACTTCGATACCGGAATCTTTGAACGCTTCTATCCCCGCGGCTAAGCCGTATTGAATAAAAGTGTCCATGCGTCTTGCATCTTTAGCTGGCAGAAAATCTTCTACGTTGAAGTTTTTCACTTCACCAGCTACTTGCGATGCAAAATTACTTGGATCAAATTTGGTGATACGGGTGATGCCTGATCGGCCTGCAATGAGGTTTTGCCAAGCGGTAGAAACCCCGATACCCACCGGAGAAACCACGCCTAAACCCGTCACTACTACTCTGCGTTTAGTCATATTAAGAAATCAGCCCTCTCTCGAGAGCTGATAAGTATGGAATTTATTTGAGGTTGGCGTTGACGTAGTCAATCGCTTGTTGCACTGTCGTAATTTTTTCTGCTTCATCATCTGGAATCTCGCAGTCAAACTCTTCCTCAAGTGCCATAACCAACTCAACTGTATCAAGTGAATCAGCTCCTAAATCATCCACAAAAGATGAATTATTTTTTACGTCAGCTTCGTTTGCACCTAATTGTTCACAAACGATTTTTTTTACGCGTTGTTCGATGTCAGACATCTAAATACCCCTTTAGTTAAAAATTAGCGTTGTTTTGCTAAGCGCACATTCTAGCAAAACTACGCAATAACACAAAAAATACTTATTAATTTACACAATAAGTATTAAGCGCAATACATACCACCATTCACATGAATGGTCTCACCAGTAATATACGCAGCACTTGGCGAAGCCAAAAAGGCCACTGTAGCCGCAATCTCATCCACATGGCCCAAACGTGCTAGCGGCACTCGCGTCAACATCTGCTGTTTAATATCTTCCGGCAGTTCAGCCGTCATATCGGTTTCAATAAAGCCAGGTGCCACACAATTCACGGTAATCCCACGGCTACCTACTTCGGCCGCTAAAGATTTTGTAAACCCTGTCATGCCCGCCTTGGCTGCTGCGTAGTTTGTTTGGCCTGCATTACCCATATGGCCTACCACACTAGAAATGTTGATAATACGACCTTGACGCGCTTTCATCATCGGGCGCAACACGGCCTGACTCATGCGAAATACAGATTTAAGATTGGTGTTCAGTACCGCATCCCAATCTTCGTCCTTCATCCGCATCAATAGTGTATCTTTAGTAATCCCGGCGTTATTCACAAGAATAGCCACATCCCCATATTGCTCGGCAATTTGTTTCAACACAGCATCCACTTGCTCAGGTTGTGTCACATCTAATGCCAAGCCCACGCCATTCACGCCAGCAGTTTTCAATGCTGCAGTAATTGCATCAGCACCAGCAGCAGAAGTTGCTGTACCAATCACGGTAGCGCCTTGTTCACCAAGTGCTTTTGCAATGGCTGCACCAATACCACGACTGGCACCTGTGACCAACGCTATTTGATTATTTAACATTAGATATCCCCTGTAATATATTGATATTAATGAGTATTATTTATAAAATTATAATGAGATAAACTCATTAATAGATGTTTGATTTGTCAACGCAACACAGCTCATATCGGCCACAATGCGTTTGGTGAGTCCAGCCAACACTTTACCTGGACCACATTCCGCAGCCACGGCAACACCTTGCTGATGAATCGCTTGCACTGTTTCCACCCATCTGACCGAGCTATACAATTGCTGTACTAAAGCATGCTTAATTGCATCTACATCCGTATAGCTTTTTACATCAGCATTATGTAGCACGCTGATGTTAGGTACTTGCACCTGTACAGACTTCAAGTACTCAGCCAATTTTTCTGCGGCAGGTTTCATTAATGCACAGTGCGAAGGTACGCTTACAGGCAACGGCAACGCACGTTTTGCACCTTTGGCTTTTGCCAACTCCATGCCGCGCTCTACTGCCGCTTTATTGCCAGCAATCACCACTTGTCCGGGCGAGTTAAAATTCACGGCTTCTAATACCTCGCCCTGCGCTGACTCGGCACAAACAGCACGCACCACATCATCGCCCAGCCCAAGAATAGCCGCCATCGCCCCTTGCCCTTCCGGCACGGCGCTTTGCATTACTTCAGCGCGGAACTTCACTAGAGGTAAAGCATCCTCAAAGCTGAGCGCACCTGCTGCCACTAGCGCGGTGTACTCACCCAAGCTATGGCCAGCCAACACACTTGGCGCAGTGCCGCCCAGCTGTTGATAAGCACGCCAAGTAGCAATACCTGCTGTTAACATCAGCGGTTGTGTATGTTGTGTCTGGTTCAACAATTCGTTAGGCTCGGTCACCATCCCCCAAAAGTCTGTCTTGAGAGTGTCCGAGGCCTGCTGAAATGTCTCTTGAATGACAGCCAAACCTTCAAAACCAGCCATCATGCCAACCGATTGAGAACCCTGACCTGGAAAGAAAAATGCGAAATTCTGCATGCTGAAATATTCCTAAAATACGGTATTAATACTTAACAAGCGCGGAACCCCAAGTGAATCCGCCACCAAACGCTTCCATGAGAACGATTTGCCCGCGCTGAATTCGACCATCACGTACCGCAGTGTCCAAGGCAAGCGGGATAGAGGCCGCAGAGGTGTTCCCATGTTTATCTACAGTCACCACAACGCGATCCATCGACATATCTAATTTTTTAGCAGTTGCCTGCAAAATACGAATATTGGCTTGGTGCGGCACCAACCAGTCCACATCGGATTTTTGCAATCCGTTGGCAGTCAAGGTCTCGTCTACAATTTGATCCAAGGTGTTCACGGCCACTTTAAAGACGGCATTGCCTTCCATCTGCACGTAATCTTGCTTTCCACCACTTCTGGGTACATGCAACATTTTTTCATATTGCCCATCCGCATGAATATGTGTGGAAATCACGCCTTGTTCAGTACCGGCTTGTAAAATCACAGCCCCAGCACCATCGCCCCACAAGATACAGTTACTGCGATCCGTGTAATCTGTAATGCGAGAAAAACTATCTGCGCCAATGACTAATACACAACGGTTAGTACCCGCTTTAATAAAGTTATTAGCTACTGCCAATGCATACACAAACCCACTACATACTGCCTGAATATCAAATGCAGGACAGCCAGAAATACCTAACTTACGCTGCACCATGGTGGCAACGCTTGGGAATATTTTGTCCGGCGTGGTGGTTGCCACAATAATCAAATCGATGTCTGAGGCTTGCACAGACGCCGCTAAAATTGCTTGCTTAGATGCCTCATAGGCAAGATCACTCGTGGTTTCCTGCTCAACAATGTGACGCTCACGTATTCCGGTGCGGGAAAAAATCCACTCATCGGTGGTATCCACCATTTTTTCTAAATCTTGATTGGTGAGGATTTTGGGTGGGAGGTAGCTACCTGTCCCGGCTATTTTTGAATAAATCATAGCGTGAGATTATGCCTGAAAAGTGCTGCAAAACCTACCATTTAAGCTGTTTGCTCAGTGACTGTTGGCGTAGAAAGAATTTGCGCATGCTCCAATTCCAGCTGCTCAGAGATGCGTTTTAACATACCACTGCCCGCCTCATCAATAGCCACATGCAGGGCATTGCAAAACGCCACACTGTCTGCGCCGCCGTGACTTTTCACAACGATACCGCGCAAACCGAGGAAACTCGCGCCATTGTAACGGCGCGGATCCAAACGTTTTTTGAACGCCTTTAATACAGGCATCGCCCCTAGCGCCATCAGCTTGGTTAGCCAGTTCTTTTTAAACTCTTGCGTTAAAAATTTGCCCATCATGTGGGCCAAGCCTTCGGTCGTTTTTAAAGACACATTACCTACAAAGCCATCACACACCACAATATCGGTGGTACCTTTAAAAATATCATCGCCTTCAATATTGCCATAGAAATTGAGGTGACTATTGCGCAACAATTCGCCCGCCTGCTTTACCACTTCATTGCCTTTGATTTCTTCTGAGCCAATATTTAATAAACCAATGCTTGGATTCGGCTTGTTTTCAACGCTGCTGACCAACATCGCCCCCATGATGGCAAATTGGTACAAATGCTCAGGCGTGCAGTCTGCATTGGCACCCAAGTCCAACATAAAAGTTGTCCCTTTTTCCGAAGGCAATGAAGAGGCAATGGCAGGTCGATCAATTCCAGGCAGTGTTTTTAAAACGAAACGCGCAGTAGCCATCAATGCGCCAGTGTTACCGGCGCTGACACAGGCATGCGCCTCTCCGGTTTTCACCATATTAATGGCGACGCGCATGGAAGAGTCTTTTTTGTTTTTCAAAGCACTCTGTGGGGATTCGTCCATTTGCACCACTTCGCTGGCATGATGAATGCGTAGACGCGGACTAGTGCTGACCTTATGTGCAGTCATCTCAGCCTGAATCGCATCTTGCAATCCTACCAAAACGATATTTACTCTGGCATTTTCTCGAATAGCTTGAATTGCCGCCGGCACAGTTACGTGCGGCCCATGGTCACCGCCCATGGCGTCAATTGCAATCGTGATATCCATGTGCGGGTGATGGTGAGATGTGGTCATAATAGTATCCAAACGTGCATTCAAATGGGCCAATGGCCTGTGATTAACTCAAGCTAGATATGCAAACGCCGCACTTGTCACAGTGCGGCGCATTTAATTAACCTTGCTTTTGTATCAATAAAGATAGCAGCAGATTAACAATTACTCACCTTTAGCAGGCATTACTTTACGACCACGGTAGTAGCCATTTGGACTCACGTGATGACGCAAGTGTGTCTCACCTGTCGTTGGCTCAACGGCTAATGGTGGGTTTGTTAAGAAATCGTGTGAACGATGCATGCCACGTTTTGAAGGTGACTTTTTATTTTGTTGAACTGCCATAATGTACTCCAATTAAAAACTGCCAAAAATGAAGATTCATGGCAATCATGTAAAATATGCGATAAGTGACTAATCCATAATAGTAATCTATTTTGTGTTCATGTGTAAATCAAAACACAACATATTGTCATAAATTATCTTAATTTCCGTCCTTTTTTAAGGCCTTTAATACAGAAAACGGATTGGGCTTTTCCCCGCTCTCCAGATTTAACTGCTTACATTGCGTCTGATGTACTGGCGCAATCGGCAACGCAATCAACAACTCATCTTCTATTAGAGCCTGTATATCCATCGCCTCGGATGACTCAACCCAATCCAAATCATCATTCTCGTCTAGCGCCGTAGCATCTTCAGCACTAATCACATAGTCAAAATGTAGCGTCATGGGCACATGCATCGGCTCTAAGCAGCGCTGACACACCATGGGCAAATTTGCTTCAACATCCAAATGCAAACTTGGCAATTGAAAACGATGCGACTGTCCAGCCAGCTTAAAGCTCACTTTTGACGTACCAGCCACATGCTGTTCTGCCAGCATCGCATTCAAGCGTGTCAAATTGGCCAATGGTACATCTCCCACAAGTACTTGCTGTCGCTTGGCAAAATCCAGATTATTAATGTAATGCGCTTCCATTGCTTCCTCAAATTCACATACTTAAATGAAGAGTGCCATTCTAAACGTTGGGGCAAATTGTCGCCAGCGTCACCTTTATAAGCAGTGACGCCCGTGTTACAATTGAAAAGTTTGTTAGTCAGAATTCAGGTGTCTTGTGTTCAAAAAAATATTGGTCGCTAATCGTGGGGAAATCGCTGTACGCATTGTGCGCGCGTGCTCTGAGATGGGCATTAAATCGGTTGCCATTTATGCAGAGGCGGATCGCCATGCATTACATGTAAAAAAAGCGGACGAAGCCTATAACATTGGGACGGATCCCGTTGCCGGCTACCTGAACGCGCACAATATCGTCAACGTGGCTGTAGCCGCAGGCTGTGATGCGTTGCATCCTGGCTACGGTTTTTTATCCGAGAATCCGGAATTAGCCGAAATCTGTGCACGCCGTGGCATTAAATTCATTGGTCCGGATGCCAATGTGATTCGCCAAATGGGCGACAAAATTCAAGCACGCAATGCCATGACCAGTGCTGGCATTCCATGCACACCGGGCAGTGATGGCAACTTGGAAAATTTGGATGAGGCGGTCAAGCTCGCCAACTCAATCGGCTATCCAGTCATGCTAAAGGCCACCAATGGCGGTGGTGGGCGCGGCATTCGACGTTGTGACTCTGAGAAAGATTTACTGACCAATTACGACCGTGTCATTTCCGAGGCGAGCAAAGCTTTTGGTAAGCCGGAAGTGTTTTTAGAAAAATGTGTGGTGTCACCACGCCATATTGAAGTACAAGTATTGGCCGACAGCCATGGCAATGTGATTCACTTGTTTGAACGTGATTGCTCTATTCAACGCCGCAACCAAAAACTGATTGAAATTGCACCCTCCCCACAACTCAGCCAAGCACAACGTGACTATATTGGCGGATTGGCAGTGAAAGCCGCCAAAGCAGTGGGTTACGAAAATGCAGGCACCGTAGAGTTCTTGCTTGATTCTGACAATACGTTCTACTTCATGGAAATGAATACGCGCTTGCAAGTGGAGCACACGGTGACAGAAACCATCACTGGCGTGGATATTGTGCAGGAGCAAATTCGCGTAGCCTACGGACTGCCATTGCAATACAAACAGAGCGAAATTCATTTTCGTGGCTTTGCCATGGAATACCGCATTAATGCGGAAGATCCTAAAAATGACTTTCTACCAAGCTTTGGTAAGATTACGCGCTACTACTCTCCGGGCGGCCCTGGGGTCAGAATGGATGCTGCCATTTACAGTGGTTATGTTATTCCGCCCTATTATGATTCGATGTGCGCGAAACTGACTGTTTGGGCGCTAGATTGGGAAGGCGTCATTGAGCGTGGCAGACGAGCACTTGATGACATGGTGGTATATGGTGTTAAAACCACCATTCCATATTACCAAGAAATCATGAAGCATCCCGACTTTAGAGATGCTAACTTTAACACCAGCTTTGTGGAAGCACACCCGGAGCTTGTTAACTACAAAACCGAGTTTCCACCTGAGTTATTTGCTGCAGCCATTTCTGCAGCGATTGCAGCACACGAAGGCATTTAATTATTAACGTTTTAGACTAAAAAATTATGAGCAAAATACATATCACCGAATTGGTTTTACGCGATGGTCATCAATCTCTTATCGCAACACGCATGCGCACTGAGGATATGCTACCTATTTGCCCACAATTAGATGCCGTAGGCTTCTGGTCATTAGAAGCATGGGGCGGCGCCACTTTTGATGCTTGCGTCAGGTTTTTAAAAGAAGATCCATGGGAGCGCTTAAAAAAACTACGTAAAGGGTTGCCAAACAGCCAAATTAACATGTTGTTGCGTGGCCAAAATTTACTGGGCTATCGCCATTACTCTGACGATGTGGTACACGCATTTGTAAAACAAGCAGCCAATGCTGGTGTTGATGTATTCCGTATTTTTGATGCACTCAATGATGTACGCAACCTACAAACTTCAATTGAAGCCGTTAAAAAAGTAAAAAAACACGCCATTGGCACCCTCTCTTATACGACTAGTCCTGTACATGACATCGCCTACTTTGTAGACATGGCCAAAACATTGGAAAACATGGGCTGCGACAGTATTGGTATTAAAGACATGGCCGGATTACTCACGCCGACGATTGCCGGTGACTTAGTAAAAGCGCTTAAATCAGCAGTTAGTTTACCAGTTCACATGCATAGTCATGCAACGTCTGGTCTGGCTAGCATGGTGATGCTCAAGAGTGTGGAAAATGGTGTGGATATTATCGACACCTGTAACTCTTCATTCTCTGAAGGTGCTAGCCACCCAACGACAGAGAGTATGGTGGCTGCACTAAAAGGTACCGAATACGACACTGGCCTTGATTTGGCTAAGCTTCAAGAAATTACCGCATACTTTAAAGACGTACGTCAGAAGTACTGGCAATTTGAAAGCGCATTTACCGGTGTGGATACACGTGTATTGGTGAACCAAGTGCCTGGCGGCATGATTTCCAATCTATCCAACCAACTGAAAGAACAAGGCGCGCTGGACAAAATGGATGCAGTGTTAGCAGAGATCCCACGTGTGCGCGAAGATTTGGGTTACCCGCCTTTGGTCACACCAACTTCACAAATCGTTGGTACGCAAGCAGTGCTTAATGTAATGACTGGGGGCCGCTATAAGTCCATTACCAATGAAGTAAAAAATTACTTCTTAGGCCAATACGGCAAAGCACCCTCTACCGTCAATGCGGAAGTAAAAAAACTGGCAGTGGGTGATGGTAAAGTCATCACTTGCAGACCGGCTGACTTGCTAGAACCAGAAATGGCAAAACTGCAAGCAGAAGCAGATCGTATTGCGCAAAATGATGAGGATGTACTGACCTATGCCATGTTCCCGGACATTGGTAAAACATTCTTGCAGGAGCGCAATGCCGGCTCATTAAAACCAGAAGCACTGCTCACCAAAGAAGCTGTGAATACTTCATCTGCGCGCTACGCACCAAACGAATTTAAAGTGACCTTACATGGCGAGACTTTCCACATTAAGCTCACTGGAAGTGGTCATGCCGGTGAAGAGCAACGTCCATTCTACGTTTCTGTGGATGGTATTGCCGAAGAGGTCATTGTAGAAACACTGAGCGAAGTAGAAGTGTCAGGCGGCAAATCTACTGCCAAGAAAAAAACTGCATCTGTTACCAGTAGTGGCCGCCCTCGCCCACACCATGCGGGCTGTGTCACTACCGCCATGCCGGGCACTATTGTCGCAGTAAAGGTCAATGTGGGCGATAAAGTGAAAGCGGGTGACGGCGTGCTGGTGATTGAGGCAATGAAAATGGAAAATGAAATTCAAGCGTCTAAAACAGGTACAGTGGTTGCCGTACATGTCGCTAAAGGCGACACCGTGACACCGGATGAGTCTTTACTTGAAATTCAGCCTGACTAATCAGCGAGACCTGCCAGTGAACCACATGGCAGGTCTTACTGTATCTCGCTTATGAAACAAACCATCATCCTCGCTTCATCCTCAGTGTATCGGCGCGAGCTGCTACAAAAGCTACAAGTACAATTTAGCTGTGTTTCCCCAAAAATTGACGAAACGCCTTATCCAGATGAAAAGCCACATCAAACGGCATTAAGATTATCTGAAGAAAAAGCGAAAAAAGTAGCGGATGAATACCCGCATGCATTGGTCATTGGCTGTGACCAAGTCGCCACATTGGACAATACCGTTTTAGGCAAACCGCTAAATCATCAAAATGCTACCAAGCAATTACAATTGATGCGCGGCCGTGAAGTCACTTTCTACAGTGCACTTTGCTTGCTAAACGCGGCCACCGGCAATATACAATCCGAAGTGGTGCCTACTTTGGTCAAGTTTAGAAATTACTCTGACGAGGCCATCGAAAACTATCTGGCAAAAGATCAACCCTACCAATGTGCCGGCAGCGCCAAATCCGAAGGCTTGGGCATTGTGTTGATTGAAAGAATGTTAGGCGAAGACCCCAACGCATTGGTTGGCTTGCCATTAATTAAGCTGATTACTATGTTTTCCAATGAGGGCGTCACTATCGTTTAATTAAACGTTTAATTAAAAAAATTACAATATATAGTTGTAGGTGCTGTAAAAATTCCAATATATAGCGTATTATGCAATTCATATTTGATTATTAGCCTTCATTAAAAAGCTAACTATATGTCTACACAGAAAAAAACAATTAAAGTGTTCATGTTTTTACTACCAGCTCTGATCACATTGCTTGGTTATGCTGCTTTTCATGACATGCTATTCAAAGAACGTCCTTGTTTAATCAACTGTGATACACAATCCCCCTACTCTGATAACGAAAAATTAAAAAAATGGCTCGCATTTCTTGAGTCATTACGTGACAACCCGTTTGCCACAGACCCGACACGCAAAGGCAGTTCACCAACCGCATTAGACTTAGCTTTTTTACAAAATAAATTTGCCAACAAGGGCGACTATTTTCAACGCTATAAGCAGATGATTAGCGATTTAACCAATCCAACAGTCGTAAAAGAAGTCAATGAAGAGCGTAAATCACCTATTCACGTTGCTCAGCTAAGCGACCCTAGTACCACGAGTGACACTAACGCTCAAACCTTTGTTATTGACCAAGTGCCAGAGGACATTAAAGACCCTCTTTTTATTGTAGGGTCACCTAACGATCAACGATACCCTCCTAAGACGCCGTATTTCGAGAAAGATCAACCACTCGGCCCTCACAAACCTATTGAAGAACCAAAAGACCCTGGACCTCCTGGTCCACCACCTCCACCTCCACCTTATGAGCCAGGCAACGGTGGTCCTTCCAATCCAATATCCAACGTACCCGTACCGAAAGCCGTGTACTTATTACTAGGTTTAGCGCTTGCCATTGTGGCTATTCGATTCAAGCTTTCTCACCGCACACACTGATACAGATGAGATAAATGCATATTCCAAAATATTTAACTTTATTTTTGTTCTCACCCCTATTTGTGACTTCCCTCACTGCCGCTGAAGATAGTAACGAACTGTTAAGTTTGGCCAAAGACCAACAGTCGCTTGCCATTACTATCTATAACAATGATCTCGCACTGGTAAAAGACACACGCGCCATCAAACTCAGCAAAGGCATACAAACGATTGCTTTACGCGACGTCAGTGCACAAATTCGTCCGGAAACAGCCTTATTTAAAAGCATCAATGCAGTGGGCAGCATTAGTGTATTAGAGCAAAATTTCGATTTTGACTTACTCACTCCAGAAAAATTATTAGAAAAATATGTGGGTAAAACCGTCAATCTATTAAAAAGTAATCCGGCAACTGGTGTAGAAACTAACGAGGTAGCTACCGTACTTTCTGCCAATAACGGCGTGGTACTCAAGATCGGCAATCGTATTGAAACCGGTCCGTTTAACGGGTCACTTAACGGGAAAATTGTGTTTGACACGATTCCTGCCAACTTGCGTGACCGCCCCACTCTCACCACAGTGATTAACAACAAAGTAGCGCAGCTACAAACTGTGGAACTCAGCTATTTAACTGGCGGCTTGGGCTGGAAAGCAGACTACGTAGCCGAGTTGAATGCAAAAGAAGACAGTATTGATTTATCCGGCTGGGTCACACTATCCAACACCAGTGGCGCAACGTATCAACATGCAAAACTGCAACTGGTTGCAGGTGATGTTAATCGTGTACATCCACAAGGCAGACCCATGGTAAAAACCATGCGCAGTGATATGGCCATGGCAGAGGCCGCTATGCCTATGCAAGAGGAATCGCTGTTGGAATATCATTTATACACGCTAGATCGCGCCACTACGATTGCCGATAACCAAACCAAACAAGTAGCCTTATTAAGCGCTCAGCACATTCCTGCACGTAAAGAGCTGGTGTTAAAAGGTGCTGACTACTATTACCAAGGCCAATATGGCGAAATTGGTACCAAAATGAAAGTGGGCGTATTTGTTGAGTTTGACAATACAGAGCGTGCGCAACTTGGCTTGCCTTTGCCCAAAGGTATTTTACGCGTGTATAAAAAAGACAATGCCGGTAATGCGCAATTTGTGGGTGAAGATACCATTGACCACACGCCCAAAAATGAAACGGTGCGCTTAAAACTTGGCGATGCTTTTGATGTGACGGCAGATAAAAAACAAACCCAATTTAAAGTGCTGCCAAAGCCAACCAAAGGCATCAATGCGTTTGAAAGCGCATACGAAATCACGCTCAAAAATGCCAAAAAAGAAAAAGTGGTGGTCAGTGTTCAAGAACCCATTTCTGGCGATTGGAAAATCCTGAGTGAAAGTGCGCCGCACCGCAAAGCCAATAGCCAAATGGCCGTTTGGCAAATAGAAGTGCCAGCTGAGGGCAGTACCACACTCAGCTATCGCGCCCAAGTCAAATACTAATCACCATTCTCTACCACAAGTGAAACCAGGCACTCTGTATTTTATTCCGGTCACCCTTGGGGATGACCAAGTTGCACATGTGCTTCCCACTGAAGTATTGGCGCGTATTCGCACACTTGATACATTTATTGTAGAAAATGAAAAAACTGCACGCCATTTTCTGTCTAAGATTCAGCACCCAACACCCATCCGCGACATTACCTTTAAAACACTGAACACTCACACCGCAGAGAAAGAGCTACCTGCGTTATTGATAGAGTTAATAGCTGGCGTGGATGTTGGACTCATGAGTGAAGCGGGCTGTCCAGGCATTGCCGATCCTGGCGCATCACTTGCTTGGCTGGCGCATCAAAAAGGGATTCGAGTCGCGCCACTTGTTGGCCCTAGCGCTATTCTACTTGGGTTGATGGGGAGCGGCCTGAATGGGCAACGCTTCACCTTTTTAGGCTATCTACCCAGCGATAAAGCGGCACGTATACAGCAATTAAAAGACATTGAAAAACGCTCAAAAGCCATGCACGAAACCCAGATGTTTATTGAGACGCCCTACCGTAACCAGCACATGCTCGAAGACATTTTGGCACATTGCCATGCGGAAACCAGACTGTGTGTGGCGTGCAATGTAAGCCTAGCGGATGAATTGATTCTGACCAAAACCGTAGCCAAGTGGAAGCAAACCCCACTGCCGGATTTGCATAAAAAGCCTACAGTGTTTTTACTACTGGCCTAGCGATAGCAATGCCCTCACTGGGCCGTAGCTACGGCGATGCACTGGCGAGACACCATGTTGTTGCAATAAGGTCATGTGTGCTGCTGTCGGGTAGCCTTTATGCTGCGCAAAGCCATACATAGGGTATTGTTGATCCAACAAATAAAGCTCTGCATCACGCGCAGTTTTTGCCAAAATAGAAGCAGCGGAGATTGCTTGGACTTTACTATCCCCCTTCACGATCGCCTCGCAAGGTAGATTCAATGTTGGGCACTTGTTGCCATCAACCTGCACCAATATTTCAATACCGGCTAATGCATGTTGAAACTCAGCTTGCAATTGCGTCACGGCGCGTTGCATAGCAAGCAAGCTGGCTTGCAGTATGTTAATCCGGTCAATTTCTTCCACCGAGCTACTGGCAATAGACCATGCCAGTGCGTACGCTTTAATTTCTATGGCAAGCGCATCTCGCTTTTTTTCGGTCAATTTCTTAGAGTCGGCCAGACCTTCAATAGGGCGTGAAGGATCGAGTATTACAGCCGCTGCATAGACAGCACCTGCCAAAGGGCCACGGCCTGCCTCATCTACGCCGCAGATATAGGGTGCCACGATCATAAATAGCTGAGTACAGTTTGGGCTGCTTTTTTCGCACTATTTTGCTTTAAACCCTGATGGATATGGCTAAATGCATCTTTTAACGTTTGCAAATAGGTTTTATCACTGAGTAAACGCAAGGTTGCATCAGCCACGTTCTGTGGCGTTGCCTCATGTTGTAAGAGCTCTGGCACTAAGAACTTACCTGCAAGGATATTGGGCAACCCTACATAGGGAAGATATTGCATACGCTTGAGAATTTGCCAACTCAAAAATGGCATTTTATAGGTAATGACCATCGGTTTTTTAAGCAAGGCTGCTTCTAATGTTGCGGTACCAGAAGCCACAATCACGACATCTGCGGCTTCCATTGCATCGTGCGCATGGCCAAACATTATTTGCATATTCAACACCATCTCAGGTTGCAAAAGATAGGCGGCATGAATTGCCCTCTCAAAAATCTCGCGCGTTTCGCGTGTAATGAGCGGCACTAAAAAAACCACCTGTGTCGTGTCTGCGTATTCATGTTGAATAATCTGCGCGGTATCCACAAACAGCTGCGCATGCTGTGTGACCTCAGATTGACGACTACCAGGCAGCATGGCCACCACAATAGTATTGGCATGAATTTTCAGCGTCTCACGTATTTTGTCAACATCGGGTTCCATTGGCAACACATCGGCCAGAGGATGCCCCACATAAGTGACCGGTATATTCACTTGCTCGTAGATAGGTGCCTCAAAAGGAAATAATGCAAGCATATGCGAGACCGCACGCTTGATTTTATGTATACGCCCCTTACGCCATGCCCAAATAGAGGGACTCACGTAGTGAATGGTTGGGATGCCTTTGGCTTTTAATTTACGCTCTAGCCAAAAGTTAAAATCTGGCGCATCAATCCCGACAAATACGTCAGGCTTAGCTTCTAGTAATTGTTTTAGCAACTGCTTACGTAGTTTGAGTAGTCCGTACAAATGGCGGATGACTTCAACATAGCCGCGCACAGAAAGCTTTTCCATGGGAAACAAGGATTGCGCACCCAAACTAATCATTTTGGGCCCGGCAATGCCTACAAAGGCAATATCACTTCGCTCGGATTGCAACGCTTGAATCAAATGAAAGCCCAATAAATCCCCTGAGGCTTCCCCGGCCACTATGGCCACTTTGGGTGCGGTTTTTGACATACGATACTTTAAGTAATCTAGCGGATAATACCGCGTGTAGATATATCAAGAAAATCAGTAAGCAAACCGATTTCTGAACATCTTCCCTTCATGCTGGCTAACTCTAGTTTAGCTTCTTCTAATGTAAGACTATTACGATACAACACTTTATAAGCGCGTTTAATTTCTAAAATACTTTCCGGGCTAAAGCCGCGACGCTTTAAACCTTCGGAATTGATGCCATGCGGCTGCGCGTCGTAGCCAGACGCTGTAACATAAGGCGGAATATCCTTAAACACCACAGAACCTACTGCGGTAATGACATGAGCACCCACTTTGCAAAACTGATGGATTAAAGTAAACCCACCTAAAATTGCAAAATCATGGATATCCACATGCCCTGCCAACGAAGAGTTATTGGCCATGATGGTATTGTTGCCAATCACACAATCATGCGCAATATGCACATAAGCCATAATCCAGTTATCGTTACCAATCTTGGTGGTGCCTTTGTCTTGAATGGTGCCCCGATTAAACGTACAGAACTCGCGAATCGTATTGTTATCACCAATCTCTAGGGTTGTTGGCTCATCACGGTATTTTTTATCTTGTGGTTGTGCACCTAAAGAGGAAAACTGGAAAATCTGATTGTGCTTGCCTATAGTCGTTGGGCCTTCAAGCACAACATGACTGCCAATCCGTGTATCCGCTCCCACGCGCACACCCGCGCCTACCGTAGTGTATGCACCAATTTCAACACTTGAATCAAGCTCCGCCTTAGGGTCAATGATTGCCGTCGGATGAATTTTTGTTGTCATACACTAATCTTCGTTTACTTGAGTGGTTAGATACTAGGCTGGCGGTTAACAGCCACACAATTACTTTTCGATGGCCTTCAGGATACACATCATGCTGGCTTCAGCGACCACTGTACCATCCACAGTTGCAACTCCAGTGTATTTCCAAATACCTTTTAAAATACGATCAATTTTTACATTGAGAATAATTTGATCACCAGGAGACACTGGTTTTTTAAATCTTGCACTGTCGATTCCCGCAAAATAGTACACAGAATCATTATTGGGCTTGGTACCCATGGTTTTAAATGAAAGTACTGCAGCAGCTTGCGCCATCGCCTCTACAATTAACACGCCAGGCATTACCGGGTGATAAGGAAAATGTCCGGGAAAGAACGGTTCGTTTACGGTCACATTTTTGAGCGCTGTGATTTCCTTACCAATTTCCATCGAGAGCACACGGTCTATCAATACAAAAGGATAACGATGCGGTAAATGATCCAATATTTCGTGGATATCCATACTGTTTATTGCATTTTCTGACATAGCGACTCTCTAACTCTGATTATTTTGCTTGATGGCTTATTTGATGAATAGCATCTTCTAAAGCTTTTATTTTATCTGTTAATTGGTTCAAGTGGCGAATATTTGCGGCGGTTTTCAGCCACGCCTCATGTTCTTGGAACGGCATGAGCGCAGTATAGGTTCCAACTTGGCGAATCGAACGCATAATCATGCTGCCAGGCGAAATAGTAACGCCATCCGTAATCGTTAAATGTCCAAGTATCATGGCAGCACCACCAATTTTGCAATGCTTGCCAATAATGGCACTACCTGCAATACCCACGCAACCAGCAATCACCGTATGTGCGCCTATTCTGCAGTTGTGGGCAATCTGAATCAGGTTGTCCAACTTTACACCCTCTTCAATCACGGTATCGTCAATCGCACCTCTATCCACAGTGGTGTTTGCGCCAACATCGACATGATCTTCAATCACCACACGACCGACTTGAGGAATTTTTACCCAGCGACCATTTTCTTCTGCATAACCAAAGCCATCGTTACCTATCACACAACCCGCATATAAATGACAGTGCTTGCCAATTTTAGTGCCGTGCTTAATGGTGACATTGGGCTCAAGCACTGTTCCCGCTTCAATCACCACATGGTGTTCGATGACACAGCCAGCACCTACAAAAACATCTGCCCCCAGCGTCACGTGATCAGCAATCACCGCATTTGCTTCAATCGACACACTTGGGTCAATTTGTGTATGCTCTCCAATCACGACACTCTGATGAATGCCAGCAACACGTTGTGGTTGAGGATTAAGCAACGAAGAAACCTTAGCAAAATAAGCGTAAGGATTGTCGGTAATGATTTTAGGAAGTGCTGTTAAATGCGTATGTTCTGGCTTAAGAATCACGGCACTCGCTTGCGTTTGCGTAAGTGCGTTTAAGTACTTGGTATCCATAAAGAAACCGATTGCACCAACCTGTGCATAGCCCAGTGAACCAACACGATCGATTGGCGTGGAAGCATCCCCAGACACCTCACCCCCCAGCGTGTTTATAATTGCGGCAATCGTCAGCATCATCTCACCCTAGCACGCGTGAGATGCTACTTCTTACCTAAAAGCTTAAGTACTTTATCGGTAATGTCTATTTTCTTACTGGCATAGGCTACGCCGCCGTACACGACCAAATCAAAATTATCTGTTTCGGCCACTGACGTAACTGCTTTATTGATACGGTCTTGCAGCACAGCTAGCTCTTCATTTTTTCTGAGATTAATGTCTTCTCTGAGCTCACGTTGTTTACGTTGAAATTCTAATTTGAGATTAGAAGCATCGCGCTCACGGTTACGACGTTCAGTATCTGTGGTCGTCAACCGGTCTTTGTCTAAGGTAGCTTCTAAATCTCGAATTTGCTTTTGCAAGCGATCTAATTCTTGTGAACGCGGGCTGAACTCTTTCTCGAGCTTTTTACCACTTTCTGCAGTTTGCGGAGCTTCTTGCAGCAATTTATCGACCTGCACATATCCTATTTTGAGTTCTGCTGCGCTAACAGTCGCGCTTAACACCACCCCTAATACAACAGTTAACGATACAAAAAATTGCTTCAATCAATACTCCTTGGATATCCATTCATCTTATAGGATTCACGGCCGAATTAAAACTGCTGCCCTAATTGGAATTGTAACACTTGTGTATCGTCACCCTCTTTATCATTCAGCGGCTTGGCTAAAATTAGCTTTAGCGGACCAAACGGTGATACCCAAGTGACACCTACACCTGCTGAAAACCGCAATGCATCGGCATTGATAGATTCCGACCCAGCATACACACCACCGCCATCCAAGAAGGCACTCAATCTAAACTGCTTAGTGTCTTTAATCAAAGGTACGGGCATAAATAACTCTACGTTACCAAGCACGCGTTTGGTACCTCCCACGGAGAACTCCTGTCCCGTCGTAGGATCAATATCACGCGGGCCAAGTGAACCATTCTGGAAGCCACGTAATGAGTTCACGCCACCTAAATAGTAGTTTTTAAAGAATGGGTATTTCTTACCGCCATAGGTGTCGCCATAACCGAGTTCACCATTCAACATGAGTGTGAAGGAACTGCCTAGATCTTTATACCATGCGTGCTGATAGTTAAGTTTGTAGTACTGCAAATCAAGGCCGGGTATTGCCACTTCTGCCGTCAGTTTCTGTAAAACACCTTTACTTGGGAACAAGATATTATCGCGCGAATCATAGGTCCAGCCTGCAGACAATTGCACCGAGTTACTATCACAACCGCTAGTGTTACCGCAGAAATTAATATATTGAACTGGGCTACTGCTATTCAAATCAATTTGGGTAAAGTCAGCGGTAATACCAGCGGATAAAAAGTCACGCTCAGTCAGTGGCAAACCAAAGCGTACGCCGAAGCCGTAAGATGAGCTTTGATAAGAACCCAGCTGGCTCGTCTGACTAGTATCTGTGTCTACGTCACGACGATACACATCAAAACCGCGACTGATACCATCTGGTGTAAAGTAAGGATCCGTGAATGAAAGTGAATATACCGTATTGACTTTACTGGTGTTGATTTGCGTGGCGACACGGTTACCCGTACCCAAAAAGTTAGGCTGGTTAATATTGAAGCCTAATACCACGCCTTCGTTACTGGACAGACCCGCACCAAACTGAACACTGCCAGTCGCCTTTTCAGCCACATTCACATTCAAGTCTACTTGGTCATTTGTACCTGGTACTGCTGGCGTCTCAAGTTCTACGCTATCAAAGTATTGCAAACGATCCAGACGTTCTTTTGAACGTTTAATTTTGTCACCTGCATACCAAGCCGACTCTAATTGACGCATTTCACGACGCAATACAGAATCCCGTGTACGTGTATTCCCAGTCAGGTTAATGCGTCTAATATAGACTTTACGTCCAGGGTCGACAAAGAATGTAAATGCTGCCGTGTGATTTTCTTTGTTGATTTCCGGAATGGCATTGACGTTTGAAAACGCATAGCCATCTTCACTGAGTCGGTCACCTAATGCTTTGCTGGTTTCTGATACCAGTTGGCGATTAAATACATCGCCTTTATGAATTGTAATGAGCTTGGTCAAGTCAGCTTCAGGCACTTGTAAATCACCTGCAAGCTTCACATCGCTAATGGTGTATTTTTCACCCTCAGTGATATTGACTGTAATATAAATGTCTTGTTTATCAGGAGAAATAGACACCTGCGTTGAATCAATGGCAAACTCAAGGTAACCCTGATTCATATAGAAAGACTTGAGTGTTTCTAGGTCAGCGGTTAATTTTTGTTTGGAGTATTGGTCATCTTTATTCCACCAACTCATCCAGTTAGGTGTAGTCAGCAAAAACTCTGCGCGTAAATCTTCGGTGGTGAATGCTTGGTTGCCAACAATATTGATATCACGAATTTTGGCAACCGCGCCCTCCTCAATTTCAAACTTCACAGCGACACGGTTACGCTCTAATGGGCTGACCACTGTTTTGACAGATGCGCCGTATTTACCTTGCGACAAATACTGGCGTTTGATTTCCTGCTCGGCACGATCTAATTGGGATTTATCGAAAATCTGGCCTTCAGAAATGCCGATTTGCTTCAAACCATCTTTCATTTTGTCGGAAGGAAATGATTTATTGCCGCTAAAGTCAATCTGCGCAACAGAAGCACGCTCTTGCACAGTCACGACCAGTACATCACCTTCAGCCTCAACGCGGACATCTTTAAAAAAGCCCGTACCATATAAAGACTTAATGGCTTGTGTGGCTTTTTCATCGCTCATCACATCACCCACTTGCATAGGCAAATAGTTAAATACCGTGCCAGCTTCTGTACGTTGCAAGCCTTCTACCCGAATATCTTTAATGACAAAAGGCTCTATCGCCAAAGCGGAGTTGCTTAATAAAGCAAACATCAATGCTGAAATGATTTTTGGTTTTAATTTCATTACTTTGCTTCTATTAACCAATCATAAAACGATTGATATCGTTAAAGATTGCGACCATCATCAAAAGGCCTAGTACCCCAAGACCAATTTTCTGACCCATCATCATCACCTGTTCGGAGACAGGCGACCCTTTAAAAATTTCTACGATATAATACATCAAATGCCCGCCATCCAGCACAGGTATCGGCAAAAGGTTGAGCACACCAATACTAATGCTTACCAGCGCTAAAAAGCCCAAAAACACTTTAATACCCAAACTTGCACTTTCTCCGGCAAAACTGGCAATACTTACCGGGCCGCTGATGCCCTTCCAAGACACTTTACCAGTCACCATATTGGCAAGCATCTTGAGGCTAAACACCGAAGTATCCCAAGTTTTCTCTACTGCCTTTTGTAGACTCTCCAGCACGGAATAGTTCACCTCAACGAGCAGGTTTTCCAACGCTTGCTTATCAACCTTAACACTTGCCCCCAAACGCCCTACTGTACTACCATTCTCCGTGATCGCTTCTGGCGTCGCATTAATACGAATAGATTGCTGATGTCTCAACACTTCAAATTGAATCTGCTTATTGGGGCTTTCTTTGACGTAGCTGACCACGCTTTCCCAGTTTTTCACCGCGATATGATCCAAAGCAATAATCTGATCGCCCACTTGAAACCCAGCAGCCACTGCCACAGATGACGGCAACAGCTCGCCTATCACGGCCGGTACATCAGGCTTGGTCATGTCCATGCCTAACTTATGTAAGATATCTTCTTCCGCATTGTTGTTAACACCATCAAAACTGAGTGTTGTGAGATGCAAAGCATTGCCAGCATCTAATGTCTCTATTTCCACCGCACTCTTTTCAAGAGAAGCGTTTAACAGCACCCACCGAGCATCTTGCCAAGTTTTCACTGGCTGACCATCCACTTTTTGGATGACATCACCCTTTTTCAAACTAGCCTGACTAGCCAAACTATCTGCCTGCACTTCGCCCACGATGGGCCTGATACCTGTGACACCTAATAAAAACAAGCCCCAATATAAAATCACCGCCAACAATAAATTGGCCACGGGGCCTGCCAATACAACGGCCATACGTTGATACACTGATTTACGATTGAATGCGTTTGCCAACTCCTGTTCAGAATACTGAGGAACGCGTCCGCGTAATTGAGGGTCTGCCTGCTCTTGTTGGAGCTCACGTTCATCCAACATTTTGACGTAACCACCCAATGGAATGGCTGCCAAAATGAACTCTGTACGGTCTTTACCTAGGGTTGTTTTCCACAATGGCTTGCCGAAGCCAATAGAAAAACGTAATACACGTATGCCACACCAACGTGCGACTTGATAGTGTCCATATTCGTGGATTGTCACCAACAGACCAATGGTGACAATGAATGCTAATACAGTCATCATGCGCTTAACACCTCTACATTGGCATGGTTAGCCAACCAATTTCGCGCATACGCTCTAGCGCGCGCATCCACTTCAATCAATTGTTCCAAACTACTCACTGCCTCGGTAGGAATAGCCATCAGCGCGTCTGAAATTAATTGTGGGAGCTCTAAAAAATGTAATGATTTCTGCAAAAATGCTGCAACGGCAATTTCATTTGCAGCATTTAGAATGGTTGAAGCGGTACCACCCAATTTGAGTGCGTCATACGCTAGACGCAGACAAGGGAAACGTTCCATGTCCGGTTTCTCAAATTGTAGCTGCGCAATTTCTATCAAATTCAAAGACTTGACACCAGCCTCAATACGCTCAGGGTATCCCAGTGCGTAAGCAATCGGCGTGCGCATATCAGGATTCCCCAACTGTGCCAGCACACTGCCATCTACATATTCCACCATAGAGTGAATCACACTTTGTGGATGCACCACCACTTCAATTTGTTCCGGCTGTGCATTAAACAACCAATGTGCCTCAATCACTTCCAGCCCTTTATTCATCAGGGTTGCTGAGTCTATGGTGATCTTTGCACCCATCACCCAATTGGGGTGTTTTAACGCCAGCTCAGTAGTGACTTGTTTTAATTGTGCTTGGCTGTAGTTTCTAAAAGGGCCACCAGAAGCCGTCAAAATAACCTTGCGCACGCCACCTTCTTGCAAATGGGCATGTGATACTGGTGGCATCACCTGAAAGATAGCATTATGCTCACTATCAATAGGCAATAATGTTGCACCGCCTTGTTTGACCGCTTGCATAAACAAGCTGCCCGCCATCACTAATGTTTCTTTATTCGCCAGTAAGATACGCTTACCAGCATTGGCTGCGGCCATTGCTGGTTTCAGTCCGGCAGCACCCACAATCGCCGCCATGACGACCTGCACATCATCGCAGCTGGACACAAACTCCAGCCCTTGCATGCCTACCAAGACCTCAGTCAAGGAATTAGCTTCGCGTAAGCGTTGCGTGAGTTGATACGCCGCTTGCTCTTCTAACAGCACTGCATAGCGTGGTTTGAACTGAAGACACTGCTTAAACAAACTATCTACGTTATTGTTAGCTGCCAGTGCAAAGGCATTAAAACGTGCAGGATGACGCGCAATCACGTCGAGTGTTTGCTGTCCGATAGTGCCTGTGCTGCCAAGTATGGTGACGTTTTGCAATCTAAAATCCGCGTAAGAAATGAATCTGACCGTACTTATACCATTGCTTGCACGTAATGGTAAATATAGAGCATTAAAATAGCGATGGGTAATGCAGGTATCACGCCATCAATCCTATCCAAAATACCGCCGTGCCCAGGTAAAAGCTGCCCACTGTCTTTGATGTTGGCTTGCCGTTTAAACATGGACTCAAACAAATCACCGTACACCCCCAACACAGCCACAACCCACAGTCCGGGCAAGATAACCCAAGGCTGGTGCGCGTTAGACAAGATGAGCAACAACGCAAACAAACTCACCGCAGCAAGCGCACCGAGGACACCCTCCCAAGTTTTACCAGGACTAATGCTGGGTGCCAGCTTGTGTTTGCCAAACCGTTTACCCGCAAAATAAGCCGCGCTATCTGCAATCCAGATGGTCGAGATAATAATCAGCAACAACCACGGATCCACTCTTTTTGCGCAAACCAAGGCCATCCACAGGCTACCTAATAATAGCCAGCCAATCCCTACATTAATAATTTTGTTTCGGCAAACCAAACCTTTGGCTAGCCAAATAGGCACCAACACTATCCAAAATAGCGCAGCAACTGCGAATACGGTTAAAGCATGAAAGAAAAACAAATGAAAGTTAAGCGTCATCTGCCAGATTGCAAATGACGCTAAAATCAATGATGTGAGTAGATAAAGGCGGGTTTGATTGACATTCAGACCAATTAATTGCGCCCATTCATTTAATGCCAATAGTGTCAATACCAGCATCAGCCAAGACCAAATGACATCGTCTAAATAAAAAAGTGCCGGAATGAAACAGGCAAGCAGTGCCAATGCTGTCAAAATGCGGGTTTTAAGCATCGACCGAACTACTTGTTAACTGCTCGCTAGTGCGCCCAAAACGACGCTCACGTTGCTGATAGGATTGCACGGCCTGAAGAAATGCCTGATCGTCAAAGTCTGGCCACAGCACGTCTGTGAAATAGAACTCGGTATATGCCAATTGCCAAAGCAGGAAGTTAGAAATACGCGTCTCACCGCCAGTACGGATAAATAAATCTGGCTCTGGTGCATAATGCATGGAGAGTGCTTCAGCAATATCACTTTCAACAAATTGCCCTGCCTTTTCAGGATGGGCAAGCTGCATCTTATTCACTGCTTGCAGAATATCCCAGCGCCCACCATAGTTGGCCGCAATGGTCAGCGTAAGGCCAGTGTTATTCGCGGTAAGCTGCTCTGCGACACGAATCTGCTCAATCAATGCGCTACCAAACTTTGCGCTATCCCCGATTAAAATCAAACGAATATTATTGTCATGTAATTTGACCACTTCACGCTTGAGCGCATCCATAAACAGCCCCATCAAAAATGAGACTTCTTCTTCAGGTCTACGCCAGTTTTCACTGCTAAACGCAAATAAGGTGAGGTACTTTACATTCAGTTCAGCACATTTTTTTACTAACGTGCGTACGGTTTCTACACCGCGCTTATGGCCGGCAACTCTCGGCAGAAAACGCTTACGCGCCCAACGCCCATTACCATCCATAATCACGGCTACATGATTAGGAATGTCTCCACTAATAGGAATGGTTTGTGTGCTGCTTGAGAAAAAACCCAATTATTTAACCCTGATTAATTAGCTTTTGGCCTAAATGCTTTATGCAACTATAACAATGATGGCGGTGGTTATACTGCCATCAAATCCGCTTCTTTCACTTGCAGCAGTTTATCCACTTCAATCACGGATTTATCCGTCATCTTTTGCACTTCATCCTGTGCGCGACGTTCATCATCTTCTGAAATGGCTTTATCTTTTACCAACTTTTTCAAGGCATCATTTGCATCACGACGCACATTGCGGATCGCCACTTTGGCATTTTCACCTTCGGTACGTACGATTTTAGTCAAATCACGGCGGCGCTCTTCGGTGAGCATTGGCATCGGCACACGAATCACATCGCCATTGGTCGCCGGATTCAAGCCCAAATCACAATCACGAATGGCTTTTTCCACTTTGGCCATCATGTTTTTTTCGTAAGGCTGTACGTTAATCGTACGCGCATCGCCCAGATTCACATTGGCTACTTGGTTCACGGCCACCATAGATCCATAGTATTCCACCATCACGTGATCTAACAAACCGGTATGTGCACGACCAGTACGTACTTTGGCCAAATCGTTTTTTAAAGCCTCAATCGACTTTTGCATCTTCTGCTCAGCAGATTTTTTTACATCATCTAACATGTCATTACTCCAACAATTTTCTTAACGCACTATTGCATATTAAAGCACTACGCGTGTGCCTTCATTTTCACCCATCACCACGCGCTTTAAAGCGCCTGGTTTAAAAATACTAAATACTGAGATTGGCATCTTTTGATCACGACACAACGTCAATGCTGTCGCATCCATCACTTTAAGGTTTTTTTGAATCGCCTCATCAAAGGTGACTGTCTCGTAGCGTTTTGCGTCTGGATTTTTCTTCGGATCATCCGTGTAAATACCATCGACCTTAGTCGCTTTTAACACGATTTCTGCATCAATTTCCATGCCGCGCAACGCTGCAGCGGTATCGGTGGTAAAGAAGGGGTTGCCGGTACCAGCACCAAAAATGACTACACGCCCTTCTTCCAAATAACGAATGGCTTTGCCGCGAATATAGGGCTCAGCCACTGCTTCAATATTCAACGCACTTTGTACACGTGCCGGAATGCCCGCATGCTTCATGGCATCTTGCAATGCCAATGCATTCATTACAGTGGCCAGCATGCCCATATAGTCGGCTGTCGCTCTATCCATACCGCTGGCTGCTGGCGCTACGCCACGAAAGATATTACCGCCACCAATGACTACACCTACTTCTACGCCCAAATCTACCACTTCTTTGACTTGCGCAACAATTGCCGCAATGGTGATGCGGTTGATTCCATAGGCATCATCCCCCATCAAAGCCTCGCCTGAAAGTTTAAGTAAAATGCGCTTAAAGGCAGGTTTATCCATATTATTCCTTAATTTAAAATTTTGCTTATTTAATCACAAACCACCTTGTTTGCCTAAACTTTTAAGCGGTGATTAGGTGCTGCAAGCCAAAAAAAAGTGAGCTTGACGTTAGTCAAACTCACCTCTTTAACACCACCAAACAAACAGTAGCGCTACAATGCTTTTAATTACACCTTAGCTGCAGCAGCCACCTCAGCAGCGTAGTCCACTACTGCTTTTTCAATGCCTTCACCTACAGTATACATAGTGAAAGAAGCCACTGAAGCATTTTTGGATTTCAACAATTGTTCGATCGACAATTTATCATCTTTAACAAATGTTTGACTCAACAATGTCACTTCTTTCAGGAATTTCTGCACTGTACCGTCTGCAATTTTCTCTAGCATCGCTTCTGGTTTGCCGGCTTCTTTTGCTTTTTCAATCGCAACACGACGCTCTGTCTCGATCAACGCTGCATCCACACCTGACGCATCCAATGATTTTGGTTTTGCAGCAGCAATGTGCATCGCAATGTCTTTACCCAAGGCTTCATCACCGCCCACCAAATCCACCAACACGCCAATTTTGCTGCCATGCACGTAGCTGATTAATTTACCTTGTGCTTCCGTACGCACAAAACGACGTGGCGTGATGTTCTCGCCAATTTTACCCACCAATTGTGCACGCGCTTCTTCAGCTGTCGCGCCGCGCATAGGTAAAGTAGCCACTGCCTCAATATTGGCTGGGCTATTGCTATTAACCACTTGTGCAAGTTCAGCCACAAATTTCAAGAAATCTTCATTTTTTGCACAGAAGTCTGTTTCAGAGTTCACTTCAATCAATGTGCCTGTTTTGCCATCAGCGCTGATATTAATACCTACCGTACCTTCAGCTGCAACGCGGCCAGCAGCTTTGCTGGCTTTGTTACCAAAACGTACGCGCAAAATTTCTTCAGCACGCGTCATATCGCCTTCAGCCTCAGTCAATGCTTTTTTGCAATCCATCATGGGCGCATCTGTACGCTCACGCAATTCTTTTACCATACCTGCGGTAATCTCAGCCATCTTAAACTCCTAATCTAAATTGATGATTCAATGTTTATATTCATTATTTGAGAATACAAAAAGGGGCTATGCGCCCCTTTTGATTAAAAAGCAATTACTCTGCAGCTGCTTCAGCTACTTCAACAAACTCTTCTTCTTTTGCTGATTTAATG
Organism: Methylophilaceae bacterium 11; assembly: GCA_000525025.1. GTDB lineage: Bacteria > Pseudomonadota > Gammaproteobacteria > Burkholderiales > Methylophilaceae > Methylophilus. The sequence goes on along the minus strand of JCKJ01000001.1, from coordinate 1,248,713 downwards.
ATCTCTGTAATCGCGTTAGCACGGCCTTCTAATACTGCATCCGCAATACCACGTGCATATAAACGAATCGCACGGCTTGAGTCATCATTGCCAGGAATAATGTAAGTCACGCCATCAGGTGAGTTATTTGTATCCACAACGCCAATCACTGGAATGCCCAATTTTTGCGCTTCAGTAATCGCACCGCTCTCATGACCTACGTCAATGATGAAAATCGCATCTGGCAAGCCACCCATCTCTTTTATACCACCGATAGAGCGCTCTAACTTCTCCACTTCACGCTTATAGCCTAAAGCTTCTTTTTTACCAAATTTTTCCAAGCTACCGTCTTGCAACATCGCTTCGTAGTCAGTCAAGCGTTTGATAGATTGCTTCACTGTTTTGAAGTTAGTTAACATACCACCTAACCAACGGTGGTTCACATATGCACAACCTGCACGCGCAGCTTCTTCTTTTACGATGTCACGTGCTTGACGTTTTGTACCAACGAATAAAATACGACCTTTGTTAGCTGCCAATGTACGCACATATTTAAGTGCATCTTCAAACATTGGCAATGTTTTTTCAAGGTTAACGATATGAATTTTGTTACGATCACCAAAAATGTACTCGGCCATTTTTGGATTCCAATAACGGGTTTGATGGCCAAAGTGAACACCGGCCTCTAGCATTTGACGCATGGTTACTGACATACTATTCTCACTCTCAAAGGGTTATGAATTCACACAACGCTAAAAACACCCTCAAAATCAAGCAGTTAAATACCACTCGCTATGATTAGGCACCCTAGATTAGGCTGTGTGTAGATTTAAAAACACATTTCTATTGAAATGCGAAGGCAGAATATTACCACTAAGCAATTGAATTTGCTAGTTTTAGATTACGTAAATCACGCTAAAATCTGCTGCCAATGACTATTCGGCAGATACGTTGGGCGCACCAATCAAATGCATCACACGACTCACGTCCACATGGAGCAAATCGGCAATCTCTTTGTAATCGTCCGGCAGCGCTGCATCATCCCAACCGTTGGCAGTATGTCGCGCCAAATTGACTGCTAAGCGTACGTTTTTCACACGTTGCGCATCAGCTTTATCTTCATCCATCAACTCCGTCAGCAATGGTGGTAAACCAAACGCCTCCACCAACGATTTTTGCAGGTCCATCAACTTAAATGTCAGCACCTGTAGTTGCACATCCGTGCTACGTAATTGCCGATCCTGCTGCTGCTTTTGATGAATTTCAAGCATTTTCTCCGGCGCGAAACACCACATCAACATTTCTGCCAAATCGCGCAATAGTGCGGCCAGGCGTACATCTTCAGCATGCAAGTCTTTTAAATAGGCAGCCCATTCAATTGCATAGTGCGATGCGCGATGCGCGCGCTTAATGAGCTTTAGCAAATGAGTGAGCGCAATCACTCGCGTACCAATGACTGATTCTACGGTAGGCTCGGGCAAAATATGATTAAAAAACGTGCTGGTGCCCAGCATAATCACAGCCTGCTCCACCTGCACCAAATCTTGCAGTTGCTGCCGACCTTTATGGCGTTGTGCATAAGTAAGTACCTTAAACACCATCATGGGATCTTTTAGTACAGCCAGCGTAATATCACGTGCACTTGTATTGTCTTCGTCGGCTTTCAGGGTAGCGATATCTCTAGCGGTTTGTCTTAGTACCGGAATATCAGCGGTTTGAAAAAACGCAATCCAGCCAGCTATCGTGCTGCTGCTTAACGCTTGCTCAAGTGTATTCATACACATCTCCTATGTTCGCCTAATAGGGTACCCGAGACGCTGATAGTCAGATTGCACGATTAAACGTGTTTTTACCGGCTATTTTATTAAATGGCGTTACTTAAACTTGCTCATGTTAAAATGTGTGTTGATTAATCATTTTTTACCGATCATGGCTATTACAATTAACAATGCTGAAGACATCGCACAGATGCGGATTGCCGGCAAACTTGCCTCAGAAGTCCTAGACTATATTACTCCCTTTGTTGTACACGGTGTGACCACCGAAAAGCTGGATCAGCTTTGCCATGACTACATCGTCAACGTACAACAAGCAATCCCGGCGCCACTCAACTATGCGCCAGATGGTCACACACCATATCCAAAATCAATTTGCACCTCGGTCAACCATCAGATTTGCCACGGCGTACCCGGTGACAAAGTGCTGAAAAATGGTGACATTGTGAATATTGATATTACCGTGATTAAAAATGGCTACCACGGTGACACCAGCCGTATGTTTCAGATTGGCGAGACCTCAATCCAAGCCAAGCGTTTATGCGATTTAACCTATCAGGCTATGTGGCTAGGTATTCAGCAAGTAAAACCGCAAGCGACTTTGGGCGACATTGGTTACGCCATACAAAGTTTTGCCGAGAAAAATGGATTTAGTGTCGTCCGCGAGTTCTGCGGGCATGGCATCGGAAAGAAATTCCACACCGAGCCACAAGTGCTGCATTATGGGCGCCCCGGTGCCGGCCTAAAGCTACAGGCAGGCATGATTTTTACCATTGAGCCTATGATTAATGCTGGCAAGCGCGACATTAAACAATTGCCGGACGGCTGGACTATTGTCACCAAAGATCGCAGCCTATCTGCGCAATGGGAACACACGGTGCTTGTGACCGAAACCGGGTATGAAGTACTCACGGTTTCTGCCGGCTCTCCGGCTAGCCCTCTGCCTGCCTAAATGACAGCAACCAAAGAAGCTGTTTTAAATTGGCGTCAGTCGCTAAAGACTGAGCATGCCAACTTAGAGTCGCAATTTTTTAGCCACCAGAACACGCCCCGCTTACTCAAAAAACTCAGCCACAGCATTGATCATCTACTGGCAGAGGTGTGGCAGCAGCTTCAGCTTCACCCAGACATCTGCCTGATTGCCGTCGGTGGCTATGGGCGTCAAACGCTTTTCCCATACTCAGATATTGATTTGCTGATTTTGCAGCCAGAAGATACTGAACAAGATCAGCAAGCAAAGATTGAAAGTTTAATTGGCATTTTGTGGGATATTGGTTTAAACGTTGGGCATAGCGTGCGCACCCATGCCGAATGCTTGGAGGAAGCGCAACGCGATGTCACGATTCTGACTAACTTAATTGAATCGCGCCTGATTATCGGCCCACAAAAGCAGTTTCAATTATTTCAGGTAGAGGTGAATAACACCTTGGCCCCCGCCTCTTTCTTGGAAAAGAAATTAAAAGAGCAACAAAACCGTCACGCAAAATTTAATGATACCGCTTATAACTTAGAGCCGAATTTAAAAGAAAGCCCAGGCGGATTACGTGATTTAAATATGATTCTATGGATTGCGCAAAGCCAAGGCTGGGGCAAAACATGGGCAGAACTACGCAAAAATAACATCATCTCTGACAAAGAACTGCGTCAAATTAAGCGGCATGAACTTAACTTACAAACGCTACGCGTACGCTTGCATTACTTAGCAAAACGCAGAGAAGACCGCTTATTATTTGATTTTCAGAATGAGTTGGCTGCTGATTTAGGCTTTGTCACCACGCCACATAAGCGCGCCAGCGAGCAGCTGATGCACCGCTATTACCAAAGCGTTAAATACATCAGTTTAATGAATGAGATTTTGCTTAAAACATTTCAAGAAAACTTAGCGAACTCGCCTGCCCGCATCACAGAAATCAATCGTCATTTTTATGTACAGCATGGATTACTCCATGCCAATATTGCCCATATTTTCCAGCTTAACCCTGCTGCTATTTTTGAGAGCTTTTTACTGCTGCAGCAGCATCAGAGCATCCAAGGGTTTGGCGCCGACCTGATCCGTGAGTTACAACGGGTTAAAAAATCGATCAACCACGATTTTCGACAATCCAGCGTGCACAAAGCGCTGTTTCTGGAAATCCTATCGCAGCCAGATGGCGTCAACCGTGCCTTGCGCAACATGAATCGCTATGGCGTGTTAGGGCAATATATTCCTGTGTTTGGCAAAATCATCGGGCAAATGCAACATGATTTATTTCATGTGTATACGGTGGATGAGCACATCTTAAATGTGTTACGTAATTTACGTCGCTTTGCCAAACCAGAGCTAGCCCATGAGTTTCCGCTGTGCAGCAAATTATTCGCGCATTTTGACAAGCCTTATCTGCTCTATCTTGCCGCCCTATTTCATGACATCGCCAAAGGACGTGGTGGAGACCATTCGGATTTAGGCACCATAGATGCCAGACGCTTTTGTAAGTTACATGGCCTGCAAAAAGCCGAAACAGAGCTCGTGGCGTGGCTGGTACAAGCCCACTTAAAAATGTCCAGCACGGCACAAAAGTCTGATTTATCTGACCCTAAAGTGATTGAGCAGTTTGCACAATTTGTGAAAGACGAATACCGACTGACCGCGCTATATTTGCTTACGGTTGCCGATATCCGTGGCACCAGCCCAGTAGTTTGGAATGCATGGAAAGCGCGACTGCTTGAAAGTCTGTACTTTTCAACCACTCACATACTACGCGCAGAGCACAAAGACTCTTTAACGCAAATTGAGATACGTAAACAAGAAGTCAGCAAAAAGCTGGCGAGTTTTAATCTCTCTCAAAGTTCTGCTGCCCCACTTTGGGAAAGTTTTGGTGAGCAATACTTTACCCGGTTTGATAGTGATGAAATTGCATGGCAAAGCCGTTTATTGATGCCACATAAGAACACGTTGGTGCCCATTGTACGGGCCAGATTGAGCCCGAAAGGTGACGGCATTCAAGTAATGATCTATGCAAAAGACCGCAATGATATTTTTGCGCGCATTTGCCACTTCTTCGATAGCATGCACTACAACATTGCGCAGGCCAAAATTTTTACTACGCAACACGGATATGCATTAGACAATTTTATTGTTTTAGAACAATCCACTAAACAAGTAAGTTACAGTGGTTTGTTAAATCATATCGAGGCCACATTAACCGCAGAACTCATTCAAAATGGCATGCTAGAGAAGCCGATTCAGGGTAGGATGAACCGGCAAGTCAAACACATGCCGATCAATACGCAGGTGCAAATTTTTGCCGATAGCCACAACCAGTATCATCAACTGGAAATCATTGCCAATGACCGGCCGGGTTTGTTGGCGCAAATGGCACAGATTCTTTTAAGTTGCCATATTGAGTTGCGTAACGCAAACATCAACACATTGGGCAATCGTGTTGAGGATCACTTCTTGATCTCTGCCCCACATGGTAAAAAACTCAACGTTGAAGCCATCAAAAACTTAGAAGCTGCGTTCTCACAACTGTAATCAAGCTCAACAACCACTTCAGTGCTAGCCATGTAGCAGTCACTCAAAATGATAGTGTTTTTTAAGCGGCTGCTTGACGTGCCAAGTGCAGTCTAATCCCGCTTCAAATGTGACTAAATCTCCTACGCCAAAACTCACAGGCGCGCCATTTGTTGGTGTTACCGTCACTTCACCCTGCAAAATGTAAGCAACTTCCTTCGAGCTATAGGACCATGGAAACGTAGACACTTCCTTCGTCCAAATGGGCCAGCGAGACACGCCCAACGCATCTAGTTTTGCTTGATCCGGTTTTTCTACATGTATTGTTGCCATGCCTCACTCCCCTCATGGTAGAAATAAAAAAGCCTTGAAATCTCAAGGCTTATTTTATGCTTTCATCACACAATTGCAATTAAGAATGTTTGTAGTGTTTTTTCAATGTTTTCACTACTTCCCATTGTGATTTCAAACCTTTTGGGAATACAACAAAATCACCGGCTTTAATAACCACTTTTTCGCCACCTTGTGGTGTCACGTGGAATTCGCCTTCTAACACATAAGCGCTTTCAGTCATGCTGAAATCCAGTGGGAATTTTGATGGTTCGCAATCCCAGATAGACCAGCTAGAAACGCCTAGCTCTTTCAATTTTTCTTGAGATGGATTGTGATCGATAATAATTTGACTCATGTTAAATCCTTTACCTAACTTAACCGTTAAATGAAAATGCCGCTAGCAAGCGGCATCGTAAAATATGGCGGAAGAGGTGAGATTCGAACTCACGGAGGGCGTGAACCCTCGACAGTTTTCAAGACTGTAGCATTAAACCGCTCTGCCACTCTTCCAAATAAAACATTATCGCTTTTTAGACTATTGATTAGACAGTCTGAAGACCGCAGCATGCACATATTACAACCTTGCGTGCTACCGCCCTTCCGCGAAAGACGGCATTATAGCAAAGAATTAGTCGTCTTGAATATCCTGATTTGGAAAAAGTACATCAGTAAAGCCAAATTTTGTTAAATCTTGAATGCGCATGGGGTACAAAATACCATCCAAGTGGTCACACTCGTGTTGCACTACGCGCGCATGAAAACCTGAAACCAACCGATCGATACTGTTTCCGTATTGGTCAAACCCGGTGTAATGTAGGCGTTCGTACCTAGGCACCACCCCTCTAAAGCCTGGAACAGACAAGCACCCTTCCCAACCATCCTCTTGCTCCTGACCTACCGGAGTAAGTGTTGGATTAATCAACACCGTATAGGGCACCTGTTCAGCATCCGGATAACGTGGGTTACTACCCACGCCGAAAATCACTACACGTAAACTCACACCAATTTGTGGCGCAGCAATGCCTGCGCCATTCATATGCGCCATGGTATCTTGCATGTCTTGAATCAACGCATGCAGCTCTGGCGTGTCAAATTGCGTCACCGCAGCTGCTTTTTGCAGCAGTATCGGGTCACCCATTCTAAGCACAGCTCTAATAGCCATATTGACTTATCGCTCCTTGGCAATTTGTTCAATGAGACGCATGACTTTCAACATGGTTTGATTCAGCAGTGGGATGACGCCTTCGAACTGAATGCCATTCACGCTATCTCCACGTCCAGCAGCATAATTGGCCACAGGGCATACTGCGGCATATGCCACGCCTAGCTCACGTGCCAGCGCGGCCTCTGGCATGCCAGTCATACCGACAATGGTGGCACCATCCCGCTCCAATCGATTAATCTCAGCGGCAGTCTCTAAGCGCGGCCCCTGCACACAGGCATACACCCCTTCTTCAATTAACGGTTGTGCAATGTTTTGTGCTGCGCGTAAACATTTTTGACGCATTTCTGCGGAATATGGTTCGGTAAAATCAATGTGCTTTACTGGCAATTCAATGCCATCGTGGTAGGTGTTTCTACGGCCGTGGGTGTAATCAATGATTTGATTCGGTAGCACAATGTCTGCCGGACGCAATTGCAAATGAATGCCGCCCACTGTGGCTACTGCCAATAACTCGCATACACCTACAGAATGTAATGCCCAAATATTGGCGCGGTAATTCACCGCATGTGGCGGTATGGTATGCCCACCGCCGTGTCTAGCAAGAAACACTACTTCTACGCCATCCACTTCACCAAATACCAACGGCTGTGATGGCTCGCCATAGGGCGTACGCGCAATCAGGCGCCGATGAATATTTAAATTGGGCAGCTCGGTTAAGCCTGTTCCACCAATGATTCCTAACATAACTGCCTTCTTTCGATAGTTTTGATTATTGTAACGTATGCACTTAATAGTAGTGCATGCTGAGGCGACGATTAATTTATGGCATACTTTACGCCTCATGAACGCCAACCCCAATACATCAGCATCTTTACACCAGCACTCGGCTATTGCGCAAGCAAGCTTACAGTATGCACAGCAGCATTATGAGAACTTTCCAGTGGCATCCGTGTTATTGCCCAGGCGTTATCGCGCGGCGGTTGCAATGATTTACAGTTTTGCTCGTCAGGCCGATGATTTTGCTGATGAAGGGGACATTGCCCCAGCACAACGATTAGAGAACCTGCAACGTTTTAGAGATGAGCTAGAGCTGATACAAGCCTATATTCATCCCAATACTGATTTCTTTAGCGCGTTACAGCGAACAATCCAAACGCACCGTTTACCACTCAAGCCTTTTTTCGATCTGCTGGATGCTTTTAGTCAAGACGTCACCAAAACACGTTATGCCAATTTTACTGAGGTCATTGATTATTGCCAGCGCTCGGCTAACCCAGTGGGCAATCTACTACTGCATTTATATGGCCAAGCCACACCCGAGAAACTATTACGATCAGATGACATCTGTACTGCGTTACAACTCATCAACTTTTATCAGGATATTGCAATCGACTTTGATAAAAATGAAGGTAAGCGCCGCATTTATTTATGCCAAGACGAGATGCTAGCTGCAGGTATTGACGAATCAAGTATTGCGGACAAACAGGTCAATGCCCAATGGCAATCTTTCATGCAAATGAACATTGGCCGTGCCGAACAATTATTAACACGTGGCAAACCTTTAGGCAAACAATTGCCCGGGCGCTTAGGCCTTGAATTACGCATGATCATCGCCGGCGGTGAACGTATCATCAGCAAATTAAAAGCGTGCAATGGCGATATTTTTTATCATCGCCCTCAATTAAACATGGGGGATTGGGTTATCATTTTGCTAAAAGCACTGGTCCAACGATAACACCAAGCCCAACGATGACACCACTCCAATACTGCAAACAAAAAACCGCCGAGAGCGGTTCTAGCTTTACGCTTAGTTTTATTTTTCTACCCAAAGCAAAGCGAGAGGCCATGACAGCGCTCTATGCATTTTGCCGCGAGGTCGACGATGTGGTGGATGAATGCACCGATTATCAAGTCGCTCAGACCAAGCTCAACTGGTGGAAAACTGAAATCCAGCGTTTATTTCTCAAGCAAGCGCAGCATCCGGTCACCAAAGCACTTACCCCTATTGTGCAGCAATATCAATTGGCAGAAGAGCACTTTCAGGAAATTATTGATGGCATGGAGATGGATTTAAAATTCAATCGCTATGAAGATTTCAAACAACTTCAGCTCTACTGCTATCGCGTGGCCAGTGTCGTAGGCTTGCTTTCTGCACAGATTTTTGGCTTCCAACATCGCAAAACGCTTAAATATGCACATGATTTAGGCATGGCGTTTCAGCTTACCAATATTATTAGAGATGTTGGCGAGGATGCACGTAGAGGCCGTATTTACTTGCCGTTGGATGAACTGGCAAAAGCGGGCGTGACTGAGGAAGACATTTTACAAGGCCACGAAACTGAGGCAGTCAAAACCTTAATGGCATTTCAAATCGAGCGTGCTGAGACTTTTTATGACAAAGCACTCAACGAGCTACCCAAAGAAGATACCAAGCAACAACGTACAGGCTTAATGATGGCTGCCATCTACCGCACGTTATTACGTGAAATTAAAGCTGAGCCAGAAAAAGTACTCAATCACAAAACCTCTCTGCCCCCATTCCGAAAATTTAGGCTAGCCTTACATACCTACTTCAAATATGCCTAAGCGTTCAATTGCCATTATTGGTGGCGGTGTCGCAGGATTGGCCGCGGCAGTGACTTTAGCAAACGCGGATGCAAATGTGACCGTATTTGAAACCAACAGCCAATTGGGTGGGCGGGCGAAAGGCATCCAATATCAAGGCCTTTCTTTAGACAATGGCCAACACATTCTGTTGGGGGCTTATCGTGAAACTTTGCGATTACTCAAGCTGACCCACGCTCCGCTGCATCAAACGATTCAACGTATCCCACTCGCACTCTCGGTGTTTGACCTTGCGCAGCAAAGCTATTTTCGCTTAAAAGCCCCAACCTACTTGCCCGCACCACTACATATATTGGCGGGCCTACTCACTGCGCAAGGCTTATCACTGCGTGACAAATGGTGTGCGTTACGCATGATGTTGTGGATGAAATGGCATGCATTTACAGTGCCTCAAGATGAGACTTTAGCCGCATTTTTGTCTCGCCAACATCAAACTAAAACGCTGATTCAATCATTGTGGGAGCCCTTGTGCTTGGCTGCGTTAAACACACCGTTGCAGCAAGCCAGCGCACAAGTATTCTTAAACGTGTTGCGCGATAGCTTTAATCAGAAAACGCATGATGCAGATGTCTTATTGGCTAAAACAGATTTAACCACGCTACTGAGTGCACCGTGGGCGGATTTTGTTACTCAGCAAAGTGGCCGTATTCTCACCAGTACAACAGTGAAAGCCATTCGCCAAACAGAACATGGTTACGCACTCACCACGCAAGAAGAGGAGCTTGTATTTAGCCACGTCATGATTGCAACGGGGCCGCATCAAGTGAAGTATTTGACTAAGACGCTTCCATTACTGAATCAAGCAACTGAACAGTTTGCTTACCAGCCTATCACTACAGTCTATTTGCAATACAACAAGACCACCCGCTTATCGCAGCCCATGCTAGGCATGGTCAATAGCACATCACAATGGTTGTTTGATCGAGGCCAAGTGTGTGGTCAAGATGGGTTATTGGCGGTTGTCATCAGCGCGCCTGCCGATTTAGAGATGGATCAGACTACACTCGCTGAGACTATCCATACAGAATTGACACAAGCGATTCCACAGCTTGAGAAACCAATATGGCATAAAGTGGTGACTGAAAAGCGCGCTACATTTAGTTGTGATGTCAATCTAGCCCGCCCAAATCATCAGACAGCTTATCCCAATCTATACCTTGCTGGAGACTATACCGCTGGCGACTATCCAGCCACCATTGAGGGCGCAGTACGTAGTGGAATTGCTGCTGCCAATTTGATATTGCAAGATAACTAGCTTGCGAAGGCTAAATACGAGAACCAGGTTACAAAAATTAGTGTTGCCGAATCACTTGCAAGGCTTGCTCTAAACGATCAATCGCAATCACTTCCATACCCGCAATCTTGGTTTTTGGCGCATTGGCTTTTGGCACAATCGCTTGCGTAAAGCCTAGCTTTGCTGCTTCTTTTAATCGTACCTGACCACCTGTCACAGGCCGCACTTCCCCAGCCAACCCAACCTCACCAAATACTATAAGTTTATCGTTTAATGGTTTGTTTTTTAAGGAAGAAACGATGGATAACAATACAGCCAAATCCACTGCAGGCTCACTAATTTTCACACCACCTACAGCATTAATAAACACGTCTTGATCAAAACATGCGACGCCTGCATGGCGATGCAGTACGGCTAATAACATGGCTAAACGATTTTGCTCTAAGCCTACACACAAGCGTTTTGGGCTGGGCGCGTGGCTTTCGTCCACTAGCGCCTGCACTTCAATCAATAACGGACGTGTTCCTTCCATGGTGACTGTAATACAGCTACCCGCGACTTGGCTTTCATGATGCGATAAAAACAATGCGGAAGGATTGGCTACTTCACGCAGACCCTTTTCCGTCATAGCAAACACGCCTAATTCATTCACCGCACCAAAGCGGTTTTTAAAGGCGCGAATCAATCTGAATGACGAGTTCTGGTCGCCCTCAAAATACAGTACGGTGTCGACAATATGTTCCAGCACACGCGGCCCTGCCAAAGCACCCTCTTTAGTCACGTGCCCCACCAATATCACCGTGATACCTAATTGCTTGGCCAGACGCGTCAATTGCGCTGAGCATTCACGCACTTGCGCTACCGAGCCAGGTGCAGATTGTAGCGCTTCAGAATAGACGGTTTGAATAGAGTCGATGACTGCAATATTGGGTTTATAGGTTTGTAGCGTGGCGAGAATTTTCTCTAAGTTAATTTCAGCCAGCAAGTCCAACTCTGAAGCGTCTAACCCCAAGCGGTGTGCACGCATGGCAATTTGCTGCGGGGACTCTTCACCACTGACATAAATAGCCTTGCTATTGCGCCCAAGGTGGCACAACGTCTGTAACAGTAATGTCGATTTACCAATGCCAGGGTCGCCACCAATTAAGATGACACCACCTTCCACCAAGCCCCCTCCTAACACGCGATCAAACTCGCTAATCCCAGTCGGGATACGTGCGATTTCAGCGGCTTGCACCGTCGAAAGCTTTTGTAACTGACCTGTGGTCGCCAGCCCTTCAAACTTATTGGCATAGCGGTTAGTAGAGGCACTCGTCTCAGCTACACTTTCGACCAGCGTATTCCAAGCATTGCAACTTGGGCATTGGCCCTGCCATTTCGGCTCGGCTGCACCGCATTCGGTACAGGTGTACACCGATTTTACTTTGGCCATCAATCTACAACTTTCATTGGCACTCTGGGTGCAACGGCGCATAACAACTCATAACCTACAGTACCTGAAGCTTCGGCTACAGCATCCACGGCAACCGTATTGCCCCATAGCTCCACTGGGGAACCAATGAGCGCATCTGGGATAGATGTGATATCACAGAACAACATATCCATCGATACACGACCCAAGGTTTGGGTCAATTTACCATTCACCGCGATGGGCGTACCGTTTGGTGCATGCCTTGGGTAGCCATCCGCATAACCACACGCCACAATACCAATACGCGTAGGCTGTGTTGCTGTAAATCGTTGTCCGTAACCTACACTCTCCCCCGCCGCTAGCGTTTGCGTTGCAATGAGTTGGCTCATGAACTGCATGGCCGGCTTCAGATTGAAATACTCAACAGGCGTGCCGCTGACAGGGCTTGCACCATATAACATAATGCCTGGGCGCACCCAATCTGCATGGGTTTCTTTGTAGCGCAAAATACTGGCTGAATTGGCCACAGATTGTGCATTTGGCAATTGTTTGACCACAGAGTGAAATGTATGGAGAGGCTTCTCTACGCCCGCTGCTTCATCCGCAGTCGCAAAATGCGTCATCAAGGTGATATCCGACACATTGACACAGGTTTGTAATTCGCTATACGCTTGCAAATAGGCATCTGGCTGAAAACCTAAGCGATTCATGCCAGTGTTCATTTTCAGGTGCACATGCATCGGTGCAATCAAGCTTGCCTGTTGTAGCATTGCGATTTGTGGCTGGCAATGTACGACCACGTCAACATGGTATGACGCTGCAATATTCAACTCGCGCGCATCAAATACACCCTCTAATAACAAAATAGTCTGCGTAAAGCCTGCTTCGCGTAAATCAATGGCTTCATTCAAGCCGAGCACGGCAAACCCATCCGCATCGTTTAAACCATGTGCCACGTTAAACAAGCCATGACCGTAGCCATTGGCTTTCACCACGGCCATGACCTTGGAATCAGGCGCGAGTTGCCTAACCACATTTAGATTATGGGCGAGCGCCTGCTGGGATACTGTGGCTAAAATAGGACGCATGACTAATACTCGTCGGCCATATGGCCTGAATTAGCAAAGTTCTCAAAACGCGTATTGGCGCCAATAAAGGTGAGTCGCACACGCCCGATAGGACCGTTACGTTGCTTACCGATAATGATTTCTGCCGTGCCTTTATCTGGGCTATCCGGGTTATACACTTCGTCACGATAAATAAACAAAATTAAGTCCGCATCTTGCTCAATCGCGCCGGATTCACGTAAGTCACTCATCACCGGACGTTTATCAGGGCGCTGTTCCACGCTTCGGTTCAGCTGAGATAACGCAATCACCGGCACATCCAGCTCTTTGGCTAAGGCTTTAAGTGAACGAGAAATCTCTGAAATTTCAGTCGCGCGGTTTTCACCTTGCTTACCGGCAGGGGCTGACATCAACTGCAAGTAGTCGATCACAATTAAACCCAACTTACCGGTTTGGCGGTGCAAACGTCGGGCACGTGCACGCACATCAAAGCTGCTCAAACCCGCGCCTTCATCAATAAATACGGGCGCTTCGTTCAGCTTGCCTAATGCTGTGGTCAGCTTTTCCCAATCTTCATCTTCTAATCGACCAGTACGCATGCGGTGCTGATCTAAGCGCCCGACTGAACCAATCATACGCATGGCGAGTTGTGTAGACGCCATCTCCATTGAGAATACCGCCACAGGCAAACCTGTATCCAGCGCTACGTTCTCAGCAATATTCAATGAGAAAGCTGTTTTACCCATGGATGGACGACCAGCCACAATCACCAAGTCGCCAGGCTGCAAGCCAGACGTCATGGAGTCTAAATCGGAAAAGCCTGTGGGAATGCCAGTTACATCACTTTGGTTATCACGTGAGAACAGCATGTCGATACGCTCTGCCACTTGAGGCAATAGCTCTTTGATGTCTTGGAAGCCTTCAGACTTACGATTACCTCCTTCGGCAATCTGGAAAATCTTGGCTTCGGCTTCGTCCAATAATTGCTGCGCATCCCGCCCATTGGGGTTGTATGCGCTGCCAGCAATATCAGAACCCACAGCCACCAGCTTGCGCATAATCGCGCGCTCACGTACGATTTCTGCATAGCGGCGAATATTGGCGGCCGTTGGCGTGTTCTGCGCCAGTGCGCCTAAATAGGCGATGCCACCCATTGAGGATAACTCAGCAGTGCTTTCCAATGATTCCGCAACCGTGACAATATCCGCCGGGCGATTACGCTCAATTAGCTTGGCAATATGCTGATAAATCGTTTTATGATCATGCTGATAGAAGTCATCTGGCGATAAAATATCTGCGATTTTATCGAGTGCTTCATTTTCTAATAACAAGCCACCTATAACAGATTGCTCTGCTTCGATGGAATGTGGGGGGAGTTTTAACGCGTCTAATTGTTCGTCTGCCATAAGGCGATTATAGCAGTGCTCGAAACGCTGATTAACAAAATTGTAAAACTAAAATTGCGTGTTAATCGTAATCGCCAGAACATGATTCTCAACATCTACATTTGGACGATTCACATACTGGTTTAAATAGCCGACATCCATGTTGGCGTGTTGATTGAATAGATAATTCACACCAATAAAAGCACGGTTTTGATCAAAGCCACGACGCACACCCCAACTTGCATCATTCATATTGACGAAATACTCATCATAAAACACCGCACTTAACCCACTGATTAGCCGCGTTGGCACAGCAAGCCGCACGGTCTGGCGAAAGCGGTGCGCAACGTCTGACCAGCCTTCTAAATGACGCTGCTCTAATCTTGAGCGCGATAGAAACTTAATGTCTTCCGTAAGGTTGGTTTGGTAAATGACATCCTGCCATAAGCGCTGCTCGTGTGTATTACCGCCGCTTGTGAGATGCGTCAGGATATAACCATATCCCCCTCCCACGCTCAGACTTGGCGCCACCTTATAGTAAATACTAGGACGGTAAATAATCTGATCAAACTCACGGCCCTCGTGGCGCCAGCGTGGCTGCACATGCAAATTGATACGCCATTGATCATTGATATGATAATCATGACTTAGGGTTAACCAAAAACGGCCATCCTCAATGGTATCTTCTGCATAAGCAAAAGATTGCGCCGTCAACAGCAACAAACATACATATAATTTCTTCATAACCTTATTTTATCTCGTCGATGATAGAAATAAAAAAAGCCGACCATGAAGATCGGCTTTTTTATTGCAGCTTAAAACTTAAGCTTCTGCTGCCACAGTCACAGTGATGTCCACTACTACATCGTGATGTAACGCCACGCTGATTGGGAACTCACCAATAGTTTTCAACGGACCTGTTGGCATACGCACTTCAGATTTCACCACATCGTGACCGAGTGCTTTTAAGCCTTCAGCAACGTCAATGTTGGTTACTGAACCGAATAAACGGCCATCCACACCTGCTTTTTGTGTAATTTGCACATTCACACCAGCTAATTTTTCGCCACGTGCTTTTGCTGCAACCAAGATATCTGCTTGTTGTTTTTCTAATTCTGCACGACGCGCAGCAAACTCAGCTTTGTTAGCTTCTGTTGCACGTTTTGCTTTGCCTTGTGGAATTAAAAAGTTGCGGCCAAAACCGTCTTTAACTTTAACGATATCGCCCAACACACCAAGGTTGGCTACTTTTTCTAATAAAATCACTTGCATCTTGCTCTCCTTAGCCTGGGTGTTTGTCTGTGTATGGTAGCAATGCTAAGAAACGCGCACGTTTAACCGCTGAGGTTAATTGACGTTGGTATTTAGCTTTTGTGCCGGTCATACGGGCTGGAATAATTTTTGCGTTTTCTGAAATGAAATCTTTCAGTAAATCCACATCTTTATAATCGACTTCTTTGATGCCTTCTGCACTGAAACGGCAGTAACGGCGGCGTTTGTACATATCTCTTGCCATGGTAATACTCCTAAACTTTAATATTTAAATAAGCGCTATATTCTGTATGTGCATTACCAGTTGTGTACTTTTTGCGCTTCGCTTTGCCAAAAAACCTGCGGCTTTGATTTGGCTTCCCAATTGAATCGCTGTATTGGCCAGTTCGCCCATCATCACAGCACTCACTTCACATTCAATTTTTCGCTTTAACCCTGCTTCACTTACTTCTGAAACATGATGTAACACAAAACTCAACAACGGTAATCCTGCTGGTGTGTAGCGTAACGGCTCAATCGAGGTTACAGCACCACTCAGCACTAATTTATTCAATTACGCTGCAGCTGCCTCTGTTGCTGCTGGTGCGTCTGCCAATACTGATTTAGATTTCTCTTCTTTCATCATTGGGCTTGGCGCAGTCACAGCGGCTTTAGTAGACAGTGTTAAATGGCGCAATACAGCGTCATTGAATTTGAAGCCGTGCTCTAACTCTTCAAGCACTTCTTGACTGCATTCAATGTTCATTAACACATAGTGCGCTTTGTGAATTTTTTGAATAGGATAAGCAAGTTGACGACGACCCCAATCTTCCAAACGGTGAATGTTGCCACCGCCTGTAGTGATTTGCGTACGGTAACGCTCAATCATCGCAGGCACTTGCTCGCTTTGATCTGGGTGAACGATAAATACTACTTCATAATGTCGCATGGAATCTCCTTTTGGTTAAAGCCACCCATATGCGTTGTGGTGTGGCAAGGTTGGAAAGTCCGCGATTATAGGTCAAAAGGGTTTATTAATCAAACGATTTATCCGCCTTAACGCATTGATTGCGCAGAAATGCTACGTATCAATCCCCAAGTATTATTTTATTCAAGCCAATATCCTAGCAAAAATGTGTGGGGATAATTTGCGCCAAGTGTAGGCGCGTTACCTTATACACCCTCACACCCCCCTTCACTCAGCCTCTATTTTAACGGATTAAAACACATAATTCTTTAATGAATTTTTACAATAAAGTTGACGTATCTCATTCATTCTAATGGTAAAGTTCTTTTGGCACAAAATTTGCTTTTTCCATGTTTCACTTATTTATTTTGTCTCAATTATAAGTTTAAAAAATGCCTACTCATATAAACCGTATCAAGCAGTCTAACCCTATTGCAACATGCGCCATGCGTAAGATGAGCATTGCAATTATTTTAGCATTTGGCATGCAAAGCCATACGCTATTAGCTGCCAGCCAACACAACACAACTGACGAAATATCAGAACAAACCCTTGCTACTTTGGCCAAAAAAGCACGCCAAACCGGTGACTTTACACAAGCATTACAACATTATGAAACACTGATTGTGCGTAACCCTCAATTGGTAGACTACAAAATTGCACATGCATTGGTACAAATTGATCGCCAGGAATATACGCTAGCCGAGGCCGAAATTGCCACATTAAAAGAAAACTATGCAGGGAATGTAGAGCTACTAAATGCACAACTCTATTTAGGTCAGCAAACACACAGCCCAATTAAAGTACTGGATGCTAGCCAACGATTGCTGGCACTGAACCCCAAAGACACAGCCATGGCAGGCACGCTGGCTTCCGCCGCAAGCGATTTAGGCGCCACCAGCAAAGCCAATGAGCTACAGCAACAATATCAATTTGAAGCCAATCAAGCACAACCTATTAAGGCCAGTCATGCAGCTTCTTACGTACGATGGGGTGAACTTGAGCCACAAAATCCATTACGCCCATATGCTGATACCGACCAAGCATTAAACGCATTGGACAAGGCCTGTCAATGCGACTGGGCAACAGTAGACGTTAACGATATAGCGAAACGCAAGTTAGTGTTTGACCGCATGTTGGCATTACGCGACCGCCACCGCGCGGCAGAGGTCATTGCTCATTTCAATCAACTCAACGCACAGCATATCGAACTTCCAGTTTACGCAATGAGCGCTGTGGCAGATGCCTACCTTGAGCTACGCGAACCTGAACATGCGCTTACTGTACTGGACGCAATCCTTGTCAAGGATCCGCAAAACTACAATACCAAATTAGATAAGTTTTATGCGTTGATCGAGTTAGAGCGATTTGACGAAGCAACAGCGCACATTCAAAAAATTGCGGCGGAAGAACCAAGCTATCTGAATCGTAATGACAACCCTACAGTACGTCAAAACGACAAAAAGCTTCAGGCAGACACCGTGGCCGCCATGGGAATGGCCTATGGTGATAACTTAGCGGGGAGTGAACAGGCGCTTGTTGCATTACAAAACATCGGTCCGAGCAACCCTGAGCTTAAGAATAACTTAGCAAACATTTGGCGTTGGCGTGGGTGGATTGATTTGGCCGGAAAAACATACCAAGACAATCTGGCACAAGATAAGTACGACACACAAGCACGCTATGGATTAGCCCACACTTACTTGGATGGCAGAGACTGGGTGCTGGCTGACAAAGAAATTCAGACACTCAACACCTACATCACGCCCGATGATCCAGCGCTCAAGGAATTGAATAAACGCTGGGACTTGCATCAAAAACGACAATTCATCAGCGATTTCAATACTGGCAAATCTTCTGGTGCGGCCATTGGCACTAAGTCTAGTTATATCAATGCATGGTTGTACTCAGCACCATTTAACGACAACTACCGTGTATATGCGAATACAGACTATAACCACGGCACTTTCCCGGAAGGATCAGGCGCCGTACTTGCACCAGCAGTTGGACTAGAGTATCGCAGCCACGATTGGCTGATATCCTCACAGTTAGGGCTCGCCACCCAAGATGGTCATGGCGCGACCAGTGCAGTGCGCGCTGAGTACCGCGCAGATGATTACTGGTTATTCAACTCAGAAATTGCGTTTAACTCTCAACAAGCACCGGTAAGAGGCCAGCGCGTGGGTATTCAAGGTGACCTGATGACTGCAGGCCTGACTTACCGCTGGAGCGAGCTCACGCAGGCCGCCGCGTCCGTAGGCTATATGCATATGTCCGATGGCAATACACGTGAGAACCTACAAGTGGCTTGGGATAGACGCATGTACACACAACCGCATTACAAAGCCAATGTGCGCATCGATGCATCAGCCTCTCGCAATAGCCGTGATAACACGGTGTACTTTAATCCTAAAAGTGATGTTGCCATTGGCGCTACCTTAAGACAGGATTGGCTGACATGGCGCCGTTACGACCGCTCGTTTACCCAGCGTTTGGCGCTCGGTATAGGCAATTATCAGCAGCAAGACTTTGGTAGCGGCGCTACTTGGGCGATTAGCTATAGCCATGATTGGGATATCAATCGCTGGCTGAACTTGGAGTATGGCATCGGTCGCCGTAGCCAACCTTACGACGGTATCAGAGAGTCTCGCAGCAGCTTGTTTGGCCACATTAACTTACTTTTTTAACAGCGACTTTATTTATGTTTAACTTGCTATCCCACGGACTTCTACTACTAGCGTTGCTCACAACAACAATGGCTGAAGCCACGCCAACTGCCATCAGTTACGATGTGCTTTGCTATCATGATATCAAAGACGAAGTCGATGGCAGCTTGGAAAAAGAAACCACCCTACTTTCCACCAAACACTTAGCCAGCCATTTAACTTGGCTCAGCGACCATGGCTACCATCCTATTAGCGTCAACGACATTCTAGATGCGCAACAAGGTATCAAACCATTGCCATCTAAACCAGTATTACTCACGTTTGACGATGGCTATCAAAGCTTTTATACGCACGCCTACCCATTGCTCAAGTTATTTAAATACCCAGCTGTGGTTGCGCTGGTAGGTAGCTGGTTAGATGCAGCCCCTACAGCCATGGTTAATTATGGTGATGTGCAGGTGCCAAGAAATGATTTTTTAAGCACGGCACAAATCAAAGAGATGGGGCAATCCGGGCTGATTGAGTTTTCTTCACATAGCTACAACTTGCATCGTGGCGTGCTGTTGAATCCGTATGGTAGCACTGCCCCTGCAGCAATCACACACCAATACGATCCGGAAAGCAAACGCTATGAAACGCAAGCGGCTTACGTCGCACGGATTACTGACGATTTAAAACGTAATAGCGACTATCTAGAGCGTATTACAGGAAAAAGGCCACGTATCATGACTTGGCCTTATGGCAGATACAACCAGACGACACTCGATATCGCCAAGCAGCTAGGCATGCCGATCACTTTTTCACTGGATGACAACACTGAGCACCCGAACAACATCCAAGAGCTATCTAGTATCAACCGTGCGCTTATTGACGCCAACCTCAATGAGCAAGCCCTTATCCGCATACTCAGCCACAAAATTGAGCATGATCAGCAGCGTGTTGTACATGTGGACTTAGACTATGTGTACGACAAAGACGAAGCGCAGATGTGGAAAAATCTGGATGGGCTAATTGAGCGCATCAAATCGCTCGCGCCAACCACCGTGTATTTACAAGCCTTTGCTGACCCAGATGGTGATGGCACGGCAGATGCCGTGTATTTTCAAAATCGCCATCTGCCAGTTCGGGCAGATATTTTTAGCCGCGTAGCGCGCCAGCTCAATACGCGCGCAGGTGTTAACGTCTACGCTTGGATGCCAGTACTGGCCTATGATTTACCGGATAAAACCTTGCAAGCAAAACTCAGCGTTACGGCACTTACCCAGCGCGCAAATACAGGTACCTATCGCCGCCTCAGCCCGTTTTCGCCAGAAGCTCGCATACTGATCAAAGACATTTATGAGGACTTAGCCACACACGCGCTATTCCAAGGCATTATTTTTCATGATGATGCTACCTTCAATGACGAGGAAGATAACAGCCATTTTGCACTTGATGTATATGAAAAGCAGTGGCAACTGCCCCGCTCCATAGTCCGTATCCAGGCCAATCCGACACAAAAAGCACAGTGGATCTCTTTGAAAAGTCGCTGGATAACTGACTTTACCGTCGAGCTAGCCAATGTGGTCAAACAATATCAACCGGGTCTCAAAACTGCGCGGAATCTATATGCAAACGCAATGCTGAACCCACAAAGCGAAGCGTGGCTGGCCCAAAATTATGCAGACTTTTTAGGTCATTACGATTACACCGCCGTCATGGCGATGCCTAAGATGGAAAAGGTATCTGATTCCAAACAATGGCTTACAACGCTTGTGGGGCAAGCCAAGCGTACACCAAATGGCATCAAAAAAACTATTTTTGAATTACAGTCTTTTGACTGGGCCAGCAAACAGCCGATTCAAGATGCAGTATTAGTTGAGCAGTTCTCACTGCTATTGCGCAATGATGCGCAACACATTGGCTATTACGCTGATGACTTTATTCACAACCAACCCAATGTGGAAAAAATCCGGCCTTATATGTCGGCACGTGATTTTCCCTACTTACCCAAATAAATCATGATTCAATTTCTCTTAGATTTTGCATTTTATTACCCACTGTTTATGGCTTACTTGTGGATAGTGGGCGGACTTTATTATTATTTCCATTGGGAAAGAAAAGACGCTGACTTTACACAAGCGCCTATCCTGCCCGAGTACCCGCCGGTAAGCATAATTGTGCCTTGCTTTAACGAAGGTGCGCATGTGGTAGACACCATAGAAGCCATGCTGCAACTTGATTACCCCGACTATGACATTATCGCGGTAAACGACGGTAGCAGCGATGACACAGGAGATAAATTAAACCGGCTAGCGGCCAAGCATCACAAGGTAAAAGCCATTCACTTGAGCAGTAACCAGGGCAAGGCCACTGGTTTACGTGCAGCAGCCATGCTCTCTAAAAACGAATTTTTAATGTGTATTGATGGCGATGCCGTATTAGATACACACTGTATTACATGGATGATGCGCCACTGTATTGAAAGCCCACGTGTAGGCGCAGTCACAGGCAACCCCAGAATTCGCAACCGCTCTAGCCTGCTGGGCAAATTACAGGTGGGTGAATTCTCTTCTATCATCGGCTTAATCAAACGCGCGCAACGTGTTTACGGCCGCATTTTCACTGTCTCCGGCGTAGTGTCGATGTTCAGAAAATCGGCATTGCATCAGGTGGGCTACTGGAGCACCAATATGATTACCGAAGATATTGATATCAGTTGGAAACTCCAAACCAATCATTGGGATGTGCGCTTTGAGCCTAATGCTTTATGTTGGATTTTAATGCCAGAAACATTAAAAGGTTTATTTAAACAGCGCATACGCTGGGCACAAGGCGGCGCCGAAGTCTTATTGAAATATTTTGATATTTTCAATTTATGGCGCAAACGCCGCATGTGGATTATCTACTTAGAACTGATCACCAGCCTCATTTGGGCGTACGTGATGGTGGCTATTATGTTGCTGTGGGCCATTGGGAAGTTTATCCCATTACCTCCGGCTTTGTACGTCAACACCTTGCTACCAGGTTGGAACGGTGTGATTTTAGGCTTTACCTGCTTGCTACAGTTCGGTGTCAGCCTGCTGATTGATAGCAAATACGAGCATCGTATTAAACGCTATTACTACTGGATGATTTGGTACCCCATGCTGTTCTGGGTGCTGTCTGCCATTACCTCCGTCATTGGCTTTCCAAAAGCAATTCTCCGTAATAAGCAGAAAAAAGCAGTCTGGACCAGCCCTGACCGCGGTTTACATCATTTACCCAAATAAGGTGATTTTATGATTATTGAAAACGCACAATTACAATCTAAAACGCTCAAATCCGTTTGGCTGTCCGTGACGTTATTTTTATGGTTTATCTACGTTTACTTATGGCTACCGCTTATCTCGCTAGTGGCGTGGTGGCTGGGCTACAAAACGTTTGTGTACCATATGATTGATCTCAACGGCATATTAGGGTTTAAGCATCTGCTGCTCAATTACTTATTATTCATTGTGATGCTGTGTGGCTTTTTAATTGCTTGGGCAAACCTTGAACAGCTAAGGTTCAAGAACAAAACTAGACGGCGCGGCGCCGAACCCATCAAAAGCAATGTAATAGCCAGTTATTTCAACATAGATGAAGCAACATTAACGCACATGCAAACAGAGAAAAACGTGACGGTTGATTTTAACCAGCATGGGGAAATGACAGGGCTGCGTTCATTGGGCCAATAGTTGTTGTTCATCGAGCACTAACTATTAATCGAAGATTTTTCCAGCTCAGGGTCTTCTTTGGGTAAGGGATAAGGGTCTGCAACATAAGCGGGCCCTTTCATGATCATCACCAGCACACATCCAATTGCAGTAGCGCCAACAAAAAACCAATAGCTAAAAATCAAACCTAGCGCCATATAAATAGTTTTTTGTTTTTCTAAATCAATGGGTTGATTAAAAAAATACGCATAGATGATTGGCGTGCTGGCGAGCAGTGTGCCCATCAAAAATAAAATAGGTAGCCTTTTAAATAACACCCATTCAAACCCTGATGGACTTTGTATAAAGCCAGGCAATTTCTTGAATAGTTTAGTCATACTTAGGTTGAGTAAACAGCATTCAAATCAGTTCCAACTTTTATGGCATGTCTCTACTTTTTGTTTGATTGCTGGATCTTCAATACAAGCACGATAGCAGCCAGACAGAACGTAATGCTATTGGCTAGTATCAATGGCCAATCGTGTTTAAGCACACCATACAACAGCCACAGCCCTACTCCCAACGTAAAAATACTATACATGGAGAGCGAGACGCCAGATAAATCACGCGTACGGTATGAATGGATCACTTGCGGGACAAATGAAATGGTTGTCATCACCGCCCCTGCGGAGCCGATATAGTGTGAATAATCCGATATTATCATGATAAATTACTTTAATATTTAAACTTAAATTATTGATTTTTATTAATACTATTTTAAATCTGGCATTTCAGCGCCAAACACCCTCAACTTGAGCTTTTTGAGTTGATCTCTAAAATTAGCCGCTTTTTCAAACTCTAAATTCTTGGCTGCATCATGCATAGATTTCTCTAAGCGCTTCAGCTCTTTGGTCAACTGCTTTTCACTTAGGCTTTCGTAATTAGCTTGCTCTTGCGCCGCTTTACGCTCTCGCTTGCCATCTTCCACATCGTACACGCCATCAATAATATCTTTAATGCGTTTGCTCACCCCTTTAGGTGTAATGCCATTTGCCTCATTAAACGCCGTTTGTATCGTGCGGCGGCGTGTGGTCTCGTCCATCGCCAGCTTCATGCTGCGTGTAATACGATTGGCGTAAAAAATCACGCTACCATTTAAATTACGTGCTGCCCGGCCAGCGGTTTGAATCAAACTACGTTCGGAGCGTAAAAAACCTTCTTTGTCTGCATCCAACACTGCCACCAACGAGACCTCCGGGATATCCAAGCCTTCTCGTAACAGATTAATGCCGACTAACACATCAAACTCGCCCAAGCGTAAATCACGAATAATTTCCACGCGTTCTACCGTATCAATATCGCTATGTAAATAACGCACTTTCACGCCATGCTCAGACAAATAATCGGTTAAGTCTTCAGCCATGCGCTTAGTTAAAGTCGTGGCCAATACGCGCTCGCCTACTGCTGTTCTTAGTTTAATCTCTCCCAACAAATCATCCACTTGCGTATCAGCAGGTTTCACCGTGATTTCTGGATCGATTAACCCGGTTGGGCGCGCAATCATCTCCACCACTTGTTGCTGATGGTTTTTTTCGTAATCAGCAGGCGTGGCAGAGATAAACACACATTGGCGCATGATGCGCTCAAACTCTTCAAATTTGAGCGGTCGATTGTCCATGGCCGATGGCAAGCGCCAGCCGTAGTCCACCAAATTAGATTTACGTGAACGATCACCCAAATACATACCGCCAATTTGCGGCACGGTGACATGGCTTTCATCAATAATCATCAGCGCATCATCGGGCAAATAGTCAATCAACGTAGGCGGCGGATCTCCCGGTTTAGCGCCAGACAAATGGCGGCTGTAATTTTCAATGCCTTTGCAAAAGCCGATTTCATTGAGCATTTCCAAATCAAAACGGGTGCGCTGTTCAATACGTTGCGCTTCTACCAGTTTATTTTCTTTAATAAAAAAGTTAACCCGGTCTCGCAACTCATGTTTGATACCTTCCATAGCGCGAATCGTGGTCTCTCTGGAGGTGACATAATGACTTGATGGGTAAATGGTAAAGCGTTGAATTTTATTGAAAACTTGTCCGGTCAGCGGGTCAAATAAGGTAATGGTTTCCACCTCATCATCAAACAAACTCACACGCACAGCGGTTTCATTATTTTCTGCTGGGAAAATATCAATCACATCCCCACGCACTCTGAAGCAGCCACGACCAAAATCAAAGTCATTACGGTCATACTGCATGCCGATTAAGCGATCTATGGCATCGCGCTGACTCATTTTATCGCCCTGCTTTAAGTGCAATACCATGCTGTGGTAGTCAGTCGGGTCACCAATACCATAAATGGCCGATACTGTCGCCACGATAATGCTGTCTTCGCGTTCTAACAATGCCTTAGTGGCCGATAGTCGCATCTGCTCAATATGTTCATTGATGCTGGAGTCTTTTTCGATAAACAAATCACGCGACGGTACATAAGCCTCAGGCTGATAGTAATCGTAGTAACTGACAAAATACTCGACGGAGTTATTGGGGAAAAACTCTCTGAACTCGCTGTAGAGTTGCGCCGCCAGCGTTTTATTGGGTGCCATCACAATGGCAGGCTTACCAGTGCGCGCAATCACATTAGCCATGGTATAGGTCTTACCCGATCCAGTCACACCTAGCAGTGTCTGAAATTTCAAGCCATCTTCAATACCTTGCGTTAACTTATCAATGGCTTGCGGCTGATCTCCTGCTGGCGGAAATGGTTGATGTAATTGATATTTACTATTTGGAAACGTAACAAACACATGGACACCCAAGCGCTATAAGTTGAGTTTGGATTTTAGCAGGCTTTAAGTCAGTTTCTTAAACTGAATCATGACTTTCAAGAACTTTGCAAAGCGTATAGAGTCCATTAACAAAACATAAAATTACATTCTATTGGGGTCATCATGCGTCACTTATTTTTGCTATTTAGCTTGCTCTCCGTTGCCGTGCCTGCAAAAGCCTATGATATGCAAGCCCTGATGGACTCTTTTTACAGTGTTGTGATGATACGCGGCTACAACACAAGTGGCGGTCTAGCCTATGGCTCCGGCGTAGTTGTAGCAGAAAACCAAGTCATTACCAATTGCCATGTACTGCGCGCCACCAAGCAACCATGGATTTCACGCGGGGAAGACACCTACCCCATCACGTCTGTCAAAGCAGACACTTGGCATGACTTATGTTTGGTCTCCACACAAGCAATGCCTTTTAAACCAGCCAAACTAGGCAGTAGCACCACGCTCAAACGTGGGCAAGAAGTCGCAGGCATCGGTCACTCAAATGGTGTACCTGCACCACTAACCTCGCGTGGTAATGTCAAAGGCTTGTATCCAGATAACCCAGGCAATGTCATCCGTACCAGTGCCAAGTTTATGATGGGCGCCAGCGGCAGCGGCCTGTTCGATATGGATGGCAAACTCGTCGGCATCAACACGTTCAAAACCGCAGGTATTGGTGGCGCTATTCATTTCGCGCTGCCAATTGAATGGCTGCAATCGCTGGAAAAACAACCTGAAATCACAACTTTCCCGATTCAAGGCAAAGCCTTATGGGAAGAAGACGAAGACAAAAAACCTTACTACATGCAAGCGGCCGTGCCGGAATCCCGTGAAGATTGGCTGAAACTTGCCGAGGTGTCCGAAAAATGGACCACCGCAGAACCGAAAACTGCAGAAGCATGGTACAGCCTTGGCACGGCGCTGGAAAACTTAAATAAAACGGACTTGGCCGCAAAAGCATTTAACCAAGCATTTCTATTGGATGCGAATAATTACGATGCACTGGTACACGTTGGGTTGATTGCAAAAAGCAAAGGAGATTCAGCAGAAATGCATCGCATTCAAGTGGCTTTAGCTAACATTAGCGAAGATTTAGCCAACGAGTACATAGAGCTGCTTGGCTGCGGAAAATCTTGTTAATATTTACGGGCTCACTGGGTTATATTCTTTAAGCGAAATTTCTCTGTAAATAGCTGCGTTTTTTGCGTAAAATAATGTTTTTTAATGTAAAAACATTTATTTAAGCACGCCTAAGGAAGTTATTTTGAGCAATTCTGCATCAGCCGTTTTATCGCAACGCGTTCAATCCATCAAAGAATCCCCAACCTTAGCCATTACGGCAAAAGCCGCTAAATATAAGGCTGAAGGCCGCCCAATTATTGGCTTGGCAGCAGGCGAGCCAGACTTTGATACGCCTCAACATATTAAGGACGCCGCGAAAGCCGCTATTGATGCCGGCTACACAAAATACACCCCAGTCAGCGGTATCCCCGCACTTAAAAAAGCCATCGTCGCCAAGTTTAAAAATGAAAATGGTTTTGAGTACCAAGTAAACGAAGTGATTGTGGGCGTGGGCGGCAAGCAAACGATTTTTAATCTATGTTTGGCTGTGTTGAACAAAGGCGATGAAGTGATTGTACCTGCGCCTTACTGGGTATCGTACGCTGATATTGCCTTGGTAGCAGAAGCAAAACCAGTAATTATTGAATGTGGTATTGAACAAGGCTTTAAATTACTGCCTGCGCAACTAGAAGCTGCGATTACCCCCCAAACAAAACTGGTAATGTTCAACTCGCCTTCTAACCCAACTGGTGCGGTTTACAGCTTAGATGAGTTGAAAGCATTGGGCGAAGTGTTATTAAAACACCCGCATGTGCTAGTGGCTACCGATGATATGTATGAACATGTGAACCTCACCGGCGAGAAGTTTTATAACATTCTCAACGCGGCACCCGGCTTGAAAGACCGCTGTATCGTGTTAAACGGTGTGTCTAAAGCGTACTCCATGACAGGTTGGCGCATTGGTTATGCCGCTGGCCCAGCTTACATTATCAAAGCCATGGAAATTCTGCAGAGCCAATCTACCAGCAACCCTGCTTCCATTTCGCAATATGCGGCAGAAGCTGCGTTAAGCGGCTCGCAAGACTGTATTAAACCCATGGTCGCCGCGTTTAAAGAGCGTCACAAATATGTGGTTGACCGCTTTAACGCTATGTCTGGGTTAAGTTGTCTAATGGCCGGTGGCGCGTTTTATGCGTTTCCAGATGCACGCGGTGCGATTGCCAACCTATTCAATGCTGGAAAAATAACAGCCACTACAGATATGGCACTGGCTGAGTATTTACTCGAAAAGTTTGATGTGGCCGTTGTACCGGGTTCTGCTTTTGGTGCCGAAGGCTATTTCAGAATCTCGTTTGCGACCAGCATGGCTAACTTGCAAGAAGCGCTAGACCGCATTGAAAAAGCACTCAGCTAATCAATGCTCAGCCTAATCGCCGCCAAATAAGTCTTTTAACCCACTCATAGCACTGCCAGCCTTGGAACCAAGGCTGGTTCCCAAGCCTGGCCCTAGTACCGCCGTACCTAATGCAGCACCTGCCAGCGCAGCCTTTGATGGCAAGACCACGGGTTGATTCACGGTTCCAGATACGATAACAGGCACAGACACCAGTCCTACGCTCTGCTTCAATGCTACCTCGCCGCTACCATCCAGTTTTTCTTGCGCATTAATACTGACATCCCCTTTGGCAGATAACAATCCGGAGCTCACGTTCAAACGTTTTAAGTGATAGCGCTTGCCTGAAATGGCAAGCTGCCCTGTAAACGTATCAAACTGCGTTTCTCCCCCTGCAACATTTTGCTTGATGAGTAAACTGGCGACCTTGACTAAATCCATGCCATATAACACACCCTGAGTTACCGTAAACGTGAACTCGGCACGTAGCTGATTCATCAACGCTTCTGCATTGCTAGCGGTAGCCGCAAAGCGACCATTAGCCATTAAACGTCCGCCCAAATAGGTACTGACGCTGATCATGCTTGTTGGTGTTTTGAGCGAGACTTCTTTGATATGTAATTGCCCATTGAGCTTCCATTGACGCTGCCAATCTAACGTTGCATTACCGTTGATAGTACCGCCATACATTGCTAACGTGAATTTGGAAATATCTAGGTGACTACCATGCAACATCATATCCAATCGTCCCTGTTCAACCTGCCAGGGCTTTTCTAATGGTAACAACCAGTTTTGCAACTTCACCACAATAGCTTGCCCAGCTTCATGCGGGGTGATTTCAGCCTCTATCTGCCCACCCTCAGTCGTAATCGATGCATTTAAAAATTGCATATCATTGTCAAAACGCATCTCAGCATCCAAGATAGGTAATTTGCGTTTAGGCCAATCAAGCGTCAGTTTATGAATATCTATTGCCGTGACAATCACAGAGGGCTTAGCTGACGACGGAGGCTTATTCATGAATTGCGTCAATATTGGCAACGCACTCTCTTTGAACACTGGTTGATCTATCGTCAACTGAATCACACGCGTATTCGAAAATATGGTACGGATAGTAGGAATCACCGTCAGCGATTGAACCGTGGCTTGCTTTGCATCACCCACCACTATCCCATCAATACGGATACGTGGCGTAGGCATGAAAAATATATGTGCACTGTTAATTTTGACGGGCACACCCAATATCTCTGATGCTTGATGCTCAAATTGTGCAAGATAGCTGGCTGTAGGGATGAAAAAAGGCAAAACAAATAACAGGCCAAATAGCCCAATTACACCCAACCAAATTTTTTTAGATTTTTTCAAAAAATTACCCAATTTTCGATTGACCAAGTACCGCTAAGCCAGTATTATCACGCCTTCACAAGTACTACCGATTCCTCGATAGCTCAGTCGGTAGAGCAACGGACTGTTAATCCGTGTGTCCCTGGTTCGAGCCCAGGTCGAGGAGCCAAATATATCAAAGACTTAGGTTTAACTACCTAAGTCTTTTTTGCTTTTAGCGTATGCTTTTCTACATACACTTCTGGCGCTATTCACATCTTTTAATATCGATAAAATCAGTTGCTTAAAGTATAAGCGTAACACTGCCTGATAGCATCCTCTAATCGTTATTGGATACTATGATTTTTTAAGCGAATAAGCGCTTTGGATGCTCTTCACGAATGGGTAAATTGACCAGCGCTGCTGCGCTTGCAAGCACGATATCTGCGTACCACATCCAGTCATAACTTCCAGTTTTGACGAAAGCGATGCCACCTAGCCAAGCCCCAAAGAAACCACCAATTTGATGGCTCAGAAGTGTAAAACCAAACAGTGTACCCAAATAGCGGGTGCCAAATAACTTGCCTACAAGCCCGGCCGTAGGCGGTACTGTTGATAGCCAAGTTAAGCCAAGCACGGCTGCAAACAGATAGAAAGTGAGCTCTGTCTTGGGCGCCACTAGGTAGATGGCAATTGCAACGGCACGGGAACCATACATCCAAAATAAAATCATTTTCATGCGCTTAGTTTGTCCCAGCCAACCTGCGCCGATGCTGCCCACTATGTTAGCAAGACCAATAATAGCGAGTGAAGCTGCGCCTACTGAAGCCGACAAGCCGCATAAATTCACTTCGCCAGGTAGGTGGGTCACTAAAAATGCTATGTGGAAGCCGCAGGTAAAGAATCCTGCATGCAGACAAAGATAGCTTCGGTCTTTAAAGGCAATACGTAGTTGCTCGCCTAGTTTGATGCCATCGGACTGTGCTACGACATGCTTCTCTGCATCGTCTTTTTTATTGCGTAATGGTAGTGCCAAAAGGATGGTCGTTAGCGATGTGGCGGCCAGTACGAGTATCGCAATGACCCAACTATATGCATTGATGAGTGCCTGTGTGAGTGGTGCAAAGATAAACTGACCTAAAGAACCGCCAGCATTAATAAAACCTGCGGCTGTAGAACGACGCTCTGCTGGTAGCCTTTGTGCAGCAGCCCCAATCAAAATTGAGAAACTGCCTGCACCTGCGCCTGCCGCTGTAAGGATGCCGATTGCAAAGATTAGGCCAAAGCCAGAACTTACAAATGGCGTGATAACTAAGCCAAGCGCCAACATGAAGGTGCCAAACACGATGACCTTGAATGAACCAACCCTATCCGCCAGCATGCCAAATAGAGGTTGTGCTGCACCCCAAGTAAACTGGGCAACCGCCATGGCAAAGCTGATCGTGACAATTCCCAGGCCTGTTGATGTGTTTAATGGCGAAAGGAATAAGCCCATGGATTGGCGAATTCCCATCGTGACAGCCAAAATTGCCGCGGCTGAAATCACCAGTGTCCAAAATGTACGTTGTGGGGTCATAAGCAAATCATTGATTGAATAAAAAGTGATGACGGCAACATATTGGACTGTTGCCTTCGTCAGGCTAAATAGTAACTCAAGCGCGCGCTATCACCTCAATGGCTTGGTCATATGCGCAACAAATGCTTTAGCCAATACAATTGGCACATAATTAGCTATAACTATCTATAAGTAGCGCTGTCAAATGCTGCAAGTGTTAGCATCTTATTGATTATTAAATCTTTAAATACGCAGTCTCTTTTCTTTATAGCGGGCACCTGCCTTTGCAGGGGCTCTTTGTGTGGTCAATGCACCAATATGGTGAGCCATTTTTATGTATGTTAGGTGTGTGAATGAATTCATTACAGTTTGATCGTCATGGTGATAAAGAAAACTCGCCATTTTTTGAAGAGTATTTACAGCGCTTGTTAGAAGAGCGTGATCGGCTAGGTCTAACCGAGATGGTGCATGACATTGATGCACTGATGATTACGGTGGATCCTGACCATTCGATTAGCTATATTGCTGAGCTCTGTTTGATGACGCCCTACCATTATTTGGTAACACTGGAGAGCGAGTCTCACTGGACACACATTTTACGCATTGATTTAAACTCCCCCGAT
Source organism: Methylophilaceae bacterium 11 (assembly GCA_000525025.1). Classification (GTDB taxonomy): domain Bacteria; phylum Pseudomonadota; class Gammaproteobacteria; order Burkholderiales; family Methylophilaceae; genus Methylophilus. The sequence continues at coordinate 1,216,926 of JCKJ01000001.1, read as the reverse complement.
TTGATTGTACGTGAGGTGAAAGACCCTAATTTTAGGGGCATTTTTCGTGCACTGAATGAAATCTATCCGGTAGGGTCACAAAAACCCAATAGCCGCTATATGGGTGAAATTATTCGCGTCACTAATTTGCATGAGGTGGAAAAAATCCAGCAAGCACGTGAGTTCCGCTTTTTTAATCAGAACGATGTACGTAAGCTGGAACTGCCTGGCAATTTGGCCATTAGCAAACCTTCCCCCTATACACATAACATTGTGGCGTACTTGGAACGTAATCCGGGCGATTTGCGCGTATACGCGTTGGGCATGAGTACCATTCGCAATGATGTACAAGCCGCCTACGAAGGCGCTAAGCAATTACAGGTGGATTTGCGGATTGATGATTTGATCTTACCGGTCGATCACTTGGCAACGCGCGTGTATAGCCAAAATCGTGAAGTAGCCATTTTGGAATACTTATCTTGGAGCAGCTATTATTTTTGGGGCGCTTACAACATTTGGGATCAAAACTCATCCACCAATGTGACGAAAAGCGTGCACCAAGTGCCGGAATCCAAAAGCCCGGCCAAAGTATTTACCGCCAACAACACACCCTACTTTGTAAACCACTTGGAAAAGTTACCCTCACCTACCGAGACCTTTGTGCGTAATTATGGGCCACGGTTACACCACATGGCATTGGCCGTGAAAGATGGTGAACGCGATGGGCTGGAGAATATTGAGTTTGTGGTTAACGCTATTACGCAGCAAGGCAAAGGCTTCTTGTTAGATGTGATTGGCTCTAAAGAGCAAGGGCTCAAGCAAATTTTCTCCAATGCGTCTGAACATTCATCTCTGATTATTGAGTATGTGCAACGTTATGGCAGTTTTGATGGGTTCTTTACCAAAGAAAACGTGGCTGCACTCACCGAGGCGGCTGGCGCAGAAGAAGGCGTGAAAAACACGCACTTTTAACTTTTTTAAGTCATGGCCATCAAGGGAACAGGCGTGACTGTCACACGCACAGTCAGCTCTTGTGCGCCGCCCCCTAATACCACACCACGCATTGGCGAGACATCACTGAAATCTCTGCCCCATGCCACAGTGATATGCTCACTTTGCACCAAGCAGTTATTGGTCGGGTCAAAGTCTATCCAGCCATAGGTTGGGCAATATACAGACACCCATGCATGGGAGGCATCTGCCCCAACTAGGCGTTCTTTACCTTCAGGCGGATTGGTTAAGATATAGCCACTCACGTAACGAGAGGCCAAGCCTAACGAGCGCAGACAGCCAATCATCAAGTGCGCAAAATCTTGGCAAACCCCTCGTTTACCTGCCAGCACCTCATCTAACGGGGTAGACACATTGGTTGCCTCTGGATCAAACTCAAAGCTTTGGTAAATACGCTGGGTCAAATCCAGCGCGGCTTCAATCAACGGTCTGCCCTGCCAAAAACTTAGCAATGCAAAATCCATCAACGCTTGGCTACTCTTTACGTTTGGCGAGCTGTACAAATAGCCCACCACTTCTAAATCTACATTGGATGGATGCAATAATTGCTGTGCCACGGTCTCCCATGGCAAGCTGTTTTGCAGCTCTGTCCAATAAGGCCGCCTTTGCAAAGACACAGTAAAGCTAGAACTGACTTTGAGCAGCTCGTGTGGTGTGAACACCGCAATGTAGTCACTGTAATTCTTAAAGTAATCAAAGTACTGCGTATGCTCTGTTGGCGTTGGGCTAATGATGAGCGAATACTGCTCGCAATACTGCGCGTTGCTATTACGCGGTGTCATATGCAGCATCTGCTGCGATAGCGTGACTACGCTGTCGTAGTGATATTCGGTCTCATGTAATACGTGATAACGCATGATTAATAGCGCTCCATGGCGGGCAATCCGCTATAGCTAAAAAAGCGCAAATTAAGCTGGTCTGAGATATCAATGCTTTTCTTATACGTATCATTGAGCCAAATCAGTAGCGTGGAGCTGCCATGGTAAAGCGCTAAATCCGGGTCCAATGCTTTCAAACTTTCTAATCGCTCTATAAATACAGCTTCATGCGCCCCACCACCATAGTTGGCAGACACCTCTGCGAGGTATTTGACCATGCCTTTCAGTTGGAAAATCATGGCATTTGGATTGTGTTCATCCATCAACAATAAATCCAAAACAGGCAACCATTCTGGCTGTGCAGAATAACGCGCACGATAGGTCACAATGCTATCGGTCAGCTCAAGCAACCAATCTAGATTGCTCTCAGGCGGCATGGTCAATGCGTGCTGGAGCAGTACGCACAAAAATTGTAAGCGTTCAATACGCCTACCCAAGGACATAAATCGCCAACCTTGGTCTCGCGTCATGCCATCCAATGTAAAACCAGACAACGTGACCAAAGAAGCCGAGGTCTCATTCAAATGCTCTAATGTCTCTGTCAGCGTGGGCATGTGCTTGCTATGCGTAAAACGTTGCGACATTTGATTGATAATGCGCCAGTTATCGCCAGATAAACGCTCACGTATATTAAACGCCAGTTGAAAAAACTGTTGTATGCTGCTTTGCAAGCTATGGTCTTTACTTGAGAACACAGCGTGTATAAGCTGGCGTTCAATCTCTTCATCGCTCAAGTCATCCGGCTCAATTGTGGAGGTGTCCTGATCACTGTCTACATCTGCATCAGGAATCAAGCCGTACCACATACACACACTACGCAACGTCGTCCACTCAATGGGGCGATGCTCACCAGAAAACTCCATTAAGAATTGAATCGCAATGCGAATCAACCGTGTGGTGTGCCCATTACGTATAGTGTAGCGGCCAAACCAAAACAGGTTCTCCACCATGCGGCTGGAAAGATAGGTATTGCCACGCACCAAATCCCTGCTCGACATAGTGCGACGCAACAAACTACTGTAATAGGTTGCTGTGGGAGATGTAATCCAAGTATCTTTGCTGGTACCGCCACGTTGCATGGTAATCACGCGCTCGTCTTTGCCACTGGCAATACGTGCCAGCCCACCTGGCATAATCGCGTAGCCATTGGGCGTTGCACAGGCATACACCCGTAAGCCAATCGCCAACGAGTTTAGATTAGGCTTGTGATGTGCGCTCCAAGCAGGCGCTTGCGAGATCTTGACCTGCTCTTGTGCAATATAATTCTGTGGATTTTCGCGCAACTTCTCAATTAAGGCATCGCGCCCTTCGGCAGTTAAATCCTCACCAAAGATGGGATGCTGATTGATTTGTGGAAACGCAGGCTTAATGACCAGCTCATGCAGGTTGGCAATCACTGTCTCCAACGCGCTCGGCTCCCCGCACCACCAAGTCGCCACGGAAGGCATCTTCAGCGATTCCCCCAGAAAGCGCTCACACAGCTTAGGCAAAAACCCTAACAATGCGCCGGATTGTAAAATGTTGGAGCCCAAGGAATTGGCAATCACCACGTGGCCTTGCCTAGTAGCTTGTGCCAACCCCGCCACTCCAAGTAGCGAGTCAGCATTCAGCTCCAAAGGATCACAAAAATCATCATCCAAGCGCCGTAAAATCACGTGTACAGCTTTCAGCCCAGAAATAGTTTTAAGCCAGACAATGCCATTACGTACAGTTAAATCACTGCCCTGCACCAGCGGAAAACCCAGATAACCAGCCAAATAGGATTGCTCATGGTAGGTTTCGTTATAAGGGCCTGGCGTCAGTATGACAATTAGCGGTTGCTCGCCTTCGCTCAGCGATAAAATTTCTGGGTGCACCACGCTTTGCTTTTGCGCGCACAGCCGCCCCCAGTGGGATAGACTGTCGCGCATGCTGGTAAAAAAGCCACTTAAACGCTGAATATTTAGATCACGGAATAGATCCGGAAACGCGCTAGAAATAATGGTGCGATTTTCCAGCGCATAGCCAGCGCCAGTAGGTGCTTGCGTACGGTCAGACACCACCCACCATTGGCCATTTGGCGCGCGCGCAATATCCACTGCATATAAATGCAAGGCAATATTGTCTTCATGCTGCACGCCATGGCAGGGTCGTAAAAAACCTGCGTGCCCATGCACCAAGGCAGAAGGCAGTAAACCTTCGCTCAAGGTCTGTTGTGCGCCGTAAATATCTAATAACACTTGATTAAGTAATGTGGCACGTTGGGCAACAGCAGCCGCAATGTGTGCCCATTCTTCATGCGGTAAAATAAACGGCAGCGCATCTAAATCCCAAGGGCGTTGCAGCCCATTGGTATCCGCATACACATTGTAAGTCACGCCGTTGTCGCGTACTTGGCGCTGAATCGCCTCAACGCGATGGCGCATCTGTGATGCCGGCTCATTCGCCAAGGTTTCTATCAGTGCTTGCCAATGCGGATGCGGCAAGCCGTTAGCGTCTAACAGCTCGTTGTAGTGATCAACCTGACACGGAATTTGATAAAGAATTGATTGCATAACCCAAACAGTTTAATGGGCTTGCCATCTAAGGTCTAGTGTAAATGGAAAACGCGGATTCCTTGGCTCCTGCGCTACTGTCATTTTACCCGGCGTATGCCCATGCCCCCAAAACCGCGTAAAGCGTCTTGCCTCTGCTTCATTTGCATTCACCGGAAAACTCGCATAATTGCGCCCACCAGGATGCGATACATGATAAGTACAACCACCAATTGCGCGACCACTCCAAGTATCCACCAAATCAAATACCAGTGGCGCTTGTACATCAATGGTTGGATGCAGGGCTGACCACGGACGCCAGGCACGGAAGCGAACACCCGCCACAAATTCCCCGGCAATGCCAGTAGGTTGTAACGGCAGCGGGCGACCATTACAGGTGACGATATGGCGACCATCGGTCATGCCACGCACACGCAGTTGCATACGTTCTACTGACGAATCCACATAACGTGCGGTACCACCACCACTCATTTCCTCGCCCAGTACATTCCAAGGCTCAATGGCTTGCCGTAGCTCCAGCTCAATACCATGATAAGCCACCGTGCCATAGCGCGGAAATCTAAACTCCACAAATGGATCAAACCAGTGTTTTTCAAACTTGTAGCCAAATGCGCGTAAATCCGCCACGACATCGGCCATATCTTGCGCAACAAAGTGCGGCAACATCCAACGATCATGCAGCTCTGTGCCCCAGTGAATCAACTTACCTTGATAAGGCTCTTTCCAAAACCTTGCTACCAATGCACGCAGCAACAAGCTTTGCAGCAAACTCATGCGTGCATGCGGTGGCATTTCAAATGCACGAAACTCAACCAAACCCAAGCGCCCAGTGGGCCCATCAGGCGAATAAAGTTTATCAATCGAAAACTCGGCGCGATGCGTATTGCCGGTTAAGTCCACCAATAAGTTGCGTAATAAACGGTCTACTAGCCAAGGCTTTTCACTTTCGGCCATGTCTGGCAACACCTTATCCATTTGCTGAAATGCAATAGAAAGCTCATATAAATTATCATCTCTGGCTTCATCTACGCGTGGTGATTGGCTGGTTGGGCCAATAAAAGTACCCGAGAATAAGTACGATAGCGCTGGATGGTTTTGCCAATAAGTAATCAAGCTTTTGAGTACGTCTGGGCGCCTCAACATCGGGCTATCCGCAGCGGTTGCGCCACCTAAAGTGGCATGATTACCGCCACCCGTGCCTGTATGGCGGCCGTCTAACATAAACTTTTCGGTGCCTAATCGCGCGAGCCTAGCCTCTTCGTATAGCACCGTCATTTTATCCACCAGCTCTTGCCAATTGGCAGAAGGATGAATATTCACCTCAATGACACCGGGGTCTGGCGTCACACTTAATACTTGGATACGCGCATCACGTGGCGGCGTATAGCCTTCAATCCACAGTTTCAATTTCAGTTTGGCCGCTGTATTCTCTACTGCAGTAGCCAACGCCAAATAGTCTTCCAAACGTGTGACTGGTGGCATAAATACATACAACCGGCCTGCACGTACTTGCACACAAAGTGCAGTATGAATCACTTCTTTGGGGAGTGGCTTTGCAGATTGATGCTTAACACTGACTGTTGGTTTAAGACTGCTTGCCTCATATTCCGCCAAAGACGCTAGCTCAACAAACGTATCCAGCGGAAACTCCGCTTCCATCTCCTTGGGTAGCTTCCATGGCAAAGAGCTTAACGGCAAGCGCAAACCCATTGGAGAGTCCCCACTAAGCAAATACAGATGCTCACGTTTGAGCGGCCATTTACTGGTGAGCCATTCCCCTGCCTTTTTAGTGTCAACTGGCTTAATCGGCATGACAAAACCAACCACCGCACCTAAATCAGTTTCTAACAATCGCGCTAAGCGACGACGCTCTTCACTGTCTTTCAAATTCGCTTCTAGCGGATCAATGTTTTCGGGCAGGTTTTGCTCAAAATTAATTTGCGACAATACATCTTCATAGGCGGGAATCAAGCACGCCTGTGGAAAATGTAACTCCATGGCCAAGTGCCGCGCAAAGAGCTCTGCTTCTTTAGCGGTGTAGCCATCTGCTACGCCTTCCTCGGAGAATAAACTAGCATCACGCCAAATAGGCTTGCCATCTACACGCCAATACATATTAATGGCCCAGCGTGGCAACGGTTCACCTGGATACCATTTGCCTTGCCCATAATGTAGCAAACCACCTTTGGCAAAATGCGCTTTTAACTTCAATGCAAGCTTACCTGCCAACTCGCGCTTCTTTTCACCATGTGCCAGCGTATTCCACTCTGGGCCATCCATATCATCAATAGACACGAACGTAGGCTCACCGCCCTGCGTTAGCCTTACATCTTGCTTTTTAAGGTCAGTATCTACTTTTTTGCCAAGCCGATCGATCTTTGCCCAATCATCCTCGCTATAAGGCTTTGTTACACGCGGGTCTTCGTGAATGCGGGTAATCGTCATTTCATGCTGAAACGTCACTTCGGCAATATCGGTGAAGCCTGTTACCGGCGCAGCAGAAGATGGTACCGCGGTACACGCCAAAGGAATATGTCCCTCGCCCGCCATCAAGCCGGATGTAGGATCTAGGCCTATCCACCCTGCACCAGGCACATACACTTCGGCCCAAGCATGCAAGTCTGTAAAGTCCACGGTAGTACCACTGGGGCCATCTAACGCTTTGATATCAGCAGTGAGTTGAATGAGGTACCCAGACACAAAACGTGCTGCCAACCCTAAATTGCGTAAAATCTGCACCAGCAGCCACGCACTATCACGGCAGGAGCCAGTGCGCTTAGTCAAGGTTTCTTCTGGCGTTTGCACACCTGGCTCCATGCGCACCAAGTAACCAATGTCACGCTGCAAGTGTTGATTCAGTGCCACCAAGAAATTTGCAATGCCTAACTCCGGTTGCACAATGTCGCGTTTAGCTTGTGTAATCCATTCTGTTAGTAAAATGGATGTAGGTTCTGGCTTTAAATATGCACCAAGTTCGTACGCCTGTTGCTCTGTATAGTGAAATGGAAAATGCTCCGCGTACTTTTCTACAAAGAAATCAAATGGATTAATCACGGTCATGTCTGCCACTAAATCGACCGTAAAATCGAGCGCACGCACCTTTTCGGGGAATACGTACCTTGCAATGTAATTGCCGTAAGGGTCTTGCTGCCAATTCACAAAATGTTGCGACGGATTCACCGTAATGGAATAAGACAGTATGGGCGTACGTGCGTGTGCGGCTGGCTTTAAGCGAACTTCGTGGGGGGAGAGGCTAACAAGCCGGTCAAATTGATAACTGGTTTTATGATGTAATGCGACGCGAATTGCCACTTCATTCCCTCAACAGCTTAATTTAAAGATTGTTTTATGAATAGCAATGCAGGAACCATGCCAAAGCGCATATTCACTACAGCGACCACCACTGTCAGTGTAGCCCAAGCAAACCTTATGGGTAAAAAAAATGGCCCGATAAGGGCCATTTTTAAGAATTCTATTGTTTAGAATTCACAAGTTTGAATTCTAGGTGAATTAAGCTTTTTGAATGTTAGAAGCTTGTTTACCTTTTGGACCATCTGTCACGTCAAAACTAACGCGATCGTTTTCTTTCAAACTTTTGTAGCCGCTATCAACGATAGCTGAGAAATGTGCGAATAAATCGTCACCGCCTGCGTCAGGAGTAATGAAACCAAAACCTTTTGCATCATTAAACCACTTTACAATACCTGTTGCCATAATATTACTTTCTTACTTTAAAAAGGGAGGCACCCTGAAAGTTTTTACTTTCCAAAAAAAAAGAGTCATCAAGACTCATCAAATTAAAATTTAAAAACGCCTAATGCACCTTGTACGCCCTATATAAAACCGAGTCAAGCTTTATTTTAACTCTTTGCGATAATCTTCACATTAATGGTCTTATTGCAACAAATTTGCTATATAGAGGCATCAGGTCTATACTTCGCCCACTTTGAATGTGCATATAGCACATATTCACATAATATCCCTAAGTAGTGCTCAACAAACACTACAATTTGCTTGCAAGCTCCTCTGAGATTGTTGCGTAAAACGGGTCTCATTACAGATTGGAGTGCAGACATGGCTAAAGAAGAGCTGATTGAAATGAACGGCGTGGTCGATGAAATTTTACCCGACTCACGTTATCGCGTCACACTAGAAAACGGACATAAATTAATTGCGTATACCGGCGGAAAAATGAAGAAAAATCATATCCGCATTTTGGCCGGGGATAAAGTCACGCTAGAACTATCGCCTTACGATATCAATAACGGTCGCATTACCTTTAGACATATTGAATCCAAAGGTAGTTTTACACCGGTAAAACGACGCTCATATTAAAAACTGCGTTCAAACCTAGCAGAACCTTTTGCCAGCCATCGTGCTGGCTTTTTATTTTTAAAGCGTATAACTCACTATTATAATAGAGGCTTTGCTTAACTCTTAACTTTGGAAAGAACGCGTGGCGCATTTAGAAACAGATATATTGTTGGTAGGTGGTGGCATCATGAGTGCAACTTTAGGCACACTCTTTCATGCGCTTGACCCAAGCTTAACCATCACTATGGTAGAGCAGCTTGCCGATGTCGCCTTAGAAAGTTCTGATGCACTGAATAACGCAGGCACTGGCCACGCAGGGTATTGTGAGCTGAACTACACGCCACAAGCTGATGATGGCCGCATCGGCATTCAGCGCGCGCTCAATATCAATGCCGCCTTTGAGGTTTCACTGCAATATTGGGCACACTTGGTAGAAACAGGCGCACTCCCCTCACCCAACCGCTTTATGACCAAGACACCACACTTGAGCTTTGTTTGGGGTGAAAAGAATATTGCGTTTTTACGCCAACGGGTCGCCCAACTCAAGCAACATCATCTGTTTGCAGACATGCAATATTCAGAAACACCCGAACAACTGCAAGCATGGATGCCATTGATGATGGCCAATAGACATCATGGCGAATCACTGGCTGCCAGCTATATTGGACATGGCGCCGATATTGATTTTGGTGCACTCACACGCTATATGGTGAGATATATGCAATCTAGCCCAAGCTTCACCTTACTCAAACAAACCAAAGTCAGCAACCTGACCAAAGTGAAAAATCGCGCCAAAGACAATACCTGGCATGTGCACTTGCAAGATTTGCAAACAAAACATAAACAAACTGTTAAAGCGAAATTCGTATTCTTAGGCGCGGGCGGCGGTGCATTACCCTTACTGCAAAAAGCCAATATTGACGAAAGTAAAGGCTATGGTGGGTTTCCGGTCAGCGGCCAATGGCTGATTTGCCACAATGAAGCCGTCATTGCACAGCATTACGCCAAAGTGTATGGCAAAGCTGCCGTGGGTGCGCCACCTATGTCGGTACCACATTTGGATACCCGTGTTATCAACGGCAAGCGTGCCTTATTGTTTGGGCCATTTGCAGGGTTCACTACCAAGTTTTTAAAAGGCGGCTCTAAGCTTGATTTAGCCAAGTCGCTCAAGATGAACAACTTAAAAGCCATGATCAGTGTGGGCCGCCACAATATGGATTTAACCAAATACTTGATTAAAGAAACCAAGCAAACCCATGCGCAGCGCATGAACGCTTTACGTGATTTTCTACCGGATGCGAACGCTAACGATTGGACCTTGGAAAATGCCGGGCAACGTGTGCAAATTATTAAAAACAGCGAAGAGAAATGGGGCAAGCTAGAGTTTGGTACCGAGATTGTTGCCGCTAAAGATGGCACCCTTGCTGCCCTACTCGGCGCATCACCCGGTGCATCTGTCAGCGTACAAGCTATGCTGGACGTACTCCAACGCTGTTTTAAAGACCGCGTTGCAGAAGCAGATTGGCAACACAAGCTGAAAGCTGCTATTCCATCTTACGGTGAATCGCTGGTTGACAATGCAGAGTTACTGAAACAGATAAGACAACATACGCATCAAACGTTAGGTTTGATGTAATCGCAATATACGCGCTACTTTTGCTAGCGTGTGACTAACCACCCAAGCACAAATAGGTTGATACCCACTGTTACCCAAAAGATCAGCCTGAACTCTCTTTTGACAGACTTATGGCGCAATATTGATTGCGCCAATATTGCCCCTGGCCAACCGCCCACCAATGCCAGCACATGCAAAGTGCTTTCTGGTATTCGCCAACGATTGCCTTTTGCTGCTGCTTTATCCAACGCATAAGCAATAAATGTCAGTGCCGCAATCACTGCATAGACTTTAACAATGAACATAGACTGCTGGCTTGTGAAGATAAACCAGCCCAAGCTAGCTAAAGAGACAATGATGAGTGCTCTGCGAAGCCAAATGTATTGCATATAACAAGTCCTTGATTAAGCGTTTAAATTACGCTGTCTGCGCACCTCGTATAAACACATACCGCTAGCCACACTAACATTCAAACTCTCAACAGAACCATACATTGGAATTGTCACCAACGCATCGCACGTTTCGGCCGTCAAGCGGCGAATGCCTTCACCTTCTGAGCCTAAAACGATGGCAATCGGGCCATCAAGCTTGGTATTGAGGAGCGTGCTAGGTGCATCCATGGTGGTACCGACTACAGTGACCCCTGCGTCTTTTAACTCACGCAAAGTACGCGCCAGATTCGTCACAGCAATAAATGGCACCGTCTCCGCTGCACCGCTGGCGACTTTTCTTACGGTTGCATTCAAGCCCACTGCACGGTCTTTCGGTGCAATCACGGCATGCACGCCCATGGCATCAGCCACACGTAGACACGCACCTAAGTTATGCGGGTCTTCTACGCCATCCAGCACCAAGAAAAATGGCGGCTCTTTGAGATCTGACTCTAAAATATCATGGATGTCTTTATATGGAATCGGCGTATCCACGACACGTGCAATCACGCCTTGATGACGACCATTTAAACCTGCCATCCCATCTAAACGGCTGCGCTCTACTTGCATGACACGCACGCCGGCACTGTCTGCCATATTGAGCAAATCTTTCATGCGTGCATCGACACGATCACGGTCGATCAAAATCTCTTGGATACTGGTGCTGTGTTGGCGCATGCGGCTTAATACCGCGTGGAAGCCAAATAAAATTCGGGACTCTGACATACTGCTTACTCACTTATTCATTCAATTAGAAAATACGTTCATTTAAAACAGATTAACGTTTAGGTTTGCCTTTATTTTTTTGATCTTTTAGGCGTTGTTTATGCTTTGCCGGAGGTTTGGTGGCTTTACCAGCACTAGGCTTTTGGTGTGCAGACTTAGCAGCATTGGGCTGCTTAGCCTTTGCGTTATTAGAGACACTACGCTCTTTTTTGGCCTGCTCTAAGGCACGTGTTGTTTTTGGTTTGCTTTCCACAATACGTTCCACCAATGGTTTGCTTACGCGCAATGTTTTTTTGCCAGACTCGCCTTCAACAGCTGATTGGTTGCTAGGTATATCGCTTAGCGTGTCATCTATCACCTGTTTGGTTTTACCGTTACTCAGCCCGCCATTACTTACTAGGGTAAAATCCATCTTGCTAGTTTCTAAATCTACGCGCGCGACTTTGATGGTGAGACGATCTCCCAAGCGGTAGCGCATCCCTGATCGTTCGCCCAGCATTTCGTGGCGTGCTTTATCAAACACAAAGTAATCATTGCCCAACTCTGTCACGTGTAACAAGCCTTCTACGTACACCTCATCTAACGCCACAAACAGGCCAAAGCTGGTCACGCCAGCTACTGTACCTTCAAATACTTCACCAATCTTATCTTGCATGTAGAAGCATTTCAGCCAGTTCGTCACATCGCGCGTCGCATCATCTGCACGTCGCTCGGTCATGGAGCAATGTGTGCCCAAGCCATGCCAGTCTTTGGCGTTATATTTCTCACCATTCACCACCGCTTTAATCGCACGGTGAATCAATAAATCTGGGTAGCGTCGAATCGGCGAAGTGAAATGCGCATAGGCATCATATGCCAAGCCAAAATGGCCAGCGTTATCTGGGCTATACACAGCTTGCTGCATAGAGCGCAACATCACCGTTTGTAATAACTGTGCGTCCGGACGCTCTTTAATGCGTGCCATGAGCTTACCGTAATCTTTAGCTTGTGGTTTTTCACCACCGCCTACACCAAATCCAAATTCACCCATAAACAGGCGCAATGCTTCCAACTTCTCTGGCGTGGGGCCTTCGTGGATACGATAAAGAGCCGGATGCTCGTGCGACATCAAAAACTCTGCTGCACAGACATTGGCTGCGAGCATGCACTCTTCAATCAGTTTATGCGCCTCGTTACGGGTGCTTGGCACAATCTTGTCAATCTTGCTGTTGTCGTTAAAAATCATCATGGTTTCAGAGGATTCAAACTCAATCGCACCGCGCTTTTCGCGCTGTTTGAGCATGAGTTGATACACACTATATAAGTGCTGCAAATGTGGCATTAACCAAGTGTATTCTTGTGCCAACTCCCCTTCTGGGTTTTGCAGTATTTCATACACTTTGGTGTAGGTCATGCGTGCTTTTGAGCGCATGACCGATGGATAGAATTTGTATTGTTTAACCACACCCAAGCCGTCTACTTGCATATCACACACCATGCACAAACGCTCTACATCCGGGTTGAGCGAGCACAGGCCGTTTGAAAGCGCTTCTGGCAACATCGGAATCACGCGGCGTGGGAAATACACGGAATTACCGCGATCAAACGCTTCTTTGTCTAGCGCATCGCCTGGTTTCACATAAAAGCTCACATCGGCAATCGCCACTACCAAGCGCCAACCTTTGCCTTGTGGTTCTGCAAATACAGCATCATCAAAGTCACGCGCAGTTTCACCATCAATCGTAATCAGCGGTAGCTCACGTAAATCAATACGACCTTTATAATCAGCAGGTTGTACTGTTTTAGAATAACTCTCGGCTTGCTTGATGGCTTGCGGCGTGAATTCGTAAGGCAGCTTATGTTTACGCAGCGCGATTTCGATTTCCATGCCGCTATCTGCATAATTGCCCAAAATTTGTACGATTTTACCCATGGGCATGGCGTGCGAGGAAGGCTGCTCTGTGAGCTCCACCACTACGACTTGCCCGACCTTGGCATCCATATCCAGATGGTAGGGAATGAGAATGTCTTGATTGATACGTTTATCTTCTGCCGCAACTATAGTGACGCCTTGGCCGCGCATCACGCGCCCAACGAGCGTTTTATTGGCGCGCTCAAGCACTTCTACAATTCTACCTTCCGGACGCCCTTTTCTATCCAAGCCAGCCATACGCACCATGGCACGGTCGCCGTGCATCACTTGCGCCATTTCACGCGGCCCCAAGAACAAATCGTCAGGATGTTTTAGTTTGTCATCCGGCACTAAAAAGCCAAAGCCATCAGGGTGACCAAACACCACACCAGGGATTAAATGAATTTTCTCTGGTAGACACAACGCGCCTTTGCGGTTGCGAATGATTTGACCTTCGCGCTCCATGGCATTGAGGCGTTTACCAAAAATCTCACGCTCGCTGGTATCTATATCCAGCAACACGTATAATTGCTCTGTACTCAAGGGGATGCCTTGGTCAGAGAGCACTTGTAATATCAGCTCGCGGCTTGGTAATGGCGTTTCATATTGCGCAGCTTCACGCTTGGCATATGGATCATTTTCACGCGAACTATTTTTACTTTTTTTAATTGACAAGAATTGTGCTTTCTATAAAATGCGCCGCAAGTACAGGATGCCCAGATGGCGGAATTGGTAGACGCGCTAGTTTCAGGTACTAGTATCGAAAGATGTGGAGGTTCGAGTCCTCTTCTGGGCACCAGCTTTTAAATTTACTCATATAAATCAAATGGATATTTAAAAAAACTTACCACTGTGTGCAAGTGATCCAAGATAGTGATCCATTGTACAATGAAACTAGCATCCAATCTATGGAAAAGCCGTCATGGTATCTACTACTTCAGATACAAATTAGATGGCTTAGACATCAAAAAAAGCCTCAAAACACGTTCGCCATTGATAGCCAAGGAAATTGCATATAAACTTGGTTTCGCTATGGCTACCTCACAAGACTTATTGGATCAATTATTAAATGATCCTAACTCAATCAAAACATGGACACTAGAAACAGCCAATCCTAACATTAGGATTTCTACAGATGGGTCTGCGGAAGATCATGACAGAGCCTTAGAAGCACTCAAGATAGTACTTGCTAGTCAACAAGGCTTTACAGCTCAAAATCCAGCGAGCAATAGCTCACGTAGCTACTCTCTAAAAGAATCCATTGATGATTATCGCATTGAGCGAGACTCAACAATTAAAGCTAGAACTAAACAAGCCTGGAATACAGACTTTAAACAATTAGCAGATGGGCTAGGTGAGTCAACGCCTACTCACCAAATTGATGTTGAAGCGTACACAAGTTGGCGTATAAAAGTGGTAGACAAGCTTGCGCCATCTAGTCAGGACTCTAAAAATAACGTCTATAAAAACTTCTTTGACTGGTGTGTGCAAAGAGATAGATGCAAATCCAACCCTGTGGTCCCATGCAAGTTGGGAAAGAACAAGCGTGCTGAATTGCAGCAACAATTGGGACGAGAGCGCCTACCTTATTCAACTCAAGACCTCACAATAATTTTTAGTGATGAAGTTAGACAGGCAATAAAAAAACCATGTTTGTATTGGTTGCCTTTGATTGCTCTATACACAGGCGCAAGACTAGAGGAAATCGCCAGCCTAGAACTCTCAACAGTTCGTTTAAACGAAGATAATATTTGGACGTTTGAATTTGGTAAAACAAAAACAGTATCTTCTATTAGGACTATTCCTATACATCCTGAACTTATCAACGCTGGGCTCTTACAATACATTGATGACGTAAAGCAGTTTTGGCCAAACGCAAACACGTTATTTCCATATATGAGGCCTGTCTCAGGAAGACTCACTCATCGATTTAGTCAAGATTATGGTAGTTTCAAGAAAAATCTCAACATTGATTCAACCAAAGACTTTCATTCATTTAGAACCACAGTCATTGGCATATTTAAAAGGGCTAGAGTCAGTGACGAAATGCGCAGAGAATATGTCGGTCATGAAGCAAAAGAGAAATTAGATGTTCACGATAAAAGTTATGCAGGTAAAACAAGATTTACTATGCGACAAATTTCAACTGATCTACTTCCAGCATTAAACTTTGAAAAGCAAACCATCAAAACAAGCCCATATTTAAAAGGAACGTTTGTTCCATTTCTTTTACAGCGCTACCGTAAAAACCAATAGAAACGGTAGGTAGGTCAATTTTATCAACAGTAGTTTCTGACTAATACTAAGTCTATTAGACTTTGCTATGATCTGTTAGTATGAAATAAGGAATACCCGTCACACATGCTCCAACTTCAAAAGCACATAGACTAGTAAATTAAAGATAGAACTTCACAAGCTAACAATCAATGGTGTCTGACCCCATTGATTGTTTAGAATAACGCGGGGACCTCAGGGCATGGGGCGCTCAATAGTTGATTGAATGATGAACTAACGGTAGCATTTATGTGGTCTGTCCCCTATTATTGTCGTGACAAATGGTTTGATCAGTTGCCTAGCCAGGTATCTGTAATGTGGTGGATTAAAACCGGCGAGTACCCAACTATTCAACAAGCCCTCAATAAAATAGAACTGATTAATCAATTGGGACCATCGCCACAAGCGTTTAACTTTAAGCATTATTTTGATTGGAATGGACTCTCAAATGAGAACTAAAAATACCATTCTCCGGCAACTATTTGCACAGCTTAATTGCTCAAACATAACAAATGATTTATGCTTTTCTAGATATCTCAGATATTATTAATCACCTAAGCTTAAGACAGTTTATTGCGCAGCATGGAAAAGGACAAACTCTCCATTAAGTAAAAGCAAATCATTGGAGTCCGACACCATTGATTTTAGTAAATGCACATGGTTAGTCATCAATACATAATTGTGAATTTTACAGTTGGTTTTTTCTGCATATTCTTTTAGCCATTCAAGGTAAGAAAGATAATCTTCATCTGCGTAAAAACAGGCTTTGCGGTTATTAGCATGTTGAATGATATGCTATTGCGGAACGTTGGGAACAATAACACGGGGTCGACGGGACACAAGAAGCACCTACTTAACAGCAAAAAAAGGGCTGAATTATAACAATTAATCGGTTTCTACAAACTTTAGCTTCTTATGACGATTAATAGCGTCCTCAACAAATTCTTTAGTTACAAATTTAGGCTCGAATTCATAAAGTTCACACCACCATTTTTCAGTAGATTCAAACTGCTTCTTATCATTTGAATATTGGTGTAGCCAAGCGAATCGCTGAATATCCTGTGGCCATACTTCAGTTTTATTGTTGTTCAAAAACTGTTCAAAATTTATTAAATACTGTTCAAAAACTTTGCGTATGTCCGGTGTTATTGGATTGGGCAATGGCAATCTACCCTTAGGTGACACTACACTGTATAAGCTTTGGGCAACTATAAAAGGATTTTCTTTATCAAGTGAATAAGCCTTTTTTCGGTATTCAATAGCCTGTTCTGAAAACGGTTCTTGATGTGACCATCCTGAAGGTTTTCCGTTATAGTAATTGATAGATGGCAAATACACCATGCGCATATAAATACGCGCTGCAGCTTGGTTGTCACCTGCAGTAATCGCTTGACTCGCTAACTCTTCAAGTTCCTTAGCAAGCCTTTCATTCCTAGTTTGCGTGCCATTTGAGATTTTTTCATCTTTTGTGGTATCAGAAAATTCATATCGAATTGCTTCGAAACGCTGCAAATAAGATTGATTTTCAAATGGATGTTCTGGATCGCGTTTCAGTGTAACTTTGCCAGTTACTAGTTTCTCTCGACCTACAGAAAGATTAAGCTGTGCTGGTAAATAACCTCTTTTCATAAAGGTATAGCTTAATTGCATTTGACCTGGGCGAATATATGGGTACCCATTTTCACCGCCATAATCAACTACATCTTTTAATAAACCACCTGCATCGCCCATAAAAGTTACGTGATTACGACCAACAACATGGTTATATTGTGTTGCAAACTCAAAAGACGATTGATAGCGCTGTGTTATGCGCCATAAGTCTTGGGGCGTAAGTGCAAGCTCATCGTCAGGCCTGCGTGGAATAGCTGTCCAAACAGTAACATATGGGATTTGTTGACCAGCCTCATCTGCAATGTTGATACTAACCTGCAGCAAGTCTAGCTGTTTTCGCCGATCATATTCTATTTGTGCTGATATTGTCTGACAGATAGACAATAATATAACTGTAAATATGAATAAAACTATTTTCTTCATACCTGCTTACCCCAGTTGCGATTAAAAAGGTCTGCTAATAATTGATGGCCTTCCATTTAGTTCCATAATATTTCTAGCTTCTTGATTATATAAATATAAATAGAAGCTGTGATGTTGTGGAGACTCTGAGGTGTCAGTTCCATAATAATCCATATCTATTTCGTGATTAAATTCAGTATCTTTTGCCAAATTATAGCCATGAGTTAGATTGGTTACCGCATCATTTTTGTCATAAATGTTAGCATATCTGCCGACATTTTCTGGCCTATGCCATGAAGCGGTACCCACATTAATCACATGCAGTGAGTCTTTGAAGCTTTTATCCATCCTATCTACAGCCAGATTTCCTTCAATAGTGCCTTCGCTGTGTGATATAAACTTGGTTAAATATGGCTCATCTCCATGTAGTTTTTTATTATACGCAATCGCTTCTTTAAGTTGTGTTTGAATCACAGCCTGATTAGTCGAGAACCCCTCGTTCAGTTGCCTTGGGATAGCATTAATCAGAGAGTCTGCATAAAACAAACCGTCAGTCGTTGCGTTATAAATATTAATTACAACAGATTTGTTATTTTCAGCAAGACCACGTGCATTGTCACGGGCTTGTTGGTAAAAGTTGCCTAAACCATTAGTTGTAATAACCATAGACAAGCCTGCCTGCATAGTTGCAGAAGTGAACTCACTCCAAAGCAATGGATTAACCTGACCCGAACCAGAGTCAATATACTTATCTGATATTGCTTGTAATTCTGGCGACTGCCTTCCATCAATTGCTACTTGCCTTTGGAATGAATTAGGCACATCTCCTAAAGTTAATCCTGAAGTAGCATCAATCCATGTTTTTGGTGTGCCGTAGTATGTCGCCAACTTGGTATCTCCAAAATAAAGCTCATTTGCGCTCACATGCTCATAACCCATCGCAATTGCATTGCGGGCCATAAAACCATCTGCTGCTACGGTTTGCACCTCTTGATTACCATCTCTGTATGACAATAACTCTTTAGTATATTCCCCATCCTTACTTACGTGGACTCCATCAGCATTTGAACTGTAATAATGTAATAGTGAATTTTTATCGACCACAATGGGCACGCCTCTTTCTTGGATTGCTGCAGCATACTTAACATTCCTTGATACTGGATCATCAAATGCCTTATAGGTAAATGAAGTAGCAGTATTCACTGCGATTGAATTCCAAGACAATTTACCACCTTCTAGTGTTACCCTAGTTAACTCAGATACTGCTGAACTGATAGCAGACTCACCAAGCCCTGATAGCAAACGATTTTGTGCGGCTGAAGTAGCGGTTCTCATTCCTTGAATATCAGAAAATCCGAATAACTCTTTGTTGACTTTACTGCTGATTGGCGCTGCTATTGCAGATACTGCAACACTGCTCCAGCTAAAGCCTTTTTGTGCGCCAGTAATAATGCCTACACCTTGGCCAATGATATTTTTGGCAGCTGCATTGAGAGCTATACCTGCGGAGCCTTCCCCATTATAAAAAGTTGGGGCTTTAGTACCAATAACCGTACTTAAAGCAGAAGTAGCTACTGCACTCCACGAAAATTTATCTTGTACCCCTAGTGCCATGCCCGTTAGCTGACCTGCAACGGAGCCCATGGCACCGGCAAATGCAGCGCCAGTAAAACCTAATGCTGTACCACCTATAGCTGTACCTCCACCTAAAACTGTAACTCCAGCAGACATTGTTGCACTAAAGCCTGCGCTTGCAGGCCCAGCCAATGCTCCTGCCGTATAAATCGTTGCGACCACTGCCACCACTGCTGCAATAATAGCGCCTAGCCCACCACAGCCCTTCTTCTTCGGCTTAGGCATCGGGGTTGCTGGTATTGTCGGGTTTAAATCCCCAATCGCTTCACCTGGGTTATAGGGTCGGTATGTCCCTGCATTGTTATGGATATTGGTCACTTTGTTCGGAATGATCAGCACCATATTGGGCTCAAGTTGCTGCCCTGACGCTAAGCCATTGGCATCTGCAATTAAATACCACATGGCAGAATCACCCCATACGGTTTGAGCAATACTTTGCAGCGTATCGCCATTCCTAACGGTATAGCTACCAGCTACAGCACCCGGGTAGGTCGGGCTGATCGGTTCGTAGTTCTGATCAAAGTCGGCACTGGCCACTGGCTTCCAGTTCGCATAGTTACCTTGTGATTTATTACGATTTGCCATCGATTGCACGTAATCCACACGGCTTGGACCATCGTTTCCCACACCACCTACCGCCACGCCATCGACGTAATAGAAGCGTTCTACCTTGTTCGCCACCGTGCCTGCATTGTAGGTGCTTTGATAGAATCCATAACGGTAGTTAGGTCGGTTGATGGTGCCAGTAATTTCATCGCGTACAAGTACAACCCCTTGTGCATCGCTTACATAGCGGATATTGCGGTTACCCACACGATCAACAGCACCGCTGATATGGCCGTTGACATCGTAGCTAATATCTGAATAGCCATTACCCCAGTAGCTGTTGGCTCGGTTACCAATGGCTGAGTCATAAGGATCCGTTGTAATTTTAGATACTTTGGCTTCGTCCCAGTATTGGTAGGTGTAGTAGGTATTGGTGGTACTGGTGCCGTTGCTATTATAAATACGATAGAGATCCCCTGCCCCATTATTGCCATAATAGTAATTGGTATTACCGCCTGTCCCAGTTTGCGTCGTGATACGGTTATCTGCATCATAGGTGGACGTCTGCGTATAGGTCACTGAGGTACCATTGCTAGCGTATTCCTTGATATTGGTAGTACGACCTAATATGTCATTGGTTCTTTTAGCGCGTAATACTCCATTAATGTGAATGTCGGTGAGATAGCCATCTGCATTGTAGCTATAGACTTCTGTTGTGCCATCGGTACCATTGGTCGCTATTTTACGTTGACCCGCTGCATCATAAGCAATATCAATACCTTCGTCTCCACGAGTGATGGTATTGGTGGCAGTGTCTAGTGTGCCTTTTGTTATTAGGAAGCGGTTCATGCTGTCGTATTTGTACCAGTACTCTTGAACATCTAGCGCACCATTGACGCCATTGTTGTATTGACTGTGCACACTGCGACGATTGCCAACAGCATCGTAGGTATAGGTGATGACGGCTCTTGGGTCGGTCACACTGGTCATGCGATTTAACGCATCATACGTGATGGTGACTTGTTGGAAGTTGTTATAAAAGCCATTATCCACATTGCTTGGGTCTTTGAGACTGACGTAGCCTTCAAAGGCTTTGTTGCCATCTGCATCGTACTCATAGAAGGTGTACATGCCGAGTGCTTTGTCATGAATCGATTTAATAAAGCCGTTGCTGTAGTGGTCATAAACAATGTTTTGACCTGTTGAGCCAGTTTGACCCGTTAGCCAGCCCGCTTCGTTGTAATCATAAGCAAAGGTGTGATTGCCTAGATCTTTGTGGGTGTAAGTGCGGTTGAACATGTCAGTGGTATCGACGATTGTTCGTCCTGTTGCGTCGGTAGTGGTGTTGATCCAACCACCCGTGGTCTCCCCACCTAAGCCAGTGACGTCTTGGCTATACTGATAGCTGTAGGTGGTAGCATAGCCTAAGTTCGTTCTGGTTTGCGTAATACGACCTAAGCTATCGTAGTCCGTCTTTTCGGTTGAGCCTAGTGCATTGATATGCGCTACACGCTGCCCAGCTTCATCGTAGCGGTATTGATCCACTGCACCTGATGGTCGCGTGATGGATACCAGCTGGTTATTTTTGTCATACTGGTAGGTGGTGGTGCGGCCGATCTCATCGGTCTCAATACTGAGGTTGCCGAAGACATCATATCGACGGGTTCTAATGCCGCCATCGGCATGGTGTTCATTGCCGATGAGGTCTTGCCCTGTGATGCCACCTCCTAGCCATGTTTGGCGATTGGTGTTGCCGTTGGCATCCGTCACAGCCACCATACGACCGATAACGTCATACGTATAACTGGTGACTGGCGCAACTTGCTCTGATACACCGTTATCACGGGTAATAGAGACTGTGGGGTCTTGTTTACGTGTGAGGTTGCCTAGGACGTTATAGGTGTAATTAGTAACATTTCCACGGCCGTCTGTTTCACTGGCAATCTCACCAAAAGCGTTATAACTTTGCATACGGGCGATAGTCGCTGTGGTGCTATTGGCGTTGGTCCATGTCCAGCTGCTTTGGGTGTTGTCGATACTATCAGCATCAATGCTGAATTCACCCAGATTAGATGCCATCGGGCTGGATTTAATCGTGGAGACAAAATTACCTTGAACCGGTGTTGTCCATTGGTAGGTTCCGTAGCCCGGATCATTCGTATCGGTGATCAAGGTATATGTTTGGTACTCAAAGACGTATTCACCTTCAGCCAATGGCTCAGGCAAATTCAATCGATATTGTACGGTACCATCCGCTGCTGTAACCGCCGTTGTCGAGACATCTATCCAAACTGGTTCAGGCACCGGGTCATTGGGGTTTGTTGATAGCTCTACCGCTATAGCATATTTGGCTTGAACTAAACTGGTGGTAGATATTGGTGCGCTACCTATTTCTGTAATACTAATATTGTCTATACTATTCTCAGAAAGCAACATGTTTGGTCCTTCTGATGAAGTACCACTAATTACATAGCTACTCCATGCACCATCCTGCCGTACATCTACCCATCCATCTGTTCGCTTCAATCCTTTCTCATACACATATAAAGTTTGACCCAATGCGTTTAACTCAATTTCTACTATATAGGTCGTGTTGTCATTGGTTGTATACGTACTACTATGCCAATTCCAACCTGTACCATCACTACCAATACCATTACCGTTAAATGACACAAACAAAAACCCAGTATCACCTTCTAAGCCAATCCTAAAACTACGATCAGAGCCATCAGCTCCTAATGTAACCTCTGTACGAAATATCTGGCCAGTCTCATATGCAACACTATTGTTTGTTTGAAATGTTGGCCAACCGTCAGTGACGGCAGGACCATTATTGATCATTAGTCGACCATTGGCTGTGCCACTATCCGCAATGTAGAGATGACCATTTTCATACCCCCATGCGCTAGCTGTCCCATTGAGAACAGGGTTTGCTCCATTAAAGCTCTCAACATAAATTGTGTTCATACTTGAACCGGAACCATTTGCTACTTGTGTCGGTTGGCTGCCTTGTGGTGGCGTAATCGTGATACTTTGTGGATCTACGTAGTTTTCAGTATCAGTACCATAGGTAGTGTAGGTGTATTCGTAGTCGCCTTGATTCAGTATGGAAATAGCCACGCGGAATTCTTTTACACCTGTTGTGGTATTGATATGTGTGGTACTTGCTGGTAATAATACGTACTCTTGATTGCTGCCTTTAGGTCGATAACCAGCAATGACATATTCCACACTATTGGGCTCTGGTGGGTTGATGGTGATGTAGCGTGGGTTGTCTGGATTTAGTGAGGCGATGCTGTTCACCACTGCACTGTTGTTGCCAAAGACTATGAAGGCTTGGTATTGGTTGAGTAAGGTATCAGTGCCATCATAGGTTTTAATGTTGATGTCTTGGTTCCCAGCTGGAATGCCAGCAATATCCCAATCAAATGCGCCGCTGCCGGCGGCAGTAGCATAAATACGCACTGGGGCACTGTAAGCATCTGTGCTACCCACTGGTCGATATGCAATGTCAATATAGTTTGTATTGGTTGGTTGACTGGCTAAACGTAGCTTTTTAAGGCTAAGCTCAATTTTGGCGTTGAATACGCCTGCTGCATTCCGACTGATTTGGGTGCTGCTAATCCGTAGGAGTTTGCCTGCAGTGTCATATACGTCGAGCTCTACTTCGTAGGTGGTGTTATTGGCAAACACGCTCATATCAGCTGTGGCTAGACTGAAGTGCCCTAGACCAAACCCTGCGTTGGCGGCTGATTTAACAAAGCTGTTTGGTGCTATAGTACTCCATGCACCTGTGCTGCCTTGTACGCGGTATCTTAAGGTGACACTATCAGCAGTTGCGCCTTGATTCACAAGTTGTAGTCCATTGACCGCCAAACCCGGGCTAGTAACATCACTGATAAACGCGCGGCCTAGACCGCCAGTAGGAATCCCTTCTTTATGCGCTGTTGTAGATAAAACACCATCTGTTGTATCAAAGGTACCACCCTGTTGATTAAGGATATTGCCAGCAACATCCTTCGCGACATAACTATACTCGTAATTGCCTGCTGGGAGCGTGCTCCAGTCAAAACTATACATACCCACTACAGCCGTAGATGGAGTGTCATTACTCCATACTTGCCGCATGGACGCTGTTTGAGTGGTTGCTGCACTACCCGCCAGCTTATAAGATAGCGTTACGCTGTTGACACCTACTGGTTGATCCTTAATATAAAAGGTATTAAGAGCACTTTTGCCTGTTGCAGATGGTATTGCTGTCACCGTTATATAACTTGGCGAATATTGATCTGTTCTGTTGGGATTTGGTATGTTTTTTGACCCCCCAAGCACAACCCCTCCAGATCGAACACTATTCCCAATTAACACTTCACCAAGATTTGTTTGCTCAAAAACGGAAATGGCAATCCCTCTTATCTCAATTGCCCAGCCATAACCTAGGTTCCCCGTTGCAAAAGTTGCTGCAGATGTTCCACTTTCTATGGCCTTTGAAAGTGTCATCGTAGTAGTTTGACCATTGTCATGGTTAAAAATAGTATATTTAATCTGAGCACGAAGTGAGTTACCCGCTAATAGGTCATCAGGAAGTGACACTATTGTACTCACGCTAGCGTATGTACCACTATTAAATAATGCACTCCATTGAATATCACCCCTACTCAACAAGTTGCTGTCATCACCACTCACAGTATCAAATCCACCAATTTGGTGATTGAGAATATTCCCGCTGGAATCTACAGCGACATAACTATACTCGTAAGTGCCAGCTGGTATAGCACTATAATCAAAGCGATATAGGCCTGCCACAGCCTGACCTGACGTATTCAGAACTTGCGTCATAACCACTGTCTTCATTGGAGCCGTGCTTCCAGCTTGACGATACGATAACAAAACGCGATTAGTAGTTGGTAATTGGTCTTTGACATACAGATTATTACCAGCTGTTGTAGAACCATTAGTTGGCATAACAACAGATGTTTGCCAATGCCCAGGTACCGTAGTCGTGCTTGTATAGGCGCCACTCCCAGTGGTAACTGTGTATGTTGGAATCCAAGTAGTGACTGATTGTGGTGTCCACGTCTGATCTATGTGTTTTACTGCATTAGTCGTGTCGGAAACAACCACTCGGAAACTGGTCACGCTTGGCGGCGAATATGAGTAGATTGGGCTATACTGATTAGGATAGGCGCTATTAACTGTGTATGAACCTCTTGCCATTCCTACAGGAATTGTTACCGTGCTGCTCCCTGCATCTACATACCCTATACTCATAGTATTTACAGTGCCGTTCGCACCTGTAGAAGTAATATACACCTCTACCTTGAGTCTACTACCTGTTAAATTTATACTTTCTGGTACATTCACTACTGCATTTGTCGTATATGTGACATTATCAGCAGCCCTAGTCATACTCCTACTCCACGTTACCTCCCCGCTTGTCAAACTCACATTACCTGCATTAACTGGATTCACCTCTTGCGCTGGATTGACGTTAGCCGTAAGTGGATTCGTAGTATCCGCCGCCACTGAATTGCTATTGGTTACAATCGAGCCTAAATTGCCATCTATATCCATCGCTGCCTGGATAGTCTTGGTCAGCTGGTTACGCATATCATACACGCTCATAGTGCGCAAGGTGTTCGCTGATGCAAGGAAGGTCGTCAATGCCGCTTGTGTATTCTGCAGCGTGTTAATGTTGGCCGTTGTATTATCTGAACTGGTCACGCGCATGGTCGCATTGCCGTTTTTGTCATACAGCATGACTTTCACCACGCCATCTTCACTATTGGTTTTGAAGACTCTGCCGGCTTGGTCGTACTCCGCGAACTCATCCCAACCATTAGTACCTGTACCTACCGCACCGGTGCTGTTAGTGTAAGTACGCTTGTTAATCACTTCACCAAAGCTGTTGTATTGCACTTCGTTAAAGGTATAAGTAGTTTCTGCTGTAGATTTAGTGCTACTACTTAATTGGCGGTTCAAATTGTCATAGGTATAGGTACTGACATCATCTATTCCAGTTGTTTGACTGGTCAGTATCTGGTCTGCTGTTCTACGATTTTTAAGTGTTTTTGTGATGATATTGCCAGTATTGTCATATGCGTATTGAATGACATCTCCGGTGGCATCCGTCTCTGCAATCAAACGCCCACCCGTGCTATAGGTGTAAGTGGTGATTTGGTCGTCTGTCTCGACTTGACTGCTAAGCGTACCGCTATCAGCTGTGTCAGTGGCACCACGGTTGATGATGCGTTTGAGGTTATTTAAACCATCATATTCAAGGTCTGCCCTTACGCGCGCAGCGGTATTACCAGTACTATCCGTAAACACAGGATCGCTCTTACGAGTTTGACGCCCTACATTGTCATAAACCCAGTTGGTCGTGGCGTTGGCTGCATCCGTTTTTTGGGTAACGTTGTTGAGACCATCGTAAGCGTAGGTTGTTGTCGGTGGTGTACTAAACTGAATGTCATTTAAGGTAAAGTTTGTACTGTAGAAACTAGAATCAAACGAGAAGGTACGTCCTGCGGTGGTTGTCACAGAGCGTATCACCGCACCATTTTTCAGGTAATTGACGGTGGTGCCTTTGTATTCAATGGCAAGGACATCAGTAGTGGTATAGGGGCCAAAGCTCTTGGTACCAGTAGCCGGGTTGGTAACATTAACATTGCTTTCATATATCTCTAAGGTTCCATCACTTTTCGTATACCATGCATAATCCAAGGAGGTATAGCTCTTATCAGTAGTTGGATCAGCATTTAAGCCAAACATACCATGTAACGTAGTCTGACCTGCTCTTGCTGAGACATAAGCAGCGCCAGTTAGCGTACTGTTGCTATAGGCTTCTGCATCGCCCCAAGTATTGTTAGTACCCCCTGTTTTAGTCAGCGTACTGCCGTTTAAGGTGACCGTGGTCGATGTCGTGGTGTTCCATGCTGCCATACTGCCTTGCGCGACATTAGCACGGGACTCTGTGAGCGTGCGGTTGAGTCGATCATAAGTATAATTAGTGATGCGATCACCTGTCACAGTGGCACTTGGTGCAGTAGCTAAGGTCGTAGCCGTTGCATTGATTTGCGCCAAGGTCGTGCTGTCCGTCACCATCAACGGTGTAGCTGCCTCACTTAACCGTTTGGCATATTTTGTTTCTGTGCTTACATTGCCATAGACATCACGCGTCCAAGTAATGAGGTAGCCAGCCGCATCTACTTCAGCCACTTTCTGCCCAGCAAGATTATAGTAAGCACGGGTAGTATTACCATTGGCATCAATCACTCTAATGATATTGCCTAGTGCGTCATACACAGTTTGCTTGGTAAGGTTGGCTGTGGTGAGTGCATTGTAGGTATTACTGCCTGTATCGACAGTACCCACCACCATATTACGGATTTCACTGCTTAACTCACGACCCATTTTGTCGTAGGTGTAGTAAACAGTACGGTCATTCGCCACATCCGTTACCGGCGTGGGTTTATTAGTAGCGCCTTGACCTGTCACTTTATTCGCGTAAGTCGTTTGGCTGGTTTTATTCCCCACCGCATCATAAACAAGCGTAGTCAGTACACCATTGGCATCGATGATTGCAGTGCGACGATCCTGAAGATCGTAATAATAGTAAGTGACCTTGCTATTGGCATCGGTCTCACTCGTCAGGTTACCTCTGGCATCATAGGTCTTAGCCTTGGTGCTGGGAGTACTAGTCGTTGTCGCATTCAGGTAAACATTGACCGACTCGCCTGTCTGTTGGTTATTGAGGTTGTAGGTATAGCTCGTCACACGTTGTTCAGGCAAACCGACGGCTTCTGTCTTGGTCGTCAGGTTGCCAAAGGCATCATAAGCAAAGCTGTTCTGCACTGCTATGCTGACATTGCTCGCATTCCTGCTAGTGATCGGTAAGGTTTCAGTGGCTTTGCGATTCAATCCATCGTAGGTATACGTCGTGACTGCGCCATTACGTGCGGCTGAAGTGAGTACGTTACTAAACGCATCATAAGTAAAGGACTCGGTATAACTGTTGGTACCGTCTAAGGTTTGACCACCCGCATTGGCATATGCCGTTTTGATGTTGAGTTTGCGTCCCGCAACATCATAGGTCACTTTCTGTAATTGATCTGCATTGGCATTGGTGGTGACGTACGTGCCAGAGCTACCGCCAATCACTGGCCTTGTGCTAACACTTAGTGTACCGATGACTTTATTAGCGTAGCGAATGATGTCGGTTTGATTGCCGAGTACATCGTACTTGGTCTCGGTGACCGCACCTTCCGGATTGACTTGTAAGGTCATACGGCTTGCAGCATCGTAGTAGAAGTAGCCAAGATTGCCCTTGGCATCTTTAACAGTCACGATATTACCCACTGCATCGTAGGTGGTCTCCGTACGATTGCCTAGCGCATCTACTGCAGCCGTCTTACGATTCGCTTTATCAAACTCTTGGTAGGTGGTGCGTTCACTTGCTGTACCAACGCCTTCTTTAACACTCAGTTGATTGCCATTGGCGTCATAGGTGTAACTGGTTGTTTGTTCAACCTCAGAATTGATCGACTTTCTAAAACTGGCTAATCGGCCAGCCGCATCATAATCGTAAGCATCTTGTCGGCCACCGAGTACATAGTAATTTGACCATGCATAATCAGTTACGTTAATCGGTTTGTCACTGCTGTAATAAGTGGTGGTGACCCGTCCAAGACTATCATAGCCGTATTCGGTAATATAACCTTCAGCGTTGATAGTAGCCTTTTGACGATTCGCTTCATCATAATAGTAATGAGTAACTTGGTCTTTAGTATTAGTGACGATGTAATTACCTGAACCTGCCACACCCAGAATTTGGGGTGGCGTGTTAATTGTGAGCGTACCCACCATGGCATTTGCATAACGTATAGTTTTGATGTTATTTCCACTGACGTCGTAACTATAAGCTGTCACATAGTTGTTTGCGTCAACACTAAATATCACACGATTGGCCGCATCATAGACGTTTTGCGTTACCTGATCCGCTGCATTTGGTGTAACCGTTGGTACAACGCCTGCTGCTGGTAAACTTGTCAGAGCAGTTGCGTACCGCGTTGATTTAACTACATTACCGCTGGCATCGTAAACATAGCCTGTGACGTAATGTTGGGAAACACGGACAGAAGATGCATTGAGGTAACTGGCATCTTGGATACTGTAAATACGCCGATTGTCTTTGTCGTAAACATTACGTGTAATACGATCAGCCGCATTCGTAGTTGGAGTAATGGTGATAGCGGCATTGCTTTGCGCACTGGTGACGACCGAGCTTTGTAAGGTCGTTAAGGTGGCGGCCACCATGGCCGTGGTATACGCAGTGGTGGTAAGTACATTGCCATCTACATCATATTCTTGCTTGGCAATGCCCCCTAATGCATCTACCGTATATACAAGTCGGTTGTTAACATCATAGGTATAAACCGTCTTATTGCCTTTGGCATCCGTTTTCAGTACGACATTATCGTTCTTGTCATAAGTGTAACTAGTGGTCAGGTTTAGTTTTCCGGCTCCAGGATCTACAACACTACTACTCAGTCGGCCTAACTTGTCATATACGTATTGTGTGGTTTTAGCACTCGCCGTATCAGCACCTTCTACTACAGTGAGACGTTTACCTCGTGCATCATAGGTGAAGTTGGTAGTGATATTGAGCCCAGATGCATTTACCACAGTTGGATTACCGGAGCCATCAGGAGTAAGCAGTGGATCTATCACAATAGAGGTCACTTGGCCTTTATTGTCATAATCCGTACGTGTCCAAATACCGGCAGCATCCCTCGCCCAAGTCTGACGGCCCAGCGCGTCATATTTGAAATAGCGACTGTAATCAAGATCATCTGTCGAATCCTGTGTCCGGTGCCTCAACACACGATTCGCAGCATCATAAGTGAGTGTAGTTATCAGGCCGCTAGGTGAGATCGTTTGGTAAACGCGGCCTGCCTCGTCATACAAAGTACTAGTCGTGCTGGTCGTGGGTGTCGCCACCGTACCAGTAGCAGTGGTAGTAGTTTTAAGCTGGCCATCTGCATTATAGGTATAGGTGGTGATGTTGCTACGGCCATCGGTGACTTTGACCGTCTCGCCGAAACGGTTTTTCTCGGTGATGACTTGTACACCTTCGCCGGTAGTCATGGTCATGCGGCGATTGGTTGTGTCATACACATAAGACACAGTGTTGTAATTGCCAGCCACACCACGCCCATCACGACGGGTTAACACGCGCGAGAAGGCATCATAGGTGGTTTGTGTCTGAGTACTCAAGGCGTCTGTAACAACGACTTCTCGCCCGAGGCGGTCATAAGTACGATTGACGACATTGTTACGCCCATCTGTGGTCTGCGTGATACGGCCAAACGCATCGTATACCGCTTGTGTGATGCGATTCAGTCCGGCTGCATCCTCAGTGGTCGTCTTGACCATGCCACGTCTATCGTATACATAATTGGTGACGAGATTGTTAGTCGCATCCATTTTGTCTGTACGTGTCGCTAATTCACCAAAGGTATTATAAGTACGCGTATTTACGTTGAGCAATGCATCGGTCAATGTCGTTGCACGACCCGCATTGTCATAGCCAGTAAGTGTTTCAGTGTAACTGGTCGCACCAGTATTTAGAGCGGTCAGTGTTGTGTTCGCTGCCGCATTTATTGTAGTGCTCACTACCCCAGTGGTCGCCGTCGCTGCGGTGCTTTGCATACTCGCTAAAGTAGTAGCAGCAATACGGGTTTTATATTGTCGGGTAGTACTACGCTGATCAAACTGATTGTATTGGTATTCAGTGACCTCACCTAACGCATTGACTTGGTAGCGCAACTTACCTTCGGTGTCATAGTAATAAAGTGTTTTATTGTTGGACTGCGTCATAATAATGACGCGACCAGCCAGATCATAGGTATAGCGTGTACCGTAGCTATCCCAGATGTTGTCGATTTGTGTTTGGGTTGGCGTGCCTGTTAAGGCTTGCAATGCGAGCACACCTTCTCCGCTGAGTTCACGCGTCACACGACCCAGCTGATCGTATTGCTTGAGCTGACTACGTTTATCGGTGTTAGCCGCACCTGTGTAGGTGTTGACTTGTTGTGTCAGGTTACCTACATTGTCATAGGTGTATTCGGTACTTAAGCTATCCGGGTTGCTGGTACTGGTTTTAAGACGGTTGTTGTCGTCAAAGGTGTTGGTAGTGCTTTGGTCTTCTGTGTTTGAGGTAGGACGGCTAGCGGCGACACTTGCTCCTACTGTGTAGGTAATGGCTGTGGCATAGCGCTTGGTCAGGGTGCGGTTACCTGACTCATCGTATTGGTATTCAGTCAAATACCCTAGCGGGTCTACCGTACCTTCTAGCTGACCACGGGCATTATAAATAAAATGTGTGGTTTGATCATTGGCGGCATTTACCGCAGGACGTAACGCAGTCAATGTCCCACTTGGCCATTGCGCAGAAGGCGTAATGGTGGCGTAACGGATACTGCGCACACGCTGTCCGGCAGCATCATAGATGTGTTCGGTCAGATAACCTTCGCTATCCAGTGTCGCTTGTAATAAGCCGTCATCGCTATAGAGTTGACGGGTGACACGATCTTTCGTCGCATCTGCGGTTACCGTGACATTGGCTGGCAGTAACTCACCATTCACCCCAGTGGCGGCACCAATGGTGCCCGCATTCGCATACTGCGTAGTCTTCACGAGTCGGCTAGCGCCGTCATACTGATATTCCGTGACGAAGTTAAGTGCATCTACTTGCTTGGCTAAACGGCCAGCCTTGTCATAAAGGTTACGATATGAACGGTCTGTCGCCGCAGAATTCGGACGTAAAGCTGTTAAAGTAAGAGTTGTGGCATCACTAAGACTGAGGTCCGCTGTTACCGCATTGGTATATTGAATGGTGCGTATCACTTGCCCATTATTGTTATACACCCATTCAGTGAGATTGTTATTGGCGTCGATCTCACCCACTTTGCGGTTCAGATTATCGTAAAGGTAGTAAGTCTTTTGACCAGTAGTGTTCGTGGTTTGACGGAGTAATCCTAAGCTATCGTATAGGTAACTGGTGGTGCCGAGTGCTGCATTCGTAGCATTGGTATTAATAACGTCCGTCAATCGCCCAGCAAGATCATATTTGCTAATGGTGACCAAACCATTAGCGAGTCGCACCCCTACACTATTAGCAGCAATGTTAGTGCCGCCATTGGTAGTCGGTGTGGTGGTGTCGTTATAAATGGTGGTTGTGACATTGCCAAGCGCATCGGTCTGGGTAATGAGTCGATTTAGACCGTCATAGGTGTAATTTGTAATGAAGTCGGTCGCAATGCCTGTAGTCGCCACACCACGTGCGTTAATCACTTGGGTTAAGTTACCGTATTGGTCATACACGTATTTAGCAGTGCTTTTTACGTTCTGCCCAGTGATTGTACCTGTATCTACACCCGCGCCCGCAGCATCCACCTTGAAGTAGGTGGTAAGTGTGTCCAATTGACCACGAACATCGTAAGTGTAATCCGTACGCTGAGATTTGGTTTTGTCTGATACCGTCGTCGTGACCCATGCACTTAAAGTCGACTCATCAGCAGTTGCAGCGGTACCAAATAAATTAGCTGTGTATTGAATTGTCGAAGCACGTGTGCCATTGGCGTTATAGCGATACTCCGTTACACGCCCTTCTGGACTTACAATGAACCGTAAATGATCTTCGCCATCATATGCATAACGTGTGGTTTGCGGTAATGCCGCATTGTAGGTCGCATCCCCCGGCGCAGTGTCAGGTGTGGCGTAAACCGTTTCTGTCAGCAGTTGATTGGGAGCGCTATAGGTGCGGGTAATGGTGTTGCCCGCTGCATCTTCTTGGCGCGTTAGGTTGCCATTCGCATCGTAAGTGTATTTGATTACATTACCGCCAGTGCCGCGGCTGTCAGTCATCTGAGTCACATTGCCATTAGCATCGTAAACATAATTGATGTCTTGACCACTGCCACTGGGGCCTTGAATGCGGGTGAGTAAGCCATTGGAGCTATTGGCTGCCGTACTGTAGGTCAGCGTAGTGACCTGACTGTTGGCATCAGTTATGGTGGCCGTTTTAGTGTTCGTCCCCGTGCTGGTTTCATAAGCAAAACTAGTGGTCTTATTCAATCCATCTTTAACGGTCAAGACACGAAATAAGCCACTTGTCTCATAGGTAAATGAGGTTTTAGTTCCATCGCTATTGGTAATAGAGGCAATACGTTTACTAGTCCCATCATAGGCATAAGTGGTGGTATAGGTCTTGCCATCCGCAATCACGCCATCAGCCGGGGTCAAGTCAGTACTAACGACTGTTAAACGTGCAGTTGCGGTGGCGTTTTCATAGGTGTAGCGAATACGTGTGGTTGTGACACTACTGCTGTTCACAACATTGATTTGTGTCAACTGCTTGGTAGCGTTGTAGATGAGTTCTGTGCGCTCGCCATTAGCACTGGATACCTGAGTAATTAGGCTGTCTGTAGCATTGTTGTAGCTATAGGTCAGTGCATTACCATCGGTATCTGCGATAGTTTTAATGCGATGTGTACCTTCGGCTGCAGTTGCACCAGCCGCCTGCACTTCGTAAGTTTCTTTGACACGGCTATCGCCGTCTTGCCAGGTCCAGGTATTGCTAGTGGTATTGAAGGTCAGTGTGTCGTAGCTGCCGCTACCGTCTTTGTTTACATAAACCTTGTCGGTTGCAGTGCTCTTAGCAGCATCGTAGGTGTAGATGAGCTCAGCACCATCTGCTGCCGTACGCTTGACAGTGCTATTGGCAACACCTAAGCCGCCAGTGAGGCCAAATACTCGACGATAGAGTGATATCTGCCAGTTGTCGTTGTTGTCAAAGTCAAAGATGCCTTGACTGTTGTAGGTGCGGACAATACCGATGTCCGGGCCCATGCCGATTAGCAATTCGTCTTGACGTTGAATGGTGAGGTTGCCAGTACTCGCATTGACGAAAGCAATGTCCCCGCCCCGCCCCGTCGCTGCACTGCCAAGCTGTCCACTATTACCTAGAACGCCTGCTGATCCTGCAACTAAACCTAAGTTATTGCCCGTGACGACTGCAACCATACTTCACCTCTGATTTGTTTATTGTTGTTAGGGGTAATCATCACATGCAGTTATGAAGCTACAAAACTCCGATTGCTGTGCGAGATTCCCCGTTATAACCAATACATCCAGAGATATCTGATTTAGTTTAGGGAAAATAGAAAATAAATTGAAATAATTAAGGCTGGGCAGAAATTTAGATTTAACTTCAGCATTCAAGAGTAGTTAAGTATTTTAGGGGAAGAGCTTCAACATAAAACCATTAAGTCAAATACAAAAAACTCTGATAACAAAAAATAACTAACTCTCTTAATGTTTGGGATAATAAAACTCCACTATACGACCATAAGGTTTATGGGCATACATAAATATATGATGTCGAAACCTAAAGTCTTTTATGGAGCGTTTTATCTCCTCTGGTAAGGTATCGTAAGTACAGTTATTATTAGCTTGTAACTTCTCTCCTGTTTTCCAATCATATTTCCATAACTGGTTGCCAATATTTTTATAGCTTTCAATAATATCCAAGGTATCCAAATCGTATGCAACGAATGTCGAATTACGCCCCGACACGAGCCGGCGATAGTACTCACATACCTGCCCATCTTTGACTTTGATTAGATCAAATCCATATCGACACAAATAACCTTCCGCCAATATTTCTTTAGTGTCTATGTTGTACATTGCCCAAGTTTTACTTGGTACAAACCTTTTAGTTACTGTATTTGCTAATAACCCTTGTGAAAAGCTTTCAATGGTATCAAATGATTGTCCACCAAACTTTGAGACCATAAACTGATAAACAGTAAAATGATCTTGAGTCATTTAATTTTGCCTATAATCAATCCCTCTTCTGCCAAAATCTCTAATACGATATTACGCATTTGATCTACTTGGCTGTTCGGGTTTTTTAAGGAGTCCAAATGATATGGATTGTTTTTCTCTTCAATGCCGGGCTGCATAGAGTCAATTGTTACTCTCTGTATAGTTCCAAGTAGTTGATTAAAATCACTCAATTGCTCCTGCGTAAACCTATTATCTACAATTGCCATCTGCTGAGAAAGCATTTGTTGCCCAAATTCAGCCATTAAAGAAAGTAATTCAGTTATATCTTGCGACTTATACTGAGAGGGGAAAAAACCATGTATCGTACTTTGATTTATCTGTTCCAAAGTTTCATCAGTAGCAAATTGCAGAAAAACAGCGCCAGCGCTCTCATCTAAACCAGAAAATTTGATATGTATTGCACTCACGTTGCCCCCCCTGTTGAACTGGCAATCAAATTCGTCAACTGATCAACCAACATTGGCTCATTTAATAGCTGTGCACTTACTTCATCTACAAAGCTGACAAAATTAGCATCATTAATTAACTCTTCATCCAACTGCCATAACAGCACATTTTCAACAAAAATTGACATCATTTTTTGAGGTCTTTTAGGATCCTGTATACTAATTGCACTCACGGCATCTACTATCTTGAGTTTAACCTTTTCAGCAGTTTTCTTTTGAATAACATCCTGTTTCGTTTGAGAGATGTTGCCAGTTTTATCTTTGCCTAAGTTGGCAGCTGTGGCGCCGAATGCACGTTTGCGAATTAATTCCGCTATGCCATCAAGAGAGTTTAAAGGGTCCATTAAGGTCTCTTCTATTAATCTTTATCAACGTTATATGCATTCAACCATGCCTGCCCAGCAGAGGCATTAGAGTTTTCTGCAACCTCCGCCTCGTTTGGCAATGATGCGAGCACTGTACTCATATCATGATTAAGCTCAGGACTAAAATCGTTCAATGCTATTCCTTGCTCCAACAATCTCTTTGCATCCGAAAATTGATTAACTGCTAACTGCTCTATCCCTGTTTTAAAAAGCCATAAAGAATGTGTCTCTGGGAGCTTGTCAATTAACTTCCAACTTGACTTTGCGTCCTCAACCTTGCCTAAAGTCATCTGTAGCAGCCCCAACTGAAAACTAGCGGTATATAGTTCTGGATCTAGTGATATCGCCCGTTGCATTTCATATTCTGCTTTGTCGTAAATACCAATCTGTGCAAACTCTGCACCAAGTACATATGCTAACTTAGCATCATCAGGAAAGCGTGTAACACCTTCTTTTAAGTATGAAATGGAAGCCCCATGCTCTCCTCTTCTTGTGGCTTCAATTGCAAGGTGTAAAAGCTCATCTTGAGTTAAATTATTTTGCAGACTCATTTCTTGCTCCACTAATGACTGTTAATATTCGGTTCTTAATACCTTGAGTTCATCATAATATTCATGCATTCTTTTCAATGCACTATGATGAATTTGAGAGATACGGCCTTTTGTAAGTTTTAATTCATCAGCGATCAACTCAAATTTTAATTGTTGATAATAGTGCATTCGAATCACCATTCTTTCCTGATCTGGTAACGCCAATACCAACCTCTCCATTACCTTACTTAAATCATGCAATTCTCTACTCACATATGGGCTTACAGAAACTTGAGAATCCCCCGACTGAAACATCCCTGTGTTTTCAAGCATAATGCCTATCGCTGTGCCTACGGCCATATCGACGAGCCTAGCAAAAATATCTTGCTGTTGCAATGTTACTTCTTCCAAGAGATTTTGCATTCTCTCTGTCCGTAACCGCGACCTAATAGAAATTTGCTGCTGCTTCTCGCAGTACTTTTCGATACCATTCAGAATTGCCCCTTTTATGCGATGACTTGCATAAGTTTGGAACCCTGCACCCTGAGACGGATCGAATCTATCGATTGATTCGATTAATCCAATTAATCCTAGTTGTTTAAACTCATCAAACTCAATCTCCTTAATTTGTCGATTCTGATAAAACTTAGCTGCAATAATATTGACCAGCTCTGTATATTGCTGAATTAAAATATTTCGATATTCCACAGTAGGTTCAGCTAAAAATTGCTGCCATACTTTTTGCTCATCCTGTTGCAAAGTATCCAACGCAACCTGCTTATACAATTAGCTGAAGCTACTCATTAAAGACTTAACCACTAGGTTCCATCCGTCTATTAATATAAACATTAGTATTTTTAGTGGCAAAGATATAGTAATGGGAGGCACCATCATCATACCGAGCGATGTAAGAATGCTGGCCACTACCAAATCAATCAGCAGGAAAGGTAGAAAGATCATAAATCCTATCTGAAATGCCGAACGTAACTCACTGAGCATAAAAGCCGGGATTAGTTGAGTCGTATCAATTTCGTTCATTGTTTCAGGCCTCTCTGCACCAGACAAGTCAACCATTAGAGACAAGTCTTTTTCCCGTGTTTGTCTTATCATAAACTCGCGCATAGGACTTACTCCTCTATCAAACGCCTCTTCCATCGAAACTTTATTGGCTTGGAAAGGTGCCCATGCATTTTGATTGATTTCTGACCATACCGGCTGCATAGAAAATATAGTCAAAAAAATTGCAATACTGATTAGTGCGGCATTGGGGGGAGTATCTTGCATCCCGATTGCGTGACGCAACATAGAAAGGACAATAATAATTCTAAGGAATGATGTTGTAGCAATCAGTAAAGTCGGCACTATACTTAACATCGTAAGCAATACAACGATCTTCATTGCCGACGAAACTTCTGCTGGTTTGATTATATTTAAAGAGTTAGCTTTAAAAAATGCCGCAGCATCTCCTGCAATTAACGAGTCTGCCAAAACGGGTTGTATCGCAAGTATTAAAATGGCAATTACCCATATAAGAATATTTTTTGTTTGCATTGTTAGTGTTATTCTTTAATTACTCTTCGGCTCGCTCGTCTACCTCAGCTATCAAAGCTAGATGATCGCTGGATTCGCCCAATATAAAAAGCCTCTCTTGATACCGGACCAGCAACAAATTGGACTTCGCCGAAACTTTGGTGCGTTCCAACACCAGCAGTTTTTTGCCTTTATGACGATTTGCGGTTGGAAGAAATTTAACATATCGTTTTTTAATTAATAGCAACACAAGCCACGCCAATATCAAAAATACAACCATCGCAACGATGACGGTGGCTCCGTGTGTTTCGAATTCAGTTTTTGAATCTTTATATGGAATCTGTTGTGTCTGTGCTTTTATCTCACCATTGCTTTTTGTCACGCCACCTGACAGTGCATAATCCATTTTCAATTCAATACGTCCAGATTGCTGCTAATTTTTTGTGTTCGTTTTGACAATATCGGTAATTTTGATACCAAAAGTATCACCTACAACCACCAATGTGCCTTGTGCAACGGATTTACCATCCAGCTTCAGTAGGATTAATGAATCAACAGACTCATTTAATGAAACTGTTGAGCCTAACTCCAAATCAAAAAGCTCTTGTATGGTGATGCTTGCTGTACCAATAAACGCCTCCAAATGCACCTTAACATCTGAAACGGCCGAATAATCAACCCCAATCACTTTATTTCCCTTAGGTGCAGCAACATCCTGCAGTTCTGTCAACGCGACTATTTTGGATTTTTCTTTTAATTCACTCATGCTCAAATCAACACTTTCTTATTTTCTCACTCAATAAATTGTATAGCTTTCTGATTTAACCGCTTTCCAAGTTGAGCATTGGCTAAAAATCTTCCTTTAGCATCAGTCACCAAAAACTTGCCCCCCAGCTTTTTATCCAACAGAATCACATCTCCAACTTCAACCATAGACAAATCTTTCAAGGTCATTTCAGCTGAACCTGCCGGTACATGAATATCGACAACCGGGTTCTGCAATACACTTTCACGACTTACTAGATCCGCGGATTTAGAATGCAATTTCACAAAACTTTTCGAACAGATTGCCTTTATTAAGTCAGCTCCTATTGCAATCTGCATGGCCACTTCACCGTTGGAAACTAGCCCTAACAACGCACCACTGCCTTTAAGTGTCCTTACATTTGTGATGTTTTGGCCCTTTAAGTAAACTGTATTAGCTAACGAATATAATGTATCTATATGACTCTCTATAAAGTCACTGTAAATTGCACTAGTAAGCTTTGTAGTTCTGGCAAGCAGGTTGCTATCTGCATCAAACATTTTGGTCAAAAAACCAGCTTGTAACTTCTTTACACCTTTCAATGCTACCCAACAATCCGGGCTACTTGCATAAATATCCCAGCTATCTATCGCCAATTTGAATGACTCATTATGATTGGTAACACTAAATATAAAGTGCTCCTCTCGTGTAAACCATCCTGCATATAACTCAGACAACGCCGCATTAACTTTTTCTGACACTTCATTTACATGTGATGCACCATACAATGTGTACGGTGCATATTGATTATTAACCTGCATCAACGGCGCCCTCTAATTTCACCCAGTTGCTGCATCATCTCATTGGCAGCGGATATCACCTGTGACGAAGCTTGGTAAGCACGTTGTACGATAATTAACTCACTGAACTCTCTTGCCAAATCAACATTGGATAGTTCAATCCCGGATACTCTCAATTTCCCCAAAGATAAACTACCAGGGGTCGACAATATTTGCTTTGTCTGCCCAAAAATTTCGAAACGATTGCTCCCTACGGACTGTAAGGCGGATAAATTTTGGAAGTCTGCAAGTGCCAATTGATTACTTTTTACTGACTGCCCATTAGAATATGTCAGAACTAAAAACCCATCTTGATCAATGGTTGTTTTTGTCAGAAAACCTGCAGCGACACCATTCTGTGAACTCACTTGTAAACTCGAACTGCTGCTAGATAAAAACGTAGTGCCACTAAAGTTTAATGTAAGTTGATTTGGTAAGGCACCAGCAGGGGCATAAGTAAAACTAAAAGTATCACTGCCTGAAACCGGACTGCCGCTAGCATTATATGTCACGCTGCCATTTGCCAGCTCTGTGGTACCTTCCAACACACGAAACGTCCACCTCCCGGGGTTATTGACAGTATCATTTACAAAATTGAGCGTTAATTGATGTTGGCTTCCTAAACTATCAATTGCCGTAATATTAGTTAATTCATACGTGGGTGAGTTTAAGGATAGTGTATTTGCAAATCTAATTTCAGTTGTTGCTTTTGCAGGGACACTACGGCTCCCGGAAATATTGATTTCTCTAATAGCACCATTTACGAGCCCCATTACAGCCGCATCATCACTACCTGCAACCAATCGACCCTCACCATCAATCTGGAACTGTCCAGCTCTTGTGTAATATAGTTTGCCGCCACTCTGTAGAATAAAAAAACCATTCCCATCAATGGCTGCATCCAAATCATTTCCGGTTTGTCTAAATTCACCTTGAGTAAATTTAGTAGCGGAAGCTCCTGCCGTTACACCAGATCCTTTTGTTAAACCAACCAAATATTCTGCATTAGATCCAGCATACTGATGCTGATAATACAGATCCGAGAACTGCAGATCTGAACCCTTAAACCCTGTCGTGTTCAGATTTGCTACGTTATTACTAATATTGGACAACCCTTTAGAAAAGCTGGTCAGTCCACTCATACCAATATATATCGTATCTAGCATACTTACCTCACTACCGATATTTGAGACAGCTTAACCGCTGTCAGAATCTCACCATTTTGCGTGCGAACATTTAAGCTAGGCTGCCCATCCAAAAAGGCTAAAGACGATACGGTCCCAACACTTGCAGGCTCACCGGTGGTCGATCTCACCTCCACAGTTTTACCAATTAATCCTATTGACTGAGTTGAGGCTTGAATTGTGAGTAATGTATCGACTCTATCATTTAACTGAGAAGTTTGGGCTAATGCAGAAAATTGTGCTAACTGCGCTAGAAACTGTTGATTATCTAGCGGCTTTAGTGGGTCTTGATACTGTAGCTGTGCTAACAATATTTTCAAAAACTCTTCTTGTCCCAATGATGTCTGAACTGCCGCAGCGGTTTGCTGCTGGTCCGAAACCCCACCTATAAGATCAACTGCCATATTTTTCCAATCAATTTATGACTTTAATTACGCCTGAAGACTACTTTTCCATTGATAACGACCTGAGCCAAACTCACTCCTAGATCTGCCATTGAATGCTTTATTCTTTTCAACGCCATCCCTACTTCATGGTCGGCAATTGAAGAGTCTCGAAGCCACAACTCTAAATTTGAATTGACAACAGTAAGTAGTGCATTTTTATCCAGCCATTTAATCTTATCTCGCATCACTAACCCACCATATAGAGTCGTATCAACATTCATAGCTATATGATTGAAATTCTCCACATACACTTTGTTGTATGAAAGACCACCTACCTGTAACACTTGGCTAGGCTTTAGATTACTTGAAGTCACTTGAAGATCAATGACATTATGTTTGGCTGCGCCACTCATACCCTCAAGATTATCAGTGGTTTTTACCAGCTGCTGATGTGTATCACCTGAATTAACTTGAGGTTTCTTTCCTTTGTCGACTGAATGCTCAACTAAAATCTGATGCGGTAAATTACCCTCCGCTGACTTTTGCACCTGGTACTCCTTTAGCGCATCGTATAAACCATGTTCCTCTAAAGTAAGTCTCCACAAATTTTTGTTGATACTTTCATTAGGCACACGACTACTAGATTGATGCAACTCTCTCATTTGAAAATCAATGACTGCATGACTCATACTAATTGTTCACCTTGTTAAACATAGTAATAGCTACCTCATCAGATTCTAACTCTTCTTTTTTTAGATGCATGCTATGTAAATCTTTTAAGCGCCTATCATGCATTTTTTCTAATACTTTCAACCCTGTCACTGCGCTACTGAGTGTCTCAAAGGCAGCTTCTTTTTGCTTTTCAACTTCCTTCAATGATAAATGCAGCGTATTAGCGTGCTTTTGCATGTCTTGCAAATAATATCGGCCATTAAGCATAGCATCGACGTTATCAACACTGGCTTGCTCACTTGCGAACTGCTCTATGGCTTCTTTTTGCGATAAGTATTGACCACTCAAATTATTCATAAGCTCGACTAAGGTCACATAATCTCTTTTAAAGAGATTTATTTCACTGTCTTTAATCGACATCAGTTTTGCTATTACTTTAATTTCCATCTCGTCAAGAATTCAATATCGTCGTTAGTTGTTTGAATAATGCATCTCTAGCAGGTGGCGACTCATCACCTTGAGTTAAAAATGCTTGTATTTTTGGATACAAAAATAACGCCCTGTCCAGTTCAGGATTTGCACCCGATTTATACGCTCCAATTTCTACAACATCCAAATACCGCTCGCGAACATCAAGCAATTTCAGCACAGAACTCACTATTTCTTTTTCACTTTTAGACCAAATATCGGTTGCAATTCGACTCACACTTTTAAGTACCTCAATCGCCGGATAATGTCCTTGGTTAGCCAGTTTCCGCGACAAGACAATATGTCCATCTAATACTGCTCGCATATGGTCTGCAACGGGTTCATTCAAATCATCACCTTCTACCAATACTGTATATATGCCAGTTATTGATCCCTTACCAGTAAAATTACCTGCCCGTTCAATCAACTTAGGTAACTCTGTAAAAGTGGATGGCGTATAGCCTCTTGCAGTGGCAGGCTCGCCCATTGACAACCCTATTTCCCTTCTCGCCATCGCAAACCGCGTTACGGAATCCATAATCAGTAATACATTTTTATTTTTATTAGAAAAATACTCTGCAATAGAGGTTGCTGTGTGAGCTGCCAACTCTCGTAAGAGGGTAGGCTGATCCGCTGTTGCTACGACAATAACCGACTTAGCTAAAGCATCCGGAGTTAACGTCTTCTGTACAAAATCATTCACCTCACGCCCACGTTCGCCTATCAACGCAATCACATTGATATCTGCCAACGAATTTTTAGCGATCATACCGAGTAATGTGCTCTTCCCTACACCGCTTCCAGAAAATATCCCTATTCTCTGTCCGAGACCTATAGGCATAAATGCATCGATTGCTCTTATACCGGTAGTAAGATAACTTGTTATCCTTGTACGCGCTAAAGGGTTATGGCTAGTGCCTTTAGCGGATATCCTACTTTCAATATTAATACTACTTGAACCTTGGAGTGTGTTCCCCAACGGATCAATTACGTGTCCTAGCATCTCATTTCCAACACCAATTTTTAGAGCACCTTCAATACGCTCAACTTCTGCGTTTATACCTATCCCATGCAAGTCACCGAATGGCATAAGTATTGCTGTTCCCTGATCTTGACCGATTACTTGTGCAAACACATTTTTAACACCATGATGTTTGTTCTTGATCAAACACATATCACCAATATTGACCGACAACCCCGTAGTTTCAACCAATAAACCATTGATTTTTTTAACCTTACCAATGTGCCGATAAAGGTCTAAACTTTTAATTTCCTCAAGATAGTTAACCCATTTCATATCAAACTAAGCCGACTCAGTTACTTTATCTGTAAGGCTCTTAATCAAAACTCTTAGCTGACTCTCTAACGAAGCATCTAAAATCCCATCCTTCATCGAGATTCGACACCCCCCCATCACCATATCTGAATCAGATTTAAAATGATGATGAAGTCGCTTCAAGTCGTTGGAGGCTCCATCCAATAACATTTGCTCATCTAACTGCTTAAGTAAATTAAAATCATGTGGGCTAATATATATAGACTTTAGCTCATG
Organism: Methylophilaceae bacterium 11; assembly: GCA_000525025.1. Classification (GTDB taxonomy): domain Bacteria; phylum Pseudomonadota; class Gammaproteobacteria; order Burkholderiales; family Methylophilaceae; genus Methylophilus. The sequence continues at coordinate 1,173,452 of JCKJ01000001.1, read as the reverse complement.
CTGCCCCACTTCTCTAATCACTTCTTTTATAACCTCTAAGGATTTCTGCTGATCAACCAAGTGTACTTTTATTATTTTGGACACCGCTTCCAACACTATTGAAGCAATCACTGACTGACTCTGCTGAACATAGTCAGGAACAGCACCCTCAATCCTCTCCACCAATCTATCAACTTTGGCTAGTAAACTATCGTATTTAGCTTTAGCGTCATCAACCCCTTGCTTAAAACCTTCATGCTGTGCGTGCTTCTTGCTTTCTTCCAAAATATCAGTCGTTATTTCGGCTTGTGTATGCTTAATCAACTGTTGATCTAAATACTTCACATCAGGGCTAGTCAACGTAACTGTCTCATGCTCGCTCACATCACCAACGTCGACACTTCCCTCTGCCTCCAACTCGACTTTTTCTTCCAATCGGTGATGCAAAGGCAACAATATTAAGTGCTGATCATCCTCAAGCACAGTCCCAGCTTTAATTATATTTACCACTTAAAAAGCCTTTTAATAACAGGAGCCCTTTCCAGAGCACCCTTCAGTTTTGTGGTTGAATTTGCGCTGGCTTTAGTCAACAGAGGTCGAGAAGTAGATTTATCTTGCAATAGAGACTCAGTAGCAGCAATCATCGACTTCGCTAACAGAGCCTTTAGCTCTATACGCTCAGCTCTTTTCATTTTGCTCTCAACAAAGTTTTTATAGCCAAACTCAGTTTTCCAATGCCAATCATGCAAGCCAGACAGTGCAAATAATAAATATGAAGGTTCACTTTTGAATGCATCCTCAATATTCTGATAGCCAGCCTGATCAATCATTTCCGAATATAATACATTCTCTTTATTTTTATGATTGTCTTTAGAAGTAGCATGATTTTCGAATAAATCATTAATTTCACCCGCGCTAAGATTTATTCCAATTGCTCTAACCTCATTAACCAGTGGACCTAGTCGATCTTTTACATTCTGATTCAAGCGGTCATATATCCAGTTGAAATCAGACTCAGGTAAAGATGCTAATTTCAGCGCAATGAGTTTAGACTTTTCAACATTACTCATTTTCAACTCTTTGCCCAGAGATTAATTTCGTCCAGCAATTTCTCTCTGTTCGTCACTGTAAGTGCTTTTTTTCTCTGCTGTTTAATGACGCTGGCTATCAACAGAAGCAGGAACAATATTGCAGCACCTAAAATCCAGTAATATTGAGGACTGCTCATTCTTTTAGTTGTAGCTTGATTGTTATGTATGTCAGCTAAACCCTTGTCTTTTGTATCATTAAGTGTAGTTTCAGCTTGCATGGCCAATTGCGGAACCTCTATATCATGCACTACTAATCCATCACCTCTGCGGACATTAATGCCTGCAGTCATTGATATCACTTCTTTGATTTTTTCCAATTTAACTGGATCATTAATATTGGGAACAAACACGCCCACTGAGAGCTTATTAATGGCACCAGGCATCGATAATATCTGTTCAATTTTTTTATTATTAATGAATTCAATCTCACTCATTGAGCTACTAGCAGGTGAATTTTGATTAACAATTTGTCCATCTTCAAATGTATCCGCTTGGGTAGCCGCTTCATCTCTTTGACTAGTTGTTCTTTTTCTCGTGATGGCCCCTATTGATTGTCCATATGTATTTGGTAGAGGTACGATATCTTCTTTTGTGATTTTTACCTGATCATAGCTTAAATTGATATCCACACTTACGATGGCTTTGCCAGTACCAACAACGCGATCCAAGACATCCACTATTTTTGATGTGATATATGTCTCAAGCTGCTTCTTAACGTCCAATCGCTCATATAGATTAGATGCCTCACTCCCCGACAACGTATTTTTTGTCAACGCTACGCCTCTTTGGTCGACAATTGTCACTTCAGAAGGGGTCACTTCAGGGACTGATGCTGACACTAGCTTTTGAATACCTAATACCTGCTCTGATGACAACGCCATTCCATTTTTCATCATCACCGTTACAGAGGCCTTAGGTTTCGCATCTTTTCTTTTAAACAAACCAGATTCAGGTAATACCAAATGCACCCTAGCCGACTTAATTTCGTCAAAGCTTACAATGGTTCTCTCTAATTCGCCTTGCAAGGCTCGCAAGTAGTTTACTTTTTGTGCAAACTCAGTCATGCCAAACTCTGCATTATTAAACAACTCAAACCCCACTGAGCCATTCAGATTTAAGCCCTTGCCGATCAACTTCAAACGTGTTTTATAAACGGCGTCACTCTCAACCAAAATGGTAGTTCCACCCTCTGTTAGCTTATATGGCACCTTGAGGTGCTCAAGCTCGGAGACCATAGATGATGCATCCAGTGGATTTAAATCGGAAAATAGTACTTGGTAATCGTCTTTAGTCACCCAAACCACAGAAAAGACAAATAACCCAATGACTGTCATTAGTAAAATGACAAAAACAGCTTTAGACATACCGGACATTTCTGTCCATGTTTTTCTTATAAAATCCAACTCCAACCCCTATTGACTTATATTTGCATACGCAGGATATCTTGGTATCCCTCTAGCAATTTATTTCTCACTTGAATCAAAAGATGTAATGACAGTTTTGCATCTTCCAATGCCAGCATTACATGATGAATATTATCCGTTTTTCCAACAGCTAAATCTTGTAACAAATGCTCACTACTTATTTGCTTGCTATTTACATTTTCCAATGCGAGTAGAAATTGGCTTTTTTCAATAGCTTCAGGAAGCAATTTCCCAGCATCACCAACACCTTTTATATTAAAATCGCTACTAACTGCCTCTATTCCTTCCACCATGGCTAGGCCCCATTCCCTAAATCTATTGCTTTCATAGCCATTGATTTTGCTGCATTGATTGCCACCACATTAGCCTCATATGCTCTAACGGCAGTCATCATATTAACCATTTCTTTCACTGTATCAACACCTGGATACGCAACAAAGCCATCCACATTTGCATCAGGATGTGCTGGTTCAAATACCATTCTGGGTACTGATTGCGTTTGCCGAATTACATTGACCTCTGGCATAGAGCGATGCTGCTGCAATGCTTCATAAGTCTTTAAAAATGATTTCCCACTTCTTGCCAATGCGACTAATGGGACATAAGGCCCGCCATTCACACCTCTCGTTGTATGTGCATTCGCAATATTGATTGCAGATACGTCAAGCCGAGCTCTTTCTACTTGCATTCCAGCGGAGCTAATTGCAATTGCAGACGAGTAGTCCATTAGCCCCTACCTTCTTTGATGGCAGTAGATAGCGTAGTCATATAATGCTGCATGCCTTTGATGAGAGCGTGATACTGAATTACATTTTCATTTAATTTAACCGTATTCATATCGATACTCGCGTTACTAATTTCCGCTGACTGCTTTTCACCATAACTCACAACAGGACTAAATGATGCGTCATTTGAACCCACTTCCATTTGGCCGCGTGCCACAATGCCTGCCAACTGAGACTCAAAAGATACTGAGATTGGTCGATAACCTTCAGCATTGACATTCGCAATATTGGATGCAATAGCCTCGTGTCTGGCAGACAATCCATCCAAAGCCAACCCAACAATTTGGGGTGTAATCGCATTCGTACTCAACATCATAGCTCCTATTGAATGATAAGATCAGCATGCAAGGCGCCTGCCGCTTTAATTCCTTGTAAGATAGTAATTGTGTCTCTAGTACTAGCCTTAATTTTTCTTAACGCTCGTATTAAATCACTCACACTAGAAGACTCTGGCAACTCAACCATATCCCCCTGTTCTTCGTTCAAGCTTATTTGTGTATTGGGAATTACTTGCGTTCTTACATTAGCCCCGGCTCTTCCAATAAACTGAGGCTGAGACACTGAAAAGCTATTTCGAATCGACACTTTCAAGTCACCATGTGCAACTGTCACTTTTGATAATCTCACATCGCCGCCAGTTACCACCGTCCCCGTTTTTTCATTCACGACCACTTTTGCTCGTGTATCGGGCACCACCTCAACGGTTTCCAATAATGAAATAAAGTCAGATTGCCTTTGTTCGTAATGTTTAGGCATCTGCACATGAATTGAACTTGAGTCTTTAATCGAAGCAAAAGTACCACCGAGTACGCGGTTAATTTCTCTTTCTGCACGTTCCGCCGTCACGTAATCCGGATTATTCAAAACGAATGCCAACGATCCATCTTCATGCAATGGCAATGCAGTCACATCTTGCTCCGCTTGTCCACCGCCAGAAATCACACCTGCAGTTGGGTGGTTTTTTTGCGCGACATTGCCTAGCTGATCATATTTATAGCCGCCAACAGATACAGGGCCTTGCGCTAATACATAAACTTTACCGTCTGGCCCTTTGAGCGGCGCCATTAGCAAAGTACCTCCCAACAGGCTTCGCGCATCTCCCATGGATGTCACGGTGACATCCACTTTATCTCCACGGTGTGTTACAGGCGGCAGTAGCGCCATAATACTTACAATTGCAACGTTTCTACTATTCACCTGATCTGAGGCAACCAGTACATCAAAATTTGACATGAAATTTGCCACGGACTGTCTGGTTGCTTTACTACGAGGTGAGTCTCCTGTACCGGCAAGGCCAGTAACAATACCAAAACCGATCAAATGATTTTCGCGCCAGCCTTCCACTTTACCAATATCTTTAAGCCGCACGGACTCTGAACTCAAGGCGGGTATTGAGCACATCATTAATGCGAAGGCAAACAAGAAATATTTCATAAATTCAGAGCAGCCCCAATAATGTAATTATTCTTGACAACCATCCTTTATGTTGGCTGTCTGCCAATACGCCATTGCCTACGTAAGTAATTTTTGCATTCGCAATTTTAGTTGAAAGGACTGTATTCTTTTCATCGACATCAATGGGTCTTACTCTACCTTCAATATTAATAGTCTGTTTCTCACCATTGATTTCAATATCCTGATTGCCTGTAATATTAAAATCGCCATTAGTATTGATAGATTTCACCGCTACAGAAATTTGTGCAAGTAGCTTACCTGTTCTAGCAATTTTTCCTCCACCATCAAAATTCTCATCTATACCTAATGCATAATCTTTTTGACTGTTTGGAGAGGAAAATTTGATTCCCACATCGTTGCCTTTGTCCGTATTAGTGCCTGCTGCTGCGCTAGCACTTGAGCTTTCTAGCACTAACACAGTAAGCACATCCCCTACACGATAAGCTCTTCGATCAGAAGCTAGAGCCCTGTATGTGTCAGAGTTATATAGATTCTCTCCATATGCAACACTGCCGATTAATAAAGACAAACTTAGCACACATCCAAGAAGAAATTGAGCCGACTTGATCATAACCTATCTACGCAGATTATTACTAATTGAAAGCATATCATCGGACGCCTGAATCACTTTTGCATTCAGCTCATATGCTCTCTGCGCCAATACAAGATTTACCATTTCCTCTGCAAGCTTAACGTTAGAAGCTTCCAGGTACCCTTGCGCAACACTACCCAAACCATTTTCAGTTGGAATACCCGTAGTTTTTTCGCCACTCGCATCAGAAGCCTGATACAAATTATCCCCCATAGGCAATAAGCCCTCTAAGCTGGCGAAGGAGGTGAGCTCTATTTGCCCTAGCTCTATCAAAGTACTTTTATCAGCTAATCGCCCTGACACTTTACCTTTTGCGTCAACGACCACCTCAATAACATCACTAGGCACCTCAATCTGCTCTTTTAGTTCATAGCCTTTGGCAGTGCTTAACACACCATTCTCATTAACTTTTAAAGCGCCGAATCTTGTATAGGCGGATGTACCATCAGGCATCAGCACCTCAAAAAATCCGTTTCCTTGAATGGCAAAATCTAGCGGTGACTCTGTAGCCTTCAATTCACCCTGTGTAAACGATTTTGAATTGCTTGAAACCATGGCCCCCATCCCCAGCATCACTGCACTAGCGCCGCCTTCTGTCAAATTTGCACTAGGATTGAGCACTTGATAGTAGGCATCTTGAAATGTCACTCGACTTTTCTTAAACCCTGAGGTATTCACATTGGCAAGGTTATTTGCAACCACATCCACATTGAGTTGCTGCGCCTGCATCCCAGTCGCTCCAATATATAATGCATCAATCATGCTTACCCCCTATCTAAAACTGACTTAAGTTTTTCAATGTTTTATCATTCAGCTCATCGTACGCCTGAACAATTTTGTGACTAGTTTCAAAGTGTCTAAATGTTTCCATTAACCGCACCATTTCCTGGGTCGAATCCACATTAGAACCTTCTAAATTACCTTGGGCAATATTAGGCGAATCGACATCCCTGATGACTGCATTTTCCGTGGCTTTGAAAAGGCCTCCGCCAACTTTAACCAAATCATCATCATGATCCACAGAGATCACTTTGACTTGTGCGACAACTTTGCCGTTTTCTATCACTTGCCCCTTGTGATCTATCAGCGGATTGGGCCCAGTTAGATATATATCTCCGGATGCACCAGATACAGCCTGCCCCAAGTGAGTGACAAGTCGTCCCTGCTCATCTAGTCTGAAAGCGCCTTGCCGAGTGTAGGCATGCCCTTGATCGGTATTAATTTGGAAATAGCCTTGACCCAGAATGGCCAAGTCAAGTGGATTGCTGGTTAAACGTTGAACCCCAGGCTTGTGGTCAACCCTTGCGGATAATATTGGTTGAGCATTTAACTGACTATTCATAAGGGTTTGGAACTCCCCATCGATAGACAGAAATTCTCTTTTATAACCTGGAGTCAGTGCGTTTGCAGCGTTACCAGCAATGGTATTTAAGCGCTGCGTATCGAATTGGATGCTTGTTATTATTAAATTGATTGGATCAATCACTTTCAATCCTTTTTTATTTTTTCTAGAGAGTATACATAAACCAATAAAATTGCAACCAACTGATAAAGGTCAGGTGAAATATCAGAATTCACAGGCAGTTTTGCTAGTTTTTCTAATAGTTCTTTATCTTTTACTATTCTTGATTGCGGCTTGATTCTTTTAAATTCTTTTTCATAAAAATCGGCATACGCACCATAGCCTTTAAAAACTACAGCGGGTAGCTGAGTGCCCTTACCAACAGCCAAACCCAAATTTTGTTTTAACTTACTCATGCCATTAAATTGACACTGCCTTGTTGCAGCGCATGGTTTATCACATGCAAGCCAGGCCAGTGCTCATCTGCATCGATTGCAAAATTAATTGCATCCACACTCCAGCCGGCATCCACCAATTGATTAACCAAATGTGACTCATGTGCCTGTAAATCACTTAAAAGCATATCGTTCATAGCATTAAAAGAGATTCGCACTCTGTTATTCACAATTTTCGCCATCAATCCTAGTTGCCCTAAACTTGTTTCTAAAGAAAATCGAATAGACTTACTTTCAATCGTATTTTCCATAGTTTCGTTGCCAGGTAACTGGTTAAAGAAGGCCACATCAAACTCCACTAGTTTCCCGTCTATAATTACAGATAAAGTCTTAAGTGCATGTTGGAGTTTGGCCCCAGTATTGGCATTTAAAATACTCGCTAGAACTCTCGCCACGTCAGCATCGCTTGAATCGGGCTCGCCGCCCAGCAGTTGTTGCTCGTCGCTTTCGATCGGCTTCACTGCTGCTGCAAGATTATCTAATAACGATAAATCAGAGGGCTCAATGTCCGCATCCAACGCATCCATATCCATCCCTTGAAAATCCTGTACCAAACGCTCCAACACATCAGGAGGCAGCAATGTTTGTGAGTCGACCAATATAGGGTCAAAATCAAGCATAGGTATCATTTTTTCGCTATCAGCATCATTTAAATCTCTTGCAGACATAATGCGTGAAGAAAGTAAGCGTATCAGGTCAATAGTTACTGGCAAACCTAACTTCACCAAATACAATCCCACACTGATGATAACTGCTGGCGCTTTAGACTCACTAGCTGCACTAGCAATTGTCTTTTGATCTAATGCACTTAAAGATATTCCTAGATTGACTGCTTGAGCGTCAAGCGGCGACTGATGAAAAACTTGATGAGACGTAGTATTTTTCTCGTGTGGGATCGTTTGGACCAACCGCATTGAAACATTTTTTTCATTAATACTTTGCACTTGACCAGTGATAACATTCCCCACCGTCAACGGTATACTGGAGTCTACAATGCGCTCTTTACCTCCAAAAGAAACACCATACTTATGGTCGCCATACACTTTAAGGATTCTACCCTTCAAGATTTGGCCCGCTGTGACAGTATTCAACCACTGGTCTTTTTCTGCGCCAAAGAATAAATTAGCATCAACTTGCTGACTTTTGGGAATAGCAGAAGCTACTATCTTTTCAGCCCTCATAGCCTAACAACTCCATATGACAGCAATCTCAAGTTTGTTGGCACCTCAGTCATGGAAACTACAGACAGATGCGGCAACACCCGCTCTGTCATCACTCTCAAGTGTCTGCGTAACTCTGGCGCGCATAGCAATACAGGAGACACATTACTTTTCATCATCGCCTCAACTAATGAGGCCAGTTTTGAAATCACTTGCTCGGTGTATCGAGGATCCATGACCAACCTCGATGACTCTTCGACTGACTGAATAGAATCTACAATCTTTTGCTCAATAGTCGGATCTAAAGTGAGTACAGATAACTCAGCTTTAGCACCAGTAAGATTTTGACAAATAGCTGCTCCTAACTTACTCCTGACCAACTCAGTCAAACGCTCAGCTTGCTTTGTCTGGCGGCCAGCATCCGCTAACACTTCTAAAATAGCAGCAATATTCCTGATAGAGACTTTCTCCCGCAATAAATTTTGTAGTACTTTTTGTACCTCAACCTCAGATAACACACTTGGAATCAACTCATCTACTAAGCTCGAATTTTGTTCTCGGGCACGATCAATAATGGCCGACACCTCAGCTCGATTTAATAAATTTGCAGAGTTCTTTTTTAATAAATCTGTTAGGTGGGTCATAAACACAGTCAGCGGGTCTACTAATGTATAACCTTTTAACTTGGCTGTTGCTCTAACACTTTCGCTAATCCATATCGCTGGCAACCCATAGGTAGGATCTTTTGTCTCAATTCCTTCCAACTTTTCACCACTACCGGATGGATGTATTGCCAACTGGCTATCAGGTAGAATTTCTGCTTCACCAACAGTCACACCAAAAATATTGACCTTATACTGAAATGGATTGAGCTTTTTATCGTCTTTAATCTTAACTTTGGGCATCACAAATCCAGCATCTAGCGCATATTGCTTTCTAAATGCGGAAATTCTATCGGTGACACCCGCATCCTCAGCGTTGACCAAAGGAATCAACCCTTGTCCAATCTTAATTTCAATGGGCTCAACAACTAGCAAATCTTCCAGGCCGTCACTTGCTTTCTCTTGCCCACTGTCCTCTGCATCCTTCTCGTCAGGTTTTGCCGCTTTAACAAAGTAAAAAACCAAAGCAAAGATAGCAATGATGACAATCAGAGGTAGAACCGGCATACCAGGTAACAACCCTATCCCAACCATCGCAAACATGACTAACATTAATGCTTTGGGGTAAGCCGAAACCTGTGCAGCCATCTCAGCACTCAACTGTTTATCTGTGCCTGAACGTGTAACGATAATGCCCGTACCCACCGCAATCACAAGTGCAGGCACCTGAGTGACAATACCATCGCCAATGGTAAGCAGAGTAAACGTCTGCGCAGCTTCCGACCAAGGCATTCCTAACTGCATTACGCCAACTGCCAGCCCGCCAAAAATATCAATTAATAAAATGACTATCCCAGCGATTGCATCGCCCTTTACAAATTTACTCGCACCATCCATCGCGCCATAAAAGTTGGCTTCTTTTTCTATGGTCTTACGCCGCTTCTGTGCCTCGGCTTGATCAATAAACCCCATATTCAAGTCAGCATCAATACTCATTTGTTGGCCCGGCATACTATCGAGCGTGAATCTTGCAGCTACCTCAGCCACACGCTGCGCACCGTTGGTGACCACCACATATTGAACAACAACCAATATCAAGAAAACTACTAAGCCAATCACATAGTTATTCTGCACTACGTAGGAGCCAATTGCGCCAATGACCTTACCTGCATCTCCTTCACCTAATATCAATCTTGTAGCAGCAATATTGAGAGATAGCCGAAATAAAGTAGCAATGAGAAGCAATGGGGGAAAAGTAGAAAAATCGACCGGCTTTTCTACATAAAAAGTTAACAACAAAACCAAAAGCGCAAAGCTCAGATTAGCTAACAGCAAAAAATCCAGTAATCCAGATGGGATAGGTGTGAACAGAACTACCAATATGCCAAGCATACTCAGAATCAAAACTAAGTCAGAGTTCTTGCCAAATATTTTTTTTAAGCTATTCATTACATCGTTTTTCTAATTATTTTTTAAAATTTACGCCTCTGGCAGCGTATGCCCAGAACAACAACTTAGCAACAGCAGTGTAATGCTCAATGGGAATCGCCCGTTCCATATCAACGCCGTGAAACAAACTTCTTGCAAGTGCCCTATTTTCCACAATTGGCACTTTATGCATTCTGGCAATATCTTTCATTCTGGCGGCTAAAAACCCAGCCCCTTTGGCCAATACAATTGGCGCATCCATCTCATCTTTATGGTATTTAATTGCAATCGCCAAGTGAGTTGGATTAGTAATCAGCACATCAGCATCTTTCACTCTACCCAAGCTTTTAGCGCGTTTCAAAGCCTCTCTTTGCAGCTCTCTGAGCCTAGATTTAATTCTGGGGTCACCTTCTCTACGCTTATGCTCATCTGTAATATCCCGACGGCTCATGCGTAATCGTTTAGCGTAATCCCACCGCGTAAATATTAAATCAAGCATAGCAATAAACAACAATACAAGTAACAACTTAAACAACATTGAAGTCAATTGCGGCATTAGCAATAATCCAATGGATGCAGGCGTAACATGCAGACTAATTAACAATTTAGGGATCACGTTTTTGATGACAAAATAAAGTACTGTGCCAAGTAAAATAAACTTCAACACTGTCTTCACCGATTCAATCAACAATCGAATCGAAAACAGTTTTTTCAAACCAGTTACCGGATTAATGCGACTTAGATCTGGCTTAAGTGGAAAGAATGTAAATACTGGGCCAACTTGTACAAAATTACTCAATACCCCAAAAACAAAAAGCAAAATAAAGAATGGCGCTAGGATAATTAAACCGTCCGCCAACATTCCCGTTAAATAATCTGTCAATTCGTTTGTTTCAAACGACATTCTGCTAGTGTTGGCAAGAACTGTTCTTGCCAAAGATAACTCCTCGTATATCATCTTGCTGCCCCAAATATACAAAGTGAGCAATACAACTGCCAACACAAAAAAAGAATTCACATCTAAGCTTTTAGCCACATTGCCTTTTTTTCTAGCTTCTTCTTTTTTGTGCGGGGTAGCCGCCTCATTTCTGTTTTGATCTTGTTCTGCCATATCAAGCCAATAAACGGTCTAGATTTTCAAATATGGATTCAAATACGCGCTTGATAGTACCTCCAGCAAAAGGCAAAGAGATAGCCAGTGCAGATATACCAACTATTACTTTTAACGCTAGCGACATAACGAACACATTCATTTGTGGCATGGTGCGAGACATAAATGCCATGCCAATATCCACCAAAAACAAGCAAAGTACTACCGGAGCAACCACTGCAAATCCAAACACATAGCAAGATCCAAAATAGGCTATCAAGCTTGCCAAGTTCAAATCAAAAATACTACTGCCTACAGGCATCGCCGTAAAAGATAATTTGACTACTTGCAATAAAGCCCAGTGACCATCTAACCCAAAGAAAATTAAAACGGCAGTCATGCTAATTACACTACCAATTAAGGGCATATTGTTTCTAGTCGCAATATCTACCAACCCAGCAATACCGTATCCAATTTGAAAATCCAGCAAACGCCCGGCCAAGTTAAAACTGGCAAACCCAATAAACAATGTTGCGGCAATGGCGGCGCCTATGAGCATTTCCGAAATAACAACCGACACTAGCCAGCTTAAACTAATGGATTCAATACCTTGTAAACTCAAGGCATTTGCAAGCCCTAAGCTCAACCCCACCACCAATACCACCTTTGCCTGTGTTGGGATTTTGACAGCCCCAAACACAGGACTAGACACAAACATCATACCCATACGAATTGAGGCCAACAACACACTCATTACGACAGCGAATAATGAAGCGTTTGCCATTAGTTAAAGTAACTGGGAATGTTTGAAATAACTTGAGAGGAATAATTGACCAATAGCCTGAGCATCCATGGCCCAAACAACTGTAATACTAAAACAACGGTAATGATTTTGGGGATAAAAGAAAGAGACATCTCTTGAATTTGCGTCACCACTTGAAAGATACTTACCAAGACACCTACAACCAAGACCAATATCAGCATGGGAGCCATAATTAATAAGCCAGTCCACAACATTTGTGAAACTAATTGCAAAGCTGCATCACTAGACATACACCATCTTCAATTTCATTATTATTTTATTGTCTCAATTGTATGTTTAGCAATTTTACTTAGTCAATCTTTAATTACTTATTTCAGCTCACAGATCAAGAAGTTAATTTTTCTAGATTACATACCAGATAATAATTAGCTACAATTCACTAACTTAACTTGTAAATAATATTAAATGTCATGTATCAATTAGCACAGGCCAACTATGGGCAATGGAAGCAAAATGTTACAAAGGAACTAGCCCAAGAGTTTTTTGACAGGGCATCACCTATCATGCAAAGTGCCATTGAATCTGGTGGATTTGTTTGGAGCAATGCCGGAGGCTTTTATCAGGATCCACGCACTGTGGCTGCATTTGATAATCAGCTCATTATTTTCAATATGACCGTATGGCAAACATTTGAAGATTTAAAGCGATTTGTTTTTAACCAAATACATACGGCGACAATGAATGACAGAGATAAGTGGTTTGACAAAATTCCAAGTCAAGCATCGGTTATGTGGTGGATTAAAACAGGAGAGCTTCCAACCATTCAGCAAGCGCTCAGTAAAATTGAGTTGATTAACCAAATAGGCCCCTCACCACAGGCATTTAATTTTATGCAACACTTCAATTGGAGCGACCTAACAGACATTATTTAAAAATCGCTTTAAATGTTGTGTTATTTTTTGGACAAGGATAAATCAGCCAAATGCGCTAATTCCATTTCAATCTGTGGTTTTCTAATTTTCTGAAAGTTTTCATTTTGAATAGTGTCAAACGGAATAGCCTCAATCAAGTTTACCCCTTGCTTTGCAAGCATCTTTCCAGCGGCAACTTTCCCCAACAAAACCACTCTTTCTGTGGCCTTCAGGGCTATCGACTCTTCGTTAGACGATACTCTTTGCCTAATATATTGATTCACAATTTTAATGGCTAACGCTGCTTGATTGATACCCTGTGCATCGCGCTTTTCGGGGATTTTCTCAATGTTCTTGATTCTACTTTCCAACACATGCAGAGGATGCATCATATTGCATTCAAAATCGCCCATCCGCACCTTCACAGCATTGCGTAGCACCTCGTCACGTTCCACACCTACCAGAGTATGTATCACATCAATATTGGTAAACAGATCATCCCCCATAGGGATTTCAATCGTGCCAATTAGTGCACTCATAAATCGGGGATTCTGAACTTGCGGGGTTACCTGTAAAGCCAACCCCATTTGCATTAAATGCGCCCTATTACCAAATACATCTAAATCTTTAGTCACGCCACTATCACTGACAAACCAATCAATACCATAGTAATCCGCCCAATAAGCCAAGGCCTGCCCCCCTACAATCACTGCATCAGTCCCAGCTATAGCAGATAAACAAAGGTTTAATTGGTCATTGGTGATAACCGTAATTTTCTTCAAAAATCTGCCCCAGAAAATTCCGCCACAGAATCTTTAACCAATGCTTGATTGAAGAATCTAAGGCTATCTGAGGATAGTAATCCATGGCTCATCAGCTCAGCCATTTTTTGATTATTTTTTTGAGAACTAGCTTGGGCGTTTTCAACGAGAGAGACCTGCAAAAGCGCCTGAAGCGTAGCTGCGTCTAACAATAACTCCGCTTTTCTGCCAAGACTGGCCCAGTACTCTAACTGCCCAGCAGTCGAGCGATGCATCACCTCTGCCTCTTTATCCGCAGCGTGATATAACGATTCTGATATTCTTACAGATTTCATCATATGTGGCATATTGCCACACAATGCCACATTTATGCAATACTTATCCTACCCTCTTAAGATTTCTCTTTGGCCGCCCCGCTTTACCCGCTGTCACGCGTCTTCCCAATGCAGCCTCAATCTGTTGTACAAATAAAGCACTACCTAATGCATAATTCCCATTGGTCGCCTTGCGTATTACATCCACCACACCAATATCCAATTGATACCTAAACAACTCACGATAAGCCACTTGTCTGCTTGTAGCGTCTAAACCTAATGCCTCATATACAGCATGGGGCTGCACAATAGCAGAGTCCGCCCCTTGCGCATTTGTTGCATAGCTACTCCATCGATACTCCGCAGGGTGGTTGACCATGCTGGCACGCACAGGGTTAAGCTCAATATAACGCTGACAAGCCAACAAGTAAGTTTCCGCCTGCGTGGGGCAAGATCTATAGCGCCCCTCCCATAAGGTGCCAGTGCGTTTATACATTTTATTGATGTATTGCACATAACGCTGCCCCAGTGCTTTCATCATGGTGCCAACTGCTTCAGCCTTGTCAGTAGAAACCAATAAATGTACATGATTCGTCATTAATACATAGGCGTGAATTTTACACTCGGTTTTTTCTGAGTATTCTTTTAGCCATTCAAGGTAAGAAAGATAATCTTCATCGGCATAAAAGCAAGCTTGGCGATTATTACCACGCTGGATGATGTGTTGTGGAACGTTGGGGAGGATGACGCGAGGACGGCGGGGCATAAGAAGCATCTACTCAACGGATAAAATAGACTAAATTATAGCAATTAACGTGGTCTGTCCCCTATTATTGTATTTTAGCATTTAATTGTGGTCTGTCCCCTATTATTCGTGTCCCCTATTATTCCGCAGGCTAAGTATCAAGAGAGACATTGTCCCAGTTATCATTACTTATTAGCCACTCTAAAGCCTTACGGCGCTCTACAATAACAATTGGATGGATACTATTTGGTAAAATTTTCCCTGTAATTTTTGATTCTTGAATACCCCAATGTAGGCAATACGCCAAATCGCAAGCTCCTATAATTTCGTAAAGTGAACGACATTTAACTATAGTTTTAATTTGTGATGCTGATTGTAGTATTTTCAAATTAGGTAAAAGAGACACGAAATTTGCATTACAACTCTCAGAAAAATCCAAATGCGAAATTAACCCTAGGGCCCAAAATAATGCCCACATTGCTTCTATCTGCACTTTAAACTGTTCTATGTTCCCAATTCCGTCGTATATAAAAACTTTCTCCAATGTGGTTAAGGCAGCAATATCTTCTTGAACAAGCCATTCTTGTGCTTTTTTTCTGTTAAATCCATAAGCACATGCTGCTACAACATGTAAACACATTAATCTTTCAAAAATTTCACCACACGGCCTTAACTGAACAGATGCGTCAATGAGAGGCAAAGTTTTGTTAATTAAGATTCCAATACTCTGCGCAGCCTGTAATGAGTTTTCTCTTATTTGGTTAATTTCCATAGAATGTTCCGTAACCACCAATACCTTCTGGGTGCATTATTGATTGTAATGCAGGGTTTGTATGCTCCCCACTCCGTAGTAATTGCATTACACTAGGATTGTTAGCAGGATGATGCCATACTGTACCTTGCGGATTTAGCAAACTTTTACCTGTCTGCATATGCGGCAAAACGTCATGATTCAGTATTTGATTAAACATACCTGATAACTCCGAGTCACTAAACAACATATTAGCCAAATTACGATTTGCTGATGCTCTGTGTGAGCCCCTTGTCGAACCACTAATAGGAACCTCAGCAATTACTTCGTAAGCATTATTAGTTCGAGTAACATTGTTTACTCCATCTCCACTCGCGCCTTTAGTCTGAGTTGCCGCATAACCAGTTACACCTACATTAAATACCAGTCCACCAAATGATTCTCCTGAATCCCAATAATCCCCATTCGTAGATGCGGCTAATGTATCTTTACCTTGATAGTAAATACTAGACAAAGGTGCAGAGCGAAGCATAATTTCTTCTTTTGAAACACCAGTCTGATACATTTTTCCCGCAGAACTAAATGGCTGTATGATATCCAAATCGCCTGTTAATGCATAACGACCCAGAGTATATGCCGCTGTAACATTGTCAGCAACCATTGCGAGTGGTTCATATACCATACCTACAACTGATTTTCCTAATCCAGCTGCATATCCGCCAAAAAATTTGGCACTACTCATCAACGGAGAGTCTGGTGCTGGCAAATGATAGGTAATGCCGTTAACACCCCCAATCGACACTCCAATTATTTCAGGTTGCGCTGGCAACGCCCACCCCATTGCACCAGTTTCCGCATCTATCCAAGCAGGAGAGCCTTGCTGGTTGATGATGTATTCATCAAATTCATTAGCAATATTTATGCCATTCACAAATTCTGCTTGTTGTTTAACGTTTGCAGTAGAGCCATTCTTGACTGATAAGCCACCTCCAAACGGACTTGTATTTAACAAGCCTCCTTCATTGCCAATTATTTCCCACTCCCCGCTGACATTTGTTTCTAACAATAAATAAGGATCATCCTCTGTACCCGAGCCCGCAGTTCCATTGTTCTGATATACCGCATCAACTTGACCACTCCATCCCCCAGCGACGTTGTAGCCTTCACCAAACGGAGATTGTCCATTTGGCCTTAAAGACATTCTAGGGTCTTCTGCGCGACTTGAAGCCTCTTGCCGTGCAGCTATCGCATCTTTATTTTCCTGATTATCCAACCCCTGAATATATCCATAAACCGCACCCTGAGCCCCTCCAATTGCAACGCTACTCCAATTAACTTTGCCTCCGCTAATCGCAACACGGGTAAGTTCATTCACAGTGGTGGTTAAAATTCCAGAAGCCGCTCCTGCAATGCCTGCATTAGTAGGGTTAGCTTGTGCAAAATCTGAGCCGTTAATAGTGCTTCTAATCTTACTTGTTATAGGCGTGGCAATGACAGAAGCTGCAACACTGGCCCAACTAAAGCCTTTTTGTTGCCCAGTGATAATACCAATACCCTGATTGACAATATTGCCTGCAATGGCATTACCAACTCCGGCAAAGCCACCAGCACCCTGCCCAAACGGTGCTACGCTACCGCCGATAGCACCACCTATAGCACCTGCTGCTACAGCGCTCCAGCTAAACTTATCTTGCACACCTAAAGCCATGCCAGCAAGTTGGCCTGCAATAGAACCTACAACCCCTGCAACAGCGCCAATTACAAAACCACTAGTGCCAACAGCACCAGCCAATATACCGCCTGCTGCCGGTGCCAATGCACCTGCTGTCAGTACTGTTGCCACCACCGCTACTACCGCAGCAATGATCATACCTATACCGCCACAACCCTTCTTCTTCGGCGGTTTCGGCATCGCGGGGATGGTCGGATTCAAGTCCCCAATGGCTTCACCCGGATTATATGGCCTAAAGGTACCCGCATTGTTGTGAATGTTGGTGACCTTGTTTGGAATGATGAGTGTTTGATTAACGCTTAGCTCACTACCACTGGTTAAGCCATTGGCATCGGCAATGAGATACCACATGGCAGGATCACCCCACACCGTTCTGGCGATACTTTGTAGCGTGTCTCCACTACGTACGGTATATGTACTAGCCACTGTTCCAGGATTGCTTGGACTGACCGGTTCGTAGTTTTGGTCAAAATCGGCACTGGCGACTGGAACCCAGCCAGCATAGTTACCATTTGGGCTACCGCGTTTAGCCATGGACTGTACATAGTCGACGCGGCTTGGGCCATCGTTGCCTACACTACCTACGGCTTTGCCATCCACGTAATAGAAACGCTCTACTTTGTTGGCAACAGAGCCTGCATTATAGGTACTGGCGTAATAACGGTAATTGGGTCTTTCAATAGCACCTGTGATTTCGTCACGCAGGAGCACTACGCCTTGCGCATCACTTATGTAGCGGAAGTTACGGTTGCCTTGACGGTCTATTGCACCACTGATATGCCCATTGACGTCGTATTGGATATCGGAATAGCCGTTGGCCCATTTACGATTGCTTTTCTTGATAGCACGATTGTAGGGGTCTGCCGTGATGGCACTCATCTTGGCTTCATCCCAATACTCGTAATCGTAAGTGGTATCTATAATGGTGCCGTTACCACGGTTGCCATTGCCATCTGAATCACTGAAGGTATGTGCGAGCTCACCTGCACCGGTTGCACTGTAAGCGTTGTCAAGATTATTGGTAAAGTAGTCAAACCAGGTTTTATTGCCGCTACTGTCTTGTTGTGTCAGGGTACGGTTATCGCTGTCGTACGTGGTAGTTTGACTATAGCTGACGGTGACACCATTGCTGGCATACTCGGTTAGATTAGTAGTACGGCCTAATATGTCATTGGTGCGCCTGCCACGCAAAACGCCGTTGATAGTGATATCAGTAAGGTAACCATCCAAGCTGTAGGTATAGGTTTCGTTGTTATTACCGTTTTTAGCATTCACGGCTTGTACACGTTCCCCTGCTAGGTTATAGCTGATTGATACACCGTCGCCACCTGCCGGCCCTTGCGTGATCTGTTTGCTGGTATCCGTGGCTGATGTGCCGCGTTGGGTGACATCATTGACTGTAGGCAGTTGCCCCATAGTGATGAGGAAACGGTTCATTTTGTCGTACTTATACCAATACTCTTGTACTTTATTGGCACCGTTAATGCCGTCTTTATATTCACTACGTACCATACGACGATTACCCACTGCATCGTACTCATAGGTAATCACGGCTCGTGGGTCTTCCACACTCGTCATGCGATTAAGCTTATCGTAGGTAATGGTCGCTTGCTGGAAGTAATCTTCATAGCCCGCATTCACATCGTTAGCATCTTTGAGGCTCACATACCCCTCAAATGTTTTATTACCACCTTTATCGTATTCGTAGAAGGTATACATACCCAAGGCTTTATCGTGAATCGATTTGATATAGCCGTTGTTATAGTGACTGTAGACAATATTTTGCCCGGACGTGCTGGTTTGGCTAGTGAGCCAGCCTGCACGGTTGTAGTTGTAGGTAAATACATGATCGCCTAAGTCTTTATGTTTAAACGTACGTTTAAACATATCGTTAGTATCGACACTGGTGCGTCCTACAGCATCGGTCGTGGTAGTAATCCAGCCACTGACCGTGGCACCACCCAGACCAATTACGTTGGTAGTGTAAACATAGCTGTAACTGGTGGCGAAGCCCATATTGGTTTTAGTTTGGGTAACGCGTCCCACTGAGTCATAGTAAGTTTTTTCTACATCGTTGAGCGCATTGGTATGGGCAACACGTTGCCCAGCTTCATCATAAGTATATTTATCCACAGCACCTGATGGGTGCGTCACTTGAATGAGTTGGTTATCCTTGTCGTAAGCATATAGCGTGGTGCGTCCAACTTCGTCGGTTTCGCTAACCTTATTACCAAATACATCATATTTACGGGTCTTGATTCCACTATCCGCATGCGACTCAGATACGGTTTGCTCACCACTACCCCCCGCCAACCAAGTTTGTCTATTGACGTTACCATTTGCATCCACTACCGCTGTTACACGGCCTATCGTGTCGTAAGTGTAAGTGGTGATTGGAGTGGTGTTTTGTTTAAATCCATTATCCAATGTGATAGAAACTGTAGGATCTTGTTTACGGATGAGATTGCCTAAAGTGTTATAGGTATACTCACTGACATTGCCAAGGCCATCTGTTTCAGTTGCTATCTCACCAAACGCGTTATAGCTTTGTTGACGCGCAATAGTAGCCATGCTACTGGTAGGTGATATCCAGTTCCATTGACTTTGTGTGTTGCTGATACCGGTACTATTCGCCAATATCGTGAACTCACCAATGTTACTTTCTAACGGTGTAGTATGAATAGTGGATGTAAATTCCTTGATTACTGGCACTGTCCACTGATAGGTGTTGTAGTTAGGACTAGCTGGGTCTATAACTAGCGTATAGGTTTGATACTCCAATAGATACTCATCTTCCGTCAAATTTTCCGGCAGATCAAGTTTGTATTGAATCTCACCATCAGCCGATGTAACTTGTGTAGAGCTCACATCAATCCAGTTTAGTTCCGGAGGTACATAGCCCGGTGGTGGATTAGCTGGCACGGTAACCTTGACCGCATAGCGTGCTTTAACACTATTACTAGTGCTCAAAATGTCGCCAGGAATACCAACAGTGATATTGTCTATATTATCTTCTGTCACTCCTGTCCCAGGACTATCCTGAAAACTACCGTCATAGTGATAAGTGGACCATGCTCCATTCGAGTCAGTATTGGACCAGCCTTCTGCACGAGTTAAACCTTTCTTATAAACATAGAGCGTTGTACCTGTTGTACTCATCTCAAACTCAACTACATAGGTCGTATTGTCTTCAGTCTCAAATTCGCTACTGTTCCACTGCCAACCATTGGTTTCATCATAGGCATTTGCAGCCATACCATCGTTTATAAACTGAACATTGTGCACCCGAGTATGACCAGCAGCATCCTCGCCTCTCATTTCAAATGTGAAGGCACGTCCAGATGATGAAGCACCTAAGCTGATTTCAGTACGCAGAACATGTCCTGCCGTATAACTAAAACTAGTGTTAGATTCGAATCCTGGCCATACCTGTGTAGATGCAAGGCCAGTCTTAATAACCAACTTACCGCTGGTTGTCCCAGCACCAGATACATAAATATTTCCGCTACCGGCATCCCACATGCTGATATCTTGAGCACTACCGTTAAAGTCTTCTGAATAAGATGCTGATTGTGGTGCTGGCGTAGTGACTACAGACGGCGGCGTCGGTGCAATAGTGATACTGTCTATACTATCTTCTGTCACTCCTACCCCAGGACCATCGTGTGAGCTACCGCCATATGTATAGCTACCCCATGCTCCATTCGAGTCAGTATTGGACCAGCCTTCTGCACGAGTTAAACCTTTCTTATAAACATAGAGCGTTGTACCTGTTGTACTCATCTCAAACTCAACTACATAGGTCGTATTGTCTTCAGTCTCAAGACTGCTACTGTTCCACTGCCAACCATTGGTTTCATCGTAGGTGTTTGCGGCAATGCTATCGCCTACAAACTGGATATTATGTGCTCGTCCATTCCCTGCCGCATCCTCTCCACCAATTTCAAATGTGAAGGCACGTCCAGATGATGAAGCACCTAAGCTGATTTCAGTACGCAGAACATGTCCTGCCGTATAACTAAAACTAGTGTTAGATTCGAATCCTGGCCATACCTGTGTAGATGCAAGGCCAGTCTTAATAACTAACTTACCGCTGGTTGTCCCAGCACCAGATACATAAATATTTCCGCTACCGGTATCCCACATGCTGATATCTTGAGTACTGCCGTTAAAGTCTTCTGAATAAATCGGCGCTTGTGGTGCTTGTGGTGCTTGTGGTGGCGTAGTGACTAGGGACAGTGTCGACGGTGTAATAGTGATACTAGCAGGATCTACATAGCGAGCAACATCGGCCGCATAAGCGGTATAAGTATATTCATAGTCACCGGCATTTAAAATTGGAATGTTAATACGGAATTCTTTGGTGGAACCATTCATCACCGTGGTACTTATCGGTAGTAACGTATACTCAACCGCAGTGTTTTTAAGGCGATAACCCGCCATTACATAATCCACACTATTTGCGTTTGGTGGATTAATAGTGATGTAACGAGGATTATTGAGAGATGACACTGCATTAATCACTGCACTGTTAGCACCAAAGGTTGTATAGAACTGGTAGTTGCTCAAAAGTGTATTGTTCGTATCATACGATTTGATACTAATATCTTGATTGCCCACAGGCATGCCGGTGATATCCCAATCAAATAACCCACTATTGGCAGCCGTAGGGTAAATACGTACCGCGGTGCTATAAGCACCTGTGCTACCAGTTGCTCGATATGAAATATCAACGTAACTTGCGTTAGCTGACTGCCCAACCAATCGAAGTTTTTTAAGGCTGAACACGAGATTGGCACTCAATACACCTGCTGTATTGCGGGTAATCTCAGTAGATGTAATGCGCAGCAAGTTGTTGCTGCTATCACGTACCTCAAGCTCAACCTCATAGGTAGTGCCATTTGCAAACATACTCATCGCAGAGGTCGCTAAGCTAAAGTGACCTAGTCCATAGCCACTGTTGGCAGCGGATTTAACAAAGCTGGCAGGCGCTATACTACTCCAGACGCCACTTGATCCTTTAACGCGGTATTTGAGTGTAATGCTGTCAGCGTTGCTGCCTTGGTTGACTATCTGTAATCCATTTGTGCCTAGGCCGGTACTCGTCGCATCACTCACGAAGCCTCGACCCAAACCGCCAATCAACATGTCTGCTTGTGGAGAAATGGTGGGAGAAGTTGCATTGCTCGTATTAAATGTTCCACTCTGCTGGTTCAAAATATCACCAGTTGCATTCATTGCAGCATAGTTGAATTCATAATTACCCTGAGGGATACTACTGTAATCTAAACCATAATACCCGGTGACTGCTTGGCTACTAGTATTCAGTACAGCTGGAACGGATATTGTTTTGTATACTTCACTAGACCCTGCAGGGCGATAAGACAATAGGAGACGATCTGTACCATACGGCTGTGCAGCAAAATAAAATTTACTTGGACTATTAAAATTGCCAGCACTATTCTTAACTGCCGAGAAAGGAACCGTAATACCAGTATACACAGTCGAATAGATAGGCTGTCCGGTTATTGTCGTACCAGTTCGAACCTGAGTCGTACTTGGAGGGGTAGTATACCCTCCAAGGAGGTTGGTACCTATTTTACTTGCCGTAGCAACTTCAATTTCTTGTGAACCTATACTCTTATATACAGTAAAACTAATACCAACCACTTTATCTACAAGGTCATTCCCTATATATAGTTTGGGCATAGTAATTTTGCTGCCCTGAGTACCATAGCCAGAGTAAGAGTTATACCAAATTTCATTACCATTATTATTTATAGTAAGCGTTACGTACACACGTAATGCATCACCGCCTAAGGTCCCCGTCACGGAGTCAGGAACATCAATCACAACCCCGGCTAAATATCCCGATTTACCTATATTTCCGCCTACAGCAGCCGCACCGCTGCTTATTGTCATTGTCCAACTAATGGTTCCACCACCACTCCCCACCATGCCCCTATTAATAGGATTAGGTGGTAATGCCTGATCTACATTCGTAGTCAGTGGATTCGTTGAGTTAGCTAGCGTATTCGTCCCAGTCGTAGTGCTAATCGCTCCTACCTGATGGTTGATATCCATCGCTGCTTGGATTGTTTTGAGGAGTTGATTGCGTGCGTCATATACACTCATACTGCGCAATGTATTCGCCGTCCCCAGTAATGTTGTAAGGCCCGTTTGTGTGTTCTGTGTGCTAGCAATGGTATTAGCCGCATCACTGCTCGTCACTTTCATGGTCACGTTGCCATTTTTGTCATACAGCATGACTTTCACCACGCCATCTTCACTATTGGTTTTGAAGACTCTGCCGGCTTGGTCGTACTCCGCGAACTCATCCCAACCATTAGTACCTGTACCTACCGCACCGGTGCTGTTAGTGTAAGTACGCTTGTTAATCACTTCACCAAAGCTGTTGTATTGCACTTCGTTAAAGGTATAAGTAGTTTCTGCTGTAGATTTAGTGCTACTACTTAATTGGCGGTTCAAATTGTCATAGGTATAGGTACTGACATCATCTATTCCAGTTGTTTGACTGGTCAGTATCTGGTCTGCTGTTCTACGATTTTTAAGTGTTTTTGTGATGATATTGCCAGTATTGTCATATGCGTATTGAATGACATCTCCGGTGGCATCCGTCTCTGCAATCAAACGCCCACCCGTGCTATAGGTGTAAGTGGTGATTTGGTCGTCTGTCTCGACTTGACTGCTAAGCGTACCGCTATCAGCTGTGTCAGTGGCACCACGGTTGATGATGCGTTTGAGGTTATTTAAACCATCATATTCAAGGTCTGCCCTTACGCGCGCAGCGGTATTACCAGTACTATCCGTAAACACAGGATCGCTCTTACGAGTTTGACGCCCTACATTGTCATAAACCCAGTTGGTCGTGGCGTTGGCTGCATCCGTTTTTTGGGTAACGTTGTTGAGACCATCGTAAGCGTAGGTTGTTGTCGGTGGTGTACTAAACTGAATGTCATTTAAGGTAAAGTTTGTACTGTAGAAACTAGAATCAAACGAGAAGGTACGTCCTGCGGTGGTTGTCACAGAGCGTATCACCGCACCATTTTTCAGGTAATTGACGGTGGTGCCTTTGTATTCAATGGCAAGGACATCAGTAGTGGTATAGGGGCCAAAGCTCTTGGTACCAGTAGCCGGGTTGGTAACATTAACATTGCTTTCATATATCTCTAAGGTTCCATCACTTTTCGTATACCATGCATAATCCAAGGAGGTATAGCTCTTATCAGTAGTTGGATCAGCATTTAAGCCAAACATACCATGTAACGTAGTCTGACCTGCTCTTGCTGAGACATAAGCAGCGCCAGTTAGCGTACTGTTGCTATAGGCTTCTGCATCGCCCCAAGTATTGTTAGTACCCCCTGTTTTAGTCAGCGTACTGCCGTTTAAGGTGACCGTGGTCGATGTCGTGGTGTTCCATGCTGCCATACTGCCTTGCGCGACATTAGCACGGGACTCTGTGAGCGTGCGGTTGAGTCGATCATAAGTATAATTAGTGATGCGATCACCTGTCACAGTGGCACTTGGTGCAGTAGCTAAGGTCGTAGCCGTTGCATTGATTTGCGCCAAGGTCGTGCTGTCCGTCACCATCAACGGTGTAGCTGCCTCACTTAACCGTTTGGCATATTTTGTTTCTGTGCTTACATTGCCATAGACATCACGCGTCCAAGTAATGAGGTAGCCAGCCGCATCTACTTCAGCCACTTTCTGCCCAGCAAGATTATAGTAAGCACGGGTAGTATTACCATTGGCATCAATCACTCTAATGATATTGCCTAGTGCGTCATACACAGTTTGCTTGGTAAGGTTGGCTGTGGTGAGTGCATTGTAGGTATTACTGCCTGTATCGACAGTACCCACCACCATATTACGGATTTCACTGCTTAACTCACGACCCATTTTGTCGTAGGTGTAGTAAACAGTACGGTCATTCGCCACATCCGTTACCGGCGTGGGTTTATTAGTAGCGCCTTGACCTGTCACTTTATTCGCGTAAGTCGTTTGGCTGGTTTTATTCCCCACCGCATCATAAACAAGCGTAGTCAGTACACCATTGGCATCGATGATTGCAGTGCGACGATCCTGAAGATCGTAATAATAGTAAGTGACCTTGCTATTGGCATCGGTCTCACTCGTCAGGTTACCTCTGGCATCATAGGTCTTAGCCTTGGTGCTGGGAGTACTAGTCGTTGTCGCATTCAGGTAAACATTGACCGACTCGCCTGTCTGTTGGTTATTGAGGTTGTAGGTATAGCTCGTCACACGTTGTTCAGGCAAACCGACGGCTTCTGTCTTGGTCGTCAGGTTGCCAAAGGCATCATAAGCAAAGCTGTTCTGCACTGCTATGCTGACATTGCTCGCATTCCTGCTAGTGATCGGTAAGGTTTCAGTGGCTTTGCGATTCAATCCATCGTAGGTATACGTCGTGACTGCGCCATTACGTGCGGCTGAAGTGAGTACGTTACTAAACGCATCATAAGTAAAGGACTCGGTATAACTGTTGGTACCGTCTAAGGTTTGACCACCCGCATTGGCATATGCCGTTTTGATGTTGAGTTTGCGTCCCGCAACATCATAGGTCACTTTCTGTAATTGATCTGCATTGGCATTGGTGGTGACGTACGTGCCAGAGCTACCGCCAATCACTGGCCTTGTGCTAACACTTAGTGTACCGATGACTTTATTAGCGTAGCGAATGATGTCGGTTTGATTGCCGAGTACATCGTACTTGGTCTCGGTGACCGCACCTTCCGGATTGACTTGTAAGGTCATACGGCTTGCAGCATCGTAGTAGAAGTAGCCAAGATTGCCCTTGGCATCTTTAACAGTCACGATATTACCCACTGCATCGTAGGTGGTCTCCGTACGATTGCCTAGCGCATCTACTGCAGCCGTCTTACGATTCGCTTTATCAAACTCTTGGTAGGTGGTGCGTTCACTTGCTGTACCAACGCCTTCTTTAACACTCAGTTGATTGCCATTGGCGTCATAGGTGTAACTGGTCACAATGCCTAAAGCGTCGGTACTTGCGATGATACGATTCGCCGCATCATAGACGTTTTGTGTTACTTGATCTTTAGCGCTATTGGTGATCAGATAGTTGCTGCTGCCGGCGCTGCTGAGTAGCTGTGGGGCGACACCAGCGACCGGCGTCACCACGGCATTGGCATATTGTGTGGTCTTGACTACGTTGCCGTTGGCATCGTACTCGAATTTAGAGACATACCCTAAAGCATCAATGCTAAAGGTACGACGGCTGTCTTTGTCATAGACATTGCGGGTAATATGATCTGCGACATTTCCAGCTACTGCAATTGCTGTAGTGGTTGGTGCCCCTTGTAAAGTGGCTAAGTTGGTGGTGGTGACAGTGGCATAAGCGGTGGTAGTGAGTATATTACCGTCTACATCATAATCTTGCTTAGTCACACTCCCTAGTGCATCTACCGTATACACCAATCGGTTATTAGCATCATAGGTATACACCGTCTTATTACCATTGGCATCGACTTTTAAAACAACATTGTCGTTTTTGTCATAGGTGTAGTTAGTTCTTAAATTCAATCCAGCAGGATCAATCGCCGTTTGAGTTAGGCGGCCCAATTTGTCATAACTATAGCTGGTAGTTTTAGCACTCGCCGTACCGGCACCTTCTACTACAGTGAGACGCTTACCTCGTGCATCATAGGTAAAGTTGGTAGTGATATTGAGCCCTGTTGCATTGGCTGTGGTACCAGTGAATATCCCGTTAGCATCTGCTGCTGTCGGGATAGCTGTAGGGTCGACAACGATTGCAGTGACCTGACCTTTATTGTCATAGTCGGTACGCGTCCAGATGCCTTTGGCATCTTTCACCCAAGCCTGACGACTGAGTGCATCGTAACGATATTCTGTTTTAAGGTTGAGTCCTGTTGGATCAACAGTTCTGCTTAATACGCGATTAGCAGCATCATAAGTAAAGGTAGTTTGAGTACCTCGCGCATCTACACTGGTAATGACTTTGCCAGCAGCATCATAATTAGTTGTGGTCGTGCTGGTAGTAGGGATCGCCACCGTACCGGTAGCAGTGGTAGTGGTTTTAAGCTGTCCATCTGCATTGTAGGTATAGGTGGTGACGTTAGCGCGGCCATCAGTGACTTTGACAGTCTCGCCGAAACGGTTTTTCTCGGTGACGACTTGTATACCTTCACCAGTAGTCATGGTCATACGGCGATTGGTCGTGTCATACACATAAGAAACAGTGTTGTAACTGCCTGCCACACCACGCCCATCACGACGGGTTAACACGCGCGAGAAGGCATCGTAGGTGGTTTGGGTCTGAGTACTTAGGGCATCTGTAACAACGACTTCTCGCCCAAGACGATCATAAGTACGATTGACGACATTGTTACGCCCATCTGTGGTCTGCGTGATACGGCCAAACGCATCGTATACCGCTTGTGTGATGCGGTTCAATCCCGCAGCGTCTTCAGTGGTCGTCTTGACCATGCCACGCCTATCGTAGGCGTAGCTTGTTATTAGTGTATTACTACCTTCCGTTTTGTCGGTACGTGTCTGTAACTCACCAAATGCGTTGTAAGTACGCGTATTCACGTTGAGCAATGCATCGGTCAATGTCGTTGCACGACCCGCATTGTCATAGCCAGTAAGTGTTTCAGCGTAACTGGTCGCACCCGTATTCAACGCAGTCAGTGCTGTGTTTGCTGCTGTATTCGTTGTAGTGTTCACAACACCGGTGGTCGCCGTTGCTGCAGTAGTTTGCATACTCGTTAAAGTAGCAGTAGCAATACGGGTTTTATATTGTCGGGTAGTGGTGCGTTGATCAAACTGGTTGTAGAGGTATTCGGTGACTTCGCCGACCGCATTGATTTGGTATCTCAGTTTGCCTTCTGTGTCGTAGTAATAAAGCGTTTTATTACCATTCGCATTGGTGCCATTCGCTGCAATCGCAACAATGACTCGACCTGCCAAATCATAGGTATAGCGCGTACCGTAGCTATCCCATACCGTGTCAATTTGTGCTTGCGTGGGAGAAACCAAGGCCTGCAATGCGAGCACACCCTCTCCGCTCAACTCGCGCGTCACGCGACCCAGTTGATCGTATTGTTTGAATTGACTACGTTTATCAGTGTTGGCTGCACCTGTGTAGGTGTTGACTTGTTGTGTCAGGTTACCTACATTGTCATAGGTGTATTCGGTACTTAAGCCATCAGGGTTGCTAGCCGTGGTTTTAAGGCGGTTGTTGTCGTCAAAGGTGTTGGTAGTGCTTTGATCTTCTGTATTTGAGGCAGGACGACTAGCGGCAACACTTGCTCCCACTGTATAAGTAATCGCTGTGGCATAGCGCTTGGTCAGGGTGCGGTTACCTGACTCATCGTATTGGTATTCAGTTAAATATCCGAGTGGATCTACCGTACCTTCCAGTTGACCACGGGCATTGTAAATAAAATGTGTAGTTTGATCATTGGCGGCATTTACCGCAGGGCGTAACGCACTCAATGTCCCACTTGGCCATTGCGCAGAAGGTGTAATGGTGGCGTAACGGATACTGCGCACACGCTGTCCAGCAGCATCATAGATGTGTTCCGTTAGGTAGCCTTCGCTATCCAGTGTCGCTTGTAATAAGCCGTCATCGCTATAGAGTTGACGTGTGACACGGTCTTTCGTCGCATCAGGAATTGCTACCGTGACATCGGCAGGCAACAGTTCGCCATTCAATCCCGTTGCAGTACCAATAGTCCCTGCGTTCGCATACTGCGTAGTCTTCACGAGTCGGCTGGCGCCGTCATACTGATATTCCGTGACGAAGTTAAGCGCATCTACTTGTTTGGCTAAACGGCCTGCCTTGTCATAGAGGTTGCGATACACACGGTCCGTCGCCACCGAAGTCGGACGTATGCCAGCTGTCGCAATGGTAAGCGTCAGGGCGGTCGTATCGTTTAAGGTGGCGGTCACCGCATTGGTGTATTGAATGGTACGTATCGCTTGTCCATTGTTGTTATATACCCATTCTGTGAGATTGTTATTGGCATCAATCTCCCCCACTTTACGGTTCAGGTTGTCGTAGAGGTAGTAAGTCTTTTGGCCAGTAGCATCCGCTATTTGACGAAGTAATCCTAAACTATCGTATAGGTAACTGGTGGTGCCGAGTGTTGCATTCGTAGCATTGGTATTCTTGATAGAGATGAGTCTTCCAGCCAGATCATAAGCGCTGATAGTGACCAAGCCATTGGCAAGTCGCACGCCTACACTGTTCGCAGCGATGTTGGTGCCACCGTTAGCCACAACCGCCGTGGTGTCATTATAAATAGTGGTGGTGAGGTTACCAAGTGCATCCGTCTGGGTAATGAGTCGATTCAGTCCGTCATAGCTGTAATTGGTAATAAAGTCGGTCGTAATACCCGTAGTAGCTACGCCACGTGCATCAATCGCTTGGGTTAAGTTACCGTATTGGTCATACACATATTTGGTGGTGCTTTTTACGTTCTGCCCAGCAATAGTACCCGTATCTACACCCGCGCCCGCAGCATCTACCTTGAAGTAGGTGGTCAATGTGTCTAGTTGTCCACGGACATCGTAAGTGTAATCCGTACGCTGAGATTTGGCTTTGATGCCTGTTTGGTTAGCCCATTGGGTCAAATCATTTTCCGTGGACGCACTTAATACCTGCAGGTTATCAACCAAAATAGTATTACTTCCAGTCAGATCAGGGCCGCTGTAAGACTCTATCGCAAGCTGAACATTCGTCCAGCTGCTAAAGCTCTGCGTGTCTTTGTAGCCACTTGCACGATCACTGCCTTTGACGTAAACATAGATCGTATCGTTACCATTGGTGTCGGTTTCAAACTCAACCACGTATTGCGTATTAGGTTGCGCCGCACCTAAGTCCCGATACACGGCAGAGCCTGTACCTATACGAGTTTGTGCGATAATGCGCCCACTTGAGAATTGTATCCAGTGTCGGCGATAGTCTGCCGTACCGTAAGTGCCGCCGCTGACTCCCATGGCCAGTAAACCAGAGCTAATGGTGCCAGTGGTCGTCACTTCTCCTCGCCAAGTCGAGCCTAGTGGGTAATTGCCTCCGCTAACTCCCGGCCAGCTTTGACTCGCTTCATTACTTGAGGTAATTTGCAACGCACCATTCACTACACTGAATTTAGATGGCAGCGTACTCAGCCCACTCGACCCACTGCTGAAGTCTTGTTGCCATAAAACGTTATTGGTCGCCCCACTATACAGATTGCTGGTGTACTCAATCACGGATGCACGTGTGCCATTTGCGTTATATTGATATTCCGTCACACGTCCTTCAGGACTCACGATAAAGCGTAGATGCTCTTCACCATCATAAATATAACGTGTGGTTTGCGGTAATGCTGCATTGTATGTTGCATCTCCCGGAGCGCTATCAGGCGTAGCGTAGACAGTCTCCGCCAGCAATCGATTCGTTGCACTGTAGCTGCGCGTGATGGTATTACCCGCAGCATCCTCTTGGCGCGTTTGGTTGCCATTTGCATCGTAAGTGTATTTGGTCACATTATTACGACTATCCGTCATCTGGATCACATTGCCATTGGCGTCATAGACATAATTAATGTCTTGACCGCTACCACTCGGACCTTGAATGCGGATGAGCAAGCCATTAGAGCTATCAGCCGCTGTGCTGTAGGTCAACGTAGTGACTTGACTCTTAGCATCCGTAATCGTTCTGGTATTGCCTGGTGATGTAGGATAAGCAAATGTGGTTGTGTTGTTAAGACCATCTTTGACAGTCAAGACACGAAATAAACCACTGGTCTCATAAGTAAAGGAGGTCTTAGTGCCATCGCTATTGGTAATAGAGGCAATACGTTTACTAGTCCCATCATAGGCATAAGTGGTGGTATAGGTCTTGCCATCCGCAATCACGCCATCAGCCGGGGTCAAGTCAGTACTAACGACTGTTAAACGTGCAGTTGCGGTGGCGTTTTCATAGGTGTAGCGAATACGTGTGGTTGTGACACTACTGCTGTTCACAACATTGATTTGTGTCAACTGCTTGGTAGCGTTGTAGATGAGTTCTGTGCGCTCGCCATTAGCACTGGATACCTGAGTAATTAGGCTGTCTGTAGCATTGTTGTAGCTATAGGTCAGTGCATTACCATCGGTATCTGCGATAGTTTTAATGCGATGTGTACCTTCGGCTGCAGTTGCACCAGCCGCCTGCACTTCGTAAGTTTCTTTGACACGGCTATCGCCGTCTTGCCAGGTCCAGGTATTGCTAGTGGTATTGAAGGTCAGTGTGTCGTAGCTGCCGCTACCGTCTTTGTTTACATAAACCTTGTCGGTTGCAGTGCTCTTAGCAGCATCGTAGGTGTAGATGAGCTCAGCACCATCTGCTGCCGTACGCTTGACAGTGCTATTGGCAACACCTAAGCCGCCAGTGAGGCCAAATACTCGACGATAGAGTGATATCTGCCAGTTGTCGTTGTTGTCAAAGTCAAAGATGCCTTGACTGTTGTAGGTGCGGACAATACCGATGTCCGGGCCCATGCCGATTAGCAATTCGTCTTGACGTTGAATGGTGAGGTTGCCAGTACTCGCATTGACGAAAGCAATGTCCCCGCCCCGCCCCGTCGCTGCACTGCCAAGCTGTCCACTATTACCTAGAACGCCTGCTGATCCTGCAACTAAACCTAAGTTATTGCCCGTGACGACTGCAACCATACTTCACCTCTGATTTGTTTATTGTTGTTAGGGGTAATCATCACATGCAGTTATGAAGCTACAAAACTCCGATTGCTGTGCGAGATTCCCCGTTATAACCAATACATCCAGAGATATCTGATTTAGTTTAGGGAAAATAGAAAAAATATTAATACAATCGATTCATTGTTAATGTTTAGCGTAAAACTTACACGGATAAATTCTGAATGGTGCGCCAACTCCTAGGAAAAAACATCTCACTGAATTGGTCAGCTACAAATAAAATAAATAGTTGAGTATAGTATTAACTTAAAAGTTAATCATTTTACATTGATGTAAATCTGCATAGATAATGAAAGTGCTTATTGAAGTTGTGTTGGTAAACTCAATACAGAGTGTTAAAGATGCAATTCCTCATATGATAAAGTAGCAGGATACATATTACTTACTCTAAGAACTAGATTAGTTTTAGAATAAGTAGTGTATAGCTAAATAGACTGAAACTTACTCCAATCAGCTAAACTAACAATTAAAACCGAATAGAAATTTAAAATATGAGCCAAGAACAACTTCAGAGATTTCTTACATTTTTAGAGTCAGATCCAAATAATATAAAACTTATTTGTGATGCTGCAAGCTTGGCTCAAGAATTAGGCCACCACCAATCTGCCCTAGAGTTATCAGATAGAGGTCTTTCCTTCGAGCCTAATCATTTAGTGTTAACTTCGGTTAAAGCAATAAGTCTTCTATCACTTGGGAAGATAGAAAATGCACTTCACTTGTTCCAAGAGCTACATCTAAACGACACAGACAATCCAGTTATTCGTTACAATATTGCTTACTGCCTAGCCTTGCAATCACAACAAGCACGAGCACTGACCATGTTAGATGGGGCAATCACTCATTATGAACACTTACCGCAAATGGTGCATCTACAAATACGCATGCTCTACGATATTGAACAACTTGAGCAAGCAATTGAGCTAAGTAATCAAGCACTTGAGTTAAACCTTGCAGATGGAAAAATCCACGAATTATTATCATCGTTATATGTGGACACCAATAACTTTGCAGATGCTCAAAAACATGCTGCACTAGCATTACAAACCAACCCCAATTTCGCTCTGGCTCATACCAGTTTAGGCACTGCCGCACTCAGCGCACAGGACGACATGACAGCCATACAACATTTTGAAAAAGCGCTACAAATTAACCAAGAAAATGGACGTGCATGGCTAGGTAAAGCAATGTCTCTAATGTTGCAAAACAAACTGAAAGAAGCTGAACATTGCTTTAAAACTGCAATTACTCATTTGCCTCAGCATCTTGGGTCATATCAGGCATTAGCATGGTGTCAGATAGCTCAGAACAATTTGCATGAGGCGGAGACTACTATTAGAAAGGCGCTAGCTGTAGATGATACTTTCTCAGAAAATCATGGCACATTGGCGGTAATAGCTGTGATGCAGGATCAACTTCCATTAGGGCATACCGAAACACAAATCGCATTACGCCTGGATAAGACTTCTTTCGCAGGCAACTATGCGCGCGCGCTAATTGCACAGAAGAATGGCAACTCTGCTGAAGCAAATAGAATAATTGATGCAATTTTAGATAGCCCAGATATTGTGAACAACTTGAGTTTGAGACAATTTATTACTCAGTTTAGAAAACAAGGGCAAACTATTCATTAAGGCGTATGAATCAAAACCAATACAAGATGCGGCGAGATATTTTGGGACAATAATCAGTGATAACAGCAAAATATCTGCATGTTCAGTTCGACATCAATTTTCATCAGATTTGAAAAATTCAGGCATTTATAGGATGACATTTCATTGGCACTAGGTCACCAAAGCGCTGATACAAAATCCACTTATTGTTTCTCAACACTTTGTTTAGGTATAGTCAATAAGTGCAATATCTCACTGAGGATTTATAAGGGTTCTAGAGGGGTAATTCTTGAGGGTTTTGGTATGGGTGCATATGAGCCACTTTAACGTGGAATCAAACGCTTACGCGTTGAAGTGTACACCTTAGTAATGAACATAGATTTGAAGTTAAGAATAAGCCCATATTAATCAACGGTCTCAACGGATAAATCAATGACTTACACGCTAACGTACATACCTTAGTAATAACACATTACATTTCAATCAACTTACTGACGAAGGAAACAATGCAAGACAACACACATAAGAAGGTCTTTAGGAGCTTTGCGCTACCTATACCAACCTTTGATTACCTCAAGAACTTCCAGAGGAAATACCAAGAGAAACACAATGTATTAATCAACAACAATCAGGCGCTAGTAATAATGCTTGGTCAGCACCAACAATTCAATGAAGAAAATGAAGAACATGCAAAGCTTATCGCAAGGTAAAGAACAACAGTTAAAACTAATAGAAATCTTAAGACCAGCAGCACTACAGTCAAGAGTAAAGATGTGCCCTAAGAAAACTGCTGAGTACCAAGTGGCGTATAACAACGGGGCAATCTTTCCTCCTGTGTTAGTTGCAAAAGAAACAGATAAGCATGGAAATAACATCTATAGCCTGATAGATGGTTGGCATCGCATAACAGCACTTGAGAATAATAAAGTACCTTACTCAACAAGAGTCAATGCGATTGTCATAGAGGTGTCCCACAATACATCTATTCATCTGCTGCGATATATGGGTGCACAACAGAATCTCAAGAACGGACTAAGCCTAAGCTCAGCAGACAAACGCGAGATGTTCAAGAGTTATGTTAAAAGCAAATCAAACAAGGATGGACACAAGTACAAATCATACAGAGTAATTGCAGCCGAGCTGGTGCTAATCCCTCATCAAACTATAGCGAGATGGATGAAATCAGACTTTCCAACAGTAGCAGCAATGATGAGTAAAGAATTTAGTGATGAGTACACTGGGCAACCTATCGCTCAAGGTACTGGAATTAAGCTTGTAGATATGCCCGACCTCTCCAGTAGAGATAGAGACATCTTTGCAGCTGAGTTGATTGCTGAGGCTAAGTCTAGTATGGACAATAGCAGAGAGGTAATCAAAGCTTGGGCTAGAACTCTCCTAAGTGACCTAGAGAGAGAAGCTCCATACATACAGCCTAAACCTTTATTCGTGCCTGAAGACAATGATCCCTTCTAGAATCGGGTTGTTATCAATGAGGTAATCTTTGAGGGTGACTGATAATCTCTAGGTGTCTCATTGAGACAACCTATACGACAAAGCATACTGCTAAACTAGTAATAATAAGACTTCCAGCCGATTAACCCAAAAATGAAAATGTCTCTGAGATTCACTTACGTGCTTCTCAGAGCCACTCTTATAATTTGTGCAGTATGTGTGAATATCTATTTTTTTAATACTTACCTTAACTTAAGACTCTTACATAACAACAAAAAATGAGTCGCTACTTTTTGTCTTTTACATCTTTTATTTTTTTTTCATATTTAGATAAGCGCTCTTTTATAGTTTGATTATTAGCTATAAATGAATCTTTCAATTTAGCGATTAAACTTTTGGAGTGAGTAATTTTAGAATTGGGATTAGCAACCTTTTTCGACCCATGAGATTTAAATTCAATGCTACGGTTTCCCTTTTCATCAATACCAACTGTCGACGCTAGTGAATGCCTATCATTCTGAGGTAAATAATACATATACATGTGGCGAGCAACTAAACCTTGCAATGTTTTATAACCGAAATAGTTTTGATCCAACTCTGCAGATAACCTTTTAATTTCGTCTATAGGTGCATGATTAGGATAGCTTAGCTGAGCTGCTACTGAAACCAATCTGTAAGAAAGCCCACCATCTGAGTTCGCTAAATCTTCGATAGAGTTTTTCAATTTGGGCGAACCAATAATTTCACCTTGACGACTTAAAAATGAGTCAGCTACTGACCCGATTACAGAAAATATATATCTTTTAGCCGCTCTGTCGCTTTTCTCTTTATCTAAATTAGGTACTTTTGCTCGAATTCGATCACTTATTTCTACTAACAATGCATCAGGAACTTCATTAACTAAACTTAAGAAATAATTAACACCTCGCAAAGGTGCATCAAATAGTTGTTTTAAGAGTTCAGCTTTAACCTTATTTCCAAGAGAGCCATATCGACCTTTGAGGATTTGCCCTAAAATCTCACTTGTCTTAAACAAAAGATTAAGTTGCGAAAGTCGATCCAATTCCTGAATTGAAGTTAATTCAGTTTTTTGTTCAGGCTCATCTTTTTTAGCAAGGTTGTCATCATTTTTTCTGACCCGCTTTTGATTTGTTATATGGTCTCTTGTATCTACCGCTATACGAGCTTTTTGACCAACCCAAGTATTTATAAGCTTGGTGTCAGTTTCCAACTCTAGAGGCTTAATGTCGCTGAGTAACTCTGATAATAAAGAAGCAATTTCTTGAATAATCCATTTACTATTCGAGTGGTGAGTCAAAAACAAAACTATGTTTGCGTTCTTTTTGATATAAAGATGGTGGCAAAAATGTATTATCTTTTCCTTTAAATCTGGAATCTCTTCAAGATTATTGGACATAAACATAGCAACAAAAAAATATTCTAAATATGGATAAGTAAAGTAATACCCCTCATCATTTTTTAGTAATATTTTTGCTTTTTCTAAAGTTTCCAGCCTCTCAATAAGCTTAGTTTTATGGATTTCTGCAGAAAAAATCTGATTGAACTTTGCTATCTGATCTTCACTTATCACTCTCGTGTCCAGTTGATACATCTCCCATGCCAAATGTGAGAGATAACTTAGATGTTCATCAAGCTCATCACTTTGCACTTTTGCATCGTATAGACTTCGACGAATTAAAAACTCGTAATATTCAGCTAGACCTGAATTTGCTAATGCATTTTTCTGATTGACTTCAATCGTTTGTAATAAAACAAGAACATTAAAAGCGGTCATAGGTACAAGTCCCTTACCTAATATCCCACTAATTATCTGCTCAGCATTGTGTACTTTCTCTTGGAGTTCCTCATTCAGCAATGCTGATCCCACTGAATGCCAACGACGTATTAGCTCATTTCTTAATCTATACCCAAACCCAAGCATTCGGAATGATTTAAAAGGTTTGAGAGCATTAGAAGCTTCTGGAGAGGATAAAACAGTTACGTCAAATCTATCACCAGCTGTTAATATCAAATAACCAAAGTGTTTACTCAAGTAATCTAAGACGCGAACTAGAACATCTCCTCGCGTTCCAAGTTTGTCAATGTTATCTACAAACGCAATCTTCTTCTTTTTATCTAGTTGAGTATATTTGATCAGAGAGTCTTCATCATATTGCTGCGTGAAAGTACGTTTCACTATCCGACTAAATTGATCCTCAGTCGCACTTTTCAACTCATTTGGATTTAATAGTATTGGAACATAGCCTACCCTATGAAATTGAAGATAAAGATGGTTGAGTAGACTGCTTTTACCATAATGATCATCTCCGAAAATTATTACATTTCCTAAGCTTTCGAGTTGCTTAGATAATATATCTGAACTCACATTTTCTGATTGATCATCTTCCGAATCTATATCTAAGAGATCGGGGTAAACAAATATATCTGATAGCTTTAAATCAACAAGATTTGGATGTGCGAATGTAGCCCCTAACGACTCAATTTTATTTATAGTAATTTCATTTATTTGAAAACCACTAGACCTTGGTTCTGGCAACGCCAAAAAAGAATCCCATACAGCTGATCCATTTGACGGTTGATATATATCGCCATCCCAGAAGAATTTTTCATGGGCAAAACGTTTTTTTCCTAAATCTAAAGTTAAGACAGAAAATACAGAATCTTTGGAGTTGTGTGGGGAAAGGGCTCCTGCTTCCAAGTTAATAGACTCATGCCCAGAATCATCAATAGTAATATTCGTAGAATTTATATGTTCGTGACCAGTCATGATGATCTGA
Source organism: Methylophilaceae bacterium 11 (assembly GCA_000525025.1). Taxonomy (GTDB): domain Bacteria; phylum Pseudomonadota; class Gammaproteobacteria; order Burkholderiales; family Methylophilaceae; genus Methylophilus. The sequence continues at coordinate 1,135,446 of JCKJ01000001.1, read as the reverse complement.
AAACTAGAACGGCATAAATCCCTCAATGGGTGGTAAGTGCCTTGAGAATACCAATTCAACGGATGATGTAATAGAACAATTCTAATTGTTGCATCACGGTTATGAAGTGAACTATATCTTTTTAAAGGAAAAACTAACTTACCCTGCTCCTCTGGTACTTTTGACATCCAACTTGCATTTATTGCGCTGAAAGCAATATTGTAATCATCAAATTTATAATCATATTCTTTCCACAAAGGGTCGCTAATGCTTGGTGTGGCAAACTGTTTTTCGAATTCAAAATAATTCTTCTGTAGGGATGTACAATGTTCAATGACTTCGTCATCGATAAACGACTCACCTTTTTCCTGAATTTTTTCTATGGTCGCATTTCGTGTATTACTTGATTTTTTAAATTCACCATCGTGATTTCCAGGAACTAAAATAACATGTACAGGAATTGAAATTTTTGATTCTATGTATTTAATTAAATTCTGCAGAAATACTGTCGCATGTTCATACTCTAATTTCGACCCCGAAAAAGCAATATCACCCGTAACAACAATGAAGACTGCACCTACATCAGGCATAACTGACAATAAAGTTGCGCCGATCTTTTCATAACGCTCCAGCACTGGATTATTGTTTTCATGTACATGTATATCACTTAGATGCAATATAAGTAATTTCATTACTTTCCCTTTTTATTACATAAAATTTATTGTAAATATAAACTGGAATTCCATCAGAACAATAGCCCCTGTTACATTTTCAGTTACATCTAGGATCACATACGGTTAGTGATGTAGTCACTTTTCTGTATGCAAAATATAACTCTTTGGAAGGCAATCAAGATGGATTAAACAAGTAAAAACAGAATGTGTAAATAACTAAATGGGAGTACTTCAGGAAATACATAAATTTACATGAAATTTTTTCACAAACTTCATTAAATTATTGTTAGTCTTTTCGTTTGATTGTCGAATTCTAGAGTCGAGTGTGGTACTCTTGTGGTACTTCTTAAAACTCACCACCGTGAGAGCTAGATTTGACGCGGGTTACAGAGGATGGCTAAAATAACATAAGCCTCTTCTGGGCACCATCTAATAAATTTCAACATTTAAAATCAATAACTTATATCAAAATCAAGATAAAGTTACCCGCAAAACTATCCGTAAAAATTTTATTTATGGTTGTTTGACACAACGTTCGGTCAGTTTACACCATTTAGTTTTGATTTAGATTTAACTTCCAGGTTGACTGAAATAAAAAAACCGCTTAATTGGCGGTTTAAATTATTTAATGCGTATTGAAGCCTAAGCTCACCAGCTAGCACTTTTCTAGATAGTATCAAAAGACTACTAGCGGCTAACTGTAAACTTTAGAAACAAAGAATCAAACTATATAAAATTACCGATCCTCAAAAATGCAAATTGTTACTTCTTTATTAAACGTTACACGTAATCCAACTCGGGCAGCAATGTGCTCAATATTACTAATTAACGCATCATGATCATTCATTTCTTGATTCAAATTGATACAAAATTCCGAGTAAAATCCATGCTATTTTACTTCGTTCACAATCGTAGCAGTATCTGCAAATTCTGCAGACCTTACATACTGGGATGTTGTTATATGCTTTATTAACATGTATTAAACTCTCACTTACTGGCTAATCGCCATGCTGTTCTCTCGCACTATCAACCAGCGACCATCTCTGTTCTCTAAACCCACTACTTTTCGCACGGATGTTTGTTGTGCATCAGCAACCATCGTTTGGGTAAACACAGCGATGGCTTGGTTGCCATTCGGTTCTATCGTTAGATACGATACATTGATAGCAGGGTTATTCTCTTTGCTGATCTCTGCCTTGCGTTTGCGTTCCCACTGTTGGCGACTGCTTCCATCTGGCGTAATAAAGTCTGTTGCATAGGTATTAAAATAAACATCCAGATTTTTATTACCTAACGCTGCAGTCCAATTCTTAATAGTGGTATCAATGGCTTGTTGATTTTCATCCAACACATTTTCATCATCAGCTAATTGCATTTCTGGCTGTATGGCTTGATTAATCGCTGCAATATCTTTTTCTGTTGCGCCAAATTTTTGCTCTAGTACTTTTTTTGCCGCCATATTAGCTAGCTTGGCTTTTGCTGCCGTTTTATAGCTTGGCGCTTTATCAAAGTCATAGCGTAAATTTAATGTCATGGTTTGACCAAAGTACTGCTTACGTATATTGGCGTCATAGGTGGTTAATAATGTCACCTGGTCATTTTCATCGTCGCCAGTCAGGCGCAGGCTAGCGCCCAAAACAAAATCATCTCGCACAGGATTAATGCCTGGGCTAAGAAAGCTGTTACCGCCTGCAGCAAAACGTGCAGTTGTGTCTTGCGCGATATCACCAAATTCATGGCGATATAACCCATGTAACTCCAGTTCTGCGGCCCAGTCATTTTGTTGCAAGGTATAAATGGCTTTAGCTCCAAATCCACCACGCACAGAGTCAAAAGTACGGCCATCTATTTTTAAGTTGGTAGGTGTTTGACCCTGATTAAATTGAGGTATGCCATTGATATAGACTGGCTGTGGCGCTAAGTCAGGCCGAGTAGTAGAGTCTAATAATGGTGTTAAAGATTTACCGTTTTCGCTATAACCACTTTCCTTAATATGGCTGTAATCCAGGGATGCCAATGGTATAAAAGTAAAACTATCACTCATTAATAATGGCATACCCACATCGACCCTGCTAGAGAACTGCCAGCTATCGTGGCGGCCAATAGCGGTATTTTCTAACAATCGACGATACGTTTCATAAGTATTACGCCCTACTCCAACCATGCCATTGATATACCAATCATCCATTGCCCATGAAGCATAAGCGGCGCCTAAAAAGCTATTGATATCCGAACGATTATTAACGGTGTTACCCGTATTGGTCACATTGCCACGTGCGTAAGCTACAGCGAATCCTACTTGTTGATTGCCGGCAGCATCCAAGGCTTGGTCGATACCTGCTGCAAAGCCAGCTGCTGAACTAGTGTAGCCATCAAATTGCTGCAAGCCATTCTGTAAACCTCTATCACCAAACCCTTGTACCCAGATAGCTTTGCTTAACGTAGGACTGCCGTCTTCAAGGTTACTTAACTTTCCTGTCGTAGCTACTTGCATATTTTCTGGCGTTGCCTTGAGATAGTTATTGGTCAGCCGCGATTCTAAAATACCAAACACTTTATCGGTATTACCTTGCACCATACGGAAAGCACCATCATTGGTTTCCGGGTGCAAGCGCTCTGCAGCTTGTACTAGATTTTCATCGCGCTGGGCTAAAAGTTGAGCTTGCAAGCCCAAAAACAAGCTCTCGCTTCCTGTATAAGAAAATAGCGCATCGACTGCATTTTTGGCGGCAGTAGTCAGTTTAGGCGCTAAAAAATCAGTCACTCCAATATTGGCAGTAATGACCAAATCGCCAGTGCTTGTACTAGCTAACCATTGCAATAAACTGTTGGCGTTTTCAATCGTTGGTATTCCACTGGCATTATTAGCGATGGTGCGTGTCTCACCATTACGAATATTTGTGTAAGTACCAAATGCACTTAAATTAACGACAGGAGCCAACGTGCTGCCAGCATCAAAAGTAGCGGTACCTGTATTATTGAAATGACCTTGAGTCGTAGGTGTTACATTCAACTGCACTTTAGATCCGGCATTCATTACAAGGTTACCGTCAACCTCCAAAGTATTGCTGTTGAGATTGATCGTGCCGTTATTTACTAAATTGCCCGCTACCCTACTCACAATATTAAGTGGATTAGTTGGGTTATTGCTGTCTTGCAGTAATTCAACTGTCGTATTCTGGCCAATGGTGATTAATGGGGCGGTTAAAATTGATGCTACTGTTAATTCGACCAAGTTAGCATTTAAGTTGATGCTATCTGTAACATTAACGTTGTTTCCCAGCTTAAAGCCATTGCCTGTGAGGTTATAGCTGGTAAATCCTGTCACATTACCGTTGCTATTGATAATTTGACATTTTGTGGTGTCAGCAGAGGTAAGCCCGTTTGCACAATTCAGATTCAATGTGTTGATGCCTAAACCATTTGCCGTAAAACTACCGCCATTTAAAAACTGAGCGCTGATGTTGATTGTATTCACAGAGTCTGCAGTTGCGATGATATTCATCTGCCCGCTATAACCGCCCCTGTCTGTAATATCGTTCATGGTAAAAGTACGCGCGCCATGAATGGGCGTTTGTGGTGTTGCCACACCGCCAACAACATCCACAACGGCAACTTCACGTTGGTCAATAAAAATATTACTACTAAAACCATTAGCATTTGTACTGTTGATTACATGCTCACCAGAACCTAAGTAAATATTGCCACTCAAAAATCCGCTATTGTTAATCGTGCTGTTTCTAATCCCGACATCATCGGTTGAATATGCCAAAGGTAATTCAACACCGTTCTGTTGAAAGTATTGAGTCTGCGCAGCGACTAGCAATGGATTACGATCTACAGCATAAATATTGCCATATAGTCCGCCACCATTGGTGTTGATCAATGTTGTGCCCGCGCCAAAGCTGACCACGTTGCCAATGATATTGGCAAAACCGCCATTTGTCGTATTGTTGATGGTCAGTAGTGGTGTATTTGTAAACACCGTAGCAGTAAAATGAGTAGGCGAAAAATCGCCTGAGCTCGAAATAAATCCAAGTATGCTGTTGGTACTATTTGGATATCCGGCAACATTATAAATATCCATATTATTGATGGTTAAAGCATCCACATTGGCGCCTGCACTTATTACCGCAGCATATCCAGCCAGAACAGGGCCTAGGCCGTCCCTGTCGTTATAAAGCAGTCCGTCTAAATCAGTGCTCCAACCTGCTGGATTAAAATTACCGGCAGACCTATCCATGGTTAATAAACCACCAATATTGTTAATGGTAACGGCGTAATTTCCACTAAAACTAATGGCACTTGTTGCGCCCACATTATTAGATGAATGTGTGATCGTTGCCTGCCCACCAAACGTATCTGAATAACTGGTTTCAGTCGTGATGTTGCTAAAGGTAGCTGTACCACTTGAGTTATCAATGATTAATCTGCCTGCCAAGCTTGTATCTACATTTTGGCTGGCAGAACTGCAGCTATAGGTACCATCGCCGTTGTCGACGCATGGATCGGCATATGCGCTATGGACTACCGCTAAGTAATTCAGGGCTGATAAAACAGAAATACGTATTAAATGATTATTTAATTTAATTCTGTTTGATTTACTTGGGTTAAATTTTAATGATCGATTCATTATTTCGCCTCCCTGTAAGCTAGGGTATTTGCTTTAGTCATCACTGTATTTTTAGGGCTGTCTAACCGTTGCAAACTACTTGCCTTTTCATGGGTAGCCTCTATTGGTTTATTGGGTGTAGTCATCACATGATTAGTAGGCGTGGTTTGCTCACGCGTGATTTGCCAGCGCCCATCTTTAAGTTCAAACGTAAGTGCTTTTAAAACCGATTGTTCCTGATGATTCGCTGCTGTCTTTTGATCAAATACTGCTACTAAACGCTTGCCTTCAGGTACTACCACTAGATTATCTAAACCTACAGACTCACCAGCACTCAACACAAAGCGCATTTTTTCCGTCTCTATCCATTGCTCGCGATTTATCCCAGGCGGGCTATAGCCTTCGGCATACATGGCCAAGTAAGCACTTATTTGATTTTCGGCCAACGCTTTACGCCACACCTCTACGTTGTCGATCACTTCTTGCTTAGCCACCTTGGTAGATATTTGCGTACGTTTAAGTAAAGGTAACGCTTTGATAGTATCCAACTGCTTATTAAATGCAGCTTCTTCAATACTTGGCACATTGCTAGGGGGGGCAATATCGATTAGATTAGGTTCGGTGATTGTGGCCGTATTCAGCGCGGTTTTTTTAGAGCGGTCAAAATCATAGCTAAGCGAAAACCATACACCGCGTGGTGCGCCGGCAGAGATAAATTGCGATGGGATCCATTCACTTGAATTGTAATTAAATCCACCTGGCCCAATTGCACCAAAGGTAGATGGCGCAATTGGATTGATGCCTAAACGTCCTGCGGTGTAGTATTTTTTGTCTAATACATTATTAATCAGGGCACTTGCGGCCCAACCACCGCCTAAGTCATAGCGTGCGTTCATATTAATGACTGCATAACCCGGTGATTTGCCGCTGTAATTGTTGTCTGGTAATTTGATTGCGACCGGCCTACCTTGGTTTTGAAGATTTCTGATTACTATTGGGCCTTGGCTTGGCGTATGCGCATTGTTTTCATTGCCCCGCAAAAACGAATCGCTATGCGCTACCACCGTGGTATTGATTTTAAATTTTGGGGTTAATTTATAACCCCAGTTGAAGTTGATATTATTGAATGGCACCCCCGGCATTACATTACCGGGCTTAACTTGAATCATATTTTCGTTTACACCATAGTAGCCCCTGCTACTGTTATTAGGGCTGATGGTATTGAATCTGGATTGAAAAGTTGCTTCAGTGAGTGAGTAGTTAATCCTGAAGTCAGACTTGCCGTATTCACCAGCTAAGCCAAACTCTATACCTTGGCGGCGCGTATTACCTATGTCTTGAAAAAAACTAAGCTCTGGGGTGAGCGAAGTCATATAAATATCATTACGCAGATCTGTGCGGTATGCAGTGATATTCCATTCAAGGAACTCACTAAACTTGCCACGCGCCCCAGCTTCTAAGGTTTGTGCTTTCACTTGTGGCAAGTATGGATCGCCAGACAAAGTACTAGGGAGCGCACAGCCACGGCCTTCAACGATACTGCGTGGCGCAAGTATATCGTTCCCATTTTGATCTTTACCCCTGCTGACTAGTGTGCCATCGTAAGCGCAACCCAGCTCTATCACCGAAGGTACACGCGTACCTTGACTCCAGTTAGCATATATATTGAGATTAGGTTTAGCCTGCCAAGTAGCGCCTATTGCAGGATTAAAGCGTTGATATTTGAATTTTTCAGTGGCACCAGGGAGTATTGTTAAGGGTGCCCCACCACCAAAATAATAGGGATTGACTGCAGGTATCGGTTTAGATAAGTCAATCGGGCTATTTGCAATGGTGTCACCCGGCACCACTACCGCGCCATCCAATAGATAATGATTGTAGAAATTAAAGCTCGTTAAGTTGCGCTCGGCCACCCTAGGCGCAACAGTGTTACTAACTTTGGTATGGTTATAACGACCAGAAACTGACAAATTCAGGGTCTGTGTCGGGCTCCATGTTTCACTCACGTACAAGCTTTTAGTGGTGGAGCTACCGTTAAACTTATTAATTTCAAAATCATGGTCTGCTGCGTAATATTCCTCACCCAGCATCAGTGGGTCGCTATATACATTTCTCTTATTATCCATCACACCTAAACGCTGCTTTGCACCATAATCCGAAGAAGACTGAACGATTGCGCTGCCGAACATCAACTTATGTTGATCCAGATTAAAGTTGATTTGTACATTCGCACCTTTTGTCGTTTGTTCAATACCCGATTTAGTGATGATGCCAGTAGGAGTGCCTTCAACTACCCCCGCAGCTTTACCACCAGAGACAATGTCATTTGCCCCATCTCTATCTCGATAAGGTAAAGCCGCTAATATTAACTGCTCTCCCAATTTGCCAGTATTCAACCCTGCGCTCTGTAAAACACAAGTATCGGCATTAATGGGGGGGGCGGTAAATATATGCTTGGTGGCAATCACATTCCCATCTACATCCCTATCATCGTAAGTAAGCCCAAAGCCCGGACTAAGCATTTGGGAAAGGTGTCCGCCCCCACTCGGGGTATCAATCCAACCGTCATTGGAGAGCGGACTGATGATTGGATTGCTTTTTAAAGTGTTTTGTATCGCTGCAAATAAATCTGGTGGCAAATCAGCATTGAGCGTGGCTAAACTATAATCGTAGTTAAAAGGTGTGCCGTTACCGGAAAACAAAAAAGGGAATAACATACTATCGTCCAGTACGTAATAATTGGGCACCCCGTCTTGATTACTGTCAGCTACTGCGCAATTAATCGTTTCACCTGGTGCGGCACGGCGGCTTGCATGATGGCTTGCACTGGCATCAGGATCATTAAATGATTCATAGTCAATAATATCGCCAGTACTTGATCTACGATTACTCTGCCTGTGATAGACCTGTCCTGTAATATTCACCTTGTCATTCACATCAAACGCACCGGCAATTTGAAACTGTATCAATTTATTTCTGGTGACATCTGGCGAGGTGAATACGGCCGCGGGATCTTCCCGATATAGCTCTTGTGGCACAGTACCGTTACCTGTCAGCTTGTTCACAACCCCTAACGCGGAGAATGCAAGCGAGGCACGGTCACCTTGCCATTCCAATTTACCAAAGGCTTGATTCACTTTACTGGGTGAGTTATCACGCCAGCCATCTTCCATAAACAGGTTAACCGCACCAAATGCAGCATAGTCACCTGTGGTATCCCAGCTGCCTTCTTCCTTTATGGCGTTGTTCCAGCCACCAGAGGCTTGCAGTTGTTTGCGGCCAAATGAACCTGCCAGCACTTCAGCAGAGATGCCGGCATCTGTAAAACCGCTTTTGGTTTTCATGGTTAGTGCGCCACCCAGTGTGTTTAAACCATAAAGTGGATTTGAACCAGGAATGAGATCAAAACCAGAGAGTGCGTTCATGGGCAGCATGTCCCAGTTCACGACATCACCAAAGGGCTCATTCACGCGGATGCCATCAAAGAACACTGATAGGCCTTGAGGTGACCCTATCTGCGGGCTGGCGGTAAAGCCACGGTAAGTCACGTCCATTTGAAATGGGTTACCTTGATAATCATTCACATTGACCGACTGCAGTTTGGAGTTTAATAAGTCTGCTAGGCTTAACGAGTGGGCTTCTTTGATTTCTTTGGCAGTAATACTTTGAATATTGCCTGCAATTTGCTCTTTGGTGAGAGCAAGACCCGGCATAGGACCAAGTTGTTTAAATCGTTTAGCGCGGACGTTGATTTCATCGAGTTGGATAGTTTTATCTTCCTGAGGCGCTTGGGATATTCGAGCACTATCGCCAGTTATCGTAGCGGATAAACCACTACCCGAAAGTAGTTTTTGAAGCGCCTCTTTACGAGTCATACGCCCTTTAACACCGGGAGCGCGTGTCTTATGGGCCAAATCACTATCATATGAAACATCCATGCCAGATAATAAAGAAAACTGACTTAACGAAATATCCAATGGTTGAGATGGCAGATCAATCGTAACCAACATCTCTGCTTCTTTTTTAGCCGGAAGCTTAGTGTTTAGCTCAGCAGCTTGCAGATGCGATGCGATGAATCCTGTGAAAAGCGCTATAACAATTTTCTTGCGCTTAAAGTGCATGTTGCTATCACGTGTATGGTTAGACATCCGGTATTCCAATAAAAGTTATGGCTTATACCTATCTAACTCTGTGCAAAATAAATTACACACTGGTTGGTGAAATTTATTTTTGATTAATTTGTTGACCTAAAATGACTGTTCTATTTGACTCATGTTTGATAGTGACTGGAGCAAGGTCAGGCAACCCGCTTAGGAAAAGGTCAACATTACGAGTTTTGATTCTTGCAGACAAATGCGTGTAAATATAATCTGCTGATTGCAGCTCAACTGGCTGTTGATAGTATCGGGAAAGCGTTTCCGCGATTTCTGGCAATTCAGCTTTATTAAACGTAATAACGCCTTGCTCAAAGCTGAATCCATCAGAAGCAGCACGTTCTACCTTGATTGGCGAGTGATAACCATTTACCTCTGCTACTTGACCATTGGTCAATATGAGTGGTTTCCCATAGAGAGTTCCGTTGACATCTTGGGCATCAACCTGCACTTTTCCATGATCCACACTCACTCGAACGAGATTTTTGAGTCGATTGACCGCAAAACGCGTCCCTAGAACCGTAACCTTGGCTGTACCTGAGTCTACGACAAATGGGCGGCCTTCATCACGAGCCACTTCAAAAATGACATCACCCCGCTTGAGTTTGACCAAACGTTTGTCACGATAATACGTAATATCCAGCTCACTCTTAGCACTAAAGGTGAGCTTGCTACCATCTTCCAATTGCTGGTTACTAATGGTGCCAGCTCTGCCAACTGCTGCTACGTGCGATAGAGGCTGATCTTGCCATTGTTGATAGGTGTAGAAGCCAACACTAGCAAATAAAATAACACTTAGCGTAGTGATAGCGGATTTGACTCGACTACCACTCAGCCTGTGTTTTCTCTCTCTAAGACCATCTGTTAGCAGGCCCAATTGTTGTGGCGAATCCAACTTTTGCCAGATGCGCTCCATCTCTGTATATGCTTCTTGATGCGCATGACTTTCCAAAAGCCATCTCTCAAAACGGCCCCGATCTGGATGATCAGCTTCTATCTCTTGAAGCCGAAAAAGCCAGTTTGCAGCAGTTTCTCGTAGTGTTCTCTTTTGGATTTTATTGATCATTGCGCAATTACCTGATCAGCTCTTCCGCTTCTGCCAGCTCAACCATCGCACGAGTAACATAACGTTGTACCATATTCCGCGACACACCAAGTTTTTGAGCAATTTGACTTTGATTCAGGCCTTCGATTCTATATAACCAGAAAGCCTCTTGACAGCGTGGAGACAGATTTTCTATCAGCCTTTGAGTGGCTTCCAGTCGTTGTTTGATGTCCGCTATGTGCTCTGCTGAGGGCGTAAAAAATTCATCACTTTCTTGCGCATGAGATACAGAAGTGGCTACTTCGTCAGACCCATTCCACTCAATATCCAGTGAAGTAAAGCGTTTGTTGTAATTGTATTCATCAATTAACTGATTACGCACAATCACTTGCAAAAACGCATGCGGCTGCTCTAAACGACTAGGGTTCTTTGCCAATGCAAATCGTACTAACGCATCATGCAATATATCTAATGCACTCTGCTTACATACTGTTTGGCGATAGATACCTGGAAGGAGCTCTGAGTATGCCCACCGCAGATTTATACCATACCACTCCATCATTCTCAGCACCTAAAGATAACAAGTCAGTAGGCTATTTTGCAAAAAACATACCAATGCTTAACCCACTGTATTTACATGTATATCTTTATGATACTGAAAGCGGTCACGGTTGTTTTTAGCCAAGAAGGTTGTATACAACCAATCAGGCTGCGTCGAAAATAATATTGGTGTCCCCACGGGGACGCCAGTTAATATTGAGTGTTTGATTGTCGACTTCTAGAATCGCATGTGGTGCTCTCGTGGTACTTCTTAAAACGCATCACCCTGAGAGCTATATTTGACGGAGATTACAGAGGATACTTTAAATCTTTCAATCCTACTCTGGGCAACAACAACCAAATTCCCATACAAACAACTAATCCATGTCCAGGATCGGGCTTACATCTACCCGATTCTAGGGGAACTTCAACACAACACAGTACGTATTGTTAGTTTGGAATAAATGTTGGAAATTGCGGATAGCTCAACCGCACAAACTCACTTAGCACTTGGTCGGCTTCAGCTTCAGATTTATAAATTGTCGTCGTAAAACGCACAATCGCACCATCGGTTCTGTTTAGCTTAATCGCGTCATACAATAGCGCAAATTTCATGGGGAATTCATTCGATAAATCACGGCCACGTTGATGAAACCAGTAGTAAATCAATTGTTTAGACTCGCCTTTGGCAATCACCATTCGCGTCACTTCAAAATGCTTGTTTGCATCCAAGTCAATACGATGTAACTTGGTGTCAGTAATTTCCCAGCCACCCCCCGGAATACACGCTTTGGGGGAATGCGGCACAAAGCCACGGCGTTGCGATTCGGTATAGCCTAAATACACGCCTACGTTTCTATTGGCACGGTTATAGTCTGCCAAGAAATAATCTTTGAGTTTAAGTATGTCATTTTCGCCGTTTTGGAACTCATGGCGACGCCCTACCCAGCCGTCTATTTCTAGCGGGTACTGGTCAAACGTGACACGCGTTGGGATGACTTCTTCGCGATGGTGAATGGTCAGCGTAGATAAGGTTGTCACCAATATGCAGATGAAGGCAATCACGATTGGACGCTTATTGATCCTGACCTTGGATGCATCTGCAGCAATGCTATGCTTGGCTTCAAGGTAATCAAATGAATCTGCCAAGGACTCACGTTTACCAAGCACACGGTTAATCACTTTCACTTCTATCAGCAAGGTAATAATGCAAATAATGAAGATGACCCAACCTTCAAAATAATGCATAAAGCCTTCTGCTGCTTTAATGCCAGAGTGATTGACAAACAAAGCTACCACCGCAATCCTGAAACTGTTCATGACGATACTGATAGGAATGGTGGTAATAAACAGCAGAAACCGCGCAAAAAATGGCGCTTTATACATATACCCCATCATCAAACCGATGGTCATCAGCGGGTAGGTATAATTTAGGCCGCTACACGCTTCTACCACTTGTAACTTATAGATACCCAAATCAATCACATTACCCTCTTGATAGACGGACATACCGAGCAAGCGAATGATGTGCACACCTAAATCTGAAGACATGAGTTGAAACTTGCCGGAAAGCATCACATCCAGCATGTAAGGCAAAGGAATCACCACCAAAATATGCAAAAATGGGATGGTAACTTTCCGAATCTGCACGCCGAGGATGGTCCAAGCAAAGCCAAACAACAAGAACACCAGCGCATACTGCACGATAGTCCAAATTGCGCTGAGCTCCCCTATCATCAAAATGATGGCCGAAAAGACAACTATCCCCACGCCATACCAAGCATGGGTGTTTTCTGCATTTAATTCATGCCGCTTAATCCAGGCTAGGTAAATAGCCAATAAGAAGACGATAGGCGCATGGCTATAACGTTCCTCTCCCCAACGCACCCAGATTTCCAAAATGGCATCGTTAAAGATAAGCACTAAAGCTGAAGCGACCAATGCAAAGACAAAAAGTCGCCAATGTTCGCTCAATGTTTTTTTAAAAAGTGACATAGATAAATTGGCTAAGATCGATTTGATGATAAAACTTGCTGATAGTAGTGCGTCATGGTGTCTATTTTGTTGTCCCACATAAAATGCGCTTTCACGCGCGCAATGGCTGCTGCGCCTACTTGATAACGCAGTGTCGGATTCACCGCCAACACATCAATATGATGCGCAAATGCTTTTACCATGGCCTCCCTAGAGGAGGGTTCCACCAGATATCCTGTATCAGCAGTAATATAATCTGCTGGACCACCCCAGTTAGTTGCTATCACTGGTAAGCCACGCGCCATGGCCTCTAACACCACCGCGCCGCCGCACTCACGCAGGCTAGGTAGTACAAAAATATCGGCCTCATCGTAGTAACGATTCACTTCCACATGTGGCACCAAGCCGACAAAGCGGATGTTGCTATAGCCTTTCTCTTTGGCGTACTGCTCTAAAGATGCACGCTCTTCACCATCGCCCACAATGATCAAGTTCACCTGTTGCGTTGTGGTAGCAACAGCATCCATCACGATATCCACAGCTTTCCAATCCACCAAGCGCCCAACAAACAGCACATTAATATTGCTGTCTTTATGCGTCACAATAGGTGCGTCTCTAGTGGTAAAAACGCCATTTTCTACCAGCTCAACTACCTTACCCAATTTAAATCGTGGCAGGCTATTGGCTGTTCTTTGGTTTGCCACTAGCAACATATCCGCAAAAAACTTACCAGGAATCAACAAGTTATAAAAGGTTGATACGACCTTAACCAAGCGGTACACCACTTTTTCAAACTTACCTGACATATCAGCAAACGCCTCTGGAAATGTCATGCCGCCATTCATCGGGCCGATGATGACCGGCACGCCTAGCCCAAACATGGCGGACGGTTGTGTGGCAGAAACCGGTGCCGGTTCATGAATCACATCAATCTGCTTTTCGCGAATGATTTTTCTGGCCAATTTCCATTGGTAGCATTGGGTAATCAGGTGCATTAAAAAACCAATAATCACAACGCGCACGCGTTCTGGTAAAAATCCAAAATGCCGATGCAGCATTTTATGCATCCAAGTATCCGGAATATAAAACACGTGATCTTGTTGAATATCAGCAATTTGCTGAATAGAGGCTTTGACGCGCTCATGCGTAATCAGATACGCCTGATGTGGTGTATTTGAAAGCAATCTAAAATAGTTGAGGGGAAGCATAGCCTCCCCACCAAAGATGTTAGAAGCATGCTCACAGACGATTAATACGTTGAGTGGGCGCATAAGAAAAGCTCTCTGAGTATAGATCTAAAGACGCGTGTGACCTGGCATTATGAGCCAAGCACACCAAAGTCATTGCGGTCTTTAATCACTTCGCGCACTAAGCCAACATCAATTTTATCGGCACCGGTGGAGAAGCCATACACCAACGCGGTATCACATAAAATGTTGATGCTACGCGGGATACCTCTGGTGGTTGATGCGATTTGTTTAATGGCCACAGGCGTGAATAAAGGCGTTTCTCGGCCTGCCACTAATAAGCGATGGTTGATATATTTTTCCACTTCAAAGTCTTCCAAAGGTGGAATGTAAAAATCAACTGAAACGCGTTGGAAAAACTGTGTTAATTCTGGCTTTCTTAGCAAATCACGCAGCTGTGGTTGCCCGACCAAGATAATCTGCAATAGCTGGTCTTTATCTGCGTTGATATTGGAAAGCATGCGCAAAGACTCCAATGCATCAGCCGTGAGATTTTGCGCTTCATCCACAATCAATACGACTTTTTTATCTTCTGCATAACTTCTAATCAAAAACTGCTGAAATGCATCAAACAATGCAATATTGGACTTGCCTTCATAGGGTTGCCCAAACGCCAGCATAATCCAGCCCAACAAGTCATCGATATGTTTATGCGTGTTGTAGACAATGCCTACTTGCAACTGATCGCTCAGATTGTTGAGCAAATGTCTTACCAAGGTGGTTTTACCGCAGCCAATTTCGCCGCAGATTACTGAGAAGCCGGCACGGTTCTGAATGCCATACTCCAACATGGCATACGCCATGCTGTGGCGTAAGCTAAAAAATAAAAAGTCTGGGTCTGGTTGAATTGAAAATGGCTTTTCTTTTAAACCATAAAAATCTTCATACATATTGTGAGTTGCCTTAATTTTTTATAGTGAAACGTTATACGTTCTTGAGTAGCGCTGCAATTTCTTTAGTAAACGCTTGGTCTTGATTTTTTGAAAGTGATAACGCCTTCTCCAAACTTGCCTTTGCTTTGGCCTGATCATTTTTAGCTAGATACACTTTACCTAAATGATAGTGAAAAGTCGCATTATCTGGTAATTTTGCAACCGCCTCATTTAACAAACGCGACGCTTCATCATATTTTGCTACACGATACGCAATCCAACCAACTGTATCCAGAAACTGTGGAATGCCAGAGCCTTTCAGTTTTTGCGCGCGCTCATAGGCGCTATTCAGCAACTTAGGGTCAGTTTCATAATCGGCCACAATACTCACGTAGTTATTGAGTGCAACCAATAACTCCGGATGGCTAGCTAATATTTTCTCATAAACCTCCATTGCCGCTTTATAGTGCTTATTCATCTGGTGCACTTCTGCCAGTAGCATATACAACTCAGCGCTGTTCGGGTTGGCGCTAATGCCCTTTTCTATTGTCGCTTTTGCACGCACCAAATCTCCAGCTTTTGCGTAGGAAGAAGCCAGCTGTTGATAAGCCTCTGTTTTATGAGGTTCAAGCACAATAATATTTTCAAAAATTTCTTGTGCTTGTGCCGATGCATTCGAGGCATCGTAAATTTGTGCTAACAGTAATTTTGCATCGTAATTATTAGGTTGCGCTGTTAATACGGTATCTAAAAATGCTTTTGCTGTGTCTGTACGTTGTTTACTCAAATGCACTTTTACAATGGCTGTGATAGCTTCCATGTCTTCCGGCAATTTTTTATGCGCTTTTTCCAACATGGCAATGCTGCCTACATCGTCCCCTTTGCGCATTAAAATTTCAGCTGTAATCATTTCAGCTAAATTTGAGTTAGCTGCATTTTGAATGCTATCGGCAATGTTTTGCGCACCTGCAATATCGCCTTTAGCCAGTTTTAATTGTGCTAGCAGTTTGGTTGCAGCCATATTGCTGGGGTTACGTTTTAACGTGTTTTGTAAAATATCTTCGGCACGTGCAAAGGTTTGTTTACCCATAAGCGATTTTGCGTATGGCACCGCATAAGCTGGCGAGTATTTGCTAATCTCCAACGATTTAGTATAGCTTTCGTCTGCCAAAGCATTCGAGCCCGTCAGCTCATATGCCCTTGCAATAAAGTAATACGCTTGCGCAGAATTTGGTTGGTCTCTTAATACTGATCTTAAGTCTGCAATGGCAGTCTCGTACTGCATTTCATCAATCTCAACGCCAGACTTCACAATCAACGCATCCACGTTTCTTGCGTCTGCCGCCAGCACTTCTTGAATCAACTGCATGGCTTCTGTTTTTTTGTGGTTCGCCAATAGTTTAGTGGCCACTTTTACTTTGGCGCTCAAGCCTTCTGGTTTGTTGCCCGCCACTTGAATGATTTTGCGCAATTGGCTTTCTGCTGCCGCCGCATCTTGCTGCGATTCATATAAGTTGACTAGCTGAAAATTCAACTCCACATCGTCAGGGGTTTCTTTCACAAATTGCTCAAGTGCCAATCGCCCCACTTTAGGCCCTTTGGTTTTGAGCAAAAATTGTACTAAATTGATTTTAGGTGCCATTGCCGATGCATCCAATGCAATAATTTTCCTTAACTGCACTTCTGCTTCGGCTTGCTTGTCATGCTGCATGAGGAACTCTGCATACTTCGCATTGAGGTTTGCATCACTTGGTGTTGCTTCTACCAAGGCTTTAAATGTTTTTTCAGCTTCTGCTACGTTGCCGGTTGCCGTCAATACGTTCACCTTAAACAGTTGAAGCAATAAGCTTTTGTGATCAATCGCAATGCCTTGGTCTAAATATTTGAGTGCACTTGGTAAATCTTTCTGCGCAAACCGTTCAGAAGCCAACAACATATAAGCATCTATATTGTTAGGGTCTTTGGCCAAGACTTGATTGGCTTTTTCTACCGCAGGGTTAAATTGACCTTGCTTTAAATCAATCGCTGCAAGCACCATCGTTGCGCCTAAGTGGCCTGGTGTAATGGCTAGCGCGTTATCTGCATTTTCTTTGGCTTTATCAATCTCACCGGCGGCTAAAAAAAGTTGTGCAATTTTCACAATCGCTTCTGTATGTTTTGGTTGGTTATCCAGCACGCTATTTAATAGGGAAAAGCATGCTTTCCAATCGGATTGTTTTTCTGCAACCAGTGCCAATCCATACACGGCTTCGGTCATGTCTTTTTTCATTTGCAGTGCATTTTGGAACTCTAACTTGGCTTTGGCCGGATCAGTCTCTAATAGCGCAATCCCTTTTTCATAATAAGCTTTTGCTTTTTCTTCTGGCGAAGCACAGCCTACTAAAGTCAATGTCAGCATCAAACCCACAACCAGCAACCATTGTTTACTACCAAAAAGCTTTGTACTACCAGACATACGCACCCTATCTACTTTGTTATTTGTATTGTTCGTACTTGCGCAAACGCGCGATCACAATCGTTAAAACTTTTCTTTCCACTCTCTAAATACCAAGACTGGAAAAATGAACGCATCCACAAAATAGCGTTTTGCCAACCGCTTTGGTTCGGTCATCAATCGATGTAACCATTCCATGCCAATCTTACGTACCCACATCGGCGCCCTTGCTTTTTCACCTGCTAAAAAGTCAATTGTCGCACCTACACACAAAATTACTTTGGTATTGAGCTGTTTGGCATACTGTTTAGACCACAACTCTTGCTTTGGCGCACCCACGCCAAATATCACAACGTCGGCTTTCGCCTCGCTAACCAATTGGCAAATATGCAAACTAGCCTGCTCTGATTTTTCAAAGCCAAAATCTGGGCTAAATAAGCCAACTACTTGCACCTGTGACCAGTTGTCATGGATATTGCTTGCAGCCTTTTCAGCAACTCCTGGCATGGCACCTAGCAAAAAGACCCTTAATGGTCGGCTTTTTTCATGCTGAAAATAGTCAAACAATGCAGGTACCAAATCGCTTCCGGAAACGACTTCTGGCAAGGGACGGCCTAATAACTTGGAGGTGAGCACAACGGGCCAGCCGTCTGCCACAACTAAAGATGCGCCTGAATACGCTTGTTTGAACTGTACATTGCTGTGTAAATTCACAATATGATCGACATTCGGTGTCACCACATAGTGATTATGGATCTCATCGGACAAAAGCCACTGTCCAATTCTCTCAACCGTTTCTTTCATCGTTAGTTGATCGATATCGATGTTAAATAATTTGATTCTTTTATTCGTATTTGTATTAATCATGGTCTCGTTTTGATCTCACCCAATCCACCTGTCGACGCACTATAAATTTTAAATATAGCGGCACTTTCATGAGTAAAACGCATGGTGCCAGCAACAAGGTGTTTAAAGAAATGATGCTTCTCGCAAACCAGTACCAAGCAATTAATATGCCAAACCCTAGTAAGCACAGCGCAATGGTCATCACTAATAAGGGCAAAGCAATCGCCGATAACCATGCAAGCAACAACGCTATCAGCCATAATCCTAACGTTAGCATCAGTAATAATGCGAGTGGTGGCACCGCTAAATCCATTAGCTGCGCAAATAGCAATCCATTCTTTTGCTGAATGGCCTTAGGCAAATAACGTGGGAACTCCTGAGCAATCAGCCCAAGATGGCCGTGTTCCCAGCGTAGTCGCTGCGTAGCTATGCCCTGTGCTGTTGTTGGAAAGTAGCTCTTTACAGACACACGATCACAAAAGTAAGGGGCACGGCCTACACTAGCCAAATCTAGCCCTAACTTCATATCTTCAACCAAATGCCCGTTAGCTAAATCGGCATTAGATAAGTCTGCCCAAGTAAAGGCCATGCCGGTGCCCATGAGCTGACATGGCAACCCAAACCATTGATAACCCATTGGTCTCACAGTGTTTTTAACTAACCAAGCAAACTCCATCACCTGTTGCTTGATGCCACCAGGCGTAGGAAAGCGCATTTGATAATTCGCTTGTATTGGGCGTTGCCGCGCAACACATTGCACCGCCAACTCTTCAATCAAGTGTTGAGAAATCTCACAATCTGCATCAATAATCATCACCACGTCCGGTGGCGCATCTTTTAAATACTGCATGCCATAATCCAACGCAAATCCTTTGCCACGCTGCGTTTGATGGAAACGCTCTAGCACGATGACATTGTATTCTCTCGCCACTGCTGCCGTGTCATCCGTGCAATTGTCCGCGACTAAAACCAAGCGATCTTGTGTTTGTAGCTGCGGCAAAATCGAGCGCAATGTATTGCCTAAGCCAAGCGCTTCGTTGTGCGCAGGCACAATTACCGCCACACTTGGACGTATTGATGATGCGACTGTTTGCGTATGCTGTGGTTTTTTCAAGGCAATGACTGCAGCTACAATTTGAACAAACAGTACGGCTATTGGAATCAACACCACACAAGATACCAACAGAAAAATCACAACGAATATTGTCATTATTGGCTACTCGCTTGTGCTGTTTGAATAAAAACTGCCAATTTTTTGGCTTCTATGTCTATGTTATGACGCTTGGTGACCGTTGCATATGCAGCCTCCCCCATTGCAAAAAGGGTCTCTTCGGAAGCCAATAATGCATTCTTCATGGCGTCAGTCAGTGCATCTACATCTCCTGCTGGGACTAACCAACCCATGGTTTCATGTTCTACCAATTCAGGTATGCCAGCAATATAAGTAGAAATGACCGGACGTTTTAGCGACATCGCCTCCATAATCACCACCGGTAATCCTTCAGCAAAACTGGGCAATACCATCGCTCTGGCAGCCAGTAGATAATCACGCACTTGATCACTGCTAATCCAACCAGTGATTTTAATGTGTGTATTCAGCTGATACTTTTGTATCAACGCCTCAATTGGTTGCCTTAACTCACCATCCCCAGCCAGTACCAGCTCAAATGCAATCCCTTGATCTGCCAGCTTCTTTGCTGCCTCAACCAATAGCAGCTGGCCTTTTTGCTCACATAAGCGGCCTACACAAACCAGCTTTAAGGGATACTGTCTGTCCGTGATGGCCACGTCATAAAAACTGGGCTCAAGCCCACAATGAACGACCTTAATTTTATGCCAGTGTGAATAATCCACCCAACGCTGTAATTGGCTTCGGCCAAAGCTTGAAATCGCCACCACAAACTTGGCTTGCTCAATTTTTTGTTTGAGTTTTAAAAACTGTGGTCGGTCAAACTCTTCCGGCCCGTGCACGGTAAAGCTATAAGGAGTACCTGACAGCAAATGCACAAGCATGGCGATTTCGCTTGGGTTTGTCCCAAAATGGGCATGGATATGTTGCGATTGAAAGGCTTGCATAAAGCGTAGTGTTTGACATGCTTCCAGCAAATAGACCAAATGATATGGCACGCTACGGTCTGCACGTATCCCCATCTTAATTGCGCAGATAGCAGCGTTTATAAACCGCACTGGATGAGCCAAAAACACGCTGCAGCCAGCACTTAGCAAGCCAAGCAATCCTGCTTTTAGCACGTACTGCGTTAAGGTTTGCTCATGAATATCTCCTTTGTCGATAAGTTTTTCATCCCAGCCACGCAGGGCAACACGCTGTACTTCAAAACCTTGGCGCTCTAACGCCATAATCTCGCGACGAATAAACGTATGACTGACTTTAGGATATTGATTAATTAAGTGTGTGATGCGCATTTGACGATGCATTCAATAAGTTTAAGGGCGCTTGTATGAGCAAGCAGTATTTCAAGATTGTTTTACCATGCAATATTTGCATACATGCCGACATCATTTTTCTATTTTGGAGATGATTTTTGCTGGCACGCCTACTGCAGTTGCGTAGGCAGGCACATCAATAAGAACGACTGCATTGGCGCCGATTTTAGCATGGTTGCCAACATGGACTTTGCCAATCAACTTAGCTCCCGCGCCGATATCCACATGCCCACCAATCGCTGGAAGGTCGCCAGCTTCATTGCTACCTAAGGTCACCTGTTGCAGAATCAAACAATTAGGCCCAATACTCACCCCAGGGTGTACCACAATACCATTCGGATGCGGGATTAATAGACCGCCGCCAATTTGTGTATTGATGGGAATATCGGCCCCTGTGACTGCCGACCAAAAACGGTGTTGTAACACTGCCACGATCTTTATCACACGTGCAATTACCAGCCAATAGCGATCTGCATGTTGATAGCGCCGAATACTCGCCAACAAAGCACGTGGTGGCGCCCACTCTAGCAGCGATTTTTTTTCACGTTGCCAGTCTGGTGTTTCAGCAGAAACTTCTGAATTCGTCATAAATATATTGAATTAAGTTATGTTCGCAATTTTGTATGTCAATACACTTAAAATAAGCATTATTTATACTCAATAAGCGTTGATTTCACGTTCAATAAGCGGTGCCAGGTATATCGCAATTGCCCATACATTTCCGCCACCTTACCCAACATCAAGTATTTTACATAGACTGAAGAAAAGTTGCCTAAATGCTTGTGTTTGCTCAATAAACGGAAATACTGCACTGCAAACAAACCTGTCAATGCGATAAATACTAGTGGGCATGCCAGCAATGCAATCAGCCATAAACCGGGTAAGATACCACCCCAAATCCATGCACGTCGCGATTCATTGACCCAATGATGCTCTGGCGCGGCACCATGTAAACGGCTGCCTTCAGCATAGGCATATCCTGCCCGCACCGTACGCTTCCACCACTGAGAGAATTGCGTAATCGCTGCATCATGCAATGTCATGTCATGGTCCAAGCGCCATACGTCAAACCCTAGCTGCCTAATGCGTATACATAGCTCTGGCTCCTCGCCGGCAATCAGGTTTACATTAAACCCGCCCACCTGCTTGAATACTGCCACACGCATCATGGCATCGCCACCACAAGCCTTGGCTTTTCCAATCGGCGTGTTCCACTCAATATCGCATAACTGATTATAAGGTGTCGCTTGCGGATAACGCTCGCGCCGTCTGCCACACACCACGGCCACTTGTGCATGATGAGATAGAAAGTCTGCAGCATGACTGACCCAGGCTTGATCCACCATGCAGTCACCATCCACAAAATGCACGTAGCTTAAATCTGGATAATGTTGAAGAAGTAGTTCAAACCCTGCATTGCGCGCACGCGCTGCAGTGAATTTAATCGACATATCCAACTCAAGCACATGTACATGTTGTGCCTGTGCGTGCTGTACCGACTGATCGGTAGAAGCAGAGTCTACATACACAATGCGTGGCGTATACGCAGCAATTGATGCTAAACAGTCCACCAAACGACTACCTTCATTGCGGCCAATGACAACAAACCCGATGTCATTACGCATGTGTGGACTCATTGCTTAATAATGTCTGACTCATTTTTTTGGCTTTCACCACGGCCGGCACACCTACTGCTATCGAATTATCGGGCACATCACACAATACAACAGCATTTGCGCCAATAGTCACATTATTGCCAATGCGAATATTGCCTAGAATTTTAGCGCCAGCCCCTATATCTACGTTATCACCGAACACTGGCGCGCATGGGTCGTCAACATTCTTTAACCCGACCACAACCCCGTTTCTAATTCTGCAATGATGGCCAAATTTGGCATACCCACTGACGACGATCCCACCAAAGTGGTCAATCACAAAGCCGTCGCCAACTTCCACCTCACAAGGAAACTCTATACCAGTGAGTATCTGTACACATTTGTATAAAAACTTATAAATAAAAGAACATATTTTCCGCAGAAGTGTATTGTTAATTTGATAGCGCCATCGACCAAACC
The DNA here is from genome assembly GCA_000525025.1 of Methylophilaceae bacterium 11. Lineage (GTDB taxonomy): Bacteria > Pseudomonadota > Gammaproteobacteria > Burkholderiales > Methylophilaceae > Methylophilus. The sequence goes on along the minus strand of JCKJ01000001.1, from coordinate 1,112,549 downwards.
GATAGACCACCATCACCCAAAACCCTTGGGCGCCCCAATCGTTTTGGTAAGTGGTTAAATCTGCGCGTATATGATTAAACATATCAATTGCTTAGCGCAGCACGCGGCTACCAGCGCGCGAGAGATAGGTTAACTTTAAAAACAGGCCAAGCCCTTTAAAATTCAACACTTGACGCAATTGACCTGGCGTTTTAAGTAGTTGTTTAACTGCTAAAATTGCTTCAGCGATGATGGTCAGCAGCACATGTAAGCACACAGATAGCAATCCTAGGTTCTTACGGAAATATAATAATTCGCTCTCAATTTGCAAGGCACTGACTTGTCGGCTGACAGAAGAAATTGAATGGTCTGTTTTTGCGCTTTCCCCCCCAATATGCACAACAGGCGCATCTGGGAAGTAAGTTACTTGCCAGCCTGCCTGCTTGGTGGCATAGCAATGATCCACTTCTTCGTAGTATAAAAAATAACGTTGATCAAACAGACCCACTTGATCAATCGCTTCTTTTCTAATCAAGTAATAACAGCCAGGCACCCAATCACAATCCCTTACACTTTGATGATCCCACGCCATGTCATCTACCAATTGCGTACTTGGAAACAGTTTAAATAGACCCGTGCGATTTAAGAAGATATTGAATGGCGTAGGAAAATAACGGCATGATGGTTGTAGCACACCATCTCGCCCCAATAGCTTAACACCCAAAATACCAGTAGTTGGGTGGCTATCCATAAAGGCAACTGTTTTCTGAATGGTATCCGCTTCGACAAATGCATCGGTATTTAAAAGCAATACATAACGCCCGCGATATTGCGGAAGCACTTGGTTATTTGCGCGGCCAAAACCAACGTTAATTGCATTCGTGATGAGTGTAACATCTGGAAATGTCTGTGCGACCATCTCCGCTGAGCCATCACGCGAAGCATTATCCACCACAAAAATTTCAAGATTGAGCTGATGCTTGGACTGTTTGACTAAATCAATGGCTTTTTTTGTCATTTCAGCCGTGTTATAACTCACGAAAATTATTGATACGTCTACCAAACTGAATCCAATCTATTTACGGAAAACACTTTACTCGAATACTTACGTTTACTTTGTAAAAAACAATCAATTGCTATTCTTTAAATAGTGATAAATATAACTTAATGACAGTATCTTACTTGTTATAATCATTACATAATTTTAACCACAGATAGCGTCTTACATTCTGTTTTTTATTTTCGAAAATGCGTTTTCATGCCTGAGTTTATTAAAGCCTACATTGTTATCTTAGTGCTCTCAACATTTGCTTTTCATTTTGCAAAAAAAGCAACCGCAGGTATCCTATCCAGCACCCAATTCAATTATTTAAAAAACAGCTGGCTCGTTGTGACCAGTTTTGCATTTTTGACCTTCAACTTTTGGCTATTTTTAGCAGCTTCTTGCGTATTTGTTGCCGTACGCGTAAAAAAAACTGCCCAGCCGCTTGCATTATACATGGCGCTGCTCACGGCTGTACCACCCATCACAGCAGCCATTCCCGGCTTTGGCGTCATGAATTACCTCATGCAAGTAGATTACTTGGTGATGCTTTCTGCTGGCCTACTGCTGATTGTCTACTTTAAACTCAAGTCTCCGCAGCCAAGTTTTGGGCGCATCAACACAGACGTGTTTTTACTATGTTACCTATTGGTCAATATCGGTCTTAATTTGATTGGCACCACCATGACCGACAATATTCGTCAGTGCGCGGTGATCTTTCTGACGACGTTTTTGCCTTATTACATCATTAGCCGACGCGTACAAGATGTAGATCATCTTAAGGCAGTGTTTGCCGGATTCATGGTCGCCTGCTTTCCCGCTGCCGTGATTGGCTTGTTTGAAGCTGGAAAAAGCTGGTTGCTCTATACCTCTATCCAGCATGCGCTTAATCAATATTGGCAATATGGTGGATACTTAATGCGGGATGGCGGCCTACGTGCGAGTTCATCATTCGGCCACTCCATTGCCTTTGGCTTTACCATGGTGATTGCCTTAGGCTTTTATTTGTTTGTGCAATCGACCATTAAAAACAAATTCTTTAAACTTGCAGGGTTCGGCATTATCGCTTTAGGCCTCATTGCACCACTTTCCAGGGGGCCGTGGGTCGGCGCCATGGTACTCGTGACTATCTACCTATACCTTGGTAGAAACGGCTTATCCAACCTACTTAAATTGGCAATGGGCGGCATACTTACGCTGGCCTTGGTGCTCATGCTACCCATCGGGGGTAAGGTCATGAATTTACTGCCATTTGTTGGTAAAACGGATAGTCAAAATGTAGACTACAGACAACAACTGCTTGATACCTCGCTGATTGTGGTGGCTAAATCACCTTGGTTTGGTAACCGAAATTTCAAAGAAGCGCCTGAAATGAAAAAGATGGTCCAAGGCGAGCACATTATTGATCTGGTCAACATCTATGTCTCTGTGATGCTTAACAGTGGTTACGTTGGATTATTTTTCTATCTCGGTATGTTTTTAACTGCTATTTGGGCAGCGTACAGAGCCATGAAGAGAATCAGAACTGTGCACAACGAACTCTTCCAAATTGGTCGGTCACTCATCAGCTCCATACTGGCCGTGATGTTCATGATTGCAGCCATGAGCGATACGCTGATTATTCCCTACTTGTACTATATGCTGATTGCACTTTGCGTAGCATATTCACAAATAGTCAAGAAAGTGCTGCTGCTAGAGAGTCTGCCGACACAGCCAGTGCCAACTTAGCACTTGGACTTATACTACCAAAGACAGAGTGTTTTGCGCGTTACGATTTAGCGGTTTGCAATACGGCCAAGAAAAGCCTCAAGGCTTTGCCTCTCAGCCTCTAAAGAATAACGGCTAGCTAAATTTTGACGAATCTGCTCCATTTGATCGTCTTGCGTATTGGACTCCAAGCGTTGAATTGCCTGTAGTATCTCTTTGACGTAATGCTTGATATCGCCATTATAAATTTCGGTAAATGTAGGCGCCTGCCAGTATTCACGCGCGCCCTCACCGGTATAACCAACCACCATATTTCCAGAAAGCGCAGCTTCTACGGGCGGTAATGGGCAGCCCTCAAACTCGCTAAAAGATAGGAATATTTTAGACCTAGACAGCAAGTCAACAACACCGGTCTCGTTCAATCCATGTATCGCCGCCAAGCGCCATCCTGCAGGCAAGTTGTCCTGTAGAAAAAACCGCACCAAATCCGAATGCCGTGCCAATTTTCTTGGCATATACGTAATCAAATTCTCTTTTTGTGCATGTGGCTTAAACTTACCACTATCTACCGAGTAATAGATGCGCTGAATCTTGTCTGCAAGGTGTGGGAAAGCCAACTGCATGCATTCACTAGTATCGTCAGAAATTGTTAAAATGACTTCAGCGGCATGATAGGCATCACGCAAATCCTGCTCACTACCTACATAAAGCGGAATGCTGGCCGAGTACCCATTCTGGACATAAATGCCAAAACGTATGCCTAAACTGGCCAACATTTTGGCATGTGGAATGACCATCACCTCAGGAATTACGACAAAATCCGTTTGTGCTGAAAGCTGATTATTGAGCTTGAAATCAACATGATGCTCAAACCAGCTGTGCTTAAATGCTTGATTATCTGGATGTAGTATCTGAGAAGTGACCCCAAGATAGGCCATTTGATTGATATACTCAGACTGCTTATAGATGACTTTATCGCCCCCAGCTTTTGAGGCTTTATTAGATGGCAAAATATACACCACATTCAGACTCTGCCCTTGCGCCTCCGCTAACTGATATAAGTTTTTATCAGCCTGCAAAATATTATTTTTGATAATACCGCGGACATATTTGGCCACAGGCAGAAGTTTAGTGATCATGAATGAGGTCTGACTAAAAAATCAACGGATGGTTGAACACTCGTTATGGTTTAGAATAAAAAGCGTAAAGTACTCTGAATAAACTGTTTCGTCACAAGGCTTTACCAATAAGCTTGAGTATCCATCAAGCTAAATGGTATTGGCATTGCTAAGCGTCAGCATGCACGTCCTGCATGCTCGCCGTATTAATTAATAATAATACTCTTCAACACCGACTTCAGCTTTATTCAATACCACGCCCAACAGCTTGTCTTTAGGGATGTGGTGCATCGCTTCTTCAATTTCCGTTTCTTTCACCATGCCATTGCCAACTACTAACAATGCGCAATCCACTTTTTTGAGCATAATCAATGCATCATCTGCATTTAAAATTGGCGGCAAATCATAAATCACAATACGTGATTCATAACGCGTAGCAATATCCTGCATTAGTGCATTCACTTTGGCAGAAGACAGCACTTCTGCAGGATGACTCACTGGTCTCATAGTAGGCAAAATGACCAAATGCGGCAAACCAGGATTGACCAGTACTTCTTGTAATTCCGCACGGTTCTCCAAATATTCATTCAGTGATTTTTCGCACTCAATACCAAGATATTTAGCAACCCTAGGTTTTCTCAAATCAAAATCTACCAGCATGGCAGTTTTTTGAGGTTGATTGGCGATACTGATTGCCAAGTTAATGGCGACAAAGGATTTTCCAGATGCTGGTGTGGGTGACAATATCGCGAGGGTTTTCCAATTGTTCTCTTGCATCTTTTGCAGTACTTGTGTCCGCAATTTATCAAAAATCCAAGTGGCAGACTCGCTTTTATTGTAAGCAACAATACGATTTTTCTCTAAGTGTTGCGGGTTTAATTCAATCGTCTTAGTGTTGGTGTAGTTAATCGCATTGATTTTGGTCTCGTTTGCTTGCTCCAATACACTTTCAGCAGTAGGCTCAGCTTGGGCATAAGCAGCGCTTGGACTAGTGCTCGTGCTGGCCTGACGAGTATTCGTGCTCGTTGCTGACTTTTCTTTGGCTTTTTCTAATGCGTCTTTGATTTTTTCCATATGCGTTACACCTTATGCAAATCTATTCAGAATTTTAACGATTAACAAATCCAACGGCATGATTAGAAAGTGCACAATAATGGAAGAGATCAATATAAAGGCCAAAAATCCTAAGAACAAATAGCGGTAGAAATGTTTTTTACGGTTAATTTCCGCCTGCGTATTAATGTAAGGTAGCGTCACCAAGGTACGCACTTTGGTAATAGACTCCAACGCATCTACACCGCGCACACGTGCATTAATAGTTTCTAACAAGAAGACTAATCCCAATGCAGCTGCAATCCCACCAAACACGCCTAAGCCAATCACTTTTTTACGGTTTGGTTTCACCGGCTTCTCAGGAAAGATTGGCGGTTCCAACATCGTAAATCTTTCCGCTTTATTTTCTTGCTCCAAGTTCTCGGCAATTTTCGCGTTAATTTGCTTGGACTTCACTTCTTCATACTTAGTTTTGGCGTTTTCATAATCACGCATCAATTTGAAAAGCCCTTTTTCAACTTCTGGGCTCATCGAGATTCTGGCTTGTAATTGATCTACGCGTTTACGCATAGCAATTTTTTGTTCAGCAAGCGACTCTAGTCGTGCTTTTGCGGCTTGAATCTGTGCTTGCACCTTCGCCACCATCAAATCTGTCTCGATATCGCCACGTCTAGGCTTGGCGTCATCTGACCCTGGTGCTGGTTTACTTGCTGCCGCGCTTTCTAATTTATCAATACGTCTTTTCAGCGCTTTAACAGTAGGGTGTGAATCACTATAAAGCGATTGTGCCCTTTCCAGCTCTAGTTTTAACTTATCAATTTCTGCTTCACTAGAAAGCATCACTGGAGCATCGACAGACTTACGATTAATACCGGATCTCGCTGAGGCAAGTTCTACATCCAAGTATCTGAGTTCTTCTTGCGCTGCTTTATAGTCACGGTCTATCTCTTTAATGTCCATCTCAGAGCGTTGCAACATGGTCATATGCATATCCATGTGCTCAGGCAATGCACCTGAATATTGCTCTTTAAATGAAGCCACTTTACTTTCGGTCGCTTCTAGCTCTTTACGCAGAATTTCTACTTCTTGGCTCAAGAACTCTGTGGTCTCGGTCGCCTTCTCAGTTCTAGCTTTGACGTTTTCATCCAAAAACAAAGTCACCAGTTCATTGGCTACTTTATGTGTGACATCCGGGCTTTTATAAGAAAATGAAACGTTGAAGGCAATGGTGGCCTTCTTTTCCCAATCGTTTCCGGTATTGGAGCTCAACAACTCCACACCAATATTATTACGCATTTCATTGAGTAAGAATGAGGTGGAGTCTTTACTAAGGCGATCCTCATACAATCCGTATTTTTGCATGATGCGATACAAGTTTTCACGCGTCATCACACGCTGTTTAATCACTTCAATACGTTCATCAGCGTAACTATTGACGCTAGACTGCACAATTTCCGTTGGGATTTGTTGTGACTCGACCAAAATGGTACCTGTCGATTGGTAAACAGGCGGTAGTAAGATAGCAACGAGGATTGATGCGATGATAATCACGCTGGCAACAATGACAATTTGCCATATCCTGCGTTTAAAAATAGACAAATAGTCGTTAAACGTTAATTCGTATTCAGCAGCCATGCATTAATTCTTTAAAAAAAGTTGGGGTTGTTATAATTAAGTGAAACACCAACTTGATAGCCATCAGCGCTGGTATTGTTGCCGTCAAGCATGCGATATTGAGCGTAGGTTCTGACACCCCAACTGTTTGAAATATCGTGAGTATAGAATCCGTTAATTTGTTTAAAACGCGTATCATTCAGTGCGCGGTTAATATTCCAGCTAAACTCCGCACCCACATGATTACTTTGATTGACGTCATAAGTATAGTTAAGATTCAAGCTATCGCTTTTCTGAAAACCACCCAAACCACTGGCTACAATCGATCTAGCAATGGCGCCACTGACATTAGATTTTTCATTGATGGCATAACGCGCAGAAGCCACACCAATCCAGCCACTTCCGGCAGAGCTTACCCGGTTTACACCTGCTGCAATTGAATAATCTGTCTGTGGATTGATTTGATAGGTGTAACCGACCAATACGTTTCTAGAAACACTACTGTCACTACCCACAATCGTATTGACTGTATTGGTGTCGTTCTCGTATTTATTAATCGAGAATTGTACAAATGGGGAAAGTTGCTGACTGTACAAATAATTCAACTTGGCACTTGCTGTTTTTGAGCTAAAGTCTGTCAGCCCAGCACCTGAGTAATTAACTTCTTGATAACCCAAGCCTGTCGTTAAATTTAACTTCTCCGTCAACAAATAACTTAAACCGGCATTAATAGAGCGATTCACTGCGCTACCGTCTGTGAACACGACCCCTGTCCTTCTTAGCTCAGAAACACGTGTGCTTGTTTTGTTATAGTTAGTTGAAAGCGTAAACTGCCCTTTTGTGAAATCACGTGTCCACCCTAAACCAACGGTTGGATCTCGACGACTCTCACTGATACGGTCATCTGAAGAGCGCTGAAAAAGAATACTACCATCCAAGTTGATGGTATTCACCTCGTCAGCACCGACCAGACTCAGTCTTGGAGCAATATTGTAGAAGCTTACTGACTCCTCGCCATTTTCCACCATTTGCAAATTACTGTCGTAATTGATAGAAGTCGGCAAGTAAAAACCTGTCTTAAATTCCAATGCATACAATGGATGAACTTGTGACAAGCAACCGAACAGGCAAGCGTACTTTAAGTACACAGAAGATTTAACAGGTGTGGTTCTCATGCAATAAACCTAGATTTCTTAAGTGAGTTAGTTTGATTATGGCACAAGAATCGTATCGCCAGGTTGCAACAACAAGTTACTTTCCAAGCTTTGGCCTTGTATGAGTCTTTCGTAATTGACAGCACTCACTGTCTGTTTACCGTTCACTGTACGTAAGACTTTAATTTTGCTGAGCTCTGCAAACTTATCAAAACCACCTGCTAAGCTTAGGGCTTGCAGTACAGTAGTTGGCCCACTCAGTGGAATCGCACCTGTTTTCAGCACTTTACCAATCACATACGCTTTATTGCCTTCTACGCTGGTAACCACGACAGTCACTTGCGGATCATTTAAGTAAACTTTTAATTTTTCTGTGATACGTTTTTGTGCTTCTTGTGTGGTCGCATTCTCTACATCTACTCTGCCTGCTAATGGGAATGTAACACTTCCATCTGGCAGTACTTTGACTTCTTTTTGGAGGGTGTCTTCACCCCAGACAGAGATAAATACCGCGTCACCATAATGCAACCGGTAATTCTCCTCAGCAACCGCATTGAATGATTGAACGAACGCAACAAAACCAAATGCAACTAACCCCATATAGCGAATCATATTCATAAACTTCCTCCGTATGACTTTAATAATAATATAAAGATAACACACAATCGTTATTTTTATATTAGTCCATACGGGTAACTTTAGAAAAACCACGTAATTCGCTAATTTTGCAACAGTTTTTAACTTTTGAAATGCTTTAATTTCCTTTGTGTGGCGCCAATTTTGCTACCGCTTGCGCACGACAAGAAACGTCTAGTTTTTGGAAGATACGTTTAAGATGGTTTTTAACCGTATTGGAGCTAATCGACAAGATCATGCCAATTTCAATATTAGTTTTTCCGCTTCTGACCCAATGTAAAATCTCATGCTCACGGTCACTGAGTGAACCCAAGGCAATACTCTCTAAGATATCTTCGTCAGACATGGACGGTTCGATGTATTCAACACGTCTAAGTGCGGCATCTAAATGCGGCATTAATAAGCCTAACAATGAGTGCTGGATATTAAAGACATGGGACTTATCAAAGAACACATAAATACAATCGTGTTTGCCACGTAAATCTTTTACGCCGTAAACCAATAATGAATGCATTTCAATCAGATTGCTGGTAAAAGGTGTAGGCGATTGTGCATGAATGCCTGCAGCATCAAAGCTATTGATAACAAACCACTTTTCATCATTATCAATCCAACGCTTGTGCAGATTTGCCATCAGATACGAAACAATACCTGGCGCATCAATTAAACGTTGTGTGGTTAGCCCGGGAATATTGGAAGCAACATCATAGTTGAGCTCTCCCCCGTCAAACTCGCCCCATGCAGCCAGCAGCACGTCATGAGGAAGCACAGGGTTGACATCGTCCTTGAGCCAGTTAAAGAAATCCACATGCTTTTCAATCGCATAAGATTTCTGAATGACTTCAAAAATTGTTTCCCAATTTTGTTTTAAATTTACCATTTGACCCATCTCTCACAATAACTGAATTGTTCAGATGTAGCCTTGCACAAACAGTACCAACTTCTAATTTTTATAAAAACCCTTTAAAAACATAAAGTTAAATAATAAACTTTTTACTAAAAACGCAGGTGTTGATTTATTTATCAACACTAGTGTCACATTCACAACAGTCTAACACTATGCGTTTGCTTAACTAGCCTCGTCATCTAATGCTCGGATTTCTGCTAAATTTCGCCACCAACCATGTGCATCCATCCCACAGCCAAACACAAAACGATTAGGCACAGTCAACGCCACGAAATTTGCAGCAATCGGCTTGGTTTGGTGGTTGGACTTATCTGCCATGACTGCCGTCACAACTGACTTTGCTCCCAACGCTAAGCATTGCTGATAGACGGCTGCGAGCGTGACGCCTTCATCCAGAATGTCATCAATAAGTAGCACTTGCTTTTGTATAAGCGTTAATGAAGGTTGCTTAGTCCAAACCAACTCCCCGCCACTGGTTTTATCATGATAGCGATTGGCTTGTACGTAGTCTAACTCCACTGGCATAGTGAGTTTTGACAGTAATTTACCAGAAAAATATAAACCGCCCGTCATAACGCACATGAGTACGATTGATGTGCTGGCAAAATGTTGATTGATTTGACTTGCCACGGCATCAACCGCACGCTCTACCTCATCCGCTGTGTAGACTAATGAGGAATGCGCGATAAGTTGATGCGGATCTACCACTGGCTGCAAGACGATTACTTAATCTCGGAGACGACAGACTTGAGATACTCGGCAAAATGCTGTGAGATTTCTGGGTGTTTCAATGCCAACTCTACATTGGCTTGCATAAAGCCGATTTTACTACCGCAGTCGTAACGTTTACCTTCAAAGCGATAGGCTAGTATTTTTTCGTATTCCATGAGCATCGCGATACCATCGGTCAGTTGAATTTCGCCGCCTTTACCTGGCTTCACCTTTTCTAGACACTCAAAAATTTTACCGCTCAGCACATAGCGACCTACCACTGCAAGTGTAGAAGGTGCATCTTGCGGTTGTGGTTTCTCAACGATCCCTTTTAGCTGCAACAAATTTTGTTCGATTGGGAACGCATCCACAATGCCATAACTGGCTGTTTCTGACGGTAACACATCCTCAACGCCCAACACGGAAGATTGATGCTTGTCGTAAATATCTACCATTTGCTTCACTGCAGATACCTTAGCATCAATTAAATCATCCGCTAAAATCACAGAAAACGGCTCATTGCCGACCACTGGACGTGCACATAGCACGGCATGTCCAAGTCCTAAGGCTTGCGGTTGCCGAATATAAATACAAGATACTTTTTTAGGCAAAATGCTGCGCAGCATTTTCAGCACATCATGCTTATTGGCTGCTTCTAATTCTGCTTCCAGCTCATAAGATTTATCAAAGTGATCTGGAATAGAGCGCTTGTTGCGCCCTGTCACGAAAATCAATTCGGTAGCGCCCGCTTCTATCGCTTCTTCCACAGCATATTGAATGAGTGGCTTATCCACCACCGGAAGCATCTCTTTGGGACTGGCTTTGGTTGCCGGTAAAAAACGTGTTCCTAATCCTGCCACTGGAAACACTGCTTTGGTCACTTCTTTTTTCATATTCAAACGCCTATTTTTTGTTTTTTTGTTGCAGTAATGGGTTTCAATTAACTAGCCATATAGTTATTAATTATGGCACTAAAACTTGATTCCCGTAAATTTTTTTATATCACGTAGCTGGCGCTTTGTTGGCCTGCCAGCACCGCGCTCACGCACCGCCGATGCAGTCTCGTGTGATAATTTCAATGCCGTTTGTTTGGCGACACTTTCTGCAGTTTCAGCATATAGTTGCGCTGCCTCTGGTGCACCACGCCGCACATTCGATAGGCCAGTTACACTCACCTCTATTTCAATGTCTTTATGTTTAATGGCAATCAACATCCCCAGCTTCACTTCTTTTGCGTTTTTTGCACGGACGCCATCGACACGCACTTTTCCACTATCAACTGCATCTGCAGCAATACTGCGCGTTTTAAAAAAGCGTGCTGCCCACAACCACTTATCCAAGCGGCAGTGCTGATCTTCATTTGCAGATGCTGAATGAACCATGAAAAACACTCAAAACATATCAGTTGATACTAGCGCCAGACGCATGATTGTATAAAGTAAGGCCACAAAAACAGCTGGGCGCATGGTAAAGCTTGTTATCGTAGCGAGCAAGCTTAGCACTGTAAAATAGTATTACTGGCATATTCAAATCTTTTAAAAAACGCTTATTCGATCAATGGTAGCTGGTGTAGTCGCGCCTGATTACTTTCAAGCGTTTTACGGTAATTGGCCAGCGCCTGTTGGGCGTAGCCCATCACGGAACCTTCAGGATAGTTCCCCAAGTGATTTTGTATCCCCGCCTGCAAGCCAGTCAGGTACTCGATGCCTTCCAGCACATGATCAATGGCAATAATATGAAACTGTTTAGCTTGCACTGCCGCAATCACGGCTTGATCTAACAGTAGATGACGTTGATTCCGTCCTGGGATGATTACACCTTGCTTCCCGTCTAAGCCAAGGGCTTTACATACGCGGAAATACCCTTCGATTTTCTCATTGACACCACCAATCGGCATCACCTCACCAAACTGATTAAGAGCACCAGTCACTGCAATCCCCTGTTGAATAGGTAAGCCTGCCAAAGCTGAAAGCAAAGCGAACAACTCAGCACAAGATGCGGAATCCCCTTCCACGCCGTTATACTCTTGCTCGAAAACCAGTGAAGCATTTAAGCTAAGTGGTGCCAGTTGCCAGAAGCTAGCACTGAGCCAGTTCTGCAAAATGAAAATCCCTTTATCGTGGTTAGGCCCACTCATATTCACTTCGCGGTCAATATTAATGAGGCCAGTTTTACCAGGATAACAGCGTGCGGTGATACGTATAGGTGAGCCAAAGCTGGCATCCCCCAACTCAATATGCGTGAGGCCATTGACCTGCCCGATGACCTCGCCATGCACTTGGATCAGCAGTTCGTTATCAATAATAGAGTCGCGAATTTGCGACTCGAAATACTGATTACGCTGTGCTTTTGCCTGCAACGCCGCATTCACATGCTCGGCCATAACAACGGTTGCCTTGCCAGCAAATGCCACGCTCTCTAACATCAATTGTTCTAAATAGGCAAAATTGGTGCTAATGCGGGTTTGATCTTCTTCTACGCGCTGCAATGCGATGATCAACGTAGACACAGCTTCTTTGTCAAAGTGTGCACATTGGTGCGATTGACACTTTTGTGCAATGAACCCAGCAATGGCAGCATAGTTTTCAGGGCTTGCCACAACGCGCTCGGCAAACTCTACTTTGATTGGAAAGTAGTTAAAAAAGTCTGGTTGCTCATCCAAACAATCATAGAAGTCTTCACGCGTGGCAATCATGACCAGTTTTACCTGTACGGGAATCAGCGTGTTGCTGGCAAGCACTGCACTACTTTGCGCTGCACTGCTGACATCTTCAATTTGCAAGGTACCATTTCTCAGAAACCGGTGTAGCTTCTCGATCATTTGGCTACCATTTTGCTCGTCATTCAGAATATCTCGCAAATGAATCAGCAACATGCCACCGTCCGCTTTATGCAGATGCCCTGCACGTAATCGCAGAAAGTCCGGCATCAATGTAGCGTCTGTAGTGGTTTCAATGGCACCAAACAGTGACTGCAAACTAGGGTCATTGTCATACACTAGAGGCTGGTTAAAACCGTGTGTTTGCGATGCGCGATGATCCACCAATACATTCACACGAAAACGTGCAAAAAATGTTTCGTTAACGAGCCCCTCCATGGGATTGTCTGACTCGCTGGCAGGCGCGGGTTGCCATGCTTGTAAATATGCCAACACCTCTGGTGCAAGCAACTTAAAATAAGCCGTTAATGCGTCGCTGATGCCTTCAAATCGTGCTGCCAATTGTGCAACGGCAACCTCTAACCAAGTGCGCATATGCGCTAACATTTTTTCCGGTATATCCGTATTGCTCAAACTGGTGAACTCTGTCATCAGCGCACGGGCAAATCCATCCATCTCTGTACGTAATGTTGCGGCTTGCCCTACCGGCAACTTCACCAAAATGGGCTGTGCATATTGATTAAAATCATGCAGCGCAACCAGATCATGCAGCACGTTGGTCCCATGTGGCTGCTTTGCCACTTCGTGCATCGCACTTTGCATCAGTGAGGTGCGGCCGCTGCCATGTGCACCCAGCACTAATACATTAAATCCACGCTGTTGAATATTTAGCCCAAATAAGGCGGCTTTCTTTGCTTCGCTTTGCGCTACCCACGCATGTACATCTGAATAACGGCCTGACTGCACGGATAGCAACTCAGCGGTTGTTTGAAAGCCCAAGTGGTCTGGGTTAATCTGCGCATTGAGCGCTTGTTCTTCTAGTATGTGCATAAATTTATTGTCTTGTAGATTGCCAGCGCGCTTGGGCTTGGTCGTCGGAGCTTTTAGCTTCCACCCAGCGCTCGCTCTCGTTGTTCGTTTCCTTTTTCCAAAATGGCGCTTGCGTTTTTAGGTAATCCATTACAAATTCGCACGCCGAAAAAGCGGCTTGGCGGTGTGCACTGCTGATCACAACCAATACAATTTGATCTAACGGTTTGAGTGTGCCGACACGGTGAATCACCACCGCATCCATAATATCCCAGCGTTGCTGGGCTTGATCGACAATGGCCTGCAGCGATTTCTCTGTCATTTCTGGGTAATGCTCTAACGTAAGCGTAGTGACAGATTGATGATCATTCATATCGCGTACCAGCCCGACGAAACTGACGATTGCGCCTATTTGAGGGTGGTCTCGACGCACACTGGCCAGCACCTCTCCAACATCAAAATCTTCTATTTGTACTTTTACCACACTAACCACCGGTAACAGGGGGAAAGAATGCAACCTCATCCCCCGACTCGAATGTGGCCAAATCATCAACCAAGGTATGATTAATTGCGGCTCTGACCACTAGCTTGCCGCTAAATAGGTTCGCCCAGACCTCACCGCGTTGTGCCAGCCAGTGCTTTAACGCAGTGATAGTTTCAACGGTTTCAGGCAAGTCCACATCCTCGCTGGAGTAGTTAACAGCCTCTTTAATTCTTGCGAAATATAACACTTTAATTTGCATGGTAAACAGCTTCTAATAATAGGTTATTCATCAACTTCATCCAGTAAATCAATGGGTTGATTGCCGAGTTCGACACGCTCGATTTGCTTAAATCGATTCGTAATTTTTTGGCTAGAAATGTGTACTTCTTGGGCATTGTCGTTTGCTTGGCGGATATTGTCTGCCAATTTTTTCATACGCACATCAAAGCGCTCAAAGTCTTTACTAAGTTTGCCCAGTTCATCTTTAATAATATGCACTTGTTTACGCATTTCCACGTCTTTGAGTACGGCGCGTGCAGTATTCAGCACCGCCATTAAGGTAGTGGGAGATACTACCCATACACGTTTATTCATTGCATAATCAATCACTTCCGGATGATAGGCATGAATTTCTGCAAACACCGCTTCTGCTGGAATAAACATCACCGCACCATCGGACGTCACATTGGGAATGATGTATTTCGCCGCGATATCATCCACATGCTTTTTAACATCAGCTTTAAACTGCTTTTCCGCTTGCGCTTGCATCGCTTCACTCAGGCTGGTATCAAACATACGGTGATAGTTCTCTAAAGGGAATTTGCTATCCACCGCCACCGTCCCTGTAGGTTCAGGCAAAAATAATGCGCAATCGACACGCGTACCATTATCAAAGCTATGCTGCATTTTAAAGCTGGTAGTTGGTAGCACATTGCGCACCAACCCTTCTAATTGCACTTCGCCATACGCACCACGGCTACGTTTATCCCCTAACAGCTCTTGCAAGCTCACCATATTGGTACTGAGGCCATCGATTTTCTTTTGCGCTTCGTCGATGGTCGCTAAGCGTTCCATTACGCTGACAAACGTCTCATTGGTTTTGCGGAAGCCTTCTTCCAAACGCTCGGAAACTTTACCGCCGATTTCTTCCAAGCGCGTATCGACAATCTTGCTTAAACTTTCGATGGTTTGCGTGAGTGTGGTCGTTGCCTTCAGCATGGTGTCGTGCATCATCATCTGCTGCGCTTTTCCTTGCTCACTCAACGTTTTATGCAGGGTTTCCAGTACGGTCTCACGCGTGGCCGCCAAGCTATTATTTTGCGCAAGCTGCAATGTTTGCATGGCCTCACGCGTGGCTTGCAGCTCTTGCGAAACCGCTTGTTTTAGACGTTCTCCACTCTCTTGTGAAGCCATATTTAAGCGATCGCCAAGTTTATTTAAGCCATCATTCAAATCTAACAACATGGCGCGGTGCTTATCTTCCAACTGTTGCATCAGTAGGACATTGGATTGCTGCTTGATCACACGCAGTAGCAACCAGATAACAACCAGTAGCAAACCGCATGTCAAAATGAATTGTAATATTTCAAGGTTCATATTTAAGATTATAGCGGATGTCACAATGTAACTCTCATCACAGCTACCATCTAAAACAAAAAAGCCCTCAGGTGGCACACCCCAGGGCTTTGATACGAACCAACGCTGACTTTAGCACGACAGTGCGTACCAAAGTTTTTAAGTAACTGATTAATTGATGTATTTTTCTAAACCATCACCATCATCGCATCAATTCCACCCACTATTAATAGCATTACGAAGCTGAAAAAAATTATTTTTGCATTAAAACTCATATAGTTAAGCCCGATAAAGGAAGTGATACATCACAATAATGATGCAAATCATACAACTAATAATTTAAATTTACCAATATTTTTTGAGTATCTTCTTCATTTATAAGGGGTTTAGTGAAAAAAGATAAAACAAATGCAAAAAACAGACGGTTTTAGCCAACAAAGTTGGATTTAGGATTGGATTTGTGGGCATTCAAGACACTGTGTTAGAGTAAATTGATTCGATCACACGGTTTTATTACAGACTATGATTAAGCTCAAATTATTGTTAGGTCAATGGCTAGCTAAACTCACACGCAAACTTAAAAACAACTTTTACATTTACCTCGCCACGCTATTCACGTTGCTGGTACTGCTGGATGCCAGCGTATTTCATGTGGGGCTGAATATGCGCGATAAAGCGTTTGACTTTATGGTGAAACACCGCGTGATTCAAGCCAAGCCAGATACAGATATTGTGATTGTAGATATCAACGAGGCAAGTTTGGCTGCGTTTGCTAAAGAGTATGGCCGCTGGCCTTGGCCTCGCCAAGTGCTGGGCGAGTTTGTCGAGAATATTCAAGCACAAAAACCCAAGGCTATTGTGTTTGATATTGTGTTCAGTGATGCGGATATTTACAACCCGGATAGTGATGCTTATTTTAATGAGGTCATTGCAGCGAGCAACAATGTGTTTTTCCCTATCTTGCGGCTAGATGCATCACAGGACAAATTAAGCCAGCTAAAGTATGCGCAAATTCCTGGCATACGCGCCAAGCCAGATCATAATCAGAACGCAACCATTGCGGCCATTTTGCCTTTTTTTGAAGGTGCACGAAAACCCGGCCGCTTAGGTACCCATAATGTGTATCCGGATAACGATGGGATTGTTCGTGAATATCGTATTTACCATGAAGAAAAAGGCTGGCATCTGCCTTCCTTACCAGAGATTGTCGGTGCCAATGCTGGCGGTGACCTGACTGAGCTGCCACAGAATATGCTGATCAATTGGCGCGGCAAGCCATTTAGTTATCAATACGTGAGTTTTAGTGATGTGTTTACCGATTTGGCCAGCCAACATAAAACGCGCCCGCAAGATGAATTCACCAATAAAACTGTGATTATCGGCTCTACCGCAGCTGGCTTGTTTGATATTAAACCGACCGCCATGGATAAGCAGTTTCCCGGTGTTGAGGTATTGGCAACGGCGATTGATAACGTTAAACATGGTGACTATTTAAAAGTATGGCGCGGCAAAACACCTTATATCGTGTTAAGTTTGCTGTTGATCTGGCTGACTACTCTCGCCTTTTATTTCAAAGTAGATCGCGATAAATTTAACTCTATTTTTACCGGCAGCCAGATTGGACTGTTGGTGCTTTCTTACATTGGCATCAATATCAGCAATACCTATCTAGATTTAACAGGGCCTATCCTGTGGGCGGTCGCGCTATTTGGTATTGCAAAAATATACGCGTTAGCAACCGATAGAGCTTTACAACGCTGGCTCACCTTTGGTGTACAGGCCAATGCCGATCACACCAGCGTGCTAATGCTGGCGGTAATGATTGAGAGTGATGAGCCACTGGGCGATGTGGTGATGAAGAAATTGAAGCGCAAAGCCGAGCTAACCAGCCACACACCCAATAGCGTGGAAGTATTACTTGGCACACAAACGGGGATCTGGGGATTGTTTGGCGATATGATGGTGATCAGCTGGATGTATTCTGATGAAAAGGCTGAATATAAAGCGGCAGCGCAGCAGGACATGCAGCGCTTAATCGATAGCTTTCCTGACAATCTAGAATCACTAGGTCTACCAAAACAGACCTTGCTGCGTTATGGCACGCATGAAGGTACATTACACAAAACTAATCAATCTAGCTCTAGTCCAACACTTGGAACACAATGGCGCACTTTGTTCGCGCAGTTGGTCATCCAACTCGAACATGGCCAATCAACCGTAACAAAGGAATCTGCATGAAACAACGCACACTTTACTATGCCATCGCTGGCTTATGTATCAATCTATGGATTCATCCAGTCGCCATGGCGGCAGAAACAGGTACCGCATTGAAGGCTGATACTTTGCGCACTGAGCCATTTGCGGATGCTAAATCAGCTGGTGCCCTGATCAAAAATGAACCGCTGCAGATTGTGAATAAAAAAGGTGCATGGCTGCAAGTCAAAACCAAAAAATCCACGGGCTGGGTACGCTTACTTTCCGTTAAACGCGCCAGTACTGGCAATGCGTTACAAGGTACCGTGGATGTAGCTACTGGACGCGCAGGCACTGGGAAAGTGGTATCGACTACTGGGATTCGCGGCCTGAATGCTGAGGAACTGCAATCCGCACAATTTAACGAAGCAGAAATGAAAAAAATGGAAAGCTACACTGTTAACAAAAGCGACGCACAACAATTTTCCAGCGCCGGTGGCTTGAGTGCCAACCAGACGGCCTATATGAAAGGAACCAAATAATGCGTATTGCTACCATTGCCTTTCTAGTCTCATGCAGCTTGACGAGTAACACCTATGCGCTTGACCTTGGCAAAGCCCTAGAAGGCGCAATCAAAGATAAAATCCAAGAGTCGACTGGTGCTACCAATACAGATAAAGCGGCACCAAGCACTACCGAATCAACAGCTGCTACAGCTACTAACGACACGGCTGCTGCTAAACCACAGATCAATTGGAAAAGTCCAAGTCGAGATGAAGAAATAGCGATTGGTCGAGAAGTGACAGGCAGCTTATTGGGCGCCGCGCCATTGGTCAAAGATGATGCACTACAGCAATATGTAAATAAAGTGGGGCGCTGGATTGCCAGCCAATCTGAACGGCCTGACTTACCTTGGCGGTTTGGCGTGATTGAAAGTAGTGATTTGAATGCATTTGCTGCGCCTGGCGGTTACGTACTGATTACCAAAGGCCTATACCAAACCTTTCAAAACGAGGCGCAATTGGCTGGGGTGCTTGGCCATGAAATTGCACATATCGTCAAAAAACATCAGCTGAAAGTGATGCAAAAACAAGCTTTATTAGACATGGGCGCTGGTTTATTAGGCGATAAATATGGCAGCAGCAAACTATCGAAAAAAGCCATCAATACCGGTGCAGAAATCAGCGCGCGTAACTTAGACAAAAGCGCAGAATACGAAGCGGATCGTATGGGCATGATATTGGCATATCGTGCAGGCTACGATGTGTATGGCTTACCGGAAGTATTACAGAACATGGCGCAAATTAACAAAAGCGATAACAGCGTAGCCTTGCTATTTAAAACACACCCACACCCAGATGACAGACTTGCGCAATTGGGTGAAAGCGCTGGTACGCAATTAGATGCACTTAAACCCGGAAAAACATTAGAAAAACGTTTGTATCCTTTGCGCTAAATTAACTGAAGCTCTCTTAATTCGCTTTTGATATACGCGTAATAAATCGGTGCTGCCACGATGCCTGCAATGCCAAATGCAGCTTCCATGGTCAGCATCGCCACCAATAACTCCCAAGCATGTGCGCGTATTTGCCCGCCGACAATGCGCGCATTCAAAAAATACTCTAATTTATGTATCACCACTAAAAATAAGAGCGAAGACAACGCAATCGCTAGTGAATGACTCATGCTCACCACTACTATCACGGTGTTAGAGATCAAATTACCGATCACTGGCAGCAAGCCTACAATAAATGTAATTAAAATCAGGGTCTTAGTAAAAGGCAAATGAATACCTAATAACGGCAACACCACTGCAAGATAAATACCAGTGAACGTTGCGTTAATGGCTGAGATACGCACTTGTGCAAACACAATATTACGAAACGCGGCGCTAAACAAGCTGATACGCTCCACCAAACTACGTGTAAACACAGGATAACGATCACGCTGTGTGGCTTCATGCAAAGCCAACATGCCACCTATCACCATGGCAATCAACATGTGCGCAGCGTGACGCCCTGCTTCTGTCCCCACAAATTGCAAGTCGTTCGAATGGTCGCGCAGCCATTGCGTAACCGCATGTTGCAGTGCAACAGCATCTTCTGGCAAACGTGCATCTAACCAAGCAGGCAAAATTTTGCGGGAGTCTTCAATAATTTCAGCCATTTGTGCAATCAATGTAGTCAACCCACCAGAGTCAGAACGCAGCAAGGAGACTAGCCCCATACTCACCACTGCTAGCAGCCCGATCACCAGCACGGCCAGTATGGCGACTGCAATTACTTTGGCGCCTTTTCCCGGAAGCCTGCGGGCAATATAGGGGGAAATAATATGTACCAGCTCAAACACCAGCAAACCCGATAGCAATGCAGGTAACAAATGCACATGCAGCACAAAAAACATTGCAATTGCCATCAACAGCCAGGCGGCAATATTGTACTTATCTGAGGAGCGTTGGGACGATTGCATGAAAACACCTTGCCTATGATTGAAAACGTTGAATAAATTGTTGTGCAGATTGTACTGGCAATTTGATGATGAAATGTGCGGCTTCATCAAACGCTTTGTTGAGCACGACACCATTCACCTTACTTAACTCGCGTGTCAGCTCGTCTACACGTTTATAGCTAGTGGTTATACGCATCTCTTGCATCTCAACAAAGGGAATTGCCCCGGCTTGCAGTAACGCCAATTTGGCAGTGCCCCCATACGCTTTGACCAAGCCGCCAGTCCCTAGATTGATGCCACCATAGTATCGAATCACGCCTACACAGACGTTCACGTATTGCTCCCCATCCAATATCTGCAGGATAGGTTTACCTGCGGTACCCGATGGCTCGCCAGCATCTGAAAACCTAGGAATCACGCCTTCGGCAGTTTTAATTCTAAAAGCATAGGCTAAATGGTGCGCTGTTGCGTACTGTGATGCGAGCTGCCTTAAAAACAGACCCACTTCGCGCTCGGTTTCACACATTTTTGCCTGTGCAATAAATCGTGATTTTTGTATGGTTTGGTCAGCATTACCGACTTGCTTAAGTGTGATCATGGGTGACCATTATACTCAAGATAGCCCAGTGATCTTGCCATCAGCATTCACCCCAATGCGCACACTAGCAGGCTGTTTAGGTAAACCCGGCATAGTCATCATATTGCCGCAAATAGCCACAATAAAGCCTGCCCCGCGAGATAAACGCAGGCTGCTTACCTCTATCGTATGGCCGGTAGGTGCATTGCGCACGGTTGGATCACATGAAAAAGAGTATTGCGTTTTGGCGATACAGATTGGTAACGTTGAATATTGCGTAGACAATTGTGCCAGTTGTATTTGCGCAGTACTGCTATATTCAACAGTACTCGCGCCGTACATCTTCTGTGCAATTGTCAAAATCTTATCGACCAATGGCATTTCTAACGGATACAGTGTTTGAAACTTGGATGGTTTTTGCGCGAGATAATTGACCACGGTTTCTGCCAATGCCTGTGCGCCGGCAGCACCTTCTGCCCAATGCTTACATATGCATACTTCAAACCCTAGCGCTTGCACAGCATCTTTTAAAGCAGCAATCTCACTGGGAGTATCATGCGTAAAATGATTGATGGCTACCACCACTTGCATGCCAAACAAATCATGCAAATTATGCAGATGCCTTTTTAAGTTTTCAATGCCCGCCTGCAGAGCATCGATATTTTCTTGCTGAATGGTCGCTAACTCAGCGCCACCATGGTATTTCAATGCGCGAATCGTTGCGACCAACACCACCAAGTCTGGGGTTAACCCGGAAAGGCGACACTTGATATCAAAAAACTTCTCTGCCCCTAAATCGGCACCAAACCCAGCTTCCGTCACCACGTAATCCGCAAGTTTCAATGCAGTTTTAGTAGCCACTACCGAGTTACAGCCATGGGCAATATTGGCAAAGGGTCCGCCATGTACAATGGCTGGCGTATGCGCAATGGTTTGCACTAAGTTGGGCTGAAATGCATCTTTTAACAAGGCAGCCATGGCGCCTTCGGCTTGTAGGTCGCATGCAAACACCGGTTGATGTTGACTGTTAACACCCACTTGGATTTTACCTAATCGTTGTGTTAAGTCTTGTAAGTCTTCAGCTAAGCAAAAAATAGCCATCACCTCTGAAGCCACTGTGATGTCGAACCCTGTATCCACGTCCTGACGCTGATGCAAGGTCACATGGCGTAAAGCACGGTCATTCATGTCCATACACCGCCGCCAAGTCACTTGCTGAATATCTAATGCATTGCCCTGATAAACATGATTATCAATCAAAGCAGCCAGTAGATTATTGGCTGAGGTAATCGCATGAAAATCACCAGTAAAATGCAAGTTGATATTTTCCATCGGCAGCACTTGTGCATAGCCACCGCCGGTTGCTCCGCCCTTCATGCCGAACACCGGGCCTAAAGAAGGCTCGCGTAGGCAAGCTACCGCGCGTTTACCAATGTAATTCAGCGCATCGGCAAGCCCAATGGTCGTCGTGGTTTTGCCTTCACCTGCGGGCGTAGGGCTAATGGCTGTGACTAGAATCAATTTTCCGTTGGGACGAGCTGCCAAAGTCCGAACACACTCCTGGCTGATTTTAGCAATATGGTGCCCGTAAGGAATCAACGCAGAAGGTGCAATGGGCAAATGTTCTGCAATCGTCGAAATTGGCTTTAATACTGCACGTTGCGCAATTTCAATATCAGACTGCATAAGAACTCCCCTAATTAATGACTAGCAAGACTGAAAGGTAAGCCTCTCAGCCAAACCAATAATGACTAGATTCCGTTATTTTTTGCCTAGAATAGAGCCTAAAACGCCGCGGATAATGCTACGCCCAAGCTGAGAGCCAATGGCGCGCGCAGCTGATTTTGCCGCACTTTCTAAGACAGAATCTGAGCGGCTTGCCTTTTTACCGCCCAACACACCGCCCCAATCAAAGCCCTGCTCTTCTTCCTTAGGCGCTTCTTTCGCTGCAACTTCGGTAGCACGTTGTTTTAGAATCTCATAAGCAGACTCCCGGTCCACCAACTTCTCATAGACACCTGCAACCAATGATTGGCGGATTACAGCTGCGCGCTCTGCATCTGTGGCTGGTCCAATACGACTTTTTGGTGGGCAGACAAACGCGCGCTCGACGGGTGATGGAATGCCTTTCTCATCTAAGAATGAAACCAAGGCCTCACCCACCCCTAGCTCGGTAATCGCTGTTTTTACATCCACTTTAGGGTTTGTTCTAAAGGTTTCCGCAGCAGAGTTCACTGCTTTTTGGTCGCGCGGTGTAAACGCACGCAAGGCATGCTGCACGCGATTGCCTAACTGCCCTAATACAATGTCCGGAATATCCAGCGGGTTTTGGCTCACAAAATAAACCCCGACACCTTTAGAACGAATCAAACGAATGACTTGTTCAATTTTTTGCATGAGTGCTTGTGGCGCATCGCTGAATAGCAAATGCGCTTCATCAAAGAAAAATACCAGCTTAGGTTTTTCTAAATCCCCTACCTCAGGCAACTTTTCAAACAGCTCAGAAAGCAACCACAGCAACAAAGTGGCATAAACACGCGGTGAGTTAAACAATTGATCCGATGCGAGAATGTTGATGACACCACGCCCCTTGGTATCTGTTTGCATTAAGTCGTCTAGATTCAGCGCAGGTTCACCAAATAGCAGATCGCCACCTTCTGTTTCCAGTTGCAACAAAGCGCGCTGAATAGCACCCACACTGGCTGCAGAAATATTGCCGTACTCAGTCTGATACTGCGCTGAATTTTCGGCTGCGTATTGCGACATTGCACGTAAATCTTTCAAATCCAGAAGCAACCAGCCTTGGTCATCTGCAATTTTAAAAATCGCATTTAGCACGCCAGCTTGTATATCATTCAAGTTCAACATGCGTGCCAGCAGCAATGGCCCCATTTCGGCTACCGTAGTGCGTACTGGATGCCCTTTGATGCCATACACATCCCAGAATGTGACTGGCGAGGCCGCTGGCGCATAATCCGGAATGGCCAATTGCTGAACACGCGCATCCACTTTAGAGTTGCCGCCCCCTACTTGGCTCATGCCAGACAAATCGCCTTTGACATCGGCCATGAACACCGGCACACCTAAATCAGAAAACCCCTCAGCAAGACTCTGTAATGTAACCGTCTTACCAGTACCGGTTGCCCCTGCAATCAGCCCATGCCGATTCGCCATTTTTGGCAATAGGTATAAAAAGTCTTCTGATTTGGCTAGGCGAATGGGTTGAGTCATTTTTCCGTTTTCTGTTTTAAAAGTTAAAAGTCACCGCGACGTGCTTTTTCCATGAGCTGGATTAACGCATCTTCTAATGTTTGTGCGGACTGAATGGCCCGTGCACTTGGGTGTTTGATGCTCTTCAAATCATACGTGGGCCGATCCAGCCCCAAATATAGTTGATTCGATTTTTCATAAATAGCAATACGGCAAGGCGCAAATACCAAAAATTCTGGGTGGTCTAAGATGATTTCCGTGCCCATGGTTAGGTTACAAAAAGTGCGTACTTCTTTGATACCTTGCGGGTCAATTCCACGTAACTTCATGTGCTCCCCAATGGGGAAATTGGCAGGGCTCACAAAATTCATGCCCTCAGAAATAGACTTTAAGCTATCTACCAAATCTTGATAGCTCACGCCAGCGTTCACTGGCACCTCATAGATGGCCGTGCTCAAATCAATATCCGGCATACCATGCCCTACCACCTTGATACGCGGCGCTACGATGGACTCAGCCTCATGTTTGGCAACATGCATACATGCTGGCATGAGCAACATTACTGCAACAAGTATTAAGACACGTGTCATTAAGTCCCTTTAAGGGTCTGCTCGATTGCTTTGAGATTGATGTCTGGAGAAAGTAATTGCATAAAGCTTAGCATATAGCCACGCAAAAATGCATCTCGCCTCACCCCCAAATAGGTCGTACTATCTGGAAACAAGTGGCTGCAATCTAAGCTAATCAAAGGCGCATCACGCTTCTCGTCATATGCCATATTGGCAATTAAGCCTATACCCAAACCAAGGTTCACATACGTTTTAATGACGTCTGCATCAATCGCCGTTAATACAATATTAGGCGTCACACCTGCATCATGAAATACCTGTGACACCAGCGTCCCGCCCGTAAAGGCAAAATCGTAAGTGATGAGTGGATGCGAGCCAATATCCACCAACGAGATCGACTTCTTACTGGCCAACGGATGATAGCTAGGCATGACCAAGCAGCGATTCCACTGATAGCAAGGCAATGTCAACAAACGCTCATCCAAACTGATAGACTCGGTGGCAATACCAATATCCGCCTCGCCACTGGCCACTTGTGACGCCACTTGACTTGGATTGCCTTGATGAATAGTGAGCTTAACATTGGGAAACATTTGGATAAATTGTTGCACTGCAGAAGGCAGTTTGTAACGGGCTTGCGTATGTGTGGTAGCAATGATTAATGTACCTGTCTCAACACGGCTGAACTCATCACCCACACGTTTGATATTTTGCATATCAAACATCACCTGCGCGGCCAATTTTAGAATTTGCCGACCAGGCTCGGTAATGCCGACTAGGCGTTTGCCATTGCGCTGAAAAATTTGTAACCCTAGCTCTTCTTCTAGCAATTGAATTTGCTTACTAACGCCGGGTTGAGAGGTATGCAGCGCTTCTGCTGCTGCCGAGATATTCAAACCTTGCTGCGAAACTTCATGCACATATTTTAGCTGGTGTAACTTCATGCGCGGCATCCAAACAATCGTGACTTTATAATTAACCAGTATATAGAAATAATCAACGGTTATTAATAAAACATATATTAAATGTTAAAATCTAAGGTTATTTTTCTTTAGATTTTACTCACAGTGAATTACTACTTTATATTAGCAGGATTCCTCGTTGGCTTTCTAGTCGGACTGACTGGAGTGGGCGGCGGTTCACTGATGACCCCTATTTTACTCATATTTTTTAATGTAAAAGCGGCTGTCGCTGTAGGCACAGATTTGCTTTATGCATCCGTGACCAAATCTGTGGGTATATTTGCACATGGCAAATTGGGCAATATTGAGTGGAACATTGTGAAGTTGCTAGCCATAGGCAGCATCCCAGCCTCCATTGCCACGATCTTATTTTTAAAAACGATTGATATTGAATCAAGCGGCGCAATCTCCACCATTAAATTTTGGCTAGGTGTTGCACTCATTATCACATCGGCCGCAGTGCTATTCAGAAACAAGCTCAAACACTTATTCAGCAAAGGTCACTGGCTCCCAGTGCAATACGTGCCAATTGCAACAGTATTCTTGGGCATCGTTTTGGGTGCGTTAGTTACACTCACTTCTGTAGGTGCTGGCGCATTGGGTGTCACTGCGCTCATCATGTTGTATCCTAAAGAAAAAATCACCACCATTGTAGGAAGCGATATTGCGCATGCCGTGCCACTTACACTCATTGCAGGATTAGGCCATGCCTCTCTAGGCACAATCGATTACCCGCTTCTTGGCACACTGCTCATTGGCTCTATCCCAGGCATCTATTTAGGAAGCCATATGAGCTCAAAAATAGCTGAACATTGGGTACGCATTGTATTGGCTGCCATACTGATTTTAGTAGGCTTAAAGCTGGTTTTACATTAAAATATCGCCTCTGTTAGGAAACACCATAATTTATGTATAAATACGATGCAATTGACCAACAAATCGTTGATGAGCGTGTAAAACAATACCGCGACCAAACACGCCGTTACTTAGCCGGCCAACTTTCCGACGACGAATTTCGTCCACTGCGCCTTCAAAACGGCTTATATATTCAACGTCATGCGCCTATGCTACGCATTGCCGTGCCTTATGGCATGCTATCCAGCAAACAATTACGCAAACTAGGCGATATCGCCAAACGTTATGATAGAGGCTATGGCCACTTCAGCACGCGTCAAAACCTGCAACTCAACTGGCCTAAGCTAGAAGACGTGCCTGAGATTTTGGCAGAGCTAGCCACGGTACAAATGCACGCGATTCAAACGTCCGGTAATTGCATTCGCAACATCACGACCGACCAATTTGCCAGCATTGCCCCGGATGAAGTGATTGACCCACGTGCGATGGCCGAAGTCATGCGCCAATGGAGTACTTTTCACCCTGAGTTTGCTTTACTGCCGCGTAAATTCAAAATTGCAGTATCTGGCACTAAGCAAGACCGCGCCATTGTGCAAGCACATGATATTGGCTTGGAATTTTACAGAGACAGTAATAACCAAGTGGCGATTAAAGTATGGGTGGGTGGCGGTTTGGGCCGCACGCCAATTCTAGGCACGGTGATTCGCGATCATCTAGAGTGGCAACATGCGCTCACTTACTGCGAAGCCATCATTCGTGTGTACAACATGCATGGCCGTCGCGACAATGCGTATAAAGCACGCATTAAAATCTTAGTAAAAGCACTGGGCATTGAAGAGTTCAAACAACAAGTGGAAGCAGAATGGGTGCATATTAAAGATGGTCCTAACACCATCACAGAGGCTGAGCTCCATCGTGTAGCACAGCACTTTGAACCAATGCCATATGAAACCTTACCAGCACATGATGCAGGTTTTGATAGCGCCATTGCTAGCAACCCAGCTTTTTCTAGTTGGGTTAAGCGTTGCACACATGCACACAAACAATCCGGCTATCGTGCAGTGACCTTGTCACTCAAACCACATGGCAAACCACCTGGTGATATCTCCAGCGAGCAAATGCAGATGGTCGCAGACTTAGCAGACGCCTACAGTTTTGGTGAATTGCGCGCGTCACATGAGCAAAACTTGATTTTGGCCGATGTGAAATTAAGCGACCTATTCGCTATTTGGGAAAAAGCGCGTGCTGCAGGTTTAGCGACGCCTAACATTGGCTTACTCACCGACATGATTTGCTGCCCTGGTGGCGATTTCTGCTCATTAGCTAATGCAAAAAGTATCCCAATTGCAGAAGCGATTCAAATGCAATTTGATAACTTAGATTACTTGCATGACATTGGCGACTTAGAGCTGAATATTTCTGGTTGCATGAATGCTTGCGGTCACCACCATG
The DNA here is from genome assembly GCA_000525025.1 of Methylophilaceae bacterium 11. Lineage (GTDB taxonomy): Bacteria > Pseudomonadota > Gammaproteobacteria > Burkholderiales > Methylophilaceae > Methylophilus. The sequence goes on along the minus strand of JCKJ01000001.1, from coordinate 1,084,615 downwards.
TGGGGCATATTGGCATTTTAGGCGTAGATAAAGACGGTTCAGAATGGTACCAAGTCACCATTGGCGGCAAGCAAGGTAATGATGCAAGCATTGGTACGGTCATTGGCCCTTCTTTCTCCGCAGAAGAAATGCCAGGTGTCGTGCAACGACTGATTGAAGTGTATCTAAAAGAACGTACTGATGAAGAACGCTTTATTGATACAGTGCGTCGTTTAGGTATTGCGCCGTTCAAGGCCCACGTCTATGCCGAGAAGGAGGCCGCATGAGTAATCTAATTAAAGACAATGCGCTGGTGGCTGATGAGTGGACAAGGGTGATTCCACCTAGTTTAGGTGACGAAGTCGTCAAAAAGCAAGCCGGTAAAGTGGTGCTTTTCAAATTGACAGGAGAGCCTACTTATTCTCCTGCACAAATAGCGGCTACGCAAATACCCGCTACAGGCAAAGTATTATTGCCATTAACCGTATGGCAAGCAAATGTCGAACAACTCGCTAGCCGCATGGCAGCTGGAGAAATAGGCATTTTAATAGCGACACATGAGCCATTAGATTCACTAGCAGCAACCTTTGCTGACATCAATGAGTTGCCACTGATTGCCGTATTTGTAGAGCGTTTCCCCGATGGTCGAATCTTCACTATTGGTAACTTGTTACGCACCCGTTATGGCTTTAAAAACGAGTTACGTGCAGTCGGTGATGTGTTACGCGATCAATTGTTTTTCTTAAAACGTTCTGGCTTTAGTAGCTACTTGATTCGTGCAGACCGCTCAGCAGAAGACGCGTTAGCAAGCTTAAAAGATTTCAGTCAACCTTACCAAGGTGCTGTGGATGATGCGCTACCAGTGTGGCGTAGAGTGGATCGCGCATGAGTGTTTCCAGTGTTAGCATGCTCAAACCTGCTGCTAGCAACCCAGCGACCTCGCCTAAGCTGACAGATGAGCTTACGCAAAGCGTCCATACAAAACGCGCGCAAGTATTAAGCTTATTGCAAGCTGCCAGTGCAGAGTTTACAGCCATCACCTTTGCTAACAGCTATGGTGCAGAAGATATGGTGCTGACCGACATCATCATGCAAGAACACTTGCCGATTGAGATTTTCTCATTAGATACTGGCCGCTTACCTGCTGAAACTTATACATTGATGGGTGAAGTAGAAACTACTTACCATACAAAACCCGTCGTGTTTTTTCCAAAACATGAAGCCGTAGAGCAATATGTGCGCACAAACGGTATTAACGCGTTTTATGAAAGTATCGAACTACGCAAGGCCTGCTGCCATATGCGTAAAGTAGAGCCACTTCAGCGCGCGCTTGCCGGAAAACAGGCATGGGTGACCGGTATGCGTGCCGAGCAAGCCACTACGCGTGCTAGTTTACCAACCCGTGAATTTGATGCGAGCAACCAGTTAGAAAAATTCAATCCCTTGAGTGACTGGACTGAAAAAGAAGTCTGGGCATACATCCGCATGTTTAGTGTGCCTTATAACCAATTGCATGACCAGTTCTACCCCAGCATTGGCTGCGCGCCTTGTACGCGCGCTGTGGCAATGGGTGAAGACATCCGTGCTGGCCGTTGGTGGTGGGAAGATCCTACCTCCAAAGAATGCGGCCTGCATGTCAAAAAGTAATTTTAAATCGTAAACAACTATGACTACATCTCAAAAAACGCTAAGCCATCTTGATTGGCTGGAAGCCGAAGCCATTCATATTTTGCGTGAAGTGGCCGGACAATGCTCTAACCCTGTGTTGCTATTCTCGGGCGGCAAAGATTCACTTTGCATTTTGCGCTTAGCAGAAAAAGCATTTCGCCCAGGTCGCTTCCCTTTTCCACTCATGCATATTGATACCGGTCACAACTATCAAGAAGTGATTAATTTCCGTGACCAGCGTGCGGCTGAATTGGGTGAGCGCCTGATTGTGCGTTCAGTTGAAGATTCGATGAAACGCGGTACCGTCGTACTCAAAACACCGGACGAACCACGCAATAAACACCAGTCTGTGACATTGCTAGAAGCGATTGAAGAGTTTGGTTTTGATTGTTGTATTGGCGGTGCACGACGCGATGAAGAAAAAGCACGTGCCAAAGAGCGCATCATGAGTTTCCGCGATGAGTTTGGTCAATGGGATCCAAAAAATCAACGTCCTGAACTATGGAACCTGTATAACGCACGTTCACACAAAGGTGAAAACATTCGTGCCTTCCCTATTTCCAACTGGACAGAGATGGATGTTTGGCAATACATTGAACGTGAAAACTTAGGCTTACCTAGCATTTACTTTTCGCATCAACGCGACATTATTATGCGCGGTGGTGCCATGATGCCCGCCAATGTAGCATTAACCAGTGGCGAAGTGATTAACGTACCTAAAGCCGGTGAAGAAGTCATCAATATGCAAGTACGCTTTAGAACCGTAGGCGACATCACCTGCACAGCGCCAGTACTTTCAGATGCAGATAACGTCAGCAAAATTGTGCTGGAAACAGCGACCACTACCATTACTGAGCGCGGCGCTACGCGTTTAGATGATCAAACCTCTGATGCTTCGATGGAGCAACGCAAGAAAGAGGGGTATTTCTAATGAGTAACCATATGCAACACAATGATTCTTTATTACGCTTCATGACATGCGGTAGCGTTGATGACGGCAAAAGCACTTTAATTGGTCGTTTGCTGTTTGATACCAAAACCATCTTGGCTGATACGCTGACACAAATTTCTAACACGTCTAAAAAACGTGGCATGGAAGCTGTGGATTTATCTTTGCTGACCGATGGCTTACAAGCAGAGCGCGAGCAAGGCATTACCATTGACGTGGCCTACCGCTATTTCAGTACCGGCACACGCAAATACATCATTGCCGATGCACCTGGCCATGAGCAATACACACGCAATATGGTGACAGCAGCTTCTACAGCAAACCTTGCGATTATTCTGATTGATGCACGCAAAGGCGTACTCACACAAACGCGTCGTCACAGCTATTTGGCACATTTGGTAGGCATTCCGCATATTGTGGTTGCAGTGAATAAAATGGATTTGGTGAATTACGACCAAGCTGTATACGACAAAATTTGTGCCGACTATTTACAGTTTGCAGAAGAGATTGGATTAGCAGCAGCAAGAGACATCCGCTTTATCCCAATGTCTGCACTGAATGGCGATATGTTGGTTGACCGTTTAGACAGCATGCCTTGGTATACTGGCGAGACCTTGCTGGAGATGCTAGAAAAAGCACCGGCTGCACATACAGAGCAATCTGAGCAATTCCGTTTCCCAGTGCAATTTGTCTGCCGCCCACACGCAAGTGCCGATGCCGATTTACACGATTTCCGTGGATTTATGGGTCGCATTGAGTCAGGTAATATTGCAGTAGGCGATGCTGTGACGGTGCTACCTAATGGGTATCAGTCTAAAGTGAAAGCCATCCAATTAGGCGAGACACAATTGGAAAGCGCGCAAACTGAACAAAGTGTGACGCTTTTGCTGGAAGATGAAATCGATACTTCCCGTGGCGACATGATTGTAAAAACAAGTGAAGCGCCAGAGCCAGTCAAACAAATAGAAGCGTTTGTATGCTGGCTGTCTGAAACACCGCTCTCCCCTGCCCGCACTTATATTGTGCGTCATACCACGCGTGAGTCAAAAGCCAAAATCGGCGCGATTCAATACAAAGTGGATGTGAACACACTAGAGCAACAACCTACTGCAGATTTAAAAATGAACGACATTGCGCGACTCATCTTTAAATTGGCACAACCGTTAATGGTAGACAGTTATAAATCCAACCGTGCGACGGGCGCTTTTATTGTGATCGATGAAAGCACAAATAACACGGTAGGCGCTGGGATGATTGTCTAAGTCCAGACTATCGTTCAATGATTAAATCTAATAAAATAATGTTTTAGGCTTTTAAAAGCTGTAAAGGAATAAATAATGACTTATGTCGTCACTGAAAATTGTATTCAATGTAAATTTACCGACTGCGTAGACGTATGTCCGGTAGATTGCTTTGTCGAAGGCCCAAACTTTTTGGCGATTAATCCAGACGAGTGTATTGATTGCACATTATGCGTGGCAGAATGCCCGGCCGAAGCGATTTTTGCAGAAGATGACGTGCCCGCAGACCAACAGGAGTTTATCGAAATCAATGCAAGACTAGCAAAAGTTTGGCCAGTCATCAGCGCAAGAAAAGCACCGTTAGAGGATGCAGATGCAATGAATGGCGTACCAGGCAAAGCTGAATTGTTGATTGAGTAACAAAATCTAAATAAAAAAGGAGACCATCGGTCTCCTTTTTTATTTGTGCAACTACCCTTATGCGGCCATGGCTAGCTGATGCTGCGCATTACCATCACCTTTCCAGAAATAGTAAAACTCTCTACCCACATTCAAAAACGTGTGGTGCGTTTCATCTGTCGTGAACAATGGCAGGTTCGCCTCCATCACTTTGCGGTACGCATTAGGCTGTTTATGTGGTACATCACGCAATCTGAGCAATAACAATTTAGCCAGTTTACGACGTGTATCAATAAACAAATCATCTGCACCACGGCTACGCAGCGCATTTTCATAGGTTTCTAATGGTTTCACCTCTACATTGGTCAATGTCACTTTATCCAATGATTCCCATAACTCTTTTAAGTTACGTGTTTCAGGTTGCCAAGTTTTAGCATTGGCTTCAAATGCGTGATCTTGATTCATACCAGCAATGGCTTTGATGTCTTTGACCCAAAATGAGAAATAATCGCGAATAACTGGAATACAGATTGCCCATTCAGCATGATCTAGTTTTTTGAATAGCTGATCTACAGCTTCGCGGTAATGTAAACCGTCTAGCTCAATGTGCTCGATAAACGGCACTAAGCGTAAAATAATATATTGGCGTTGAATCAATTTCACTTCTGGCACGCCTTTGCGTTCCAGTAAATTCAAATAGGCTTTTAATGCATCTTGTTCACGTGTACTCATGTCAAACTCCCTTGTTACGTATCTAAAGAAATGGTTACACTTCTTCTCTATTTAAGTTTATATCGACCTCTAAGCCTTAAACTTGATTGGTCTAAAATTATTAATCGTTATACTAACAAGGGTTGTTGTCTATGAATCTGTGGAACAAAAGGGCGTTATGGATGCAATTTCTAGCTTTGCATTAGCCAGTGGATTAAGCTGGGCCAGCGGATTTCGCCTGTATGCAACCGTATTTGCAGTAGGTTTATTAAGCCGCTACGAATACTTACAGTTACCCCAAACGCTTGATATATTGCGCCATCCTGTGGTGATTGGTGTGGCTGGTATTTTGATGATAGTGGAGTTTCTTGCAGACAAAATCCCTTATGTAGATAGTGTCTGGGATAGTATCCAAACGTTTGTTCGGATTCCGGCAGGTGCCTACCTTGCCATGGGCGCCATGAATGCAAGCGACCCGATGATGGCAGCAATTGCGGCTTTGCTCGGAGGATCACTCACGGGGATTACGCATGTCACCAAAGCCGGCAGCCGTGCACTCATCAATACATCTCCTGAGCCTGTCAGCAATATCACGACATCATTTGGTGAGGATGGTTTATGGCTGAGTGGCGGCTGGCTGGCACTTGCCCACCCCGTAGTGTTTGTAGGCGTGCTACTGCTATTTGTACTGGGTATGTTATGGATGCTGCCTAAACTCTGGCGTGGCATCACCCTAATGCTACACAAAATAATGCAGATACTGGGCGTTAATACTCAATAACTAGTGTTCAACAGCAGTGTTTGCTTTTGGCTCCCATAACTGCGTTTTGCGCACTAGCACCCAACCCAATACAAGGTACACCGCCATCGCCCAAGCCAACCCTAGTGGTGAAAACCAGACGAACGGCACCACAATACCAGCCGACACGGTAGATAAGAGCATTTGCATAAACGCTTGTGCAGAGGCTGCAGTACCGCGAATTCTTGGATGGCGATCCAGCGCAGCAATCGATAACACCGGCATGCACATGGCCATGCCAATGTTAAATAGTGCAATCGGTAGAATATTGGTCATCACCGCCACTGGCAGCACATAACATACCGTAAGATTGACGAGTGCCAGTGCCAGCATCCATCCGTAAGCCCACCGCACTACCAGAGAGGCAGAGTATCGACCTGCCGCACGTTTTGCCAAATAAGAGCCGATGATCATACCGGTCACCGTGGGGACAAATAAATAACCATATTGCTGAGGTGACAAGCCGAGGTGCTTGCCTAAAAATACCGGACTAGCCAATACATAAATAAAAAAACCAGAGAAGTTGGCACCAATCGCGGTCACTAGCTTGGCAAACTCCATGTCTTTATATATCGTTTTATAGCTTTTGAGCACGCTACGTGCCGATAGCTGAGTACGCTTTTCGCTGGGCATGGTCTCGGGTAAAAACTTCACCGAAGCCCACAGCGTAAGTGCAGCGTAGATGGCTAGAAATATAAAAATGGCTTGCCAGTGAATTCCCAGCAAGAAGCCTCCAATAATAGGCGCCACAGCTGGGGCAATGCCAAACAGCATTTGTACGGTTGCCATCACGCGCTGAGCTTGTGCGCCTTCAAATAAATCGCGCACCATGGCACGTGCAACGGTATTACCTGCCCCACCACTGGCACCTTGTAAGGCTCTAAAAAACCAAAGCGTTTCCACATTGGGTGCAAACGCGCAGCCAATACTGGCCAGCACAAATATACCTAAGCCCCATTTGATCGTAGTGATGCGTCCAATCGCGTCCGAGATTGCGCCATGCCATAACGTCATGGCAGCATAAGGTAACAGGTAAAAGGTGAGACTTTGTTGAATATGTAAGTCTGATGTAGCTAATTCTGCGCCCATGACATGAAATGCCGGCAGATACGTATCAATGGCAAATGGTGCGAGCGCAGCCAATGCGGCCAATACATAGACGAGAAAAATAGAATGTGTTTTCAAATTAAAATCTGCTCTTGACTAGAATACTTGAATAAAAAAGGCGCCTATCAGCGCCCTTTATTATAGCCTTGAAATGATGTACTTATGGCAAAGCGTGAAAGGCTTCGACTCGTTCATTAGACTCACCACTCGCATATTTTTTAGAATTTTTATCGGTTCTAAAGATAATCGGTTGCGCTTGAATCTGCGGATTTTTGGATTCTTCAATCGCTTGCTCAATTAGGTGGTGATTAGGAGATAGTGAACATACCGGGTCTGCACTTTCTGCATCACCGCTTAGCAAGAAAGCCTGACACCGGCATCCGCCTAAATCGTTTTCTTTTTCAGGGCAGCTTCTACATGGCTCCTTCATCCAATCATCACCGCGGTATTTATTGAACGCAGGCGAGTCCTTCCATGCCCACTCCAAGCCTTTTTCGCGGACATTCGGAAACTCTATCCCTGGCAATACGCGCGCAGAGTGGCATGGCAACACATCACCATTTGCTGTCACAATCATGAACACCTCGCCCCAGCCGTTCATACATTTTTTTGGACGGTTGCCAAAGTAATCTGGCACCACAAAGAAGATTTTCATCTTATTGCCTACTTTTTGGCGGAACTCATTGGTGATGCGCTCGGCTTCATCAATTTGCTCTTTCAATGGCATCAATTGGCTACGATTTACCAAAGACCAGCCGTAATACTGCGTATTGGCCAGTTCGACATAGTCAGCGCCCAAGGCTTCTGCCATCTCCAAAATTTCTTTGATATGGCCGATGTTATAGCGATGAATCACTACATTCAGCACCATTGGGTAGCCATGATTTTTAATCATCGCAGCTACTTTTTTCTTCAACTCAAATGTTCTAGTGTTGGTAATGAAGTTATTAATTTCTTCGGTAATGTCATGCATCGATAATTGAATATGATCCAAGCCACCTTCTTTAAACGCTTGAATGCGTTTTTCAGTCAGACCCACACCGGAAGTAATCAAGTTACTGTAGTAGCCCAACTTCTTCGCCTCAATCACGATATCTTCAATATCGTCACGCAATAATGGCTCACCACCAGAGATACCAAGCTGAATCGCACCCATCTTACGTGCATCACGTAAGGCCTGAATCCACTGTTCAGTTGATAGTTCGTTTTGTGTGTGCTTATCGTAATCGGTTGGGTTGTAGCAAAAGGCGCAATGTAGCGGGCAGCGATACGTCACCTCTGCCAACAGCCACAAAGGTTGTGTATGCGTAATATTGGCAGCTACGCCATTATTTTGCTGTTGGGCGTGCACCTCTTTTTGTACGACTGAATCACCTAATGAAGCTTGTGTCATTTTGCTACTCCTTTAAAGCCTGCCTAATTCACTTTTCTTAACCAGGCTTTACTAACAGCCAATTCAAACATGCCGATAATATCTTTTTCAATCTCTTGTGCATCAGGAAATGTCGCTTTTAAGTCAGCTACAACATCCGCTACAGTAGCTTTACCATCTAAGCGTTTAATCACTTCTCCGGCACCTCCATGTAGTTTGACCATGCCTTCTGGAAAAAGTATCACATAGCTATTTTGTGCTTCTTCCCATTGGAAGCGATGATGAAATGCCAATGCGTAAATATCTGTAGGCTGAATATTATTTTCCATAGCGCTTATCTTTTATTAATCAAAATGAATCACCGGTTGACGCAAGTAGTCACGTCCTTCCGTTTTGATGTCTGTAGATGCCAACATAATGGAATCGGCAATCACCCAAAGTACATTGAGTTTAAATTGTAAGATTTCCAATGCTTTCATTTGCATTTCGCGTGATGTACTAAAATAGTCTAATGTCACGCCCAAGCCTTGTTCTACATCACGGCGCGCCTCTGTCAGGCGTTTTTTAAAGTAAGACAAGCCCTCTTCTTTGATCCAAGGATACATGGTCGGCCATGAGCTAATGCGTTGCTGGTGAATATGTGGTGCAAATAGTTCAGTTAAGCTTGAACAGACTGACTCTTGCCATGAGCGTTGTTTTGCAAAATTGATGTATGCATCCACGGCAAAACGTACCCCAGGGCTAACCATGTCTAAGCTTGTTACTTGCTCACGTGTTAACCCCACAGCCTCGCCCAATTGAATCCAAGCCTCAATACCACCGACTTGACCATCCACTCCATCGTGGTCGGTAATGCGTACAATCCACTGCTTACGCACTTCTTTATCCGGGCAGTTAGACAGAATCGCGGCATCTTTCATTGGAATGGCAATTTGATAGTAAAAACGGTTTGCCACCCAACATTGCAATTGCTCTTTAGTTAACTTACCTTCGTACATCATTACATGAAACGGATGGTAAATATGGTAGCCCTGCCCTTTTTGGCGTAACTTATCCTCAAACTCTTCGCGAGTCCAAGGAAGTTGGTCTTTTGTGAGTGCATTCATGTCTGTCTCCTAGAGAATAATGTCCATACCGTCATACGCCACCTCTATCTTATGTGTGTCTAAGATGGCGCGCTCGGCAGAATCCTCTCTTAAAATAGGATTGGTATTGTTGATATGAATCAATACTTTACGCACATCTCCAAATTCATTTAACTTTTCAATCATACCACCTTCACCCGACTGTGGATTATGGCCAATACTGCGTGCAGTTTTCGTCATCAAGCCCATATCGATCATCTCGGTGTTCGTCCAAAAGGTACCATCAACCATAATACAGTCCGCTTGGCTCATCAATGGTGGCAAGTGCGGTTCGATCTCACCCAAGCCAGGGGAATACCAGCATTTTTTACCGGTACTGATCTCTTCAATCAATACACCAATCGTATCACCTGGATGCGGATCATTACGATGTGGTGAATAGGGAGGTGCCGCACTTTTGAGTGCTACTGCAGTGAATCGTAAGTTTGGTACGTTAGGGATTTCAAAACTAGTGTTGCCATCAATGGGCACATCATGGCGATTGATACCGCAGTAGTGACCCAAAATGTTCAATATTTGATTACCACTGGTTAAATCCTCATACACCATGTCTGTACAGTAAATTTCACGCTTCACTTTACCTTCACGCAACATAAACAAACCTGTGGTGTGGTCAATCTGTGCATCTATCAAGATAATCGCTTGAATACCAGAATCGCGAATCGCACGGCCCGGCTGCAATGGTGCAAAGTCTTGAATTTGCTGCAACACATCAGGTGAGGCATTAAACAATACCCAGTTCACACCATCGCCGCTGACGCAAATAGAAGACTGTGTACGCTTAGTAGCTTTAATCGTGCCTTTACGCAAGCCATCGCAATTGAAACAATTACAGTTCCATTGCGGGAAACCACCGCCTGCTGCGGCACCTAGTACGTGTATATGCATGAATTCAATTTCTTTAACAGTAGTAATTAAGTATTATAAAGATGTAAAAAAGGCTGCCTGATTAGGCAGCCTTTGGTACGGAACAATTACTTGTTCATGACGTACATAGTAACTTCAAAGCCAAAACGCATTTCTGTAGCTGCTGGGGTTGTCCACATAATCATCTCCAAATTTAATAAGTTAACATCTTATTGATGTATTAGTAAGATTGACACTATACGGAGTCGTTCACCTAGCGCCCTGCAAGCTTCAATGATTAACGGCTAGTGATTTTCATGATGCTGACAAAACGAGACGATTAAACCTCTTCGCTCAGCCTTTTTTGGCGCCTTTTGCGTACAGCTTCTGCAAGCCCTTCTAAAACTTGTACGCTGTCCTGCCAGCCCAAGCAAGCATCGGTAATGGATTGCCCATAAGCCAACGTGCAACCCGGCGTGTGTTCCTGACGTCCCGCATTTAAGTGTGATTCCACCATTAAACCAATGATACGCGCATCGCCATTGGCGACCTGATTAGCTACGTCTTTGGCCACCTCTTTTTGCAATTCATACTGCTTTTGACTGTTGGCATGACTGCAATCAATCATCAACAGTGGCGCCAAGCCTGCATCGGCTAAATTATCACAAGCAGCCTCTACACTTTTTGCATCATAGTTAGGGTGTTTACCACCACGTAAAATCACGTGGCAATCTTCATTGCCAGTAGTGGCAATAATGGCTGACTGCCCTTCTTTGGTCACAGACAAGAAATGATGAGGACTTGCCGCAGTTTTAATGGCATCAATCGCCACACGCACGCTGCCATCTGTGCCATTTTTAAACCCTACCGGGCAAGATAAGCCAGACGCCAACTCACGATGCACTTGTGATTCTGTCGTGCGTGCCCCAATAGCCCCCCAACTCACTAGATCCGCCGTGTATTGTGGGGTAATGGTATCTAAAAACTCGGCACCCGCTGGCATACCAATTTCATTCACATCCAGTAAGAATTTACGCGCACGGGATAAACCTTCATTGATGTCATAGGTACCATCAAGGTGGGGATCGTTAATTAACCCTTTCCAACCAACGGTCGTGCGGGGCTTTTCAAAATACACGCGCATCACAATGAGTAGGTCTGCGCTGAGTTGTTTGCGCACTTCTAATAAACGACGTGCATACTCCATACCAGCTTCTGTATCATGAATCGAGCATGGTCCCACAATCACCAATAGGCGATCATCCGCTTGGTGCAAAATACGATGGATAGCGGCACGCGTCTCCAAAATATTTTGCGTCGTACTCGCACTTTCTTTCATGCGCTCTAACAACACCAATGGCGTCACCAGTGGCTTGATCTCGCGAATGCGGACATCATCAGTCGCTAACTTTTCGTAACGCATTTTTTCTTGTTCAGTCATGGCTTTAATAATTCTTCACTTCAATATATCTTCTAACGCCTGTAAAAAGCGTGCATTTTCGCTAAATAAACCAATGCTTACTCGTAAATAATCTGGCATCTCATAATTAGCAACCGGTCTCACAATGACACCTTTTTGCAATAACTGTTGATTCACGTTGGCGGCAGCGGGCACTTTCACACTAATAAAATTAGCGAATGATGGAATAAAACTGAGCCCCAACTTAGTCAGCCCTTGCGTCAACTGCACCATGCCCGCTTGATTGGCCGCATAACTTTTCTCTACAAAATCTTCATCCGCTAATGAAGCAATCGCGGCGGCTTGTGCAATCGAATTGACATTAAATGGCTGACGTACACGATTCAAAATATCGGCCACATCCGCATGCATTAAACCAAACCCCACCCTTAAGCCTGCTAAACCATAGGCTTTTGAAAAAGTGCGTGAAATGATCAATTGATCAAACTCGTTTAACCAAGCAATCGCTTCTGATTTATGCTGTGCTGATAAGTACTCATCATAAGCTTCATCCAATACCACCAACACATGTGCAGGCACTTGTTTTAAGAATGCATACAGCACATCTTTGGCAATCAAAGTACCGGTTGGGTTATTCGGGTTTGCTACAAAAATCAAACGGGTTTTAGGGGTAATGGCCGCTAAAAAGCCATCTAAATCATGCCCAAATGCTTTTGCAGGGACAATCACACCCGTCGCACCTACCGCTTGCGTCACCAGTGGATAAACAGCAAACGCATGCTGCGAAAAAATCACCTCATCACCTGGGCTTAAGAATGCGCGTGCACTCAGCTCTAAAATATCATTGGAGCCATTACCAAACACAATCTGATTGGAAGCCACACCGAATTTTTGACGTACGGCATCGCGTAAAGCAAAGCTATTGCCGTCTGGATAACGTGCGATATCAGCGATGGCATCTTCGACTGCCATTTGTGCTTTAGGGCTCATGCCAAGCGGGTTCTCATTCGAAGCCAGTTTTACAATATCAGCTTCGTTCAAGCCCATCTCACGGGCGAGTTCACTGATAGGCTTACCACCTTGATAAGGCGCAATCGCACGCACATAATTTGGGGCTAAATTGGATACTTTCATGACGTAATCTTTTAACTATTTACTCAATATTTCAATTAAACAATGGCTACTGGATAAGAACCTAGCACCTTCAAGAACGAAGCTTGCTTTGCAATCTCATCCAGCGCAGCCATGATGGCGGCTTCTTGTTGATGCCCTTCAATATCCACAAAAAACACATAATCCCATAGTGTTTGCTTAGATGGCCGCGATTCAAACTTGGTCATGCTGACACCATGGCGAGACAAAGGCTCCAGCAATTGCAACACTGCACCAGGTTTGTTTTGAGCGCTCATCACCAAAGAAGTTTTATCTTTGCCTGAAGGCGCCACATCATGCGCACCCAACACTAAGAAGCGCGTGGTATTTTTGGTATCGTCTTCAATATTTTCAGCCAAAATATTCAGTTTGAACAATTCAGCAGCACGTTTGCTCGCAATCGCCGCGGCAAACGTACCATCTTTTGCAACCAATTCATGAATCATTTGCGCAGCACGTGCATTGCTAGTCACAGGTTCACGCTGCGCTAATGGCAAGTTTTTATTGAGCCACTCATGACATTGAGAAAGAGATTGCCCGTGCGAAAATACGTGGGAAATATTGGATAAATCAGATTGCCCAGACAATAAGCAATGATGCACAGGTAACGTCACTTCACCACAGATTTTAAGCGGCGTGCCCATCAGCAAATCCAAGGTAAGTCCAACCGCGCCTTCTGTAGAGTTTTCTACAGGCACCACACCGTAGTCAGCCTGTCCGGCTAGCACAGTGCGAAACACCTCATCAATCGTGCCACACACGACGGCGGTACGGCCTTCACCAAACTGCTTAAGTGCGGCTTCCTCGCTGTAAGTGCCCAACGGTCCAAGAAAAGCAATGGCGAGCTCTTTTTCTAAAGCACGGCAATTGGACATCACCGCGCGGAAAATATTATTCACCGCCTCATTAGCCAACGGACCAGTATTCTGGCCTTGCAAACGACGTAATATTTGCGCCTCACGCTCAGGACGATAAATCACACCATCGTCTTTTTGATTGCCAGATTGTTTGACATGCCCAATCTCACGCGCCAATTTCGCGCGCGCATTCACCAATTCTAGAATCTGGTCATCGATCGCATCTATTTGATTGCGAAATTGTTTAAGTAAATCAGACATATCCACTTAACCTTAGGCGTTGTGTTTTGCAAACTCAGTCATATAGGCAATCAGTGCCTGCACACCCTCAATCGGCATCGCGTTATAGATGCTCGCGCGCATACCGCCCACCATACGGTGACCTTTCAGTTGCAGCAAGCCTTGCGCCTCCGCCCCTTTTAAGAAGGCATCATTCAACTGCTCATTACGCAGCCTAAATGGAATATTCATTCTGGAGCGGTTAGCCACTTGAATATTATTGTAGTAAAAATCACTACCATCCAAGTAGTTGTACAGCAAGTTAGCTTTTGCGATATTTTTTTGCTCAATAGCGGCTACACCACCTTGCGCCAGCAACCATTCAAACACCAAGCCTGCAATATAGATACTGTAGGTCGGCGGTGTGTTAATCATGCTTTGGTTGTCTGCCTGCGTTTTCCAACTAAATACCGCTGGTGTCAGTGGCGACGCTTGATTGAGCAAGTCTTCACGCACTACCACAATACATAAGCCCGCTGGGCCGATATTTTTCTGTGCGCCACCATAAATCACGCCATAACGTGAGACATCCACAGGCCGAGATAAAATATGTGATGACATATCAGCAACGATAGGTACGCCATGTGTATTGGGGATGCCATCGAACTCAACACCGTTGATCGTTTCATTGGTACAGATATGGACGTACGCTGCATCTTGATTGAGCTGCCATGTATCAAACGATGGCACCTCTGTAAAACTGCTCGCTTCGCTAGTCGCTGCGATACGAATCTCGCCATAAGCGCGCGCATCTTCCACACTGCGCTTACTCCAAGCGCCTGTCACCACGTAATCTGCGCTTTTACCATTGAGCAGATTTAACGGGATCATTGCATTTTCAGCAATCGCACCGCCCTGCAAAAACAATACTTTATATTGGCTAGGCACATTCAATAATGTACGGAAGTCCGCTTCGGTCTTTTCCAGAATGCTGGTAAATTCTTTACCACGGTGTGACATTTCCATCACGCTCATGCCTGAACCGTGCCAATCCAGCATTTCTGCTTGCGCGCGTTGCAATACCTCTTTAGGCAATACTGCCGGGCCTGCTGAAAAGTTATAAATCTGTTTCATTACCGATGCCACTCTCTCGCGTTATTCTTCTTCGTCGTCGTCTGTTTCTACAATTTTCTCAAGACCTGAAAGTTTTTCACCTTCACCCAAGTTAATCAGTGTCACGCCTTGTGCAGCACGCCCCATATCGCGAATCTCTTTTACACGGGTACGAATCAACACGCCACCGGTAGTAATGAGCATGATTTCATCATCTTCACGTACAAGTTTTGCAGCAATCGCAGTACCGTTACGCTCACTAATCGCAATCGCTTTCACCCCTTGCGTACCACGACCAGAATGACGAAACTCAGACAACACCGTACGTTTACCGTAACCATTTTCTGTCGCCACCAATACAGATTGTTGATCATTTTCTGCAATCAACAATGACAGCACTTGTTGTTTAGCGCCTAATTTCATGCCGCGTACACCGCGCGTCGCACGACCCATTGGTCTGACGTCATCCTCTGTAAACCAAACTGCTTTACCGCCATTGGACACCAAGACAATGTCATTTTTACCATTGGTGATTTCGGCACCAATCAAGTAATCGCCATCATCCAATTTGATCGCGATAATGCCGGATTTACGCGGGTTCGCAAATTCAGTCAGCGCTGTTTTCTTGACGGTACCTTGTGCAGTCGCCATGAAAATAAAGTGATTCTCATCAAACTCTTTCACCGACAAGATGGCATTGATTTTTTCGCCTTCTTCTAACGGGAACAAGTTTACAATCGGCTTACCGCGACTGATACGACTGCCTTGCGGCACTTCATACACTTTCAGCCAATACACTTGTCCTAAGCTACTGAAACATAAGATGTAATCATGCGTATTGGCCACGAACATCTTGTCGATAAAGTCATCTTCTTTAGTCGCCGCCGCCTGCTTACCACGACCACCACGTTTCTGTGCGCGATACTCATCTAGCGGTTGGGATTTAATGTAACCTGTATGTGAAAGTGTCACCACCACATCTTGTGGTGAGATTAAATCTTCTAACGATAAATCTTGTGCATTCGCCACAATTTCACTACGGCGCTTATCACCAAATTGTTTTTGGATTTCTAAGAGTTCATCTGTAATAATCGCTGTGACGCGATGCGCATTGGCTAAGATATCTAACAAATCAGCAATCACATCCATCACTTCTTTGTACTCTGTCACAATCTTATCTTGCTCTAGGCCAGTCAAGCGTTGCAGACGCATTTGCAAGATTTCTTGCGCTTGTACTTCTGACAAGCGGTAGCCATTTGGCGTTAAACCAAAATCCACTGACAAGCCTTCTGGACGCGATGCCTCCATGGCAGCACGTTTCAGCATTTCTTCTACTACTGGCGACTGCCATGTGCGCGCCATCAGGTCTTTTTTCGCTTCCGGCGGGGTAGGTGCTGCTTTGATTAGCGCAATCATGTCATCGACATTGGCCAATGCCACTGCCAAGCCTTCTAACACATGGCCACGCTCACGCGCCTTGCGTAATTCAAATACAGTACGGCGTGTCACTACTTCACGACGGTGACGCAGGAAGGCCTCTAACATTTGTTTGAGGTTAAGCAATCGTGGTTGGCCATCTAACAGCGCCACCATGTTCATGCCAAAGGTATCTTGTAGCTGCGTCTGCTTATAGAGATTATTCAGGATTACTTCAGGTACTTCACCACGTTTCAGTTCAATCACCACGCGCATGCCAGATTTGTCTGATTCATCACGTAGATCAGAAATGCCTTCGATTTTTTTCTCGTTAACTAATTCGGCAATTTTCTCAATGAGTGTCTTTTTATTGACCTGGTAGGGCAACTCATCAATGATAATGGATTGGCGCCCGCCTTTATCCATGTCCTCAAAGTGTGTGCGACCACGCATGACCACACGACCACGGCCAGTACGATAGCCTTCTTTTACACCAACAGTGCCGTAAATAATACCGGCTGTTGGGAAATCAGGCGCAGGCACTAACTCGATCAACTCTTCAACCGTGGTTTCAGGGTTCTTTAATAGCGCAAAACAGGCTGACAGCACTTCGTTGAGATTGTGTGGTGGAATATTCGTCGCCATCCCCACCGCAATACCCGAGCTACCATTGATGAGTAGGTTAGGAATACGCGCAGGCATGATCAACGGCTCATGCTCACTGCCATCATAGTTAGGGCCAAAGTCCACGGTTTCTTTGTCAATATCGGCCAATAATTCGTGGGCGATTTTTGCCATACGGATTTCGGTATAACGCATCGCCGCCGCGTTGTCGCCATCCACAGAACCAAAGTTACCTTGTCCATCTACCAACATGTAGCGTAAAGAGAAATCCTGCGCCATACGTACAATGGTGTCATACACTGCGGTATCACCATGCGGGTGGTACTTACCAATCACATCACCCACGATACGGGCTGACTTTTTATAAGGTTTGTTGTAGTCGTTCGATAGCTCATGCATCGCGAACAACACGCGTCGATGTACAGGCTTTAAACCATCGCGCACATCAGGTAGCGCACGCCCCACAATCACGCTCATGGCGTAATCAAGGTATGAGCGTCTCATCTCATCTTCAAGACTGATAGGCAGGGTTTCTTTAGCGAATTGGTCAGTTGGTTGGCTCATAGTCAGACTAGCTTTTTTAGTTAAAATTTATCCTCTGATTTTATCATGATAACGCGCCAATCGTCTCAGGGTTTTCATGTTTCTGCTGTGTTTGGCTACATTAAAAATCATAAAAATGATTCATACAAATACGTCAGCAAAGTAAGGAGATAGCCCATAAAAAAAACGGGGTCTTAGCCCCGTTTTCATGTACTGCATTCATATCAAGCTTGGCTTAAAATGGCCAAATCTTTTTTCAGATCATCCACATGTTCCAAACCCACGGCAATGCGCACCAAACTATCTTTGACACCTGCGGCCGCCCTCGCCTCTGCGCTAACTCGACTATGCGTAGTCGTAGCCGGATGCGTAATCGTAGACTTGGCATCGCCTAAGTTTGCAGTAATTGAAATCAATTCCGTAGCATCAATCACTGCCCAAGCAGCCTCTTGTTCTGACTGACCAGCTTTTGCCTTCACTTCAAAACTCACAATACCCGCGCCACTACGTTGCTGACGCATCGCCAAGGCATGCTGCGGGTGTGATGCCAAGCCAGGGTAATATACACGCGCCACTTGTGGCTGCGCCTCTAGCCATGTTGCTAATGCCAGTGCATTGCGCGCATGCGCTTCCATCCGTACGTGCAGGGTTTCCAAGCCTTTTAAAAACACCCACGCATTAAAAGCACTCATGGTCACGCCGGCTGTTCTTAAAAAACCATACACAGGCTCCATCAGCGCTTTCGTCCCCAACACCGCACCACCCAAACAACGGCCTTGGCCATCAATATATTTGGTTGCCGAGTGAATCACAATATCGGCACCCAGCTCAAGTGGTCGTTGAATAATTGGCGTACAAAAGCAATTGTCTACCACCAATTTTGCACCCACCGCATGTGCAACGTCTGCTAGTGCTGCAATATCACCAATATCGGTTAAGGGGTTAGACGGCGTCTCCACAAAAAACAATTTGGTATTAGGCAACGCTGCACTACGCCAAGCCTCTACATCTGTCAGAGACACAAAGGTGACATCCAAGCCCCAGCGTTTAAGAATATTGCTAAACAGCTGCACACTGGTACCAAAAATACTTCTAGAAGCCACAATGTGATCGCCCGCGCTGCATAGCCCCATCACGCAGGCTAAAATTGCAGACATGCCGCTGGATGTAGCCACACACTGCTCCGCACCTTCCAATGCTGCGAGTTTGTCTTGGAACATGCTAACCGTTGGATTGGTAAACCGAGAGTAGATATTACCGGGCTCGGTACCACCGAATCGCGCTGCCGCTTGTGCCGCACTTTTAAAACGGAAGCTGGAATTTAAAAACAGTGCTTCGGAGTTCTCACCATAGGGTGTAGTCTCGGTACCGGCACGCACACTAAGTGTTTCAATTTGATAGTCTTGATTGTTCATGATTCTTCACATTCTGGGCAATAAAAAACCCGCTAAAGCCAAAGCTAAAACGGGTTTTTGTTTTCTCGCTTTAGCTGTATTTATTATGCGCTCGCAAGCTGAGTAAGGCTTTGTTTAAGGTTGGCCACTCAAATCAGCGCAATTCCATTTAACGCTTAATCAAATTTGTTGTCAAGAATTTTATCAAGCAAATGATTGGGTCAATACATCAATCACTTCATGCTGACGAGATTCCAAACCAACCCACAGTGGTAGCCTCAATAAGCGATCGGACAAGTCTTCGGTGTGTTGCATGCTGCCATGCGCACGTGCGTATTTTTTGCCAGCGGGTGCCCCATGAAGCGGAATGTAGTGAAAGGTTGGATGAATGTCCCGTGCTTTAAACTGCTTAATCAATGCCGAGCGCTGTTCCAGAGAGTTAAGCAAAATATAATACATGTGCGCATTATGCTGACAACCTTCCGGAATAATTGGACGTCTTAATACACCCTTTTGCTCCAACGCCTGTAACGCAGTGTGATAAGTATTCCAAATATCCATGCGGCGCTGTGTAATGTACTTGGCTTGCTCAAGCTGAGCGAACAAGAATGCAGCAACATCCTCCCCCGGCAGATAAGACGATCCAACATCTTGCCATGTATATTTATCTACTTGCCCACGATAAAACTGGCTGCGATTAGTCCCTTTTTCACGAATAATTTCTGCACGTAGCATTAAATCCTCATGATTGACTAAGATCGCCCCGCCTTCACCGGAGATGATGTTTTTAGTTTCGTGGAAAGAATAGGCGCCGACATCACCGATAGTGCCTAATGCACGACCTTTGTAGGTCGACATCACGCCTTGCGCTGCATCTTCAATCACCATTAAATTGTGTTTTTTAGCAATGGCGACAACAGTGTCCATTTCACAGCCGACACCAGCGTAATGCACCGGCACAATGGCTTTGGTACGTGGTGTGATAGCGGCTTCAATCAATCTTTCATCAATGTTCAGCGTATCCGGACGAATATCAACAAATACCGGCACGCCACCACGCAATACAAAAGCATTAGCGGTAGAGACAAACGTGTAAGAAGGCATGATGACTTCATCACCCGGCTGGATATCAGCAAGAATGGCCGCCATTTCTAGTGCAGCCGTGCAGGAGTGTGTAATGAGTGCTTTTTTGGTATGTGTGCTTTGCTCGAGCCATTCGCAGGCTTTATGGGTAAAGCCGCCATCACCCGATAAATTACCGACCTCATGCGAGGTTTGAATATAGGTAATTTCTTTACCCGTCAGATAGATTTTATTAAAGGGAATCATGACTTCATTCAACAATTCTTAGAATAATGAAGTCAGTATATCAACTTTAATTTTTTAAGAAATCACCCATATGAGCTAACACAATCAATCGACACCGACGGCATCGGTCGATAGTAAATTCAAGTCTAGCTGTGTACTGGAGTTTGGTGGCTTCTGTTTTTTGTTCATATCGCTGCGTGCTGCTTCAATGCGGTTTAAATAGGCCGCATCTACATCGCCTGTCACATAAACCCCATCAAAACAGCTACTATCAAACGACGTTAAATGTGGGTTGGATTTGGCAATACTTGCTTTCAACGCATCAAGATCTTGATAAATCAATGCATCAGCACCAATCTCTTGGCAAATTTCTTCGTCAGTTCTACCCGTAGCAAGCAACTCTTCCCTACTTGGCATATCAATACCATACACGTTTGGAAAGCGCACTGGCGGTGCAGCTGAAGCAAAATATACTTTATTAGCACCCGCATCACGTGCCATTTGCACAATTTGTTGAGAGGTGGTGCCACGCACAATCGAGTCATCGACCAGCAATACATTCTTACCTTTAAATTCGATGCCGATAGGATTTAACTTTTGACGCACTGATTTTTTGCGTAAAGCTTGGCCAGGCATAATAAACGTACGGCCAATATAGCGGTTTTTAATAAACCCTTCTCGGTAATCCAAATTCAGTGCAATACCCAATTGCAATGCGCTTGGGCGGCTGGTATCTGGAATAGGAATCACCACGTCGATTTTTTTATCAGGCCACTCACGTTTGATCTTTTCAGCCAAACTCACACCCATATCTAAGCGCGTTTGGTATACAGACACGCCATCAATCACAGAGTCAGGGCGCGCTAAGTAGACATATTCAAAAATACAGGAAGTCAGTTTAGGGGCTTCTGCACATTGGCGGCTGAACATATTGCCATCCATATCAATAAAGATGGCTTCACCAGGTTCCACATCGCGTAAGAGTTTAAACCCTAATACATCCAATGCAACGCTCTCAGAGGCAACTATATATTCCACCCCTTTATCGGTATCTTGTTTACCAATCACCAAAGGACGAATGCCATGCGGATCACGAAACGCCAGCAAACCGAAATTAGCAATCATGGCCACGACGGCATATGCGCCTTTACAGCGTCTATGTACGCCAGCCACGGCATCAAATGCCATATCAGTGTTTAATAATGCATTGCGCGAGGTTTTCTCAATCTCATGCGCCAACACGTTCAGCAGTACTTCAGAATCTGAGTTGGTGTTGATATGACGCAAATCTTGTCTGAACATTTCAGATTTCAACTGCTCGGAATTCGTCAGGTTACCGTTATGGCCCAGCACGATACCAAATGGAGAGTTCACGTAGAACGGCTGTGCTTCTGCCGCACTAGATGAGCCTGCTGTAGGATAGCGCACATGGGCAATACCAGCATTCCCTACCAAGCTGCGCATATGTCGTGTTTGGAACACATCTTTCACTAGCCCATTGTTTTTGTGCATGTTGAACGTATTGCCATCACAGGTGACAATCCCTGCCGCATCTTGGCCTCTGTGTTGTAGTACTAGCAACCCATCGTACAACAACTGGTTGACTGGATTTTTACCTACAATACCGATTATTCCGCACATGTATTAACCTTCACTGTGTGATTGAAACATTTAAAAAAACTAAACTTGCTCATAACTCACATGCTGACTGATGCTTTTGGGCAACCACATCAACACGGTTTTTGCCAATGCCTCCAACGGCGCACTAAACATAGCATTGGCCCAACGTTCATCTTTAGGTATCTGGGTCATCCCCGCCAGCAGTACCAGTACGGTCACGATTAACAACCCTCTCAGCAAACCGAACACACCGCCTAGCAATCGATTCAGCCAACCCAGCCCCACTTCCTTTAACAACCCGGAGAGTGCAATAGACAACAAACTGGTTACCAGCAACACTGCTAAAAACAACACCAAAAAGGCCGCGAGCATTTTGAGTTTTTCTGTTGGAATACCATATGGCAGCAATGGCACCAGTTCGCTCGCATAGGTGCGTGCAATATAAAATGCCAGTATCCAGCCTGCTAGAGATAATATTTCCCGCACAGCTCCCCGCATCAAGCTAATGAGTACAGAGATGCCGATAATCACCAATACAGCATAATCAAATACTGTCATAAGGTGCACTCAGCATGGTCATTGACTCACGACCATCCCGGTTAATCCAGCCTCTTTAATATTTTGCAGCGCAATCGCCGCCTCATTTCGACTATCGAACACTTGCGAGCGTAAACGGATCTTCTCACCTTTCGGTGTGCTGATTTTTTCGGTCTTGGATTGATAGCCTAAGCTAGTCAGTTTGGATTGTAATTGCTTTACATTCGTCATCTCGGAAAACACGCCAATTTGCACAAAGAACTGCCCTTTTGCCGCATTGTCTTTCGGTGTATCTACAGGTTTCGCAGGTTTAGGCTGGTGCACTGTAGCCGCAGCTTCTGGATCTTCTATCGCTGCTGGCTTAGCCGGTGCAGCGGGTGGCACACTGCTCGTGGTATCTGATGGCTTGGTTTGCGCAACACTATCTACGGATGATTGTTCTGTGGCCGGTTTTTCTGCAGGCACTACGTTAGAATCAAAATCTGTAGGGGCTGTTGGTTTCATCTCTACAGGCGAAACAACGTCTTCATGCTGAATAGAGATTTTCACATCATCTTGCGAAACCCCTGCCGTTCTGTCTTTGAGCAAGACAGGCAACAATATCACCATTAACACCACCATGGCAATTGCACCTACAAGGCGTCTGCGCGCTTTCTTTTTAAGATTCAGTTCAATATCTGCTGCAGAGTCTTTTTGCATGTAAAAGTCTTATCTTACGATTTACCCAAAATGTGATTATCTGAAAAGACCGCTTGATGCCAACAATCCAGCGCAGCAGCCACGGTAAAAAATGAACCAAACACGACTATTTTATCATTTTTTGTCATAGTTTTACAGGCGTCCAGTAATGCAGTTTCAACGGTCGAATAAGCATGTACAGCGGTGTTGGTCGACACAAGTTTCAAACTCTCCAGCAACTGATCAAGCTTGGCTGCGCGTGGATGATTGATTTCAGCCACATACCATACATCCATTTTTTGCCTGAGTATTTGCACCACCGCATGAATATCTTTATCGGCAAGCATGGCAAAAACTGCAATCAATCGCCCGTTATTGGGCATATTTTTTTGAATTTCGGTTAAATTATCAAAGAGCGACTGCGCTGCTTGCGGGTTGTGTGCAACATCCACAATCACATCCGGATCGCGATGCAAATACTGAAAACGTCCCTGCAGTTGCACACGCGGCAACGTAGTCGCAATCACTTCATCGGCCACAGGCAATTCCGACTGCAATGCCCGTATCGCATAAATCACAGAAGCTGCATTGTCTTTTTGAAACTCACCCATTAAAGAGAGTTGGGGTACTTTAAGCACGCCTGACGCATCACGATAATGCCAGCCATTGGCATCAGATTGCACTTCAAATGCTTGCTGGATGCAATCCAAATGTGTGCCGATCGAGACTGCGTAATCCATTAAACTTTGTGGTGGCGCACGGTCTCCGCAAATCGAAATTTGACGTGGACGGTAGACCCCAGCCTTTTCCAAACCAATTTTCTCGCGCGTATCGCCTAGATACTCCATGTGATCCAAATCAATATTGGTGACAATAGCGCAGTCTGCATCAAAGATATTCACTGCATCTAAGCGACCACCCAAGCCTACCTCCAGCACAAGCACGTCGAGTGCTTGTTGCGCAAAGTGCCACATGGCTGCAAGTGTGCCCATTTCAAAATAAGTAAGTTCAATCTCCTGCCTAGCATCTTCTACTGCAGCAAAAGCTGCACATAAAGCATCGTCGGCTATCTCTTGTCGATTCACACGTACGCGCTCTTGATAACGTAATAGATGGGGGGAGGTATAGCATCCTACAAGATACCCTGCCGCTGTATAGATGTGCTCAAGCATGGCGCAGGAAGAACCTTTGCCATTGGTACCGGCAATCGTAATGATAGTAGGGCGTGAATGGTGCTGAAAAAAGCCCAGACGTTCCGCCACGATAGACACACGCTCCAAGCCCATGGCAATAGACTTGGGATGCAATGCTTCAATGTACGCAAGCCATCCGTCTACAGAATTGGGCTTGGCAATAGGCTTACTCACAAATAGACTTTAATTAGGCAACTTTAGGAATTTTGAGCAGGCTGGACAACATGGTGGCAAGCTTTTGGCGCAATTCACGACGGTCTACAATCATATCAATGGCCCCATGTGCTAATAAAAATTCAGCACGTTGGAAACCTTCCGGTAGCGTCTCGCGCACGGTTTGCTCAATCACCCGTGGACCGGCAAAGCCAATCAAGGCATTAGGCTCGGCAATAATAATATCGCCCAACATAGCAAAGCTGGCAGATACACCGCCCATGGTAGGGTCGGTCAAAATAGACACATAAGGCATACCCGCTTCAGAAAGCTTGGTAAGCGCAGCGCTGGTTTTGGCCATTTGCATCAGCGATAACAAACCTTCCTGCATGCGTGCACCGCCGCTGGCAGAAACACAAATAAAGGGAGATTTTTGCGCAATCGCTGCCTGCACGCCACGGACAAAGCGCTCACCTACAACGGCGCCCATTGAGCCACCCATGAATTTAAACTCAAATACAGCTGCGACTACAGGCAAGCCCTCTATAGCACCCTGCATCACAATGAGCGCGTCTTTCTCGCCTACTTCTTTTTGCGCTAGCTTCATGCGATCTGCGTAGCTTTTGCTATCTTTAAACTTTAAGGCATCTACCGGGCTGACTTCATCACCAATCTCAATGCGGTTTTCCGGATCTAGCAAGGTATTTAATCTGGCACGTGCACCCACGCGGTTATGATGGCTGCATTTAGGGCAAACCTCTGCGTTCGACTCCAAATCAGAGCGATAAAGCACCGTTTGGCAAGAGTCACATTTACTCCATAAACCTTCTGGCACATTACGTTTTTGCACAGAACCGACTGCGCGTTTTACTTTTTGCGGGATTTTATCTAACCAACTCATGGCTACTCCTCATGACTACTCTGGGATTGTTATTGTAATAATTTAAGATGCGTCAATCGCTGTACGCAACTCTTGCATCAGCTTGCTTACATTCTCAATCAAATTATCTTCATTCGATGCTTCAATGGTCAGCACCATTCGGCTGCCCACTACCACCGCATCCGCAATAGCGGCAACGGATTTTGCAGTGGCAGCATCTTTTACGCCAAACCCTACACCAATCGGTAAATGCGTTTTTGTTTTAATCTCGGCAACACGCTTTTTCACTTCTTCAATATCTAAATTTGCTGCACCAGTCACACCTTTAAGCGATACATAATATAAAAAGCCAGTTGCTTGTTGTGCGATCAAATCAGTCCGTGCTGGCTCTGTAGTGGGCGAAAGCAGAAAAATACTATCAATGCCAGCCGCAGACAGCGCTTGGTTAAACGCCCCACACTCCTCTGGTGGATAATCTACGGTGAGCACGCCATCCACGCCCATTTGCTTGGATAACTGCGTAAACTGTGCGATACCCATCGCTTCAATCGGATTGGCATAGCCCATCAACACAATCGGCGTGTGAGCGTCTGTTTTTCTAAACTCGCCCACCATTTCCAACACTTTACGCAAACCCATTTTGTGTACCAAAGCGCGCTCACTTGCGCGCTGAATGACAGGGCCATCCGCCATTGGATCAGAAAACGGAACCCCCAACTCAATCATATCCGCACCATGCTTCACCAATGTATGCATGAGCTCCACCGTCCATTTAGGATGCGGATCACCCGCCGTAATATAGGGTACCAGTGCTTTTTTGTGTTGCGATTTAAGGGTATCGAAAGTAGATTGAATGCGTGACATGAGAGTGATAAGTTAAATAGTGGGATGGGTGTGATGTATTTATAAAGTGATGTTAGCAAGCTTGGCGACGGTATTGATGTCTTTATCGCCGCGACCAGACAAGTTCACTAATATCACCTGATCTTTAGGCATCGTTTTAGCCAATTTCTCCGCATAAGCCAGCGCATGACTAGACTCTAATGCAGGAATAATGCCCTCGGTACGACACAGCTGATGAAATGCAGCCATCGCTTCATCATCAGTAATGGCCACGTATTCAGCACGTTTGATATCTTTCAACCAAGCATGTTCTGGCCCTACGCCTGGGTAGTCCAAACCAGCTGAGACCGAGTGAGTTTCGATAATATTGCCATCTGCATCTTGCATCAAATAGGTACGGTTACCGTGTAATACGCCAACCGGACTATTCGCAGTAAGTGGTGCCGCATGCATGCCTGTTTCAAGGCCGTGGCCAGCAGCCTCTACACCAATAAGCCTCACATTAGGCACGTCAATATATGGGTAGAAAATCCCCATGGCGTTTGAACCACCGCCAACGCAAGCTACAATCGCATCCGGCTGTCTGCCAAGCATTTCAATCATTTGATCTTTGGCCTCAATACCAATCACCGACTGAAAATCACGTACCATCATAGGATATGGGTGCGGACCGGCTACAGTGCCAATAATGTAGAACGTATCAGAGATATTGGTGACCCAATCACGCATGGCTTCATTTAATGCATCTTTCAGCGTTTTAGAGCCACTTTCTACCGGCACAACTGTTGCACCTAGTAGCTTCATTCTAAACACGTTAGGGGCCTGACGTTTCACATCTTCAGCACCCATATACACGACGCACTCAAGACCCAAACGCGCCGCAATCGTGGCAGTTGCAACACCATGCTGACCTGCACCTGTTTCGGCAATGACACGTGGCTTACCCATACGTTTTGCCAATAATGCCTGACCGATGGTGTTGTTAACTTTGTGTGCGCCGGTGTGGTTTAAGTCTTCACGTTTTAGATAGATTTGCGCACCGCCAATTTTGTCTGATAAACGCTTGGCGTGATAAATCGGGCTAGGACGTCCGACAAAATGCTTAAGATCATAGGCAAATTCCGCCAAAAACTCCGGATCATGACGGTATTTTTCATACATCAAGCGTAATTCTTCCAGCGCCTCTACTAAGGTCTCTGCTACAAAAACACCGCCGAACTGACCGAAATGCCCACGCGCATCTGGCATATCATACACTTGCATGTTTAACTCCAAATCTAACTTCTAAATTGATTAACAGCCTGCATAAACGATGCGATTTTTGATGCATCTTTAATACCTTTGTTTGCTTCAACTCCGCCACTCACATCTACTGCATAAGGCCTGACTTGTTTGATTGCCTGTGCTACATTTTCCGGTGTGAGCCCGCCTGCAAGAATAATTGGCTTACCCATCTCGGATGGAATTAATGACCAATCAAACACCTGTCCAGTTCCCCCTACTGCAGCCTCAGAATAGGCATCCAACAGCAATGCGTTAGCGCGCGGATATTGAGACGCGTATTGTAACAAATTTGTGTCATTTTTAACGCGAATCGCCTTGTAATAAGGCATATTAATTTGCTCACATTCTGCGGCTGTTTCGTCTCCGTGAAACTGCAAGCAATCTAAAGCTACACGTTTGAGTACTGAGCTAATAAACGCAGGCTCTGCATTCACAAATAACCCGACTTTGCTGACATATGGCGGCAGACTGGCAACGATTTCTGCTGCTTGCTCGATACTGACATTTCTAGGACTTGGTGCATAGAACACCAAGCCAATGGCATCTGCGCCCTGTTCAATCGCTGTGATAGCATCCTGAGGGCGGGTAATGCCGCAAATTTTGACACGTGTACGCAATTGCATTCTCTTATCCTATGGGAGGGTGAAGATTAACTGAAACATCCACAGATATCTATAGATGTCATAGTCTTTCATCATTAATTCAACGTCAAATGAACGTCAATCGCCGTTGCGTATCTGGCAAACCCCACTCTGCACCATATTGAACACCGGTTAAATATAGGCCATTAGGTGAAAATGTTGGGGGTGATTGTGTTCTATCACGTGCCGCCAATAGGGTTTGAATAGATGTAGCATCCTGCTTACCCGCGCCCACATAAATTAACGCGCCCACCATATTGCGTACCTGATGTTGCAAAAATGCATTGGCAGAAAATGCAAACACAAAATAATCCCCGATTTGATTTACCTCTGCCACAGCCATGCATTTGATGGGCGATTTTGCTTGGCATTCACTGGCGCGGAACGCGCTGAAGTCATGCTCACCGCGCAAATAGGCAATCGCTTGTTGCATCTGCGCAATATCTAAGGGCTGATGATACCAACCGACCCGATCGTGCTGAATAGCAGCACTTTGTGGCTGATTAAATAATACGTATTGGTAACTACGTTGTATGGCCGAAAACCTTGCATGAAAGGCTTCATCTACTTCGCACGACCAAAGCACGCGCACCGTATCTGGTAAATGTGCATTGACACCGCGTACCCAAGCCGTGAGCGGCCTTAGTGTTGACGTCTCAAAATGCACTACCTGCATCAATGCGTGTACGCCAGTATCAGTACGGCCAGCAGCATGCACACGTATCGGGTGCGTGGCAATCTTCTGAATCGCCTGCTCCAATGCATCCTGCACTGCTTTTTGGTTCGGCTGGCTTTGCCACCCGCAATAATGCGCGCCGTTGTATTCTATTCCCAATGCAATACGCAACACTACATCGCCCCTAATGCCAATAAATATAATGCAATAAACAGCATCAATACATAATCACGTCGCTTCATCCGGTGTACTTCTATCGTAATACGGTCTTGAGAAGTGCTGGGTGTCATCTGTTCAGATAGCGTAAACAATTGATTAAAATCCAACCCTTTTGCATGCTGCCGTATAGTTTGCTTGCGTATTTCTGCATAATACAAAGTTAGCCATATACGTACCGCAAACCTTTCAGCATCCAATCCAATGCATCTTAGTGGTAACAAAAGTTGGTACAAGCCACCAATCAACATACTGCGACTTGTAGTAGCAAGTACAAGGCTCAGCCCTGTCAACATAATGACCATTTTCAACAGCTGAGTTAACCCTAGCAATAGGCCCTCATATGTAGGGCGCAACGGCAAACCCCAAAGTGGTATATATTCACCAGGTGTGGAAAAAGCATACATCAGCGCAAGTATCAATAGCAGCCACCGGATACGCACCATCATACTAACTAATGTTTTTGTATCAACCGTCAACGCAGCAGCTACCAATACCACGCTCATCCAAATGATCTGTTGCAAGTTCACAAAGGCTAGCGCCAATGTCAACATCAATAAACAAAACAGTTTTACCAAAACATGCATGCGGCATTATACCTAGCCAAGCATGGAATAGGGGCAAACAAAAAGCCGACATTACTGTCGGCTTTTATATAAGACTATCGCTTGCGCAGCGCTATTTAACCTATTTTTTCTAGCAACTCAGTGGCACGCTTGCGTTGACTTTCACCACCTTCTTTCAACACCTCTTCGAGTAGCTCTTTTGCGCCTATTTTATCTTCCATATCCAAATAAGCCATCACCAAATCCAATTTAGTTTCCACCTCTTCCGGTTCTCCGGCTGACATCATTGGTGACGCCGCACTACTAGTAGATAACTCATTTAAATCAAGATTGATATCGGTTAAGTCAAAGCTTGGCGCTTGCGCCATTCCCAAGTCATCTGGTTGTGCATCGTCGTTTGACTCGCCAAACTCAAGATTAAAGTCTTCAAGACCAGCTTCCTTCACTTCTACTTGTTCTGGCACATTTACCGCAGTTATCTCAATACTATCCTCACTACTTGCCTGCATCGAGAAATTGGGGAAGTCGATGGTGGGCACATCTAAGGACGCAGGCGTCTCTTTTACTTGGTCCGTATCTGTTGCTGAAAAATCTGATGCATCATCATCTAACGACATCGTACCTAATTCCGGCAAATCAGATAACGCGTCTGCATCACCTTTCACAGAGAACACTTGCTCAGCTGCCCCTGCGCTATCTTCTAAATTTAACGCATCCAAGTCATATGCAGGCTCCTCTAGCACGACAGGAACATCCGCTGAAAGCGCTTCTGCTGGCGTATCCATATCAAAGTCCAGTGCACCTAAATCCAGGTCAAATGGACTTTGTTCAGTGACATTGCTAATGGTCGTGTTGTCTTGATCTAGGTTGAGTGGATCTACCGAGAACGCATCTTCGGCAGCCTCTTGCGAGACTGCATCACTGTCGTAGCTAGCGAAGAAATCGTCTTTTGCACTGCTTGCAGAGGACTCAGGACTCTCTTGCTCGACAGCTTCCACTTTATACAATGGATTTTCCGGGTCCATCTTAATCCCGAGTTGTGCAACCTTTGCCCAAACAGGATCAGAGGCGCCTAATGTAGTGTACAACTCACCGGAAATTGTCTCGAATGCAGAGGTATTGCCGCTCGCTTGATAAATCTCTAAAAGTTTTAAGTGTAACTCGTGACGCTTAGGCTCTTTGACAATCGCATCTTTCAGAATTTCTTCCGCTTGTGCGTCACGGCCATACGCCATGTAGACTTCTGCTTCCGCAATTGGATCTACATCATGCGCGTCGATCATGCCGCCAGAAGTACTTTGTGAGAAATCTGTTAAGAATGAAGTGTCACCAGTATCTACGGTGCCACCAGCCGTATTACCAAATACGGTATTCGCTTTCAACCCACCTGAAGTCATGATGCCTTCTTCAAAGCTGGTTAAGTTCTTTTTACGTTTATTTCTGAGGTACAGCCATCCTGCACCCAACAATGCCAAACCACCGCCTGCAAGCCCTAACGTGGCGGTATCCACATTTTGCAAGATACCATCTACCACACTTGGCGGCTCGGCAACAGGTGCTGGTGTAGGTGCAGCAGGTGCTTTGGCTTCCGCAGGTTTTGCAGCTTCTGGTTCTGCGGGCGGCGTACTCACTGTTGGATTAGTGACTGGGGGCGGCGTATCTGCCTGCACAGGCGCTGCTTCTGCTGGTGTAGGAGCAGTCGCAGGAGTAGTAGCTTCCGGTTTAGGCTGATTGGCTGCATCACTTTGAATTTTAGCCATGGCATCATTTTTAAGCGCCATGAGCTTTTTCATGTCTTCAATTTGCTTCTCGAGATCTGCTGTTCTGCCATGCGCTTCTTTTAATGCATTTTCTTTCGCAGTCGCTTCTTCTTGCAATGCAATCACTTTGTCTTGCAATGCTTTATCGCCAGTACCATTTTTGGCAGCACTATCGCTGGCCGACAATTTCACCACATCACGTGGTCCGCTTGCCGGAGGAGTTGCTTTATCCTCAGCCGCCATCACCTTACCACTGCTCGATTGTGAAGGTGCTGTATCTTCTGTACCGGCGCTCTCAGCAACAATACCAGCTAATTTATTTTTATAAGCGTTCCAGTTGGCACTGTGTACGCGTACTTCTTTAGACGCTGATTTTTTACTGGTCGACTCTAATTGTTCTGCACTTGGCGCTCGAACAATTTGACCGACTTTCAAGCGGTTCATATTGTTACCGTCAAATGCTTTAGGATTGGCTTGATACAAACCTACCAGCATTTGCTCTAAGCTCACGCCTTCTGGCTTCATTTCTTGCGCAATTTTAGCAAGCGTGTCACCACGTGCGGTGGTATATTCTTGTGTTTCAGTAGAAACAACTTCTTCTACGGGAGCTTGGTTTGCCCGAACTTCTTCAGGCTTAGGTGACGCGCTAGACTTCTTTGGCTTGGCGACTCCGGATGGCGCAGCTTTTGCACCACCGCCCACAACTGGCTCAGTTGTGGTGGAAGACGTGGCCTGTGTAGTAGCACCTGAGGAAGGCAGTTGTGTTGTGCTTGTTTGTGACTCGCTGTTATAACCAGGAGGGTCTAGCAGCAAGGTGTACTCTCTTAACAGACGACCGGATGACCAGTCCACCTGAATGAGCATATCTAAAAATGCATCGGTAATAGGTTGTACGCTATTGAGCTTAAGCACAGGTACACCACGTGTATTTTTAGTGACCTGTATTTTGATGTCGCTATGTGAGGCTGGTTTTTCAATGCCTTGATTGGCATACGCTTCTGTAGAAGCAATGGCTGCGCTTATCGTGGAGAGTTCTTCAGGTGTAACGGAAAGCAATTCGATATCGGCTTTTAACGGTTCACCCAATCCCGACATCACATTTAGCTTTCCCAAACCTGCCGCAAGTACGGTAGAAGGAAGAAATGCTAGACATAAGGCAAATGCTAAATTTTTTAATTTTGGACTCTGCACTATCCCACCCTTGTTTCACTTAATTTCTGCAAGAACAAAAATAACATCAAATAGTTAGAGATGCAAGCTCATAACGCACATTATGTTCGCTAGCTATGTATTTGTTTAATGTTATCTGTGTCATTTTAACAACGGATGACAGCTGTACAATGAGACTTACTGTGTCACTAAAATACGTAACATGCGTCTCAATGGCTCAGCCGCACCCCACAGCAATTGGTCCCCTACGGTAAAGGCAGAAAGGTAATCATTCCCCATGGCCAGTTTGCGCAAACGCCCCACAGGGGTTGTCAGTGTGCCAGTCACCGCAGCAGGCGTGAGTTCACGCATGCTTACTTCGCGTTCATTTGGCACTACTTTTGCCCATTCGTTCGCCTCAGATAGCATCTGATTAATTTCATCTAACGGCACATCTTTTCTTAACTTGATAGTCAAGGCTTGAGAGTGACAGCGCATGGCACCGATGCGCACACACAAGCCGTCAATCACGATAGGATTGGCTTCACGTCCAAGAATTTTGTTGGTTTCCACGCCACCCTTCCACTCTTCTTTGCTTTGCCCATTACCCAAATCTTTATCGATCCAGGGAATCAAGCTACCCGCCAATGGCACACCGAAGTGTGGCGTTGGGTACGCGTCTGACCGAATAGTATCCGCGACCGTTTTATCGATCTCTAAGATTGCCGAGGCAGGATCAGCCAATAGTCCGCTTACAGAGTGATTGACGACGCCCATCTGTTTGATGAGTTCACGCATATTCTGGGCACCAGCACCAGAGGCAGCCTGATAGGTCATAGATGTAGCCCACTCCACTAAATCCGCTTTAAACAAGCCATTAAGCGCCATTAACATCAGCGAAACAGTACAGTTGCCGCCAATCCAGTTTTTACCACCAGCCTGTAGTGCATCTTTGATGACACCTATGTTGACTGGGTCAAGAATGATCACGGCATTTTTATCCATGCGCAAGGTGGAGGCCGCGTCAATCCAGTGGCCATCCCAACCAGCGTTGCGTAGTTGCGGGAAAATATCAGAGGTATAGTCGCCGCCTTGGCAAGAGACAATCACATCCATTGCAGTCAGTTCTGCAATATTTTTTGCATCTTTTAAGGCAGGAGAATCTTTGCCAACATTAGGCGCAGCCCCACCTGTTTGCGATGTGGTAAAGAATTGCGGCTCAATATCCGCAAAGTCATTTTCTTGCATCATGCGCTGCATGAGCACAGAACCCACCATACCGCGCCAGCCGACAAACCCTACTTTCAACATCTTGATATCCCCATCACTCTATTATCTTCACACATTACTGCCGTGTGATTTTATCATTTACAATCAACCCGTTACAGCGCAGCTAGTACAGCAGCACCCATTTCACTGCAAGATACTTTTTTCGTATCCTCTGTATAAATATCGGCTGTTCGATAACCATCTGCCAATGCTTTTTTCACTGCATCTTCAATGCGTGTCGCATTTGCCTCATCGTTAAAGGTATAGCGCAACATCATTGCAGCAGACAAAATTGTTGCCAGTGGATTCGCAATATTCTTACCTGCAATATCTGGCGCTGAGCCATGGCTTGGCTCGTACATGCCCTTATTATTCGCATCCAGTGAAGCAGAAGGCAGCATACCGATTGAACCAGTCAACATGGATGCTTCATCCGAGAGGATGTCACCAAAGATATTGCCAGTCACCATCACATCAAATTGTTTAGGTGCGCGCACCAGCTGCATAGCAGCATTATCCACATACATATGGCTAAGCTCCACTTCAGGATACTCAGCAGACAACTCGATCATGACCTGACGCCATAGCTCGGTGGTTTCTAACACGTTGGCTTTGTCTACGGAACATACTTTCTTACTACGCTTCATCGCAATATCAAATGCCACACGGCCAATGCGCTTAATTTCAGACTCATTGTAGCGCATGGTATTGATCCCCTCGCGCTCACCATTTTCTAGCGTGCTGATGCCACGTGGTTGGCCAAAGTAAATATCCCCGGTTAATTCACGCACAATCATAATATCTAAGCCAGACACTACTTCTGGTTTGAGCGTTGAAGCAGAGGCCAGTTCTGGATATAGTAAGGCCGGACGCAAATTTGCAAATAAATTCAACTCTTTACGAATACGCAGTAAGCCCCGCTCTGGGCGCAGGTGACGCTCTAGTTTGTCGTATTTCCAATCACCCACCGCACCCAACAGTACTGCATCAGCCTCTTTGGCGAGTTGAAGTGTGGCTTCCGGCAACGGATCGCCTGCCGCCTCATACCCTGCGCCACCTATCGGTGCTTCGGTCATTTCCAACCCTAGGTTAAGGCCATTTAATACTTGCACTGCTTGCGCTACGATTTCCGGCCCGATACCATCACCAGGCAATACTGCGATTTTCATCCAAAATCCCTATTTCTAATGTGTTAATTAAACAGCCAAGGTTGTGTAGATTTGTGTTTCACTTCAAAGGTTTTAATCGCCTCCACATGCTGCAGCGTCAACCCGATATCATCTAAACCATTCAGCAAGTTATGCTTTCTCACCGCATCCACCTCAAAGCCATAGGATTGACCATCTGGCGTACTTACCGTCTGTTTTTCCAAGTCAACCGTGAGCTGATAGCCAACATTGCCCTCTACAGATTTAAACAGCTGATTAACAATGTCATCCGCTAAAACAATTGGCAACAAGCCATTTTTAAAGCAGTTGTTAAAGAAAATATCCGCATAACTTGGCGCGATAATCGCACGAAAACCATAGTCTTCTAGCGCCCATGGCGCGTGTTCACGGCTAGACCCACAACCAAAATTCTCTCTTGTTAGCAAGATGCTAGCTCCCTGATAGCGGGCTTGATTCAGCACAAAATCAGGATTTTTTGCACGCCTGCTGTTATCCATGCCCGGCTCGCCATGGTCAAGATAACGCCACTCATCAAAGGCATTCGGGCCAAAACCTGAGCGCTTGATCGATTTTAAAAATTGTTTGGGAATAATCGCGTCCGTATCCACATTGGCACGATCCAACGGCGCAACCAACCCATTTAATAATGTAAAAGGCTTCATTTAGTTATTAGGCGATTTCTGGATTTTTTCGCCAACCTTTTCCACGTCTTTACCTAAACCATGCCATGTATTGCAGCCAGTTAAAACGCATGCTGCAGCCAATACCATCAACGCCAATAATTTATTCATTTCCAGTTCCTATCATTTCAGACGATTCATTACTCAAATTAACTTTTAAAAATCTAATTTTCAAACTAGCTGCCTGACATCAACAAAATGTCCTGCCACCGCTGCAGCAGCCGCCATTTCAGGACTCACCAAATGCGTACGTCCACCTTGCCCTTGGCGACCTTCAAAATTGCGGTTAGAGGTAGACGCACAACGTTCACCCGGCTCAAGTCTGTCTGCATTCATGGCTAAACACATGGAGCAACCTGGCTCGCGCCATTCAAATCCAGCCTCTTTAAAAATTTTGTCCAAGCCCTCTTGTTCGGCTTGCTCTTTGACCAAACCAGAGCCTGGTACCACTAGTGCCAACTTGACATTGCCAGCCACTTTTTTACCTTTGGCGACACTGGCAGCTGCACGCAGATCCTCAATACGCGAGTTGGTGCAGGAGCCAATAAATACCTTGTCTATTTGAATCTGCTCAATCGGCGTATTGGCTTTCAATCCCATGTAGGCGTAAGCACGCTCCCAATCAGCACGTTGTACATCATTCTTGGCCATATCCAAACTAGGCACTTTGCCATCCACACCCACCACCATCTCTGGTGATGTGCCCCACGTGACTTGGGGCTGAATATCTTCTGCCTTCAACGCCACTGTCGCGTCAAATTGCGCGCCCTCATCACTGTGTAAAGTGCGCCAATAGGCCACAGCAGCATCCCATTGCTCAGCTTTCGGTGAGAATGGGCGGCCTTTCACGTAGTTGATGGTGGTATCGTCTACTGCCACCATCCCAGCACGCGCGCCTGCTTCAATCGCCATATTACATAAGGTCATACGGCCTTCCATGCTTAAACCACGGATGGCCGATCCTGCAAACTCAATCGCATAGCCTGTACCGCCTGCGGTACCAATTTTGCCAATAATAGCTAACGCTACATCTTTCGCAGTCACACCATGGCCTAGCTGACCGTCTACCTTGACCAACATTGATTTGGAGCGCTTTTGCACCAAGCATTGCGTCGCCATTACGTGTTCTACTTCCGAGGTGCCAATACCATGGGCCAATGCACCAAATGCACCATGCGTGCTGGTATGCGAGTCACCACACACCACTGTCATGCCTGGCAAAGTAGCGCCTTGCTCAGGGCCAATGACATGCACAATGCCTTGACGCACATCGTCCATTTTAAATTCGGTGACACCAAACTCGCTGCAGTTAGCATCCAAGGTCTGTACCTGCAAACGGGAGATAGGGTCGGCGATGCCCGCTACACCCGTACTTCTATTGGTAGTTGGCACGTTATGATCAGGCACGGCTAGTACGGAATTAATCCGCCACAACTTACGGCCAGCCAATTTCAACCCCTCAAATGCTTGTGGGCTGGTGACCTCATGCACTAAATGGCGGTCGATATAGAGCAATGCGGTGCCATTTTCTTCTCGCACCACATGACTATCAAATAATTTATCGTACAAAGTCTTTACAGACATACTCTTAACCTATGATTAATCTCTAAAGTTACCAAACTGCAACGGAAAATCCGTCACATTCTTTTTACAAAAGGCAATCGCGTCTTGCAGCACATCACGTTTAGCGCCATTTACACGCACCGTATCACCTTGAATGCTGGCTTGCACTTTCATGCCTGAATCTTTAATCAATTTAGTCAAGCGCTTAGCCAGATCACTGTCAATCCCAGCGCGGATTTTCATCTCTTGCTTTACTTTATTACCAGACACTTTTTGCACATCTTTATGCTCAAGGCGCTTGGTGCTATCCGGCTCTTTTTTTTCCATCGCCGGCAATAAAATATCTTTGACCTGATCTAACTGGAAATCGTTGTCGCCAAAAATCGTAATGATGCTGTCTTTTTCATTCAGCTCCACTTTGGCGGACGACCCTTTAAAGTCGTAACGATTGGTAATTTGTTTACCTGCGGTATCAATCGCGTTTTTTAACGCCACCATATCGACTTCAGAACTAATATCAAAACTAGGCATATTGTTTTCAACCTTTCAAGCGAAAGTAGTACTAGGCGCAACCGCGAAGACAGTACGAACAGTACGGCAAGCGATTGCAACGACGTAATACTGAGCCGCCATTACTCGAAGTGGCAAACGTAGTCTACTGTTTCTACCGTCTCTATATCGAACGAAGAATTACCCGCTACTGTGAATTTCTCACCAGCACTATAGGTTTTCCATTCTGTTTCGCCATTGAGGCGCACTTTACACACACCACTATTGATCTCCATCAATTCTGGTGCTGCAGTATTAAACGTCAGAGCACTCGGGAATATGACACCAATCGTACTGCGTGTGCCATTAGGGAACATCACGGTGTGGCTGACACACTTACCATCGAAATAGATATTTGCTTTTTTCTTTACACTGACATTGTCAAACTGAGCCATGCTTATCTCCTAACACTTATATTTATATTTACTTTTTATTTCTTAAATTCGCAGCAATGCGCATTCTGAGCGCATTCAGCTTAATAAACCCACCCGCATCTTTTTGATCATAGGCACCTTTATCATCTTCAAACGTTGCAATGGTTGAATCAAATAATGAATTGGTTTTACTGTCGCGGCCCACCACAATCACATTGCCTTTGTACAATTTGAGTCTTACCCAACCATTGACGCTATGTTGCGTGTGGTCAATTAACGTTTGCAAAGTAACACGCTCCGGGCTCCACCAATACCCGTTATAAATCAAACTGGCGTAGCGTGGCATTAAGTCATCTTTTAAATGCGCCACTTCGCGGTCTAGTGTAATGCTTTCAATGGCACGATGTGCTTTAAGCATAATCGTACCACCCGGGGTTTCGTAGCAACCGCGTGACTTCATGCCCACATAACGGTTTTCCACCAAATCCAAACGACCAATGCCATGCTTACCGCCTAAGATATTCAAGTTCGCTAAAAGCTCATGGGCTTTCATGGCTTGGCCATTGAGCGACACGGGATCACCATTCACGTATTCAATATCCAGATACTCTGCTGCATCCGGTGCTTTTTCCGGCGACACCGTCCAACGCCACATCGACTCTTCAGCCTCAGCAGCTGGGTCTTCCAAATGGCGCCCTTCGTAAGAAATATGCAGTAAGTTGGCATCCATCGAATATGGGCTTCCACCTTGCTTATGTTTCATATCCACTGGGATGCCATGCTTTTCAGCATAAGCCATCAACTTTTCACGGCTGAGTAAATCCCACTCACGCCAAGGCGCGATAATTTTGATATTCGGGTTAAGCGCATAAGCACCTAGCTCAAAACGTACTTGGTCATTACCCTTACCTGTTGCGCCATGAGAAATCGCATCCGCTTTGGTTTCAGCGGCAATTTCAATCAATCGTTTAGCAATCAATGGGCGGGCAATAGAAGTCCCGAGCAAATACTCGCCTTCATACACAGTGTTGGCACGGAACATCGGGAATACGAAATCACGTACAAACTCTTCACGCACGTCATCAATGTAAATCTCTTTGACGCCAGCCGCTTTGGCTTTGGCGCGCGCAGGCTCAAGCTCTTCGCCTTGGCCCAAGTCAGCGGTAAATGTGACCACTTCACATTGGTACTCATCTTGCAGCCACTTTAAGATCACAGAGGTATCTAAACCACCGGAATACGCCAACACGGCTTTTTTAATTTCGCTCATTTCTCTTTACCCAACTCTTCAATATTGAATTTAAACTTTACCCAACAACAAATATTCCATTAATGCTTTTTGCACGTGCAGTCTGTTCTCTGCCTCGTCCCACACCACGGAGTGTTTACCATCAATCACATCGGCTGCAACTTCTTCACCACGGTGCGCAGGCAAACAGTGCATAAACAGCGCATTTTCTCCAGCCACACGCATCATGTCCGCATCTACCTGCCAATCCGCAAAGTCTTTGCGACGCTCTTCATTTTCCGCCTCAAAACCCATGCTTGTCCACACATCGGTTGTGACTAAATCCGCACCCTTAGCAGCCTGCATAGGGTCCGCAAACTCCTCAAAGTGATCAGTGCCGTAGAGGTTAGCGCGCTCCGGCTCTACCTCGTATTCTGGCGGCGTAGATACATGCACATTAAAATCGAGCACTTCTGCCGCTTGCAACCAAGTATTGCAGACATTATTAGAATCCCCTATCCACGCAACTGTTTTCCCTTGTATAGAGCCGCGATGCTCGATAAAGGTAAAAATATCGGCCAAAATCTGACATGGGTGATACTCATTGGTTAATCCATTAATCACTGGCACACGTGAGTTGGCCGCAAAGCGTTCAATGATGCTTTGCTCAAAAGTACGAATCATCACAATATCACTCATGCGTGAAATCACTTGTGCTGCATCTTCTACTGGCTCGCCACGCCCCAACTGTGAGTCGCGCGTATTAAGATAAATCGCACTACCGCCCAACTGCTGCATTCCCGCCTCAAACGACAAGCGTGTGCGCGTGCTGGCTTTTTCAAAAATCATGACCAGCGTACGGTCTGATAACGGCCAATACTGCTGATAAGACTTGAACTGCTTTTTAATCCAAGCAGCGCGCTGAAAGATATATTCAATATCATCTCGCGCCAAATCATTAAATTGTAGAAAATGTTTAATCGCCATAACCCATCTCTCTTACTTCAGCACTTACTTTATCTCAGGCTTTTCAGCCGAAAGTAGAAATGTCTTTACGATGGGAACCAGACGATTCACCAACTCTTGCGCCTCTTGCTTGCTCATAATTAACGATGGCAATAAGCGGATCACTTTTTCTGCCGTCACGTTAATCAATAGCTTCTGCTCCAGCGCTAGCTTAACCAGCTCACCACAGGGCACATCCAACTCAATACCCACCATCAGGCCTGCGTTGCGAACATTGACCACGTGCTTATTGCCTGCAAATGCTTCTGCAATTTGTGTATTTAAAAACGCACCAATTACTTCGGCATTTTCACGCAGCTTTTCTTCCGCAATGATATCGAGCGTGGCAATCCCAGCGGCAGTTGCCAATGGGTTACCGCCAAATGTGGAGCCATGCTTACCTGGTGTAAACGTATCCGCAGCTGCACCTTTAGCCAGACATGCACCAATTGGTACGCCAGAGCCTAGACCTTTGGCTAACGTCATCACATCCGGCATGATGCCTGTGTGCTGAAATGCAAACCATGTACCGGTACGACCGACACCGCTTTGCACTTCATCTAGCATCAACAACCAACCATTTTCATCACATACCTGACGTAAGCCTTGAAAATAGGCTTTAAGGTCAGCTGGGATATGCACACCACCCTCACCTTGCACCGGCTCGACCAAAATGGCCACCACGTTGTTTTTGCGTTTTGCCACTTGCTTCACGGCTTCCAAGTCATCAAATGGCACACGCACAAAACCACTGACCAACGGCTCAAAACCAGCTTGAGTTTTACGATTACCAGTAGCTGACAGTGTCGCCATGGTTCGGCCATGGAAAGCGCGTTCCATCACAATAATTTCCGGATTTTCAATGCCTTTGTTGTGACCGTACAAGCGCGCTAACTTAATGGCAGCCTCGTTCGCCTCACAGCCTGAGTTACAGAAAAACACTTTATCCATACCGGAGATTTCAGCCAACTTATCGGCCAAGCGTGCTTGTTCTGCAATTTGATAAATATTAGACACATGCACCAAGCGTGCAACTTGTGCTTGAATCGCGGCGACAAACTTGGGATGTGCGTGCCCCAACCCATTCACAGCGACGCCAGACAACCCATCTAAATAGGCATTACCTTGTTGATCGTACAACCAAACACCCACGCCTTTATCAAAGGAGACTGGCTGTCTACCGTAAGTGTTCATCAAATGTTCAGACATAACTCAAACCTAAAAAAGTGAATACTAAAAAAGCAAAACGGCGGCTAAGGCCGCCGTTATTGCCTTAACTATATTTAAAACCCTAACACGGCGCGGTGACTCAATCCATTTGCCATAAAGAACAGCATAGGAATGGACAGCATGACATTAGTTCGTGACGCCAGCATGGCAACACGTCGCGCCTTGGCCTTGGCCGCATCGTCGGCTGGCACCATACCAAGAATCTTTTGCTGATTGGGCCATATCAATACCCAAACATTAAATAACATAATTGTCCCTAACCAAGCGCCCAAGCCAATCGCCTCGAAGCCATTGCGTAACAAGAATGCATCTGTGAAATTAGCACCCAATAAGGCAGCGCCCGCCAGCCAAGTCACTACGGCAGCCCATCTAAACCACAACAACGCTCTAGGGGCCACATGCTTGCTAATCCCCGCCGCCGTACCATCTGCAGCAGCATCTTTTAACGCTGCCATTTGTACAAAATTAAAGTAATACAATAAGCCAATCCAAGTAATACCGGCTAAAAAGTGAATCCATCTTGCAATTGCGGGCATCCAATCCATGTTACACCCCCGCAACTAAAAAGTTTTTAAGAAAAAACACCAATACAACAGTTAACACCACACCTGAGATAATGGTACCTGCAACAGATTCCAACGGATTTTTCATGGCATGCTCCCTCTTGTGAAATTAGTTATTTTTATCAGCCTTGAGATTAGCGCAAATCTCAATTTTTAGCAAGAAAATTGACATGGAACACCCTGTTAACAGTAAGAATTAAAAAGGGTTTTTACCTTTTACCCGCACACAAGTCACCACAAAAAAACCGATGCTATGGCTTGCACACGTTT
Source organism: Methylophilaceae bacterium 11 (assembly GCA_000525025.1). GTDB lineage: Bacteria > Pseudomonadota > Gammaproteobacteria > Burkholderiales > Methylophilaceae > Methylophilus. Next base: position 1,042,257 of record JCKJ01000001.1, on the reverse strand, counting down.
GGACATTACATGCCTGCAATTCGATAAAAAACCTTTTCAATTCAATGAGATTCAGGCAAAATTGCACTCTTTTGTCGCATCAGCACACATTTAAGGTTTATGGTTTCGGTCACTTCTCTCCCTAAAGCATCTCATCAGGAAAAGTTTAGCCAGCTACCAATTGATTGGTATTTGAGTCCGGATATTTATCAATTAGAGGTCAACCATCTATTTGCGCAAGCGCCCAAATATATTGGCCATGCACACATGATTCCCAATCCGGGTGATTACTACGCGCTAGACTGGATGGGCGAAGCGAAGGCGTTGGTTAATCAGGAAAATCGCATTCAACTGCTGAGCAATGTATGCCGTCACCGCCAAGCCATCATGCTGAATGGCCGTGGCAACACGCCAAATATTGTCTGCCCATTGCACCGCTGGACCTATGATTTATCAGGCAAACTCATGGGCGCGCCCCTATTCAAAGAAGACCCATGCCTGCATTTAGCGCAATCACGCTTGCAGGAATGGCAAGGTCTGCTATTTGACATCACGCAAAAGCCGCACAATATTGCTGAGGAGCTTGCCGCACTTGGTTGTAAGCAGGCATTTGATTTTACCAACTACCATTTTGACAAAGTCAGCATTGAGCATTACCAGTTCAACTGGAAAACATTCATTGAAACGTATCTAGAAGACTATCACGTTGGCCCATTCCATCCAGGTTTGAATCAGTTTGTGAACTGCAACGATTTAACTTGGGAATTTGGCCAGCACTATAGCGTGCAAACAGTAGGTTACAAGTCAAGTCCGGATGTACATGCCTCACCTGTTTACCGCCAATGGCAACAATCGGTTGAACAGTACCATGGTCAGCAACGTCCACCATTTGGCGCTATCTGGTTTGTGTACTACCCTTACCTGATGATTGAGTGGTATCCCAATGTGCTGGTGGTTTCACATTTAATTCCTACCGGCGTTGAGAGCTGCACCAATGTAGTTGAGTTTTATTACCCAGAAGACATTGCTTTGTTTGAGCGCGAATTTGTGCAAGCACAGCAAGCCGCTTACGAGGAAACGGCTGTTGAAGACAAAGAAATTTGCCAACGTATGCACGATGGCCGCAAAGCACTTTATCTGCAAGGTATAGACGAGCGTGGCCCCTATCAACAACCACTAGAAGCCGGCTTGGAGCATTTCCATCGCTGGTACCGTGAACAACTCACTCCATTTCTACCCGCAGATAGCGCCAGATAAGCGTCATGCGCGCTGGCAAACTACAATTATCAGGCCGGCTACCGCACCTTGGTAGCCTATGGATGCTGGTGGCTGCCATTGGGTTTGGGGTGATGGGTGCACTGGTTAAGCTTGGCTCACCAAAATTTTCCAACGCAGAGTTAGTGTTTTATCGCTCTATCTTCGGTTTAATCAGCATTTATGGGTACATTGCTTATCACAAGCTCCCACTGCGTACGCCGGTATTAGGCAAGCAAGTGAGCCGTGCCGTGGTCGGGCTGATCTCATTGGCACTGTTCTTTTACGCCATTGCACACCTACCACTGGCTACCGCCATCACACTCAATTACACCTCTGCATTATTTTTGGCAGCGCTCACGCCTTTTTTACTGCACGAGAAGCCAAAACCCATTTTATTAGGCACCATCCTGCTTGGCTTTCTTGGCATCGCGCTACTGCTTAAACCCAGTTTTTCTAGCCAAAACATGCTAGCTGGTGCGCTTGGTTTACTATCAGGATTTGGCGCATCAATGGCTTATGTACACGTAAAACAGTTAGGGGCACTACAAGAGCCCGATTGGCGCACCGTGTTCTACTTTACCTGTATCTCGACAGTCATCAGCGGACTGTGGATGTTATTCGACCACTTTTCTGCACTGGCATGGCAAGACTTACCATTGCTATTAGGCTTGGGCGTATCTGCCACCATTGGGCAACTGGCCATGACGCGTGCTTACAGAACAGGCAATACACTGATTGTGGCCAGCTTAGCCTATACCACCGTCATTTTTGCTACCTTGTTAGGCGTGATTTTTTGGCAAGAGACATTAAGTGCCAGCGAATATATCGCTATCGGCATGATTATTTTGAGTGGGATGATTAGCGTCAATACCACGACTCAGAAAAAATCAACCGCGTAAATCACACACAGAGTATTTAAGCTATAGACATTTAATTCACTTAGGATTAATCTTAATATCCTACTTTAACTTTATTGCGCTAAAGACTTGATGTATAAACTTATGCATTCATTTCGATTGGTATGCTTTGTAAGCACATCTCTTGTGCTGTCCGGCTGTTTAGGTGGCACCATCGCGCAACAAATCGCACGCTCTATTGCAACCAGCGTAGCAGATAACGCAATAGGAACTGCGGTAGAAGCTGAAGATAAAAAGGCAGCCGCTAAGCAGCCAACGCTCAACAGTATGTTGTACAACCCAACACCCGACCCCTATCGTAATGCCATGCTGAATATGGACTTTGCACCGTTGAAAGCAATCCAAGAACCCTTACCTGAATACCCAACGGAAGCGCAAGAAATTCCAATCGTGATTCTTAAAACCAACCCGCTTGTACAGGTGGAGTTATTTAATTTGTTGATTGGTGAAGAAAAGTTAGCGGTGTTTGAAAAAGCGCGCATGCAGGGCGCACTTAATTTACCAGATGCTGCTGAGTGGCAAGAGTGGCAGGTGGCAACAGGTAAAATTCAATCGCCTGAACAAAGCACGCAGACACTGATTACCTTTCTACTTCCACCTTCATTCGGCAAGCCCCCTAGTGGCAGCATGGCCACCGTGGAGCTGTCTCAATCCGGCGATCTGAATATCGCACGCTATAAATCCAACTAATGAAGAAAGTGACTTAAGGATCAATCAACCCACTGCGCATGGCGATTAACGCAATCTCAGCAGAGTTGTTGGCATTTAATTTTTGTTTGATGTTGTAGAGATGGGTGCCCACGGTTCTTGGGCTTAAAAATAGCGTTTCTGCAATTTCGTTGGTGGTTTTGCCTTTGGCCAAAGACATAAACACTTCAAATTCGCGCTCACTCAACACATCCACAGGGTTTTGCTCTCCGGACAATTGCTGAATGGCCATTTGTTGCGCCACACTGGCTTCTATGTATTTCTTACCACTGGCTACGCTACGAATCGCCTTAATCAACTCTTCTGCCGCACTGCGCTTCGTCAGATAGCCCATAGCGCCAGCATTCAGCACTCGCTTAGGGTGCACCGAGTCCTCATGCGCGGACAGCACTAAAATTCTCGCATGGCTATCTTTGGCTAAAATACGCTCTATAGCCTCCATGCCGCCAATGCCGGGCATGGTGATGTCCATCACCACCACATCGGGTTTATGTTCTACATAGCCCTTAATACCAGCCTCACCGTTCTCAGCCTCCGCGATCACTTTAATATCATTTGCGGATTCCAGCAGCATTTTAAATCCCATGCGCACTACCGCATGATCATCCACCAGCATCACGTTAATCTGACCCATACCACTCCTTTTTCATTACATTCGCTCGCTATTTCAGGTATTCAATGCTTTTGGAATCACAATCGAGATTGTAGTTCCACGCGATTTTTTTTGCAGGCTAGACACAATATTAAACTGCCCGTGTAGTGCCTGCACTCGTTCGCGCATACCCAGTAAGCCAAAGTGATTGCTTTGATCTACCTGAGAAACTTCCATACCCTTGCCATCATCTTGAATCGTCAACGCTAAATCGCCCTGCTGATTTGCGTGTAGTTGAATGTGTACACGTTTGGCATCTGCATGTTTTACTACATTATTGATAGATTCTTGCACGATACGAAACACATTGATATTAATGTTTTCACCTAATTGATTGAGGTTGCCAGATAAATCTAGATCGATGGCCAGATTAGGGTGCTGGCTTTGACAGGTGTTGACTAAATCTCGCAGCGTTTCGCTCAAGCCTAAGTTATCTAGCGAGCCCGGGCGCAATTGGCGAATAATATTGTGCATGCCATCGTAAATATGATTGGCTGCGGCAACAATGGTCTGCGCACTTGCCTCAACATCGGGTGCTTTTTCTTTGGTTTTGTTGGCAATGGCCACCGCAAATGTTTTGATAGCTGTGACATATTGACCTAGTTCATCATGCAACTCACGCGCCAAACTTCTGCGTTCGTCCTCAATATGCTTTTGTATTAAGTGCGTAAGCTGACGGTTTTCTTCCAACTGACGCTCTGCATCTAACGAGACCACCATGCGGTTTAAACTATGTCCAATCTTATCAAACTCTGGCAACTTAAAGTCTGGCAACTTCACAGTCAGGTCGCCCTGCTCTACACTATTGATGGCATTAAGAATATGACGTACCGGACGCAAAGCATGGCTTAATAAGGCATATACCATTAAGTTAAGCGTCACAAAAAACCCTACACCTATCAGAATTAATTGCTGAAACCCGGACCATGCCTCTCGCACTGATCCACCAGGGCTAGAAGTCACAATTAAGGTGCCATAATGAATACGGCGCTGTACCGATTCTTTTTGCGGCTCCACCAGTTTAACAAACCATTGTGGCGGTACCACATCGCTTTTAAAGGTCGATTCGGGCGAGATATAAAGCGGATTTCCCGCGTGATCATATAACTCGATATGGCTGCTACGTACATAGCCTAAAGAGCGCAAAAACTCTTGCATTACCAAATGCGTTGGACCAAAACTCGGGTTCATGGCAGAACTCACAATGACCGTATCTAACAGTTGCACCGTCACACGGGTAGCGGCTTCCACCCGTTCACGGATAGAAATACGTGTATCAATCACCAGTACCCAACCCACGGCGAGCATAAACGCGAGAGAAAGCATCGTCACCAGCAGATTTAATCTAAAGCGTAAACTCATACCATCCATGTGCAACAAAAACCGTAGTATCTGCGCAATTGCTCTCGCACCCCTAGTGTAAAAACCATTAAAAGTGTAAAAACCATTCAAAAGGCGTAAAAACTATTAAAAAACCTAAAACCAATCAAGCTAATCTTCTATGCTTATTTTCTTATATTCGGCCGGCACAGGTGGATATGCAAGCTTGAGCGATTTAAGCACATTGAGCAATAACCGGGATATCAGCAAGTTGCGATTGGTTTTGGAGTCAGCGGGCACTACATACCACGGTGCATAGCTGGTAGAGGTGGCTTGCAATGCATTCTCGTAAGCCACCATGTATTTTGACCACACAGCACGCTCATTTAAATCACCGGGATTGAATTTCCACGTTTTGGTAGGGTCATCTAAACGCTCTTGCATGCGCATTTTCTGTTCTTCTTTAGAAATATGCAGAAAACATTTAATGACGAGCGTGCCGGTTTCGGTCAACATGCGTTCAAAGTCATTGATTTGTGCGAAGCGGCGTTTACACTCAGCTTCATCTATCCAGTCGTGCACTTTTACAATTAGCACATCCTCATAGTGGCTACGATTAAAAATCACAATCTCGCCTTTTTTGGGCACTTGGCTGTGTACACGCCACAAATAATCATGCGCTAACTCATCTGCACTGGGGGCTTTAAAGCTGGCTAAACGAATGCCTAATGGATCACACTCACTGAACACATGTTTGACCGTGCCATCTTTTCCGCTGGCATCCATGCCTTGCAAAATCAGCAATACTTTATGCTTGGCTTGCGCATGCAAGATATCCTGCAATGCATTAATCTCTACCGCCAATTTTTCCAACGCTAATGCATCTTTGGCTTTGCTATCGCTGCGTTCAGATTTATCGTTAGGTTGAATACTACTTAAAGAGAGTTTGCTATTTGGTTTGACTTTGTATTGGTCTAGATTTTTATCGAGCGATTTTTCTTGATTGGCCATGGTGAACCCCACTAACAGAACATCATCAATTTAACACGTCAGGCAGCAGATGCAAACTCACAATGCTTGTATGAAATTGGTCCGTAGGTGGCTATCTCTACGGTAGATGGTTTACTCGGTAAATGTTGTGTGTTGCCTGGCGAGTGCTTTTTCTTCTTCAATGCGGTACAGCCAAGCCAAAATTTCCGCAATGGCCAAATAAAGCGCTGGTGGAATATGCTGATCCAAATCCACCTGCATCAGCATTTGCATCAGCTCTTTAGATTCGTGCACGAACACATTATGCTCTTTGGCCAGCGCGATAATGTGCTCTGCCACCAAACCCTGCCCTTTCGCGACAACTCGCGGCGCATAATCGCCAGTGTCGTAAGCCAGCGCAATGGCTTGCTGATGATACTTTGTCGGTAGATGGCTCATAGGCTTATTCGCGCTCCTGTACTACAGTAGGCGTTTGCGTCACGGTCAATGCATCTATCGATTGGTGATTTTCTTGCATGGTTTGCACCAGCTTGGTTTTTTGCTGCTGTAACAAGGCAAAGGTGTCGGTACGCCCGCTTTCCAAATGAATGCGCAAATGACCATTGACCAAACTTAGCTTGGCCTTTACTTCACCCAGATGTGGGAAATCAATCTTGAGTTCAGTCGCGGTCCAAGTCGCTTCTGGCGATTCCGACTGGGCTTGCGCATTGGAGTCCGAGGGTAAACGCTGCTGATAAACATCCCAAGTCATGGTTTGGCCCGGCCATACTTCGCCATGCCATGAAAAGCGCTGATGTTCCAGCACAGCTAACTGCTGAAACGTGATGTGTGCCGGATTAAATCCGGCTTGATTTTGCGGCTCTTGCCTCAATTGGCTCAACGCATATTGGCCTTGTGAAAGCGCCTGTAAATGCGACTCGTAAAATAAGCCGGTCTGACTTAGCGCTTGCTTTAAATCTTGCGCCACCAACTGTGGCTTGTTAGGGAAATGGGTAATCACGTTGATGGCTTCATAACGTGTAGATAGTTGCTGTGCTTCTGCTTGCCCCAGATACTGTCCAAGCAGGCTACCGGCTTGGCTTAAATTGACAGCTGTGCCGGTGTAGCCCACAGTGGTGGGTTGCTTCAGCAAAAAGGTGAGCTCAGGTTGCGCCTGCAAATATTGCAATGATAAAGTTTGCCCCAGTTTGGCCTGCTGTCCAATATCCATTTTCAACAACAAGGGCTCTGCCTGTGTTAGATTTGCTTGCGCTTGATTTGGATTGACCTGTGTTTGTTTTGAGTTAATTTGCACTAGAAAAGTCGTATCACTGACCCGTTGCATCACGCGTGCGTCATAGGTCTCACCGGGGGTTAAGTGCTTTGCTTGCGCCGCCAGCTCTTGCGAAGGCGTATTGATTGCGCCCACCGGCAATACGGGTACCACGCGATAAACCGACCCAATCTGCTGGGGATTGCTTGGCTCTGGTTTATGAATAAACATGGCAAAGACTACATTTGATAAGCGCTATTCAACTTTGCTTGCATTTGCGCGGCTTGTGACTGGCTGGGTTGCACCCACTGGCTAAGCTTTTGCATCCATGGATGAATAAGCAATTTAAGCTGATGATCATCCGCTAGAATACGCTGAATAATCTCTATTTTCTGTGATTTGGTTTCTTGCGTGAGGATACTCGTGCGCTCTAACACTTTAATCTGCGCTACGTTTTCTAAGTAGCCAGCCTCTAATTCAGATACTTTATCCCAGTTATTCTGCTTGGCCGCAGCCAGCATTTGCGCCATGGTGTCGGCCAGTGCGGTGTATGCTGGTATCAGTGTTTGTGCTTGCATGTGTACGCCTAAAATACTAATCGGTTGTAGTTAGCTGGAATATTGGCTTGTGGCCGCATCGCCACTACTTTCGCCAGATCCGCAGCGTTTGGTTTTTGGTTTTCAATCGCTTCCCACGCGCCTTTCAGCTCTGTGAGCAGGCCAATCACTTCTTCAACCAATGGCGCTTGATTATGGATATTGGCCATGGTTAAACGTTGTGACATATAGGCGTACAAAGCATCTAAGCTTTGTGCGATCTCACCGCCAGCTTTTTTATCTAAGCTTAAACGTAGGCCACTTTCAATGATTAAAATGGCTTTAGAAATCATCTCACCTTTATGCTGTATATCTTGATTAGCCATGTGCGTAATGGCATTGCGGCAAGCCGAAATAGCGCCTTCATACAGCATCACCACTAATTTATTGGGGCTTGCGGCGACCACACCTGTTTCTAAACCCAATTGGGCGTAAACATTGGCACCGTTACTTTTAAATCCAAACATGTTATGTCCCCTTTTTATTAGTTATTGCCGAGCGCTGAAATCTGCTGTGAGAGATACGAGCTTGTATTTTGCATACTCGATAACAGTGTATCCAAACGTGTGTATTGATCACGGTAACGTTTCTCAATCACGGTCATTTTCAAATTAAACGCATCGGTCTGTTGCTCTAAACGTTTCACTGAAGCGGTAATGCCATCCGTACGTGCTGCCAGCAAACCTTCATCGTCCAGCAAACCATCCAAAATATCATCCAACTGTGCAGCATAGCCTTTCACAAAAGTCACTGTACCGCGTGCGCCTGTGCTGCCTCCGGTCACTTTAATTCGTAAGCCTTCGCTGACATCGCCGGCTGCACCAATCAACTCTTGATTCAAACCAGTGCCGGCAACACCGTTGATCATGCCTAGCATATTAGTATTATCGGAACCTAATTGCGAAACTGTAATGGGATAGGTGCCAGATTGTGTTTTACTGGTGCTACCAAGGTAAGATACTTGCGCATCCGACGTCCTAGCAGAGGTCGAAAACAATGCCGCAATATCATCAAAATGGTTGCTAATCGCATCGGTCAGCTTAGTGCTGTCTAATGCCAATTTACCATCACGCTGAAAACTCACACCAATGTCAGTCAACGAAGTAATCGTGCCGCCCGTATCCACCACTTTGGTCACCACAGATTTAATTTGCGCCGTGATATTACGTGCAGTCGCATCGCCTAACAACTTACCGGAAGATTTTCCAGTTTCGTCATATTTGGTGAGGGTACGCAAGGTATCGTTCAGCTTGTTATACGCATCCACAAAGGCCGTCACCGATTCTTTGATTTTGGCTTGATCGGACGCCACAGCCAAATTGACGGGCTGGCTATTGCTTGTAGCCAGCAAATTGAGGGTAATGCCTTCAATCGCATCACTCACACTATTGCTGGCTTTGACTACATCAATGCCATCAATATTGAGCAACGCATTCAGTGGTGCTTGTAACTGGCTCATGTTCTTGCCAGCGCCCGCAGTCGATAACGGATCATAAGCCAATCTCGATAAACCCGTGTTATCCGTTGGATTACCGTCATCATCGGCTACGGTAATCTTCAGGCTATTCACCTCGCCCGTTTCTTTAGAGGTAATCACCAAGCGATTGGCAGTACCATCATTGACGATGGTGGCCGTCACGCCACCATTGGCAGCGTTAATCGCATCTCGCACACCCGCTAGCGTGTTATTGCTTGCATCGATAGTGACATCAAAGGATGTCTTGTTTGGATTGGCAGTAAAGCTAGCAGGCGTGGCGGGTGAAACAATCTCAGGGGCATACGTACCAAACGCTATGGTCAATTTGCCAGTGCCGATGACATCCGTGGTATTGGCCACGCCATCTAAAGCAATTTTCTGTGATTTTGCGAGTTGATTCACGGTGATTGCGTAATCACCAATAGTTGCACTGCCATTTGCAGTAGCGGTAAACATGCTAGGCGTGGCAGATGTGGCAGATTGTGCGTTAAATTTGGAAGCAGCGGCCAGTGCACTGACCGAAGTTTGAAACGTGGAAAGTGCACTTTTTAAAGTGCCATAAGCCGTAAGCTTAGCTTCATAAGCAGTTTTTTGGTTGGTAATTAAGGTGAGCGGTCGTTGTTCAACGCTCATTAAGCTACTGACAATTGAATTAACATCAATTGCTGAGGTACTTGAGACTGTTGCCATAATTATCCATCCTTAATATTTACTGCATCCTATTAAAGCGCACGCTTGCTGTTACGCCGTTTGTCTAATCACCAAGCCTTGTAACTTATCCAGCGTCTTGGTAATCGCCATTACTTCTTCGTTAGGAATCTGTCTTAACACTTTTTGGGTGGCGGTATCGACGACTTTGACGACAATCCGCTCAGATTCCTGATCAATTGAAAACTGAATGGTTTGTAACGCAGGCGCTACATAATCATTCAATTTCTTCACTGCGCCAGTCAATGTTGCTCTATCTAATTCAACAGCAGCTGGTAAAGACTCTTCTGGCTTCGTAACGACTTTTAGGCCACTAGTGGCCTGAACGGTTTGACTTCCTGGAACAGCAGTTAATTTAGCTGTACCGTATGCATCTAAAGAAGATTGGAACATGTTGTACTCCCTATCTTACTGAAAATTCCACAGAGCTTTCGCCCTGTGGAAGTCAATTTACTCAAGTTACGAATTACCCTCTTAACAAGCTCAATACGTTGTTTGGTAGTGAGTTTGCTTGCGCTAACATCGCTGTACCTGCTTGTTGCAAGATTTGACCGCGTGTTAAGTTAGCTGTTTCTGCAGCAAAGTCTGTATCCATGATGCGTGATTTAGCTGCTGATTGGTTCTCTGAAGCCACTTGCAAGTTACCTACCACAGCTTCAAAACGGTTTTGTACCGCACCCAATGTCGCACGTTTAGTATTCGTTGCATCTAACGCTGTATCAATTGCACCTAACGCTGTTGTTGCTGCTGCTGCTGTTGAAACGCTACCTGTAATGGTTGCTGCAGCTACTGCTGATACAGAGATCGTGTCGCCAGAATCAGCACCGATTTGGAATGTAGTTGAACCACCACCAAACACTGCTGTACCGTTAAACTTAGTTGCTGTACCGATACGTGTCACCTCTGCAGCTAGTTCTTGGAACTCAGCATCTAGGTTTGTACGGTCACCAGCAGAGTTACTGCCGTTGGCAGATTGCACTGCCAATTCACGCATACGTTGTAATGCGTCTGTTACTTTACTCAAACCACCTTCAGCAGTTTGTGCAAAAGAAATCGCATCGTTTGCATTACGCATCGCTACGTTCATGCCACGTACTTGTGAGTCCATACGTGTTGCAATCGCCATACCAGCAGCGTCATCTTTCGCGCTGTTTACACGTAAGCCAGAAGACAAACGTTGGATAGATGTATTTAAACCTGATTGTGAAGCGCTCAAGTTACGTTGTGTGTTTAATGAAGCAATGTTTGTATTAATTACTGCAGCCATGATAAATCTCCTAAATAAAATAAAATATTCAAATCACCCTACTGTTCGCTTGGCAACTTTTCATATTGCGTCGCACTTAAATCTATTATCGGTAAGCTTTTGTAAAAGTTTAGGGTAAGAACAAAACTTTTTATGAAACAGTTACTTAACCCACATAACCTCAAACAATTACCGATTAAGCAGACCCGATGAATATGATGTCGGCTATCATTTTCAAAACTTTAGGGTAATACCTTTTTATTTAGGGCTGACTCCTTAAAAAAATACGATATATCAGCATGATAGCGATTATTTTGTGTGGTGAAGGGATTAACAAAGAGACAAAAACCAGCTATCTCTTAAGATAAACTTTGAGGAGAATTAGTGCACAAACGTAGATATGCGAGGCAAAAAAAATGGGGTTTGCATAGCAAACCCCGAGGACTACCTCCCGATAGATCTAAACCAGTTGATTCTTAATCGCGTAATGCGTGATGTCAGAGTTATGACGCAAATGCATTTTTTCTAACAAACGTGTGCGGTACATACTCACTGTTTTTACAGAGAGCGATAATTTTTCGGCAATCTCACTCACAGAGAAGCCCGATGAAATCATGATCATCGTTTGGTATTCGCGGTCTGAAAGTGTCTCGTGCGGATTTTGTGTTTTTTCATCACTGACTTGCTCAGCCAAAATCTCGGCCACTTCTGGCGTAATATATTTTTTGCCTTTGGCTAAGGCGTGAATGGCTGACAATAATTCATTAGATGCGCTGTGTTTACATAAGTAGCCAGAAGCACCTGATTTTAAAGCGCGTACAGCGTATTGATCTTCCATATACATAGACAACATCAATACAGACAGTGAAGGATTATCGCGTTTGATGCATTTCAATGCGTCCATGCCGCTGCGGTCTGGCAGTGAAATATCCAGCAACATCACATCGGCTTCAATCTCACGCGCAAATTTAATCGCTTCAGTCGCATTTTCTGCTTCAGCAACCACTTCAATTTCACCGGTGGTGGATAAGATTTGTTTGATGCCTGATCTTAAAATGGCATGGTCATCTACCACAATCACTCTAATTTTTTTGTTGTTCATACGCACCCCTTAACTGTTAATTACATAACAGCAAATTGCGTGCCAAACAAAAAAATAAGTGTAAATTTTTGATAATTTATTAATAAATCATTGTATTTAAACAGTTAATTAAAATTACAAAATGAAAAAGCCACCCTGTGGGTGGCTAACTAACTATCGAAACTACAAGAGAAGTGATGAATTTATAACGGGGTTTATATCGGCAAAGTGACCTCTACTTTGGTACCGCTACTCGCTTGGTCTACCACGCCAATAGATAAGCTACCATTCAATGCAGACACACGTTCTTGCATACCGCGAAGCCCAAATGAGTTGGTTTTTAGTTTATCCACATCATTGATACCAATACCGTTATCAATCACTCGTAGTGTTACCTCATAGCCCGAGGCTTCTAAGCTCACATTCACTTGTGAGGCTTTGGCATATTTCGCAATATTGGAAAGTGATTCTTGGCAGATTCTAAATAAAGCCATCGATTGCTCTGTGGAAAGCATGATCTCTGCTTGGTTAGTGCTAAACACACATTTTAAACCGACTTGTTTTTTAAACTGATTCACTTGCCATTCAACTGCATCAACAATACCAAGGTCTAAAATACTCGGTCTTAAATTGCCAGAGATACGGTGTACCGCTTCAAACGTACGGTTCACAATCGCTTCTAAGTTAGCGGTTTGTTCTAAAGATACGGATTGCTGTGCAGCGATTTGTTGTGCAATGCTGGCCAGGCCCATTTTAATAGCGGTTAGATTACCACCCAAGTCATCATGTATCTCGCGCGCAATGCTAATACGCTCTTGCTCTTTCACTTGATTCATATGGGCAGTCAATTGCTCTAGCTCACGGCGTGACTGTTCAATCTCTAACTTCTCTAATTTACTTTGTGTGATGTTCAGCATAATGCCATCCCACTGCACCACACCATCGCCTAACTGGCTAATAGTGGCACGCAAGTTAATCCATTTGGTATCTTGCCAACCATCAATCCACACCCGCCCTTCCCAATCCAATTTTTCTAGGCTTTGCGCACTGCTGATGAGTTTGGCACGTAAATCTTGGCGGTCGCGGGTATTCATAATAGAAAACAACTGCTGTGCATCTACCTGCAAGTCGTTTGCGGTAAGTCCTAGTAACGCTTCACAGCCGTCACTCACATAACGAAAACTCACTTCGTGATCAGCCGTCATTTGCATTTGGAACACCAAGCCAGGAATATTGGAGACAATGGCTTGGAAACGCGATTCACTCTCGCTGAGTGCCATCACTACTTTTTCGTTAGGGGAGATTTCGCTTTTTGTCACAAGAATATATTCGGTTTGACCTGATTGTATTAGCATAACACGGAGTTGATTTTTATGAACCCCAGCCTCAGGCAGCGGCTGATTGACGCTCAATTCGAACAGTGCTTTTTTGTCACGTTGCTGATTCACATACGTAACCAAAGTTTTTGAACTCACGCCGAGGATTGCTTCTAACTGTTCAGGTTGAATCATTAACTCATCATTGCCGATTCTCTTTTGTGCCTCATCACTCGCATAAAGCAAATTCAGCGTAGTGGCATCCAATACATAAATTTCATCGGTAGGCGCCAATGTGAGTGATTTTAAAATTAACTGTGATTCGACAAGTGCTAACAATTGAATTTCCTTACATCAAAAGTGGTATACATCCGGTGTGTTCCTATTGCGCTTTGGCTAAATCCAGCTCAGTCATCACCTTGTTTTTGCCAGATTTCTTGGCTAAATACATGGCTTGATCGGCACGGTGAATCAGACCCGTTTGATCTTCTTCTACTTTAAACAAGGCAATCCCTGCGCTAAACGTAATCAGCAAGCGCTCGTTATTGCCTAAAAAGTATTCTTTGGTCAGCGTGCGTTGCAAACGTGTCATGGTAATGACAGCCTCGTCAATGTTGGTATCTGGCAACAGAATGACGAACTCTTCACCACCAAGCCGGGTCACAATGTCGGTTGGGCGAATGGTTTTTTTGACGACATTGGCCAGATGTTTCAACGCAACATCCCCCACGTGATGCCCGTAGGTATCATTGAGGTGTTTAAAGTTATCAATATCCAGCAGCGCCAATGTTAATGGGCCACCACCGCGACCAAACCTTGAAATTTCAGTGGTCAGTGCGTCATCCAAACCACGTCTGTTTAATACACCGGTGAGTTGATCCATGCGCACGGCTTCACTCAGCTGTGTCAGTTCTTCTTGCAGTTTTTTGATTTTCTCTTGTGAGCTCTCTGCTTCTTCACGTTGATGCAGCAATGCCTCACGTGAACGCATGATGTCTGCCTGCATGGTGTGCGTATCGCGCATCAGGCCTTCTAACAACTCATTGATTCTCAAAATATCATCAGTCTCAGAAAGCTTGTCAGCGTAGACTTCGATTTTTTCGTGGTAGCTACCACTGGTATCCGCCATATGTTTCAAGCGGTCCACAAATGTAGAGATCATCGTTTTGAAGGAGTTTTTTGCTTCGATTAAACTATGTTTAATCATGCCTTGTTTATAGATGACTTCTTTTAAGCTTTTCTCTGCCGATTGAATCTGCACACGATCTAGCGGACCAGAGATAATGGTTTGCACAGTAGCGACTTGACCTCTTAGCCATTGATCCTCGGCCACCAGTTCACTGATATTGCTGAGTAGCAATTTGAGCAATCTTAATAAATCTTGTTTAATGCCCTCTTCGTTTGCACCAATCAGTTCCACCCTCACCAACAGTGCTCTAAATTGCTTGGCCATAAACTGCCAGTCTTTTAATTTGCGGGCCTTTTCAGTCAACACCGCTAGTTCATAGGCTTCTTCACGCAATTCCGGGTAGCCATCTAAACGTGGAATCAATCCGTGGTTCAATGATTGCTTCAACATGTCTTGTAAAATCTGGAAAGTCTCATGAAACTGTTTAGTTTCATCATTGCCTACGCCGATGACAGCGCTCAATTTATTGTCGATTTTTTGCAGTAATGTCGTGTCAGCTTGATTAGCCTCATCTGGCTCGGTCAATGCTGGCATCGCATTCTCGCCAACTGGCTCATTCGCACCCCAGCTGGTCGCTAGATTTTGAATTTTGGTAGACAGCTGAGAGTCGCTACCGTAATTAATTAGCACGCGTTCCAGCGTTTCTCTTTTACGCGCAATATCGGTACTGCTACGGCGCGCATCCCAACCTTTGAGTAAAAGACGAATCGCATCGGGCCATTGTTTGGATTGGGTCACACTGCTGTCCATGCCCTCATTTAACACATCGGCTAGCCCGGACCAGTTATCTTGCTTCAACAACTTTTCCCAGCGGTTGATCCAATTGGCTTGCTCTGTGCTCTGATTTGGCAATTGCTTCAATGCTTTTTTAATCGCACTGTTTAAGGTTTCTTTTTGCGGAACACCCGCAATCTCATTGTAAATAAGCTCGTAATTATTGGGCGTAGGCTCAACGCGGCGCATTGCCATTTGCTTAATGGTCTCGCGTGCGATATCGGGTGCCGATACAATTTTTTTGGGTTGAGGCGTTGCCATAATAATTCTGAGATTTCCTAAATGGACAATTGTCGTCATAGCATTTTGGCGCGATATGCATGATTTTGAATGCTTGAAAAAGCACACTTAAGCCCTCTAATTGCTAAAATTAGCGCAGTTTATTAACAAGATTGGCTGGCCTCATCTGTGAGTGATAAGACCAGTGAGAGAAAAATTGCCACGCGAAGTGAAGTTGAACGGAGGAAAGTATTGTAAAATACTGTTTGGCGGGCCTCCCCGCATTGTAAAGTAGCCAACCTGGTCAGATGCGGAAGCAAGCAGCCACAACTATTGAGCAAGTGCCGGGGGTTTGGCTCGCCTCCTCCACTTGTATGGAAGATAACGTTGTTTGATTGGATCGTTCACATGCATGCCAAACGTTTAGCACTTTTTCATGCCGGACACATCATCTAGTCATCAAGTGTTGGCATGTTACGTACCCATGTATCATTTAACGTATTGACGCAAAGGCCACTAGATGTCTTATCAAGTACTCGCACGTAAGTGGCGTCCCAAATCATTTAATACCTTAGTCGGGCAAGAGCATGTCGTGCGCGCGCTTACCAATGCGCTAGAGCAACAACGCTTGCATCATGCATATTTGTTTACCGGCACACGCGGTGTAGGCAAAACAACCATTGCGCGTATTTTGGCCAAATCCCTTAACTGTGAGCAAGGCATTACCGCTACGCCATGTGGCGTATGCAATGCCTGTACAGAGATTGATAAAGGCCGCTTTATTGATTTGATTGAGGTAGATGCTGCCAGCAACACACAAGTAGATGCCATGCGCGAGCTCCTTGAGAACGCACAATACGCGCCAACGGCAGGCCGCTTTAAAGTCTATATCATCGATGAAGTGCACATGCTTTCTAAGAGCGCATTTAATGCCATGCTGAAGACCCTGGAAGAACCGCCGGCACATGTGAAGTTTATTTTGGCCACGACTGACCCACAAAAAGTGCCGGTAACGGTACTCTCACGCTGCCTGCAGTTTAACTTGCGTCAAATGGCAAGCACCACGATTACAGAACATCTCACGCAAATTTTGCAACAAGAGCAGATTGGGTTTGAAGCCAGCGCTATTCATTTAATTGCGCGTGCCGCTGCCGGCAGCATGCGTGATGCGCTCTCGCTCACAGACCAAGCCATTGCTTATGGCAACCAAACCGTGAATGAAGCAGAAGTACGCAGCATGCTGGGCGCAATTGACCAAAGTTATCTATATGAGATTTTGCAGGCACTGCTTGCAAATGACAGTGCTGCGCTGATTGCCAAAGCAAAAGTCATGGACACCCGTAGCATCTCATTTGAAGCGGCACTGGGCGATCTATCGGGCATACTGCATCAAATTGCCATTGCTAAAACCTGTCCGGAAACCCTTGCCAATGATTTGCCAGAGCGTGCTGCACTCTTGCAGTTAGCCGAGACCATTTCTGCTGAAACCCTGCAGCTTTACTACCAAATCAGCATTCTGGGGCGCCGTGATATCGGGTTAGCGCCCGATGAGTATGCAGGCTTCACCATGACCCTGCTGCGTATGTTGGCCTTTACGCCACAAGAAAAACTATCAGATTCTGGCGAGCCAGAACGCAAAGCCGTTACCAACACTACTAATGTCTCCGCCAACTTAGGCGATCAGCGTAAAGCCGTGCCAGAAGTAGCCCCTACCGCACCGCAAATAGCATCTAGCACAACGGAATTAACATCGCCTCAACCCGTTATTAGCAGGCCAATAGCACCAGAACCGACGTTGGCCGATGCACAACAAGAGTCAAACGAGCGCAGCTTTAACGGAGATTGGCGTACGCTAGTAGAACAGCGGCTCAAACTAGGCTTGGCACGTGCATTGGCACAAAACTGCGAAATGGTCACTTATGACGAGCACAGCATTACGCTTAAAGTGGCTGAAACGCACAAGCATTTAGCGAGTCCAAACTATCAAGACAAACTAAGCGATGCGATACATCAACACTTTGGGCGTAAAATCAAATTACAGTTTGAAATCGGCAGCGAGGCCAATACCCCTGCCAAGCAAATAGCGATTGAAAAAGCGACGATTCAATCGAATGCCGAAACCGCTATTTTGCAGGATCATTTTGTGCAGTCCTTGATGAGCGATTTTGGCGCCACGATTATTCCTAACTCAATTAAACCTGTTCAATAATTCATTTAATAAAGGAGCATTCAAATGATGAAAGGCGGCATGGGCAACATGATGAAGCAAGCCCAGCAAATGCAAGCAAACATGCAAAAGGCGCAGGCAGAACTTGCCACAACTGAAGTGGAAGGCTCTGCAAGCAACGGCATGGTTAAAATTACCATGACCTGTAGCCATGATGTAAAGCGTGTAGTGATTGATGATGCAGTGATGGACGACAAAGAAACATTAGAAGACTTAGTACTGCTGGCGTTAAAAGATGCAAAAGCAAAAGTGGAAGCCACCTCCAGCGCGCGCATGAGTGCAGTCATGCCAGCCGGCTTTAAAATGCCTTTCTAATTTAACCCACATTACCTTGTGAAAAATCCACCCGCCCTTGAGCAATTGATCGAAGCCCTGCGTTGCCTGCCAGGCGTAGGGCCAAAATCTGCATTACGCATGGCTTACCACCTGATGCAGCGTGATCGAAAAGGTGCAGGACAGCTTGCATACTCCATGCAGCACGCACTAGATACGATTAGCCATTGCCAACTATGTAATAACTTTAGTGAACAAGCCGTTTGTGCATTGTGTAACGCTGAGCAGCGCGAGCCTAGTATGTTATGCGTGGTGGAAATGCCTACGGATTTAATGATGCTGGAACAAACACAATCTTACGCGGGGATGTACTTTGTGCTGATGGGTCGCTTGTCGCCAATTGATGGCATTGGCCCGAAAGAAATTCACTTAGACAAACTCATTAAGCGCGTGCAAGACGGCGTCATCCAAGAAGTAATTCTAGCGACCAATTACACCAGCGAAGGTGAAGCTACCGCTCACTATATCAGCGAAATGGTGAAAGCACGCGGTATTGCCGTAAGCCGCATCGCACGTGGCTTACCTATGGGTGGTGAAATAGAGTATGTAGATAGTGGCACGCTCTCCACAGCGCTGATTGAGCGAAAAGTCGTTGCTTAATGAGACTCTTTACTCTGAATACATTGATTGGCCCAACGAATTTCCAGCTGATTTTATAGCTTAAATTTCTAGCTCAAATAAAATCCAACAATCCTTCAGGCTGATGAATCATGACATCAGCCCCCCAAGCTTCAGGCCTATCACCGGCATCCAAATAGCCAAATAACGCAACGACTGTCTGCATGCCTGCGGCTTTTCCTGCTTGTATATCACGCTCTGCATCGCCCACATATATACAATTTGCAGGGTCCACAGCAATCTGTTCACATGCCATCAACAAAGTGGCCGGGGATGGCTTAGGCTGTGGCGCATCGTCACCACTCACCACGCAAGCAGCTTGCACATGCAAGCCCATGCTTGCCACCAGTGGCTGCGTAAAGCGTTTAGGCTTATTGGTCACAATGCCCCATGGAATTTGGCTTTCATCTAACGCAGTCAGCACGGTTTGCATGCCCGCAAACAACTTGGGTTGCCGAGTAAACACTTGGTCATACAAATGCAAATACTCATCACGTAATACAATAAAATTAGGATCTTCTGGCGTCACACCAAACCCCAATCCCAATAAACCACGCGAGCCATGTGACGCAAATGGACGAATCTCATCATCGGTTAATGTTGGCCTGCCGTGACGCGTCAATTGCAAATTCAGTGCGTAGCCCAAATCTGGCGCAGTATCTACCAGCGTGCCATCCAGATCGAAAAAAATGGCTTGTATAGAACTCACGCTTCTGCCTTTTGTGCATGCACCATGTAATTCACACTGACATCGCTGTTAAGTGAGTACTGTTGTGTAAACGGTTGATAATGCAGCCCAACTTGGTCTTGTAATGTGAGCTCCGCATCACGCATCCATGATGCCAGCTCAGAAGGCTTGATAAATTTGGCATAATCATGCGTGCCACGTGGCAACATATTGAGAATATACTCCGCACCTATCACGGCCAGCAGATAGGCCTTAGGGTTGCGATGAATAGTAGAAAAAAATACCTGTCCACCCGGCTTCACCAACTGCGCACAAGCACGCACAACACTGGCGGGGTCTGGTACATGCTCTAGCATTTCCATGCAGGTCACCACATCAAACGAGGCAGGCTGTGCCGCCGCAAATGCTTCTACTGCAATACGTTGGTAATCCACAGAAACACCAGACTCTAAGCTATGTAGTTTAGCCACATTGAGCGCTTTCTCACCCAAATCAATGCCAGTCACAATTGCGCCAGCTTGAGCCATGGATTCAGACAAAATACCCCCACCACACCCAACATCCAGCACACGCTTGCCACGTAACTGGCTACGCGCATCAATGTATTGCAAACGCAATGGATTGATTTCATGTAACGGTTTGAACTCGCTGTTTTTATCCCACCACTTATGGGCTAACACGCTAAATTTATCTAGCTCGGCGCTATCAACATTACTCATCTTTATTCATCCCATTCATACTTGTCATGCTTGGCGGTGGGAGAAAGCACCGCTTAATTTATGATGCCACTGCTGCGCAATGTGCAATAGTGTGTGCGGCTCCACCTCACTAAACACGCCTTGGCTAAAAACACCCGTGCTAGATTCTGGCTTATTGTATCTGAGCTGACCATCGACCCACGTATGCGTTACGTTCTCACGGCTTGCAACATACACCAAGTGAGAAATGGGGTCGTAGCAAGGCTGAGACACCATCTCTGCCATATTCACTGCAATTAAATCCGCCTGTTTGCCTACCGTGACTGATCCTAGCTGAGACTCCAAACCCAAAGCTTTTGCCCCATTGATGGTAGCCATTTCCAAGGCTTGATGTGCAGAAATCGCAGTAGCATCGCCACTTTGCCCTTTTGCCAATAAGGCAGCCATACGCATTTCAGCAAACATATCTAATCGATTATTACTGGCTGCCCCGTCCGTACCAATACCAATATTGATACCCAATGCATCACATTTCGCCATCGGCGCAATCCCACTCGCCAACTTCAAATTAGAGGTTGGGCAATGTGCAATATGACACCCATAATCAGCCATCAGTTGCATATCGGCATCGTTCACATGCACACAATGCGCAAGCGTCAAACGCGTGCCTAATAAGCCTAAATTAGCAAAGCGTGTGAGCGGGCTTAAGCCATGGTTTGCCTTGCTGGTTTGTACCTCATGCATGGTTTCATGCATATGGGTATGAATACCCAAATCCAATTGTTCCGCTAATGTACCGATGGTAGATAAGGTTGCGTCACTTACCGTATAAGGTGCATGTGGTGCAAAGCTAAACGTGATACGCGGTTGCGTCTTGTACGCATCGCGTACTGCTGTACCTTTTTCGAGATACATACCGGCATCATTGGCATAGTTGGTCGCAAATTCAAGGACCACCAAACCAATATGCGCGCGCATGCCAATTTGTGTGGCAGCTTGTATGCTCGCCTCAGGGAAAAAATACATATCGTTAAACGTCGTTATGCCACCGCTTAACATTTCTGCACAGGCAAGCAAGGTACCATCATAAACAAACGGTGGGGAAACAAACCTTTGCTCGGCAGGCCAAATATGTTTTTCCAGCCAAGGCATCAGCGGCACATCATCCGCCAAGCCGCGCATCAAACTCATGGCAGCGTGCGTATGCAAATTAATCAGGCCCGGCATTAACACATGCTCGTCCAGATGCACTGTCTCATTTGCAACAAATCGTTCAGAAACAATAGATGCCGGGCAGATTTCAATAACCACCCCTTGATGAACCACGACTGCCTGATGCTCAAGTACCGTATTTTTTGGAATAACTGGTAATACCCAACGGGCAACAATCACCAGATCAACAGATTTAATCATGGTTGGATTATAACTGGTCATAAGGCTGGCAGGTAGATACAGGTCGTTTAGAAAAGTGATTTAGGCAATAAAAAAGCCTCGCTAGGCGAGGCTTTTTTTGAAGCATTAAAGCGTAATGACTGCTTTATTAGTTGCAACCTACTTCTTTTGTACCTTCTGCACGAATCTCAACACGGCGGTTAGGTTGTAAGCAAGAAATCAATTTTTTCGTTGCTTTATTACCTTCGCACTGTACAACAGGCTCAGATTCACCTTTACCAGTTGCTGTGATGAGAGATGAGTCCACACCTTGTGCAACTAAGTAATCTGCCACTTGTTTAGCACGGCGCTCAGACAGTTTTTGGTTATATGCATCAGAACCAATACGATCTGTATGACCCGTTACAATCACTGCTTTGATTTCTGGATTTGCTTTGATTTTAGCTGCGGCTTCATCCAATGCTGCTTTACCTTCATCTTTTAGTTTAGCTTTATCAAAACCAAATAATTTTTCAGCGCCTACAGTAATTGTTTCTGTTTGTGGTTTACACGCTACTGGTGCAGGTGCTGGCTCAGCAGCCGGTGCTGGCGCTGGTTCTGGTGCTGCTGCAATCGGTGCTGGCTCTGGTGCAGCTTCAGCAACAACAGGTGCTGGTGCGCCGAAACGGAAAATACCACCCACATTGAACAATGTATTACCAATCGTTTCATCGGCATCTACAGTACGTGCTGCGTTTTTAGCTTCTGCTTTGCTCCATTGGTGACGCAAGTCAGCTTGGATACCAAATGAATCACTGAATAAGTATTGTGCACCAAGACCTAAACCAGCTAGCCATGAAGTTTTTGTTTTATCTGTTAAGCCAAGACCACTGTAATCTACATTGTTGCGCGCTGCACCAATCCCTGCCAATAAGAATGGGCGGAATTTGTCACGACTAAACATATAGAGTGCATCTAAACCAAGAGTAGTTTGTTTGTATTTACCACCTGCACCGGCAATACCTGTATCTTCGTCAGCACGGTTATAACCTAAACGACCTTGTAAATCCCAGCTTTGGCTTAATTCTTTACCAATGCTAAGAAAACCACCTGCGCCATTGTCGGCTTCTAAATCACTGTCAGTGTGCATATAACTGATACCTGGCACTGCGTACCAAGCGCCACGGTACATATCTTCTGCTGTTGCGGTAAAGGTTGTTACACCTAGTGCTGCTGCGACAGCAAAACTCATTAAACTTTTTTTCATCTTGTTAACTCCTTTGTTAGTAACTTCTCGACGTACAGTGTAAATCCCACACCTAACTATACTCATTCAACATTGACATATCAACGCAGTCGGTTTTAAGACTGCATTTTATTACAAAAGTTGTTGTGTTTATACAACTTATCTTTGATTTCTTTAACTAAATGCGGTAATAAATTGTTTTGTCTCACATTGTCGCGACATACCCCAGACCTAAAACCGATATAACTGGGATAAAGCGGTGTCAATTCATTCAAGTATTCTACCCTTAATGCGCCTGCCAGCCCTGCTTGCAGATGGTGTAATTCACAGTATTTTACAAACGCATGAATGGTATCAGTATCAACCGCCGTCAATAAATGGTGTTGTTTATCTGCCGTATCTAGCATCACGCCATAAAATCCAATTTCAGCCAACATGGGAATCCAAGTCAAATCTATGGGTTGCTCGGCAAACATTACGGCAATTAATTTCATTTTTTTCGAGCGAATCAAACTGGCGAGTGCACCGAGATAGTCCGCTTGTTTTTGCAATGAAGCAATCGGCAACTTGACGATATCAACACCCAAATCCCATTTACGGTGAATCAGATTTAATAGCGTATCTAAATCATCATGCGTATCCCCCACGGTGGCACTTACCAACGTCTGTCGATTCACTGCACGTACCGCCTGCAAACTCACATCATCATCCAAGCTACCCAGAGCACCTAATGCCGGGTCTTTTAGGTCAATGAAGTCAGCGCCCGCGTGCATGGCGTCTAAGGCTTCATCTGCATTTTTCACACTAATCAATAAGCGAATCATGCTTGAGCCCTACTAAGCCTGGGTAAATCCAGATTGTTCCGCATAATATCCGTCAATTTTTTCCACCAACCATTGCCATGCTTGCAACTCACGTTCACCCGCCGTTTTATCAATAGCAATCTGTAGGTACGCCCGTTCAATCAACACTTTGTCTTGCGGTAACCGGCTAAGCCGGCTGGCAAGCACTGCCAACTCAATCACAGCAGCCTGTGCACGATTAAAACCGGCAAATGGCTGATGTGTTTCTTGATGCACGCTGCGCATCCACAACTGCGGACGCACAGGGTCATCTACCACTTTTTCAAGACGTAACTCATCATGCGATAAAGTGTCCGCCAACCGAAACCCTTTGACCACAGTTGCGGGCAATATAGCGTGCGTTTGTGTTTTGACTATGGCGCCAGCAAATACACGCACATCATCGGTCAGATTCATCACCGCACATTCTGTTGCCAAAATGTTTTCTAAAGTCGTAGAGGGTTTAAATGGTGAGATGACTATCAGGCTATCTTTTTTTTGAACGCCAAATGGCGTGATATGCACGTTTCCAGCAAGGTCTACAGTCGAAATAATGGTTTCGTAAATCATGGTTTAGGCTGATGCTTTTTTTCTTTAATTGAAGCCTCGCGATGGGCTTTTTTGGGTTGCTTATTTTGCACTTGCGAAGCCACGCCAAAATTGAGTTCTTCATCTTGTACAAAGCGCTTTTTAAGCTGCCATGCGATTTGTGCCCGCGCCAGCTCTACCCCCAAATAAAAGGCATGCGAGGCATCATTCTCAACGCCCAAGTGTGGGTAAAATTGAAAAGGGTCTTGATCCAATTGCAGGCCGTCGCGATTGTAGACGTAGATGCCCTGCTCACTCACCATAATACGAAAACTAGGGTCTTTGATTTGTGCTGCGATTTCTTGAATCTCAGCTTCATCATAGCTAAACGGTTTTCGGTCATGCAAGCCCAGCAAGCCGTTACTGTAACCTCTGGGCAAACGATTGTCTTGTTTAGCGCGATACATGACCCGCCTGGCAACATCAGCCTCTGCGATCGCATTCACCGCATGCGCACTGACAGAGGTTGCCAATACTGCATTGATATTCAGCTCACTAATCATGCCAAATAGCAATGCGTTGATGCCTGTTGTGTCTGCATCGGTCAGTTCAGTTAAATTGCCCACACCCATCATTATGGGAATCTCTGGGTATTTTTTACGTAACTTGTGATAGCGCACAATAGAATCGGTAAGACCAAAATGAATAGGATCCAAAATGGCATCGGCTATAAATGGTTTGTTCTTACGCAGACAGTGCTCAATGGCACGATACAACGAAGCCATATTGCCAGGTTTTGCCGGTATTAAAATAGGCGTAGCAGCCACTTCGTCGATTAAATCAATCGACTTTTCCGTCAAGCTCAACAAGAAATCCGCACCGGCATGCCCAGCGATGCGTAAATCCGAAATGCTCATGGAATCCACGCTAACCAAATGGCCAGCAGACTTGAGTGCTTTCACTGCGTCTGCCAAATGCACAAATGGCTTGCCGGGCAAACAGCCTAAGTCAATGACATCCGCACCTTGTTGCTTAAAACGCTCCGCTTTGGCAATAATGGCGTCAACTGACAAATCTGGCGCATCTACAATTTCTGCAAAAATCTGCACGCTGTGTTGCGATAAATCAGGCGCGATGCCCTGTTGACCGAAATATTGGGGTAAATCTTTCAAATCCGCAGGACCGCGTTCCACCGGCACACCCAATTTTTCTTCAAGTGGACCTAGGTCGCCTTGGCATAGCCCGGGCAAAATCACTTTATTGGCGTCACCCACATCTTTGAGCCGTCGCGCAATCATTTCAGGCGTCATCAAGGCCGCTACTGATACACCTATTTGTTCAACACGGTATTTGAATTGTGGGGTTTTAAGATTGGCCTGCACTTCAATATCGGCTTGTATTTGACGCAATACTTTATGCAGGCTTTTTTCGGCTAATTTTCCTGTTAAAAATAACAGTTTTTCAGTCATTTCACTTACTCAGCATCCATTTGATGCACAGCAGCTAGGCGGTGCATGATGTACTGTTGCAACTGTTGCATATCTTCAGCTACTTCGGTGTGGGTAAAGGCTTTTAATTTGATCACGTTATCGAGATCAATCTGGCGTGGGTAAACTTTAACCACATTGTCACGGGGGGCTTCCGACTCGAGCTCTGGTGCCGTATCACAAGCAAAGACAATGCTATGCACACGCGTTTTTCCTGCTTGCGCAAATAGATTGGTCACCAAGCTATCCGAAAACCCATACGCCATCTTGGCAATGGTATTAGAGGTTGCAGGCGCAATCACCAAGCTATGGTATTTGCCTTCATAAAACAGCTCAACAGGAATACTGCTGGCAGTTTTATCTTGATAGATACGGTGGCCAGTCGCATCAATTAAATCTTGAAAGCCGTACTGCTTGATGATTTCGGCTGCAGCCTTACTCAAAAAAATATCGACCGATTCCAGTGTTTGCAAAATGGCGAGTGATTCACGCAAGTAATGGCCAGAACCTGTAATCGCCCATGCAAGTCGTTGCTGCATCTGATTATCCAATATGGAAAGGATGTTCTAGCACAATGGTTTCATCGCGCTCAGGGCCTGTCGATACAATCGCAATAGGCACACCACATAAAGCTTCCAAGCGTTTTAAGTAGATTTGTGCGTTTTTAGGCAAGCCTTCCCAAGTTTTTACGCCAAAGGTATTGTCGTGCCAGCCCGCCACTGTTTCATAAATTGGCTCGCAGCGTGCCACATCATCGGCGCCCACAGGTAGCATATCCACCACTTTGCCGTCCAGCTTGTATCCAGTACAAATATTGAGGCTATCAATGCCATCCAGCACGTCCAGCTTGGTAATGCATAAACCGGTCAAGCCATTGATACGGGCAGAACGTCTCAACGCTGCAGCATCAAACCAACCGCAGCGGCGTTTACGTTTAGTCACGGTACCAATTTCCTGGCCTTTGTTTGACATTTGATAACCAGGGACACCCTCTGTTTCAATATCCAACTCGCTTGGGAATGGCCCACCGCCGACACGCGTGGTATAAGCTTTGGTAATGCCCAACACATAATGCAGCATACTGGCACCTACACCTGTCCCTGCTGAAGCTTGTCCGGCAATACAGTTACTAGAGGTGACATATGGGTAAGTACCATGGTCAATGTCCAACAAGGTACCTTGTGCACCTTCAAATAATAAATTCTCGCCACGCGTGTTAGCTGCGTAGAGTTCAGCGGAAATATCGGCCACCATAGGCTTTAATGCTTGCGCTTGCTGCATACTGGCCTCATATTGCTGATTAAAATCAACTGCAGGTGCGCCTAAATATTGCGTCAGTACAAAGTTGTGATAATCCATCACCTCGCGTAATTTTTCGGCAAAGCGCTCTGGGTAGAATAAGTCATAGACGCGTAATGCGCGGCGTGCGACTTTATCTTCATAGGTTGGGCCTATGCCTTTTCCTGTCGTGCCAATTTTTTTATCAGCACTGCGTTTGGCTTCACGGGCAATATCTACCGCCACGTGGTGGCTCAAAATCAATGGACAACCTGGGCTGAGTTTTAAACGACTTTTGACTTCCAAGCCGCCTTTTTCTAATGTCTCAATTTCGCTTAGCAAATGTCCGGCATCTAACACTACGCCATTGCCGATATAGCAATTAACACCTGCGCGCACAATGCCTGACGGTACTAAGTTCAGTTTATATATACGTTGTTCCGCACCCTGCCCAACCACCAAGGTGTGGCCTGCGTTATGTCCGCCTTGGAACCTGACAACACCTTGTGCATGGTCGGTTAACCAATCAACGATTTTACCTTTGCCTTCGTCACCCCATTGCGTGCCAATGACGACTACATTTTTTGCCTGATGTTTACTTGATTGATTTGCCATAATTTCAATAGTGTAGATATATCTCTACGTAGATAAATAAAATGAGTTAATGAGAGACAGTGGCTACGCGCCACTGGCCTTGCTGCAATTCCAGCGTACGATCGCAATTAAGTTCATCCAATTGCGCAGGCGTATTAGGTAAGGCTTGTACCACCATCTGCCCAGATGCACGCAATGATTCTATTGCTGTTAGTAATGCTGCGTCATTGCCTGATGGTGCCAGTATGCCTTTGGTAGCAACTGCTGGCGCGAGCGCGAGTACCGCACCACGCAAATCAAGACTGAATCCGGTGGCTGGACGCGCACGCCCGAACGCAATACCTACTTCATCGTAACGTCCGCCCAAGGCAATGGGGCCTGCATAGCCATGTGCATAAGCGGCAAACACAATGCCGGAATGGTAGTGATACCCACGCAACTCGCTGAGGTCAAATCCAACCTGCACATCTAAATCGGCCAGTAAATCTGCTATAGCGCGCAAATCATTTAATGCGCGGGTGATTTCTTCAAGCGCGGGGAGCTCAGTAGCTGCTTGCGCCAACATGTCCACGCCACCATGGAGCTCGGTAAGGCGAATGAACGCACGTTGGATAGGCCCATCTAACGCCTGAACCAACTGGGTCACAGTCGCTTTATCTTTACTTTGCAATGCTGCAAACAGGCTTTGTTCTAAGCTAGCATCAACACCTGCGTGTTTGACCAAACTTTCAAAAATACCCACATGACTAAAGTCAATATGTAGTTCTTTGAGACCCAACAATTGCAATGCCTTAATCATTAAGCGCTGGATCTCTACATCGCTCTCGATACCAGCGTGGCCAAACAACTCAGCGCCCAGCTGTAGTGGCTCACGCGTACGTGCCAGACCATCTGGCTTGGTGCGTAATACAGTGCCAGCATAGCAAAGACGTGACACGCCTTGATGATTCAGCATGTGCGCATCAATCCGCGCTGCTTGTGGTGTGGTGTCTGCACGCACGCCCATCAAACGACCTGTCAATTGATCCACCACTTTAAATGTCGCCAAGTCCAAATCATACCCGGTACCGGTAATCAGTGATTCCATGTATTCCAACATAGGTGGAATCACATACTGATAGCCATGCACTTGGAACAGATCCAAAAGCTGACGACGCAATGACTCAATACGCGCGGCCTCTGCAGGCAACACATCTTCAATAAATTCGGGGAGTAACCAATTTCGCATGGCGTTATTATAACCGCAAACAGCCTAAAACGGCTTACGCTAGCGACTGAACATCGTCAGTAAAAAACCACCTAGGACAGAAATCAGGCCAATAAATCGCAACTGACCATCTTTAAGCACAATCAACCGCTGAAAAGTGTCGCGCCAAGCTTGAGGCATCAATAGTGGCAATAAACCTTCTATGATAAGCACCAAGCCTAACGCTGTCAGCAAAGAGTCTTTCAAGCTAGCACGCTATTTTTTAGCGCCTGAGCTACGCATATATTTAAAAAAGTCTGAGCTTTGGTCTAATACAATCACGTCAGACTTACTTTTAAAGCTGTTTTTATACGCTTCTGTACTGCGATAGAACGCATAAAATTCTGGGTTTTTACCAAAGGCATCGGCATAAACCTCTGCCGCTTTGGCATCGCCCTCACCTTTCACTTTTTGCGCTTCACGGAAAGCTTCTGCAATAATCACCTCCCGTTGCTTATCCGCATCTGCACGAATTTTCTCAGCAGCTGCCGCACCTTGAGAACGCAGTTCATTGGCGACAGATTTACGCTCTGCATCCATGCGTTGGTACACAGACTCGCTCACTTCTTTAGGCAGATCCACACGACGCAAGCGCACGTCTAAAATTTGAATGCCCATTTGACGGCTATCTTTGTCTGCGCGTTGACGCAAAATTTCCATGATTTCAGAACGCTCACCAGAAACCACATCGTGAATGGTGCGCTTACCAAATTCAGCACGCAAACCATCATTGACTGTTTGTGATAAACGGCGCTCTGCCTGTGCTTCATCACCTTTGACAGACACATAAAACTTAGCTGGATCGACAATCTTCCACTTGACAAACGAGTCTACCAACACGTTTTTCTTCTCGCTGGTAATAAAGCGATCAGGCTCATCCCAGTTTAAAGTCAAAATACGTTTATCAAAGTAACGTACATTCTCCACCAGTGGCATTTTGAAATATAAGCCCGGAGACTTCTTCACAGAAACGATTTCACCCAGCCTGAAGACAATTGCATACTCGCGCTCATCTACTGTATACGCGGACAACGTCAAGATGACCATCACCACAAACGCGCCGATTAATCCTGCACCAAAATTTTTCATATTATGTCCGCTTTCGTTCTATCGTTCATCACGGTCACGGCTTCTAAAAGCATCCCGTGAACGATCGGTATCTAACTCTACTTGCACTGGCTCTGTTGTGGCTGATTTAGCCGGAGATGTGGAGGATTGGCTGCCAGTACCTGAGCGCTCCATCAGCTTATCCAAAGGCAAATACAATAGACTGTTGCCACCTTTTTGGTCAATCAGCACTTTGCTGGTGTTGCTCAAAATTTGCTCTTGCGCATCGATGTATAAACGTTGACGTGTAACCTCTGGGGCTTTGTTGTACTGGGTAAGCACCTGCTCAAAACGATTGGCATTACCTTTGGCCTCGTTCTCCACACGCAATTTATAACCAGCAGCTTCTTCTGCCAGTCTGGATGCAGTACCACGTGCTTTAGGAATCACGTCATTGGCATAGGCCTGACCTTCATTTTTTTGGCGCTCCAAATCCTGCTTGGCTTTCACCGCATCATCAAATGCAGCTTGCACTTGTTCTGGTGGCTGGGCATTTTGCATGGTGACGTTCACTACATTAATGCCAGAATCGTAGCGATCCAGCACTTCTTGCATCAGCTTCTTAGCACGCACTGCAATTTCTTCACGCCCTTCGTACAGCGCAAAATCCATACGGCTTTTACCCACAATCTCGCGAATGGCAGTTTCTGCCACGCCTCTTACGCTGTCTTCTGTTGCGCGGTTTTTAAATTGAAAGTTTTCTACATCTTTTAAGTTGTATTGCACGGCAAATTGCAAATCAATGATATTTTCATCATCCGTTAACATCAATGACTCACGTGACTCACGGCTACGTGTGTTGCCCCCTTCGGCAGAGCGATAACCCACCTCAATGGTACGCACTTGCTCAAGATTGACGTTCTCTACACTTTCAATAGGAAATGGCATATGCCATCTTGGACCAGGCAATGTAGTTTCCACATGTTGCCCAAAGCGTAGCACTACACCTCGCGAGCCTTGGTCCACAATGTAAAAGCCAGTAGCCAGCCACACCAGTGCAATTAAGCCAATAATCGGCAGAACAGGAAACTCTGTATTTCTACTAGGCGTGGACCCTTGATTATTTGAACCACCAAATAAACCGTTAATTTTTTTACTTAAATCACGAAAAACCTCGTCTAAATCAGGCGGCCCTTCATTGTTGCGTTGTCCAAATCCTGGAAACTTAATCATGCATTACTCCGAATTGATTATGCGTAAGCACTTTCTTCTGTGCTCAATTGTTTCAATAATTGTTGATACTCTGTGAGTGCCAACCTCAAATCATCAAGGCCAGTGCCATCAATGGCTGAAATTCTTACCTTGGAAATCTTACCATACTCGTCACGCTCTATCCCAGCAGGCATTCCTAGTCGATCAATTTGGTTCAGCACCAAGATTTGATGCACTTGCGAAGCGCCGATTTCGTTCAGCACAAAATTTACTTGTTCAATCTGAGCATCGCGATTCGTGCTAGCGACATCCACCACATGCAATAGCAAATCTGCTTGCGCCGCTTCTTCCAATGTGGCGCCGAACGCTTCAATTAAAGTGGTGGGTAAGTGTTTGATAAACCCTACTGTGTCTGAAAGCACAACAGGGTTGGCATCTGCCAAATGCATTTTGCGCGAGGTCGTATCCAATGTCGCGAACAATTGGTCGGCTGCGTATACACCAGAACGCGTTAATCGGTTAAACAAAGTGGATTTACCCGCATTGGTATAACCCACAATAGAGACGGTCATTAAGTTGGAGCGTTTACGGGCTCTGCGTTGCATGCCGCGTTGTTGTTTCAACTTCTCCAGCTTTTCACGTAGCTGTTTAACACGCACACGTAGCATACGGCGGTCTAATTCCAGCTGGGTTTCACCAGGACCACCGCGCACCCCGATACCGCCTTTTTGGCGCTCTAAGTGCGTCCAGCCACGGACTAAGCGTGTAGATAGGTGTTCTAGTTGCGCGAGCTCGACTTGTAATTTACCTTCATGGGTTTGCGCGCGCTGCGCAAAAATATCCAAAATCAAGCCGGTGCGGTCGACCACACGCGCTTGTAGAAAGCGCTCAAGATTGCGTTGTTGTGAGGGACTTAAATCATGATTGAATGCAGCAACCTTGGATTCACTCGATTCCAGCATGAGTTTGAGTTCTTCTGCCTTACCTGAACCGATAAAGTATTTGGCATCCGGCGATTGCCGCTTTCCTTCAACCGTCGCCCGTATTTGCATACCGGCAGTGGTCACAAGATGCCGCAACTCTTGCAAACTCTCTGCGTAATCCGCGTCGCCAAAATCCGCACTGACTAGTACTACGGCATCTCCGCCAGAAGGTCTTTCAAACATGCAGCATTATTCTTCGGATTGTTCCGGAATACTCATGTTCACTGCACGTGCAGGCACGATGGTAGAAATAGCGTGCTTGTACACCATTTGCGTGACGGTATTTTTCAACAGGATAACGTATTGATCGAAAGAATCTACTTGCCCTTGTAACTTAATGCCGTTGACAAGATAAATAGACACTTGTACATGCTCTTTTCTCAATGCATTTAAGAAAGGGTCTTGTAACATCTGTCCTTTATTGTTCATTATTATGCTCCTTTTTAGTTTTAATAATGTTGGAGTAGCGTGCAACAGCCAACTTCACCCATGCTATTAAATTTAATGACTACGATTGTACTATTTTGTTCCAGTTTAGTTTGTGAAAACAGGGATTTTTTATGATAAATAGGCATTAATTCTTGCAATTGATGCTTCGCGCCCTAAAATCATCATCACCTGATCAATGCTTGGCGACTGTGCAATGCCAATCAGCATGACACGCAATGGCATGGCTAACTTCGGAAATTTCACCTGATGTGTAGTGACAACTTCATTCATCACCGCATGAATTGCTTCTGCCGTCCAATCAATAGTTTGTAGTTTTTGGGCAAAGTCAGCCACAATTGGCAAGGTCTCTGGCGTAATATGTTTCTCAACATCCGCTGCATTCGCTTGTGGCAACGTAAAGAAGAAATGGATATCTTGCGCCAGTTGATTTAAGTTATTAGCACGCTCGCGGTACAGTTGCAGTGCTGATGCCAATTGTGCTGGCGGTGCATCAGACACGCCCGCTTGCGCCAAGCGTTTAGCAATATCCTGTGCAAGCTTACCGATATCACAAGTCTTGATGTAATGCGCATTCAACCAGTTTAACTTTTCCGTATTGAACTGTGCGGCTGACGGTGTAATGTGATCAAGGTCAAACCAAGTACAGAACTGCTGCATATCAAACACTTCGTCATCGCCATGCGACCAGCCTAACCGTGCCAAATAATTAAGTACCGCTTCCGGCAAGTAGCCTTCTTCGTCGTATTGCATCACACTCACTGCGCCATGACGTTTCGAGAGCTTTTGTCCGTCATCGCCCAAAATCATGGAAAGGTGCGCGTACTCCGGCACTTTTGCACCCAGTGCATTGAGCATATTAATTTGCCTAGGCGTATTATTCACATGGTCATCGCCGCGTATCACGTGCGTGATGTTCATTTCCCAGTCATCTACCACCACACAGAAATTATAGGTGGGCGTACCATCAGCACGCGCAATAATCACGTCATCTAGTTCTGTATTAGAGATTTCGATACGCCCTTTGACTAAATCATCCCAAGCGACTACGCCTGCGGTTGGATTTTTGAAACGTACGACGGGAGGCACATCCTGAGGTGGTGCTGGCAATACTTTGCCTGCTTCTGGACGCCAGCGACCATCGTAACGTGGCTTTTGACCTTGTTGCATTTGCTGCTCACGCAACGCATCCAGTTCCTCTTTGCTGCAATAGCAGAGATAAGCGGTACCAGCTGCCAGCATATTTTGAATGACCACTTTGTATTGGTCCATGCGCTGCATTTGGTAGAACGGGCCTTCGTCATAATCCAGACCTAGCCAATGCATGCCGTCCAAAATGGCTTGCACAGCTTCTGGCGTAGAGCGCGCAACATCGGTATCTTCAATACGCAGGACAAACCGACCCTGAAAACGTTTGGCATAAGCCCATGAAAACAAAGCGGTTCTGGCACCGCCAATATGTAAAAAACCTGTAGGACTGGGGGCGAATCGTGTACGAACTTGCATAATTACTCTCAACAATGAACGCTCATTTTAACATGTATGCACCCATCCCATGCGCCAGTGTCGCGATAAGTGCTGAATGTTGCTTGCACAATGACTCAATTGGGCTAAGCACTTGAATTTAGCTTGCTTCTGCGATTAAACAGAATTATATTAAGTTTAAATAGTGAATGAATTTAAAATCAGAAACTTACCTGACGTTTTGTATGAAAAACCTACTCACATCGCTGATTAAAAAAGAAGGCGTTCATGGCCTAAATACAAGGCTGAGTTGGCTGCCGGATTTGGCACATCTTGATGCCATCAGCGGCATCAAGCTATCTATTAAGCACATTACTTCCATTTTAAATGACAGCGCATTGTCAGTCTCTGAGAAAATTCATCTCTTGCTACTCATAGAAGATGCGAATCGCTCAACACTACAACAGCAATTGATTGCGTTTATCAAGCTGGACAACCTGAAGCCAGAAATCACACATCATATTGTAGACATTAACTATGCTTATTATAGGATGGTGTTTTTGTCCTATACCAAACTGATTGACATCAGCTTCAACAAACCGCGGGAGCAACAACCACAGCAGCCGATTAAGCTAGTCATGCTGTCAAGAGCCATCATGACATCGATTAACATGTTGAAATGGCGCTATTTTGAGCGCGCTGGCCCACCGGCAAACCTCTGGTCCCAAAGCAATACCTTATATCAATATGCTGCGGAACATCAGCTAAACAAGGCCATGATCAAGCCTTATGCCGATCTCCAGCACACCACTATCGATAGCTTGCTATTGCAATTGTGGATGCTGGGTAATCTAAACTTTAGCGGCTTACTCAAATCGCAAATTGAAACGGCTGCTGAGTTGCTGAATTTATCAATGCATGACATCAACCTTCACTCGGAATGGAATGCGCGCGATACTTTTTTTGTAGAACTCACCAAAGACCACCCAGCAAGGCGTATCCGCAAACTCATCCCAAGTACGTATAGTTTATTTTGGGAGCTAGATGGTTTTGAAACGTCAATACAACACGCATTGCATCAGATACACACGCACCAAACGGTTGCCTTTAAAGGTACCTCTCTCAAACATACCTATTTATTAGAAGAAACACTGACCTATCTTAAAAAAGAATGGTCTAGAACAGGCTACCAGCGTCAACGCAGAAGAGAGTTACGTCACGACATTATTAGAACCGCTTCTGTCTCTGTAGGCGTTTCTGCGGTGTGCGATTTACTGCAACAACTTGATTTAAGCCATGTGCCAGTTAAAAATTTAGCAGATGGCAGTTTGACAAAGCGGCCAGTACAAACGCGGGTAGTCAGCCAAGGCACTACCAATACACTGATGGTGGGCAAAGAGAAATGGAACATTCTGAACGAAAGCACGCTAGGCTTAGGTACGTTTGTCTCACAAGAGACCAGCCCAGCTGTCAAGCCAAACAAGTTAGTGGCTATTCTCACCACGCGTGCACATGCCAAACCAGCCATTGGTGTAATTAGAAACAGCAAGCAAATGAGCGGTGGTAAATTAAAAATTGGTATTGAGCTGTTAACTGAAAACCCCAACCTTGCCTCACTGAAAAAATTTGAGATCAAAAAAGAGACGGATACGCACGAGCAAACTACTTCTAGCAACAGCTTAAATGTAGAGTTTTTTGCGATATTTATCCCATACCACACGCTACTGCACAAGCCTGCCAGCTTAATCATGCCCAAGATTGAATTTCTGCCGCGTACTTTTTATGAGATTCACTTCAATCATAAGCGCGAAATCGTTAAATTCGATGACCCAATAGAACAAGGAGATGATTGGGTGTGTGTTAGTTTTCCAGAAGAGTTAAGCTAAACAAACGATCTAATCGCGCTTAAAATCATCCAAGCGCAAGCAAGGCGATTAAAAGTATAAAAATCTGTTGTAAATCAATTACAAAGAAATTATTATGCTGAAAATACTTGAGGAGTCGCTATGCAAATCTTCACTGGCGAAATCTACGGCAAACAAACAGCACAACGTTTTGTCATGTACCACGTACTTAAAGTGGGAAAACATGGCATCACCCTTCAAAACATTGATAACCCATTAAGTCTGTTTGAAACGACCGCGGATAAATTAAGCAGTGCCGGCTATATCAGAATCAGCCAAACACCTTTTATTGACATGCAAACCGCTAAGAAGAAAAAAGTGCTTAAAAAGCCAATGCGTTGCCCATACACGCTAGACTTTTTGGAAGCCCGCGCGGATAGCGAGCGCCCTGCTCCGATATTGCCTGATTTATTTGCTGACGCAGTTTGATACTGCAACAACATAATTACTGAATATTGATTTTACTGCTGGACGGCTTTAACCAACCAAAAAAAGCATAGCACAGACCATAGTAAATACCCTGTAGCGGATGCCAGTTATAAAAAGACAATACACTCATTTTTTTATAATACATCTGCGCTGTTTTTTGATGCGCTTGTATGCTCGTTGAAAATTTCTGACAAAGCATTAACCAATTCTTCTCCGCACGTGCCCAATTTTTGGTGGTCAACTGATCCGGTCGGTTGTCACGATTCCATACCGCAAGCACTTGATCCACATGCACACAACGGCAGTCTTTTACGATGCGGAACATCAAATCCGCATCTTCATAAGTCGTCATGGTTTCATCAAAAGCAATGCGCTGCAATACACTTCTCTTGATCATGACTGCGTTGAGGTGAATATAGCGGTAATACATCAACTGTAAAATCTCGGGTGGGCCATTGCAAACCCCTAAGTCTATTTGGTCAGGCCCCAGCATTTGGGTATTGCCATACGCCATCTCTACAGAGGCATCAGCATTGAACGCATCTACCAGCGCTTGAATTTTATTGGGCAGATAATAATCATCATCATCCAAAAAACAAATCCATTCACCACGCGCTTGTGATACGCCAAAATTTCTTGAGGCAGACGCCGTTAGGAATGAAGGCGTACGGATCACTTGAATCGGAATACCACCAGTGTCCACTGCTTGAAAGTCAGGCGAATTCACAGACGTATTATCTACAATGATAATTTCTAGTTGCGTATACGCCTGACTGAGTATGCTCTGCACAGCACGTTGCAGCAGCACTAGTCGATCTCTGGTCACAATCACAACAGACACCAATGCTGGCGTATCTTTTATCATATCCTTGTCGCTTACTTAATCTGCAGGCGGGCCGCCCACCAAATCATGCCCATCCGCACCTAAAATCTGCACATCCACAAAATCACCTGGCGTTAATCCTTCAGCATCTTGCAGATACACCACACCATCAATCTCAGGTGCGTCGGCTTTGGTGCGGCCAATTGCAATCACATTATCATTATCGTCTGTGGTAATTTCGTCCACCAGTACCGTTTGCATTGTCCCAATTTTGCTTTGCAGCTTTGCTGCGCTAATGCGTTCCTGCACTTCCATAAATCGACTCAGGCGTTCTTGTTTGATTTCTTCCGGCACTTGGTCGGGCAAGTCATTGGCTTTTGCACCATCTACCGCAGAATAAGCAAAGCAGCCTACGCGATCTAACTGTGCTTCCTCCAAGAAGTCGAGCAGCATTTGAAAGTCATCTTCGGTTTCACCTGGAAAGCCAGCAATAAAGGTACTACGCACTGTAATGTCCGGGCAAATGTCACGCCACGTTTTGATGCGGGCTAAATTGTTCTCGCTACTGGCTGGGCGCTTCATACTTTTAAGAATGCGTGGACTAGCATGCTGAAACGGCACATCCAAATAGGGTAAGATCAAACCATCTGCCATGAGTGGGATCACTTCATCCACATGCGGATAGGGATACACATAATGTAAACGCACCCATACGCCGAGCTCACCAAGCGCTTTACACAACTCGGTCATTCTGGTTTTGAGCGGACGCCCATTCCAGAAACCACTGCGATATTTTACATCCACGCCATATGCTGATGTATCTTGCGAAATCACTAGAATTTCTGACACGCCTGCATTGACTAGATTTTCAGCCTCATTCATCACCTCACCAATCGGGCGGCTGACTAAATCGCCACGCATACTGGGGATAATACAAAAACTGCAACGGTGATTGCAGCCTTCTGAAATTTTAAGATACGCGTAATGGTTAGGTGTTAAGCGCACGCCTTGTGGCGGCACCAAATCAGTGTATGGGTCATGCGGCTTGGGCAAATGCGTATGCACATGTGTCATGACTTCTTCTAGCGCGTGCGGACCGGTAATGGCCAGCACACTCGGGTGCGCGTTCTGCACCACATCTTGCTTAGCGCCTAAGCAGCCAGTCACAATCACTTTGCCATTCTTGTGCACGGCTTCGCCAATTGCATCCAGAGACTCTTGTACTGCAGAATCAATAAAGCCACAGGTGTTGACCACCACCAGATCCGACTGTTCATAGCTGCCGCTAATCTCATAACCCTCTGCCCGCAATTGCGTCAGAATGCGCTCGGCATCCGAACCTGCTTTGGGACAGCCTAATGAAACAAATCCAACTTTTGGAGTACGCATATACTTAAACCTAATACAAAAATAACGGTAAAAAGAAACGGCTGATATAGCCTACTGATATCAACCTTCTAGCCACCATTTGGTGATAGCAATGGACGCCACCCCCAGAAAAATCAGCGAAATCTGCATCAATGTGTCTTTAATGGCAGTGCGCTTATGCAAGCCAGGAATTAAATCGGCCACTGCCACATACAACATGCTAGCCGCTGCCAAACTTAAAATATAGGGCACCCAGCTCTGTACGGTTTGCAGGGCAAAATAAGCCAGCAAGCCCCCTACCATAGTGGCTAAGCTAGAAAATAGATTGAACAACAGCGCTTGCTTTTTACTGTACCCAGAATGCAGCAGAATTAAAAAGTCGCCTACTTCTTGCGGAATTTCATGGGCAATAATCGCTATGGCAGTCACCAAGCCTAGTTGCGTATCCACCATAAACGCAGCAGCAATCAAAATGCCGTCCACAAAATTATGAAAAGTATCGCCTATCATAATCATCATGCCGCTACGTCCACTGTCATGCACTTCGTGATGATGGTGCACATGGATGCTCGGTGTTTTTTGCGTGACTGCCGTAAACTTCACGCCTTGTTTCTTCTGCGTGTCTGGACAGTGCGCTTCATCATGCATCGCATGCGCTTCACAATGATCGCCATGGCAATGGCGCCACAATACCAACTTCTCTAAAGTGAAAAACAACAAGATGCCTAACAATACTGTGCCTGTCATGGCCTCCACACTGGGCGCAACTTCAAAGGCATGTGGCAAAATTTCTAAAAATACTGCTGCAAGTAATGCGCCAATCGCATAGCTTACCAACAGAGGCACCCACTTGCGCTGTGCATTTAAGGCAAAAAATGCGGCGATTACCACACTCAGCACTCCACCTAGCAGACAGGTTCCGATAATCCAAGTCAACGAAGAAAATTCAAACGATTGCATATACACCCAAATAACAATTAGCGCGCATTATAAACTGTTACAACTGATAATACTGCATGGTATTAAGCACTTAGCCATATCAATGTTGCCATGCGCCCTGTATCCCCATCGCGACGAAATGAAAAAAATCTCGCTTCATCAGTATAAGTACACATGTCGCCACCATACATATTCGTCACGCCTAAGGCATGCAAGCGTTGCTGGGCAATCAGGTAAAGATTACCCAACCATTTATCCCCATGTGGCATAAAGGCTTGTTCAGCTAATGGCGCTTTCGCTATAAATTGCGCACGCACTTCACTGCCCACTTCAAATGCTTGCGGACCAATAGCAGGGCCCAGCCAAGCCATGAGCTGGTTTGGTTTTAGTGCGGGTTGCCGTGCAAGCATCGACTCAACCGTAGCCTCTATCGCACCATCACACAGACTACGCCAGCCAGCGTGTACCGCTGCCACCATGCTACCTTGTGCATCACACAACAATACTGGCAAGCAATCCGCCGTCATGGTCACACACACCACTTGTTTGCGATCCGTAAAGGCGGCATCGGCAGTTTCAATACAACTGCTGAGCGCTGCATCAATCACTCGGGTGCCATGCACTTGGTTAAGCCAAACAGGCTCTGATGGCACAAAATCGCTCAATAACTGACGATTATGCGCGACATGGACGGGATCGTCTTTGACGTGATCCCCAAGGTTTAAGCTATTGTAAGGTGCACGACTTACACCACCCAGGCGCGTGGTTTGCAGTGCCTTCACATTAGCAGGCGCTGGCCAATTAGGCTGAATAAACGATGTGAATAGTGTCGATGACGCGATCATTCGTCATCTTCCAGTTCGTCATCGTCAAAATCTTCATCATCCCAATCATCGTCGTCATCACCAACATATAAGCCATTTTCATCGACACCAAAATCAAATGGCTCGACGTCTTCAGGCGGATCTTCATGACGCATCGCTTCTAATAACATTTTCATGTCATCGGCCAATTCAATTTGCCACTCCATTGGCTGTTGCGTGACGGGATGAATCAAGCCCAATTTAATTGCATGCAAGGCTTGACGCTTAAAGCCGGAGACAGCATCGCGTAGTGTTTGTGTCATCAACTTATGCGGAATGATATTGCCAATGCCATAGACCGGATCACCTAACATCGGCGCCTTTAAAAACTGCAAATGCACACGGATCTGATGGGTACGCCCAGTTTCTAAACTACAACGCAAATACGTGTGCACGCCAAAACGTTCCAGCACTTCGTAATGCGTTACAGCGGGTTTGCCAGTGCGCGAAATTGCCATTTTGGTACGCGCATGCGAATGACGACCGATCGGCTGGTCAATTTTACCGTTGCGCCAGATTTGGCCCCACACAATGGCGCGATACTCTCGTTTGACTGTCCTAGCCTGAAGTTGACGCACCAGACTGGTCTGCGCCTCCAAGGTTTTGGCCACTACCAGTAAACCGCTGGTGTCTTTATCTAAGCGATGGACAATACCGCAGCGTGGAATATCAGTGAGCGCTGGATAGTGGAACAGTAAGGCATTCAGCAATGTACCAGACCAATTACCCGCAGCCGGATGTACGACAAGCCCAGCTGGTTTGTTGATCACCAGCAGCGCATCATCCTCATACACAATATCCAGTGGAATATCTTCTGGCTTAAACGCATTTTCCTGTAAGTTGGGCGGCGGCGTGACCTGTACTTTATCGCCCCCCCATACTTTGGTTTTGGCCGTGACCTGCTGCTGGTTAAGTTGTACCAAGCCGTCTTTAATCCAAGCTTGCAGGCGACTACGTGAGTGTTCAGGCATCAGCGTTTGCAGCGCCAAGTCTAAACGTTGGCCATTAAGTGACTCCGGAATCGCTAGTGCTTGCAGTGTGCTTTCTTTCATATTTTTTTGTGGCATCAGTTATAATGCCTTTAATATTTCATGTAGGTTTTCATAGTGAATCGTATTTTACCGCTTATCCTCGTATTCATTTCAGCTTTATTTTTAAATGGTTGCGCCATTTTTGGTGCACCTACCGAATTAGATGAAACCAAAGGCTGGCAAGCAGAACGCATTTATGCGGCTGGCCAAGAAAAAATGATCGACAAGGACTATGACAAAGCGATCGGTTATTTTCAAAAGCTAGAGTCCCGCTTTCCCCATGGTGTCTACGCTACGCAAGCGCAATTAGAAATTGCTTATGCCTACTATAAAAAACAAGACCCTATTTTATGCTTGGCCGCAGCTGAGCGTTTTATCAAGTTACACCCCAATCACCCTAATGTGGATTACGCTTACTATTTGAAGGGGCTGGCTACCTTTAATGAGCGTGGTTTCATGGAAAAATATACTGCGCAAGAAATTACAGACCGCGATCCTAAAACGCTCAAATTATCTTTTGCGGCATTTAAAGAGTTGACTGATCGCTATCCAAAAAGTCGCTACTTCAAAGATGCAACACAACGCATGGTGTATTTAGTCAATGCGCTTGCACAACATGAAATGCACGTTGCACGCTATTACATGAACCGTACAGCCTATGTCGCAGCGTTGAATCGTGCTAAATACGTGTTGGAATATTACCCAAACTCTACCTCTGTGGAAGAAGCATTGGTGGTGATGGTCAGCGCCTACGACTATATGGAAATGGACGACCTGAAGAACGACACACTGCGTATTTTGAAAACCAACTATCCGCAAAATCCAATGCTGGCTGGCAAAGCAACACAGGACGAGCGTATTTGGTGGAAGTTCTGGGAAAGCCTTTACTAGCAACAATTACCCAGTTGCTACAACGTAGTAACTTAAATAAATCACCTAATGGTAGTTAAGTCACTACCCAGTAATTAAAAAACTCTCGGACTACACTTAAAAACTGTTGTCTTGAGTTTTTTAATCGGAATAGTGGCAATGTCATATCCACAGCCACTCGGTAAAGTGCCCCATTTCTTTGGGGCGCATCACGCAAGCGGATTAATATAATTTTGGCTAGCTTGATGTTCACTACCACCACATCTTTGGTCAACGCTTGCTGACGCATACCATTTAAGTATCGCTCAAGCTGTATGCTCTCAAGTTCACTAAAGGTCATTTGATCCAGCATGGCAGATAATGCTTTAAGTGACGTTGGTAGTGGTGACCATGTCACTGCATCTTTATCCACCACATAACTCTCGCTCAATACGGCAATCGCTTTGATATCCTGCATCCAAAACGGATAGAACTCTCTGGCAATTTGCATATGAAAATGCCAAGAATGATCTCGTGTCTTTTTCATGATGCCGTTTAGCGCGCTGGCATAGGCAACCCGATCATAGGGCTTGGCAGCCAAACCGACAATCAATGTATTCAGAAATGCAACACGCTGCGCTAGGTTGGTATGTACCACGCCTTTTGAACGCAAAAAATGTAAGTAGGCGTTTAATGCTTCCACGTCTTTATGCATGCGCCGTTTCTCATATTCGGTTGCCTTGTTTACTTAAGGTTTTTGTTTTTCTCCAATGTGACTCTCGCCCCTTTTTTTAGCTAGAATCACTTGTTTTTGCCTTTCTGTTAAGGCAGCTTTCTTCTCTTCGGACGTCTTATCATAACAATGTGGACAGCTAATCCCCGGCGTATATTGCGGGCTTTCCAGCTCTTCTGGTGATAACGGCATACGGCAGGCATAACACTGATCGTATTCACCCACTTCCAACCCATGCTTCACGGCAACACGCTGGTCAAACACAAAGCACTCGCCTTCCCACATACTTTGTTCTTTCGGCACGGTTTCCAAATACTTGAGAATACCTCCCTGTAAATGGTATACCTCTTCAAAACCTTGTTGCTTCATAAAAGAAGAAGCTTTTTCACAACGGATGCCACCGGTACAAAACATGGCGACTTTTTTATGTTTGGTTTTATCTAGATGCTGCGCAACGTATTCTGGAAACTCTCTAAAAGTAGCAGTTTTAGGGTCCACTGCGCCTTTAAAGGTACCGATATGCACTTCATAATCATTACGTGTATCCAGCAAAATCACGTCCGGGTCACTAATTAATGTATTCCAGTCTTCCGGTTTCACATAAGTACCCACCACATCATTCGGATTCACCCCCGCTACACCCATGGTGACAATTTCTTTTTTAAGCTTGACCTTCAT
Organism: Methylophilaceae bacterium 11; assembly: GCA_000525025.1. Lineage (GTDB taxonomy): Bacteria > Pseudomonadota > Gammaproteobacteria > Burkholderiales > Methylophilaceae > Methylophilus. The sequence continues at coordinate 998,650 of JCKJ01000001.1, read as the reverse complement.
GCGGTAAAACGGATGTGTATCAGCGTAAGATTCTTTATGTTCAAGATCACTGAATTCAGGGAAGCTTTTTAGATAAGCCAGCAAAGCACGGATATCTTCCGGTGCGCCAGCAATGGTGCCATTAATGCCTTCCCCTGCTAATAGCAACGTGCCTTTAATGTGGTGCTGATTACAGGCGTCCAAAATAGGTGCCTGTAATGCTTGATAATTCGGCAAACTTACAAATTTATAGAGGGCAGCGGTTAAATATTGACTCATCACACAATAACACTAATTGAAAAAGGGGATTTTAACACCACCCGTTCTAATCGCGTATTAAAACCAGTATTTTGGGTACCGGCCTTCACGGGTGACATTGTTGTAAATGAGGGCAACAATGGTAATTGCAATGGCGCCAAACAATGTTGGAAACAACAGAAAATCCCAACCTAAGCCACCATGAGAAGCAGCCAACAACCAAACAATCACCGGATTAGATCCAGCCGGCGGATGTACGGTGCGTGTCACCATCATGAGTGCGACCGCCGTGGCTACGGCGATTGCCAACGCCCACCAAGTCACCCCAAGCAAAGAAACTACTGTCAACCCAACCAATGAACTCAAGAAATGCCCGCCGACTGTGTTGCGCGGTTGCGCAAACGGTGCATCGGGATATGCAAATAAAATCACGCAAGAAGCGCCAAAGGAGCCAAGTATCAGCATATGTTCCAAGCGCTGCGTCAAGATTGCAACAACCGCAATCGCAATAAACGCGCCTAACCAAGCAAGCCCCACCGCTTTGGCCGAGAACGCAGCGGGCAACGCAGCACGATCACCTTGCAACTTTTCTAATAAGCTCATGACGACTCCTCTTGATGAATTCTTATCTTTTTTTAAAAATGAGGTAACAACCCCATTAGGCCAGTACTAGAATCTCAGCCTTCCCTAGTCCAGATACGTCCCCTACCCAGCGTTGTACACGCATTTGTGTCAATGCAGCAAAGCGTGAATCCAGTGTTTTAAATGACTGATACAAAATATTCAAGAATGGTAATGTATGCCAGCCACAATCCAACCATGTAGCGTGCAATGTCGGTGCCTGTGCTAATAATAACGTGCCTCGCTTCATGCCAAAGCCCAACCGTGCACCTGTTTTGCCTAACACACCTAAAGTGCCGGCTTTCATACTCGATGCACAATACGCACCCGCATCGCCTTCAATCAGCAACATGCCTCTACGCATCGCATCGCCTGCCCGTTCGCCTACATTGCCTTTGCAAATGAGTACGCCACCTTGCATGGCTGCACCCACAAAATCACCGACATTGCCTTCAATAATAATTTGGCCTATTTTCATTTGATAGCCAACATGGTGCATCAATGGGCTTGCTTGTTTGAATATGAGATGTGTAGTGTCTTCGCCAGCCACATCAAACACATCTGCTACGGTGAGCTGTTGCTGCAAGCGCATCGCTTTGATATCGGTCAGTGTTTTACCTGCTAGCGTGTCCGGTATCAGCGCTCGACAATCCACCTGAGTGGTAACCGTTGGTTTTAGCGTGAATATCAATGCGCTCATGCTGTCGCCCCCGATAGATTTCCTTGCAAGATTGGATGTAATTTAAAATGATGCTGCCCTAATTTACCGCCATAATTACCAGCAGAGATACGTTTGATACCAGCTTCGCTGCCTAGACTGCAAGCCGCTTCAATACCAACTTTCATGGACAAGGCGATATCTTCAAACGTTAGGCCATCAATCACTATTTCCATCACGCTTTCAATGTCCATATCCAACTCCGTGTTGACCACACCTTTTAAGGTTGGGCAAAATGCATCGTTGGTGCTGGCAAACATTTTGGGGTATTTACTCCCCACTTTGGAACCCGAACGCACCACACCTCCAGGAAACGGCATGATCACATTAGGCACTTTTTTCATGGCCTCAATCGCTGCTTCGCATGCTGCTAATACTTGTGGCTGACTTTGGCCCAATACCAAAAAGTTACCGCCGCCAATCGCGCGCACCATACCGGTGGTTTCTTGCGTTAAAAACTCGCCATCCATCACCGGAATGCGCCAGTAACGTTGATTTATTCCGTTAGCATCTGGAATCAATTTAGACACTTGATTACCATCGCCAAAATAACGCAAATGTTTACCTAGACTAATTTGGTCTTCCGAGGCGATGCCCGAAAACGCGGCTGCCGTTGGACAGGTGAGAATACATTGTCCCATGCGGGTTTCCAATTGTTGCATCAGCACCTTGCTCCCCATGGCAAACATCAAAATGCTCACCCCTGGACGTCCGTCTGGCGTTTCATCCGCAGTCAATTCGCGTTCAATTCCAGCCTCTACGCCACAGCCGATCACGCTGGTCGCAAAACCAGTCATCGCATTCGCTGCGTGATAAGCCCATTTGAGATTTAGTGCAGTGATGATAATCCGCGTGCCGCGCATATTAAAAGCTTCGGCAAAGGTATCGTCTATTTGTACGCCGTTTAGTATCATTATTTACTCACGTTGGCATATGGTTAATGACTTGATTACGCCCATCTTGCGCAATCTCATCGTTGCTAATCTTAAAGTTGTCTAACTGCATGGTGTGATACTTATCAAAATAGTCTTTTAATCCTTTTTCCACACCCACATCAAACGCAGGTTTGGTCGTATGTGTTTTACCCCACACCACTTTCACTACCTTGCCGTCTCTTACCACCAGCTCACCATCTTTAAACACGTAATCCGGTTTACTGAACATCGCTTCTTTGTCTGCTTGGTCTGTATACACCGTAATGTCTGCAGCGGCGCCAACACCCAAATGACCACGGTCATGTAAACCAATCAATTTGGCAGCTGCTGCACGTGTCATGGTCGCAATTTCATACAAACTGTACTCGCGATTCAGGCTGGTCAGGTTGCTCATGGCTTGTGCGTCTAGGTTCAACTTGGCAAATGCATCGTTCCTGAAGCTTTTATCCATCAATAAACGAATTAAATGCGGATAGCTTGTAAATGGCGCACCGTTAGGATGGTCTGTGGTTAAGAAGATACGCCATGGGTCTTCTACACTTAAGAAAATTTCCAAGCCAATCGCCCATTGCAACGCATTCACGTAATTTTGGTCGCGATACTTAAATGGCACGACACCGCAACCTGCATCGCATTCAATGTCCATAATCACCGATTTTTTAGGATTGGCGATTTTGGCATTGAGATGCTGCATCATATTGTCGCCAGAAGCAGTGACAGTTTGACCAAATAGAATTTGGCCTACGTCTGCGCTGATATGCTTGTTGGCGTTAAGCGCTTGTGCTATTTGTGCAGCGGCCGATGAAAACTTCTTGTCGCCTTCTGTGCCGTAACTATGGAATTGGATATGCGTGAGATGCATCGGAATGCCATCGCTGGCACCCATCGTATCTAACGTGGTTTGAAAGTTACCCGCCGCGCCTAAGTTATTGCAATGCACATGCAATGGTTTTGCAATACCCAGTTCATGTACTGCGCGACTCAAACTTTGTAAAATTTGGCGCGGTGTCACTTGGTAATGCACATTGTTTTCGTCTAAATTCAAACGGCGTTGATTAAACTTGAATGCAGAAATACCACCTGGATTCACTACTTTAATACCAATGGTTTGTGTGGCATGCAGTGTCCAAGCCACATAATCGTTAATCGCTTTTTGGTCGGCTTTACCTGCTAGCAATCGCAAAAAATAATCGTCGTTGCCCAGCATGGCGTAGCCGCCTTTGTCGATCATGGGCGTATCGCCCATCTCCAAATGCGCTTGGCGGGCATTGACCGCTAAAATCGCTGGTTCAAACGCAGCGGTATAGCCCATTTCGATATAGTGCATACCAGTATCGGTGGTGCTCGGCGTAGCATGATGCGTACAGCTTGGCGTACAGATGTGCGCCTCAGGCTCGGTATAGCGCTTGGTTTCCTGATATTCCGGCAACATCATGCGGGCGATATTCACTTTGCCGCCGCCGATATGGCTGTGCATATCAATCGCACCCGCCATGACGATCTTGCCGTTCAAATCAATCGTTTGCTGTATTTTTTCCGTGTCACTTGGTTTGGCAATAATGCGGCCATCGCGGATATAAATATCTTCACGCACACCATCTTTGCCATGTGCTGGATCAATGACTTTGGCGTTTTTAAGTAGAGTAATCATGCCAGTTGCGCCTCCAGTTTTAATAACACTTCGGCCAACGTTGGCAACGTACTTTCACGTACTTTTTTCAGTGGCAACACCACAGAGGAATCCACTCTAAACAGAGTGCCCGCAGCATCTAGTCCAGGCGTGGCCACTGGAATAAACACTTCCGGCGGCGTTGTAAATTGCGTATCAGGGTGCCCAAACGCAATCACCGGCTGACTCACACTTGGCATCGGTTTATCTGGGCTAAAACTATTGATCCACACGATCAAATCGTGCGCATCCACGTCTTGCTCACCCAAAGTCAAGCCATCTAACCAAGTGTGTGCATAATTCACAGTGGTATCGCCATCACTACCACCCAACCCCAAGCCCATGGCGCGCGACTGCTGATTCAAAATGACAACGCTCTCTGTAATATTTTGTATGGTGAGTTCTGCATGTGGAAAATCCAGATCTTTGGCTACCCAAATCAGTACGGCATATTTCGCTTGTTTAAGTTGCTCGATCAGTTGTGTTAACGCGCTTACCTTCACGCCAGCGATGGCATCTACCTTGAGCACTTTGCCTTGTAACAGCGCACGTAAAGCAGCTGTTACTTCAGGTAAATCTATGGTTGCACAAGGCAACACGGTAGGTAATTCACCCTTAGGGCTCACACCCGGTGCGGTATTCAAATCATCGCCACCCAAATACACCACTTTGCGCGCGCTGGCATCCGTAAACATGGCTTCGTCGGTCCACACGGCACGCTCGAAAAACCGTGGATTGTGGTGCACCACATCAGTACCGATACAGACAATCATATCTGCGCGATTTTTTACTTCGGTTAACGTTGTGGTCTGCCATCCGGTAGATTGCAGCACCTTGGTATTACGTAGTGAGCTATGCACATTCATGTGCATCATATTGGCCTGCGGCCTGTTAGATTGCGTAGGGTGCGCAAACTGATAAGCCGCTCTAAAACCAGCCAAATCCGTACTGAGTCCAGCCACCAAAGGCATCTGCGCTTGCTGTAGCAATTTTCCGGCATACGCAATCGCTTCTACCAAGCTCACCGGTTTTCCAGCAATCATCGGCGTTGCTGCATTGAGCGGGCGTGAAAAGAATGCCACGGTTTTACCACAGGGTTTGCCTGACTTCACGGTCACATCTAGCTTGGCGTCCGAGCCCTGCCAGCTTACCGTCACATCATCACACAGCAACCCACAAGCGGGGCAAGTTGCATTGACTGTCTTTGTCGTTGAAGTTTGCATGAATACTATTCTGCCATATTTATAATGAGTTCAATATAGGTGAATCATCGCATGACCAATCACATCAATACACGAAACAATTCCACCACCTAAGCATCATAACGTGTTGAATAGCGGCATATTGCGTTATCAACATAACAAATCATGCGCTATTCCCGCTTTTGATGCTAGTTGCAGCCGGCGGTAACGATATTAATAGCGCATAAAATCGCAACTTTTGGTTTATTAAAACCACTAAAAATGGTAAGGTGTCGGTCTTTGTAAGTAGTTATTTTAATTCTTTAATTTTGTAAATTTTATTTGGAGTTTCCATGGCAGTAGAACGCACCCTCAGCATTATCAAACCAGACGCAGTAGCTAAAAACGTCATTGGTCAAATTTACACACGTTTTGAAAACGCGGGCTTAAAAATTGTTGCTGCAAAAATGGCACAATTAACACAAGCAGAAGCAGAAGGTTTTTACGCTGTGCATAAAGAGCGTCCTTTCTTCAAAGCGTTAGTCGATTTTATGATCTCTGGCCCAGTGATGATTCAAGCATTAGAAGGCGAAAACGCTGTGTTGAAAAACCGTGAACTGATGGGCGCAACCAACCCGAAAGAAGCTGCTGCAGGTACGATTCGTGCTGACTTTGCTGAAAGCATTGATGCTAACGCAGTACATGGTTCAGATTCTGCTGAGAATGCAGCCATCGAGATCAAATACTTCTTTGGTTAATCTCCAAACTGTACTTTGCAAACTGTACTTGAAAAGGTTAAACGTTGATTAATTTACTGAATTTCAATCAACCTCAACTCGCCGATTACTTCGTGAGTATCGGCGAGAAACCTTTTCGCGCCAAGCAAATGATGCGCTGGATGCATCATTTTGGCGTGACCGATATCAATCAAATGACGGATATCGCTAAAGTGCTGCGTGAAAAATTAATGACGGAAACTGAAATGAAGTTGCCCAATGTGCAACTAGAGCAAATTTCAGATGACGGCACACGCAAGTGGCTGATTGGTACAGATACTGCCAATAGTATTGAAACTGTGTTTATTCCGGAAGATGACCGAGGCACACTGTGTGTTTCCAGCCAGGTAGGCTGCGCACTGGAGTGCACATTTTGTAGTACGGGTCGACAAGGGTTTAACCGCAATTTAAGCGTGTCCGAAATTATCGGCCAGCTGTGGATTGCGAATAAATCTTTACGCCAAGCAGATGGCTACGACATGCTACCGCTCAATGACCGGATTATCTCCAATGTGGTGATGATGGGCATGGGTGAGCCTTTGGCCAACTACGATAACGTGGTGACTGCCATGCAAATCATGCTGGACGACAGCGCTTACGGATTGAGTCGCCGTCGCGTCACACTCTCTACCAGTGGTATGGTGCCTGCGATGGACAGATTAAAGGAAGACTGCCCGGTTGCATTGGCTGTATCACTGCATGCACCAAATGATGCACTGCGTGATGTGATTGTCCCGATTAACAAAAAATACCCAATTAAAGACCTGATGGCTGCATGTGAGCGCTATTTAGTCAAAGCCCCGCGCGATTTCGTCACATTTGAATACGTGATGCTAGACGGTGTGAACGATACTGTGGAACATGCACACCAATTGTTAGATATCGTCAAACATGTCCCATGTAAATTTAACCTGATTCCGTTTAACCCATTCCCTAATAGCGGCTATGAAACGTCAAAGCCTAGTCATATTCGCGTGTTTCGTGATATTTTAATGAGCGCTGGCTATGTCGTGACCGTTCGCAAAACCCGTGGTGACGATATTGACGCTGCATGCGGTCAATTGGCTGGCAAAGTCCTAGATAAAACCAAACGTAGTTTGAAACATATTTCTGTACAGGCGGTGTCTTAATGCAATGGATGTTGGGTAGATTTGTAGCGGCCATGCTGGCTGTAGTGCTCAGTGCCTGTGTATCACAACAATCCACCAACCCCTATAACACCGATTCTGCGCTCACCAATCAAGCGCGTGCGCACACCGAGCTAGGTGCTGCCTACTTACAAGAAAGTAAATTTGAGATTGCCTTAGAAGAATTCAATATTGCACTGCGTAACGACCCAGACTACGCCCTTGCCTACAACGGGCTTGGACTGGTTTACGGGACATTGGGTGAAAATGCCAAAGCTGACGCTGCTTTTCAGAAAGCATTGCAACTTAAACCAAACAGTTCAGAATCGCACAATAATTATGGTAACTTTTTATGCAAAACAAACCGTTATGATGAGTCTATCAATCACTTTTTAAGCGCCGTTAAAAACCCTTTGTACGAAACACCGCATCTCGCTTATGCCAACGCTGGGATTTGTTCCATTCGTAAAAAAGACTATATCAATGCCGAACGTTACTTAACCGCAGCCTTGCAATTGCAACCTTTGTTACACCCAGCTGCCTACCATCTTGCCAACTTGCAATTCAATCGTGGCGATATAAAGGCAGCTAAAGCAACCTTGCAAAACACGTTGATTGCTGCACCGAGTGCAGAAGTACTGTGGTTAGGCATTAAGATTGAACGTGTGTTGGGTGATAAAGACAATGAGGCTAGCTATGCGATTCAGCTCAGAAAACAATACCCCAACTCAGCCGAAACACAATTGCTGTTAAATTCACAACATTAGTACACTCCGGATCATTTACCATGGCGCGAAAAGTACAAAGTAAACCTGAACAAGTGGTTGAGACTACTGAACCAACGCAAGCGGCGACTGTTGAGATCGAATCGCCAGCCCCTCTCATACAAGAGGCCTTGCCTTCCGCTTGTGGAGGTGCGCTGAGGGCTGCCCGTGAAAAACAAAAACTAAGCGTACAGGATATTGCCAGCCAATTACGTTTAGGCGTCAATCAAGTCGAAGCGCTTGAAGCCGATCGCTATGATAAGTTGCCCCAGCCGTCGATTGTGCGTGGCTTTATTCGCAACTATGCTAAAGCGCTTAAAATAGATGCTGCGCCTATAGTGGCGGCTTATAGCGCATTAGTACCAGATATTTCACCACAATCTTTCGCTGTCAAACCGCCAGAGCACCGTTCAGTCATTGGTGAGCATCGCGCTAGCTTTTCTTTCAAGTCGTTCATTGGCTTACTGCTGTGCTTTGCATTAATCGCTGGTCTATTCTATTACTACACGCAAGTAATTAAACCAAACGTGGTATCCGAGATTGCGATTTCAGCTGCAAAACCAAGTGCCGAATCTACGCCAGCAGCGCCTGTTGATGGCAGCGTAGAATTTGCGTTGCCCGCTGCAGAGCGGCAAGACAACACCACACCGATTGAGTTACCAGCACCTGCCGCAGATGCTAATAGTAGCAATAATTTAACCCTGCCCCCTGCCACTGAATTGGCAACCCAACAGGCACCACAAGCGGCCAATACAACAGCAATCCCTACGACAAACAATGCGAGCACTAGCAATAACGCTGCAACCGCAGCAGCCAATGCACTCCAGCCTAAGCCAAATGTGACAACAGCCACTCCACCACCTATCGAACCGACCCCACCGAAAGAGCCTGTCCAAAACACAGCTAAAAGTGCGCAACTGGTCATTGATGCCACAGAAGAAACCTGGGTAAATATAGTGGATGCCAGTGGCAAGCAAATCTACAGCAAAGTGCTGGCTGCAGGCACATCAGATAGCGTTAATATTGCCCCTCCCCTTAGCATTACGGTAGGCAACGCGCATGGCACTTCTATCTCCATGAATGGCCAAGCACTAGATTTATTGGCACACACTAGAGATAGAGTCGCCCGCATCAAAGTGAATTAAGGTGTGATGATGCGTAGAAACACTCGACAAGTAATGGTTGGTCACGTCCCAGTGGGCGGTGGCCTAAACGGGAGCATACCAGCCAGTGTGGTTGTGCAAAGCATGACCAATACTGACACTGCCGATGCAGCCTCCACCATTCAACAAGTATACGAACTATGGCAAGCCGGTTCTGAGGTAGTGCGCATTACCGTGAACTCGCCCGAAGCTGCTGCACAAGTGAGCAATATCCGTCGTGGCGTAGATGCGCTAGGCTGTAACGTGCCACTGGTGGGCGATTTTCACTATAACGGCCACAAGTTATTACAAGCTTATCCGGATTGCGCGCAAGCCTTGGCCAAATATCGTATCAACCCAGGCAATGTGGGCAAAGGCAGTAAGCGTGATGAGCAATTTGCCGCCATGATTGAAGCGGCGATTCAATATAAAAAAGCGGTACGCATTGGGGTTAACTGGGGCAGCTTAGACCAAGCCAAAATGGCACGTATGATGGATGAAAACAGCCAATCTACTTCTCCACTCTCTGCCGATGCTCTGATGCAGGAAGCACTGATTCAATCTGCGTTGGAGAGCGCACAGCAGGCGGTAGATATTGGCTTAGATCCCAATCAAATCATTATTTCTTGCAAGGTCAGCAATGTACAAGATTTAGTGAAAGTCTATACCGATTTAGCCCAGCGCTGCGATTACCCGCTGCATTTAGGCTTAACCGAAGCTGGCATGGGCTCCAAAGGCATTGTGGCTTCTACCGCAGCTTTGGCGTTGCTGTTACAGGCAGGTATTGGCGATACGATTCGTGTCTCACTCACACCAGAGCCTAATGAATCACGCACAAAAGAAGTAGTCGTTGCGCAGGAGATTCTGCAAACCATGGGCATCCGTTCCTTCACACCCTTGGTCACTGCTTGTCCGGGTTGTGGACGCACGACCAGTACCTACTTTCAAGAACTAGCCATGCAAATTCAGAGCTACCTGCGCACGCAAATGCCGGTATGGCGTGCCGCATATCCAGGTGTAGAAAATATGAGCGTCGCCGTGATGGGCTGCGTAGTTAATGGCCCTGGTGAATCAAAACTGGCCAATATCGGTATTAGCTTGCCCGGTACTGGCGAAGTCCCCGTTGCGCCAGTATTTGTCGACGGTGAAAAAACCGTCACCCTTAAAGGCGACCATATCGCACAAGAATTCCAAGCGATTGTGGAAGACTACGTACAAAAAAATTATGTAGAAGGTGGAAAGTTACGCACCACCCTACCCCCTAAAACCATTCCGATTCAAGCAATTTAAGCCTAAGTTTAAGCAATGAGCACCTCTTCCACCTCCAAATTCCAGTCCATCAAAGGCTTTTACGATATCCTTCCTGAGTCCACGCCTCTCTGGTTTAAATTGGAAGATACCGCACGCCAAGTACTCGCCAGCTATGGTTACAACAATATCCGCATGCCACTAGTAGAGCCTACCGAGCTGTTTGTGCGCAGCGTGGGTGAACACACCGACATTGTTGAAAAAGAAATGTATGCATGGGAAGACGCGCTGAATGGCGACAAGCTGACCTTGCGCCCAGAAGGTACCGCTGGTTGCGTGCGCGCTGTGGTCGAGCACAGCTTGACCTACAATGGGCCGCAACGCTTATGGTATATGGGGCCGATGTTCAGACACGAAAACGTGCAGAAAGGCCGCCAACGCCAATTCCATCAAATTGGTGTAGAAGCCTTTGGCTTTGATGGCCCGGATGTGGATGCAGAACAAATCATTCTGCTGGCCAGACTATGGAATGCATTAGGCATTCAAGATGTAGCCTTACAAATCAACAGCATAGGCGATGCAAGTGAACGTGCCGCCTATCGTCAAACATTGATTCAATATTTTGAGCAGCATACAGATTTATTAGATGAAGATGCCAAGCGCCGCTTACATACGAATCCACTACGTATTTTAGATACCAAAAATCCGCGCATGCAAGCCATATGTGAAGCAGCGCCCAAGCTGATGGATTGCTTGGGTGAAGCCTCTAAACAACACTTTGAGCGCCTTTGCCAACTACTGACACAAGCCGGTATAGCCTACACTGTAAACCACCGCTTAGTACGTGGTTTGGACTATTACAACCGCACCGTATTTGAGTGGGTCACCACCAAGCTTGGTGCGCAAGGCACCATTGCCGGTGGTGGACGTTACGATACGTTAGTGGAGCGACTGGGTGGGCAGCCCACCCCTGCTTGCGGCTTTGGCATTGGCTTAGAACGTGTGTTTTTATTGATGCAGGAATATGGCGTGACCGCAAGTAATGCACCAGACATTTACTTAGTGAATGTGGGAGAACATGCTGAAAAACACGCATTTTTAATGGCAGAACAATTACGTAACGATGGTTTACGTGTGGTGTTACATGCAGGCGGCGGTAGCTTTAAATCGCAAATGAAAAAAGCCGACCGAAGCGGCGCACGCTTCGCAGCTATTCTTGGTGATGACGAAGCCTTAGCCGGCGAAATTTCGATTAAGCCACTACTCAATGCAGGTGAGCAAAAACGTTGTAAACTAAACGAAGTACGCGAATTGATTAGCTAGTTGATTGGAGCATCATGACCGAACATAAAAATTTATTTAAAGCAATGACTGTCCTTGGGTTGCTACTTGCCATTGGGATGGCAAGCGCTGCCTTTATTTTGGGCGTACAAGCTAAGCGCGCCGTGTCTGGTCAACAATCTATTACCGTCAAAGGGTTAGCAGAAAAGCCTATTAAAGCCGATAGCGCAGAATGGACGATTACCATTGGCGTTGCGAGCGATACCCAAGCCAATGCGCTCACTGCACTGGCCGATGAATTAAAAGTGGTACAAGCCTTTTTAGATAAACAAGGTCTGACACAGGACACTTGGACCATCGATGTGGAAACCATTGGCCCGCATTACGAAGAGGTCTTTATTAAAGATGTGCCGCGCCAAGTGCAAAAAGGGTTTGATGCCTACCAAAACATACGCATCAATACCAAAGATTTAACAAAAATCACCGCAGCCAATAAGGCTTTCTTGCAATTAAAAGCAGACAATCATCCAGTGAATGCGCAAGCACCTAGTTATCTGGTCAGCAACTTGGAAGCGATTAAAATGTCTTTAATTGCAGATGCCACCAAAAATGCACGCTCACGCGCCACAGAATTTGTGAAGCAAGATGGCGTGAAAGTAGGCGTCATGAAATCCGCCAGTCAGGGTGCGTTTTACATTTTGCCCGTAGGTGGCGCGGATGATAGCGACAACAGCTATGGCGGGGTCTACGACAAATCGACAATTGATAAAACCGCGCGCGTTGTGGTGACCATTGTTTACAATATTGAATAGCCAAATGACTAGCCATGAGTGAAATTCTGCGTATTAGCCAATTAAACGTGACACCCAAAAACGATACGTCACGCCTATTGGTCAACCAAGCGAACTTTTCCTTATCTACTGGCAAAACCACTTGTATCGTCGGTGAATCCGGCAGTGGCAAAAGTCTTACAGCCCTCACTATCATGGGCTTACTCTCTAAGCAGCTACAAGCCAGTGGCAATGTGGTTTTTCAAGGCCAAGACATCACACAGCTTGATGACAAGGCCATGCAAACCATCCGTGGCGCAAAAATCGGCATGATTTTTCAAGAGCCTATGACCTCACTTAACCCAGTGCTGACCGTGGGCTATCAAATTGGTGAGCCATTGACCGCACATTTAAGATTAAAAGGCCAAGCACTTAAATCGCGAGTCGCCGAACTACTCGAACAAGTGGGTATACCTGCCAGCCGAGCCGACAGTTATCCGGATGAGTTATCCGGTGGTCAACGTCAACGCGTGATGATTGCCATGAGCATTGCTTGCGAACCCGCCCTATTGATTGCCGATGAACCCACCACAGCGCTAGATGTGACAGTACAAGCTCAAGTATTGAAATTATTGGATGCGCTTAAAACACGCATGAATATGGCGATGTTATTTATCACCCATGATTTTGGTGTGGTGGCAGACATTGCCGATGATGTGATTGTGATGTTCCGTGGTGAAATTGTAGAGACAGGCACGCGCGATCAGGTGTTAAACCACCCGCAACACCCTTACACCAAAGCGCTACTGGCTTGCGTTCCCGATGCCGAAGGCCTGAAGACGCTTAAACCCATTGATTATGCATGGCTCAGTCAAGAGGCGACCGCATGAGTGACATCATATTAGAGGCCTTAAACCTCAATAAAACGTATACCCAGCGCAGTGGCCGTTTTGGCTTCAACACTACACACATCAAAGCGTTGGATGATGTCAGTATCCAACTAAAACAAGGCACTACCCTCGCCGTGGTCGGTGAATCCGGTAGTGGAAAATCCACTTTGGCACGTTGTCTGTTACAATTGCAACCGTTTGACAGTGGCGATGTAATATTCCAAGGGCAGCATTTAGCCCAACTTCATAAAGAAGATTTGCGCGGTGTGCGCAAACATTTGCAAATGGTGTTTCAAGATCCGTTCGCTTCGCTCAACCCACGCATGCGCGTAGGTGAGATTGTTGGCGAGGGATTGCTGATTCATGGAGTGGGTTCAACGGCGTCACGCATTGCACTAGTGCATCAAATGCTTGAACGTGTTGGGCTAACAGCAGCAGATGCAACGAAATATCCGCATCAATTTTCTGGTGGGCAAAGACAACGCATTGGCATTGCAAGAGCACTGGTGTTGCAACCTAAAGTGGTGATTTGTGATGAACCCGTTTCTGCGCTAGATGTTTCGGTGCAGGCACAAATCTTACTGCTGCTCAAATCGTTGCAAGCAGAAATGGGATTAAGCTATATTTTTATCAGCCACGATTTACGCGTGGTCCGGCATATTGCAAATGACATTGTCGTGATGCACAAAGGCAAAATTGTAGAACAAGGCGCAGTAGAAGATATTTACACATCTCCTCAGCAGCCTTATACACAGCAGTTATTACAGGCAATTCCAGGTCGCAAGGCCGCTTAAACTAAGATAATTAACCAACGATAATGAAACCAGGGCAATTAACATGGCGTATGATTTAGAAGAGCAAGAACAGTTAGATGAATTTAAAGCGTGGTGGAACAAAAACGGCAAGTTAGTCAGTAGCATTGCGTTACTAGTGGTGTTGGCTTACGCAGGCTGGCAAGGTTACCATTACTGGATTCAAAGCAAGGCCACAGGGGCATCTAATCTCTATCAAACCATGCTCACTACGGAACCTACTAAGCTAGAAGAGATTAAAACCCAGGTCAACCAACTTAAATCAGAATACAGTGTAACGCCTTACGCTGGACGCGCCGCTGTGTTTGCTGCAAAAGCGCAGTACGCAGCTAACGATGCAAAAGGCGCTAGCGAGCAATTAACTTGGGCCATCGCACATGCAAAAGAAAGTAGCGTACAAGCCATTGCAGGGCTGCAATTAGCAGGTATTCATTTTGAAAATAAAGAGTATGCCGAAGCTAAAAAAGCACTGAGTGACATCAAAGACCCAGGCTATGCAGGGCTCAAAGACAATATGTTAGGTGATGTTTTACTGGCAGAAGGCAAAACACAAGATGCCAAACAAGCCTTCGAAGTCGCATTAAAAAACTTAGATACACAAGGCAGGTTGTTTCAATTAACCAAGCAAAAACTTGAGTCATTGGGCAGCTAAGTCATTGTATTGTATCGTCCATTGAATAATCGTCTTTAGGAAATTTAGTTTGCACCGTCTATACACCCATCACCTCATCAAAGTCGGCATTATGCTGCTGATGGTTTCATTGACTGCCTGTAGTGCACTGACCGAGTTTCGTGCAGACATGGCAGATAAACTGTTTGGTGAGGAACCCCCTAACCCACCCGCTGAGTTAGAGGACATTAAAACGTCTTATACAGCAAAAGTGGATTGGAAATTTTCGCTGGGTGATACCGCACGTTACGACTATACGCCAGCGCTAGAAACCGGATTTGTCTACGGTACCAACGTGGAAGGCGATGTCATCAAACTGGATGCCACAAAAGGCCAGCAACTATGGAAAACCAATATCGGTGAAACCATTAGCGGCGGTGTGGGCACGGGTGGCGGTTTAGTACTGGTAGGCACCAACAAAGGCCATGTATACGCACTGGATGTCACCGGTAAACCGTTATGGAACTCTAAATTAAGCAGCGAAATTTTAAGTGTGCCTCGTTACTTTGATGGCAAAGTGATCGTTAGAACCGGGGACAATCGTATTTACGGCATTGATGCAGCCGATGGCAGCCGCAAGTGGGTGTATGAACGTACCGCGCCAGCCCTCACGCTCAGAAGCAGTGTAGGGATTGTCGTCGACGGTGGCGCTGTCTACGCTGGTTATGCAGGCGGTAAATTAGCCGCCATTCGTGCAGACAATGGAAAATTGATTTGGGAAGCTACAGTGGCACAACCCAAAGGCGTCACAGAAATTGAACGTATTGCCGACATTACTAGCTTGCCATTTGTGGATGGCCCGCTTTTATTTGCCGTGGCTTACCAAGGCAGAATTGCCGCGATTGATCGCAAAAATGGACAAGTATTATGGAACCGTGATATTTCCAGCTATAACGGTCTCACGGCTGAAGATGGCAAACTGTTTGTCAGCCACACATTAGGTTCTGTTTACTCACTTGATTACGAAAATGGCCGTACATTCTGGCGTCAAGGCAATTTGTCTAATCGCAGACTCACCAAACCCTTGTCAATGGGCGCATTTATTGCCGTAGGCGATCTAGAAGGTTACATTCACTTCTTAAGTCGCGATGAAGGCAACTTCGTCGGGCGCATTAAAATTGACGACAATGCTGTGATGTCACTCGCTGCAGGCAATAGCACCTCTCAACTCCTTGCAGAAACGCGTGGTGGTGGCCTGTATGCCATCACGGTGAAATAATTTATGCTACCTACCATTGTTTTAGTTGGCCGACCTAACGTTGGCAAATCCACCCTATTCAACCGCATGACCAAAAGCCGTGATGCCTTGGTGGCAGACTTGCCCGGCTTGACGCGCGACAGGCACTACGGTCGCGGCATCGGTGCAAGCAAACCCTACTTGGTGATTGATACTGGTGGTTTTGAACCAACAGCAGAAAGCGGCATTTTGAAAGAAATGGCCAAGCAAACCTTGCTCGCCATTGATGAAGCTGATGTCATTATTTTCCTAGTAGATGGTCGTGCAGGCTTAACGCCACAAGAGTTCATCATTGCCGATAAATTGCGCAAAGCGCAGCGGCCTGTACTGTTAGCGGTAAACAAGACCGAGGGCATGAATAAAGCCGTAGTTGCGGCAGACTTTCACGAACTAGGTTTAGGTGACCCGCTCTCCATTTCATCAGCACATGGTGAAGGCGTCAAAGATATTGTTGAGCTGGCACTTGAGCATTTTCCTGAACCAGCCTTCGACGAAGATAAACACGCAGACAAAATCCCTCGCATTGCTATTGTGGGCAGACCTAACGTTGGTAAATCTACCTTAGTCAACGCCTTGCTGGGTGAAGACCGCGTCATTGCATTTGATGAGCCAGGCACCACGCGTGACTCCATTGAAATTGAGATGGAAAAAGACGGTAAGCGTTATTCCATTATTGATACCGCCGGCGTACGCAAACGCGGCCGCGTGTTTGAAGCCATTGAAAAATTCTCTGTTGTGAAAACCATGCAAGCCATTGAAGATGCCAACGTGGCCATTTTAGTGGTTGATGCACAAGAAGGCATTACCGAGCAAGATGCGCACGTTGCCGCCTATATTCTGGATGCTGGCCGTGCCTTAGTGGTCGCTATCAATAAGTGGGATGGCCTTAAAGACGACGAACGCGATTGGATTAAACGCGAAATTGACCGCAAGCTCATATTTTTAGATTTCGCCAAATTTCATTACATCTCGGCATTACGCAAAAAAGGCCTGCCGGAACTCCTAACTTCTGTGGATGGCGCATTTAAAGCGGCCATGGCCAAGCTCCCTACTCCACAACTCACCCGCGTACTTACCGATGCGATTGCGCAACACCAACCACCGATTACCCGTGGTATTCGCCCCAAGTTACGCTACGCACACCAAGGCGGTATGAATCCACCCATTGTGGTGATTCACGGTAACCACGTGGATGGGATTAAAGATAGCTATAAACGCTTTTTGGAAGGCGTTTTCCGCAAAACGTTTCAACTGACCGGAACGCCATTACGTGTGCAATTTAATCAAGGTGAAAATCCATTTGCAGAGCCGGACAAACGTAAATCTGGTGAAGGTATTGTGAGCATGCGCCGCAGAAAAACAGCACAACGCGCCGAATTAAAAGCAAAGAAAGATGCTGAAGATAAAAAGCGTTAAACCCGTCCAGAATCAGAATCTAAGTATTCACCACTTCTAATTTGCGCGTATTAAATTGAATCAAGAATGACTCTACATCAAGCTCCGGAATGGGTCGCGCAAATAAGTAGCCTTGCGCGTAATCGCAGCCAATTTGTTTAAGCAGCGCCAATTGCTCTGGTGTTTCCACCCCTTCTGCCACTACGGCCAAACCCAGTTTATGCGCCATCACTATCATCGCTTCGCACAACGCATAATTCTCTGAAGCTTCGCTTAAGTCCACCAAAAACGACTTGTCAATTTTGATATAGTCGATATCAAACTTGGTCAGATAAGAAAGCGAAGAATACCCTGTACCAAAGTCATCCAACGCTACCTGAATACCGGCATCGCGGTACTCCAATAATGCTTTACTGACGACCTCATTGGCATTCACCAACACCCCTTCAGTAATTTCAATCACTAGTGCATCAGTTAAAGAAAGTGCATTTTTAAGCTTGTAACACCAGTTGTTGCCCCCTGCTTGATGCAGTTGCACTGGCGATACATTGATGCTGACTTGGAAATCCGGATGCACCGTTTTACGCCAGCCCAGCACTGCAGCTAACGCTCGCTGAAACACCATATCCCCAATCTCGACGATCAAACCAGTGTCTTCTGCAATACCAATAAACACACCTGGCTGAATCATGCCTTTGGATGGGTGATTCCAGCGCAATAATGCCTCGCATTTAAGAATCTGGCTGGTTTGCAAATCGACAATCGGTTGATAATAAATTTCAAACTGATTATCTTGCAATGCTAAGCGAATATCACTGGTCAATTGACGTTTAAGCACCACGGACTCTTCCATCGCAGTATTGAAATGGGCGTAGCCGTTGCGACCAGATTTCTTGACCATGTACATCGCCTGGTCGGCATTTTTGACCAATTCATGATAAGAGTGTGAGTCTGTCGGGTACGATGAGATCCCTATGCTAATCGTCACATACACCATTTCATTTTGGATCTGGAACGGCACTTTAAGGGCTTCAATCAAACGTTCGGCCACATCATCCACATCATCATCGGCATTAAACTGATTCACAATCAATACAAACTCATCACCGCCGAACCTAGCCAGAAAATCAGCCTTGCGCAAGCAACCGAGCATTCTTTTAGAGACTTCTTTCAACAGATAATCCCCAGTTTGATGCCCTAAAGTGTCATTGATATCTTTAAAGTTATCGATGTCGATAAACATCACCGATAACGGCAAATTAGACTGATCGCACAGTTTGATTTGTCCATCTAGACAATCTTGGAACAATAAGCGATTAGGCAAGCCAGTAACAGAATCGAAATGCGCAATGGTGCGTAGCTTCTCTGCGTATTTTTTCTGTTCAGTAATGTCTCGAATATAGGCGCAGAACATATGTTTGCCATTTAAAGCATAGGCAGAAACCACCAGCTCTGCCGGAAACTCTTCTTTAGACTTGCGTTTTGCAGTTACTTCAATGCGCTTATTGAGCACCGGGCCATCACCTGTTTTTAAAAAGCGACGCATACCCATCAAATGAGCCTCAATATGTTCTGCAGGAATGATTAATAAATGCAGCTTTTCACCAATGGCCTCATATTCTAGATAGCCAAAAATCTGCTCCGCTTGCGCGCTCCAATGGCTAATCTCACTCTCTGCGTTAATTTCAATCACAGCATCCATCGAAGAGCCTAATAACGCTTTGAATCTGAGCTCGCTGTTTTTGATTTTCTCGGTGGCCATCAAATTGAACTGCACCATCCGGCGTGAGAGCGTCACGCCTATCGCCACTAAAATAGCCGTGAATATGAGCGACATCACATAAAACCAGGTATTGATTTGCCTAGAAATCTCACCCAGCGCATTGGAAAAATCTTCTTCAATCGGAGTGAGTTCAATATTTAAGCGATTAATCTCATCAATCAGCAATTTAATCGCTTTTGTATTTTGGGGAGTGCTATCGACAGTCTGTTTAAGCGCTTCTGCTAGTTTCTGGATTTTCAGAATAATGACATCGCCTTTTTTCCATAACTCCACAGGCTCACGCATCAACAACGTATCGTGTAAATGCACATAGAGCTTGATCAGGCCGCCGATATCTTCCGGATGGTTTTTGCCTTGCAGAAACCCGGTTTTGGCTGCTTCAGTATCGGGAGGAGATTGGTTTAACGAGATTCTGGCCAGATGATCGCCCAGTGGCACGGCAATCGCATAGGTATACAAGTCATAATCAAATGCAGATTTTGATTCAACATAGCGATTCAGATAAAAAACGGCATCCTTCTGCCCTTTTGACCACTCGCTTTCCCCAGTGACATATGCTCTAACCGAGGATTGTGTATATAGACTGAACCGCACAATCACAAGCATTAGGGAAATGATGATGATGAATGGCCAAATAATCTTGAGTAAACTTTTGCTTAACTCACTAATTTTTCATCCCCTTCGGTGCATTGCAACATTATTGATATTTTTTTATATGCTAAACAGGTAGTACATGGAGTTCAATGTAATCGTATTTTAGTAAACCTTATTTGGCAACAAAAAACACACTAAAATTTAATGCATTAACAATATTCATGACATGCATGTGCATGCCAAACAGCCAACACAACACCGATATACATGGGTTGGCAGGCTTAGCATCGTGCTTATCTGCGGAGAATGTGCGCCAATTAAACTGCCAATAGACTTACAAACTGGAGACTTTTAAAATAGCAAAGCATACATTTCAATAAATATGTATTTTTTCATACGCTTAACTGTAAATTTTAGACATGCATATAAAAATCTAAACTATTGAATAAAGATAAAGTGTAATATTTACACTTATCCGTATTCACTTTTGGCCACAATGAAACACATCAACCTAAAACTAGATAGTCAACTATGTTTTGCCCTGTATTCAGCAACCCATGCACTTACGCGCGCTTACCGAGCGGCGCTGGACGAAAAAGGACTCACCTATACCCAATACTTAGTTTTACTGGTACTTTGGGAGTACGACACCATGAGCGTTAGCGCTATTGCGCAAAAATTAGACCTAGATTCCGCCAGTCTAACGCCCATATTAAAAAGACTAGAAACCGCTGGTATTTTGCAAAGATTACGCAATAAATCAGACGAGCGCGTGGTAGAAATCAAACTCACAGAAAAAGGCTACGCATTACAAGACGAAGTCGCAGAAATCCAAAAAGGCGTTGCTTGTAAAACCGGTTTAAGCAATGAAGCGTTTGACCAACTTAAAAAATCACTGCATGATCTTGTTCGAGTAATGAACTCTGAAACCGAAGCTCAATCGGCTGAAGTTGTGTAGGTTGATTAAGATAAGAAAAAACCCGCTTTGGCGGGTTTTTTCTTATTTGACAAAGTTAATACTGATGCTTGATAAATTGATGTTTAATCATTACTGTGTAGCAAAACAACTCTCAAGGAAACTTTTGAATGGATAAATATAATAATTACATTTTAATGGACAATTTCAGAGGCTTTCAAAACACAGTAATTCCGCTAATGAAAATGAATTTTTTTGTAGGTGAGAATAGCTCTGGCAAAAGCTCAGTATTGTCATTAATTAAAATAATTACGGATTTCAACTTTTGGTATAGCTTTGAATTTAAGACTGAGGAAGTAAATCTTGGTCATTCGATTGATATTATCAGCGCGTCTGCAGAAGACAAAAGTTATTTCAGAGTTGGTTGTATAAACAATCTTTCTGCTAAGTCATCAGAAAAAGAGACCAATTTAATAAATATTGGCTTTCTGATGACTTTCTCAAACAAGAATGGGATGCCTGAACCAAAAATCATATCGTTGATATTAAACAAAAACTACATCTTGCATATAAAAATTTTGAATACAATGGCGATGTACTCATTAGAAAATGTTGAAGACATTAGTATTGACTCAAAAGAACAAGCTGAATGTGTGCTCAGTTCACTTATTGATTTTCATAAAAATGGTAAAGGATACAAAACTTTATCCCGTTTAAATAAAGAAAAATTCGATATTAGGTTTGCAATATACAGCGCATATGAGGAACTAGATAAGCAAGATCATAGTATTAATGTACCTTTTTATGATATCTCATCCCCAAATGTAAGACCAATCTGGTTAGCTCCAATACGCTCTAAGCCCAAGAGAACATATGATGAACCAAATTATGACTTTTCACCTGAAGGTGAACATACACCATATTTATTGAGCACAATAATTGGTAGTTCAAAGGGTAATAATTTAAAAAACATCATTGAAAGAACAGCAAATAAATCTGGTCTTTTTAAAAAGCTTGAGTTAAAAAAATATGGCAGAACCAAAAACTCCCCGTTTGAGTTAGATGTAGTTTTAGACAACCACCCACTTAGCATTATGAATGTGGGATATGGGGTGTCTCAATCCCTCCCAATTCTTGCTGAAATTGCGACTAGAGCAAATAAATCATGGTTTATTATTCAGCAGCCCGAGGTTCACCTGCACCCTAAAGCACAAGCTGAAATTGGCGAGTTATTTTATGATGCTGTTAACAAATGGGAGCAAACTATATTAGTCGAAACACACAGCGACTACATGATCGATAGGTACAGATTGAAAAAATCTGAACAATCAAAAAACAGCAATGATGCTAAATCTAGCGAGAGTAACTCTCAAATTCTTTTTTTCCACAGAAAAGAAGGAAAAAACTATGTATATCCAATTGAAATTAATCAAAAAGGTGAAATTGATTCAAATCAACCAAATGAGTACAGAGAGTTTTTCATTCGAGAACAAATGGAACTATTGGGTTTGTAAATATGTGCACAATAATTGATGTAAATGCAATACCAGCCATATTTAACAATAAAGATTTAAGACATGAGGAATTTAGACCCGTTATTGAGTGGATAAATAATAGAAATGGAAAAGTTGTGTATGGTGGCAGTAAATACAAATCTGAGCTCAAAAAACTTGGCAAATACTTACCATTCATAGCCGAACTTAGTCGAAAAGGAAAGGTTGTAATTTACGATGATTTTAAGATAGATACCAAAGAGCAATTAATAGAGGTTGATTTAAGATCAAGAGGTATTCGAGAGAATGACAAAAGATTTAATGATGCTCATTTGGTAGCCATTGTGTCAGTTGCAAAAGTTAAAATTATCACAAGCAATGACATATCATCTATAGGCTTCTTAAGAGATACTAGATACTACGATCACAAAAGCCACAGACCTGTTTTCTACACACGGCGAAGGAACGAGAATTTACTTAAAGACCCTAGGTATTTTAGTTCTTGTTGCAATTAGAAATGGACACACTATTTCTAACCTTGTATCACGTCATAGAAACAGTCTAATCCATAGACAAAAATAACACCGCAAGGTAGTAAAGGCGGGAATCGGCCATCCTGGCCAGCCAGTGCGCCTGCATGCGCACTGTCGTTCACAGGCTCATCGCATGCGATTCGAAACCCCTGCTCACCCCGCATCCCGCGGGTTCGATTCCCCCCAGCGACATAAACAAAAATGGCTACCACAAGGGTAGCCATTTTTGTTTATTGGTGGAGCAGGCGGGAATCGAACCCGCGTCCGCAAGCCCTCCACAGACAGTTCTACATACTTAGCCTTGTTGTTTAATTTAACTTAGCCCCCACCAACAGACAAGCACTGACTAAGCGAGTTACCTTAAGGTTAATCTTACGCTAAGTAACCCAACGTAAAACGTATCCCGTGTATATGACGCTGCGATGGTTTTAAGGCCACCCACCCCACGGGAGAGATGGTGCAGCGTCCAGCCGGTATTAAGCGGCTAGAGCGTAAGTTTCGTCGTTTGCGACTATACTTGTTCAGATGGATTTACGAGGAAACCTGAATCCTCGGTATGCCCTGCACTGCTTTGCAACCCACGTCGAAACCTGGTCAGCCCCAAAGCAAATCACATTATACGCTATAACGCAGTTGCAATCACTTAAGTTGACCATGCCGAGCCAAACGCATGGCATGTTACAATTTCGGCTTTATTCTGTTTGTGCAAGATATCTCTGTGAAAAAGCTGGTTATTGTTGGTGTTGGCCTCATTGGTGGCTCGGTTGCACTTGCTTTAAAAAAGGCAGGTGTTGATACGCATATTGTGGGCGTTGGCCGCACACGTAATAGCTTGGATGAGGCATTAAACCTAGGCATGATTGATGCCGCAGAGTCCGATATTCAAGCCGCCGTGCGTGATGCAGACATGATTATACTCGCTGCACCAGTGGCACAAACTACGCAAATACTTAAAAGCATTCAGCCATTTTTATCTAACCATACCGTGATAACAGATGCAGGTAGTACAAAGAACGATGTGCTTGCCAATGCAAACGCGGTGTTAGGTGATCAGTGCAAACAATTTGTTGGTGGCCATCCCATTGCTGGTGCAGAGAAAAGTGGTGCCGCTGCTGCCATGGCTGATTTATTTATCGGGAAAAATGTAGTCATTACCCCTAGTGCTGATACTGATGCCATTGCAATTACTGCAGTCACTGACTTATGGCGTACCTGTGGCGCAAACGTGTCCACTATGAGTGCCGAGCAGCACGATGCTATTTTTGCCGCAGTCAGTCACCTTCCCCACTTGCTAGCATTTGCGCTGGTAGATGATATTGCATCCCGCCCCAATGCTGCTCAATTATTTAGCTTTGCCGCCAGCGGTTTTAGAGACTTTACGCGTATTGCAGGTAGCCACCCTGAAATGTGGCGAGACATTAGTTTAGCCAATAAACAAGCGCTGTTAAATGAAATCACTGCTTTTGAGCAAGAGCTTGCGACAGTGAAGCAATTGCTCATCAACAGTGATAGCACTGGCTTAGAAGCTTTGTTTGAACGCGCCAGCCATGCCAGAAATCAATGGGCAAAAGGCAAACAATAGCCACATCATTCAATTTGAATTAGTAGACACCATGGAACAACTTCACTTACCCGCTTCTCAACATGCAAATGGCGAGATTAAGCTGCCCGGCTCCAAAAGTATTTCTAACCGTACGTTGTTGCTGGCTGCTTTATCCAAAGGCACCACGCTCATCCGAGATTTACTGATTTCCGATGATACCAGCCGCATGTTAGAAGCATTACAAACTCTGGGTGTAACACTGAAAAAATGCGGTGATTGTGATTGGGAAGTCACTGGCTGTGCTGGCAACTTCCCCAACAAGCAAGCGGATTTATTTTTAGGTAATGCCGGTACTGCATTTAGGCCACTCACGGCTGCGCTTGCTTTATCTCACGGCGAATATCATTTGCATGGCGTACCACGCATGCACGAGCGCCCGATTGGCGATTTGGTGGATGCCTTACGTCAAGCCGGTGCGAATATCGCTTATGAAGCGAATAGCGGTTTTCCTCCATTGAATATCGCACCTGCACAATTGGATGTTAGCAAACCCATTCAAATCCGTGGCGATGTTTCCAGCCAGTTTTTAACAGCACTGCTCATGGCACTTCCTCTCACGCAACAACAAGCCACCATTGAAGTGGTCGGCGAGTTGATCTCTAAGCCTTATATTGAGATTACGCTGAATTTGATGGCCAAATTTGGTGTGCAAGTACAACGCGATGGTTGGCAGCGCTTTACCATTCCTGCCAATAGTCAATATCAAAGCCCAGGTCAGTTTTTTGTGGAAGGTGACGCCTCATCAGCATCTTACTTTTTCGCTGCTGGCACTATTGGACTAGGGCCTATTCGTGTTTTTGGCATCACCAAAGATAGCATTCAAGGCGATATCAAATTTACCGAAGCAATTAGCAAGATGGGTGCAATGGTTAGCTGGGGTGACAATTGGATAGAAGTGAGTTCACCAACATCAAAACTCACTTCTATTGATTTAGACTGCAATCACATCCCCGATGCGGCCATGACTTTAGCCATTTTGGCACTGTTTGCCGAGGGCACGACCACGCTAAAAAACATTGCAAGTTGGCGTGTTAAAGAAACGGATCGCATTAGTGCGATGGCAACTGAGCTGCGCAAAGTGGGGGCAATGGTTGAGGAAGGCGCGGACTACATTAAAATCACCCCGCCTGTGCAACTCACGCCTAATGCTGTGATTGACACGTATGACGACCATCGCATGGCGATGTGTTTTTCACTGGTGAGCTTAGGCGGCGTGCCTATCACCATTAATGACCCAAATTGTGTGGCTAAAACATTCCCCAATTACTTCGAAGAATTTCAGAAGCTCGTATCCTAACTTATCTTAGTGTATATGCAACCAGCCAAAACTCACCGCTTTGGCATGACCTTGCGGATTCGCTTCTTCAAATTTCTTCCAAGCCTTTTCGTGGAAATAAAACACTACGGTATTACACGCGGGCTCGATCACTGCTAATAAGCCGCCCACCATTGCACTACCCGTTAATAAATAACCCACCGTAAACGCAACGGTAAAGTGTAAAATTGCAAAAGTAATCGTTTTTGTCATGATGCCTACTCCTTAAATAGCTGTTGTAATCATCATGCACGCAAGCAATTAACAAATCCAATTGATAGTTTTAAACAGTTTGATAAGTTTTATTAATGAATAATACAATCCCTACCATTCCCGTGATTGCCATTGACGGCCCTTCTGCTTCCGGTAAAGGTAGCGTTGCAGAACTAGTTGCTGAGCAACTCGGGTTTCACTACTTAGATTCCGGCGCGATTTATCGTATTGTTGCTTATGCTAGTCAGCAACAGCACATTGTTTGGAGCGATGCAGAAGCCATTGCCAAACTCACCACGCAGCTGAATATTGAATTCTCGCATGGCAATATCATGCTGAATGGCAGTAATATCACCGCTGAAGTACGTAGTGAGGAAATGGGTCGCGGCGCATCGGAGGTCGCAGTACATCCTGCAGTACGTCATGCACTGCTCGATTTACAAAAACAGTTCAGACAGTCACCCGGCTTGGTGGGGGATGGTCGAGACATGGCTTCTGTCGTGTTTCCGGATGCCGCACTCAAAATATTCTTAACTGCCGATGTTGAGATTCGCGCACAAAGACGTTACCAGCAATTGCACAACCGCGGTGTAGATGCCAATTACGAGACCATTCTGCAAGACCTACAAGTGCGCGACTTACGTGATAGTCAGCGCAGCGCAGCGCCACTCAAACAAATGCCCGACGCACTATTATTGGACACATCCGACAGAAGCATTCAGCAAGCAGTGGACTTTGTGCTGGATGCCTACCAAAAAAGCTTGCATTCCTACAAAAAAATATAGAAAAAAAGCATTTAAGTCATTGAACATAAGATATTTTTTGTGTAATATCCTGTGTTCTTGTTACGACTACATTTAGGCGTAATGTTTAATTAACTACCCCACTGCTAGGTGGGATTACTTAATACCGAATTGGGATACCACTTTGGCTTATTAAGTAACTTTTTTGGATACAAACTTTTAATGGCTTCTACTTCTAACTCAACCCCATCTACTATGGAATCTTTTGCAGCCCTCTTTGAGGAAAGCTTAGCGCGTCAAGAAATGCGCTCAGGCGAAGTCATCACTGCGGAAGTTGTTTCTGTAGATAACGATTTCGTCATTGTTAATGCTGGTCTTAAATCTGAAAGCGTGATTAACGCTGATGAGTTCAAAAATGCGCAAGGTGAACTCGAAGTTGCCGTTGGCGACTTTGTAAAAGTTGCGATTGAAAAACTCGAAGACGGCTTTGGCTCTACACAACTTTCTCGCGAAAAAGCGAAGAAAATGCAAGCATGGCTTGATTTAGAAGATGCAATGAACGAAGGCCGCGTTGTAAAAGGCTTCGTTAGCAGCCGTGTTAAAGGTGGCTTACGCGTTTCTGTAAACGGTATTATGGCTTTCCTACCAGGTTCATTGGTAGATGTGCGTCCTGTAAAAGACACTACTCCATACGAAAATAAAGAGTGGGATTTCAAAGTTATCAAATTAGACCGCAAACGTAACAATATCGTGGTATCACGCCGCGCTGTGATGGAAGACAGCATGGGTGCAGACCGTGAAGCGTTAATGGGCACATTGACCGAAGGTGCAGTGATTAAAGGTATCGTTAAAAACATTACTGACTACGGCGCATTCGTTGATTTGGGCGGTATCGATGGCTTGCTACACATTACTGACTTGGCATGGCGTCGTGTTAAACACCCATCAGAAGTATTGACGGTAGGTGAAGAAGTTGAAGCAAAAATCTTGAAATTCGATCAAGAGAAAAACCGTGTTTCATTGGGTATCAAACAATTGGGCGACGATCCATGGGTTGCATTAACGCGTCGTTACCCAGTCAGCACACGTTTATTCGGTAAAGTATCTAACTTAACTGACTACGGAGCATTCGTTGAAATCGAGCCAGGCATTGAAGGCTTAGTACACGTGTCTGAAATGGACTGGACTAACAAAAATATTCACCCGGGCAAAATTGCACAGTTAGGTGATGAAGTTGAAGTGATGATTCTTGAGATTGATGAAGAACGTCGTCGCTTGTCTTTAGGCATGAAACAATGCAAACCAAATCCATGGGATGATTTCTCTGCTACTCACGCTAAAGGCGACAAAGTATCCGGTCAAATCAAGTCAATTACTGACTTTGGTGTATTCATCGGCTTGCCAGGTGGCATTGACGGTTTAGTGCACTTGTCTGATTTGTCATGGACACAAACTGGCGAAGAAGCGATTCGCAACTTCAAAAAAGGTGATGAATTACAAGCTGTGATTCTTGCCATTGATGTAGAAAAAGAGCGAATTTCTTTAGGTGTTAAACAACTGACAGAAGATCCTAATGGTAGCAGTAATCCTGCAGCCGACGACAAAGCCGCTAAGCCAAAAGCAAAAGCAGCTAAAACAAAAGCAGACGACATCATTGCTGATGACTCTGCGGCAGCCGGCACTACTAACCTTGGCGCGTTATTAAAAGCCAAGTTAGATAGTAAAAAATAATCGTCATCTACCTATTTAGGGCTTAAAGCAATGACAAAATCTGAATTAATCAACTTGCTTGCGGAGCGTTTTCCACAGCTGGTCGTTAAAGATGCAGAACTATCTGTAAAAGCGATTTTAGATGCCATGACAGATAATTTATCTACGGGCGAAAGAATCGAAATTCGTGGCTTTGGTAGTTTTAGTTTAAATTACCGTCCGCCACGTTTGGGGCGCAACCCAAAAACAGGTAGCAAAGTGCAAGTGCCAGCAAAACACGTACCGCACTTTAAAGCTGGTAAAGAGTTGCGTGATCGTGTGGATTCTGCGACTTAACGCTAAGTTGATGATTTAATTCAAAAGCAACAAATGTAACAATAGAAACGGCACATGAAAATGTGTCGTTTTTTTTATTGCGCCTTGCATCCAATATGCTCAAGCAGCAACGCATCATGCAAAACTTGTATTTATAGGCCCTAAATCATTAGCCTAGTACATGCCCATTAGGTAAAATACCCACATTACGTTTTATTCAGAATATATGTCCGTAGAATTTGAATATTGGTGGCTGCTAGTCCTTCCCCTCTTTTTTACATTAGGTTGGATTGCTGCTCGCGTAGATATCAGACAACTTATCTCGGAGTCTACTACCCTCCCCGCTGCTTATTTCAAAGGGCTTAACTTTTTAATTAGCGACCAGCATCACAAAGCCGTAGAGGCGTTTACTGAAGCCATTAATATCAATAACGATTCCCTTGAGTTGCATTTTGCCTTGGGTAGTTTGTTCAGACGCACGGGCGAAACCGATCGTGCAATCCACTTACATCTCAGTTTATTAGAGAAAAAAGAACTCACCGAACCGCAAAAGAATGCAGTTAAAGCAGAACTGGCGCAAGACTATCTCAAGGCAGGCTTGTTCGACCGTGCAGAGGAGTTATTCAAAGGACTAGATGACACGCGTTACCGTCAACCAGCTCTGCGCTCATTGTTAGAAATTTATGTACGAGAACGCGAATGGTCACAAGCTATTGCCATGGCAACCGAGCTGGAGCGCTTATCCGGCGTGCCTTTCCGTAAAGAGATTGCACAATACCATTGTGAATTGGCTATGAACGCCATCATTGCGCAAGACTATGATAAGGCTAAACAATTACTGGCTGAGGCATTAGAAGCCAATAAGGATTGTGTACGCGCCAATGTATTACTGGGCGATATTGAAGCCAATACCGGTGCACACGCAGCGGCTATTTCTTACTGGAAACGTATTGAGTTTCAGCAGCCAGAATTTCTAGGCTTAGTGGCCAATAAAATGCTCAAAAGCTATGCAGCCAGTAAAAAAGGCAGTGCTGGCTTAAAAGAAGGTATTGCCCAGCTCAACAATTATCTAGAAACCTACCAATTACCCACGCTGATTTCTGTATTGTACGAAGCTACACTCGCAGAAGAAGGCGCAGAGGCCGCTGCCAAATTGGCACGCAATGAATTGATTCGCAAACCGAATTTAAAAGCCTTAGACCAATTGTTACAAGCACGCGCAATGGTGAATGACCACCAACAAGATATTCAGCTCATGCAACAAACTGTGCGCAATGCTATTGGTGACCGCGCTGCCTACCACTGCAATCAATGCGGATTCCGCGCTAAACAATACCATTGGCAATGCCCGGCATGTAACGCATGGGAGTCATTACCTTCCGAGCCCTCCGAAGCCACTATCCGCGATATTAAGCTTATCAATAGAAAATAATCCGCCAGCATGCAATCACCAGCAAGTACCCTTTTTACCGACAGCCCGATTGTAGTCGCACTTGATTTTCAAGATGCACAACAAGCGCTTGCCTTTGCAGCACAAATAGACCCAACACTATGCAAACTTAAAGTGGGTAAAGAACTGTTCACAAGTGCTGGGCCACAGCTGGTAGCGCAACTAGTAGATAACGGTTTTAAAGTATTCTTGGATCTTAAATTTCATGACATCCCTAACACGGTGGCTAAAGCGTGCGAAGCCGCAGCTAAGCTCGGTGTATGGATGCTGAATGTGCATGCCAGTGGTGGCAGCGCTATGATGCAAGCTGCGCTAGAGGGCACATCTAAAGGTAGCACCGGTACACATACTCCCTACCTTATCGCGGTTACCGTGCTGACCAGCATGAATCAAGCCGTACTTCATGAACTCGGGGTTGAAGCCGATATAGAACAGCATGTGTTGCGATTAGCCCAACTCACCAAAACGGCGGGATTGGATGGCGTAGTGTGCTCAGCGCAAGAAGCCACCTTGATTCGTCAACATATTGGTCAAGACTTTTTATTGGTCACGCCTGGCATTCGCCCAAGCTTTGCCAGTAAAGATGACCAAAGCCGGATTCTTACGCCTAGCCAAGCATTGGCTGTTGGCTCAAACTACTTGGTGATTGGCCGCCCCATCACGCAAGCAGCAGACCCCTTACAAGCCCTACATTTGATTCTTCAGGAAATCGAGTCCACCTCCGTTTAAGCTGCTCTGTAAAGAATAATTAGGTATATAGGCACGTACTTGTGAAAGCAGTACAATCGCAAATACGGGGAGCCCTCAACAATAATTTAAACTGGAGAATCGTATGAAAAAATTACTCATTTCGCTATTTGTATCACTCGTTTTTAGCATCAGTGCTTATGCTGCTGTCAACCTGAATACCGCCACACAATCAGAATTAGAGAGCTTGGAAGGCATTGGCCCAGTCAAAGCCCAAGCGATTATTGACTACCGCAAAAAAAATGGTGGTTTTAAATCTATCGATGAGCTGGAAAAAGTGGATGGCGTTGGCCCTGTTACGTTGGGTAACGTACGTAAAGACGTTACAATTTCAGGCAAAACATCATTACCGGCAAGTGCTACATCTAAAGCCACTGAAAGCACTACCAAAAAAACCGATAAACCGACTAAAGAGAGCACCAAAGCAGTGGGAACTGAAAAAGCAGCAACTAGCGGTAAAACAGCTGACAGCAAAACAGTGAAAGCAGACGAGCCTAAAAAAGAGAAAACAGCTAAAGAAGAAAAAACATCCAAAGCTAGCGATACTAAAGCAAAAGACGCTAAAACAACTAAAGAAGAAAAACCTGCAAAAGAAGCTAAAACCAAAGAGACAAAGGCTAAAAAAGAAACAGCTGCTAAGGAAGACAAAGCCACTAAAACCAAATCAGATAGCAAAGCAAAAAAAGAAACGGCAGACAAAAAAGATACCAAAGCGAAATCTTAATCCACTCGCCGCATATAAAAAAGCCACCTCTAGGTGGCTTTTTTATTATGAAAAATCTAATTAATCATCATGGCCTTGGTGATTATGTTTGTAATGGCCTTTACCATGTTTATGTTTATGCTTGCTGTTGCCTTTTTTGTTATAGGCTTTCTCACCTTTGGCCGGCTCATCGATCACTTTACCAACAACCGCACCACCCGCACCCCCCAAGCCAGCACCGACTACAGCGCCTGTACCTGAACCACTTACTTTACGGCCAACATAAGCACCACCGGCACCGCCCGCAGCGCCACCAATGACAGCACCCGCTTGGCCTTCGCCTTTAGTAGTAACAGCACCGCCTAAACCACCACCCACGGCACCACCCACTACCTCACCTGTACTGCCCCCCACTACGCCGCCAAGCGCAGTGCCTGCCGCTGCACCTAAACCACCACCTACTGCGGTTTTGGCATTGCTATCTGCCGCCAGTGCATGCCCAGAAATTAATAAAGCGCCTAACATTAGCGTCCATGTATGTTTCATGATGACTTCCTTTTTAATTGAGTAACTACTTTTGTAACGCGAGGCAATCTTAAGTGCGTCTCTACCAGATGTCCTATAGGCAGATACTGATTTATCTGTAGGAATATGCTGACATAAGAGGATGCTCTGCTCGCTCTTATTAAAACGCGCTAGCAAACAAAAAGTCTACTTCACGCGCATGCCCGGTTGTGCGCCACTGTCCGGACTGAGAATAAATGGGCCGCCACGCTCATCCGATGCGGCCAACACCATACCTTCACTTAGGCCAAACTTCATTTTACGCGGGGCTAAGTTAGCGACCATCACCGTTAAACGGCCTTTGAGCGTTTCTGGATCATATGCAGATTTAATCCCTGCAAACACTTGTCTTGGTTTTTCTTCACCAATATCTAACGTGAGTTTTAATAACTTTTCAGCGCCGTCCACATGCTCTGCATTGACGATTTTAGCAATACGCAAATCTACTTTGGTAAAGTCATCAATCGAGATGTAATTGGCTTCCTCTGCTGGCGGTGTCACCACTGCAGCAGCAGGTGCTGAAGATTGTAGATTTTCTTTATTGGCTTCGGTCATGGCTTCTACTTGTTTAGGGTCAATGCGGGTAATCAGATGTGCATATTCACCAATTTGGTGTTGCGTTGGCAAAGCTTGCTCTACGTCTGCAAAAGATAAACTTGGTACGTTTAAGAACTGTTCTACTTGTTTTGCTAATTGTGGCAAAACAGGCTTTAAATAGAGTGTTAGCAAACGGAACATTTCAATGGCTTGCGAACAAACCATTTGTAACTCTTGGTCAGCACCTTCTTGTTTAGCCATGACCCATGGTGCTTTGTCTGCCACGTAGCCATTGGCCAAATCCGCTAAACGCATGATTTCACGCAGAGCCTTACCAAAATCTCGGTCATGATAAGCATTTTTAATCAATGATTTAGCAGAAACCAGCTCTTGAATCACAGCATTATTTGGTGTCACATTGAGCTTACCGGCAAAGCGTTTATTGATGAACCCAGCTGTGCGGCTCGCAATATTGATGTACTTCCCCACCAAATCACTATTTACCCGTGCGACAAAATCTTCTAGATTCAGGTCAATGTCTTCCATGCTGCCATTCAATTTAGCAGCATAGTAATAGCGTAAATACTCCGGGTTTTTAATATGGTCTAAGTAGCTACGTGCAGTAATAAATGTACCGCGCGATTTAGACATTTTCTCGCCATTGACCGTCAAAAAGCCATGTGCGAATACATTGGTGGGTTTACGATGGCCTGAATACTCTAAAGTCGCTGGCCAAAATAAGGCATGGAAATACAAAATATCTTTACCAATAAAATGATAAAGCTCGGTTGTAGAGTCTTTTTTCCAATACTCATCAAAATCCAGTCCTGCTTTGGCACATAGGTTTTTAAAGCTCGCCATATAACCAATCGGCGCATCCAACCATACATAAAAGTATTTTCCTGGCGCATCTGGAATCTCAAAACCAAAATATGGCGCATCACGTGAAATATCCCAATCGGACAGTTTGTTCTCTCCGGCCTCGCCTAACCACTCGGTCATTTTGTTGGCCGCTTCGGCCTGCAAGGTGCCAGAACGCGTCCAATCACGTAAAAAATCGCTGCACTCAGACAATTTGAAGAAGTAGTGTTCAGTTTCTTTACGCACAGGTATGGCTCCAGAAACAGCTGAGAATGGATTGATTAAATCAGTAGGACTATACGTGGCACCGCACACCTCGCAATTGTCGCCATATTGGTCTTTGGCATGACATTTTGGACACTCACCTTTAATAAAGCGGTCTGGTAAGAACATGTTTTTGACTGGGTCAAAATATTGTTCTATGGTTTTGGTTGCGATTTTACCGTTAGCCTTTAGTGCCTTGTAAATATTGCTAGCAAGTTCACGATTCTCTTCCGAATTGGTAGAGTAGTAATTATCAAAGTCGACTAAAAACTCAGCAAAATCTTGGCTATGCTCGGCATGTACTTTTTCAATCAATGCTTCAGGCGTGATGCCTTCTTTTTCTGCACGCAACATAATGGGGGTGCCATGCGTGTCATCTGCGCAAACGTAATGCACAGTATGCCCTTGCATTTTTTGAAAGCGCACCCAGATATCAGTTTGAATATATTCCACCAAGTGCCCTAAATGAATACTGCCATTGGCATAGGGTAGCGCAGAGGTGACTAAGAGTTTGCGTGTCATGTTTAACTTATTCAAATCAAAGAATTAAGCATTTTAACAAATGGTGAGCGCTTTCACATGGTTTATAGCGGAATATATAGTTTAAAATTGTCATGATTCACCACTCAAGTATGTTTCCAAGGATAACGGATGGCCATCTCAGAATTACTGATTCAAAGCACGCTCAAATTATGTATTGACCCAAATACAGGTAAAGATTTTGTAACGGCCAAATCCATCAAAAATATCCAAATGACTGGCAACGATGTGAGTTTAGATGTAGTGCTAGGCTATCCGGCAAAAAGCCAATTCGAAAATATTAAGCAGCAAATCAACGATGCGTTAGTCGGGTTGGAAGGCATTGGAAAAGTGAATATCAATATAGGCAGCCGCATCGTCTCGCATAGCGTGCAACGTGGGGTGAACTTACTGCCAAACGTGAAAAATGTGATTGCTGTGGCTTCTGGCAAAGGCGGCGTTGGCAAATCCACTACGTCTGTAAATTTAGCATTGGCACTGGCTGCCGAGGGCGCTACTGTTGGCTTACTGGATGCTGATATTTATGGCCCAAGCCAACCGCAGATGCTTGGCATCAGTGGTCGCCCAGAAAGTATGGATGGCAAAAGCATGGAGCCCATGGTTGCGCATGGCTTGCAAACCATGAGCATCGGCTTTTTGGTAGATACCGATACGCCAATGGTATGGCGCGGCCCAATGGTGACAGGTGCGCTAGAACAGTTATTGCGTGATACCAAATGGCGTGATCTAGACTATTTGGTGATTGATTTGCCACCAGGCACCGG
Source organism: Methylophilaceae bacterium 11 (assembly GCA_000525025.1). Classification (GTDB taxonomy): domain Bacteria; phylum Pseudomonadota; class Gammaproteobacteria; order Burkholderiales; family Methylophilaceae; genus Methylophilus. Next base: position 963,529 of record JCKJ01000001.1, on the reverse strand, counting down.
CGATATTCAACTGACACTCGCACAGAAAATCCCTGTCACTGGCGCCATTATTGTCACCACACCACAGGACATTGCGCTGCTAGATGCACGTAAAGGGCTGAAAATGTTCGAAAAAGTGGGTATTCCCATTTTAGGTATCGTCGAAAATATGAGCACGCATATTTGTTCAAACTGTGGGCATGAAGAGCATATTTTTGGCGCAGGTGGCGGCGAAGTGATGGCCCAAGATTACCATGTGGATCTATTAGGTAGCTTGCCATTAGATATCAGTATCCGCATACAAACTGACGGCGGAAAACCGACTGTTATTGCTGAGCCTGATAGCAAAATTGCAGCCGTCTATAAAGAAATCGCGCGAAAAGCCGCCAGTAAAATTGCCATGGCCAATTTAGATCACAGTGCAAAATTCCCTAGTATTGTGATTCAAAATACTTAAACAAGTACGCAAAATAAAAAAGGCGCATTGAGCGCCTTTTTTATTGCTAATACACAAGTTAATTTAAAGACACACCAAAACAATAGACATCCACACCATTGGCCGGTGCAATCAATGTCGCAGGAATCGAAACGCCCTTACGCCAGTTATCGACAGCTTCTTGCTTACCCGCGCCAGTGACTAGAAACATCACTTCATGTGTATTGTTCAAGCGATTTTGGCTCATCGTCACACGGTCTGCAGGTGGCTTGGGGGCATTGAATACAGGCACCACATCGGCGCTATTATCTACCACTTGGTTAGGAAATAAGCTGGCTGTGTGTCCATCTTCACCTAAGCCTAAAATCACCAAATCAAATGCACGCACACCAGCTAACGTTTTAGCATAGGCTTTTGCACCGTCCACATTTCCCAGCTCAGTAGGAATATCGTGAATTTGGTTGGCTGGGATGGCCACATGATTTAACCATGCTTCGCGTGCCATTTTACTGTTACGTTCCGCATGATCTACAGGCAAACAACGGTCGTCGTTGTGAAAAATATGCCATTTAGACCAGTCTGCTGATTGTTTGCTGAGTAATTGATACACGCTTTTGGGTGTGCTCCCGCCTGCTAGCACCACTAAAAAGCTACCGTATTGAGCAATTGCTTCTGTTGCAGCGGCCAAAATGCGGCTGACTGCTGCCTGATTGATGTCGTCTTGCGTTTGAAATGTGTGCCAACGCGTTTGATTAAGTGCCATGAAAACCACCAAAAACTTTTGAGATATAGATGAAAAAAGAAAAAGCAGCCTTTGAGTGCCAAGCTGCATTTGCTATAATTATACCTAACTCTGCAAATGAGTGCATCTTACCCACAAGGTAGATGTTTCTTAACAATCCTCACACCATAGGAAAATCTGAATGAAATTAGCAATGATAGGCTTAGGCAAAATGGGCGGCAACATGGCTGCACGTTTACTCCGTCACAAAATCAACGTCGTTGGTTTTGACTTTAATACCGAATTCGTTAACAAGCTGGTAAAAGACGAAGGCTTGGAAGCAGCGACCTCAGTCGCTGATGCAGTCAGCAAACTAGAAGGCCAAAAAATCGTCTGGCTAATGCTGCCAGCAGGTGAAATCACCGAAAAACAAATCAAAGATTTGATCCCAATGCTGAACAAAGGCGACATCATCGTCGATGGCGGCAACTCTAACTACAAACATAGTCAACGTCGCGGCGCGATGCTGGCTGAGCAAGGCATTGGCTTTATCGACTGTGGTACGTCTGGCGGCGTTTGGGGCCTGGATAACGGCTACTGCTTAATGTACGGTGGCGAAAAACAATACGCAGATGTATTAGCCCCTTATGCACAAGCACTGACACATGCAGACCGCGGTTGGGCTCACGTAGGTCCTGTCGGCTCTGGTCACTTTACCAAAATGATCCATAACGGCATTGAATACGGCATGATGCAAGCATTTGCTGAAGGCCTAGATTTAATCAAAGGTAAAGAAGAGTTCGATTTAGACTTAGCGCAAATTACCGAATTGTGGCGCCATGGTTCTGTTGTGCGTAGCTGGTTGCTCGACTTAACTGCTGAAGCACTGAAAGAAGATCAAAGCCTCACAGAAATCGCTCCGTATGTAGCTGACTCCGGTGAAGGTCGCTGGACAGTAGTGGAAGCAGTTGAGCAAGGCGTTGCGGCGCCAGTGCTGACAGTGGCATTACAAGCCCGTTTCAGAAGCCAAGATGCAGAAGGTTATAGCTACAAACTGTTATCGCTAATGCGTAATGCATTTGGCGGTCACGCAGTAAAATCCAAAAAATAATAGCGGATGATGTAGCGCATACAGTGCAATACGCTTAATGGCGCAGTTGCACTGCTAGCATAATGGGAAAGGCGTGTAGCCTTTCCCTATTACTTTAAATTTTAAGGCAGTTCCTTTTTTGGATTTATTATGACAAAACAAATTGATCCTTGTACCTTGGTTTTATTTGGCGCGAGTGGCAACTTAGCACGCGTGAAGCTTTATCCAGGTTTATTTAGACTAGATTTACTGGGTCGGCTACCTGCAGAACTAAAAATCATGGCGGTTGGTCGTCAAATCGTAGATTTAGAAGCTTGGCGTGCAGATATTAAAAGCATGCTCGATACCAAATTTAAAAAAGGCTACGATCAACAAGTATTTGAACGTTTTATTGCGCGTAACTTCTATCACGCCAATCCGCCGACCGACCCGGATGCATTTACCAAACTAAGTAAAACGTTAAGTGACGAGAGCACTTTCCCACAAAACTTGGCTTACTTCTTATCTGTGCGCCCAGTCGATTTCGCGCCCGTTGTAGAGTCACTGGCTAAAGTGGGCTTAACTAACGAAGATAAATACTGGCGCCGTGTGGTGATTGAAAAGCCATTTGGTACAGATTTAGCATCTGCTAAAGAACTGCAAAAAGCCATTACAACGCATTTAAAAGAACATCAAATTTACCGTATCGACCATTACTTGGGCAAATCTGCGTTGCAAAACATTCTGTTGCAACGCTTTACCAACACTATTTTGGAACCGATTTGGAACAATCAATACATTGATCACGTGCAAATCACCAATACTGAAATGTTGGGCGTGGGCGACCGTACGCAGTTCTATGACAGCACAGGCGCTTTACGCGATATGATTCAAAGTCATATCTTGCAAACACTTGCACTGGCTACCATGGAGATGCCAAAAGATTTAACACCGGATGGCATCCGCGAAGCGAAAATTAAAGTGTTAGAACAAATCCGCCCTATCCCTGTGAATGAGTTAAGCAAGCATGCGTTCCGCGCACAATATACAGCGGGTGAAGTCAATGGCGAAAAAGTACCAGGCTATCTTGAAGAATTAGGCGATAGCAGCAGCGTAGTAGAAACCTATGCTGCGTTGAAGCTATTTATTGATAACCCACGTTGGAAAGGTGTGCCCTTCTATATTCGTACAGCTAAACGTTTGCACGAAGCGGACACACGCATTTCGATTCGCTTTAAGAAGTCACCTTTGCAAATCAACGGTGGCCAAGACCAAAATTGGCTCATCATTGGTATCCAACCGCGTGAATGTATCAAGATGGAAATCCAGTCCAAGATCCCTGGTTTAGACATCAACACACGCACCATTCAATTGGATGCCGCTAACCGCTTACCGGAAGATGATTCTGTGGATGCGTACGAGGCGTTATTGCTCAACTTGATGCAAGGTGATAACTCAAATTACCTGCATATTTCCGAAGCTGAAGCACAATGGCGTTTAGTCGACCCAGTAGTGAAAGCATGGGCTGAAGATAAAAAGCCAGTGCATCAATACCCTGCTGGCAGCCGCGATCCAGATGCTTCTCAAGTGATTTTTGAAGCTGAAGATCAGTTCTGGCGTTATAGCATTGAACTCGGTGGCGACCAGCATTAATTAGTCACACCAAACCATCCCCATTTGATGAAAATCCAATGGGGATTTTTTTCGCTTATTGACTGCAAATTTTCATCATTTATCAGTATTTAGGCCTTATAATGCGTTTCACTTTTAACCTCTAAAACTGAACGCATATGAGCATTAAATCTGATCGTTGGATTCGTAAAATGGCTGAAGAACATGGCATGATTGAGCCATTTGAGCCTAAGCAAGTCAAAATGAATGCCGAAGGCCAACGTATGGTTTCTTATGGCACGTCTAGCTATGGCTACGATATTCGCTGCTCTAAAGAATTCAAGCTGTTCACCAACCTCAACAGCACTATTGTCGACCCAAAAAATTTCGACCCGAATTCGTTTGTAGAAGTAAATGCCGATTACTGCATCATTCCACCCAATTCGTTCGCGCTTGCGCGTACCGTAGAATATTTCCGTATCCCACGCAATGTACTAACCGTTTGCTTAGGTAAATCCACATACGCGCGCTGCGGCATTATTGTGAACGTCACGCCATTTGAACCAGAGTGGGAAGGCTATGTCACACTAGAGTTCAGTAATACTACCCCTCTGCCAGCAAAAATCTATGCGAATGAAGGTTGTGCGCAAGTGTTGTTCTTTGAAGCAGATGCAGATGACATTTGCGAGACCTCATACAAAGACCGTGGTGGCAAATATCAAGGGCAAGTGGGCGTTACCCTCCCTAAAATATAAGTAAGCTATTTATTCAATGCATTTCACCACAGAGGCACAGAGCTTAAACCATCCAGGTTCTCTGTGCCTCTGCGTCTCTGTGGTAAAGGATTAATGTTATGAAATTCCGTTTCCCCGTTGTCATCATCGATGAAGACTTCCGCTCTGAAAACTCTTCTGGTTTAGGCATTCGTGTACTTGCCAAAGCCATTGAAGAAGAAGGCGTCGAAGTCTTAGGCGTGACCAGTTATGGCGACCTTACTTCATTCGCCCAGCAACAAAGCCGAGCTTCAGCATTTATCCTCTCGATTGACGATGAAGAGATCGTCGAAGAAAAACCTGAAGCCATTGAGCAGCTACGCAAGTTCGTCAGTGAGATTCGCTACCGCAATGAAGAAATTCCTATTTTCTTGCATGGTGAAACACGTACCTCACGCCATATTCCTAACGATGTGTTGCGCGAACTGCATGGCTTTATTCACATGAACGAAGATACGCCAGAGTTTGTAGCGCGCTTGATTATTCGTGAGGCTAAAGCCTACTTGGACAGCCTGCCACCGCCATTCTTTAAAGCCTTAACCCACTATGCGGCAGATGGCTCTTATTCTTGGCATTGCCCTGGTCACTCGGGCGGCGTAGCCTTTTTGAAATCACCTGTAGGGCAAATGTTTCACCAATTCTTTGGAGAAAATATGCTGCGTGCAGATGTGTGCAATGCGGTAGATGAGTTGGGACAATTGCTTGACCATACTGGCCCGGTTGCCGCTTCTGAGCGTAATGCAGCGCGCATTTACAATTGTGACCACCTATACTTTGTCACTAACGGCACTTCTACTTCTAACAAGATTGTATGGAACTCAACCGTTGCGCCGGGTGACATTGTGGTGGTAGACCGTAACTGCCATAAATCCGTGTTGCACTCCATCATTATGACTGGCGCGATTCCTGTCTTTTTGATGCCAACACGTAACCACTTTGGCATTATCGGCCCGATTCCGAAAAGTGAATTTACTTGGGAAAACATTCAAAAGAAAATTCAACTGAACCCGTTTGCCACTGATAAAAATGCCAAACCACGTGTGCTGACGATTACGCAATCTACCTATGATGGCGTACTTTACAATGTAGAAGAAATCAAAGACATGCTCGATGGCAAGATTGATACGCTGCATTTTGATGAAGCATGGCTACCCCACGCGACTTTCCATGATTTCTATGGTGACTACCATGCGATTGGCGCAGACCGTCCACGTTGCAAAGACAGCATGGTGTTCTCTACACAATCCACACACAAACTATTGGCAGGCTTAAGTCAGGCATCACAAATTTTAGTACAAGATGCCATTGAAAACAGGCTGGACCGTGACGTATTTAACGAAGCTTACTTGATGCACACTTCAACCAGCCCGCAATACTCCATTATTGCCAGTTGCGATGTAGCCGCAGCCATGATGGAAGCGCCCGGCGGTACCGCCTTGGTAGAAGAGTCTATTATGGAAGCGCTAGATTTCCGTCGCGCCATGCGAAAAGTGGATGAAGAATGGGGTGCCGACTGGTGGTTTAAAGTTTGGGGCCCGGATGACTTGACGGAAGAAGGCATTGAAGAGCGAGATGCTTGGATGCTGAAAGCAGGCGAAGCTTGGCATGGCTTTGGCGATTTGGCCGAAGGCTTTAATATGCTCGACCCAATTAAGGCTACCATTATCACACCCGGTTTAGATATCAAGGGTGACTTCTCTGACAAGTTTGGTATCCCGGCAGCGATTGTCACTAAGTATTTAGCTGAGCATGGCGTGATTGTTGAAAAAACCGGTCTGTACTCATTCTTTATTATGTTCACGATTGGCATTACCAAAGGCCGCTGGAACACGATGGTAGCGGCATTACAGCAGTTTAAAGATGATTACGACAAGAACCAGCCGTTATGGAAAGTCTTGCCAGAATTTGCACAAAAGCATCCACGTTACGAGCGTTTGGGCTTGCGCGATCTATGCACGCAAATTCATGAAGTGTACAAAGCCAACGATGTTGCGCGTCTGACTACGGAAATGTATTTATCTAACATGGTACCGGCGATGAAGCCAACCGATGCGTTTGCCAAAATGGCGCACCGCGAGATTGACCGTGTGCCGATTGATGATTTGGAAGGCCGTATTACTGCGGTGCTACTCACGCCTTACCCGCCTGGTATTCCATTGTTGATTCCGGGTGAGCGTTTCAATCAAGTCATTATTAATTACTTGAAGTTTGCACGTACCTTTAATGAGCGCTTCCCAGGCTTTGAAACAGACGTACACGGCCTGGTAAAACAAGTCGTGGATGGTAAAGCCATTTACTACGTAGACTGCGTAGCGCAGTAAGTTGAAGCGATTTACTTACGCAAGTAAGTGAGATCGCTATAAGAAAGACCACTCGTTGAGACGTGGTCTTTTTTTTCAATCAGCGTCCAAGCATTCAAATCAATATCCGGTAAAAAAGCATCGCCTTGTACCTCTAAATCCACGCGCGTGATATAGAGCTTGTTCACAAGATGCAAGCCCACTTGGTATAACTGCGCGCCACCTATCAAAAACAGCTCTTCATCTTGCTGACAAAAACGCATCGCATCTTGTAGTGCATGCACGACCACAGCACCCTCTACCTGATAATCCTGATTTCTAGATACAATAACTGTTGTTCTTCCGGGCAACAAACGGCCCAGTGATTCATAAGTTTTGCGACCCATGATGATGTGATGCCCCATCGTAAGCGCACGAAAACGCTTCAAATCCTCAGGAATGTGCCAAGGCAAAGTGTTATTCACCCCTATCACACTGTTATTGGCCACTGCCACAATCATCGATAAACAAGACATTTTTCTATTATACTGGATGTTTACACAGATTCGCCTGCAAGCCCATGCGCATTCAGTATCCAAACTCATTTCTCAAGCTTTTGCTGATTGGTTTTGCCTTTGCCATTCTGCCGTTGATTATGGCATTTATTAATGCCAACCTTGCGTTTAATCAGCTCTCTAAAAACAGCCAAAATACCATCGATAAAGCTGTGAAGACAACGCGGGCAAGCCATATGCTACAAGAGCAATTACACTTGATGGAACGCAGCGCTAGACAGTTTCTTGTATTAAATGATTTTGAGTTTTTAGAGAACTATCATAATACGCGTGGCGCTTTTTTAACTGCGCTGCAGGAGCTCATTATATTAAGCCCGGAAGCACAACAGCGTAATCAATTATTAGAAGTAAAAAAGACTGAGGCTAAATTAAATCTGGTGATTTTGCATACCAATATCAGCAACTTAGAGCAAATGCCGGTGCTGAATGACTTTCAACAGCTGACACAACAAGTCAATCAGTTAATCCTGCGCAATAACCAATCCATCGATAACGCATCGGCGCATCTAGTAACCAGTGCCAGCAAAGCACAGCAACGCTTTTTTTTACAAAGTTTGATTCTGGTACCGTTTGCCTTATTGGTTGCGGGTGCCATTGCCTTTATGTTGGGTCGGCCCATTCAACGCATGGATACTGTGATTAAGGATTTGGGTAAAGGCGAATACCAAAATGCCATTAGCATTGATGGGCCTGGTGACTTGAGGCTACTGGGGCAACGTCTAGATTGGCTGCGCCAAGAATTACTGCATTTAAAAGAACAAAAACAGCGTTTCTTGCAGCATATCTCTCACGAACTTAAAACCCCGCTCACCGCAATTCGTGAGGCTTCCGAATTACTGACCGATGGTATTGGCGGTACGCTGTCTGCGCAACAACACGAGATTGCACACATTCTCAAAGACAACAGTTTGCGCCTACAAAAAATGATTGAGAATTTACTCACCTTTACCAAAATGGAATCGGACAAGCACGTGATGCAAGTGCAAGCACTGAACATCAACGAGATTGTCTCATCTGTACTGGCTTCGCATGCGTTGACTATCCGCAATAAGCAGTTGCATATTGATACACGTTTTTGGTTGGGAACAATCTATGCTGACGCAGAAACATTAATAGTAATGTTAGATAATTTGATCTCAAATGCCGTAAAATTCACACCTCAGGCTGGTCAGATTGTGATCTCGACCAGACAAGACAAACCATGGCAGTTAATTGAGGTGCAAGATAGCGGCCCAGGGTTGAGCAAAGAGGATATCAACAAGTTATTTGACCCGTTCTATCAAGGGAAAACGTTGCATCAAGGGTTAGTCAACAGCAGCGGATTGGGATTGACCATCGTCAAAAACTTAGTTGAGCTGCACCAAGGCAGCATTGAGTTAAAACCAGAAGACAAAGGCGCACACGTCGTGATTAGATTGCCTAGAACGGACATGCTATGAAGTACACTTACTTAACCTTGCTTGCGGGCATCATCCTAATTTCCGGATGTGCCACATCACAAATGCAAAAGCCTACTGCTGACCAAGAGCCACTGGCCAGTGATTCGAATGCCCAACTGCCTGAGCCCACGAATAGCGGCGTCACACTTTTACCCGCCAAACCTGCAGATTTACCACAGCCGATACTAGCTTGTGAGAGCTACAGCAAAGCAGATCAAGACGGGCAAAAGAAACAATGGTTAGAAACACAACAGATCCTGAGCCAAAACAAACAGGATGTGGTGCAGCGCATCAAGCTTGCATGCATCTACGCACTACCCTCCAGCTACCTTAAAGATGCAACAAAAGCGCATACGTTGCTGTCTCAACTGCGTGAGGAACCTGCACTGAACGCAACCGAAAAAGCGTATATCAACCATTTATTTCTATTTAATGTAGAAAATATCAAGCAGCAGCAAAAAATCAAAGATGAGGCTAGATCGCTAGATACTCTCACGCAAAAGTACGATACATTGCAGAAAAAGTACGATGCTGCTGAACAAAAACTCATTCACCTGAAGAATATCGAAAAATCGCTTAATGTACGTTAATCAAGTATCACAACAGAAAGTATCACCATGAGTGCGGCCACCATCTTAATCGTAGATGATGATCACGATATTTTGAGATTGATTGATTTACGATTGCAATCGGCCGGTTATCAAACGGTGATTGCGCACAACGGCGCAGCAGCACTGGCCAGCGTTGCCATGCAGCGCCCTGACCTTGTGATTACCGACTTATTGATGCCGGAGCTGGATGGCATGGAATTGATGCTACAACTACATCGCCAGCACCCTACCTTACCGGTCATCATACTCACGGCCCATGGCACGATACCTGATGCAGTTGCAGCCACACACCAAGGTGCATTCAGTTTTCTATCCAAGCCTTTTGAAAGTCAGGTGCTGTTGCAGCAAGTTGCCAATGCATTACAGTTGAGTGGATTAAGCACACAAGCACGAGAGGAGCAGGACATTTGGCGCAAAATGATCCTGACCAAAAGTCCACGCATGGAAAATCTGCTTGGCCAAGCAAAGCTAATCGCCAGCAGCGATGTGAGTGTACTCATTCAGGGCGAAAGTGGTACCGGTAAAGAACTACTAGCGCATGCCTTACACCAGGCCAGCCCACGCCAACACCAACCCTTTGTTGCTATCAATTGCGGGGCTATCCCAGAAAACTTGCTGGAATCAGAGTTATTTGGCCATGCCAAAGGGGCGTTTACTGGCGCGGTCAACAATCATGTCGGATTATTTCAGGCGGCAGATGGCGGCACACTCTTTTTGGATGAGATTGGTGATATGCCACTTTCTCTGCAAGTCAAAGTATTACGCGCATTGCAAGAGCGTGTCATCCGCCCGGTGGGGAGCACACAAACCATTCCTATCAATGTCAGACTGATTTCGGCAACCCATCGCGACCTCTTGGCCGAGATGAAAGCGCAACAATTCCGCGAGGATTTGTTCTACCGCATCAATGTAGTGAATTTGGTACTGCCCGCCATGGCAGAACGTCGTGAAGATATTCCATTGCTGGCACACCACTTTCTTAAAATATTCAGTGAGCGCCATCAAAAGCAAATACAGGGCTACGCCCCAGATGCACTCAGCTATCTAAGCCAAGGTGCTTGGCCTGGCAATATACGGCAATTACAAAATGTGATTGAGCACACGGTAGTGCTGGCAACCACGCCGTTGATTCCTGTCAGCTTGGTGAAAAAAGCACTACAAGCCGACCATGAAGCTGTGCTACCGTTTGAGGTTGCGCGCCAGCAGTTTGAGCACCAGTACTTGGTGAATCTTTTGAAAAGCACACACGGCAATGTCACCCAAGCAGCAAAACTGGCACAACGTAATCGCACAGAATTTTATCGCTTATTAGAGCGTCATGCGATTGAGCCACAACTATTTAAACAGCCCCTGTTATAAATGTCGCCAATTCGTGTCACTACTTGTAAACAGTGTCGCTATTTAGCGACAAAATTTTAACTTTTAATTCAATCACTTACAGATTACATTACAAAACTTGTCACTTATGAGCGACAAAATAGTCCAAGTGCGTCACAGGTGAATTTTATAACCTATTGATTTATAAAGATAAAAAAGTTGGCACACTATTCGCTAATAGTAAATCAGTGACTTCCTCCCTTGTAGTCACCTATTCCGAAGTTGCCCAATAAAAACAAACTGGGCAACTTTTTTTTGCCCAAAATTTGAGTGTGGCTTACTTGTTAGTGAGCTATTTGCTTTAATCAGGCAAGTTTATACAGAGAATGGGTATTTGATGGCTGGATGGAACTCGTAGTCCACCACATTAAAATCATCCACCGTCACCCAAGTCTCCACGTCTTCCAGTGTTTTAATATCTGGGTTGATGATGAATGTAGGGGATGGGAATGGCGCTCTTTTTAATTGCACATCGCGCATCAGCTCAAGCTGATCTTCATAAATATGGGCGTTGACGATTTTATGGAAGGCTTTACCGGCTTTCTTACCCGTAATCTGTGCTATTAGCGCCAGCAAGAAATACACTTGCACCATATTAAAATTTAAACCGAGCGGCACATCGCAGCTTCTCTGCGTACTGTTCAGGTAAAGTGTATCGCCCAGTAAAGAGAAATGATGGCTGTACATACAAGGCCTTAAACAGCCCATATGAAACACGCCAGGGTGGTAAAACGTGAGAATCTCGCCTCTGTTATCGATGCCTTGCGTGAGATCTTTTACGATGTTGGCTAGTAGATCGATACTACCGCCATCAGGCTTAGGGAAATTTCTGGCTACTTTACCGTAAATAAAGCCGCAATCGTCCTGCCCTTTTCGATAGGGATTTGCCAGCCACTCTTGATTATCGTTGGCGTTGGCGTCCCAAGTGGTCGTACCTACTGCTCTAAAATCTGCAGCATTGTCATACCCACGCAAATAGCCAAGCATTTCGGCAATGGCCGATTTGTAGAAACTCTTACGGGTGGTGACGAGTGGAAAAACACCATTTTCCACATCATAGGTAAGGTCAGCATTGATGACGGTTAAGCATCTTTTTCCCGTCCGCTTATTGTCAACCCAAACACCTTCGTCAATAATTCTTTGGCACAACTCGAGGTATTGCTTCATATTTGCACTCGGTTAAAAATGAAACTAGCGGACAATTAATGACGGCATCTATACGGAATATATTACAGCCGTCAAAATCACGGCTACTTAGGTGTTAGCAACAATAAACGCTTTCACTGCATCTACGTCCACATCCATGACCACAGAACGTTGCGGCAGATCCTCAAGTCCGTTTAAATTAGCTGGACGCTCCGGCACGTGACCCAAGGCCTCCACAATCGCATCCTCAAACTTAGCTGGCAATGCGGTTTCCAAAACCAATATAGGCACTTGCTGATCGCGATGTTCAAGCGCTACTTTCAACCCATCTGCGGTATGCGTATCAATGGTCACACCATACTTTGCTTGCGTTTCACGGATGGTTTGCAAACGATTCGCATGGTTACTGCTACCCGAGACAAAGCCATACTCAGAAACGTGACTGAAGTAGCCATCTGCATTCAAATCAAAAGCGCCGCCTGCATCTACTTTGCTCCACAACGCACGGACTTTCGCACCATCACGACCAACCAGATCGAACACAAAGCGCTCGAAATTAGAAGCTTTGCTAATGTCCATAGACGGACTGGAGGTATGGTAAGTATTGGCTGCGCCACGTGGACGATAGACGCCCGTTTTAAAAAATTCATCTAATACGTCATTTTCATTGGTTGCCACAATGAGCTGGTCAATCGGCAAGCCCATCATACGTGCAATATGGCCGGCACATACGTTACCAAAGTTACCCGAAGGCACAGCAAAACTAACCTTTTGGCTGTTATTCTGCGTGACGGCCAAATACCCTTTAAAGTAGTACACCACTTGCGCAGCAATGCGCCCCCAATTAATCGAGTTAACCGCACCAATTTTATATTTAGCTTTGAATGCATGGTCATTCGATACAGCTTTGACGATATCTTGGGCATCATCAAACACGCCCTTCACAGCAATATTAAAGATATTGTCGTCTTGCAAGCTGAACATTTGTGCCGTTTGAAAGCGGCTCATTTTTTGATGCGGCGACAACATAAATACCCGAACACCTTTTTTGCCACGCATAGCATACTCAGCGGCAGAGCCCGTATCGCCGGAGGTTGCCCCCAGAATATTGGTGGTCTCCCCTTTTTTGGTCAACACGTATTCAAATAAGTTACCCAGCAACTGCATGGCCATGTCTTTAAATGCCAACGTAGGACCATTAGAAAGCCCTAGCAAATACAAGTTACCTTCTAACTTCAACGTGGGCGTAATGTCCTCTGCATTTTGGCCTTGGCGTACGTAGCCATATACCTCGGCACGATAGGTATTGTTGATAATCGTGCGCAAATCATCGTGCGGGATATCACTTTCATCGACCAAGCGACTTAATATAGCAAATGCTAAGTCACGGTAATGCATGCCGCGCATGGCGGTTAAATCTGCATCACTAAATTGTGGATAGCTTTCTGGCAAATACAATCCACCATCTGGCGCCAGACCACCTAAAAGAATTTCGCTAAAACTAAGCGCAGGCGACTGCCCGCGTGTGCTGATGTACTTCATACCTGATTAACGCCCTAATTCTTCCATACGGATTTTTGTGACTTTTCCTGCAATCGCAGACAATGCTTCGATGGCTTCAATCGCAGCATCCATATTTTTTTCCATGGTAATGTGCGTCAAAATAACAATATCTGCCTCAGACTCGCCTTCTTGCGGCTCTTTCTGCATCATGGCATCAATTGAGATATCGCGATCACCTAAAATTTTGGTCACTTCTGCCAACACACCTGGCTTATCCATTGCGCGCATGCGTATGTAGTAGGCACTGTTCACTTCTGCTATCGGCAGCACATTTAACGCAGACTGTTGTGCTAATTGAAAGCCTAAGTAAGGCACGCGCTGCTCTGCACTTGCACTGGCTAATCTGGCAATGTCCACTAAATCAGCAACCACTGCGCTGGCTGTGGGCTCAGCACCCGCACCTGCACCGTAGTACAAAGTAGGGCCTACTGCATCGCCTTTTACAACCACTGCGTTCATTGCACCATTCACGTTGGCAATCAAACGCTTCTCAGGGATTAAAGTAGGATGTACACGCAACTCAACGCCGGCTTCTGTTTTTTTGCTGATGCCCAATAACTTCACGCGGTAACCTAACTCTTCCGCGTATTTGATATCTTTGGTCGTCAGCTTGGTAATACCCTCGGTATAGGCTTGGTCAAATTGCATAGGCATGCCAAAAGCTATCGAAGCCATGATGGTCAATTTATGCGCAGCATCAATGCCTTCCACGTCAAACGTAGGATCCGCCTCGGCATAACCTAAACGCTGCGCCTCACCTAGCACATCAGAAAACGCTAAACCTTTTTCACGCATCTCGGTCAGGATAAAGTTTGTCGTACCATTAATGATGCCAGCGACCCATTCAATGCGGTTTGCACTTAGGCCCTCACGTAGCGCTTTGATGATTGGGATACCACCGGCAACGGCTGCCTCAAATGCAACCATCACGCCTTTAGCGGCAGCCGCTTTAAAAATCTCATTGCCGTGTACAGCAAGCAACGCCTTATTAGCAGTCACCACGTGTTTGCCATTTTCAATGGCCTTCAGCACCAGCTCTTTAGCCACGGTATAGCCACCAATCAGCTCTACTACCACATCTACTTCGGGATTATTCACCACTGCAAATGCGTCATCTGTTACGTCGACTTGGCCACCCGTCACTTGTTTAGCGTGTGCAAGGTTACGGTCTGCCACTTGCACCACTTGTACGGATGCGCCTAAACGACGTTGGATTTCAGCTTGATTGCGTGTCAGCACAGTGTATGTGCCCCCGCCTACTGTACCAATCCCTAACAACCCTACCTTAAGTACTTTCATCACTACATTCAACTTTCGTTATTTTTGATGCTTTTTACGATAGCCTTCTAAGAACCTAGCTATACGGTGTATTGCTTCTGTTAAATCATCCACATTGGGTAAAAAAACCACGCGAAAATGATCCGGTTTTTTCCAATTGAATCCTGTGCCCTGCACTAGCAGAACTTTCTCTTCCAGCAACAAATCTAAAATAAATTGCTGGTCATCCTCAATCGGATAGATTTTAGGATCAAGCTTAGGAAACAAGTACATGGCGGCTTTGGGCTTGACGCAGCTTACGCCGGGAATCGCCGTGAGCATTTCATAAGCCAAATCACGTTGTTTACACAAGCGACCTGCTGGCGCCACTAAATCATGAATACTTTGGTAGCCGCCCAATGCAGTTTGAATCGCCAATTGGCCAGGCACATTGGCACACAAACGCATAGAGGCCAGCATATTCAGGCCTTCGATATAATCGGTCGCGTGTTTTTTCTCACCGGAAATCACCATCCAACCTGCACGGTATCCACAAGTGCGATAGTTTTTGGATAAGCCATTAAACGTAACAAACAACACATCATCCGCCAGCGATGCCATGGAAATATGCTCATTGTCGTCATACAACACTTTGTCATAAATTTCATCGGCAAAAATCACTAAACCATGATGGCGGGCAATTTCAATAATGCCTTCCAAAATCTCGCGTGGATAGAGCGCGCCAGTCGGATTGTTAGGATTAATTACCACAATGCCACGTGTATTGGCATTGATTTTAGATTCGATGTCTTTTAAATCTGGCAGCCAGCCACTGGCTTC
The DNA here is from genome assembly GCA_000525025.1 of Methylophilaceae bacterium 11. Lineage (GTDB taxonomy): Bacteria > Pseudomonadota > Gammaproteobacteria > Burkholderiales > Methylophilaceae > Methylophilus. Next base: position 947,853 of record JCKJ01000001.1, on the reverse strand, counting down.
ATCACACATATAGTGACGGGCTGTACCGCCGGCCAAAGTCGCAGCAGCTGTCCATAGCGGATAATCCGGCATCGGCACCAGCATCTGGTCACCATTGTTCAACAAGCCCTGCATCGCCATGACAATCAACTCAGACACACCATTACCGATGATGATGTCATCTACCGTCACGCCAGCAATGTTTTTGCTTTGCGTATAATGCATGATGGCTTTACGCGGCTCGAACAGGCCCTTGCTATCGGTATAGCCGCCCGCCTTACCCATATTGCGGATCGTGTCTTGTTGAATCTCTTCTGGCACTTCAAAACCAAAAGCGGCCGGATTCCCAATATTCAACTTGATGATGCGTTGCCCTTCGTCTTCCATTTGACGGGCGCGTTGAAGTACAGGGCCACGAATATCGTAGCAAACATTACTAAGCTTATTTGATTTGTTGACTGGCTGCATAAGGACTAGAATTCACCAACATGACTATCGGTCAAATTGGCATTGAACAAAAACCTTATTTTACCTTAGAAAGGCTCCGCTCTTCAATGAAAGCGAAGCCGAATGAATAGAACGTGAGTGCGTCCGTATGAAACTACATCTAACCACTGCAGAAAAGCAAAATCTCATCACTGGCTATGGCGACGATTTTATTGAAATTAATCGCCAACGTTTCCATCACAACTTGATTGTGACGCCTGAGCACATCAATGCTGATTGGGGTTGCGATGCATTCGCCTCACTTACACCAGCGCATTTTGCAGAGATCAGCCTCACCAAACCAGAAGTGGTGCTATTGGGTTCGGGCAGCACACATCGCTTTTTACATCCCCGCATATATTCGGGGCTAACCGAGCTTGGCATTCCACTGGAGTGCATGAATACAGCAGCAGCATGCAGAACTTATAATATTTTGATGAGTGAAGGGCGCAATGTAGCTGCAATATTATGCTTAAGCTAAGTAAACATTGTAGAGGCCGTATTAAGGTTGAGGGCTTAGGGTAATTTGCAGCCCCTTATCCGTTACTAGCATTTCTTTAGGCTGGTAATGCCTGTTGCCTATGGTGAGATCTTCTGGCTTAACCGTATAAAGTGGCAGGCCGTTCAGCATCTGACTACCCAGTTTCTTGGCTAATGCATTCAACATATCAGCTTGTTTGGCCTGCATACCATCCAATTCAAACTTATCGATTTCCGTCTCATCCAGTACAACGGCTTGTGTTGGCGCATCAAACCGCAATTTTCCGGAGAGTCCTAACTTGCCAGCATAGGCTTCATCCAGCAATGCACTGCTTAAACGTGTATCAAAGGTGGTATACATGCGCCCAGTGGTCTTATCAAACGTGACCAAGGCATTGGATAAATTGACATCGAAGATTTTAAGTAAAGAGAAAGGCACCGCTAAGCGCTCGTTCAGCTTTTGCTGAATCTGCGCTTCTGTCACACGCACGGTTTTATCACCCATCACAGCACACGCAGTACTGAGGACACATAGACAAACTATCAGGCTGTTAACTATTTTTTGCAATTTCACCTTGTGTAAATGCACATGGTTGAGGATAAAACTACGCGTTTATTTATCCAGATATTTAGTAGACAGCGTGAGTGTCGCATTGGTGCCACCAAAGCCAAAACTATTGGATAGCGCTGTTTCAATTTTGACGTTATCAATGCGTTGACGCACAATATTCAAGCCTTCTGCGGCAGGATCCAATGTCTCGATGTTTGCGGAGGCTGCTATGAAATCATGTTTCATCATCAAGAGCGTATAAATCGCTTCATTCACACCAGCCGCACCTAATGCGTGACCTGACAATGATTTGGTCGAAGCAATCGCGACTGGATTATCCGTACCAAACACCTCGCGGATAGCTTCAAGCTCCTTGGTATCGCCCACTGGCGTGCTGGTACCATGAGTATTGATGTAATCTACTTTATCGATACCTTGCAATGCCAATTGCATACAACGCACTGCGCCCTCGCCACTCGGCGCGACCATATCGTAACCATCTGAAGTGGCACCATAACCCACGACTTCCGCATAAATCTGTGCACCACGGGCTTTGGCATGCTCATACTCTTCTAGCACCACAATGCCACCGCCGCCAGAAATAACAAAACCATCACGATCAGCATCATAAGTTCTTGAGGCTTTATCCGGTGTCTCGTTGTACTTGGTAGACATGGCACCCATTGCATCAAACAGGTATGACAAGGTCCAATGTTCCTCTTCGCCACCACCGGCAAACACAATATCCTGTTTGCCAAGCTGAATTTGCTCTACCCCGGCACCAATACAATGTGCACTGGTAGAACAGGCAGAGCTGATACCGTAGTTAACACCTTTAATTTTAGCGCCTGTAGCCAAAGTCGCCACAATCCCACTACACATGGCTTTAGTTACCATATAAGGCCCAACTCGGCGGATACCCTTTTCTGCAAGCACAGCATTGCTTTGCTCAATGCTTTCAGTCGATGGACCACCACCACCGACAATAATGCCGGTACGCACATTAGAAACCAAATCCTCACCTAGGCTGGCATCAGCAATCGCTTCTTGCATGGCTAACCAAGCATAAGCATGACCCTTGGCCATAAAGCGCAGTAGTTTACGGTCTATCAACTCTTCAATATTGAGGTTTTTAATAGAACCAGCCACCTGTGAGCGAAGACCATGCTCAGCATATTCGGGCTGGTAAGTAATCCCAGATTGACCTGCTTTCAAACTTGCAAGCACTTCATCCTTATTATTACCAAGGCTAGAAACGATGCCTAATCCTGTAATGACAACGCGACGCATTGAGTATTCCCTTGCCTAAATCTTATTATTCTAAAAATTGTCAGTCGTAGTAAACAAACCTACACGTAAGTCATTGGCCACGTAGATTTCACGCCCATCTACTTCCATGCGTGCATCTGCAATCCCCATGACCAACTTACGCATGATAACTCTTTTTAAATCAATGTGATAGCGTACAAGCTTAGCCGTTGGCAACACTTGACCGGTAAACTTCACTTCGCCCGCTCCCAACGCACGACCTCGACCAGGGCCACCCTTCCAGCCAAGGTAAAAACCAACTAATTGCCACATCGCATCCAAGCCTAAACAGCCTGGCATGACCGGATCCCCCGTAAAGTGGCAACCAAAAAACCATAGGTCAGGTGTGACATCTAACTCAGCAATGATTTGTCCGGCACCATATTTACCACCGTCCTCGGTAATCGAGACAATGCGATCAAACATCAGCATCGGCGGCAATGGCAATTGCGCATTGCCCTCACCAAATAACTCCCCCCGACCACATGTTAGCAACTCTTCTTTGGTATAACTTGTTTGTTTAGACATTCACTATAACTTCAACTAGACGATATTTACGCTATTTTCGCTGGAAATTGCATTTAACGAAAGCCCTAACTGTAAACTAATCATGAAATAGCTAAAAAAATTACTATACAAATCTGTATACACTTTTAAAAAATTCGTTTATATTATTTACAAATTAGTTACAAATTAACAAACCATTCATCATTTTAATCTTTAGGAAACCACGATGAGCGATCGTCTACTTGCCGACTGGCGCCAGCATGCCTTAACTCTAGAATCCGAAGTCAATAAAGTTGTAGTCGGTCAAAGCAACCCTATACGCCTGATTACCACTGCTATTTTTGCGCGTGGTCACGTATTGCTTGAGGGTGATGTGGGTGTAGGTAAAACAACACTACTGCGTGCATTTACACGCGGCATTGGTGGTGGTTATCAACGTATCGAAGGTACGATTGACTTGATGCCTAACGATTTGGTCTACCATACGTATTTGGGTGAAGATGGCAAACCCCATGTAAGTGCAGGCCCATTGCTCATGTCCGGCGAAAACTTGTCTGTATTCTTTTTTAACGAGATTAATCGCGCCCGCCCACAAGTGCACTCATTACTACTACGCGTAATGGCTGAGCGTACGCTCTCTGCATTCAATAAAGAGCATGCATTCCCGCACATGATTGTATTTGCTGACCGTAACCAAGTAGAAAAAGAAGAGACATTCGAAATTCCATCTGCGGCACGTGACCGTTTTATGATGGAAATTCCTATCGTGGTACCCAATGATGATGCCATCATGCAAGGCTTGATGTTTGACACTAAATTTCACAATGTGGATGCCTTAGTGGATACTTTAAAAGCCGACGTTTTACAATTTGATCAGCTCAATAGCTTCTCCGGCACTATACAAAACAGCGTTGAAGCCTCCCCTACATTGCAAAAATATGCACTGAATCTATGGAAAGCAACGCGTCAACCACTCGACTATGGTGTCAAAGTCAGCAACGTAGACATGAACCGCCTAGTGTTGGCAGGCGCCAGTCCGCGTGGCATGAGCATGATGCTACGGGCTGCGCGCGTAAACGCCTGGCTCAATGAGCGCACAGCTGTGACGCCAGAAGACATTCACGCAGTATTCCATGAAACAGTGGCGCACCGCTTGGTATTCAGCCCGGTTTACGAAATGCGCCGCACGGAAATTGCGCGTGAAATGTTGACGAGCATTATTAATGCGGTGGCAGCACCTTAATTTTATACATGAGAATTTTATACATGAGCTTGATACATGACTATGTATAACGAAATCAAAGAGTTTAGCTACCATATCGGCTGGAGAAACCGTGGGCGCCACCCGGGGCGCCATGCCAGCACACAACGTGGCATGGGCATGGAGTTTATTGGTCATACCACTTTAGTGGCTTATCCTGATCCTCGCCGGATTGATTTACGCCAAACCATACGCGACCCCATGGAACAAGTGTATGTACGCTTGTTTAACCAAAAAAGCGCGACACCTGTGTTTGCCATTTGCGACATGTCTGGCAGTATGAATTTTGGCGCGCAAACGCGAAAAATCCGTCGTGCGGCCGACATTGTCGAGTCGATTGCACGATCTGCGAGTCGAAATGCAGATCCGTTTGGCTTTGTCGGCTTTGATGAAGTCGTGCGTGAGGATTGGATTAGCACTGCTTCATTCAAACCTCAGCGCGCCATAGAGCTGATGGAGCGTCTGAAAGAGCATCATCCGCAAATGGTGTCTGGAGATGGTATCGCCGATGTTTGGCGCTACTTACCTCGCGAGCGTTCACTGGTATTCATGGTGTCTGATTTTCATATGCCACTCAAACAACTGGAAGAGGCGCTGGCCAATTTACTCAAGCACCATATTGTGCCCGTTGTGCTATGGGATGCAGATGAATATAAGTCGCTGCCTGAGTTTGGCATTACGGCTGTGACGGATCCGGAAAGTGGTATGAAACGTACGCTTTTCCTACGTAAAGAATACCGCGATCGCATCATTGCTGCCTTTGAAGCGCGTCGCGAAGCTATCTATAAACTATTTATGCAGTTTGATATGCCCCCTTTCTTTGTGGAAGGTGAGTTTGATGCAGACACACTGACCGAATACTTTCATCAATTTGTTGCCGCCTAATGCACTTCTACACACCATGAAAAAACTTTTACGCACCCTGCTCACTCTCTCAAGCATCACACTGTTGCATCATCAGGCTTATGCGCTAGAGACTGATTTTTTGCCTGATGTGAAAGCTGGCATTGTCAGTATCCACATTCAAGAGCCGGAGCGTGATGTTGGCTATACCGTGGGCGATGTGCTAACGAGAGAAATCACCGTTACCATCAAAAAACCCTATGTACTGGTAGAAGAGTCTTTGCCGATTGTAGGTTATGAGCGCCGATACAAAGGTCAGCTAATTGGTATTGACCTATCCAAACTGGACTATTCAAAAGAAAGTGCCAAAGACGCGACTACCCATCATATTTCTTTGAGTTATCAAGTATTTACCAATAACGTGGTGGCCAAACCTGCAGCATTGCCTGGCGAGTATTTGCGCCTACTCGATACTTCATCCAAAGATAAAAAAGTGTATAGGTACAGAATTCCGAGCTGGAATTTCTCTATCTCACCCATCTCTGTATTCGGACAGGTCAAGATTGAGCAGGACATGAGTGGCTATCGAGGCCCGCTTTTATTAGATGCATCCCCACTACAAACACGCCTAACCGTATTGCTTGCAGTGCTGGCGATTGCGTTACTTACTCTGTTATACATGCTGGGCAAGTACACATGGCTACCACGCATGGGCGGGCCGTTTGCCAAAGCTTACAGAAGTATCCGTAAAGCACCTCATACCGCAGAAGGCATTCAAGGTGCGGCTAGCCACTTGCATGAAGCACTGAATAGCAGCGCAGGATACAGTTTATTCAGCAACAATTTAAATGCATTTTTAGCAAAAAAACCTGCTTTTCAGCATATTCAAGCTGAGTTAGCCCAATTTTTTGAGTTGTCACGTCAAGTGTTTTTTGAGCCCAATGCTGACAAACCGGCGGGAGAACAACAGTTAGCGTGGTTAGCACGATTTTGCAAGCAATGCCGTGACTGCGAGCGTGGTTTGATTCCAGACAGTTTGAGCACTACGCGCAACAGCGCAACACGCAAGGCAGCTTAACCATGGCGTTTTCCAACCCTTATATATTGTGGCTACTACCACTGGCGTTGTTACCGCTAGTGTTTCAGCGCGCGCATACCCGTAATTATTCATGGGTGGAAATGCTACCGACTGATCCGCTATCTAATCTGATTGGGTTTATTTTAAAAATACTCGCCGTGTGTATTTTAGCTTGCACCATTGTTGGCTTAAGTGGACCGCACAGCCACCAGCAAGAAGTCGAACGTATAGGCGTAGGCGCACAAATCGCACTGGTGCTGGACCGCAGCGCAAGTATGGACGACCCGTTCTCTGGCTCAACGGCCACCACCGTGGGAGAAACTAAATCAGCAGCCGCCAGCCGCTTGATCACACAGTTTGTGCAATCACGCCAAAACGACATGATGGGCATGATTACCTTTAGTAACTCTGCCATGTATGTGTTGCCGCTAACGGAAAATAAAGAAGCGATTGTCGCCGCCGTACGTGCCACGGCAGGCAATGCACTATTCCAAACCAATATTGGCAGCGGTTTAACTTCCGGTGCTGGATTATTCGACAAAGTACCTAACTCAGGCTCACGTGCGGTGATTTTGCTTTCTGATGGTGCCGGCAGAATTGATGCCAATACCCAAGAAAAAATCCGTGAATGGTTTGACCGCATGGAAATTGGCCTGTATTGGATTGTGTTGAGACAACCTGGTGGTTTGAGTATTTTTGATAAAAACTACAAACCGCAAGAAGACCAACCGCTACCGCCGGAAATTGAGCTATATGAGTTCTTCAAAACACTGAAGACACCATTCAACGCTTATGAAGCGGAGAACCCAAGAACATTACAAATGGCGATTGATGACATTAATCGTAAAGAAAAAAAGCCTATCAAGTATTTGGAAAAAATCCCCGGTAAAGATTTTTCGAATGCTTTCTTTTTTATTGCAGCGCTCATGATTGCGTTGCTATTAGGCGTGAAATATTTAGAGGTGAATACATGGCGCACAGCATAATATCTTGGTTTACAGTCAAAAAACTTACCTGGTTACTGGTTGGCATTGGCCTACTCTGTATATTAGCCAGCTTATACACTTATCAGCGCATCCAGCAGATTCATGCCTTTAATAAAGCAGTCTCTGCAGGAAAAACCCCTGATACGGATCAACAAAGTGTTGAGGCTAAATTTGCGACAGCCCTGTATTTAGCTAAAAAAGAGCGCTACAAAGAAGCCACCTTACTGTTTACGCAATTAATGCCAAAAGGCAATACATCTCAAAAAGCCGCCATACAATATAACGTTGGCAATATGTTCTTTTTACGCGGTTTAGCCATTAACGGTACCAGCATGACGGTTCGCAATGAAGCGGAATACTTTATCCGCCAAGCCAAAACTGCCTATCAATCCTCGTTAAAATTAGACAATACGCATTGGGATGTACGTCACAACTTTGATCGCCTGCTTACCATGCTGCCTGGCACGCCAACGCCTGGCGTGGGTGAGTCAGATACACCAGGGCTGATTATGGGCAATATTCCGGTTGGATTGCCGTAAATCATGTCAAAAAAACTCATTAACTATTTACGCCATCGTCGTGACTTAGCCTTATTGGCGGCGGCTTTGCTGTTGTTAATCGTCGCCATGTTTAAGCCAAGCATCCCGATTAAACGTGACATTTACAGTTACTTGCTTGTTGCAGACATTTCACAAAGCATGAACGTGAAAGACATGTCGATTTTGGGCAAGCCTGTCTCACGCATGGAATACCAACAACATATGCTACACCGTGTGATTGGCGAACTGCCTTGTGGGACCTTGGTCAGTATTGGCTTATTTGCTGGCGTTAGCGTAGCTGCTTTATATACGCCGATTGAAGTATGCGAAAATTTCCATGCGATTGAAGACAGCATCGATCACTTAGATTGGCGTATGGGCTGGTCTGGCAATAGTCGCGTACGAGAAAGCATGTTTACCTTAGCCAAACTTATTCGTAGCTTCCCGGAGCCTGCACAGGTGGTTTATTTTAGCGATGGTGAAGAAGCACCTAGGCTGCACGCGTTTAACACCAAAGACCTCACCGGATTTCAGGGTGGAAAAAACTGGCTATTTGTTGGCATTGGCAGTGACAAAGGCACTGCTGTACCCAAACTAGACGAACATAATCAGTTGATTGGTTACTGGTCTAGCGAAAGTTTTGCCATGCAACCGGGCATTGCGCAAATCTCAGAGGCGAATATCGGCATTCGGGATGACAACGTCGCACCTAGTGAAAGCGATCGTTTTTTATCTAGATTAGATGAGAAATACCTTGAATCCATTGCCAAAGAAGTGACTGGCAACTATGTCAATGGCGAAAGTATACAAAACGTATTGGCTGCAATGAAAAACCAGCCCCCTGCCCGACGCGATAAAGCACGCTTTGAATTACGCTGGTTATTGGCAAGCTTGGCCGGACTACTGTTCTTGATGGCGTATATCCCTAAGCATCCCATCCAAGAAACTAAGCACGCTTGGCATGTGCTTTTGAAGCGCTTTTCACGTTACTCGGGCAAAGCAACGTCAACTAAGGGCTGATGTTTTTTATCAGCCCTCCCCCAGTTGAGCCAAACACGTAATTTACGAAACTGCTGCGGGTCTCGCACTTGCCAAGCAGCGAGCATTAGGCTATTTCTCCACCCATGCTGATAAGTGAGTCGTTTAAAACGTAGAATCGTCAGCCAAGGGTGACTGACTGAAGAAGCCAATGGCACTACCTCAAATAGTTCGCCCCGCTGGTTGTGCACACGCACTTTCCCTTGGCTAGTCACCTCAACCAACTTCCAAGACCATGGCAGCGTCAACAAGACATCCTGCAATATCGTGTAAATTGTCGCTATAATCACCGCACAGACAATCACACACTTGAGTAGTATAGAGAAACTTGTTTGCAATACACTCAACAGGCTGAGTATTGAAACAAACACATAGCATCCCAATATCAAGTAAGAAGGTTGGAGTGCGACATGTATCGCTGGCACTATTCGCGTTTTCATTTTTTTAACTTTATCGTTAGGCACATACTGGCATGACTGCAACGCAATGGCAATCACATTTAATCGCTCAAGACGCACACGTAGATGGTGACGCCATGCATTTTGGTGACCAACAACAAGCGCTTAAACGCACCGCTCAGCACAACACATTGTATGATTTATCACATCTGACCTTGCTAGAAGTCAGCGGTGCAGATGCCGTGCCTTTTTTGCAAGGACAAGTCACCAATGATGTAAAACTATTGGATGGAAAGCATGCGCATTACACGGGTTATTGCTCACCCAAGGGCAGATTGCTTGCGCTGTTTCTAGCGTTTGCACATCAAGATCATTTGCATTTACAACTGCCGAAATCCATTGCGGATGCGGTGAGCAAACGCTTGAAAATGTATGTCATGAGAAGCAAAGTCACCATTAGCGATACATCAGACCGTATTATCAAACTGGGACTCAATGGCCCGGGTGCATCGCAAATATTGCTACAACATTTCAGCGAGGTGCCAGCAGCACACTATGCGCTTAGCACACTAGAGCAAGCAACTCTGCTTAAACTGCCCAGCATAGCCGGTCATGATCGCTACCAAATATTTACAACACTCGACCATGCAATAGCGCTATGGGAGTCGCTCAAACAAAAGGCAACCCCCGCTGGAAAACCTTGCTGGGATTGGCTTGAGGTGAATGCAGGCATTCCAGAAATCGTACCGGCTACACAAGAGCAATTCGTCCCACAGATGGTGAATTTAGACTTACTCAATGCCATTAACTTTAAAAAAGGATGTTATACCGGCCAAGAAATTGTCGCACGCACACACTATCTCGGCACCGTTAAGCGCCGTACTTTTCTTATGCATGTGCCAGGCGAAAATAAGCCGAGTGCAGGAGATAAAATTGCAGATGCTAACCAGAGTGAGGTAGGGCAAATTGTACGTAGCGCCCCGCATGCAACAGGCGGATTTGATGTGTTAGCCGAGCTTAGAATCGAAGCACAACAAGTCGGTACAGTGTTTTGGCAAGCCGTTGCACTGGAACAAAAAGTAATGCCTTACTCGTTAGGTTTGATAGAGAGCTGAGGTGTAGGTAAGACAGGCTGAGCTGGCATTGGCTGGTCGATGACTTGATAGAACACTTCGTCTTCTTTAATCATGCCAAGCTCGCTACGCGCACGCTCTTCAATCGCAGCATTGCCTTGTTTTAAATCACGGACTTCTGCGCGCAATGTGTCATTACGCAACTTGAAGCTGACATTATGCTTCTTTTGCTCGTCAATTTTTTGACTCACATTCCAAACCCTAAGCCAGCTACCCTTGCCTAGCCACAGTGGGTACTGTAGCAAGGCAATGAGTACAACAAAAATAAGCGTAAGTGCTTTCAACTGTACTTATTTAAATAACTGATAAAACGCGTCTTTACCAGCATAGCTAGTCGCATCACCCAACTCTTCTTCAATACGCAATAATTGGTTGTATTTAGCTACGCGCTCAGAACGGCATAATGAACCGGTTTTAATTTGCAACGCATTTGTCGCAACTGAGATATCTGCAATCGTTGTATCTTCTGTTTCGCCAGAGCGATGTGATACGACTGCCGTATAACCTGCACGTTTTGCCATCTCAATGGTTTGGAAAGTCTCAGTCAATGTACCAATTTGATTCACTTTAATCAGTACAGAGTTAGCTACACCACGGCGGATGCCCTCACGTAAGATTTTCGCGTTGGTGACAAACAAATCATCCCCAACCAATTGCGTTGTTTTACCTAGGCGTTGGGTAAGAATATCCCAGCCGTCCCAGTCAAACTCACCCATGCCATCTTCAATCGAGATAATAGGGTATTTATCCACCCAAGTAGCTAAGTAATCCGTAAATTGCGCAGAGGTCAATGACACGCCTTCTGACGCTAGGTGGTATTTACCATCTTTATAGAACTCAGTACTTGCACAATCTAAACCTAAGAACACATCGCGACCTGGCTCATACCCTGCATCTGAGATCGACTCCATAATCAATTGAATGGCTGACTCATTGGATGGCAGATTAGGTGCAAAGCCACCTTCGTCACCCACTGTAGTTGCCAAGCCTTTTTTATGCAGTGTTTTTTTCAATTGGTGAAATACTTCTGCACCACAACGTAATGCCTCACGGAATGTAGGTAAACCGGCCGGAATAATCATGAATTCTTGCATATCGACAGAATTATCTGCGTGCGCACCACCGTTGATAATGTTCATCATCGGCGTAGGCAATTGCATTGCACCAGAGCCACCTAAATAACGGTACAGTGGCAAACCACTTTCCTCTGCTGCTGCGCGTGCGCAAGCCAGAGACACAGCCAAAATAGCATTTGCCCCCAAACGGTCTTTATTCTCAGTACCATCCAGCTCAATCAATGTTTTGTCGATAAAGCTTTGCTCTTCACAATCCAACCCAATAATCGCTTCAGTAATTTCCGTATTGACGTTCTCTACTGCTTGCAACACGCCCTTGCCTAAATAACGCCCTTTATCGCCATCGCGCAGCTCCATTGCTTCTTTAGCGCCTGTGGACGCGCCAGAAGGCACAGCAGCGCGACCAATGACACCACTTTCAAGCAATACGTCGGCTTCTATCGTTGGGTTGCCGCGAGAATCCATAATTTCGCGGGCGATGATATCTACAATTGCACTCATGTTTTAGTCCTTAATGTATGTCAATATTTTTTCAGCGATACGCTTATAGGCTTTGCTCGGCAAAGCCTGCTTTTTTTACTACGCGATCCAAATCAACTAAGAGATGTAACAAATCTTCCATTTTATGTAATGGCCATGCATTTGGGCCATCGGATAAGGCTTTTGCCGGATCAGGATGTGTTTCCATGAATACGCCGGCAATACCACTTGCAACAGCAGCTCTGGCCAATACCGGCACAAACTCGCGCTGACCACCGCTTTTATCGCCCTGACCACCTGGCTGCTGTACCGAATGCGTGGCATCAAACACCACTGGGCAGTGTGTTTCGCGCATGATTGCTAAACCACGCATATCAGATACCAACGTGTTATACCCAAACGAAGCGCCGCGCTCACACACCATAATAGTATCTGCGCCACCATTGGCTTCTTTGGCTTTACTCACCACTTGACGCATATCACCAGGCGCTAAAAACTGGCCTTTTTTAATGTTCACAGGCTTACCACAAGTCGCTACCGCCACAATAAAATCGGTCTGACGGCAAAGAAAGGCTGGTGTTTGCAGCACATCTACTACGGCAGCTACATGTGGCACTTGCTCTTCTGTGTGTACATCGGTCAATATTGGCACACCAATTTGTGCACGCACGTCATCTAATATGCGCAAGCCTTCTTCCATGCCAAATCCACGAAACGTCTTGGTAGAGCTACGATTGGCTTTGTCGTATGAAGATTTGTAGATAAACGGGATACCCACACGACTTGCAATCTCTTTCAATTGCCCAGCCGTATCAATGGCCATTTGTTTAGACTCAATCACGCATGGCCCAGCAATCAGGAACAGCGGATGCTCTAAGCCTGCCTCAAAGTGGCATAACTTCATGCATCACTCCCTTTGCTTTTATGAGCTAGCGCTGCTAACACATACGCCTTGAATAGCGGATGGCCTGCACGCGGATTAGAAGTAAACTCCGGGTGGAACTGACACGCCACAAACCATGGATGTGTCGATTGTGGTAGCTCAATCATCTCACACAACTCCTCAGTCGGCGTCCGCGCAGAAATCACTAGCCCAGCCGCTTTCAATTGCTCTACATAATGGTTGTTGACCTCATAGCGATGGCGATGGCGCTCATTCACATCTATACCATACACGCTTGCTGCAATGGTATTCGGTTCAATTGGGCAGCGTTGTGCGCCTAAACGCATGGTGCCACCTAAATCAGAACTTTCATCCCGCGTTTCTTTTTTACCGGTGGCATCTTGCCATTCGGTAATCAAACCAATCAGTTTATGCTCAGCTTGTGGGTTGAACTCTGTACTGTTCGCATCTTTTAACCCTGCTACATTACGTGCAAACTCAATCACTGCGAGCTGCATACCCAAACAGATGCCAAGGTAAGGAATTTTATGTTCGCGCGCATATTGAATAGCACTAATTTTACCTTCGGTACCGCGCACACCAAACCCACCCGGAATCAAAATCGCATCCATGGATTCTAGCTTATCTGTACCAGACTTCTCAATTTCTTCACTGTCGATATAATGAATTTTTACTTTGGACTCAGTGTGAATACCGGCATGAATCAGCGCCTCGGTCAGTGACTTGTATGACTCGGTCAAATCGACATATTTACCCACGAAGGCAATATCAATATTGTGTTTGGGGTTCGCAACAGCGTGCGTAATCTTGTGCCACGCTGACAAATCGGCAGCTTTTGCCAAAATATTGAGCTTGTGGCAAACAATCTCGTCCATCATTTGCTCATGCAATAGGCCAGGGATTTTATAGATGGAATCGCTATCAATCGCGCTGATGACCGCCTCAAATGAGACATTGGTAAACAAGGCAATTTTACGCTTTTCATCTTCTGGAATTTCGCGTTCAGCGCGACACAATAAGATATCGGGCTGAATACCAATTTCACGTAGCTCTTTCACCGAGTGCTGTGTTGGTTTGGTTTTAAGTTCGCCTGCGGTTGGAATCCAAGGCAATAAGGTCAAATGCACATAGCAGGCATTGTTCTTACCTTCTTCAAAACCCATTTGGCGAATGGCTTCCAAGAACGGTAGTGACTCAATATCCCCCACCGTGCCGCCGACTTCCACAATCGCGACATCTGCACCTTCTGCACCGCGCTTGATATGGGTTTTAATTTCATCGGTGATATGCGGAATGACTTGGACAGTTTTGCCCAAATACTCCCCACGACGTTCTTTTTTAATCACGGTCTCGTAAATTTGACCGGTAGTGAAATTATTACGTTTGGCCATACGACTGCTAATAAAGCGCTCGTAATGGCCTAAGTCCAGATCCGTCTCCGCACCGTCATCGGTGACGAATACTTCGCCGTGCTGAAAGGGAGACATGGTGCCGGGATCCACGTTGATGTAGGGATCCAATTTGAGCATGGTGACTTTGATACCGCGCGACTCTAAAATCGCGCCTAGACTGGCCGCTGCGATACCTTTACCAAGTGAAGATACAACACCGCCAGTAACGAATACATATTTGGTCATTGAGAACTTTGCGAAACATTGCAGACGGGATGAAATTTTACCGTAAAGGGCGTTTCACCACAATCAACGAGGTGATAAATAAGTGAAATAAAACGCTGTACAACTCTCTATTTTTTATACTAGCTATTTATTATGTGCGCGCATAATGCGGCCTTTTTCGCGCTCCCAGTCACGCGCTTTTTCCGTATCACGCTTATCATGCTGTTTTTTACCCTTGGCCAGCCCTATTTGCAGCTTGACTCTACCGCGCGTGAAGTGCATATCCAACGGCACCAGCGTATAGCCAGCGCGCTCTACTTTGCCAATCAGCTTTGCAATTTCCTCGTTATGCAACAATAATTTGCGCGTTCTAATCGCATCGGGACGAATGTGCGTAGACGCCGCACCTAAAGGCGTTACATGACAGCCAATCAAATACACTTCCCCACGCATGATGACCACATAAGCCTCTTTCAGGTTGATGCGGTTTTCACGGATTGCCTTGACTTCCCAACCTTCTAGGACGAGGCCAGCCTCATATTTTTCTTCGATAAAATAATCGAAAAAGGCTTTTTTATTTTGGGCAATGCTCATAAATCTTTTTTTTGTGGGTGAATGACTTAAAATAGCATTTTACTCTATCTCGTCGTATTGGCATGGCACAAGTTGAAAAAACGGTTTTGGTGATGCACTCATGTGCCCAAATGTTTGCATTGGTCGATGATGTCACACACTACTCAAGCTTTCTGCCATGGTGTGGTGGTGTAGACGTGCATGAGCAAACAGAACACGTGACACAAGCCACGCTGCATATTAATTATCATGGGATCAAACAGCATTTCACCACACGCAACACAAAGCAATACCCGCATCGCATGGACATCCAACTCTCCGATGGACCATTCAGACATATGGAAGGCCACTGGCACTTTATTGCACTACGCGAAGATGCCTGTAAAATTGAATTTAAACTGAATTACGAATTTTCAAATGCAATATTAGAAAAAATCATTGCCCCAGTATTCAGCCATATCGCCAATACATTTGTAGATAGCTTTGTGCTGCGAGCAGATGAAGTGTACCGCTGAGTAACTAGGAAAATCCATTATATGAACGAATCAACCATGCACCTAATCACCGTAGAGGTCGCCTACGCATTGCCACATGAGCAACTGATTATCCCATTGAAAGTACATGCAGAATGCACAGCAGAAGAAGCAGTCAAACTGTCGGGCATATTACAAAAATTCCCCGACATTGATGCTAACGCGCTCCAACTAGGCATTTTCGGCAAACTCGCCAAAAACGACACAACATTGCGCCAAATGGATCGCGTGGAAATCTACCGCCCGCTGATTGCCGACCCGAAAGCAGTGAGAAAACAACGTGCTGCGGACGGAAAAGTGATGAAAAAAGGTGGTGGCGATTTAGCTACTGATGAAGTGTAATCCCCTACCGACCACCTCGACTACCGAGCTTAAGAGCAATACTCCTGCATATCGCGTTTGGCTTTAGCTGCACCATCCGATAATCCTTTATCATCTAAGTACTCACGCTCACCTTTTTCATTCATACGGTAAACGCGCCCACCCTGACTGTAACTCTGGTAATTGGCTTTGGCGGCACTACAATTCAGTTGCTTTTGCTTGGCCTGCGCTTCTTTCTCAGCTTTGTTTTTCTTTTCGATTTCGTCTATTTCACGCTTTTTCTTCGCCATTTCCTGCTCCGATGCAGCTCCATCACCACCCGCAGGTTGTGCAAGAGTAGGATTTGTTAAACCACCCTCAGGAGTTGCAGCTGCAGGCGCAGGAATCACTGCAGGGCTAGTCGCCTTCTTTTTGATGGTGGAAAGCGATTTAGCACCAGCAGGCGGCGGCGTATCGGTATACTTCACTGTACCGTCTTTATCTACCCACTTATAAATCTCTGCTTGCACCGGCAATGCTGTCACTAGTAACACACCCAAAGCGATCAATAATTTTGAACGACCATCTCTCATATTATGTCCTATCCAGTTGATTTTATTTATTATTTTTATAAAAAAGAATGCCAGACTAAACCACATTATCTTTCTATTATTATGATTGAGTTTACTGTAAAACGCAGCAAAGCCCAATCGGTTGAATGCAACATGGCGGAATTATCACGTTGAACTTTGAATAAGTGTTGCAAATCGGTATAATCTCGTTTTGGAGATTAAGGATTTCACATGCGTTTGTTGCAACAAGCCCTAACCTTTGATGACGTTTTATTAGTTCCTGCACATTCGATCGTCATGCCGCGTGAAGTAAATTTAAGCACGCAACTCACCCGTAAAATTAAGCTCAACATTCCGTTGGTGTCTGCCGCCATGGATACCGTCACTGAAGCGCCATTAGCCATTGCACTGGCGCAAGAAGGCGGTTTAGGTATCATTCACAAAAACATGACGTCCATCAAACAAGCTGCGCATGTGTCACGTGTGAAACGCTTTGAATCTGGCGTGGTGAATGACCCGATTACTATTTCCCCCCATATGTCTGTGCGCGATGTGATTGCACTGACACAATTGCATAAAATCTCTGGCCTACCGGTAGTAGACAATGACAAGATTGTCGGGATTGTCACTAACCGTGATTTGCGGTTTGAAACCAATTTAGATCAAACCATCCAAAATATCATGACGCCGCGCAATCGCTTAGTGACGGTACGTGAAGGCGCCAGCAAAGAAGATGTCATTCACCTATTACACCAACACCGCTTAGAGCGTGTGCTAGTGATTGATGACCATGACACGCTCAAAGGTTTAATTACCGTCAAAGACATTCAAAAATCGAGTGACCACCCATTTGCATGTAAAGACAGCAAGGGTCGTTTACGCGTAGGCGCTGCCGTGGGTGTGGGAGAAGGCACTGAAGAGCGCGTAGAAGCGTTAGCCGAAGCTGGTGTAGACGTGATTGTGGTAGATACTGCACACGGTCATTCGCAAGGCGTACTAGACCGCGTCACTTGGGTGAAAAAACACTTTCCTAAAATTGAAGTCATTGGTGGCAATATTGCAACGGCTAGCGCTGCCAAAGCACTAGTAGATGCAGGTGCAGATGCTGTTAAAGTTGGTATTGGCCCAGGCTCCATCTGCACCACGCGTATCGTTGCCGGTGTAGGCGTTCCACAAATCTCGGCAATCAGCAATGTAGCAGAAGCGTTAGAAGGCACAGGCGTACCATTTATTGCCGATGGTGGCATTCGTTTTTCTGGCGACATTTCTAAAGCCATTGCAGCAGGTGCTTATAGCGTTATGCTAGGCGGCATGTTTGCTGGGACAGAAGAAGCGCCTGGCGAAGTAGAGCTGTTCCAAGGTCGCTCTTATAAATCTTACCGCGGCATGGGTTCGATTGGTGCTATGCAAAAAGGCTCCAGTGATCGCTACTTCCAAGACAACAATGGCAATGCCGACAAATTAGTGCCCGAAGGTATTGAAGGTCGCGTACCCTATAAAGGCAGTGTATTGGCCGTGATTCACCAATTAATGGGTGGCTTACGTGCCTCGATGGGCTATGTAGGGGCTGCATCCATTCAAGAAATGCGCAGCAAAGCAGAGTTTGTGCAAATTACCAGTGCCGGGATGCGTGAATCGCATGTGCACGATGTACAAATTACCAAAGAAGCGCCCAACTATCGTATTGATTAACCCTTTTTAATAACTCTAAAAAGGCACAGCACTCAGAATTTTTCTGAGCTACTGTGCCTTTATGTCTTAAAGCAAACGACAACCATGCATAGCAAAATACTTATTCTCGATTTTGGCTCTCAAGTCACACAACTGATTGCCCGCCGCGTGCGCGAAGCCCATGTCTATTGTGAAATTCATCCTTGCGATGTATCAGATGAGTTTGTGCGCAACTTTGGCGCCGATGGCATCATTCTCTCCGGTAGCCATGCCAGCGTGTATGAAGAAGAAACTGATAAGGCGCCACAAGCCGTATTTGAGTTAGGTAAGCCTGTGCTAGGTATTTGCTACGGTATGCAAACCATGGCGCAGCAACTCGGCGGCAAAGTAGAAGCAGGTCACAAACGTGAGTTTGGTTATGCACAAGTGCGTGCTCGCGCGCACTCTGCACTATTCCGCGACATTCAAGATGCGACCAATACAGAAGGACATGGCTTGATCGACGTATGGATGAGCCATGGCGATAAAGTCACCGAGCTACCTACTGGCTTTAAAGTGATTGCCAGTAATGACACCACACCGATTGCGGCGATGGCGGATGAGTCGCGTAAATTCTACGCAGTACAGTTCCACCCGGAAGTCACGCACACCAAACAAGGCCAAGCCATGCTGGAGCGCTTTGTATTAGAAATTTGTAGTGCAAAACCAGATTGGATCATGGGTGACTACATTACTGAAGCCGTAGCCAAAATCAAAACCCAAGTAGGCGACGAAGAAGTGATTCTTGGCTTGTCCGGTGGTGTGGATTCCAGCGTAGCCGCCGCATTGATTCACCGTGCCATTGGCGACCAACTCACTTGTGTATTTGTGGACCATGGCTTACTGCGCCTGAATGAAGGCGACATGGTCATGGAGATGTTTGCAGGCCGCTTACATGCCAAAGTGATTCGCGTGGATGCCACCGAACAGTTTATGGGAAAATTAGCTGGCGTGAGCGATCCAGAAGCTAAACGTAAAATTATTGGTGGTGAATTTGTTGAAGTGTTTCAATCAGAAGCCAAAAAATGTGCGAACGCAAAATGGCTGGCCCAAGGCACTATTTATCCAGATGTGATTGAATCCGGCGGCGCAAAATCTAAAAAAGCGGTGACGATTAAAAGCCACCACAATGTAGGCGGTTTACCTGAAAAATTGGGTCTAAAACTATTAGAGCCTTTACGCGATTTATTCAAAGACGAAGTACGCGAACTTGGCGTCGCACTTGGTTTACCACATGACATGGTCTACCGCCATCCATTCCCAGGCCCTGGCCTAGGTGTACGTATTTTGGGTGAAGTCAAACGTGATTACGCCCTACTCTTACAACGTGCCGATGCTATCTTTATTGAAGAGTTACGCAATACCAAATGCGAAAAAACCGGCAAAACTTGGTACGAACTGACCAGCCAAGCCTTTACCGTATTCTTGCCCGTCAAATCGGTGGGCGTGATGGGCGATGGCCGTACTTATGATTATGTCGTGGCATTGCGCGCAGTCGTCACCAGTGATTTTATGACGGCGCACTGGGCAGAGCTTCCCTACAGCTTATTGGGCAAAGTCTCCAATCGCATCATCAATGAAGTGCGTGGCATTAATCGCGTGGTGTATGACATCTCTGGCAAACCCCCTGCAACGATCGAGTGGGAATAAGCATTCACATGCCAGTTGAGTTTATGCTATTTGGGTTAACACTGCTGGGTGTCGCCACGTTGCATAGGCATACGCTCGCTGTGTCTGCCAGCGGACTACTCAGCATCTTGCTCTACCAATGGTTATTTACCGGGTTTAAAACCGGAGCCGGTCTGCAAGGCTTCCTTAGCCACCTCAATCACGAGTGGGTATTACTGGCTAACTTATTATGTTTACTCACTGGCTTTGCCTTACTCGCACGCCATTTTGAGAAAAGCCAAATGCCAGAAGTATTGCCCAAATACTTACCTGATGATTGGAAAGGCGGCTTTATGCTGCTGGTCTTGGTATTCGTGCTATCCAGTTTTTTAGATAACATTGCGGCAGCTTTAATCGGTGGCGCCATGGCACATCAACTCTTTAAAGGCAAAGTCCATATTGGCTATTTGGCAGGTATTGTTGCTGCCTCCAATGCCGGCGGGGCGGGCTCAGTAGTGGGTGATACTACCACTACCATGATGTGGATTGCCGGGATTGCCCCCTCGCAAGTATTGCATGCTTACGTGGCAGCGATTGCCGCATTATGCGTGGTGGGATGGGTTGCAGCTAAGCAGCAACATGCTTACTCCCCCATCATCAAGGATGCAACCGCCACTGCACATATAGATTGGAAACGCCTAATGATTGTGGCGTGCATGCTGCTTGCTGCGCTAGGGACCAATTTCTTTATTAATTTGCAGATGCCAGAACAAGCCGACTTATTCCCTTGGATAGGCACTGCATTATGGGTGGCTATTTTACTCACGACGCAGATACGCCGTCACGATTGGGAGATATTGCCCGAGACATTTAAAGGGTCATTGTTTTTACTATGCTTAGTGATGTGCGCATCACTGATGCCGGTAGAAAAATTACCTGCTGCTACTTGGACTAGCACATTCGCCATGGGATTTATATCCGCATTTTTTGACAATATTCCTTTGACCGCACTCGCGATTAAACAAGGCGGCTACGATTGGGGCATGCTTGCTTATGCCGTTGGCTTTGGTGGTTCCATGCTATGGTTTGGCTCCTCTGCAGGCGTTGCAATCAGCAATATGTACCCGGAGGCACGTAATACCCAAGCATGGCTACGTCAAGGCTGGCATGTCGTTGTAGCCTACATCATTGGATTTGCCGTCATCTTGACTATATTAGGCTGGCACCCAGAGGAGCCGCATCGCCAAGTGTCCTCTGCCATGACACAAATGCAGGCCGCAACATGAGTCGTGGCTTCGTCAAAGAGGATGATTTGGAACATGCGGGAACCGATTTACCTGAACGGCCAGTCAGCGCTCACCCTAACTACGTGACACCTGCAGGATTGGCGCAATTGGAGTCGCAAGCACAAGCATTAGCGCAAGAACGTCTGACACTGAGTAAACGCAAAGACGATCCAACAGCCAATCAGCGCTTTGGGGTGATTGAACGTGATTTACGCTATATTAGCGCACGGTTAGAAAATGCAATATTGGTCGACCCAGCACAACAAGATCAACATACCGTATTGTTTGGCGCACACGTCAAAGTGGAAGATGAAACGGGTGAAGTAAGTGGCTTTATTATCGTTGGCGAGGATGAAGCCAACATTGCCGAACATAAAGTCAGCTATATTTCTCCCATTGCCCGCGCATTGATTGGACGAAAAGTCGGTGATAGTGTGATATGGCAACGGCCAGCCGGCAATTTACAAATAGATATTATTGAAATTCATTATGGAAAGTAATTAAGCATGCAAGTATCCGAAGCTATTATTGCGCGGCGGTCCGTTAAATCGTTCGACCCACACCATCGAATGACCGATGAAGAAATCCACAAGCTGATGTCGCTTGCAATACTCTCCCCTACTGCCTTTAATATTCAAAACTGGCGTTTTGTAGTCGTCACAGAGCCTGTATTGCGCCAACAAATTCGCGCCGTGAGCTGGAACCAAGCCCAAGTGGAAGAAGCCTCGTTATTGGTGGTGCTCACAGCAGATTTAAATGCATGGGCAAAACAGCCTGAACGCTATTGGCGTAATGCACCACAGGCAGTGCAAGATTATTTAGTGCCGGCTATTGGCAATTATTACCGCGATAACGCACAAGTACAACGTGATGAAGGCATGCGCTCGTGCGGCATGGCAGCCACTACATTGATGCTTGCGGCCAAAGAGATGGGCTATGACACTTGCCCAATGGATGGGTTTGATTTTGATGCCGTAGGCAAATTATTAAAACTACCAGAAGACCATACCCCAGTCATGTTCGTCGTCATCGGCAAAGCATTAGAACCTGCGCGTGCGCGTGCCGGTCAGTTGCCTTTAGACGAAGTCGTCATTTACAACACATTTTAATTTAACGCTATTTTTGAGAGTCTATGTTAACCGCTAACAATATCACCATGCAGTTTGGCGCCAAGCCACTGTTTGAAAACGTTTCAGTCAAATTCGGCGATGGTAATCGCTATGGCTTAATTGGCGCCAATGGCTGTGGAAAGTCCACCTTTATGAAAATCCTAGCGGGCGTCTTAGAGCCGACTAGCGGCAATATTTCACTGGATACCAATGAGCGTATGGCTTTTTTGAGGCAGGACCAGTTTGCTTATGAAGACCAGCGCGTGCTGGATGTAGTCATGATGGGCCATGAACAAATGTGGAAGGCCAACGCAGAAAAAAATGCCATCTACGAAAACCTGGAGGCCACAGAAGAAGACTACATGCGCGCTGCCGAATTAGAAGGCATCTATGCGGAATATGATGGGTACACCGCAGAAGCGCGTGCCGGTGAGTTATTATTAGGCGTTGGCATTCCTATTGAGCAGCACAACGGCCCGATGAGCGCAGTTGCACCTGGCTGGAAACTGCGTGTATTACTAGTGCAAGCCCTATTTGCCAACCCAGACGTATTGTTGCTGGATGAACCGACCAACAACTTGGACATCAACACTATCCGCTGGTTAGAAGATGTGGTCAATAATCGTGACTGCACCATGGTCATCATTTCGCATGACCGCCACTTTTTAAACCAGGTATGTACGCATACCTGCGATATGGATTACGGCAAAATCACCTCTTACCCCGGCAACTATGATGATTACATGGAGGCCAGCATTGCCGCACGTAATCAGCAAGCCAAAGACAACGCCAAAGCCAAACAGCAGATTGCCGACTTGCAGGACTTTGTGCGCCGTTTCTCGGCTAACGCATCTAAAGCCAAACAAGCAACTAGCCGCGCCAAACAGATTGATAAAATCAAGGTGGAGGAATTTAAACCTTCTAGCCGCCAATATCCGTTTATTCGCTTTGAGTTTGACGATAGAGAAAAGCTGCATCGTAACGCAGTAGAACTCAAAAAGCTCAGCCATGGCTTTGACAAGACTTTATTCAACGATTTAGAACTGATGTTTGAAGCTGGTGAAAAAGTCGCCATTATTGGTGAAAACGGTATCGGCAAAACCACTTTCCTGCGCTGTCTGGCAGGTGATCTCGCGCCTAAACATGGGGAAGTCAAATGGGCAGAAAAAGCCAAGCTTGGCTACTTTGCTCAAGACCATGAATACGAATTTGAAAAAGGCGAAGACCTGTTCGAGTGGATGACTGCACAGCGTCAACAAGGTGATGATGACAACACCGTGCGTAGCATGCTCGGCCGTTTGCTGTTCCCGACCGAAGCGACCAGAAAGTCAGTTAAAGTGCTCTCAGGTGGTGAAAAAGGCCGCATGCTGTATGGCAAACTTATGCTGGCAAAAACCAATGTGTTACTCATGGACGAGCCAACCAACCACATGGACATGGAATCCATTGAGGCGCTGAACACTGCTTTGGATAAATACAAAGGCACCTTATTCTTTGTCAGCCATGACCGTGAGTTCGTCAGCTCGATTGCCACCCGTATTATCGAAATCAAAGCGGACGGTATTGTCGACTTTACCGGCAACTATGAGGATTACTTGGCCAGCCAGGGTATTGAGTAAATCTTTCTCTGATTCCTAGATAATAAAAAAGCCGCTTAAAGCGGCCTTTTTATTTTATGTATTACTCTTTAGATGCACGTTTACGTTCATGCTCTAACAAGAAACGTTTACGGATACGAATGTTTTTTGGTGTGATTTCTACCAATTCGTCATCATCAATAAACTCAACCGCAGACTCCAAAGACAATGCAACAGGTGGAATCAAACGTACTGCTTCATCGGTACCAGATGCACGCACGTTAGTCAGTTGTTTACCTTTAATCGGGTTCACAATCAAATCGTTATCGCGACTATGAATACCAATCACCATGCCTTCGTACAATTTATCGCCTGGTACTGAGAACATCTTGCCGCGGTCTTGTAATTTCCAAAGCGCGTAAGCAACGGCTTCACCATGCTCGGCTGATATCAGCACCCCATTACGACGGCCTGGCATATCGGCTTTTACCGGTGCATATTCATCAAAAATATGCGCCATTAAACCTGTACCACGCGTCATGGTTAAAAACTCACCTTGGAAACCAATCAAACCACGTGCTGGAATTTTATATTCCAAACGGGTGCGGCCATTGCCATCTGATTCCATATTTTGCATTTCACCACGGCGACGACCCAACTCCTCCATCACCGCACCTTGGTTATCATCTTCCAAATCCACGGTGAGCACTTCGTATGGCTCACATTTCACACCGTCAATTTCGCGGTACACCACGCGTGGCTTAGCTACCGCTAACTCAAAGCCTTCTCGACGCATATTTTCAAGCAAGATAGTCAGGTGTAACTCACCACGGCCAGAGACACGGAAAACATCTGTATCTTGTGTATCTTCTACACGTAGTGCCACGTTCACTAATAACTCTTTGGTTAAACGGTCTTTAATTTGACGTGAGGTCACAAACTTGCCTTCAGTACCGGCCAATGGTGAAGTGTTCACCATAAAGTCCATGGTCAATGTTGGCTCATCTACGCCTAGGTGTGGCAAACCAACTGGCTTATCGCGATCGCAAATAGTAAAACCAATACCAATATCATCTAAGCCAGAAATAATGACAATGTCACCCGCTTCTGCTTCCTCGACTGGCACGCGCTCCAAACCTTGAAAGCCCAACACTTGATTGATACGGCCTTGCGCAACTTGTTCGTCTTCACGCATCACTGCCACCACTTGACCAGGTTTGACGCGGCCATTGCGCACGCGACCTACGCCTAAACGGCCTGTGTAAGTAGAGTAATCCAGTGCAGAGATTTGCAATTGCAATGGCGCATCGCTGTCGCCTACTGGTGGTGCAACATGACTTAAAATCGTTTCAAATAACGGACGCATGGTCTCAGATGGTGTTTTCATATCTAAGGTTGCAAAGCCGTTAAGGGCTGACGCATAGACCACCGGGAAGTCTAATTGCTCATCTGTTGCACCTAAGTTGGCAAACAAATCAAAGGTGTGGTTAATCACCCAATCAGGCCGTGCGCCAGGACGATCCACTTTATTAATCACCACAATTGGTTTTAAACCAAGTGCCAGTGCTTTTTTAGTCACAAAACGCGTTTGTGGCATCGGGCCTTCTACAGCATCTACCAACAACACCACGCCATCCACCATGCCTAATACGCGCTCTACTTCACCACCAAAGTCCGCGTGGCCTGGGGTATCCACAATATTAATGTGCGTACCTTCAAAGTTAACGGCTGTATTTTTAGCTAAAATAGTAATGCCGCGCTCTTTTTCAATATCGCCACTGTCCATGACACGTTCTGTCACCGCTTGGTGCGATGCAAACGTACCTGCTTGTTGTAAAAGTTTGTCCACCATGGTTGTTTTACCATGGTCAACGTGCGCAATAATTGCGATATTTCTGAGATTACGAGACATGAAAGCTGCCGATTGTTTGGAAGGGCGCGATTTTAACACATTTAGCATGAAACTTATTTGACAATGTGAATTTTAATTTGACATTTAGGTGGATATGGTTATACTGCGCACAACTTAAAACTTATGCAGTAATTAAAAGTTTTAGATTCATTGCCCTGACCCAACGGCTACTCGCGAAATATGGAAGTAGCAATCTTTTAGATGAGACCTCTCTTATCTATCTTTTACTGGTTAGCGGCTATGCCCGTGCGCTAGTAAAAAGCATTTACATGAACTGATTTACCATTATTCATACTGCTTTCGCGTATTACGCTGATTTTCAGCTGAACTGTGTTTTGCTCGCGCCCTTTTTTATTGTTTTTAGAAAGGGACATACTTTGTCTTTTGAATCATTAAATCTACACCCAACTATTTTACGTGCCGTACTCGAAGCTGGTTACGACACACCAACTGCTATTCAAGCACAAGCGATTCCTGAAGCACTGAATGGCCGTGACATCATGGCCTCTGCACAAACAGGGACAGGCAAGACTGCTGCATTTACATTGCCAGCACTCAATTTATTAGCAACACCACACGAATCTAAAAGCCGTGGCCCACGTATTTTGGTGCTGACACCAACCCGTGAGTTGGCTGCACAAGTGAACGAAGCGGCGCGTAAATACGGTAAATATATTCGTGCCCGTACAGTGAGTATCGTTGGTGGTATGCCTTACCCATTACAAAACAAATTACTTTCACAACCATTGGATATCTTAGTGGCCACACCAGGCCGCTTTATTGACCACATGGAACGTGGCCGTATTGATCTAAGCCGTTTACAAATGTTGGTATTAGATGAAGCGGACCGCATGTTGGACATGGGTTTCATGCCAGATGTAGAGCGTATCTGCGAAGCACTACCTAAAGAGCGTCAAACTTTATTATTCTCTGCCACACTAGATGGCATCATGCATATTGCTAAACAGTTCCAAAACAATCCGCTGACAATTCAAGTGGCTGGACAAAAAGAAAAACATGCCAACATTGAGCAACGTTTGCACTTTGTGGATGACATGAACCACAAGAACAAATTGCTTGAGCATTTATTGATTGCTCCTGATGTCAATCAAGCCATTATTTTCACCAGCACAAAACGTCACGCTGATTTATTGGCAGAAGACTTATATGCAGCTGGCCATAAAACGGCAGCATTGCATGGCGATATGACACAAGGTGCACGTAACCGTACACTAACTAAACTGCGTCATGGTGATGTAAAAGTATTGGTAGCGACTGACGTAGCGGCGCGTGGTATTGACGTACAAGGCATTAGCCACGTGATTAACTACGACTTACCTAAGTTTGCAGAAGATTATGTACACCGTATTGGTCGTACTGGTCGCGCTAACAACACAGGTATTGCGATTTCATTTGCATCGAATATCGACCGTCACTTGTTACGCAAAATTGAACAATATACTGGCCAAAAATTAGAAGGTTCTGTCATTGCAGGTTTTGAACCAAAACGTGCGATGAAATCTGACGCGCCTGCTGGCAAACGTGGTCGTAACAATGACCGTAGCAGTGCACACAAACCAGGTGCACGTGGTGGCTACCAATCACGCGATAACGCAACACGTGGCTCTAGCTTTGGTGACCGTGTCATGAACGAGCGTGGCGCAAAACCGCAAGCAACGCGTTCATTTAATGATGGTGCACCTCGTGCTGACGGTGGCGCTTCGCGTCAACGTGACAGTCAACCACGTCATACAGATGCAGCACCTCGCGATGGTCAACGTGAAGTCAACGGTAACAGCCGTAACTACACGAAAGATACAGACTTTCAATTTGCGCGCGCATTAAGCCAAGAGTTCGGTGGTCGCGGTCGTCAAGACAGAAATACGCGTACTGACGCACCACGTGAAGGTCGCCCAAGCCATAAAGCCAATAGCGGTGAGAACTTTGGCAATCCACGCCCACAGCGTAGTGCGCCTAGAACCAGCGCGCCTAGAGCCAATGCCGGCGGCTTTAGTGGTGACAACAAACCTAAACGTAACCGTAGTTTTGCTTAATTAAGGCCAATCTCACCTTACATGAATACCAATACTGATGTAAATTTTGTTGAACAAAATGTTGATAATACAAGCTTAGATACTCCAAGCTTCGACAATCTAGGCCTTGCAGCACCATTGCTGCAAGCCATTACTGAAACAGGTTATACCACGCCTACCCCGATTCAAGCCAAGGCAATTCCATTGGCATTGCAGGGGTTGGATTTGATGGCTGGTGCACAAACGGGAACAGGAAAAACAGCAGCATTTGCATTACCTGTTTTACAAAAACTATTGCCGTTTGCCAGTACCAGCACATCACCTGCAAAACACCCTATCCGCGCGTTGGTACTCACTCCAACGCGTGAGTTGGCGATTCAGGTAGAAGAAAGCGTCAAGGTCTATGCCAAACATACACCTTTATCTAGCTTGGTGGTATACGGTGGCGTAGACATTAAATCGCAAACGCCTCAACTCAAAAAAGGTGTGGAAGTATTGGTGGCGACACCTGGCCGTTTATTGGACCATATCGAACAAAAAACGCTTTCACTTAGTCAGGTACAAATTTTAGTGCTAGACGAAGCGGATCGTATGCTCGATATGGGCTTTATGCCAGACTTAAAACGTATTTTGGCGTTACTGCCAAAACAACGTCAGAATTTAATGTTTTCTGCAACGTTCTCTAATGAAATCAAAAAGTTAGCAGATGAATTCTTAACCAACCCAACATTGATTGAAGTTGCCAGAAGTAATGCGACCAATGACAATGTGACTCAGCAAGCCTACACAGTGGCTGCACCACAAAAACAAGCGTTTTTGGTACAACTGCTAAAAGAAGCGCAAACCAACCAAGTGATTGTGTTTACCAAAACCAAACTCACAGCCAGCAGGCTAGCGCGCGCGCTACAAAAAGAAGACATCTCGGCCGATGCCATTCATGGTGACAAATCGCAAAAAGAACGTATTGAAGCATTGGATGCATTCAAGGCTGGTAAAGTCAAAGCGCTAGTAGCTACCGATGTTGCTGCACGTGGTTTGGACATTAGTGATTTACCCATGGTCATTAACTATGAGATCCCTAGTGCACCAGAAGACTATGTGCATAGAATTGGCCGTACCGGGCGCGCAGGTGCCAGCGGGATTGCAATCTCATTGATTTGCGATGATGAAGAGAAGTATTTTGCTGATATTGAAAAGCTCATTAAGAAAAATATTACTCGTCAAATTGCACAAGTTCAGCCGCAAACGCGTGCTGCAGAACACGATAAGCGTGTACGCACAAGCCATAGCAGCACACCAAGCAGCGCCCCCAGAAAATCGAAAGCGTCATCTGCGGATGCTTGGTTTAATAAACCGTATGAACCCAATACTGCCGAGGCAAAAGCAGTGGCAAGAGCGAACCCTAGTCAAAGCCGCAAGGCTCCAGTGGCTGCATTATTAGGCGGACTCAAGCGTCCTTAATCTGTTTTTTTGAACCACTGTGTCACCTGATCCGGTGGCACAGGTGGCGAGTAAAAATAGCCTTGTATGACCCTACAACCACTAGCCAGTAGAATGTCCGCCTGATGCTGGTTTTCTACGCCTTCACCTACCAAATCCAAATCCAACGCTTCGGCTAATGCCACCATCGCCCTTACAATGGCGCGATCTTCATCCGAGCTCACTAAGTCGTTTACAAACGTACGCTCAATCTTCACTTCGTCCACCGCCCAGCGCTTGAGATATAACAATGAAGAATGCCCGGTACCAAAGTCATCCAGCGATATGCCAAATCCGGCCTTTTTAATCGCCTGCATGTTATTTTTAACAGTGGCGCTTTCTTCCAATATTGCATGCTCGGTAATTTCTATGCATAACATCTCTGGCTCAATGCCATATTGCTTAGGGATATTATTGAGTAAATTCATTAAGTTATCTGATCTTAAATGCCTTGCTGACATATTGACGGACATGCGCGGCAATACATAGCCTGCCTCTCGCCAAACACGCATTTGCCTACAAACCTCTTCTAGCACCCAATCATCCAGCGTATTAATCAACGAAGATTGCTCGGCCACACGAATCAGCTCAATGGTCGAAATTAAACCGTGATCCGGGTGAGTCCAGCGAATCAGTGCTTCCATACCAACCACTACGTTACGCTCAGCATCTAACTGCGGTTGATACACCATATGAAACTCATGTTTACGCAATGCAAGGCGTATTCCATGTTCCATGTCCATCCACTCTTTGGGGATGAAATTCATGTTGGGGGTATAGAACTCAAAGCTATTACGCCCATTTTGCTTTGCACGGTACATGGCCAAATCTGCATACGTCAGCAGCGTCTGCAAATCTGTGGCGTCATCTGGATACACGCTTACCCCAATGCTCACGGTGGTATACACACGCTGTTCCATAATCTCAAATGGCATGGAAAACGCTTTGACGATATCTCGCACAATGCGATGCGCATCTTGTGGCGTGGCTGATTCAATCACCATCACAAATTCATCTCCACCCATGCGGTACAACACATCAATCTCACGTGCACATTCAATAATGCGCTTGGTCGACATCATCAACAGTTGGTCACCCGCCTCATGTCCCAATGTGTCATTCACGAGTTTGAAATGATCGATATCAAAATATAAAAGTAATACTTGCTGGCGATGACGCTCTGCCTTTTTGAGCGCTTGTGCCAAGTTAATTTTGAATACACTCCGGTTAGGCAATCCTGTCAGCTCATCGTGCGAAGCCAAAAACTCCACTTTGCGATTGAGCGCAATCATTTCACTGACATCTTTCCCCACTCCCCGATAACCAATAAATTTAAGTTGGTCATCAAAGATTGGTTTGCCTGATACGCGCAAATACATATGCTTTTCATGCGCATCGATAAAATGCACAATAAAGTCTGAAAATGGCAACCGTTGTTGCAATACGCTCAACATGTCATCAGCTAAGTGACTTTGGCAGGCTTTGGCAATATCTTGCAGATTACATACGCTCAAACCCATTGGTGCACCACTCAATGCTTGGATATTGAGCGCGCTATCTGCCTCCCAAAACCAATCGGCCGAGGCTTCGGCAAAATCTCTAAAACGCGCTTCACTTTCAATCAGTTTTTGACGCTCTTGGTTCAGCTCGATAATTTTTTTATCTAATTTTGCCCGGACGATGTCAGTATGCTGTTTATCAAATTTAACCGGGGCAACGCGATACAAGCCACGTCCTTTAGCCACTCGGGGTTGTTTGGCGCCGGATTTAGTCACCTCAGCAATCACACCCAGAAACGCTTGCAAGTCCATTGGCTTAATTAAAAAAGCAGAGGCGCCCAGTGACATGGCAAAGCGCTCATCCTGGCTAGACGTATAGGTGGCGGTATAGAACACAAACGGAATACTTTGCATGGAGATATTTTGTTTGACCGCACGGCATAAGCCATAGCCATCCATTTCTGGCATCAAAATATCTGAAACAATCAAATCAACGCTATGGGAATGTAAATAGGCAAGCGCTTTTAACCCATTATCAAAACTGGAAACCCCATGACCTTTAGATTGGAATAAATCCACCAGCAATTGCCTAGAATTATCGTCATCTTCCGCAATTAAAATGTTCATTAAGAAGTTTCCTTACCAATCACCGCTTGAATCTGTGCAATCACAGTCATCGGATCAATGGGTTTTTCAATATAACTGGTGCAACCTGCTTCTAGTAAGCGTTCGCGATCGCCAGACATGGCATACGAGGTCATGGCAATAATCGGCACTGTTTTCCCTACCGGATGTGCACGAATGCGCTTGAGCACCTCTAGCCCATTGATATCCGGCAACTGAATATCCAACACAATAAAATCCGGCGGAATCGTCAATGCCTGCTGCACGCCTTCTTCGCCAGTCATAGCAAAGCGCACACGGTAACCGGCCTGCTGCAGAATAAACCGGATCAGCTCAAGGTTATTGTCATTATCTTCGATGATTAAGGCTGTTCTCATTATTATTGCCCTTCTAAAATGTTGACTAATTTACCGGCCTCCACTTCAGGCATCTGGTAAGGCAAACGCATCGTAAACGTACTTCCCTGCTCTACTTTACTGTTGACCGTGATGCTACCACCCAACAGCAAAGTCAAAATCTTATGGGTTAAATACAAGCCCAATCCCGTGCCCAAGGTTTTAATCTTAAGTCGTGAATCAATCCGTTCGAATGGCTTGAATAGTTTGGCTAAACCAGCCTCATCAATCCCAATGCCCGTGTCCGCAACTACAATTTCCAACTGCTCCGGCAAAGGCATGACTTTAACGCTGACATGCCCTTTTTCTGTATATTTCAGCGCATTGGAAACCACATTCAAAACCACCTGATACAAACGCTTGCGATCGGAATCAAGGGTGATGCCCTCCGGACACTCTATCTGTAAATTGAGCTTACGCTCTATTACCAGATGCTGTACCGCATGCGACACATCATGCATAACCTCTTTGATATCAAACGTCATTTGATGGGTTTCTAAAAAGCCTGCCTCGATTTTAGAGATATCAATCACATCGGAAATCAAGGACAGTAAATGTTTAGATGAAGCGTAAGCGCGTCCCAGCTGATCTTTTTGTTTGACATTTAACTCGCCGGACATGCCCTGCAACACCACGCCCAAGAAACCAATAATCGAGTTAAGTGGCGTACGTAACTCGTGAGACATAGAAGCCACAAACATAGACTTAATGCGGTCTGCCGACTCGGCTGCTTCGCG
Source organism: Methylophilaceae bacterium 11 (assembly GCA_000525025.1). GTDB lineage: Bacteria > Pseudomonadota > Gammaproteobacteria > Burkholderiales > Methylophilaceae > Methylophilus. Next base: position 915,244 of record JCKJ01000001.1, on the reverse strand, counting down.
CGCTTTGATGAGCGAAGCTTCCAGCGCTTTTTGCTGGCTGATGTCTTGCCCGATTGAAATAATGACCGGATTACCCTCTGCGTCCAACTCCATACTTCTGGAAATAGATAACTCAGTGGTGGAGCCATCTGCACGGCGAATCAGCATTTCTTGGCCTTGAATTTTATTGCCAAAAAACACATCGCTAGAGAATGCTTCGTGCTCACCTGTCATACCTTCTGGCACAAATAAACTTTGGTAAGTTCTGCCAATGACGTAGTCCCGGCTATAGCCAGTAATACGTTCGGCTTCAGGGTTCATTTCTATAATTTCGTTAGCCGCATTCATGTACAGAATCGTCACGGGTGCGCGCTCGACCAAGAAACGGAACAACTTGGCATTACTTTCAATCGATGCCGTCCGAGTTTTTAGCATGTCCTCAAAGTTCTCTTGATGCTCCACCAAGTCTGTCTCTACTTTTTGACGCCTGTGTAACTCAACCGTCAGTCGAGCCAAATCGGCCAGAGAGCCTGCATAATTTTGCTCGTCCAATGTCCACTCGCGCGCTGGGCCGACATGCTCATGGCAAATCACGCCAATCATTTCATCATCGTGCCAAATCGTTGCATCTAACAGCGCGCCTATTTGCTGTGATGGAAAATAATCCACCACAAAATCTTGCGTTGCACTGTGTTGATATACGTCATCGGCCACGACCACACGCGCTTGCTTCAGCGCATCAAAATAATGTGGGAAATCGTTTGCCACCAGCACCTGGCCTTGTGTATAGGCTTGTGTTTTTAGCTCATATAAAGCCTCACATACCAGTTGTTGCTTGTCTGCTGAATACATCCATACGCTCACACGTGCCACGTCTAAGGTTTCCGCAGATTGCTTAATCAGCGCCTGATAAAACAATTGTGAAGAAGTCTGCTTATTTAAATGAGAGGCCAAATAGGCAAGGCTGGCTGTCTGCCTTTGTAAGCGTTTGTCAGCCTGTACTAGTTTTTCTTGTGCTTCATCTTTATTTTGATGATACAGATTCAGCCTATTGACCAAGCGCTCCATCTGACCGGCACGCTTTAAACTACCAAAAAAATAGGTTCCGCTAATATTGAATAGAAACACCCCCAGCGCGAAGAACTGTACGATCAACTGATTACGGTAAGACTGATAAGTAACGGTAATTAAGATAAATATTGCGACCAAGGCAATCATAAAACCGATACGAGACAACCTGATTTTTTGCAGCAATGCAGGATCTGTCATCATGAACCGTCGCTGATCGATACTGGTGGATAACTTATACTGTAAGTGTGCGCGAAACTCACGGTCTAAAATAAACAATGCGAAGGTCAAAACCCCCAGCGTGAGGAACATGCCGAGTGTAAGTTCCATTTTATAGACCTGCACCCACGCCAACAGTGCGTGCGCTTGACTGGGGAGGCTAGTTGGGTGATGGGCGAGTCGGTTGGCAGTCAATGCCATTTCTTCGAACAAAGGAAATGCGCTCACAACCGCAATTGCGAGTACGCTAAGTGAGGCAACACATGCCACGCGCAATAACTGCTTAAATACCAAGGTTGCAACCTTTTATTTATGTTGTGAGGGTATTCAATTAATGATGTTAATGCAGTGCTACTTGTTACTTCAAATCGTTAATTTGTTAACGTTTGTAAACTATATTACTTGTTACGCATAAAATCCGCTACCCCATACAGCTGGGCGGCTAACTTTTTCATGATTTCTTCATCAAGTTGTAGCGTATGCATCGCACGTATCATGCAATACATCCATTGATCACGTTCAGATTCACCAATTGCAAACGGCATGTGCCTACGGCGCAACATCGGATGCCCATAGCGCTCGATATACAGTTGCGGCCCACCCATCCAACCAGTGAGAAACATAGATAGTTTCTCACGTGCATCGGTAAGGTCTGCTTGATGTAAAGCGCGTATACCCGCTGCCTTAGGGTCTGTATCCATCACATCATAAAAAGTATTGACTAGTTGACGGACAACTTGCTGCCCAGCTTCTTCACCACCTAATAACTCATAAAAAGTGGATTTACTACTCCCGGCCTCTTCGATTTTATCCAACATAAGACTTATACCGCAGGTTTGGGTTTGACCAAGCTAGCCGCTAATTTGGCTTGTGTTCGCGCTTCATCGGCACTGTCGGCCGTTGCCAACGCAACGCCCATGCGACGGCGCACAAATGACTCAGGTTTTCCAAACAAACGAATATCGCTATTGGGAATCGCTAAAGCCTCGGCCACGCCAGTAAATGTGAGATTTTTACTTTCCACGCCGCCGTAAATCACTGCACTGGCACCAGGCTTAGTCATGGCCACATCGACTGGCAAACCTAAAATGGCTCTAGCATGCAATTCAAATTCACTTAAACGCTGACTGCACATCGTCACCATGCCAGTATCGTGCGGGCGTGGACTAACCTCTGAGAACCACACCTGATCGCCCTTAACAAATAACTCCACACCAAATAAGCCCAAACCACCCAACGCATCTGTGATGGTTTTTGCAATGTGTTGTGCAGCATTGCGTGCGCCAGCTGTCATGGCTTGTGGTTGCCAGCTTTCAACATAATCGCCCTTTTCTTGTACATGGCCAATCGGCTCACAGAAGTAAGTTTGAATGTCGCCTTGTGCATTTTTTGCACGCACTGTCAGCAAAGTAATTTCATAATCAAAACTAATTTGCCCCTCCACAATCACCACGCCTTGATTCACGCGCCCACCACTGGCCGCGTAATCCCAAGCAGTTTTCACTTCTGACGCTTGCGTGATTCTGGATTGACCTTTACCGGAAGAGGACATGGTCGGTTTAATAAAGCATGGATAACCAATGCCCGCATCAATAGCGGCTTGCAACTCAGATTCGCTGCGCGCAAACGCATAGGGTGAGGTTGGCAACTGGAGTGTTTCTGCCGCAAGTTTGCGGATACCTTCGCGGTTCATGGTCAGCTGCACCGCTTTTACGGTAGGAATCACTGTCGTACCATCGCGTTCGATATCGGCCAATGCATCCGTATTCAATGCTTCAATTTCCGGCACAATTAGATGCGGTTTTTCTGCATGTACCAATGCTTTAAGCGCTGCGGCATCTGTCATATCAATGGTATAGGCACGATGGGCCACTTGGTGACCGGGCGCATGTTCATAGCGATCTACGGCAATCACTTCCACCCCATAACGCTGCAAAGCAATGATGACTTCTTTGCCTAATTCCCCGCTGCCAAGCAGCATGACTTTTGTTGCAGATGGGGTGAGGGGCGAACCAATAACCATGAGAAAACTCCAGACGATAATGGGTGAAATGATAGCATGATGTGAGGGGTGCAAACATGCTAACTAGCATGGTGCAGGTGGTACAACCACGAAGAATAAAGCTGACTAGACGGAGATACCGTGTTTATCCATGCGGTAGCGCATGGTCATGCGTGTAATGCCCAACTGACGAGCCGCCTGCGAGACATTATTGCGTGCTTGCTCTAGGGCACTGAGCAGAATGGCTTTTTCTGCATCATCTAACGTCATTTGCGTTTCGGACGTATCTGAAGCCACCATGTGTTTTTGCTGATGGTTAGGCAATACCAGATCGCTGACCATGATTTGCTCTTCCGCACTCAGCAATACCGCACGACTAATTTGGTGTCTGAGCTCCCTCACATTACCAGGCCAACTGTAGGTTTGAATTGCCTGTAACGCATTGGCGCTGAAGACGCGCTTTTTTAAACCATAACGCTTTTCGGTCAGCGATTTAAAGTAATTTGAGAGCTGAATAATATCATCACCACGATCACGCAATGGTGGCATGAACATCGTAATCACATTTAAACGATAATATAAGTCTGAGCGGAAGCGCCCTTCATTGACCATGTCGTGCAAATCACGGTTGGTCGCTGCAATGATACGCGCAGGGACTGAACGCTCTTTGGTTGAACCTAAGCGACGCACCTGTCTGCGCTCCAACACATTCAGCAGTTTAGCTTGCAAGGTCAACGGCAACTCGCCAATCTCATCTAAAAACAATGTACCGTCTTCCGCCGATTCGATTAAACCGGGACGCGCACCGACCGCATTGGTGTATGCGCCCTTCTCGTGACCAAACAACTCACTTTCAATCAACTCAGAAGGTAAAGAGGCACAATCCACATGCACAAACGGTTTATCGCTATTTGCACATTCAGCATGTAAAAAACGGGCAACCACATCTTTGCCTGTGCCAGTCTCACCAATAATCAACACGGTAGGCGGCACCACATCGGTAATGGCACTTAATTGCGAGATACGACCGATTTGCTGACGCACACTTTGCATCGCCGTACTATCCCCAATCAACTGCACGCCATCCGTGGCATGTGTATTGCGTTGTCGTGAATAGTCTAGGCTGGTTTGTAACTCGGAAGCACGCTCATTTTTTTTGACAACCAGTAACAGCTCCTCCAGATCGATTGGCTTTTTCAAGTAATCTACTGCGCCTAATTTCATGGCGTTGACAGCGTCACTGACATCACCAAAGGCAGTCATGACAATTGTCGCTGCGCCCTTGCTAACAAACTCGGCCAGCAAGTCCAAGCCATTACCATCCGGCAGACGCATGTCCAACAATACCAAATCCGGCTGAAATTGCTTGTGGATGAGTCGACCATCCGCAATTGTTTCAGCATGCTCGCACTCATAGCCATCTTTTTGCAAACGCTTGACTACTGCGCGTGCAAATAGCACTTCATCCTCAACAACCAATACCTTTTTAACAATTTGGTGTGGACGAAATTTTGATTCAATGGCCATGTGTTGTACGAGCACGCTGTTCCTTCATTAGTCTAAATCTACACTGCTGGCTGATTTATTACCGCCAAATGCATAACGTAAGCCAAACCAACCTGCACGTGGTGCACCCGGTGCATAGAATGCAGGGGTCACTTCGTTACCGGTAAACTGGCCAGTGCTTGCATCAAAGCGATGTTCGCCCAATAAGCCAGCGTTGTTATATTCGCGATCAAACACGTTATTTAATTTAGCAAAAAACTGCCAGCCATTGCCAAAGTTATAACGTGTATCTAGGTTCACAACCGCATAACCGCTCACTTTTGCACCGTCGCCGTCGTGATCATTGTTCTCGTTACCACGTGAGTATTGATCTGAGAATGCGATGATGTTTGTGCCTACACTCCATGCAGGAGTTACGTCATAAGCAGCACGTAATTTAACTTGATGCTGTGGAATGCCTGGAAGGCGGTCGCCTCGCTTCACTTGAATTTCGGTTTCACCGTTGCCATCGAAGTCTTGTGCAGATGAGTTCACTTCGTTTGCAATCAACAAACCAGATTGATACGTGGCTTTTACAAAGCTATAGCCAGCAGACCAGCTAAATTTTTCCAAACGACCACTGATACCTGTATCAAAGCCTTGACGACGTGTTTTGCCTACGTTATCAAAGTATCCCAAGCCAGTTGCGCTAGAAGAAATAAACTGAATATCATCATGGTTCTCTGCACGATAAGCACTGAAAGTCCATGAAATATTGTCTGTCAAATTACCACGCAAGCCACCTTCAAAAGTTTTAGCCACCACTTGCTTTAATGGTGGATCGCCTGCAAAGGCATTTGGCAAACGGCAGCCAATGTCCGGATTGGCACAACCTAACTCAATAGCAGTAGGTGCACGGCTACCTTCGTTGTAGCTGGCAAAAGCGGTTAAGTCTTTGCTTGGCGTGAAGTTCACACCAACTGCAGGGTTAATGCGGTTAAAACTATGGTTACCACTTAAAGAAGTTGGATCTGGCAGTGCAACCAGTCTGTCGTCATTTTCCACTTTGGTATGGTTATAACGTAATGAGCCAGTCAGATGCCACAATGGGCTGAGTGAAAGTGTATCGGTAGCAAATACACTCCAAGTTTTGCTCACACCTTTCAAGTTTACTTCTGCATCATCACTAAAAATGCCTGATCCATCAATACCACGGGTGGTATTGACCAAGCCATATTCAGTGCTTTGTGTAAAGTTGGTTCTGCCATAGTCATAGCCCAAGCCAGTCACAAACTGATTTTTTAGGCCAGCTAAATCTTGCCCAAATGTAAGCTGCGCATTAAAGCCGTAGCCGGTACGACGTGAATTGGTACGGTTGATGGCACCACTACAGTTTTCATCTGCATCGTTATCGGCAAGACAGTTGGCGTTTGCTGTCGCCAATTCACCTGCATCAATATCACCGCTTGCATCCAAGTCGACATCATCATCGTCAAAGTCATCATTACCATCACCGTTCAAGGTTTTGGTTTTGGCTTTACGGTAATAAGTATTGCCGCTCAACTGCACGTCATCACTGAAAAAATGACTCCAATTTAAATTCACAAAAGCCAGCTTGTTTTCGGTTTTGTCAGGACGCGTCAAAATCGAATCACGGCCCAGTTGATCTAAAAAGTCTGCAGGCGCCAAACCGTTACCAATCAACTTGTTATCTGCACCGGTAAAGCTCAGGTTTACCGAGGTTTTCTCATTTTGCCAGCCCACTTTACCAAACACTTGGCCAACATCGGATGGGGAATAATCACGCCAGCCATCTTCTGAGAACACATTGCCGGAAATAAAGTAATCAATTGACCCATCTTCCGTTACACCACCAAACTCTGCGGAACCTGCTTTACGTCCCCATGAGCCCATATAGGCCTCAATTGCACCACCAGGATTGGTACGACCACTTTTGGTTTGCACAGACAGCGCGCCGCCCAACGTGTTTAAACCGAATAGTGGATTAGAGCCAGGAATCAGGTTAATCGAATGAATAGAGTTCATTGGAATCAAATCCCAGTTCACTACATCGCCAAACGGTTCATTCACACGCACGCCATCCACAAAAACTGACAAGCCTTGTGGCGTGCCTAGTAAAGGAGAAGCAGAATAGCCACGGAAGCTCACATCTGGTTGATAAGGGTTATTTTGCGTATCGTTAACACTGACCCCGTTCAAGTTCTGATTGATGTAATCAGAAATACTGATGCTCTTTTGCTCAATCAGTTGTTTTTCTTTCACGGTCTGGATGGATGCCGGAATCTGCTCCAAAGGCAAGCCGATGCCTTTTAATGGCGTTGTGCTAATGACTTCAATTTTATCGATATTGACGCCATTTGCTTCATCGGCAAACGCAAATTGTGGGGATGCATAGGCAGTTAGAATGGCCAGCATCATGATATTTGGTTGAAAAGTGACTTTCATATTTTTCCCTAGGATTGAATTATATGTGCCCATTAATTCGCAAGAATCATTCCTAGAGATCAACATGTAAAAATGTTGTTTAAAAACAATACCCAATATTTGGCATAGCAATCATGAATGGATTCTAAACCATTAATATGGTTGTATACAACCAATTACAACCATATTAATGGTTGTTTATAGCCAATATAATTTTTTCCAATGGTTATAAACAACCAATTTAGATGCTGTTGAGCAACTGTTTGGGGGAGTGGTTAAGATAGCTGCGCAGCGCAAGCCACGCAGCAGCGGGAATCAGAATCAGTGCACTTACGATAGCGATAGCACTCATCGTCATATTAAAATGATAAGGGATCTCCAATAGCCAGATGCTGACATACCAAGCCACCCCATTTGCCAGCAGGACAGCCACCACCACTGCACATAGGGCAATGGCAAAAAACTCTGCCAGCATGGCAACGCTAACTTGTCGCCTTGAAGCGCCTAACACTCGGAGTAATGTGGACTCACGGATACGTGCCTGTTGTGTTGCAATCAATGCAGCATATAGCACTGCCAAGCCTGTCACCAAGCTAAACAGAAATACATAACTCACGGCCACACTCATTTTTTGCATAATGGCACGCACCTGCTCCATAAGTGCGGCCACATCAATCACAGTTAAGTTAGGAAAATGACTGACCAACTGCTGCACAAAAGCAGTTTGCGAGGGCGGCAAATGAAAAGCTGTCATATAACTGGCTGGTAAATGCGCTATGGTTTTAGGAGGCGTTACCGCAAAAAAATTGGCGCGCATGCTATCCCACTCGACTTTGCGAATACTGGTCACCTTGAGTGTCAGCGCAGTACCGGCAACGTCATAAGTTAAAGTGTCTCCCAAATGAATATTCAGACTTTGTGCAAGATCTTGCTCCAATGAGATATACGGCTTGCCGGCGTCCTCATCTGTCCACCACCGGCCTGAAATTAAACGATTATCCGCTTGCATCTGCGCGGCCCAAGATAGATTGAACTCTCGCGACGCCAATCGTTTTGCGCGCTCATCCTGATAGCTATCTGCATTCACTTTTTGATGATTAATGGCAACCAAACGTGCGCGCACCATGGCATGCACTTGTGGTGTAACTTGATGTTGTTGCGCGAACATTGTGTTAAACGCGGGCAACTGATCAGGCTGCAGATTAATTACAAAACGATTGGGTGCATCTGCAGGCAAGGAGTCTTGCCAGCTCTGCATCAAATCTGTTTTGACGATACTCAGTAACACAATCACCATTAGTCCTAGGCTAAAGGCAATCATCTGCGCAATCGATAACCGCAAACGTCGCCTCAGATTAGTTAGGCCAATGTGTATGCTGGTCGCCAGCTGACCTTGACGGGGGCGCAACTTAAACAGCAAATGCACGGCTGCATAGGCTAATACGGCCACAATCACACAAGTGAGTACCAAACCACCGCTGACGATCAATGCCATTTGTAGGGTCTTGGCTTGCCAAACCATGAGCAATACCACGACTAAGGCCATCGGCAAATAATTGAACCAGTCTTGCTTTAAGTTCACTTCGACTTCTCGGCGAAGGATATGCACTGTCGGCAAGGTACGGATTGCGCGCAGATGTGGCCACATTAAAGTCAACATCACAAACAAGCTGACCACCATGCCTAATACAAATGGCCACATACTGCTAGGGGCTAGCGATTCTAAAAACAATCGGCCCGCCAAGGTTGCCAAGCCTTGCTGTAAGGCATAACCAAGCGCACACCCCAAAACACCGCCCAGCAAAGCTACCCATACCGTTTGCCATAACAAAATGGTTTGTATCATGCGCGTGGTAGCACCAAAGCAACGTAGCATAGCAAAGGTATCTAACTGACGATTGAGGTACGGACCACTGGCCAATAACATGGCTACAATGGCCAACATCACACTGACCATGGCGGATAAGCCAAGAAACACCTCGGCTTTGTCTAAGGCACTTTTAATTTCCGGGCGTGCAGTTTTGACATCTTCCACGCGCTCGCCACGCTGTAATCGCGGTTTCAGCCAGCCTGAAAATGTATTCAGTTGTGCGGCATCGCCAGCCACAATCAATTGATACTTCACACGGCTACCGTACTGGATTAATTTAGTCGCCGCCAAGTCCTGTGCATTCATCATGGCACGTGGTGCAAAGCTAAACATATCGCCACCACGAGAAGGCTCACGTTCCAACACACCGGACACCTTAAATGACTGCTCGCCCAAGTGGATGCGATCCCCAAGTTTGAGTGATAACACCCCCATGATGCGAGACTCCAGCCAAACATCCCCCGCTGGCGGGGGATGTGCGACCAAACGCGCAGATGTGTTAGTTGCCAGTTGCACACTAAAATCACCACGCAATGGAAAAGAAGCACCCAATGCTTTTATCTCGGCAATCTGACTATTGGCTTGATGTACCACCATGCTAGGAAACTCAGCTGTTTGCGTGGTGGCTAAGCCCAGCTGTTTGGCCTGCAAAGCGTAGTCTTGCGGGATGACATGATCGCTCATCACGACCAAATCCCCACCCAACAAAATACCGCCTTGGCTATTCAGGTGCATGGCAATCCGCTGCGAGAACGCATTGACCGAAGTAATAGCAGCCACCGCAAGTACTAAGGCAATGAGTAATACGCGCAAATCACCTGCACGCCAGTTCGCGCGTAATTGCTGCCAGGCCAATAGGTACAGTGGCATGGTATTGATAGACGGATTCACAGTACTCATGCCGTGTTGCGCTCAGTCAGCTTGCCATCCACTAGCGTGAGCACGCGGTCACAGCGCGCTGCCAAACGTGCATCATGCGTGACCAACACTAAAGTGGTTTGATGCGCTTGGTTGAGCTTGAATAGCAACTCAATGATCTTTTCGCCATTTGCGCTATCCAAATTGCCGGTAGGCTCATCTGCAAACAGCACTGCGGGTTGCGCGGCAAAGGCACGGGCAATAGCCACACGCTGCTGCTCGCCACCAGACAATTGTTTGGGGTAATGTTGCATGCGCTCACCCAAACCCACTTGTGTCAGGCTTTCTTTTGCAGTTTCCAGTGGTGCTGCATGACCATTGAGCTGTAACGGAATCATGACATTTTCTAACGCCGTCATGGTGGGCAATAATTGAAACGACTGGAACACAAACCCCATGTGTTGCCCACGCATGGCCGCGCGCGCATCCTCATCTAAGGTGCTAAAGGCTTTGCCCAACACCCTAACTTCGCCCGAAGTAGGCATATCTAGCCCAGCCAGAATACCTAACAAGGTAGACTTGCCGGATCCGGAACTCCCTACAATCGCTACGCGTTCACCTTGCCGAATGTTCAGCTGCAAATCGCGTAATATCTGCAAGGTATGTTCACCACTCCCTACACTTTTGCACAAGTTTGTCGCTAGAATGATGGTTGCATGCACTGAATGTTGTGCATGTGTTGAAACGTTTGTTTGCGGTTGTGGGTCAAACTCAGAAGAGGAAAGTAACATCAATGAAATCTCGTTTATTGTTTTGGGTACTCAGGGTTAGTCTTGTTTTAATGCCATTGGTTGCATCAACCAGCCATGCAAGCTCGACTATTTTAGTATTTGGCGATAGCTTATCTGCGGCTTATGGGCTACAGACTGAGCAAGGCTGGCCTACGCTATTGGCGCAGCGCCTTAAAACTGAGCGACTACCATATCAAGTGGTGAATGCCAGCGTAAGCGGCGAAACCACGGCTGGCGGGCTGACACGCTTAAATCAGGCGCTCCAGCAGCATAAACCCACCATCATGATTCTGGCGCTAGGTGCAAATGACGGCTTGCGTGGCTTGCCGGTAGACGCAATGCAGCAAAATCTCAGCAGCATGCTGACACTGGCCAAGCAGCAAAAAGTGACCGTTTTGTTGGTAGGCATGAAAATCCCACCTAATTATGGGCCACAATACACCCAAGCCTTTCAGCAAACATTCTCTGCTTTGGCACAACAATTCAAAATCAACTTAGTGCCCTTTTTGCTGGAAAACGTAGCAGGCAACCCTGCATTAAATCAGGATGACGGCATTCACCCCACGGCACAAGCACAGCCAATCGTGCTAGAAAACATATGGCCACAACTTAAAAAGCTACTTAAAGCTTCTTAGCCAGTACCATCCTCAGCAATCAATTGCTTCTAGGCGAATTGAAAGCCCCTGCTCATTGGGTTGTGCAGTCATATTGGCATCCACACCAATATTAGGAATACACACCAAAGTCTCAGCGGCAAACACCAAAGGATAATGTGCCCGCTGCCATGGTGGAATCGCATGCGCTTGCAACACATGCTGCAAGGTACGGCTCGGGCGCCCTAGCTCTGGCTTAAAGCGCTCACCTCCTAAACGGGTTTTGATCAGCAGTTTAGTTTCACCCAGCTGATACATTGCAATCCCTTTGCCAGTGCACGTTTCAAACACCAAACGATGATGCGCCGTCAATGGCACAACGGACTCTCCCTGCCACCAGTAACTGAATGGCTCGGTAACCGTCTCCTCGATAACCACATAGGCACGATGGGCGTACCGGCGCACGCTATGCTGAGGCCCAACCTTCACGCAAACAGCTGCATCGCCACGGGCATGCAGTAATTGTTGCAGTAGTTGCGTGAGCGTCTCCGTGTTGGGCATAGGCAATGCGTGTAGCTCTAACCACCAGCGCAACACATTCTTGGCTCTAGGCGCGCTCAATGCACGTAAGCCATCTATCGCCAGCGTGCTCTGTTTGTCAGATGCATTGACCAGTGACGCATCACGAACATCCATCTCTGCCAATTCTGCCAGCAAGGTATTGGCTTCTGCTAGATGCTGTGCTGTTCTACCTAGTGTTTTTTCAATGCCAGAATACTGGCCCGCCAATACCGGCATGACCGACTGGCGTATAAAATTACGGTCAAATTGCAGGTTTAAATTGCTCTCGTCTTCCACCCATTGCAGCGCATGTTGTTTGGCATAGTGCTCAACATCTGGACGAGATACCTCAAGCAAAGGGCGCAGCAACCGCCTAGAAAAGTCCATGGCCGCCATACCTGACAATCCTTTAGCGCCAGCACCGCGTGCCAACTGTAATAATAGCGTTTCTGCTTGGTCGTTTTGATGATGCGCTAGGCAAATAAAGTCAGCCTCAGCCGCAAACAATGCTGCATAGCGTGCGTTTCTAGCGGTGGCTTCAACACCCAAACCAGATTGGCCATCTACATGTACACGGCGTAAGTCGAATGGAACCGAAAATTGCGCACACACGGTTTTGCAATGGCTGGCCCATAGATTGGCATTTGGGCTGAGCCCATGATGCACATGCATCGCTGATAACTGTAATTGAAATGGTGCGCTCGTATCTGCCTGCAATGTGCGTTGTAAATGAACCAAGGCATGAAGCAGCACGGTGGAGTCTATACCACCGCTAAAAGCAACTAATACACGGTAGATGGGTTGTGGCTGGAGTTGAAAAACGCGTGTAAAAAATGTATCTACACGCGTTGCGATTTGCGTTTTATTTGCTGGCGGTAATTTTGAATTTGCCATAACTCATGAGGCGGGCATACCTTGTTTCAAGCAATTTATCTAATTTTTTGGCTTGCAGAGTTTTTAACTGCACCCGAATAGCGTGACGCATTTTCTCCATCATCGCCAGTGGCTCACGGTGTGCACCACCCAAAGGTTCAGACACAATCTCATCGATGAGGCCTAATACTTTAAGGCGATCTGCAGTAATCGCCAGTGTTTCTGCAGCTTCTGGCGCTTTAGTCGCACTCTTCCATAAAATAGAGGCACAACCTTCTGGGGAGATCACTGAATAAGTCGCGTATTGCAACATCAATAATTGATCGACCACGCCCAACGCTAACGCACCGCCAGAGCCACCCTCACCAATCACAATGCCGATGATAGGCGTTTTGAGTTCAGCCATCACATATAAATTGCGTGCAATCGCTTCGGACTGACCACGCTCTTCGGCACCAATACCAGGATAAGCGCCTGGAGTATCAATCAGTGTAATAATCGGCAGACCAAATTTCTCGGCCATTTTGAATAAGCGCAGCGCTTTACGGTAGCCTTCAGGACGTGGCATCCCAAAATTGCGGTACTGGCGCTCTTTGACATCACGCCCCTTTTGGTGACCAATCACCATGACAGGGATACCTTCAAAACGTGCAATGCCGCCCACAATGGCAGGGTCATCCGCATAAGCGCGATCACCATGCAACTCTTCAAACTCAGTAAAGAGTTCGTCAATATAATCAAGCGTATAGGGGCGTTGTGGATGGCGTGCCACTTGTGAAATTTGCCATGCAGTCAGATTTTGATAGGTATCTTGCAGCAACTTACTATTTTTCTTTTGCAGCTGTTCCAGCTCTTTGGAAATATCAAGGGCGTCGTGCTCATCGTGTGAAACTTGCAATGCCTCAATACGCTTTTCAAGCTCGGCAATCGAGGCTTCAAAATCAAGGTAGCTTAATTTAGGATCGGTAAGACGCCTGTTTTTCATTGTGTCGGTGTTCGTATTCAAATGGGGTTAATTATAAAGGATTTTTACATTTTCTTTTGAAAGCCATGTATGTAAATGCTTTAATAAATCATCGTGCAGCTCCACTCGCCAATCATCCCCCAACATCAGGCTAGCTTGACCTTGTGCATTATGATATTCAATCTTGACCGGACAGAGTCTTTTATCCGCATTGCGGTTGCGATATGGGTTTAATATCGCGCTGAGCTTTTGTGCATCCGACTGTCCGTTGCAAGAAATTTTAAGCATATTGGCATACTGGCTTCTGGCCGTCGTCAAATCAAATAGCTTGCGTGCGCTCACGCGAATACCGCCAGAGAAATCATCATTGCTGATGCGCCCTTCTACTAGTAACAGCTGATCCTCTTTAATCAGCATCGCATGTTGGTTCAGCAATTCAGAACCCACCACCACATCCACCCGCGCCACTGCGTCATCTATTGTCACAATCGCCATCTTCCCGCGCTGCGTCATGCGAATACGCACTCCCATGACCACGCCGGCAATCAGCTTGGGCTGCTCCTGCGGTGCTAAGTCGGCCAAACTGCCCCTCACAAACGTGGCTAGTTCTTCCTTATAGCCCAAGAACGGGTGCCCACTTAAATAAAACCCTAGCGCCGCCTTCTCTTCTAGCAACGCTTGCTCAGGCAACCACGGTTCTACCACAGGCAATTGATGCTTGGTTTCAGAGGCTTCACCAAACAAGCTGTTTTGGCCAGCATGCGAGCTGCTTTGCTCTGCGGCCGAGATTGCTGTGCTCACCGTTGCCAACAATGCCGCTCGATTTGCTTCAATCGTATCAAACGCACCGGCGCGAATGAGAGACTCAATAACGCGACGATTGACTTTACGCAAGTCCAAACGCGCACAAAAATCAAAGATATCGGAAAATTGTCCATCTTGTTGGCGTGAAGCTAAAATCAAATCAATCGCAGCCAAACCAGTACCTTTAACAGCCCCTAAACCGTAGAGCATTTGTTTTGCATTTAATGGCTTAAATTGGTACACACTTTGGTTAATATCCGGCGGCAGCACATCAATCTGGTTCGGCGCACAATCATCAAAGAATATGCGCACATTGTCAGTATTATTCATATCGGCCGACATCGTAGCTGCAATAAATGCGGCCGGATAATGTGCTTTTAGATAAGCCGTTTGATACGCCACTAGTGCATACGCTGCCGCATGGGATTTATTGAAGCCATAGCCGGCAAATTTCTCCAGCAAGTCGAACAGATCATTGGCTTGCTTTTCGTTCAAGCCGTTTTTCTGTGCGCCTTCGTTAAAAATGGCGCGTTGTGCCACCATTTCTTCTGGTTTCTTTTTACCCATGGCGCGCCGCAGCAAATCCGCACCGCCTAGACTATATCCTGCCACCACCTGCGCAATCTGCATCACCTGCTCTTGATACACCGCAATGCCGTAAGTTTCTTTCAGAATCGCTTCGGTCGCCGGGTGTGGATATTCCACACGCTGTAAGCCATGTTTGCGTCGACAAAAATCCGGAATCAAATCCATTGGACCTGGTCGATACAGCGCTACCAGCGCAATAATGTCTTCAAAACAGTCCGGCTTGGCCTGTTTGAGCATGTCTTTCATGCCTTTAGACTCTAGCTGGAATACCGCCGTTGTGTTGGAAGTCTTGAGCAGTTGATAGCTCTTTTTATCATCCAGCGGCAAGGTCTCAAAACTTAATGGCGGTAAATTCTCTTGCGCACGCTGTGCATTGGCATTTTCTAACGCCATGTCCAAAATGGTCAGTGTGCGTAGCCCTAAAAAGTCAAACTTGACGAGGCCTACCGCCTCCACGTCATCTTTATCGTATTGGCTGACCAAGCTGCTGCCATCGGCTTGACAGTAGACTGGGGAATAGTCGGAAATTTTACCCGGCGCAATCAACACGCCACCTGCGTGCATGCCTACGTTACGGACCAAACCCTCTAATCGCAAAGCCAGTTCTAGCAGGCCTGCCACCTCTTCTTCTTTTTCACGACGTTCCTGCAGTTGCGGCTCTTTTTCTAACGCAGATTGCAAGGTAATGCCAAGCTCTAATGGAATCAACTTGGCAATGCCATCGACAAAGTTAAAAGGCAAATCCAACACGCGCCCCACGTCACGAATCACGGCCTTAGCCGCCATGGTCCCGAAGGTAGCAATTTGCGATACAGACGCCAGCCCGTATTTTTGTTTGACATAATCAATGACGCGATCACGCCCTTCTTGACAGAAGTCGATATCGAAGTCGGGCATGGAGACGCGTTCTGGATTCAAGAACCGTTCGAACAGTAAGTTATAGCGTAGCGGGTCTAGATCGGTAATGCCTAGACTATAGGCCACCAGAGAGCCAGCACCAGAACCACGGCCCGGCCCTACTGGTACGCCATTGTGCTTGGCCCAGTTAATAAAGTCCGCCACAATTAAAAAGTAGCCAGCAAACCCCATCTGGTTGATGATTTGACACTCAAATCCTAGCCGCTTTTCATAACTCTCGCGCTTTTGTGCACGGATATTTTCATCGGGATACAAAGCACTCAGGCGCGTTTCCAACCCTAGTTCGGATTGCTGCACCAGAAAGACGTCCAAGCTTTCTTGATTGGGCGTAGGAAAGTCTGGTAAGTAATTTTTGCCTAGCGTTAAACTCAGGTTGCAGCGCTTGGCAATTTCCACACTATTGGTCAAAGCTTCTGGCATATCCGCAAACAGCGTTTGCATCTCTGCCTGCGTTTTAAAATATTGTGATTCAGTAAAGTGTTTAGGGCGGCGACTATCGGCCAACATATAGCCTTCGGCAATGCAGGTGCGTGCCTCATGCGCCATAAAGTCGTCGGCCGTAATAAACTGAATCGGATGGGTGGCGACGACTGGCAAATCCAATGTATGCGCCAGATGCACCGTGGCTTGCACCAATCTATCTTGTGCGCCATGTTGCCCTTGCGGATGTGTACGCTGCACTTCTAGATAAAAGCGGTTAGGAAATAATGCTACCCATTGTTCCGCACACTTTTTAGCCATGGGCAGATTGTCTTGGCTCAATGCATGGCCGATATCACCATGCTTAAAGCCTGACAATACAATTAAGCCTGCGTTAGCCTCGGTTAGCCACTCTTGCTTGATTTCCGCGCGACCGCGATACTGATTTTCTAGATATGCTTTGCTCAGCAACTCACAGAGATGGCGGTACCCCACCAAGTTTTGTACCAAAAAAAGTACACGATGCGCTTGGTCGCGATTCGTCGTATTTTCTATCCAAACATCACAGCCTACCAAAGGTTTAATGCCTGCACTACGCGCTGCTTTATAAAATTTAATCGCGCCAAATAGGTTGGATAAATCGGTCAACGCAAGCGCAGGCATGGCGTCTTGTTTAGCTGCTTTGACATAATCGTCAATGCGTACAATGCCATCCAAAACGGAGTATTCGCTATGGCAGCGCAAATGCACAAAGGCAGGTGTGATGGGTTGGAGTGCGGAATCTTGCATGCCCACATTTTACCTTTGTCAGGCCACAATGACACCCATTAATTGAGGTATTAAGTGAAAGTTTTTTTGCTGGATAACATGGGAGAAAAACAAGCAGTTAATACACAACCACTTGTTTTTAATAGATTATTAAGACTTTCTACTGACCAGCTCGTTGACTTTAGCAATCAACTCATCATCATGCACCGGCTTACCAAAGAACGCATCCACACCAATATCTTTGGCCAAGTTTTGATGCTTATCTGCGGTACGTGAGCTAATCATAATTAACGGTGTGTTGGCTGTACGCGCATCGTCACGAATATTACGGGCCAAACCAAATCCGTCCATACGCGGCATCTCAATATCCGTCAGAATAATATCCGGTGTCACGCCTTGTAATAACTGCAAGGCATCCATTCCGTCTTTGGCCACCAACACCTCATAGCCTTCACGCTCCATCAAACGCCCCAGTACTTTACGCATGGTCAACGAATCATCTACGACCAGCGCTTTTGGCTTGAGTGTGATAGGCGTATCTTGCACTTTTACTTTTACGCTACCCACTGCAAGCACTTCACGGTTGGCTAATAGCAATGGGTTAAGGATGAGAATCACACTACCATCGCCAGTCACGGTGGCACCCATAATACCGGGCACGCGTGCTAACTCCACGCCAATTGGCTTAATCACCACCTCTTGGTTGCCCAGCATTTCATCCACATGCAATGCAATACGATAGTTACCGCTTCTTAATAGCAATACAGATGCATAGGTATGTGCGTCATCTGAGCCTGACTCATTCAGCAACTTAGCAATATGGTGAAATGGATAAGTATTACCCGCCCATACAATCTCACCTGTCTCATTTGCTTTTGCAAGTTCGGCTTGTTTGATTTTTTGTGCTTGCTCAATCATGGCCACAGATATCGCATATTGCGTATTACCAGCGCGCACCATCAACACTTGTGCCACAGTGAGTGTCACTGGCAGATAAATAAAGAACTGTGTCCCTTCGCCCAAACGGCTATCAATATCGATACGACCACCCAAGCCAGTCACTTCACTACGCACCACATCTAACCCCACGCCGCGGCCAGCAATTTGTGTTACTTCGGCAGAGGTTGAGAACCCTGGCTCAAAAATTACTGCCATGAGGGCTTGGTCATTAATCTGTGCTTTCGCATCAATCAGTTTATTTTTGACTGCAATCTCACGTACTTTCTTCAAATTGACGCCGGCACCGTCATCGCTTACCTGAATGCGAATCTCGTCATTTTCTGCTGTCACATGCAAGCGTAATTTACCAGTAGCCGCTTTACCAGCCTTTTGGCGGCTGTCCGGCAACTCAATGCCGTGTGCTACCGCATTCCTCAGCAAATGCTCCAATGGCGCACCAATTTTATCCAGCACGCTGCGGTCAATTTCAGTTTTATCACCCGTAATCGTGAACTCAACGCGTTTTTTCAGCTCACGTGCAGTTTGCCGCACAATTCTATCCATACGCTCAGAGAGTTGTGAGAACGGCAACATACGCACATTCATCAACGTTTGTTGCAATTCACGATTCATACGTGTTTGTTGTTGCAGTGCAGCTTCTGCTTGCCCCAAGTTGCCAATCAAGCCATTTTGAATGGTGGAAATATCGTTCACACTCTCCGCCATCATGCGCGTCAATTCTTGCAAGCGGGTGAATCGGTCAAATTCCAATGGGTCAAACTTCTCATTGGCTTCTTGCAATAAGGTCAAACGTGATTGCAGTTGTGTATCCGCCTCAATCTCTAACTCGCGTAAATAGTTACGCATGCGCGATACGCTCTCGGTCAGATCATGCGAGGTATTTTTGAAACCAATCACTTCTTTATCAATGCGGGAGCGAATAATCGAAATCTCACCGGCCTCGTTAATCAGGCGGTCCAGCACATCTGCACGCATACGCAAGAACTGTGTTTTGCGGTTGCTGTGGCGAATGGTTTGCGCCGCTACATCAATATGCGCTGGCGTAATTGCCGCTACGTCTTCTAACGGTGCATCTTCTGTAGGTTCGTTCTCAACTTGAATCAGTTGTGTGAGGTGTTCAGGCAAATGGCCTTCTTCAAAATAAACACCTATCGCATCTAAATCGGTAAACAAATGCTCAAACGTTTGTGCGTTGGGTTTGGTTTTTAGCGCCTGTACTACGCGCTCTTCCATATTGTGCACAACATTGCCTAGGCTATGTTTACCTGCCATGCGGGCACTGCCTTTAAGCGTATGCAAGGCACGTTGAAGTGCATCCGGATGTTCAGAATCTGGTGGGCTGGCGCGCCATGCTCTAAGTTCAACGCCAATCATTGGCAGCAACTCATCTGCCTCTTCTTGGAACAAAGTGAGAATCTCTGCATCGACGTGCTCAACATCTTCCAGTACATCTGAGCCATCTTCAGAAATATCATTACCCGAAGCGGCAGCTGTATAAATTTCGACAGGCTCATCGCTGACATCTGCCGTATTATCCCAAGGCATTGTCGCAGGTGCGTCTTCCGCTGCCTCTTCTGCTATTTCTCCCAACACTGGCGGGATGAACACGATTTCATTTTCTTCCACTGCAGGTTCTGGCTCAGCTACAGACAGAGGCTCTACTTCATTCGGCAATATTTCAGCAGGTATTTCAGCAGTCTCTACGATCGTCTCTGTTGTGTCATCTGGTGTTAGCAGATTAGCCGCATCTTCAACAGGCGTTGCAGATTTCTTAGCACTGCGTTTGGTAACAGAGGCTGGTTTTTGCAGTGCTTTTAACAGCGCTTTTTCTTCCTTAGGCTCATTGAGCTCAGAAATACGCTGCCACATTCTGGCAACAGATTTCACCACACGTGTATACAACTTGTGGTTGGCTGGCGACCATTCCGCGCCAACCTCATCCAACCAAGCTTCTGCTGCGCGGCCTAGTGCACCCATGTGCGTAAAGCCTGCAGCCAATGCATTGCTGGCCAATGTATGTACTGCACGTCTGGCAGCATCCGAGGGCGCAACTGCCATCGCATGTGCATTGATATTCGCTAAATCTTGCTCCAGCGTAGTAATGTTCAACATGCTTTCGTTTAAGAAAATATTGTATAGCTGGCGACTCAGTTTACGTGTGCCCCCTATCAGCACCACATCATCGCTTGCTTTTTTCTTCGCCGCTTTTTTAGTAGGTTTGTCCCAGCCTTCAATGCGTGCTATCCATTTTTCCGGATTAAACGTCAACGTTTTTTGTTCGCGCAGGGTGTTAGACCAATCGGCAAATTCAGCGGTCACCTGCTCAACCTCTTGTAACTGCGCGCTTGTTAACAAAGCCTTATTGTCCAACACGCCATTTAAAAACGTTTCTACCTTGCCAGCCACTTCACCTAAATTAGTTAATCCAACCGTGCGGCCGCTACCTTTTAAGGTATGGAAACCTCTTCTGACTTCTACCAGCGCTTCATGGCTGGCACTGACTTTAAGTAACTGTAGATTGTTGGCAATATGCGCCAATACTTCTTCGGCCTCTGTTAGATAAATATCCAACAACTCATCATCTAAGGCTGTGTCGGCACTTAAGCGCTCAGGCTGAGTATCTGCTACAACTGCCTCAACAGTAGCCTCTGCAGTTTCCAACGAGGTTGAGGATTGAGGATTGACCACATGCGTCAATGTAGTACGCATTCTCGTCAGTGCTGCATCCATGGCTGATTCGTACTCTGGGCGCACTTTAGGCATGCCTTCAGCATACAAGCCCAGCATACTCAAGCTCTCCGCCAGCAGTTCGAACTCGCCTTGATTGCTTACAAACTGTGGTGATTGGAAAAATTCAATATAGTCCAAGCTCAGTTTGGCAATATTGGCTGGTGTATCCATATCCAACATTTGGAAGATAGAAGCCACTTCTTTAAGCGGTTTTACTGTGAGCGCAAGCGCAGATTTATCGTCCGATTGCCTAAAGAAACCATCCAGCGATTGCTCTACTAGCTTTAATGACTCTTGGATCTGTGACACCACTACTTTAATCGTATCAGCATCCAACTCATTGGTTCTGTCTTGTGCCAGCTGCGTATAGGCTGCGCCAGATGCAATATGCTCCAAACGCTTAATTTCAGACAGTAGTTTTTGGATTTTGCCTGCATCCAACTCTGTATATTCTTGCAATGCTGTTTCGAGCAGATGAATACCTGCAGCGATTTCAATTAAGATCGGATGCGTGGTTTGGCCTGAGCCGTCTCTCAAAAAACCAGTGACTTGTGCCAGTGCCTGATACAAATCAATGACTACTACTTGGCTTAATTGCTGACATAGCGGCTGGTGCTCAGCCAAAATATTGGCACACTTGGTCATCAATATATTGTCGATAGAAATCGTTGTATGTTGGCGATCTTCCACATTAAAATTAATTTTATTGGATAGCTCATTCCAGACATCGCCAATACTTGCCACCACCTCGGCCAATTGCAAGGCTGTATTCACTTCAGCTTGCTCAATCACGCCGTGACCAAACTGATCTAACGGGCTTTCAATATAACTTTGCAAATCAAATAGATGTTTGGCTTTGCTCACCGCGGGATAGTCAGCGTCTGACTCTGCAACGTAATAGAGCATTTCTTTCAACATGTGAGGATTGGCTTTCGGTGCATCCTCCAACAATAATTTTAGCTCTTGGTCTATTTTTCTGCAGATACGTTTGGCACCGGCCAGCGTGGAAATTTTTGAATCATATAAGCTTTGTGCGAATGCACTTGCAGACCACCACATCAACTTAGGCGCGCTACGTGTTTGTGCTTGGCTCACATTGGCAAGCGCATTCACCATCTGCCCGAGCGCATCTGCATCATTACTTTTTAGCCAACTTAATAGCGATTTCTGGTAGCCAAGCCGTTGTTCTGCAATAAATTTAGGGTATGTCGCTTCGTCCATCTCAAGAGTAGCGACATCTTTAGGTGCAGATAAGCTGATATCCGGAAAGAATAAATCACTTTTTTCAATTGGTGCCCCATGCGCGGCAGCTACTGGAGCAAGCGCATCATACAAGCGCAATGGCACGTCACGCGCGCCTTTCATCAGGCTTTCTATATACGCCAACAAGGCATTGACTGCATGCATTAACTGCTCAATGAGTTCTGGCGTGGTTTGAATTTCGCCTTTTTCAAGTGCAGACAAACATTTTTCCAGTGTTGCGCAGTAAAACTTACACCCTTCCAACCCCACCATATCCAGCGCACCGCTGGCTTGGTAGGCATGTGTTTGCGCGTACCGGAGGAACGCGGTATCCGAGATGTTGGCGCCATACTTGTTTAGATTATCTAAAACAGTATGCAGCGACTTATCAATTTCGTCCTTCACCCAAGTTAATGGGCCGATATCAAAATCATTTGACACTTAAATTCATCTCAAAAGTTATAGATTTATCTCAACAGCTTAAGCGAGCTTGAACCCAGCAACTGATTCACGCAACTCTTTCGCCAGCGAAGTCAACTGACCCACAGAGGTAGCAGTCACTTTGGTACCTTCAGTCGTTTGTGTCGTAATCTCTTGAATTTGCTGCATGTTCTTCGTCACGGTAGACGCTACTTGCGTTTGCGCTTCTGTTGCAGATGAAATCGACTCAATCAAACGCGCCAAGTTGTTGGTCACGTTTTCAATCTCGGCCAGTGCTCGGCCCGCCGCATCAGACAGTTGCGCACCCTCTACCACACCCTCGGTACTTTTCTCCATCGCGGCTACCGCAGAGTTAGTATCGGTCTGAATCGTTTTTACAATGGCACCAATCTGCTTGGTCGCCTCGGATGAACGTTCCGCCAATCGCTGCACCTCTTCTGCAACCACCGTAAAGCCTCGACCCGCTTCACCCGCTGACGCTGCCTGAATCGCCGCATTCAACGCCAAAATGTTGGTTTGTTCTGTAATGTCAGAAATCAAGTCCACGATCTCACTAATCTCTTGTGAGCTTTCACCCAAACGTTTAATCCGTTTTGAGGTTTCCTGAATTTGCTCACGAATACTGTTCATACCTTGAATCGTGTTTTGTACCGCTTTAGACCCTTGTGACGCCGCTTGCAATGAACGCTGCGCAACCTCGGACGCCTGACTCGCGTTGCTCGATACTTGCAAGATAGAACGTGTCATGGTGGTCACCGCATCTGTTGTATCGGTAATTTGTTTGTATTGCTGCTCAGTCGCTGAAAGCAAGGATACTGAAGTCTGCTGCGCCTGCGCGGTTGCCGTGTTCACCTGCTCTGACGCGCGCGTAATCTCGGTTACCAGATCGCGCAAGTTATCAATCGTATAGTTAATGGAGTCAGCAATCGCCCCGGTAATATTTTCACGCACTTGCGCACGTACCGTTAAGTCACCATCCGCCAAGTCACCCATCTCATCTAGCAAATTCAGAACCGCCATTTGGTTGGACTGTCCGTCATCTTCCAAACGTTTCACCGAAGTATCAATGGCTTTTACTTGACGAATACCGAAATAAATCATGGCAAACACAATCGCCAGGCCCAATAAGACCAAGGCCGCCAAAATACTCACCAGCAAGCTTGAAACCTCTTCTGATGTTTTGCTTGAGAGCTTTTCCACTTCATATTTAAGTGTGTTGGCTGTTTGCTTGTTTACCTCATAGGCACTGGCTAAATCGGCCAGCGGCTTAGCGGCTGCAATCGCGCCTAACTTAATCGCCGCATCAAAGTCTTTGTTAAAGATACGATAAAAATTCTCGTTAGATTTAGCCACAGCTTCAAATGCGCCAGTCATGTTGCCGGCTTCAGCGTTGGCTTTCCAGTACGCTAGACGCTCTTTAAACACAACCTCGTAACGCTTTACTTCTTCCAGTTTTTTATCACGTTTCTGATAATCGCCGTTGGTCGTTGCTACATAAGCTTCATTGGCTGCCGCAAACGCATCCACCGCATAGAGTGAAGGTGGAGAAATATCGGCACGCAAATCATTGTTCTTTTGTATCTTGTTGAATTCGGGTCCGTTGACGCGCACTTGGTGAATCGTATACGCCGCCAACGCAGTAAATACAACGAAACCAATCACCGGCCAATACACCTGGGCGTAACTTGTTTTACCGCCAGATACAGCCTCTCGTTTAGCAAAGAGCTGTTTTACTTTTTCTGGAATTGCTTTTATAAAACCTACATTAATCGCCATTTGAATCCCTCTGTTTTCCCTACGATTTTTTATGAGTACCGAATATTAATATGACTGAATAAACTCTTTTGATTGCACCAACTTAGCACAATCAAGCACCATCCATTGATTGCCATCCTGATCTTCATATACATCATGTTGCATACAAAACGCATGCTCTAGTGTATCGGTCACCTTCTGCATTCCTTCAAGCTTGCGTAGCCCAACTAACTTTTCTACCAAAAATGCCACATGCGAAGTCACTTCATCGCTCATGAGCAACACGCGCGCACTTGAGCTGATTAATGTGGCCACGCCATTCATCAATTGCCCAATATCGTTAATGGCATACAATACGCCACGCACATTGGCCACCCCTAGAAACCAGCTTTTCACCAAGGGCACCGGGTAAATTTCCATCATCGGTAATGTCTCGCTGATTTCCTGCATATTGACCAGCACATTTTTACCGGCAATCACCACACCCAAATAGCCGGCGGGTGTTGCTGAGCCCGCTTTTTTAGCTTCTTCCAGCCGTTCTAGAATATTGGCTTGGTAGTTTTTAAGTGTGTTTTTTGCCGCCATGACCTATCCAAGTTTAGCAATAATCGCCAAGAGTTCAGCTTTATCAATTGGCTTTTGCAAACAGCCTTTGGCGCCCATTTTTTCTGCCCAAGCCAAATCTGTTACCTGCAATTTACCTGAGGTGAGCACAATAGGAATATTGGCTGTGGCCGGATCTTTTGTCAGCGTTCTTGCCGCTTGAAACCCTGTTATACCTGTCATGATGATATCCATCACGATTAGATCTGGGGCTAATCCAGCCGCTTTCTCTACACAGGCCTCGCCACTCTCTAATGCTTGCACTTCAAAATTATTAGCTTCCAACATTTCTGTTAAGTAAAAACGATCCGTTGCCGAATCATCTACTACCAGTATTTTTTCTATTGCCATAATGAATCCTTATTTTTGAATTATTCTGGTTAAATTTTTACGTACTCAGTAACAGCTGCCACCAGTGTTTCTTGCGTAAACGGTTTGGTCAGATACTCATCTGAACCGGCCATGCGGCCACGAGCACGATCAAACAAACCGTCTTTGCTGGAAAGCATAATGACTGGGGTAGATTTAAATCGATCATTACGTTTAATCAAACTACAGGTCTGATAGCCATCCAAACGCGGCATCATAATGTCAATAAAGATAATTTGCGGGTGCTGATCGGCGATTTTAGAGAGCGCGTCAAAACCATCCTCTGCCAAGATAACTGCATACCCTGCATTTTTTAGAAAAATTTCAGCACTGCGTCGAATAGTATTGCTGTCGTCAATTACCATGACTTTTACTGCTGCTAAATCACTGTTGGACAATTAATTTACGCTCCTGTGTTGTACGTTGTTTACCTGTCAACTCTTGTCTCATTTTTATCTAGGTTAACTTTAAATTCCGGTAACAATCCTTTACATTTGTAGAAAAATATTACATTATCTAAACAGAAATGCAACACTTAGCTTACATTTGTGATAAAACACTTTAACATTTAATGCTAAAAATGGGTAATTTAGATACATTCCTCAAGTTAATTTTTTTAAGGGCTGCAATCAATGTTAATCAGACAAGAATCTGTAGATGCCAAGGGCGCACTCAAAGATCTACCTGCTACATCACCACTTCCAACCGCCAATCTGGTGCTCGCTTTCTCTTCAGTGAAGCGATTTTCGGAAGGTAAATTGCAATCCTACTTAAAAGCGCGCTACCCAACTGCACAAGTCATCGGCTGTACCACATCGGGTGAAATTAATGCAAATGGTGTCTTTGATGACAGCATTCAAATCACTGCCATTATGTGGGAAAAAGTAGTGCAACGTGTAGCGCAAACCAAAATGTCTGGCATGCAAAACTCATTTGAAACAGCTGCTTTATTAGGTAAGCAGTTAAAAGACAACACGTTAAAAGCATTATTGGTGATTTCAGATGGTTTAAATGTAAACGGATCCGAACTCCTCAAAGGTTTCCAAAGCGTATTGGGTGAAGTCCCCATTATTGGTGGCTTAGCGGGTGATGGCGGTGCTTTTGTAAAAACACTACAGATATTTAACGAGACCGTGTCTGACGGCATGATTATCGCGGTGGGCTTATATGGTGACTCTTTGATTGTATCCAGTGGTGCCTTGGGTGGCTGGAAACCGTATGGTCCCCCACGAAAAATCACCAAATCAGAAAAAAATATTGTGTACGAAATGGACGGCAAACCTGCCCTACCGCTGTACCGCATGTATATTGGTGAAGCCTTTTCCAAAGGCTTGCCGGGTACGGGACTTAAATTCCCATTGGCCATCATCGAAGAAGGTAAGCGCGATGTAGAGAAAATCCGCACATTACTCGCCGTGAATGCCGATAACAACAGCCTCACCTTTGCAGGCAACGTGGAGGAAGGCGAAACCGTACGTTTATGTCAAACCAACCATGATCGCCTAGTGGAGGGTGCTGGCGCAGCCGCTGAACTAGTAATGGATGGCTTGGGCGAGAACAAAACCAATCAAACCGGTTTAGCTTTATGTGTAAGTTGCGTAGGCCGCAAAGGTGTGATGGCTGAGCAGGTGGTGGATGAAGTCAAACAGGTTCAACTGATATTGGGGGCCAAAACCAATATCACTGGCTTTTACTCTTATGGCGAGCTTGCGCCACGCCCCAATACCTCAGACAGCGTGCTACATAATCAAACCATGACGATTGGCTATTTAAGCGAAAACGTACTCGCCTGAATCGCCGGCACATAGCGCGCCTCAGTTAAAGTATGTTATAAAGCATTTGTGTCATGCAAATGCTTTTTTTGCTATTCATCCAGTGTTAAGTAAGTCGAAAAAGGAATACCGATGCCTAATGCCGTAACTTTGATGGGAAGCCCTGTTCTCATCGAGGGCGTTTTACCAAAAGTGGGAGAGCACATCCCTGAATTTACATTGGTCGATAAAAATCTTGACGATGCGACCTTAGATAATTTTGCCGGAAAACGTAAAGTGCTTAACATTTTTCCGAGCCTCGACACCCCTACCTGTGCCAGCTCTGTAAGACGCTTTAACCAACTCGCAAGCGGCATGAAAAATACAGTTGTGCTCAATATTTCTGCTGATTTACCTTTTGCCCAAAATAGATTCTGTGCGGCTGAAGGCCTAGACCAAGTCATTAATTTATCTACTCTGCGCGGACGCGATATGCTTAAAAATTATGGCGTACTCATCGTCACTAGCAAACTGGCTGGATTAGCCACGCGTGCGATTATCATTGCGGATGAACACAATGTAGTCAAACACGTAGAATTGGTTCCGGAAATTGCTAACGAACCTAATTATCAAGCAGCGTTAAGAGCATTAAAGTAATTGGCATATGTTCAATATGCTATCTAAGTGATACCTTACTGTTTTCTACGATTTAATCACAACATCCATTGAGTGATTTATTCACGATGTGGATATTGACCATAACAATAAACAATTCATATTTCATTCATTATTAAGGAGAATATTCATGTCGACAGTCACTCTTAAAGGCGGCCCAGTAACAGTAGGTGGTAACTTCCCTAGCGTTGGTCAAACCGCACCAGACTTTCAATTAGCAGATGCAAAGCGTGTATTACAATCATTAAGCGCTTATGCTGGCAAACGTAAAGTGCTCAATATTTTTCCAAGTATTGATACGCCTACTTGTGCGACTTCTGTACGTACTTTTAATCAAAAAGCAAGCAAGATAGACAATACCGTTGTGCTCTGCATTTCGGCTGACCTACCTTTTGCCCAAAGCCGTTTTTGCGGTGCAGAAGGCATTGAGAACGTCGTAACACTCTCTACTTTCCGTGACACTGCAAAGTTTGCCAATGACTTTGGTGTCAATATTGTCGATAGTAGCTTGGCTGGCTTAACTGCACGTGCAGTGGTGGTATTAGATGAAAACAATAAAGTGCTGCATAGCGAACTGGTGAGCGAAATTGCAAACGAGCCAAACTATGACGCAGCTTTAGCTGTGTTATAAGCCAACTAAGCCGTAAACGTAATATTAAAAAGCCCTGCGATTGCAGGGCTTTTTAATTAAGAGTGCTTATCTCCACAACGCACTTATAAGCTTACTCATACGCCGTATATTTAGCATTACTCCCCTTGGCTTTTTCTACCGGGTACTTTTGTGCATTCAGTTCAATTTTCTGGTTAGCCGCTTCAATCAAATCGATATTCAAAACCTCTGCAATTCTGAGTAAATAGACAAAGGTATCGGCAAGCTCATGACTCACGGCTTCGCGTTTCTCGGGTGTTAACACCATGCTATCGGCTGGCGTATCCCACTGAAATTGCTCCACTAATTCGGCAGCTTCTACAATCATTGCCATGGCTAAATTTTTAGGTGTATGAAATTGCGCCCAATCGCGCTCGGCAACAAAGGCATTCACACGTGTACGTAACGCTTGCAAACTATCATTCGTCTCTATCATGCATATTCTCAAACAGTGTCCGGCTGCAAGGCTTCTAGCATTCTTTCTGACTGCAATAATGCTGAAAAATCTTCCGCCGTGAGTGGTTGACTAAAATAAAACC
The DNA here is from genome assembly GCA_000525025.1 of Methylophilaceae bacterium 11. Taxonomy (GTDB): domain Bacteria; phylum Pseudomonadota; class Gammaproteobacteria; order Burkholderiales; family Methylophilaceae; genus Methylophilus. The sequence goes on along the minus strand of JCKJ01000001.1, from coordinate 886,324 downwards.
CTTGAATCTCATCGCATTCATATTGTTTAAGATAAGCCAATTGCTCAGCAGTTTCTACCCCCTCTGCAATCACCTTAAAGTTTAAACTGTGTGACATTTTAATAATCGCCGTAATAATCGCTGCATCATTGGCATCCGTTTTAATATCACGAATGAAGCTTTTATCAATTTTAATAGTATCAATCGGCAACCGTTTCAAATAAGACAAGCTTGAGAAACCAGTGCCAAAATCATCGATCGATAACCTCACGCCCATGTCTTTAAGCGAGATTAAATCACGAATACCTTCGCTATCACCATGGATCGCAACTGTTTCAGTGACTTCCAGCTCCAGGTATTGCGGGTTCAAACCACTTTGCAATAAGACTTTTGACACTTCGTTTAAAAAACCTGAATGTCTGAGTTCGACTGCCGATACATTAATCGCAATAGGAATCGGCCGCAACCCCATGGCTTGCCATGCTTTATTTTGACGACAAGCCTCTGACAACACCCACTGCCCAATCACCTTAATCAACCCCGTATCCTCAGCGGTTGGGATAAACACATTCGGCGCGATGATGCCATTTTCAGGGTGCTGCCAACGAATCAGCGCTTCAGCGCCGACTATCTTACCGGTTTTGAGTGACACTTTCGGCTGGTACATCAATATAAACTCATGCTGTTTGGCAGCTTTATGCAAACGATTCTCGAGCGCTACTTGATCGGCGATACGTGTACTGAGCTCTTTAGTAAAGAATTGATAATTGTTTCTGCCCAAGCCTTTTGCATAATACATGGCTGCATCGGCATTACGCATCAGCATGTCGGCGGTACTGCCATCTTCAGGATAAATTGAAATACCTATACTGGCCGACACCTTTAACTCGTGGGTACCAATCTGGTAGTAATCGTTCGTTGCATTCAGTAGTTTTTGTGCGATTTCCGCAGGCGCCATTGGGCTATCGACTTCAGAAAGCAGAATCACAAATTCATCACCACCCTGGCGGCTAATGGTGTCTGTCGTGCGAATACAAGCTTGTAATTTTCTGCTTAAAAATTTAAGTAATTGATCCCCAACGTCATGCCCCAAGGTATCGTTAATTTTCTTAAAGTGATCAATATCTAAATAAATGATGGCCACTCTAGATTTTTTACGCTTGGCTGCGCCCAGCGCTTGAGTAATACGGTCTGTCAACAATAGTCGGTTAGGCAAATCGGTGAGGAAATCATGCTCTGCCAAGTAGGACATTTTTTCGGCCATTTGCTTGGCACTACTCACATCATGAAACACCAGCACCACACCCAGCATTTCTCCGCCTTCACTTTTAATCGGCGCGGCTGAGTCCTCAATGGCAAACTCCTGGCCTGTTTTAGCAATCAGCATGGTGTGATTGGCTAGCCCACATACCTGCCCATGCGCCAGCACCACATCAACCGGGTTGGCTGCCAATTTACGTGTACTTTCATTGAGAATTCTAAACACCTCTAGCACAGGCTTACCTATGGCATCTTCTTTCGTCCATCCAGTCATAGATTCTGCAACAGGGTTCAAATACGTGACATTAGAGCTCATGTCCGTCGTAATCACGCCATCTGCAATGGACTCCAAGGTCACCAGTGCTTGCTTTTTCTCTTTAAATAAAGCGTGTTCAATCGTTTTTCGGCGATCAATTTCATGCTGCAACTCAGCATTTGCATTGGTTAACGCTTGCGTGCGCTGTTGCACGATCGCTTCCAGATTGTTATTGAGCTCCTCTAATTGAGACTCTGCCTGCAAACGCTGTTTGACTTCATATTGCAGTTGATCGATGTTCTTTTGAAGTTGTTTGGTGCTGGTCATGGTGAGTGCGATTGGCATCAACCGCCACAACATGAAAGCAGTGAGCGCAGAAGCGATTGCTGTAATGCCCTTGATGCTTGCATCTACCCAATACGCAGGCATCCAGATCGTGACAATCGACACTAAATGGGTCATGCCGCAGGCAAAGATAAATACCGAGAACATCACAAAAATCCAGTTGAACTCAATATCGGCACGCCTTTTGACCAGATATAAGAGTGCAAGCGGAATAGTGAAATATGAGAGTGCGATCACACTATCGGAAACTACGTATAGCCACAACAACACTGGCGTCCACAAATAACAATGCCCGTGTGGCATGAACTCGCTTGGAATTAATAATCCTAAAAGACTTTCCACACACTCTCCCCTTTTTACCCAACTAATGTTCTTGTGATTGGATGACAAACCATGTGTTACGCGCAGAGCATGTAGCAAGACTGTGAATCGTGCACTAAATGCAAAGTATGAGGTATCAAAAAAATATGGATACCAGAGGTGATTGTGATTATTTTTATAATTATGAGCTTGCAAGGCAGATATTACCTTGCAAGTGATTTGAATTACAACGGAATTTTATCTTCTTTGCGATTAGAGCCAGCGACCATTTTAATTTCAAACAATCGACACTCTAAAGGCCCGTTGAAAAGTGGGGTACGCTTGCTTGGGGTTAAGCGCATTAATTTTGGCAAACGTAAGTCATTGGTCAAAAAATAGGTGTTCCAACCCGAAAATTTACGTTTAAGTGTTTCTCCCATTTTTGGGTAGAGCAATGCCAATTCTTCATCTTCGCCAATACGCACGCCGTAAGGAGGGTTTGCCACCAACACACCTTCATCAGCAGGCGGCACGGCGTCGGTAAAGTTCACATGAGCAACTTGCACGGCTTCTAGCAAACCCGCTTCTGTAAGGTTTTGCTTGGTCACACGCACTGCACGCAAATCCATATCACTGCCATACAGTTTTTGGAAGTTGGCCGGCTTAACTGCTTTTAAGGCTGCATTTTTGATCTTTTTCCAGGTATCGGATTCAAAGTTTTTGAGTTTTTCAAACCCAAAACTACGGTGTAATCCCGGAGCAATCTGCAAAGCCATCATGGCGGCTTCTAACAAAAAGGTACCACTGCCACACATCGGGTCCAGTAAAGCCTGTCCTGGTTTCCAACCGGTCAGTTGCAATATGCCTGCCGCCAAGTTCTCACGCAGCGGTGCTTCAATACTGGCTTTACGGTTACCGCGCTGATACAAGGCATTGCCTGAGGTATCCACATAGTATTGATAACTGTCGGCTGTCAGATATGCGTGCACACGCACTGCAGGCGTTTTGGTATCAATGTACGGGCGTGAGTTGACGACTTGGCGGAATTTATCGCAAATGGCATCTTTGATTTTCAATGTGGCAAACTCTAAGCTTTTGAGTGGGCATTTAACACCCGTCACTTTCACCATAAAGTCATGCTTCACCTCAAACCAATTGGGCCAATTGAGCTTATAGGCGGCTTGATACAAATCATCTTCAGTGGCATATTTCCCACGCCCTACTTGAATCAAGATACGTGTAGCTATGCGCGAATGTAAGTTGGCGTGATAGCACACCGCCAGTTCACCAACAAAGCTTACGCCACCATCAGTGGGTTTGATGTCACGGGCACCGCTCGTGTGTAGTTCGTTTACGAGTAACGCTTCCAGCCCTCTGGGGCAAGTCGCAAAATATTGATTCATGTGTGTTCCTAATCCTAGGTTTAATCCTGAGTGCTAATGATCTAGACTTCTAATCGACGTGCTGTCCACGCATATGGTCGAAACTAAACTGTAATTTGTTGTGTGGGTTATTGGATATTAAGCGCTCTACCAGATCGACAAAATCAATACGATGTTCCAAAGCTAATTGTTGCGCACGCGCTTGTAGCTGTGCCAGCTTAATGACAGGTGTGTTGGCTTGTTTAAATCCAAATACCACAATATTGCCTGGTTTACCGGTTGGCAACATCAGCACATGGCCATCAAAACTTTGCTCTATACGCTGCAAGTAAACATCAAAATTCTTGTCGCTACCCCATAAATTGATGACGAATATGCCATCGTAGCGCAATATCTCGGCGCAATCGTCAAAAAAAGCCTGCGTACAAAAGTCTGGGGGAATCCCCACGCTATCAAACGCATCAATCATCAAGACATCACAAACATTCAGATGCTCTTGTAAATACGCAATGCCATCGGTCTGCAATACATTGAAGCGTGCATCTTCCTCTGGCACATAAAAATGACTACGGGCAATCTGAATCACTTGCGGATTAATTTCGACCACGGTCTGTGCAATATCTGAGCAATACTGCCAAATATACTTAGGCACAGATCCACCCCCCAAACCAATGGTGAGCACCTGCTGTGTATCTTGCTTAAATAACAAAAACCCCATCATACCGCGCGAGTAAGGCAACTCTAGCGCAAAGGGCTCTTTCACACGCATGCTGCTTTGCACGGTCACCGAGCCTAAATGCATAGAGCGCACGCCATCCATCTCAGTGACCTCAACAACACTGGTATCCGCGACACTTTTATGAATTTTTCGATTAAATCTAAACATAGCGCGTGCTTATTCGGCGCTTTCAGTGTCTTCAAACATTTCAGCTTCAGTGCTTGCTTCTGCTGGCGTTGTTTCTGACTGTACCGCTTCTGGCTGAATTTCTAGCACTCCTTTGAATTGGCAATGCAATTCCATCAATAAGGTATCTACTTTTTGTACTACCAACTGCACACGCGTACCCGCTTTTAATTCTGGCAAGCTTGGCACTTTGGTCATATAGGGCAATGCTTCTAAACGTACAAGGTTTTCGCGCCAAACCGTTGCTTGAATCTCGGTGATATTTTCTTGAATCAAGTATTGTAAGCACCAAAAACGCTCCATGCGTGTCTGAAATTCGTTGTAGGCGTTATAGGTCAAATCAAAATTACGCATATGTCCCACAATCACATCACTGTTGGCAGGGTACACCGGCGGCGTCATTTGCACGGCCGCAATCAATTGGCGTTGATTGATCAAATCCACTGCGCGTCGCAATGGTGATGTGCTCCACGCATATTGCGCCACACCTAAGCCTTGATGCCCTTCTGCTTTGGTCGTCATATACACTTTACCGCCATTTTGCGCGCGATAGATGCCCGGTAATTTGTGTTCGGCCAATAGTGCGCCCCATTGGCTATTGGCCTCAATCATCAGTTCTGCCACCAATTTATCCATGGGTGAACCGCGTTGGCGATTCACGATACTGACTTTGCCGTCATCGACATAAAAATTGTAGTCCACTTGTGGTGGTCGCGTGGGGTCATACTTGCCGCGTGCTTTTTCTAAACTTTCGGCAAACTGAAACAGGTAAAGCAACCGTGACCAAAATAGGTGACCGGTATCTGCATCCAATGTACTTTCATTAAAATAAGGCTCAAGACTGTCATGCCGCAAATTTTCAGCAATCTTGATACGCTCTATCTTAGTTTCACGCTTCACCACACTAAAATCTGGCGCCACTTCAATATAGAGCGATAGCACAGGCTTAATCTCGCCAGCATCTAAACTAAACGGACGGATCGCAGCTTCTGGCAACATCGTGATCTTGTGTCCGGGCATGTATACCGTAGACAAGCGCTTCATCACTTCTGTATCGAGTGGCGTATTAGGTAGCACGCCCAAAGCAGGCGCTGCAATATGTACGCCCACTTGGGTATTGCCATTTGCAAGCAATGTGACCGACAAGGCATCATCAATCTCTGTGGTGGTACTGTCGTCAATACTAAATGCTTCAACCTCTGACACTGTTAAATCGCCGGGAGCTTCGGCAATGTCAAATGTGCCAAACTCGCCACCATGTGGAAAATATTCCCGCAAAAATGCACCCAAATGATAATCATGTACCGATGGAATCGCCCCCGCATTTGCCAGCACTTGTATCGGCATTAGGTGCAAATCATGCGTGGCTTGCTCTAGCGCTTTCCATTCCAAGGTATTTTTGTCCGGCGCGTAGCACAGCATATCCAGCTTACTTGCAAAGCTCTCTGGCAACTGCCCTAGTTTCAAGGCTTCAGTCATCTGTGCAACGTGCTCAGCTTGCAGACGTTTTTTTTCTTGGCCAGCTAAGGCTGCTTTGAGGGTATCCGCTGGTGCCGATTTATAGTTGCCTTTACCTTTGCGGTAAAAGTACATGGGGGCTGCATGCAGTTTAGTGGCGACAGCTGCGGACTGCACTGGGGTAGGTTTTACACCATAATATTCTTGCGCAAGGGCTAAAAAGTTAAACTCGGCTTCGCCGCAACATTCCCACAAAAAATCGGTATCTAGCGTATCGGCTTCTGCGTTTGCGGCGTCCATAAATCCAGCGATCGATTGTTCAAATCGCATCAACACATTCGCCACTTTGATTTTAGAGCGCTTACCGCTGCTGGACTCTATTTGTAGCGAACTGTCAGCTTCTGTCATGATGGAGGCGACTTTAAAGCCACCATCTTCTTCATAAAATACGTTCATTCAAAACACTTCATTGGATATAGCCGCCATGATACATGAGTCGCGACTGCATTCCTGTCAAAAATTGCAACTGAAATGTGATTAAACGCTCTAAAATAGCAGGATGAAAACACTGCAATTTGACAATCGCTGGTTACGTGAACTACCAGGTGACCCCGAGACCGATAACTTTACGCGCCAAGTGCCAATCGCACTGTGGTCAATGGTCAAGCCTAGCCAAGTGCGTGCCCCTGAGTTGCTGGCTTACTCGCCAGAGGTTGCCAGCATGCTTGGTCTTAGCGTAGCTGACATGCAAGACCCAGCGCTGCTGAATGCACTCAGCGGTAATGATTTATTACCAGGTATGCAAGCGTATGCCACGCGCTATGGCGGTCATCAGTTTGGTAACTGGGCAGGTCAATTAGGCGATGGCCGCGCCATTTTACTGGGCGAACTAATTAACGATGGCAAGCGCTATGAGTTGCAGTTAAAAGGCGCAGGCGCCACCCCTTACTCCAGGCGTGCCGATGGACGTGCAGTGCTTCGTTCCAGTTTGCGGGAATATTTATGCTCTGAAGCCATGTATCATTTAGGTGTACCCACCACGCGCGCACTCAGCTTAGTCACAACTGGTGAACAAGTGGTACGTGACATGTTTTATGATGGCAACCCACAATTGGAAACGGGCGCCATTGTTTGCCGCGTGGCTCCCTCCTTCACCCGTTTTGGCCATTTTGAACTATTAGCCAGCCGTGGTGAGCTCGATTTACTCAAGCAACTGATTACGTTTACCATCGACCGTGACTTTAGCGATTGGTACACAACGCAACCGTACAAACTGGCAGACAATCAACTCACGCCTGAACTCATTAACGCATGGTTTATGGAGATTTGTGAACGCACGGCTACTATGATTGCACACTGGATGCGCGTAGGCTTTGTGCATGGCGTTATGAACACAGACAATATGTCGATACTTGGGCTCACCATCGATTATGGCCCCTATGGCTGGGTAGATAACTTTGACCCAGGTTGGACACCCAACACCACGGATGCACAAGGCAAGCGTTATTGCTTTGGCCGCCAGCCTGATATTGGCCGCTGGAATTTAGAGCGGTTGGCCGATACCTTAGCGACCATACTGCCTGATACCAATGGTTTAGCGCTCGCCATAGAGCAATACGATAGCACTTATGTGACGCAACTCACGCAAGCATTTGCAGGTAAATTCGGCTTGGGTGATTGGCAAGATGGCGATGGTGAAATGGTCAACCGCTGCTTTGAGCTGATGATGCGCGCAGAGGTGGACATGACTTTGTTCTTCACGCATTTAGCAAAAATGGACATTGCCGCGCCACAATTAGAAACACTCAACATTGCGTTCTATACTGAACAAGGCTACAGCAATTTTGGTGCAGATTTCACAGAGTGGCTGTCACTCTACTGCCAACGCATCCAAACTGCATCGCAATCTGCGGAAGCAAGACTAGCGCAAATGCAAATGCACAATCCACGTTATGTGTTACGTAATTACCTAGCACAACAAGCCATTGATTTAGCTGAAAACGATGACACCAGCTTGCTAGAAACACTACATCAAGTCTTGCGTAACCCATATACCGAGCAAGCCGGTATGGAACGCTTTGAAGAAAAAAGACCGGATTGGGCGCGACATAAAGCGGGTTGTTCTATGCTGTCCTGTAGTTCATAATTATCAGCATGAGCGCTCAAGAACGAATTATTATCGCCGGATTAAGGCCTACCAAGGCACGTTTGGCAGTACTGAACACCATTGCAGATGCAGACAGCGCACTCAGTCATCCTGAAATTTTAGAGCGCTTATCCACGCAAAAAGAGTTTGATCGCGTCACGATTTACCGCGTATTGGATTGGCTAACCGAGCACGATCTCGTACATAAAATTTCAGGTGAAAACCGCGCTTGGAAATTTCAGCTATCACAACAGAAATTCACATCAGCAACTGCACCCAAAGCAACTAGCGCAGTGTTATCAAATAATCACCATCACGCACATTTGCACTGCAAGGTCTGTGGGAAAGTGACTTGTGTACATGAGTTAGAACCGCATTTCCCTGCTCCACTATTAGCGCAATACCAAGTCACGTCTATTGATATCAACATCAAAGGTGTTTGCGCAGACTGCGCATCTCTTAAATAATCCCACCCTCGAAATTTAGCAACATTGTTGCAAAAAACAGGGTTAACCCATAAAATGCAACATTGTTGCTAAATTGGATTAACCATATGAAAAAACTTCCAGTCACAGTACTTTCCGGTTTTTTAGGCGCAGGCAAAACCACGCTGCTCAACCATATCCTCAATAACAGAGAGGGCAAACGTGTTGCCGTCATTGTCAACGACATGTCAGAAGTGAATATTGACGCACAACTGGTACGCGAAGGCGGCGCTGACTTATCGCGTGCAGATGAAAAGTTAGTGGAAATGAGCAATGGCTGTATTTGTTGCACACTACGTGAAGACCTGTTGATTGAAATCACAAGACTCGCGCGCGAACAACGTTTTGATTATTTACTGATTGAATCCACGGGCATTTCTGAACCACTCCCTATTGCTGAAACGTTTACTTTTCGAGATGACGATGGCACCAGCCTGTCTGATGTTGCAGAATTAGACACGATGGTCACGGTAGTCGATGGCTATAACTTTCTAAAAGACTACGCCTCTCAAGACCTATTGGCGACACGTGGTGAAACATTAGGTGAAGAGGATGAGCGCACCGTGGTAGATTTATTGATTGAGCAAATTGAGTTTTGTGATGTATTGGTGCTGAATAAAACCGATTTGATGTCACACAATGAAATTGATCGGTTACAAGCAATATTGAAAACGCTCAACCCACGCGCTGATATCGTACGTAGTCAGCATGGCCAAGTGCCGCTTGAGCGCGTCATAAATACTAAACGTTTTAGCTTTGAAGAAGCTGCCGATGCGCCAGGCTGGTTAAGTGAATTGCGCGGTGAGCATTTGCCAGAATCTGAAGAGTACGGCATCTCAAGTTTCGTGTATCGCACCAGTAAACCCTTTCACCCAGTACGTCTTTGGCACTGGCTCAATCAAACATGGCCTGGCGTCATTCGCTCCAAAGGGCATTTTTGGATTGCTAGCCGTCCAGATGTCTGTGCAAGCTGGTCACAAGCCGGTGCTATTAAACGTGTAGAGCCAGCCGGCTTTTGGTGGGCAGCAACACCTAACGCCTATTGGCCTGAAGACGAAGCTGCATTTTTGAACATCAAAGCACGCTGGCAAGACCCTTATGGGGACAGACAACAAGAACTGGTCGTGATTGGCATCGAGATGCATCAAGAAGCCATCACGATGGCGTTTGATGCTTGCCTATTAACGGAAGACGAAATTGCCCTTGGTATGGCGCAATGGGCAACATTTGAGGACCCATTCCCTAGCTGGCAAACAACGTATGAAACACAAGAGGCTGCTTAACGTGCTTAACCTCGAAAAAATATCACTATGCTAAAATATCACCATGGATAAACGCATACCCGTCACCTTACTTACTGGTTTTTTAGGCTCAGGCAAAACCACACTACTGAACAAACTGCTCAATCATGAAGGCATGAAAGATACCGCCGTCATCATCAATGAACTGGGCGAGGCTGGCTTGGATCATATTCTGGCTCAAAATGTAGAGAGCAGCTATGTGGCTGATAATACTGTGTTATTACAAAGTGGCTGCCTCTGCTGTACATTAAGTAATGAATTAGCAGACACCATGCGCGACTTGTTTTTTAAACGTGCGATGGAAGCTATCCCCCAGTTTAATCGCTTGGTAATCGAAACCACAGGCATGGCAGACCCCGGCCCCATTCTTGGCAACTTAATGAATGAGCCGGTGATTGAATCTGTATATCGATTAGATGCTGTCGTGGTAACGATTGATGCTGTTTATGGTGCCGAGCAAATAGATACGCATGCCGAAGCGCGCAAACAGGCTGCCGTGGCCGATGTATTGCTCATCACCAAAACAGATTTGGCCAGCCCAGCACAAATTGCCACACTCAAAGAAAAGTTAATTGCATTAAATCCAGGCGCAACGCAGCATAAGATTTTGCATGGCGCTATTGACCCTGATTTTATTATTGACGTTGGCTTGTTCGACCCCACCGGCAAACAAGCAGAACCACAGCGCTGGCTGCGGGCACCAGTTAAATCGGCCAAGCCACGTGGCATGTTGCCACAAGCTGCGCATGATGACGACATTACCAGCTTTACTGTCACCATGCCCAAACCATTGAATTGGAAAGATTTAAAACCACGGATTTTGTGGTTATGCCAAACCTATGGCGAGCATTTGTTGCGCTTAAAAGGCATTATTCATGCCGAAGATCAGCCTGCGCCGTTGGCCATTCATGCCGTGCATTTTACCCCCTACCCACCTACCTTGCTGGAAGGTTGGGATGAGGACGAGCCCATTAGCCGTATCGTGCTTATTGGCAAAGGCTTGGATGAGTTAGAGATTAGAAAGGCGTTAATGCAAGTGTAATTAAATGCCATCCTCAGGTTAGCAGTTGTGTGTTATCACAACTGCTAGTTATTGCGTGTTGTTACTGCGTTTTATAGTGCGGCCCAAAAAACTCTTGCATTAAAAAGTCTTCCAACTCCGCGCTATCTTCTACTCTGGCCGATTTCATCACAGAACGGCCCAAGCGATGTGACTCCCACTCAAAGTCACCCTGATAGTGCTCACGAATCAAATCAATCATGCGGCGAATCATGATCAAACGTATGTCTTGCCCACTGCGTGCTTCCACCTGAAAGAACTGCATTTTGGCGTTGTTGTAGTTATCGGTCCAACCTTTAAAGCTAAAGCTGGCACTGTTACTATCCATACGCTTCACTTCAAATATACCATTGGTGCCTACTTTAAGATTTTGCATGATACGTTGATCGCGTTTTTCATCTTCACTCGGGCCCCGCTCTCTTGCCGCCGCCTCGGCATTCTGTTGTGCCGCATAAGATTCGGCAGACTGGCGTTGCGCACGCCGCTGGTTGACCATCGCCATCATATCCACTGGAGCTTCGTTGGGTGCGGGAGGCTTATTGCTAGGTGCTGGCATCGGCAATGGGCTAGGCGTTGGGCGCGTTAATACTTCGGGCACAGAAAAGTCTTGTGGTTTAGGTTTACTTGGCTTCACAGCAGGTTTTTTCGCAATCACCTTAGGCGTGGGTGGCTTAACTGGCTCAGGCTGCGTCTCGGGCAAGGGCGTCGGCTCTGCTATCACAGGTGCGGTTTGCGGCAAAGGTGCCAAGTTGACTTCTATCGTCGTAGATTCCGGAATCGGATGCATCTCCGGCTTAGGGATCACCCAGAAAAACAAAATAGCATGTAGCAACAGCGAGGCCAGTACAGCCACTAGCGTATTGCGACTCATACTAATTTGTATGGGACGCTCACGGCGTGGTTTGGCCAAAAACAGGTCTGCCGCGCTTTCATGAATCAGTGATTTATCTGGCCGCATACACACTAACTCGCTAATTCCGACCACACTTTATCTAAACGCTTGGTCGACACTGGAGATGGCGTTCTTAACTCTTGCGCAAATAAGGACACGCGCAGCTCTTCAATCAACCAGCGGTAATCAGCCAACGCAGGTGGAATCGCTTTATTGGCAGCATGCAGTGCCTGTATCTTGTCTTGCCAACGCTGCCAAATTAGCCCAACACTGGCGGCATGTTTACCATCCCGGTCTGCATTGCTAGGTTGTTTTTCTATGCGCAGGCGCAATGCTTTTAAATAACGGGGCACGTGCTGCAAATACTCCCAAGGTGTTTGGCTAAAACATCCGCGATACACCAGCAAACCGATTTGTTGCTCGCAGTCGCGTTTTAGGCGGTTCACCGTTGCAGGCATTTTGGCCTGTTGTTGCAACAAGGATTGGTACTCATTGGCAATCGCTTGCGCTTGTCGCGTCACAGCTTCCGTCACGGCCGGTAAGCGCGCACGCGCACGTTGTTTTAACTTCATAAAAGCATCATTTGTTCTAGGCAAATCATCTTCACCGATAAATGCACGGTCTGCTATCGCGGTAAGCATATCTTCCCGTAACTCGTCGGGGGAAATGATATTACGCAGCAACAAGGCGTATTGATTAAAATTGGGCAAGCTTTTTTCTAGCTGCTTCATTTGCTCTTTTAACTCAAAGCGCATCAGTCGGCAAACACCTTTACGATGATTTACGCTCGCCTCAGCAACAGTATCGAACAGCTTGACCGCAACGCTCTCTTCCTGGTCTTCCAATGCAGGATATCCGGTCAACTGGTGACCATCTCTGGTAAACGTCAGCGTTTCCGGCAAATCCCCAAAATCCCATTGTTTTAACCCGGTTTTTTCAATGCTGGGCGAGTTTGCACGGAAAGTGAGTTGCGCGGCAGAGCCCAATTGTTTTTTGAGCGCATGCCAGTCACGCCCCATACCAAGTTCGCGGCCTTTCTCATCCACCACACTAAAGTTCATGTGTAAGTGATCTGCCACCGCAGTCACTTCAAAATCTGACGCTGACAACTTTAACGAGGTTTTACGCTGAATATAGTCAGCTAATGTCGGCAACAATGTGCCTTGCGTATGGTGTTGCTCTAAAAAGCCAGTCACAAACTCTGGCACTGGCACGCACACGCGTCGCAATGTTTTAGGCAGCGCTTTAATCAGTGCGGTGATTTTTTCACGAATCATACCCGGCACCAGCCATTCAGCACGTGTAGCATCCAGTTGATTCAATAAGGCCAAAGGCACCGTCGCCGTGACGCCATCAAGCAAGTGCCCCGGTTCAAATCGGTACTTCAATGTAAGTGTCGTACCATCCATCACCAAGGTTTCCGGAAACTGTGCCTCGGTAATTGCAGCAGCACCATGCCGCATCAGTGCATCACGGGTGAGGTATAACAGTTTGGGCGCTACTTTTTCAGCATCCGTGCGCCATTTCTCAAACCCAATACCATTCACAATCCCAACAGGGACAATGGCATCATAAAATGCAAATAACTGGTGTTCGTCCACCAACACATCCTGCCGACGTGCCTTATGCTCTAACTCTTCAATTTCTGCAATCATGCGTCTATTTGCATCAAAAAATGGCGCTCTGGTATCAAACTCCATATTAGCGAGTGCTTCGCGAATAAAAATCTCACGCGATTCAGTTGGGTTAATCACCCCATAATGCACGCGACGTTTGGGTATCACCGTTAAACCATACAAGCTCACACGCTCCCATGCCACAACCTGTGCCATTTTTCTATCCCAGCGCGGGTCTGAGTAGTGGCTTTGCGTTAACCCCTGCGCAAGTGGCTCTATCCAATCAGGTTCTATTTTAGCCACACAGCGCGCATACAATTTGGTGGTATCGACCAACTCTGCTGCCATCACCCACTTGGGGCGTGTTTTCTTTAAGCACGAACCCGGTGCCACATGAAAGCGGATACCGCGCGCACCAGCATAAGAATCACTGTCCCCATCCTTAAAGCCAATGTTTCCCAGTAAACCAGCCAATAAGGATTTATGTATTTGTTCGTAATTTGCATCTTTATCGTTGAGTTTAAACGCCATGTCGTCAACAATATCCAACAGTTGCCCATGTAACTCACGCCATTCTTTGAGGCGTAAAAAAGAAAGAAAGTTTTGATGGCATTGATTCAGCAAATCTTTATTCGATTTTTTGTGTTTGAGTGCATGATCAAACCAATCCCACAATTTGAGATAGCTCATGAAATCTGAGCCCTCACCCGCAAATTTGGCATGTGCACTATCCGCTGCTTCGCGCTTATCCATGGGCCGCTCACGTGGATCTTGTATGCTGAGCACACTAGCAATGACCAATATCTCTTTTAAACATCCCTCACGTTTGGCAGCCAAAATCATACGTCCAACACGCGGATCCAGTGGCAACTTGGAAAGTTGCAAGCCCGTTTCTGTAATTTGCCGTTGCTCGTTGACTGCGCCTAGCTCTTGTAAGAGCAAATAGCCATCTGCAACCAAGCGCGAACTCGGCGCTTCAATAAATGGAAACTCAGTCACATCGCCCAACCGTAATGCAGCCATCCGCAAAATGACCGAGGCCAACGAACTACGTAGAATTTCAGGCTCGGTAAACGCGGGCCGCCCGTTGAAATCCTCTTCCGAGTAGAGCCTTACGCAAATACCGTTAGAAACACGGCCACAACGCCCTGCACGTTGCTTCGCTGCAGCCTGTGAGATTTTTTCAATTTGTAATTGCTCAACTTTGGCACGCGGGCTATAGCGATTGACGCGGGCTAGCCCTGCATCAATCACATACTTAATACCCGGTACTGTAAGCGAGGTCTCCGCCACATTGGTCGCTAGTACGATACGGCGAGTGCTGTGCGACTTAAAGATTTTCTGCTGATCTTCGATAGAGAGGCGCGCAAACAATGGCAGCACTTCAATATGCTTGAGCTTGGCTGAACGACCCTGATACTTGCGCAAATGGTCTGCGACATCGCGAATCTCACGTTCACCAGGCAAGAATACCAAAATATCGCCATCACCCTGCCTAAGCAAGTCATCAGCTGCATCTAAAATGGCTTCTTCAATCGCTTCCTCTTCGTCATCCTCTTCCAGCCAACGCGCTTCTGTTTTGGCTTTGCGGGCGATACCCAAAATATTGCCATTGGTAATATTTTCAGTAGAGAGAAAGTCCGTCTCATCTTCTAAATTAAACTGCGTATTTTCAGCCTCGGCTACTTCCTTAGCGCGAAAACCGGATTTGCCCAGAGGGCGATAGCGGATTTCAACAGGGTAAGTACGGCCAGATACTTCAATGACAGGCGCACCATTGAAATGATTAGAAAAACGATCGGCATCAATCGTGGCCGAGGTCACAATCACTTTTAAATCAGGACGTTTAGGCAACAACTGCTTGAGATAGCCCAGCAAGAAATCAATATTCAAACTACGCTCATGCGCCTCATCGATAATAATCGTATCGTAGGCATTCAAAAACTTATCGCCCTGCGTTTCCGCTAACAAAATACCATCGGTCATCAGCTTGATATAGCTAGATTCCGACAGCTTATCGTTAAAGCGCACTTTGTAGCCCACCACTTGACCCAGTGGCGAATTCAACTCCTGCGCAATCCGGCTTGCCACAGAGCGTGCTGCAATACGGCGGGGTTGCGTGTGTCCAATCAAGCCGGACACACCACGGCCTAACGCCAAGCAAATTTTGGGCAACTGGGTCGTTTTACCTGAACCGGTTTCTCCACACACAATTACTACTTGATGCTGTTGAATCGCTGCAGCAATTTCGTCTTTCTTGCTACTGACAGGCAGTTCAAGCGGATATTCTGGTTTAGGCAATTGCGCTAAACGTAGCTGATATTGCTGTGTTGATCTTTGTATGGCGTTTGCTATATCTACCAGTGACTTTTCAATTGGTTTTTGCTGTTTAAGCAAATCCTTGGCTTGCTGTAACCGGCGACGCAAAACAAAGCGATGCACCAGCATGCATGCCGGCAATTGCTTTTCTAATTGGGAGATTAGCTGAGAGGGGTTGATTTGGCTCATAAAAGCGTGATTTTAACACGCCCGTTGTAAATGGATTAGGTAAAAGGACTATGGCAAAACACGGCTTTTTACTGTCTGACACAATCCTCTAGACCGGTATTGCCGCCTTTAAATTCAGGTTCAAAATAAAATTTATGAAAAGTCAGCTGCCCTTGCTTATTCACTTTAAATTGCGCAATACCGGTGCCGTAATCTTTCGTGAGTTGATCCGTCAATGCAAAATGCATGGCTGCAACGTTGCCATTAGCGGCGGCATGTCCCAAATAAATACCGTAATCTGGCACCTCTAGCTTAAAGTCATAGCTGGCATAGCTACCCTTGCTGTGTTCAGGCTTGAGCTGCATAGTGACTTTGCCTGTGTACTTTCCTTCATGCGCATCATCACCGGTACAGGTATACACGCCACTGAAGTCTACGTAAGGCTGTACCGTCCGCGGCAAGCTTTTTTCAGCATGTGCACTCAAAACTGTACTGATCAACAGGCACCCTAATAGCATTGATTTCATATTCACTCTCCAGACCAACTCACTCACATAAACCGCGCACTCAGCGAGGATAAGTTAAATGTTTCTAAAATATTGTTCAATCGATCACGCGCGTTTTTACGCGCATGTCCAGTGTACTTGGCAATGATTAGCTCATTTTTCATGGAATGCTCCCAACCCACCAACTCTGTCACCGTGACTTGGTAACCATGGGCCTCTAACTGCAAACAACGCAACACATTGGTGATATGGCTACCAAACTCACGTGTATGGATAGGATGCCGCCATACTTCACTCAACTCAGTTTTACTTAAACTATCTGCCTTATGTTGACGCATCACTTCCGCCACCTCAGCCTGGCAACAAGGCACCAGCACCATATATTGGGCCTGTTTCTTCAAGCCAAACTGAATTGCATCATCTGTAGCGGTATTACACGCATGCAAGGCAGTGACAATCTGCACTTGTTTCGGAATCAAGGTAGACGTCATCGAATCCGCCACGCTTAAATGATGAAAGTCCATTCTAGGGAATGCGCACACCTCGGCCAATGTTTTGGATTTTTCTACCAAATCTGCGCGTGTCTCCACGCCAATCACTTGGCCGGCAGGCTGCTGTTTAAGCAGTAAATCATACAAAATAAAGCCCAAATAAGACTTACCTGCACCATGGTCGACCACTGTAGGGTCAGACACTTTGGCTAACACGTCATTGAGTAAAGGCTCAATAAAATTGACCAAGTGATACACTTGCTTGAGCTTGCGGCGGCTATCCTGATTCAGTTTGCCGTCGCGCGTTAAGATATGCAACGCTTTCAGCAGCTCGATAGATTGGTGCGGTTTAATTTCGGGTGGCATCGTCATAGACGATATTTTATCGTGCATTCTCCTCATACACTGAAAAAATATGAGGGAGACTGTCGTCTTAGCCAGCAGTTCCGCGTTTTGACTAGTAAGGGCGACAACACTGCCCCAGATTGAACAACAACCATTGGGAGTAACAACATGAATAAAACTTGGATGATTGTAGCGACAGCCTGTGTCTTCAGTGCTTCAGCTTATGCTGATGATGCTAAATCAGTAGATTTGGACAAACGTGGTGATAGAATTGAACAGCGCTTAGACAATCGTGGTGACCGTCGCGAACAACACCTAGATAACAAGGGTGATCGCATTGAAAATCGTTTGGATAACCGCGGTGATCGTATTGAACACCGGTTAGACAACAAAGCGGATAGAGCCGATGCAAATGGTCATGAAAAACGTGCAGACCATTTAAGAAACAAAGGTGACCGTATTGATCAACGCCTTGACAATAAAGGCGACCGTATCGACCAACGCTTAGATGCGCGTGGCGATCGTGTTGACAATCGCCTAGACAATAAAGGTGAGCGTATTAATAATCGATTAGACCGCCGTGCAGACCGTCGTTAATTGAAGAGAAACTGATTTAAAATAAAAGCATGACAAACAAGTGCATAAATAAATAAAACAATGGAAGCTTTTTTAGCGGAGATTGAACGTCGTGCTTTTCGCATTGCACAATTGGCTACTGGTAATCGTGATGATGCCTTGGACATTGTGCAGGACGCCATGATTAAGCTGGTACAAAAGTACAGCGACCAGCCAGCGGCGTCTTGGAAACCGCTGTTCTACAGTATTTTAGAATCGCGGATTATGGACTTTCATCGCCGACAAAGCGTCCGTAACCGATTTAGAAGTTGGTTAGATCGACCATCAGACGAAGAGGACGGCGAAGATTTACTGGAACAGCAGCCTGCCGAGATATCAAGCTTTCCCGATATCCAACTGCAGGATGCAGAGTTTATGGGGCACTTGAATAGCGCATTAAGTGAATTGCCATTGCGCCAGCAGCAAGTGTTTTTGCTACGCATTTGGGAAGGTTTAGACATTAGCGACACGGCAACTGCTATGCAGTGCTCAGAAAGTAGCGTTAAAACCCATTATTCACGTGCACTAGAGAAATTACGGATTGCTTTAAAGGACTTTCAACCATGACTATTGATGAAAAAACATTTACCGACCGCATTCAATCCAGCCTGACCGCCTCGACCAACGAGATTGACGCAGACACGCAACACCGTCTGCACGCTATCCGTCGCCAAGCGCTTCAGCAAAAGCCACAAAAAGTGTGGTGGAAAAATATAGTGTGGGCCCCAGTAGCCGGCGTGGCGTTTTGTAGTGTGATGGCCATTATGTTTATTTTGCCGGCGCAACACAGCGCTAGCCCGGCAGCCGTTTCTGGGGAATATACAGCGATGTTTGAAGTCGTGGAAAGCCCAGACGACCTAGATGCGATCACAGATCCAGAATTTTACTTATGGTTAGATGAAACCGAACCCAGCCCGAATAAACTTAATTCGATGAATGATGCAACCGCGCATACCGCTTAGGGCTTGTTGACGCGAGTTTGACAATGCAACTGAAAAGTATGCACACTGACACCAACATAACAAAAGCGCCCAAAACAAGAGGCGCACAACAATATTGTGATAAAGGAACAAACAAGGGAAACACCATGCAGATTTACACCATACATCACAGGTTTTTGCAGTCTGTGTTTAGCGTCTCGCTACTCGTGATACTCACGCAGTTTCACTCACTAGCGCATGCAGATGGCGTGCCTTGGGAAAATCTATCTCCTCAACAACAAGAAACACTGTCACCAATGCGGGAAGACTGGCGCGACCTACCCCCTAATCGCCAAGAGCGTTTACGCCAAGGGGCTGAGCGCTGGAACAATCTATCGCCTGAACAACGCAACCGCATGCAAGATAGAATGCAACGCTATGACAATATGAGCCCGGATGAAAAAGGCCGCATTAAAGAGCGTATGCGTGAGTTTAGAGAATTGCCCCCAGAAGAACGCAGCGAACTACGCGAGCGTTGGAGAAACGTACCGCCGGAACAAAAAGAGAGAATACGCGAACGCTCTCAGCGCATGAACCCAGAAAAAAAATCGCGTGGCAAACAGAGGTAATAATAAATAGGCGGATCGGATAATGGCCAGCACGATTGAATCAGATGTCGGCCATATTTGGTGTTTGGCATTTAACTTGCCAGCTACAAATGAAAGCCCGTTTAACTTTACGCGTTACAACGGGCTTATGTATTTTTATGACTAGACGCTAATATTTTATTAAGAATATTTCAACTAGTTAAAATATAAAGTATCTATCTGCTTAGAATCCACTGAAATATCGCACTTATCGGAGCTGACTCCTTTTTTAGACTGGATAGCCTCGGCCACAATACCAAATGCACCACCCTCTGCACTAAGTACTGACCCAAAATAACAATGTGCTGATATAGGTATGTTTTTGTATTTGGTCTGAAAACTTCTAGTGGGTGTAAATGGAGGAAAAGATCCCTTCATGATAGGGTCATCATTCACTGTGATAGATAATTGATTTTTACTTGGATAATATATTCCTCCAAATACTAACTCCTGCCCCGAAACGTTATAGGTTTTTTTATTTGCGATATGAGGTGGTTTAGTTGCGCAAGCTGATATCAATGTAGCAGCAACCAATACGGCTAAAGTAAATTTTTTTATATTGATCATATTATTTTTCTTAAAATTAATGTTGATAGTGGATTGATTGTAGGTTTAGGCTAAGTCATGGCTACCTAGTACTAAAGTTAAATTGAATTGGATTAGATTGGATATTAGGAAACCCAATTAATTATACACGTGTATAATTATATCCATACACATACCCATCAAAAAAGTAAAAATTAATTAAGTACCTACAAAGATGCATGCATCGAGCTACTAAGATGCGTGCATCGAGTCACTAAGGTGCGTGCATCGAGTCCTTAGCTAGCAATGCACGACATTCCAAGAGCACGTGCAAGATATGCCATTAGCACAATTTTTATTTTGATAAATTAGACAATATTCTTTAGATATGTCATCCCGATGCTAAAATGCGCAAACTTAGTAGGGTTTGCGCATTTTTTATTTGGCTTAGGAGCATCTAGTGGCAATTCAGTGGTACCCAGGACATATGACCTCTGCCCGTAAAAAGGCGGAAGAAACCATGGAGTTTATCGACGTGGTGATTGAGGTGCTGGACGCTAGATTACCTGCTGCAAGCCACAACCCAATGATTGATGAGATGCGCTTATTTAGGCAACGCCCTAATCTTAAAATCTTAAACAAAGCCGATTTAGCAGACCCGGCTACTACGCAAGCCTGGCTGAATTACTTTAACGCTCAGCCCAATACCAAAGCGGTCGCGCTCTCATGCAAAAAAGCCGGTGATGCCAAAAAAATCCCAGCACTTTGCCGCAAGTTGGCGCCGCATCGTGGCACACACTTAAAACCATTACGCATGATGATCATGGGCATTCCAAACGTGGGCAAATCCACGCTCATGAATGCCTTGTTAAATCGTCGCGTGGCCAAAGTGGGCGATGAACCAGCCGTCACCAAAAGCCAGCAGCGCTTTGATTTGGATGACACCATGAGCATCACCGATACGCCTGGCATGATGTGGCCTAAAATTGCCGTAGAAAGCGATGGCTACATGCTGGCGGCCAGTCACGCTATTGGACGAAATGCAGTGATTGATGAAGATGTTGCGATTTTTTTAGGCAATGTATTGCTTAAAGCCTACCCAGATTTACTGAATGTTCGCTACAAGCTGGATGCAATGAAGTTAGATGTGAAGCAGATTGATGGCATAGACCTGCTGGAAGGCATTGCCAAACGTCGCGCGTATAAGCGCCACGATGGGGAATGGGATATGGAGCGCACCGCCATGACCTTGCTCACTGACTATCGCAGCGGTGCCATTGGTCGCGTGAGTTTAGAATCCCCAGTGAGCCGACAACAATTACTGGATAGTTTGATCGCATTGCCCACGGAAGCTTTAGCGCCTGAAACAAAGCCCGAACTAGATTAGTGTGCTTTGATTAATGTACTTTAGTGGCAATGCCGGCGTGCGTTGCTACCAAATTTCTACCCCGGTTTTTGGCCATATACAATGCGTTATCGGCAGAAGCCAGTAAACGTTGCACGTCATAACCGCTAGACTCTGACCCTGCCGCGCCAATACTCACCGTACACTTCACCTCATTTTGCGCCTGCGATGTTTTCTTCACATGACGCACAGAAATATTTTTGTGCTGAATCATCTCCCTAATCCGCTCCGCCAAAGCCACCGCTTCTTTTTCGCTCGTATTAGGCAATAACACGCAAAACTCTTCGCCACCGTAGCGCCCTACTACGTCGCCTGCGCGTAGTGTGGTTTTAATGGTCTTGGCAATCGTCACCAACACCTCATCTCCTACCAAGTGCCCGTGCGTATCATTCACTTTTTTAAAGTGATCCAAATCCACCAATAACAGTGACATCGGAATTTGAATACGCTTACATATTGCGTGCATTTTGACTGCAGCATCTTGCAAGCCGCGTCGATTCAGTACATTGGTCAAGCTATCCACAGTCGCCATCGACTGTAAGTTTTGATTCACTTGCGCCGTCAGCATCAAGACAAACAGCACCGACACAAAAAACTGAATGACACAGGCCAACATAAACGTATAAGCATTCACCGGCCAGTCTAGAAAGCTTTTAAACAGGTCACTTTCCATATAAAACGCAGAAAGCACGCGTGCCACCAGCAGTAACGCCATCATAAAAAACAGGCTAGATGCAATCCAATATAAATTGCCAACCAAGCCATCATCCTTACCAAACGTCAGTCTGGCGCCCATCATGTAGATAATGGCGAAGATAAATGCATTGCCGATAACCACCATACGTAAGTCTTGTTGATGCATGATGAGAAAAGCATTGAGAACGGTCAGAACTAAAGCAATAATCAGTGGCAACAGGCGACGTACAGTTTTGCCAGAAAACGCCTGTATACCATTAATAAACAAGCCCAAGCCTAGCCCAATCAAAACAACACCGGGTAAAATGTGCCACTGTGTCGACTCAAACTTAGAGAACAAAATCACCATCCCCAAGCCAATCACCAAATTACCCACGGCCCAATAGCCAGGACCATTCATGTCTTTGTGATGGGAACGGGTAATCGCCAACAGCATGGACAACATGAATGTCAGGAGCATTGACATAAAAATGATAGTTTTTAAGTCAAAGGTTGGCATAGATTCAGATAGTTGAATTAAAATGGTTTCAATTGAATAGAACTACACTATATCGCTTATTGCGTGCTTACTCTATAGCTCCAATAGCAGTACGCACATTATGTTAAACACTTTAAACTCCCCACAGCGTGAAGCAGTCAAGTATTTAGACGGCCCATTACTGGTATTAGCCGGTGCCGGCAGCGGTAAAACACGCGTCATTACTCAAAAAATCGCCTATTTGATTAACGAGGCTGGATATTCCGCCAAAGAAATCGCGGCGATCACGTTTACTAACAAAGCAGCATTAGAGATGCAAGAACGTGTCTCTAAACTGATGGAAGGTAAATCTACCAAGGGGCTCACCGTTGCTACATTCCACTCATTAGGCTTACAAATTCTGCGGCAAGAATGTGCATACTTAGGTTACAAACCTCAGTTTTCGATTTTAGATTCGTCAGATAGTTTCAAAATTTTAAGTGATGTGCTGGCCACCACAGATAAACAGTTGCTACGTAAAACGCAGTGGCAAATCTCCAATTGGAAAAATGGATTCATCAACCCAGACCAAGCAAAAGCCACGGCTGAAGAAGATTTAACGCACGCGGCGGCCAAAGTGTATCAAATTTACCAACAAACGTTAAAAGCCTATCAAGCTGTTGATTTTGATGATTTAATTAAGTTGCCAGTGGAGTTATTCTCCAACCATGCAGAAGCATTAGATAAGTGGCAGCGTAAACTACAATACTTGCTGATTGATGAGTATCAAGACACCAATGCCTGCCAATACAAGCTGATTAAAATGCTGACCGGCGTGCGCGGACAATTTACGGCTGTGGGTGACGACGACCAAGCGATTTATGGCTGGCGTGGTGCGGATGTAGAAAACCTACGTCAGCTCACTGTCGACTTTAGCCGCTTAAAAGTGATTAAACTGGAGCAAAACTATCGCTCTACCGTGCGCATTCTACGTGCAGCTAACCAAGTGATTGCCAATAACCCCAAACTGTTTGAAAAGAAACTATGGAGCGATTTAGGCACAGGCGACATGATTCAAGTCTCCGCTACCATGAGCGAGGAGCATGAGGCAGAATCAGTCGTCATGAAATTACAAGCGCACAAGTTTGAGCACCGCACCACTTATAAAGATTACGCCATTCTGTATCGCGGCAACCATCAAGCGCGCATCATGGAACAATATCTGCGCAATCAAAAAATCCCTTACACCATCTCTGGTGGACAGTCTTTTTTTGATAAAGCCGAGATTAAAGACATTGTTAGCTACTTACGCTTAGTCGCTAATGAAGATGACGACCCGGCCTTTATTCGCGCAGCCACTACTCCAAAAAAAGGCATTGGCAACACTACGCTTGAACGCTTAGGTGAATACGCCAGCGCGCACCAGATATCGTTATTTGCAGCCGCATTTGAAGGTGATTTTCAGCGCGAGCTGGGTAACCGCCAACTAGAAGACTTGCTTAATTTTTGTCAATACATCAACAAATTACAATCTCGCGCCACCAAAGACCCCGCTGGCGAGTTACTACAAGACTTATTGAATACAATTCAATATGAAACCTATTTGTACGACAGCGAGGAACCACGTGCCGCCGAGAGCAAATGGGGTAATGTGCAAGAATTTATTGCCTGGCTAACCAAAAAAGGCGAAGCCAATACCGAGTTTGGCAATGAAGCTGAAGGTAAAACATTGTTAGAGCTCACACAGATGGTGTCGTTGATTAGCATGCTGGAGGGCAAAGAAAATGGGGAGCCGGATGCCGTTAAACTTTCTACCCTGCATGCAGCCAAAGGGTTGGAGTTTGGCCATGTATTCTTGATTGGCTGTGAAGAAGGCATCCTCCCCCACCGCGAATCGATTGATAACGATCAAATTGAAGAAGAGCGCCGTTTAATGTACGTGGGCATTACCCGTGCGCAGAAATCGTTGAATATCTCTTGGTGTAAAAAGCGCAAACGTGCGGGTGAAATGCAAATGTGTGAACAAAGCCGCTTTATTGGAGAGCTACCCAAAGACGACGTGAAGCATTTTGGCAATCCCTTTAATGACCCAGACCAATTATTAGCAAGTAAAGATTTTGGGAAGTCTAAAATGGCTAGTATCCGTGCAATGTTGAATCAACCTAAGCCATAACCACCTAGTCAACATGATTATGCGTCAATATGCATCGTTTTTACCGGCACTTCATTATATAATCCATCCATGAATATTATCCCAACGATACTATGTGGCGGTGCTGGTTCACGGTTGTGGCCAGTATCACGTGAGCTTCACCCCAAGCCGTTTATTCGTCTTGCGGATAACGAGAGCTTTTTACAGAAGTCATTTATTCGCGGCGCGATATTGCCGAATGTGACTGAAGTACTCACCGTCACCAATCGCGAATTATTATTCAAAACCAAAGATGACTACCGCGAAGTCAACCAAACCAATACCAAAACCAGTTTTCTGCTAGAGCCATTTGGCCGCAACACTGCAGCGGCTGTTGCACTTGCGGCGTTATATGTAGCAAAACAACATGGCGAAGACGCCATTTTACTGATTTTGACAGCTGACCACTTGATTGCCAATCAAGCGGCATTTCAACAAGCCGTGACAAACGCCAGCCTGATTGCGCAAACAGGCAAAATTGTCACCTTTGGCATACAGCCACACGCGCCGGAAACTGGCTATGGTTATATTGAAGCCAATCAAGCCAAACCCATTACATCCAACCAAAGCACGATTGGGTATGAAGTTGCACGTTTTGTAGAAAAACCCAATTTAGCGACAGCCCAAGCCTATGTCGATTCTGGCAAATTTTACTGGAACTCCGGTATGTTCTGTGCCAAAGCCAGCACGCTAGTGGCTGAGCTTCAACGGCACGCACCGGACATTTTAAATACAGCAAAAGCCTGTTTTGAGGTCTCGCTAAAAGACAATACAGACATCACGCAGGTTGAATTTGAAGCCAACACCTTTGCCAATGTACCCAGCAACTCTATTGACTACGCAGTCATGGAAAAATCTGCCAATGTGGCAGTCATTCCCTGCGATATCGGCTGGAACGATATTGGCGCGTGGGATGCCATGAGCACACTCACAGCGGCAGATGAAGATGGCAACCGTGTCAGTGGCTCAGCTATGTTGAATCACACAAAAAACTGCTTTGTACAGAGCGATAAACGCTTAGTAGCTATGGTTGGTGTTGAGGATTTGATTGTTGTCGACACGCAGGATGCTGTATTAATTTCGCACAAAGACTCAGCTCAGTATGTGAAAGATATCTATAACACTCTGAAAGAGCAAGGCAACGAATCTTACAAGCTACATCAAACTGTACATCGCCCGTGGGGTAACTACACCACACTTGAAGAAGGTGATCGCTTCAAAATCAAACGTATTGTGGTCAAACCAGGGCAAAGCTTGAGCCTCCAGATGCACCACCACCGCAGCGAACACTGGGTAGTGGTAAGTGGTATGGCGCGCGTGACCAACGGTGAGAATGTCTTTTTTGTCGCACCCAACGAATCCACTTTTATTCCGGCAGGATGTCACCATCGGCTAGAGAATCCTGGCGTATTGGATTTAGTGATGATTGAAGTGCAAAGCGGTGATTACGTGGGTGAAGATGATATCGTTCGCTTTAATGATAGCTACGGAAGAGTTAAAGCTTAGGGAGCTTTGACAAGCAAACGAAAGTACCTTATATGAAAGCAGTTATTTTAGCAGGTGGGCTTGGCACGAGAATTTCAGAGGAAACTCACCTCAAACCCAAACCAATGATTGAAATAGGTGGCAAACCCATTCTATGGCATATCATGAAGCTGTATTCTGCCCATGGCATTAATGATTTTATTGTATGTTGTGGTTACAAAGGCTATGTCATAAAAGAATATTTCGCGAATTACTTTTTACACATGTCTGATGTAACTTTTGACATGGTTAATAACAACATGCAAGTACATCAACGAAATGCCGAGCCCTGGCGAGTCACTTTGGTTGACACTGGTGAAGACACTCTTACTGGTGGACGTTTAAAACGAGTGGCAAGCTACCTAAAGGATGAAAATGCTTTTTGTTTTACTTACGGCGATGGCGTGGCCAATATAGATATCAAAGCACAAATTTCATTTCACCAAAACCACAAAAAATTGGCTACAGTAACAGCAGTACAACCACCGGGCCGTTACGGCGCGCTAAATATGAACGGACAATTAGTTACTGGCTTTACGGAAAAGCCACGAGGTGATGGCGGTTGGATTAATGGTGGTTTTTTTATACTATCCCCTAAATGCATAGACTATATATCGAATGACCAGACTAGCTGGGAGGCAGAGCCTCTTACCAACCTAGCTAAAAATGATGAGCTTATGGCTTTTACACACTCCGGATTCTGGCAACCAATGGACACGCTACGTGATAAAAATTTATTAGAAGAGCTATGGGAAACGAATAAAGCACCTTGGAAGGTCTGGGGCTAATGTCACGATTTTGGGAGGGTAAACGCGTTTTTATAACTGGTCACACTGGTTTCAAAGGGGGCTGGCTAACAATATGGCTTAAATCGCTCGGCGCAAATGTTATAGGATACGCTTTACCAGCAACAACGACACCTAACATCTTTAGTATTGCTAACGTTGCAGATTGTCTTATTGAAAATCACATGCAAGACATTCGTAACTTGGATTCGCTTAAAAAAGCAATGCTGAGCGCACAGCCCGATATAGTACTGCATCTTGCAGCTCAACCTTTGGTACGAAAATCCTATCTTGATCCAGTTGAAACATACAGTACGAATGTAATGGGCACAGTCAATTTATTTGAAGCAATCCGCCAGACACAATCGGTACGTGCTGTAGTGAATGTTACTACTGATAAATGTTACGAGAATCGAGAGTGGGTTTGGTCATACCGAGAAGACGAAGCAATGGGCGGCTACGACCCTTACTCTAGCAGCAAAGGCTGTGTGGAGTTGGTTACTTCTGCTTACCGCCGCTCGTTTTTTACAGGGTCCGGCGTTGTTGCCCTTGCCTCAGCAAGAGCTGGTAATGTTATAGGAGGAGGCGACTGGGCAGAGGATAGATTAATTCCTGACTTCTTGCGCTCGTTAAATCAGAAAAAAAAATTAGTCATCCGATCACCTCATGCTATCAGACCTTGGCAACATGTTTTGGAACCACTATCGGGCTATCTATTACTGGCTGAGCGATTGTTTTTAGAGGGCAGAAAATATGCTACCGCATGGAATTTTGGCCCTCGTGAAGAGGACGCTAAAACAGTACAATGGATTGTAGAAAAACTAGTCTCTGCTACACCTAACGCATCATGGGAAATTGACAACAACCCTCAGCCCCACGAAGCTAACTATTTAAAACTAGATAGTAGCAAAGCCCGAGCTATGCTCAATTGGCAATCGCGCTGGAATCTGGAAACTACCTTAACTAAAATTATTGAGTGGCACCAACTCTGGCAAAATGGCCATGACATGCACAAGGTCTGTTTGGAGCAAATTAATGCCTATGTTGAGACCAAATAAGATTTAGCGCATGTCCAGATTCGATTGTTTTAATACTCCATTAATTGGTTTAAAAATTATTCAACGGAAACCCATTCAGGATAGCCGTGGTTTTTTGAGCCGATTTTATTGTTCAGAAGCTTTCTCGACTATTGGCATAAATAAGCCAATTGTACAAATCAATCATACGCATACACGCCAGAAAGGTGCGGTAAGAGGACTTCACTTTCAGCACCCCCCGTTTGCAGAAACAAAAGTTGTAAGTTGTATCAAAGGCGAGATTTTTGACATCGCTGTCGATATTCGACAAGGCTCACCAACTTTCTTAAAATGGCACGCTGAGATATTGAATGCACAGAATCAGCGTAGCCTGATGATTCCCGAAGGGTTCGCCCATGGGTTTCAGACACTGACTGATGATTGCGAATTGATATATCTGCATACAGCAGCGTACCATCAACCTTCAGAAGGCGCTCTCAACATTCACGACTCACTACTTGGAATACAACTGCCTCTCGAAATAACAGATTTATCAGAACGAGACCGCATGCACGCAATGATTACAAATGATTTTTTAGGACTAGCTGTATGAAATGTCGTCACTGCGACACTGAACTAACCCTGCCTCTAATTGACTTAGGCAGCTCCCCTCCTTCCAATGCATATTTAACCACTCAGTCATTGAAAGCACCGGAAAAATGGTTTCCACTCAAGGTGCTAGTTTGCAAAAGCTGTTGGCTTGTACAAACCGAAGACTATACCGGGGCAAATGAGCTGTTTGACGCAGACTATGCTTATTTCAGCTCATTTTCTGACAGTTGGCTGAAGCATGCAGAACGTTATGTTTCACAAATGGCGGAACGCTTCCAACTGAGTACGCGATCATTTGTAATTGAGGTGGCTGCCAATGATGGCTATCTACTACAGTATGTAAAACAAAAAAGTTTCCCTTGTTTGGGTATTGAACCGACACACAGTACTGCCCAAGCAGCACGAGAAAAAGGCATAGAAATCGTTGAAGATTTTTTTGGTGTAATGCTAGCGAAAAAACTTATATCTCAAGGTAAACAGGCAGACCTAACCGCAGCAAACAACGTACTGGCGCATGTACCTGACATTAATGACTTTGTAACAGGATTCTCGCTGTTACTGAAACCAGAAGGTGTTGCGACCTTTGAGTTTCCGCACCTGCTACAACTGATTCAACATGCACAGTTTGATACTATATATCACGAGCACTTCTCTTATCTGTCATTGAGTGCTGTACAACGGATTTTTGATCTCAATGGCTTACAGGTATTTGATGTAGAAGAGCTTTCAACGCATGGCGGTAGCCTACGCGTGTTTGCACAAAGAAAAGACCTTGGCACGCGCCCCACTACAACAGCAGTAAATGATTTACTTGTACTCGAGACTTCTGCCGGCATTACATCCGAAAGTTATTATGCAAACTTTCAAGACCGTGCAAACACTATTAAAAACGATTTGATTGCTTTCTTGATCGATGCTAAAAAACAGTGTAAAAGAACTATCGCTTATGGCGCTGCGGCTAAAGGCAATACTTTAATTAATTATGCTGGGATTAGAGAAGATCTAATCTCTTGTGTTGTTGACCGCAACCCGGCAAAACAAGATAAATTTTTACCCGGCAGCCGTATCCCGATTGTGAACGAACAGGTTATCCGTGACAGCAAACCAGATTATGTATTGATACTGCCATGGAATTTAACCACCGAAGTCACAGAGCAACTTAATTACATCCGTGAATGGGATGGAAAATTCGTAACGGCCATTCCCCACATTAAAATATTATGAAATCTAAAATTCACTACACCAAGCCCTCTATCACTGAGCTAGAAGTAAGCTATGCAACAGACGCAGCCAGAAATGGCTGGGGTGAAAAATGCTATGAATATATTCATAAATTCGAAGAAAAATTCAAAGAATTTACTGGTGCTAAGTTTGCAATCGCAACATCTAGTTGCACGGGCGCGTTACATATGGGATTGGCAGCACTGAGCGTTCAAGCTGGTGATGAAGTTATTCTTGCCGAAACCAACTGGATTGCTTCTGCTTCTCCAGTCACATATTTGTGCGCTAAGCCTATCTTTGTAGATGTTTTAGAAGATACTTGGTGCATTGACCCCGCAAAAGTAGAAGCCGCTATCACGCCGCGTACCAAAGCCATTATTGCCGTACACATCTATGGGAATGTATGTGATATGGATAAATTACTGGCGATTGGTGAAAAATATGGCATCCCAGTCATAGAGGATGCTGCTGAAGCGATTGGTTCACATTGGCATGGTAAACACGCAGGTACTGTGGGTAAATTCGGCACATTCTCCTTTCATGGCACCAAAACACTCACTACCGGAGAAGGTGGGATGTTTATTACCAACGACCCCGTTCTATATGAAAAAGTACTTACCTTTTCTAATCATGGTCGCGCAAGGGGGCAAACCAAGCAATTTTGGCCCGATGAAATTGGCTTTAAATATAAGATGTCCAACATCCAAGCAGCGATTGGTTATGGCCAAATGGAACGTATACATGAACTAGTGTCTCGTAAAAGAGAAATTTTCAATTACTATGCACGAGCACTAACAAATCTTTCTGGCCTTTCTATGAACCCTGAGAGCGAAAATACCAAAAATGGATATTGGATGCCTACACTGGTTTTTGACGCATCTACAGGCATTACAAGAGAGCAATTACAAAAAAGATTCAGTGAGGAAAACATTGATGCCCGTGTGTTCTTTCACCCGCTATCTAGTTTGCCAATGTTTCAAGACTGCCCATCCAATAAAATTGCATGGGATATACCTAATAGAGCGATTAACTTGCCTAGCTATCACGAAATTTCGAATGAAGAACTAGATAGAGTTATTAAAGTGATAGAGTCTTTTATTGAGAGGTAAAACATTGCTTAGTAAGGATAAAATCAGTTTTTTCAATTCCGAGGGATATTTAATTATTCCTAACTTTTATGACTTCGAGAAAGACATTCTCCCAATCCAAAAAGCTATCTACGAGCTTATCGGGATTGTTGCAAGAAAATATAAGATTGAAATTAGCAGAGCCCCTTTCGATCCAAAAAAATTTGATGAGTGTTACACAGATATTATCAAAGTAAACAGGAGTTATGGTGGCGAGATTTATGATGCAGTTAAGCAGATACCTGCGTTCATTCGTTTAGTCTCAAACCCAAAAAATGATGAAATTTTCAAGGCGTTGCGCCCAGGATCTTCACCTGCAGTCGCTGCAGCTGGATATGGCATTAGGATTAACAACCCTTTTGAAGATAAATATCGTGCTAACTGGCATCAAGAATACCCATCGCAACTGAGAAGTCTAGATGGCTTAGTATTTTGGTCACCATTAATCAATGTGACTGTTGATGAAGGACCTGTAGCTATTTGTCCAAAATCACAAGTGGAAGGGCCCATCCCGGTATATACAACGGACACACGTAATAAAGAAAAACAAGGGGCCTATTCACTTGTACTTAGAGACGAAGAGAATCTAATTAAAAAATATCAACAAATTAGCCCGCTAAGTCAACCAACAGACCTTATAATCATGGACTTTCTATTAATTCATGCATCAGGCTATAACAAAAGTAATCGAGCATTATGGTCGATGCAATTTCGCTATTTTAATTACTTAGAAAAAACTGGACTAAATCACGGCTGGAAAGGTGGGTTTGCCTCTGGGGTAGACTTTAGAAACATCCATCCAGAACTATGTGTAGATTGAGAGCGCTGATGATTAACTGTAATGTTTGTAATGAAAATTTAACTGATAAAGTCTATGACACTACTGGTGTAGTATCCATTACATCAGTATGTACAGCTGTAGAATACCCAACCGAGGTTTACTATTGTAATGGCTGTGGTCATGTACAGACTTTAGAAATGCCGAATGAGTCTTCTTACTATGATGAGACATACAACTTTCTAGCCGAAAGCGAAGAAGAGGATCAGATTTATTTAGTTGACCAAGGCAACATTACCTATCGTACTCAACATCAAGTCACTGTTTTACTATCTAAACTCAACTTATCCAAAGGTACACGGATACTAGATTACGGATGTGCTAAAAGCTCAACTATGCGTGAGCTCACAAGAAGAAATTTAGGCATCACACCATACTTGTTCGATATCAGCGAACGATACACTGCATTTTGGGACGAGTTTATTGAGGATGGGAAATGGGCAACTTATAACTTACCTGAGTCATGGGATGGGCATTTTGATGTTGTCACTTCGTTTTTCTCATTGGAACACATCTCTAAGTTAGCTGATACTCTTCAACACATTAAACGTGTACTAAATGACAATGGCTATCTGTATGCTATTATTCCAAATACCCAGACAAATCCTGCAGACTTGATTGTAGTAGACCATCCTAATCATTTTACAAAACAGTCTATTATGCGGATGTTATCTGATAATGATTTTTCGTTGCAGGAGATTGATGACTCATCTCATCGTGGTGCATATATTGTAGTTGCCAAGAAAGGCAACTCGCTCTCGCCTCATACCCCAGATTCAATTCTCAAAAATGAGATAACCTCTATTGGTGAGTTCTGGAAATCAGCAGCACAAAGAATTCAAGAGTTTGAGAAAACTGCGACTATCAATAATGCTTCTGCTATATATGGTGCCGGATTTTATGGTTCTTTCCTAGCCTCTAATTTGAGTGCACTTGATAACGTCAAATGTTTTATAGATCAAAATAAATTTTTACAAGGGACTCAGCTAATGGGGCGCCCCATTATTAGCCCCATTGACTTGCCAAATGAAGTCAAAATTGTTTACGTAGCCCTCAACCCCAAGCACTCAAGAAAAATTATTCAAGATTTGACTTGCTTTAGTGGCAAAGATATCACTTTTTTCTACATTTAGATGAAATGAAAATAGCGGTTATATGCTCAGCCGGCGGCAGTGCTTTTTTTGCTGCTTACGACTTATTGATTCAAAATAGTTTATTTACAAGTGATAACTTTATTATTATCACCGACAGAAACTGTGGCGCAGAAAGTGAAGCAGAAGTTAGAAAAATTGACTGGCTCAGGTTGGACTTTAAGACTAAAGAACAATTTTCAGAAAGCGTTTTCGAGCACCTTTTAGAAAAAAAAGTATCTATAGTGTTCATGCTATACAGTCGACTAATCTCTAAAGAAATATTCTCTCGTCTACCTACCTTGAATGTACATCCAGCGCTATTACCTTCTTTTAAAGGCATGAACGCTGTAGGCCAAGCATTCAATTCAGGCGTGAAATTTTTAGGCGCTACGTTACACACAACAACTGCTGAAGTCGATGATGGAGCCGTGTTTGGCCAAGTAGTTAGTCCTATTAATGTGACCTATAGCAAAGAAGACTTAAATAAACTGTCTTTTGTCCAAAAAACTTACTTAATAGTGACGTTTCTAGAGTCGATTAAACTTGAGCTGGTTAAATTTCCAGCTCCTGATTTTATCCCTAGGTGGGCGCAAAATCCAAACCATAGTAGCTCGGCAAACCCATGCATTTCTACTCCTAAGCTTAAGAAGTCTTTTGATGAGTTCCAAATATCAACATTGAGAAACTGCGTAATACAATGAAGCTTGTTATTTCTCAACCAATGTTTTTCCCATGGGTTGGCTTTTTCGAACAAATTAAACTATGCGATGCATACGTGCACTATAACGATGTGCAGTATTCAAAAGGCAGCTTCACCAACCGTGTTCAAGTTAAAGCGCCAGAAGGAATAAAATGGTTAACTGTCCCGCTTAAAAACCTTAAGTTAGGTCAACCAATTAACGAAGTGGAAATTGACAATAAAAGTGATTGGCGTACAAGTCATAAGAATTTATTAATTCGGTGCTACCAAGACTCACCTTTTTTTGGCGAAATGTTGGAGATTGTTGAAGCCATCTACATGAAAGATTGGGAGTTGCTAGATGATTTATCACTAGCAAGCCTAAATATTGTAAGCAACTATTATGGATTGCTGGACATGAAGACCGTTACCCATATAGGTAATTTGGATGTTCAAGGAAAAAGCTCCGAAAGAGTCTTAGCTATTTGCAAAGCACTACATGCAAACACCTATATTACTGGTCATGGTGCGAGTAAATATTTAAATCATCAAATTTTTGAGCAAGCAGCCATTAAAGTTGAATATATGAGTTACGAGAAAAAGCCATACTCACAACGTTTTGGCGATTTCACGCCTTACGTAAGTATCTTAGATTTAATTGCAAATATGGGTAAAGACGGAATAAACTGGATATGCTCAGGCACTATTTATTGGAAGGATTTTATGCATGAATGAAGTTGAAAAGTTTGAAAGCGAAGTTGCAAAAAACATCGATGGTTTGAGCAAAGATAAAGATGTTCAAGCACTATCCAGAATATGGATCAGGGAAATCAGCCCCCATAAATATGCGTATAACTTCAAATGGCTGGGCAGGCCAGCTATACAGTTCCCGCAAGACCAAGTTGCGCTGCAGGAACTCATATGGTCAATAAAACCAGATCTCATTATCGAAACTGGTATTGCTCATGGCGGTTCATTGATGTTTAGTGCGTCCATGCTCGCTCTTTTAGACATGGAAGATGCAATAAATAGCGGTACCAACATGAACCCAAAGATATCCAATCGCAAGGTACTAGGCATAGATATTGATATCCGCGCGCATAATAAGTCTGCAATCGAAGCACATCCAATGGCATCCCGCATTCAAATGATACAAGGGTCTTCGATTGATCCTAATATTATTAAGCAAGTACATGATATTGCTAAAAGCTATAAAACCATACTTGTGTGCTTAGATTCTAATCATACTCATGAGCATGTATTAGCTGAGTTAGAAGCTTATGCATCGCTAACAACTAAAGATAGCTACTGTATCGTTTATGACACTGCAGTCGAAGATATGCCTGAAAATTTATCAGGGGATCGTCCGTGGGGTCCAGGCAACAATCCTAAAACTGCAGTTTGGCAATACTTACAGAGCCACTCTGAGTTTGAAATTGATAAGTCGATTGAGAGTAAGTTACTAATTACAGTTGCTCCTGATGGCTATCTCAAGCGAATCGGCTAGCTTCCTGAGGCCTCAGTAGTTGTCTCTCAAAAAAAATGTAATTGCTAATTTTGTTGGTCAAGGCTGGACTGCATTAATGGGTCTCGCTTTTTTGCCTCTGTATATCAAATATTTAGGCATAGAGGCTTATGGGTTAATTGGTTTTTATGCCGTCATGCAAGCATGGCTCGTATTACTAGACCTAGGCATTACCCAAACGTTAAATCGTGAAATGGCCCGCTTTATTGCTGGGTCGCATACCCCACAATCTATTCATGATTTATTACGTAGCTTAGAAATTATCTCCATAGGTCTGGCGACGATCATTTGCGCCCTAGTTTGGGTCTCATCAAGTTACATTGCATCAAGATGGTTAGATGCGCAAAACCTGACTAACAGCGAAATTAAAAATGCGGTTACGCTAATGGGATTAGTAATTGCATTAAGATTTATAGAGGGTATATATAAAGGCGCCCTGCTTGGACTGCAAAAACAAGTAGCCGTAAATATTGCTAACGTATTAATAGCTACAATGCGATATGGGTGTGTCATTGCAGTGCTGGTTTGGTATGCATCAAGCATTACAGTATTTTTTGCTTGGCAAGCATTAACATCAGTGATTTCTCTCGTAGTCGTTTTGTTATTAGTCTACAAAACATTGCCTACCCCCCCACGTTTTCCGGGGTTTTCATCCACGGCTATTAAAAAGATTTGGCGATTTGCAAGTGGAATGTTAGGCATTACTTTCCTAGCGGTTTTACTCACGCAAGTGGACAAACTTTTACTATCAAAACTTATAAGCCTAGAAGATTATGGCTATTACACATTAGCCGCAACAATGTCAGGAGGCTTAGCGCTCATCACCGCGCCTACTACTACTGCAATATATCCAAAAATGGTTCAATACGTTGCACAAGAAAGAAAGCAAGAGCTTACAATCTTATTTCACCAAGGCGCGCAATTAGTTTCCACATTGATAGCTCCAGTTGCAATGATGCTCGTTTTTTGTGGGGAGGATATTGTCTACTTGTGGTCAGGTGATATGAACTTAGCTAAAAAAACCGCACCGATATTGTTACCATTAGCATTGGGAAGTTTTTTAAATTGTTTGCTATGGATGCCATATCAACTACAGCTTGCTTATGGCTGGACAAAGTTTGGCATCAAAGTAAATGCAATAGCCGTTGCGTTACTAATACCTGCCATATTTTTGATTACCCCCCATTACGGTGCTGTTGGTGCAGCTTGGGTTTGGACATTGCTGAATACAGGCTATTTAATTATAGGCATGCACTTCATGTATAAAAAAATATTACCTTCTGAAAAATGGGCTTGGTATTGGCAAGACATTACAAAACAGACAATGTTTGCAGTTTTTGTGATGGTAGTTGTTAGATTTATGATGGAGTGGTTGTTAATCAACAACAGTCTAATTAAGTCTGCTATATATGTTTTTGCCTTGTGCGGAGCTATATTTGCTGCAATTTGGCAATCAAACCAGATCAAACTATTTGCCATGAAAAATATTAATACTTTTTTTAAACCTCAAAATGACTGAAAAAATAAATAGCCATATCCCTTTAGTAAGTATTGGGATGTTTGTATATAACGGAGAAAGCTGTATTCGAGACTCGATTGAATCAATTCTCAGCCAATCCTATAAAGATTTTGAGTTCATTATTTCTGATAACGCATCTACTGATGATACTCAAAACATTTGCAAAGAGTATGCGAAAAAAGATAGTCGTATTCGTTACATAAGACAATCAAAAAATATTGGGGCAACAGCAAACTGTCTTTTTGTCTTAGATGAAGCTATAGGTGAGTATTTCATATGGGCTGCACATGATGACATTAAGTCAGAAAACTTCCTTGAGGTTAACCTTAAGTTTCTTCAAAAAAATCCGGATTACATTGCCTCGACATCCCCCGTCAAGTTTAAGGATGGAATGCCAGATCCAGTCAAGATGGGCGATCAATCTCTTAACCAGGAAACGGCTCAAGAACGTTTTTTTGATT
Source organism: Methylophilaceae bacterium 11 (assembly GCA_000525025.1). Lineage (GTDB taxonomy): Bacteria > Pseudomonadota > Gammaproteobacteria > Burkholderiales > Methylophilaceae > Methylophilus. The sequence goes on along the minus strand of JCKJ01000001.1, from coordinate 849,215 downwards.
GCATTAACGCATGGACAGGCTGTGGTCGGTTTTACTCCCTAATACGTAGGTCAGCGCTTATTGATAACGTAACACTTAGACGCGGCGCATACTTAGGTCAAGATATTGCGGTTATTCTTGAGCTAGCCATTAAAGGTAAACTTAATCGAACTAGTGAAGGTTATGTTGCACTTGGGCGGAACGGGTTAAGTGGCAGTCAGACCATTTACAGAACTTACCGAAACAGCCTTTTAAACTGGTTTATACCATTGCACGAATTTAATGTTCAAATATGGAGCTTTTCAAGTTCTTTCTCATTTAAAAATAAAGCCCAACTTGCAATCACAATGCTAAAGATGAATTTAATATCGTCTTTACATCAAATAAAAACCGAACTCAAACTGCTATTGGCTGAAAAACTAAATTAAGTATGCATACAATCGCAATCACTGGGGCTACTGGGTTTATTGGTAAACATCTAGTAGCGGAACTACTTAGGCTAGGTGGTTTTCGTATAAAACTTTTAACTAGAGCTAAAAACAGTGGGACGAACAGCTTGATCGAGTCTGGCGTAGTAGTGGTTGAAGGCGATCTACTCAATCTAGAATCTCTGAATGGTTTTTTGGAACGGGATTGTACTGTTATCAATCTAGTTTATCTTCATGATGCTGGAGAGCAAAAAAATATGGAAGCAACTAACAACTTGCTGCATATGTGTAAATCTGCATCCGTTAAACGTTTAATCCATTGCAGCACAGCAGCTGTTGTAGGGCGAACACCTGATAACTTAGTTACAGAAAATACAGTCTGTCAGCCAGTAACCGAATACGGTATCACTAAGCTTAAAATTGAAACCATGATACTTGATACAAAGGATAGTTTTGACACTACAATTCTTAGGCCCACTGCAGTTTTTGGCATAGATGGCGAGCCGCTAAAGAAACTAGCTAGAGACCTTATAACTAAACGCAGGCTAGCGAACTATGCCAAATCATGCCTGTTCGGAAAAAGACGTACGAATCTTGTCAATATTGCAAATGTAGTAGCAGCAATTGTTTTTCTCATTAAACGCAACGAAAACCTGCGTGGGGAGACTTTCATTATTTCTGATGATGATAGTGAAAATAACAATTTTGTTTATACAGAGCGCTTATTGATGAAAGCGTTAAATGTTCCAGACTACAGATTTCCCCGCTTATTCGTACCACCATTTTTTCTAACTTTCTTGCTTGCTTGCCTTGGTAGAAATAATATTAACCCTATGTGCAATTACTCCTCTAATAAATTATTAGGACTTGGATATCAAAAAGCCTGTAGTTTTGAATCCAGCATAACAGAGTATGCAAACTGGTACCAATCTACAATCATGATGCGTCAGACTTCAGTTTTATGATGCAATTACGAAAAATCCGATACATATCTTTTCTATTAATGAAATGCTTATAAAATATGGAGTTAAAGCTGGAAGAGCCCTACCTACAGTGCCATGAAAACGTGGCCTGGACATGTTTCGATAATAAAGTTATGAGCGGAATCGTTTGAAAATCCTCCATGTTAATCACTTGTTAGATCCAATTACTGGTGGCGGTACTGCCGAGCGCACCATTCAGCTCACACGTTTTTTGATCAAGCAAGGTGCAGAATCCGCTGTGCTAACTTTAGATATAGGAGGAAAAATTCCTTCTGAGAGTGAGCTAGAAGGTGCACGTATTTTTAAGCTAACTTGTTTGAATCACCGTTACTTTTTGTTCATAACCTGGCCGTTTAGAATCAGAAATTTAATTTCACAGTTTGATATTGTGCATTTAATGGGGCATTGGACAATGCTAAATGCAGCGGTTGCTTTGTCATGTATACGTCAAGGTAAACCTTACGTAATTTGCCCAGCTGGGGCACTTAAAGCTTTTGGCCGCTCACGCTGGTTAAAATCGCTATATGATTTAGTGATTGGACGACGCATAGTTAAGTATGCTAGTGGTTGGGTAGCGATAACAGAAGTAGAAAAGCTGGATTTTGCTAACTATGGAATTAAGTCTGATTATGTAACGGTCATTCCCAATGGTATCGACCCGGATCTTTATATAGCCCCATCCAGTAGCGAGACAATAGATTTAACTCACCTTGGTTTAACACAGCAAAATCCCTATCTTTTATTTCTGGGCCGTTTAAATACAATTAAAGGCCCAGACTTGCTGCTAGAAGCGTTTATAGAAATTGCCGATACATTCCCCAATTTGCACTTAGTGCTTGCTGGCCCAGACTCTGGCTTATTGCCAAGTTTAGAAAAGCTAGCTAAGCAATCAACTGCAATGGACAGAATTCATTTTACTGGCTATTTAGGTGGGGCTGATAAAACCCATGCACTTCGGAAAGCTTTATGTTTGGTCATCCCCTCTCGCAACGAGGCAATGTCAATTGTAGTACTAGAGGCTGGCATTTGCGCAACGCCTGTTATTTTTACTGACAATTGTGGCCTGGATGATTTTGCCAAGGCGGGTGCAGGCACAATGGTATCAGCCTCGGTAAAATCAATTCGTGATGGCTTAATAAAATCGCTGTCTGATTTAACAAGCCTGCAACAAAGCGGTGAGCAACTACAAAATACAGTCTACGAGAAGTTTTTATGGGCGCAGCAAGCTAAACGATATTATCAGTATTATCAAGAACTGTTAAAAAACATTAAATAGTATTAAAACAACCAGTAATAATAAATAATAAAAAAGTGTAGTCATTGCTAATGAACTAATCATTTTTTAAACAAAAATACTAAGAATAACGAAGGGTTTAAAATGAGCTATATATTTCCATTAGCCAATATGGCTAATGCTTTTGCTATGACAGTTTTGCTTATCGCGTTAGGCTTAACAGGACATAGTACTTTGGTGGCAGAAGTAGGCATCGTGCAAGGTGCTACTTTGGCTTTATTCTACGCATTCTCAGCTAATGCACGCAGCCTGATACTAAACAAGTCTGCAGCAGTATCCGCAAACTCTGTAATGGCTTTCCGGCTATTAACGCTTACACCACTCGCCGTAATATCTTATTGGCTGAGTGTTAGCGCTACAGCGGTATCACCCATACTGGCTATTCTACTTATTACTAGACGAGTCGCAGAGTGGTTATCTGAAGTACACTTAAGTGAAATGGAGCGACTAGATAACCGTCTTTTTGCCACTCAATATTTCGTAGCACAATCTTTACTGTTAGTTCTTGCATTTGGATTGCTTGTAATGGATTCACAGATCTCTTATTTGGGCTTATCTGTGTGGGCCTTATTTCCACTGCTGTTCAGCTTCAAGTTTATTTATAGTGGTTTTGCAAACTTTCCCAGTTTAACCAAAAATATGTTATTTAAAATGCTGCCCCATTTGGGCTCTACAGCGATTATTGGCATTGGTGTTTATGTATTCCGTCTTTTAATTTTGCTGCTTATCGGCAAAGAAATAGCCGGTGATCTGTATACTGCATTTGCAATTGGCGGTTTAACAGGCTCAGTCTTTGCAAATTCATTAGGTGCAAGTATCGCATTGCATGAACAACGTAGCGGTAAGCGCCACTTTCCCAAAATGGTGAGATTGCCTTTAAATTTATCACTATTAGCTGGTGCTCTAATTTTTGTTGCTGCAACAATCCAATTAGATACATTAGCCTGGCTAGGTAAAACTTATTTTTTCTGGCAGGCAACAGGCCTTTCTTTAATTGGTGGCGTAGTAATGGTTTATGCTCAACGCGTCCGTTTCAGATTAATACAGCACGATGAGTATCATGACGTTTTTGGTCCAGATGTGATGATGAATATCCTGCTCATCACCTCAATACCATTTATCTATTATCTCTTGGGCTTACAAGCCTTGGCAGGCCTTTACCTATTAAGCTCGCTATTAGCACTTGTTTTCTATAAGAGCTATCAATTGGCAGAAATACGTTCGAGTAAAGGTCAATTTAATTTAAAAATTGGTTATTCCATTATCGCGGTGATGATTTTATTTCCACTCTATTTGCAATTAAGTAATGGCATATTTCGTAGTGCATCACTTAATTTTAATTCGGGTGCAGACCTTCATTTCCTTCCAATCCCCGTTTCTGTGATTGCTTGTTATGTCGGCATCCTGATGATTGCAGCATATCGTTACGCGACTACTTCCCTTTATTACATATTCTTTACTTGTTTATTGATGGTGACTACTACAGTAGCTATTTCGCAAGGGGTTAACGCTGAACAACAATCTAAATTCATATTGCTTATACAGTTTATCCTCCCAATGTTTGGTTTGGTTCTTGGGCAAATGTACTATGCCAAAAACCAATCTATAGTTTATAGCTTAGAAAAATCTTTTTTGTACGTCTTATTATTTATTGTGCCTTTACAGTTAACAAGCACATGGCTACAAGGTTATACATCACTATCACCTTATTTATATGTCTTCAGTATTTATCAACACGTACAATATGTACCAGTCATTTTTGTATCTGCGTTTTTGGTAGCATTTTGCGGCTTATGGTCAATTTCAAAATTTAAGAATATTTTTTTAGCATTCACCCCCTTAATGGGCATTTACACGGCAGCATCTATGTCTCTATTAGCGATAGTCATGCTAATTGCCGGCCTGCTAGGTTTTGCGCTATACCAGTGGAGGCGTTTTTTTGACAAAACTGTAATAGCCCTAGTGTTGCTTGTAACAATCTTGATGGGTGGGTATCTTGAATATAAAAGCGATTTCATGGAATCTAAACTTACATTTTTCAATGTTATTAACCAAGATGAAATTGCATTTAATATGATTGGAAGACAATATTTTGCAAAAAACATAGTCACTGATCCTGAAACTTTTCTTCTAGGTCATGCGGAACGACCAAGTAGAGCTCAATTCCCAAGCGCTCATAACTATTATTTAGATATTATTTACAGTTTTGGATTCTTGGCTTTGTTACCGACGCTTGTAATGCTTATCTATACATTAATGCTACTTTATCGCTTTAGGAATGGTGTATTGGCATCAACAGATTTGCTTTGCCTATCCGCGATAGTATTGTTCCTAGTTGTAGTAGATAACTCCTTTAAGGTTGGTCTTAGACAGCCATACTCCGGGATATTTACTTTTTTCATATGGGGTATTCTGATTAGCAAACTCCATCTAAATTTTTTAAAGGTTAGTAAATGATATTCAGTGTTAATGAGTTAAAAAAATATAATAAAGTAGTTTTCATTAGCTTAGTTACGCTGGTTTTAATATTAAGTGGGATGGCTATATCTAAATACACAGGCAACCCTAGTATTTATATCTTATTTACATTGGTCTCTAATGCATTACTCTTTATGGGTTTTAATAAAAATGCGATTTTTTTTGATGCTTTTATAGGTGCTTTTTTCTGGCTTGGTTTTTGGCTAAAGCTAACGCTTAGAGTTGCCTTTTCTGGCGGCATATTTCATGAGCCTGTTGGCAATTTTGATGGGTCTGGAGCTGCTTTTGATCAGGCATTAATAGTAACTACATGTGGGATACTGGGGCTGCTTTTGATAAGTTTAATCCGACGCAATTGGTTTTTTAGTTATCCAGATCAAATTGAAAAGCTTCATCATCATAGCCTTTTTACTTTTTACAAAAATAATAGAAAAATCATTTTGTCTGCCTTTGTCTTGCTGTTTACTTTTATTGCTATTTCCAATGCAATGCTAGTCATCTATCAAAGAGGCAGCATTACACAAACTACCTTGCCGTTTGGGCTCAATGGTGTCTATAAATGGTTGCTATTGTTTGGCCTTGCATCATTTTCTGCCTTAGTACTAAGATTTGAGTTTGAAATTAAAAAGAAGACTTCGCTCTTAGTGATGTTTTTAAGTTTGCTGGAAAGCTTTACTACAAATGTCTCTCTATTAAGCCGAGGTATGATTCTTAATAGTGGTGCACTGATATATGGTGTGCTAATTAGCTTAAAACGTTACCAAATTAAAGCAAAGTTAAGCTTTTTTGTGTTCACTTTCCTGATATTTTCTGTGCTATTTGCCAGTTCTGTTTTATTAGTCAATTACTTACGAACCTCAATTTATTTAGATGGAAACTCCACAACTAGCCAATCCCTTACTAATACCCATGCAATGACAGCACCTTTGTTTGTTGATCGGTGGGTTGGGATGGAGGGAGTAATGGCTGTATCTAGCTATCCTCACCTGAGCTGGGATTTATTTAAGACAGCACTTAAAGAAAAGTATAATGAGAACGACACAAGTTTTTATGACAACAATATCATCGATTCTGCATATGAAAATACTGATAAAACCAAACATCACTTCATATCACTACCAGGCATCGTCGCATTTTTTTACTACCCTGGATCACTCTTGTTTTTGTTTTTTAGCATGTTTGCATTAGGTGGCCTTGCTGCAGTTATAGAGTTCTGCACTTACAAACTTGGTGGGATGAATGTCATTCTGTGCGCACTATTTGCACAGGTAGTAGCATTCAGGTTTGCCAGTTTCGGATACGTTCCTGCACAAAGCTATTTACTTTTAGGTTCGTTATTCCTAAATCTTTTAATCATTTATTTTGCTGAACGCATTACTCGTTTTTTACAAAACAGATAAATACAAATCAGCTTATAAATATGAAAATTCTATTTTTTAATCAATATTTCTGGCCTGAGAGTTTTCGAATTAACGACATCGCTTCTGCTTTAAAAACGCGCGGACACAATATTGAAGTATTAACAGGCAAGCCTAACTATCCTGAAGGAAGCTTTTTTGCAGGCTATAAAGGCTTAGGGGTGACTATAGAGCACTGGAGAGATATTAAAATCCATCGCATTCCAATGCTCCCGAGAGGAAACAAAAGCGCTCTAAAGTTAGCTATTAATTACATTTCGTTTATTATTTCCGGCCTTGTATTTGCGCCGTGGGTGCTTAGAAATAAGCAGTATGATGTTATCTTTGTTTATGCACCCTCCCCCATTTTTCAAGTGATTCCCGCATCTTTTTTAGGGTGGCTTAAAGGCATCCCTGTCATACTTTGGGTTCAGGATCTTTGGCCGCAAAGCGCAGAAGCAACAGGCTATATAAAATCACCTTTATTATTAAAGCTACTCCAAAAGTTTGTTCGTTTTACTTATTCGCATATAGACTTGATACTTGTCCAGTCTGAGGCGTTTATCGAACCAGTGAAAAGCCTCGCAGAGAATGTACCTATTCAATACTACCCTAACTCGGTAGACAAAGAATTTTATAAGCCCAGTGGTGTTGCAGCGCCTGAAATAGACTCACTTAAATCAGGATTTACAATTTTGTTTGCAGGCAATATCGGCATTGCCCAGTCTATGGAGACTATTGTTTCGGCAGCAGAAAAGCTAGCTGCATATTCTGAAATTAAATTAGTGCTTATTGGCACGGGTAGTATCTTTGATTGGGTTCAAAAGCAAGTTACTGACAAAAGATTAACTAATCTGTTTTTAGAGGGGCGTTATCCTGTAGAAGTGATGCCTGCAGTAATGAGGCAGGCTTCAGCATTATTGGTAACTTTAACAAAGCAACCTATTTTTGAATTGACGATTCCGAGTAAAATACAAGCTTATCTTGCAGTAGGTAAGCCAATTGTTGCCTGTTTGAATGGCGAGGGTGCCAATATCATCAATAAAGCAAAAGCAGGCATTGCGGTTAAAGCTGAAGATGGCGAAGGCTTAGCTGAAGCTATCATAAACCTTTATAAAATGCCCCAAACAGAACTTGAGCAAATGGGTGTCAATGGGCGAGATTATTTCAAAAAACATTTTGACGAAGAAAAGTTAACGAGTGAACTCATTAGCCATTTTGAAATGGTAATAAATAATAAGGAAAAACGTTGAAAGTTTTAATATTAGGTGCAAGCGGTATGCTAGGCAACGCTGCAGTCCGTATATTGCGTGAAAACCAAAATCTAGAAGTGTTTGGTACTGTGCGATCAAACACCACTCCCCAAATATTTTCTCAGGGAGCACAAACTATTATCACTGGCTTTGATGTGTCAAATCATGACTCATTAGTCAAAATACTTGCCAGATTAAAGCCGCAGGTTGTTATCAACTGCATTGGTTTAATTAAACAGTTAGCTGAGGTTGACGACCCGCTGGTGGCTTTGCCAATTAATGCAATGTTGCCACATCAATTAGCGAATCTTTGCGCTGTAGCAGGTGCACGTTTGATCCACGTAAGTACAGATTGTGTATTTTCTGGCACCAAAGGTAATTATGCCGAAACAGATACTTCTGATGCTACAGACCTATATGGAAAATCTAAATATCTTGGTGAAGTGAGTTATCCGCATACCATTACCTTACGGACTTCAATTATTGGGCATGAGCTACAAAGTGCGCATGGGTTAATTGGGTGGTTTTTATCACAAAATCAACAGTGCAAAGGATACAAAAAAGCAATATTTTCAGGCCTGCCGACAGTTGCTTTGGCCCAAGTTATTCGTGATATTGTCATTCCTAACACTGATTTGTCTGGCGTGTATCACGTCGCCGCGGAGCCAATTTCAAAATATGATTTGTTGAGCTTGGTAGCTGATATTTACGGCAAATCAATCGAAATTTTGCCAGACTCTAATTTAGTCATTGACCGCTCACTAGACGCAGAAAAGTTTAAAATAGCAACCGGTTATACAGCACCCAAGTGGCCTGAGTTAATCAAGTTAATGCATTATTATCAATGATTTTGGATAGAAAATATGTTTAAAAACAAAACATTAATGATCACTGGCGGCACAGGATCCTTTGGCAATACTGTATTAAAGCGTTTTTTATCTACCGATGTGCGCGAAATTCGCATTTTCAGCCGTGATGAAAAAAAACAAGAAGATATGCGTATATCATTCAACAACAATAAACTTAAGTTTTACATCGGAGATGTTCGCGACTACGATAGTCTTTCACATGCGATGCAAGGTGTAGACTATATATTTCATGCTGCTGCACTCAAACAAGTGCCTTCTTGCGAGTTTTACCCAATGGAATCGGTTAAGACGAATGTACTGGGTACTGAAAATGTAATGAATGCCGCCATTGCTAACAAAGTCAGCCGCGTTGTGGTGCTTAGTACCGACAAAGCGGTTTACCCAATTAATGCTATGGGAATTTCCAAAGCAATGGCTGAGAAATTAATGGTAGCTAAGGCTCGTTTACAGCCTGAAAACAGCACAGTATTTTGTGCTACGCGATATGGCAACGTCATGGCATCGCGTGGATCTGTAATTCCTCTATTTGTCTCGCAACTTAAGTCAGGTCAGCCAATGACGATTACTGACCCCAATATGACTAGGTTTCTTATGTCACTTGAAGATTCAGTGGATTTGGTTTTGTATGCCTTTGAGCATGGCTCACAGGGAGATATTTTTGTTCAAAAAGCACCTGCATCGACCGTTCATGATCTTGCAGTTGCACTCAAGACTGTTTTCGATAAAGACAACGAAGTTCGCCTAATTGGTACCCGCCACGGTGAAAAACTTTATGAATCTCTTATTTCTAGAGAAGAAATGGCGCATGCGCAGGATATGGGGGGCTACTACCGCATTCCGGCGGACAATCGTGATCTTAATTATGCAAAATACTTCAGTGAAGGTGAAGAGAAAATTGCAGAGTTTGATGATTACACTTCTCACAACACGTTAAGGTTGAACGTCGAACAAGTTAAGTCGCTATTGCTTAAACTTGACTATGTACAGGAAGAATTAAATGCTTAAGGTCATGACCATTGTAGGTACCCGACCAGAACTCATCAAGATGAGCCGAGTGATTGCGGCTTTAGATAAGCATACACAGCATATATTAGTACACACCGGCCAGAATTATGACTATGAATTAAATCAGGTTTTTTTTGAGGACCTGACTATACGCAAACCTGATTATTTTTTGGAAGCCGTTGGTGAAAATGCTGCCCAAACCATTGCCAGGGTAATTGAGAAAGCTGATGCGGTGATGGCTCAAGAGAATCCTGACGCTATCATGTTATATGGTGACACCAACTCCTGTTTGGCAGTGATTGCTGCCAAACGTCGCAAGATTCCTGTATTTCATATGGAGGCCGGTAATCGCTGTTTTGATCAACGCGTGCCGGAAGAGCTAAACCGTAAAGTACTAGACCATCTAAGTGATATCAATATGGTACTGACTGAACATGCCAGAAGGTATTTATTAGCAGAAGGCATACGCCCGGAAACAATTATCAAGACTGGCTCGCACATGCGTGAGGTACTCGATTATTACATGCCAAAGATTTCAGAATCAGACGTGCTAAGTAAAATGGGCTTGCTATCGAAGCAATTTTTTATTGTAAGCACACACCGTGAAGAGAATGTAGACAGCGCTCAAAATCTCACCGATTTAGTGGATACATTGAATGCGGTGGCTGAAGTTTATCAAGTGCCTATTATCGTATCCACCCATCCAAGAACAAAAAAAAGGTTGGATGATTTGCAAATTGAGAAACTGCACCCGCTAATTCAATTCATGAAGCCTTTTGGTTTCTGTGATTACATTAAGCTACAAATGGAAGCGCTTTGTGTCATTTCTGATAGCGGCACAATAACAGAAGAGGCGTCATTATTAAATCTACCTGCCATCACTGTTAGAAATGCGCATGAGCGTCCTGAAGGCATGGATGTTGGAACACTAATTATGAGTGGACTCAAAAAAGAACGCGTTCTGGATGCGATTAAAGTAACTATAGCCAACCACGACGGTAAGAATCGTAAGGTTTCTCCAGTTGAGGACTATGAAAATCCATTTGTTTCCACGCAGGTACTGAAAGTAGTATTGAGCTATGTAGACTATATCAATAGGACTGTGTGGTACGCGCCTCAAGTTTAATCAATGAAGCTTTTAGTTACCGGTGCCAGCGGATTTGTTGGTCAATTTTTACAAAAAGTATTATACGGACAGCATGATTTACTCAGGCTGGATCAGCAGACGACTGAAAAATTGTTAGCATCAGAGTCTTTCCCCGCGGTATACAACAACACAAACACTTTAATACATTTGGCTGGGCGCGCGCATATCATGCATGAAACTGCCGAGGATATTTACCAAGCTTATGCCTCGGTTAATGTTGACTATACTCTCAAGGTCGCTGAACTAGCTAAACGTCTCAAGATCAAGCGGTTTGTCTTTCTGAGCTCGATTAAAGTGAATGGGGAAGCATCTAACCAACCTTTCACAGAAAAAGACAGTCCTGCCCCATTAGATGCTTATGGTCAAACTAAACTAGAAGCAGAAACTGCATTGAAAGTGTTTTGTCAAAACAATCAAATAGAGTTGGTGATTATTCGCCCTCCCCTCATTTATGGGCCTGGTGTCAAAGCTAATTTCAAGCAACTGATTAAACTTTGCCAACTGCCGTTGCCGTTGCCATTTGCATGTGTGAATAACAAACGGAGCTTTATTAGTTTGGACAATTTGGCAGATTTTATTCTACTGTGCAGTTCTCATCCTCAGGCGGCCAACCAAACCTTTCTCATTTCAGATGATGAAGATGTTTCTACAGCAGAGTTAATTATAACTATTCGCCAAATAAGTAAAAAAAATATACTGCTCGTTGCTCTACCACCTTTTATTTTAGAGTGGATATTTAAATTATCCGGCAAATCAAGCTTGGCTATACGCTTGCTTGGCACGTTACAAATAGATGTCTCCAAAGCCAAAACTTTACTTGGCTGGCAACCAAAGATAAGTTTTCATGAAGGAATTCTTCGGACGCTAAGGAAGTAAATATTTTGAAAAGATTATTAGATATATCCCTAACCCTTATAGGAGTAGTGCTTTTATTACCACTAATCATAGTCACCTATTTTTTGGTAAAACTGACTTCGACCGGACCGACACTCTACTGGAGCAAACGTGTTGGTAAGCATAATCTGTTGTTTAGTATGCCAAAATTCCGTTCTATGAAAGTGAATACCCCTGCTCTCGCCACACATATCATGAATCAACAGGCTGACCCCAATCAGTACTTAACACCGGTAGGTAGTTTTATCCGTAAAACCAGCTTGGATGAACTACCACAGCTTTGGAGCGTACTCAAAGGTGATATGTCGATTGTTGGCCCTCGTCCGGCATTGTTCAATCAAGACGATTTAATTAGCTTACGCACCGAGCATGGGGTGCATATATTAAAACCAGGCATCACAGGCTGGGCGCAAGTGAATGGTCGTGATGAATTGCCTATTCCAGAAAAGGTGACACTGGATGCTTACTATCTAAAACATCAGTCATTATGGCTAGATTGCTATATCATTCTGTTAACCATATTTAAAGTACTTAAACGCGATGGCATATCGCATTAAATAAAGCTCAATTATGCAATTTTATCGTCAATATATAGTGAGATGGCTTTCCTACATTGCCATGTTTCATGATGTCATTGTGGCATCAGTCATTTGGTATTTTGCGTTTTTGTTGCGTTTTAACTTTGCTATTCCCGATAATTTTGTCGCTACAATTGGGCAAACATTACCTATTGTCTTAGTCATTGAATTTGTCTGCTTTGTATTTTTTGGCCTATATAGAGGCATGTGGCGTTTTGCCAGTATTCCAGATCTTAAACGCATTATTCGCGCAGTCGCGCTCTCTGCATTGGTGATTGGTTTTGCGAGCCTGATTGCCCAACCGCAAATCATCATTCCCCGCTCTGTGCTGATTCTTAACCCACTACTGTTGGTGCTCATCATGGGCGGTAGCCGCTTTGCTTATCGTGCATGGAAAGAACGCCGTCTATTTAACCCGATTGCGCAACAAGGCAAACCCGTGATTGTGTTGGGCGTTGAAGATGCAGCCATCAATCTGATTAAAGAGCTGACCAAAAGTCATGAGTGGCGTGTGGTTGCGCTATTAGATGACAACACGCTGATGCACAACCGTGAGTTTATGCATATCCGTGTGGAAGGTGCAATTGATGCATTACCGAAAGTTGCACAAAAATACGATTGCGAACACTGCATCATTGCGATGCCCTCTGCCAATCATCTAGCGAGAAAACATGCAGTGAATGTGGCCAACAGCATTGCGATGGAGGTACTGACTTTACCGGCCATGAGTGATTTGATGAGTGGAAAAGTCAGTATCTCGCAAGTACGTAAGGTGGATGTAGAGGACTTGTTGGGCCGCGATGTAGTGAATTTAGATAACGCCGGCTTAAGCAGCATGATTGCAAGCAATACTGTCATGGTAAGTGGTGCAGCAGGTTCGATTGGTTCTGAGTTATGCCGCCAAGTGCTGGCATATCATCCTAAAAAACTGGTATGTATTGATGTCTCTGAATATGCACTTTACCTGCTGCAACAAGAGTTCAGTCAACGTAAGACAGACACACAAATTTTGTACATCGTTGCAGATATAAAGAATAAAACGCGCATCAACCATGTGCTACTCACGCACCAGCCTAAACTGGTGTTACACGCAGCCGCCTATAAACATGTGCCAATGATGGAAGACTTTAACGTGACGGAAGCATTGATTAACAATGCATTTGGCACCTATCAGTTTGCCAGCGCCTGCCAAACGGCACAGGTGGATAAGTTTGTGCTGATTTCTACCGACAAAGCGGTGAACCCCACCAATGTGATGGGTGCAAGTAAACGTTTAGCCGAGCTGGTTTGCCAAAGTCTCCAGCCTAAAAAGCCTTCTAAAAACACGCCTAAAACACAGTTTATTACCGTGCGCTTTGGTAATGTATTGGGCAGTAGTGGTAGCGTGATTCCTAAATTCCGCGAACAAATTGCCAGAGGCGGGCCTATCACTATCACCCACCCTGAAATCACTCGTTACTTTATGTCGATTCCTGAAGCCGCACAGTTGGTACTGCAAGCTGGCACCATGGGCAAAGGCGGTGAGATTTTTGTCTTAGACATGGGCGAGCCCGTCAAAATTATCGACCTTGCCAAAGACATGATTAAGCTATCAGGATTACATCACGAAGAAATTCGGATTGAGTTTACCGGGTTAAGGCCAGGTGAAAAACTCTATGAAGAACTGCTGGCAGATGATGAAAATACCTTGCCAACCAACCATGAAAAACTGCGGATTGCGCAAGCGCGCAGTGCAAGTGCAGCATGGCTGGATGATTTGTTACACTGGCTAGAGAAAGTGCAGCACATGGCCGAGCATCAGGTCAAAGTACAGCTCAAAGACTGGGTAGAAGAGTATCAACCCAATGCATTAACTGCGGGCGAGCCGCCAGTACTCGCCATTGAGCCGTCACAAACCATCCATTAAGTTAAACAATCTCTTTATTTACCAGCGACTTATTTACCAGTCACCCATTGGGGATGGCTGGTTGTCGTTTACAATACTGCTCCTACCCAATCAATATCATCGTTAGTCATCTATGCCTCACATCACGCTCGATAACGCCAGTCTTGCCTTTGGCCATCACGCACTGCTTGCGCAAGCTTCTTTTCAGTTAGATCCGGGTGAGCGTGTCGGCCTGATTGGTCGCAATGGCGCGGGTAAATCCAGCTTACTTAAAGCCATTGCTGGCACTATTAAATTAGATGATGGCACGGTATGGCGTGCCCCCAATGTACGGGTGGTCTATGTGCCACAAGAGCCTGAGCTAGACAACACGCATACCGTGTTTGAGGCGGTAGCAGAAGGCTTGGGCAGTTTGCAACAAACCATCATTGATTATCACCAAACTACCCATGATATGGGCATGCCAGATGCAGATATCGAGGCGCTCATGACGCACATGCAAGCGCTACAGCATGAAATGGATGTGCAAAACGGCTGGGCTGCACAATCGCGTGTGGAGACGGTATTAAGCAGACTCAAGCTAGATGCAGATGTATTGGTCTCTACCCTCTCTGGTGGCTGGCGTAAACGTGTAGCACTTGGCCGAGCATTAGTGGCAGAACCGGAAGTGTTATTGCTGGATGAACCCACCAACCATCTGGATTTAGAAGCGATTGAATGGCTAGAAGATTTGCTGTTGGGGTTTAGTGGCAGCGTGTTATTCATTACACATGATCGCCGCTTTTTAGACAAACTCGCCACCCGCATTACAGAATTAGACCGCGGCAATCTCACCGACTTTGTGGGAAACTTCACGCAATATCAGCTCAAAAAAGAAGAATTATTAGCAGTGGAAGAAACCCATGCCGCCAAATTTGATAAATTTTTGGCCCAAGAAGAAGTCTGGATTCGCCAAGGCATTAAAGCGCGCCGCACGCGTAATGAAGGACGTGTGAGACGTCTTGAGGCATTGCGCTTAGACCGTGCAGCCAGACGTGAGCGCCAAGGCAATGTGAAATTGAATCTGGACGCTGGGGAACGCAGTGGCAAGCTGGTGGCAGAACTCGACCAAGTCTATAAAGCCTATGGCGATAAAGCGTTGATTAAAGGCTTCAGCACGCGCATTCTGCGTGGCGATAAAATTGGCCTACTCGGCCCGAATGGTATTGGTAAATCCACCCTACTCAAACTCATTTTGGGCGACATTGAAGCGGACAGTGGTGAAATTCAGCGTGGTACAAAAATCAGCGTGGCCTATTTTGACCAGATGCGCGAACAACTGAATGAAGAAGCCACGCTTGCAGATACGATCAGCCCAGGATCAGACTTTGTAGAAATCGGTAACGAGCGTAAGCACGTCATTAGTTACTTAGAAGATTTCTTATTCCCGCCACAACGCTCGCGTTCACCAGTGAAGTCTCTGTCTGGCGGGGAGCGCAATCGTTTGTTACTGGCGCGTTTATTTGCGCGGCCAGCCAATGTACTGGTGCTAGATGAACCGACCAACGACTTAGATATCGACACACTAGAACTATTGGAAAGCTTGCTGCAAGAATATACAGGTACACTGTTTTTAGTCAGCCATGACCGCGCTTTTTTAGAAAACACGGTCACCCAAGTCATCGCCTTTGAGGGCAATGGCATACTGACTGAATTTGGCGGCGGTTATGACGATTGGCAACGCTTTACCGCACAACGTCTGGCAGAAAAGACAAGTGCAGCCAAAGCCAGTACTACTAGTACACCGACAACTAACACCGCAGCGAGCAAAAGTACAACCGCAACAAAATTAAACTTTAAGGAACAAAAAGAGCTGGAAGCTTTGCCTGCGCAAATCGAACAACTCGAAGCCGAGCAGACGCAAATGAATCAGACCTTGGCAGACCCTAACTTTTATCGTGACCATGCGGATGACGTTAAACCGCTGCAATTGCGTTTAACGCAAATTGAAGCGGAAATCGAAACCAAAATGGAACGCTGGGCAGTGCTGGACAGCAAAGCGAATTAAACTTCCGCTTCTGCCTGAATAGCTGGCAGATTATGCATGGCACGCGCGCGATTACACGCCTCACTACCCGCTGAAAACTCACGACAAGTGCTTGAACGTGCAGCATAAATACGACAGCTGACTTGCTTGCCCACCTCCCCGTCCAACGCAATGCAATGGACGGGACTGTTTGCTGTCCCTTGCATGCATACATGGTGCGGGCTCACCGCCTGTGTAAGCGCTTGTGGTACTCGGCCGAGCGGATGTGCGTCTGTTTCTGCCCAATAAAAAGACACGCGAAACGCCGCGCAACATGCACCACAAGATAAACAATGTTGCGACATATATCCTTTACGATTGATTGAGCCGATATTGATATCACCGATGGCTCTATCTCACAATATCATGCAGATAAATACAGGCAACGATATATAAAATTACGGCTGGGGTTTTATACGTATATTTTTATAAATAAAGATCCAGAATTCACTTGATAGCATTAAACCCACAAAACACTTATACATCTAGTACTTAAACGATTTTATTTCATAAATTGACAACTTTTGATAGTCCAACATAACTATATTATCAACTGCTCTGGCAATGCGCTTTAACTAATATTCATTGTAAATATTTTCCAATGAACATTTGTTTAGGAGTCGGTATGAAATTAGCAACTCGTAAGATGTTAACGACAATCTCGTTAGCCGCCGCATTTAGTATTTCTAGTGTCAGCGCTTTTGCTGACACCACTACCGTTCTTGCAGTTGGCGCATTGCCTGCATCATTAACGTATAGCAATACATTCACCAGCTCAGATTCGGGCACAACATTTTGGGATGATTATATATTTACCATTACTGATGGCTCGGTCAATTCGGTCACTTCATCCATCAATCTAGACAGCATATTGGGCGTAAGCGATCTTCGTGCAAGATTATACAAGGGCAGCACACACCAAACTGCAGCGATTGCACCTAACGAATTGATTTCAGCTTGGGGAACAACGGTAAACTATAGTCCAACCGTTTCCTCAACAACCGTTGTGCTAAATCCATTAACGTTGAGTGCTGGCACCTATACGCTTCAAATCAAAGGTATTGTCTCAGGTTCAGCCGGTGGCTCATATGCAGGGGTATTAAATATTGCACAGCCTGTGCCAGAGCCAGAGACTTATGCAATGCTGTTATGTGGCATGGGGCTAATAGGGTTTATGGCAAAACGCAGAAACACACAAGCTTAAACCGGCATAATCGCTTTAAGATTTGCAATGGGAGCTACGGCTCCCTTTTTGCATTTTGGCATTTGTTTTTTTAAGCCATCCATATCAATGACTCATATTTGCCCTAGGCAGATACTCACTACCTGCTATCGTCACTGTAAGATGCGCCAATACCAACCTAACCAATCGGATGGTTGCATTCGCAATTGCTAGTATTTACTATGTTTTAGTTCAGATGCATCTAAACAACCACGAATGGAGAACGAATATGACTCCCAAGAACACAATCTGTCTTTGGTACGATGGCGCAGCCCTTGAGGCCGCAAAATTCTATGCCGAAACGTTTCCGGATAGCGCGGTGGGTAGGGTTCATTATGCGCCGGCCGACTACCCTTCCGGCAAGGAGGGCGATGTTTTGACGGTGGAATTCACTGTGATTGGTATCCCTTGTCTCGGCCTAAATGGTGGCCCGGCGTTCAAGCACAATGAGGCTTTTTCGTTCCAAGTTGCGACTGACGACCAGGCTGAAACTGATCGCTTATGGAACGCAGTTGTAGGCAATGGTGGTGAAGAGAGCGCTTGCGGCTGGTGCAAGGACAAGTGGGGCTTATCGTGGCAAATCACGCCGCGCGCGCTTATTGCCGCCATAGAAGACCCTGACAGCGCTGCTGCTAAACGCGCTTTCGAAGCCATGATGCAAATGGAGAAAATCGACATAGCCATGATTGAAGCAGCCAGGCATGGCTGAGTTGTAGTGTAGTTGATGTATGGCTCTAGATAGGCTTAATCCACCAAGCAGAATTGGTGGAATTGTGCTTCGATGATACTATTTTTAATAACGTAAATCGATGAAGTGGAGTCGCCACCCCTTTCGTAGGCGCCAGTCTAGAATATGTAAAGCAAGAAGGTGATCAAACTCAATTGAGAACAAGTTGGAGACAAAATGAATTATCAAGGAAGCTGCCACTGTGGCCATATTAAGTTTGAGGTAGAAGGAATGCTGACTGGCGCGATGTCTTGCAATTGCTCTTTCTGCCAACGTAAAGGCTCGCTCATGTGGTTTGTTCCACGAAAGAGTCTTAGCCTACTCACGCCAGAGAGCAACGCCAGCACCTACGAGTTTAACAAACACGTCATCAAACACCAATTCTGTGCAGTATGTGGCATTCACCCATACGGTGAAGCTACCGATCCAAAAGGTAACCGCATGGCAGCTATCAATATTCGTTGCCTAGAGGGGATTGACCGTGAGAGTGTTCCTGTTACTCATTATGATGGTCGCTCGCGCTAGATACAAGACACCCAATCTATTATTCATTAAGCTGCTATTTTATACTCCCGCCCATCTTTAGCCCTTGCATCCTACTTTAGGCTGCTATTGCATACTCCTAGAGAGGTGGCGCCCCAGACACGAATCGAACGTGTGACCCTCCCCTTAGGAGGGGGATGCTCTATCCACTGAGCTACGGGGGCATACGGTTTTATGCAGGCAATAACGCCCTATAAAAACCACAAATAAAATATTCGCGCTATTTTCTCACAGAATGCGGTATTTCCAATTAGACAAATCTGCGGGTTGATATCACAATCACACCTATCTGTGTACTCAATCGTGAATCATGATGCTGATCAAAATTGTTTTTTATAGCGTAATCTTAGTGCTGGCCTTTTGGGGATACCGTTATTTCAGCGCACCCAACCATCAGTTAAGCGTGGGGCAAGCCGCACCTTATTTTGCACTTGCAGACGCCAAAGGCACGCTGGTGGATCTGAATGCATTTAAGGGGCAATGGTTAGTACTCTATTTTTACCCTAAAGACGATACCCCCGGCTGCACCAAAGAAGCCTGTCATTTTCGTGATGATATGTATCACTTAGAAAAACTGGGGGCAAAAGTGGTCGGCATCAGCGTGGATGACAGCGCATCACACGCGGCCTTTGCTAAAAAGTACAACCTACCCTTCCCTCTGCTGGCCGATACATCAGGTAAAGTGGCTGAATCGTATGGCGCACTCACACATATTGGCCCACTCAACATCGCCAAACGCTACACTTTTTTGATTGATCCGGCGGCCAATATTGCCAAAGCTTATTTCAATGTGGAAGCCTCTACACACTCGCAAGAAATCATTGATGATTTAACACGACTCCAACGTGGTTAATATGCAACAACTTCGCTATTTATTTTTAAAATAAATAGCGATTAAGCATGCCGAGACCCAGCAATAGCGCCCAGTGAGAAAATTGTAAAAATAAGTTAAATATAGATTAAAAATCATATAGTTAACTTTTATCATCAACACCTTAACCGTTCTTTACTTTTCAAGCATTGACAGCAATTTCAATTTAGTTCCCATAATTAGCCCGTTCGGGCTATTGAGGGCAAAATAGCGGTCACCTAAGATGAATCGAATACCTAATTGATGCGATTTATTGGCCCTTATTCCATTTAATTTGCAGCATAAAGTCATGCCCTTTCTTTTTGCAGTGTTAACCGCCATGTTGAGCCATGTTGATTAGATGAATACACACATATCAGCGCGCACATTTAACGTTGTGAGGGCGTTTAGTCTCCCCCACAAGCTTTGCGCACTGCTCTGTGTCTCTCTTGCCTTTTTTATCTACTCTGCTCAACTACGTGCAGAAGTTGCAAGCACCAGTTTTTATAGCAATTTTGGCAATGTAGCCTTTAAAGATCAGCACAACCAACCGTTTAAAATCTCTAGCTTAAATCACAAGATCACCTTATTCAATTTCATCTATACGCAATGCTCGGCGGTATGCCCGGTACAAACCAAAGCCTTGAGCGAGATACTGGAAAGTTTGCCTAGCAATCTCAAGTCGCGTGTTGTATTTGTGTCTGTCTCGTTAGACCCATTGAACGATACCCCAACCAAGCTCAAAGCATTTACACACCGCATGCATGCAGAGGCAGACAACTGGGTATTTATCACAGGCAATCCAGCAGATATTGTGACCGTGACCGAGCGTTTAAAGCTATTCGGCACCGACCCAAAAAAATTGAAGCAAGCTGTACGTCCGGACGATCACACCACGCACTTATGGCTGGTGGATGCGCAAGGGCGGCTGATGATGCGCTACATGGGCAGCCCTATCGACAAAGCGCGAATTGCGCAAGATATTGCTCAACTGAACAGCATGTAATACCCCTCCCTTAATTAGGGGATATAGCATGACAAAGCATTGCCATAGAATATATTATCGAAAAGATTGTGAGTCTCTTATGCACGAAACCATACCGTCTCAATCATTAAGCCGACCGCACAATCGTTTCGTGTTCAAGCAATATCCATATCTCACACAAGGTCGCAAAGCCATCGTCGCAGCGATGATGTTATCGCTGCTGACGCTGGACATTCCGATGATGCACAACACGCAGGCGGCGGATGTCGATCCAAGCGCATGGGTAACGGTTCCGATTAGCCCTGACCCCATTATGCAAGGGCTTGCCATTCCTGCCGATGCGCCCACGCGTGGCATGTGGTCCAGTGTAAAATCGTGGCCACTCAATAGTATCCATGCGGCTGTGCTGCCTGATGGAAAAGTGCTGACCTATGGCACTTCGCTTGATGGTGCTGGCCAGGATGGCCGTTATTTTGACCTGTGGGACCCCACAGTGGGGTTTGGCAACAATAGCCACCAAACGACCTTTCGTGCACAACAGCAAGATAGCTTCTGTTCAAACTCTACTTACCTGACCGATGGTAGGCTGATTATTTCTGGTGGTAATGGCGGTAGAACAACCACGATTTACACCCCTTCTACCAATACCGTACAAACGGCTTCATACAATCTGGCACTAGACCGCTGGTACGCTACCTTGCTGAATTTGCCAGATGGCCGCCCTATCATCCTTGGCGGCATGGTGCCTTACTCAGAAGATATGGAGAACAGTCCAGATCAAGCCGTTGCACAAGGTCTAGCCTCCATGACGCCGGAAATACTGGAAACGACTGGCTGGCGTTCTTTGTTTGGTGCTTACAGTCGCGAGGCGTTTGGCCCTGACTATTTACGCGCGTCATTTCCACGTGCATTCATCGCACCGAATGGCCAGATCTTTGGCGTGTCTTCCGAAAAAATGTGGTACCTAGACCCTAACGGCAATGGCACCATACGCATTGCTGGCAATTTCAAAGTGCCCTATACCTTTGCTAACCCAGTGAACGTGGGTGCCACCAATACTGCAGTGATGTATGCACCGGGCAAGATCTTGATTGCAGGCGGCAATGGCAGCTTTGTAGGAGATGATTTACCGGCCAGTAACAAAGCAACCGTCATTGACATCAATGGCGCAAACCCGGTATTAACAGAACAGCCCGCCATGACCTATGTGCGCCGCTTTCTAAATTCAATCGTTTTATCCAATGGCAAAGTGGTCATCACCGGTGGTTCCGCACGCGCTAATAACGATGGTAGCAGTGCTGTGTATGGTGTTGAAATCTGGGATCCCACCACAGGCACATGGTCACAGGGTGCTAACGCTGCCATTTATAGAGGCTATCATTCCAATACTGTGCTGATGCCTAATGGCACTATCCTGTCCTTTGGTGGTGGCGCTCCTGGTCCTATCAATAATTTAAATGCTGAGGTGTATTACCCACCTTATTTATTCAGAACCGGCATGAGTGGTGCACAACTGGCGCCTCGCCCAGTTATTCAGGCGATTAGTGGATTGTCCTACGATCACGAAGCACCGATACAGATGGACATGACCACAACGGAAAACATCACACAATTGGTGTTACTTGGTGTGAGTAAAGGTACGCATGCTTTCAATACCGGGCAGCGCCGCATACCCTTAACCTTTTCACAGCAAAGCAACCGCCTCACCGCCACCATACCTAACGCTAACCTCACCCCTCCTGGCTATTACCAAGTGGTTACGGTCAATGCAAACGGCGTGCCTTCTTTAGGCGTCATCATTGCCATTGGGCAAAATGTAGCCCCCCCTAATGTGCCTACCACACCGTACGACCCTCCCGAAATTGGCGGGACAATCGACGCGCCTGTGATTGGCGCCGGCGGCACTGCAAACTACAGCGTGACTGCTGTTTCTAGTACTACTTATAGCTGGAACTTTGGTGATGGCAGTCCAGACACTCCTTACAACGCTAATCCTGCTGTGAGCCATAGTTACGCGCAGCCCGGCGTGTATGTTGTGACACTGAGCGCCAAAGATACGGTAGGCGCTATTTCAAGACGTACGTTCTTGCAAGCCGTAGCCACAGTCAAAACGGCAAAAAACCCAACAAACTCCAGCCCGATAACGGTAGAGAATCGTAGCGGAAATCCGTCCAGAATTTGGGTGGTGAACCCGGATAACGACTCTGTCAGCGTGCTGGATGGCGTATCCAATGCGCTTGTCACCTCGATTGATGTCGGTACATCGCCACGCACCGTTGCAGTGGCACCGGATGGGCGGATTTGGGTTACCAATAAGAGAAGCGCTAGTATTTCTGTGATTAGCCCCACCACTTTGGCAGTGGTGCAAACATTGATGTTGCCACGTGCATCACTACCACATGGCCTGACATTTGACTCCAACGGTACCAGCGCGTTTGTGGCGTTGGAAGCTACTGGGCAGTTGCTTAAACTGAACGCCACCACCGGTGCACAACAAGGCATTGTTGATGTTGCACCTAGTGTGCGCCATGTGGCCATTAATGCAGATGCCTCATTAGTGTTGGTGTCTCGTTTTATCTCACCACCTGCACTGGGTGAAGCAACTGCGACTATCGACACCACGAATGCAGGGGGCGAAGTGATTGTCGTCAATGCCAACACTATGGTTGTGACCAGCACCGTTAAACTGGCGCATAGCGACAAGACTGATACGGAGATTCAAGGCAGAGGTCTGCCCAACTATCTAGCAGCACCTGCTATTTCTCCGGATGGCACGCAAGCATGGCTGCCCTCTAAGCAAGACAACATCAAGCGCGGACTGCTGCGTAGCGGCCAGCAATTAGACTTCCAAAACACGGTACGTGCGATTAGCTCAAGCATCAACATGGCCACACTCACTGAAAACTATGCAAAACGTATTGATCATGACAACTCAAGCGTAGGCTCTGCTGCGGTTTATCATCCAAGTGGTGTGTATGCATTTATTGCGTTGGAGACCAGCCGCCAAGTTGCAGTGATTGATGCCATTGGCGGTCGAGAACTGTTCAGACTTGAGGTAGGTCGCGCTCCACAAGGTCTCGCACTATCAGAAGACGGCAATACGCTTTATGTGCAAGAGTTTATGGATAGAAGTGTGACTGTGTTTGATTTATCACCACTATTGAATCAAGGCAAACTTACGGTTTCTCGCAGCGCAATTACCTACACCATTGAAACTGAAAACCTAGACCCAAGCATAGTGCTTGGCAAACAGTTATTTTATGACGCACGTGATACACGGCTAGCGCGTGATAACTATATGAGCTGTGCAAGCTGTCATAACGATGGCGGTCAGGATGGCCGTGTGTGGGATCTGACTGGCTTTGGTGAAGGTTTACGCAATACCATTGCCTTAAATGGCCGCGCGGGCAAGGCACACGGCTTCCTGCACTGGAGCGCAAACTTCGATGAAGTGCAAGATTTTGAACGGCAAATTCGCGAACTGTCTGGCGGCTCGGGCTTGATGGCTGATGCTGACTATGCGACGGGCACCCGAAATCAGCCGCTAGGCGATAGAAAATCTGGCATCAGTACTTCGTTGGATGAATTGGCCGCTTATGTCGAATCGCTGAATAAGTTTGATAGCACGCCTTATCGTGATAACGCTGGTGGCTTAACACCGGCTGCAACTGCTGGTAAAGCGGTATTCCAAAACAATTGTATTAGTTGTCATGGCTCGTTTGATTTTACGATCAGCAATGGTGCTAATGGGCTGAGAAATATCGGTACCATTAAACCCTCCAGCGGTAATCGCCTAAATGCTACTTTGAGTGGTATCGATATCCCGACATTACGCGATGTTTGGGCAACGGCACCTTACCTGCATGATGGCAGCGCGGCAACAATGAACGCTGCGATTACTGCGCACAACGGCATTACACTATCGGCTACAGACATGACCAATGTAGTGAGCTATGTACAGCAAATTGGTATGGAAGAAGCTGGCGAAGCCCCTAAACCTTCGACTGGCACAGGCTTAAACGGTGCTTACTATTACTCGAATGACCTCTCGGGCAATGTTGTATTGCAACGCATAGAGGATGTTAATTTTAATTGGGGCAATGGTTCGCCAGCCGCAACACTCCCAGCAGATAACTTCTCTGCACGTTGGACCGGCTATATCGAAGCCACCGTCACAGGGTCTTATCAATTACAAACCAACTCGGATGATGGCGTAAGGGTGTATCTCAACAATCAGTTAATTATTGATAACTGGTCTGGCCACCCTCCTACTTTAGATGCCAGCGCTGCTTTCAACATGAATGCAGGGCAAAGACTGCCTATCATCATTGAGTATCAGGAGCTAACTGGCGGTGCCTTGTTAGGACTTAACTGGAAATTACCTGGTGCATCCACGTTCAGTGTAGTACCTAAAGCACAGTTATACAGTACCATTGGTACGGCGACTCAATCACCGCCAACTGTCACACTGACTGCACCTACAGCCGGAATGAGTGTGGGGCAAGGCGCAGCCATTACGGTCTCGGCCAATGCCACGGATAGTGATGGTACGGTCACCCAAGTTGCGTTCTATGATGACGCAACACTGATTGCTACCGACACTACTGCGCCTTACAGCATTAGCTGGACCAATGCTGCCGTCGGCTCACATTCGATTACTGCGAGAGCCACTGACAATAGTGGTGCAGTTACTGCCAGTACGGCGGTGACCATCACGGTGACTTCTAGTACGCCTACAACGCCAGGCACCGGTACCGGATTGAATGCGGCTTACTACTCCACCAGTGATTTAACGGGCACTGTGAAACTACAACGTGTAGAGGATATTAACTTTGATTGGGGCAATGGCTCGCCAGGTGCAGGTGTTCCTGTGGATAATTTCTCAGTACGTTGGACTGGGTTTATTGAAGCCACGGTGACTGGCTCTTATCAATTTCAGACGTATTCGGATGATGGCCTGCGGGTGTATGTAAATAATCAGTTAATCATCAATAACTGGACACCGCATGGCCCCACTTTAGACACAAGTGCCACACTGAATATGACGGCAGGTCAGCGCATTCCAATTACGGTGGAATTCCAAGAATTCACAGGTGGTGCACTGATGGAACTGTTCTGGAAAGTACCGGGAACCGCTACATATAATGTTGTACCGAAAGTGCAGCTGTATACGAGCAGTACAGGTGGCAATGTAGCGCCTACTGTCTCACTGACTGCACCATCTGCAGGGGCGAGTGTAGTACAAGGTACGGCCATTACGGTCTCAGCCAATGCTGCGGATAGCGATGGTACGATCACCCAAGTCGCGTTCTATGATGGTGCGACTTTGATTGCTACCGATACGACTTCGCCATACAGCATCAGTTGGACCAATGCGGCGGTTGGGTCTCATTCCATCACCGCTAGAGCGACTGATAATGGGGGTACGGTCACTACCAGTGCTGCGGTGGCGATTACGGTGACTTCCAGCACGCCAACCACACCGGGCACAGGTACCGGATTGAATGCCGATTACTACGCAACGAATGATTTAACCGGCAGCATTGTGCTACAGCGTGTAGAGGATATTAACTTTGATTGGGGTAATGCATCACCGGGAGCAGGCTTACCAGCAGATAACTTCTCAGTACGCTGGACTGGGTTTATTGAAGCCACGGTGACGGGCTCTTATCAATTCCAGAGTTATTCAGATGATGGCCTTAGAGTCTATATCAATAATCAGTTAGTGATTAATAACTGGACACCACATGGCCCTACTTTGGACACGAGCGCGGCGATCAGCATGACGGCTGGCCAACGTATTCCGATTACGGTGGAATTCCAAGAGTTCACCGGTGGAGCATTGATGGAGTTATTCTGGAAAGTACCAGGAGCCACTACTTATGACGTGGTGCCTAAAGTGCAGTTGTATAACAGTAGTACGGTCAACAATAATGCGCCTACTGTTGCGCTCACAGCACCCGCTTCAGGAGCTAACATCATACAAGGCACGGCCATCACGGTATCCGCCAATGCTGCGGATAGTGATGGTACGATCACCCAAGTGGCGTTCTATGATGGGGCTACGCTAATCGCTACAGATACGACTTCGCCATACAGCATCAGTTGGACCAATGCGGCGGTCGGTACCCATTCTGTGACGGCAAGAGCCACTGACAATAGCGGTGCGGTCAGCATCAGTAGTGTCGCCTCCGTTACTGTGACCTCCAATGGTACGACCTCGACCGGCACTGGTTTGAATGGTAGTTACTACAACTCGATAGACTTATCCGGCAATGCGGTTTTACAACGTGTGGAGGATGTGAACTTTAACTGGGGCACTGCTTCGCCGGGTGCTGGCGTTCCAGCAAACAACTTTACTGCACGTTGGACGGGGTATGTCGAAGCATTAGCTGCTGGCAACTATCAGTTCCAGACCAATTCTGATGACGGCGTAAGGGTCTATCTCAATAACCAGCTCATCATCAATAACTGGGCTTCACATGGGCCAACCTTGGACACCAGCGCGGTAATCAGCATGACAGCTGGTCAACGCTTGCCAATTACGGTGGAGTTTCTAGAGTTTACCGGGGGTGCAGTAATGCAGCTATTATGGAAAGCACCGGGTGCAAGTACGTATAGTGCGGTACCTAAGCTGCAGTTGTATATCAGCCCTTAACCGGCTTAATCAGATAGCAATATCTGTTTGCGGTATGCCGACGGGGCCACCAAATGGTGGCCTCTATTATGTAGACTCACATAACAATAGAAAAAACATACTAAGAATTGTGACTAAGTTGTCACAAAAATGAAATTTACCCGTCACCGACATTCACTACAATTGACATATATAGTTGCTTTGATAGAATTGATTACATGATCACTAGAACACAAAAATTAAAATTAAATATTAAAATTCAAGGATTTACACTCCTTGAATTGCTAGTTGTTATGGTCATTATTGGCCTACTTGCTGGCTATGTAGGCCCCAAATATTTTGAGCAAATTGGTAAATCCGAAACAAAAACTGCCAAAGCACAAATCGATGCACTGGGTAAAGCGTTAGACCAATACCGGATTGATACCGGACGCTACCCAAGCAGCGAGCAAGGGTTAGAGGCACTCAATAAAAATCCGGCTAACGATACCAAATGGGCTGGCCCATATCTTAAAAAAAACGTGCCGAATGACCCGTGGGATAAACCCTATCTCTACAAATCACCAGGAGAGCATGGCGACTACGACCTATACTCGCTAGGTAAAGATGGGCAGCAAGGCGGCACCAAAGAAGCCGAAGACGTCACGAACTGGTAACGCTGTTCAAAACGCGATGAACTATCAAGTAAAAGCGGTCCGTGACAGAGAAATGGTTCTCCTGAACATTTCTGCCATGCATATGGATGATGCACTCTCTCAGGCGCAGGCAAGAGGCTATACGCCTATCTCGGCCACAGCGCTCAATGCACTCAAGCATTCCAGAAAAAAATTCCCGCTCATTTTATTTAGCCAAGAATTGCTGGCCTTGCTAGAAGCAGGCCTCAATTTGGTAGAGGCGATTGAAACGCTTGCAGTCAAAGACGACCGTAACGAAGGTAAATCCACCTTAGATACGCTGTTACAAGCGCTCTACCAAGGACAAACCTTTTCCGCCGCACTGGAGCAGCAGCCGCAAGCGTTTCCTATGTTGTTTGTTGCAACGGTCAGGGCCAGTGAAAAAACCGGCGACCTGCCCCAAGCGTTGAGTCGCTACATTGCCTATGAATTACAAATTGGCCTGCTCAAAAAGAAAATCGTCAGTGCATCCATCTATCCGATACTGTTGATGAGCGTTGGCGGTTTGGTGATTCTGTTTTTGCTCGGCTTTGTCGTTCCAAAATTCAGTCGCATTTATGAAGGCACTGGCGGCGATCTCCCCTTTCTATCGCAAGTATTACTGGCATGGGGCGTGTTTCTTGAACGCCATGGCTTTGCCATGATGCTAGGCAGCATCGGGCTCATTGCCGCTTTAATTGTTGCCCTATCTCAACCGGCATTCAGAAAATGGCTAGCGCAACAACTGTGGAAAATCCCGGCATTGGGTGACCGTCTGCGCATCTACCAATTGGCACGTTTTTACAGAACGCTTGGCATGCTGCTCAAAGGCGGCACGCCTATTCTACTTGCACTGCAATCGGTGTCCGGCTTGTTAGATTCTGCCTTACAAAACAGTATGAAGCTTGCTTCAGCAGCCATTAACGAAGGCCACCCGATTTCCGATGCGCTCGACAAAACCGGACTGACCACACCAGTAGCCTTGCGCATGCTGGCAGTGGGTGAACGCGGCGGTAATATCGGCGATATGATGGAGCGCATTGCTGGCTTTTATGATGAAGAACTCGCGCGCTGGATAGACTGGTTTACGCGCTTGTTTGAGCCCATATTAATGTTGATGATTGGCTTGGTAATAGGTGTGGTAGTCTTGTTACTTTACATGCCCATCTTTGAGCTTGCAGGCAATATACAATGATCGCGACCCCTACTTTTGCATTAGACGGCGCCACTGTGATGATGACCCCGGCCACCATCAAGCAAGCGAAGGCACAAGCGCAACTTCAGCAAAGACGCATGATTGAAGTGCTGGAAGAGCTGATTGGCGGCACGCAAGACACTTTCATTTCTGCCCTTGGTGCATGCTTTCATTATGCGCCCATCTCCATGAAAGAAATGCACACGCTAATTGCAGGCTTTGACACGATTCCATTTTCCAAAGCCCAACAAAAAGAATGTCTGGCCTTTTATACCGAAGACGAACAGCTTATTTTAGTGTTTGCCGATCCGTTTAATGACAACTTGCAAACATGGGCCAATGAATACATTAAACGGTCATACACGTGGCGGCTCGCGCATCGCACTGATATTGCCGCATTTTTAGCTAGACATGAAGAAACCATGCGCGCCATGGATGGCTTACCGACGGGCGAGCAAAACCTACTGGCGGATAATGATGAGTCGGTGGTACATCTTTCATTAAAGTCAATTAGTGAAGAGAGCAACCCGATTGTCAAACTGATGAACTCCACGCTGTACGATGCTTTAAAAACAGGCGCCAGCGATATTCATTTGGAATGCGCACATTCAGGTCTAGTAGTGAAGTACCGTATCGACGGTGTCATGGCAAGCGTGGGGGGCATTCAAGGGCAAGACAATGCCGACCAAGCCATCTCTAGAATCAAAGTCATGGCGCAGTTGGATATTGCGGAGCGCCGTATTCCTCAAGATGGCCGATTTAAAGTCATCACACAAGGCCGAGAAGTGGATTTCCGTGTATCCATTATGCCCAGTGTGTTTGGTGAAGATGCCGTATTACGCGTGCTCGATCGTAAATCGCTGTCTGAAGAAGCGCAAGGTTTAAGCTTACAAGCGCTTGGGTTTAACCCCAATATCATCACACAATTTCGTCGTTTAGCCGCAGAGCCTTATGGCATGGTATTGGTGACAGGCCCCACCGGTAGTGGCAAAACCACCTCGTTATATGCAGCCATCTCTGAGGTTAACACTGGGCATGACAAAATCATCACTATCGAAGATCCAGTGGAATATCAGCTACCCGGCGTATTGCAAATCCCAGTCAATGAGAAAAAAGGCCTGACTTTTGCACGCGGCCTACGCTCTATTTTGCGACACGACCCTGACAAAATCATGGTGGGTGAGATTCGCGATTCAGAAACTGCACAGATTGCGGTACAGGCAGCACTGACTGGCCACTTGGTATTTACTACCGTGCACGCCAACAATGTGCTGGATGTGATCGCACGGTTTATGCACATGGGCGTTGACCCTTACAACTTTGTTTCAGCTGTCAATGGCATCATGGCGCAGCGCCTGATTCGTGTGATTTGTCCACACTGTATGGAACCAGAGCAGCCTTCGGCCGCAATATTAGAAGAATCGGCCATTACCGTTGAAATGGCGAGTCATATGCAATTCAAACATGCCAAAGGTTGTGGTCATTGCCGGGGTACCGGCTATAAAGGTCGTAAAGCAGTCGCTGAACTGTTAGTCCTCAACGACGAGTTAAGAGAAATGATTGTCGCGCGCGAGCCTATTCGCAAACTGAAAGAAGCCGCAAAACGTAGCGGCATGCGCACCATACGTGAGGCCGCGATTGAAGCGGTGGGTGAAGGCATGACAACCTTACAGGAGATTAACCGTGTTACCTTTGTGGCCTAATCAACTGTTGGTCACACTCAGCGCCACTCATGTGGCGGTGCTGCATCGTACCGGGCTGACAAAGAAAGTACTAGCCCAGCACGAACATGCCGTAACCCCGAATCCAGAGCATATTTGGCAAGCATCATTGCAGACCTTAGCACGTATATTGGTAGAGCTTGCTGCACCCCGCCACACTGCAATGCAGTTGACGCTTGAAAGTGATTTGGTGCGCTATTTAGTGTTGCCGCCTACCTTAAAACATATCTCCATCACAGAAAAAACCGCGTATGCGCAAGCGGCTTTCCGCGAAGTGTTTGGGGCCGAAGTGCTGAACTGGGCCATACAATGTGATGATGTTGCACCTGCTAAGCCCACCATGTGCGCGGCCATTGATCAAACATTACTGATTGAATTACACACCTTAGCCGAAAAGCAATCCATTGTTTTAAAAAGCGTGCAGCCCTACTTTGTAAGAGCCATCAATGGTCTAGCCAACGCCTTGCACAAGATAGAGGGCATAGTGGCAATGGTGGAGCATAGCCGTTTGGTGTTTGCAACTTTTCATCATGGCATCTGTACCCAAATCCGCTCGCAAGCCATTGCATTAGACTGGCAGCAGCAACTGCCAGAGATTCTAGCGCGCACCATGGTGTTAGAAGACGATGTAGCGCGCGTGATCTCCATTTATGCACCTGCACACAAGGCCAGCGCATTGGCGCCCATTACGCACTGGCAAATCAAACGCTTAGGTCTCTCCAATAAACAAGCGCTACCACAAACGGCGTATCCACTGTTGGAGGTAATGGCATGAGCCAGCGATTACACATTGACTTTGTGGAAACCAGTGCATTTTCTTTCAAAAAGATCAGCTTACTCGGGTTGGCAATGCTACTGACAGCGATTGGCTGCACACTATATTGGGTACAGCAATATCAACGACAACAGCAGACATTATCCACGTTGGTTTCTGCCTCTGGAATGTCACCTGCATTACGCAATAAGCCAGTTGAGCTACCGATTGAAACCGCATCGGAAGATGAAGTCCTATATGCCCGTGATATTGTCACGCAGTTAAGCACTCCATGGAATCCGCTACTGACTTCGCTGGAGCAAGTCAGCACACAAGATATCGCACTATTGAGCATAGCGCCTAATCGCAAAAAACAACAAGTCGTGTTGACCGGCCAGGCCAAAAACATGGCCGCAACCTTGCAGTACGTGCAAGCTTTGGCACAATTAAACACCTTAGCGCAGGTCTATTTACTAAAACATCATATCGATCAAAGCGACCCCTACAAGCCAGTTGGATTTACCATTGTTGCACAATGGAAACTAGAGCTAGGGAAAGTAGCGCAAGGGAAAAGCTGAATATGGTGAATACCCAATATCTGATGTGGTTACTGTCGCATGCGGCTAGGAAACTTGGCGTCTGGGGTCTATTAGCCTTGCTGGCAATTTGCGCCGGCGGTGTGTACTACACCTCTAAATCAGCAGAGATAAAAGAAGAAATCCATAGCTTTTCTACTGATTTAAACCAACATGCAGAGCCTGACACGCACGTAGCCATCATAGAAAAACCAGCCGAGCAAACACAGCAAACCTTGCAGGATTTTTACCGCATTTTTCCTCGTGCAGATTCCATCCCAGACACACTTGCGCAACTCAACCAATTAGCAGCGCAACAACGCATTGTATTGAATAGCGGCGATTATAAACTCACCAAAATTACACCGCGTAATGTGCCACAACAGGCAGCGCTCACCCAATATGAAATGGTGCTTCCAGTCACAGGCCATTACACTCAAGTGCGTCAATTTATGTCTGCCATGCTGAGTGCAGTGCCTTCGGTGGCCATCGCGGATATTCAAATGCATAGAGATAGCACCCTCACCCCCGTGGTTGATGCAAAATTGGTGTTAGTGTTATTTGTGAAGGCTGACCCCTCATGAATTTAACAGCACGAGCAACGGCTAACGCAGGTAAAAATGGATGGCTATGGGCCGTACTGATTGTGACTGTTGCGCTGACTGCGTGGACAGCGTTCACGTCTGGCCAGTCAGATGAATCATTACTTGCTGAGCCTGCAGACAGTGCACGTACCGCTAAACTGCCATCATTGGCAATTGCTCAAGTAACACCTGTAGACAAAGTCGAAACGACACCAGCGGCACCATCCAACTGGCGCATCATGCATCGAGACACAAGCGCAGAAAAGCCTGCCGATTTATTCCCGGTACATTCATGGGTCGTCGTCGCGCCTACCCCCAAAATCAAACCTGCGCCCCCGCCCCCGCCGGTAGCGCCACCCTCGCCTTTTACTTATATGGGGAAACTAGACGATGGCCCCAAAGGCACGCAAATTTTTTTGATGGCTAACAACAAAGTGTATACCGTGGCAAAAGGTGAACAAGTGGATGCGTTTTGGCGCTTGGATGGTGAAGATGCCA
This sequence comes from Methylophilaceae bacterium 11, assembly GCA_000525025.1. GTDB lineage: Bacteria > Pseudomonadota > Gammaproteobacteria > Burkholderiales > Methylophilaceae > Methylophilus. The sequence continues at coordinate 816,016 of JCKJ01000001.1, read as the reverse complement.
ACCAATTGCTGTTCACATTTTTACCGCTGAATCTGCCACAAACTTTATCAAAAACACAAAAATTAATTTCACCGGAATCGTCCTTCAATGGACAGATGGCGCAGCCGGGGCAGTAAACCAGCAAAAGGATCAGCAATGCCATTGTTTAATCATCTAAAGATGCAACACACACGAGCGCTCACAGCTATGCTGTTATTGTCTGGGCTACCGCTCATGACAAGCTGCGCATTTGCGCCATGGGAATCCAATAAGCATAAAAATGAGCCGCCTGAAACACGCGCTTATGAATCACAACAAGACCTTAAACAAAACCCGGAATCTGCCAAAGCACGTAAGGACTTTTATTTAAATACTGAATCTGCTGTGAATGAACTATTGGTACAAGCGGATCAAGCGCGTCTAAAAGGCGATCTTGCAGAAGCACAACGCCTATATGAGCGTGTACTCAGCTTTGCACCAGATAACCAAAGTGCGATGACCAGTAGGAATGAAGTGTTTAGAGAAATTAAGCAACATCAGCAGTTACAAAAAGCGGACGAGTTGGCCAACAACAGCCAACTTGAACAAGCAAAGCGCGAAGTACATGAAGTGCTGTTAGAGAACCCGCAAAACAAAGCAGCGCTTAAACTGGAAACGCAAATCAATCAAAAAATTGGCAACAGCAATATGCAACCGCCACAGCTTAAATCCAGTGTAGATAAGCCTATTTCTTTAGAGCTACGCGATGCAAATATCAAAGCCGTATTTGAGGCTTTATCTCGTGCAACGGGTATTAATTTTATTTTGGATAAAGACATCAAGCCAGACACCAAAGCGACTATCTTCATCAAAAAGCTACCCATTGAAGAAGCGATAGATATGGTGCTCGCCAGCAATGGTCTACAGAAAAAAGCATTGTCTGAAAATACAGCGCTGGTGTTCCCAAGCAATCCACAAAAATTAAAGGATTATCAAGACTTAAAAATCCGTAGTTTTTACTTAAACAACACCAATGCCAAGCAAGTGGCCGGCATGTTGAAGTCCATGCTTAAAACCAAAGATATTTTCATTGATGAACGCATCAATATGCTGGTCATGCGCGATACACCAGAGGTCGTACGCATTGCCGAAAAATTAGTGGCCGCCACTGATATTGCAGACTCTGAAGTAATGCTGGACATTGAAGTGTTAGAAGTGAGCCGCAGCCGCTTACAAGAGTTAGGGATTATTTACCCGAACCAACTGGCCGTGATTGGTGCGGACACTGGACTCACCTTACAAGCGCTTAAAACGCTTAACTCCAGTGGAATAGGCGTATCCCCCAACCCGGCCATTAACTTTAAAAAAACCATTGGCGATGTTAACTTGCTCTCCAACCCAAGAATCCGCGTCAAAAACAATGAAAAAGCCAAAATCTTGGTAGGCGATAAAGTGCCCATTATCACCACCACCTCGACTGCTAACGTCGGCATCTCTGAAAATGTGACTTATATTGATGTCGGGTTAAAGCTTGATGTTGAACCACATGTCACCTTGGATGATTTTGTAAACATCAAGGTCGGCCTTGAAGTGAGCTCTTTAGGTGAAAAAACCGTGACCAGAAATGGCGCCACCATCTATACCATTGGCACGCGTAATGCCAACACCTCACTGCGCCTCAAAGATGGAGAGACGCAAATCTTAGCCGGGTTAATTTTGGATGACGAAAGAAAAAATGCCAGCCGTTTACCAGGCTTGGGCGATATCCCGCTGATTGGGCGTTTATTCTCGAACCAAGAAGACAAAAAAAGTAAAACGGAAATTGTATTGGCCATTACACCAAGAGTTATTACCAACTTAGAATTACCTAAAGCGGACGTCTCCGAATATTGGTCTGGTACCGAAAGTATCATCACGGACAAACCGCAAAAAGCACTGCCCGCATTTTCCGGTGGCTCTGCCGCCCCGTTGACGCCTCTAGAAAGACTGCGTGACCAAAGGCGCGAACGACAACAGCAGTTGAATACACCTGCCGATGGTTCAGAAAATGCCATTAGTCCAGCACCGGCCGCAGTCCCTGTTAATCCAGCCACTGAGAGCTCAGGGCAGGATATCCCCGGTCAGGTAATCGACCCTAACGCACCGACACCCGTGCCTTCTGTCATTATTGATCCGCAGGCACAACCAGCACCAATTATTGATACCACTAATCCGCCTTCGCGTTTCTAATTCCATATGCGTCTGCGCGGATTTTCTTTGATTGAGCTGATTGTCACGTTGGCGATTGTGGCAGTTTTGGCGAGTGTGGCCATGCCCTTAGTCTCGGTGACAGTTCAACGTTCTAAAGAAAGCGAGTTACGTCACCATTTACGGCAAATTCGCGAAGCCATTGATGCCTATAAGAAAGCAAGTGATGAAGGCCGTATCAAAAAAAACATAGACGAGACCGGGTACCCACCTAATTTAGAAATATTGGTAGAAGGGGCTGAAGACCTGAAAGACCCCAACAAACATAAACTCAAATTTCTACGTAGAATCCCTCTAGACCCGATGGTTGCACAACGAGAGACTGATGCACTCAGTATTGAGCAAACGCAAGGCTGGGGCTTGCGCAGCTACGAAAGCAGTGCCAACCAACCAGTCGCTGGGAAAGATGTATATGATGTGTACTCGTTAAGCCCGCTAACGGGTACCAATGGAGTTACTTATGCCAAATGGTAAGCCAAATAGCCGCCGTATACTCGGGTTCACTTTAGTCGAGTTATTAGTCGTATTGTCGATCCTCGCATTACTGCTCACTTTGGCTTATCCAAAATATTTTAGTAGTGTGGAGCGCGCTAGAGAAGCTGCGCTTAAGCAAAGTTTGAACACAGTGCGCGAAGGTATTGATAAATACTATGCCGACCATAGCCAGTACCCAGCCAGCCTAGAAGAGCTTGTAGAAAAGCAGTACATGAACAGATTGCCGATAGACCCCATCACCGAAAGCGAGAACACTTGGGTCATTGATCCGCCAACGCCACCACTTGAAGGTGGGCTATATAACATCCACAGCGGTGCAACAGGCATCGCAAAAGATGGCACAAAGTTCTCTGATTGGTAATATGCGTACTGGCCAGCTGACTCAGGGATTCACCTTTATTGGCATCCTCATCATCGTGGCGCTTTCTGGCATTGCTTTAAGTGTTGTAGGTATTGTGTGGCATCAATCACTACAGCGAGAGCATGAAAAAGAACTGTTGTTTATTGGTGACCAGTACCGCACCGCCATCTTAAGCTACTATGAATCCACACCGGGCGGCGCAAAACAATACCCAAAAGCATTAGAAGACTTGGTTCTAGACAAGCGTTTTCCTGTAGTCAAACGCCATCTCCGCAAACTATATGCAGATCCAATCTCAAAACAAGCATGGGGGCTAGTAACACAACAAGGCTTGATCATTGGGGTGTATAGCCAGTCCCATCAAGCTGCTATCAAAAAATCGGGGTTCCCTACTGCTTATGAGAGTTTTTCAGAGGCCACTACCTATGATGAATGGAAGTTCATCGGCATCAACAGTTAGTAAACAAACCGTTAACTCGCGTATTTTCGATAGTATTTCAGTACTTTGGGCACGTAAAGTTTGGTTTCCTCAAACGGAGGAATACGATCATGATACTTTTTAACAGAAGCTGGCCCCGCATTATACGCAGCCAATGCCAGCTCTAAATTACCATCAAATAACCGCAATAAGGTTTTCAAATACTGTGCGCCCGCGAGAATATTTTGCCGATTATCTTGGGATCGCACACGGGTCAAACCGTAATGCTGCGCAGTGGCAGGCATTAACTGCATCAAGCCAAATGCACCTTTTTTAGAAACCGCTTTAGGGTTATGCCTAGATTCCACTGTAATGACCGCATGAATCAGCGCTGGGTCTAGCGTCGTTTTATTTGCAGCCTCCAGTACTTCTTGATGAAACGGCATGTGCTGCAAAGTAGATTTGTCAGATACTGAAGACTGTATTTCCTGCTCAGCAGAATTGTCCTCGGTCTCAATTTCCATCACCGCCTCGCCGGACAATGCGTTAGAAGACAAGGTAATTTCTTCCGCGTCCGATGCATCCATATAGACACTCGCTGCGTAGCTAGTCGGCGCTGTCATCAACGCTAATAACAAAGCCCATAGGCGCGTTTCAAATAACTGCTGCATTCTCATCTCATCCTAGCGTATTACACATAGCATAGCGCAATCCCGCAATAAAGTAGATGATTCCAATGGACTAATTTTACTGCATACACTGTCATCTTAACGCCCCCAATTTGCGGGATATTTTAAACGCACTGCGTTTGTTATGCTTCAAAAGTTATTCATCGCACATTATTCGTCGCATTTGAATACACACTGACACCTCTCCCTTTAACCCCAATAACAATACTTATTTTGGAGTGTTTAATATGAACAACCAGCCTCATCGTATCCAACTGCTCGCCTCTGCACTGCTTGTTAGCGCCGCGTTAAGTAGCCACGCCATTGCTGACACTAAACCAAACCGCGGCATCCCTCAAGATGATAAATCTAGAGGCGGCGTGTGTAGCAATTTACCCAATTACGCACAATTAAAAACCGCATTGCTGAGCGCCGTAGGTTCAGAATCCTCAGGCTTCAATTTACAAATGTGGGCTACAGTAGTGAATCGGGATGGCGTCGTATGTGCTGTCGCATTTTCTGGCGCTGACCGTGGTGCACAATGGCCCGGCAGCCGTGTGATTTCTGCGCAAAAAGCCAATACAGCTAATGCATTCAGTTTGCCTGGTCTGGCCTTATCCACCGCTAATTTATACTCTGCCGTACAAGGCACTTCCGGAGCAAATCCACTCGGTGGTAGCCTTTATGGCCTACAGTTTAGTAATCCTGTAGATCCCGCAGTCGCTTATGGTGGCAACCCAGCACTTGTGGGTACCCATGCTGACCCTATGGTTGGCAATCGTATTGGTGGAGTGAATGTGTTTGGTGGTGGACTCGCGCTATACAATAACAGCGGTGTACTTGTGGGTGCAGTTGGCTTATCAGGTGATACATCCTGTGCTGATCATAATATCGCTTGGCGTGTACGCAACACGCTTAACTTAGACTATGTACCTGCAGGCGTTTCAGGTGATGCTGCTAGACCAGACAATATGGTGATTGATGATCTAAATGGTGATAGTAATGGCAAAACCGATGGTTGGGAGCAACCGACATGTGCAAATACAACCAATCCAACAAGCTTACCAGCGGCCAAAAGTGTAGGGCCTTAATCGCTCTATAGTGAGGCTTTTGATGTAAACAAAAGAGCACATATCAATGTGCTCTTTTTGTTTTTATACAGTCTTCATGTTCGAAGAATGTTTTTGCAATAAAAAAGCCTCAGAGATTATCTGAGGCTTTTTGGTATAAATAGCTTGGCGGTGACCTACTTTCGCATGCGAAGAGCATACTATCATTGGCGCTGGTTCGTTTCACGGCCCTGTTCGAGATGGGAAGGGGTGGTTCCAAACCGCTATGGCCGCCAAGCATAACTGGTATCACTGATGTTTTGACTCTTACGAGTTTTCATCAGCAGAAATGCTGTGTTGCCGTCTCATTTTCATGAGGCGTCTTTAACAAATTGGAAGAAGTAAAGAATTTAAATGGGATGATTACATATCGTGCTTTAAAACAAACCGTTAATCTTAACTTTTTGGTCAAGTCTTAAGGTTATAGGATCAAGCCTCACGGGCAATTAGTATCAGTTAGCTTAACGCATTACTGCGCTTCCACACCTGACCTATCAACGTCCTGGTCTCGAACGACCCTTTAGGGGGGTTAAACCCCCGGCAAGTCTCATCTTGAGGCGAGTTTCACGCTTAGATGCTTTCAGCGTTTATCTCTTCCACACTTAGCTACCCAGCGATACCATTGGCATGATAACTGGTCCACCAGCGGTGTGTCCACTCCGGTCCTCTCGTACTAGGAGCAGGTCCCCTCAAACTTGCAGCGCCCACGGCAGATAGGGACCAAACTGTCTCACGACGTTTTAAACCCAGCTCACGTACCACTTTAAATGGCGAACAGCCATACCCTTGGGACCGGCTACAGCCCCAGGATGTGATGAGCCGACATCGAGGTGCCAAACTCCCCCGTCGATATGAACTCTTGGGAGGAATCAGCCTGTTATCCCCAGAGTACCTTTTATCCGTTGAGCGATGGCCCTTCCATACAGAACCACCGGATCACTATGACCTGCTTTCGCACCTGCTCGACCTGTCCGTCTCGCAGTCAAGCAACCTTATGCCATTGCACTATCAGTACGATTTCCGACCGTACCTAGGTTACCTTCGCACTCCTCCGTTACTCTTTGGGAGGAGACCGCCCCAGTCAAACTGCCCACCATACACGGTCCCCAGTCCAGATTATGGACCTAGGTTAGAACCTCAACAACATCAGGGTGGTATTTCAAGGTTGACTCCACGAAATCTAGCGACTCCGCTTCAACGTCTCCCACCTATCCTACACAAATCTTGTCAAAGTCCAATGTAAAGCTACAGTAAAGGTTCATGGGGTCTTTCCGTCTAGCCGCGGGTAGATTGCATCTTCACAAACATTTCAACTTCGCTGAGTCCCGAGAGGAGACAGTGTGGCCATCGTTACGCCATTCGTGCGGGTCGGAACTTACCCGACAAGGAATTTCGCTACCTTAGGACCGTTATAGTTACGGCCGCCGTTTACTGGGACTTCAATCAAGAGCTTGCACCCCATCATTTAATCTTCCAGCACCGGGCAGGCGTCACACCCTATACGTCCACTTTCGTGTTTGCAGAGTGCTGTGTTTTTATTAAACAGTCGCAGCCACCTTTTCACTGCAACCTCATCATGCTTCGAGAGTAAATCTCTACACATTACCGAGGCGCACCTTCTCCCGAAGTTACGGTGCTAATTTGCCGAGTTCCTTCTCCCGGGTTCTCTCAAGCGCCTTAGAATTCTCATCCTGCCCACCTGTGTCGGTTTGCGGTACGGTCTTATACAACTGAAGCTTAGTGGCTTTTCTTGGAAGCATGGTATCAATCACTTCGTCTACAAGTAGACTCGTTATCACGCCTTGACATTGACTCTCCGGATTTGCCTAAAGAATCTGTCTACACGCTTGAACCGGGACATCCAACACCCGGCTGACCTAACCTTCTCCGTCCCCACATCGCATTGTATAGAGGTACAGGAATATTAACCTGTTTCCCATCAGCTACGCATCTCTGCCTCACCTTAGGGGCCGACTCACCCTGCGCCGATGAACGTTGCGCAGGAAACCTTGGGCTTTCGGCGAGGGAGCTTTTCACTCCCTTTATCGCTACTCATGTCAGCATTCGCACTTCTGATACCTCCAGCATTCCTCACAGAACACCTTCGCAGGCCTACAGAACGCTCTCCTACCATACTAGTAAACTAGTATCCGAAGCTTCGGTTACGTGCTTAGCCCCGTTACATCTTCCGCGCAGGACGACTCGACCAGTGAGCTATTACGCTTTCTTTAAATGATGGCTGCTTCTAAGCCAACATCCTGGCTGTCTATGCCTTCCCACTTCGTTTTCCACTTAGCACGTCATTTGGGACCTTAGCTGTCGGTCTGGGTTGTTTCCCTCTTGACCACGGACGTTAGCACCCATGGTCTGTCTCCCGTAATTGCATTTCTCAGTATTCGGAGTTTGCAATGGTTTGGTAAGTTCTTATGAACCCCCTAGCCATAACAGTGCTCTACCCCCGAGAATGATATACGAGGCACTACCTAAATAGTTTTCGGAGAGAACCAGCTATTTCCAAGTTTGTTTAGCCTTTCACCCCTATCCACAGCTCATCCCCAAATTTTTCAACATTTGTGGGTTCGGACCTCCAGTACCTGTTACGGCACCTTCATCCTGGCCATGGATAGATCACTTGGTTTCGGGTCTACACCCAGCAACTAGACGCCCTATTCGGACTCGCTTTCGCTACGCCTCCCCTATCGGTTAAGCTTGCTACTGAATGTAAGTCGCTGACCCATTATACAAAAGGTACGCAGTCACCCCTTACGAGGCTCCCACTGTTTGTATGCATACGGTTTCAGGATCTATTTCACTCCCCTCCCGGGGTTCTTTTCGCCTTTCCCTCACGGTACTGGTTCACTATCGGTCGATTACGAGTATTTAGCCTTGGAGGATGGTCCCCCCATGTTCAGACAAGGTTTCTCGTGCCCCGCCCTACTTGTCGTTACCCTAGTTCCACACACGGGATTTCGTATAAGGGGCTATCACCCTCTATGGCCGGACTTTCCATTCCGTTCTACTATCGCATGTGCTAAAAATAACAGGCTGTTCCATGTTCGCTCGCCACTACTTACGGAATCTCGGTTGATTTCTTTTCCTCGAGCTACTTAGATGTTTCAGTTCACTCGGTTCGCCACCATCTCCCTATATATTCAGGAGCGGTTACCCTTGCGGGTGGGTTTCCCCATTCGGATATGTCCGGATCAAAGCTTATTTGCCAGCTCCCCGAACCTTTACGCAGGCTATCACGTCCTTCATCGCCTGTAATCGCCAAGGCATCCACCATATGCACTTATTCACTTGATCCTATAACGTTAAAACCTAAACCCTTTTTAAATCCAGATTTCATCATGCATGAGACATGCGTTATAGTTTTTCTAAAGCAACTTTTCTTAATCTGCAAGGTTGTACAAATTAAGATGGTTTTTATTTCACTTACATTTATTTCAAGAACTTTCATTCCAGAAACTCATGCCAAGCAAAATGTTCGATTTTGCAATCAGTCAATATTACTCCGGTTAAAAAATAATATTGCCCATTTGAATACAACATTGTCATCACACAATGTGCATTCTCTTTACTTCTTCCATTTTGTTAAAGAACAGTCTAGTTAAAAACCAGAAGCAAGTATTGTTTAAATCAATCCTTAAGCAATACTTGCTTCTAATTTCTACTCAACAAAGCTTGGTGGAGGATGACGGGATCGAACCGACGACCCCCTGCTTGCAAAGCAGGTGCTCTCCCAGCTGAGCTAATCCCCCATATATTACGAGGTGAATCTGGTGGGTCTGGTTGGGCTCGAACCAACGACCCCCGCCTTATCAAGACGGTGCTCTAACCAGCTGAGCTACAGACCCAATAAGGTAGTTTCTAATATTACCTGTGGCCAATCTTTGTTGTACTACTGTTGAATGACTGATAAGAGTGAATGCTTGCAGCAAAAGGTTTTGCTCTAGAAAGGAGGTGATCCAGCCGCACCTTCCGATACGGCTACCTTGTTACGACTTCACCCCAGTCATGAATACTACCGTGGTAAGCGTCCCCCTTGCGGTTAGACTACCTACTTCTGGTAAAACCCACTCCCATGGTGTGACGGGCGGTGTGTACAAGGCCCGGGAACGTATTCACCGCGACATGCTGATCCGCGATTACTAGCGATTCCGACTTCATGCAGGCGAGTTGCAGCCTGCAATCCGGACTACGATCGGCTTTCTGAGATTGGCTCCCCCTCGCGGGTTGGCAACTCTCTGTACCGACCATTGTATTACGTGTGAAGCCCTGGCCATAAGGGCCATGAGGACTTGACGTCATCCCCACCTTCCTCCGGTTTGTCACCGGCAGTCCCAATAAAGTGCCCAACTAAATGATGGCAATTATTGGCAAGGGTTGCGCTCGTTGCGGGACTTAACCCAACATCTCACGACACGAGCTGACGACAGCCATGCAGCACCTGTGTCCACTTTCTCTTTCGAGCACCTAATGCATCTCTGCTTCGTTAGTGGCATGTCAAGGCCAGGTAAGGTTTTTCGCGTTGCATCGAATTAATCCACATAATCCACCGCTTGTGCGGGCCCCCGTCAATTCCTTTGAGTTTTAATCTTGCGACCGTACTCCCCAGGCGGTCTACTTCACGCGTTAGCTGCGTTACTCATGGATTTTACTCCACCAACAACTAGTAGACATCGTTTAGGGCGTGGACTACCAGGGTATCTAATCCTGTTTGCTCCCCACGCTTTCGTGCATGAGCGTCAATATTATCCCAGGGGGCTGCCTTCGCCATTGGTATTCCTCCACATCTCTACGCATTTCACTGCTACACGTGGAATTCTACCCCCCTCTGACATATTCTAGCTTGATAGTTTCAAACGCAGTTCCCAAGTTGAGCTCGGGGATTTCACATCTGACTTATCAGGCCGCCTGCGCACGCTTTACGCCCAGTAATTCCGATTAACGCTCGCACCCTACGTATTACCGCGGCTGCTGGCACGTAGTTAGCCGGTGCTTCTTATCAAGGTACCGTCAGCCTCAGTCTATGTTAGAGACTAAGTTTTCTTCCCTTGCGAAAGAGCTTTACAACCCGAAGGCCTTCTTCACTCACGCGGAATGGCTGGATCAGGCTTGCGCCCATTGTCCAAAATTCCCCACTGCTGCCTCCCGTAGGAGTCTGGACCGTGTCTCAGTTCCAGTGTGGCTGGTCGTCCTCTCAGACCAGCTACTGATCGAAGCCTAGGTGAGCCTTTACCTCACCTACTAGCTAATCAGATATCGGCCGCTCCATTAACGCTAGGTCCGAAGATCCCCAGCTTTCCCCCTCAGGGCGTATGCGGTATTAGCTAATCTTTCGACTAGTTATCCCCCATTATTGGATACGTTCCGATATATTACTCACCCGTTCGCCACTCGCCACCAGGAGCAAGCCCCCGTGCTGCCGTTCGACTTGCATGTGTAAAGCATTCCGCCAGCGTTCAATCTGAGCCAGGATCAAACTCTTCAGTTTAATTTCTGACTATTACTTGTTTACCTCTTTCGAGGTGGTTATTTCGCTTTGCTTTATTTCTCAAATTCATTTCAAGGTATGTGTTACTACTTAAAGTAACCTGTACATACTTGTCTTAAATTTAAGTGTAAGCGTTTATATTCTGAGTCTCTAAGAAACCGAAGTCTCTTAACCCATCACCACAAACACCCACACTTATCAGTCATTCAGTTTGTTAAAGAACTTAAATTACTACCGCTTAAATCGCTATGTTTAAACTGGTTGCGGGAACAGGATTTGAACCTGTGACCTTCGGGTTATGAGCCCGACGAGCTGCCAGACTGCTCCATCCCGCGTCCGCATCGACGTTTCGTTTTTCATGTTGCGTCGAGAGGTGAGACTATAGCAAAGATTTTGAGCATGTGTCAAACAGTCTTTGCATTTTTGTTTAAGATTTCTTGCCTCACTCAGGACAGAAAATAAAAGCGCATTGCAATGCGCTTTTATTTTCAAAGACTTAAACGCTTTTTAATTACTTACAGCACCAAATACTTTTTTCAGAAGACTGCTGGCCTGACCAACCGGGTCTTGCCGAATGGCCGCCTCCTCTTTGGCAATCATTAAATATAGACCGTCTAGCGCCTTATTCGTTACATACTGCTCTATCTTGGCATCCTCTTTTTTGACGACACCAAACTTACTACCCATCTCTGCATACTTATTATAAGTTTCCGCCAACTGCACTTTCTCTGTAGCCTTTTGCACAATAGGCAAGAATTTGGCAGCCATTTGGGTAGAGGTAGTCTTTTTAAAATATTGCGTGGCCGCATCATTCGGTCCAGTCAAAATAGACTTGGCATCGGCCACACTCATTTTTTTAATCGAATCCACCAACAATGCTTTGGCTTCTGGTACGGCAGCCTCTGCTGCTCGGTTCATTTTCAACACCAGCTCATCTGACTGTTTGCCCATGCCCATGAGCTTCATACCTTTCTCAATTTTTTTCAGTGAGTCCGGCAATGGAATCTTAACTTCTTTATTACCCAGAAACCCATCAGTGTTACCCAACAGGCTCACGGCTTTACCTACGCCTTGTGTCAGCGCTTCCTTTAAGCCACCGCTCGCTTCTGTGTTGCTAAGGTCAGCAACACTGAGCGCATTTGCGTGTGTTACAAACATCATAAACAACACAGCCATTAAACTTTTCTTCATCACAGCCTCCACCCTAATATTGAAAATACAGAGTAGAGTTTACGCTTAACTATTTATTTTTTGGGCTTTTTACGCTGCTGTTTTTAAAAGAATTTACATGCCAAATTTGGTTGGCGTACTCGCCAATGGTTCGATCACTAGAGAACTTGGCCATGCGTGCTACGTTTAATATGGCACGACGCGACCATTCCTCTTGATCTTGATATACCTGTGAGACTTCCTCTTGCTTGGCAATATAGCTCGCATAGTCGGCCAGCAATAAGTAATGATCACCCTTATGTAGCAAGGTATCGACAATGGCTTGGTAGCGAGTTGGATCTTCTACCGAGAAGAAGCCTGATCCAATCATATCAAGCACTTGTTTCAACTCAGGATTGCTATGGTAAATATCCCACGGGTTGTAATTGGCAGCTTTAGTGGCTGCGACTTCCGGCGTAGTGAGTCCGAATATAAAGATATTCTCATCCCCCACCTCTTCTTTAATCTCTACGTTGGCGCCATCTAATGTACCGATCGTCAGCGCACCATTCAGCGCCATTTTCATGTTGCCAGTTCCGCTGGCTTCAGTACCTGCCGTTGAAATTTGCTCGGACAAGTCACTGCCGGGGAATAAAATCTCCGCTGCAGACACCTCGTAGTTTGGATAGTAGACGACTTTTAGTTGATCGCCCACAGCCGGGTCATCATTCACAATCGCGGCAACGTCATTAATCAGACGGATGATCAATTTGGCTAACCAATAACCAGGCGCGGCTTTACCACCAAAAATCACCACACGCGGCGTGATACTGCCTGCATCACCACGACGAATGCGGTTGTAGAGCGTAATCACATGCAACACATTCAGCAGTTGGCGCTTATATTCATGAATCCGCTTAATCTGCACATCGAACAGCGCGTTGGGATTAAGCTGCACGCCTGTCAACGAAGCGATTTTATTGGCTAGGCGTTGTTTGTTGGCATACTTAACCGCTCTAAATGCTTTTCTGAATGCAGCATCATCTGCTAACGGTGTAAGCTTCACTAGCTGCGTTAAATCCTTTTGAAACCCATCGCCAATCGCTTGCGCTATCAACTTAGTTAAACCAGGGTTAGCCTGATTCAACCAACGACGTGGCGTAATACCATTGGTCATGTTGGTGAGTTTTTTAGGATAGATGCGGTTAAAGTCTGCAAACAAGGTTGTTTTAAGCAACTCACTGTGCAAAGCCGCAACGCCATTGACGGTATGGCTACCCACCACTGCCAAATGTGCCATGCGTACACGGCGGCCATGTGTCTCATCAATGATTGATACACGTTTTAACAAATCTGTATCACCTGGGAAATGATGATTCACCATTTGCAAGAAATGGTGATTGATTTCATAAATGATTTCCAAGTGACGCGGCAACAAACTGCCAAACAACTCTACCGACCACGTTTCTAATGCCTCCGGCATCAATGTATGGTTAGTATATGCAAACACGTGCGTTACTAAATCCCATGCGAATGCCCAATCAAGATGATGCACATCGACCAGTTGATACATCATTTCCGCCACACCAATGGCAGGATGCGTGTCATTCAATTGAATAGCCACTTTATTAGGCAAGTCTTTCCAATCCAATTTGGTCATATTGGTTTTGGAGGCCATAAAGCGTCGCAAAATATCTTGAATGGAAGCGGACACAAAGAAGTATTGTTGCTTTAAGCGCAATTCACGGCCAGATGCCGACGCATCGTTGGGGTATAACACTTTAGAGATGGTTTCACTATCGTTACGCACCTCAACCGATTGCTCATAATTGCCTTCGTTAAAGTGGCGCAAATCAAATTCTTTGGTGGCCTTGGCTGACCAAAGGCGCAGATTATTCACCGTTTCAGTATCGTAACCGGGCACTGGCATGTCATACGCCATGGCTACCACATGGTCTTCATCTACCCAATGGCTTTTGGTGCCATGCGCTGAGGGCACTTGCACCACTTTGCCGTAGAACTTCACCATATAAGTTACTTCAGGGCGTTGGAACTCCCACACATTGCCATAGCGTAACCAGTTATCTGGATTCTCAATTTGTTGCCCATGCTCAATGGATTGCCTAAACATGCCGTACTCGTAACGGATGCCATACCCTGTGGCAGGAATATCCAGCGTCGCCATCGAATCTAAAAAGCAAGCAGCCAAACGACCCAAGCCACCATTCCCTAGCGCAGCATCATGTTCCATCTCCACCGCTTCTTCCAGCGAGTGACCCAATGCACCTAAACCATCGCTTAACTCATCTTTAATGCCCAAGTTTAGTGCGGCATTGGTCAACATACGGCCAATTAAAAACTCTAATGAAAGATAATAAACACGTTTAGGATCTTGCTCGGCATAAGCAGAAGCTGTTTTTACCCAGCGCTCTACTACATGATCCCGCACTGTATAAGCAGATGCGTCATACCAGTTACGCGGCGTCGCTGCTTGATCTGTCTTAAAACAGGAGTACACCAAATGATTTTGCAATGCCTGTTTGATGGTGGTTAATTTTGGCAAAACCATTTGTGTCGCTTTGTATGTTTTCGTTGCAGCCATAGGAACCTTAAAAGTAATTTGGTTGTTGTTAGTTAAATTTTAGCAAATACTACGCCAACCTAACGTGAGAACTTAAAATTGAGACAAAAAAGCCCACGAAGAATTCGCGGGCTTTTCGCTCATGCCTGTCAATACTTACACAATCAGGCTATTCATGCGTCGTACAAAACTTGCCGGATCTTCTAATTGCCCGCCTTCTGCAAGCAAGGCCTGATCAAACACTACGTGGGTATAATCCGCAAACTTAGCATCATCATTTTCGTTCTTTAGCCGCTCAATTAAACGATGGGCTGGATTAATCTCCAAGATAGGTTTGCTCTCCGGTGCTTTTTGGCCAGCCGCTTTTAGAATACGCGCCAAGTTAGCCGAAACATCGTGCTCGCCGGCCACTAAGCATGCCGGTGAATCAGTTAAACGATGGGTCACACGCACTTCTTTCACAGCATCGCCCAATGTTGATTGAATACGCTCGACCAATGACTTGGCTTCTTCTTCCACTTTCTTCTGTGCTTCTATCTCGGATTCGTCTTGCAGCTTGCCTAAGTCCAAATCACCTTTGGCAATGGATTGCAGTTTTTTACCTTCAAACTCAGTTAAGCCACCTAATAGCCACTCGTCCACTTTGTCCGACATCAACAATACTTCAATGCCTTTTTTGCGGAAAATTTCCAGATGCGGCGAATGCTGCGCGGCCGCAAAAGTGTCCGCAGTAATATAATAGATGACCTCTTGCTCAGGCTTCATCCGTGCAATGTAATCTTTAAGGGATACATTTTGTGTGTCGTTATCTGCATGCGTGGAAGCAAAACGTAACAAGCCTGCAATTTTGTCTTTATTGGCCCAATCTTCGCCGGGCCCTTCTTTCATCACACGGCCAAACGCATCCCAAAATTTTGCATACGCTTCTGGTTTGTTTTCTGCCAAATCTTCCAACAAGCCCAATACTTTTTTAACAGAACCATTTTTAATGGCTTCTACATCGCGGCTGTCTTGCAAGATTTCACGCGAGACATTCAGCGGCAAGTCAGCAGAATCAATCACACCACGCACAAAACGTAGATACTGTGGCATCAGTTTTTCTGCGTCTTCCATAATAAACACACGCTTCACGTAAAGCTTAATACCCTGACGACGCTCGCGGTCATATAAATCAAATGGCGCTTTCGTTGGAATATAGAGTAGAGAAATATACTCTTGCTTACCTTCTACACGGCTATGAGAATAGGCAAGTGGGTTCTCAAAATCATGTGACACATGCTTGTAGAATTCTTGGTACTCTTCTTCGGTAATCTCACTTTTGCTACGCGCCCACAATGCCGAAGCTTTATTGATGGTTTCATCTTCATCAGTAGGTACCATCTCACCGCCAGCACCATTCTCACCATCTTTCCACTCTGATTTCTTCATGATGATAGGCAAGGTAATGTGATCGGAATACTTGCGCACAATCGTTTTGAGTTTCCAATCGTTCAGAAACTCTTCTTCGCCTTCGCGCAGATGCAGAATCACATCGGTACCGCGCCCTGCTTTTTCTACTGTATCAATAGTAAAATCGCCCTCACCACTTGACTGCCACTGCACCGCATCCTTTTCACCAGCACGGCGTGTAATCAACGTTACCTTATCCGCAATAATAAATGCAGAGTAAAACCCTACCCCAAACTGGCCAATCAGGTTGGCATCTTTGGCTTGGTCACCCGTTAGGTTTTGAAAGAACTCTTTGGTACCAGACTTTGCAATGGTACCGATGTTACGAATCACTTCTTCGCGATTCATGCCAATGCCATTGTCGGAAATGGTGACTGTACGTGCTGCTTTGTCAAAGCCAATGCGAATCTTTAGCTCGCTATCATTCTCGTATAGCGCGCCGTTGGAAAGGCCTTCAAAGCGCAGTTTATCTGCGGCATCGGATGCATTGGAAATCAACTCGCGCAATACGATTTCTTTGTTGCTGTACAAAGAATGAATCATTAATTGTAAAAGTTGTTTGACCTCGGCTTGGAAAGCTAATTTTTCTGTCGTCATGGAGTCTCTCTTTGAGTTAAACTTAAATTTGGCAATAACAATAATATTGTTTAATTATTTTTTATTTTAAACATGCGATTAACGCATTTCTTTGTTACATAAATTGGGTCGGCCTCTGCCATTTCAAGAGCGCATGTACATTTTGTAGGAGTTGAATATGGCAGATATTCAAGTGGTTGCAGTGGATACCTTGCAATTTAAAGTCACGGTAAGAGATCGCAGCACGACCTCACACTTGGTGAGCGTACAGCCTGCGTATGCACAGAAACTGACGCAAGGCAAAATATCCACCACTGAATTGGTCAAGCAGTCGTTCATCTTTTTATTAGCACGTGAGCCAAACACCAGCATTCTGCAACAGTTCGATCTCAGCGTGATCGCACGCTACTTTCCCGAATACGAACAACAGATTACGTTAGCATAAAATACAAAACAGTCATCAAGATTTCAAATAAACAGGTTATAACACTCTCATGAACGCAACTCACCCCAACGCCTCAGAAACACTCCTTGCTGCTGTCGACTTAGGTTCCAATAGTTTTCGGTTAGAAATTGGCCGTATTGAGCATGGCCAAATTCAACGTGTGGATTACCTAAAGGAAGCGGTACGCCAAGGCGGCGACCTAGACGAAGACCGCAACTTAACACAAGATGCCATTGATCGTGGCTTGAAATGCCTAGCAAGATTCGGTGAAACACTGAAAGGTTTTCCACCCCATTGCGTACGCGCTGTGGCCACGCAAACCTTACGTGAAGCTAAAAATCGTGATGTCTTTATTAAACAAGCCAAAAAAGCGTTGGGTTACGATGTCGAAGTGATTTCCGGGGTGGAAGAAGCGCGCCTGATTTATCAGGGAGTGAGCCGCTTACTGCCGCAATCTAACGAAAAGCGCTTGGTGATTGATATTGGCGGCCGCTCTACAGAATTCATTATCGGCCAGCACTTTAATACCGAAACCACAGACTCGTTACGCGTGGGCTCTGTGGCATGGTCACTTAAATACTTTGCGGATGGTCAATTCTCGGAACGCAACTTTCAACGGGCCGAAATCGCCGCTGAGTCTTTCTTAGACATGGTGGCAGAAACCTATCAACACAAACATTGGGATATTGCCTACGGCGCATCTGGCACGGTGGGTGCAGTAGCAGATATTTTAAGTTACGCAGGATTTGGCGAAGATGTCGTAACGCAAGAAGGCCTGACTTGGTTACGTCATCAACTTATTAAAGCCAAACATGTGAGCAATTTGGAATTAGGTGGCTTAAAAGAAGAACGTAAAGCAGTGATTGCAGGCGGCTTGAGTATTTTGATTGCCGTATTTGATATTTTAAAACTAGATACTTTAGTGGTGGCCAAAGGCGCACTCAGACATGGTTTGTTGTATGACATGATTGCTGAAGATGATGCCACTGAAGACTTACGCGACGCTTCCATTCATCGCTTGACTACACGCTTTGGTGCCAATAAAACGCAGGCAGGCAATGTGTCTAAAGTAGCACTACGGTTTTTTGATCTACTATCACCATCCTTGAATGTCCCCGATGAAGACGCGCATGAAGTCATTAAGCACCGGCAAATATTAGGTTGGGCAGCTTACAGTCATGAGATTGGCTGCGCTATTTCTCATAGCGAATCGCAACGACATGGCGCTTACATTCTGGACAATACCGAGCTCATGGGATTTGCACAGAGCGAATTACATCGCCTTAGCTTATTGGTATTGGGGCATTATGGAAAGCTTAGAAAACTAGAGGCTGACTTTGAGGATGAGATTTTTATCTGCCAACTTCTTGCGTTGCGTTTAGCAGTCATATTCTGCCATTCACGCAATATGCCTGTGCTTAAAAATTTACAATTAGCGCGCGAACACCATGGTTTTTTCTTGAGCTTACCAAGTGCATGGCAAAAGGCCTTTCCACAAACCTGCTACCTGCTAGAAGAAGAAGTATTGGCCTGGCAAAAAACCAATTGGACACTTGTCGTCAGCACGCCGGATTAAACGCGCAACCTCCATCAAACTGTCATACCGTTTTCATATGATGAGATTGCAATGGCTCACTGCCACTGCAATCCAATGGAGCAATTGACAATGAAAATAAACGGTATAAACTGTTTATACTATTTTTAGGAGACCCGTCATGGCGAACACCCCTGTATCCAAACCAAAAACAGCCGCTAAACCAGCTAGCAAACCTGCACAAACAAAACCGACCGCAGCAAAAACAGCTGTCAGCAAACCTACAGTGAGCAAACCCATCCCGAATCAGCCGGTAGCGGCCAAACCCGCAGCTATTGTTGCTAAGCCTGTCGTAACTAAACCTGCCGCGACTAAATCTGTCGTCGCTAAGTCAGCTGCGCCAGCAAAAGCTGCTGTTAAGCCTATTGCAAAAACAGCCACAAAAGCCAAACCAGCAACCAAAGCAAAAGCGGCCGACAGCAAAAAAGACCATAAAAAAGACGACAAAAAAAATAAACCAGAAAAAGTTAAAATGGAACGCGATAGCTTTACCATGCCTAAAGAAGAGTATGCGGCGATTGGCACACTGAAAAGCAGAATGAACGCGCTGGGTCACCCGGTAAAGAAAAGTGAGTTATTGCGTGCAGGCATTAAATTATTGGCAGCGATGAGCGACAACACATTAAAAATGACCATGGAAAAAATTCCAGTCATCAAAACTGGTCGCCCTAAAAAATAAAGCTTAAAAATAAGACTTGAAACTAATGCCTAAAAAACAACGTTAGGGATTAATCTAGCAACTGCGGGGTTTGTACTGAAAAAAGCTGATACGTACTTCCCCCCTGTTGCCGTAGGCGCAGCCACCATACTGCGCCTTTTTTCACGCTGACCGCCGGGGTATCACCTAAGCACAGCAAAGCAGCCACCAGCTCACCCAGCCACGGCTGGTGCCCAACGATCAGTACATTCTCGGCAGTGTGCTGATGCAAATAGGCCAACACTTCCGTTAAGCGGGTGTCAGGCTGAAACACATCTTCGATGATAACCTTTCCATTCAACGCCTCTGCTGTTTGCAATGCACGCAAAGCCGGGCTTACCAATACCACGGTATTTTTTGGCAGATATTGTTGAAGCCATTGCGCCATTGCGCGAGATTGCTTGAGGCCTTTGGCCGTTAGTGGCCTTGCCATATCTGTTTGGCCCGGCGCACATAATTCGGCATCTGCGTGCCGCCAAAGGATTACGTTTTTAACTAACTGAGTGTCTGGCATTCTGCTATTCAGCCTAGCTATGTTTTTTAATTAACATGGCTTGGCTAGAGATTGCATGCGATGGCACCGTTGCAGTGTTTATTTTTCGCACCGGTTGATATTCACCTTGTTCGCCCAGTGTCCACGCATCTACGTTGTCTTGCAGATATGGCGTCAGCAAATCATCCATAATACGTTGTTGCATGTTGGCGTCATGAATCGGCCATGCCACTTCCACACGACGTAGCATATTGCGGCTCATCCAATCCGCGCTAGATAACCAAAGATGGGTTTCGCCCGCAACATTAAAATAAAACACGCGTGAGTGCTCTAGTAAGCGCCCCACTATTGAGCGTACGCGTACGCGACCAGCCAACGCTGGTAAATCAACTGGCAGAATGCAGGCACCACGCACAATCAAATCAATCTCCACTCCTTTTTTAGCCGCAGCAATCAACGCCAACACCAGCGTCTCGTCCGTCAGCGAGTTCATTTTGGCAATGATAGTGGCAGGCTGACCGCGGCCTGCTGCCAACTGTGCTTTTTTAATTTGCGCTAACATCGCGGTATGTAAAGTAAAAGGGGCCACCAATAACTGTTGCATCCGCGGCAACGGCAACTCACTGGTGAGATGCCTGAACACATGCTCCATCTCTCTGGTGATTGCCGCATCTGTCGTTAGCATGCAGACATCGGTATAGAGTTTAGCTGTTTTGGGATTGTAGTTACCGGTAGAAAGATGTGCATAGCGCTTAATCGCTTTCCCTTCGCGCCGCATAATCAACAACATTTTGGCATGCGTTTTTAAGCCAACCACGCCATATACCACCTGTGCGCCAATGGATTCCAACGCTTCCGCCCAGTTAATGTTGGCTTCTTCATCAAAGCGCGCTTTAAGCTCAACCACCACCAGCACTTCTTTACCGCGACGTACGGCCAACTGCAGTAAGCGTAAGATTCTGGAGTCTGCGCCCGTGCGATATATGGTTTGGCGAATCGCCAGCACGTTTGGGTCGTCTACGGCTTCTTCCAGCATTTGAATAACAGCATCAAAGCTTTCAAAGGGCTGATGAATCAGCACATCTTTTTCTTTGATTTGCGCCAAGATGGATTGAGTACGCTGCAAACTTTTTGGCCATTGCGGCAAGAATGGAACGAATTTAAGATGTGCGCCTTCAGCCATGTCTGGCAGTTGAATTAAGCGCCCTAAATTTACCGGGCCATTGACCCGATACAGTGCTTGCTGCGGCAATTTAAATTGCTCCAACAAGAAATTGGCTAACTCTTCGTGGCACTCATGCGAGACTTCCAAGCGTACGGCATCGCCATACTGACGATGCGCAAGCTCTTCGCGCAATGCAGTACGTAAATTATCGACGTCATCCTCATCCAAAGCTAAATCTGAGTTCCGCGTCACACGAAATTGTGAGAAATGCAAAATACGTGCGCCACTGAATAGGTCATCTAAATTGGCACGGATAATACTGGTCAGTGATACAAAGCACTGCGCTTTCTGGCTGATATTGGCGGGCAATTGCACCAAGCGTGGCACCACGCGAGGCACCCGCACAATGGCAATGTTGCGCTCTTGGTTGTGCGCGTATTCCAGCTCTACAATAAAGTTGAGCGATTTATTGGCGACTTGCGGAAATGGATGCGAAGGATCTAGCGCCACTGGCATGAGCAAAGGCTTAACCTCACGCTTGAAGTACTGAGCTACCCATTGTTTTTGCTCTGGCGTACGTACACCGCCAGAGACCAAATGCACATCTTCTTTGGCGAGCGCAGGCATCAATACATCATTGAATAGCTCATATTGCTTGGCGACCAAGGCATGTGCCTTGCTGGCAATCTGCGTAAAGCTTTGCGTGCTAACCACACCTTGCGTCACATTGTCTTGCACGGCTTGCAGTTGTTGCGGCATCCGCACTTCAAAAAATTCATCAAGATTAGAAGCCACAATGCATAAAAAACGCAGGCGCTCTAGTAAGGGATAGTCTTCGCGTTGCGCTAAGGTGAGTACGCGCTGGTTAAAACTGAGAATGCTTAAATCACGGTCTAGTAGTGGAGTTATCATGACTTTATTTTATGCTGAAACCCTATGTCGTTTATGACAAATTTGTGACAAGCATGCAAGTTTAGCATTGACTAGAGGTTATCTAGTCGTGCTAATAACCCTTGTGCGTAATCGGTAATGGCATTGCGTTGCTCTTGTGACATCTTATCGACATGCTTCACCATCAAGGCCGTGCGAGGATGATGTGCGAAGCCCTCATAATGCTTAATTAGAAAATGCCAGTACAACGTGGTGACAGGGCAAGCCTGCGCACCCGTTTTAATATCAGGTTTATAGCGGCAACCTTGGCAGTAATTACTCATTCTCTGAATATAAGCACCGCTTGCCACATAGGGTTTAGAGGTAAAGCGCCCACCATTTGCATGCAAAGCCATGCCTGCCACATTAGGCAACTCCACCCATTCTACTGCATCCACATACACAGCCAGATACCAAGCTTCTATTTGCTTGGGCGCGATTTCCGCCAATAGACCAAACATCCCAGTGACCATCAAACGTTGAATGTGATGCGCATAGCCATACTGCATGGTTTGCGTGATGGTTTGTCGCATGCAGTTCATATGGGTATTGGCTGTCCAATACCAAATAGGTAAATTACGTTGATGTTTGTAATGATTACTTTCTGCCATCGTCGGCATATCTAACCAGTACACTCCTCTAATGAACTCTCGCCAACCCAAAATTTGACGGATAAATCCTTCCACACTGGCCAGAGGCAATTGATATGCGTGATAAGCCTGCTCTGCCGCTTGTATCACCTCACGTGGGTTCAACAACTTTAAATTAAGCGATGAAGCCAGCAATGAATGCCACAAAAAAGCATATTGAGGTTGCTCACTGCCTTGCCACATCGCATCTTGATGTGCGCCAAAATCAGCAAGCTTGTATTGGATAAACACATCTAACAGTGTTAAGGCTTGGTTACGTGTCACCGGCCAACAAAAATGTGCCAATGTCCCCGGATGCTCTGCAAAATGGTGTTCTACATCTGCAAATACTTCGTGTGTGATGGCATCAATCTCAAACACCGGGGCTAGCGGCACTGATTGCGGCCCATGCTTACCAAAGGTTTTGCGATTTTCATGGTCGTAATTCCAATCACCGCCAATGGGTTGAGTGCCCTGCATCAACACGTGGTGTTCCTGACGCATGTTGCGGTAAAAAAACTCCATGCGTAAGCTTTTACTTTGCCCAGCCCAACGTTTAAAGTTGGCTTGGCTACACATAAAATGCGTATCGTCCCGCATAATAAGCGGTATATTGGTGTTTTCTGCACACGTCTTAAGCAGTTGCAACACGCGGTATTCACCTGGCTCACAAACAATCATTTTCTGCGGCGCGTGTTGCTTAATATGATGTGACCAAACTTCTTGTAGTTCAGTATATCTGTGCTCACCTAATGGATAGTAAGCAACTGGAAAACCAGATGTTTTAAGGCTTTCTGCAAAATGGCGCATAGCCGATAAGAATAATGCAATGCGTGCTTTATGACTCCATACATGCGCACCCTCACCTATCACTTCAGCCATGACTACTTGATCACAAGCAACGTCAAAGCCTTCAAGCGCAGGATTATCAAGGGTTAATTGATCCCCCAGCACTATAACTAAATGGCGAATCATCGTTTTGATTTTGCGGCACGGCTACAGTGTGTAGAACAATATTTCACAGCATCCCAGTTGTTTGCCCACGCTTTGCGCCACACCATACTGCGCCTACATAGAACACATAACTTGTGGGGAAGGTTGGATTTATTGCCTTTAAAATTGGCCGACGATTGTATAGAGGTCATGCCTCAATGACTATGGTTTTACAATGTGGTTCAACGCATATTGCGCAGCGGTAAATCCAAATGGCGCGGTCACACAAACACTGGAGCCATAACCGGCACAATTCAATCCAGTGATACTGGTTGAACTGATAGGATTGATCTCACATCCGGCGCCTTCTACTTGTATTGGTTTAAGTGCAGGCTCGTCAGAAAATATAGCTAAAACACCAAATTTTGCAGACTTTTTAGTGTTACTCGCTTTGGGGAAAGCAAAATCACGACGCAATTGATTGCGCACTTTGGCCAACAAGCGATCCCCTGTGACATACGCTAAATCATCTACTTGGATACGCGTGGGGTCTAAGCGTCCGCCAGCGCTGCCCACCATCACCAGCGGTTGTTGCTGTTGTTTACAAAGTGCGGCTAGGGCCACTTTGGCCTTAGCATCATCAATGCAATCCACAATCACATCAAAACCCTGGCCCAATAATGCAGCAATATTGTCGGGGGTAATAAAGTCTTCTATCGTGTGTACTACACAAGCTGGATTGATCATCTTGACGCGCTGTTGCATCGCGGTCACTTTTGGCAAGCCAAACGCATCGTCCACTGCATGCAATTGTCGATTCACATTCGATTCGGCAATGTTATCCAAATCAATCAACGTCAATGTGCCAATGGCGTTACGCGCTAAAGCCTCCACCGCCCACGAGCCTACCCCACCCATTCCAATGACACACACATGCGCTGCTTGTAACTTATCGAATCCTGCTGAACCGTACAGGCGGCGCACACCACCAAAGCGACGCTCGTAATCCGGAAGATTAGACTGCATGGTTACTGCTCTAGCACCACAAAGGCCGCCGCCAGATTTTTTTCATCACTGATCGTCACGTGCATACGCGTAATGTGTTTTTCTTGCACAAAGTTCGCCAATTCCTGCGCTAATACTAGTACCGGCTTGCCTAAATCGTCATGCGACACGGCAATATTTTGAAAGCTGACCACACCACGGATACCGGTGCCAAGTGCTTTGGAAAATGCTTCTTTAGCTGCAAACCGCTTGGCTAAAAAGCGTGCCTTAAGTTTGGTTTGATGATAACTAGCCAGTTCACTCTCAGCGAGTACACGCAAAGCAAACTCATCTCCAAAGTTCTGAATAGAGTTTTCAAGCCTGGCGACTTCAACAATGTCCGTACCGATGCCGTAAATCATCGTGTCAATGTCGCCGCTTCTTTCATCAACGCTTTCATCTCGCGCACCGCGTTATCCCAACCCACAAACAGGGCATGCGCAACAATGGCGTGGCCAATATTCAACTCCTCAAACCCAAACATACGCGCAACGTGATGCACGTTGTGATAATGCAAGCCATGGCCTGCATTGACGACCAGCTTGGCATCACGCGCATGATGCAATGCCAACTCAATCCGGCTGAGCTCGTCTTCTTGCGCACGTTCTGTCTCAGCATCGGCAAAGGTACCCGTATGTAACTCAATGACAGGCGCACCCATTTTAACGGCAGCATCAATCTGTGCAATATCGGGCGCAATAAATAGTGAGACACGAATGCCGGCATCGCTCAGTTTTTTGACGGCATGCTCAACCTTGGCATAGTGCGTAATCACATCTAAACCACCTTCGGTAGTACGTTCTTCTCGACGCTCCGGCACCAAGCACACATCTTGCGGCGCTACTTTAATCGCAATGTCTAACATTTCATCTGTGACCGCACATTCCAAATTCATTTTGGTTTGCAGCAATGGACGTAATGCAAAGATATCTGCATCTTGCATATGACGTCTGTCTTCGCGCAAGTGCAAGGTGATGCTATCTGCGCCTGATTGCTCAGCACGCAAAGCAGCTTGTACTACACTGGGGTATTTAGTGCCACGCGCCTGACGTATGGTGGCGACGTGGTCGATGTTGACGCCTAATTTAATCATTTAGTAATTTTCTATTATCAAATCACAAAAACAGCCTATAACCCTTGTAAATCAATGAGTAGCTGTCGTGTATGTAAGGGTTTATCCCCCAAATAATGCGCCAGTAAATAGCGCATCAGTTGCTTACTTTGTACCTGTGATTGTGCATCGCGATAGTCTTCGCGTGCCATATCCAGCAATGTTCCGCCCCGTAATTGTACGCCATTTTTAGTTGCCCCTAATTCACATGCGCCATACTCCGCCTCGTAGCGGTAGTTTTTTTCTGCAACAATCGGCTCACCATTTTCGTCTTGCAGCAACGGAATAGCGTATCCCAGTTCTTGTAGTAGCGTTAACTCAAATCGCCTGAGAATCACGGCCAATTCAAGCGGTTGACTGGCTGTCGACATGCCTGACAGCGCATTCAACGTATTGGCGTAATAGGCAAACAAATCTTCGTGCGCATCCTCCCTAGGCAGCAGGCGCAGCAGCAGCTCATTCAAATAAAATCCGCACATCAGCGCTTCACCCTTGAGCAAGGTCAGCCCAGCAGACCAATCCAAACTATGTAATGTCTTCAGTTCGTTTTTTCCTGACCAAGTACCTGTCAACAATTGAAATGATTGCAACATACCACGCATGGCGGAACGTGGCCGACGCGCACCTTTGGCCAGCACAGCCACACGACCGAATCGCTGTGTAAATAACTCAACCACCAAACTGGTTTCTTTGAATGGATAGGTGTGTAGCACGTAGACAGGCTGATTATCTTGGCGATGTAGATGAAGGGGGGATGCCATATTTATACCATCAGAATCCGTGCGAATTACCGTGCAAGACTTGCCAGACTCTGTAGCAACTCGTCCTCAGCTTTTTCAATCAATAAGGGGACTAGCATCTCTTCGCCAGAAAATAGAACCATGGCATAGCGTATAGGTGCTGCAGGTAAGAGCGGGGTAAATTTGCCAAAGCCGTAGCGGTCATTCCGCATCAGTTGCCAAGCCCCTTTAGGCTCTGAAAATTCTGGTTTATCAAACAATTGGCGCACTGTTCCAGTATCCACACTCATCAACGCATAGTCGCCTTGGTCAGCCAAAATCACCCAAGCCATATCGCCGTCTTTACTGGTGTTTTTTAATTGGAACAAATACCAGTCATCGTCTTCATAAACCAGTTGAAATACATTATTGATGCCGCCTGTTTTACGATTGACCGTATAGTAAATACCCTGATCATCTAACGAGATAGGCTGTCCAAATTGCATAGATGGCGAGGATTGCATGGTGATGTTACCTCGCCACGGCAGCTTTCCAATGGGCGCTAGTAGCCCAAGCTTTTAAGTGCCCTTTCATCATCTGCCCATCCGCCTTTCACTTTAACCCAGGTTTCTAGATATACTTTACTACCAAATAGTTTTTCCATGTCTTGGCGTGCTTCGGTTGAAATTTGTTTCAACTTCTCCCCGCCTTTACCAATCAGCATGGGTTTTTGGCTGTCTTTATCAACAATAATCGCAGCAAAAATGCGACGCAAATTTTTCACTGTTTCAAATTTTTCAATTTCTACTGCCACCGAATAAGGCACCTCATCACCAAGCAATCGGAATATTTTTTCGCGAATAAGTTCTGCCGCCAAAAAACGCTCATTCTTATCTGTCAGCTCGTCTTCACCATAAATGGCCTCTTGCTCTGGCAAATGCTCGCGCGTGGCTAGCAATAACTCATCCAGATTCAAATTCTTTTTAGCACTGACAGGGATAATGCCAGCAAATGGATGCAACAAATCAAAGTCTTGAATCAGTGGTAACAGATTACCTTTATCGCCCATTAGGTCAGACTTATTGACCACAAGCAGCACCGGTTTATTTTTGGGTAGTAAACTCAGTACTTTTTTATCCGCATCGCCCAGTTTCATCGGCTCTATCACAAACAGCACCACATCCACTTCTGTGAGCACTTGCGTCACAGTCTTATTGAGTGTTTTGTTTAAAGCGTTTAAATGTTTTTGCTGAAAACCCGGGGTATCTACAAATAAAAACTGCGTATCTTCTGTGGTGTGAATGCCTAACAGGCGATGGCGCGTGGTTTGCGCCTTGCGTGAAGTAATAGCGAGCTTCATCCCCAAAATATGGTTCAGCAATGTCGATTTGCCTACATTGGGTCGGCCTACAATCGCGACAGTGCCGCATTTAAAGGGTTGAGTCATTGATTTATTTTTTCCATGGCTAGTTGTGCAGCTTGTTGTTCTGCATTGCGACGGCTAGTGCCCTCGCCTAAAGTTGTAATCTCTAATTTTTTAATCACACACTCTACTTTAAAGCTTTGTGCATGCGCTTCGCCTTCAATCGAGACCACCACATAATCGGGTAATTCAATTTTTTTGCTCTGCAAGTATTCTTGTAGTTGTGATTTCGCGTCTTTATCAATTGCTTTGGGATCGATCGTACTGAGCTTTTGTGCAAACAGCTTCAATACCGCCGCTTCTGCCGCGACAAAGCCACCATCCAGATATACCGCGCCCACAATAGCTTCCAGTGCATCCGCTAGGATAGAAGGACGGCGCCAGCCTGCACTTTTCAGCTCGCCCTCACCTAATTTTAAGTAATCTTTGAGGTTTAACGTCAACGCAATCTCACATAAGCTGGATTCTTTGACCAACTGCGCTCGCAAACGACTTAAATCACCTTCAGGCAACTTAGGAAAGCGATGATACAACTGATGTGCCACGATAAAGTTAAGCACCCCATCACCTAGAAACTCTAGGCGCTCATTATTGTTACCAGAAAAACTGCGGTGTGTGACGGCCAGCTGTAGTAGTGATGGTGCGTTGAACGTATAGCCAATGAGTGGATGAAGTGATGCTAAAGACATGCGGGATTATGTTGCGCCAAGTTATTTTGCAGTAGTCGCATGAAAATCCAACAGAATGCTCATATTGCCAAACAATGGAATCACCTTTTGATATTCAGCCACAATTGCCCCGCCCTCAATACGCAACTCTCGGCCATTGATGCTATCAATATTGTCGATAGTGGCTTGACGGTCAAAAGCATCAGCTACCTCTTTTTTATTTAATTCGCCTGAACTCTCTTTGGCAATGGCTTTAATGCTGGTACGGATGGCATTAAACTCTAAATAAGCTGGCAAGGATTTCATCACAAACGTACCAATAAACACGAGTGCCGCCAACACCACTAACGTGCCCCAAAAAGACATGCCTCGTTGTTTGCGGATTAGACCGTTTTGGAATGGCTGCATCACTGTTCTCCTTATCAACAATCCTTATTGGATTGTATTCCCAATTCTGGAAAAGTTATCAAAATTAAACCATATATAAAATGCCTTGCCTACCAAGTTGCGCTCCGGCACAAAGCCCCACACGCGACTATCCGAACTATTATCGCGATTATCGCCCATAGCAAAATAATGGCCTTCTGGCACCGTAATAGATTGCCCGCTCATCAACTTAGCGCCCGGTGACCCTGATTCATATTGATTCACCAAATCATGAACCAAAATATCGTGTTTCACCTCACCCAATGTCTCTTGATAGCGTAACGCTTGAATGGTCACATCACGGTCTTGATTGTTTTCATCTTTGGTTTGCAAGGTGTAGATAAAGTCATCTTCATCGTTAACGTTTAACACTTTGCCGTTAATGCTTAAACGCTTATTGTGATATTGAATCACATCCCCCGGCAAACCTACTACGCGCTTGATGTAATCGATCGTTGGCTCAGGTGGATAATGAAATACAAACACATCACCACGTTTAGGTTGATTCAACTCGACAAAGGTATTGTTCAAAATAGGCACACGTAAGCCATAGGTAAATTTATTGACCAAAATATAATCGCCGGCCAGTAGCGTAGGCATCATCGAACCGGATGGAATTTTAAATGGCTCAACCAAAAATGAGCGGATGACAAACACTAGCAAAATGACGGGGAAAAAGCTTTTGCTATATTCCACATACCAAGGGTCTACATTGTTTTTTCTGCGTTTGCGCAGCACCAGAATATCGAGCAGCCAAATAGCCCCTGTGACCAGCAGTATGACCAACATAAACAAAGCAAAATACATGGTTATCCCTTTTAGTGTTTATTGTTTTAATGAATCTTACTTATCTTCTACGCGCAAAATCGCCAGGAAAGCTTCTTGTGGAATTTCCACATTGCCCACCTGTTTCATGCGTTTTTTACCTTCTTTTTGCTTGTCCAACAATTTACGTTTACGCGATACATCACCGCCATAACATTTGGCAATCACGTTTTTACGCATGGCTTTGACCGTCTCACGCGCAATAATATTGGCACCAATAGAGGCCTGAATAGCCACATCGAACATTTGACGTGGAATCAACTCGCGCATTTTTGCCGCGACCTCACGGCCACGATGCACACTGTTGGCACGGTGCACAATCATACTGAGCGCATCCACACGCTCACCATTGACCATAATATCTAACTTCACCAAATCTGCGGCGCGAAACTCTAAAAATTCATAGTCCATTGAAGCGTAGCCACGCGATACCGATTTTAATTTATCAAAAAAATCTAGCACCACTTCGTTTAATGGCATTTCATAACTGAGCATCACTTGACGCCCCATGTACTGCATATTTTTTTGAAGACCGCGCTTATTGTTACAAAGCGTCATCACCGGACCAACATAGTCTTGTGGCATCAATAAATTCACATTAATGACAGGCTCACGCGTTTCTTCTACACGCGAAGGCTCTGGCAGGCGTGATGGATTTTCAATCTGTACCACGCTGCCATCTTTAAGCAGCAATTCATAAACCACTGTGGGTGCAGTGGTAATCAAATCCATATCGTACTCACGTTCTAAACGCTCTTGCACGATTTCCATGTGCAACAAACCTAAGAAGCCGCACCTAAAGCCAAAGCCTAATGCCGTGGAGTTTTCTGGTTCAAACAATAATGACGCATCGTTTAAGCTTAACTTCTCAAGCGCGGTACGTAAGGCTTCAAACTGGTTAGACTCTACCGGGTACAAGCCTGCAAACACCTGCGGCTTCACTTCTTTAAATCCGGCCAATGCTTCTGAAGCGGGTTTGCCAGCCAAGGTCACCGTATCGCCTACTTTGGCATTGGCCAACTCTTTGATCCCAGCAATCACAAAACCTACCTCACCCGCAGAGAGTGCCGTTTTTTGTACTGATTTAGGGGTAAATACACCAACTTGTTCGCATAAATGCTCTGAGTGCGTGGCCATTAAGCGGATTTTATCTTTTGGTTTTAACACACCATCCATCACGCGTACCAGCATTACAACACCTACATAGTTATCAAACCATGCATCAATCACCAGCGCTTTTAAAGGTGCATTAACATCCCCTTTAGGCGCTGGCACTTTGGCAATCACAGCCTCTAATACATCGCGCACGCCTTCGCCGGTTTTGGCAGAACAACGCACTGCATCGGTTGCGTCTACACCAATCACATCTTCAATCTCTTGAATCACGCGGTCTGGATCTGCAGAAGGCAAATCAATTTTGTTCAGCACAGCCGTTACTTCAACACCCAAATCTAAAGCGGTATAGCAATTGGCTACACTTTGCGCTTCAACCCCTTGGCTGGCGTCCACTACCAACAGTGCGCCTTCACATGCAGAAAGTGAGCGTGATACTTCGTAACTAAAATCCACGTGGCCAGGCGTATCAATTAAATTCAGGTTGTATACTTGCCCATCATCGGCCTTATATTGCAATGCCGCTGTTTGCGCCTTGATGGTAATACCGCGCTCACGCTCAATATCCATACTATCTAGCACTTGCGCTTCCATTTCGCGGTCGGCCAGCCCACCGCACAATTGAATAATACGATCAGCCAGTGTAGATTTACCGTGGTCAATGTGAGCAATAATGGAGAAGTTACGGATATTTTTCATTGTTTACTTTAGCGTTTAAAAACAGGTAAGGCGCATAATGCGCCTTTTTTAAGTTGGCGTGATTTTACTACAAAGGCTTGATTAGGTTGTAATTAATTGCATCGTAGCCACTGTTTATCTATCGTTATGCATGCAATAAAGTCAGTTGATGGTACTGTTCAAAACACACAAAAAACGTGAGTACTTATATTGAATACTATGCAAAAGAGACGAATACACAACAAAACTAGACGCTACCTACAATATTCCATGCCAGCCGGTGGATTCACTACCTCTAGTAAATCATCTGTAGTAAACTAAAAAAGCGTTATAGATGATTTAGTAAACGCTGAATCTTCGCGCAAAATATCAAGTGCGTTACCCTGTTTGCAGCCAACAGAGGTAAGCTTAAGTGATATCAATTGGTGCGTTAAATGACGATTTAACGGAGCAAGGACTCGCATGAATTTATCAACGGTTTACTGCAGAACCAGCAAGGGCGCAAGGGCTTTGTCTTTAAAAAACAAAGTGCTACCGCCTAGCCACATCCAGGTACTCACCAAAACCGATAGTAAACTCGATGCCAAGTCTGTGATGCAAGCCATAGGCAAACTCACAGAATATCAATACACCCAAATCCTAATCCAGCTCATCAATGATGGCTTCATCATTGCAAAAAGCGATTTTGACGAGACTGCCTTTTTTGCCTCCAATACCATAAACCCCATGGTAGTGGAGGAACTGCAAACCAAGCAATTTTTCGACACCAGTTTTGGCAGTGCGATTACAAGATCCGCTAGCCCAACACCTGTGGCTACCTTGCACAAATCCAATCAAAAACAAGATGGCAAAGCACGTGCGCAAGCAGAGCTTGATGAAGAAGCCGAAAACATTGCTCAAGTACAAGCAGCCATTGAGACTAAATTAAGACTAGAAGCAGAAGCGCAGGCCAAAGCAGAAGCTGAGGCGAAAGCCAAGGCAGAAGCTGAGGTGAAAGCCAGAGCACAGGCCAAAGCAGAAGCTGAGGCGAAAGCCAAAGCAGAAGCTGAGGCGAAAGCCAAGGCAGAAGCTGAGGTGAAAGCCAGAGCACAGGCCAAGGCAGAAGCTGAGGTGAAAGCCAGAGCACAGGCCAAAGCAGAAGCTGAGGCGAAAGCCAAGGCAGAAGCGGAAGCGGAAGCGCAGGCAAAGGCAGAAGCTGAGGCGAAAGCTAGAGCAGAGGCAGAAGCGCAGGCCAAGGCAGAAATAGAAGCCGTTTTACAAAAACATCAGCAAAAAAAGGCGGCATCATCTAAGTCAACACCACCCGAGCCAACACCGCTAAAAGTAAAGCAGCATATTGACATAGATGAAGAAGCATTTGGCGATACATTTGCGCCAGGAGCCTATGATGATTATAGACATGTATCTGCGGACGCTTTCGATACAATTGCGAGTGCAAACCCGGCACCTAAGGTGCCTAAATTCAAACTCCCTTCATTTAACTTCTCTTTACTCAAAGCATTTAGTTTTGGCCTACATTATACGGTCACATTTGTCACACAATGGCTGGTACCTGCAGGCTTAACTATCGCGGGCTTAGTGCTTGTGTTGGCGCTACTCACTTATCTGCCGATTGTGGTGAGCCCTTGGCTGAGCAACGTAGAGCAACTGGCAAGCAATCATATTGGCGAGCGTGTCAAGATTCATCAAATGCACACTGCGCTATTGCCTAGCCCACACTTAGTACTCGAACATATAGATGTCGGCAACGTATCGGATGTCCAAGTACAATCAGCCAAGATTTTTCCTACTTGGGCAATGCTGACGACAGACGCGCGTCCCATTGAGAAAATTGAGTTGAAAGGTATGCTAATCACACCAGCGCAAGCCAAGCGCAGCGCACAATGGCTGATGCATGGACAATCGAAAATGCAATGGCAAACACAACAGTTTGAGCTACGTGATATCACGATTCAGTTGGCGCAATCCAAGCTACCCAGTTTTGATGCTAGCTTGCAATTCAATCCTAGTGGTCAACTGAGCCATGCGGAAATAATGCTTGATGAGCAACGCACACAGATTGTACTGACTGCACAGGCGAATGATTACGCGATTACGATGCAAGCAAAAAAACTGACATTACCAATGGGTGCACCGATCGTTATTAGCAATCTGAAAGCAGAGGGCACTGCCAATCATGACGCCATTCATTTCAGCACAATTCAAGGCTTTGCCTACAACGGCACCCTGACAGGGGCACTTACATTAGATTGGTTAAACGGTTGGCAGACCTCTGGCAAAATTAATGTACACAATGCGGATTTGGACAGCTTAATGCCTGCCTTTAGCACGGTGAGCGCCAAAGGCAATGTAGATGCGGACATTGATATCTCTGCGAATGCTGTGGACATTGAACATCTCTTCGACCAACCGAATCTACAGGGTCAGTTCAATATTTCACAAGGCGAGATTGGCTGGATAGACATCATGCGCGCAATCCAAGTAGCTAAAAAGAATGCCGCGATTAATGGTACTACCCGATTCGATTCGCTGAGTGGTCGGCTTTTTACAAAAAATCGACAATTGACAGTTGATCAACTTGCGCTTAAATCCGGAAACATGAAAGCTTCAGGCGCATTAACCGTGACAGAAAGCCAACAGCTCAAAGGTAGTATTCGTGTCAACTTAAGTACAGCCTCACGTCAAATTAAATCCACTCTCGTGCTCACTGGCACGGCAGATCACCCGCAAACGAAATAACAATCTTGAGAAAAGAAAAAACCCGCATGCAGATGCAATGCGGGTTTTGCATAACAGCAATAGCCGACTGAATCGCCAGCTATTTGTTGTGTTACTTCGTCACCTTAATCGGCACATAAAGCGTGCTCTCGCCACGCAATACCAGAATAGCAACCGTCTTGCCTGCTGGTACAGCATTAATCTGTTTATTAAACAAATCAACGCTTTGGCTTTCACTGTTGTTTAGGCCTAGCACGACGTCACCACGACGAATGCCTGCCTGCGCTGCAATCCCAGCACTTTCAATGACTAGCAAACCATTTTTGCCATTGAGCTTTTTCTTTTGCTGTGGCGTGAGCTCTTTCAACGTCAAGCCGATTTTATTGGCCTCTGCTTTTGGCGCTGCTTTACTGGGCGCACTCGCCTCGGCAGGATCGATCGGCATTTCGCCCACACTGACATTCAGAGTTTTAGCCGCGCCCTTACGCACCACTTCTACCGGCACAGATTTACCCGGTTTTGTGCTACCCACTACGCGAGGTAAGTCACTAGAGGTCACAATCGGTTTGCTATCAAACTTAGTGATGACATCTCCAGCTTCTAAACCACTTTTGTCCGCAGGCCCACCCTTCTCCACACCCGCTACCAAAGCACCATTGGTATTTTTCATGCCAAAGGATTCAGCCAACTCCTTGGTGAGCTCTTGAATAGCAATCCCCAGCCAGCCACGTGTGATTTTGCCACTGGCTTTTAATTGGTTGGAAATATCAATCGCCACGTCAATCGGGATACTGAATGACAAACCCATAGACCCACCACTGCGGCTATAAATCTGTGAGTTGATACCCACTACTTCGCCACGCAAATTAAACAATGGGCCGCCAGAGTTACCTGGATTAATCGCCACATCGGTTTGAATAAACGGCACAAAGTTTTCTTGTGGCAATGCGCGCCCTTTTGCACTGACAATCCCAGCCGTCATGGTGTTTTCCAAACCAAAAGGTGAGCCAATCGCCGCCACCCATTCACCGACTTTCAGTGCGTTGGGGTCACCCACAGTCACTTTAGGCAAATTGGTCGCCTCGATTTTAATCAATGCCACATCAGTGCGCTTATCCGCACCAATGATTTTGGCTTTGAACTCACGCTTGTCTGACAGCTTGACCAACACCTCGTCCGCTTCGCTCACCACATGTGCGTTCGTTAAAATATAGCCATCCTGGCTAATAATAAAACCTGAACCCAACGATTGAGTTTTAAATTCTTGTCCACCCGGCGCTTGTCCTTGGCCTGGCGGCATGCCTGGGATACCAAAACGCTTGAAGAACTCCTGAATATTTTCATCATCCGGCATACCTGGAAAAGGCGCGATACCATTGGTATGCGCAACTGAGGTGATGCTAATATTGACCACTGCAGGGCCTTGCTTCTCAGCCAGTTCGGTAAAGTCTGGTAAATCTTTTGCATAAACGGGCAACGCATTGACTGCAATTGCAATCGTTAACAACGTGCTAGAAATCCATTGTTTTAACATCTAAATTTCCTTCTATCCTCAAGGTTAATTAAGTTGATTGGCAAATGTAATTGGCCTGTCATCATCTGCCAATCTTAGAATGACAGGCTGTTGCAACACAAAATACTGATGTGTTGCCGTAAACCCTTTCACCCACAACAGTCCTAGTACTACCCCAATCAAGGCTGCTAGCATGGTGATGCCATTTGAATCAGTCCATTGCATGATCAATATGGAGGCAATCAGCATGGTCACAAGTGGCAATATATATAAAAGCAAAGCACCCCATAACAGCGCGCGTTCATTGATGCCAACGATAACGCTTTGCCCTACTGATGCATGAATGCTGTTATTCGCTTTAAATGCTGTTGAGCGATGTGCAAACAATTTTCCCCATATGGCATTACCACAGCCGCGGGTTTGACCACATAATCCGCAAGCAGTTTTACGCTCAATTTCTAAAGTAGCAATCGAGGATGTATCAGCGGGAGAGGAGTTAGACTCTAGCGAGAGAATGACAGCGCGTTCTTCTATCATGATGTACTCAACAACAATTATTTATTGGCAGTGGTGGTAGGTTGCTTGTTAAAGCTGATGGCTTTTGCAATTTGCTGCACGGTTTGTGCTGGCACTTCGCCCACCACAATCACTTGATAGCCATCTATCACATGCGCACAAATATTGGTCGACCCCACTACTTTGTGACCTGTTTTGGCACGCATGCCCTTTTTAAGGGGTTCGATAAAGACAGAAACCGAGGCAATACCATCTGAAAAAATGACTTGATTCACAATACCTGACTTGCCGGGCACAATATGCTCAATATGATCGATCTTACGATATCCGGGCGGTAAATTCGCCACTACCCAATTATTGGAGACATGGTTAACCGTGGTCTCGTCTTCCATTACATACTGTTTGGATAAGTCGATTTTGGGTTGAAACCAATCTAATTCATGCGTATTGAGCATGCTCAGCTGCGTAAAGCCTATCTGCTCAATCGCACGGTTCTGATTATCCAGCAGCGTCATTTTCAACAGCAAACCAAATTCGGCATCAGACCATATTCGATACGAATAGCGAAAGTTATCATTGGGCACCAAATCAATGATTTGTGCATCGCGCCCCGCAATCCGTTCTACAGCGCCAAGTTTTGCGATATAGCTAGATTTAATCACATCTAGATTAGTGGGCAACATGGCTGGAAATAAATTTTGACCGCGGCGCTTTTCAATCACCACTTTGTTATTTTTTGCATTAAAAATAACAATATCACTGCCTTCACTAAATACTTCACGTGGCTGACCATCCAGCACCACATTACGGGTCAGTTCGCGTCCGGCATTGTTCATGTGGGTGATTTGTACTGAGCGTATTTGATTACCGTTTTGATAGACAAATACGCCTTGATAGTTAAGTTCGCGCGCTGCAAATGCGGTTTTCTGTAACGCTAACCAAGGGTCTTCGGAGGCCTGAATATTAAGGCTCGCGCAGCACAAGCCGCAAGCCAACATCCATCTAAGCATTATTAACGTTGCTCCGTATATGAGGCGCTTTGAATATAGTACGCGGCACTGTTAGGTGCATACGTTTGGTGCGCAGCTAAGTATTCACTGGGCATACTTTCTGCAATTTCAATTGGATTGACCAGTGTCTGTTCCGCCTTTTGTTGTTGCAACAACATGAGCCCGACAAACATCACCGCCGTGACCGAAGCAGCGACTGACCAAAATGCAGTCTTCTTAAAAAATGGTTGCTTGGTATCCGTACGCGATGCCTTCACCATGGCTGGCGCAATCACAGTAGGCTCTTCATCCAATGCTTCCAGAATTCGGCCGGCCACGTTACGATGCAACACAACATCCCCGCGCATCACATCTCCAATCATATGGTACTCGTTCCACGCGCGTCGTAGCTCACCATCGGACTTTGCAACAATCAAAAGATGATCCGCGTTATGCGTATCAAATTCGCCGTCAATCAAGGCTGATAACTGTTCTTTCATACTAACCCCGTACTTCTATCTTTATCATATTCAACAAAACTACCAACGTTTATGCTCAGGTGTATCTAACAACGGACGCAATTTTAATGCAATGGTCTCGCGTGCTCTAAAAATACGTGAGCGCACAGTACCAATTGGGCATTGCATAATCGAGGCAATGTCTTCGTAACTTAGCCCTTCCAGCTCGCGCAAAGTAATCGCCGTACGTAACTCATCTGGCAAATTGGCAATCGTATCATTCACGGTTTGCGCAATCTCTTTGGTCATCAACGCTGTTTCCGGCGTGTCCATGGTGCGCATTTCAATGCCTTCGTCAAAATTTTCTACATCTTCAATTTCAACGTCTTGCATCACTTGCGGCTTGCGGCCCATGGAGACCAAATAGTTTTTAGCCGTGTTGATGCCAATACGGTACAACCAAGTATAAAACGCGCTATCACCCCTAAAGTTGTGCAAAGCGCGGTAGGCCTTAATAAAAGACTCTTGCACCACGTCTTCCACTTCCGCTTGATCGCGAATCATGCGTGAAAGTAACCGGCCTAATTTACGATGGTATTTTTCCACCAACAAGCCGAATGCTCTTTTATCGCCTTGCTGTGCACGTAAGACCAACACTTGGTCTAACTCTCGATTCTCAGCGCTTGGGTTTTGCACTGGCTTTTCCGCCATAGCGGCGTCGCTCCCGTTTGTGGTTTTTTTGTAGCCAGTAGTATACGCCTTCGCGGGGCTTTCCACGAAGCCTGATCGGGTTAATTCCTCAATTTTACCTGTTTGTAGCATTTTCTCTTCCCCTATCTTATTTACACATGATTTAACATGCATCGCTAGCTCTTATGTAGAGACACAGTTAAACTTCCAATAGTTCACTAAAATTAAGATGTATGAATAATCAATTTGATGTCCTGATTATCGGGAGCGGCCTTGCCGGATTAACATTGGCATTGAAAATTGCCGATAGCAAAAAGGTGTGTTTAGTCAGCAAGCGTGAGATTACCGACAGTGCCAGTAGTTGGGCGCAGGGCGGTATCGCCGCAGTATTAAATAGTGAAGACTCCATTGAAGCGCACATCGAAGACACCTTGATTGCCGGCGCCGGATTGTGTGACCAAGCAGTGACACGCATGGTGGCAGAAAAAGGCCGTGAAACCATTGAGTGGCTCATCCAGCAAGGCGTGCACTTTACGCGCGAATCTGATGATAGCGGCTATCACCTGACACGCGAAGGCGGCCACAGTCATCGACGTATTTTTCATGTGGCCGATGCCACTGGCAATGCCGTACAAAAAACACTGACGGAACGTATCCGTGAGCACGCCAATATTACTCTGTTAGAAAATCATATTGCTGTCGATTTGATCACCACTAAAAAGCTAGGGCTAGCTGCCTCGAGCAACCGGTGTTTAGGTGCTTATGTGTTAGACAACGATACCGGCAAAGTCATTACCATTGCAGCACAGCACACCGCGCTGGCTACCGGCGGTGCTGGCAAAGTGTATTTATATACCACTAACCCTGATGTCAGCACTGGCGATGGCATTGCCATGGCGTGGCGTGCAGGCTGTCGAGTGGCCAATATGGAGTTTATTCAATTCCACCCTACCTGCTTGTACCATCCACACGCCAAATCCTTTTTGATTTCTGAAGTAGTACGCGGCGAAGGCGGCCAACTTAAATTGCCGGATGGCACCCGGTTTATGCCTGCACATGATGCGCGTGAAGAGTTAGCCCCGCGCGATGTGGTCGCGCGCGCCATTGACTTTGAGATGAAAAAACGTGGCTTGGATTGTGTCTATCTAGACATTTCACACCAGCCAGCCGAGTTTATTCAGAGCCACTTCCCCACTATTTACAAACGCTGTCTGGAGCTAGGTATCGACATCACGCAACAGCCGATTCCCGTTGTGCCGGCTGCGCATTATAGCTGTGGTGGCGTGATGACAGATGCGCATGGTCGTACTGATATTGACTGCTTATACGCCATTGGCGAAACCGCCTGTACCGGCCTGCATGGCGCAAACCGCCTAGCCAGCAATTCATTGTTGGAGTGCTTGGTATTTAGCCAAGCAGCAGCCAACCATATCATGCAGAACGCACAACAGGTATTCATGCCATTACCGGCATGGGATGAAAGCCGTGTGACAGATGCGGATGAAGAGGTCTTGATTACGCACACTTGGAACGAGTTACGCCGGTTTATGTGGAACTATGTAGGCATTGTGCGCACCAACAAACGCCTAAGCCGTGCCTTGCACCGTATTTATATGCTACGAGACGAAGTGCATGAGTTCTATAGTAACTTTAGAATCAGCAACGATTTAATTGAGCTACGCAACTTGTTACAAGTTGCCGAACTCATTGTATTGAGCGCAATTGAGCGCCACGAAAGCCGCGGTCTGCATTACAGCAAAGATTATCCAGAGTTACTCGCTGAGGCAGTCCCCACCGTGCTCGAACCGGCAGCAGATTATAGCTTGCTGGATAGCACGCACGGCCATCCAACCACGGCGGCTCATTTACATTAACTAGCATGGCGGCATTTATTCGGTTTACGATTCTCCTAGCTATTGGATGGCTATTTAGTTTCAGCGTAGCCGCTTGGGCAACGCCAGTCATTAAGCAAGTGTACGATGGCGATACGGTCAAAATCCAAGACGGTGATCGTCTATACAAACTCAGAATTACCGATATCGACGCGCCAGAGCGCAACCAGAAATATGGCAAGCAAGCCAGACGCGCGCTCATCAAGCTATGCAAACATGCAGACATTTCGGTACAACTTACCGGCATAGATAAATACCAGCGTGACCTTGGTTATTTATCCTGTAACAATATCCCGGTCAGTGAATTTATGATTACGGAAGGACATGCTTGGTTTAATGCGCGTTACTCCAGCAACCTCTATTTACAAACCACCGAAGAAGATGCGCGCCATGCGCGGCGCGGGCTTTGGAAGCAAAAGCGACCTATACCTCCCTGGGTGTGGCGACAAAAACATACGCGCAACTAAAGCACTTTTAGCGCAAATAGATTAAAATCGTTTTATATTTCAATATCATTTATTATCAGTTAGGAAAATCCATGCAAGTTGCCATGAATACAGTTGTTACCATGACCTATGAACTTAAAAACAGCGATGGCCAAGTGCTCGAATCTAGTACCGATCCTGTTGCTTATTTACATGGTGGCTACGACAACATTTTCCCAAAAGTGGAAGAAGCCATGCATGGTAAAAACATTGGTGACACAGTTGAAGTAAGCCTAGAGCCAGTGGATGCATTTGGCGAATATGATGAAGCACTAGTACAAATTGAACCTGCCGCTGCTTTCCCAAGCAAAGATTTAAAAGTTGGGATGCAGTTTGAAGGCGAAGACGAAACCGGTGATGTAATTTTATATACAATCACTGAAATTGCTGACGGCAAAGTAGTGGTAGATGGCAATCATCCATGGGCAGGTGAGCGCTTGTTATTTACGGCTAAAATCACTGCAGTCAGGGCAGCTAACCAAGAAGAAGTATCACATCAACACGTACATGGCGCAGGCGGACATCACCATTAATCGCTAGGGTTTTTTAACCTTGAATCGCTTTCACCAGCCATTACAGCGCACGCTGCGCAATTTGATTGCCACGTGTTGCTGTCATGGTTTTTTCTTATGTGCAACCTTCATATTGTGCATACAACTGAGCCATGCCAGCCTAGAACCAGTCAAAAATCATTTAGGTACACCGGCGCTCTCCAAAGAGCATATCAGCGCCCCGCTCAGCAACACCGCGACCGAAAAAAACATCCAAATCGCGGCTCCCCATATTGCAAACCCAAAACTGAGCTTATCGACGCATATGTCGAGCAGCACGTTGCCTGAGGCGCCTGTTACTGCTCCTGTAGCGGAACGTGACGAATTACATATCGTCGCACGCGCACAACCTTCTCAAAACCGTTCAGACTTAGGCGCAGCCAATGCAAACAACAGCAAAGAGGAGGTGCTTGCGGAGGTAAAAGCGGAAGATGCTAAAGCGGAAAAAATCTATAAACAAGAGAACAACTATTTACTGGCATTAGCCCTGATTTTACTTACGGCCGGCTTGATTGCATTTGCCTTGTTTTTTAAGTGGAAATAGCGCCGTACTCCACAGCACTACTCGGCTAATGGAATTTCAGCCTGCGTAAACTCTTCAAACGGTGGCAACTCTGCCAACGATCTCAGGTTTAAATCATCCAAAAAAAATTTTGTCGTGGCATACAGCGATGGACGTCCAGGCACCTCACGCTGCCCAACGACATCAATCCATTCGCGCTCTTGTAGTTGACGAATCACGTTTGGGTTGACCGCAACACCGCGAATCTGCTCAATGTCACCGCGTGTTACCGGCTGACGATACGCAATAATGGCCAATGTTTCCATCACCGCGCGTGAGTATTTAGGCTGCCGATCAGGATTCAAGCGTGCAATGTATTCACTGTATTGTGCTTTGGCTTGAAAGCGATATCCACTTGCAACCTGGACTAAATCTAAGGTTTTATCTGCCCAATCTTGCTTGAGCTCATCCAGCAACATACGCAGCGTAGTGCGCTCCATTTTGCCTGCAAACAATTTCAGTAAGTCGTCCAGACTTAATGGCAAACCCGCTGTCAGCAAGGCAGCTTCTAGCACTTGCTTCATTTCTTGAATATTATTCAGCTCTTTCATTCAAGTGCGCCTATTCAACTGTTATTGAGTGCAATTGTAAATAAATGGGGCTAAATGCGGCTTGTTGCGTAATGCGTATCAACCCTTCTTTGGCCAGCTCTAATATAGCCAGAAAATGCACGACCAATTTAGGCAATGCGGCATCATCCATCACAAACAGCGCCGAAAACTCTACCATTTTCTCAGCATTCAAACGGCGCAAAATCTGGCTCATATGCTCGCGCACGGAAAGCTCGGCACGCCCCAATTTATGATGCTGATTCAGCTTTGCGCGCTTCAATACGTTTTTCCAAGCATCCAATAGGTCATCCAAACTAACTTCCGGCGGCTTTACTTGGCTAATGTGCTGATAGTAAGCTGAAGCCACCTGAATCTCCGCGCCCACCATCGGCATAGCATCTAAACGCTGCGCTGCCAGTTTAATCGCTTCGTATTCCATCAATCTACGTACCAACTCTGCACGCGGATCGTCTTCTTCTGCCACTTCTGTAGGTTTAGGCAAGAGCATGCGTGACTTAATCTCAATCAACATGGCCGACATCAATAAATAGTCTGCTGCCAACTCTAGCTTGATGACTTTCATTTTGTCTACATAGCCCATATATTGCACGGTCAATTGTGCCATCGGGATATCCAGAATATCTAGATTATGCTTGCGAATCAGGTACAGCAATAAATCCAGCGGGCCTTCAAAAGTCTCCAAATAGACTTCCAGTGCATCCGGCGGGATATATAAATCCTGAGGCAACGCATTCAGCGTTTCTCCGTTGATTTTGGCATGAATCGACGCTTCTATCATGCGTACAATCTAGCTGTAATTCAAACCCATGACGTCGCGTACTTCACGCATGGTTTCACGCGCTAATTTACGTGCTTTTTCGCAGCCTTCAGCGACGATATTTTTGACCAATGTTGGGTCTTCGGCATATTCAGCTGCACGTTCTTGAATTGGCTTCAACTCATGGACCACACCATCAATCACTGGTTGCTTACATTCAATACAGCCAATAGATGCCGATTTACAGCCTTGCTGTACCCACTCTTTCACTTTGTCATCCGAATAGACTTCATGCAATTGCCATACCGGACATTTAGCGGGATCACCCGGGTCTGTGCGGCGAATACGAGCCGGGTCTGTCGGCATAGTTTTGATTTTCTTGGCAACCACATCAATCGGCTCGCGCAATGAAATGGTGTTGTTGTAAGACTTGGACATTTTTTGACCATCCAAACCAAACATTTTAGAAGCTGGGGTTAGCTTGTAATCAGGCTCCACCAAGATAATCTTGCCGCCGCCCTCTAAGTAGCCCAGCAAGCGCTCTTTATCGCCCATGCTCATGCCTTGTTGCTCTTCAATCATGGCGCGCGCCGATT
Source organism: Methylophilaceae bacterium 11 (assembly GCA_000525025.1). Taxonomy (GTDB): domain Bacteria; phylum Pseudomonadota; class Gammaproteobacteria; order Burkholderiales; family Methylophilaceae; genus Methylophilus. The sequence goes on along the minus strand of JCKJ01000001.1, from coordinate 772,316 downwards.
CCAACGCTTCCTCATCGCCGCTTTCTTGATAGGCGGCACGCATTTCCTCATACAAGGCGGCACGCTTAGAGCCTAATTTCTTAATAGCCGCTTCTGCTTTCTCTTCAAAGCCTTTTTCACGCCCATAAATATGGTTAAACCGCCTAGCAATTTCGCGCGTCAGTTCAATATGCGGCACTTGGTCTTCACCAACCGGCACTTGCGTGGCTTTGTAAATCAAAATATCTGCGCTTTGCAGCAAGGGGTACCCTAAAAAACCATAGGTCGATAAGTCTTTGTTACTCAGTTTTTCTTGTTGATCTTTGTAGGTGGGTACGCGTTCCAGCCAACTAAGCGGCGTCATCATAGAGAGCAAGGTATATAGCTCTGCATGCTCAGGCACACGCGACTGAATAAAAATGGTGGCATTGGCCGGATCGACCCCTGCCGCCAACCAATCAATCACCATATCCCAAACGCTTTCTTCAATCACTTCCGGTGTGTCGTAATGCGTGGTGAGTGCATGCCAATCGGCTACAAAAAATAAGCACTCATGCTCGTGTTGCAGACGTAACCAATTTTTAAGTACGCCATGATAATGCCCCAAATGCAACTGCCCTGTAGGGCGCATGCCAGATAAAACGCGTTCGACCGCCATAGTGATTCAAACCCAAAGAAAATTAAATTCTGAAAATAAAGCCAATTATAAATTATGCTTATTTAATTACACATGCTTTTATACATGATTAAAGCGACAACCACACCTATGCGACTACATAAATATCATATAAATAAGTCGTTCAAATAAGTGAATGATGGGCGAAATAATTTTGCCCAAAATACCGGTGAACATCAGCACGATCAAAATAATAAAGCCGTATTGTTCTAAACGTGCCAATTGAATCGCCATCGGCGTAGGCAGTAAGCTTACTGCAATACGTCCGCCGTCTAAAGGCGGCATCGGCAGCAAATTCAACACCATCAGCACTAAGTTAATCGAGATACCCGCCAAGCTCATTTCCGCTAAAAAATTGATGGCCGTATTGGGCGCATAATTAGCATAACTCAGTAGTAATGCCCAAAAAATCGCCATGACGAAATTTGAGGCCGGGCCTGCTGCTGCCACCCAAAACATGTCTTTTTTTGGATTGCGTAAATTAGCAAAGTTAACAGGTACCGGCTTAGCCCAGCCAAATAATATACCGCCAAGCATCACCGTCAACGCAGGCAAGATAATGGTGCCAAATGGATCGATATGTTTAAGTGGATTCAGGCTAATCCTGCCCATTCTTTCGGCTGTTAGATCGCCAAAATATTTGGCAGCGTAACCATGTGCCGCCTCATGCACCGTAATGGCAAATAAGATAGGTAGCGCGTATACGGCAATTTTTTGTACAACGGTCAGTTCCAAGTGTTGATATCCCTAATTAATCTATAAACCAAGCGTACTCATATCCCCAGTACGTCGATGGTGCCTATACCTTGCCTGATCACTTCCGGCGATGCACCTGTTAAATCCACCACAGTAGTCTCACCCGCCTGCGCCAGGCTTGAGTCAATCACCAAATCCAATTGATGTTCCAATTGCTCACGGATTTCCCAGGCAATATTCAACGGCGCATCATCGCCAGGCAACTGCAAGGTCATGCTGAGTAAGGGCGCATCCAATGCTTCAAGCAGCGCTTGTGTCACAGCATGCTCCGGCACACGTAGTCCAATCGTACTGCGTTTAGCATGCAAAAGACGGCGCGGCACTTCACGGCTGGCCTCTAAAATAAAGGTATAAGGGCCCGGCGTATTGGCTTTGAGCAATCTGAATTGCGCATTATCCACTTTGGCGTAAGTGCTTAACTCACTTAGATTGCGGCACATTAATGTAAACAAATGGCTATCATCCACGCCACGAATGCTGCGAATCTTGGTTTGCGCCTCTTTAAAGCCAAGCGCGCAACCCAAGGCATAGCTTGAGTCGGTGGGATAAGCAATCACACCGCCGTTTTGCAAAATATCCACCGCTTGTTTCACCAAGCGTGGTTGTGGATTTTCTGCATGAATCACAAAATACTGGGCCATAAGGATTGCGTGTAAGAATATCCGCCAAGCACTTGCCGCTAAGCGTTAAGTAATCGCGCCTCTTCCCAATCTTGCCAAACCGGCACACAACCATGCGGCAAATCAGGCAGGTAGCCCATTTCCATATAAGACAAGCCCGGACCATGATAATCCGAACCTTGCGAGGCTTTTAAACTAAAACGATGGGCAATTTTTGCAAACTGATCATATTGCGGCGGCGTGTGGCTGCCAGTGACGACTTCAATCGCGTCGCCGCCATATCCTCTGAACTCATGCATGAGCAAGTGCATGTTCACAAACCCTAAGTCATAGCGACCTGGATGTGCAATCACTGCAAAACCTCCACTTTGTTTGATGAGCGTGACAGCCTCTTCTAAACTCATCCATTGATGTTCTACAAAGCCGGGCTTACCTTTGACTAGATATTTTTTAAATACAGTTTTTACATTTTTTGCGTGACCCGCTTGCACCAAAAACTGTGCAAAATGGCTGCGCGTCATAATGCTTTGTTTGGCAAAGGATTTTGCGCCTTCGTAAGCATCGGCAATCCCCACTTTTGCCAAACCTGCTGCAATTTCTCGAGCACGCCCATCGCGTGCATCACGCACGCCTGCCAGCGCATTTTTAAGGGCCGGATTATCCGCATCCACCTTTAAACCAACGATATGCAAGGTACGGCGCTTCCAAGTCACGGAGATTTCCACGCCATTCACAAAGGCGATGCCATAGCGTTTGGCCGCTTCTCTGGCAATGGCCAAGCCACCTAAATCATCATGGTCGGTTAAGCCAAGCACTTTAACCCCGCGCGCAGCGGCGTGCGCTACCAACTCTTCTGGTGGAAGCAAGCCATCCGAAATGGTTGAATGGCAATGCAAATCAATTAATGCGGCCATAATCTCATAAGTATTTTGCAATCAAGCAGAAATCATAGCAAAATACAGGGATTACCGATAGCGCAACCAAAGTTGAGCCCCATCCAATATCAACGTATTTTGAAGTGTATTCATGAAAATTTTTTTTGATTTACTCCCCGTCATTTTGTTTTTTGTGGCTTATAAGCTGTTTGATATCTATGTCGCCACCGCAGTCGCCATCGGCACCACCATCGCGCTTATTTTGTGGAGCAAACTAGTATTCAAAACCGTAGATAAAGCGCTTCTCATCAACGGCGCGATCATTTCCATACTCGGCGGCATCACTTTATTGCTGCATGACAAGACCTATATTATGTGGAAACCCACCGCGCTTTATTGGATAGGCGCTTTGGTCTTGTTTGTTTCGAATCAGTTTTTTAACAAAAACTTGATTCAACAAATGATGCACAAAGTATTAAACCCACCAGCCACTGTTTGGCACAAACTCAATTGGGTGTGGATTCTGTTTTTGGTGGTATTAGGCATACTTAATTTATATGTTGCGTTTCACTTTACCGAAAATGCTTGGGTCAATTTCAAACTCTTCGGCGTCACCTCACTGATGTTTGCTTTTATGATTGGTCAAACCTTGGTGCTGAAAGCCTATTTGGTTAACCCCAACCATGAAGACCCAAATCAGAAAGATGGAGAGTAATATGTGGTATGCAATTGTGGCTGAGGACACCCCCAACAGCCTGGATAAACGCTTAAAAGCCAGGCCAGCGCATTTAGCACGGCTCACCGAATTACAAAACACCGGTCGTCTGCTATTGGCCGGCCCTTTTCCCGCTATTGATAGCATTGACCCGGGACCCGCTGGTTACACCGGCAGCTTAATCATTGCAGAGTTCGATGATATAGAAGCAGCACAAGCATGGGCTGATGCGGATCCTTTTGTCACAGAACAGGTCTATGCCAGTGTTAAAGTATCACCTTTTAGAAAAACGCTACCATAAACCATGCACCTGATAGAAGAAATCAAATCCAGATTGAACAATTTGGGACCCAGCCTACTCGAACTTACTGACCAAAGCGATTTGCACAAAGGACATGCTGGAAATACGGGGGGTGGACACTTTCAACTAAAAATCGTAAGCTCCCACTTTTCGAATCAATCACAGATCGTGCGTCACAGAATGGTGTATCAAGCAATCAATGATTTAATTCCGCATAAAATTCATGCAATTAGCATACTTGCAATTTCACCAAGCGACCCCATAACAACAATGTCTAACTAATCAAGACTTTACTTTTACCCTGAGGACCTCTCATGAACATCAAACACATTTTAGTTACCACTGCCGCACTTTCCACGCTAGCACTGGCACTACCAACACTGGCTGCGGACCCTGCAACGGTCAACGGCAAACCCATCAAACAAGCATGGGTAGATTACATATTAAAAGATGCGGAAGCACGTGGCCAAAAACCAAATGACAACATGAAGAATGCAGTCATTAACGAGCTAGTAGGTTCTGAGCTGGCTTACCAAGAAGCGCAAAAACTAGGCATTGATAAACAAGCTGACTTTATTGCTAACGAAGAACTGGCGCGTCGTAAATTGCTAGTAAATGCTTTTCTTGCTGACTTTATGAAGAAAAATCCTGTGTCTGAAGCCGAGAAAAAAGAAGCATACGAGCAATACAAAAAAGAGTTGGGTGATAAAGAATATAACGCACGTCATATCTTGGTGAAAACAGAAGCCGAAGCCAATGATGTGTTAGCACAACTTAAAAAAGGTACGGATTTTGCCAAATTAGCCAAAGAGAAATCACTGGACCCTGGCTCTAAAGAAAAAGGTGGCGATTTAGGTTGGTTCTCTCCAGCAGGCATGGTGAAACCATTCAGCGATGCAGTGATTGCACTTAAAAAAGGTGAGTTGACAACAGCGCCAGTACAAACACAATTTGGCTGGCACGTAATTAAAATGGTGGACACCCGCGCAACACAAGTGCCACCGTACGACAAAGTAAAAGAAGGTTTAGAGCGTACTTTGCAACAACGTAAGCTGGAAAAAATGATGCTGGGTCTTAAAGACAAAGCAAAAATTGAAGTGGCTGGCGCTAGCACTGGTGCGAAAAAATAAAACCCGTACTACAGCACTTACCATCAAAAAAGCCTGCACCTGCAGGCTTTTTTATTTTCCGTACCCCATGAATTTATGCCATAATTAAGAACTATTATCATTTAGATTATTCATAATCCGTATGACCGTTTTAAGCCAATTAACCCCGGGCCAACAAGGCACCATCCATGCGATTCATGCCGAGCAAGCGCTATACCAACGGCTTAACGCGTTAGGATTTCGTATTGGCAAACAGATTGCGCTGATTCGTCGCGCAAGCTTTAACGGTCCGCTCCATGTGCGTATTGGTGCAACAGATATCATCTTGCGCGAGTCCGAAGCACAACGTATCCAACTTGATCTAGCTTAAGTACACCTCATGAAACGTATTGCACTACTGGGCATGCCCAATACTGGGAAATCCACATTATTTAATCGCTTAAGTGGCGCATCAGCACGCGTGGGCAACTGGCCTGGCATTACCGTTGATTTAATGAGTGCAAAAATCTTGCTAGGCGGACACATTGCTGAGCTGATTGATTTGCCCGGCTTATACGATTTACATGGCTTCTCAGATGATGAGCAAGTGGTCCGCCATTTTTTAAGCAATCACACTGTAGATCTGGTCATGATTGTGCTCAACAGCTCGCAGATTGACCGACAACTATCGCTGGCATTACAAATTAAGCAGCTTGGCCTACCCACATTACTCTTGCTTAACATGCAAGATGAGGCCAAGCGCGCCGGCATTACCATTGATACAGTAACGATGGCGGCACAATTAGGGTTTCCCGTCCAAACCATTAGCGCTAAATACGGTGATGGCTGCCCACAAGCCCTACAGGCTGCCGCACTGGTGCTGAACACCCCAGTCAGCACCATGCCATCACCCGCACATGTGGCGCAATTGCTCGAAGTCGATACTCAGATTGAGCAAACCATGCATAACATCGTCAAACATGCCGTGCAAATGCCCACCCAGCTGAACGATGAAACCACTGACCGTATTGACCGTGTATTGCTACACCCATGGTTGGGCTTACCGCTATTTTTTCTGGCTATGTTTTTGTTGTTTCAATTTATTTTTACCGCAGGCAAACCGCTACAAGATGGCATGGCTTGGTTGCTGGAATTATTCAGAACGACAGCCTTAGAACCTGTATTCGCCAGCTTGCCTGCTTGGCTCAATGGATTGCTGCTGGATGGCATTTACAACGGCATCGGCACCGTAGCCGCATTTGTGCCCATCATTGTGCTGTTCTTTTTAGTAATGAGCATGGTGGAAGATAGCGGCTACTTATCTCGCGCCGCATTTTTAATGGACACTTTAATGGCCAAAATGGGTTTGGATGGCCGCGGTTTTGTCATGGTGCTGATGGGATTTGGTTGTAACGTTCCTGCACTAATGGGCACGCGCGTGATGCGTAGCCGCCCGATGCGCCTACTCACCATGTTGGTGATCCCGCTCTCATTGTGTTCTGCACGCTTACAAGTATTCTTGTTTATGATTGCGACATTATTTGCCGCAAGCCAAGCCGCTTACATCATGTTTGCACTGTATATGGTGAGCTTCTTTACCATATTCTTAACCGCCATCTTGTTTAAACACCAATACAAAAGTACCGAGCCATTTATCTTAGAGCTGCCGCCTTATCGCTTTCCAACCCCGCGCCAAATCTGGCTACGTGGCTGGCAAGAAGTGAAGCACTTTTTAAGTCGCGCCACCAAATTTATTATTATTGGCGTGGTATTGGTTTGGTTGCTCACGCACTATCCAACCAATGTCGCGCCTGCCAGTAGCGCTACTTGGGCAGGTCAAATCGGGCAACTATTCGCTCCTGTGCTTAATCCGATTGGCATTGATACCCAACTGGCGATTGCACTGATTTTTGGCTTCGTGGCCAAAGAGATTGTGGTGGGCTCGCTTGCCGTGATTTATGGCTTGCAAGGCGACGCGCTCAGCCAGCAAATTGCGATGAACATCGACTGGGTGCAAGGCATGAGCTTTATGCTGTTCACCCTGATCTACACCCCTTGTTTATCGACTATCGCCACCATGAAAAGTGAATCAAAAAGTAGTGGATTCATGTGGTTATCCATTGTGTGGTCGCTGGCACTGGCATGGCTCATCAGCTTTATCTTTTACCAAGGCGCCCGCGCACTCGGGCTATAGCAAGCAACAGCAAGGTTAGCACTACCCATATGGGGCTACTGCCATAGACCAAAAGCGCTTAGCAGGACATCGATTTTTTGCTAGTATGTAATTTCAAAATTAACAATTAGAAATGACTGCTCATGTCCGCTTCTTCAGATGACGCATCTCAACGTATTGCCATTGTATTATCGACCTATAACGGTGAAGCCTATATTGCCGCACAGCTGGATTCGCTGATTGCGCAGACGTATCAAAACTGGCGCTGTTATATTCGGGATGACGGCTCAAAAGATGAATCCATCACCATCATCAAACGCTATGTTGCCCAAGATCCTCGTTTTATTTTTCTGGAAGATCAGCTAGGTAATTTGGGCGTGGTGCAAGCCTATTTTCATTTATTCAACAAAGTGGATGAGCCCTATATTGCTGCGTGCGATCAAGATGACGTATGGTTTCCAGAGAAGCTGGAACGCAGCTTACGCTTATTGCAATCTATTGAAACCGTAAAAAAAATACCAGCACTCGTCCACACCGATTCTGCTTTTGTGGATAGCCAACTTAATAGCATACGCGATCAATTCATTGGAAGACGCGGCCTCAAAACCGGGCTAAACGGCATCATCATCGCCAACAGTGTGCAAGGTGGCTCCACGCTATTCAATCGTGCATTGAATAACGAATCCAGAAAAATTAGCGCAAAACTACCTTACGACTACCATTTGGGGATGATTGCGGAACTGACCGGTGCACGCGGATTTATCTCTGACAATCTACTGTATTACCGTCAACATAACTCCAGCTCAATTGCACGTAACGACGCCAAATTACAGGATAGTGAATCTTCTGATATCAGCCCAACTTTACAGGTGAGTTTAAGCAACTATCGCCATGTTAAACAAGACTTTAGTGCGCTTGATTGGACAAGTATTGCAAAGAAACAGGTCGCAGAATATCTCTACCTGTTTGAAGGTAGTAGCAAGCTCAAAAAACTATATATTCTGTTCAAAAATAGATACGCGTTTTATCGGCGTAAAGACTTACTCAGTTTGATTGTATTGATACTCAAGCACAAAAATCTACTTGGCTTTGTCGGTAACAACTAGCTAGCGGCGCTTCAGCCAACGGTTGTTGCGCTGGCATGCTTATCGATGATTTTCAGCAGTGTGTGTGGTGCTGCTTTCTGCTAAAATAATGGTTGTAAATCATCAATCCAGTTAAATACTTACATTCATGTCCAGCACCCAATCAAGCACCTCCTGTTTAAGTCTGCGTGGCAGCGCTGCGCTATCACAATTTCGCCTCGAAAAACTTTACGCAACCCTTAAGCAATCTGTCCCAAGCATTCAACATCTCTATACCGAATTTGTGCACTTTGCCTTTAGTGACAATGCATTATCGGCCAGTGACCAAAGTACACTGAAAGAAATTTTGACCTACGGCCCGGCGACCACCACCGAAACACCTGCCGGTGAATTATTTTTGGTCATCCCGCGTATCGGCACTATTTCGCCTTGGGCATCACGTGCTACAGACATTGCTAACAATTGTGGACTGGACAATATTTTACGGCTTGAACGCGGCATTGCGTATTATGTGACCACCCAAAACGGTCAACCATTAAGCGATGCTGAAAAAGCCGCATTCAAAGCAGCGATTCATGACCGCATGACAGAAACTGTGGTAAGCCAGTTACAAGACGCAGAAAAGCTATATCACCACGCAGCACCAAAACCATTAAATACGATTGATATTTTACATGGCGGCAAACCTGCGCTAGAGGCAGCCAATAACGAGATGGGTTTAGCGCTATCGCCTGATGAGGTAGATTATCTCTTAGAAAATTATCAAAAAATGGGGCGCAACCCGACAGATGTCGAGCTGATGATGTTTGCACAGGCGAACTCTGAACACTGCCGTCACAAAATATTCAATGCAGACTGGGTGATTGACGGTGTACAGCAAGAAATCTCACTGTTTGGCATGATCCGCAACACGCACAAGCTCAATCCGGGCAGCACGGTGGTTGCCTACTCAGACAACTCATCTATTGTGGCTGGCCAAAAAACCCAACGTTTCTACCCAAACAAATCTGGCGAGTACCGCTTTGTAGAAGATGATATGCACTACCTGATGAAAGTAGAAACGCATAACCACCCTACCGCTATTTCTCCATTTGCTGGCGCTGCCACTGGTGCAGGTGGCGAGATTCGAGATGAAGGTGCGACAGGCATCGGCTCCAAACCAAAAGCCGGACTGACCGGATTCTCTGTGTCTAACCTCAACTTGCCTGATCTCAAACAGCCTTGGGAAAAACCTTACGGCAAACCCAGCCGTATTGCTACCCCACTACAAATCATGATAGACGGCCCATTAGGTGGCGCTGCTTACAACAATGAATTTGGCCGCCCTAATATTGCCGGCTATTTCCGCACCTTTGAGCTTGAAGCACAAGATGCACAAGGTAATGCCGAAGTGCGTGGTTATCACAAGCCCATTATGTTAGCAGGTGGTGTAGGCAATATTTCTGACCAGCACGCATTCAAAGATGCTATTCCACCTGGTGCGGCACTGATTCAACTGGGCGGCCCGGCCATGCTGATTGGCTTAGGCGGCGGCGCAGCATCTAGCATGGATACCGGTGCGAATACTGAAAATCTGGATTTCGATTCGGTACAGCGTGGTAATCCGGAATTACAACGCCGTGCGCAAGAAGTCATCGACCGTTGCTGGCAACTGGGCGATCAAAACCCTATTGTGAGTATTCATGACGTGGGGGCAGGCGGTATCTCAAATGCATTTCCGGAGTTAGTCAACGACGCCAAAGTGGGTGCCGTATTCCAACTACGCAATGTCAATAACGAAGAACCCGGTATGAGCCCACGCGAACTGTGGAGCAATGAAGCGCAAGAGCGTTATGTCATGGCCGTAGCCAAAGAAAACTTGGCGTTGTTTGAAGACATTTGCGCCCGTGAACGTTGCCCATTTGCGATTGTCGGCATTGCGACCGAAGCACGTCACTTGACGGTGGAAGACAGTCACTTTGCCAATAAACCGGTAGACATGGAGCTCTCTGTGCTATTAGGCAAGCCACCTAAAATGACGCGTGACGTCAAGAGTACCCCAAAACAGTTAACAGCATTCGATACTAGCAAGATTGATTTGAAAGAGGCAGCTGCACGCGTGCTACGCTTACCCGGCGTGGCAGATAAAACATTCTTGATTACCATCGGTGACCGCTCTGTGACTGGTCTGATCGCACGTGACCAAATGGTCGGGCCTTGGCAAGTGCCAGTAGCCGATGTGGCAGTCACCTTGGCTGGCTATCAAACCAATGTGGGTGAAGCGTTTGCCATTGGTGAAAAAGCACCGATTGCATTGATCAATGCACCAGCCTCTGGCCGCATGGCGATTGGTGAGGCCATCACCAATATTGCTGCCAGCTGGATCAGCGATATCGGCAATTTAAAACTGTCTGCCAATTGGATGGCGCCTGCAGGTCATGCCGGCGAAGATGCAGCCTTGTTTAACACAGTGAAAGCAGTGGGCATGGAATTGTGTCCAGCCTTGGGCATCAGCATCCCAGTTGGCAAAGACTCGATGAGTATGAAAACGGTTTGGGAAGAAGATGGCGCTAAGAAAGCAGTCACCTCGCCTATCTCGCTTGTGATTTCTGCCTTTGCCAATACGCAAGATGTGCGCAAGACATTGACGCCGCAATTGCGTACAAGCGTTGATAATAAACAGCTAGGTGACACATCACTGATCTTAATTGATTTAGGCAATGGTAAAAATCGCATGGGTGGCTCTTCACTTGCGCAGGTATACAGCCAATTGGGCGACCAAGCACCTGATGTAGACAACCCAGCGCAACTCAAACAGCTCTTTACACAAATCCAAGCACTCAACACGGACAACAAACTGCTGGCTTATCATGACCGTAGTGATGGCGGCTTGTTTGCCACACTCACTGAAATGGCCTTTGCTGGTCACTGTGGTATTGATGTGGATTTAAATACGCTACAAGGCGATGCCATCAGCGCATTGTTTAACGAGGAGTTGGGTGCTGTGTTGCAAGTGCGTGCCAGTGATGCGTCTGCGATTCTGGCGCAATTGAACAATGCACTTGGCCATTGCGCGCACCTGATTGGCACTGTGAACAATGGACATCAAATTCACATCAGCAAAGACCAAGTACAGTTTGCAGATAGCCGTGTAAACCTGCATCGCGCATGGTCAGAAACCACCTACCACATGCAAAGCCTGCGTGACAATCCTGCTTGTGCTCAGCAAGAGTACGACCGCATTCTAAATGAAGCGGATGCTGGCATGCATGCACACCTGACCTTTAATATGCAAGAAGATATTGCCGCGCCTTATATCAATACGGGTGCTCGCCCTAACATGGCTGTATTACGTGAGCAAGGCGTTAATGGCCAGACCGAAATGGCTGCTGCATTTGATCGTGCCGGTTTTAACAGCATTGACGTCCACATGAGTGACGTGATTGCAGGGCGTGTCTCACTCAAAGATTTTGCGGGCCTAGTCGCTTGTGGCGGGTTTAGTTATGGCGATGTATTAGGGGCTGGCGAAGGCTGGGCAAAATCCATTCTATTCAACACACGCGCACGTGATGAGTTTTCTGCATTCTTTAATCGCAGTGATTCATTTGCACTGGGCGTATGTAACGGCTGCCAAATGATGAGTAATTTGCACAGCATTATTCCGGGTAGCGCGCACTGGCCGCATTTTGTGCGCAACAAATCCGAACAATTTGAAGCGCGCTTTGCCATGGTGGAAGTGCTGGAATCACCATCTATGTTTTTTAATGGCATGGCCGGCAGCCGCATGCCAATTGCAGTAGCACATGGCGAAGGCTTTACGGAATTTTCTGACAAAAGCGCTGTCACAACAGTGCTTAATGAAAAGTTAGCGACGATGCGGTTTATCGACCATGCGTCAACGCCAACTGAAGTGTATCCGTTTAACCCAAATGGATCGCCTCAGGGTTTAACAGGGTTTACCACCACAGATGGGCGTTTTAGTATTATGATGCCTCATCCTGAAAGGGTGTTTAGGGCGGTGCAGCATTCATGGCGACCAGATGATTGGCAAGAAGACGGTCCTTGGATGCGTATGTTCCGGAATGCAAGAAAATTTATTGCTTGATGCAATCAAGCGCCATAAAAAAAGAAGGTTTGGAGATAATAAGTATGAACATGATTAAAGCGTTATTTGCAGTGGTAGCTATTGCTTTTTCTCTCAATAGCTTTGCACTGACCGATGAAGAGTACATGGAGTTTACGCAAGCACTGGGCGATGGCAATACCAAGGTCGTTAAAAAATATGTGGAAGCGGATCCAAAACTGGTGAACGAAAAGTTCTTTGCTTGGGAGCCATTACAAATGGCAGCAACTAAGGGCAAATTAGAAACTGTGAAATACCTAGTTGAAAAAGGCGCGGACTTAAATTATGCACATCCAGCCAGCAAAATGACAGCTTTTCACTTAGCAGCATTTGATGGTTACGAAGATGTGGTGAAATACTTGGCTGCAAAAGGTGCCGACGTGAACATTAAAATGAAGGGTGACGTATCACTCATTCGCGTAATGAAAGATGAAGGTCCACGCGCTGAAAACATGGTGAAATTACTCACCTCATTAGGCGTGAGCGAAGAAGGCTGCCAAGACAAATGTTTCTAGTCTAATCTTGCGATGACTATAGTGACATTGGTCACTATACAAATCTGTAAAAGGCTTTATGATGGTATTTTCAATAATTGATGTTGCCATGATTAAAGCCTTTTTTATTGCCCTTTGTTTATTAATCCCCACAGGGGCAATGTCTGCAGAGACTGTGCAACCAACACCCAATACAGTCCAACAATCGCATATTCGGGTACTAGCTGCATCCTGTGCAGCCTGCCACGGCACACAAGGTAACAGCGTAGGCATCACTCCCAGTTTGGCCGGGCTGGATGCTGGTTACTTTGTTGCGCAAATGCTGGCATTTAAACAAGGTGAACGTAGCTCTACTGTGATGCACCATCACGCAAAAGGCCTCAATGTAGATGAAATTAATGCACTCGCCACTTACTTTTCCGAGCAAAAACGTCATACCAGCATCTCTCCAATCCCGCAGCAACTGAAAGATACGCATGGACGATAATTCAGTGGAAAATACAACCATCAATCGCCCACGTCGCCGCTTAATAAAAGCAGCTGCTTACACCAGTGCGCTAATTGTTTCCAATACCAGTTTCGCGCGTGCCAGCAAACCACCGTTGGGTCGAGTCGTGATTATTGGTGGTGGCTATGCAGGGACGACTGCGGCAAAATACATTCGTATGTGGAGCATGGGCAATATTGAAACTGTCGTGATCGAACAATCTAGTCAATTTGTGTCTTGCCCGCTCAGCAACTTGGTACTAGGTGGCAGCAAGTCCATCCATGACTTAACTTTTGGCTATGATTTGGTCAAAAAAAATCACGGCATTCAGTGGGTCAATGACACAGTCACCAGTATTGATGCTGACAAAAAACGTGTACGCATGGCGCGAGGTGAACTGAGCTATGACAGACTGGTGATTGCTCCCGGTGTTGATGTCAATTATGAAAAAATCCCCAATTTAGCCAGTGCGGAAGCGCAAGCGCTTATCCCGCATGCTTGGAAAGCAGGCTGGCAAACAGTCAACTTACGCGCGCAGTTAGAAGCCATGCCGGATGGCGGTGTATTTGTGATGACCATCCCAAAAGCACCCTACCGCTGCCCACCTGGTCCTTATGAACGCGCATGCCAAGTCGCCAGTTACTTTAAAGCCCATAAACCCAAAAGCAAAGTGATTGTGCTGGATGCCAATCCTGAAATCACCTCTAAAAAAGGGTTGTTTAATCAAGCATTTACGCAAACTTATGCTGGCATAGTCGATTACAGACCTAACAATGACATTGTATCTGTGGATGTAGCGCATAAAACAGTGACCACCGAGTTTGAGCAAGTCAAAGCCGATGTACTGAATGTGATTCCGCCGCAGCGCGCGGGCAAAGTAGCACAAAGTATCGGGCTGAATAATGTAGATCAGCGTTGGTGCGAAGTGGACTTTTTAAGTTATGCATCTACACTACATTCAGATATCCATGTCATTGGCGATAGCGTGTCTGCCGGATTACCCAAATCCGCACATATGGCCACCTCTCAGGCTCGGGTATGCGCTGCAGCCGTTGTTGCGCTGATGAGCGGAGATCAGCCGGACCCAACGCCAGTGTTTGCCAACACGTGCTATAGCTTTATTGATGACCGTCAGGCAGTCCACGTTGCGCATGTGTATCGATACGATGCTGCGAAAAAAATCATGGTACCGGCAGAAGGTGGTGGCGTGTCTACGGCCCCATCTGATCAAGAAGGCCAGTATGCGTTTGCTTGGGCCAATAATATTTGGTCCGACGTGCTGACTTGATTGGGTTGTCGCATGTATGCCACTAAATCATTTCACTAAATAAAGGTGAGCAATGAAAGCCATTAAATGGACCAGTTTTGTGTTATTCGGGCTGTTTATCAGCATGTATTGGGCTTGCTATGCGCGCGATACTGCGCCTAAACCAGATATGAGTGCGCTTAAATTGCCGGCTGGTTTCTCTATCCAGATTTACAGCAAACTTGGCGGTCAGTATGGCCAACCACGCATGATGACCTTTGATGCCCAAGGCAATCTTTATGTAGCTTCGCCTACTAGCGGTCAAATTTTGATGCTGCAAGATAGCAATGGTGATGGCCTCGCCGAACCACCCATCATTATTGCCCGTCAGCTTAACGCACCAAACAGCCTGACATTTGTACAAGATGCCATGTTGGTTTCTAACCAAGACGGGATTGTGAAACTCACAAAAACCAGTAACGGCTGGTCTGCGCCACAGCCTTTTATCTCCGGGCTAGCAGATGGCGGGCATACACTCAAAACGGTACGACTCGGTCCTGATGGCTTTTTATATCTCAACGTAGGCTCCACTTGTAATGTCTGTGATGAACAAGAGGCTACACGCGCAACGATTCTGCGCTATACCACAGAGGGAAAACCGGCGGGTCACCTCATCACAGTTGGTAAACATGCACCCAGCGCCATTTGGGCAAGCGGATTAAGAAACAGCCAAGGTTTTGCGTGGCACCCGGTGACGGGTGCATTTTATGCCACCAATGAAGGTGCCGATAACCGCTCCGATACCGCACGTGGACGCGTGAATGATGAGATACCCCCTGAACACTTAAACATCATTGTGGGCGGAAAACATTATGGATGGCCACATTGCTGGGGCAATCCTGGCAATCTAACGCAGATGGTAGAAGACCCTAACTTTACTGCGCCTAGTCAATTTTGCACAGAAGCGACCCCGCCCGTAGCAACTTTTGTTTCTCACTCAACACCGATTGGCATTACCTTTTTAAACAAAAGCCAATTTCCAGTTGAATACCAATCCGATGCGATTGTTGCATTACATGGTTCATGGAATCGTAAACAGCCCAGTGGTTATGCGCTGGTACGTGTAAAATTTAAAGACAATCAACCCATAGGCGTAGAGGACTTTGTATCTGGCTGGCTAAATGGGCAGAATGCTTGGGGCAGGCCGGTAGATGTGGCTGTGGGAACGGATGGCGCACTGTATGTGTCTGATGATCGTACGGGATATATTTATAAAATCAGCTATCAAGCAGATAAGAAAAAATAACAGGCTCTTACTAGGGGCATTTACTCAGAAAGCTTTAACATGAAACTATTATTGACGTTGTTCTCTACCCTGCTCGCATCCTCTTGGGCGTTGGCAGATACCACCCTGATTCCGGGGAATATTGCAGTGCATATCGCCCAAGTGCATTACGAGCATCCTGTACGTATCCTGCACCCTTATTTGGATGTATGGCATATGAAAGGCCCGTTGGCACAAAAAGCGGCCACCAGTACGCTCAACAAATATTTTTCTAACGCACAGTGGTGTGACAAAGCCCATGATGCGTCTGTCGTATTGTTGTTAGAGCCACATATGTTCTACAACCCGCAGATGCAAGTGTTTCATGGCGAAATCATTGCCAAAGTATTCACGCAAACTGGTGGTATCGGCAATATAGAGCCGGCAATTGTGCGCATCAAAAAACAGGCAGAACAAAATGGCAGCCTGACTGTGAAACCTGATTTTTATATGGAAAAAGCTTACGTCAAAGCCATGGAAAAAGTGATTGCAGAATTGAAAAAAAATCAGCTGTTTATCAATGCACTTAATGTAAAAATGGCCAAGAATGTGGAAACCATTTGCCCTGCGCTAGATGAGCTCCCAATCAGCAAACTATACTACTAACACTCTTTTTCAACACACTGGCAGGAAATCTATGAAAAATATAACACTCATTGTTGCACTATTGGCTGCATTCAATGTTCAAGCAAAAGAGCCTATCCCTACCAAAATCACTGGACTCAAAACACCAGAATCTGTCGTACAAGATAAAGATGGCACCATTTATATCTCAGAAATCGGCGAGTTTGGTAAAGACGGTGACGGACAAATCACCAAGGTTGATAAAAAAGGCAATATCACGGTGTTTGCCAAAGGCATGGATGACCCCAAAGGGATCGTGCTGGTAGGCAAAACGCTTTATGTGGCTGACAACACAAGAGTGTTAGAAGTAAATGCGGATGGCACATGGCAAGTATATGCAGCCAAAGCCGCATTCCCTAGTACGCCGGTGTTCCTCAACGATATCGAAGCTGACAAACTAGGCAACCTGTATGTGAGCGATAGCGGTACACTCAAAGATGGCGGTCAGATATTTAAAATTGCTAAAGGGGGCGTGGTGACTGTGATCGCCGATAGCAAAAGTCCCGAAATACTCGCCCCAAACGGCTTGCTATTCGAAGGTCGCAATCAGTTACTTTCTGTCGATTTTGAATCTGGCATTTTGTACCGCATTAACTTAGGGAACGGTGCGATTTCTAAAGTGGCGGATGGCTTTAGTGGCGGTGATGGACTAGTGAGAACCAAGTCAGGCAAAATATTCATCAGCGATTGGAAAAATGGTGTGATCAATCAACTGAGTGGCGGCAAAGCCAGACTATTCAAGAACGGCCTGACTAGCTCTGCCGATATGGCGCTCAGTGCTAATGGGGAATATTTACTAGTGCCCTTGATGAAAGTGGGCGAGCTAGTGTTTATTCCATTAGGTGAGCCGAAAGCAGAAGAGTCTAAACCGGCAGAAACCAAATAAGTATTCACAAGTGTCTTGCACAAAAAAAGCCATGCAAATTGCATGGCTTTTTTCTTTGGCTCTACTTTTTTGAGGGGAAATAAAAAAGTAAAGTTACTTGGCTGCAGGAGCAGGGGCTGGTGCCACGGTGCTCTTAGTTGCATGATGGTGTTTAGTGTGGTGCTTGCCAGCGGCAAATGCATTGGCTGACAACGCCACCATCACCGTTAATATGACTAAAGAAATCTTTTTCATGGCTATCTCCTATGTAATTCAATACTTGTCATTCAATATTGTTTTAATGGTTTATTTGGTGGTTGCGCTTGCGGCTTCCTTTTTGGCTTCTTGCTTCAAAAGTTTTGCTTTCTTGGCAGGCGCAGCTGTGTGTTTCACGGATTCCGCTTTATTGCTAACGCTCTCAGCTTTAGGCGCATCTGCCGCATAAGCGCCCACCGCAAATAAACCTGCTAACATGGCTAATAAAATTTTGTTCATCGTCATAATCCTCTATAAAATTAAATGATGTTAATGTGGTCTCATCACGGACACGTTCTGCTCAATTAACTTGTTCGCCGAACCCACAATAGCCAATATACGCAGACATACTTACACCAAACTTACAAAGCTAAATTTAAATTATGAGAATATTAATTGCCGAGGATGATGCCGTATTGGCCAACGGAATCGTGCGCATACTGGAGCAGGCAAACCATGCGATAGACCATGTGAGCAACGGTGCACAAGCCCATTTAATGCTGCAAGAATCCGTATATGACTTGGTGATTTTGGATTTGGGCCTGCCCAAAATGGATGGCCTGGAGGTGCTTGGCAAGTTAAGACAAGCCGGCAACAAAGTGTCTGTGTTGATACTGACTGCACGTGATGCCATTGAAAGCCGCGTAAAGGGTTTGGACTTGGGGGCGGACGACTATATGACCAAACCGTTTCACCTAGATGAATTTGAGGCGCGTGTACGTGCGCTTATCCGGCGTGGACAGCTTGGCAGTAACTTGCCGTTGAAATGCGCCAATCTGACATTGGATGTCGCCGGAAAGTTAGCGATGTATCTGGAGCACCCACTTGGGCTCTCGGCCAGAGAGTTTGCACTGCTCGAGGCGTTAATGTTACGCATGAACAAAGTGGTCAACAAAGAGCAGCTATTAGAAGCTTTATGTAATTGGGATACAGAGATTGGTGACAATGCTATTGAGGTTTACATTCATCGTCTACGTAAAAAAATCGAGCCCGCAGGTGCGCGTGTTCGTACCATTCGCGGTCTGGGCTATTTGTTAGAGGCAGAATCCAGTGACTGAACCCATTCACTCGCACACAGCAAGATCGCTCAAGCAACAGCTACTGGTATGGGTGCTGATCCCTTTATTTGTACTACTGATTGTCAGCGCTATCTTTTCGTATTACCGTGCCTTGCATTATGCCAACTTAGCCTATGACCGCTCGTTGTTCCGTGCCGCATTGGCACTGGCCGATCAGGTTGAGGTGCATGAGTCACAGATATTGATTAACTTGCCGCAAGTGGCAAAGGATTTATTGAATTACGATAAAGATGATGTGATTTATTATCGTGTTTCTGCCCCCAATGGCACCTTAGTACTGGGCGAGGACGCACTGCCCTTACCAAAAATACTACCACCGGCCTCCGCACATGCGTATTACGATGACCAATTTAACGGCCAATCGGTACGCGTCGTTGCCTTTGCGCTACCCATTGTGGATGCGCAGATTCAAGGCAATATCATGGTACAAGTGGCGGAAACGCGTACCAAAAGAGAAATCATGGTGACAGAAATTGTGGAAGAAATGATTATTCCACAGCTCCTGATTCTGCTGCTGGCCGCAGGGTTGATCTTTATTGGTATCAAACGCGGGTTATTGCCATTGCAGCGCATTCAGGCGGCCATCAACCAGCGCTCGCATACCGATCTCAGTGAGCTCAATACCGCAGATGCCCCTACCGAGATTCAGCCCTTGCTACAAGCCATGAATAATTTGATTCTGCGCGTACGTGCCGTGGTGGAATTGCAGCAGCAATTTATTGCCGATGCCTCACATCAGCTACGCACCCCTATTGCGGGCCTGCAAACACAGGCTGAACTGGCATTGCGCGAAAAAACCTCTGGCAAGGTGCATGAAACGCTAACGATGATTCTGAGTAGCTCAGCACGTTTATCCCACCTGCTCCACCGCATGCTATCCATGGCCTCGGTCGATTCTGCTTCTGGACGCGAGCCCAAAATGCGTGTTGTGCACTTGGCTACACTCGCGACCGAAGTCACCAGCCAGTTTGTGAATACGGCACGACATCAAGGTTTAGATTTGGGGCTGGATATCCAGCTAGCACATACCACACTATGGGGCGATGATTTGATGCTACGGGAGATGCTGTCAAACCTGATTGATAACGCAATATGCTATACCCCTGCCCCGGGCGTGATTACCGTAGTGATTCAGGGGGATGCACATTCGATACAACTGAGCGTAATGGATGACGGCATTGGCATTCCGGAGCATGAGCGTGAACGGGTATTTGAACGATTTCACCGTTTGCACGATAATCAGGGCCAAGGCTGCGGGTTGGGCTTGGCCATCGTTAATGAAATTGTACAAGCCCATCATGCCACCATTGAAATTAAAGACGGACTCACGCGCACGCAGCCGTCACAAACAGGCACTTGTGTCACCGTCACTTTTTTAGCCTATGAAGAATAATTGCACATTAGACCCAATCGAGTTACGCCAAACTGCATTGAATTGGCTAACTGCACGCGATGCATCCCGCAAAGCAAACGGCGTACTGCTTTTACAAAAAACGTTTATTGCAGATGGGCTGAGCTTAGATATCGATCAATCGATCATCAATCGCGAGCCGATTCCAGGTCGTCCTGACAAACCGGAACTGGTATCACCGCTATCGGTACAAAAGCGCTCCATGCGCACAGTAGAAGGCCGTGCCGCATTGATTCACGCACTTGCCCACATTGAGTTCAACGCCATTAACCTTGCGCTGGATGCGATTTGGCGATTTGCACAGATGCCAGAACAATACTACACGGACTGGCTTAAGGTCGCAGCAGAAGAGGCTTATCATTTTAGCCTGCTCAATCAGCACTTGCAGAGTATGGGCTATCAATATGGCGATTTTCTCGGCCATAACAGCCTGTGGGAGATGGTAGAACGCACACAAGACGATGTGCTGGCACGCATGGCACTCGTGCCCAGAACCATGGAAGCACGCGGCTTAGATGCCAGCCCGGCATTACGCAATAAATTGGCACAGGCCGGTGATATGGCGGCTGCAGAAATATTGGATATTATCCTACGCGATGAGATTGGCCATGTGGCCATTGGCAATCATTGGTACAACTGGCTATGTGTGCAACGTGACTTAGCACCAATCGAAACATTTGAGAGGCTATGCCAACAATACCAAGCCCCCAAATTACGCCCACCCTTCAATATAGAAGCCAGACGCCTTGCTGGTTTTAGTGAAGATGAATTAGCGCTGCTTTGAGGTTAAGCGCTCAATAAATTAATCGCGCCATCTAGCCCAGTATGATTTAAGGCATATGTCGCTTGTTGCTGTACCACCGGTTTGGCGTGATAAGCAATGCCAATGGCTGCCGCAGCCATCATTTTCAGGTCGTTCGCCCCATCACCTATCGCAATGGTTTGCTCGGGTTTCAAGCCTAACTGGTCACGTAACTTCACCAGCTCATCCGCCTTACGTTGTGCATCAACAATATCGCCCAGAATATTGCCAGTGAGCTTACCGTCTACAATTTCCAATGTATTCGACACAGCGTAATCCAAGCCAAGTAGCTGTTTAACGTGGTTAGCAAAAAAAGTGAATCCACCCGATACCACCATGGTGCTGATGCGATGCGCTTTGCAAGCTGTAATCCACGCTTGTGCACCTGGATTCAGCTGCAATCGTTCTTCAATCACACGATGCAGCGCGCTTTCTGGTAAGCCTTTGAGCAATGCAACACGCTTTTTAAGACTTGCCGCAAAATCTAGTTCACCGCGCATTGCGGCTTCAGTAATCTCCGCAATCTGCGGCTTAATGCCCATCATGTCAGCGATCTCATCAATACACTCAATGCTGATCAGCGTGGAATCCATGTCCATCACACATAAGCCAAACTGATTTAAGCGCTGCTGGTCTGGCACCACTGCGCAATCTAACAATTGCTCTGCACAAAAGCGTGCTACCTCAGCGGTATCTTGTTGCTGGATAGGTAGGTAATAGGCAAACTCACCCACTTGAATAAACTGTGCATGACCGCCGATGATGCGATGAATATGGGTGAGGTGCGACAAGGAAATCGCACGCCCTTGAACAACTAAACGCATGAGCAACTCGAATGATTTTAAAAACAAAATTATAGCAGTTCGTATTGGGATTCGTTTTAATGCACAGAATTAACCCTACTTTTTAATGGTGTTTACGAATTTATTTTTTAAGCCTTGAATGATATGCTGTGAATACGTTTATGCTGTAAATACGTTATTGTGTTTGACCTTTTATGGGAATTAAAATGAAAACAACCCCCCCCGCCAATCTCGGATGGCTCAACTTACCCAATTTACCATGGCCTTTAAAAGCGCTATTCACCGGTTATTTGTTAGTGATTGGTGTTGGCTTGTGTATGGCGGGGCTACAAATCATGCTCACCCATGGTATGGCCGATGGCAAAGTCGGCTTATCTAAAAATGACATTGTGTATAGCTACTACGGTGACCGCACCCACAGCAAGTTAGAGAGTAAATTAAACGGCTCCATGAAAGCCAATGCCCCGGATGCTGTACGTGCAGACATTATTCAATGGGTGAGAAAAGGTGCCCCTAAAGAAGCTTGGGATGCACATTACAAAGATGTATTTGCACAAAACTGTGTGGTCTGCCACAGCGCGTTGCCGGGCATTCCTAACTTTAAAAACTTTGAAGAAGTACAAAAAGTAGCGGCCACCAGCGAAGGCGCAACCATTCAGAGCTTAACGCGCGTTTCACATATTCATTTATTTGGTATTAGCTTTATTTTCTTTTTTATTGGCTTTATTTTTAGCTTTGCAGTGAATGTGCCTAAAGCGCTCAAAGTCACGGCCATTGCGTTCCCGTTTGCCTTCTTAATTATCGACATCTTGTCTTGGTGGCTCACTAAGCTTTCACCTAATTTTGCTTGGCTCACCATTATTGGTGGTATCGGCTATAGTTTGGCGTCTAGCTATATGTGGTTTATCAGCATGTATCAGATGTATATTTTGTCCCGCAATGGCAAAGTGTACGGCAATGCTTGGGAACAAGATTTATAGAATGTTTTAAATGTTTGCCCACAAAAAAGCCATGCAGTTTGCGTGGCTTTTTTTATACACATACCATCTTCACCATCCACGACTGTGAGCAATGCGTAACAACGCAGCGGCAATGGCTTTTTTACTAGCGTCCATCCAGCTTTTGCGCGAAAATAGCGATTGAAAATAAATTAATCAAATATCCACTTTTAAAATGAATTTACACGAATATCAAGCGAAGCAACTACTACAACGTTATGGTCTCACTACCCCCATCGGACAAGTCGTGCAATCAGAGGAGGCAGCCGCAGCAGCCACCAAAGAAATTGCTGGAAGTGCTTGGGTAGTCAAAGCGCAAGTGCATGCCGGTGGTCGTGGTAAAGCAGGTGGCGTTAAGCTGGTGAAATCCGGGCAAGAAGCCCAAACCGTTGCCAATGCGCTACTAGGTAAACATTTAGTCACCTATCAAAATGCACCAGATGGCCAGCCAGTACATCAAGTGTTGGTAGAGCAAACCTTACCTATCGCCCGTGAACTCTATCTTTCGATGTTAGTCGATAGAACATTAGAGCGTGTCGTGATCGTTGCTTCAAGTGCGGGCGGCATGGACATTGAAGAAATCGCAACTACACAGCCTGAAAAAATCCTACAGGAAATCTGTGATCCGCTGAATGGATTGGTCGATTATCAGGCACGTAATTTGGCGTTTGCGTTGGACTTAGTCGGCGACCAAATTACCGCGTTTACCAAACTGACCAAAGGGCTATACAAGTTATTTAAAGAGAATGACTTAGCGCTGTTAGAGATTAACCCGCTGATCGTCACCACCGATGGCAAGCTGGTGGCCTTAGATTGCAAAATGACTGTGGATGACAATGCACTGTATCGCCAAAAACCATTGGCGGAAATGCGTGATTGGTCGCAAGATGATGCAAAAGAAGCCGAAGCGCATCATGCCGGGCTGAACTATATTGCGCTCAATGGCAATATCGGCTGTATGGTGAATGGCGCTGGTCTAGCCATGGCCACCATGGATTTAATTAAATTACACGGTGGCATGCCAGCCAACTTTTTGGATGTAGGTGGCGGCGCAACCGCTGAAACAGTAGCCAAGGCATTTAAAATCATTTTGGCAGACAAGCAAGTCAAAGCCATTTTGGTCAATATTTTTGGCGGCATTATGCGCTGCGACATTATTGCCTCAGGCATTATCACTGCTGTCAAAGAAGTCGGCATGACCATCCCTGTTGTCGTCCGTTTGGAAGGCACCAACGTTGAATTAGGTAAACAAATGTTACGTGAAAGTGGTTTAAATATTATCTCTGCAGAAAACTTAACCGATGCCGCACAGCAAGCCGTGAAATCAGTCAACAGTCTGGCGGTGAAATAATGGCCATTTTAGTCAATAAAAATACACGCGTGCTATGCCAGGGCTTTACCGGTAAACAAGGCACATTTCACTCTGAGCAAGCATTGGCCTATGGCACCAAGATGGTGGGTGGCGTGACGCCAGGCAAAGGCGGACAGCTGCACCTGAACCTACCGGTATTTAATACCATGCGTGAAGCTGTGCGTGAAACACAAGCCAATGCCAGCGTGATTTACGTACCGCCTCCTTACGCCGCAGACTCTATTTTAGAAGCATCTGATGCAGGTATTGAGTTGGTGGTTTGCATTACAGAAGGCATCCCTGTATTGGATATGCTCAATGTGAAAGCGGCACTCAAAGCCAATGGCACCAAACTGATTGGCCCTAACTGCCCGGGTGTGATTACGCCGGATGAATGTAAGATTGGCATTATGCCGGGTAGCATTCACTTACGCGGCAAAGTCGGCGTGGTATCACGCTCCGGCACACTCACTTACGAAGCAGTACACCAAACAACTGCGCTAGGCTTAGGCCAAACCACATGTGTAGGCATTGGTGGCGACCCCATCAAAGGCCTCAACTTTATTGAGTGCTTGACCATGTTTGAGGCAGACCCGGAAACCGAGGCGATTATCATGGTAGGTGAAATTGGCGGTAGCGATGAAGAGGCCACAGCCGACTTTATTAAACACCACGTGACCAAGCCCGTAGCTGCTTATATTGCAGGCTTAACCGCCCCCAAAGGCAAGCGCATGGGACATGCTGGTGCGATTATCTCTGGCGGCAGCGGACGCGCGGAAGATAAAATCCTAGCGCTAGAGTCTGCAGGATGTGTTGTGGCTAACTCACCGGCACAATTGGGCGAAGCTGTTGTCAAAGCCATGCAACTCAAACAAGTGTTTCATTCTTAAGGCTATTATTTATGCGTTTTTATGTGCTGGTGCAATGCTTACTGGTAGGCTATTTGACCTTCAGTGCCAATATGACGGCGAACGCTGCCAACGCTGACGTTGCCTATTTGTTCACAGCTGCATCCAAGGGTGATATTGCAACCGTCAATGCCATGCTGAGTAGCGGCGTAAATCCAAACACGCGGGATAACGAAGGCATTACCGCCCTGATGTACGCAGCACGCAAAAACCGCGCAGATGTAGCTAGCGCGCTGCTTGCAAAAGGCGCGGATGTGAACGACAAAGATAAAGGCGGCTGGACGGCATTGATGTTTGCCGCCAAGAAAAACAATATCGAAACAGTCAAAGTACTGCTCGATAAAGGCGCTGACGCCAAAGTACGCGACCCCGCTGGCTGGAGCGCACTAGGGTTAGCTGCCACCTCGGGATACAGCCAAACCGTTGATTTAATTATTAAAAGTGGTATTGATGCCAACACTAAAAGTGATGATGGGAAACCCGTACTCATGTACGCCGCCAAAAGCGGTGATATCCCTACCATTACCAGCTTGATCAACAACGGTGCAAAATTAGATACCCAAGATAAGCTGGGGACCACTGCATTGATGATCGCAGCACGTGAAGGCCATGCCCCAGCAGTCAACTACCTATTAGAAAAAGGTGCGGATGTGGATGAGCAAGACCACTCCAAATGGACGGCGTTGACTTGGGCCGTCAAAAAATCACAGGTAGAAGTGGCCACGGCGCTAATTGCCAAAGGCGCTAATGTGAATCACCACGATTCCGAAGGCACGCCCTTACTGCAATTGGCGGTGGATAGCAACGCTGAAGAGATGGTGAAATTGTTGTTGGACAACAAAGCTGATGTAAAGGCGCGTGACCAATATGGCCTAACCGCCTATGTCTACGCGCTGAAACTTAAAAATCCAACCATTGTTGAATTGATTAAAAATGCTGGCGGTCGCTACTAACTAAACCACATGAAAATTGCGATTGCTCAAATCAATGCCATGGTGGGTGACATGCATGGCAATGCCAAAAAAATCATTGCCTACGCCCAGCAGGCCTATGCGGCAGGTGCAACACTCATGGTCACCCCAGAGCTGGTATTGTGCGGATATCCTCCGGAAGACTTGCTCTACCGCAATGATTTTTTAGAAGCAAACCAGCGTGCGCTGGCCTACCTATGTGATGCGATTCCACCTGAGTTAAGTGTGCTTATTGGCCATCCTCATCAAGTGAATGGCGAGCTATTCAACGCAGCGTCGCTCATTCAGCAAGGTAAAATACAAAACACTTACCATAAGCAAGTATTGCCCAACTATAGCGTGTTTGATGAAGAGCGCTATTTTGAGCGCGGAGACACCCCTTTTGTGTTTGCGCTGGATGGTCTGCAAATTGGCGTGCTCATTTGCGCAGACGGCTGGGAGAAAGCGCCGGCTATGCGTGCCAAGCATGCGGGCGCAGAATTGCTGATCTCACTCAATGCCTCTCCTTATCATATGGATAAGCTCAATACGCGCTATGAGATTTTAGCGGAGCGGGTGCAAGAAACTAGCTTGGCTGTCATTTATACCAATATGGTGGGCGGGCAAGATGAGTTAGTGTTTGATGGCGCATCATTTGTGCTCAATCAACAAGGGAAAGTCTCTCAGCAACTGCCAGCTTTTGTGGAAACATTAAGCTACGTAGAGGTGCTTAATGGTCAACCGCAACCTGTGGAACTAGTGCCACTATTAAGCATGGAGGCCACGGTATATCACGCGCTAACCTTAGGCCTTGCAGACTATGTCAATAAAAATGGTTTTCCTAGTGTGGTACTGGGGTTAT
This sequence comes from Methylophilaceae bacterium 11, assembly GCA_000525025.1. Classification (GTDB taxonomy): domain Bacteria; phylum Pseudomonadota; class Gammaproteobacteria; order Burkholderiales; family Methylophilaceae; genus Methylophilus. The sequence goes on along the minus strand of JCKJ01000001.1, from coordinate 745,487 downwards.
CTGGCGGCATTGATTCTGCATTGACATTGGCGATCGCGGTGGATGCGCTAGGTGCCGAACGCGTGAAAGTGGTCCTAATGTCATCAGAGTTCACATCGAACATTAGCGTGGACGATGCAATTGAGATGGCCAATCGCGTGGGCGTGCACCATAGCCTCATCCCCATTAAAACACTGTTCGATACCTTCCGTACCGCTTTGGCGCCAGAATTTGGCAACCGTCCGTTTAATACCACTGAAGAAAATCTGCAGGCACGCATTCGCGGCATGTTGCTGATGGCGCTTTCTAACAAGTTTGGCAGCATTGTGCTGACTACCGGCAACAAGTCTGAAATGGCCGTGGGTTATAGCACGCTATATGGCGATATGGCAGGTGGATTTTCCTTGCTTAAGGATGTGCCCAAAACGCTGGTGTACCGACTGGCTGAATATCGCAATACGCGTAGCAAAATTATCCCGGAACGTATTATCACGCGCGCGCCAAGTGCTGAGCTCCGTGCCAATCAAACTGACCAAGATAGCCTACCGCCTTACGAAATACTAGATGCGATTATGCAGGCTTATGTTGAAGAAGACATGAGCCGCCACGCGATTATGCAATTGGGCTATCAAACCAAAGACGTGCTGCGTGTGACGCAACTGATTGATAGAAACGAATACAAGCGCCGACAAGCGCCAGTAGGTGTCAGAATTACACAAAAAGGCTTTGGCAAAGATAGACGCTACCCGATTACATGCAAGTTAACGTTTGAATAGTCAAAGGTTAATGCGTAGAATAATTAATCATTGCTAGAAGCAAAATAACGAATACCGAGGGAGTCCGCATGAAAAAAATTGAAGCCATTATTAAGCCATTTAAACTCGATGAAGTGCGCGAATCACTGTCTGCAATTGGCGCCAATGGTTTAACCGTCACAGAAGTCAAAGGCTTCGGTCGTCAAAAAGGCCATACTGAGCTATACCGCGGCGCAGAATATGTCGTAGATTTTTTACCTAAGATTAAAATTGAGCTAGTGGTAGCCGACAATATGGTGGATGCAGCGGTAGAGTCCATCATTAAATCTGCCCATACAGGTAAAATTGGTGACGGCAAGATTTTTGTCACTAACGTAGAGCAAGTGATTCGTATTAGGACTGGTGAGACTGGCGAAGCTGCCGTTTAAATACTTTCTGAAAAGTTGCTGTGGTCTGCGTTGTCTTTCGCTCGTCGTACCCATGTGTACTACCTTCACTCAGACACCTTGACCACGTCACTTTTGAGAAAGATTACGTGTGAAAAAACTTAAGCATTACTCATGAGCGCTACCCTACTTAAAACGATCGTACTGCTTAGCATTTCTAACCTGTTCATGCTATTTGCATGGTACGGTCACCTCAAAAACCTCAGTAGCAAACCTTGGATTATTGCCGCGCTCATCAGTTGGGGTATCGCCTTAATTGAGTATCTGTTTCAAGTGCCCGCCAATCGTATTGGCTTCACGCAGTTTAACCTTGCGCAATTAAAGATTCTGCAGGAAGTCATCACGCTGGCAGTGTTTGTCCCGTTTGCCATTTATTACATGCAGCAACCGATCAAGCTGGATTTTTTGTGGGCCGCACTCTGCCTGATGGGCGCGGTGTACTTTATCTTTAGAAGCTAATGCTAACCCGTGCTGCTCTGAACCAAGTCACGCACCATTGCTAAATCTTGCTCCGTATCTACCCCACTGGCTGGCGCATGATCGGTCACGCTGACTGCAATTTTATAGCCATGGTATAACACGCGTAGCTGTTCTAGGCTTTCAATCTTTTCAAGCGCCGTCACAGTGAGTTCGGCATATTGCTTTAAAAACCCTACGCGATACGCGTAAATACCAATATGGCGGTACGCTTGAATCGCCTGTTTATACACATCATCACGTGGGTAAGGAATGGGCGCACGACTAAAATAGAGCGCATTGCCGTTGGCATCCATCACTACTTTGACGACATTAGGATTTAGAAAAGTAGCTTCATCGTGAATCGGGTGACAGGCAGTTGCCATCACAGCTTCATGATTATGCGCTAAGGTGAGCGCTACCTCATTGATGAGCTTAGGATCAATCAGCGGCTCATCACCCTGCACGTTCACCACAATCGCATCGTCATGCCACCCCATTTTCTCGACTACCTCTGCAATGCGGTCCGTGCCAGAAGCATGGTCAATACGCGTCATCACTGCCGCATAAGTATATTGCTCGGCTACAGCAAGGATCTTCTCAAAATCTGTGGCAATCACGACTTCGTCGGCCTGACTTTTACTCGCCTGGTCGGCCACGCGAATCACCATGGGCTTACCGGCAATATCCAACAATGGTTTACCCGGTAAGCGGGTGCTGGCATAACGTGCAGGAATGACTACTTTAAACATTGCGATCCATCAATCTTCTAAATATTCTTTTTCTTCCAGCTTACGGGCTTCATCTTCCAGCATCACTGGAATACCATCGCGCACCGGATACGCCAAGCGTGCTGCTTTTGAGATCAGTTCGCCTTTCGCCTTATCGTACACCAGTGGCCCTTTGGTCACTGGACATACCAAAATCTGAAGTAGTTTAGAGTCCATTATGATTTCCTTTGTTGCATATGCGTTAATGTTGCAATGACTGCGGATGGCAATGACTGTGCATGTGTAGCAGTCACCTCTGCTGTCACCGGCAGATACCAAGCATCCGTCAGTGACAATGACTGGCATTTTACCGCGTCTTTCTCTGTCATGATGATGGTATGGGTTAAGACATCCACAAAGTCTTGTAGTTTAAATGGATGATGATCCGGAAACACTTTACGCTCAAATTTAAGTCCCAACGCGGTCAATGCGCTAAAAAAACGTTCAGGGTGACCAATGGCAGCAATCGCAGATATAGACTTATCTTTAAACAATGTAGCGTGTTGTGTTTGCCCACCAGTGAGCGACTGAAACACATCACCACACACCTGCATATGATATTGCGGAGGCAAGTCCATCACAGCAATTGGCAGCGCCTGCTCACCACTATTCACAATATAGCTCACTGAGCTTAATCGCGAGACACATTCACGCAATGGGCCGGCCGGCAATAAGTATTGATTACCTAATGCCTGCGCATTTACCAGCACAATCTCGATATCTCGCTGCAAGCGTAAATGCTGCAAGCCGTCATCGCTGATAATGACATCACACTGCGGATAGGCTTGTAGCAAGGCCTGTCCCGCCGCCACACGATCTGGATTTACCCAGACTGGACAAGCAGTACGCTTCGCCATCAATACCGGCTCATCGCCTGTCATGTGTGGGGCGCTATCTGCAAATACCTGTCCGGTTTGACTGCCACCATAACCGCGACTAATAATCCCCGGCGTATAGCCAGCCAGTTTCAACTGTTCTGCCAGATAGATAACAAACGGCGTTTTACCAGTACCACCGACCGTGATATTGCCCACCACAATGACTGGCACCGCTAAGCGATAAGAAGAAAGTATACGTACACGGTATAAAAAACGTCTAACCGTCGTGATGGCTAGAAACAGCCAAGACATTGGCACTAACAACAGATGCGCCAGACTATTGGTTTGCCATTGCTGTTGAAACCACGCTTGCATAGCCATATCGTTAAGTATCGAACTCTTTGTGATAGAGCTTACTATAGTAGCCATTCTGTGCCAGCAGCGATTGATGCGAGCCAGACTCTACGATACGCCCATGGTCCATCACCAAAATCCTGTCTGCGTTCTCAATGGTACTTAAACGGTGTGCAATCACCAGCGTCGTGCGGCCTTGCATCAAGGTATCCAAAGCGGCTTGTACGTGCTGCTCAGATTCTCCATCAAGTGCGGAAGTAGCTTCGTCTAACAATAAGATAGGTGCGTTTTTAAGAATAGCGCGTGCAATGGCAATCCGCTGTTTTTGACCACCAGACAAACGTACACCGCGATCCCCCACTTCATTTTGCAAGCCATCTGGCAACTGCTGAATAAAATCCCATGCATGCGCAGCTTTGGCTGCAGCAATCACATCAGCCTCCGTGGCGTTACGTAATACGCCATAAGCAATATTGTTAAATATGGTGTCATTAAACAAGACGATATCTTGGCTCACCAATGAATATTGCGTGCGTAAGTTTTTCAGCTCCAGTGCACGAATATCTACACCATCCAGCAATATCATGCCCTGCTGAAGCTCGTAAAAGCGCGGCAATAAATTCACTAGCGTGGTTTTGCCACTGCCAGAGCGCCCCACCAGCGCGACTTTCTCGCCCGGTTGAATGTTAAAACTCAAATTGTCAATGGCCAGCCGTTTTGCGTTTTCATAGCGAATCGATACATGTTTAAATTCAATTTCGCCACGTGCACGCGCAATCTGCTTATCACCTTCATTGATTTCATGCGGGCTATCAATCAAATCGAATACACTTTGCGCTGCAGCCAAGCCAATTTGCAGGTCTTCATTGGCCGCTGCAATGTGCTTAATCGGCGCAATCATCATCAATAATGCACCCACAAATGCGGCAAACTCCCCTACCGTAAATTGTCCCATAGCGTAATACACCACCAAGGTGAGCGCCAATGCCGATAATATTTCAATGACAAAGCTACTGAGGCCGGCAATACGCGTGGAGCGTAATTCAAAATGTGCATTTTTATTGACCACTGTGCTGAACCGCTCGATTTCATAAGGCTCCGCACCAAATATTTTGACAATGCGCTGCCCTGCAATCGCCTCTTCTGCACTTTTGGTAATCTCGCCCACGCCTTGCTGCACTCTCTTAGCGTTGGAACGCAGTTTAGGCGTCATTTTGCGTAAATAGAGCGCCATCAACGGGGTAACGGTGGCAAAGACTAAGGTTAAGCGCCAATCTAAGTAGAGCATATAGCCGACCAAACCAATGACGGTCAACACATCACGCACTACATTCAGAGCAGAACGTGTGGTCACACTGGATAGGCGCTCCACATCATAGGTCAGTTTTGAAACCAATAGTCCAGTTGAACTCGCATCAAAGAAGTTAACGGGCAATTGCATCAGCTTTTCAAAGGCTTGTACTCTAAGCTGCGCGACTACATTGCGCGCAACTACTTTTAAACTGTAGACAGATGCAAAACCCGACAAGGCTCTGACAGTCATCAGGACAAACAACATGAGAGGCAACATCCATACTTGCTCGGTCGACTGCTTTACAAAGCCTTCATCCGTGACTTTTTTAATCAGTGCAAGAAATGCGGTATTGCTACCGGAGAGAATCACGGTAGTCACCACTGTGATTAAAAAATAGACTTTATACTGCCAAGCATAACGAAACAGTCGCAAATACAAGAGCTTTGCATTTGCGACTGGAATAATTGAATCTTGTTTACGTTTCTGACGCGACATGGTGATTAGGGATACTTCAATTCAATCGCAATGAAGCGATCCATACAAGATGGAAGGTTAAGAGCCAGAGTTCACCTGTGTTGCAAATGTGATATGGGTGAAGTTAGCCAAACGTGACGCTTCCATGACATTAATCACAGATTGGTGCGTTGCTTTTGCATCCGCATTAATAATAATGGTGGGCTCTTTACCATCGCCCACTGCTTTAACCAGCGCACTAGAAATGACTTCTACGCTCTCGCCATTTACAGCGGCGCCGTTCACCACATAGTGTCCGCTGGCATCTACTTCCACTGTAATCGTCAATGGTTTTTCTTGCGGTGCGTTGGCTTCTGCTGTTGGTAAATTGATTTGCAGCTCACTGGTGCGCGAGAATGTTGCACTCACTACCAAGAAAATAATAATCACCAGCAACACATCAATGAGTGGCACCAGATTCATTTCTAAATCTTCGTGGCGTTTACCTCGTTGAAAATTCATGATTTTCCTCTTAATACTTTATATATTGAATAAATGCAGGATGTTGTGTGTTAACTAGGCACTTGAGCGCAGACAGTACAATTAGGTACGGCTAGCGAAAGTAACAACGTTAGAACACAACAGGTACATTTATTTTCGATCACCGTGGATGATTTCCACTAGCTTAATCGCCTGTTGCTCCATATCCACCAGCAAGCCGTCTACTTTACCGCGATAATAGCGGTAAGCAATCATGGCTGGCACAGCCACTACAATCCCGGCAGCCGTGTTATACAGCGCTACGGAAATCCCGCGTGCAAACTGCGCCACATCGTGACCACTGTTAGTAAAAGAGCCGAACAATTCCACCATACCGATCACAGTACCCAATAGACCTAGCAACGGGGCTACCGTGGCAATAGTGCCTAATGTACCTAAATAACGCTCTAACTTATGCGCCACAGCACGGCCGGTTTCTTCAATCGCCTCTTTAGTAATCTCGCGTGAGCTTTTTGCACTAGCCAAAGCACTGGCAAACACCTCACCCAATAAAGAATGGGCTTCTAATTTGGCTAAGGTTTCTCTAGTCACCCCGCCTTGGCCCAACCATTTTTGCACCTCTGGCAACAAATTACTGGGCGCAACCACCTCGCTACGCAGTGCCCAGGCACGCTCACCAATAATGGCAAGTGCTATGACTGAAGCGATAATAAGCGGCCAAATTGGCCATCCGGCAGCAACAATAATTTCCCACACAGTAAAAACTCCTTCATATAAAAACTAACGCTACTTTAGCGTTAAGTGTTGCTTTCAGCAAGTTTAAGTCAGCATTTCCTACGCATTACGGATAGCGATCGTGCCAATAGCGCGGAAACACTTTGCGCCATGGTGTCACCGTCATGGGCTGATTGGCTTGAAAAGCAAACTGTACCGCGCCATCATGGTCGGATCGATAGATGTGTGCATCATGATTTAAATAGCGTTGCTCAATCACTGGTTTAGGGTGCCCAAACCGATTCAAGTAACCATTGGTCATCACCACATGCTGCGCGCCAACGGCTTCAATAAACGCTGGCGTGGAAGATGTTTTACTCCCATGATGCGGCACAATCAATACATCACTATTTAATCGTTCTGCTGCACTTTCTATGAGTGCAGACTCTGCGCCACGTTCAATATCGCCCGTCAATAATACCGCACCATATCGGCTGGTAATTTTAATCACACAACTTTTATCGTTATCTTTATGGGTGATGTTTTGTAGTTGTTCAATAGTGGGGTACAAGACTTCAAACCGTACCTGATCCCATTGCCAATGCTGGCCCGCATGACATGTGATTTTTTTCTGCTGGGGCCAAGTATCAAACGGTGGCTGTTGCAGCAAGCTTGCTTGCGGCGATAAAGAACTCAGTAGCCAAGCGGTAGGCACTTGACCTACTACAGAGGCAATGCCCCCAGAGTGATCCAAATCATCATGGGATAACGCTACCCCCGACAACTTACCCACCCCTTCTGCGCGTAAGAATGGAATAACAATGCGCATTCCCGCGTCAGATTGTGCATCGTAACGTGTGCCTGCGTCGTACAACATGGTGTGCTGCGCAGTTTGCACAAACACACTCAGCCCTTGCCCAACATCGAGCACGGTGACACGCAAATCACCTGCATGTAACCCATTGGCATGCGGAGAAAATAAGGGAAGCATACAAACTGTGCCTAACCAGCGCATGGGTACACCACGCGGGAGCAGCCACCATATCACGCCAAACATTGCCAGCAACAATGTCCATATGCTTGGTGCCGCCTGCTGCCAAGTCGCCAATGGCATGGCAGATAACCAGTTGAGTCCTGCCATCGTCACACTTAATATTGCGTGCGATAATTGCAAACTTAAATCTATCGGCAGCAAGCTACCCAAGATAGCTGCGGGCACCACAAGAAAACTAATCACGGGAATCGCAAATGCATTGGCAATCGGCGAAATGAGCGAGAACTGCCCAAACATCGCCACCAATAATGGCAATAAACCAAGGGTGACAACCCACTGCACTTTCACCGCTTCAATCAACCAATGTGGGCGCCCGATTCTGCCACCCATGGCATAAGCAATAACCGCCACGGCACCAAATGATAGCCAGAACCCCGCGGCATTGACGGCCCAAGGATCCATTACAACCACTACCAGCAACGCAATTGCCAGCATTTTTGGCATGTTAATCGGTCGATCTAACCACAGCATCACAGTCACCGTCATCAACATGTAAAGTGTGCGCTGGGTTGGAATCGAAAAACCTGCGAGTGCTGCGTATAGCAGTGCCGCTATCATCCCCGCCACAGCAGCAGCTTTGCGGGCTGGCAACCGCAGTAGCAAACGCGTATATCGACGCCATAGCCAATAGGTCAGCGCAAATATCAGTCCAGACAGCATGGTGATATGCAGCCCAGAAATACTCATCAAATGATTGGTACCGGTACGCATATACACATCCCAGTCGGCACGTGAGATTTGACTGTCATCGCCAATCACCAATGCGCGTATGACACCAGCATAGGGTTTGTCTGCCAACACATCCGTAATGCGTGAGGCTACCTTTGCACGCGCATAATCCACCCAATAACGGGGGTGATTTACCCTAGTGCTAAGTTTGCGCATATCGCTTTTGAGCCGCACCGCACCCGTGGCACGGATACGCTCGGATAGCGCCCATGCTTCAAAATCAAACCCGTGCGGATTGATGACGCCATGCGGGCGCTTGAGTCGCACTGTCCATTGCCAACGCGCACCAACGCTTGCTTGTGGAGTAGACTCTACTGATTTGGTAGTGGCTGTACGTGAAGGATAAGGTGGATAAATACTTAATGAAATGTGCTTAGGGACTTGGGCTTGCGGCGTCAACACCTGCTCTACATCAAATACAAAACGCTGGCCATGTTCCGTATACTCGGGGAGCGAGGCTACTACGCCAATCAGCGTGATATTTTTCTGCTCCCAAGCACTGGGCAACGCATCAGCGAGTCGATAAGTAGCCAGTACGCTAGCCCAAGTAAAGCCAAATAGCACTGCAATGACAAACCAGTATCCGCGTTTGCTTGCCGTGATTAGTCGTGGATACTTGGATATCCATAACCCATGACGACGCAGATACCAGCGAGCCCCAACATTGAGTGCCAACAACACACACCAAGCCAAGGTAAGTGGCAACGCGTGGGGCAAACTGGCCTGCTGTTGTAATGCCCAAGCGCCCAATACGACACCCAGCACAATCACCACCATAGTCTAAGCGTTTAAATCCTGTAACTTGCCATCGACCAATTGGTATTGTCGGTGTAGTTTGGCAGCCAATTGTAAGTCATGTGTCACCACAATCAAGCTTGTGTTCTGCGCCCGATTAATCTCCAGCAGCAAATCAAATACTTGATGCGCGGTCACACGATCCAGATTGCCTGTTGGCTCATCGGCCAAAATACACTGTGGCTTACTGACCAATGCACGTGCCAGTGCTGCGCGCTGGCGCTCGCCGCCTGAAAGCTCACCCGGCATGTGCTCCAAGCGATGTTGCAAGCCTACGCTGGTCAGCATTTCGGCCGCTTGTGCCATCGCTTGTGTGCGTGACTCTCGTCGAATAAGGAGTGGTAATGCGACGTTTTCCAGCGCAGTAAACTCGGGTAAAAGATGATGGAACTGATAGACAAAGCCTAGCGATTGATTACGCAATACACCTTTTTGTGTTTCATTTAAGCTAGAAAGCGCTTGACCCATCAGTTTGATATTGCCCGTAGTAGGCTGATCCAAACCACCCAATAAGTGTAACAGCGTACTTTTACCAGAACCGGAAGCACCGACGATTGCAATCTGTTCACCAGCCGTTACTTGCAAATCAATACCATTGAGTACTGCCACATCGAGCCCTGTATAGGTTTTGGTCAGCGCTTCACATTGAATAATATTTTGCGGACTAGTATTACTCATAACGCAAGGCCTCAGCTGGGTTGATTCTGGATGCTTTATAGCTGGGGTACAGCGTTGCAAACAAACTTAATACAAAAGATAAAATCAAAATTGTCCAGACATCTGTCCACAATAGTTTTGAAGGTAAGTCGCTGATGTAATAGACATCTTTTGCCAAAAACTGCACTTTAAAAGTACGTTCGATGAAAGGCACAATGGTGTCAATATTCAGCGCGGTCAATACACCAAAGAAAGCCCCTGCCACGGTACCAATCATGCCAATCAGCGCGCCTTGAATCATGAATATTTTCATAATAGAGGCAGGGCTGGCGCCAAAGGTACGCATAATCGCAATGTCGGCGCGCTTGTCTGTCACAGCCATCACCAAGGTAGAGACAATATTGAACGCAGCTACGGCGACAATCAGCGCCAAAATGATAAACATCACCCGTTTTTCTAATTGAATCGCTTTAAAGAAATTGGCGTGCTGCTGCGTCCAATCGGTAATGTAATACGCGCCTTTGAGTTGCGTATTGAGGCGCGCGGTTTCCGCGGTTGCATCAAATAAATCATTCAGCTTTAAACGTACGCCTGATACTTGGTCATCCATACGGTACAGTTTTGCGGCATCCGCCATGTGTATCAGTGCCAAGCCGGCATCATATTCATACATGCCAATTTGAAAGATGCCCACCACCTTAAATTGTTTAATACGCGGCACCACCCCAGTTGGCGTAAACTGGCCTTGCGGAGCCAGCAATACGACTTTCTCGCCTACACTCACACCTAACAACATGGCAAGATCTGACCCAAGTACGATATTAAATTCACCTGCTTTTAAGTCCGTCAGTTGGCCCGATTTCATGTGCGTGGACAATGAAGAGACTTGCGCCTCTTCCGCTGGCAATATCCCCCTGACAATACTGCCCTGCACCGCTTGCCCGTAACTGAGCATGCCTTGCGCCATTACGTAGGGCGCGGCGGCCAATACGCGGGACTCACCATGTGGTGTGGCTGGCGTGACTTCCTTGGCAACAGTTTGCCAATCAGACAAGCGATTATTGAAGCCGGTGATTTCGATATGCGAGGCAACGCCCAGAATGCGATTTCTGAGCTCATCCTGAAATCCATTCATCACCGACAGCACCACAATCAATGCCCACACGCCTAGGGCAATGCCTATCATGCTGGTAAATGAAATAAAAGAAATAAAATGGTTTTTACGTTTTGCGCGGGTATAGCGCAGACCAACCAACAACTCAAATGGCAATGACTGTTTGAAATTTAACATGGGTAGCATCTTAACAGCTTTGTGCTGCCAATTTCCACCCATGCTAACGTGCTAATTAATGAATAGCCGCCACCGAGGCACGCACCCATTCTGTTTGCATTTCGATGGCAACACCTAGAACTAAAGTCTTTTCCTCGCCATTGATATCAATTTTAAATTGACGATGACGCTGGTATTCATTGATGGGAATAATGACGGATGATTTAGGTTGCGTATGATGCGGCGGTACCCACACACAGGCCACACGGTTAATCTCAATATCAGATTCATCGTGCTCTAAATAAAACCCTTTGGATAGCTCCACTTGCGTGTGATCCAGCTTAATCAATTGCATAGATAAGGAATGCAGACTAATGATTTGTAAGCCAGCACGATAGGCACCATTTTTCTGCCGTTTGATATGCTTAATTTCAGCCACCACATAACATGCTTTTTGTTGTGGATGCGCAAACCCAACCAGTTTGCCTGCCTCTACCCACGGGCTGGGCTCTCTACCTAAATCTACACCAAACCCAGTATCACTCACATCCATCAACACCCATTCATCCAAACCCATCAGCAAGTGTTTGGTTTGTGTCAGTTGCATTTGATCTAGGGTGGTGGCTTTAATATCAAAAATCGGCTGTTTATCTTGCACCGTATCTTGCAGCTGAAATTTGCTGAGCTGTTTACAAATCTGTTCCAAACCGCTGGTCACCAGTAAGCGGCTGTTAGTTTTCTCGCGCGCAACAGCTCTGCGTTGACGCTTATAGTCATGCACGGACCAATCCTGGCTTAGCTTTTTAAACAGCTTGGTCATCGTCCGCATCGACGCATAACCGCGAATATCACTGTCCTGCCCAACCGCATTCGCGCCAATCGCTGCCAAGTGATCGGCAATCTTGGTGACCACCGCTTCCGTTCGCCAATAGCGATAATCGGCGGTACGGTCAAACGCGCGAATACGTTCCGCGCCTTTATCGTGATTCAAATTGACAAAATACTGATACTTTTCTGGCGCATAGGCTTTTTCAAACATCACCTGACGCACCCAATCGTTCAGTAGCCTAGAGACGATATGTATCTCCACAGCATTATAATTTTCCTTTTGTAAAGTACTCAGCATTAACCCATTCACCATCAACACGGCCATGTCTACCGGCTTTTTAACATCAGGGTATAACATCACGCGTTCATACAATATTGACGAATTCTCGGCATATTTGAATAAATCGTGGATGGCCATCCAAGCGTCAGCAGGTGGCGGTTGATCATCAAAATAACGCCACATCATCATGCTAAATCCGGCGTTGTAAGTACGGCAGTAGAGTAAAGCTTTAATGGCAGCCTGCTCTAATAAAGATAAACGCGTAGACTGACTTAAGCTGATGACCCGAGAATACTCTAAAAATAAACGGCGGTAATAAGGGTAGACTACAGCATCAATCGCCAACCCCACATCACGATTATATAGCTTTACTTTCAATCGCTTAGCCGTTAATTGCTCTAAGCTATCTTGCATCCCTTCATCTAATTTAAGCAGGCATTTTAAGAAAGTCTCGGCCGAAATTTTTCCATTAGTGCTGAGCTCGGTCAGCACTTGCAGTGCTAGCTTGATGCGTTCAGAAGCAGACAATCCTTGAAACTGATGCAATATTGTTTCATGTAGTTGTGTGTTTTCATGCGATAACATCGCCTGAATTTTTTTTGCAATTGGTACGATCACGTTCATATCCATTTCCACTTATTACCACTTCATGTTTGTTTAAATGCAAAGTTTGTACCAACCAGAGGAGTGAGATGATCGCGATTGTTTTTACACAGAGGCCTACTTAATCGCACGCGCAACTGTTAAAATTCACACATGTTTACAGGAATCATTCAAAGCATCGGTCAAATTGAGCAAGCCACCCCAACCGGGGATGACGTAAAACTCAAGATTGATGCCAATCAATTAGGCTTAGAAGATGTTGCCATTGGCGACAGTATTGCAGTCAACGGCGTATGTTTAACGGCCACTGACATTCAAGCCCCTTATTTTTTTGCACATGTTTCAAAGGCCACACTCACGGTTACAGTAGGTCTGTCGCAGCCGCAATCCGTCAACTTAGAAAAAGCACTTCGCCTATCGGATCGACTGGGCGGACATCTGGTCAGTGGCCATGTAGATGGGATTGGCCAAGTGAAACGCTTTGAAGCCATAGGTGATTGCTGGTTGCTAGCAGTTCAGGCACCACATGCCATCTCAAAATATATTGCACAAAAAGGCTCTATTTGTATCAATGGTGTAAGCCTAACAGTGAATACGATTGAGCAAGACACATTTAGTGTTAACCTGATCCCCCATACGGTTGAACACACCACCTTGCAATACTTAACCATTGGCGACCCCGTCAATTTAGAAATCGACCAAATTGCCCGCTATGTAGAGCGTATGGCGGAATGGTCTACCCAATCAGCAGAGAATACGTAATGCCACAGCGCGACATCAGCCCTATTCAAGACATCATTGCAGACATCAAGCAAGGCAAAATGGTTATCCTTGTGGATGACGAGAACCGCGAAAACGAAGGCGACTTTGTGATTGCCGCTGAATTTGTCACTGCCGAGCACATTAACTTTATGGCCAAACATGGCCGCGGTTTAATTTGTTTAACCTTGTCCGAAGCCAGATGTCAGCAACTCAATCTGCCGCCCATGGTGCAAAAGAACGATGCAAAACTGGGTACTAACTTTACGGTCTCGATTGAAGCCGCGGAAGGCGTGACGACCGGTATTTCTGCAGCCGATCGTGCAACCACTATCCAAGCGGCGGTAGCCAAACACGCCAATGCAAAAAGTGTAGTCAGCCCTGGCCATATTTTTCCATTAGCCGCCATGAACGGTGGTGTACTGGTGCGTGCCGGTCATACCGAAGCAGGATGTGACTTAGCTATGTTGGCTGGATGTGAGCCTGCCAGTGTCATTTGCGAGATTCTCAAGGACGATGGCGAAATGGCCCGTTTGCCAGATTTAGTGACGGTGGCTAAACAACATCAGATTAAAATTGGCACCATTGCTGACTTGATTCACTATCGTGCCGAAAATGAAAAACTGATTGAGCGTGCTGCCGAGCGCATGGTGCAAACCCCTTATGGCGCGATGAAATTGATTGCTTACCGCGACAAGATTGCCAAAGAGACGCATTTAACTCTGGTAAAGGGTGATCCAGCCAGCGCAGATGAAGTGCTGGTGCGCGTGCATGAGCCGCTCTCTCTGATTGATTTATTCGATAGCAGCAACCATTCGCACAGTTGGAATATTCTCAATGCTATGCAAACCATTGCGCTGGCTAAATGCGGCGTCATGGTACTCATTCATCACGATGAAAGCGGTCAGCAGCTGATTGAACGCATTCAGCATGCTGACCAGAAAATCCGTTACAACCAAGAGCTACGTACCTATGGCATAGGCTCACAGATTTTGCTGGATTTAGGCGTACGTAGAATGAAACTGATGGCCACGCCACGTAAAATGCCAAGCATGATGGGGTTTGGACTAGAAATTACAGGCTATCTAGAAGATCCATCCAGCACACAACCTAAGCAATAACACGTTGATTGGGTTGAATAAATGACTATTTTGACAGGGATAGTGTGATACAATGAAGCCATTGGAAAACATGAATCTTACAGGGCAGTTTCTGATTGCGATGCCAGCCATGCAAGACCCTTTCTTTTCCAAAACCGTCACCTTCATTTGCACACATAACGAAGACGGTGCCATGGGCGTAGTATTGAATCGCCCCATGCAAATCACGCTCGACCACCTATTTAATCAAATTGACATTCCTTGCGAGTACCCCACCATCTCAGATATTCCGGTGTTTTTTGGTGGTCCAGTGCAAACGGAGCGAGGCTTTGTATTGCACTCGCCCAGCATAGAATACAACTCCACCATGCAGATTAATGAGTCAGTTGCACTCACCACATCGAAAGACATTCTTGAATCCACCGCACAATCTGCTGGTCCGGACAAAATACTCATTGCATTAGGCTATGCCGGTTGGTCAGCCGGTCAACTGGAAGAAGAAATGAGCAAAAACGCGTGGCTTTCAGTCAGCGTGTCACAACCCAAAGCTTTTAACGATTTGATATTCAACCTGCCGTACGACGAAAAATTACCCATGGCCATGCGTCTGATTGGTGTGGATTTTGCCTCCTTATCCGAGGTAGCAGGACATGCATAATATGGAAAAACCGCTCAACCAAAGTCATCTACCGATACTAGAACGCACTTACCCAAATATCAAAGGTACGATCATTGGTTTTGACTTTGGCGAAAAACGTATTGGTGTGGCTGTGGGAGAAACCACGCTCAAATTAGCGCATCCACTGACGACCATCAGCGCAGAAGAAAATGCAGTTAAGTTTGCGCAGATTGAATCTCTCATCCAGGAATGGCGGCCACAGCTACTCGTTGTCGGCTTGCCTATGCACTTGGATGGCGAAGCGCATTTACTGACCCAGTTAGCCAAGAAATTTGCACAACGCCTTGAGGGGCGTTTTAATTTACCAGTGGTGATGGTAGATGAGCGCCTCAGTTCGGCAGAAGCAGCGCAATCACTCAGAGACTCCGGCATCTACGGCCAACAGCAAAAAGCAATGATAGACCAAGTGGCCGCGCAAACTATATTACAATCTTATTTTGACTCAATACCGACAAACGCCGTATGACCTTACCTGATCCCGAGTTACTCCTCCAAGACATCACTGCGCAGATTCAGCCTTTAATCCAAGCCAATACTGCGCTGGTTGGCATTCATAGTGGCGGTGTGTGGATGCTAGAGCGTATACGTGCAAACGTAGGCACCGAAATTCCGTTTGGCAAACTAGATGCCGCGATGTACCGCGACGACTACGCTAAACGTGGCCTGAAGTCTAAAAATCAACCTTCTTGGATTCCATTCGACGTCAACGATAAACATATCATTTTAATCGATGATATTTTCTATACTGGCCGCACCACACGTGCCGCCATGAATGAGTTGTTTGACTATGGGCGTCCTGCCAGCATTACACTGGCAGTGCTGATCAACCGTGGCGGTGCGCAATTGCCGATTGCCCCCCAAATCACTGGCGCGCAGATCCCATTAGAAGCACATCAAGCGTTTCAGCTGTCGCTGGATACCTCGGGTAAATTCCATTTAAGTCTTGAAGACCATATAAGTAAAGACACACAAGACATGCAATCTAATCAATCTGCGCCATTGGATACGCCACATGCATAATCCGCAACTGAACTCAGAAGGCAAACTCAAACACTTGCTCAGTATAGAAGGTCTGCCCAAACGCATTCTGAACGAGATTCTAGACAGCGCAGAATCCTTTGTAGGCGTCGCCGAGCGCGAAGTCAAAAAAGTACCGTTATTGCGTGGCAAAACCGTGTGCAATATCTTCTTCGAGAACAGTACGCGTACACGCACTACCTTTGAAATCGCCGCCAAACGTTTATCGGCCGATGTGCTGAATCTCAACGTCAGTACCTCGTCTCAATCTAAAGGTGAAACGATTTTAGATACCGTGAACAATCTGATTGCCATGCATGCCGATATGTTTGTGGTGCGTCATAACCAAAGTGGCGCCGCCCATTTGATTGCGCAACATGTGCCTAGCCATATTAGCGTCATCAATGCCGGCGATGGTCGCCATGCACACCCAACGCAAGGCTTGTTAGATGTATTTACCATCCGCAAATACAAGCCAGACATGCACAACTTACGGATTGCCATTGTGGGCGATGTGCTGCACTCACGCGTAGCGCGTAGTGAAATCCATGCGCTCACGACATTAGGCGTGCCAGAAGTACGCGTGATTGCACCAAAAACATTACTGCCTACCGATGTAGAAAAACTGGGCGTGCAAGTGTTCCATGATATGCGCGCAGGATTGAAAGATGTGGATGTTGTGATGATGTTAAGGCTACAAAATGAACGCATGACGGGTGCAATGTTACCCAGCACTCAAGAATATTTTAAAACGTATGGCCTCACCCAAGAAAAACTCAGTTTAGCCAGACCGGATGCCATTGTGATGCATCCCGGCCCGATGAACCGGGGCGTGGAAATTGATTCAGCAGTGGCAGATGGATTGCAGTCTGTCATCCTGCCGCAAGTGACTTACGGTATTGCGGTGCGTATGGCGGTCATGGCGATTTTGGCAGGCGGAGGGCAAGCATGAATATCTTGATTCAACATGGCCGCGTGATTGACCCAGCCAACCACATTGATGCCCAGCATGACCTGTATATAGCCGATGGGAAAATTGTAGCCATTGATCAGGCCCCCTCTGGGTTTAAGGCCAATCAAACCATTGATGCCAGCGGATTAGTTGTAGCGCCGGGCTTGGTGGATTTATCTGTGCGCTTACGCGAGCCCGGCTTTGAATATAAAGCAACACTCAATAGTGAATTACAAGCAGCAGCGGCTGGCGGTGTCACCAGCTTGGCATGCCCGCCTGATACCGAACCTACGCTGGACGAACCCGGCTTGGTTGAAATGCTGAAATATCGCGCTAAAAAACTGAATCTTGCGCATGTGTATCCATTCGGCGCGCTCACCCGCCAATTAGAAGGCAAAACACTGACTGAAATGTGCGAGCTCACCGAAGCGGGCTGTGTAGGCTTTACCCAAGCCGATCACCCGATTATCGATACGCAAGTACTGTGGCGCGCATGTGAATACGCAGCCACCTTTGGCTATACTTTATTTCTACGGGCGGAAGACCCCTACTTAGCCAAAGACGGCGTGGCACATGATGGTGAAGTCGCGAGCCGTTTAGGACTAAAAGGCATTCCCGCTGCCGCAGAAAGCTTAGCACTGGCTAGCTTACTGCGCATCGCACGTGAAACCGGCACACGGCTTCATATTCAACGTCTATCAACCGCAGAGGGCGTGGAACTGGTACGTCAAGCCAAGCAACAGGGGCAAGCGGTCACGGCAGATGTCAGCACACAACATTTGCATTTAACCGAGCTTGATATTGGCTTTTTTAACACACAGACACATCTACGCCCGCCACTGCGTACCCAGCGTGACCAATATGCGCTGTGTGAAGGCCTAAAAGATGGCACCATTGATGCGATCTGCTCAGACCACAGCCCTGTGGATGACGATGCCAAGCTATTACCATTTGCCGAGGCAGAAACTGGTGCTTCTGCTGTTGAATTGCTTCTGCCGCTCACCCTGAAGTGGGCAAACAATACGCAGCAAACGCTCAGCGATGCCATTGCGCGCATCACCATCATGCCTGCGACCATCATGGGTATCCCTGCCGGCAGCCTAACCGTTGGGCAGTGCGCGGACGTGGTGATATTTAACCCCGATGAATACAGAAAAGTAGAAGCACAGCACTTGAAAAGCCAAGGTAAAAACACACCTTTCTTAAACATGGAGCTGGCTGGCAAGGTGCATTACACGCTAGTCGAAGGGCTCATCACCTACTCAACATTGTAAATTTCGATAGTATTTAGACGCTAAAAGCGCCTCTTAAAACGGAAGCACTTGACGTTTTAAATGTTTGAGCCGATAGTGCGCATAACAAAGTAGTTAGCATGCAGAAAGAACGCGAAGCATTCGTCAATTAATCGCAACAAAATTATTGTATTTATAACAGCACCATTCGTCATTCATCAGTTATTGAGGAGTAATAATGAGTCATTTGTTAAGCACTTTATCTTGTTGCTGGTTTTGGTTAATTGCAGGCGTCCTCATTGGTTGGTTACTCAACCGTTGGCTATGTCGCTGTTGCTGCAAACCCACCACTCCACCATCAGCAAGCGCCCCTCCTCCTCAAACCAGTGCATTGTTAGATAGCCCACCAGCGGCTAACGCAACCAATGCAGCGGTAACTACAGCTAAGCCTCCTGCAAAAGCAACACCAAAACCGACTAAACCCAAAGCACCCGCAAAAGCTAAACCAGCTGCGCCTAAAGTCAGCTTTGATCTAGCAGCTGCTAAAGCCGCAGGGTTTGCCATCAAAAAAGCAGACGACTTGACCGTGATTGAAGGCATTGGTCCAAAAATCAACGATCTATTCAAAGAAAACGGCGTGCAAACGTTTGCCCAACTTGCCAAACAAACCGTTCCACAAATGCGTGCAATCTTAGATAAAGGCGGCGCACGCTACCGTATGGCCAACCCAGCCACTTGGGCGCAACAGAGCGCATTAGCAGCAGATAACAAGTGGGCAGCACTCAAAACATTGCAGGATGAGCTTTCTGGCGGCATCAAAAAATAAACGGGAGCACAATCATGCATATCAATCAATCGGGCTATGACAGATGGACTTGGATCATTACACTGATCCTATTGCTTACGCTGTCTTGGATGCTGTTGACGGGTCGCGGCCCTAGCCAAGCTTGCTGCAACGATGGCAGTGCAAGCACGACTTCCGAAACAAGTACGGCGATAGACGAACCTTTTCATTTTGAGGTCACCGCCAGCACATTTTCCAATCAAGGCGATGGCTCAAAAGTCAGCTGGTTTGCCGAAGCCGATAGCTTAAAAACGTTTTTAGCGGCAGGGGGCGACTGGCAACTTAGCGGGGATGACAAAGTCGTTACGCTGACGGGTTCGGTTGCTTCGGATGCAATCAAACAAGAAAAAACAGCAGAGTTACAAACGTTTTTTGGCCCTGGCGTGACTATTGATAATCAGTTGCAAGCATCAGCCGTGCAAGCAGTTGTGAGTGCTGAGCCCCCTGCTGCTGCCAAGCTATTTTTTGAAACGGGCAAATCTACACTACCTGCGGATAGCGCCTCTGTGCTGGAACCCACAATTGAATGGCTGATTTCACACCCAGATACCAAAGCCGTGATTTCTGGCTATCACGATGCGCGTGGCAGTCGAGAAAGCAATCAAAAATTGGCTAAAGCACGCGCACAAGCGAGCATGGATGCTTTACTTGCAGCAGGCGTTGAATCGACTAGAATTGAGATGCGTAAACCGATTGAAACAGAAGGCACAGGAAACGAGGGGGAAGCAAGACGGGTGGAGATTGCTGTTGAATAACATGCTATATCTGTAAAAAATATAATTAGCTAATTCAATTGCGTGCGTCATCGCACCCATAAAAAAGCCAGAGTTTCTCTGGCTTTTTTATTACTGAAACAGTCACCATGACTTAGTTACATAATGCCGTTACATAATCCCCAGATGATCCAGGCCAGAAGAGTTATCGCGCGCATGTGCATCTTTACTTTGCAGCTTAAATTTCAAACGCAAATCATTCACAGAGTCGGCATTACGTAGCGCATCATCATAAGTAATCAAACCAGCTTCATGTAAATCAAACAAGGCTTGGTCAAAGGTTTGCATGCCCAACTCACGTGAGCGCCCTACAATATCCTTAATACCATGCACATCACCCTTGAATATCAAATCTGAAATTAAAGGTGAGTTCAATAAAATTTCAATTGCAGCAGTACGCCCTATGCCATCACGCTTGGGAATCAAGCGCTGAGAAATGACAGATTTCAAATTGAGAGACAAGTCCATCAGCAATTGCTGTCTGCGCTCTTCCGGGAAAAAGTTGATAATCCTATCTAAGGCTTGGTTGGTGCTATTTGCATGCAGCGTGGACATACACAAGTGACCTGTCTCAGCAAACGCAATTGCATAATCCATGGTTTCCCTGTCGCGAATCTCACCAATCAAAATCACATCGGGTGCTTGGCGTAACGTGTTTTTCAAAGCGATGTGCCAATTATCCGTATCTACACCAATTTCGCGCTGCGTAATAATGCAGTTCTTGTGCTCATGCACAAACTCAACCGGGTCTTCAATCGTAATAATATGCCCATAACTGTTTTCGTTACGGTAACCCACCATGGCTGCAAGCGAGGTGGATTTACCAGAGCCAGTGCCGCCAACAAAAATAACCAATCCACGTTTGGTCATCGCAATGTCTTTCAACACATCGGGCAAACCCAAATCTTCAAATTTAGGAATTTTAGTCGTGATGGTTCTGAACACTAACCCCACCGTACCGCGTTGAATAAACGCGTTCACCCGAAAGCGAGCTACACCAGGCAAACCAATCGCAAAGTTACATTCGTTAGATGCGTCAAACTCTGCGGTTTGCTTATCGTTCATGATAGAGCGTGAGATCTCGCGCGTTTGTTGTGGTGAGAGCACTTGCGTACTAACTGGTGTCATCTTGCCATCAATCTTCATCGCAGGCGGAAAGCCACTGGTGATAAACATGTCTGAGGCTTTTTTGGTCATCATCAGCCTCAGTAAATCAAATACAAATTTTTCTGCCTGACCTTGTTCCATTGCTTATCCTAATTAAATGCTTGATGGTTAAATATGATGTACAAAACTAGCCAACAATCGAATCGCGATTGGACGCTTTTCCACGCGCTTCTGCTGCACTAATGATGTTTCTGCGCACCAAGTCCTGTAAGTTCTGATCTAACGTTTGCATCCCAATGTTTTGGCCTGTTTGAATGGCTGAATACATTTGTGCCACTTTATTTTCACGAATCAAATTACGAATCGCTGGCGTACCAATCATAATTTCATGTGCTGCCACACGCCCTTGCTCATCTTTGGTTTTACACAAGGTTTGTGAAATCACGGCACGTAAAGATT
The DNA here is from genome assembly GCA_000525025.1 of Methylophilaceae bacterium 11. Lineage (GTDB taxonomy): Bacteria > Pseudomonadota > Gammaproteobacteria > Burkholderiales > Methylophilaceae > Methylophilus. The sequence continues at coordinate 723,809 of JCKJ01000001.1, read as the reverse complement.
CAGACAGCATTGAGCGCACCATTTCTTTTTCTGCTGCCGGGAACACGTCCACAATCCTATCCACCGTTTTGGCAGCTGAACTGGTATGCAAGGTACCGAATACCAAGTGACCGGTTTCCGCAGCGCTCAAGGCTAAACGGATGGTTTCCAAGTCACGCATCTCACCCACCAGAATCACATCCGGGTCTTCACGCAATGCAGAACGCAAGGCGTTTTGGAAAGATAAAGTATGCGGGCCTACTTCACGCTGGTTAATCAAACATTTTTTAGAGGTATGCACAAACTCAATCGGGTCTTCCACCGTGAGAATATGCCCCATTTCATTTTCGTTAATATAATCGACCATGGCCGCCAATGTGGTGGACTTACCCGAACCAGTTGGCCCCGTTACCAGCACAATGCCACGTGGTGTATTGGCAATTTCTTTAAAAATCGCCGGCGCATTCAATTGCTCTAAGGTGAGGATTTTGGAAGGAATGGTACGAAATACCGCACCAGAACCACGGTTTTGATTAAACGCATTGACGCGGAAACGCGCTAAATTGGGAATTTCAAATGAGAAATCGCACTCCAGCGTTTCTTCATACACTTTGCGCTGACCATCATTCATGATGTCGTACACCATGTCATGCACTTGGGTGTGGTCCATGGCGGGCACATTAATTTTGCGCACATCACCATGCACGCGAATCATAGGTGGCAACCCTGCTGATAGATGTAAATCGGACGCTTTATTTTTGACGGCAAACGCGAGTAAATCAGAAATATCCACTATCAGCTCCAGCATTATTTTATAATTAAATTTTATCTTAAGACTTTACACAAAGTTTAATCTTTAAGATGTTTGAATTATGAACACTTTTTACGACAGTTTGCAAGCGATTCATGCAAGAATTGCCCAAGCCAAAGCACAAGTTGGACGTAATGACACAGTACAATTATGTGCGGTCAGTAAGGCGCAATCCGTAGAAAAAATACGCATTGCGTATGAAGCCGGTCAAACCATTTTTGGTGAAAATTATCTACAAGAAGCCATCGATAAACAGGCGCAACTGCAGGACTGCGCTATTGAATGGCATTTTATTGGTCCGATTCAAAGCAATAAAACACAAGCCATCGCCCAACACTTTGCATGGGCGCATTCTGTAGACCGTATTAAAATTGCAGAACGCTTAGCCAATGCTCGCGGCTCACAATTACCGCCATTAAACGTTTGCATTCAAATCAATAGCAGTGAAGAATCCAGCAAAAGTGGCGCTGGGCTGAGTGATATCGCTGTCTTAGCCGAAGTGATTCGCGGACTGCCAGCACTCCGGCTACGTGGCCTGATGGCGATTCCCGCACCGACAAAAGACATTGCGCAGCAACGTGCACAATTTAAACAAGTGCATCAAGCCTACCTTGCATTGCAACAACAAGGGTTCGCGCTAGATACGTTATCCATAGGCATGTCCGATGACTTTGAAGCCGCCATTGCAGAAGGTGCTACCATAGTACGCATTGGCTCTGCTCTGTTTGGCGCAAGGGTTTATCATCCGACAAACACAACAAATTCACTGACAGAGCATTAACAATACAGAGAAAGTGCAATCGCATGCAAGCAAACACACATTTCAAACTAGGATTTATCGGCGGCGGCAATATGGCCACCGCCATGATTATTGGTTTAAAACATCAGCAGTTTGAAAGTCAACACATACAAGTCGTCGAGCTAGATGCTGACAAACGTGCGCAGCTGACCACATCGTATCAAGTCAACACTACCGATCAATTAAGCGAAATTGCCCAAAATGACGTGATTATTTTGGCCGTGAAGCCGCAACAGTTAAAAGCACTGGCGCAATCACTGGCGCCGCTGCTCAAACAACAACTGGTGATTTCGATTGCAGCGGGTATTCGCATTGCTGATTTAAGTCGCTGGCTTGGTGACTATACGATGATTGTCCGCGCGATGCCGAATACACCAGCGCAAATTCAAGCCGGAGTGACCGGCGTTTATGCAACACCACAAGTGACGGCATTACAGCAACAGCAGGCCACACGCATTTTAGATGCCGTAGGTGCCACGGTATGGTTGAATCAAGAAGCCGAACTAGATGCCGTCACGGCGATTTCTGGCAGCGGACCAGCCTACGTGTTCTACCTGATTGAAGCCTTGCAAGATGCCGCCATCAAACTCGGCCTAAGCGAAGCACAAGCTAAACTATTGAGCATTGCCACTTTTCAAGGTGCCAGCCAGCTTGCGGCCACCAGCACAACGTCGGTAGAGACCTTACGCGCGCAAGTCACCTCCAAAGGCGGCACTACCGAGCAAGGCTTGCTGAGCTTGGAAACCTCTAAAGTCAAAGACGCGATTTTTCTAGCAGCCCGACAAGCAGAGAAACGCGCTAAAATCATGGGCGATGAATTAGGAAAATCATAAACATGCTCTATACCGCATTTAGCTTTTTAATCAGCACCGTACTGAATATCCTCACCTTTGTACTATTGCTACGCTTTTTTATGCAATGGTTAAAAGCGCCGTTTCAAAATCCTTTAGCACAAATGACCATTGCACTCAGCGATTTCATTGTCAAACCAGCCAGGCGCTGGATTCCCAGCTATAAGAAAATAGACCTCTCTACGCTGGTGTTGGCTCAACTTGTGCAAATTATTCTGCAATTTATTTTACTCAGCCTGCGTGGTTTTCCATTTGCCGTGGCAGGGGGCGCCATCTGGCTAAATGTCTTGCTAGTCGCAGGGTTAGCCATTATTCGCATGAGTTTAGATTTATTTTTCTACGCCATACTGATTGAAGCGTTGTTAAGCTGGGTGAACCCAAATACCCCTATCTCTGGCGTATTAAGTGCACTCACCCGCCCCATACTCACCCCGCTGCGTAGATGGATTCCACCCGTGAATGGCATTGACTTCTCGGCACTGGTGGCGATGATCTTGTTGCAAATGGTGAACATTGCCTTCATAAGCTATGCTCAGCAGTCACTAAATGCAGTTTTTTAATGAAAACTGCCCATGTTCATGATTTAATGGCGCTGATAGCCACGTGGTTTCAGACTTTTTAAATGTAGAGACACTCACTGCGCATGACACAAGAAACAACATTACAAGAAAAAATCGCCGCCTATCATCTATGGCGTAATACGCTGGCAGATACGATTATCGGCTACCGCGATTGGTTAGTGAGAAGTGACAGCAGTAACTCGTTGCAAGAGTTGCGCCTCACCGATTTTGCCGATATGCTGAGAAAAGACCGCCTGACCTTGGCACTAGTGGCAGAGTTTTCTCGGGGCAAAACAGAAACTGTGAATGCGCTGTTTTTTGCTGACCATGACCAACGCTTACTGCCTAGCGAAGCTGGCCGCACCACCATGTGTCCGACAGAGTTGTTATGGGATGAAGATGAAGAGCCCTGCATTAAATTGCTACCTATCGAAACCCGCTTATCAGACGACTCCATTACCTATCTTAAAACGCTGCCAAAACTTTGGAAAAAATTCCGCTTAGAAACTGACTTTCCTGAACAAATGCGCAAAACGCTGCGTCAGCTGATTGATAGAAAAGAAGTCAGCATTGAAGAGGCCATTAAACTTGGCCTATGGAGCCCCAAAGATCCTAACAATGCGCTACAAAACCGTACCCATATTGAAGTGCCGGTATGGCGCCATGCCATTATCAACTACCCACATGAGCTGCTGAAAAATGGCTTAGTGGTGATTGACACACCTGGTCTTAACGCGCTAGGGACAGAACCAGAACTGACTCACAAAGTGATTCCTGGCGCGCATGCGGTATTGTTCCTCACAGCTACCGATACAGGTGTAACGCATTCCGATATGCAAATTTGGAATGAATATATTCGTGACCAAGCCAAATATAAATTGGTGGTGCTGAATAAGATTGATACGTTATGGGATGACCTGAAATCAGACTTCGAGATTGCTAAAGAGATCAATCGTCAAGTAGAGCAAACTGCGCGCGATTTAATGATTCCCAAGAATCAAATCTTTACGATTTCTGCACAAAAAGGCCTGCTGGCCAAAATCAAAAAAGATCCAGTGCTACTCAAGCGTAGCAATATTCAGGTATTGGAAACCGAGCTTTCCAATCAACTCACCAGCTCTAAACAAGAAATTATTGGCAACACGATTGCTACCGAATGCAGTGTAATGGTGAAAGAGTCACGCAAACTCATGCAGGTAAAGCTCAATCACTCTCGTGTTCGTTTCGATGAATTAAAAGGCTTATTGGGGCAGCACCAAACCGTATTTAATGACTTGGTGGCCAAAGCACAGCAAGACCAACAGCGTTATCAAGCGTCACTACCCGTGTTTAAAGAGGCCGAAGAAAAGATCAACCGCATCGGCAAAAAACTGCTGCGCCACCTTAGCCTGACTTATTTAGACAACTCGATTGCAGAAAGCCGCAAGGAAATGCATGACAGCTGGACGACAGTACGTTTGAATCAAAGCATACGTAAGTTAATAAAGCAAGCCAATGATTTGGCGATTCACGTGACCACTGAAAGCAATAGCATTCGTCGTTTAACACAACATATATACGATCTATTCCGCACGCAGCATGGCTTTGATATTTCCGCGCCACCTGAACTGAACATGACAAGCTTTCTGGAGAAAATGCAGTCTTTAGAAAAAATTACCCATGATTTTTGTGCCGATCCAATTAACGTGCTCACAGAAAAACGTTTTCTCATTCGACGCTTTTTCTTGAGTTTGGGGGCAGAAGCTCAAGGTGCTTTCCAAAATGCGCATGATGATACTGAGCGCTGGATCAACAATGTCATTGTCACATTGAAGATTCAAATTGAAACGCATAAAGAAGCGCTAGATCAACGCATCAAAGGCCTAGTAGAGGCAAAGTCCAGTTCTGAAGCGCTCAACAAACAGATTGTGCAAGTCAGCGAAGAATATAAACATATTGCCAGTCAATGCAAATTACTGGACGATGCGTTATTACAACTGATGAAAGCCATTTTGCAGGCCTCTAAAATCAAGCAAGAAAAGCTGGAAAAAGAAAACCAAATGAAAGCGCTGAACTTTGAAGGTTTACCCTTGATGTGATGTAAAGCGCTATATCACTAAGGCCGCTGCGCAAGCAGCTGGCCAAGTCAAATCCAAATAATATCGAACTCTTCCCGCGCGCACTGCGTTTCAATCTGCAATGAAACTGGTTTTTGAATAAAGTCTGACAGGTTGGCCAGACTTTGTGACTCCTCATCCATCAGCATATTAATCACTTCGGCAGACGCCAGTATCTTAAATTCTTTGGCGTCAAACTGCTTCGATTCACGCAGTAATTCGCGCATGATTTCATAGCAGATAGTCTGCGCCGTTTTCAACTCACCGCGGCCCTGACACACCTCGCAAGCTTCACACAATAAATGCGCCAAACTCTCGCGCGTACGTTTGCGTGTGAGCTCCACCAAACCCAGCGGCGTAAAGCCATTCACGTTAATGCGCGCCCGGTCTGTGGCAATGGCTTTTTTCAGCTCATCCAACACGGTTTCACGCTGACTGTCTTCATCCATGTCGATGAAATCAACAATGATAATGCCGCCCAAATTGCGTAGCCGTAGCTGGCGCGCAATACATTGCGCTGCTTCCAAATTGGTTTTAAAGATTGTATCTGAAAGGTTTTTGCCACTGACAAAGCTACCCGTATTCACATCCACAGTCGTGAGGGCTTCCGTTTGATCAAAAATCAAATAACCACCAGATTTCAATTCCACTTTGCGTGCCAGTGCTTTTTCGATTTCTTTTTCGATATCATAAAAATCAAACAGCGCACGCTCGCCTTTGTAATGAAACAAAGGCTTTAATGCTCTGGCTACATACAATTCGGCAAACTCTTTTAGGCGCTCATACATCTCACGTGAATCCACGCGAATAGTAGAAGTTTCCGCACATACCACATCACGCAAAATACGTTTGGGCAGACTTAGGTCATAAAAAATTAAGGAGCGTTCGCTGGCCTGCTTACTTTCCACCTGAATTTTTTGCCAAACTTTGTGCAAATACTCAATGTCAGCCAGTAACTCTTCATCTGTTGCGGTTTCTGACATGGTGCGAATGATATAGCCGCCCGCCCGCTGTTCTGGTAATAGCCCGAGCAAACGATTGCGCAAAAATTCACGTTCTTCTTCAATCTCAATACGTTGTGAGACGCCAATGTGGTTTTGGTATGGCAGAAACACCAAAAAGCGGCCGGCAATACTGATTTCGGTGGTCAGTCGCGCACCCTTAGTTCCGATAGGTTCTTTAATGACCTGCACAATCACGGACTGACCTTCGTGCAATACCTCTTGAATCGGCTTTTCAATTTTTATGTCGCCATCTTCAATATGGCATTCCATGATGTCCGCTACATGAAGGAAAGCTGCGCGCTGTAAGCCGATCTCGATAAATGCAGATTGCATGCCGGGCAGCACACGCACCACTGTGCCACGATAGATATTGCCGACAATCCCCAACGAAGAGCTGCGCTCGATATGCAACTCTTGCACGATGCCTTGTTCGAGAATCGCCACACGCGTTTCTTGCGGTGTAACATTAATTAAGATTTCTTGCGCCACTATGATCTTTCAATTATTAAGTATTCATTCATTTGGTGAAGCAGTTGCGCTGTTTCGTACAGGGGTAGCCCCATCACACCCGAATAACTGCCATCAATGCGTTGAATCCAAGCGCCTGCCAGCCCTTGAATGCCATAACTACCGGCTTTATCTCGGTGCTCCCCTGCTTGGATATAAGCCTCTAGCATGGTGTCGGTCAGCGGCATCATCTCAACCTGTGTTGTATTGAGTAGCCTTAGTGTGCGATTGTAACCACAAACGGCAATCGCTGTATGCACTTGGTGCGTTGTCCCGGAGAGTTTTTTTAACATACGCATAGCATCCGCATCGTTTTCGGGTTTACCCAGAATCTCACCTGCCAGCGCCACAGTCGTATCTGCGGCCAAGATAAACAATTGGTTTGACTGATCGACACTGGCTCGGATCGCCTCTGCTTTCTCGACAGCAAGCCTTAATACATAATCCGCTGCTGCTTCATTTAGCCTGACCGATTCATCAATATCTGCCGGCATGACGGTACAAGTGACATCAATCTGTTTTAATAATTCAATACGCCTAGGGCTGCGTGAAGCGAGGATAATATGCATAAATAAAATACTAGTGTCTGTGTGATAGATTGACTATGATGGGCACGTCAATGTGATTGACACATTGTAAACCAGTGAAGTGATGTCTATGGATGATTATAGTTATTTAGTGAAAATCACCATCGCCTTATTTGCGATTGTGAACCCGATTGGCAGCCTGCCAATTTTTATCAGCGCTACCGAAGGCTGGCAAAAGACCGACCGTGCGCGTACAGCGCGTACCGTGGCACTTTCAGTATTCATTGTATTAAGCCTCTCAGCATTTATTGGCGATGGCATTCTGGATTTCTTCGGCATCAGCATCCCCTCGTTTCAGGTAGGCGGCGGTATTCTCATTTTACTCATTTCCATTTCGATGATGCATGGCAAGCAAGGCGGTACGCGACAAACGCCGGAAGAAGCACAAAGCTTGGCCGAACGTGATGTCATTGCCATCGTGCCGCTCAGCATTCCATTATTGGCTGGCCCCGGGGCTATCTCCCATATGATTTTAAGTGCGCAGCAACACCCTAGCTTTACCGGGCATCTCGCATTAGTGATTCCTGTCGCCGTGATTGCTGGCGTCATCTGGCTAGTCTTGCAGTTGGCAGACGCCATCACACAGCGGCTGGGTACCATTGGCATTAACATCATCACACGTCTGATGGGGCTGATTTTGGCTGCAATGGCGGTAGAGTTTATTGCGCACGGATTGATTGGCTTATTTCCGCAATTAGCCAGTTAACGGTAAAATACCAATATTATTTTCAAAGACGTACTGCGTGAACAAACCTATCAAATCTGCCCAATGGAAACCCAATGTCACGGTGGCAGCCATCATCGAGCAAGACGGGAAATTCTTACTCGTCGAAGAAACCACTGACAGAGGCAATCGTTTCAACCAGCCTGCGGGGCACTTGGAAGAACATGAAACAATTATTGATGCCGCGATTCGCGAGACGCTTGAAGAAACTGCGTATGACTTCACGCCCGAATACTTAGTGGGTATTTACCATTGGCAACACCCGCTGAATGGGATTACTTATTTGCGCTTCGCCTTTGCTGGTAAGTTGGGTGCACATTACCCTGAGCGCACGTTGGATGACGGTATCATCGGCACAGTTTGGAAAAGCCAAGATGAAATTGCAAAAGACACTGCACTGATGCGTAGCCCGCAAGTGTTGCTGTGTGTAGAAGATTATTTAGCAGGCAAACGTTATCCGTTAGCCTTACTCACCCATTTAGGTCAAGCATTATGAAAACTCCGCATGTCATTGTTGGTTTATCCGGCGGTGTAGATTCCTCCGTCACCGCCATGCTGCTCAAACAACAAGGCTATCAAGTCACCGGTTTATTCATGAAAAACTGGGAAGACGATGACAATGATGAGTACTGCTCATCCAAGCAAGATTTGATTGATGCTGTGTCTGTCGCGGATAGGCTTGGCATTGAGATTGAAGCCGTCAACTTTAGCAAAGAGTACAAAGACCGCGTGTTCGCCAATTTTCTAGAAGAGTATCAGGCTGGCAGAACGCCGAACCCGGATATTCTGTGTAACGCAGAAATCAAGTTCAAAGCGTTTTTAGACCATGCCATGGGCATGGGGGCAGATTTAATCGCCACTGGCCACTATGCCAAAGTACGTGAAAATCCATTACAAGCTGGTCAGTACCAATTGCTCAAAGCAGATGATGGCAGCAAAGACCAAAGCTATTTTCTACACCGCTTGAATCAGGCGCAACTGTCAAAAACGTTATTCCCGCTGGGTAGCTATCTTAAGCGCGAAGTACGCGAGATGGCACGCGCAACAGGCTTAGCCAACGCAGAAAAGAAAGACTCCACTGGCATTTGTTTTATTGGTGAGCGCCCTTTCCAAGAGTTTTTGCAACGCTATTTGCCGCGCCAACCGGGCGATATGAAAACACCGGAAGGCAAGCTGGTCGGCCAACATGAAGGCTTGATGTATTACACGCTGGGGCAACGTCAAGGGCTAAAAATCGGTGGTAGCCGTGAAAGCAATGGCGAGCCTTGGTTTGTAGCGGCTAAAGACATGGCCAAAAACGAGCTGATTGTGGTGCAAGGTCACGACCATCCGTTATTGCAAAGTGACGGCCTCAAAGCTGGGCAGTTACATTGGATTAGCGGTGAAGAACCCAAGACCAACTGGGTGTACGCAGCAAAAACACGCTACCGCCAGCCCGATGCCCCCTGTGAAATAGATGCTGTAGATACCCAAGAGGTGGATATCCGTTTTGGTCAAAAGCAATGGGCGGTTACACCCGGCCAGTCCGCTGTGGTGTATGAGAGCAATGTATGTTTGGGTGGCGGTATCATTACTGGGGCGCTATAAGTTAGGCCAATAGGCTAAACCAATCATTGATATCAACAAAAAGGGTGGCTAGGCCACCCTTTTGACATTGCAAATGCTAAGACCTAAGACTACTAATCCCAGCTTAACGCGCCACCGGTTTGATATTCGGTCACACGTGTTTCAAAAAAGTTTTTCTCTTTTTTCAAATCCATCATTTCACTCATCCATGGAAATGGATTAGTCGCGCCCGGATACAACGCATCCAGACCAATCTGCTGACAACGACGGTTGGCAATAAACCGCAAATATTCTTTGAACATAGTAGCATTTAAACCCAAGACACCACGCGGCATGGTCGCTTCCGCATATTGATATTCCAGCTCTACGCCATGTTGAATCAAACTACGAATTTCATCACGGAATTCGGCGGTCCATAAATGCGGATTTTCTAGCTTAATGGTATTGATGACATCGATACCAAAATTGCAGTGCATGGATTCATCGCGCAAAATGTATTGATACTGCTCGGCCGCGCCCTGCATTTTATTCTGGCGACCTAACGCTAGAATCTGCACAAAGCCTACATAAAAGAACAAGCCTTCCATGATGCAGGCAAACACAATCAGTGAGCGCAGTAGTTGTTGGTCGGCTTCTGGCGTACCGGTTTTAAACGCTGGGTCCGTCAGTGTATTGATGAACGGAATCAGGAAATCATCTTTGGCCTTAATGCTCGCCACTTCTTGGTAAGCATTAAACACTTCTGACTCATCCAGCCCCAAGCTTTCCACAATATACTGGTAAGCATGCGTGTGGATGGCCTCTTCAAATCCTTGACGCAGCAAATATTGGCGGCATTCTGGCGCAGTAATATGACGGTATGTACCCAACACAATATTGTTGGCCGCCAGTGAGTCTGCTGTCGTAAAAAACCCTAAATTACGTTTAACGATTAAGCGCTCATCTTCAGTCAGCGCGGTGCTGTCTTTCCATTGTGCAATGTCGCGGCTCATGCTGACCTCTTGCGGCATCCAATGGTTAGCGCAACCCGCCAAGTATTTATCCCAAGCCCAGTGGTATTTAAACGGCACTAATTGATTCACATCGGTTTGACCGTTAATCATACGTTTGTCATTAGCATTCACACGGCCTGTGAATGCAGGTTGATTGGCTGCCAGGCTGGGTGCTGGCGGCGCTGGTTTACGCTCTACCACAGTCAAGTTGGGTGTTGCTGCTTCTTGTACAATATCTTCATCAAATGAAAGCATGTTTTTTCCTATTCTTAATTTAACTTTGCTAGAAAATTAAAAGTGCTAAGCGAGACTAGGCGTGAGAGAAAATTATGAGCGCGGCATACATTCAGTATGTAAGCGAAAAAATTTTGATCACAACGCCGTATCGCGACGAAGTTTTATTTTTCTATTGGCATGATTCGCATTCTGGATTGTCAATACTGCACATTTTAGGCGCCAGCTCTGGTTCACTCACAGCACCTGCAGATACCGCATTGAGTTCGCCACCGGTACCGGTCGATTTCTCTGCAGCCGTTGCCCCCATTGAGCGCAAGTAGTAAGTGGTTTTTAAGCCACGCAACCACGCCAACATGTAAATATCATTCAGCTTTTTGCCTGATGGCACAGCAAAGTACAGGTTGAGCGATTGTGCTTGGTCTATCCATTTTTGGCGGCGCGCGGCAGCTTCTATTAACCAGCTCGGGTCTACATCAAACGCTGTGGCATACAGTGCTTTTAAATCTGCAGGCACACGTTCGATTTTAGCCAAGGAGCCATCGTAATATTTCAAGTCCGATACCATGACTTCATCCCATAAACCGCGGGCCTTGAGGTCATTCACCAATTGCTCATTCACAATCGTGAACTCGCCAGACAAGTTGGATTTTACGTACAGGTTTTGATATTCCGGCTCAATGCTGGCAGACACGCCAACAATGTTAGAAATCGTCGCTGTCGGTGCAATGGCCACGCAATTGGAGTTACGCATACCGACTGCAGCAATACGGCTACGTAATGCAGCCCAATCTAATGTGATTGAACGGTCGACTTCTACATGGCCGCCACGTTCTGTCGTTAGCAAATCAAGCGTATCGAATGGCAAAATACCTTGATCCCACAAGCTGCCTTTAAAGCTGGAGTATGCGCCACGCTCTTCTGCCAACTCGGTCGATGCCCAATAGGCGTGATAACACACGGCTTCCATAGTGCGATCCGCAAACTCTACTGCCGCTTGTGATGCATAAGGAATACGCATAGCATGCAGTGCGTTTTGGAAACCCATTATGCCCATGCCCACTGGGCGATGACGATAGTTAGAATTGCGCGCTTTGCCTACGGCGTAGAAGTTAATATCCACCACGTTGTCTAACATGCGCATCGCTACTTTAGTGGTCGCAGCCAATTTGGCTTGGTCAATAATCAGCGCATCTCCCTCTTGCGTGAGATGTTGCAATAGATTGACCGAACCCAAGTTACACACGGCAATTTCCGTATCCGATGTGTTAAGTGTGATTTCGGTACAAAGATTGGAGCTATGCACTACGCCCACGTGTTGCTGTGGTGAGCGAATATTGCATGGGTCTTTAAATGTGATCCAAGGATGGCCTGTTTCAAACAACATCGACAGCATCTTGCGCCACATTTGCAAGGCCGGCACGCGCTTGAATAATTTGATTTCACCGTTATCGGCTTTACGCTCATATTCGGTGTAAGCCGCAGCAAACTTTTTGCCGTATAGATCATGCAAATCAGGCACATCAGAAGGTGAGAACAATGTCCACTCGCCATTTTCAGTCACGCGTTGCATGAACAAATCCGGAATCCAATGCGCGGTATTCATGTCGTGCGTACGACGACGGTCATCCCCAGTGTTTTTGCGTAAATCCAGAAACTCTTCAATGTCCAGATGCCAAGTTTCCAAGTAACCGCACACTGCACCCTTGCGCTTGCCGCCTTGATTGACAGCGACTGCGGTATCGTTCACGACTTTTAAGAATGGAATCACACCTTGGCTCTTGCCATTGGTGCCCTTAATCCGCGCACCTAGTGCACGTACTGGCGTCCAATCGTTACCCAAACCACCCGCATATTTTTGTAGCAAGGCGTTTTCTTTAATGCCTTGGTAGATGCCTTCTAAATCATCGCTCACCGTCGTCAAATAGCAGGAAGATAATTGTGAGTGCAATGTACCGCTGTTAAATAGCGTAGGTGTCGAGCTCATAAAGTCAAAACTGGAGAGCAAGTGGTAAAACTCAATCGCGCGTTCTTCGCGATCAATTTCATTGATGGCCAAACCCATGGCCACACGCATAAAGAAAATCTGCGGCAATTCAATACGACGCTCTTCAATATGTAAGAAATAGCGGTCGTACAAGGTTTGCAAACCCAAATAACCAAATTGAAAATCACGGTCATGTGTTAATTCTGCGCCCAGTTTTTCCAAGTCAAACTGGCCTAAACGCGGGTCTAGTAAATCGGCTTCAATACCAATCTTGATATAGCGTGGAAAATAAGCAGCGTAAGCAGTGGCCATTTCGGTATGCGATACCGCACCACCTAGCACTTCCGCACGCACCAAATCCAACTGCAGGCGCGCGGTCACATAGTTATAGGCAGGCTCAGTTTCAATCAGGCTACGTGCAGAAAGAATCAGTGCTTTACGCACCTCGTTAAACCCAATGCCATCGTATAAATCGCGTACGGCTTGCTCAACCACCACGCTCGGTTTCACTGTGCTGCCCAAACCCACACACGCCTCTTCCACCATGTTATCTAGCATAGTCATATTGAGCGGTTTAAGCTTGCCGTCGATATTGATATTGATGTGATGGGCTTGTTGCTCTGGCGCATTGGCTTTCTCGGCAGCACGTTCGGCATTGCGCTTTTCGCGATACAGCACATAAGCGCGTGCGACATCGTGGTTACCATTGCGCATCAAGGCCAGCTCTACTTGGTCTTGAATATCTTCGATATGCACTGCCCCACCTGCTGGCATACGGCGCAACAATGCGGTATTCACCAATTGGCTGAGTGTAGCCACTTGATCACGCACACGTTGCGAAGCCACACTTTGATTGCCCTCTACCGCTAAAAACGCTTTGGTAATGGCAATGGCAATTTTGTCGAGTTGGTAGGCCACCACTGCGCCATTACGGCGGATGACTTGTAAAGTCGGATGTTGGCCAGATTGTGATGTTTCTACTGTTGATGTTCTTACATCATCCATGGATAGCTCCCTTAAAAAAGGGGCAGGTATGCCTTTGATGTGCTCACATTTTGTTTAAACAGTAAGCTTCAAAAAAGACCAGCTGGCAGAGTGTTTGTGCAAAGTGCAACACTCTATCTGCCGAGGACACCCCGCCTCAAACGTTATCAAAAATATTCACGCAATCAAGGTGAAAATACTGACGGCAGGTCTCCTGGCTCTTAGGTCTTCATTGTTTTTAGGCCTTCCCACATCAAACAATGCAGTGGCAGCTAATCAAAACAACTCGCTAATTACAGTTGCGGGGGCAGCTTTGGCTTGAGGTTAGACATTACATGTTAACCCGTACCGAATTCCCTTTTATTTCAACGTTTGATTAAAAGTTGAAAACCGTAGTGACGTTAATGTAACCCAATATAATGTGGTTTATCAATACAAAAAACACAATATATTGAATATATTTATCTGAAATTGATTATCGCTTTGATTTTATTCAAGTTTTAAATTAGCTTTAAATTAATTTAAAATTAAAAAAACCTCATGTCTCCATGAGGTTTTTATGTGGCCTAACGCACACAACCTTATGCGCTAGATTTCACTCAATTGGACTAAGCAGTTGCCAAAGAAGTCCGCAGATTTTTTGCAACCTGCACCATGTGTGCTAACGCCTCCATCGTTTCTGGCCACCCACGCGTTTTCAGGCCGCAATCCGGGTTGATCCATAAACGATCGGCTGGAATCACTTCCAACGCACGCTGCATCAGCTTTTCCATTGAGGCTACTGTAGGCACGCGTGGCGAGTGAATATCATACACACCAGGGCCAATCTCATTCGGGTAGGCAAATGCACCAAAGCCATCTAATAGCTCCATGGCTGAGCGTGAAGTTTCAATGGTAATCACATCCGCATCCATGGCCGCAATGGCTGGCAAAATATCATTAAACTCTGCGTAGCACATGTGTGTATGAATCTGTGTCGTATCTTCTGCCACACTGGCAGATAACTTAAATGCACGCACTGCCCAATTTAAGTAATGCTCCCACGCGGCTTTTTGTAGCGGCAAGCCTTCACGCAACGCTGGCTCATCAATTTGAATAATGGCAATCCCCGCTTGTTGTAAATCGGCCACTTCATCGCGGATGGCTAGCGCTAATTGCAGTGCAGTCAAATAACGTGGCTGATCGTCACGTACAAACGACCACTGCAACATCGTCACCGGACCAGTCAACATGCCCTTCACCGGTTTGGCTGAGAGCGATTGTGCATAACGCGCATATTCCACGGTCATGGGGGTTGGTCGATACACATCGCCATAAATCACTGGCGGTTTTACGCAACGTGAGCCATAGCTCTGCACCCAACCATACTGGGTAAAGGCATACCCTGCCAGCTGTTCACCAAAATACTCCACCATGTCGTTACGCTCGGCTTCGCCGTGTACCAGCACATCCAGCTCCAGTGCTTCCTGCTGGCGAACCGCATACTCAATATGCTCCAGCATTTTGGCGTGATAATGCGTTTGTGGCAGCGTACCTTTTTTAAAAGCTGCACGGGCGGCACGGATATCTGCAGTCTGCGGGAAAGAACCAATGGTAGTGGTAGGCAGTAGCGGCAATTGCAAGCGTGTTTTTTGCATAGCCTGGCGCGTTGTAAACGTACTGGCGCGGTTTTCATTGACAGTATCAATGTTGGCAATCCTAGCTTGCACCGTTTGATCATGCACGCGGGTAGATGTTTTGCGGCTAGCAATTGCCTGCCGTGATTGTGCAAGTGCCTCTGCCACAGAAGCATCCCCTTGATTAATCGCCTGCGCCAAAATATGAAGCTCATCTAACTTTTCATCGGCAAATGCTAACCAAGATTTAAGCTCCTTGTCTAACTGCTGCTCATGTCTAAGTGTGACTGGTGTGTGCAACAGTGAGCAGCTTGGTGCGATCCACAGACGTTCTTTTAAACGTTCGGCGGGCACTGCCAAGAGCGCGAGCGTTTTGTCCAAATCGTTACGCCAAATATTGCGGCCATCAATCACCCCGACAGAAAGCACCCAGTAAGCAGGCAATGCGTTCACCCATGGTAGCAATTGTTCTGGCGCACGCACTGCATCAATATGCAAACCATCCACCGGTAAATCAGTAATCACACTTTGGTAGCGCGTGATGTTGGCAAAGTAAGTCGTTAGCAATAGTTTAGGGCGCTGCGTTCTTAACCAAGCATAAGCACGCTGAAACGCTTTTAACCATTGATCATCTAAATCCAGCGCAAAAATGGGCTCGTCAATTTGCACCCACTCAATCTTTCTAATGTGTAGCTCTTGCAGCAAATGCGCGTATTGCTGCGCTAGCCCATCTAACAAATCCAGCGCATGGATGCCTTTAGCTTTGCTTAAATACAAAAAGCTGACCGGCCCCAATAACACAGGCTTTACGTTGGCATTTAACTTTTGCGCTTCGTCTAGTTGGGTTAAGAAGTCATGTGCATTCACCGAAAACTGTGTTTCCGCATTCAGCTCAGGTACGATGTAATGATAGTTGGTATCAAACCACTTGGTCATTTCCATGGCGGGTTGCTCAATATTGCCACGCGCTAATGCAAAATATGCAGTCTCCGGCGGTGCATTTTTTTCACCAAATGGTGGTTTGGCAAAGCGCTTAGGCGTTGCGCCAAACAACACGGCATGGTCTAGCACATGGTCGTATAAAGAAAAATCATTGCTACTGATATACGTGAGCTCTGCTGCCTGCTGTTTTTGCCAATGGTTGGCACGCAATTGTGCTGCTGTGTTTTGTAAATCCGATGCAGTCGTTTCACCACGCCAGAACGACTCTAACGCAAACTTAAGCTCACGTTGTTCACCCACACGCGGGTACCCTAAAATATGTGTTTGTGCCATGTGCTGCCCTTCGCTTTTGAAAAAGCGTTATTGTTGATGACACAACTTTATTAATAAAGCGAAAGTTTTTATGGTAAATTTGAATTTAATTCATATCCAATATTTATACTACTCAAATGCTAGAAATTCGCCACCTAAAATCGCTCAAAGCCATTGCGGAAACCAACAAACTTGGCTTGGCCGCTCAGCGTGTGTTTTTAACGCAGTCTGCGCTGTCGCATCAAATCAAAGCGTTAGAACAGCATTACGATATTGTGCTATTCAAACGCATGCCGCAGGGCTTAACGTTTACCAAGGCCGGCGAACGTTTACTGGCGTTGGCGCATGAGTTATTGCCCGCGATTGAAAAGGCCGAGCGCGATTTGGTGCGCTTAAAAAGCAATCAGTCTGGAGAACTGCGGATTGTGCTGGAATGCCACACTTGCTTTGATTGGCTCACCCCAGTGATGGACAACTTTAGACGCGCTTGGCCCGAGGTGGAAATTGATCTAGTGGCCGGTTTTCACAGTGACCCTTGGCAACTTATTGATGAAGGCAAAGCCGATATTGTGATTGGCGGTTTACCGCAAAAGAATACGCACCTACCTTACCTGCCTTTATTCAAATTTGAAATCATGGCAGTGTTGCCAAATGACCATCGGCTTGCCAAAAAAACCAAGTTAGAGGCCAAAGACTTTGAAGGTGAAACGTTGATTACCTATCCGGTAGCCGATACTAGGATAGACGTGATTCAGCAAGTATTAGCGCCAGCCGATATTCAGTATCACCGCCGCACAGCAGAATTAACCATCGCGATTATGCAACTGGTTGCCAGTCGGCGCGGAGTGGCTGCGCTGCCCAACTGGGGCATTCGTAGTTACGTGGATCATGACTATGTGATGGCCAAGTCCATCGGCAAGCAAGGTTTGTGGTCAAACTTATATCTGATTGCGTCACAAGAAACCATTACCAAGCAATATGTGATTGATTTAAATGAAATTATCAGAAATACCTGCCTAACTCAACTGGATGCGATTCAACTCATATAATCCAAGCCATCAGGTTAAATTGAAGTTAAGATGCGATAGTACTTTTAATTAAAGTATTGTGTTCGCTATGCCGTAAATACAATCAAAGCATGTTGCATAATGTATTTCGCGCTAATTGACGATGGATAACCTATGGCTTACGTATTAAGAAATGATCAAGGCAATATCATTGCCGCCAGTAGCACTGTTCAGGTAGAGGCACATTGGCAATTTTTGGAAAACAAACATCCGGACTATATTGCGTTTATTGAGGCAGAACTCAAACAGCATGCGGCGTTTCGCGAGAGTGATATTCAGCTTGCGCGTGTATTGGAGGATTTAATTGAGATTTTGATTGAGCGCAACCTCATTCAGTTCACTGATTTCCCATCCGCTGCACAAAAACGCTTGAATGACCGTCAATCGATGCGCTCAAAAAATCGGCTGTCTATGATTGTGGAAGACGAGGACGAAATGACGCTGCCCTTGCCTATGCACTTTTAAGCCATTACGGCGTTGGCATGGTTTGTTTAAAACTGGGGCGCTTAATCAACACATTGTAGTGTTTGGCTAAGTTAGGGAATTTATCTTGCCAGGTTTTCCCTTCCCAGCGCAATTGCTTAAAGCGTAAATCAAAGTAAGCCAAGCTACAGCCCAACGCGATATCCGCTAAGCTAAAGGTTTCGTTCACGCACCATTTCTTTTTTAACAAATCCGCATCTAGCACGGCAAGCCCTTGCATCACTTTACTCATTTGCTTATCGATTTGCGTCTGCGATTGTTGCACCTCTGGCTTGCGCTGTTCCATCACAACTGCTACCGCTGCATCACACACACCATCAGCCAGCGCTTCCCAGCGGCGCACTTTGATTTTGGCAAGATGATCATGCGGGATGAGTTGTGCCAAGGGTGTGCGGTGATCCAGATATTCCACAATCACGCGTGAGTCGTACAAAGCCTCACCATCATCCAACACCAGCACCGGCACTTTACCCAACGGGTTATGCTGACGCACTGGGCAATCCGGATCGGACAGCACCACCTCGTTCAACGCAATATCCACATGTTTTTCGAGCGCAACGATACGCACTTTACGTGCATACGGGCTATTGACGGTATAAAGAAGTTGCATAAAAGTGATGAATAAATGTAAAGAATGCCCATTATAATAGAATTATGACCACACCGCTTTTTACACAACAGTTTCCCCCGCATTCACCAGAATTTTTACAATTAGTGCATGCACAAGTCACGCTAGCGCTGCAAGAAGACATGGGCACAGGAGACTTAACCGCATCGCTCATTCCTGAGCATCAACAAGCACAAGCCTCCATTATTGCTAGAGAGTCAGCTGTCGTGTGCGGGCAAGATTGGTTGAATGCCTGCTTTCATCAGCTAGACCCGCAAGCCAAGATTGTGTGGCATGTTAAAGAAGGCGAAACGGTGCCTCCTAATCAACTGTTATGCGAAATTTCAGGGCAAGCACGTGCACTGCTCACCGCGGAACGTACCGCACTAAATTTTCTGCAAACGCTGAGTGCCACAGCGACGGCCACGCGGCAATACGTGGATGAGATTCAAGGCTTATCCACCGCAGTACTGGACACGCGCAAAACTATTCCCGGATTACGCTTGGCGCAAAAATATGCAGTGACCATTGGCGGTGGGCTAAACCAACGTTTAGCTTTGTACGATGGCATTTTGATTAAAGAAAACCATATTGCTACGGCGGGCAGCATTAGTGCCGCATTACATAGTGCGTTTAGCCTCCACCCCGGCGTGAGCACCCAAATAGAAGTAGAAAATTTAACGCAGCTAGAAGAGGCATTGCAAGCTGGCGCAAAAAATATTCTGCTGGATAATTTTACCTTGGAGCAAATGCGCGTAGCAGTGCAGCTTAACCAACAACGTGCTATGTTGGAAGCTTCTGGCAATGTGAGCTTGGCCACAATACGCACGATTGCAGAAACTGGCGTAGATAGAATTTCGATTGGTAGTTTAACCAAACATATCCGCGCAGTGGACCTAAGTATGCGTATTAAAATGCACTAAATTGCACTTTTTCGTTCATAATAGAATGAATATTTTTTACGACTCACTATGAACACAGTTACTCGTTCACATGCCCCAAAAATCTCCAGTAGACTCAATCTGGGTGAAGTGTTGCGCATGCTGGTCAATGATGGCCATATTGATAAAGTACAAGCGGAAAAGCTGTACAAAGACAGAAAAAAAGACAGCTCTAATCTGCACCCGATTGTGGTGATTGCAGAGCAAAAATGGAAAGATCTCAAGCCGCCACATAAGTCACTCTCGGTAGAGCAATTAAGTCACTTTATTGCGCATCACGCCAAAGTAGATTTTTACCATATTGACCCGCTCAAGTTAGATTTCTCCTCTGCCGCACAAGTCATGTCTAAGGCGTATGCAGAACGCCTAAAAATCATGCCGATTTCTGTCAAAGGCGATACTGCGACCATTGCCACGGCAGATCCTTTCCATGTGGAGTGGATTGCTGATTTAGAGCGTGTGCTCAATTTAAAAATCAAACTGGTGATGGCGAACCCGTTGGAAATCAATCGCTACTTGCCGGAAATTTACAATCTTGCCACCTCCATCAATCAAGCAAACCTTGCTAAGGCTGGCCAAATTGTTGGCGTACAAAACTTTGAGCAACTCATTGAGCTGGGTAAAGATAAAAACTTAGATGCCAACGAGCAACATGTGGTCAACATTGTAGACTGGTTGCTTAAATATGCGTTTGAACAACGTGCCAGTGACATTCATTTAGAGCCTCGCCGCAATGTTGGCACCATGCGTTTCCGTATTGATGGTGTGTTACATCAAGTTTACCAATTGCCCAGCAATATCATGAACGCCATTACCAGCCGCATTAAGCTGCTGGGGCGGATGGACATGGTAGAAAAACGGCGCCCGCAAGATGGTCGCATCAAGACACTGAGCGGCGATGGCACCGAAATTGAGTTACGGCTTTCCACCATGCCCACGGCATTTGGTGAAAAATTGGTGATGCGGGTATTTACGCCGGACGTGATTGTGCAGGACTTTTTACAGCTTGGCTTCTCCAAAAAACAAGCTGAGCTTTGGGCACAATGGACCAAAGCACCCAACGGCATTATTTTGGTGACAGGGCCAACTGGTTCAGGCAAAACCACCACGCTATATTCCACACTCAAACAGCTCGCCACCCCCGAGGTCAATGTCAGCACGGTAGAAGACCCGATTGAAATGATTGAACCTGCATTTAACCAAATGCAGGTCACGCAAAACATAGGCTTGGGCTTTGCCGAAGGTATCCGCACACTGATGCGGCAAGACCCGGACATTATCATGGTGGGTGAGATTCGCGACCAAGCAACTGCGGACATGGCGATACAAGCTGCGCTGACGGGACACTTGGTGCTCTCCACTTTGCATACCAATGATGCGCCTTCTGCCGTCACCCGTTTGCTGGATTTGGGTGTGCCGTCTTATCTAATTCACTCCAGCATTTTAGGCATTATGGGGCAACGCTTGGTACGTACCCTGTGCCAAGCTTGCAAAGTGCCTACAGAGCTGACCGATGATGAGTGGAAATCGGTCACTTATCCATTCAGGGCCAATAAACCAACCACAGCCATGAAAGCAGTAGGATGCTTAGAATGCCGCAATACCGGCTACCGTGGGCGTAGTGGCATTTATGAAATGTTGACGTTTTCTAACAAAATTAGAAAACTCATCACGCCAGATACCGATTTGGCCGTACTGAGAAATCTTGCCTACCAAGAAGGTATGCAGCCTTTGCTGCTGAATGGTGCGGAAAAAATTGCCGCTGGTTTAACGACGGTAGAAGAAGTGCTGAAAGTTGCGCCGCCGATTGAGCAATAATGAATAAATTAACTCGTTGGTAAAAAAGGTAAAAGCCTAATACACATCCCGACGATAGCGGCCAGCCGCAGTCAATGTAGATAATTTCGCCTCACCCAACAATTCAAGTAGCACCCCATGCACGGCTGGTGCCATACCACTGGCGCTACCGCACACGTAAATAGCAGCACCTCCGTTTACCCACTGCAACACGTCAGGCCCTACCGTTCTCAATACATCCTGCACATAGACACGCTCACCTTGGTCGCGTGAAAAGGCCGTTTCCACCCTGGCTAATACCCCTTGTTCACGCCAGCGCTCTAATTCGTCTTTAAAGTAAGCGTCGTGCTTGGCATTACGCTCACCAAAAATCAGCCAACTATTACGCTGCCCTGCATGGGCACGCCACTTTAGATGCGCTCTTAATCCTGCAATCCCGGTACCATTTCCAATTAAAATCAATGGAATGTCATTTGCTGGCGGATGAAAAGCTGCATTCTCGCGTATGCGCACGGCAATATCACTATTCAAAGCTGCATATTCTGTTAGCCAGCCGGAGCCAATACCTAATCGGCCATCAGCGTAATGGGTTTGGCGAATCACAAGTTCTAGGCTGTTATCTTGCGGTATCGATGCAATCGAATACTCACGGTGCGGTAATGTTGTTAACCTCAGCAAGACTGCTTCGGCATCTAAACTGACTAACCCGTCAAAATCAGCAGCATCATGTGGCAGCAATTTGTTTTGTAATGCTTCATTAAAAGTCATACTCCCATCGCCCACACTTATCGCGCCATCTAAACCAAGGCGTTTAAGAAATGTATGGATAGATTTCTGTGCGTTTCGTGGCCCAACTTCTGCAATATCACCGGCTTGCCAATGCATGTCTTGCTGCGTAGAAAGTCTTAAATGGTAGACGGGGGCGCCTGCACTGCCTGCATTCAGCAATGTACGCTCAGTTAATTGCCAGTGTTGGTATTCCGGCGTTTTCCAGTCAGCCATTTCCGTGTCTTTTGCCAGCACACTGAGTTGGTATTGCCAATGCCTTAATGCCCCGTCATCGCTTTTGTCTACCTCGACCATATCGAATAAAGGATTAGCATGCGTATGTTGCAACCAAGTATCCAGCGTGTGCCCAAAGCCGCAGAAGTGGGTATAGCTGGTATCCCCTAGCGCTAAAATAGCGTAGGCAAGATGCGTAAGACGCGTATCTTCTAGCATCACTTTTTGTATAAACTCGACAGCATTGTCTGGTGCGTCACCTTCGCCCGTGGTACTGACTACAAACAATGCACGCGTGAAGCGTTTGAGCATATCTGTGTTGATTGCTGAAAGCGCGTGTATTTCAACATCCAACCCTGCCAATTTGAGTGACTCTGCAGTTTTTTGAGCAAGCTGCTCAGCATTGCCAGTTTGGCTGGCATAGGCGACCAGAATGCTACTCTCGTCGCCTAAATTTGCGTTCACTTGATTTTTGCTTAGCCGCGCTTGTGCTGCTGTTTTTCTGTATCGCCAGACAATCCATCCACAAAACAGTAGATAAAGCGTAACGACAGCTGCCGCATTCAGAAGATGCGCCATATGAAAACTTTCTGCGTAGGCTAAGCTAGGCAGAAAAAAAGTGAGTCCAACCAACGCATGTTTCATTACAAATTTCATTCCAGCATCGCCATCAATTGAGGAGATAAGTGTTCTTTATCTCCTTCTGGTGTTTGTTCCATCAATAGCACAGCCACATCATGTTGCTCGGCATAACTTAACGCAGCTTGCGTACCCATCACGGTAAAAGCTGTTGCTAGTGCATCCGCAATCATGCACTGCGCATGCAGTACCGAAACAGACACCAATGCATTCGATGTGCGATTGATTGGGAAACCTGTTCTAGGGTCTATGGTATGGGCGTAATGCTGACCTTGGTAATCGAAATATCGTCGATAGTCACCAGAGGTGGCTACTGCCAACCTATGTAACGCAACAATGGATTCCGTGATCCCTGATGCGGATGGTGACATCTCAAGTGCAACCCACCATGGCTGCCCATCTGGTTTGATACCAGCACCAGATAGCTCTCCGCCGACTTCAATCAAATAATTCTCGATACCCGCAGCCTCTAGTGCTTGGGCGATTAAATCGACACTATAACCTTTTGCAATACCCGAAAAATCCACATACAGATTTCCCGGTTGTAATACACGCATCGCTGATTGGTCTAGTTGTAACTTTTGCCAACCTGTATGGGCATGCACTGCTTCCACCTCAGATTTACTGGGCGGAGATATGCGCTGACCATTTGGACCAAATCCCCATAAGTTCACCACTGCACCAATGGTGGGGTCAAATGCGCCGTCGGTATCTGCTGCTATTGTTAATGCACAATCCAGCACTTGAAAAAAAGCGCTGGGCAACGTATGCCAAGTATTGGCACCTGCAGAATTAAACAGACTCAGGTTAGAGTCTGCTTGCCACGTACTCATTTGCGCCACCACTAAATCAAGCTCACGCTGTATCAATGTTTGAACAACTGTTTGCGATGATTGATCAGGATGGATGTAGCGGACAATCCATGTGGTACCCATAGACTGTCCGCTGAGTGTGTGCAACGCTCCCGTAGGGAGTTTAGAGGGTAGTGATTGCAGGTTTTGTGGTATTAATACACGACGCATCTGCTTATTGTGGCAGTACTTCCAGCGTAACCACATACGCCAACGTGCGCTCTTTAGCTACTTTGTTCGATACTTTGTTATCTTTGAAATCAGCATCTAACCAGTACATACCAGCTTCCGGTAACGATACTTTCAACTTACCATTTTTATCGGTTTTGTAGGTTTTCTCTTCCGTATTATTTCTATAACGGGACTGAGAGCGAATAATGGCAACTTCCACCCCTTCAGTCGGTTTGCCATCGACCAAGAATGTCAATTCAACTGGCTCACCAGTCACCAAATCATTCGGATGTGTAGCGACCACTAATTCAAGACCTTTGCCCGTTGTCTTTAATGCCGTCGGCTTGCCCACGGTCACAAAGTTCTCCATGCGGCTATCTGTTTCAGATACTTGTAGGTCTTTTGCATCGGCAGGGACTTCTTTTGCCAATGCTTCTGCCGTACCCATAAAACGTTTAGGTTTATTCTCGGCATCTTTCCAACTGGCACGGAAACCAGAACGTAGCAGCTCTAAACGATAAGTACCTTGCTGCTCTAGCTTGGCATCAAATACGGTGCGGAGTTCACCTTTCATCACATTCACAGGCGTCACTTTACTGCCGTCAGGCGCAATAATGTTCAGGGCATCAATCACAAGCGGGCGATGATCGATCATGAATGGAACGCTGGATGTTGCGGCGTCAAACGACACAAACTGTGGTGCAGAAAGTACGGTGCTAGATGGTGCAATCCAAACACCATGTGCATGCGCAACAGAAGCCGTTGCAGCTAGCGCTATAGATACTAGGGTGTATATGTGTTTCATAGCTATGTTCCTCAAAGATGTATATTTAGAAATTAGGGTTTCAGATCCACAATAATATCGCCCAGTTCTTGTTGCCCTGCCGCTTTGGCCGTTTCGGCTTTCTTCACCGGCCATGTAAATGGCACGCGCACAATTTCACGGCCACCTTTTTCACGGGCAGACTCCACTGCAATGTTGTATTGGCCTGCAGGTAGATTGGCCAATGGCTCTTTACCTTCTACAAAGGTTAAGGCATGCTCACCCACCGCACGCGTAGCACCTGTGATGCCATCCATAGGCAAAGACTGATCGCGACCACTTTTACGCCACCACTGACGCAAGTCTTTCAGCCATTTATCGCTTTGCTCGCCTTTATCGGTTTTCTTTTGGCTATACCAAACAGCCAAATTCTTTTGAACACTTTGGTCAGGCTTTTCAACCCAAATCGCCACATAAGGACGATGATATTCAGACGTGTTGATTTGAGGCAGCGTCACTTTGACACTAATCTCCCCCGCGCCAGCTTGATTAGCAAACATGCCAGCCACTAAAGCCGGGATCAGTGCAGAAACCCAATTACGCATTTACAAACTCTCCTAATAACTTATTGAATAAACAACTTAATGAATAAATAAAATCACTAACACCAATGGCAAGACAATACCCAACCCAACCAAAGGCCATGTTGATGGACGGTTATTAGCATGCATGCTCAACATGCATAACCCTGTGATACTGAATACGAGCGCGGCAACAGAAAAGACGTCTAAGAACCAGCTCCAAGCTGTTCCGGTATTTCTGCCTTTATGCAAATCATTCAAATAGGAAACCCAGCCACGTTCGGTAAGCTCATAGTCCACTTCACCACTGGCGCGGTCTATCACCAACCAGGCATCGCCACCAGGGCGGGGCAATGACAAGTAGACTTCAGCGTCTGACCACTCACCCGGCACATTGGCCAACTCAACGCCGATCGCATTGCTCACCCAATCAGCAGTTGCCTTTGGCAAGACGGCTTTATCACTAGAGGGCGCAGCTTTAATCTGGTTTAACAGCGCTGGAGGCACGGTGGCTGATTTGTTAGAGACTACAGGCACCGATTCGATATGCGTTGCGTTGTTAAGCGTAATCCCTGTAATAGCAAACAGCAACATGCCGACAAGGCATGCAGCTGAGCTGATCCAATGCCAGCGATATAGATGCTTGAGCCAGAACGCCCTATTTTTCTGATGTAATTGATTTTGCATATCTGGCAGATATTGAATACGTTAAGTTTAATGTTACTTGCAATATGGATAACTAAGGCACAAAGCGCTCGCCTGTTCCGGATTGCTACAAATGCAAATGAGAACCAATCTCATTGTATCAGAAAGCAATACGTAAAGATGCTCGCTAGATGTAAAGTTAGTTAAAGATTTTATGTGGATTCGAGAGTAACTCTACGCAAAATATCGCCGTGAATATCATCCAGTGTTTTACATCCAGAAAGTGCCATGGCAATTTCAAGCTCCTCACGCAACAGGCGGACAAGATGCGCAACACCTAATGCACCAGCGGTTGCAAGGGCATAGATATATGGTCGGCCAATCATGACAGCCGTTGCCCCTAAAGCGCGGGCTTTCATGATATCTGTACCGCGACGAATACCTCCATCCACCAGCACAGGCACTGCGCCATTTATAGCCGCAGCAACTTCTGGCAATGCAGTTAACGTAGCGGAAACGCCATCCAGCACGCGGCCACCGTGATTAGAGACAATGATGCCGGCGGCACCTATGGCTACCGCTCTTTTCGCATCGTCAGGATGCAGAATTCCCTTGAATAACACAGGTAACGAGGTCTGTTTAACTAGCCACGTCACATCTTCCCAAGTGGGCGCAACTGTCATCACGCCATCAAATATGGCGCTCTTGCCTTCTGGCACGCTCGGTAACGAAATAGGGGGTACATTGATATTAGCCATCTCAGCTGGTAAAGCAAAACCGGCACGCTGTTCTCGATTACGTGCACCAGAAACAGGTGCATCCACGGTGAGCACCAATGCGCGATAGCCCGCAGCCTCAGCACGTTGAACCAACGCCAATGTTGCATCCCGACTCCCCTGCCAATACAGTTGAAACCACAGCAAACCTTGGCTTTGATTCGCAATATTTTCCAACGAGTGAGAGGCTTGGGTTGATATGACGGCAGCGCCCTGCATCACAGCAGCAGCAAGCGTGGTCGCATACTCACCATCAGGGTGGAATAAGCGCTGACTGGCTACCGGCGCAAGAATAATCGGATGCGCTAGCGTCTCGCCAAACAATGTGCAACGCGTATGCCCACCTCGCACATCAGCCAATACGCGCGGCTGAATGTCATAATCAGACCAAGCGTTAAGATTCGCTTTAATCGTATATTCGTCCGCAGCCCCGCCTTGCAGATAGGCCAAAGCCGCGTGGTCAATGTGATCAACAGCCCGCCGCTCATAGTCGGCAACAGACACAACATCCGCAGGAATAGCTTGTAACGGTGCACTTGCCATTAGTCAGCCCATTGCCTGATGAGGTTATGGTAATGGCCTGTTAACGCAACAATTTCTTCTGTATTACCCACTTGACTGCGCAATTTCAACAGCGTCATGTCCAGATTAAACAGCATGCTACGCTGCCAGGCATCACTCACCAGACTTTGCACCCATAAAAAAGAAGCCACGCGCTCACCAGCAGTAATTTTTTCAACACGATGCAAGCTAGAAGACGGATAAAGAATGGCATCCCCTGCGGCCAATTTCACTTCATGGCTACCATAGGTATCTTCAACAATCAGTTCGCCACCTTCATACTCTTCTGGCTCTGATAAAAATACCGTCACCGAAATATCCGTACGCACACGCAGACCTGTGCGCCTATCCATCTGAATCGCATTATCGACATGATCACCATAGGTATTGCCAACCGCATAACGATTAAACATGGGGGGCAGTATGTGTTGCGGCAAAGCAGCAGAAACGAATAATGGCTGCCGTTCAAGAGCCGTCATAATGGTTTGTGATAGCGCTGCGTAATGTGGGGATTCAGTTGAAAACTGCATGTTATGTTTTGCTTCGGCAGCCAATGGCCCGGCACTACCAGCGCCATTTACCCAAGGTCCCGCATCAAGGGCGCGGCGTAGTTCTAGCACTTGCGTTTTGGTAAACACTTCAGGGATATGTAACAGCATAAGTTTCCTGCAATTAACCAATAAAAAAGCCCGCCAGTAAACACTGACGGGCGTTTAGCTTACCTTACTTTATTTAAAACACAAACTCAGCAGTCAGCATGCCAGAACGTGGTAAACCCATGCGTACACGAGCACCACTGTTATTGAGAGTTTCAATATAGTCTTTATTAAAAATGTTATATACATTTAAACGTAAGTTAAGATTTTTATTAATAGCATAAGCGACCATCGCATCTGCCACTACATAAGACTCAATCTCAGGCATATTGTTAACGTTAGCAAGCTCTGCAGTCACTAAACGTTTTTGCTCACCCATATAACGTGCACCACCACCTACCGTAAAGCCACTAAATTGGTATTGTGTCCACAATGTTGCACTGTAGTCAGGAACCCAACGGACACCCGTTGTATTTAACCCTGTGCTACTTTGCTGTTCAAGCGCTTTAGCATTCAATTTAGTCAAGCCAGCTGATAACTGCCAGTATTCTGACAATTGCCCAACTGCTAGCAACTCATAACCTGATACGCGTGTTTTACCAATTTGCACCGGTTGCAACAAATCATCAAACGAAGTCTGCTTGTCATTCTCCGTTTGGAAAATGGCAGCAGTTACATTTAATTGGTTATTGAGTAAATCCCACTTAGTACCAATTTCAATGTTTTCCGTTTTTTGCGGATCCAATGCGCTGTTGTTTTGGTTGTTAGCAGTCGCAGATAAGGCAAAGTTTGCACTGGCTGGTGGTGTATAAGATGTTGCATAAGACACATACACACTACCATTGGTAGCTGGCTTATACAACACACCTGCTTTGTAACTTGTCAGATTATCTGAGTCACTCAAGTTTGATTTGGTGAGTGTTTGTACAGGCGCTGTACCAGATACTGTGCCTACTTTAGCGCGAGTATCGTAACGCTCAAAACGCACACCCGCATTAAGTTGCCACTTATCCGTCAAGTCCAAAGTATCAAACACATAAGCTGCCATTGTCGATGTGCGGCCATCTGAATCTGCACCGTTTCTATAAGGCTTGCCTAACAAATCGTTTTCGTTTGGATTGTAAAGGTTGGCCGCCGGGCTAGAAATCGCAGTATAAGGCACGCCGCTAATCACTGTCGTAGCAGTACCAAAGCCTTTGCTTTTTTGCCTTTCGTAGATTAATTCCAAACCACCAGCCAATGAGTTCTTGAATCCAGCAATATCAAACGCACTATTCAGACTAGTTTGATTTACCAGAATCTCATCTTGACGATCAATGCGTTGACGTGAGCGCGCTACAGTCCAAGTATTTGGGTTTGCACCAACCGCAGTAAGCCCGTTTATACCTGTAGTAATACGGTCAATATCAGATAGACCATAACGTGTAACATTGCGAACCGTTGTAGTAGCATTGATATCATGTTCAAACTTGGCAGTCACCATATCTGCATCAACATGTTCGTAGTCATTATCGCTGCCATAATAGTTTTCACGATCCACCTTGCGGCCTGCTCTTAGCGCAGCGCTCGCGTTATAAAAGCCATCCATGCCAATAGAGGGAATACCACCATCAGGTGTATTGTCTTGGCGTACGTGTTGTGAGTACACATAGAAGCGAGTAGGTGTACCTAAACCGAAACCAATAGACGGAGCAAGAGAGAAGTTTTGGTTATCCACTTCATCACGCTTATCCACATTACCATCAAAACCTAAAGCGTTAATACGCACAGCCGTGGTATCACCAATCGCTTGGTTCACATCAATCGTGCCACGCTTCTTATCCGCGGTACCGTAGCCAATCGTTGCATAGTTTTTGCCGGTAAGCGTTGGTAGTTTGCTGATTAAGTTAATATAACCAGATGCTGCACCACGACCGATATCCGCACCCGCTGGGCCTTTGACCACTTCAATTTGCTCAATGTTAAACACATCACGTGAAACCGCACCCAAGTCGCGCACACCATCTAAAAACAATTGGTTTGAAGCATTAAAGCCACGCATAGAGAAAGTATCACCCGCAGAAGTATTGCCGTTCTCACCCAACTGAATTGTGATACCCGGTGTATTGCGCAGTGCATCAGTTAACGAGAAAACACCTTGCTCACGCAATAGTTCTTTTTTAATCACTTGCACCGTTTGTGTCGTATCAATCAATGGTTTGGTGAATT
Source organism: Methylophilaceae bacterium 11 (assembly GCA_000525025.1). Taxonomy (GTDB): domain Bacteria; phylum Pseudomonadota; class Gammaproteobacteria; order Burkholderiales; family Methylophilaceae; genus Methylophilus. The sequence goes on along the minus strand of JCKJ01000001.1, from coordinate 693,570 downwards.
TATTATTGGCTGACTCATCAGCTTTAAAGGGCACTTCTTTGGCCGCCTTAACACTCACCTCTGGCAATTCTGTGACTTCATCAGCAGCAGTTGCAGCAATAGAGAATGTGGCAGCAACCATGGCGGCGATACGCGCGGAGTTGTGTTTGCGACTACGGATATGACTCATTGTTTCTTCCCTCTGTTTTAAATTGTATCTGGCTGGCTGAGGTCATTCCGTCTGTTGCGGTGTACCGTTGGCTTGCTTGAAAAATGGTGGTTAAAAAAAACTGCAAATATTTAAATGCTTAATGCACACTTAGCGAAAGCATAAGAGCCTCGCAACCACATATTCATTTAGACCTTACTGCGCCTCAACACTGTCGCTATTTAGTGGGCTTGCCATTAGAGTGCGATACTGTCTTCATTGGCGAACTTGTTAAACGGTGTAAACTTTGTGTGTTTTGTGTAAAAAACTGGATGAATGATAACCGTTCTCATTTACAATTGCAAGAAATATGTATGATACATACCTAAAATATCCACCATCACTGAATAGCATGTTTAAACGATTAGAAAACCAAACCAAGGCAGCAAAACCTTTACAAAGACCAGCACTCGTACTGATTGCTACACTTTATTGTTTTGCTGGGTATGCGCACGCTGATAGTTCCATTTGGTACAGCAACGGCGACCCGTTAAATACCAAAATCGATGCCCTACCCAAAATACCAGCAGGGTATCAGGCCGACAATGCAACTTGCACTAGCACAGACCTAAGCAAGCCTATTACGCTAACTGAAGTGACCGAAGCGAGTCTTTGCAACAACCCGCAAACCAGTGAGATTTGGGCCAGCGCGCGTGCGCAAGCCGCACAGTTAGGCATTGCAAAATCGGCTTACCTACCTTCATTAAGCGATAACGTTTCCAGCAGCGTAGGCATCTCATCACCTGAGTCCAGCACACGCAGCAATCCTTATCTCAACTTAAGCAATAGCTTGGTTGCTAATTATCTGCTGTACGATTTTGGCAACAGGAATGCAACATTAGAAAACGCACGTCAGCTATTGCTCTCTGCAAGCGCCAGCCAGAGCAGTACCGTACAAAGTGTGCTACTGGCTTCAACTGTAGCGTTTTATCAGGTACAAGCCAATATTGCTGCACTAGATGCGGCACGCGAGGTAGAGCGTGCCAGTGAAGAAAGTTTCAAAGCAGCAGAAGCACGCTACAAGGCGGGCGTCTCCACCCCTGCGGACAAGCTGCAAGCACAGACTGCTTATGCGCAACTCACGCTCGCGCGCATTACCAATGAAGGTAATCTACAGACAGCTTACGGCAGCCTAGCCAATGTCATGGGCTTGCCTGCCAATCAAAAAATTACATTGGCCAGCGGCTTGGTCAATGCGCCACAAAATATTCTTGAAGATGTGAGCACATTGATTGAACAAGCGGGGGCGCGTCGGCCAGATTTGATTGCAAGTGAGGCACAACTCAAAGCAGCGCAAGCAAGTATCGACGCAAGCAAAGCAGCGGCTAAGCCAACCATTTCAGTGTCAATGTCCAATAACCTGCAGGATGGCTCAAGTCTTTCCTCCAGCAATAATTCTACATTGGGCCTCACCGTATCTATTCCTTTATTCAATGGCTATGCACCCACCTACCGTATCCGTGCTGCGGAGGCCACGGCTGACTTGCGTGCTGCACAGCGCGATCGATTGAAGTTACAAATCTCGCTGGATGTGTGGACTGCCTATCAGAATCTGCGGACCGCGCTACAGTCTGTAACTGCTACCGAAGTATTGGTGAGCAGCGCCGAGCAATCTTATCGCGTTGCGTTGGGGCGTTATAAAGCGGGTGTAGGTAATATTATTGATACGCTGAATGCGCAAAGTGCACTTGCCACTGCCCGGCAACAAAAAATTCAGGCGACACTGAATGCCAATATTGCACGTGCCACTTTGGCGCAAGCCATGGGCGCACTTGATAATGCAATGATTCAATCATTGCCTGCAACGAACACTACTCAACTATCTCAATAAATCTCACTTAATTGTACGAACTAAGCGTCTATGAAAATACTTAAGAAAATTATCCCACTTGTCCTGTTACTCGCAATCGCTGCCGGTGCTTATTACTTCTATCAAAAATCGCATCAGGTAAAACCTGAAGATTTATATAGATTAGATGAGGTCACCCGCGGTGATATTGAACAAACAGTTTCAGCCAACGGCACACTTAACCCTGTAAGCTTGGTGAGCGTAGGTACACAAATCTCAGGCATCGTGAGAAAGCTGTATGTAGACTTTAACGATAGAGTAGAGAAAGACCAAATACTGCTTGAACTCGATAGTGCACTGTTTAACGCGCAAATCACGCAATCACAAAGTAGCGTACGTAACAATCAAGCCTCGGTTGAGCTGGCTATTGCCAATGAGAAACGAATTCGAGAGTTATACTCACAAGAATTTGTATCCAAACAAGAATTAGACACCGCAGTACAGGTACTCAAATCAGCCAAAGCGCAGCTAGACAGTGCGCGCGGGCTATTGGCACGTGATCAAACCAACCTGAACTTTACGATTATCCGCTCACCTGTTTCAGGCATTGTAGTGAATCGTGTGGTGGATGTTGGACAAACTGTTGCGGCAAGTTTCCAAACGCCAACATTGATTCAAATTGCACAAGATTTAGCCAAAATGCAGATTGATACCAGCTTTGCCGAAGCAGACATTGGCAAAATCAAAGACGGTCAAGCAGTTAAATTTAATGTGGATGCTTTCCCTAACCGTAATTTCGAAGGCACCGTCAAACAAGTACGTTTAAACTCAACCAACACTTCAAATGTGGTCACTTACAACGTGGTCGTATCTGTAGATAATAGTGATTTAACATTGCTGCCTGGCATGACCGCTTATGTGAATATTGCGGTCTCCAAGGCAGAGCAATCACTATTAGTGCCAAATGCGGCATTGCGCTATAAACCAAAAGTAGATGAAAGTGCCAGTGCGAATGGCGACAAAAAACAAGAAGCTGGCCAAGGTGAAGGTAGCAAAGCTGAAGGCAACAGAGCTGAGGGTGGCAGGGCTGAAGGCGGTAAAGGTGGCGAAAGAAGAAGAAATGGCGGCGGCAGAAATAGAAACAAATCCGAAGATTTAAGCGCTGGCAAAATTTATGTGTTAAGAGATGGCAAACCAACACGTGTGAGAGTCAATATTGGTATCACAGATGGCCGCTCTACTGCAATTACTGCGCGCGATTTAGCGGTAGGTGACAAAGTGATTGTCGGCGAATTGCAAGCCAATGGACAACCCCAAGCTGGCGGCAGTATGCGCGCACCAAGAATGTTCTAGGTTAGATAGAGTCGCCATGCAAAAAAGTGTGATTGAAGTTAGTCATCTGTTTAAAGACTATCAAACAGCTGCAGGACCTTTCCCCGTCCTTAAAGATGTCAATTTACGTATTGATAGCGGCGATTATGTCGCCATCATGGGCCCATCAGGCTCGGGTAAATCCACCTTTATGAATATTCTGGGCTGTTTGGATAAACCAACCAAAGGACAATATGTATTAGATGGTCACCCGGTTGCTACCATGGAAGAAAATGCAGTGGCTGGTGTGCGTAATAAAACCATTGGCTTTGTGTTTCAGGGCTTTAATTTGTTGGCACGCTCCAGCTTATTAGATAACGTTGCTTTGCCGTTGGTGTATTCAGGCATCGAAAAACCTGAGCGGCATAGAAGAGCAAAAGTGCTTTTAGAAAAAGTGGGCTTAGGCAAACACATTAACTCGCGTCCCAACCAAATTTCTGGCGGCCAACAACAGCGCGTGGCGATTGCGCGTGCGTTGGTGAATAACCCAAGATTGATTCTTGCCGATGAACCAACAGGTAACTTAGACAGCGTAACCAGTGAAGAAATTATGGCGCTATTTGGCGAGTTAAATAAAGAAGGCATCACCATCGTGTTAGTCACGCATGAAACAGATATTGCTGAACACGCTAAACGCCAAGTGCGATTTCTGGATGGCAAAATTGTCGAAGACACCCTTACAGAGCGCCCTACACCAGATACATTAGACCCACAGGAGATTGATCATGTTTAGCGCCATGTTAGGAGAAGCATGGCACGCCATGGGCGCAAACCGCTTGCGCACTTTTTTAACCATGCTCGGCATGGTGATTGGTGTGGGCGCCGTCGTATTGATGATGGCGATTGGTCAAGGTGCAGAAGCTTCGGTCAAACGTTCCATCAACGCCATGGGTAGCAATCTTTTTGTTGTACTTTCAGGGCCACCCAATATGGGCGGCGCACGTTCAGCCACCGGTAATGCACCTTCGCTTAACGTCAAAGATGCCAATGCCATTGTGGATTTAAGTGGTGTGCTAGGCGTAGCCCCGGTCACTATGGGTAAAGCGCAAATTGTGTTTGGCAGCAACAACTGGAATACCGATATCATCGGTACCACGCCTAGCTATTTGGACGTACGCTCATGGGATTTGACCGATGGCTATGCGTTTTCAGATTCCGACATACGCTCTGCTACACGTGTTGCACTGATTGGTAAAACAGTGGCCGACAATATTTTTGGCGAAGACATTGACCCTGTTGGCAAAACTATTCGTATCAAGCAAAGCCCTTTTGTGGTGCTTGGCGTGCTAAGCAGCAAAGGCCAAACGTTAGATGGCCGCGATCAGGATGACACGATTATTGTGCCACTGACCACTGCGCAACGTAAGTTATTCGGCAATCAATTGCCAGGTAGCGTACGTCAAATCATCGTGCAGGCAGAGTCTGACAAAGCCATGGTCATGGTGGAAGAAGGTCTGAATAGTTTGCTGAATCAGCGTCATAACATACGTGAAGGTGCTGATAGCGATTTCTCAGTACGCAACCTCACGGCCATTGCCAACTCTGCTGCGGAAACCACGCGCACCATGTCACTACTATTAGGTGCAATCGCCTCAGTCTCATTACTAGTTGGCGGCATCGGCATCATGAATATCATGCTGGTATCGGTCACCGAGCGTACGCGTGAGATTGGCATCCGCATGGCAATTGGCGCACGTCAACGTGACATTTTGATGCAGTTCTTATTAGAAGCGATTGTGATTTCTATTGTCGGCTGTTTGATTGGCATTGCCATTGGTGTGGCGGGTGCCTTACTGGTCAGCACCTTCACGCAAGCTGAGGTGATTGTCTCCAGCAATTCGGTCATCATCGCGTTTAGCGTAGCCGCCAGCATTGGCGTGTTCTTTGGCTTCTATCCAGCCAAAAAAGCTGCGATGCTCAACCCGATTGAAGCGTTACGTTATCAGTAAAGCAGACCAGCGATGCAATAAAAAACCCAGCCATAAGCTGGGTTTTTTTGTTACTACACTACTGCTTATATTTCAAAGTTTAATACTTCCAAGTCACTGTCGCTAAGCCACTAAACGGCGCTGCATAAAAGGCTTGTCCAGCATACGCATACCGCATGCTAGATAAATATTTTTCATCGGTCACGTTATACAAGTTAACCGCTGCGCTCCAATGCTCGTCAATTTTATAATTGGCCATTAAATTAAGCGTTGCATAGCTATCTTGCTCATAGCGCACAGTGCCAATATCCACGTGAGTATCGCTCTGCCAGTTTAAGCTCGCGCCAACTTTCAGGTTTTCAATAGACGGCACTGTGTAAACAGTCGTTACATGAACGAGATGTCTCGGGACAAATGGATTTACATTTTGATCGTGATCGCCCTTAACACTCATCAAACGCGTATAACCAGCATTGATATTTAAGCTATCTGTCAACTCGCCAGACACATCAAACTCATAGCCTTTGGTGGTGGCTTGAATGCCTTCATAAGTGTTGATAGTGCTCCCATTAAAAAGTGCTGTTCCAGTTGACTGCGCTTGATTCTCTTGCTCTGTTCTAAACAGCGCAAAAGAGCTATTCAACTTTTTATTGAACCACTCACTTTTGATACCAGCTTCATAGTTTTTGCCTTTTAGTGGGGCGAGTGTTTTAAAGTTAGCGCCTCTTTCCACTTGCGGCTTGTAAATGCCTGCGTAGCTCGCATACAAAGAAATTGTGTTACTCAAGTCTAAAACAGCACCAACGTATGGCGTGAACTTATTGTTTTCCTTGGCTATTTGGTCAGTGCCATATGCAACGCCTTCTAACTCGTAGCTCAGCAAACTACCGCCCACTGTTACTTTTAAAGCATCTAAAGGATTAAGTTTGGCCGCTGCATAGAGATTGGTAGTAGTACTCTGGTAGTCGGAACTTTTACTTTTAGGCCCAAAATTTGGCATCGGAAAATTGCCCAAGTCATCAAAACTCACCACAGAGATATTACCTATTGTGTCGCCTATGCGTGAGTACTCCTTCATATACGACTTACTCCAGGTAGCCCCCACCACTAGCTCGTGCTTACGGCCTGCTAGCTCAAAAGGTCCATTGGCGTATATATCAGCAACGTGATCTTTGGTCGCAAAGCTGTAAATGTAAGGGTAGCTTGTATAAGTACCCAAGCCAGTAGCACGGTCTTCGAAACCGTCAATATAGTTATAACGGCCTTCAGATCCCGTATCTTTGTACGTTAATTGCCCTTTCACTTGCCAGTCATTATTAAAATAATGAGTCAACTCGGCAAAGCTCACATTGGTATCCACTTTCATGTAGGCCCAATCTGTCGCTGGGGAATCAGACACTTTGTAATGGCGCTTACTGCCATCAGTGTAGAGCAATGGCAGGCTGCCAAAGTTATTTCCGCTGGAATCATTTTTCTGATAAGTGTGACCAATCGCCACACTTGTGCTATCGCTTAAATCTGCTTCAATGACACCATACACCACATTTCTTTCTGTGCTGTAGCGGTCAAGGTAAGAGTTTCTATTTTGGTACGCGCCTACTAACCGCCCACGCACGCTACCATCAGCATTCAGTGCTGTTGATACATCTGCATCTAAGCGTCTGTTATCCCAAGAACCGGCTGATACATCCACTTTGGCTTGAAAGTCTTTTGTTGCGCGTTTACGTACAAAGTTAATGGTGGCAGAAGGGTTACCCGTGCCCGCTACCAAGCCATTGGCACCGCGCAACACTTCAATGCGGTCAAACACAGCCACATCCAAATCACCATAGTTGGTGCCACTAAAGCTAATCGGAGAATTGAGGCCATCTATTTGAAAACTGGTAATGTTCAAACCGCGCGCGGTGTATTCGGTACGGTCAGTTTCAAACTGTTCCACTTTAATACCTGTTGCGTAAGACAAAGCTTCGTTCACTGAGAGGATACGAAAATCATCTAACTCTTGACGGGTGATGACAGAAATGGATTGTGGCGTCTCACGTATCGAAGTATCTAGACGTGTTGCCGTTGCCGTTGACTTTACGCTATAGGATTTTGTTTTTTCAGATGGTTGATCTGGCTGGGCTGCCTTAGACTTCACCTCGACTTCTGGAAGTTCATCTTCCGCATGCGCAAGATAAGGTAATACCGCGATCACTGCGGCAAGGATAATGTTTTGACGCACGGTTTTCCCGCGCAAAGTATGTTGCATTTGATTCCCCTGTAGTTCAAAAAAGTAAGTTTTTTTGGCTGGCTACAGGCGAGAAATGCGTTAGCTGGCTAGTGAATATTTAAGCTGAGTTAATGTCGAATCACATCGCGAAAATAATACATATAGACCATGACAATGACGGGCACGCCTAATGCGCCGATGGAAATCAGCTCAAGCACACCGCCTTCTAGTAGCAATGTCACGACCAGACCAACCATCGTCAGCACACCCAAGACGATTGGCCATATAAAGATTTGCATCAAGGTTTTAGCGGGCATATTGAGTATCTATCTGCGCTTGATTTAGCGTGATGCATAAGCTTCATTAAAGGCGAGACGCTGTTGTACATCGTGCTGATAATGCGCACGCTTTTTCCACCACAGCACCAAGCCTGTCCATAAAACAACAATCGTAAATAAGTCTAAAATCAACCAAATAATCTTCATCGGCATACCACCGTAATCGCCAAAATGCAGTGGCTGAGAAATCAGTAATGTCGCCAAATACCAAGGCACTTCGCGACTATCCGTCAGCTTGGCGGTTTGCGCATCTATCAATACGGGTTTGAATAAACGTGACGTGACTGGACTATCGCCCCGCATAAACATGCCGTAATGATGCGGACTGGAAAAATCGGTTCCCGGAAAAGCAATAAACCCAAGCCGCATATTAGGCTCACGCGCTTGCGCCGTGTCTACCGCTGCTTGCAAGGAGGCATAGTGGGTTGGCGGCGGCAAGCCTTTATAAGGCGCAGTCATGGCAGACATTTGGTCAAACTGCCAATACTTAATCACTAAATCCGCCCACGCATTAATAATGCCTGTGGTGCCGACTACCAGCGCCCATACGAGGGTGACAATCCCTAAAAAGTTGTGTGTATCCAAACGCTTTAATTTGGGCGCGCGGTCTTTACGAATTTGGCCAAATTCCAGCTTGCGCATAAAAGGCGCATATAGCACTACGCCTGAAATAATAGCCACAACGAGTAACACGCCCATCAAGCCTAAGAACAACATGCCGGGCAAACCGGCAAATAAATCCACATGCAGCTTGAACATCACATACATAAAGCCTTCGTTAAACTTAGGCTCTTGCAATACCTTGGCCGTGCGTGCATCAAGCTTCACAAACTTGGTATCGTCTTCCGAAGTAGCAGTTTTGCCTAGGCTCACCGTCCAACTATTATTTTCATCGATATCGCGAAACACAAACTGCACCACACGACTTGGGTATAACGCCTTGGCATTGGCCAATACATTGTCCATGCTAGCCAATGGTGTGTTGCTTGGCAGTTCTGGCGGGTCGACTTCGTTGCCCAATAAATGACTAATCTCATGACTAAAGATCAAGGGCAACCCAGTTAAACACAGTAACAACATAAATGCCGTGCAGGCCAAGCTAGACCATTTATGTACCCAAGCCCATGTTTTTAAAGCGTGTATTTGCATTTAATTATTTGTTTAATTCAAAAAAAAATTGACCATTAAATGAATTTAACTACGCCTTTCATCATGAAAGCGTGGCCTGGGAACGAGCAGAAGAAAACATAATTAGCTTTGGTATCAAGCTTGGCCAACGTTAACTGCGTGGCCGCCTGCTCACCACCGCCAATCAGCTTGGTGTAGGCAACTACACGTGTGTCATTCGGCTTAAGATATTCATTGGCCGTACCCGCTTTACTACCATCTTCCAGCACAGCTTTTTGATCAGCTTCTTTTGCAATGACCAAGTTATGCCCCATGATGTTTTTGCCGAGCTTGCCCACATGTTTTAAAGTGATATTAAATGCTTTACAGGATTTTTTGACTGCGATTTCTTTACTGCTAAACGTCATGGCATCTGTGGCCTCAATCACGATGTCGCAGCCATCGGCTGCCAATGCAAATTGAGGTAACAGTGTGATCGCGCCTGACAATAAGCTGCTAGCGATAATGCGTTGAATGGATTTACGTTGTTGATTAAACATTGCCTGCCCCTTTAAAGAATAATTAAAATTGGCTGGCTACTAAAGCAATGCTTACTTGGCTGGCTACTTACACTAATGATTTAGATTGGATATCGTACAACTCAAGATTTAAGTAAACGTATCAGATCGAAAAGCAAAAAACTCGATGACTTTAATGGCGATCAAGCTCATTAAACAAAAGGCCGCAATGACAACAAGTGCGAGCATGGAAAATCCGATAGTCGTATCGGCCCATTTGGTTAACATCGCTGTCATTGCTAGCTCCTAATAAACGCCAATAAAAATAGGATTATTTCGGCTCACTTAAAAAGCCTAACTTAGTAATCCCAACGTTCTGTGCGTCCGCCATCACTTCTGACAACAATTGATAGCGTGTATCTTTATCCGCACGAATTTGCAATTCTGGCTGCGGCGTCTGTTTGGCAGCGGCCTCTAAACGTGATTTAAGCGTTGCTTGCTCTATCGGCGCATCGTTCCAGTAGGTTTTGCCTGCTGCATCTATCGCCAATGAAATCACTTCTGGTTTTTCAGGCAACGGTTGGCTTGTGGCTTGTGGCAAATCAATCTTTACGGCATGCGTTAACAATGGCGCAGTGATAATAAAAATCACCAACAGCACCAGCATCACGTCAACCAATGGTGTGGTATTAATTTCACTCATCGGCTGCGTATGCGCATCCGACAGCATGCTTGATTGCTGACTATTCCCAATCATGCAGGCACTCCGTTCACTTTGTTAGCAGCATGCGTAGTAGCATTGGCATCCACAACAGCTTGTCGTGGACTAGTATGCTTTTTTGCTAAGGTAGCCCCTGTCGTCATTAATACATGCAAATCTTGTGCAAACGTATCTAGCTGACCCAGTATCGTACGATTGGCTTTTACAAATGCGTTGTATGCCAATACAGCCGGAATCGCTACAGCCAACCCAATCGCGGTCATAATCAAAGCCTCGCCCACTGGGCCGGCTACTTTGTCCAATGTCGCTTGTCCACTGGCGCTGATTGCAGCTAACGCATGGTAGATACCCCATACCGTACCAAATAAGCCCACAAACGGCGCAACACTACCCACCGATGCCAACACAGACAAACCAGACTCCAATTGGCTGGATGTCGCTGCGATATCGCGACGCATACTGCGTGCGACAAACTCTTCATGGCTACAGGCATTGGCAGACGTTTGCACATGCGTATGGTGATGCTGGGACGCAGTAGCTGCGTGATGCGCCAACGCATAGGCAGCTGAGTGTGCATCTTCAATGTTCAGCGCTGCCTGCAAATTAGGCGCGGCCCAGAACTGCGCAATATAGCGCTGAATAGCAGACTTCATGCGCACATACTGCACATATTTAGTCACCATTAAATACCAGCTAGCCACAGACATCACCAACATCAGTGCAGCCACCGCAATCGCCACAGGTCCAGCCTCTAATATAAACATTAAGCTGTTAAATTCTTGGGTTTGGTTCATTTCATTCTACTTTCTAACTAAAAAAACTATCGTTCATACAAATGTTGAGCGCTCTACCTAATTACTGTAACGAGAATTTAACGGGCACATCCACAGCAGCAATCAACGCCACTTTATTTCGCATTGCGGGAATAAAACGCCAACCTTTTACAGCCTCAATCGCCGCCTCATCTAGGCGCTCATGTCCACTGGATTTTTTGAGCGTTACCTCGGTTGGCTTCCCTGCGGTATCCACTACCACATGCAACAGCACACGCCCCTGCTCACCTAAACGCTTAGACATGCGCGGATATTCAGGCTCTGGGTTTTGCAGGTACGCCACACCAAATTTGGGTGGCTCGATTTTTTCTTCCACCACCACAGGCTCTGATTTTGGTGGCGCTTTGGCCTCAACCACCTCTTGCACTGGCGGCACTGGGTCTGGCGTTGCTTCTTTCACCTCCACCGTTGTGGCTTCCACCATACGCTCTGCTGGCACTTCTAGCGGCTGAATTTTCTCAACTACTTTTTTAAGCTTAGGTTTGGGCTGTACCACTGGTTTAGGCGGCTCAATAATCGGCACGACTTCGGGCTCTGGCGTAGGTGGCGCAATCAAACTCACTTGCATCGGTTGCGCTGGCTTTACTGGCTCTATTGTTTCTAGATTTTGTTTGGCAAGATAATAAATGCTTGCTGCGTGTGCTAGCACCACCATCAGCAATGCGATCTTTGATTTTAAGGGGCGCTCAAGCACTGGCTGCACAGGCATCAACACTTCCGACTGCACTGCAATAAGGTTTTTCACAGACTTTTTCTGCACAGACACAACGTGCTCTGCCGAGTATACCAACGTCACTGGAGTGGCAATATTTGACTTCATGCGCAGCTTAACCCTATTTTATACTGTTGATTCATATCGCTATTTTGTCAGAATTAATTTATTTTGTTTAGTCAATCGCAGTACATAAGTCTCATTTTGGTGCTGAATCATTACTTCGTTACCGTCGCAAAACAACTTCTCACTATTTAATTTTTTAATAGAGGTAATTTTGATTGGATTACTGCATCCATCAGCATCTGTCACCATTGCAATATCCATATCTAGCAGGGCTTTTGAAGCAATACTTGTAATAATCTTCATGTTCACAATCGCCTTAGCTTAGCACCCTAAAAAGTTGGCCGACTTACATCAACCCATGTATACACATCAAGTTGAAGGCAGCCATAAAAGGAGATGCATGTTTCCATGCGGTACTACACTTAAAGCGCTGTTAGGGACGCTTTAAATTCTTCACAACTTCCATATCCTTTATTACACGCGGTTTGCGTAATATTCCACCACTTGTTGTACATCTACCGGGAACGGCACATCTTCAATGGCCGGCAAATGCGCTACGGTCACCACTTTATGTTGCTCATCCCAGCTTAACCACTCTGGACGTGCGAGCGGTAGCGCTTTCAACGTCTCTACCACCATGGGGATTTGCTGGCTGGATGGTTTCAGCGAAATTTGATCGCCCACTTTTAAACGGATAGAAGGAATATCCACACGTTTACCATTCAACAGCATGTGCCCATGGCTCACCAGTTGACGAGCAGCAATACCTGTCGGTGCATAGCCCGCTCTAAATGCTACGTTATCCATACGCAGTTCCAACAACTGCAATAAGCGCTCACCTGTTGGCTCTTTACCTTTACGCGCATCTAAAATCAAAATGCGCATTTGACGTTCGGTTAAGCCATAGTTAAAACGTATCTTTTGCTTCTCCACCAGCTTCACACCAAAGTCGGAACGGCGTTTACGTGAAGCCTTGTTGCCGTGCTGGCCCGGTGGCGTTGGTCTTGCTTCTATCGTTTTGCGTGAAAGCCCAGGCAAATCCACACCAAGCGCACGCATAATTTTGACCCTAGGGCCTGTTAATCTCGACATCTTGACTACTTTCTATGAAACTTGTTTTATCAATACTTGTTATTGCACCGTTAGCGATTGCGGCACATATTCAGATGAGTGTTGCTGCAATTCAAACTCCTGATGCGCTTGCAGTAGCGATTGCCACTGATCCAGCAACTGCTTGGATACCGTCACAATTAAATCTGTCTCGGCATACTCAGGGGCAGTTAGCGTCTGCGCCAAACCATACCCCAGCAACGCCAAATCCAATGACGGCTCACTTGCGTACTGTGTTGCCACACAACATAACGACGCCATGACGTCTCCTGCCGTTGGCAAATCAGGATCGTACAAACCACTCCTATATGCCATCCGATTTGTATGCATCATCATGCACTCATCTCCCAAAGAATCTAAATAATAATGATTCTCATTTGTATTGTCAACTGCGCCATCGTAAAATTTGCAATTATTGCTACAAACTTGACCTATTTAACGTAAACAGTTAATGTTGAGGGTTCATCAATTTATTTCGAAATTCAAGGTTTTATGGATTCAAAAGCCCATCCCCCGGCCGAAACTAGCACCAAGTCAATTACTGGTGCAGAGATCGTTATTCGCTGCCTGAATGAGGAAAAAGTCAAATTCGTCTTTGGCTATCCGGGTGGCGCTGTGTTGCACATCTACGATGCAATCTACAAACAAAACGGTTTCAAACATATTTTAGTGCGTCACGAGCAAGCGGCTGTGCATGCGGCCGATGCATTCTCACGTGCAACAGGTGAAGTAGGCGTAGCGCTAGTCACCAGCGGCCCAGGTGCCACCAATGCAGTCACAGGCATCGCTACAGCTTATATGGACTCTATTCCTTTGGTTGTCATCAGTGGTCAGGTGCCAGTACCTGCAATCGGCATGGATGCGTTTCAAGAGGTCGATATGGTGGGGGTTACGCGCCCCTGTGTTAAGCACAACTTTTTAGTGAAAGATGTGAAAGACATCGCATCGACCATTAAAAAGGCGTTTTACATTGCCAAAACTGGTCGTCCTGGCCCGGTAGTTGTCGATATCCCTAAAGACATCACAGCACACATCGCGGACTTTATCTATCCAAAAACGGTAGAAATGCGCTCGTACAGCCCAGTGTTAAAAGGCCACAGCGGTCAAATTAAAAAAGCTGTCAAATTACTATTAGAAGCCAAACGCCCAATGATTTATACCGGCGGTGGCTTGGTATTGGGTGACGGCGCTGAAGAGCTGATTAAATTAGCACGTGCATTAAACTACCCTGTGACCAATACCCTCATGGGTTTAGGCGGCTACCCTGCTACTGATAAGCAATATGTAGGCATGTTAGGCATGCACGGCACTTACGAGGCCAACATGTCGATGCAAAACTGTGATGTGTTGATTGCCGTTGGCGCGCGCTTTGATGACCGCGTCATTGGCAACCCCAATCACTTTGGCAGCGTAAAACGCACCATTATTCATATTGATGTGGACCCATCTAGCATCTCCAAGCGCGTGAAAGTAGATGTGCCAATTGTTGGGCACGTGCAATCTGTGCTGGCTGAGATGAACGAGATTCTTGCGCAAGAAAAAGCAAAGAATGACATCAGCGACTGGTGGAAACAAATCAACGAATGGCGTTTGGTACATGGCGGTCGTTACGAGCAATCCAGCACTGTTATCAAACCACAATACGTAATTGAAAAACTTTGGGAAGTCACCAAAGGTGACGCCTACGTGACGTCAGATGTAGGTCAACACCAAATGTGGGCTGCGCAATATTACAAATTCGATAAACCACGTCGTTGGATTAACTCTGGTGGCTTGGGTACCATGGGCGTAGGTTTACCCTATGCAATGGGCTGTCAATTTGCGGACAGAAATGCACAAGTGGCCTGCGTGACAGGCGAAGGCAGCATACAGATGAATATTCAGGAGCTGTCGACCTGTGCACAATATCACCTGCCGATTAAAGTGATTCTACTGAACAATCGCTATTTGGGCATGGTGCGTCAATGGCAAGAATTCTTCTATGAGGACCGCTACTCAGAATCTTACATGGACAGCTTGCCAGACTTTGTGAAGTTAGCTGAGTCTTACGGCCATGTTGGCATGCAAATCACACAGCCTAGCGACGTAGAAGGTGCTCTAAAAGAAGCGTTTGCGAAAAAAGATAAATTTGTATTCATGGACTTTATTACCGAGCAAAAAGAGAACGTATTCCCAATGGTGGAAAATGGCAAAGGCTTGTCAGAGATGGAGCTGCCTAAAGTCAAGGGAGTGAAGCAATGAAACACATCATCTCACTCTTAATGGAAAATGAAGCAGGCGCACTTTCACGTGTTGCCGGCTTGTTCTCTGCACGTGGTTATAACATTGAATCACTGACCGTCGCAGCGACGGAAGACCCCACCCTATCACGCATGACCATCGTCACGACTGGGTCTGACGACGTGATTGAACAAATTATCAAACAACTCAATAAACTGATTGATGTAGTCAAAGTACTCGACCTCAACGATGGCAAGCACATTGAACGCGAGCTCATGTTAGTCAAAGTAAAAGCCTCTGGCGTTTACAAAGATGAAATGAAGCGCATGTGCGATATCTTTAGAGGTCGCATTATTGATGTTGCAGATAATAGCTACACCATCGAACTCACCGGTTCATGCAGCAAATTAGACGCCTTTATAGAGGCCATTGATAAAACCGCCATTCTAGAAACTGTGCGTACAGGCGCATCTGGCATTGGCCGCGGCGATCGCATTTTAAAAGTGTAATCAAACCACCGCATTCCATAGATTGATTTAAATTTAATTAATACGCATTTGTATTGAAAGGCAAAAGCAGACATGAAAGTTTATTACGACAAAGACGCTGATTTAAGCATCATTAAAAGCAAAAAAGTAACCATCGTAGGTTACGGTTCACAAGGTCACGCACACGCAGCTAACCTTAAAGACAGTGGCGTAAACGTCACCATTGGCTTACGCAAAGGCGGCGGCTCATGGGCCAAAGCAGAAGCAGCTGGCCATAAAACACTTGAGATTGCTGATGCAGTGAAAGATGCTGACGTTGTGATGATTTTATTACCAGACGAAACGATGGCGGGCATTTTTGCAGCTGAAGTTGCACCAAACCTGAAAAAAGGCGCAGCATTGGCTTTTGCACACGGCTTCAACATTCATTACAACCAAATCGTGCCACGTGCAGATTTAGACGTGATCATGATTGCACCAAAAGGCCCTGGCCATACCGTGCGCTCAGAATACCTTAAAGGCGGCGGCGTACCTTCATTGATCGCTGTGTATCAAAACACTTCAGGTAAAGCGAAAGAAATTTCACTGTCTTACGCAGCTGCCAACGGCGGCACCAAAGGTGGCGTGATTGAGACGGATTTCCGTGAAGAAACAGAAACAGACTTATTCGGCGAGCAAGCAGTGCTATGTGGTGGCGCAGTTGAGCTAGTCAAAGCTGGCTTCGAAACCTTAACCGAAGCTGGTTACGCACCTGAAATGGCGTATTTTGAATGCTTGCATGAGTTGAAATTGATTGTAGATCTGATGTACGAAGGTGGCATTGCCAACATGAACTACTCTATCTCCAACAACGCAGAGTACGGTGAGTATGTCACTGGTCCACGCGTAATTGCAGACCAAGCACGTGCAGCCATGAAAGAGTGTCTCAAAAACATTCAAAATGGTAACTATGCAAAACAATTCATCTTAGAAGGCCGTACCAACTACCCAGAAATGGTTGCTCGCCGCCGCTTAAATGCAGCGCATCCAATTGAGCAAGTGGGTGGTCAATTGCGCGCGATGATGCCATGGATTGCAAAAAACAAATTGGTTGATCAATCTAAAAACTAATCTTTGCATTATCCAGCTAAACCATAGTGGATATATCAATTGAGCACAGATACAGAATCTTTCTGTTCTGTGCTTTTTTATTCCCACTGAGTACGTCTAACGAATATCTAAACTACGCACAGGAATACTTGCCTTGAAACCAGCTATTTTGCTTCAGTATCTACTTCCCAAACAAGCCATCACCGCTATTGCAGGGAAGCTTGCCAATCTACGTTGCGGCAAACTAACAACCAATGTGATCCAATGGTTTATCAAGCGCTATCAAGTCAACATGGCGGAGGCACTGAATGCAGATGCAGCAAGCTACGCAACCTTTAACGAATTTTTCACGCGCCCACTCAAAACTGGAGCGCGCCCTTTAGCAAACACAGCTTTCATTTGCCCGGTGGATGGTGCCATCAGCCAATTCGGCACCATTGAACACAACCAAATTTTCCAAGCAAAAGGCCATCAATACACAACACAAATGCTGTTGGCAGGGGACGAGGCAATGGCAAATGCTTTTGACAATGGTCATTTCGCTTGCTTATATCTGAGCCCTAAAGACTACCATCGCATCCATATGCCTTGCGATGGCACATTAATCAGCATGACCTATGTGCCGGGTGATTTATTTTCCGTCAACCCTACTACCGCAGCCAATGTACCCAATCTATTTGCTAGAAATGAACGTGTTGTATGTGAGTTTGAATCTCAGCAGCATGGAAAATTTGTGATGGTACTGGTAGGCGCAACCATTGTGGGCAGCATGGCTACTGTTTGGCATGGTGCGGTTGGTGGTATCGTTAACCCACCACGCAGCAAACAAATCAACGTATGGAATTACGAAGATAAAGCTATTAAACTCAAGCAAGGCGAAGAGATGGGCAGATTTTTACTCGGCTCTACCGTGGTGATACTGTTTCAAGCCAAGTCTATCGCATTTAGTGATGCATGGCATCCAAGCAAAAAAATTCGCTTGGGTGAATCGATGGGCAAGAATAACAGCGCATTAGCGCAAAGCACTACGGCAGTTGAACATCAAGAATCTCAATAAAGTCAGCATTATTAGCATTTAGCACCGCAGCCATAGCAACGTACCCACTGACAATCGGTAAATAAACGTAGGTTTGTGCTGAATGCTGACGCTCGAACTGCTCGATACTGGTACGGTTTTCAGCACTCAATGTTTTAAGTTCTGCAAGTAGCTTCGCATTTTTTAATGCCACTTGGCGCTGGCTGTCATACTCTACAAACAGTTTAGGAAAAACATTCCAGTCAGCACCACTGCCTGCAGCAAACACAATCTCCTGCTTAATTTTAGGATCAGTAGGCTCGACTGCAGCAACCAATTGCGGACCTGTCCAAGACAGAGACTTCCATTTATCTTTGCTCGCTTTTTGCAACTCAGCGTCATCTTTAAAATCAGAAGCTAGGGTGACTTTAAATACATTCTCTTCCAATACATTAAATACCGGCCGAGACTGAAACATCACATGCGCGCCATACAGTAATGCAGAAACTTGCAGCAATCCAATGACAGCCAAATCCAATTTAAGTGATTTTTTTGCTGGATTAAATACTGCCAGCGTAAGCAGTGGCCCTAAACATACATCTACACCAGCTATGATGTAAATGAGATCACTGCCCCCTAGTAGTTTAAAAAAGCCATCTGCATACCAAACAAATAGCATCAAAAATAGTACGAAGCCTACGACCAACACACTTAAAAACAAATGAACTAAAGCAGCTTTTATTCGTAACATACGACCCAACTTCAACAATAAAATTAGCTTCTCTTCTGTGGAAACTTAAACCCTTTGGTATGCAAATGCACAGCCAATTCGTTCAAAGCAGATTTATATACATCTCGTTTGAATTCAATGACATCTTCTAACGGCACCCAGTAATCGCTCCAGCGCCATGCATCAAACTCAGGTTGATTGGTTGCGCGCAAAGACACATCACTATCTCGTCCTGTTAAACGCAACAAAAACCAAATTTGCTTTTGTCCTTTGTAGCTGCCACGCCATTCGCGCCGAATCCAGCTAGTAGGCACCTCATAACGCAACCAATCCCGCGTACGCCCTAAAATTTGGACGTGATCAGGCTTAAGCCCTACTTCTTCCATCAACTCACGATACATCGCCTGCTCTGGACTCTCACCATACTTGATGCCTCCTTGCGGAAACTGCCAAGCATGCTCTCGAATACGCTTTCCCCAAAACACTTGATTGTGCGAATTGCAAAGAATAATACCCACATTGGGGCGATATCCGTCACGATCTAACATTTAGCAACAACCTTAATTATTTAGTGCAATTTTTTCATATTTTAGGCATTATTGAAAGCATTCTTTTTTGAATAAAATCTAATCAAATCAACCATTACGGGCATGTTATGAAGAATTTTGTTTGGCTTTTGGCTTTAAGCATGAGCCTAAGCGCCTGCCAGCATCAAACACTGGCGTATATCACCAATCAGGGAGATCACACTGTTTCTGTCATTGATACACGCCAGCAAAAAATAATGCATACCATTACGGTAGGCAAAGCGCCTGTTGGCGTTGCGGTTTCAAAGAAGTTACAGCGTGTTTATGTGACGAATGTAGAAGGCGCTTCGATTTCAGTCATCGATAGTACTCAGCAAAAAGTCATCCAAACCATTCCAGTGAAAGGCTCACCAGTAGGCATCACTCTTTCACCAGATAATCAAACATTGTATGTAGCAGATTGGTATAGCGACCGTATCCTCGCTATCAGCACCAGTAATGTTAATTCTCAACGCACAGTGATTGCTGGCAAAGCGCCTGCGGGGCTGGTCGTGAGTCCAGACAATCAAACGCTCTACGTAGCGGCCAGGGATAGCAATCAGGTTGTCGCCATTGATACCTCATCGCTCAGTATTCAAAAGCGTATCGATGTGGGCAAGCACCCTTTTGGTATTGCGCTCAGCCATGACGGCAAACAATTGTTTAGCGTCAATGTGTATGACAACACCGTTAGCGTCGTGGATATCACTAATACCGACCAACCACCCTATACCATCAAAGTCGGCGAGCACCCTTACTGCGTCATCGCCAATCCAGAAAACACTCAGCTGTATGTCACCAATACACAAGATGATTCTGTTAGCGTCATCGACTTAGCCACACGCAAGGTTATCACCACAATGAATGTAGGCATGACACCAGAAGGCCTCAGCCTAGACACTGAGAACAACCTTCTACTTGTTGCCAATTGGGGAACCAATAGCGTCTCTGTGATTGATATTGCACAGAAAAAAGTCATCTCCACCATCAAAACTGGCGACAAGAGCAGAGCTTTTGGACAATTTATTTTGCAGTAAGTATAGGTCAACCACTGCCAAGGTCAGACGTTAAATGAAGCGTGTGCAATGCACACTTAATGTTTTATAATTGTTGATTGTAGTGAATCGTAGTTTTAATCAACCTTAAAACTACATAATTTGGTACCCCGGTACCTTTACCAAAAGTATCTTTAGTACGCTTAAGTACATTAGTGGAGAATATGAATGAAAAAGTTGTTAGCGATTATCGCACTTACTGCGCTCTCTTTTAACGCAGCTGCACACGGTCCAAGCCCACAAAAAGTTGAAAAAACCATTGTCATCAAAGCAGCACCAGCTAAAGTATGGGCTGTGGTAAAAGACTTTGGCAATATGCACGCATGGCACCCAGCCATTGCAAGCACTAAACTTGAGAAAAAAGGCGATGAAACATTCAGAACCTTAACCTTAAAAGATGGCGGCACAATCTACGAAAAATTACGTACTGCCGATGATGCCGACATGAAACTGAGATACGAAATTGTAGACGGCGTTGCACCAGTAGCTGATTACAACGCATTCATGCAAGTGACCGCTGGCCCAGGCGCTGGTGAATCTACTGTGACTTGGGTAGGCCGTTTTTACCGCACTTACAAACTCAACCCACCTATTCCTGCTGGTCAAGATGATGAAACAGCCGTTAAATTTATCACTGGCGTATTCGACAGCGGTTTGGCTAACTTGAAAAAGGTCATCGAAAACTCAAAGTAACTGGCCAGGCAACTGGCGCAACTTCAACCAACAATGTAAAACAAACCGGATCTTCCAACAAACCTTGGTGGAAATTTTGGTAATACAGATTTAAATGAAGTGATAAAAAAAGACCGCAACTGCGGTCTTTTTTCATTCAGCCATTGCCACAAGTACGCAATATAAGCACTCATGGCAAATTTAATACGCAATTGCAACTGCCCTAAATGTAGAAAAGTGACACTTTTTGTCAGCAAAACACTGAATAGAGGGCAGTTTTCGTCTCTATTCTCCCAATTAAAAACTTACTACAACCACACCAACGTTGCCATTCAACTTGAACTTATGATTACAAATCAACAGTTTAAAAAAAAAACTGGAAGTTGGCACAGCCATTGCTATTAGCCTTACAAGCACTGATTTAAATAACACACAGTGTGTATGCACTAACACTTAATTAAATAAAGGAAATCAACATGATGAAACAAGTACAAAAAGGCTTTACATTAATCGAGTTAATGATCGTGGTTGCGATTATCGGTATTTTGGCTGCGATTGCGATTCCAGCGTATTCAGACTATCAGTCACGTGCTAAAGTAGCAGCTGGACTTGCAGAAGTTTCTGGCTATAAAACTGCTTTTGAGTTGCGTGTAAACGATGGTCAACCTGTCGCGGACGGTGCAGATATTGGTATGCCAACTGCACCAACTGGTAACTGCACATTGACAGCAACTGGTACAACCATGAAATGTGCAATCGAAAATGCACCAACACAAGTAATCAATGCTGAAGTTACATGGACTCGCGCTAATGATGGCACTTGGAGTTGCGTAACAACGGGTGCAAGTAAAGCTGAATTTGCTCCTAAAACCTGCAAACAAACATAAGTCAGAATTAAATAGCATACTTAGTATGCTATTTTAAAAAAAGCGACTGTTAAAAGTCGCTTTTTTTAAAATAGCACCACACAAAGCCAAATATGAAAAAAAGTAAATATCAAGGTTTCACATTAATTGAACTGATGATAGTTGTTGCGATTATTGGCATTCTTGCTGCTATTGCACTTCCCGCTTACTCTGATTATCAATCAAGAACTAAAGTGACTGCTTCGTTCGCAGAAATATCTGGGGGTAGGACCGCCTTTGAGCTAAAACGTAATGATGGCGTAAGTTTGTCTATGCCATCCGACATTGGACTATCAGACACAGCCAATTGCGATGTTGAAGTCAATGACACTTCAATCACTTGCAGAATCACTAACGCACCAACTCAAGTAAACAACAAAGAAATTAAACTAGTCCGCCCTACTATCACATCAATGTGGGAATGCCAAGCACCAGCAATTGATGAAAAATTCAAGCCTAAGCCCTGTTAAGACTTTCTAAAAAATCCTTATTAAGTTTTAAACAAACTTTCTAAGCATTGCAGTTACACAAGGTAAAATGTGTAATTTCATATAGATTTAAACTCGTAATGCTAGACTACATCAAGGTTTCATCCCAACAGCACCCCACCGCATGCGTCATCTGGCTACACGGCCTAGGGGCTGATGGGTATGATTTTGAACCCGTGGTAGAGATGCTCAACCTGCCACACATTTATTTTATGTTGCCGCATGCACCCTACAAAAAAATTACCATGAACAATGGTTATGAAATGCGTGCTTGGTACGATTTGTTTGGTTTAGACAAAGACAGTCCGCAAGACGCTGTAGGCATCAAGGCATCCCAAACCGAAATTAAGGCACTTATCGCCCATGCAAACACGCTTGGCATTCCGACCAATCGCATTGCGCTTGCCGGATTTTCGCAAGGTGGTGCCATTGCACTCCATACAGCACTCAGACATACACAGACTTTGGCGGGAGTGCTGGCACTTTCGACTTACTTGCCATTAAAACACACTCTACCTGCGCAAAAATCTATTGAAAATCAATCGATTCCGATTTTTATGGCGCATGGCATTGCAGATGAAGTGATTCGCATCGATACAGCGTTGAGCTCCCGCCAGCAATTACAGGATGCCGGATACGCTGTGGAGTGGCATGAATATCCGATGGCGCATTCCGTGAACGCCAATGAGATAGCGGATATTCGTCAATTTTTACTGAAGATTTTGCCCTAATCCGACTTTATGGCGTGATAAACGCCGCAAGTTGCGAGAGTTTTGTTAAAATCTAGACAAATTCTAAGTCAATATATTGCCAAGCACCTCATGAGCGCGCCAAATAGCGAACCCCTTCATTACGAATCTGCCATTGCAGAATTGGAATCTATTGTTACGCAATTAGAGTCCGGTCAATTACAGCTTGAGCAGTCACTCGCAGCCTATAAACGCGGCGCTGAGCTACTTAAGCAATGCCAACAGTCGCTCACAGAGGCTGAGCAGCAAGTCAGCATACTGACCGAAGCAAATGCTTTAGCGCCCTACAACGTTGCCAGTGAATAGCCCTTCCATGACGACTCCTTTGCAGTTTGAGCAGTGGTCACACGCCATGCAATCGCGCATTGAGCACGTGTTGACGACTACGATGCCTGCCGACACTGAAACACCTATAACCTTGCATCAAGCCATGCGCTATGCTGTGCTGGGTGGAGGTAAACGTGTAAGAGCTTTATTAGCGTACGCAGCAGGCGAGTTTTGTGGCGCAACTTTAGCGCATATTGATCTATCTGCGGCTGCCGTAGAATTGATTCACGCATTCTCATTGGTGCATGATGATATGCCATGCATGGACGATGATGACTTACGTCGCGGCAAGCCCTCTACCCATAAACAATTTGGGGATGCCACCGCTTTACTGGCTGGAGATGCGCTACAAAGTTTGGCGTTTGAACTGATTGCTAGCAATCAACTGTCCATTGAGGCTAGTCAAAAAGTCAATATCTTGTACTGTTTGGCCTTTGCAACCGGCTCTCGCGGTATGGCTGGCGGACAATCTATTGACCTAGAAAGTACTGGCATCAAATTATCTCAACCACAACTTGCGCAAATGCATGCTTTAAAAACAGGCGCTTTAATGCACGCTGCTGCCATGATGGGTGCATATACGGCGCCGAATGCTGACACACAAAAATATCAAGCAGTGGATACATTCGCCAAAGCGATTGGACTGGCATTTCAAGTTGTAGACGATATTTTGGATGCTGAAGCAGATACCGCTACTTTGGGTAAAACAGCGGGTAAAGATGCCGAGCAAGATAAATCCACTTATGTGACCCTGTTAGGGTTGGACACCGCCAAATCACTGGCACAATCGTTGTATCAGCAAGCGCTTGCGCCACTAGAAGCGTACGCACAAGAAGCGGACATGCTAAGAAGTCTGGCAAGTTTCATCACTCAACGTCAATTTTAAGCCGCATATAGTTATGTCTACTCTGCTCGCCAACATTTCATCCCCGCTAGACCTCAAAAAACTAGAGCGCCACCAGCTTCCGGAACTCGCTGCGGAACTACGCACTTTTTTAGTAGAAAGTGTGGCAAAAACGGGTGGGCATCTGGCCTCAAATTTAGGCGTAGTAGAACTGACTATTGCGCTGCACTATGTATTTAACACGCCTGAAGATCGTTTGGTGTGGGATGTTGGCCACCAAACATATCCGCATAAAATTCTGACTGGCCGGCGTGATGCGATGGATAATCTACGCAAGCCAAATGGCATTGCGGGCTTCCCCAGACGTAGCGAAAGCATTTACGACACCTTTGGCACCGGGCATTCCAGCACCTCTATTTCAGCCGCTTTAGGCATGGCAATAGCCGCTCGCGAAGCCAAGTCCGACAGGCGCAGTGTGGCCATTATCGGCGATGGTGCAATGACAGCCGGCATGGCGTTTGAAGCACTGAATAATGCCGGCGACATGGATGCCAATTTGTTGGTGATTCTCAATGACAATGACATGAGTATCTCTAACAATGTGGGGGCGCTCAATAACTATTTGGCACGCCTACTATCTGGCCGTTTTTATGACAGCGTACGACGCAGTGGTAAGAAAATGCTCGATATCGTGCCGCCGGTCAAAGAGTTTGCCAAGCGTGCAGAAGAGCATGCCAAAGGCATGGTGACACCAGGCACATTGTTCGAAGAGTTTGGTTTTAACTATATTGGCCCCATTGATGGCCATGATTTACCAGCGCTACTAGACACCTTAAGCAATATTCGCGAACTCAAAGGCATGCAGTTCTTGCATATTGTGACGCAAAAGGGCAAAGGCTTTACCCCGGCAGAAGACGACCCCAACAAATACCATGGCGTGAGCAAATTCGACCCATGTAACGGCCTGACAACAGCCAGTGCTAGCCAAAAAACCTATACGCAAGTGTTTGGAGACTGGTTGGTCGATATGGCAGATCAGGATCCGGCACTGGTGGGCATTACCCCAGCCATGTGTGACGGATCTGGACTCAATGCATTTGCTGCAAAATATCCGCATCGCTATTTTGATGTCGGCATAGCTGAACAACATGCGCTCACGTTTGCTGCGGGCATGGCATGTGATGGACTGAAACCTGTCGTGGCCATTTATTCCACATTTTTACAACGCGCTTACGACCAACTAGTGCATGACATCGCCATCCAAAAACTAGATGTTTTACTGGCGATTGATCGCGCTGGGCTGGTCGGTGCCGATGGCCCCACCCATGCTGGCAGCTTTGATTTAAGCTATTTACGCTGCATCCCCAACATGGTCATCATGGCCCCTAGTGATGAAAACGAATGCCGACAAATGCTGACTACAGGCTATATGCACCCTGGGCCAGCAGCAGTGCGCTACCCCAGAGGCACTGGTACTGGCGCAATCATTAATCAAGCGTTAACAACATTGCCAATCGGTAAAGCTGAGCTAAAACGCCAAGGCAAGCAAGTAGCTATTTTAGCATTTGGCAGTATGCTGGCTGAGAGCCTACTGGCGGCAGAGGCATTGAATGCAACGGTAGTGAATATGCGCTTTGTAAAACCATTAGATATGTCCATGATTGAATCTATGGCCAAGCAACACCAACTGATTGTGACGGTTGAAGAAAATGCAGCCATGGGCGGCGCAGGTGCTGCAGTCATGGAAGCACTGCAAAGCCTATCTATTTACTGCCCTACACTTTGCCTTGGTTTGCCCGATACATTTATTGAGCACGGCGTACATGAAACTATGCTGTCCCAATGCGGTCTGAACGCAGAAGCCATGATTGAAACTATCCGTACAAAACTAAGCGTGCTGAACATCAAATGACGCGCAGTATCATTGCTTCACCAATATAATTTGCACGATAGGTATTGAGTTTAGGGAAGACGCCACAATATAACGGATAAATAGTTTCAATTAACATTACAACGCATACAATACGTTGACGCATCCGAATTAACGCGTTAACTTAGGCGGCCCAATTAAAATAGCTGCCGCCGCTTTTGGAGATGACCTACATCATGAATCTACCCACACTACAAGGCATTGAAGACGTTCAGAACACGCCGGATGTACGCCACCTTGATATTAATAAAGTTGGCATCAAGTCTATCCGCCACCCTGTCATTGTCAAAGACAGGTCTGGCGGCGAGCAAGCCACTGTGGCCGTATTTGATATGTACGTGCATCTACCGCACAACTTTAAAGGCACCCACATGTCACGTTTTGTTGAGATTCTCAACATGAACGAACATGCCATTTCGATTGAGTCTTTTGAGACCATTTTGCGTGAAATGGTCAAACGCCTAGAGGCAGAGTCAGGCTACGTGGAAATGCATTTCCCATATTTTATTAATAAATCCGCACCGATTTCCGGCGTAAAAAGCTTGCTGGATTACGATGTGACATTCATCGGTGAAATCAAAAATGGCGAATTCAGCATCACGGTAAAAGTATTGGTGCCTGTGACCAGCCTATGCCCATGTAGTAAAAAAATCTCTGATTACGGTGCGCACAACCAACGTTCACACGTTACCGTTACTGCTCTACTCAATGACTTTATGTGGCTGGAAGACATGATTGAGCTTGTAGAAAAACAGGCATCTTGTGAGTTATATGGCTTGCTCAAACGCCCTGACGAAAAATTTGTGACGGAGCGCGCCTATGACAATCCGAAGTTTGTAGAAGATATGGTACGCGATGTCGCAGCACAATTGAATGCTGAGAAGCGCATCGATGCTTATGTGGTGGAGTCTGAGAACTTTGAAAGCATTCACAACCATAGTGCTTACGCTTTAATTGAGAAAGACAAACGCATTAAGTAGGTCGGTCATTGTGACTAATAAAAAAACGGGCGAATGCCCGTTTTTTTGTTTTATTTGTTGTTAGGTAATTGGGTTGCTAGCGAAGAGCACCACTAATATTTTTTTGTAAGCGTCATCGTAGTATTATCGCGCTTCATATCCATACGGTTCAATGCTGACATGCCCAGCAGGACCACTTCCGGATATCCACCCTCATTTACTACTGCCTCCACATTGTTCAACACAATGCTACCAATTTTGAGTGTATTCAATGTCACACGATAGACCACAATTCTACCGCCCGCAGTAGATGCGATGCCTTTCTCGCCATTTAAGTAATTAATATTAGCACGTTTGGCATCTGCACTATTCAGCGCCACAGAAGTTGCACCAGTATCCACCACATAGCGTAAATTAGCACCATTCACCGTCGCATTACCAAAAAAATGGCCCGCAGAATCTGCGTACAGATTAACTGGTTGATTTTGTGTTGACTCTGCCCCGCCGCCAGCCGAAACGCCTTGTCCCATTCCCAGCACTTTAGTCTTACCTTCAATCAACAGTGTGGCTTGCTGACTGTCAGCGGCTACCAACTTCACTCCATTTTTTGTCTGCCCTACAGACAAGGTCTGTGGAGCGCTGCCATTGATGGTGACCAAAGCCTTGCCAGCAAACAGTCCCACTACATTTACTTGTGTATCAGCACTGGCCAATCCTGTCATACCCAACACTAGAACAGCGCTGATGCCGAACTGCATTAATTTACTCACTGAACATTCCCTTCGATGCAAATGGCTGCGCTAATTTCAAGCCCATCATAATGACTACAAACCCTAATAATGGAAACGCGGCAGCAAGCGTAAAGGTATACTGCCCGCCTAAATATTGCAAGGCAAAGCCACCTGCCAATCCACCGACAGCGCCACCTACGCCATAAGCAACACTGTTATAAATGGCCTGCCCTTTCGCCTGATGGCGTCCATTAAAGAACTGGGTGATGACCTCTACCGATGCAGCGTGAAAACTACCGAACGTAAATGCATGTAAACACTGCGCCAATAACAATAGATAGACATGATCCGGTGTTAAGCCAATCATACTAAAGCGGATAACGGCTAACGCTAGGCTAATCAGTAAAATGGTCTTGAGCGTAAAGCGCCCCATGATTTTTGGCATCAGCATAAACACCACAATTTCACAGATGACACCGATGGCCCACAAAAACCCAATCATCGTTTTGCTGTAACCATGCTCGGCCAAGTAAATGGAGTAAAAATTATAGAGCACGCCATGCGCAGTCACCATCAGCGAGCAACCCACCAATAAGGCAATGACAGCAGGCTGTTTGATAATTTGCCACATTGAAAACTGATCATGGCTATGCGGGGCAACAACAGCCTCGGGTAACTTGAAGGTGAGCAGGTACAATACAACCTGCACCGACAATAAAAACCAAAGTAGGCTCTGAATGCCAAAGGCATCGATTAAAAAACCTAAAATAACCGCAGCCACAATAAAGCCTAGCGAGCCCCACATGCGTATGCGACTATAGTGTCCATTGGTGGTGGCCAAATGTGCCAGCACCAATGATTCAGACAAAGGTAAAGTAGAACTCGTAAACAAGCTGAGCGCCGCCATCACAAAAAATAACGCCCAAAATCCATGTGCCCAAAATACTGCTATAAAGCCTATCAACCCAAGCGAAGCCGTGAGCTTAATCCAAACGACACGCTGCTTAGTATGATCCGCCAGCCAACCCCAGAAATTGGGCGCAAAAATACGGCTAATTTGAAATAGCGACATCAGGATACCGATATCAGCAGCCGAAAATTGCTCGGACTGTAAATACAAACCCCAGTAAGGTACAAAAGCACCTACGAAGAAATAGTAGATAAAGTAAAAGCGGGAAAGATTCGCGTGGAGAGCGTGACTCACAGCAAGTAAAATCGCTGATTAGCTTAAATCACTGGTGTGGTCGTCACCACATCTGCATTTTGGCCACGATGGCGTAACGCATGATCGATCAGCACTAGGGCAAGCATTGCCTCTACAATCGGTGTCGCACGAATACCCACACAAGGGTCATGTCGGCCTGTGGTTTGCATCAGTATCGGTTCACCGGTTTTATCGATGGAGTTACGTGGCTGCGGGATACTGGAGGTTGGCTTAAACGCAATATTGACGACGATTTCTTGCCCACTTGATATGCCGCCCAATACGCCACCAGCATGATTGGTTGCAAAACCTGTTGGCGTCAATTCATCAGAATGTACACTGCCGCGCTGAGCAACAGAGGCAAATCCTGCGCCGATTTCCACCCCTTTTACCGCATTAATGCCCATCATGGCGTAAGCAATTTCAGCATCCAGTCTATCAAATATCGGCTCACCCAAACCGACTGGCACATGTTCAGCCACCAAAGTGATTTTAGCGCCGACAGAATCACGCTCACTGCGTATTGTGTCTAAATACGCTTCTAACTTAGGCATGATGTCCATATTCGGCGAAAATAATTTATTTTCCGGATCATTTAAACAATCCCAGCTAACAAACGGAATATCAATTTCACCGAGCTGACTGAGGTATGCGCGAATTTGTATGCCGTACTTTTGCTTGAGCCATTTCTTGGCAATTGCACCTGCAGCAACACGCACTGCTGTTTCTCGTGCACTTGAACGGCCGCCGCCGCGATAGTCGCGAATGCCGTATTTTTGGGTGTAGGTATAGTCGGCATGTCCCGGGCGGAACGTGTCCATGATCTTGCTGTAATCCTGACTGCGTTGATCTGTATTACGAATCAACAAGCCAATAGGCGCACCTGTGGTTTTACCTTCAAACACCCCCGATAGAATCTCCACCGCATCCGCCTCATTACGCTGCGTCACATGACGAGAGGTCCCTGGTTTACGGCGATCCAAATCAATCTGTAAATCCTCTGCAGACAGCGCTAATCCTGGGGGGCATCCATCCACTACACCGCCAATTGCGGGTCCATGTGACTCACCAAACGAAGTGAGCGTAAATAAGGTGCCAAAGGTATTGCCAGACATAAATCACTTTCGATAACGTTTATCGATTATTCTAGCATATCTCAGCTTTTCAGCCCTTGTATCCACACTGTATATACAGACTGCGCAACAGCATTCAAAGCCGTGACCCGCTCAGGCAATATGCGCTGAATCTCGTCAAGTGCTTGCACGCCATTGCTCGTAATTGAGGCCTCCACTTCGGCACGGCCAGTTTCGCACCATACTTTGACCATGTCTGAGGTCATTTCAATATGGCATTGAAAGCCCAAATGCTTACCCAAGGCGTATGCTTGGTTAGCGCAATGCTCGCTCGTCAGCAAATGTGTTGCACCCTCAGGCAGGGTAAAGGTTTCGCCATGCCAGTGAAAACTTAAAAATTGCTTGGTGTCACCAAACCATCTCTTTGCTTCCGGATGATCACCCACCACTACATTGCCCCAGCCAATTTCTTTATAAGGGTTTGCACTCACCACACCACCGAGCGCTTTACTCATCAATTGCCCGCCCAAGCAATGCCCAAGTACTGGAATATCCAGCCTCACAGCCTCTTGAATCAATACCTCCGCATGTTTAATCCATGGCAAATCATCATTCACACTCATCGGTCCGCCCATAAAGACCAAACCGCTAAACGCAGTGGCAGAAGGTGGCATCACCTCACCCAAATCAATGCGCACCTCGCACCAAGGAATCGCATTTTGCTCCAAAAAAGTGCCTAAATAGCCTGCACCTTCTGTTCGGGCATGCCTAAAAATACAAACCGGTTTCATTGTTACCCTTTTAACTTTCAATCACTTTGTAATGACCAAGCAAGATTCCGTCCAAGTTATAACGCCCGATTGCATATCGGATCAAACGCAAGGTTGGAAAGCCTATGTTTGCCGTCATCCGCCTTACTTGGCGGTTTTTACCTTCACTGATTCTGATTTCCAGCCACGTAGTGGGAATTGCCTTGCGTTCTCGAATCGGAGGGGTTCTTGGCCACAACTGATCTGGCGTTTCAATTATCCGCACTTGTGCCGGTTGCGTGACAAAATCGCCTAAATCCACCCCGCTTAAAAGTGGCATCAAATCTGCTTGAGTGGGAACGCCTTCTACTTGCGCCCAGTAGGTCTTGATTTCTTTGTGTTTTGGGTGACTTAAACGGTGTTGTATTGCGCCGTCATCAGTTAAAATAAGCAATCCTTCGGAATCGGTATCAAGCCTACCTGCCGCGTAGACGTTTGGGATAGCAATAAAGTCTTTTAACGTTGGATGCCCGACCGTACCATCTTGCAATCGATGAGTGCTAAACTGACATACAACGTTAAATGGCTTATTAAACAAAATCAACATATTAGGAATTTAGTAATGGCATCAAAAAATCAATCTACAAAGTATCAGGTTCCTGCTATCGGCACTAAAATCACAGTCAACGCCGACAATACGCTTAACGTACCGAATGATCCTATTATCCCATTTATTGAAGGGGATGGCATTGGAATTGATATTACGCCACCCATGATTAAAGTGGTGGATGCAGCGGTCAATAAAGCTTACGGCAACACACGTAAAATCAGCTGGATGGAAGTTTTTGCAGGCGAGAAATCCACGACGATTTACGACAAAGACACATGGTTATCTGACGAAACCATGAAAGCGCTGAAAGACTATGTCATTTCTATCAAAGGCCCGTTGACTACACCAGTAGGCGGCGGCATTCGCTCACTCAACGTGACACTGCGTCAAGAGCTTGATTTATATGTCTGCTTACGCCCGATTCAATACTTTACCGGCGTGCCTAGTCCGGTAAAACATCCAGAAAAAACAGACATGGTGATCTTCCGCGAGAATACGGAAGACATCTACGCAGGCATTGAATGGGCAGCCGGCAGTGAGCAAGTCAAAAAAGTAATCAACTTTTTAAGCGACATGGGCACGCTCAAGAAAATCCGCTTTCCAGAATCTTCCGCCATCGGCATTAAACCGGTGTCTATCGATGGTAGTAAGCGTTTGATTCGCAAGGCGATTCAATACGCCATTGATAACAATCGTAAATCCGTGACCATCACCCACAAAGGTAACATTATGAAGTTTACCGAAGGTGGTTTTAGAGACTGGGGCTATGAATTAGCCAAAGAAGAATTTGGGGCGGTGCCGATTGATGGTGGCCCATGGTGCCAACTGCCAAATGGCATTGTAATTAAAGACTGTATTGCCGATGCATTCTTGCAAGAGATTTTGTTACACCCAAGCGATTATGATGTCGTAACCGCACTTAATCTTAATGGCGACTACATGAGCGATGCCTTAGCGGCGCAAGTCGGTGGCATTGGCATTGCGCCAGGCGCAAACTTATCAGACACCGTTGCCATGTTTGAAGCCACACATGGTACTGCCCCAAAAATTGCCGGTAAAGATTTGGCCAACCCAAGCTCATTGATTTTGTCAGCCGAGATGATGTTGCGTCATATGGGCTGGACCGAAGCAGCTGATTTGATTCTCAATGGCGTGAGCAAAGCCATTGCCAGCAAACGTGTCACTATCGATTTTTCATCGCAGATGGAAGGCGCGACCCAAGTGGGCACCGCGCAATTTGGTGATGAGATTATTGCCAATATGTAATTAGCCACGCAATGCAGCAGTAAAAAAAACGGCTCGCATCGCGAGCCGTTTTATTATTTGATATTGCTATAAAAGACTTAAGCCTTTTGAATATTTGATGCTTGCTTGCCCTTAGGACCTTCGGTCACTTCAAAGCTCACGCGCTGGCCTTCTTTTAGGCTCTTGTAGCCAGATTCAACAATTGCTGAAAAGTGTGCGAATAAATCATCGCCGCCATCATCTGGAGTAATAAAACCAAAACCTTTTGAATCATTAAACCATTTTACGGTACCTGTTGCCATTTCTACTTCCTTACATAAAACATAGGGGGGCGCCCCAAAAAGTTTGTCTCAAGAACTCAAGTCGCAATAATGCAAATTCAAAAAACTTAAATTAAAGACGGCTACAAAAAACTCGAACGCAAACACCTGCGAACTTTATATGTTACAAATTGTAAAAAGTCAAGACTTTTTTACAGTGTTGCTAATTTGTCAAGTGAAATCGTAGCTAAAATACAAAAACCTTGTAAAAACAACGGCATTAACTTTACAAAAAAAAAGTTAAAGTGCATTATTGCTCGATAATTAAAATATTCTTTAACAACAAAGAATTAAAATAGAGATTAAAAGCGAATTATTACGAATGGCGACCACATCACCACCCAGTAAATTAAGCGGTATTGCACGCATGCTTGTTCAGGAAAAACTCATTTCCGAAGAAGAAGCAAACACTGTGCAGAGCCAAGCTAACACTCAAAAAACTCCATTTATCTCTCAAATTATTGCCAGTAAAAAAATATCTGCGGAAAAAATCGCCGAAACCTCCGCACGCGCTTTTGGCTTTCCCTATATAAACTTAGATGCCATCAATACCGATTACTTGCCAGCCAAGTCGATAGACCCGAAACTGATGCAAGCCAACCGTGTGTTTGCGCTACAAAACCGCAACAATGTGCTGTATGTAGCCATTTCAGACCCCACCAATCTGCATGCTTTAGATAGTGTGCAATTCCAGATGGGCATGACACTCTCACCCGTGGTGGTGGAAGATGACAAGCTTAGCAAATGGATAGACCGCATCGTTGAATCCAAGGACACTTCTATGTCATCTTTGGATGTGGGGGACGACTTTGATTTGGACATGGGCGGCAACGATCAGGAAGATGAAGTTGAGATCGCCCTTGAAGTGGACGATGCGCCGGTTGTTAAGTTTCTACAAAAAATGTTATTGGATGCCATCAACATGGGCGCCTCCGACTTGCATTTTGAACCTTATGAAAAGTTTTATCGCATTCGTTACCGCGTAGATGGTGAATTAAGAGATATCGCACAGCCGCCATTGGCGATTAAAGATAAACTGGCCTCCCGCATCAAGGTCATTTCAAATCTGGACATCTCTGAGAAACGCATTCCGCAAGATGGGCGGATGAAACTGACGCTATCCAAAACCCGTACTATTGATTTCCGCGTGAGCACATTGCCGCTTATCCATGGAGAAAAGATTGTGATGCGGATTCTGGATCCGACCAGCGCCACGCTTGGGATTGAAGCATTGGGCTATGAGCCAGAACAAAAAGAAGCGCTACTAAAAGCAGTCAGTCGGCCTTATGGTTTAGTACTGGTGACCGGGCCAACTGGATCAGGAAAAACAGTTTCGCTCTACACCTGTTTAAATATTCTTAACAATCCTAGTGTAAATATCTCCACCGCAGAAGACCCGGCCGAAATTCCACTGGCAGGGATTAACCAAGTCAACGTCAATGACAAGCAAGGCTTAACGTTTGCAGCTGCGCTTAAATCATTCCTGCGCCAAGATCCTGACATTATCATGATTGGTGAGATTCGCGACTTGGAAACTGCCGATATGGCCATCAAAGCTGCTTCTACCGGCCATATGGTGTTGTCTACTTTGCATACCAATGATGCGCCATCCACTTTGACCCGCCTAATGAATATGGGCGTTGCGCCGTTTAATATTGCATCAGCGGTTTCATTGATTACTGCGCAACGTTTGGCCAGAAGGTTATGTAAAAACTGTAAGGTCCCACTGACGCTTCCTAAAGAAGCTTTATTGAGCGTGGGTTATAAAGAAGCAGATTTAGATGGTAGCTGGCAGCTTTACGGCCCCAAAGAAGGCGGCTGCGAAATGTGTAATGGTGGTTATAAAGGCCGCGTGGGAATTTACCAAGTGATGCCCATTACTGACGCCATTAGCCGCATCATTATGACCAATGGTAATGCGCATGACATTGCGGATCAGGCGAAGCGCGAAGGTGTTAAAGACTTACGTGAATCTGGCTTACTTAAAGCCAAGCAAGGGCTCACTTCCATTGAAGAAGTGGAAGCTGTGACCAATGAATAACACTAGCACACCTCAAAGATGAGAAGGATAGAATAGATGGCGGCTAAGACAGTAAAACAGATTACCTTTTTGTGGGAAGGCAAAGACAAAAGAGGCAAAATTATCAAAGGCGAGATACGCGCTTCTGGAGAGGCTGTCGTTAATGCAACCTTGAGACGTCAAGGCATTACGGTCACCAAAGTCAAAAAACAAAGTAGCTTTACCTCTAAGGGGAAAATTACAGATAAAGACATTACCCTGTTTACACGCCAGCTTGCTACCATGATGAAAGCAGGTGTGCCGTTGTTGCAAGCATTTGATATTGTGGGCAAGGGTCATAGCAACCCTCAAGTCTCTAAATTATTGGCTGACATTAAAGCTGATGTTGAGACCGGCAGTAGCCTGAGTGCTTCTTTCAGGAAATATCCACTCTATTTTGATAACTTGTTTTGTAACTTGGTTGGCGCAGGTGAACAAGCAGGCATTTTAGATACATTACTAGACCGCCTCGCCACTTACAAAGAAAAGATTCTTGCCATTAAAAGCAAGATTAAATCAGCACTGGTTTACCCTATCTCCATTATTGTAGTAGCGTTTATCATTACTGCAGTCATTATGATTTTTGTGATTCCGGCTTTTAAAGAACTCTTTAGTAGTTTTGGTTCCGAGCTCCCAGCGCCCACGTTAATTGTCATGAACATTTCCGATATCTTTGTAGAATGGTGGTGGGCCATTTTCGGCTCCATTGGATTTGGCTTATGGTTCTTTTTCTACACGTGGAAACGCTCAGAAAAAATGCAACACACCATGGATAGACTTATTCTCAAAGCGCCTATTTTCGGAGAACTCATTAGAAAGGCTACCATTGCACGTTTTGCTAGAACGCTTTCCACCATGTTTGCGGCTGGCGTACCTTTGGTCGAAGCGCTGGACTCTGTAGCTGGCGCATCAGGAAATCGTGTCTATTACGATGCGACTAAGCGTATCCAAAGTGAGATCAGTACCGGAACAAGCTTAACCGTAGCGATGCAAAACGCTGATGTCTTTCCCAACATGGTGTTGCAAATGACAGCCATTGGCGAAGAGTCAGGGGCATTAGACTCTATGTTATCCAAAGTGGCTGACTTTTATGAAGCTGAGGTAGACGATGCGGTAGCGGCCATTTCCAGCCTAATGGAACCAGTGATTATGGTCGTACTTGGCGGCCTCATTGGTGGCTTGGTGATTGCCATGTACATGCCGATCTTCAAACTGGGTCAAGTAGTCGGCTAATCCGAATAGGACATACCATCAAAAAAGACAAAGGCCAACTGTTCTCAGTTGGCCTTTTTTTATATCTACCGACGACAATACCAATTACTTTGCTTTAGTCGCTGCTTGTAAATAACGTTCAATTTCTTTATGCGGCTGCGCGCCCAACATGCGTTTGCCATCCGCAAAGAACAGCGTAGGTGTGCTAGTCACCCCTACTTTTCTCGCCAATTCACCTACACGCTCCAGTGGCACCTCACACTTGGCAGCAGAGGCAGGCAATTGATTATTAAAAATCCAGTCGTTCCAAGCTTTGACACGATTCGGCGCACACCAAATAGTTTTCGATTTATTGGCTGCATCTGGATGCAAGCTTTCGATTGGGTACAAGAATGTGTAGATGGTCACGTCGTCAATATTAGTCAGCTCATTCTGCTCTAAACGTTTACAAAATGGGCAGTCAACATCAGAAAACACGACCAATTTGCGGCTACCATTTCCCTTGACTACTTTAATTGCCTGATTCAACGGCAGTGTATTAAAATCAATCTTAGTCAACTCTTCCAATCGCTCACCAGTGATGTCTTTCTTTGTTTTCGGGTCCACCAAGCGGCCTTCGGCAATTAAAAAACTCAAGCGTTCATCGGTGTAAACAATTTGGCCGCCCATGAAGACTTCGTACAAACCAGGATAAGGCGTTTTGGTGACGCTATCTATTTTAAATTTAGGGTAAGCTGCTTCAATCGCTTTTTTAAGCGAAGCTTCGTCCGCCACACTGATTCCGGAAACGCTCATAGCCATTAACGCGGCCAGTACATATTGTTTAAATTTCATACTTCACTTTCTTAAAAAATTCGCCATCTACCAATCTTGTAATTAGCCAGTATAGCGTTATAAAGTGGCCGCCTGCACCAAATATTTTTTCAACCATGCTTGGCGATTAATCGCCTGCATGCCATGTCCTGTCAGCGCTTGCAGCCAGCCAGCAGAGGTTGCGAACAAGGCATCCAAACCTGACGTTAGTGTATTCATGCGTGTAATATCTAACTGACGCGCGCGCGCGTAGCTACGCAGAAAACTACTATCGCCCATATCATGCATCACACTTAGTTTAGTCGTCATTTCCGTCAATTGCATTACATCACGAAACCCTAAATTAACGCCCTGCCCGGCCATGGGATGTACCTGATGCGCAGCATCGCCTACCAACACTACACGATCGCCGATAAAAGTCTGCGCAGTTTGCTGATTTAAATCAAACGATAATACCTCACCGCATAATCTAAGCGATCCTGTTACATCATGGCTGCCATCTCTGACTGCCTGCGCTAAAGCCGCTTCTGATAATGCCAATAAGGCTTGCGCGCGCGCATGTGTCACAGACCACACCATAGATACCACTTGATTAGGCAGCGGCAATAAGGCTAATGTTTCATGTGACTGGAACCACTGTTTGGCAACATCGCGATGCGGGAGTTCCGCATGAAAATTGGCCACAATCGCTGTTTGTTGAAATGATTTCAAAGACACGCCGATCTGCATCTGCTGGCGCACCCAGGAATGCACACCATCCGCAGCAATCATCAGTTTGGCGCGCACAGTTTGCTTGTTATCTAGCAGCAAATCTACGCACTGCGCTTGATGTTGAATGCTGATAGGGTTGGCGATTGTGACATCCAAATGCAAATCGGCCAGCGCTTGTATACACGCACGCATCAAATTGCTATTTTCTAAAATACAGCCCATGTGCAATAGGTTGGCATCTTCAGCGCGTAACATCAGTTGAGCACCGTGCTGCGGATCCCATAGTTCCATGGCGTCAATAGGATTAACACGTGCGGTATCTAGCTTGGCCCAAATACCCAATGTTTTCAGCCACGCTATCGTGTTTTCGGTGAGGGCATAGATTCTAGCGTCCCATGAATGAGAAGATGGCACATCATTTTTTGGCGGACGACTATCCACCAACACCACACGCTTGTGCTGCTTTGCCATGGCAATCGCAGTAGTCAAACCAACAAGACCGGCACCAACAATCACGATATCGACTTCAATGATTTGCGCTGTTTTTTTTGCTGTGCTGGTCATTATTTACCAAAACTCATTTTATTGACCAATACACGTTTAATAGGCGGGAAATGCTGCAACATTGCCAACCCCAAGCCACGCAAGCTTGCAACGCCTAGTGTTTGATTGGTGAATACATTGACCAAAAAGTCTGTGAATAACAATCCGCCACGGGTATCGGCTTGTCTACGTTGACGATACTCTGCCAGCATGGGTGCACCGCCCAATTGCGCTGCACTTGTATTTGCAATCAAATCCACTAGTGTCCAAGCATCACGCATGCCCACATTAAACCCTTGCCCCGCAACCGGATGCATGGTCTGTGCGGCATTACCAATCACCACCACATGCGCGGCATCCGTCATGCTTAAGCTACTAAGCTTTAGCGGAAAACTCATGCGCTTTTCAATACTCAAAAACTGGCCAACACGATCGCCAAATGCTGCATGCAGTTCAGATAAAAATGTTGCATCATCCAATGTCAACAAACGATCAACCATGTCTTTCTCACCAGTCCAGACCAGTGAGAAATCACTTGCACCGTTTGGTAGCAACGCCATTGGTCCGGTAGCGGTAAACCGCTCATAGGCAACATTGTTGTGAGACATCTCAGCTTTGACTTTACTTACCAATGCATCGTGACCATACGCTTTGGTTTCGCGCATCAATCCCGGAACCTCTTCTAGGCTGCGCCCGCCATCGGCAATCACTAGCAAGGCGCTACGCAATTGCTCTGTCTTACCTGCCACTTCAAAACTTACTTCGGCGTGATGATCTCTCGGCAAAATTGCGCGCGCTGCTGCTTGATACAACACATGCTGATGATCAATCGCACTATCTAATGCTTGCATTAATGCACCGTAGGAAACCACATAACCCAACGCCGGCAATTGATGTTCTTGCGCTTGCAGCTTGGTGCGCCCCAAACCGCCACGCTGCGAAATATGAATGGTTTGAATTGCCGTCGCATGTGGTTCGACCTGCGCCCACACGCCCAACCGCTCTAAAATCAACTTAGTACCATAAGAGAGAGCAAGCGCGCGTGTATCTTGATGTGCAGCACCTTGCGGGCGCGCCTCCAATACTTTGAACGGTATCGCTTTTTGTTGCAGTGCCAGCGCTAACGCCAACCCTACTGGCCCTCCGCCTACAATCACAATGGTATCGGTCGTGTTCATGTACCCTGCATGTAGGTTTCAATATCGGCGACAGATTTAATCGCAGCTTGCGTCAGCACTTCGTTGCCCTGCGATGTAATCAACACATCATCCTCGATTCGAATCCCAATATTCCAAAAGTGTTCAGGCACATTCTCAGCTGGCCGCACATAGCAGCCCGGTTCAACGGTGAGCACATTGCCAGTTTCCAATATCGCCCAGTTACCCGCTTTGGATTTGTACTCGCCAGCATCATGCACATCTAACCCTAGCCAATGTCCGGTGCGATGCATATAAAACTGACGATAGCTCGCAGTTTCAACCACAGCCTCTTTGCTACCATGGCATAGTTTTTCATCAATAAAGCCTTGCGCCAATACGTCCAATGCAGCTTCGTGTGGGGCGTTCCAGTGATTGCCCGGTTTGGCCGCTTCAATCGCTGCCAACTGCGCTGCCAACACAATCTCATATAAGGTTTTTTGTGGTCCAGAGAATTTACCATTTACCGGAAATGCGCGTGTGATATCACTGGCATAGCCATGCAGTTCACAACCCGCATCAATCAACAACAAATCTCCATCATTGAGTACACAATTGTTGGCGTTGTAATGCAACGTGCAGGCATTGGCGCCACCTGCAACAATACTGGTATAAGCAGGTGCTTGTGCACCGTGGCGGTAAAACTCATGTAAAAACTCTGCTTCAATTTCATATTCCATTTTGCCTGGCGCGGCTTTTTGCATGGCACGGTTATGTGCTTGTGCTGCAATATTGGCACTACGCCGCATTAAGTCAATTTCAAAGGGCGATTTTATCAAGCGCATCGCATCAACACACTGACGTACATCAATCATTGTATCCGGCGTACTCACACCAGCACGCGCCTGCATTTTGACGGTATTGAGCCACTGCGTGACCTTTGCATCCCAAGTAGCATCTGCCCCCAAGCTGTAAAATAGTATGGGTTGATTGGCCAACAATTGTGGCAGCAGCGTGTCAATTTGTGATATCGAATAGGCTTCATCAAACGCAAATTCTGTTTTAGCGGCATCGGGACCAAAGCGAAAACCATCCCAAATCTCACGCTCAATGTCTTTATCGCGGCAAAGCAAAATGGTCTTGGGCTGCTGACCAGCAATCACAACTAGCAATGCCTCTGGTTCAGTAAAGCCTGTTAGATAATAAAAGTAACTATCAAATCGGTACGGATAATGACTATCACGATTACGTATCGCTTCCGGCGAAGTCGGAATCACTGCAATGCCATCGCCCATGCGCGCCATCAGTGCTTGCCGACGCCGCTTAAATTCTTCGCTATTGATTGCCATGCTATTGATTGTCATCTCTAGTTAACCAAATATCTAATTCTGTTAATCTTTGCGGGGTGCCAATATCATGCCAAATACCCGTATAGTGTTCAGCGGTCGCCTTACCTTGTGTGATGGCTTGCCTAATTAAAGGTGCCAGCTTGGCGGCATGCCCCCTCACAATCTCTGCAAATAACGTCGGCTGATACACGCCAATACCAGAAAACGTCAGCATTGCCTCCCCTGCATTTTGCAACAATCCATCCGTAATCGCAAAATCACCGTTTGGATGCTGCGATGGATTATCGACCAACACCAAATGCGCCAGCGCATCACCACGCAACACGGCGTGCGCTTTAACGCTTAGTTGCGTGAAATCATAAGTGCTAAATACATCCCCGTTTACCACACAAAACGGCGCATCTCCTAGCAAAGGCAACGCATTAGCAATACCACCCGCCGTTTCTAGCGCTACTGCCTCTGGGCTGTATTGAATGGACACGTTCCATTGTGCGCCGTTCCCCAATGCCTGTTCAATTTGCGCACCTAGATGGGCATGATTGATCACGATCTCACGAAATCCTGCATGCGCCAAACGCTCTATATGCCAAACAATGAGCGGCTTGCCACCGACGTTGAGCAAGGGCTTAGGTGTGTGATCTGTTAACGGACGCATACGCTCGCCACGACCA
Source organism: Methylophilaceae bacterium 11 (assembly GCA_000525025.1). GTDB lineage: Bacteria > Pseudomonadota > Gammaproteobacteria > Burkholderiales > Methylophilaceae > Methylophilus. The sequence continues at coordinate 652,215 of JCKJ01000001.1, read as the reverse complement.
GCCGCTAAGATCATAGCTTTCATCAGAACGTAAACCCTGCTTTGTCTTCCGAGCCTTCCAATGCATTCAATAACTTCAGCATTGGCTTCAGCTCCACATAACGCCCGCACACTTTTCGTAAATACGCCATCACTAATGGCATGTCTTTTAGGTACCCATCCTTGCCATCGCGATGATACAAGCGCGCAAAAATACCAAGCACTTTAATATGACGCTGTGCCCCCATCCATTCAAAATCGCGATAGAACTCACCAAAGTCTGCCGACACTGGCAGGCCCGCCTTTTTGGCGGATTGCCAATACCGTGCAACCCAATCAATCACTTGTTCTTCATCCCAAACGATATAGGCATCTTTCAGCAAAGACACCAAGTCGTAGGTAATTGGGCCGTAGACTGCATCCTGAAAATCGAGAATGCCAGGATTGTGATCACATACCATCAAATTGCGCGAATGGTAGTCACGGTGCACCGTGACCTTAGCCTGTGCCAAAATATTTTGATTGAGTAAAGCAAACGTCTGTTGCAATACTTTTGTCTGCGCTTCATCGAGCACTACATTTAAATGCTTCACCAAATACCAGTCTGGAAACAGCTGCATCTCTCTGGTTAATAACGCTTCATCATAGGGTGGCAATGCGTCTGGCTGACTCGCCAACTGCATTTTAACCAATGCTTGCGTTGCATCGCCATACAAGCGCGGTGCATTCTCTACATTTAATACTGAAAGATATGTCGTATCGCCCAGATCACTTAACAATAAGAAACCCAATTGGATTTCTTCTGCCAAAATTTCCGGTACATTAAGCTCCGCGGCCAGCAGCAATTTAGCGATACGTACAAAAGGCCGGCAATCCTCCTGCGGTGGTGGTGCATCCATGGCAATCATGGTGCGACTGGCAGTATGCACTCTGAAATAACGTCTAAAACTGGCATCCGCCGATGCTGTCGTCAAAGTGAAATCATCATTACCCAATACTTGTTGAAGCCAAGCTTCTAATTGCTGTTTTCTATCCACACTTTGCCCTATTTAAGTAAGCCACATCAGCATTGCCGACTAGTATTTGAGTAGCCTGACTTATGCTGAAACACGAATTTTTTATTGATTAAAACGAGGTTTTATGCGATTTTATCACTCATGCGAAATACACTGTATTATTCTTAAAAATTAACGCGACTATTTATTACCAGTCATTTAAAAAATCCTGCTTTGTTAACACACCAATCTCAATTTCACAATCAAGGAATGCTATTCATTCTTGCTATGCTGACGCTGGCAATGAGCAGCGTCTCTATGGCAGAAACGAGCACAGACTCGCCTGCCACTTCTGAAGATTCACAAGAATCCGTTGCGTTACCCGGCGCCATTGAAATTGAAGGCGATAAGCTGGATTTATATTTAGACCGAAAAATGCGTGCCAGTGGCAATGCAGTCATCACCAGAGGCGATCAAAAAGTCTATGGCGATCAAATTGAATACGATGTACAAAACGATGAGTTGCAAGTCAATGGCAATGTAAAAATTGAGATCGACAATGGCAACATCACAGGGCCTGCACTTAAGATGCGCTTGAGTGAAAGTATCGGCGAAATGCGCGATGCCTCCATTACCTTTAACAAAAGCCCGCAACCAGACAACACTAGCAACTCCTCCAGACTGCTGAATGATCAATCGGTTATTTTTAGCGATCCAAAACGTTATCTAGATAACAACAACGCTTTAAGCAACACGCCAACGCTGACCCGCAATTTGGAAGGCTCTCGTGGCGATGCAAAGCTGGTGCTGTTTGAAGGGCAAGACAAAAAACGCTTAAAAGGTGCGCGTTATACCACCTGTGAAGCAGGGGTGGATGATTGGTATATTAAAGCCAACGATTTAGAACTAGACGATTACACGCAATCCGGTGTGGCCAAAAATGCATATGTGGAATTTAAAGGTGTACCGCTGTTATACACGCCTTGGCTGAGCTTCTCATTTAACAATCAGCGTAAATCGGGCTTATTGGCACCCACGATTGGTACCACGTCCCGCAGCGGTTTTGAGGTATTAACACCCTACTACTGGAATATCCGTCCGGACATGGACGCCACACTTGCTACGCGCTATTTAAGTAAGCGCGGCCTACAACTGCAAGGCGAGTTCCGCTATTTGGATGAGTCCTACTCCGGTATTAATAGCTTGGAATATCTGAATAAAGATAGCCTGAGCAACGAAAACCGCTACTACGCCAACTTCATGCATCGCCATCTTTTTGGCGGAGGGTGGTCAGCGGGTTATAACATTGAAAAAGTATCTGACGATCAATACTTCTCTGAAATGTCGACGCGCATCGTCAGCACCAGCCGGGTGAACTTACCACAAGAAGGCTTTGTGGATTATCAGGATGATGTCTGGAGCTTCAACGCCTTGGCGCAAAAATACCAAACCTTGGATGATTTATCGTTTCCGTACGAGCGTCTGCCACAGCTGACACTGTCTGGCAATAAAGAATGGCAATACGCCAATGGCGAGTTGTTTAGCCAATGGACTTATTTTGACCGCAACAATAACGCGCCTAAAGCCGCCACCGGCAATCGGATTGTCGCTTACCCGTCCATCAATGTACCGTTCACCAGTAGCTACGGTTTTATCACACCTAAACTTGGGTTACATGCATCCAGCTATCATTTAAACGACAACGACTTTACGGTGAATGGGCAAACCGTGAGTGAAAACACGCTCACGCGTACTTTGCCGATTTTTAGCTTGGATAGCGGCTTATACATTGATAAAGAGTCCACTTTTTTGGGTAAAGAATATACGCAGACCATAGAGCCAAGACTGTACTATGTGTATATCCCCTATGATGACCAAAGCCGCATTCCCGTTTTTGACTCATCGCTGGCCGACCTTAACCTGACGACAATGTTTACTGAGAACCAGTTCACGGGGAGCGATCGCGTTAACAATGCCAATCAAGTGAGCCTTGCAATGACCACGCGCTTTATTGATAGCGATACTGGCATTGAACGTATTTCTGCCACGGTTGGTCAACGTTATTATTTCCAAGATCAAAAGGTATATTTACCGGGCGTTACCGCAACAAACCGCAAAACATCGGACATCATTGCCGGGTTTACGGCAAGGCTTTCCAGCAAGTGGAATCTAGATGCATTCTGGCAATATGATCCGGATGCCTCAAGTATGACCCGATCTAATTTACTCGCCCGCTACAATCCGGAGCCAGGCAAACTATTGAACATGGGTTACCGCTACACACAAAACTTTCTGGAACAAATTAACGTCTCTGGTCAATGGCCCTTGGGCAAGGGCTGGTATGGCGTTGGACGTTACAACTACTCCATACGTGATAAAAATGCCATTGAGAGCTTGGCTGGGGTAGAATATGACGCTGGCTGTTGGCAAGCGCGTGCTGTAGTGCAACGTGTAGAAACCGCCACAGCGGACGCCAACTATGGGTTTTTCTTTCAACTTGAGTTAGGTGGGCTAGCGTCCATCGGCTCCAATCCACTCAATTTATTACGTCGGGATATTCCGGGCTATCTATCTAGCGGCGAGATTCCGAGTAATTACAGACAGCAAAATTACAACCAATGAAATTAACACATTCTATTGCCGCTATTGGCTTACTTTTTGGCATGATTGCAAATAACCAGTTATTTGCAAAACCTGCTGACATTGAAAAAATGGATCGCATCATCGCAGTGGTTGACCAGTCGGTCGTCACTGAGCAAGAGTTGATTGATCGAATGAAAAGCATCACCTCTCAAATCGAAAAGCGTGGCGGCGAGCTTCCGGCAAAAGACGTATTGCAAAAACAAGTGTTGGAACGTTTGATTGTAGATAGCCTGCAATTACAACTGGCAGCGCAAACCGGTATCAAGGTCGACGATGGGCAGCTTGATAAAACATTGGAGCGCATTGCCGAACAAAATAAATTAAGCTTGGCCGAGTTCAAAAAAGTATTACAGGCTGACGGCGTCAGCTTCATTAAATTCCGTGAAGACATTCGTAGTGAAATCACCCTTTCTCGACTCAGAGAACGTGAAGTGGATAATCGCGTAACGATTTCCGAAGGCGAAGTGGATAACTACTTAACCACGCAAGCCAGCCGCACGGGCGAGCAAGACGATTTTGATATCTCTCATATTCTAATCCGCTTACCAGAAGACGCCACACCCGAAGATATTCAAAAAGCGCGTACAAAAACAGAAGAAATGCTGAAAGCACTTGACGGCGGCATGAGCTTTTCCGAAGCCTCAGCCACCTACTCAGATGCGCCCAATGCATTGGATGGCGGCGGCCTTGGTTGGCGTAATGCAAGTCAGGTACCCCCCGCTTTTTTTGAGGCGGTGAAGACATTAGCCGTTGGCGCCGTCTCGCCACCTTTCCGTAGCCAAAGCGGCATTCACATTCTCAAACTCAATGATAGACGTACCGGTGCCTCAAGTTTAGTGGTCAACCAAACCCATGTACGCCATATTTTGCTCAAACAAAGTGAAGTGGTTTCCGAGAGCGAAGCCAAGCGCAAGATCGAAGGCATTAAAGAACGTATTGAAAACGGCACAAAGTTTGAAGAAATGGCCAGACAGTATTCAGAAGACGGCAGCGCCAGTAATGGCGGCGATCTAGGCTGGGTTAACCCAGGCGACACCGTACCTGCCTTTGAAAAAGAAATGAACAGCTTAGGTTTAGGCGAAATCAGCCCGCCAGTGTTAACGCCATTTGGCTGGCACATTATCCAGGTGTTAGAGCGCCGCGAACAAGACATGTCCAAAGAAGCGGCGCGTTTAAAAGCACGCCAAGAGATTCGCGCACGCAAGGCAGAAGAAGCTTACAACGACTGGATTCGCGAACTGCGTGATAAAGCCTACGTTGAGATGCGTCTTGAAGATAAATTTTAACGCATTCACCACCACGACTTAGGCGCCCTGTGAACGCACTACCACGTATCGCCGTTACCGCTGGGGAGCCTGCAGGTATTGGGTTAGACTTATGTGTCATGCTGGCACAAACCCCGCTAAGTGCGCAGGTTACCGTCATTGCAGATGCAGATGCGCTATTAGCGCGTGCAGCGCAACTCCACTTACCGTTGACGATTCATCCCTATTCTGCATCACAGCCTGAGCATTCCGGAAACAGCACATTGCGTGTATCGCATGTACCCAGTGCAGCCCCCATTGTGACTGGCAAGCTCGACGCAAATAATAGTCCTTATGTATTGCATACGCTCAAAGTGGCGATGGATGGTTGTTTAGAAAATAGCTTCGATGCAATGGTGACTGCCCCCGTACAAAAAAGTATTATCAACGATGCAGGCATTGCGTTTACTGGGCATACTGAATTTTTGGCAGAGTATACGCATACGGAACGTGTGGTGATGATGCTGGTAGGTGGCGGCATGCGCGTTGCGCTGGCTACAATTCACTTACCCCTGACACAAGTTAGCGCTGCTGTTACGACTGAGTCATTAACGCAGACGATTCAAATTCTGCATCACGATTTACAGCAACGATTTGGCATTGCATCCCCCAAAATTTTTGTGGCCGGATTAAACCCACATGCCGGCGAAGGCGGCTATTTGGGCAACGAGGAAATTACTACGATTACTCCCGTGCTTAACAGCTTGCGCGCACAAGGCATGCAACTGATTGGCCCGTTACCTGCAGACACGATGTACTCCCCAAAAAATATTGAAGAGGCTGACGCATTCTTGGCCATGTACCACGACCAAGGACTAGCAGTATTGAAGTATGCCAGTTTCGGCGCGGGCGTTAACGTGACCTTGGGCTTACCGATTATCCGCACCTCGGTCGATCACGGCACGGCGCTCGATATTGCCGGCACAGGCAAAGCAGAAGTGGGTAGCTTACTCGTAGCCATTCAACTCGCCATCGACATCGCACAACACACACAATGAAACATCTCGCTAAAAAAAGATTCGGCCAAAACTTCCTGACCGACCAAGCCATTATCAATAGCCTAGTAGAGGCAATTCACCCTGAAGTGAATGATTTGATGGTGGAAATTGGGCCTGGACTCGGCGCATTGACGCAGCCCTTGCTGAAACAACTGCAGCAACTGCATGTGGTGGAGATTGATCGCGACATTATTCAATGGATGCAGAAGACCTATCCAGCCGACAAAGTGAACATCCATCATTCCGATGTACTGAAATTCGACTTCCGCAGTATTGGCGAACGTATTCGGGTAGTAGGTAATTTACCGTATAACATTTCCAGCCCAATTCTGTTTCACTTACTAGATAACGTAACGGGTGTTATTGATATGCACTTTATGCTGCAAAAAGAAGTGGTTGAGCGCATGGTCGCTGCCCCCTCTACCGCGGCATATGGCCGACTTTCGGTCATGTTGCAATACCATTTGCAAATGGAATATTTAATCACGGTGCCTCCGGAAGCATTTGACCCCGCGCCGAAAGTAGAGTCTGCGTTTGTGCGTTGCGTGCCTTATCAAACCGTACCTTTTGTAGCAAAAGACCCGCAATTATTTGCCAAAGTGGTATTGGCGGCCTTTGGTCAGCGCAGAAAAACCTTACGCAATACGCTGAAAGGATTGCTGGACGATGCAGGCTTTGCACAACTGGACATTGATTCACAATTACGCGCTGAAAATTTGAGCGTAGCCCAATTTGTGGCTATTGCAAATTTTCTTGCCTGATATAATGGTATCTTTGTAAACAATCGTAATTTAAGGAACTGATCATGCGTTTAATTCTGCTAGGTGCGCCAGGCGCGGGCAAAGGCACTCAAGCAACCTTCATCAAAGAAAAATTCAGCATCCCACAAATCTCTACCGGAGACATGTTACGTGCGGCAGTGAAAGCCGGCACCACATTGGGTTTAGAAGCCAAAAAGTTTATGGATGCAGGCGGTTTAGTGCCAGATGAAGTGATTATTGGCCTAGTGAAAGAGCGTATCAAAGATGCTGACTGCCAAGCAGGGTTTTTATTTGATGGCTTTCCGCGCACCATTCCACAAGCAGAAGCCATGAAGCAAGCTGGCGTGATGATTGATTACGTGGTTGAAATTGATGTGCCTGATGCCGCGATTGTAGAACGCATGAGCGGTCGCCGCTCACATCCTACTTCAGGCCGCACGTATCACGTGGTTTTCAACCCACCTAAAGTAGAAGGCAAAGACGACATCACCGGTGAAGATTTGGTACAACGCGAGGATGATAAAGAAGAGGTCGTGAAGAATCGGTTAAACGTTTATCACGCACAAACCAAGCAATTGGTAGGTTATTATTCAGACTGGGCAAATTCTGGTACTGGCGGTGCGCCTAAGTACGTAAAAGTGAATGGCATTGGCGACATGAATACCATTCGCGATCAAATTTTTATGCAATTAAAATAGCCGTGACGACCATGGAAAATACCGTATTTTCCATGGTGCATAACGCCATGTAACAACACTGTGTACGCACCATTCATGAGGAGTGTTCTTCTTTGATGACTGTTGATTTAAATACTTGGCTAGAAAAAAATCGCTGGCAAAAGCGATTGCTCGCGCTAGCGGCCACGCTCTGCTTATTCTTTACTTTCAGTTACTTATATGATCAGCACGATACGGACCTGCCTCAATATGGTGACAATGTCTGGTTTCAGGGCGATATTGGGCGCGTGTATGGCAACATGAATAATCGCCTAGCATTTGGCCATTACCGCGCAAAAGTTCACCCACTTTATTCACTGCAAACCTACCCACCCACCTTTGTATTAAAAAACATCTTCTCCGACGATGCTAAAGCCATTAAGTATGTCACCGTTGGCATTGCTACGCTGTGGTTATACTGTTTATATCGTTTGTTGCGCCTGATGGGATGCATCAGAACAGATGCCTTTGTATTTTCGCTACTGGGCATGAGTAGCTCGGCTGCCTTATTTTGGTTAAGTGTATCGGAAACCTATGCCCTAGGCTCCATCAGTATCATGCTGGCACTGACGCTAACCGTCATCTCGCAGCACAGAAAGGTCCCCGATCGTGTTTACGCCATCGTCAGCGCATTCACGTTTAGCGTCACTGTGACCAACTGGATGGCTGGCGTATTTAGTACGTTTACCTCGCTTCCATTCAAACGGGCGGTGAAAGTTTCTGTGATTGCGCTACTAGCGGTCACCCTGCTATGGGGGCTACAAAAGCTGATTTTTCCCACCAGCGGATTTTTTATCGGCGAGAGTGAAGAGCATAAATTTTTATTTGCCCCCACCATGGCACGTTTAGGCGCGGTGTTGAATACGTTTTTCTTTCACTCCACCATTACGCCCGCACTCAATATTACCCAATACAACCAATTTAATTGGCCCATGCTAAGCATGCAATCCTCTGCAGTTGGCTCATCTGGCACATTAGGTGCGCTTGCATCCAGTCTATGGAGTGTCATGTTGGGCCTAGGCGCGTGGTCTCTATTCACATGTAGACTGAGCAACGCGTTTAAACTCACATTAGGGCTGACACTACTGTGCCAGTTCTTGTTGCATTCTATCTATGGTGAAGAAACCTTTTTGTACACCCTGCACTTCCTGCCATTGCTCATTGTACTGACGGCATTGACCACACTGACGCAATATCGAAAGATTGCCATGACGTTTGCTCTGGTACTGATCCCGATATTGCTATGCAATAACCTCAACCAGTTTTACCAAGCCACAGACACATTTAAACCCTTGCATCATCATAATCAGCCCAGTGTAGGCACCCCCTCTCCCAGTTAAACACACCCTAACGAATGCCAACTAACAATAACAATATATCTCTACGCAAACGGCTACAACGGCTGGTAAGCGGAAAAGACTTTGCTATCTGTTGTGCGATTTTTATATTCAGTTGCCTATTTTATTTTCATGTATACAACCTACATGAAACACACCTACTGTTAGATGGTGAAGATGTTTGGTTTCAAGGCGATATGCCACGCATCACCGACAATATGACTGATCGGTTTGCCTGGGGACACAATCGATTAAAAGTGCATCCGTTACTCTCATTTGAAACCTACCCGCCTACCTATATTCTGATGAAACTTGGCCTGAGTGATTATGAGGCCATTCAGCTGGTTAGCACCGCCATTGCGGGGTTGTGGAGTTTAACGCTCTATGCCTTGCTGTGTGTGTTTGGCTGTCGTCGCATTGATGCTATTTTGCTCATCATGCTCGCGTGGTCCAGCGCCGCCACGCTATTTTGGCTACCAACTCCAGAATCTTACGCACTGGGCTCAATCAGTATCATGGCTGCACTAATGGCAGCCATGCTAGCCAGCAAGCACCGCCTATCACCCCTAGCGTATATTGGGATGAGTGCATTTACCATGAGCGTCACCATTACCAACTGGATGTCCGGGCTACTTGCAACCTTCACCACGCAACCTAAGCGCAGAGCAATTATGCTGACGATTGCCGCACTTGCACTGGTGACAGTACTTTGGCTTGTTGAAAAGCAGATTTTCCCCGCAGCCGGCTTTTTTATTGGCGATGACGAAGAAGCCAATTATATGTACTACCCCTACTTTCACCGTATTTATGCGGTGCTAGTGAATATCTTCTCGCACAGTATGATCACACCAGACATCTTGACGCTCCCTAATACGCATATATTTGGTGAAGGTGGATTTAACTGGACCATGGTCTCTATTCAAGAGGCCAGCTTAGGTTCTGCCACGCTACAGGGCAAAATTGCTACCGTACTTTGGGCTGGATTATTAGGGCTCGGCGTTGGTGCTTGTTTGATTGCAAATATCCCCAAAGCTTACAAACTGACCTTAGGGCTTACCCTGCTAGGGCAAATTGGCCTGCATATTCTTTATGGCGAAGAAACCTTTTTATACTCACTCCACTTTCTTCCGCTGCTCATTGGCCTAGCTGCATTTAGCTTTACTGGCAATCTGCGTCCAGTCGCCATTACGCTTACGTTGGCACTTATTCCATTATCCATGATTAACAATTGGCAGCAGTTTAAAAAAGCCAGTGACATTGCTGTCTCACCGCGCCAGGATGTTCTTAATCATCGAGAACTGCGTCCCAACGACCCATGGTCTATCTACAATAGCCACGCCATCTTGGCTATTCCCGGTAGCACAGAAGGCGATAAATCTTATATTGAGCCGGGTGGTAGCTTTAGCCCGAAAGTCGGAAGTTTTGGCTTATCGATTTGGCTAAATGATGCCCAGGATGCCTTAGTGGCTAGCAGCGATACATTGCCCTCGTCGCAAACACAACAATCGTTCAATTGGTCAGCCACCGGCATGCCTGCTATCACCACGCAAACACCCTATTACAAAAACACGGCCAGTGTTCAAGAAAATCAGTCCTGGCAATATGAGACGCATTTTTTCAACCCTAGCACGCTGGATGCCTCTATGCTAATTAGAAGCGTAGGGCCGGCCGGCGGTCCAATTCATAGCATACGCTGGGAGCAACAACAGCTGATTATTAATGATACTTGGGCTGTCACTTTTAATCCCCAGCCGCAGTTTGTGACATTAGGACTCGAAGGCATAGATAGCTGGTATGGGCGCAACCAACGTACGGCCATCAAAAGTGATGATGGCTGGGCTTTCGCACGCATCCAAGTGGATACCAGCCAGCCAACGATTGTCAATATGCAAGCGTTGAAATCACTCGCAACGTACACATTGCCAACGCAAGCCATTGGCGCAAATATCAAGCTCAATCTACCTGACGCGCGTTTTTCTGACAGCCTGAATGCACAAATTGCCCATATGATGATGGGACTGGTGAACAACGAAACCCGCCCCGGTGACCCGACCAATTACCCGCTGGCCTGGCAGCGCGATGGTACATATACACTAGTGGCACTGACCAAAGCCGGGCAACTCAAGAAAGCAAAAGCGCTGGCGCAAGAGTTTGCCGAAACAGATTTTTTTGGTGGGTTTGGTGCAGAGGCAGATGCGCCAGGTTTAGCAATATGGGCACTGAATCAGGTCGCCGCGCAGCTCAATGATGCCAGTTATGACCAGTGGCTGTGGCCGCATGTGCAACGCAAAGCACAACTGATTGAGCGCATGCTAACGACGACCACCAAGATTGATGCCGACTTTAAAGGTAAAGTGGTCCCCCAACTTCTGGGAGACCCATATAAACATCTGATTGCTGAACCAGCCAAAGATGGACTCATCATTGGCATTATGGATCACCACCGTCCGCTGTTGTTTGTGAATGCCGTAAGCTATCTTGGACTGATGGAGGCCGCAGACCTGGCAACGCGTATAGGTAAACATGAAGATGCAAAACACTGGCAACTGCTCGCCAAACAACTCAAATCAGCTTGGGATAAAGCCTTTATTCCTCCTCACATTGACAATGAACGCACCTACATCAGCGCACTTTGGCCAAGCTGGATTGCTACCGGTGTTGAACCAAAATTGCAATCGCTACTGGAACAGCGCTGGCTCACGCAGCACGACACTGCTCAGCAACTCAAGCAACGCCCACTTTGGACATATTTCCAGCTAGCCGAGTCACACCAATGGCTATACTTGGGGCACCCAGAGCGCGCTTGGTCCACATTAACATGGTTCTGGGCACACCAAAGTGCACCCAATCTCTATAGCTGGTGGGAAGGCGATGGCGAAGAAAACAGCTTTGGGATCTGGCAAAATGTGCGCGGCTGGGTCAAGCCCAAAGGCGTCAACCCACACTATTGGACTGCAGCCGAAATGGCGTTACTGCAAATGGATATGCTGGGTTATATTGACCACCGCCACGACAAAAACACACTCGTCATTGGCGGTGGTATTCCGGAAGACTGGATGTCGCACGACATGGATGTAGAGCGACTTAAAGTAGGTGCATATACCATAGACTGGCATTGGCGCAACGGCACCATGCATGTAGTGATCGATGGCCATCAGCCGATTTCAGTCAAATTGGCCAACACATTCCCCACAGATACAAAGTTAACAGTGACTTACCAGCAAGACTAAGGGATTTAGCCTTGCAAGCCTCATTCGCTGCAAGGGTTTCAAGGTATAATTCGGTTTTATTCAAATTCGCGCTCAACCACCATGCAACAGCAGTATCCATTCAAAGAAATCGAACAACAAACCCAACAACAGTGGGACACGCAGCAAAGTTTTGCCGCAAAATACACGAGTGATAAACCCAAATACTACTGTTTATCCATGTTCCCCTACCCCAGTGGTAAATTACACATGGGGCATGTGCGCAATTACACCATTGGCGATGTGCTAAGTCGGTTTCATCACATGAAAGGCTACAACGTATTACAGCCAATGGGTTGGGATGCATTTGGTTTACCGGCTGAAAACGCGGCGATTCAAAACAATGTACCGCCAGCAAAGTGGACTTATGACAACATTGCGTATATGCGTAAGCAACTCAAGTCACTTGGCTTTGCCATTGACTGGTCACGTGAGCTCGCTACCTGCCAGCCTGAATATTACAAATGGAACCAATGGTTGTTTTTACGCATGCTAGAAAAAGGCATTGCCTACAAAAAAACACAAGTGGTCAATTGGGATCCTGTTGACCAAACCGTATTAGCCAACGAGCAAGTGATTGATGGCCGTGGCTGGCGCACGGGTGCATTGGTAGAAAAGCGTGAAATTCCTGGCTATTACTTCAACATTACCGGCTATGCGCAGCAATTACTGGATGACTTAGACAAGCTACCGGGCTGGCCAGAGCGTGTCAAAACCATGCAAGCCAACTGGATTGGTAAAAGTGTGGGTGTACGTTTTGCTTTTACCCACAACATTACCGATAAACAAGGTGCGCTGATTGATGATGGCAAACTATGGGTATTCACCACCCGTGCCGATACCATCATGGGCGTGACATTTTGCGCGGTGGCCGCTGAGCATCCACTTGCCACGCTCGCCGCACAAAACAATCCGGCATTGGCCGCTTTTATTGAGCAATGCAAACAAGGCTCCGTCATGGAAGCCGACATGGCCACCATGGAAAAAGAAGGTATGGACACCGGCCTCACTGTGACGCACCCACTCACAGGGGAAAGCATCCCGGTATGGGTAGGTAACTATGTACTGATGACCTACGGCGAAGGCGCAGTAATGGCGGTGCCCGCGCATGACGAACGTGATTTTGGCTTTGCAAAAAAATACCAATTGCCCATCAAGCAAGTAGTGCAGGTAGGGAGTGAGACATTCTCCGATTATGCATGGATGGAATGGTACGGCGATAAATCCAAAGGTATTTGCGTACATTCCGGTGCCTACGATGGCTTAAACTATATAGAGGCAGTCGACATGATTGCTGCTGACCTCAACACCAAAGGCCTAGGTGACAAGCAAACCAATTGGCGTTTACGTGATTGGGGCGTGTCACGTCAACGCTATTGGGGCTGCCCTATCCCTATTATCCATTGTGATAGCTGTGGTGATGTACCAGTGCCCGATGACCAGTTACCAGTGAAACTGCCGGAAGACTGCGTCCCTGATGGCTCAGGCAACCCGTTGAATAAATTAGAAAGCTTTGTCAATTGCACTTGCCCGACTTGTGGCAAACCTGCACAGCGCGAGACCGACACCATGGATACCTTTGTGGATTCCAGCTGGTACTACGCACGCTATGCCAGCGGCTTTCAATCGGATGCGATGGTGGATAGCGAGACCAACGCTTGGATGCCGGTAGACCAATATATTGGCGGCATTGAGCACGCTATTTTGCATCTGCTGTACTCCCGTTTTTGGAGCAAGGTGATGCGAGATTTAGGCTTGGTGAATTACGACGAACCATTTGCCAACTTACTGACGCAAGGCATGGTGCTCAACCATATCTTCTCGCGCCGTACCGACAAAGGCGGCATTGAGTATTTTGCGCCAGAAGAAGTGGAATTGTTGCATGATGCACATGGCAAAGTTACAGGCGCCAAAGCCCTTAAAGATGGTTTGCCTGTCGATTTTCAAGGCATGGGCACCATGTCCAAGTCGAAGCGCAACGGTGTCGATCCACAATCCTTAATTGAACAGTACGGTGCAGACACCGCGCGTTTCTTCATGATGTTTGCAGCACCGCCGGAACAAACGCTGGAGTGGTCTGACAGTGGTGTCGAAGGGTCTCATCGCTTTTTAAGACGCGTGTGGAGTTTTGCTTACACATTAGCACCCGAAGAAAAACAAACCATTTCCGGCAAACTAAATGGCGGGCTAGCTGCAGCCAGACGTGAAGTGCATATGACACTTAAACAAGCCAGCTATGACTTAGGCAGACAGCAGTTTAATACTGTGGCCTCTGGCAGCATGAAATTGCTCAATACGTTGGAAAAAGTGCAAAAAGATGCCGAACCACAGTGGCAAGCCGTTGCATTTGAAGGTTTTTCTATTTTGCTACGCTTGTTATCGCCCATTGCCCCACACATTACGCAAACATTGTGGAAAGAGCTTGGGTTTGGCGAGGACATTCTCAAAGCCACTTGGCCGGAAGCGTTACAATCCGCCATGGTGCAAGATGAAGTCGAGTACGTGGTGCAAGTCAATGGTAAATTGCGTGGTAGCATTACACTTGCCAAGAGCATGGAAAAATCACAAATTGAGGCGATTGCGGTCAACCAGCCATTTGTGCAAAAGCATTTGGAAAATGCCAGTGTACGTAAAATTATTGTAGTACCCAATAAACTCATTAATATTGTGGTGGGATAAAACGATGATGCAATGGATGCGAAATGTAACGCTAACGGTATTGTGCTTAACGCTGATTGCGTGCGGATTTCATTTGCGCGGTGCAAGCGAGTTTGCGTTTACCAGCATTTTTGTCAATGGCCAGACGCAAATCACCAAAGCGCTTAAGAAATCCATCACAGCCAATGGCGTAGTCGTGACAACCGACCCAAGTCAGGCCGAAATGGAAATTGATTTAATGAAGGAAGAAAGCGAGAAGCGCATCCTTTCATTGAGCGGCGATGGCGTGGTACGTGAGTATGAGCTGTATTACCGTGTGATCTACCGTACAAAACCAGCGAAAGAAGCCCTGTGGAGCCAACCACAAACGGTAGAAGCGCGTAGAGACTTTTCGTACAGCGATGCGAATTTATTGGCCAAACAAAATGAAGAAAAGCAACTCAATCTCAATATGCAAAAAGATGTGATGAATAACGTCATTCGTCGATTATCCAAACTAAAACCATAAGCTGAAATTACCAATCTCCGTGCAAATTTCCGCGGCCGCTTTAGCAAAACAACTTGCCACCACCCTATCACCAGTGGTGGTGGTAGTTGGCGATGAGCCATTGGCCAAAGCAGAATGTCTAGACTGTATAAGACAATATGCGCGCAAACTCGGTGCAGAAGAACGCACCAGCCTATTGGTAGAACGCCAATTTAACTGGCAAACCGTCACGCAATTTAGTCAGCACTTTTCGTTATTTTCTTCGCACCGCATTCTGGAAATTCATATCCCCAGCGGAAAACCTGGTGTTGACGGTGCAAAAGTACTGGCAGAACTGGCGCAACAGCCTATGCCGGATACCACCACCATCATTACCCTACCTGCACTAGAACGTGAGAGCAAAAATAGCGCTTGGTATCAAAACTTGCAGACACACGCATTAGTGGTAGAACTAAAAGAGGTCACGATTGGTCAATTGCCTGCATGGATTAAACAACGGCTAGCGTTACAACAGCAGCATACGGATGACGATGCGCTCGCTTTTATGGCGCAACAGGTAGAAGGCAATATGCTAGCAGCGCACCAAGAAATTCAAAAGCTAGCGTTGTTATACTCGGCCGGTGAGGTCACCGCTGCACAAATCAAAGAAGCGGTACTGAATGTAGCACGTTTTGATGCATTTCAATTGGGCGAGGCAATGCTGCAAGGCGATAGCGAGCGCACAGTGCGCATATTGCAAGGCTTACAAGACGAAGGTGAGCAAGCCGTGGCCGTGATGAACCCACTCATTTGGCTGATACGTCCGTTACTACGCATTAAACAAGCCGAAGCCCAAGGCGAAAATTTACAATCAGCCATGGCCAGTGCGCGCTTGTTCGGGGATAGGCAACTCCTGATTAAATCAGCAGCGCAGCGACTTAGCATGCGTCAGGTAGAAGCCGCTTTACAAAAGCTCAGTGACATTGACCGTATGGCCAAAGGCGTGATGCAAGGGGATGCTTGGCTGGAAATTTCACGGCTATGTTTTGGCCTTGCTCGCATTAAATCAAGAACAAGGTAAAATGGCAGAATGAACATTCAACATTACATGCAACAACTTGGGCAAGAGGCACGCCAGGCTTCGCGCGCGATGGCAAAAGCGGATACGCAGACCAAAAACCAAGCACTGTTATTCATTGCTGCAGCGATTCAACGCGAAGCACAAGCTTTGCTGGCTGCAAATCAGCAAGATATCGCCGCTGCAAAAGCCAATGGCATGGATGACGCCATGCTAGATCGCCTCACCTTAACAGAGAAATCCATTGCCAATATGGCAGAGGGCCTCTCACAAATTGCGAACCTGCCAGACCCGATTGGTGAAATGAGTGATTTTAAGTACCGCCCTTCTGGCATTCAGATTGGCAAAATGCGTGTGCCTTTAGGCGTGATTGGCATTATTTACGAAGCCAGACCGAACGTGACGATTGATGCGGCAGGCTTATGCATCAAGTCTGGAAACGCATGCATTCTGCGCGGTGGCTCTGAGGCGATTCATTGTAATCAAGCCTTAGCTAAACTAGTCCACGAAGGCCTTGCCAAAGCTGGGCTGCCTGAAAACGCAGTATTGGTGGTAGAGACCACCGACCGTGCCGCGGTAGGCGAGCTGATTACCATGAAAGCCTTTGTGGACGTGATTGTGCCACGTGGCGGCAAAGGTTTGATTGAGCGCATCTCCAATGAGGCGCGCATCCCAGTGATTAAACACTTGGATGGCAATTGTCATGTCTATGTGGACGATGATGCTGACCTACAGAAAGCGGTGCGTATTTTAGAGAATGCAAAAACTCAACGCTTAGGCACCTGCAATACTGCAGAGTCGTTATTGGTTGCACGCAGCATTGCGCATACAGCGTTGCCATTGCTCGCACAGATGCTGGTGAGTAAAGGTATTGAAATTCGTGGTTGCGAAGAAACCTGTGCAATTGTGAAAGAAGCCATTCCTGCGACGGAAGAGGATTTTTACACGGAATATTTGGATGCCATTATTTCTTCTAAAGTAGTGGCAGGCATAGATGAAGCGATTGCCCATATCAACCAGCACTCATCACAACATACCGAGGCGATCATCACGGAAAACTACACCAAGGCACACCAGTTCTTGCGTGAGGTAGATTCCAGCAGCGTGATGGTCAATGCTTCTACACGTTTTGCCGATGGCTTTGAATATGGGCTAGGAGCTGAAATTGGCATTTCCACGGACAAACTACATGCGCGTGGTCCAGTAGGTTTAGAGGGGCTGACTTCACTCAAATACGTTGTGTTTGGTAATGGTGAAGTACGTGCCTAATCCATCCTGCAACTAAGATGATGGTGGGTCAGCTTTCAGCACCATTTCACTGGCTCACCGCGCAAGGGTACCGATAATCATGCAGCGCATTGGCGTGTTTGGTGGGACGTTTAATCCGATACATTACGGACACTTGAGAATCGCACAAGAGGTTGCCGAGGCATTTGCACTGAGCCAAGTAAAGTTTTTACCCGCCGCCAAGCCACCATTGAAAGCCGAGCCAGATGTAGCGGCAAAGCACAGGGCCGAGATGGTGCAACTTGCCATCGCCGCTAACCCACTTTTTCATCTGGATACACGTGAGCTGGAGCGTATCGGGCCGTCATACACAATCGACACGTTGATATCTTTGCATGCAGAACATCCACAAGATGCACTATGTTTAATCGTCGGTACAGATGCATTCGCACGTTTTGACCAATGGCACCGCTGGCAATCTGTTCTAGAGTATTGCCACCTCATCGTCGTTTCACGTCCACATGGTGGGAGTTTGATCAACCTAAGTGATCCGCTACGTCAATGGCTGCAACAACATCAAACACACAACATCACGCAATTATCACAACAATCACATGGGCTGATTGCGATACATGATGTGACCGCTTTAGATATCTCTTCCAGCCAGATTCGTGGCCTTATCCGCACTCAGAAAAATCCGGCTTATCTATGCCCACAAGCCGTGATTGGATATATACAGCAGCATGGCTTATATAGAGATTGATTCGCCCTAAGCAATATTCATTGCGCAAAATATAGACGTAAAAAAACCTGCCGTAGCAGGTTTTTTTAATTACTTTAGCGAATTAAGCTAAAGTTTTACGGCGACGTGCAACACCGAACATACCCAATGCTGAAGCCAACAATGGTAATGCTGCTGGTACTGGCACTGCGCTTACGCCAACAACGTAGTCATCGTAATCGCCATCTGGTGAACCGCTGTCATTGAAGCCGATTAAGAATGCAAATGGGTTACCGTTCGCATCTTTGTAAGAACCATCGTTTTCGATGTAAGCAATTTTACCGATGTAGTTTGTTAAGTTTGAAGCTGCAGCTGAAGTACTTGAACCACCAAAGCCAAAGTCAATCAAACCTGCTGCTACGTTGAATGTGAATGAATCACCCACGTTTACTACGCTAGTAGATGTACCGGCAACTTCTGAACCGTTAGCGATATAGAAGTTTACATTCCAAGCCTCTTTACCCAAGAACGTTACTGTTAAAGC
Source organism: Methylophilaceae bacterium 11 (assembly GCA_000525025.1). Taxonomy (GTDB): domain Bacteria; phylum Pseudomonadota; class Gammaproteobacteria; order Burkholderiales; family Methylophilaceae; genus Methylophilus. Next base: position 633,541 of record JCKJ01000001.1, on the reverse strand, counting down.
AGTATCTTGTGTTGCAGATAATTGACCAAACACGCCGCCAGTTGCGCCAGTAATGACGTCATGACCTTGTGTGTAGCCAGCTGCTTCTGTTGTGAATGTTACTGAACCAGCTGTGCTTAATGCTAAGTGGTTGACCACTTCTGCTTGCGCCGCAGTTGCAGATAACGCGATGGTTAACGCTAACAACAATTTCTTCATATTTTTTACTCCAGTTATACAAACGTTAAATTTAAAAATCTTGAATCCAGTATATGGGCTATCCCTTTTTCCCTCAATAGCCCATACGGGTAAACTCACTGATCATCACTGTTATGTGCTTAGGTTCGCTGACGATTGACCTGTAACAACTGCGATTGGGTGCATCATAATGGGCATACGCTACGCGCTCAATAGCCCTGATGGGTCATAGGCAATAAGACAAGCACGCATGTTGTACACACTACTGCAATAATAAGCGTGCGAGGCACTAACACTGCAACTGTGGAATGCCTTTAAAGTGCTGCTGTAGCGTAGCAAGGTTTTCTGCGTAACATTGCATGGCGGGCTCTATCGGGTTGGCTACCCATCCTTGTATCGGCAGATGACGCGCTTGCATAACTTCAAGTGAAAGTAGCGCGTGGTTAATGCAGCCTAAACGCATCCCCACTACAAAAATAATCGGGATATTCAATGCAGCAGCTAACTCGGCTATAGTCAATTCAGCATGCAATGGCACCAGCAAACCGCCCGCGCCTTCCACCACCACAATGTCTGCTAACTCGGTGAGTGCTTGGTAAGCTTGCAGAATAACTTCTAGCTGAATAGCGATATTTTCTTGCTGCGCGGCGATATGGGGTGCAATCGGGGCTTTAAAACAGTAGGGGTTCACCCAATGCAGCGGTGCATCTACATTACTTGCTTGCATCAATAGCTTCACATCTTCATTGACCCATTGTCCATCCACAAGATCACAGCCTGCGGCAATAGGCTTCATGCCCACCACACGATAGCCCTGTGCTACATATTGGCGTATTAACTGGCATGCCACAAAGGTTTTACCAATGCCTGTATCTGTACCGGTAATAAAAAAGGCCTGCTTCATTGTTCACTATCCGCGTGCGCGAAACGCTATAGGTGACACACCAGAGGGGAGGTCCGAAGTAGCGGCTGATTTCCATGCATGCCCATAAACTACTTCAAACGTGGCAGGGAGCTTGCCATCTTGTAGCCTGAATTGCTCATAACGTGTGGCCAATTGCTGAAAAAATCCCTTGCCGACCAACCCACGCACCCGCCCTGCAGTTGCATTATGCGCACCGATAGATTTTAAATCGCGCATCACACTTTTCACATCGTCATAAGTGAGTGTGAAATGCTCCACATCCAGCACTGGCGCATTAAAGCCAGCACGCGTCATGGCGTCGCCAATGTCATGCATATCAATAAAACGGCTAACGTGCGTCGTTGTGTCATTTTCCGCACTGGCAATACGCAACTCTCTCAACGTATCTGGCCCAAAGGTGCTGAACATCAGCAATCCGTTTGGCTTTAACACACGTTTGATTTCTGTAAATGCTTGATCTAGATCATTACACCACTGCAATGCCAGATTAGACCAGACGATATCAACACTGGCATTGGCTAGTGGTAGTGCCTCAATGTCTGCACAGACCAAGTTTTTTTTGCCGGTGAGTTGTGACATCCAGCGTGTTAAGGTGGGTTGCTGCGCATAGGTTTGTTGCAACATGCCCATCGCTAAATCTAAAGAAACCATATGCGCATCTGGAAAGCGCTTGTGCAAGGCAAAGCTGCCGTGTCCAGTACCACAACCTGCATCTAAGATAGCTTGCGGTTTGATATTGACGAGATCGAGTCGATCCAACATTTCTTCCCGCACATTTTTTTGCAGCACGGCGGCGGCATCGTAAGTGTGGGCTGCACGCTCAAACGAGGCACGTACGCGTGCTTTGTCTATCCAATAGGCGTCTTTCATTGAGGCATCTTGCATCTATGGCTCTAGAAACTGGTTAAGCGTATCAACAAACTGATCGGTATGCGACAAGAACGGCGCGTGGGCAGCCCCTGCCATCACACGTAAAAATGCAATCGGCAAATGTTGTGACATCCAGTGCGCCGCCGCGACTGGCGCTAAGGTATCGCGATCCCCATGAATTAACAATGTAGGCTTGCGTAATGTAACGATCTCTTCGCGTAAATCGGAGTCTAGCAATATAGAGAGTGAACGATTTAAAGTCGTTTGCGTAGGCGTTGGTTTCAGCTCAAAGCTAGCGCGTAGTTGACGCAACGTTGCGCGCGCATCGCTGGCTTTCATGCATTGCAAGGTTAAAAATTGCAACATGGTGGCCTTGTAATCCCGGTTCACACTTTCTGCAAAGTTGTGAAAATGCACGGGTGAGATACCATGCGGCCAATCTTGTGATGAAACAAAGCAAGGAGTTGAGCCCACCAAAATCAGGCGGCGCACACGGTCTGGCTGATTGAGCGCAATACGTTGCGCGACCAAACCGCCCAGTGACCAGCCCATGATGTCAGAAACTCCTGGAATAACTTGCGCTACTTCATCTGCCAATGCATGCAGATGATATGGCTCCACCGGACGACTGCTGCCCATGCCGGGCAAATCAATCAAATAGAGCATGTATTGTGCGGACAAGCGCTTGACTAGATGTTGCCATACGCCACTGTGCATACCCCAGCCATGCAGCAACACCAAGGGTTGCCCTTGACCAATAATTTCTACATGGCAACTCATGCTTGATCCCTTGTCGTTATCAATAGAAAGTTCATGCTGCTTGCACCACAGTTTCTGCTTGGTTGATAGTGTCCGCCAAGCGTATGACGTCTTCGACACGATGCGCTGCCGATAGCGAGATACGCAAGCGTGATGTATTCACTGGCACAGTTGGCTGGCGAATGGCTGGCACCAAAATACCTTGTGCTTGCAAGTGTTCACTCAGCGCCAACGCTTCGTAATTATTGCCGACCAGTAAAGGTTGTACGGCTGTGATGGAGGGCATGAGCTGCCAGCGTGATACCTGCAAATGCTGCTTGAGGGTAGCAATAAGGGTTTGCAAGTGGTTGCGTAGCGCATCGCCTTGCGCAATCAAATCAACAGAGGCAAGCAGCGTGGCAGATAATGCTGGCGGCGCAGGTGTGGAGTACACATAACTGTTGGCTTTTTGAATCAAATAATCCACCACCACTTGCTCACCGGCAACAAATGCACCAGCCACACCAGCAGCTTTACCTAAGGTGGCCATCATAATCAAGCGCGGTGACTTTAAACCTAAATGGTTCAGTGACCCCTGCCCATGCTGACCCAGCACACCAAAGCCGTGCGCGTCATCTACATATAAATAGGCATCGTAACGTTCACATAAAGCTAGATATTCTGCCAAAGGCGCAATATCCCCGTCCATGCTAAAGACTGCATCTACTGCAATGAGTTTGTGTTTTGCTGTGCTGGCTTTCAGCAAGGTTTCCAGCGCTTGTACATCATTGTGTGAAAAACGTTTGAAATCGGCCAAAGAATAATAACCGCCATCATTTAAACAGGCATGGTTAAGCTTATCGGCAAAAATCGCATCTTCGCGGCCTGCTAACGCACCCAGTACGCCAATATTGGCCATATAACCAGCAGAAAACAGTAACGCGGCAGGCATTTCTACAAATTGGGCAAGACGTTTTTCCAGCTTATCGTGATAACGATGATGGCCGGTAATCAAGTTAGAGGCACCGCTACCGACACCGGATAAACCAGCTGCTTCTTGCATGGCAGCAATGAGCTTGGGATGATTGGCTAAACCAAGATAATCGTTGCTGCAAAACGATAAAAATGCCTGATTATTTGCGACGATGTGCTCTGCTTGTGGCGAATCCAGCAAGCGGCGCTGACGCATCAGGCCATCTACTTTGCGCTTATCTAACTCCTGTTGTAGAGCCTGTAACATACTAGATTGGGTGAATGCCTAATTTGGCAAATAGCTTCTTATCCGTTTCCGCTTCCGGATTGCCTGTGGTCAACAATTTCTCACCGTAGAAAATACTGTTCGCACCGGCAATAAAGCACAAGGCTTGAATGCCCTCGTGCATGCTTTGACGCCCTGCTGACAAACGCACAAAGCTTTGTGGCATGGTAATACGTGCAGCAGCAATAGTACGTACAAATTCCAACGGGTCTAGCTCTTCTGTTCCATGCAATGGCGTACCTTCTACTTGCGTGAGCAGATTAATTGGCACGCTTTCCGGTGGACGTTCCATATTGGCCAATTGTGCCAACAGGCCAGCGCGTTGGTTACGTGACTCACCCATACCAATAATGCCGCCACAACATACATTGATGTCCACACTACGCACGCGGTCTAGCGTTTCTAAACGGTCTTGATAGGTGCGCGTGGTAATCACATCGCCATAAAATTCAGGGGCGGTATCTAAGTTGTGGTTGTAATAATCCAAGCCCGCATCTTTTAACTGTTCCGCCTGCCCCTCTTTCAGCATGCCTAAGGTCGCGCAGGTTTCTAAACCCATGGCTTTAACCTCAGAAATCATCTTCAACACTGGCTCTAAATCACGTTGTTTTGGACCACGCCATGCTGCGCCCATACAAAAGCGGCTGGCACCATTGTCTTTGGCTGCTTGTGCTGCGGCTAACACGTCATCTAACTTCATTAGCGGCTCATTTTCTACATCTGTATGGTAGCGTGCCGCTTGTGGACAGTAACCGCAATCTTCACTACAACCACCAGTTTTGATAGAAAGTAATGTGCTGACTTGTACAGCATTTGGATCAAAGTGTTCACGGTGTACGGTTTGTGCGCGATGGATTAAATCACTGAATGGCAATTCAAAGAGTGCCACAATCTCATCGACCGACCAGCGATTCACTGAGTAGCCGTGGTCTGTATGGCAACTTTGTCCTTTACCTTGGGTAAGTGCATCTGTGTTTATAATAGCGGTGGGTGGCGTGACTGATGATGTGTCTAACATGGCATCCCTTTACACGTAGTTATTTGAATAGATGCCGAATTATATGCTGTTAAGGCTTAACCAAGCAAACATTAAACAACTGTTTAAAAATTAATCATATGTTCAATATTAAGCCGTTTTTCAACCAATTCATGCAGCCCACATGCATATTATGCGAGGCCAAAGCGCATCACACACTCGGCATCTGTGCAGATTGTTGGCAAAATTTGCCATGGCAAGCACTGAGTGGTTGCCCACAATGCGGACTGCCTGCTGCTGGCAACACCTGTGGCAGTTGCTTAACTGATCCGCCTTTCTTTGATGCCACGCATGCGCTCTTTGAGTATGCATACCCGATCGACGCATTATTACAAGCACTCAAGTATCAACATGCATTGCATTTGGCACGGCTATTTGCAGCCATCAGCTTAAAACACGTAAGTGCTAGCGATGTTGATTGTGTGTTACCGATGCCAATGCACCCAGCGAGAATACAGCAACGCGGATTCAACCAATCATTAGAACTGGCCAAACGTATCACCAAGCTGTTGCATAAACCATTGGCAACGCATCACTGTCAGCGCATTAGAAATACACCGCCACAAGCCAGCCTGCCGCTAAAAAGTAGAGTCAGCAACATCAAAGCTGCGTTTACCTGTGATGATTATTTTGTGGGTAAGCATGTAGCGATTGTGGATGATGTGATGACTTCCGGCGCTAGCTTAAACGAGCTAGCCAAAACACTGAAAGCCGCAGGTGCGGCCAAAGTGACTTGTTGGGTAATGGCAAGAACTTATTGAGCCAACAGTTGCGCTATTGCACTTGCTTGAGGCGTTGCGACACAAACAATGCCAGCTCAGGACTGAGTTGGCTGGTTTGTGCCTGTTGATAAGCTTGCTTAGCCTCTGCTGCACGCCCTTCGGCCTGCAACGATACCGCCATGCCAATCAGCCAAGCGGGTGTAGTAGCGCCACGGCTCAAGGCCTGCTGATAACGTGTAATGGCTTGCGCATGCTGCCCTGTTTTTTGTAGCACCACCGCCATTAAGGCGTAATAAGCGTCTGGTTGTTGCACATTGGCGCTATGCGTCTCCAATGTGTGCAATGCATCTTCCACCAAACCCGCATCCAATTGTAAGCGTGCCAACGTTTGTGCATAGCTGCCATGGTTGGGCGCTTGGTTAGAGGTCAATTGCAATCCGCTTTTTAATACCTGCATGGCTTGGTCTAACCGTTTGTTATCGACCAACAAACCCACCAAAGTCTGGCGCGCATCTTCATGCTGAGGATATAACTCCAGCGCACTCACTAGTTGATCTTGTGCCTCGGCCACACGCCCTTGTTGCAAATAGCTAATGGCTTGCTGATAAGCATGGGCTGATTTTTGCTCAGCAGTCATGGATTTATTCACCACCGATTTAGACTCTATGGCGTTAGGCGTAGCTTGTTTAGGCAAAGGCATTGTATTGGCAATGGCCACCTGCGCACGCGCTGCAGGCTGCACCACTTCAGATTGTACTGTGCTAGGCTGTACCGCAGGCGCCGCCACATCTAAGACAGATGCAGCATGGGCATTAGCAGCCACCACGGTCTTGGATAATGCTGTTGCCTGTGTGACCTGATTGGATTGGGCTGCTGCTAGTGCACCGCTTTGTTGTGACAGATGCAATGTCTTTTCCAAGCTTGGCGTAAAACTCACGCTGGTTTCCACTACGGCTTCAGTGATTTCGCTAGGCGTTGGTGTTGGTGTAAGCGTAACTGCAACAGGAGGCATCATATTGGCATTGGCCTCCGTAATCATGCCGGCGTTACTTGGTAAATCCAGTGTTGCATGTGTAGACAGCATACGTTGCGACAACAGTTGCACGCCATAGACGCCGCCGATACATAAGGCCCCGAGCACTGCATATTGCAGCACCCTGTTTTTACGTGGTACCGCTACTGCATGCACTGGATGTGCCATCTGCGTCAGTACACTAGGCGCATCCGAAGAGGCCTTGCGCTGCTCTAACTCTTGTAGCATTTGATTGATTAAGCTCATATTGTCCGCCTTATCGCACTTAGATAATTAGTGAGATAAAAATAACGTGGCACGCGCAACACCCATGGCAAGCCACCATTTAAAGATTGAATAAGACCAGCCATGTTGTGTACGCACACTGGCATGTGTATCTAATACGGCATCGCGCATTTCGCGCACGGTCACCTCGCGCAAGCCTTTGCCATAGGCTGACAACAATGCTTTATGCGCCAAAATATTGACCAATCTGGGGATGCCCGCAGAATGTTGGTGTAGTAAGCGCAAGCTGGCCGGTGTGAACACACGCCAGCCGTTATAGCCAGCAATATGCATACGGTGATTGAGGTAAAAACTCAGCTCATGCCATTGCAAAGCACCCAAGCGATACTCAAAGCTAATGCGTTGACGCAATTGGCGAATCGAAGGCTGATCTAACTTTTCTTCCAGCTCGGGCTGGCCAAAAATCACCACTTGTAATAATTTGCGTTTCTCGGTTTCTAAATTACTCAACAAACGCAAAGCTTCTAGCGTTTCAATCGGCATGGCTTGCACTTCATCCAAACACACCACTACTTGTTTGTCTTCGTTGGCCAATGCCATTAATCGTTGAGACAATGCGTCTAGTAACTCATGGTGGCTTAAGCGTGCAGGCAAGCTCAACCCAAGTTCGGACGCCAGCGCCATCAACAATGCTTGTGGGTCTAAATAAGGATTGGGGATAAATGCTGTTTTAAAGCCATCACCCAAGCTTTTGAGTAACTTGCGGCATAGCAAGGTTTTACCAGTGCCAACTTCGCCAGTAATTTTGATAAAGCCTTCACCCGAACTAATCGCAATCAGCAGCGTATTCAATGCTTCTTGATAGCTTTGCGTGGCGTAATAAAAGCTGGTGTCAGGCGTCAACTTGAACGGGAATTCTTTCAGACCAAAATGCGCGAGGTACATAATTAGCTACCTCCAGCTTTGGCTTGTCCGTATTGTTGTTGGCGCATACCTTCTAAACGTTGTTGTGCGCTGAGCATGTCTTCTGACCAGCTCTCATTGCCTTGCACTACGGTCGATTTCAGTAAAATCACCAACTCAGATTTACTGGATTGCTCGCTATGCTGGCGGAAGGCTTTGCCTATGCCTTTGACATCGCCCAAACCAGGCACTTTTGAGCCGGTTTTGGTATTGCTCTCTGTCATCAGGCCACCAATCGCAATCACGTTACCATCACGGGTGCGCACAATACTGTCGGTCTCATTCACGCTGCTGGAAGGCAGTGGCAAGTTAAACTGATTAGACGTGCCGCCTAAGGTAAATTGTTTGGTCACGGTCGTCACTTGGCTAATGGATGGATGCATATGCAAGATGATGTTGTCATCTTTATCAATTTGCGGCGTTACATCTAACGAGATGCCAGAGAAGAATGGTTGCAAAGTGACTTCCGGAATCGTAGTCGTTGCGCCCACAGAGGCAGTTGTACTTTGTCTCACGCCAGTAATATAGAACTCATCCGTACCTACTTTAAGCACGGCTTTTTGGTTATTAATGGTGGCGATTCTTGGGCTAGAGAGCACTTCTACATCGCCTTGTGTTTCTAAAAATTGCATCAGCGCAGCAAAGTTAGCGCCTTGTAATGCCACGGCAAACAAAGGCCCACCAATCGCAGTGGTAGCAGCATTCGCCAAAACGCCATTCAAATCTGCCCCTAAAGAGCCAGAGACTTGCGGGCCATTGCCATTGGTATTGACCACGCTGTTGTTGTTGATATTACCTACCAACGCCCGGCTGCTGCCACGACTCCCTAATACAGACCAGTTCACACCGCTTTGAGAGTCTGAATTGAGGCCTACGCGCAAGATCTTGGCTTCTAAAATCACTTGGCGCTCAATGTTCACTTGCATCAAGCGCAAGAAAGATTCGACGTTACGGATTTCCTTAGGCATGGCACGTACCATGATGACGCCAGACTGCAAGTTGACCACTACTTTGCGCCCTGCTTCTGATCCGACAATGCCGTTTAAAGACAAGCCTAAATCCGTCCAAAAATCGTTACTGGTATTAGTGGAAATACTGCTGGAAATCAGCGCCACTTGATTGGTTTGACCTGGTGTAGAGGTCGTAGCCGTGGATGGATTTTGTGACGCTGTGTTGCTATTGGATGCGCCCAATGAGCCAGAAGTCACTTGTGTATCAGACGAACCTTTGCGTTGGCCTACAATATAATTGACCTGAAACACGCGTGTTTGCAGTGTTTGCGGCTCAATCATAATACGTGTGCCGTCTACTTTATATTCATAGCCATATAAATCACGTAAAGCATCTAACGCTTCAAATACGGTCACATCTTTTAAATTGACGGATACATTGCCAGCCATGTCTGGGTGTAGCAACATGCTGTAGCGCGTACCGCTCACGATGCCCATCAACACTTGTGCAGCGGGTGCATTGTTCACCACCAAATCAAAACGTGGCTCTAATTTTTTGGCATTGCTTTTAGGTAGCTCTACTTTGAGCGGTGGCAATAACGCTTCATTCACCACTTCTGGCAAGGCCGCAGCAGGTTTAGCTTTAGCCGCCTCTTTTAAGGTTTGCTGCATTTTGCTATTGAGCTGCCCGTTGTTTTGTGGGGCATTGCTTGCGCAACCCACCAGCAACAACATGGCCATCACCGTGCTTAGTTTAAAATGTGTGTTCATTGCTTCACCCATAGACTTTCTGCCTGCACACGCACTTGCGCATGAGGACGTTCCGTTAAGTTATTTCGTGTCGTGGTTTCTACCACCTCTTGAGAAGTGGCTTTGGTGCTATTTCGTATTGGTAATTTTCTGGGCTGTGCGGACGCACTGCGTTTTTGAATGGCGTAATCCATCACCAGCACTTTAGTCTTGCCATCTTTTGCACGTAACACCGCTTCGTTAGCGCTTAACCGTATCAATGTCCAATCCTCATAGCTGCCGCCCAACATCACAGTTTGCCCATTGATCATGGCAAACTTGGCGCTAGAGCCTAAGGTAATGGATTGCAACATTGGTGGTGGCGCCACAGTTGGCAAACGCTCCGCCGACACCAAGCCAGACTGCACGGGCGGTAAGGTAGGGTCACGCAATACCTCTGCCATCAGCGTGGATGTAAATAGGCCAAGCCCAATCAAACCCATTAGATACTTAGCCATGTGGCATCCAAACTCAGTGTATACACTGTGATCGTGAGTTCATTCTCAGGGTAAGTTTTTGCTACCAGCACGGCTTTATCCCACAATACTAGTGCAGACATGGCTTGCAAGGCTTGCGCATAACGCATCAATTCCATGTAGTTACCTGCCAAGGTCATGGTGATGGCATGGCGATAAATGAGTGGCTGACCGCTATGCGTCTGTGTGGCTTCGGTATCTTGTGCCGTGATTGGTTGAGCAGTTAAGAAGTTTTCCGGTGGCAGCGTTTTCATGTCAATCAACCGCAAGCTGGCGTGATGCTCAATCAAATCTTTGAGTAAGCCAGGCATTTGTGCCGGGCTCACCAAGGTATCTTGCAAAGCAGACATTTCTGTTTTTTGCGCATGAATCTTGGCATTGAGTTGTGCAATTTTTTGCGTATTACTTTCATCCACACTCATGACCGGGTGCTCTGATAGCGTAGCCACTTGCTGCGCTATATCCGCCAATTGCGCACTGGATTGCGCCATTTCTGTTTGCATTTGTTGTTGCTGGCGCTGAACTGGGCTCATCAACAAACTGCTGAGCACGGCATACACCAGCGCCAATCCGGCAAAAAACACCATCCAACGTTCGCGTGCGTTTAACGCAGCAAACTTGGTAGAAACTGTCTGCAGCATGGCGTTCAAGACTTCACCTCGTTTGGTGTAGGCGCTACTGCTTCCAGTGTTGCTGGTAAGGATGCAGCAGAGGTAGGTAGGATTTCTTTCGCTTGTAACTCAAACTCGACAAATGCACTGGGTACCGGCGCTGCGGTAGGTGTAGATGCAGCGCTTGTGGACGCTACAGCAGGTGCAGGGTTAGCGGCTTGTTCTGTTGGTTGCTGAATACGTAATCCACTGAATGCTTGGCCGGCAAATACAGCTTGACGCCCAAGTTGATGCATATAATCAGGCAATAAGGACGCATCTAAACTGCGCCCACGCAAAGACACCGCATGATGCGTTTGATCGATACTAAAGCCGGTGAGCCATAGCCCATCTGTGCTTTGGCGCGCCAGCCCTAACATATAATTAGCCAAACCCTTGTCTTGTGAGGGCTTGCCTTGCTGCATCACCTGCAATATTTGCGTTTGCATGCGGTGTTTTTCCTCTAACGATTGTAACGTTGCAACTAAAGCCTGATTTGGCGCTTTTGGCGCCCTCGCGGCATTCATTGCTTCTAAAGTGGTTTGCTGCTGTTGCAACTGCCCCACCAACTGATCTCGTGACGCTTTGAGTGTGTGTACCTGTTGTGCGGTATAGCCATACCACCCCAATATCAGCAAACCCAATGCGCCGTATACGCTTACTATATTAAGCGTTGTCAAATAATCCTTTTGCTTGATAAGAGCTGGATTTATGAGGTTAATCTGTTGACTCATGCTGCTACCTCCTCACGTAATGCCGCGCCTATGGTATGTAACACCAAAGCCTGTTTGGTCAGCCCGTCGACAGCAACACCAGATGCAAAGTCCACAACATCTTCCAATTCAAAGCTGGCTACCTGTGTGTACAACGCACTTTTCAAATGCTGCAACAAAGCATCGCGGTCTTCGCACGGCGCGACCAGTAACTTATTCACCGTAATGAATGGAAACTGGCGGTCAAAATTATCCAGCGAGCGTTGCAGCTCTAAGGCAATGCGCTCATACGCACCGGCACTGCGTTCTTCTTCAATCTCAATAAAACGGGTGTGGTAAAGCTCTCCGCCCGATGTAAAAGTGAGTAAGCCGCCATCGCGCCCAAAGCTCAGCATGGCCAATCCACGGTCTTTCTCTTCCAATAACGCGGCAATATTACGTTGCGCGGCCACCCGCACATCTATTGCCTGTAAATGAATATCGGCATCGGCAAAGGTGTTGTATAACTGACTCACCAATACATTTTTAGCGACCATGGCATACACGTAGTCTTGCTTGTTGGGGTAAGCTGGATCTTGCGGAATCTTCATATAATCCAACGTGGCTTGCTCAACTGGGTAATCCACCATGTCTTTGATTTTCCAACGCAATGCTTCTTTACGTTCTTGTTCCGGTACGTTGGGCGATTCCACTTGCAGCAATTGGTAATCTTTGGCGTTGAGCACAAAGCTGCAACGTGCATGTTTGAGTTTGTACTTTTTGGCAAGGGCGATTGCGTCTTTGGTTTCACGCGCATTGCTGGGCTCAATATGCGCAAAATTCACCAGCGGCTTTTCGCCCGTGCGTCGCATCACTTGCACAATCGTCGTCACCTCTCCGGTGGTACGAATAGCGGTCCATGCCTGCTGCTTCTGTTGTTTAAACCATTGCATATCGTTGCCTTTTCAAACTCTAAAAATTCTCACGTAAATAAATCACCGGGCTTTTATAAATACCAAATGTGGCACGGGCCGTTGGGTTGACGTTACCAAACCAAGGGGTTGCCGCAGAAATTGCCGAGCTTTCTACAGCGCCATTACAGGTTTGGCCAGTAGCCGTATTCAGATTTGCTTTCAACTCCACACTGCCGCTATTGCCAGCACCCGGCTTGCTTAAACGTAAATTGGCCTTGCCATTACTCATACTGCCTGCACCGCTTAATTGGGTTTCACACGGATTGAGACTGACGCGGTAGTTGCGCATTTCCAAACTGGTTGCGGGCACAGCGCTACAGCTATCATCTTGATTACGCTGGTAGGCCAAGCCAGTCCAATACTGCGCTTCCACAGGCACCGTTAAGGGCAGTAATTCAGAGCCATAGCTATTGGCTATAAATAAGCGTCCAAAACGGAATGGGCTAGCCGGCGCCACAGCCGTGACTGGCATGGTCACGCCATCAGCATCGATAGGTGCAGCACTGATGGTGATATTGGTTGGTGCAGTTGCAGCGGTGGGTCTGCCCACAATATGTTTGGCTACTACACTAGCAACGCCGTTAGCCCAAGTGCCAGTAGGCGCGTTAGCGCTACCGCTCAGCGCACTGCCAGATGGCAATGTGGCTGCGCTAAAGTTAAAGTTTGACCAACTGTTCACACCTAATTTTGCATAGGTACCGTTGTAATTCTGCGTGGTGGTATTGGTCACACTTTGTGCTGCCAAACTAAACGCTGTGCTCAATCCATCTTGTCCAAAATACGTAAACACTGCACTACAAGCAGGGGTTGCTGCTGGCAAAGTCACAGCAAAATGGTCTGGGATAAATCGTCCAAAATAAGATGTGTTGACGGCATTACCAAAGCTACAGCCAACCTTGCTGCCACTGCTGTTAAAGCCGGTGGCGCAATCACCATTTGTTGAATCTACCGAGGTAAACGTATTATCAAATACCCCATACTGGGACAACCTAAAATAGCCGACCTCACTGTAGGTAAATGCACTGCCGGTGGCGATGCCAGTCGTTGGATTGGCCACGCTAAAGAGACCTGTAACCGTGCCCTCATCTACAGCACTTGCATGTGCGGTGACCTTGCTATTGTCGATTTGGGGCGTGCCGTTATAGCCCACCACGCCAGTGCTTGCCGTCAAGCTAAAGTTGGCGCCTGCACGCACGCGTGGTGTCGCCGTGGTACTCACACCGTTGGTATCTGCATCGGCACTACCGGTGGCAGTTACGGTAAAGCTAGACGGGCGCACTGCAAACTGATCTGAAGAGCAGCCGGACACAGCAACACCGGTATCGCGCACGCGACAGCGTAATTTGCGATAGGCATTGTTTAAGACAAAATTGGAGGGCACCGTAATACGGCCATTATTGCCTGAGGTAAAGGTGACGCTCTGGCTGGCAATGGCGCCACTGTAAGCACTGCATGCAGGCTGCGGCGTGGCGCTGTCATCAAACAGCTCTACCGTCACACCAGAGCTAGCGGTATAGGTTGTGGCTTGCGAGCCATCACTTTGCAGCGCCACCACATCAAACTTAAACCCAGCGCCTGATACTTCGGTGTAAAGCGGATTGCGAGAGGATGGGCTGCTATTGAGATTTTGATAGGTGAGACCTGTCTCCAAGCACTCAAAATTACTCACGCATGCCACATTGCTAATAGTGTATGCGCAGCTCGCTGTGTTGTTACTGGTGTTCCAGCATTTGGTGCCATTGAGCGGAGTTGTAGTGAGCCCGTTACTGGACAACGTGAAAGTGCCAGCACCGGTGCCGGTCAAGCTGACTGTGGTAATCGGTGAGCCTGAACCAACGGTAAATGGGTCTGGATTTTCGTTAATGGTTGGTGCGGCAGGCGTAGCGCGAATACTGCCAGACAGGCTGCCGGAGCTGACAATATTAGCCGCTGGGCAAGGCACAGTGGCGGAAGTGCAGGCCAATACGGTGACATTGGTTGGGCACAAAGTGGTGCTACCGGGGTGGCGAATCTCCAAATGATCGTAAGGCGGTACAGCGGGTGATCCCACCACAAAATCATAACTAAAGGTATACGTGCCTGGTGCCGTAAAGTTGTATTGAATCCCTACACCGGTATCTTGATAAGTGGAGCTGATAGCATTGCTTAGGTTGGCCGCCTGCAAGATAGAACAATTGACACCACCGTTGACCCAAAAGCTGCTCCAAGTGTTGGCGCAATAATTAGAAAACGTCATACCGCTGCGCTCACGAAACGACTCTACAATGCTAACGCCTGTTGGAATGGCAGTACTGGAAGGACATGTCGTACCAGAAGCCGGTGGATAGGTACCCACCACCTGTTTACCATTGCTATCGGTATAGCGTACACCACAACCGTTATCGCTCCCGCCCAGATACGTATCGACCACATGATAGTAACGCACAGGGTTGGAAGCACTCACTGCATATAGCAGCGGTATCACGATAGTGACTTCTGCCGTAATAAAATCATAGGGGTTGGTATATTTCCAAACCACACTGACTTGTGGCCCTAAAGTAATACCAAAATTGCTAGTGGCTATTTGTTGATCGCCAGCACTAGAAGGGTTTGGAGGAGACACAGCAGATATCGTAGCCGTGCTATACATACCACCGGTGGCAGCAAAG
Organism: Methylophilaceae bacterium 11; assembly: GCA_000525025.1. GTDB lineage: Bacteria > Pseudomonadota > Gammaproteobacteria > Burkholderiales > Methylophilaceae > Methylophilus. The sequence continues at coordinate 618,415 of JCKJ01000001.1, read as the reverse complement.
GTGGTGACATTATGATCAGGCCCATAAATGTTACCGTTTGCACGCAAGAAAATCCCGTTATCTAGATTGGTGCTGGCTGGCAGTACGGTGGGGGAATACACTTGCCCCGTATTATTTAAGCGACGCACTTGTAACTGCGTGTTCTCATTGATATAGAAATGCAAACCATTGGTGGCAGAGGTGCCGCCAGTGCTATTGAATTCAACGGTAGCCGCTAACGCAGGCTGATACGCGCAAAATAGCACCATCAGCAATAACCAACAGGCAGCACGCTGCACCGCTTGTGCATCGCCTACACGCCTGTTCAGCCACTGTTGTAATCGCGTTGCTTCCAAAGTCTCATAGTCCCAATCATGGTAGATTGAGAAATTATGCTACTAGGCGGTGTAGATTAAAGCCTAAAACAAGGGGAGGTTTATGCCGTAAATCAGCTGCGCAGCCTTAGCCGCATTGGTATGCCGGGCTGGCATCGGTACCGCGGCATTTGCTCAATGTCACGATCACTTGCCGTTGGATATGACCGGCGGTTCCAACAGTACCAAAATCTGCAGTGGCCACAATATCGTACATTGCAATGGTATGGTCGGCGCCTTGCTCAAAGTAATCTGCCGAGCGTGTACATGTCACACTCACGGCAAACCCTTCCATATTCAATACTGTTGGGCTGGCCGGGCAATTACCTAAACTGGCCGTACCCGGCGCCAGCACTTGAAAAGCCGCCCACTCCACCCCTGCCCTTGCCATTTGATAAGCGCGCGCACCCTGTACATCTTGCGCGGAACCCGCCTGTTGCAAAGTGCTGATATTGACTGCATACGCACCCAAGGCAGCCAATATGACCACCAAGAAAATGGCAGCGGGTAATAGAAAGCCCTGTGCGTATTTTGCTGTCCGCCTAGTCTGATTGAGGCGCAGGCGGGACGGCGCACCGAAGACAGTACATCTTGTACGGCAAGGTGCGACAACAATAGGTGTGCTTAAATCAGGCTTGATGTTTTTCATGGCGAGTTCACCACATTGACTTGATGCATCAAATTCACTCTGGCCGTATCTTGTGACAGACCTAAATAAATCACCACAATACCGCTGCGTTGTAGCGCCCCGGGAATATAGCGCATCTGACAACTGGCCACATTGGCCGCAATTTGACGACCGGTTGTCAATGCATTCAGTGCGCCAATACTTGCGGGTTGCGCGCTTTGAATGGCGTATCCGCTATACATCATCAGTCGACGATTGGTCATATCGCAAGCAAACGTAGTGGCAGTAGCCACCACATAAAAACGGCTGGAAGGAGATGGCTGAGGAAAAGCATTCCCACTGAAACTGAGCGTGCTAAGTGTGCCGGCAGTGGTCAGTGTGCGCCGATTGCTGCCTTCGTAAGCATCTACACCCGTCACGCCTAAGTTATAAATCACCAACTGCTGCCCACCGGCAATCAGCAGCGGCGTGCCCAATACATCAAAGCTATCGGCGCTTAAACTAAAATCCAGCGGATTATCACTGGCACTCGTACCAACCTCTGCGCGGTAACGTCCAGCAGCCGTCACTGGAATAAACTCTATAAAACTATCGGCGCCATTGGTAGTAGCGCGCACGCTGTTGGGCAAGGCATTGCGCATCTCACGCGACATACGGCGCAGGGCCGTATCTGCACGGTCGGTCAGATTGGCGTAATTTTCCACATCAAAATAAGCTTGGGTAGGGTTACGAATAAACGTGGCCGCACCAGCTGCCAAAATGCCTACTACCGTAATCACCACGATCATCTCGACAATGGTGAATCCTTTGGCTACAGCAGCAAAGTATGGTTTAGATGGTCGGCGCATAACGTAATCGGTAAGCCACTAGCGCCACTAACGTATTGGCTGGGCCGGTGACATTGACAGTAATTTTAAGGACAGCATCTGGAGCTAGACCAGCAAAGGGTGCTACCCCGCCAGCGCGTGCGATATTGACACTGGCCGCATAGCCAGTGAGGCCTGCCAATGGTGTGTTATCCCCCGGTATGCAGATGCCCGCGCAACCGCCGCCGGGCATGACAAAACCGCCATAATCGGCCACATTATCAAAAGGGTCTGCACTACTGTAACGGCTCTCTGCCGCAGGCGTGGGTGAGGTCAATGCACCACCGCCTTTGTCTTGCGAATTGGTACAATCCGCCACCGTAGTCGCTGATGCAGCATTGGCATCATCCGGATCGCACAACGTAAACGGTTGCTGGGTAATTTCTAGCAGCAAAGATTCTGCAATGGATAAGGCTTGCTTACGCACCAACGGGTCTACGCTATCGCGATTGGTGACTTGCAATACTTTGAGTACGCCAGCCAAAGCGGCACCGACAATCACAATAAATACAATCAGCTCAATCAGCGTGACACCAGACTGACGACTTGTTGACTTGAGCAGATTAGCGGACATAACCGGTCTCTGCTTCCACCACGATGTTGCGCGGCGCCTCGCTCAAGTCAGTGGCATTTTGCAGGCTATAACTTGCACTCGCGTTGGGTACAGGGCGACCTAAACCATCAAACGCCAACGCCGCCTGTGTTGTGCTGAGCGCAACTGTGCTCGGCAGCACTTTGGTATACGCCACTTGCGTGGATGGATCAATGACTGCGCTACTGCAATTACTGGTATACCCCAAACATAATGTACGCGTAGTGGTATTCAAGTTAAGGTATACATATCGCCGCTGCGCCACCGCCGTTTTTTGGGCGTAACGCAAGGCCGCGAGCAATGTACCCTGCGCACCACGCGTTTCAAAGGTTGCACTGCCGATAAACTTTGGCCCCGCTACTGCCGCCAGCAGTCCCACAATCGTGATGACTGCGACAAGCTCAACCAAGGTAAATCCGCACTGTACGTGCTTTAGTGTAAACCCGCGCTGTATAAAGTTGCGTTGTACCATCAGCGCATACCGCTATCAGCAATAGTTAGCAACCACTTACATCAGGTACACTAATAGCACCAGTTGTACCGTTATAAGTGACTTGGCATGTAGCGCTACCACCATTAGTTGGTCTAAATGTTACCGCTGTTGCCGTGGTGTAATCCACGGTAAAGCCTTCTGTCGATTGCAATGCTGCACCAATGCCAGCTGCTGTTCCTGCAGGTACACCAGTCGATGCAGCTACGGTCACGGTTGAGTTATCTTGCATCGTCACAGTGGTTGCAGTTGTGCTACCCGCTGCATAGTATTTAGCCTGCACTAAAGAAACGGCTGAGCGCAAAGCACCCGTTACACCATTGACCGAAGCGGATCTGGCCTCTTTACTCACATTAATAAACTTAGGCAACGCAGTCGCTGCCAAAATGCCCAATACGACAATCACTACAATTAACTCCACTAACGTAAAACCTGACTGCTTATTCATGATATTGCTCCTTAAAAATGACACTTCATTAAACATCTCATATCCACTACATTGATATTCTTAGCAACCTGTCGTCGTAATCGCACTAATCACAGGCGCGGCATTGGCAGCAGCTGGCTCTGTGTAAGTGAACTGGCAACTGGCTGGCGTGGTCGCACCTTGAATCTGAAAGGTAGCCGCTGTACCAGTCGCGGTATAGTTGTAACCATCTGCATTCAACTCAGCCAAGCTTGGGTTAAAACTGGCCGATAAACCTGCGGCTGAAAGTAAGCCAGCAGTGCCAATGGCGGTGACATCCGGATAACCGAATACCATGCGCACAATGCCTGCTTCCGTGCACAGCGTGCCCGCTGCGCCATTCAAGTTATTGGCCGTACCGCCACCCGCGGGGCAGGCAGCTGGGTCAGCAATATTGTTCTTGGCAATGACCGTGGCATGCGTCAAAGCAGAGGCTGTAGCCACAGCGCCGCGTGCCGCATTCAGTTTGGCAATGCGGGCATCGCGCTGCAGGCTGGTAAATCTAGGTAGTGCTAGCGCTGCCAACGTCGCCAAAATCACAATCACCACAATCAATTCAATCAGGGTAAAGCCACTCAGTTTTTTCATTTCACCTACTCCACTTAATAATCAAAAGTCTTAGTCATCAAAAGCCATCATCAAACGCTGCCTACAGCACTAACTTCGTTCTGCAAGCTTTATCCTTTACTGCATCCAATGCCTCAGGCTGGGTCAACTCTCCCGGTGCTACCTGTCGGTGTACCCATGCTTCTAGCGCATGCGCGCACTGCCGTTCTAAATCTGCCTGTGTATTGGCCTGTGCTATATCCGCATTGAGTGATGCGATATACACCAGCAGATAGCCCATCACGATGCACATCAACACACCGGCGACGACATACACCCCGCGTGCTACACCCACCAAGGAATCACGCATTAAATAACTCGGTAACCGCATACTATTTATGCAAGGCTACTTTGCCTAAATCCCATACCGGCAAGAAAATACCCAAGGCCAGTATCAGTACCATCACGCCGAGGAACACGATCAAAATCGGCTCAATCTGTGCGCCTAATGTTTTAATCTCGTATTCCATATCGCGTTGATACATATCAGCAATTTCTTGCATCAGATCATCCAATGCACCAGATTCCTCGCCCACGGCAATCATCTGCAACACCAAGGGATTAAATACCCCGGCATTATTCGCAGTACGCAAAATGCTCTCGCCGCGCTCAATACCCGCGCGCATGCCGTCCACTTTGCTGGCGATATATTCGTTATCGACCGTTTGCGCCACTAACTTTAGCGCGTTGGTAATGGGCACCCCACTTTTGCTGGCCAGCGCAAAGCTTCTGGCAAAGCGTGCCATGGTGCCTTTTTGTACAATTTTTCCAGCAATCGGGATATTGAGTTTGAAGGTGTCCCACTTAAAGCGACCTGTTGTGGTACTGATATAGCGCTTGAATAGAAATGCGATGCCCACGCTAGCTGCAATCAATATGGGCCAATAGGCCAACATGAAATTAGAAAATCCTAGCAACATGCGTGTCAGTAACGGTAGCTCGGCATGCATGCTGTCAAACACTTTGGCAAATGCCGGAATGACAACAATATTAATCACCACAATCGCCACGGCCATCGCCATCACCACAAAACTGGGGTAGCGTAGTGCCGCTTTGATTTGGCCGTGCATAAAGCGCTCAAACTCTAAGTGGTTGAATAACCGTAAGAAAATATTGTCCAGCAAGCCTGTGGTTTCCCCCACACGCACCATGCTGACGTAAAAACCGCTGAATACGGTTGGGTGTTCTGTCATGGCTGCCGACAACTCGCGCCCACCGTCTAAACTCTGTCTTAAATCCCCCACCACAGCGGCCATACGCGCGTTTTTGGTAGAGGCCTGCAAACCACCTAAGGCCTGCATAATGGGAATGCCAGCTTTCAACAAGGTGTACATTTGCCGGCTAAATAACATGATGTCTAGCGAAGTAATTTTCTCTTGAAACAAGCCCTGCTTTGCAGTTTTTGGAGCGGCAGTTTTATTGTTGGTGGCCACAATATCAATCGGCGTGATATTGCTGGTCAGCAGCAGGTTCACCATCGAATTGGTATCCGTTGCCTCCATGACGCCGTTCACTTGCGCGCCGTTGGCATCCCGTCCTTTATATGCGTATGCTGGCATTTAGTTTAGGCATCCAATTGATTATTAATACGCATGATTTCAGCCACGGTAGTACGCTGATCCAATGCAAGCTGGATAGACTGGCTACGTAAGGTTTGCCCCTGCATGCGTGCACGCGCTTGCTGAATAAACGTGTTGGTATCCTGATGATTGGCGGCTTCCACCAATTCATTGGTCATCTCTAGCAACTCATACACGCCCACGCGCCCTTGATAGCCAGTTTGATTACAATGACTACACCCTTTACCATGCACAAAGGACTGCTCCTGTGTCTGATTGCCGAGCGCCTGATTGCTAAGTTCTTGCTTTAACCAAAGCTGTTCATTCGGCGTGGGCACATAAGATGATTTACAGTGATCGCACACGATGCGCACCAGGCGCTGGGCAACTACACCCAACAAAGACATGGCCACCATAAATCGTGGCGCACCCATGTCAATCAGGCGCACCGGCGCGGTGATGGCATCATTGGTATGCAAAGTAGAGAGCACTAAGTGGCCGGTCATCGCAGCACGCAAGCCAGTTTGTGCTGTGGCTTCATCACGCATCTCACCCACCAGAATAATGTCCGGGTCTTGACGTAAAGTGGTGCGCAATACACGCGGAAAATCCAAATCAATCTTTTCATTCACTTGCACTTGGTTAATGCCAGGCAACCGATATTCCACCGGGTCTTCTACCGTGATGATTTTATTGGCATGTGAATTCAACTCGTTAAGGGCTGCGTACAACGTGGTGGTTTTACCGCTGCCGGTCGGGCCAGTCACCAGCACCATGCCGCTGGGTCTATGAATCAATTTTCTAAAACGTGCCAACATATCAGCCGGCATGCCCAGTTTGTCTAATGCAAAATTACCTGCATTTTGAATCAGCAAACGCATCACTACGGATTCGCCATACTGCGTAGGCATGGTGGAAATACGAATGTCGACAGGCAAGGCTTTCACTTTGATGCCAAAGCGGCCATCTTGTGGCAGGCGTTTCTCTGAGATATCTAGGCCAGACATAAGCTTAAGCCGCAACACCAGTGCGGTCGCAATTTTCATATCCGATTGTGTCTGCAGATGCATCACGCCATCGATACGGAAACGAATGTGTAGCTTGTTTTCTTGTGGTTCGATATGGATATCCGATGCGCGTACTTGTACGGCATCATCAAAAATGGTTTGTAATAACTTAACAACCGGCGCTTCTTCTGCGCTATTGCTTGTGCCTAAGCTCACAAAATCTAAGGTGTTCTCGCCTAGATCTTGTTGCAGCTCCATGGCTAAATGGCTAATTTCATCGGTCAAGCGATAGGTGCGATCAATCACCTGCAGCAACATGCTTTCCTGCACCACAGCCAACTCAATTTCGTGCTTGAGTACACGGGTCAGTTCATCGTAAGCAAATAAATCAGAGGGGTCTGCCATCCCCACAAAATAAGTACCGCCCCTGTCTTCTAACACAATGGCTCGGAACCGACGCGCCTGCGCCTCAGGCAACTTCTGCACTTCGTGTGATTTCACATTGAAATCATTTAAATCGATAAAGGGAATATTGAGTTGGCGTGCTAATGCCTCGGAAATTTGCTTTTCCGTGACAAAGCCGCTGTCTATAAATACGCGGCCTAGTTTACGCCCAGTACGTTTTTGCTCGACCAGCGCAAGTTCCAGCTGCTCAGGCGACAACAAATTCTGTTGTATCAGAATTTCGCCTAATCTAATTTTTTCCGGACGCGCCATAATCCACCCAATAATTGTTCACTCTGAATTATCATAGCGCTCTCACTACCATCTTAATTTCAAGAACAAAGGGCTGAATGTGTTTGATATTGTGCTTTATGAGCCGGAAATTCCACCCAATACAGGCAATATCATCCGCCTATGTGCCAATACCGGCGCACAACTACATTTGGTCAAACCATTAGGGTTTAGTTTGGAAAACAAACAGCTCAAGCGCGCTGGCTTGGATTATCACGAATACGCCAGTTTACAGGTGCACGAAGACTGGGCTGCATGCAAAGCGGCACTGGCTGGTAAACGCATGTTTGCACTCACCACCAAAGGCAGTACGCGCCATACTAATCTGCAATTTAAAGCAGGCGATGTGTTTGTATTTGGCCCGGAAACACGTGGATTGCCACAGGAAATTAGAGATGAGTTTTTAGCGGAGCACCGTGTGCGCCTACCGATGCTGCCCGATAGCCGTAGCCTGAATCTATCTAACTCCGCCGCCATTTTGCTGTATGAGGCATGGCGGCAGATTGATTTTGTCCATGGTCAATAATTGTTAAAACGATGCAAAGTCATTGATTTTTTTCAAAAATCTCGCTAATGTTATGAGCCTTTTTGCTATTACACATCAACATATGATCGAAGTCATCATTCTTGGGGGATTTGTACTGTGCGTGGCCTATTATTGGCACACCATGCGTAGTGCTGAGCGTCGCCTCAACGAAATGCTTGAAGCTTCAGAAGCCTCGCTCGCAAAGCCGAGCTACCGTTGTGTGAAAATTGAAATTGGCCAACAAGCGTGCCAGCAAGTGCACATGTACCAAGCCAAACCTATTTTGGTCAACGATGCGCCAAGATTGCCTTTGGCAGAATGCAACGTTGCGCAATGTAACTGTAAATTTTTGCGATTTGATGACCGTCGTTCTGGTGAAGATCGCCGCGATCGTTCCGCAGATGCAGTGATGAATGCCAAGATTTATGCAGATAAACGCATCCGCAAAGACCGCAGAAAAGCCTCCATCAACCACTTTTTAAAAGGCTCTACCAAAAGCTATAGTCACGGCATTTAGTTACGCAGCCCTGCCTAACCTTAAATGCCCTCTGGTTTTTGCTCGCGGCCCAGCAAATCCATCACGGCATCACGCGCCGACTTACCGTGCGTAAGTGCTTGATTCACTTCATAAGTAATGGGCATATCCACCTTAATTAAATCAGCTCTGCGCATCACTTCGCGTGCAGTATTTACGCCTTCCGCAACATGACCCAATCCTTTTAAGATATCCTCTAACGGCTTGCCTGTGGCCAATTGCAAACCAACTTCGCGGTTTCTGGAGTACTGTCCGGTACAAGTGAGAATTAAATCGCCCGCGCCTGCCAACCCCATAAACGTTTCCGCTTTGGCACCTAATGCAATACCAAACCGTGTAATTTCGGCCAACCCGCGTGTAATCATTGCGGCACGTGCATTGTTGCCAAACCCCATGCCGTCGGAAATACCGGCAGCAATCGCCATCACGTTTTTGATGGCACCACCCACCGACACGCCAACGACATCGGTGCTGTTATATACACGCAAACACCCACCATGAATCAGATTGGCCGCGTGTTGCGCAAAGTCTGCATTATTGGCGGCCAGCGTGACAGCCGTAGGTAAACCGCGTACCAATTCCGCAGCAAAGCTGGGGCCAGAGAGTGCACCCCAATGGCGGTCATGACCCAACTCTTCTTGTGCCACCTCAAATGGGAGTTTGGCAGTTTCTGGTTCCAAGCCTTTATGGGCCCAAATAATCGGCTGAGTGGCATGTAAATCCGCCAGTGCTTTGAGTATCGGGCGAAAACCAGCGGTAGGTACCACTGATAACACGATATCGGCATGTTGAATGGCCGTAGCCAAGTCATCTTCCACTTCCAAGCGGTCATTAAAGGTGAAATCGCCCAGATAAAGCGGATTGGCGCGTGCTTTACGCATGCCGGAAACGTGGCCGCTATTACGTGCCCACAGCGCAACATCATGTTGCTGACTGATATGCATCGCCAGCGCGGTACCCCAAGCGCCTGCGCCAAGTACCGCCACTTTAGCCATGATTGAAACCCCTGCTATTCATCGTTATTGTTAATGTCGACTATACGTAAAGACTGTAGTGCTATGTCCGCGCGCGTACTTAATTGATTGCGCATACCTGCTAAAAGATTAATTGCCCCACACGGCGGTAGTGCGCACAAAACCAGAGAGACCATCGCGGTGTTTTACTTTGATCCAGCCACTTTTTGTGGACGCTGTAATAATCTCTACGACTACATCTTTTTCCAACGTGGCCACTAGCGGCGCGCCGTCTTCATCCGCTTGTTTAAGTTCCGCTTGTTCGCCCACAATCAATGCGGTACGTTTAGCGCTCAGCTGTTTGCCTTGCACCCAACTGAGAGTGCCAAAGTGATCGCGGATTTTAATCCACTCACCCAAATTCACAATCACTTCGACCGGGTAACCACTGCCAATCAGATATAGCTTTTTGGCCTCGGTAGAAGGCGCATCGTACAACACCGCTTTGCTGATAGCCACTGAACGGAACTCTAGCGCTTGCGCTTGAACAGCGAGCAATAGCCCTAACGCAGCAAAGCCAATGTGAAGCGCAGAACGCACGTATTTAGTTGAGTTGCGCACCAGTTTCAGCCGCTTGCTTTTGCTGCATATACAATGCTTCAAAATTAATTGGGTTGAGCAATACTGGCGCAAAACCTGCACGTGTCACCATGTCTGACACCGCTTCACGGGCATATGGGAACAAGATATTTGGGCATGCTACAGCCAACACTGGCTCCAGATTTTCTTCTGGCATATTGCGAATGACAAAAATACCTGCTTGCGCCACTTCTACCAAGAATGCAGTTTTGTCACCAACTTTTGCGGTCACAGTGACTTTAATTGACACATCAAAAATGCCCTCTTCCAGTTTTTGTGCGGCATTGGCTAACTCAACGCTCACTTGCGGTGGTGTGCGATCGGTAAAAATCTGTGGGGCATTAGGCACTTCGATAGAAGCATCTTTAATGTATAGTTTTTCAATACCAAACGCTGGTTGTTCATTCACTGCGGCTTGGTTTGCGTTATCTTCTTTTGCCATGTTAAATCCCTGAAGTTAAATTCTTTACTGCTGTTTGTTGATAAAAAGTGTGCCGTATTTTAACGTTTAATCCATGACAAAACTATTAAAATTTACACCGTCAATAATGGGTCTAACTCGCCTGCCAAATCCAAGGCACGCAAATCATCAAAGCCGCCAATATGGCGCTCATCAATGTAGATTTGCGGTACAGTACGACGGCCTGTTTTCTCCATCATTTCCTGCCTAAGTTCCGGCTGTAAATCTACGCGAATTTTCTCAATCTCATTGACGCCCTTATTGCGCAACAAACGTTCTGCATTGATGCAATATGGGCAAACTGCGCTGGTGTACATGCGTACTTTAGACATACCTGATTCCGATATCCAATAAACTAAGCCGTTTTAACGATGGGCAATTTGGCTTCTTGCCATGCAGCCAAGCCACCTTGCAATTGATGCAACTGCGTGAATTCTTGCGCACGCAGAATAGTACATGCTGTTTTAGCACGCATACCTTTTTGGCAATGCACCAGCACTGGTTTTTGTTTGAATTTTTCAATTTCTTTCAGGCGATTAGGCAACTCAGCCAGCGGAATATGCTTAGCACCTTGGATATGACCGGCTTCAAACTCTGCCGCATCGCGCACATCCAACACCAACGGTTTGGAGCGACTCATCAACATCACGGCTTCGGTTGGTGAGATATTGGGCACACCGGCTGCTCCACGGTTGAGCATAGGCCATAACAATGTCAGGCCAGAACCAATCGCCAAGCCAATGAGCAAGGCATTTTCTTTAATAAATTCCAACGCGTATCCTTTAATGTGTGATTGATTTCAATATGGTGACGGCACTGCAGATTTTCAAGGAAAATTGCGCAATCCTAGCCGGATAGTATGCGTTAAGTACAGCTAACCATTATAATGGAAATAACCTGAAACAGACGAGATTACCGCATGCAAACCACTCCTGTAATTCTATTAATTTTAGATGGCTTTGGGTACAGCACCCAATGGGAAAACAATGCTGTTGCACAAGCCAACACGCCACATTTGGACGCGCTGAAAAAGACTTACCCGAACACCTTGATTAATGCTTCCGAGCATTATGTCGGACTACCGGATGGACAGATGGGCAACTCAGAAGTCGGGCATTTGAACATTGGTGCGGGGCGTATCGTATTTCAAGATTTCGAGCGCATCAATAACAGCATCAGTAGCGGTGAGTTTTATCAAATTCCAGCGCTCGTCAATGCCATTCAAACGCTCAAAGCCAGCAATAAAGCCTTACATATTTTTGGCTTATTATCCGATGGCGGTGTGCATAGCCACCAATCGCATATTCACGCCATGCTGACCATGGCAGCGCAGCAAGGCCTGCAAAAAGTATATGTACACGCATTCTTAGATGGCCGTGATACACCACCGATTAGTGCTAAGCCTTATATCACGGCGCTGGAGGCTCACATTCAGTCTATCGGTGTTGGCAAAGTCGCCTCTGTCAGTGGTCGCTTTTATAGCATGGATAGGGATAAGCGCTGGGAGCGTGTCGCGCCTGCTTACCATATGTTAGTAGATGGTGTGGCGGAATTCGTGGCGCCCACGGCGACCGCGGCATTAGAACAAGCTTATGCACGTAATGAGTCAGATGAGTTCGTTAAATGTACAGCGATTCACGATGCAGGCAGCCCAGCCATCACTATGGAGGATGGCGATGCCGTGATCTATATGAACTTTAGAAGTGACCGCGCGCGCCAAATCACCGATGCGCTACTTAACCCGGCTTTCAATGGTTTTGAGCGTGGTCGTGTGCCTGCTTTATCTTACTATTTCACGCTGACACAGTACGATCAAAATCAAACCAAAGCACTGCCCGTATTTGCACCATTTAGCGTACCGAATACCTTTGGCGAATATGTGTCTCAACTTGGACTTAACCAATTACGCATTGCCGAAACCGAGAAATATCCACACGTGACTTTTTTCTTTAATGGTGGAGAAGAAACGGTGTTTGCTGGCGAAGACCGCATTATGGTGCCATCCCCTAAAGTGTCCACATATGATTTACAGCCGGAAATGAGCGCGCCAGAAGTGACCGATAAATTGGTGGAAGCCATTTTATCTAAACATTACCAAGCCGTGATTTGCAATTACGCCAATGGCGATATGGTCGGCCACACTGGCAACCTGCAAGCGGCGATTCAGGCAGTGGAGACACTGGATACTTGCTTAGGGCGTGTAGTAGCTGCTGCACAAGCTACAGGTGCGGAAGTGATTATTACCGCAGACCACGGCAATGCAGAAATGATGTATGACCCAGGCAGTGATCAGGCGCATACTCAACACACCACCAATTTGGTACCGTTTATTTACGTGGGTAGACCGGCCACGCTACAAAACACGGGCGCTCTCTCGGATATTGCCCCTACCCTGTTGCAGTTAATGGGGATACCACAGCCCAAAGAAATGACAGGCAAAAGTTTAGTGCATTTCGGTAGTTGAAGCACCGTTGATGATACTAAAAAAAGTGTTTTGGCGATGTACTTGGCTTATGCTTGGTTTGTTAGCTGCGCACTCTGTGTTGGCAGCCAAGAAAGCAGATGCTGCCAAAGATGATTTAAAAGATGTGCATGAAAAAATCGAGTCGCTTAAGAAAGAATTAGACGCGTCTACCGATGCGCATAAAGATGCGGCGGACGCACTCAAAGCATCAGAAACTGCCATTAGCAAAGCGCAAAAAAAAATACACGAAATCAGTCTCAAGCAAAAACAGAATAGTGTCACACTCACACAACTCAAGCAGCAATCGCTGCGCATCAATGACGCGCTATCTGACCAACAACAGCAGTTAAGCCAACAGCTATATCAACAATATTTACATGGCAACCAAAGCTATACGCAACTGATGTTGGAAAACAAAGACCCCAATGCAATCGCACGTGATTTGAAATACTTTGCCTATATTGCCAAGGCACGCAGCCAGTTAATAAATGAGATGCAGGGCAATTTGCGTAAAGTAGAAAGCCTGAATGATGAAACTGCGGCAAAGTTGAATGAAGTGGCCTCACTCAAACAAAAACAGGAAGAAGAAAAGAAAGCGTTACTGCAACAAAAGCAAGAAAAAGCCAAAGTCGTCCAATCACTCTCACAAAAAATCGCAGCGCAGCGCAGTGAAATCAGCAAACTCAAACGTGATGAGAAAAATCTGTCCAACCTAGTTGAGCGGTTAGCAAAACTTGCGGCTGCACAAAAGAAAAAACAACTCGCCCAGCAAAAAGCCAAAGCAAAATCCGCAAAAAAAGCTTCTGGTCGACCCAACACAACGCCATCTAATACAACGCAACCAGCACCAGAAAATCAAACCATCGCACGTAACGAGACCTTGCCGGACAATGATGTGGATGGTGTGCACTTTCCCAGCTTGCGCGGAAAATTGCGGTTGCCTGTACGCGGCGAAGTAAGCAATCGTTTTGGCGCGGTACGCTCTGACACCGGTGTAAGCTGGAAAGGCCTATTTATTCGTGCCAATGAAGGCAATGAAGTGAAATCAATTGCTAGTGGCCGCATTGTGTTTGCAGATTGGATGCGTGGTTTTGGCAATTTAATCATTGTGGATCACGGCAGCGGCTATATGAGTTTATACGGAAATAATCAAGCCTTGCTCAAAAATGTGGGAGAGAAAGTCAGCGGTGGTGACACGATTGCGGCAGTAGGCAATAGTGGTGGCAATGAAAGCAATGGACTGTATTATGAGCTGCGCAGAAACAGCGTACCGTTTGACCCGTTGAGTTGGAGCAATGTGCGCTAGTAGATAATAGTGCATGGGTGTTGTGCGATGCATACTGAGTAAAGCCCACATAAAAAAAGCGCACTGCAAGTGCGCTTTTTTATTACCGATATCCACTTAATACGATTAAGTGAGACGATTAAGTGGATATATTGCTAAATAAGACTATAGCTCAGTGAGACTGCAGCAAGCTAATACTTAGCTACCTTCTGCTGGGGCCTCTGCTGGTGCCGCTTCCGCAGCCGGTGCTTCTGCTGGTGCTGCACCTGCCAACTCTTCTGCAGTTAATGTGATGCCTGGTACGCGCTCTTCTGCTGTTGGCTCGTAACCACCTGCCACAGGCGCTGCTGGAGCCGCTTCTGGCGCTGCAGCTGCCGGTGCCGCCTCAGCAGCAGGTGCCGCTGGTGCTTCTTCCGCCTTCTCACCACAAGCAGTTAATAACAAGCTTGCCAATAATGCAGAAACCAAAACTGATGATGTAAATTTCATATACCCTCCAAAAAAATAATTGCAAATATTTATTTATATACTATTTATATACAAAGACTTAGCCAATGTTTCTAACACAATACCACGATATTGTGATTAGTATCAACAATCCTACATTGCGCACCACACAAAAACAGTAGGTGAACTCTCTAAATTTAAGTCAGATTGCTCCTACATCTCGCGCTATCATCGCGCCTTTTGCATAAGCTTCTAGCTCGTAGACACTATGTCGATAACCACGCCGACAGGACCAAAGGTACTTCAATAACGTCATGCCATGTAAAAACTGCGATACATGCACCAACTCATGCCCCAGCAGTTCTGTACCCTGCCTAGTATTAGGCTGATACACGCCAGCCCTGAAAAAAATACGATGTTGCAACACCACCGCACACATACGCCTACTTAGCCACATTGGCACGGCGCCTTCAATGATGCGCGCTTGTTCAATCACCACACTAGAAAAATAGGGGTTAAACGTATCACGCTCACTAACCGTCAGCGGACGCCCTTGCTGTCGCACCCCACTTATCCAACTATTTAACACGGAGAAACGCTACGCACCAATCACATGCATCAACACGCGTCGTGTCGCTGGCATATGCCGGTGTTCAAACAAAAAAATACCCTGCCATTGCCCCAATGCCACTTTGCCTTCTAATAGCGGGATAGATAGACTGGTTTGCGTGAGCGCTGTGCGCACATGCGCAGGCATGTCGTCAGGGCCTTCCACCGTATGGATAAATAGCTCGTCACCATCTGGCACTAGCCGATTAAAAAATGCTTCCATATCGACCAGTACATCGCTGTCGTAATTTTCATTAATCAGCAGGCTGGCCGACGTATGTTGAATATACAGCGTCAACAATCCGGTTTGTAATCCTTGCGCATTCGCCCATTGCATGACTTGCGGTGTGATATCGTATAAGCGGCGGCCTTGTGCTTTGACTACCAGTGTTTCTGTACTTTGACGCATGTGACTCCAAACAATGACTTACCAACCATAACCCATACCCCAGCCGAATCTTGGTCCATAGCGGTAGCCAAACGGAGAATACCCGAACGGTCCACCATACCAAGGTCTGCCATAATAAAAGCCCCAATAGGGATCATATCCACGCATCTGTGCAAGGTCGCGTTCACGTTTCAACTTTTTCTCGCTCAGCCTACGCGCTTGTTCACGCTTATTGATTTCATCTGCCAACGCATTTTGGCGTGCAAGCTCGTTGGATTGATGAATATATTCTAACACTTTAATATCCAAGCCCCGTTTGTTCAAATCTAGACTTTGCGCGGGCGTGAGGTCATAGCGCGAATTGCTGGCCTTAATTTTTTCGATAATCTCATCCGGCGTTTTCCCCTGTTTGCCATCGGCCACCAACTCTTCCAAACTTACAGTGGCAACGGCCGGTGGGATCAACTTCTCCAGCTCCTCCGGCGAAATACGTTCTACTTCAGCTTGTGTCGGGCTGTTACCTGTGGTGGCACAACCCGCCAGCATCAAGAGTACGGATGTAGCCATCAATATCGATAATAGTTGTTTCATAACACTCTCGCTTTCTTTGCTTTGGACTGTGTTTTTAATGTGCTGATGATCGGCGATGGCGCTGTAATACTGGCATCAAACACGTGGTACGGCGACTGGTACAAGCCCATGACTTTTTTCACATAGGCTTTCGTTTCTTTATAAGGCGGGATGCCATGGTAGCGATCAACGGTACGCTCTCCTGCATTATAGGCGGCCACGGCTAAGGCTACATCCCCCCTAAAATAAGACAACAGCCAACGCAAATATTTCACACCACCTTTAATATTTTGGCTAGCGTTATAAGCATTTTTTACATTAAAGCGTTCTGCAGTCGCCGGAATCAATTGCATGAGCCCCTGTGCATCCTTGTTGGATTGTGCGGCAATGGTAAAGTTTGATTCTGCCGTAATGATAGACAGCACCAGTTTGCTATCTACCTGATGCCAACTGGCAATTTTGTCTGCCAACTCCACCACCCAGCGTTTATGCTTGGGCAATGTAGCAATGTAGGCATCAATCGCTGCAGATTGTCGCGGTGCAGTTGTATCTGGTGATTTTTCTGGGGAAACTTCACTCAGTACGCATGCAGGCGCTTGTTGCGTGGTCAACGCCACGGTTTCCAGCATTTTTTGTGCTTCTGCATGGCCATGCGCCGAGGCAATGCCAAACAAATTGGCGGCATAATCACGGTTTGCTGGCACACCACGCCCCAGTGCGTACAACATACCTAAGCGGTATGCGCCTTCTGCGCTACCATAGCGTGAAGCCTGACAATACAAATCGGCCGCTTTCCAGGCAGCCTCTTCTTCGTCCTCATCTAACAATAAACTGGCGCGCTCTAGCATACCGCGCACCAGCGGCGGCTCATTATCGAAAGTTTCCAGCTGGCTAGAAGTAAATGCCCACGCCGGTGCGCTGGCACATCCCACAGCCAATAAAATAGAGGTGATATAGCCCTTCGTATTCATCATATGCGTCGTGCGTATCACCCCTATGTGGTTACTGCGTGTGGCTTAACCTTTGCTGAACATCATTTTTCCTGCCTTACAATCTACTACGACAGTATCTTTGACCACAAAATTCCCACTTAAAATTTCGCGTGCCAATGGATTCTCGATTTCGCTCTGGATTGCACGCTTCAATGGTCTTGCACCATACACCGGATCAAAGCCGGCACTGGCGATTTCTGCCATGGCAGCATCAGTCACCGTCAATTGCATATCCATTGCATTCAAGCGTTTGGCCAAGTATTGCAACTGGATACCGGCAATCGATTTCACATGCGCTTCGCCTAGGGCGTGGAACACCACCACTTCGTCAATCCGGTTAACGAACTCCGGTCTGAAATGACTTTTCACTTCGCCCATCACCGCCAGTTTCACCAGTTGATAGTCATCGCCGGTCATGCTTTGGATCATCTGACTACCCAAGTTGCTGGTCATGATAATCACGGTATTTTTAAAATCTACCGTGCGGCCTTGGCCATCGGTTAAACGGCCATCATCCAACACTTGTAGCAATACATTGAATACATCGGGGTGCGCTTTTTCCACCTCATCCAGCAAAATCACGGAATAAGGTTTGCGACGTACTGCTTCGGTCAGCGTACCGCCTTCTTCATAACCCACATAGCCAGGAGGCGCACCAATCATACGTGCGACAGAATGCTTCTCCATAAACTCACTCATGTCGATACGAATCAAATGGTCTTCCGAATCGAACAGGAAACCAGCCAATGCTTTACATAGCTCAGTTTTACCCACACCAGTCGGGCCCAAAAACAAAAAGCTGCCGTAGGGGCGATTCGGATCGCCCAAACCTGAGCGAGAGCGTCGAATGGCATCCGACACCAAACGCACGGCTTCATCTTGCCCCACTACACGCTCATGCAATTTGGTTTCCATGGTCAGCAATTTATCGCGCTCACCCGTCAACATTTTGCTGACTGGAATGCCTGTGGCACGGCTCACCACTTCGGCAATTTCATCAGCACCCACTTCGGTACGCAACATTTTGTGTTTCACTTCACCCACGTTGGCTTCTGCGGTAGAGGCTTGTTTTAACTGTGCTTCTAACGCTGGTAATTTGCCATATTGCAGCTCCGATACTTTCTGCCATTCGCCTTTACGTGTGGCTTCTTCCATCTCAAATTTAATCTTTTCAATGGCTTCTTTAATATGCGCAGAACCTTGTACCTGCGCTTTTTCTGCTTTCCAGATTTCCTCTAAATCCGCATATTCTCTTTCGAGTTTGGCGATTTCTTCTTCAATCAATTCAAAGCGCTTTTTACTACCTTCGTCTTTTTCACGGCGCACGGCTTCACGCTCAATTTTCAATTGAATCAAGCGTCTATCCAACTTATCCATGACTTCTGGCTTGCTGTCGATTTCCATCTTGATGCGGCTGGCCGCCTCATCAATCAAGTCAATGGCTTTATCTGGCAAAAACCGATCCGTAATATAACGATGTGATAATTCCGCCGCTGCGACAATCGCCGGGTCGGTAATCTCTACGCCATGGTGCAATTCGTACTTCTCTTGCAAGCCGCGCAAAATGGCAATAGTGGCTTCTACTGAAGGTTCATCCACCAGCACTTTTTGGAAACGGCGTTCTAGCGCCGCATCTTTTTCGATGTATTTGCGATACTCATCCAAAGTGGTCGCGCCCACGCAATGCAGCTCACCGCGCGCCAAGGCAGGCTTGAGCATATTGCCAGCATCCATCGCACCTTCCGCTTTACCGGCGCCCACCATGGTATGAATTTCATCAATAAACACAATGGTTTGGCCTTCATCTTGTGCCAACTCTTTGAGCACGGATTTCAAGCGCTCTTCAAACTCGCCACGATATTTAGCGCCCGCCAATAAAGCGGCCATGTCTAGGCTTAATACTTTTTTGTTTTTGAGGGTATCAGGGACTTCACCATCCACAATACGTTGCGCCAAGCCTTCAACAATGGCAGTTTTACCGACGCCTGGTTCACCAATCAACACGGGGTTATTTTTGGTGCGGCGGCCTAAAATTTGAATCGCACGGCGAATCTCATCGTCACGGCCAATCACTGGGTCTAGCTTACCCATGCGTGCACGCTCGGTTAAATCCATGGTGTATTTTTTCAGTGCTTCGCGTTGTCCTTCCGCTTCTTGGCTGTCCACATGGTGATCGCCACGTACCGTTTGCACCGCTGCTTCTAGTGCCGCTTTGGTCAGGCCATTAGATTTTAGTAGCTTACCCGTCTCGCCTTTGTCTTCGGCCAATGCTAATAAGAACATCTCACTGGCAATGTATGCATCATTGCGCTTTTGTGCGAGCTTGTCTGTCACATTCAGTAAGTTGTTTAAATCACGAGAGATAGCAATTTCGCCATTGGCTTCTGTGGCTTTAGGTAAATTACTAATGGATTGATTTAACGCTGCTTTTAGTGGATTGACTTGCGCACCAGCACGCGCCAATAGCGCACCAGTACTGGCGTCATCTTGATTCAGCATGGCCAGCAATAAATGCTGTGCTTCTATGGTGGGATTATCGGCGCCCAGCGCAATGCTTTGTGCATCGGCCAAGGCCTGTTGGAATTTAGTGGTTAACTTATCGAAACGCATTATCGCCTCCTTAATCTTTGTCTGTTATTAAGGTGGGGCGGTTTTTGCATTTTTCAATACGATGTCAACAATGAAAGTAGGGTTAATCCAAACTGTTCGCCATTGCAGGCTAAATAAGGTCGCTGCCGATGCACCAATAATACGGGGTAGTCTAATTTCTGGCTGCTGGTCAACCACGACTTAGGGGCTTGCCATGTCTTGCCCTCATCATCTGACTGCATGCCCCAGATGCTGTATTGGCCGTCTTTGATTTCACGCCATACTAGCCATACTTGTTTACCCACACTGACCACGGCCGGGTGTCCAGCTTGCTTGGTATTATCGCCAAACTTTTTGGCTGGTGAAGACACCCATGCCGTACCATCCATGCGGCTGTAATACAAACCAGGATTCTTATCGTTACCATCAAAATAAGCCATGTGGTAACCCCACCAATCAGCGCCCTCACCACCGCTGGCCAATGCTGCCCCATGATGTGGGCAACCGTCGATTTTCCAACGTCCAAACGTTGCACGATGTGGCATAACCGTTTGTTTTTGTAAAGGAATCTCTGCAATCATATGGTCGCGCTCGCTCCCCTCAAACACATGTCGCCATAAGGCAACCACCGTGCCATCGGGTTTGTGTGTGGTGGCAATGCGGCAGCATTCGCAACTGTTATCCGCTAACTTTTGTTCTACTTGGAAAGAGCTGCCTTTATCGGTAGATATTGCATAGTAAATGGCAGCGCCCTCATACGGTTTGTTCGCAGCCTTTGCCGCCAGTAAGTCGCGTTTATCTACCCATGTCACCGTAATACGGCCATTGGGCGCAACATGCAAGGCATCAAAACGATGCGTAATCTCAGCACGGTCTTGATGCACAATGATGGGCGCATCAAATTGCTTGCCTTGGCTGGTAGAACGCGCAAACCAGATATAGCCGGCATAGGGCGCTTTGAGTGATTCGGTCCAACTCAGGTAGATAAATCCTTCTGGCGAAACCGCAATTTTAGGCCTCGCTTCACCATCGGCAGCGATTTTCATGGCAACCGGATTTACTTTCACCGCAGCAGTAAAGGTTTTACCTAAATCTGCACTTTTATCTACCCACACATAGCCGTTTTTAACGCTTGCCCGCCATAGCTGGCCCTGTGGGTCTATGGTCACGCTAACGGCAAGGTGATTGGCTTGATATTGGGTATGGGCTTCATGCGCATTAGCGACATGGCAAAACACGGCCATAAACAGCGCCAATACTGGGATAAGGATTGATGTATACATGGTCAATATGGTAACGCATTTCATCTGCTTTTTTTAGAGGAATGTGCGTTTTTAAATCGTGTAATTTTATCGATGCATAGCCTAAAGTTTTATGTAAATTGCACCGTTAAGCTATCTATATCAAGTATCAAAAAAATGGGCGTCAAGGCATTGCTAACTAGCAGCCTTGCAGTATGCAATCTAACGAGGCAATGTGAGCGGTGCAGCATTCAAAGAAAATTCACAAGATTCAAACCGACAAGGTCAAGCCGGTGGACGCTGAGGCGATACCACAGGATGGTCAGCCATTGGCTTGGCAATTGCTGGATGCCTTGCATGAAGTGGCGGTAATGACGCTCAGAGATAACGGCACGATTAATTACACCAACACATTTGCACGTAGAATTTTTAATCTTGACCAACCTGCGAGCAAGTCACGCAAGCGTCATCCAGCCACCAGCATGCTGGAGCATCTGCTGGAAAAGATTAAGGAACAGCAATCTGAATTCACGTTGCAATATGCCCTAGAACGGCAAGTGCGCACCCTCAAAGTCTATGTGATTGATCTGCTGAATCAGCAAGAGCACTTGCAATTGCTGTATATGTTCGATACTACCGGCCAAGTGCTATCTGAAATTAAGCTACGGCAAACCGAGCAATTATTACAAACCGTGATTGATACCAGTCCGGATTACATTTGCATCAAAGATGGCAACAATCGCTGGCTTCGCGCCAATCAAAAGTTACTCAGCTTATTCCAAATACCCATGCAAGATTACGCGTATCAAACTAATTTTGATATTGCATCTGGCATTCACCCGGTATTTAAAACCGCGTTTGAGTACTCAGAAAAATCCGATGAAACGACTTGGCGAACACAAAAAGCGTATCGCAATGAGGAAATCATCTATTTACCGCAAGGCTCTGAAAAAACATTGGATGTGAGCAAGATTGCCACGTTTAACAGTGATGCCTCACGCCAGCATTTGGTGATGTACGCCCAGGATATCAGCGAACAGAAGTTTATTGAAAAGCAATTACACAACCGCAGCGCGATTCTGGATGCGCTGATTTCTTGCGACTGGTTATTACACTCTGCCGATTCTTGGCACTCAGTCGCTAAAACCGTATTGCAGCAATCTTGTCTGGCACTGCGCTTTACGCGCGCTGCTATCCTTAAAAATATACCATATGACGAGAGCACGGATACTTACTCCAAGCTACTGTATCAATGGTCTACCCCTGGATTTATGGTGCCAGTGAACAACCTGGAAGCCATTAATTTTGACGATGCGCGCTTGGGCCGCTGGAAAGAGATTCTGCAAAAAGGCAATCCGGTCTTTAGCGAGATGAGCGATTTACCCAAAGCAGAGCGTCAGCTACTGAAGCAACACGACAGCATCTGCATTGCGATTGTCCCGCTGTTTGTGGAGCATCAGTGGTGGGGCAATATCATCATTGAACGTTGTTACGATACAGATAAAACCAGCTCGCAAGAACTAGGCTCTCTAATGGCAATAGGCCGCTCGCTCAGCGTAGCCATTCAGCGCGAACACACTGGCCGTAGCTTAAATTTGGCTAAAATTGCGTTTGATAGTGCGAGCGAAGGCATTATGATTATTGACACCAACGGCAGCATCATTGGTATCAACAAAGGCTTTAGCGATATTACCGGCTATAGTGAAGAAGAGATTTTGGGTGCTACGCCGATTGTATTTCAGCAAGGCAAACACGATTTGTGGAAAAGCCTATCTAGTGAAGGCAAATGGTGCGGCGAAGTGATTAACCATCGCAAAAACGGTGAGGAATATCATGAGTGGCTGACGATTACTGTCGTCAAAAACCACGAGCACCAGATTACCAATTACGTGGGGGTGTTTGCTGACGTCACCGAGGTGAAGCAGTCACAAAACAAACTTTACGAGTTGGTGAATCATGACCCACTCACCGGTTTGCCAAATCGGCGACTCATCAACGAGTTATTGGAACACGCCATTAAACGCGCAGAACGCGAGTCACGCCAAATTGCGTTGCTGTTTATTGATCTGGATCGCTTCAAAGCTATTAACGATAGTCTGGGGCATCCGGTAGGCGATCAGTTGTTATTTGAAGTATCGCGCAGAATCAAACAATCCATCCGCGAGAGTGATGTGGTCGGCCGTTTGGGTGGCGATGAGTTTATTGTCATGATGGATAACTTGCATGACATAGACGACGCTGCGCATAAAGCCAAGAGTATTCTCACCGCCCTGCAATCGGAGTTTTTGATTGATAATAAAGAGTTGTATATCAGCGCTAGCATTGGTATCTCGCTATATCCGGACGATGGCAAAGATGTGGACAGTGTGATTAAAGCGGCCGATATAGCCATGTATCAAGTCAAGAACATGGGCAAAAACAACTATTGCTATTACACCAAAAAACACAGTGCCGATGTACTGGAACGCTTTAATCTTGAGAATCAACTGCGGCGCGCATTAGAACGCCAACAGTTTGAGGTGTACTACCAACCGCAAGTCTCTCTACAGACTGGGGAAATCATTGGCGCAGAAGCGCTGGTGCGTTGGAATCATCCGGAATATGGTCTTGTTTCACCGGCCAAATTTATCCCTTTGGCAGAAGAGACTGGCATTATTTTACAGATAGGCGAATGGGTATTGACACAAGCGGCTATGCGCGCAAAAGAGTGGATAGATGGCAGCAACTCGCTGAAGCGGATTGCTGTGAATGTGTCCGGCATTCAAATCATGCAAAGTAATTTTGCCGATACGGTCTACGGTGTGCTGATTCACTCTGACTGCGTGCCATCGATGTTAGAGTTAGAAATTACCGAAAGTACGGTCATGCAGAATACCGAGCATGTGATTAGCACTTTTGACCGCATTAAAAGTTTGGGCGTGCGCCTTGCTATTGATGACTTTGGCACTGGCTACTCTTCGCTCTCCAACCTTAAACGCCTGCCGTTAGATAAGCTGAAGATTGACCGATCTTTTGTACGTGATTTACCCGATGATTTAGACGACGCGGCCATTGCCAGCGCTATTTATGCCATGGCCAACAGCCTTGGTTTTTCAGTGATTGCAGAAGGAGTAGAAACCGCAGAGCAAGTACAGTTTTTAAGAAAAATGGGATGTATTGAGGCGCAAGGCTACCTCTATAGCAAACCCATTACAGCAGATGAATTTTCGCTATTGATTAATAAAAATAAAGAAGAAAAAGGAAGTTACCATGTCTACTAGTACTTGCACCATTGATGTGAATCAACTGCGAGTTGGATTGTACGTCCATCTGGATTTAGGATGGATGGATCACCCATTTACACTAAGCAACTTTAAATTACACAATGAAGAACAAATTCAAAAAATCAAAGGCATTGGTTTAAAAACGCTACGTTATGATCCAAAACGCAGTGATTGCCCACCGCTCCCTGTCAAATCCAATTTAAATCTGATCAAACCAGTACTGGCAGCGGAGCAAGCACTAGCGCATGCCGAAGAGTCTGCCGTACTGGCAGAAACAACTGAGCCTGTGATTGACGCAAAGTTATTGCGGCACAAACAATTGCACCATGCGATTGATGAAAGTGAGAAAAAATTTGTCGTCGCCAGTGATACCATTAAAAATATTCAACGCAATATCCTGTCATCCTCCAAGCAGTGCCTGGAACAAGCGACACTACTCGTCAATGACATTGTGGAAAGCACACTGTGCGAAGGTGATATTGCTATTCATGCACTCAACGGCAACCGCTCTAGTGATGCGCATTATCAGCACGCGCTCAATGTCACGGTACTATCGATGATTTTGGCAAAATCGATTGAAATCTCCAGAGAAGATGCGCAACTGCTTGGGTTGGCCGCTATTCTTCACGACATCGGCAAGCTAGAAGTCAGCGATAAGATTTTATTGAAGAAAGACCCGCTCACCCACGGCGAGCATGCCCACTATCAATTGCATTCGGAATTTGGTGCGCGCATGGTCAAGTCCATAGGCCTCTCGCCCAGAATCTCCAAAATTGTACTGCAACATCATGAACTGGCTGATGGCTCTGGTTATCCTGCAGGGCTGAAGGCAGAACAAACGGATCCGCTGGCTAGGATCATTGTCTTGGCCAATAATTACGACAGCCTATGCAACCCTAAAAATATGTCTGGGGCTAAAACGCCTTATGAAGCGTTGGCCTATATGTTTGCACACCAACGCTCCAAGTTTGATGAAGACTTACTCAAACGCTTAATCAAATCACTTGGCGTGTACCCGCCAGGCAGCATAGTCAAATTGTCTAATGAGCAATATGCAACGGTAGTCTCAGTGAACCCCAATTATCCACTGAAACCTTATGTCAAAATACATTCAAGACAAGGCAAGGATGAAGAGGATGTAATTGTGGATTTACGTGAAGAAGTGAATATCAACATTACTGCTTGCTTAAAACATGCGCAAATCCCAGCCGAGGTATTGAAGCAAATCAATCCGCGTAAACGGGTCAGTTACTTTGTGGATCAAGCGCCAGAAACAGCGGCAGCTTAAACTCGCTTTACTATTTCTGGTACGAACAACAGGCTATCTTACTAACAAATAAGATAGCCTTTATTTATTTGGCCTGACGTAGCCCAAGGTAGTTTGCCAGCATTGGAAAATAAGGCATGACGTAGCGCTCCATCAGCAACACCAGCAATAACGATAGCCCAAAAAACGGTAGCAATACACCCAAACTAAGCACTACCGCGATCATTGCCCAAGCAAAGCGTGCTGGACGTTGGCTATTGGGTGGCGCTCCCAACGTACGGAATAGCGAAGCGTTGGCTAAGCGCTTCCACCACAGCACCACTGCACTCACGGAGAGCAACACCAAGCCCAAAGCGGTGACCACACCTAGCAACTGATTGAACCACCCGAATAATTGGCCTTCGTGTATGGCGACACCCATGCCAATCAGGCGGTCCAACCATGGTCTGTCAGCAAAGTTTTTCCGTTCAATCATGTTACCGACGGTATCAAAACGGATATTCACACGCAAAGGTCTATTCTGCGCATCAGAACGCGCTGTCCAATCTGCAGATTTATTAGAAGGTGGCGCAATCAGCACTGGCGGCGCCAATTGTAATGGTGCGACCGTAGCCACCAGCTGATCCAACAGGCGATAATCCTGTGCATGGTGGTGCGCATGCGACTGCATGGCATGTCCTTCATGCGCTGCATGTTCGCCAGCGGCTACGCCACCTACCGTCCAGTCTTGGGGCTGTATTTTGATGTTCCCCGTTTGGACATGCATCGTTTGTATTTGCCGGATTTCTTTTAACATGCCACCCCAAGATTTGGTCCATGGCAGCCCGGAAATCAATAGAAACAAGGTGAAGAACGATATCCAAAATCCCACCACACCGTGCAGGTCACGCCAAAACACTCTGCTGCTCTTGCGCATGCGCGGATAGACCACACCCGCCAGACCCTGCCCTGCTTTGGGCCACCATAAATACAAGCCAGTGATGACCATGACAATTGCCCAAGAGGCAGCCAGCTCTACCAAGTAAGATCCGCGCGCGCCTAGCAATAAATTGCCATGCAGCTCGTGCACAATGCGCATCAGCTTGCTATCCTCGCGTGCAATATTGAGTATTTGCAAAGTCTGCGGATGCACATACACGCGTGAAATCACAGCCCCTTGCTTGACCAACACCCGTACTGCCGATTGCGGGTTGGCCTGCAATTCATAGGCATGCAACACAGCACCCGGTACAGCTTCTAGTGCTGCCTGCACCTGCTGATGCGCAAGCGCAGCAGTCCCAGTCAGGACTAGATGCTCGTAAGGCGCATCCAGCGCAGCTTCTACCTGCGGCTTAAATAGATAGATGCCGCCAGTGACGGACAGCAATAGCATAAAAGGGATGCAGAATAACCCTGCATAAAAATGCCAGCGCCAAACAATTTGATGGGCCGGCCAGCGACGTAACTTCATGATGTCATCCAATCTGCTGTGCTGCGTGCTAGTAATTAAACTTTACTTGCACATAACCGGTACGTTGCGGATATGGGTGAAAGATATACGCTTTGTAATTATTCAGATTGTCCACACCAACAGAAGCTGTCCAACGCTTATCGAACTTGTAATTGGCTTTCACATCCATGATAAAAAATTTGCTACCCCCGCCAAACACATCTGGGTTGCTATCGCTATTATCTAGATAAAAATATTGCCTGCCACTGTAGCGCGCCGCCAAACTATAGGAGATATTACTGCCTTGGTGGTAAGTAGCTACGCCTTTGATCATCGCCCTTGGGATGCGTAATGGCTTATTGCCTTCAAACTGCGGGTTGGCATCATTCTTCACAATCTCAGCATGGGTAAACGTAGCACTGCCCATTAAATCCAAACCATGTACGCCTACGTCTTGCCACTCACTGGCAAGTTCCACGCCGTAAGTACGCACTTGGTCGATATTCTGAATAAAAGTACATCCCGCTGCCCCTGCCGTACACGTACCGGTGCCAAATGGAACCGGGTTACCGTTAGTCGTGGTTTGCGAGACGAGCGCATCATATTTATTCTCATGAAAGAAACTGGCACGCACTAGGCCAGTGGCAAACCTACGCTCTGCTGTCAGCTCACTGGAGATCACTTCTTCCGTCTTCAAATCCGGATTGTTTTGTACTAGCGCAGTACCAGTGGTAATTTGTTGATACAACTCACTGACCGTTGGAAAGCGAAATGCCTGACCAAATGCCGCTCTAAATCCCCACTCTGGCATCGGTTCAAAACTAATAGAAAGCTTGGGCGAGAATTTATTGTCAGTCTTATCGGCATAGCGACTAGTCTGCAAGCCAGTGCCAGTCGTCGTTTGATTACGTCCATCATTAGCTTCCCAATGCTCAAAACGTCCGCCAAATGTCACCGCCCATGCAGGATTCAATTGCCATTTATCTTGCGCATAAATCGCCTGCGTTTGGGTCTCACCACGCGAGCTTGCATTCAATGTCCCCTTGTTGCCAGTAGACCAATCCGCGGTGTTATTCGTATCACTGACCAGTTTATATAGGTCAACGTGGTAGCCCACATCAATCTCATGTTTGTCACCATTACCATCCGTAGGACGCAATGTGCCGCGCGCATCCAGTACTGTCCAGCCAGTGCCACTTTGGTCAACCACTCGGCCGATTTTATTGATATAAGGATTACCCGCCGCAGTTGTGCCGGTAGAAGGCGCATTTGCACTGCTATTTTTATCTTTTTGATAATCGTAGTCAGACAGCGTCAGATTCCAGTCAAAAAATCCTTTGGTATTGCTTTTTAAATCAATGGCCTGCATCACATGAAAAGCTTCCACTTCCGCCGGACTGAATCCTGAAATATCGTAACGCTGCCCATTAACACTGACACGCCCGTTATACACCGGGTTGCCCGCAGCATCTTTAATATAGCTGTCCACATCGGTGCGGCTATCCAAATCCCACAGCCCCAACGTATAGGTCGCACGTATGTTCGGGCTAATATCGTAAGCTGCTTTTAGCTTCACATTCAGTTGTTCGGTATGGTCTATGCCCGTCGCACCAAAGGTTACTCTGTTTTGGTTTCTCTCATTGCGGTCCGAATAAGCACCTGTCACTACCGGCGCACCAGCAGGCGCAGTGGTCGATAGCAGTGCATTGGCAAACTGCATTGGCTGACTCTCATTTTCCAAACGGTCTACGCCTAGCCAAAAACTCAAGTCGTTAACTTTATCGCCAAATGAAGCGGTCTCGTGATTGCCCTTAAAGGTTTTGTCGGTACCGTACAACTCAAAACTCTGTGCAAATGCCTGTGCTGTGGCATGCGCTTCAAATTTGGTCGGCATGCGGGTGTTCATGCTCACCACTCCGCCAAACGAGTTACCCGCATACAGCGCTGAAAATGGGCCGTATAAAATGCTCACACTCTCAATTTCCTCTGGGCTGACCATGCCCCAGCGTGGCGGAAAGCTGAACGAGTTACCCAACAAATTGGACAGCAAAATGCCATCGGCATACACCATGGTTTGTGCACTAGAGAGCGTGCCTGTGGTACGTGTGGCTAAAGGTCCATTACGATCACCAATATAGCGCTCACGCACCTGAAAACTGGGTAAGTATTTGAGCGTTTGTTGCGAGGTAGTCGCATTGACGGACTCTTGAATCTGCTGCTTGGTGTATGTCTCTACCGTTGCAGGATGTTTGATGATCCGGCTATCAATGGTGCCGGTCACGTGAATATCATCTAATTCAATGGCTTCGTTGTGGTCGGCATATGCCAGCGCCGGCAGCACTGCTAATACAGCAGTTAAAATCTGTTTGTTTAAACCTTGTTGTTTTAACATGGTGTGTTACTCCAAAAAATATAAAACGCACCCACAATCATCGGGTGCAATGCAGTGATTTATTTTTAGAGTAAAACTGGAGGTGCGCGCGTGGGATGCGCAGTGTGGACAAAATGGAGTTGTACTGGCGCAGCATAATCAAAGCGAACGGCTTTTTCTTGTGCTGCTAAATACAGTGCAAATGCTGGGTTAAAACTGGGTAATGCAACATCCGCAGTGCCGGCATGGCAAAACGGACAATGATTAAGGTGGTGACTGATAGACGCTGGCTGACTACTTGGTTTGACATCCAAACCAGCTTGCAAGGTGTTGCCTTGCGTGGTCACTACTTGAATAAATAGTTTTTTGCCGCCGGTGCTACAAATTTCCTGCAAAAATCCGCTCGTGCTGCCTTGCCCGGCCAGCGCGTGCGATACGCTAGGCGCCAGCGATGCAAACATCATCGCGATCAAAGCGATACGATGCATCCAGCGGAATAATTTTTGCGACAACATACGCGCATTTTAGCCCTAGTCGCGTAAAATTCAAAACTTCTATAATCAATCCTAGGAATATGATGGCCGTTGGTAGCTTACTTGCACTTTTAGACGACATTGCAACGATTTTAGATGACGTTTCTGTCATGACCCAAGTGGCGGCTAAGAAGACCGCTGGCGTATTGGGCGATGATCTGGCGTTGAATGCCCAACAAGTCTCCGGCGTGGCAGCAGAGCGTGAATTACCCGTAGTATGGGCCGTGGCTAAAGGCTCATTTATCAACAAACTTATCTTAGTCCCCACAGCCTTATTACTGAGTTATTTCTCGGCTAAATTCGGCATTCATTGGATTATCCCAGCCCTGTTAATGATTGGTGGCGCATTTTTGTGCTTTGAGGGATTTGAGAAAATCGCGCATAAATTCTTGCATAAAGAGGAAGACGCAGCCCATCAATCCGCATTGGCGCATGCGGTTGAAGATGCCAACGTAGATTTGGTTGCGCTGGAAAAAGAAAAAATCAAAGGCGCCATTACCACCGACTTTATTTTATCGGCAGAAATCATTGTCATTGCCTTGGGCACAGTAGCTGCTGCCAGCTTTGGTAAACAAGTGGCTGTGGTCTCGGCCATTGCTATCATTATGACGGTAGGCGTATATGGCTTGGTGGCAGGCATTGTTAAGTTAGATGACTTAGGCTTGCATTTAATGCTGAAAAAAGGGCAAAGCGTGTATCGCCAAGTGCAGCGCAAAGTGGGTGAAAAGCTACTCGCAGTCACACCCTATTTAATGCGCTTACTCTCTATTTTAGGTACTGCCGCCATGTTTATGGTGGGTGGCAGCATTATCGGCCATGGTATCCCCGTGCTTCACCATTTCACCGAGGACATCTCAGGTTATTTACAAACACTACCAGTGGTGGGAAGCGCGTTGTCTGTAATTTCACCGATCATCATTGATGGGATTATCGGCTTAAAAGTAGGTGCGATTTGTGTTGCGTTATTTGAGTTGGGTAAGAAGTTAATACCGAGCAAAGCTTAAGGTTTCTGGAACTTACGACGATTAACTAAGCTAATAGCCAACAACCCTATCACTAGCATGCTCAAATTGGATGGCTCTGGAACTGCTGTAAGTACGAGAGCAGCCCCTGATGATAATGATATGTTCCCACTGAGTATAGATTGAGATGAACTAAAAACGATACCAGCTAATATGGCAGTATTATCAGAGCGAAGATAAATGTCGCCGCCATTGTTTAATGATAATGCTCCAAAACTACTCAGAGATAGAGACTGATGATTTGCAATACTTAATCCGTTTGATGATACAGGCGTAATGATTGGTGCCGAAGGCAAGCGAGTACCCCACCTCGCAGCAATCTGCTCTACACCAACCTCAGTGTTCAATAGCTGTAA
Organism: Methylophilaceae bacterium 11; assembly: GCA_000525025.1. Taxonomy (GTDB): domain Bacteria; phylum Pseudomonadota; class Gammaproteobacteria; order Burkholderiales; family Methylophilaceae; genus Methylophilus. The sequence continues at coordinate 587,174 of JCKJ01000001.1, read as the reverse complement.
ACCGTCATCAAAAACGATATTCGTATCTGAGTATACTTCCGAAATGGGTCTAATACCGCTGCTTAGAATCACATTCTTTGCTAAAGCTTCTGTCGTAGCAGAAATTAGTTTTGAACCTCTAGGCGGATCACTTAGATAAAAATCGTCTAATATCACTATTTCCGTGGATGCCGACACTATCTCTGGTAACAGTAAGACAATAGCTAAGACAGTTTTAAAGGTAATTTGCATATATTTAAGAGAGCACTTTTAATTACTTACTTTAAACAATATATATACCCTCTTCCATGCGCCAATCAGACTAAGATTTGCAGTTTCTTGTCACAAAACCGTCAACTAATAATCGTCATCCGTAAAGCGCTGCTCTAAAAATGGAAACGCATCATTGTGATAGCCGCGCACTTCCCAAAAACCGGGGCGGTCAAATTCATGCAACTCAATACTTTTTAGCCATTTTGCGCTTTTCCAGGCATAGCGTTTTGGTACCACCATACGCACCGGCCCGCCATGCTCTGCAGTGAGCGATTTGCCAAATACACTATGCGCGATGATGACATCATCGTCCAGCAAAGCTTCCAGCGGTAGGTTAGTGGTATAGCCATCGTAACTATGCAAGGTAACAAATTTGGCATTCGGCAGCGGATTCGCCTGCATCAACAACTCGCGCGCAGAAACGCCTTCCCAATCCATATCTAATTGGCTCCAGCGTGTCACACAGTGAAAGTCTGAGGTATCTTTAATTTGCGGCAGATCGCGGAAATCCATCCATTTTAGGTTCAGCTCATGCTCAACCAAGCCATAGATGCGCAGCGACCAGTTAGTGGTGTTGAGATTGGGGCGAATGCCCAAATCAAGTACGGGAAAGTTAGTGACTTGCTTTTGACCTGATGGAATACGTGCATTTTCACTAGGCTTGCTGGTTTTGTTCCCCAGCAACCGGCCTTTTTTGGCTAGCGCGATCTTACCTTCAATCAGTTTTTTCCAATCCGGCATATCACCCCTTTTGGCTCGCCTGGTACGAGCCTAGCAATATTCTTATTGTTGTGTTTTATTGTTAACAACGCTGTCTAGCAGCAAAATCCCCACACCTACACAAATAGCACTATCGGCTACATTAAATGCCGGCCATGCAAACTGTTGATAGTAAAAATACAGAAAATCAACTACATAGCCTAGCGTAATGCGGTCATATAAATTACCTAATGCGCCACCTAATACTAAGGCCAGCCCCCAGCAAAAAAGTTTGTTGTTCGCATTCTTTTTTAACAGATAGACAATGACGACAGACGCCACGACAGAAATTGCAGTAAAAAACCACTTCTGCCAGCCACCCGCATCTGCCAAAAAGCTGAAAGCAGCGCCTTCATTATGGTAACGCACCAAATCAAAAAATGGCGTCACTGCTAGATGCTCACCATAGGCAAACGCTTGCTGCACCAAGTGCTTGGTATATAAATCCAACGCAATCACCACCGCGCTAACACTTAGCCATTTATGCATATTTACGTGACTGTGATTTGCCAGAGATATTGCTTACGCAACGACCACAAATGGTGGGATGATCAGCATGACTGCCTACGTCGGCCACATAATGCCAGCAACGCTCACACTTGGTATGCTGGCTTGGTTTGACCAGTATTGCTTGTTCAGCGTCAGTTGCTACTTTATACACGTTTGCTGCGGAAGTGATTGTCACAAAACGCAAATCCTCACCTAAGCTAGTCAACGCATCAAAGTCTGTTGCAGTCACATTGAAATCAAGTTCAGCTTGTAATGACGACCCAACCTGCCCTGCACCACGCAACACTTCGATCTCTTTTGCCGCTTGCGCACGCAGTGCACGTATAGCATCCCATTTTGTCTTTAATACAACATAGTCGGCATGCTGTGTCGCACTAATCACATCTTGGCTATCTGCCCAATTGTGTAACACTACAAAGTCTTCGGTATTAGGTGTCAGCGTTTGCCAAATTTCTTCTGCGGTGTAGCTCAAAATAGGCGCCATCAAGCCAGCTAACACTTGTGTGATTTTTAACAGCACGGTTTGCGCTGCACGTCGGTCATGCGAATTTTCTGCATTGGTATACAGACGGTCTTTCAGAATATCTAAGTAGAAAGCCCCTAAATCTTCGGCACAGAAATGCTGCAAGGCTTGCGCCACGCGATGCAACTCATACACGTCATATGCGCCATGACAGGTGTTGGAAAGCTCGCTCAATAAACCTAGCGCATAACGGTCAATTTCTAATAAGTGTTCATAGGATACGGACTGTGTGCTTGCATCAAAATCAGCCACATTCGCTAATAAGAAGCGTAAGGTATTGCGAATCTTACGATAGCTATCTGCCACACGTTTTAAGATTTCATCAGAAATCGTTAACTCGCCTGAGTAGTCCGTGCTGGCCACCCATAAACGTAGAATATCTGCACCATAGGTATCCATCACTTTTTGCGGCGCGACTACGTTGCCTTTAGATTTACTCATTTTGTGACCAGCGCCATCCACCACAAAGCCATGCGTTAGCAATGCGTGATACGGCGCACGGCCATCAATGGCACAACCCGTCAGTAAACTAGATTGGAACCAGCCGCGATGCTGATCTGAACCTTCGAGATATAAATCAGCTGGGAACTGCAATTCGGGGCGACGCTTTAATACCGCAGCATGCGTGGAGCCAGAATCGAACCAGACGTCTAAAGTATCCGTTACTTTTTTGTACTGATCTGCACTCTCTGGCGCGTTGGCGTTTAAGAAAGCGGCGCCATCCAGGCTAAACCAAGCCTCAACCCCTTGCTGCTCAACCTGCAAGCAGGCTTTTTCTAGCAGCGCTGGCGTTTGCGGATGCAATTCGCCTGTTTCTTTGTGCACAAATAATGGCATTGGCACGCCCCAGTTACGCTGGCGCGATACACACCAATCTGGACGGTTTTTAATCATCGCCTCTAAGCGTGCGCGTCCCCAACTTGGGAAAAATTCAGTCGCATCCACTGCGTTATTGGCATGCTCTCGTAAAGACTTGCCGTTTGCATCTTGTGCATTCATACCAATGAACCATTGGTGTGTGGCCAATTGCATCAACGGCGTTTTATGGCGCCAGCAATGTGGAAAACTGTGATTCAAACGTGCACTGGCCAACAAGGTGCCATTCTCTTGCATCTTGGCCAAAATCACTTTGTTCGCTTCTTGGCGACTTAAGCCACGAATTTCCGCAAACTCGACCAAATCACTGGTAAAGAATTTACCATCGCCACCAATCAATACGCGTGGTTTTTCATTGGGGAAATTGGCACGCATCACCAGCCAGTCGTCGTTACCGTGTGCAGCAGCGGTGTGGACTAAGCCAGTACCGGCTTCAGTCGTCACATGGTCGCCAGTAATGATAGGCACTTGGCGGTTATCGAACGGGTGTTGTAGCAACAAGCCCTTCAAAGTCGCGCCTATGGTGCTTGCCAATACTTGTGTATTCTCTTCGCCATAACGCTTGAGTGTCGCTTCCACTAACTCATGTACCAGTATCAATAAGCCTTTACTCGTCTGCACTAAGTCATATGTCAATTCAGGATGCACACTAACCGCCTGATTCGCCGGCAATGTCCAAGGCGTCGTTGTCCAGATCACTGCAAATGCATCATCTGTCACTTCCACACCAAATGCTTTACTTAAAGCTGCGTTATCCGCCACTTTAAATCCCACATCAATTGCTGGCGAGTTCACATCCTCGTATTCCACCTCGGCCTCAGCCAGCGCTGAGCCGCAATCCACACACCAATGTACGGGTTTGCTACCCTGATACAAATAACCATTTTGATAGATTTCACCCAGCGCGCGCATGATGTCGGCTTCGGTCTTAAAATCCATGGTCAGGTAAGGATGATCCCAATCACCCAACACCCCCAAACGCACGAAATCCTTTTTTTGTCTTTCCACTTGTTCAGCCGCATAAGCACGGCAAAGCTCGCGGAACTTGGCTGGCTCAATATTTTTGCCATGCGCTTTTTCCACCACCAACTCTATGGGTAACCCGTGACAATCCCAGCCTGGTACATAAGGCGCATCAAAACCACTCATGGTTTTGGATTTAACAATGATGTCTTTCAGGATTTTATTGACAGCATGACCAATGTGAATATCACCATTCGCGTACGGCGGGCCATCATGCAGAATGAATTTTTTTGCACCCTTGCGCGCTATTCTGATTTTTTCATACAGCTTTTTTGCTTGCCACTGCGCCAGCCATGCCGGTTCACGTTTGGCGAGATCGCCGCGCATGGGGAAACTGGTTTCCGGTAAGTTGAGTTTGTATTTGGTATCTTTGTTGTCAGTCATGACTTAATTCTTAACTATATTCTTAACTACGGTTTTTAAAATAATCTTTTGCAGCGCTTGCATCCCGCGCAATTTGTGCCTTGAGTGCATCTAAACTTTCAAACTTCATTTCATCGCGGATTTTATGGAAAAACTGTACATGCACATGGCAATCATACAAATTACCATCAAAATCAAAGACATATACTTCCAATTTTAACTTTGGCACACCGCCAATGGTAGGCCGCACACCCAAATTAGCAACGCCATTCAAACCGTCTAATTTTACCGCATAAACCCCGGTTAATGCAGGCCGTTCGTGACGCATGTGCACATTGGCCGTGGGGTAGCCCAAATGCCGCCCGAGTTTTGCGCCATGCACCACTTTGCCACTAATACTGTAAGGCCTGCCCAGTAAAGCTTCAGCACGTATTAAATCACCCGCCGCCAAAGCCTCCCGCACTAGGGTGCTGGACACGCGCTGGCCCGCCACTTGCACTGGTGGAAAATCAACCAATTGAAAGCCGTTATCAATAAAACTTTGTGTAGTGCCCTGACGTTTGGCGCCAAAACAAAAATCGCCGCCCACCAAAATCGTATTGGCATTTAAATCGTGCCGCAAAACATCCTGCATAAACGCTTCTGCAGTAATGGCTGCAAACGCTTGATTAAAGCGGCATACGAACACTTTTTCCACACCTACTTCTTCAAAGCATTCCAGCTTTTCACGCATTGAGGATAAACGCGCAGGCGCATTATGTGGCGTAAAAAACTCGCGTGGATGCGGCTCAAAGGTCATCACGGCAGGTGTGATTTGATACTGACGCGCCGTCTCTACCAATTTAGCCAATAACGCCTGATGCCCCAAATGCAAACCATCAAAGTTACCAATGGCCAATGCCAATGGTGCTGGATGCGTGGTAGGTGAATGTCTGAATACTTGCAAAATGAATGGCCTGAGATTAAGTCCGTAGTATTAGGTTAAGTCCGTAGTGTTAAGTCCATGTGTTAAGTCCATAAGCTAATGGAGCGCTCTGCGCGAAAAATCTTTGGGGCGGAAACCCAAGATAAATAACACCGCAAAATAGACACCCATGCCCAACACAACTAATAAGGACAAATGCATTAACCGTTTCATGACACTGAACTCTAGCCAAGTCGCAGCATCACCCATTGCAACATGTAATACTGTGCCCATCACTGCCAAAGCAAAAGCAAGTTTGAATAAAAACACCCACCAGCCAGCTTGGGGCTGATATAACTTTGATTTGCGCAAATGGTAATATAGCAATGCAGCGTTTGCGCAGGCACCCAAGCCAAGCGCAAGGGCCAAACCTGCATGATTCAAATGCAACACATAGACAAATATCACATTCATGACTTGTGTTAATACCAAAGTAAAAATAGCCACTTTGACGGGTGTTTTAATATTTTGCCGTGCATAAAAACCAGGCGCTAAAATCTTGACTAGAATCATCCCCAGTAAACCAACACTATAGGCAATCAATGCTTGCTGTGTCATGGCAACGTCTGTTGGCGTAAATTTACCGTAATAAAATAACGTGCAGACCAGTGGCGTTGCCAGTATTGCCAATGCCACAGCCGCTGGCGCCGCCAAAATAAACGTGAGCCGCAGACCCCAATCCAATAGCTGGCCATACTCACTCTCGTTTTTGCTAGCATAGGCTTTAGATAAACTAGGCAATAAAATGGTACCCAACGCAACGCCCAATACCCCTGTCGGGAACTCCATCAGACGATCTGCATAATACAGCCAGCTCACACTGCCCGTGGCCAAGAACGAAGCAAAAATGGTATTTAAAATCAATGAGATTTGCGCCACAGACACGCCTAACAACGCAGGTCCCATCAGTTTCAATATGCGCCAGACACCCTCATCGTCTCGCTTAAAGTCCAAGCGGGGTAATAAGCCAATTTGTTTTAAAAATGGGATTTGAAATATCAGTTGTAAAAAGCCACCCACAAACACGGCCCATGCCAATACTTTGATGGGTTCTGCAAAACTTTGATGGGTTCTGCAAAGTAATCGGCAAAGAACAATACCGCCGCAATCATAGATACATTGAGCCATACTGGTGTAAATGCGGGGATACCAAATTTATTGTAGGTATTCAGCACGCCACCCGCCATCGAGACCAGCGAGATAAAAAAGATATAAGGGAAGGTAATTCTCAACAGCTCAATCGTCAGTTGCATTTTGACTGGGTTGGTTTGAAAACCAGGTGCAATCAATGTCACGATAAACGGTGCGGCTAACATACCCAGCAACGTCACCACCACCAAAATCAGGCCTAGCCAAGTGGCCACCCGATTGATAAGTGCATGCGTTTCATCAAACCCCCGCTGCGTTTTATATTCCCCCAAAATAGGCACAAAAGCCTGACTGAATGCGCCCTCTGCTGAAATACGCCGCAATAGATTGGGAATTTTAAACGCTACAATAAACGCATCGCTCAGCATGCTCGCACCAAAAGCACGCGCAATCAGCGTATCACGCACAAAGCCTAAAATGCGCGAGACAAACGTCATACTCCCTACTTTAGCGAGGACTTTGAGCAAGTTCATGAAGAGATGGAATGGATAATTATTTTAATGGCGAGATTTTATCATGCTAGGCTTTGTTGCTGCATGCAGAAACATAATTAAACCTTGCAAAACAAACACAAAAACATTATTATGCACGGTTTCGTATTTATACCCTTACAGCATTAGGATAATCAAACATGGCAAATACCGCACAAGCACGCAAACGCGCGCGCCAGTCCGTAAAAGTGAATGCGCACAACGCAGCGTTGCGTTCTACTTTGCGTACTGCAATTAAAAAAGTGATTAAAGCGATTGAAACAGGTGATAAAGCTGCTGCAGTAGCTTCATACCAAGAGAATGTTGGCATCATTGATCGCATTGCCGATAAAAAAATCATTCATAAAAATAAAGCTGCTCGTCATAAGAGCCGTTTAACTGCTGCAATCAAAGCATTAGCCGGTGACGCATCTGTGACTTTGGCTTCTGTTAAAAAAGCGGTAGCGCCTAAAGCTGCCGCAAAACCAGCCAAAGCGGCGGCTAAGCCAAAAGCTGAAGCAAAACCAAAAGCCGCTGCTAAACCAAAAAAAGCAAAAGCTGAGTAATGTAGCGCAGGGATTAAACAACCAGACACAAAAAAGCCGAACAAATGTTCGGCTTTTTTATTATGCTCAATTAAGCGCTTGCTCAATTAAGCGTTCGATATTCGAGCCAATGAGAATCAGCTCACTTAATATTAATCAGCGGCACAGAGCCACCGGTGACTTGTGGCAACTGCCCGTTCCACTTCTCCAACGCTAACCTTTGATTTTCAATTTCACGCAGTTTCAGCAAGTCTGGTGTGATCTCTTGTTTTTGCAATCTTAGCGATTCGGCTTCTGCTTTGGCAGACGCAATTTTTTGCTCAGCTTCGACTTTAATCCGCTCTAAATCGCGCTCAGCTTTTAATTTCAGCTGATCCGCCGTGGTCTTGCCTTCAATCGCCTGATTAAAACTTTCTGAGAAGCGGAAATTCACGATACTGAACTCATCAATCGTAATGCCATGTCGCAATAGTCGATCTTTCATAAATTGACTAATTTGATCGCGCACCTCTGGACGTTTACTGATGAGCTCTTCCGCCGTATATTTTGCGGTGGTGGCTTTAAAGGCTTCTTGCACTGCTGGCACAATAATACGGTCGCCTACAGAATTTAAATCGCCTACCAATTGGAACGTCTCAGCCACACGAGTAGGAATCAAATGGTAATTCAATGCGATTTTGGTGTGCACTTGTTGTAAATCGCGTGAAGCTGCATCACCATCACCTTCCGCCTTTTGAATCTGCACATTAATCTCGCGCACTTGCTGCACGATAGGAATGCGGAAGTGCAGTCCTTCCTCTAGTACTGTCTGATTCACTTTACCAAACGTAGTAATCACGCCGCGATGCCCGGCATTAATCACAACAAAAGGATTCAACCAAGACAGCAACACTAACACCACTATCGCCAGCACAACATATTTAATGACATTCGGAAATGCGCTTACTTGAAGATTCGGACTGATGATTGCCATTGTTGCTCCCTGTTAGAATGTGTTAAACCCCGATATGTAATTCGCCACGTGCAATCCTTGCCACGTTCAATACTGCTTCTTTGTCTTTGCCAATCACCGTAAAATGCCCCATTTTTCTAGCCTTACGCGGCTCATGTTTGCCATATAGATGTAATTTTAGGTTGGGGTGTGCAAACGCTTTATGCCAATCTGGATTTTTACCATCCACCCAGCTATCCCCTAGAATATTGACCATGACAGCCTCACTATGCAGATGCGCATCACCCAACGGCAAACCGGCTGTTACACGTACTTGCTGTTCAAACTGATTGGTCACACAAGCATCAATGGTGTAATGCCCAGAATTATGCGGACGCGGCGCAATCTCATTGACCAGCAACTGTGTGCCCACCACAAAAAACTCTACGCCTAGCACGCCCACATAATTTAGCTCTTTGGCCAGTTTTTTGGCTAACTCTTGCGCATTCGCTTTAATCACTTCGGAGCAACGCGCAGGCACAATACTCACATCTAAAATACCATTTAAATGGCTATTTTCAGCGGTTGGGAAAGCAGCGATATTGCCATGCACATCGCGCGCCAGCACTACAGATACTTCCAAATCCAGCGGCAGCATATGTTCCAATACACATACCTCCTGTTTAAAAGAGGCAAATGCAGCAAATGCTTCTGCTTGATTTTTGACACGCGCTTGGCCTTTGCCATCGTAGCCAAAGCGCGCGACTTTCAATATCGCAGGGTAGATCGCATCACCATCGGCCGGCAAGTCAGCTACCTGTTGGATAACCACAAACGGCGCTACGGGCAAACCCGCATCACGGATAAAGTTTTTTTCCAGCACGCGGTTTTGTGCAATCGCCACAGATTGCGCACTTGGGTGCACGGTGGTTGCTTGCGCTAACTGCTCTAGTGTAGTCGCTGGTACATTTTCAAACTCTGTAGTCACCGCCTGGCAAGTGTCAGCCATTTGCTTAAGCGCATGAGCATCATCATAATTCGCACACAAATGCACATCGGCAATGCTGCCTGCCGGACTATTTTGATCTGGATCCAGCACGGTCACTTGGTAGCCCATCTCGTGTGCTGCAATCACAAAAAAGCGGCCCAACTGACCGCCACCTAACATACCCAACATAGCCGGTGGGTTAATCACGCCTGTTTTTTTAACTTCTACGGACTTCATGGTTGGTCATTTAACTCCATTGCATGTACTTTTTCTGATTGCTTTGCTCTAAACTGCGCTAACTTGCCGGCCAAAGTTGCGTCATGATTGGCCAACATAGAAATCGCAAATAAGCCTGCATTGGCTGCACCGGCATCACCAATCGCAAAAGTTGCAACCGGAATACCTTTTGGCATTTGTACGATAGAGAGTAAAGAATCCTGCCCTTGTAAATGTTTGGATGGTACGGGTACGCCTAACACGGGTAAAGTCGTTTTGGCTGCAACCATTCCTGGCAAGTGCGCAGCACCTCCAGCACCAGCAATAATCACCTGATAGCCCAAACCGGCTGCATTTTCTGCAAAAGTAAACATCAAGTCTGGTGTGCGATGTGCAGACACGACTTTGGCCACATACGGCACCCCAAAATCAGCCAACATTTGCGCAGCATTTTTCATCACTGGCCAATCGCTGTCTGAGCCCATAATGATGGCTACTAATGCTTGTTTATTATCCATATTGTTCCTTAATCAGGAGGCTTTCATGCTTTATCGAAATCAATCAAAAGTTTATTCTTGCTAAAGTACGACTAAGTTATCACGATGAATGAGTTCAGATTCTTCTACATAGCCCAAAATCTGTTCAATCTCATGGCTTGGTTTGCGCTTGATGCGCGCTACTTCTTGTGAATTATAATTCACGATCCCGCGCGCCAGCTCTACACCATCACCGTTCACACAAGCCACCACATCACCGCGCTCAAACGTACCCTGTACATCTACAACGCCAATGGCTAGCAGGCTCTTACCTTCTTTAGTCAGCACAGTTGCAGCACCGGCATCTAATATCAACTTACCGCCTAAACGCAGATGATCAGCCAACCATTGTTTTTTAGCTACAATCTTCATCTGCCCAGCTTCCAGATGTGTACCAATAGCCTCCCCAGCACTCAAACGCACCAGCACATTAGGCTCTCTACCAGAGGCAATGACGGTATGTGCACCGCTATTTGCTGCACGTTTAGCGGCCAGTATCTTGGTGAGCATGCCACCGGTACCGACACTACTGCCTGCACCGCCCGCCATTTGCTCTAACAGTGGATTGCCCGCCATTTCAAAATTGACAAACATTGCATTACTGTCTTTACGTGGATCAGCAGAATACAGCCCTTGTTGATCGGTCAATATTACCAGCGCATCAGCCTCGATTAAGTTGGCAACCAAAGCCCCTAAGGTATCGTTATCACCGAAACGAATTTCCTCAGTCACGACCGTGTCATTTTCATTAATAATCGGAATCACTTTTAGCGCTAGCAGCGTTTTAAGCGTACTACGCGCATTTAAATAACGTTTGCGATCACTTAAATCCTCGTGCGTGAGCAAGATTTGCGCAGTATGCAGACCATGTTGTGCAAAGCAGCTCTCATACATTTGCACCAAGCCCATTTGGCCGACTGCCGCCGCAGCTTGCAGCTCATTCACTTCTACTGGGCGCTTTTTCCAACCAAGCCTTTGCATCCCTTCTGCAACCGCGCCGCTAGACACCAACACCACATGCTTACCCTGCTTGATCAATACGCTAATTTGCTCAGCCCAAGCAGCAATTGCATTGCGATCCAAACCCTCACCATTATTGGTGACAAGGCTAGACCCCACTTTTACAATCAGTGTTTTGCTATTCTGAAGTAACGATACTTTGGATACTTGCATTGCTTTTGATTTCTTCGTCTTGTTCTAGTTGTTGTACGCGTACTTGCTCCAAGTGTTCCATGATGGCATAAGTGAGCTCTTTACAACCGACACCACTAATGGCGGAAATCGAAAACACGCGACCTTCCCAGCCATAGGCTTTTACAAAATCGGCAACCACCTGTTTTGCGTCTGGCACCATGTCTATTTTGTTTAACACCAACCAGCGAGGCTTGTTATACAAGTCTTCGTCGTATTTTTTCAGCTCATTGACAATGGCTTTAGCCTCATCAACTGGACTGACCGCATCATCAAAAGGCGCAATATCGACCAAATGTAGCAATAAGGACGTACGCGCTAAGTGGCGCAGAAACTGGTGCCCCAAGCCTGCGCCCTCAGCAGCGCCTTCAATCAATCCAGGCACATCCGCAATCACAAAACTACGGTTTGCATCCACGCGTACCACACCCAAGTTAGGGTGCAAGGTCGTAAATGGGTAATCAGCCACTTTAGGCTTTGCAGCAGAGACTGAACGAATAAACGTCGATTTACCTGCATTCGGCATACCTAACAAGCCCACATCCGCCAATACTTTAAGCTCTAAATACAGTTCAAATGATTCGCCCGGCTCGCCTTTGGTACATTGACGTGGCGAACGGTTAATACTGGATTTGAAGTGGACGTTACCCAAGCCGTTGGCACCACCTTTGGCCAGCAGCACTTCTTGTCCATGCACATTTAGATCGACAAACATATTGCCAGTGGCTTTGTCAGAGATCACCGTACCGACTGGCACACGTAAAATCGTATCCTCACCCTTGGCGCCATAGCACTCTGCACCACGACCATTCTCACCGCGCTGTGCACGGAAAGTACGTGTGTAACGATAATCAACAAGTGTATTGATGTTGCGGTCAGCAACCACATAAATAGAGCCGCCTTTACCACCATCGCCTCCGTTGGGGCCACCCATCGGCTCGTATTTCTCACGGCGAAACGTTGCAACACCGTTACCGCCGTCCCCAGCGTAGACTTTAATGGTTGCTTCGTCGATAAATTTCATAATTAGAGTGTACCAAATAAAAAAGCCTCATCAAACGATGAGGCTTTGCAAAATCAAACAAACTTAAACTGCAACGATACTAACAGTATGGCGTTTTAACGCGCCTTTTACTGCAAAAGTGACTTTACCGTCGATTTTTGCGAAAAGTGTATGGTCTTTACCCATGCCTACGTTTTCACCGGCATGCATTCTTGTACCGCGCTGACGCACGATAATGCTACCTGCAGAAACTACTGTTTCACCAAATGCTTTAACGCCTAAACGTTTAGCTTGTGAGTCGCGACCGTTACGTGAACTACCGCCTGCTTTTTTGTGTGCCATGTCGAGTCCTTATTTCTAAACTGCTTATTTAGCAGCAATCGTATCAATTTGAATTTCTGTAAAACTTTGGCGATGGCCTTGTGTTTTACGATAATGTTTACGACGACGGAATTTGAAAATCATCACTTTATCAGCACGGCCGTGTGAAACTACTGTTGCGTTTACTTTCGCGCCAGCAACTAACGGAGCACCAATGGTGGTTTTTTCGCCATCTGCAATCAACAACACTTTGTCGATGACTACTTTGCTACCCACGTCACCCACTAATTTTTCAACTTTTAGCTTGTCACCAGCAGCCACTTTGTATTGCTTGCCGCCTGTTTTAATTACTGCGTACATAATAAAGCCTTAAACATCATCTTTTAGAGAACTGGGCATTATACGCAATTCACTACAGAATGCAAATCTCAATTGCATTTTTAGCACATTATTTTACGGCTTGTTTGCTGACATCTACAGTTTGACACTCTAGCATTTAAAGGTAGAATTATTGGCATGTTTATCAGCACTCAAGTCGTCAGCAAACAATATCGTCAGGCCCTATGGCTACTGGCCGTTTCCGCTCGCAACAACTGCTGTTTTTCTTAGTATTTTAAACAAGCAACCGCGAGCCTCTCCGCGGTTGGTGAACACAAGACCTCTGCAGAGATGGCCCGCAAAAGAAAGGGCTACATGCACAACAACACCATCACGTCAAAAAATAATCAGGCACTCATAGGCGCTTCCTTCGTATTCATCTCGGCAATTGCATTTTCTGCCAAAGCAATTTTTATCAAACTGGCTTACCAATATCCCGTAGATGCCGTCACCTTGCTCGCATTAAGAATGTTACTTGCGACACCATTTTTTATAGTGATGGCAGTGATTGCAACTAAAAACAATACCTCCTCCTCACGCTTGAGCATGAATGACTGGGGTTCCCTGTTTGTATTGGGCTTAGGCGGAATGTACTTATCATCCCTGTTCGATTTCATTGGCTTAAGCTACGTATCCGCTGGCACAGAGCGCACCATCCTTTTCCTTTATCCCACATTTGTCGTCATCATTACTGCGCTACTGGCGAAGAAACCCATAGGTAAACGCGAAATATTGGCGCTAGCGCTAAGCTACGCTGGAATCATCTTGATTGCTATGCATGACATTTCATTTAGCAGTACCAGCGCCACCCTGCTAGGGGCTGGGTTTATATTACTCAGTGCATTGACATACGCCTGCTACTTGGTAGGAAGTAGCAACATGCTTCATAAGATTGGCACGCAGCGATTTACCGCATATACGATGATTATTGCTTGCACTGCCTGTGTCACCCACTTTGCCCTCACACATTCGGTGGCCTCGTTAAAACTGCCTATGGGTGTATATCAATTGGGGCTGGGAATGGCAATTGTGTCCACAATACTTCCAGTAATCTTGCTCAATGCTGGCATACGGAGAGTAGGCAGCAGCAAAGCATCGCTCATTGGTAGTATAGGACCGGTTTCCACCATATTACTGGCTGCTATATTTCTTGGTGAGCCCGTGACTTTCAATCAGATAATTGGCACTGCTTTAGTATTGGCTGGAGTTCTGTCTATCACGCTACCAACCGAACAGCAGGAGAGTTAACGCCAGACTAGGTAGAAATGAAAAACGGGTTCCATTACTGGAACCCGTTTAAATTTTGGTAGGGTGTGAAGAAGGTAACTCATAACAAATATACTAACCATCCACCACTTCCACCATTAAACCATCCCTCAACTTAATTATAATGCATCCGGTTTAAACTGATAACTCAACGTAAAAAAGGCTGATCTCGGTGCACCTGTCCCCAAAAAACTGGTGCCTTGCCACTCGCTGCTGTTATAGTTAAAACCACTTGGTCCGATAGCGCCATTCACACCAGGGGAAAATGCGTTCAATCCCAATCGACCGGCAGATGCATATTCCTTATCAAACAAATTATTGATTTGCATACCCAAGGTCCATTCTGGGGATAGCTGGTAGCTGGATTGTAAATTAAACACGGTGTAACCCGCAGTCTTGCCATCTCGCCAATTTGCACGTGGGATATCACAAACAGTTGAGATAAAGTTGCCGGGGCCTGGATTATTAGGATCAGGGATGATGCAATCTGTCCGGATGGTGCTAGCAGGACCCGCACGGTGCTTGTTGTTCTCATTACCCCGTATAAAGGCTTCGGAGTGCACCACAGCGTTTAGCCCTATATGCCATTTGCTTGTTAGCTCGTAGCCAAAGTTAAAGTTAAGATTATGTAATGGCACCCCTGGCATACGGCTACCTTTATTCACTCTGATTTTGCCAAAGTTATTAACTTTCACCTCTTTGCCATCTATTACGTAAGTACCAGACTGTGTATTGTCGCTATACGCTGTACTGTTGTAGGGGCTAAGCATGTCAAAACTGGATTGAAATGTAGCATCCGTTAATGCGTAGTTCACCCCAAAGCTGGCGTTACCCCATTTCCCTTTCACGCCCATTTCCAAGCCTTGGCGCTTAGTATCTCCAATGTTTTGAAAAAAGCTGCGGCTAGCTGCAATGCTGACAAAGTAAATATCATCTGTTAAGTCGGTACGGTAAATACTGGTGTTCCACTCGATATTGGGGCCCCAAGTGCCACGTGCACCAAACTCCATACTCGTAGACCTTACTTGTTTTAAATGCGGGTCTCCAGACATAGTGGTAGGCAAATTACAAGTGCGCCTGTCGGCTATAGAACGCTCTTGATAAATCACTGGACTTGTTCCTGGTAGGGGTACCAACGTAGCATCGTATGCACAGCCCAACTCAATATTGGTGGGTGTTCTGGCCCCACGGCTCCAATTGCCATATAGATTCAGATCCTCACGCGCTTGCCAAGTCGCCCCAAACGACGGATTGAACGAGCGGTACTTAAACTTTTCAGTAGGCGTTGTTTCTAATTGCGCTAAATTAGAAAATGGAGCATTGGGATCAAAGGGATAAATTCCACTGTCTATACCTGTTGGGCAGAATGTCCCATCGACCAAACCATCGCCGTCATTGTCCACTCCTCGACATAAGGCTAAAGGGTTAATTTCGTTACGTAGACTACCTAAAGATGCCTCAAGAAACTTAGAGATACTATTCACATCCAGGCTGTTTTTTACGTTAGTCCAGTTAAAGCGTGCCGCGGCCGTAACACTTAAGGTTTCAATCGGCTTCCAAGTTTCGCTGGCGTAGATGCTCTTGGTGATAGAGTCACCACTAAAATCATTTAAACGTAAAGCATGTGCTGCATCTCTGGCATAAAATTCATAGCCCAATTCATTAGGCGCTTCATAGCCATTGCGTTTTGCATCTAACATCCCCAAGTATTGGCCACTGGTATAGCCGGCATCGGCCATATCAACAGAAGTGCCTAACATAAACTTGTGCTTATCCAAATTCCAGTTGAACTGCACCGCCGCACCTTTGCCCAGTTGATCTACTTCGGTTTCACTGATAATGGCGGTGGGTGTACCGTCTATGACACCCGTACCGGTACCTAGACCGGTCTGGGAATCCATGCCTCCATAGGCACCATCCCTGTTTATCTGATATCCGTTTGCATCATATGCACAAACACCCAACAGCGTTCCATCACAGCCTCCAACATACACATCAGGGTCACGTAAAGCCAAATTAACCGGGTCAAGGATAATCAACCGATTAAAAAAGCCGTTGTCATCCACATAGCTGTTATCGATATCAAATCCCTGAAACTCTGCATACGCAGCTAAGTAATATTTAGCAATGACAGGTCCGCCAAACTCATTGGTCCCAGCAAAAGCACCACCGCCTTGACCTGCACTTGCCACACCTGCATTTGCAGCCTGATTTTGAAAATAATTGAGTGCGAGCTGATAAAACGCTGTAGGTAATGGATTATTAAATTGACCCAAACCTAATATAGTTGCTGGCGTTGTAAAGTTATAGATCACGTTGTTATCGATCATCCTCGGGTCAGCGGTCCATCTAGGTACATCTGGCCCAGCTAACCCATCATTACGCGGAATAGTGGCCTGCCCCACCCCTGCAACAGGTGTGTCAAAGTTAGTACCAATTGCAAGGTTGTTGACATCAAATGCAGCATTGGGGATAAAGTTGCCAGACCCATCATCTACTTGCGCTGGATTGCCATTAATATCTAATGCAAAGCCATTGGCATCCGCAGCAACATTCAGCGCATAGGTGTTGTAGTCGGGTAGCCCATCGTTATTGATATCTGAATACCCATATAGCACTTGCCGACCTTGAGCATTCGGCGTGTAGTAGCCAGAAAAATTTTCGTTCACATCCGTCGTTTTTGTTTTGCGCTTACTCTTGCGGTTATAAATCTGGCCAGTGATATTGAATGTGTCGGTTACATCCCAAACACCACTCAACTGAAACTGCAAAAGATCATTCTTGCTCTTGTCTGGTGAGGTATAGACTTGCTTAGGGCTTTGATCCACCATTTGCTCTGGCAGCAAGCCATTACCTGTTAGCTTATTGCCTGCATACAACATGGAAAGCCCCATGCGTGCCCGTTCATTTTGCCATTCTGCCTTTCCGAATAGTTGATTGACCTTACTAGGTGAGTTGTCTCGCCAACCATCTTCCATAAAGAAATTGCCTGAGACAAAGCCTGCAATCACACCGTTATTACCACCTGCAGATAGTTGCAATTGCTTACGACCAAATGATCCGGTCAGTACTTCAGCATCTAATGATTGACCATCAAAACCACTCTTAGTACGCATAGCCAAGGCTCCACCTAACGTGCCTAAGCCAAAGATTGGATTAGAGCCAGGAAAGATATCCAGACCACTTAACGCATTGAGCGGCAACATGTCCCAGTTCACCACATCACCAAATGGTTCATTCACACGAATCCCATCTAAAAACACCGAGATACCTTGTGCTGTACCTAGCTGAGGTGATGCGGTGAAACCACGATATTGCAGATCCATCTGAAAAGGATTACTTTGATAATCATTCACCGTCACCGATTGCAGCTTGCTGTTCATCAAATCGGTTAAGCTAAGCGCATGCGACTCTTTAATTTCTTTGGCAGTAATACTTTGCACATTGCCTGGAATTTCCTCTTTGGTGAGACCTAAGCCTGGCATTGGCCCAATGTCATAAGAGCGTTTAGCACGGACACTGATTTGATCAAGCTGAAGTGTTTTATCTGCAGTATCTGCTACTTGCTGAATATAAATAGTGGTTTCGTTGAGTTTTGCCTCTAGCCCAGAGTTACCCAGTAGCTTTTGCAGCGCCTCTTTTCTAGTCATGACTCCCTTGATGGCTGGTGCATTTTTACCAGAGGTCAAAGCGTCATTAAACGTGATATTCACCCCCATGGTGGCACTCAATACTTTGAGCGCTGAGGCTAAGGGCTGACTAGGTTGATTAACCGTAACCGGTAAATTTAATATCGCTTGAGACTCGCTGGGGAGTTTTGTATTTAGCGTTGCGGCATTTGCGATAGAGAGCGTAAAACCAGCAGTGCTAATACTGGCGATAGCTACGATTGCACGCACAGTTGGGCGAGTAGATTTCAAGGAATTGCCTTTCAGAAAAATCGGTTCTTATTGGCTTGATGTTTGAAAATGCAAAACCCTGATATTGGTATCAAAAAATTTTAAATATTATTCCTTTGCTTGAATAACGCGTTGCGTTGCAGCATTCACCACTTTAACGTTGGCAATTTTTGGGAGCGTATCTATAAACACTTCCGTATCTTTAACTTCTATAATTGCACTGATCTTTTCATGGGGCGCGCCTTGCGCAATGACCTTCGTTGCGCGATATCGAGAGAGCACTTCTGCAATCTCATATATATTTGATTGATTAAACACAATTAAGCCATCTACAAATTTAAAATAATCATTTGCTTGTGTATTCATACGCTGAATAGGTTGATGTTTTGGTACCTCGGCAACCTGCCCATTGCCAAGCAAAACCGTGCTTAGCGAATCTTTAGATTCCACGCGCACTTGACCATGATCCACGCTGACGCGCACAAAGTTATCTAGTTTGTTTACAGCAAAACGAGTGCCCAGCACTGTTATTTTGGCCGTATCCGTTTCAACAATAAATGGTCGCTGGGTATCTTTTGTTACCTCAAAGATGGCTTCTCCTTGATTTAACTGCACATGGCGTTGATGGCGATAATAGGCTACATCCATACTGCTACTTGCATTAAGGGTTACCTGTGTTCCATCCTCAAAAGTTTTGGTGGTAAGTTGCGATGCAATGGTTTGTGCTGCAAGCTGCAGAGTGGGAGAAGTTTGCCATTCTTTATATTGCTGCTGACCGACCACCCCCCCCACAAGCATCACTAAACAAGTACCGAGTACGGCTGCCGCATTTTTGACTTTTTTTACGCGTTTATCTTTACCAATAAAATGGGCCACCTCTTTAGCATGCACCATTGCCTTTAGTTCTGCAATTGAGTCTATATCATCCCAACTTTGGCTGAAGCTTGCGTACTCTTGTTGATGCAACGGACTTTGTAGCAGCCAAGCTTCAAACTGTGTGCGCTCGGGGGCATCTGGCTCTGCCTCTTGCATACGAATAAACCAACGCGCAGCTGTTGTTCTTAATTTAGTTTGCTTACTCATCAGCTAAGCAATTGCTCTCTAGCAGAGCGAATATCTAATAAAGCACGAATAAGATGACGCTCTACCATATTCAAACTGATACCAAGATTGACTGCAATCTGCTTTTGACTGAGACCTTCGATTTTAAAAAGAATAAATGCTTCACGACAGCGCGGTGGAAGATCTTGAATAATTTGGTTTAACAACATGAGTCGCTGTTTTATATCCGCCAAGTGCTCTGGAGATGGAACACTCGCCTCTTCAAACTCGATAGAATCTAAATAATTTTGTGAGCGTGTGTCTTTACGGTACTTTTCAACCACCAAATGCTGAACGATTGTGCGTAAGTATGCGTGCGGCTCTTGCAATCGGCTAGGGTTGCTGGATAAAGCAAAACACAAAAAACCGTCATGTAGTATATCTTTTGCATGATGCTTGCATTGCGTTTTTCTGGCGATACTGGGCAATAGCGTTTTATATGCCCATAGCAAATCCACACCGCACCAATATAACTTGTTATCCATACTTGAATAACTGCAATTAAAGTGCCAACCCTAGATGCGTATAATCACTTGATTTTTATACATCCACTATTTTCAATTGGCTGACTTTAGCCAAGGCTGGTTTATTTCAGCCATTTATTGGCTATTGACTGACTTTTTGGCCATTTATATATACAGCTAGATTCAAAAGCTTGCGAACTACAATCAAGTAGCATTCATCAGAAATGAAAAACGGGTTCCATTACTGGAACCCGTTTAAATTTTGGTAGGGTGTGCGGGGATCGAACCCACGACAAACGGATTAAAAGTCCGCTGCTCTACCAGCTGAGCTAACACCCCATTTTGGTACTTTGCTTTTGAGTTGTTGCCCAAAAATGCAAGACCGCGATTATGCGTTAAAGAGGCTACCTGGTCAATGGCTGTTTTCGCTTTTTGTCACATTTTCTGTGTAAATCGTATATTTTTTAATATTTGCAGAAATTCTGCACGCGCTAGAAATGGCATTAGCGCATCCCCGGGAACTTGCCGCCCATCAATCCGCCCATGCCACGCATCATTTTTGCCATGCCACCTTTGCTGAACATCTTCATCATTTTTTGCGTTTCTTCAAACTGGTTCAACAAACGGTTCACTTCTTGCACTTGCACACCGCTACCGGCTGCAATGCGCTTTTTGCGCGTGGCCTTAATCAGCTCCGGCTTGCGACGCTCCAACGGCGTCATGCTATTAATAATACCTTCTATACGACGCAAAGACTTATCCGCATCTTCGTTATTCACTTTTTGTGCCATGCCTGCTAATTGCGCTGGCATCTTATCCATCAACGCACCCATGCCGCCCATCTTACGCATTTGCATCATCTGACTTTTAAAGTCTTCTAAATCAAACTTACTGCCGGACTTAATCTTATCGGCGACTTTTTGCGCCTCGGCCATGTCCACATTTTTATGTGCTTGCTCAATTAGCCCAAGCACGTCACCCATACCCAAGATACGCCCCGCCATACGTTCGGGATGGAATGGCTCTAGCCCATCGACCTTTTCACTGACGCCAATAAACTTAATCGGCTTGCCCGTCACGTGACGTACGGACAATGCAGCACCACCGCGTGCATCACCATCCAGTTTGGTCAGCACCACACCGGTCAACGGTAAGGTTTCGCCAAAGGCTTTGGCAGTGTTGATGGCGTCTTGTCCCTGCATCGCATCGACCACAAACAAAGTCTCTGTTGGATTCAGTTGTGAATGTAAGGCTTTGATTTCCGCCATCATGACTTCATCAATACCCAATCGGCCTGCCGTATCAAAAATGACGACTTCGTAGTAGTTCTTTTTGGCGTACTCTAGTGTCTGCGCTGCAATCTCACTCGGTTTCTGCTGCGCATTGCTGTCAAAGCAATCTACTTCTAATTGTTTGGCAAGCGTTTGTAGTTGGGTGATGGCTGCGGGACGATAGACGTCGGCACTGGCCAGCAGCACTTTCTTTTTCTGCTCTTTCAGCAATTTAGCCAGTTTGGCAGATGTAGTGGTTTTACCGGAGCCCTGTAAGCCCGCCATTAAAATAATCACCGGCGGCACCGCAGATAAATTGAGCGGCGTATTGGCTTTGCCCATCAACTCGGTCAGCTCTTCGTTCACCACCTCAATCACCGCTTGACCAGGTGTCAAGCTTTGCAATACCTCACGCCCTTGCGCACGCGCTTTCACTTTGGCAACAAAATCTTTCACCACGGGCAACGCGACGTCTGCCTCTAACAAGGCCATGCGTACTTCGCGCATCGCATCCGCGATATTTTCTTCGGTTAAGCGCGCTTGACCACGCAGGTTTTTAATCACACCCTGAAGACGACCCGTTAAGTTTTCTAACATATCTATAGTTACCTTATTGAAGAGCAGTAATTTTACATCATGCTATGCGTTTATCGCGACTTTTGCCATAATTGCACCATGCATCAATACATTCCTTATCTTGTCGTCGCATTCATTTATATTGCCGTAGCGGCTGATTTTTGGCGTTCTGCCAAATCCAGTTTAGATATGAGCGCCAGCGCCAGTTCACACAGCCTACATAGCGCCATGATTGCGCTGGGGTTGATGCTGCATGGTTACTTGTTGTACCGCGATATATTTGCAGTAGGTGGGTTCAACCTAGGGTTTTATTACGCACTCTCTGCCATTCTTTGGCTCACGGTGCTGATTTACTGGATAGCAGATTTGAAACATGCGCTGCATAGCCTACAGGCTTTTGTGTTACCGCCAGCAGCAATATTTGTATTGTTACCCGCATTTGCTATCGAAAACTATTACCTACCGACTGCAGAAGCGAATTTATTTATGGCGCACATTGCGATTGCCATCCTCGCCTATAGCTTATTTACGTTTGCGGCGCTGCATGCATTACTCATGACCATTGCAGAGCGCACCTTGCACAAACAACCCACATTAATCAAACTCCCCAGCTTTCCACCGCTCATTGTGATGGATAGTCTGCTGTTTAAAGTCATTAAGTTGGGCTTTGTATTGCTTACTATTACGCTCATCAGTGGCATGCTGTTCTCAGAACAAGTGTTTGGCAAACCACTGCAATGGAATCACAAAACCATCTTCTCGATTGCCTCTTGGTTAATTTACGCTTGGCTACTCTATGGGCGTTACCGTTATGGATGGCGTGGAAAAACCGCCATCCGCTGGACGCTATTTGGCTTTGTACTCTTGCTATTGGCTTACGTCGGCAGCCGTTTCGTACTCCACATATTGCTCGGAAGATAAGCTAAACCGGCGGCCAATTGGTTGGATCGTATAGCCTGACATCATAATCTTTATTATGCTCATCGTCTCGTCGGTGCACCACATTGCCAGCCCCCTTGCGTTGCTTGATTGAAGCATGTGCTTCAATTTGGCTCGACGATTTAAATTGACGGGTGTATTGCGCTAGGTTATGGAGCTCTTGGTGTGCAGGGGCTTTAAAATTAGGCTGTAGTTTTGTATTGTAGTTTGGGGCAAATAGCGCGCGAGATCCAATCAGCAAAGGCGCTTGGGTCAACTGTGTGGCCATCCATTCCAATGCAATGTCTGACAAACCTTTTTCTGTATACCCACCACCCACATCGGCATGCCCGCCGATAAATACACGTTGCAACACATTACCACCCGCATTCCAAAGCGTAGGTTTGAATAGCTCGCGCTTTTCGTCTAACGCAATCGCATGCAAACCCAATCGCACTTTTTTACTGAGTACTTCATCTGCAAACCTAAAGGCATCGACCAATTCTTTATTCTGTATATTGAATTTGGGTATTCCCATCGCGCCAACCGTATCCCAGACAGCCACACTGGCAATGTGATCCACCGCAATAAAATCATCGGATGAAAGATGCGGGTTAAATACACTCTTTACCAAAGACCATAAGCCTTTGTTCAATACGGCTGTCATCAAATCAGCCAATAAATCCTCATCTTTGACTTTGACCGTATTGCGATAATAAAACCAAGCATCTGTGGCGGCTTGATACGATTCTTGGCTACCGCTTTTGAATGATGTTTTGAGTAAGCCTTGTGTGGCGATCATGCCTGCAAGTGCTCGTGCAGTATAGGCGCCACGGCTAAAGCCAATGATAAAAATATGATCGCCCGGTTGATAGTTTCTAGAGATATATGTGTAGCCGCGCACAATGCGCTGCACGACACCGGCGCCGAATGCGCCGCTGAATAGCTTTTTGATAATATTGGCTGAATTACCAACGCCGTTGATGTATTTGGCAACCTGCAACGTGCTACCGTCTGCAGCCTTCAGCACTTTCTCGCCTTCGACAATCTCTGGCGGATCACCCCGTAAAAACTCACTCCCCCCGACAATGTCACCCGCCAATAACTGATAGAGCTTTAATACATTGGTGGCATCATCATTCTTTGCATCTTGGCCTGCGTTATTCCAAGTGCCATCTGCGCAGAAAACAATATTCTTAGCCATACACCCTCCGCAATTGTGAATCGTGAAGTACTGATAATGCGAAGCCTAGGGCTAATTATCGTAAAACACAAGCACCTAAATTGGAGGGACTAGATTACATTTAGTCTCTTAAGCTGATATGTGGCCACTGGTGAGCATTGGCATACTCAGTCAACGTTGGGTCTGCATCTACCGCCACCGGATTCGTCACCAATTGCATAAGCGGTAAATCGTTATGTGAATCACTGTAAAAATAGCTGATAGAAAAATCCTTCAGTTGTTTACCACGCTCGGTTAACCATTGATTTAAGCGCGTCACTTTACCTGCCTGAAAACTAGGCACGCCACTCACCCCACCCGTATATTCACCATTCACCATTTCAGGGTCTGTACCAATCAAATGTTCAATACCGTAGGCGGTTGCAATCGGCTTAGTGACAAAGCTATTGGTGGCAGTAATCACCAAGCATAAATCACCTTTGGCTTTGTGCGCATCCACCAATGCTTTTGCTTTATCAGTCATCATCGGACGAATGACTTTTTCCATATACTTAAGGTGCAGTTTATCCAAAAATGTTTTGGGGTGCTGTGACAAAGGCTGTAACTGGAATTTCAAGAATGCATAAATATCCAAACACCCGTTTTTGTAATCGACATAAAATTGCTCGTTACGATCATGATGCGTTTTGGCGTCCAGCAAACCTTCTTCTATTAAAAACAAACTCCAGTTGTAGTCACTATCGCCTGCCAGCAGGGTGTTGTCTAAATCAAATAAGGCTAAATTCTGTGTGGTCATACTTCTTTATTCTCTGTGGTTAATACTAAAAACACGCCAACTAAAATTACGGCTAGCGCAACATATTCATTGTGGGTGACTTGCTCATCGGCCAGCCAAATACCCAGTGCAAATGCCACCACTGGATTCACAAATGTATTGCTGCTGGCAACTAATGGACGCACGGTCTTAAGCAAGTATTGATAAGCACTGTAAGCCACTAACGAACCTAATACGATTAAAAACAATATAGCGCCCCAAGACTTCACACTAATGGTTTGAGGCCAAGTCTCACCGGTGTAAGTACTCGCCAACATCAAGGCAACACCACCGGCCAACATCTGACAGCCTGCGCCCATCAAACCTTTAGGCATGGCCAAATGCTTACCCCAGACCGATCCGAATGACCACGTTGCAGCAGCAAAAATTAACAATAGCGCGCTAGTAATATCACCGTGCAAACTACCGCCAATATTCAATAACACAATACCTAGCACCCCAATGGCGATGCCCAGCCACTCGCGCCCTGTAATTTTATGCCCCCAGAACGAAGAGAATATTGCCATCCAAATGGGGGCGGTGGCAATGGCAAGCGCCGCCACGCTGGAGCTGACGGTTTGTTGTACATAACACACCGTACCGTTGCCAAGGGCTGGCAATAAAATACCAACGATAGTCGCACCCAGCCATTCTTGGCGCGTTGGATTTGGGCTACCCAAACAACGCATGACGATATACATGATGATCCCGGCCAGCGTAAAGCGAATGCCACCCATCAAAAATGGCGGAAAACTTTGAATGCCAAAACGGATGGCGAGATAAGTCGACCCCCAAATAAAATAGGTGCAGAACAGTGCGGCAACGATCAACAATGTTTGATTTTTACTAGACATAGTCACGCATTTTTAGAGTCATGAAAAATGCAAGCAACATGGCATCAACCATGCTAGCTTGCACCTGACCAAAGTGAGAAAAGCCAAGCGGATGACAACAAGCGAGACCGTAGCTACACAATCGGCACTCGCCATAGATCAGTCGCTCAGCATGCTGATTAAACCTGTGGATTCAATTTCTCAGATTTAGCATAAAGTTTATTTAAGCCATTTAAGTAAGCCTTGGCAGAAGCCACCACGATATCGGTATCGGCACCCTGTCCATTGACAATACGGCCGCCCTTAGCCAAACGTACCGTCACTTCACCTTGCGCATCCGTGCCGCTGGTAATGTTGTTTACAGAATAAAGCAATAACTCAGCTTCGCTATTCACAATTTTCTCAATGGCTTTAAAGGTTGCATCCACTGGCCCACCACCGTTGGATTCAGAGCGTTTCTCAGCCCCTTCTTCCGACAAAGTGATTAACGCATGCGGCGTTTCACCAGTTTGCGAAGCCACTTGTAAGTATACTAATTTGTAGCTTTCTGAAGCTTCATGTACAAACTCATCGCTTACTAAGGCATGTAAGTCTTCGTCAAAAATCTCAGATTTTTTATCTGCTAAATCTTTAAAGCGAGCAAACGCTGCATTTAACGCATCTTCACTCGATAACTCAATGCCTAACTCTTTCAAGCGCGTTCTAAACGCATTACGGCCAGACAATTTACCTAATGTTAATTTGTTGGCATTCCAGCCTACGTCTTCAGCACGCATAATTTCATAGGTTTCGCGGTGTTTTAACACGCCATCTTGGTGAATACCACTTTCGTGAGCAAACGCATTGGCGCCCACAATCGCTTTGTTCGGCTGTACCGGATAACCGGTGATGGTTGAAACCAATTTACTTGCAGGCACAATTTGTGTGGTATCGATACGTGTAGTTAAGTTGAAGATATCACTGCGTGTTTTAATCGCCATGACCACTTCTTCCAAGCTGGCATTCCCCGCACGTTCGCCTAAGCCATTGATGGTACATTCCACTTGGCGTGCACCATTCATCACGGCAGCCAAAGAGTTAGCTACGGCCATGCCTAAGTCATTGTGACAATGTGTAGACCACACCACTTTATCGCTATTCTTCACGCGTTGAATCAACATCGCCATGCGCTCACCCCATACAGCTGGGATACTATAGCCCACGGTATCAGGCACATTAATGGTTTTAGCGCCGGCTTCGATCACTGCATCAAACACACGCACTAAGAAATCGATATCTGATCGCACCGCATCTTCGGCAGAGAACTCTACATCATGTGTATATTCCAACGCCCATTTCACTGCTTGCACCGCACGTGCTAACACTTGCTCCTCCGTCATACGGAGTTTGTTCTCCATGTGGATTTTGCTGGTCGCAATAAATGTATGGATACGGCCATTTTTTTCCGTGTGCTGCATGGCGGGTTGAATCGCTTCTCCGGCGCGGCGCACGTCATTCTCACTCGCACGTGCTAATGAGCACACTTTGGATTTGGTAATTAAGCCAGCAATGGTATGGATAGCATCAAAATCACCAGGACTTGCTGCCGCAAAGCCGGCCTCAATCACATCAACGCCCAACTTTTCCAATTGGCGCGCAATACGGATTTTCTCCTCTTTGGTCATGGCAGCGCCTGGGCTTTGTTCACCATCACGTAAGGTAGTATCAAAAATAATAATTTGGTTTTGGTCTTTCATACAGGATTCCTAATCAGTTGCAGCGATTTTACTCGCAATGCAAAAAAACTTCGAGTTTAAGTCACGCGTTTTATCGGCGCGGACATGGAAATACTTAGAGATTTTGGGTTGGTTTTAGTGTGCGCTTGCGCGCAGCAGCAAAGCTGGATGTAGCGCGTTTATACGGCGCAGCAGAGTAACTGACAGGTGTGCTAAATGAAATTCAGTTGCAGCAGGCGAAACAGTACAAGCGGCCATGGCGGCTGCCTGAGAAATCACTGTTTGATCTGTGCTTGGATTGAACATGGATTAACTATAACTGACTTTGCGCAGAACTTCAATCATAAAAATCATGAAATCCGCGTGGCCGACAAGACCACTGCAGCCATCGCTGCGTGCGCTAAATTTCTTTTTTCACCTTCTGTTTAAGCCACAAATAGTAGCCTGAGAGCGAGTAGACAAATACTACGGTAAACAGCACTTCTGGTGGGCTGTAAGAAATTAGCACAAATGCCAGCATGATGGCCAGCACGGCTACAAATGGAATACTGGCTTTTAAATTAATGTCTTTACCACTGTAAAAGCGTAAATCCGACACCATTGAACCTGCTGCAAACACCGTAATTCCCCAAGCGATCCATTTCATTTGTAAGGCACCAAAAAATATCTCGCGGCCATCCACATTGTATTCATAAGAAACCCAAACGAATCCCGCCAACAAGGCAGCGGCAGCCGGGCTAGGTAAGCCTTGGAAAAAACGCTTATCTTGATGCGGGTCATCTAATTTAGTGTTGAATCGTGCCAACCTTAAAGCTGCGCAAGCACAATAGATAAAGGCGGCAATCCATCCTAATTTATTCATGGGTTTGAGTGCCCATACGTACATAATCAACGCCGGCGCTACACCAAACGACACCATATCCGACAAGCTGTCATATTCTGCACCAAATGCACTTTGCGTATTGGTCATACGCGCAACACGTCCATCTAAACCATCCATCACCATGGCAATAAAAATCGCAACGGCCGATTGCTCAAAGTGCCCGTTCATGGCTTGTACAATCGCATAGAATCCAGCAAACAAAGCCGCAGAGGTAAATAAATTGGGCAATAAATAGATGCCGCGCTCGCGCAAGCTTGGGTTATCTGCATTTCTTCTGGATAGACGCTGTCTTGGTTCTGCCATGTTTTACACAATCGTAGATTAACGTGATGGGCTAAGTATAAATCAAGTCTGGCGCATCCACATCATTTTACGTATCAAAGCCTAAGGCTTCGGCACAAGCTAAAGATTCCAAGTTGAAAGATTCAAAGTGAGCCAAGTGCGACTATGTTAAAATCACAAGGATTACTTAGTCTACTTTGAACGACCTTCACCACATGCAATTTACTTTACACCAGCAAGATGGCCGCGCACGCCGCGGTACTGTGCATCTTGCCCATGGCGACGTACAAACGCCCGCCTTTATGCCTGTAGGCACTTATGGCACCGTAAAAGCCATGTCGCCACAAGAACTCAACGAGATAGATGCACACATTGTGCTGGGCAATACTTTTCACCTTTGGTTACGCCCAGGCTTAGAGGTAGTTGCCGCACATGGCGGCCTACATACATTCATGGGCTGGGATAAACCTATCCTCACCGATTCAGGCGGCTTTCAAGTCTGGAGCTTGGGTGATTTAAGAAAAATTTCTGAAGAAGGCGTGAAATTCAGATCGCCCATCAATGGTGATAGCTGCTTTTTAACCCCTGAAGAATCCATGCGCATTCAAAAGGTATTAAACAGCGACATCGTCATGATTTTTGACGAATGCACACCCTACCCTGCCACACATCAAGAAGCGAATGACTCTATGCAGTTGAGTTTGCGCTGGGCCAAACGGAGTAAGCAAGCACATCAAGGCAACCCCAACGCCCTGTTTGGCATCATCCAAGGCGGCATGTATGAAGACTTGCGCGACATCTCTCTAAATGGGCTGGTGGACATCGACTTTGATGGATTTGCGATTGGTGGCTTATCGGTAGGCGAGCCTAAGGAAGACATGCTGCGCATTTTGGCACACACGGCGCCGCAAATGCCTGCACATAAGCCGCGCTACTTAATGGGCGTAGGCACACCAGAGGATTTGGTCGCGGCCGTGAGCCAAGGCGTGGATATGTTCGATTGTGTCATGCCAACGCGCAATGCGCGCAATGGCTGGCTGTTCACACAATATGGCGATGTCAAAATTAAAAATGCGTTTTATAAACAAGATACTGCACCACTGGATGCGGACTGCGCTTGTTACACCTGCCAACATTTTACACGTGCTTATTTGCACCATTTGCATAAAGTGGGCGAGATTTTAGGTGCGCGCTTGAACACCATCCACAATCTGCATTATTACCAAGTGCTCATGCAGTCTATGCGTAGCGCCATTGAAAATGCTACTTTTGAAGCATTTAAACTTGAATTTGCACGTAAACGTGCCCAACTAAATGGCTAATCAGATTATCTAAAATAGTCTATGTTAGAATCGCGTGTTCATTTGTTTCATTTTTTTAGGAAGCTTGTCTATGTTTATCAGTAATGCATTTGCAGCGCCATCCGTACCAGGTGGGGATTTATTAAGTGGCATTTTGCCGATGGTCATTATTTTTATTCTGTTCTACTTTATGCTGATTCGTCCGCAACTGAAGCAAGCCAAGCAGCAAAAAGCCATGATAGACGCACTGAAAGCTGGCGACGAAGTCGCAACTTCAGGTGGTATTATTGGCAAGGTAACCAAAGTGAGCGACAGCTTCGTGAGCATCGAAATTGCAGCAGACACTGTGGTGAATGTGCAAAAACACACCGTGCAAACTTTACTGCCACCCGGCACTATTAAAGCCATTTAATCTGTTGTTTTAATCATTCAACGCCTGAGCGAGCCAAGCTATGAACCGTTACCCGTTATGGAAGTATATTTTAATTGCAATCGTCATCTTGATTGGCTTGCTCTACACCATTCCCAACTTCTTTGGGGAATCCCCAGCTGTACAAGTCAGCCCAGCTAAGTCCACCCTTAAATCAGACAATGCACTACTGCAAAAAGTGGAAAATACCTTACAGCTCGCCAGCATTCCATTCAATGGTATCTATTTGGATGCCACTGGTGTCAAGGTAAGGCTGGCCAATCCGGAAGACCAAATCAAAGCCAAAGACAAGCTGAATGCAAGCTTAGGTAAAGATTACACCATTGCACTTAACTTGCTGTCACAAACCCCAAACTGGTTGTTAGCCATTGGTGCCAAACCTATGTATTTGGGCTTGGATTTACGTGGCGGCGTGCACTTTTTATTACAAGTGGACATGAAAGCGGCTTTGGATAAAGCGGCAGAAAGCAGCGTGGGTGACTTCCGTACTGCGTTACGTAAAGAAAAAATCAACTACTTTGGTATTTCACGTGAAGGCCAGCTAGTTGTTGTGAAGTTTGACAACGCGGCAGAAGCTAACAAAGCGCTTCGTATCTTAAGCAAAGACTATCCAGACCTCACCTATGCAGTCACTGGCTCTGGCAAAGATTTATCACTGACCGCCAACATGGGCTTAGCCTCACAAAAGCGCACACAAGAATTTGCACTCAAACAAAACTTACAAACCCTGCATAACCGTATTAATGAGCTTGGCGTGGCCGAGCCCATTGTGCAACAACAAGGCTTTGATCGCATTGTGGTGCAATTACCTGGCGTGCAAGATACCGCCAAAGCAAAAGAGATTTTAGGCCGTACCGCTACATTGGAAATTCGCTTAGTCGATGAAGAGAAAACCGACTTTGCCACCATGGAAAAAGCCAGCAATGGCCAAGTCCCATTTGGTGATGAGTTGTATAAAGACCGCTCCGGCCGTCCAATCTTAGTGAAGAAAAGCGTGGTGTTGACTGGCGACCGCATTACCGATGCCGGCCCTGGTGTGGATGGTCAAAACGGCAGCTCCGTAGTAAATGTGACCTTGGATGGACGTGGTGCCGGCATCTTTAAAAATGTCACCCGAGACAACGTTGGCAAACGGATGGCTATCTTGCTGATTGAAAAAGGCAATACCGAAGTGATTACCGCGCCCGTGATTAATGAAGAAATTGGCGGTGGTCGTGTACAAATCTCTGGCATGGCCAACGCACAAGAAGCCACAGACATCTCACTACTATTACGCGCTGGCGCACTCGCTGCCCCGATGGAAATTATAGAAGAAAGAACAGTTGGGCCAAGCATGGGTGAGGAAAACATCAAACGTGGTGTGCACTCAACCCTATGGGGCTTTGCTGCCATTGCAGTCATGATGGTCATCTACTACATGGCATTTGGTGGTGTGTCCGTATTAGCACTGGGTGTTAATTTATTACTGTTGGTTGCTATTTTATCTATGCTACAAGCTACCCTTACCTTACCAGGTTTGGCAGCGATTGCATTAGCATTAGGGATGGCGATTGACGCTAACGTATTGATTAACGAGCGTATCCGTGAAGAACTACGCAATGGCAATACGCCACAAGCGAGTATTAGTGAAGGTTATAAAAACGCTTGGCATACCATTGTGGACTCCAACGTCACTACGCTGATTGCAGGTCTGGCCTTATTTATGTTTGGTACCGGGCCAATTAAAGGCTTTGCGGTGGTGCACGTACTAGGCATTTTGACTTCGATGTTCAGTGCAGTCTTGGTCTCACGCGCTATCGTCAACCTCGTTTATGGCTACCGTAGAAAAATTGAAAAATTAGCCATCGGGCAAATTTATAAAGCATAAGCAGCGACCTAACAACGATGGGCGCTGACGTTTAGCGCCATTAATTAAAGAGTAAAGACTATGGAATTATTTAGAATTAAAAACGACATCCCGTTTATGAGCTATGGTCGTTTAACTACTACTATTTCACTCGTGACATTTATCTTAGCCGTGTTTTTTCTTGCCACACGCGGCCTCAATTACGGCGTGGACTTTACTGGCGGTACCGTCATGGAAGTCAACTATCCGCAATCAGCCAATATCGATAACATTCGTCAGGCAGTAGATAGCATCGGACTTAAAGATGCCACCGTACAAAATTTTGGTACCAGCCATGATGTGTTGATTCGCCTACCGATCAAAAAAGGCATGTCGATTGCACAACTGTCAGAAAAAGTAAGCTCCGCACTGAAAGCCGCTGATCCACAAGCTGATGTACGCCGTGTGGAAAGCGTAGGTTCACAAGTAGGTGAAGAACTGTATGAAAACGGCGGACTGGCGCTTCTTTTGGTCTGTTTGGGGATTATGGCTTATTTAGCAATCCGCTTTGAATGGCGTTTTGCCGTGGCCGCCATTATTGCCAATATGCACGATGTGGTGATCATTTTGGGCTTCTTTGCGTTCTTCCAGTGGGAGTTCAACCTCACTGTACTGGCCGCTATTTTGGCAGTGCTGGGGTACTCGGTGAATGAGTCTGTTGTGGTATTTGACCGAGTACGTGAGAACTTCCGTAAAATGCGTAAAGCCAACGCAGTACAAGTGATTGATAATGCGATTACGCGCACGATGTCTCGTACTGTGATTACACACTTGATGACGCAAACCATGGTCGGCTCTATGTTGCTATTTGGCGGCGAGGTACTTCATAACTTTGCGTTAGCGCTGACCATCGGCATTTTGTTTGGTATTTACTCTTCTGTACTCGTGGCTTGCCCGATTGCCATGTGGCTGGGTGTGAATCGCGCCAACTTGATTGGTGATGTTGAGAAAAAACCAACGGACGCTTCTGCAGAAGTCGCGCCTTAAACTTTCAACCCCCGCCAATCACACTAAACACTTGATTGAGAAGGCTTGATTCAGTTAGACTCTAAGCCTTCTTAGTCACCCAGTCACCCCCCATTGGATAATATTCCTATCTCTTGGCAATTAGCCGCACTGGCCTTGCTACTGCTTATTTCAGGTTTTTTCTCAATCGCCGAAACCAGTTTGATGTCGCTCAACCGTTACCGGTTAAGGCATCTGGTCAAAGAGGGTAATCGCGGCGCTAAATTGGCCAGCGCACTGCTTGCTAAGACCGATAAATTACTCGGCGTGATTTTGCTTTGTAATAACTTTGCCAACGCCGCTTCTGCTACGTTAGTTACAGTGATTATTGTTGAGTTGTTTGGCGAGGGTGAGTGGGTACTGATGATCGGCACATTGTCAGTGACATTTGCCATTTTAGTGTTCAGTGAAATTTCTCCTAAGGTGATTGCTGCCGCTTACCCCGAAAAATTGGGCATCATGTGTAGCTATGTGCTCTATCCCCTACTCAAACTACTCTACCCTGCTGTGTGGTTTGTGAATCTGTTTGTGGAAGGACTGCTGAAGCTATTTAGAGTCAATGTCAATTTCAGCGAGTCCGCGCAATCTCTCACCATGGATGAGCTGCGCAGCATCGTCACCGATGCCGGGCATTTTATGCCTAAAAAGCACCGCACCATTTTGCTGAATTTGTTCGATTTAGAGAAAATCACGGTGGATGATGTGATGACGGCACATACCATGGTTGAAATTATTGACTTTGATCAGCCCATTGAAGATATTTTGCAACGCATCTCTACCAGCCACCACACTCGCTTGCCCGTACGCGAAGGCGATAACGAAGAGATGATTGGTATTCTACACATCAGAAAAGTGATGAACCAAATCCGCGGTTACCAACATGACGACCCACTTGATAAAGAAGCTTTACGTGAGATTATCAGCGAGCCTTACTTCATTCCGGCAGGAACGCCTCTGTATACGCAAATTCAGCAATTCCAGGAAAACCAAGAACGCATTGCGCTTATTGTTGACGAGTACGGCGAGTTTAAAGGCTTAGTGACGCTTGAAGACATTTTGGAAGAAGTGATTGGCGACTTCACGACCCAATCCCCCAGCAGAATCGGCAGCTATCGCCAAGACGAAGATGGCGGTTGGTTGGTGGATGGCAGTAGCTCTCTGCGCGACTTAAACAAAAAGCTACATTTATCGCTGCCAACCGAAGGACCCCGCACACTCAACGGCCTAGTCATCGAGTATTTTGAGGATATTCCAGAGCCGAATACCAGCTTTAGAATGGGCGAACACACGCTAGAAATTGTGCAAACACAAGACAGAATCGTCAAAATCGTCAAAATCTTTCCATAATCGCTTAACCCTATTCAAATTGGGCTTGAATTTTTTAGCATTCGGCTCAAAATAAGAGTTAACAAGTAATCTTAAGTAGTAAAGTAAATGGCACAACCACATTCAGACGGCGATACCGCAATTAAGCCAAACGCAGTAAAACCTAAACTGCCTGAAATGTTTAAAGTATTGCTACTAAATGACGATTACACTCCTATGGAGTTTGTTGTAGAAACGATTGAACGGTTTTTTAATAAAAGCCGTGAACAAGCGACACAAATTATGCTCAAAGTACATACAGAAGGCATGGGCGTATGCGGTGTATACCCGCTAGACATTGCAGAAACAAAAATGAATCAGGTGTTGACGCATGCAAGAGAGTCTCAGCACCCACTGCAATGCGTCATTGAACCTGCCTAACCTTGTATTGTTGAACAAGTAGAGAAAAGCAGGCTTAAAATTTAAATTGCAATCAATTGCCGATGCTAAGATGGTATGTGTTGATGGTGGCAGTTGTTTATAGACAAAGTAAAGTGAAAGTTAAGGTAATAAGATGATAGCTCAAGAGTTAGAAGTCAGCCTACATATGGCGTTCATGGATGCGCGTCAAAAGCGCCATGAGCTCATTACGGTAGAGCATCTCTTACTGGCCATGATAGATAATCCTACCGCGGCTGAAGTATTACGTGCCTGTGGTGCAAAATTTGATGTGTTACGCTCCGAACTCAACCAATATATTGAGGAGCACACCCCTACCGTGAATGGTGAGGGTGAAGTGGATACACAACCTACGCTAGGTTTCCAACGTGTGATTCAACGTGCCATGTTGCACGTGCAATCCTCTGGCAAAAAAGAAGTAACTGGCGCCAATGTATTGGTGGCTATTTACGGTGAAAAAGATTCTCATGCTGTGTTCTTCTTGCACCAGCAAGGCATCACCCGTTTAGATGTGGTGAATTTCATCTCACATGGCGTGGCAAAATTACCTGAGGGTGAAGAAAAAGCTGACAGCAGCGATGTTGAAAGTGAGGCAGAACCGACCCCAGCAGGCGCACTGGAAAACTTCACACTCAATTTAAACGTACAAGTGGCCGCAGGCAAAATTGATCCTTTAATCGGCCGTGGTCAAGAGCTGGAGCGTGTGATTCAGACGCTTTGCCGTCGCCGTAAAAATAATCCACTATTGGTGGGTGAAGCTGGTGTGGGCAAAACAGCGATTGCTGAAGGGTTGGCTAGCCGTATTGTAGAACAAGACATCCCAGATGTCTTAGCCAATGCCACGGTCTACTCTTTAGACATGGGTGCACTATTGGCAGGTACAAAATACCGTGGTGATTTTGAGCAACGCTTAAAAGCGGTGATGAAGCAATTGGCCGAAAAACCAGACGCTATTTTGTTTATAGATGAGATTCATACCTTGATAGGTGCAGGTGCAGCAAGCGGCGGTACTCTAGACGCCAGCAACTTGCTCAAACCAGCACTATCCAATGGCACACTTAAATGCATTGGCGCAACGACATATCAAGAATACCGCGGTATTTTTGAGAAAGATCACGCACTGTCACGCCGCTTCCAAAAAATCGATGTGGTGGAACCGAGTGTGGCTGAGACCATTGAGATTTTAAAAGGTCTGAAATCTAAATTTGAAGAGCACCATAGTGTTAAATATAGCGCGAGTGCTTTGACTGTAGCGGCTGAACTGTCTGCCAAATACATCAACGACCGTCATTTGCCAGATAAAGCGATTGACGTGATTGATGAGGCGGGTGCTGCGCAACGCATCTTGCCCAAAAACAAACAGAAAAAAGTCATTGGCAATAAAGAGATTGAAGACATCATTGCCAAGATTGCACGTATTCCGCCAAAAAATATTTCCAGCGATGATCGCAATGCGCTCAAAACATTGGAACGCGATTTGAAAGCAGTCGTATTTGGTCAAGACAAAGCGATTGATACCTTGGCCTCTGCCGTCAAAATGGCGCGTAGCGGACTAGGTCAAAACAACAAGCCGATTGGTAGTTTCTTATTCAGCGGCCCTACTGGCGTGGGTAAAACTGAAGTCGCCAAGCAGTTGGCTTATATCATGGGCATTGAACTCATTCGCTTCGACATGAGTGAATACATGGAACGTCATGCAGTGAGCCGCTTAATTGGCGCGCCTCCAGGCTATGTAGGGTTTGACCAAGGTGGTTTATTGACAGAAGCCATCACCAAACAACCTTACTGCGTACTGTTGCTCGACGAAATTGAAAAAGCACACCCGGATATCTTCAACATTCTGTTGCAAGTGATGGACCATGGTACGCTCACGGATAACAATGGCCGCAAAGCAGACTTCCGTAATGTGACCATTATCATGACCACCAATGCAGGTGCGGAAAACATGTCTAAAGCCAGCATTGGCTTTACCAATGCAAAAGATGTGACGGATGAAGCTGCAGACCTCAAGCGCTTCTTTAGCCCTGAGTTCCGCAACCGTTTGGATGCTACTGTGTCATTTGGCGCTCTGTCACACGAGATTATCATTCGTGTGGTCGATAAGTTCTTGATGCAATTAGAAGATCAGCTGCATGAGAAAAAAGTGGACGTAACGTTCAGTGATGCACTCAAAACCTACCTTGGCAAAAAGGGTTTTGATCCGCTCATGGGTGCACGCCCGATGGCTAGACTCATTCAAGACACCATCCGTAAGGCCTTGGCAGATGAGTTACTGTTTGGTAAATTGGCAAACGGTGGTTCAGTGCATGTGGATATCGACAGCGAAGACCAAATCAAACTGGTGTTCAATGAAGAAGAAACCGCCGCCGCACCTGTGTAAACAGCGCAGTTTGTGTGATGAGTTTCAAATTAAAAAAGGCGCATATGCGCCTTTTTTAATGCATGTCACTTAGCTTAAAACACATAGTTTAAGACTGATAAACGGGGTGTTTCTGCATAATGCTTACAAACAATGTACTTTCTACCCACGCGCTTAACCACTGTGCCACAGCCACGTATGGCGACTGCGAGAACCAAGCTGCATCCACTGCAGCAAACTGACGGATAAACGGAAAGATAGCGATATCAGCGATACTGACCTGCTGCCCCATTAAATAAGGCTGCGCTTGTAATGCAGATTCTAGTGTTTGCAGAAATATCTCGCATTGCGCGCGATACACAGCCTGTGGCTGTTCAAGAAACCGCTCCGGATATTTATAGTGATCTAAGGCTTGCTTAAAATCACCATCGTTGCTTGTAATCCACTGCATCGTTTGCTCATGATTGGCGTGCAGCCAGCCTTCCGGATCATGTTGCTGCAATGCCCACATCATAATGTCCAGACTCTGTTCAAGTACCAATCCATTTTCCAACACCAACACAGGCACAGTACCTTTTGGGGACATTTGCAGCATATGTGTGGGTTTATCACGTAGCGATATTTCGCGGATCTCGACCTGAATATTGGACACATGTAGCGCCATGCGCGCGCGCATGGCATAAGGGCATCTTCGATAAGAATAGAGAATAGGTAACTGCATCAACCTAATGATTTACAAACATCGTTTACCAGCTTTGGCCCTTGGTAGATAAGCCCACTATAAAGCTGTACCAGACTTGCGCCGGCCGCAATTTTTTCCACTGCGTCAGCACCAGACATAATGCCCCCCACGCCAATAATAGGTAATGCGCCTTGCAGACGTTGTGATAACTGCTGTATGACAGCGGTGGAAGCGTGTTTCACCGGTGCGCCAGACAATCCGCCCGTCTCCTCAGCATGTGGCATGCTTTGTACTGCATCGCGTGACAAGGTGGTATTGGTGGCAATCACCCCGTCGATTTGGTGCTGCATCAATAGGTCTGCAATTTCCGCGACTTGGGTAGGCGTTAGATCCGGCGCAATTTTCAAAGCCACAGGCACGTATTGGCTATGCTGTTCCGTCAGTTTGGTTTGTTCAAATTTCAAACTTGCCAGTAAAGCGGACAATGCTTCTTTCTCTTGCAGCGCGCGTAAGTTCTTAGTGTTGGGCGATGAAATATTGACTGTGATATAGCTTGCATGCGCATATACCTTACGCATGCAATGCAGATAATCATCTACAGCGCGTTCGTTCGGCGTATCAAAGTTTTTGCCTATATTGATACCAAGTACGCCTTTGTATTTGGCAGACTTTACATTCTCAACCAAATGATCGACACCCAGATTATTAAACCCAAAACGGTTGATAATGCCTTGTGCTTGTTTCACGCGAAATAATCGTGGCCTAGGGTTGCCTGGCTGTGGCCGTGGCGTCACGGTGCCCACTTCGATAAAACCAAAGCCCAAGGTGGCCATGCCATCAATGACGGCTGCATTTTTATCCAAGCCTGCCGCCAACCCCACTGCGTTGGGAAACGTAAGGCCCATGACCTGACGCGGCGTTGTGTGATGTTGGTTTGTATTAGCACCTAGCAAGTGCAAACGCTCGGCCCATTTTAAGCTGGCCAAGGTGACATCATGTGCAACTTCGGCATCTAACTGAAACAATAAAGGTTTAAGGATTGGGTAGATATTCATACATGACTTCAATGGTTAGTGGGGAACATACACCAGATATTTATGTGCACAATATTTGCACTTAAATGCACGCCCGTGTGCGGCTTTGGAGACGGCTTTGGTTGCACAACGCGGACAATACACATCCGCACCCTCTTCCGTAGCTTCGTAATAGCCGGTATTGGTGAGCGTTTTTTCATTGGGCACCGTAGGCGGAAATGAAGATGGCTTACGGTGTATAAATGTGCCGATGATGATCATCACGAGTGCGAGATTTTCAAGTAAGACATTGAGCTCTAGCCCAAATAGTGACTGGCGAATCAGGATATCGACATGATGGAATGAGGCTGCGCGGATTAAAATAAACGCGCACAGCAAAATAAGCCCAGACCACACTAGCTTGTAATTACGCCACAGATTCCATAAGTAGATACGCAATGTGAGTAGCAATATCACCATTGCAGCTCCAACCGTCACCACAAATGCCATTTGCAACAGTCTGCGTTGTTCGTACCAACCATGTGCGACTGACAAATCACGTATGGTTTGACTCAGCCAGGTTTGCAAATCTAACTGCTTATTAATACTAAGCAATAACAGCAGTACACCTAACCATAACCAAAATTGATAAGGCATGCCGTCATCTCGACTACGTTTGGCTTTTATAAAGCAGCGCGCTACTGCCGCTAGGTACACAATAACGGTTAACCATCCCCAGATCGTTGGGTCACCAATCCCTAAATGCCATCGACCATCTTGCGTTGCTGCAAACAACAATTGACTAAATCCACACAACACAACACCAAGTATTAATTGAGGCATAGGCTATCTTAATCACTGATTAGGTTAACGATTGTTGCAAAGTTCGCATTTCTTGCGCTACATCAAAGCCAAACAAAAGGCAGCATGTCAAAGTATGCACTGAACGCACCCGAAGGAGACCATCATGAAAATAATCAGTGACCTACTATCCACAGACTACGGTCTAATGAGCTTGATTGTGATTGCGGTTATCGCATTCACCATGCTGGGCCTTGCCTGTTACGCCATATACAAAGCCATGAAATAGCATCACCCAAGGATGCCGCACCGTCATTTGACGCGTACGGCTAAGCTATCTACAGCAGCACTTTCTCTATACCACCATTATTGGCTTTTTCTACATAGTCTTGCATCCAGTTCTCGCCAAGAATATGCTTCGCCATTTCCACCACAATATAGTCTGCTTCAATACCAGTGTCATCACCGTAGCGGGCCAGCCCTTGCAAGCAGCTTGGGCATGAGGTCAGGATCTTCACAGGCTGCTCAGGCGCGCCCACAGTCAGACCCATTTTCTCCATGCCTTTAGCCAGTTCTTCTTGCTTGCGGAATTTGACCTGCGTGGCAATATCCGGGCGTGCAGCTGCAAACGTGCCGCTCTCACCACAGCAGCGGTCGTTCAACGCAACATCCTGACCCATCAGTTTATTCGTCACTTCCAGCGGTTTATAGGTTTTCATTGGGCTATGACATGGGTCATGGTACATATAACGCGTACCCGTAACGCCAGATAATTTCTGGTCTTTCTCCATCAGGTACTCGTGAATATCTAACAAACGGCAACCCGGGAATATCTTCTCAAACTCATACTTCTGCAATTGGTCCATACAAGTACCGCAAGACACAATCACTGTCTTGATATCCAGATAGTTCAAGGTGTTAGCCACACGATGGAACAACACGCGATTGTCTGCCGTGATTTCTTGCCCTTTATCGTGGTTACCCGCTGAGGTTTGTGGATAACCGCAGCACAAATAGCCAGGCGGCAGTACCGTAATGGCGCCGACTTCATACAACATGGCTTGCGTAGCTAAACCCACATTAGAGAACAAACGCTCAGAACCGCAACCAGGAAAATAGAATACAGCTTCTGAATCTTCCGTTACTTTTTGCGGGTTACGAATCACCGGGATCATGTGATCATCTTCTACACCCAGCATCGCGCGTGAAGTCTTAGACTGCATTTTTCTTGGCATTGGGCGATTAATAAAATGAATCACCTGTGTTTTGATATCCGCTTTACCGACTGTCGCTGGCGGTGCTTTTTTGTCTTTTAGCAAGCCGAATCGCTTAGCGAGACTATGCGCAATATTTTGCACTTTATAGCCCCAACCAATCATAGTGGTACGCAAGAACTTAATGGTGGCCGGGTCTTTTGCGTTTAAGAACAGCATGCCTGCCGCCGTACCAGGGTTGAATTTCTTCTTGCCTTGCTCGCGCAAAAAGTTACGCATTTTGATCGACACATCACCAAAATCAATATCAACTGGGCACGGCTTTTCGCAACGATGACACACCGTGCAGTGATCCGCTACATCGTTAAACTCATCAAAATGTTTGAGTGAGATACCGCGACGCGTTTGCTCTTCGTACAAAAACGCCTCGATCAGCAATGAAGTGCCTAAAATTTTATTGCGCGGTGAATACAATAAATTAGCGCGTGGCACATGCGTAGAACACACAGGCTTACACTTACCACAACGCAAGCAGTCAGAAATATCATCGGCAATCTCACCAATGGCAGATTGCTCCATGATGATAGATTCTTGTTCCAGCAAACCAAAGCTTGGCGTATAGGCATTGTCTAAACCAGAGCCAGCCAGCAATTTACCTTTATTAAAGTGACCATTGGGGTCCACTTTATTTTTATAGGTAGTAAAAGTATCAATAGTGGATTGGTCCAAGAACTCCATTTTGGTAATGCCGATACCGTGCTC
Organism: Methylophilaceae bacterium 11; assembly: GCA_000525025.1. GTDB lineage: Bacteria > Pseudomonadota > Gammaproteobacteria > Burkholderiales > Methylophilaceae > Methylophilus. The sequence continues at coordinate 545,755 of JCKJ01000001.1, read as the reverse complement.
ACCAGAGATCACACCATTCAAGTGTCTAGCCAATGCCATCACGCGCGCAACCGCAGCATGTGCGTCTTGCATCATGCCGTAATCGTCTGAATTGACCGGAATATTGGTATGCACATTGCCATCACCCGCGTGCATATGCAACGCAATGAACACGCGGCTTTTCAGCACTTTTTTATGAATGACGTCCAATTCATTCAATATCTTTTGATACTCACGCCCAGCAAAAATATCGGCCATGGGGCGCTTTAATTCGCGCTTCCAAGAAATACGCAAATCGTAAGACTGTACCGCGCGGAACACATTTTCGTATTGCGCGTGGCCTTTGCCCAACTCGCCCAATGTAGAGACTGGCTCATCCAGCGTATTTAAAATTAAACGCCATTTGGCACGCAAATCACGCAACAACTGCAAAGCAATCACTTGTTTAGACTGTACGCTCTCAGCATCCGCATTGCCCTCTTCGTCTGGCTGAATGGGCAAATCCCCTTGCAGGAACGTCTCTAGTGCATCCACCAGTTTGAGCTTGTTTTGAATTGACAATTCAATGTTGATACGCTCAATACCATCTGAGTATTCACCCAGTTTTGGCAATGGAATCACCACGTCTTCATTGATTTTGAATGCGTTAGTATGCTTAGCAATCGCAGCTGTACGTGAGCGGTCTAACCAGAATTTTTTGCGCGCTTCAGAAGAAACGGCAATAAAGCCCTCACCATTACGTGCGTTGCACATCCGCACTACAGCAGAAGCAACTTCCCCCACTGCGTTTTCGTCGTCCGATGCAATATCGCATAACAACACCATTTTTGGGCGTTGTTGACGCGCTGCTTTAGTAGCGTAACCTACGGCTTTAATGTAACGCTCATCCATATGCTCCAAGCCAGCCATGATGACAGCAGGCTCTTGCTTGGCAGTCGCGTCTAAATAATCTTTGATCTCAACAATCGCAGGCACTGCATGGGATACATTGCCAAAGAACTCCAAGGCAATCGTACGCACATGTTTAGGCATGCGGTGCAAAATGAAAGTCGCGCTAGTGATTAAACCATCACAGCCCTCTTTCTGAATGCCTGGCAAACCTGACAGGAATTTATCCGTCACATCTTTACCCAAGCCTACTTTACGGAAGCTTGGCCCAGGAATCGCAATGATTTCCGGCTCAGACAACAAAGTTTTCATGTCGATGTCGTAACGGCTAATTTTAAAGCGCGCCATTTCAATATCATGAATCTTGCCCAAATTATGGTCTAAGCGCTCAACTTCCATCCATGTAGCATCGGGCGTCACCATGCGCCATGAGGCTAGGTTATCCAACGCAGTACCCCACAACACCGCTTTTTTACCACCAGCGTTCATGGCCACGTTACCGCCAATACAACAAGCATCTGCAGAAGTCGGGTCACATGCAAACTCAAGTCCAGCATCCGTCGCCGCTTCCATGGCGCGACGTGTCACCACACCGGCGCCACACTCAATGGTCGCCACCTGACGCGCAACGCCAGGCAAGGTGCGCATTTGCACGCCAGTATGCTGGTCTAATTTTTCTGTATTAATTACCGCTGACAGTGGTGTGAGCGGAATTGCGCCACCGGTATAGCCAGTGCCACCGCCGCGTGGAATCACGGTTAGCCCGAGCTCGATACAAGCCCTGACCAAATAGGCAATTTCCGCTTCGGTATCCGGATTCAATACGACAAACGGATATTCCACACGCCAGTCAGTCGCATCGGTCACGTGTGAGACACGCGCCAGTCCATCAAATTGGATATTGTCCTTGCGGGTATATTTGCTTAGCTTACTTAACGCTTTCTTACGCAAATCGTACGTTTGACGGAAGTCATCGCTAAATTTTTGTACTGCTTGTTTGGCAGCTGCCACCAGCTTTTGTACGTTAGCATTGCCCGCGCTACGCTCATCAATGGCAGCAATACGGTGATATAGCGCATCAATCAAGGCTTTACGACGCTTAGGATTATCTAGCAAGTCATCTTGTAGATAGGGGTTGCGACTCACTACCCACAAATCACCCAGCACTTCAAACAACATGCGCGCACTACGTCCAGTCTTACGCTGCTCGCGTAATGTATTCAGGATTTCCCAAATTTCCTCGCCAAGAAACCGAATGACAATTTCGCGGTCTGAGAATGAGGTGTAGTTATAGGGGATCTCGCGCAAGCGCGTGACAGGCAATGCGTCAGATTGAAGAAAAGCAGCAGGTGTCGGTGCGTTCATTGATAGTTCATTACAAACAAAAACCAATTATAGCATGCTGTAGACTGCACAAAAACTACTAACCGCCTGTGGTTATTGACACCATTTCAGCAAAAAACGTTACAATTTTATGATGACACATTTTAAAAAAATTCTTATCCCACTTGCGCTGGCTGCGTTATTAGGTGCATTGATATTCAGCTTATCGCAAACAGCACAATCTCCGGATGTCACTTTCACGACCATTCGTGGTGAAAAGATACCCATGGCCGCATTAAAAGGCAAAGTGGTACTGGTTAATTTTTGGGCCACCGATTGCCCAGGCTGCATCAAAGAAATGCCAGATTTGATCAATACATACAATGAATACAAACAAAAAGGGTTTGAAGTGATTGCAGTGGCAATGCCATACGACCCGCCCGCGCAAGTACTTAACTATACGCAACAAAAATCGCTACCTTTCCCAGTGATGCACGATGGACTGAGCGAAATGGTGCATGCGTTTGGCGGTGTTAACCTAACCCCCACCACGTTTCTTTACGATAAGCAGGGAAATCGCGTGCAACGGATTATTGGCGAGCTAAACTTTGCAGAATTGCGTCAGCTACTAGATAAAGAACTGCACTAATGCTGTGGATTAAAGCACTCCATATTATTTTTGTGATCAGTTGGTTCGCCGGCCTGTTTTATTTGCCACGCCTATTTGTGAATCATGCCATGGTAGATGATGCCAATACAAAAGCACGATTGGCGCTGATGGAACAGAAGCTATACCGATTCATGTTGCCGCTTGCAGTGCTTGCATTGGCATTAGGGCTATGGCTGTGGTTGGGCTATGGCATCACGGGCGGCTGGCTACATGCCAAACTGGCGCTGGTAATAGGCTTAGTGGCTTATCATCTATACTGCGGCAAGCTGATGCGAGACTTTGCCGCTGGCAAAAATCAGCATAGCCATATGTGGTATCGCTGGTTTAATGAATTCCCCGTGTTAGTATTATTTGCAATCGTGATTCTAGTGGTCGTCAAACCTTTTTAGGTGAAAGGAACAGCATGGATATACTCAATTCCGAATGGTTAATCGCCATGCTTAAAAAATCGGGCAGCACACCACACAGCCGTCTACTGCATTTATTCGATCTGCTTGATGACTGGCTGGATGCGCCCAAAATGCAGCCCCGTGTTGACTTCAAACCATCTCAAGGCGACTCACCACTGGTACATTACCTTACGCTAGAAGCTGCCAAGGCAGGTGCAGCCATGCCTGAGCTATTGGCAAACCAACTGTATTTTATGGCGATTGCTGCCGCACAAGAAAAGCTGCATCACCAAAACCCGGCTAGCTTATCGCATGCAAAAAACGCGGCGAAGGCCTTGATTGCAGCGCAGACCAAACGTGAGTTTCACGTACCTAAAAAACCAGCCTATGCGGTAGCGGCCAGCACCATACTCATTATTAGCAGCATGATTGGGTACCAGTTCTGGAAATACAACGACATTGACCCAGTTGCACACACAGCGCAATTTGCAAGTGACACCATGCCAAACATGGGTCCAGCCACTGGCATGGTGGCCGATGCCAGCCACCTCACCGCCAGCCCGGAGCAAACGGCAGCACTATTTGCCCGGATTGAACAAATGCGTAAAGGCAATTGTCAATTAATAGAGGCTTTGCAACTGCCTGATTCTTATAAAAAAGTGTATTTTGAAAATATTATACTAGGCCAAATTTCCGTGAACCGTGAAGATCAGCGACTGACCAATCAGCTACTCGACATGGTGAGGTGTAATTACACACCCATGCTAATGGCCAACTCCAAAAACTAACCCTAAAATCACACTTTAAAATTACACTTGCACTATATATACAGATTAGTATAATGAAATTATGTCTGTGTTACGCGAACGAATATTAAGTACGGCGACCGATCTTTTTCAAACGAGAGGGATTAACTCGACTGGCGTAGACACCATTGTAGCCGAGGCTGGCACTACTAAAATGACACTGTACAAATACTTCCGCACCAAGGAAGAGTTGATTTTAGAAGTATTAAGAAAAAGTCAGTCTGACTTCCAAAGCTGGCTAGATCTTAAATTCAGCACAAGCAATCAAAAACCCACAGAAAAAATACAGCAATTATTTGACTTCATTGAAGAGTGGGTCAGCTCTCCTAGCTTTTTAGGCATGGGCTTTATCAAAGCTTCTGCAGAATTTCCAGATGAGCAGAACCCTATTCATCAACTTTCTTCGCAACAATCCAGAGATTTCAGACTGTATATTGCAAAACTAGCAGCAGACGCCAATATTCAGGATGCAGACGGCTTGGCATTGCAGCTCTCACTGCTGTTTGAAGGCGCTGTACAAGCTGAGCAAATGAAACGTGGCTCTGGCGCCATCAAGTACGCGAAACAAGCTGCCAAAATTCTAATCGACGGCGCACGCAAATAATTCCACACTAAATGCTTAATGCTTAATGCTTGCTTTACGCCATTAAGCTACACGATAATGACGGATTATTATTCCGTACGTTTATCATGCATATTCTTATTTGTGGCTCACTTGCTTACGACACCATCATGGTGTTCCAAGACCAATTCAAAAACCATATCCTGCCAGACAAAATTCATAAATTAAGCGTCGCTTTTTATGTACCGGAGATGCGTAGAGAGTTTGGTGGTACTGCCGGCAATATTGCCTACAACTTGCAATTGCTAGAAGGCAACCCTCTCATTATGGCGACCGTGGGTGAAGACTTTACACCCTACGCCAAATGGCTTGAGCAAAATCAGCTGAATCAAGCCCATGTAAAATCCATTGATCATAGCTTTACTGCGCAGGCTTTTATTACGACCGACACTGAGGACAATCAGATTACAGCGTTCCACCCGGGTGCAATGGTGGAATCACATCAAAACAGTGTCAAAGACACTCAGGATGTGAGCCTTGCCATTATTGCTCCAGATGGCCGAGACGGCATGTTCCAACACGCGCGCGAGTGTTTTGAAGCTGGCATCCCATTTATGTTCGACCCTGGCCAAGGTTTACCCATGTTCAACGGTGAAGAGTTATTACATTTTATCGACATGGCCGATTATTTGGCCGTCAATGATTATGAGTCACAAGTCATTCAGGATAAAACCGGTTTGAACCTGGAGCAGCTGGCGGCAAAAGTGAAGGCGCTGATTGTGACATTAGGCGCCAACGGCTCCCAAATCTATGCCGATGGTCAACTGTTTGAGATTCCATGCGTTAACGCAGATAAGATTGTAGATCCTACTGGCTGTGGCGATGCGTACCGTGCCGGGCTGCTCTATGGCATGGTAAGAGGTTGGGATTGGCCGACTTGTGGCAGACTCGCTTCTACAATGGGGGCGATTAAAATCGCAAGTAGAGGCGGACAAAATCATCGCCCAACACGCGAAGAAATTGAGAACGTCTATAGCCATGCACTGGTCAAAGAAGTGGCAGCAAAAGAAAAACTCACTCAATAATGAAACAATAGTTAAAGGAGTTCTGTATGCGTTACATTAAATTAGCATGCCTCATCGTCATCACCAGCATCCTTGCTGCTTGTGCAAGCTCAAACTCTGGTAGCGTATATAAACGTGACGATGCGCGCAAAGTACAAACCGTTAAAACCGGCATTGTAGAAAGTGTGCGCCAAGTGAAATTGGAAGGCACTAAATCCCCGGTGGGTACGGTTGCAGGTGGTGCCATCGGCGGTATCGCTGGTAGCTCTATTGGTGGTGGCCGTGGCAGTGCAATTGCTGCGGTGATTGGCGCGGTGGCAGGCGGCCTTGCCGGCTCAGCTGCTGAAGAAGTCGTGACCCGTAAAGACGGCATTGAAATCACGGTAAAACTGGATGGCGGCGGCTTGATTGCAATTGTGCAAGAAGCAGATGAAGCATTTAGTCCGGGCGAAAAAGTACGCATCGTAGAGAATGGCGAGACTTCAAGAGTCTCCCACTAATCGTCAGTGACACTGCAAACAGTGGTGATAGCGTTTCATTAAACTGTCACCAGGCCGTCATTTAAATTTCATCTAGCCTACCTATCATCTCTTCAAATTCACGGAGAGATGATATGTTTCAAAAAGCACTCAATCAAGAATCCAGTCAAGCGCAAAGCCGCTTATATCTATCTATTGCACGCACCCCTGCAGAGATTGCAGAAGCTCAGCGCTTACGCTACAAAGTATTTGCCGAAGAGATGGGCGCGCAAGTCAGTGGTACCGGCGGATTAGATATTGATGGATTTGATGCCTTCTGCGATCACTTATTGGTGCGTGAAAGCAGCACTCATCAAGTAATTGGCACTTACCGTATATTGAATCCACATCAAGCTGCCCAAGCTGGCGGTTATTACTCTGCCGGCGAATTTGACTTGAGCCGGATTACACATTTATTTGATCGTACCGTAGAAGTCGGTCGCGCATGCGTGCATCAAGATTATCGCAGCGGCGGTACTATTACGATGTTGTGGGCGGGCTTGGCCAAATATATGCAAATGCATCATTACGAGTATATGATTGGCTGCGCTAGCGTACCGATGAACGATGGTGGTCATGCTGCCGCGTCACTCTTTAATCGCCTCAAAGATGACTATCTATCACCACCAGAATATCGCGTGTTCCCACACAACCCATTACCGATCGAAGCCTTGAATCAAGACATTCAAGTAGCCTGCCCGCCGCTGATTAAAGGCTATTTAAGACTGGGCGCCTACATTTGTAGCGAGCCAGCATGGGATGCCTATTTCAATACCGCAGATATGCTGGTAATGTTGCCATTATCTAGAATCAACAAAAGATATGCCGCGCATTTCTTAAAATAAATTTGCAACAAACACCAACGCTTATTCGCTATTTCCGTATTGCACGGGTGATTGTTCACACGCTATTAGGTCTCGCCATTGCCGCAGCAGTATTGCCTTTGGTGAGTGCGTATCGGCGTGGCCGTATCATACGCTGGTGGTGTCAATCGCTACTCAAGTGTTTTAGCATACAAGTACGTGTGTTTGGCGTACGCCCAGACAGCACAACCCACAGCACCATGTTTGTTGCTAATCATATTTCGTGGACGGACATTCATGCCCTAAATAGCCTGATACCCGTGCGGTTTATTGCAAAATTAGAAATCAGGACTTGGCCAGTGTTTGGTTATTTGGTGACCAAGTCCGGCACTTTGTTTATTAATCGGACCATCCGCAGAGATGCCGCTAGGATTGTGGAAATCACCTCAGAAAGTCTGCGTAATTTAGAAAATGTCTGCTTTTTTCCGGAAGGGACAACCACAGACGGGACGCACATGCTTCCGTTTAAAAGCAGCATTGTTCAAGCTGCCGTAGATGCGCAAGCCACGTTGTGGCCAATTGCCATTTACTATCCGCAGCCTAATGGACAGCCTAGTTTAACCATGGCCTATGCGGGAGAAACCAGCATGATCGAATCGATGGATCAAATCTTGCGCTTAAAAAATCCAGTGGTGGAATTGCACTTTCTCACACCTATCCCCTGTGTCGGCCACACGCGCCAGCATGTGACGCAGCTTGCATATCAGATGATTTCTGCAGCCTTTAACCAGCGATTGAGCCACCAGCAACCATGATGGCTAGGTTTTATCTCCTAGGTTTTATCTCTTAGATTTTATCCCTCGGATCAAAGTCGACCTGGGTAATGGTCTTATCCTCCAGACACATTGCCGTTAATTGCCCACCCCACAAGCAGCCAGTATCTAATGCATGAATATTATTGTGCTGATACAAACCCAATGCAGACCAATGCCCGCAGATAATCGTGGCCTCTTTTGATTGACGACTAGGCACGGTAAACCAAGGCATATAGCCGTCTGGGATATCAGCAAGCTCACCCTTAAACGCATAGTCCAGCTCGCCATCTTGTGTACATATACGCATACGGGTAAATGCATTCGTAATCAGACGTAGTCGGTCTACACTACCTAAATCATCCTGCCAAAGACTTGGGTAGTTTCCATACATCTGATGGAGAAATTCTTCATACTCAGCATGTTGCAGTACAGCTTCGACTTCCCTTGCATACCCGAGCGCATCTGCTATTGTCCATTGCGGAAGCAAACCTGCATGCACCATCACCACATTCTCTTTTTGCAGCATCAACGGCTGATGTCTCAGCCATGCCAGCAAATCCGGGCCATCATGCGCATTAAGTATCGGTTGCAAAGTATCACTACGGTGAGGTGGGCGCACGCTATGTGCGACTGCAATAGCATGCAAATCATGGTTACCCAATACCACATCAATGGCGTGTTGATGCTCCACACACCACCTCAGCATTTCAAGCGAGCCTGTACCGCGATTAATCATATCGCCTACCAGCCACAGCCTATCACGCTGAGTATCAAAGTTTAGCTTGGCAAGTAAGGCCCGAAACGCATAAAAACAGCCCTGTACATCACCAATTGCATAAGTTGCCATAGTTAATAGTAAATCCAAAAGTAATACCGTGGGGAAATCTGCCCACAAAAAAAGCCGCTTAGTTGCTAAGCGGCTTTTTCAATTCACTGACCTTACTGATTACTTTTTAAGTGTTGCTGGGTCAAAATTTGCACCCGCTGCATTAGCCATATGCGCTACCGCACTCGCCACTTCAGTATCGCTTAAATCTGGGTTACCGCCACGTGCTGGCATATTACGAATACCCTCGATCGCGTGCTTCACTAAGGTTTCATAGCCTTGTGCAATACGTGGTGCCCATTGACCTTTATCGCCCAGTTTCGGAGATTCCATTAAGCCTGCCGCGTGACACATAGAACATACGGCTTTCACGACCTCTTCACCAGTTTTCTCAACTTTAGCACCAGAAGTATCAGCTACTTGCACTTCAGCCACTGGCTTAATCGCTTCATCCACTTTGGTTTCAACAGCAGCCACTGGTGCAGCCGCCGCAGGTGCTGGCGCCGCTGACTCACCACTACCAAAAAAGTGAGCAAGTATTGAAATTAGCAATGTAAATCCAATGATAGTGCCCGGAATGACAAGCATTAACTGCCAAAAACTTGAACTTGAATAACCCTCTTCTTTTTTTGCCATCGCCTATCTTCCCCGTATAAATATTAAGTTGAATATTAAAATAAGCACCCATTATACATTTAACTTTAAATGCATAAAAGATTGGCGATGTATACAGTTCTATTTTGTTATAATCCGCAGGTTGCGCTCGTAGCTCAGCTGGATAGAGTGTTGGTTTCCGAAGCCAAAGGTCGTGGGTTCGACTCCCGCCGAGCGCGCCACAAATTGAAGAGGTTGATTCCATCAGGGTTTCAGCCTTTTTTATTTGCCACCCTAAGTGATGAATTTGGGCACTTTTACAAAGATTACAGTCAACTTAGGGGCAAAGTTCCGTTCAGATCAAGCATACAGAATTAAGTTACCGGCCGAAGCAGACCTTGTATATCAACAGTTCCTTATAATTTAGTTTGATTGTTTAGTAGCAATCAAATGATTTTTACTACCACCTTACCTTTGGCTCGACCTGCTTCGAGATAGGCAAGAGCATCCTTTGTTTCATCGAACGGAAACACCTTGTCAATCACCGGATGGATGTGACCCGCGTTGAGAAGCTTGCCAATCTCTGCAAGCTGATGGCCGTCAGGATGTAGAAATAAGAACGAATAATGGATACCGCGCTTCCCGGCTTGGCGAATGATCTTGCTGCTAATCAACCCGAATATAAACTTCATTAAAAAGTTCATGCCTCTAGCGCGAGCGAACGCAGCATCCGGCGGGCCGATGAGTGAAACGACACTGCTCTTAGGTTTCAAAATCCGAAGAGATTTTTCGATTCCGTCGCCCCTGGTGGTACCTAGTACTACGTCATAGTCCCGTAGCACCTCTTCAAATTCCTGCTTCTTATAATCAATCACTTCATCGGCTCCAAGGCGCTGCACTAAGCCGACATTAGCTGCGCTAGTAGTAGTTGCCACCTTTGCGCCAAGATATTTTGCAAGCTGGATTGCGAATGTGCCAATGCCTCCAGAACCAGCTGGGATGAATACCTTCTGGCCGGGTTTGAGATGTGCCCGTTCTTTAAGTGCTTGCCATGATGTGAGCCCGACCATTGGAATTGAAGCAGCTTGTACAAAGTCCAGATTCGCTGGTTTGATCGCGGCCGCAGTCTCGGGTACGACAGCCAATTCAGCGAGCGATCCCGTGCCTAGGTCGAAAATGCTGGCGAAAACGGCATCGCCTGTCTTAAAGCGCGTCACGCGACTTCCCACTTCCACCACGACACCGGCCAGATCACTACCCATTGTTGCCGGTAGCTTAAACTTGAGAATGGGTTTAAACGCTCCTTTCGGAATCATGTAATCGATTGGATTCAACCCGACGGCATGAACCTGTACGAGCATTTCGTTTGGCTTAATTGTAGGACGGGGAATATCCGCGAACGCAAGTTGATCGGATTTTCCATAACGTTTTAAGATAAGTGCTTTCATCATATTTTCCCAGTGTTTTGGTGATGTTTTGATAATGCTTATTTCTTGCGCGCGCCAACATATAAAAATGCTAGTACAAGAACTACTTCGATCAGTACAGATCCTAGAATGCCACCCGACGCATGCCCTGCAACAAACTCATAAACGCCAAGTAGCGCCAATATTAAGCAGGCGGTGATGGTGCCCACGATGAGTGCTGTACGGGTTGCTGAATGCTCAGCATTCCTTGCAAAAAAATACATCACAGCGATGCCAGCGTAGAGTGCTGCTATTCGTCTAGCAACCAAGCCTACCGAATCTGTTAACTCCACTCCCCAGGCTGATAGCATAACAACTGGTGCAAACATCAAGATAATAGACAATACTGTAAACAGGATTGAACTGAACACTGAAAGTCGGTAAAAAGATAATTGGTTCATGATTGTCTCCTATAGTTGACTAGCAACTTTATCGAGAGAATCAAGCTTCAGTTCTTTACGAATGCCGCCATCAACTAATACAGCAGGCGCAAATCTTCTCAAAAAACTCAAGCGGCAAGCTAATTTTCCAGCAGCGTATCGGAGCTTTGGATGCTTGGCATTGGCGGCTTTCAATACCACATTGGCAACAACTTTTGGATCATCACCGTTTGCCACAGCTACTTTCATTAATTTTGCGAGCGCTTTTCGCGCAATATTGTACTCATCTATTTTTGCGTCTACTTCTAGTGTGTTGGCTTCAAAATGCGTATTGGTATAACCGGGTTCTACCACAGAAACACGGATACCTCTTGTTCGCAACTCGTGATCTAGCGATTCTGAAAAGCCTTCTACTGCATGCTTGGTAGCAGCATAAGTTGCCATATATGGTGCAGGTATCAGTCCTAGTATCGAGCCGATGTTGATGATGCGTCCTTCGCCCTGCTTTCTCATATAGGGCACAACAGCGCGCGTCATGCGGACAATCCCAAAAAAATTAGTATCAAAAATCATTTTGGTTTGTTCAATTGAACTCTCTTCGGCACCACCAGGGGCTACACCGAAGCCTGCATTGTTCACCACCAAATCAATCCTGCCTTCAATTTGCACTACTTCTTTTAAGGCAGCTTCTATAGATGCCTCGCTATTTACATCTAGCGCAATCATCTTGTATGCGCGTTGGGCGGCTTGTGGTCCTTTTCGGCTCGTCCCATAGACCTTATAACCAGAGTTTGCGAGCAACGCTGCTGTTGCCGCACCGATTCCAGATGATGCACCTGTCACAATTGCGATCTTGCTTTTCATATGTCTCTCCTTTTAATTCAGTGAATAAAAACATGTTGCTTAAATATGATAATCATCATATTTATGGTCAAAAAAAAGCCTAAGTGCTTAGTAAGTAATTAATCACAATTTGGCATCGTAGTGTTTTAACGCTGCCTGGCGGAAATCTTCGCTAAGTGTATTGTCATCGACTGCACGAGATAATAGTAATGCTCCTACCATGGTGGACATCATGACCAATGCTTTTTCATACGGATTCGATTCGTCTGCTAGTTTACTTTTAATTAGACCTATCATTTCCTTGATGCGGCAAGTAGAAGCTTTCCTCACCTCAGGGGCTTGGCGCGGCATCTCAGAACCTAGCGCCGCGAAGGAACATCCTTTTTCAATGTTGCCCATATGCTCATTTGATAAATATGCATGCATCAAAGCTTGCAGTGCCTGATCTTCAGGAACATTAGCGAATATATGTTCAGCAATAGCAACCGTTTCTTCACCGGCTTTATCAGCAGCCTCCGCAAGCATTGCATCACGAGATGCGAAATGTGCGTAAAAACCACCATGCGTGAGGCCTGCTTCTTTCATAATATCGGCTACGCCCGTGCCATCATAACCACTTCTACGGATAGCCCGAGCAGCAGTTTCCACAATTCGCATATGCGTAATTTCCTTACGGCTGGAAATATTTTGTTTGCCAATAGATTTTTTCATGACGATCATCATATATGACGTTCGTCATAATTGGCAAGCGAAATAGATATCAGCTAATAGAAAATATTTGATAAGCATTTCAAATATCCATTTTGGCGGTGAAGTCCAACTATTTTTCTAACCATTAATTGGAAGCAACTAAATTCATATAGATAAATTTTTACCCTTGAACATCCGCTTTGGTGATTTCTGTGCTGAAGCAATTTTATCTGATGTAAGTTATGAACAAACTTGAAATGCAGAATGATTTAGTTTATTGTTTTATCAAGGCCTTATGATAGGGTGTCTGCAATAAAATGAAAAAAATCATTGCATTTTGTGGTCATAAAATCAGAGGCTTACAAGCATTCATCGCCGTTATCAAAGAAAATAGGCTGATAACGGTACTACTCGCCGGCATTCTCTTCTCCTTTGCTGCTATTGCCGAAAGTTTAATTGGCAGAGCAACCGAATATTTCTTTCCTCAATTAGATGATTCTGCCGCCATTATTGCGAATCAAAATCAGCAGTTTGATGCAGTGAAAGAAAATCTTAAAAAGCTACAAAGTGCCATCAGCGGTCAGGACAAAGCTTATTTAAATTCTGCATTAGACGCAGTGAGTAGCATCAAGCAAGATAGTGAGAATCTGTCCATCAAACTAGCGGCACTGCAGGAAGAGAATGCATCACTCAAGCAAACGCTCAAGTCGCAAAAAGGTGTTTACGGGGGCGTAGACTTGATGGTGCCAGACAAATCTGGCTTTAAGATTGATAGTCAGGTGTCCTTTGGACATTCAATATTCCGCAAAGGGAGTTATGTCACGCTGACTTCGCTTAACCAAGCTGACAATACCAAAAATAAATATCTTACAGCAGGACAAGGCACCTATTTCACGAATGAAAAAAATCAGCATTGCGCATTGACCTTGAATAGCATTACGCAAGTGGCGGGCAGTAAATCTGGCGTTGCTAACTTTATTGTTTCTTGTAAAACTTAACCTAGGATGAACACCCGCTTGAATCAATCTCTCATGCACCATTTTTGTGGTGTGTGCATGCTAACGCTTATGAGCTCCGCTATTGCAGAAACACATCCATTGACTAGATTGACTAGTGATAATAGCAAAGTGGTCGCTCAAGCCACCAATGGCGTGTTAAAAAGCACGAAAGGAAAGTTCTTTGAGGCATCCTGCAACGAGGAAATAGCATTTGATTCAGAAGTCATCGACTTGAATAAAGATGGAACACCTGAAGTATTTACAAATTACTATGGCACTTGCATAGGCGGTGCTGCTGGGGTGCAGGTTGATTTGTATATTAAAAATAAAGCTGGGAAATGGATAGCACAATTTGGATTTCCAGGGACGTACTCCATCCTAAAGACACGAAATAAAGGTTACCCGGATATCGAAATTGGTGGTCCAGGTAGTTGCTTTCCGATTTGGCGCTGGAACGGAACCCAATACGATATTTATAAAAAATGTGAGCGCTAAATGCACATTTTAAAATCACACGCATCACAATCATTAGAATGAATCTGCGTGTCCATTCAGCTTTTTTAAACAAGGGAGAAGAAAATGGCAGCAGTGAATAATGTAAGCGTGGGTGGGCGAAGCATTAGCTTATATCGCTTTACTGGAGAGGTTATCGATAGTCAGCGTTCATCTGAAACCAGCATTACCTCTCATAGTAATGGCCAAGTGAGCTCTTATACCTCTCACTATAACGAGATATTTTTACGTGATAAAGAAGGTAAGGAAATTTCCGTAGAGGTGGCTTCTGCCGGTGTACCGGTGCGGCCGGGCAATACGGTCACTGTATTATGGGGAATTCTAGGCAACAAAGACAAGGGGCCATATACCACTGTTTACAACCATGACACCGGTAATATTGGGCATATTGCAAAATCCGTGAATGATTTATGCGGCCCGCATTTATACAACATGTTGATTATCGTATTTGTAATTGTGGGTGTAATTGGCGCATTTAGTTTATTGGGTGGAAGCATAGGCAGTTCGATTATTCCATTAGCAGCTACGGCAGGTTTCTTTTATTGGCTAACAGGGCGGCGTAGAGTGTTACGTGCAGCCATGGAGGATGCCGCTAAAAAAGCCTAATATGCATTTAGTACAGAAAGTAATTTGGGCTTTTACCAACACACCTAGCCAATCTAAAGGAGCATCCATGCCACTTTTAGGTTGGCTTCGCCAAGCAACAATGTCAGCTGATAAAGTTTTTTGAGACTATCGATTCAAATGTAATTGATTCGACCAATATCCAGTGCCCAGTCCCAAGTGCCAATCACACGCTTTTATAGTCATACGAACACAATACTCAAATACCTGCACAATTCGCTTCAGCTTGACAGTCGCAGCGACGCAAAATACCGCATAATAATCAAACCTGCCCTGCTACAACATCGAGTCTCATTCAGATTAGGCAGTATTCAGCAGCGTGTACTATCGATTTTCAAACAGTGACCGTACTGGGATAGGATTGAACTTGATCAACAGAATAAGAGAAAACGTTATCAAAGATCTGAAGTTTGATCCGCATGATCTTGCCTGCGAAGAGTTACGACATGTTTACCGGGGCAAAAGTAGCGGCAAGCTGATTGTATTGTTTAGTGGGGCTATTGTCGCTGGCATGTTGGCATGGGATATCGGTGGGTTTTATGCTGGTGTCTGGTATGCTTGGCTGTTAATCGCACATGCTTGGCACTGGTGGTTAGGTCGCCTAGATTGGGCATCTGCCAATGTCAGTATCGAGTTGGCGCGTATCAATCGCCATGTGATGGCTGCGGCCATTGCCGGCTTGGGCTGGGGTGCCCTCTCAATTGCCCTGCCCTTACTGAGCCGCCCGAGTAAGGCGGCCGTTCTTATGATCATGCTGATCGGCGTGATTATGGCGCTGCCGCGTCTGGTGGTATTTTTACCTATTTTCTTTGCCTTTGCGGCTGGTGTATACATCCCCCTTTTGCTGACTACCCCGTTTTTGGATTATGAAACCTTGCACATGGTGCTGTTCATGCTCGTGTTGGTTGGCGCTACTCTGTGGGCTACGGCACGAGAGATACGCAAGATTCTGATTGATGTACTGCTCAAGCAGGTTTCGTCAGAACAGGCTTCTTGGGAGGATCGTTTGACCGGCATTGGTAACCGCCGAAGCTTTGATGCCAATATGGCTACTACTTGGGCGCAAGCATCGCGCGCCAAAGTGCCGCTCTCACTCATGATGGTGGATGTGGACTTTTTCAAGAAATTCAACGACGCCTATGGCCATCAGGCAGGGGACGAGTGCTTGCGGCAGGTTGCAACAGCACTGGATGGTTGCGCGCGCCGGGCTGGCGATTCGGTTACCCGTTACGGCGGCGAGGAGTTTGCCGCGGTCTTGTTTCATACCTCACTGAACGAGGCACGGAATATCGGTGAGAACATGCTGGCAGCCGTTCGAAAACTCAATATCCGGCACGAACAATCGTCACATGAAATCGTCACCATTTCGATGGGCATTACAACTATTGTGCCTACAGTTGATGACAATGTGCAACAGTTCATAGAAGAAGCGGATAAGTCCCTTTATCGCGCGAAGGAGAATGGACGCAATCGTGCGGAGTGGCAAATATTGGGTAATGTAAGAAAGGATTGAGGTTTTTACAGCACTTACAAACAACGCCAAACATCACGACGACTTATATACAACTTATACATACATCATTGCCGAATTTTGTCATATTTTGTTTTACTTTAGACAATCATGCGAATACAGTGGTAATGTTTCTTTCTGAGCATACAAGCGTATGTTTTAATTTAAATCAATTAAAATCAAACAGTTATAATTATTTTTTGCTAAATAAAAAGTCATAATAATGGATAGCAGATAGTGGGCACGCTAGTTGCTTAACATAAATTTACAAAAGCAATAAATACTTGGTAGACAACATTAGCAAGGCGAATTAGCTTGCTTTTAGCGCTCTACTTGAGTGATTGAAATACTTCTTGAGGTGATACCGTTTGTGATGGGTAAATTTAATTTAGGGCTGAGCTGATAATTAATCAAGGCTACCACCCTATTAACAACAGGGGAATCAACATGAATCACTTTATTAAAACAGCTATTTTAAACTTCTTGCGTGACGAAGAAGGTGCTAGTGCCATCGAATACGCATTGATTGCTGCGATGGTGGCGATTGCACTTGTCGCATTCGTCCAGCCTATCAATCTCGCCATTAGCGCCATCTTTACACAAATTCAAGGTGCGCTCACGTAATCTAGCGCTCATGCAATCGCCACCAACATTAGGCGATTGATTGTTGAATGCATATGATGATTACCACCGTAGAATTGATCGTGGTCGCTTGGTGCCTAAGTGTTGGCCTAGCCGATCTCTACGCAAGACGTATCCCAAATATTTTGGCACTTGGGGCTTGCTTGATTGCCATCATTTGCTTATTGATTACGGGGCATACATTGCTCGGTGCAAACTGGCAGTCTGTAGCCATTGGCGTAGGTGTCAGCCTACTTTTAACATTACCCGCTTATGCAGCACGCCTACTAGGTGCTGCTGACGTCAAAATAATACTGGCCATTGCACTTATCGGGGGCTGGTATCTAACGCTGTTTGCCTTTGTGATTGCATCTATCTTAGCCATGCTATTAAGCGTTGCTCACCTCCTCTTCACCCGATTTAACACACAGCAATACAAGCCAAAAAGATGGATTCCTTTTGGTGCAGCCCTAAGTGCCGGACTACTGTGCGCAATAGGGATGGCGACATGATCACGCCAGTGAAGCCGACTGATCGTCAACCGCTTTCACGGTCACAACAAGGCGCGGTAGCGATTGAGTTTGTGATGCTATTCCTTCTGTTCTTTGGCTTGTTCTATGCCATGGTGAATTATGCGGTTGTGATGCTGATGCAATCTGCATTTATCCATGCGGCTGAAGAAGGTGCACGTGCTGCGATTGCTGTAGACCGCCTAGCGTATGCCAGTAATGTGACCTACCTTAGCAATGGCGTAGATCCAAGGGTGCGCAGTGTGGTTGGCAGTTCGCTGAACTGGTTGCCTGCCAAACCAAAAAGTAAAGTGCTTGGCGCCGGTAACAGCCAAGTACAACTGGCCATGAATGGTAATCAACTCACGGTACGCGTTGTTTACAGCGGTTATGCGAACGATCCACTGATACCGATGCTGACATTACCTATCATTGGGCAAATCCCCAAGGTGCCTACCGATTTGACGGGCACAGCAGTGATTGAGCTTTAGAAAAATAAATAAGAAGAATATCAAAGAGCGGAGCCATCATGAACAGTACATTTCTACGTGTATTAGCAGTATTGATGTTGATTGCTGCCATTGTGACTGCCTATTTAGGCTATCAGATAAGCAACAAAAAGCCTGTGGACACATTAAAAGTTGTGGTGCCTACTTTTTCACAAGTTGTCGCGCGAAATGATATTCCGGCTGGCCATGTACTGACTACGGAAGATTTAGAGCGCGTCACTACACAACAACCAGATAAGCGGACCTTTAGCGACACACAACATCTCGTTGGAAAAGTCACATCTGTGGCTGTGACAAAAGGCACCCCAATCAAAACATCGCATTTTCCTACTTACAGTTTGCTGGGACAGGCACTTGCACCCCATGAACGTGCAGTAGCGATTAAGGTAAATGAAGTGATTGGGGTCGGCGGGTTTATCAAGCCAGGAGACCATGTGGATGTACTGCTGTATTTGCGTGCTGATCGCGAGACTGGTGATATCAGTTCAGCCCAAGTTGTGCTCACCAATGTGAAAGTGCTTGCCTACGGCGCGCTAACAACAGAAACGGAACCCAGCCAAGAGAATGAGTTGATGCCATCTGCCCCAAACAAACTGGGCACCAGCAATAGCCGCGCTGACAGTAATAAAGAAAAAGACAGCCGTTCTGCCATCTTGGCGGTAGCGGAGCAGCACATTTCGACACTGATGCTGGCTGAAAGCACTGGCGTGTTGCGTTTGGCGCTGCGCGGTGAATCATTGCCTAACGCTAACGCTCATGTCTCATCAGATAGTCAGTTTATTCGTCTGGGAGATATCTCTCATTCATCAAGCATTCAGCATTCAACCCCAGCCAATACCACGTTGTCACCCGCCACAGTGCCTGTGGTGAAAAAGAAAACAACCACATCGGCAACTAAACGCGCGCGCGTCATTGTGCATCGCGGCGAACAAGTAGAAGTCGTCAACGTGGCAAGATAACAACAAGAAAACCAAGGGCTCAACATGTCGAATATGAAATATGTTTGGTTAATACTGTTTACCTGCATAGGCAGTTTTGCGCTCGATGCGCAGGCCGAAGATGCGGATGAACTACAGCTGGTGACTGGTGACCAGCATGTTTATGTACATGCCAAACCAGTTAAGCGCGTTGCAGTGGGAAGTCCAGATATTGTAGGCATCACCATGCTGACATCACGCAATATCATGATTACAGGCAAGCAAGTGGGCGTGACCGAGATTTCAATCTGGGAGAGTGAAAAAACGGCAGCGCCTGCCAGGCAAATAAAGGTGGCGGTCAGCCTCAATACTGCACTTGAAAAGCAGCGCCTGCAGTTTTCAAAAGCAATCAAATTGCTACCGGCTGGCAATCAGGCGGCCATTTCTGGTGAGGCCGAGTCTTTGGAAGACCACGCCCTAGCGCGCCAAGCCATTGATAAAGCGAGCACAGTCCCTATGGATGCGACCTTGAGCAGCTTTGACAATCAAGTGCAGATTGATATCAAAGTGGTGGAGGTCAGCCGCCAAAATATGATGCGCGCTGGCTTTTTCTTGGGAAAAAATAGTCGAAATACAACGCTTGGTATTGGGTCTCCAGGCAATCTTAGCGGTGTACATAGCGAGGGTGGTGGATTTATCTTAGATAGTGCTTCAGGATTTTTACCTAATGCGAGTGCATTTAATTTTGTAGCAGGCAATGCAAGCCGAGGATTACTCGGCACGTTGAGCATACTGGAGGCAAACGGGTTTGCGTACACATTGGCAGAACCAAGTCTCACTGCTTTTTCTGGCCAAAGTGCTAGCTTCTTGGCCGGTGGTGAATTTCCGGTACCGATTCGCGCAGGCGCCGGTGGTGACAGCACCGTCACGATTCGTTACAAAGAATATGGTGTGCGCCTGATGCTGACCCCCACGGTGCTAGATACCAACAGAATTTTCCTTAAAGTGTCGCCTGAAGTCAGTGAAATAGACTTTTCTAATGCGGTGCAAAGCGGCGGTGTTGCCGTGCCGGGCCTGCGTGTACGTAGAACCGACACCAGTGTCTCGCTTGGCGATGGCGAAAGCTTTGTCATCAGTGGGCTGGTCAGTCGCAACACATTGCAGAACGTAGATAAGTTTCCGGGATTAGGTAACTTGCCTATCATCGGTGCTTTTTTCCGCTCTACCCGATTCGATCGTGAGGATAAGGAATTGCTGATGATTGTGACACCTCATCTCGTGAAGCCAATTGCCAAAGACGCAGCGATGCCTGCATTGCCGGGTGGAAATCTGCGTGAATACAACCCTAGCTTTAGTGATTTATTCTTTCAAAAAGGCATTAAGCCAGATACTGGAACCCCTGCCACGGGTTTTTCGAGGTAATAAAGATGAGCGAACGTGAACGCAACTGCTTTATTGCCATTACAAGTACGCAGGAATGCATGCAATGGTTAAGCCAATCGCTCAAGGATGAGGGCGAGGTGATTCCCGCTGACGCACCTTCCATAGAGCGCGTGGTACAACTCTCGGATGCCATTGGTGCCTCTACCATTTTTGTGCAGCTTAACCCGCTGGACTACCGACAAGAAACATTGCTGATAGAAGGCATTATTGCAGCCAAGCCTTTTCTGCCGGTGATTATTGTTGCTGACTCTTTTGATCAGAATTTGCTACTCACCGTGATGCGTTTGGGTGCGCGTGACTTTATCAAAATCGGCACGCGAGTAAGCGAAGTGTCCGCTGTGGTCAAACGCTTGATTCCACGTGATGCTGCCCTGCATGCAACGCAAGCAGATCAGGGAGGTAAGATTACTGCGGTGATTAGCGCACGACCAGGTAGCGACTCCCCCATGCTTGCGCTACACCTTGCCTTAGCTGTGCAAGAGACAGAACCTACACTTCTGCTAGACCTAGGCATACCACATGGCGATGCCATGTTATACCTTGGCTTAACTGCTTCTTACAGTTTTATTGATGCTATTCGTAGCTTGCGAAGAATCGATTCCACGCTTATTCAAAACGGCTTTGGTAAACACAAAAGTGGCTTAACCGTGCTCTCCATGCCAGAAGACCCATGGACGGGCGCACAATTTACCGCAGCCGATGTCTATGTGCTTTTACGCAGTTTGCGCCGACATTTTTCCAGAATCATCGTAAATCTTGGCGGTATGGCTGGTTCTGATTTCCTACTGCTGTTATTGGGCAATGTGGATCAAGTCATTTTACTTGTTGAGCAAAGCGTACCCAGTTGCCGCCAAAATATGCACCTTATCAAGCATCTGCGTGAAGAAAAAGTGCTATTGAATAACGCAGGCGTAGTGGTGGATCATTACTTATCCAAAATGCCGCCAGACGCTGAGAGTATTGCACAATCGTTTGGTCTGCCATTGCTTACTACCCTGTCATCCTCCGGTATGGCGCGCTTGGCCACCATGAACTCTGGCGAGAGCATGTTTGATCTATCGCCCAATGATCCCTATAGCTTAAGTGTGCGCAAATTGGCAGAAAAACTGCTGGATGCCCCTACCTCGCATACAGAGAAAAAACACGGCCTACTTCACAAATTGATTTCCGCAGTCACTCACACGAGTGAAATGCATTAAGGCTTATGATGAATTTTCTGCTAAAGGGTGTTGATTATGGCCTGAAAGAAGCACAGGACTATCAAGAGCTCAAATTTCAACTACATCAGCACTTGATTGCAGAAATTGAGCGCGACCATGTTGGGCTGCTTGATCTGGCGCGCGGTGAAATAGCGGCTTATGTAAGAGAAAAGGTGATTGCGTATATTGCAGAACGGCATCTACCGATCAGTGGCTACGATCTAGAAAACCTTGTAGAAGATGTGGTAGATGAGCTGGCAGGCTATGGCCCACTGGAAAGCTTGATCAGGGATGATCGCATTAATGACATCTTGGTGAACGGTCCTAGAAAGATCTTTATAGAGCGGGATGGACGGCTTGAAACCACCACGCTCCGATTTATTGATGATGAGCATGTCTTGCGCGTTATCCGACGTATTCTTGCCCATTTGGGGCGCCGTATAGATGAAGCTAGCCCCATGGTGGATGCGCGCTTGCCAGATGGTAGCCGTGTGAATGCCATTATTCCTCCCTTGGCGTTAGATGGCCCATGTTTATCTATTCGTAAATTCAGCAAGCAGCCCTTGCTTTCTGGCGATTTATTGCAGTACGGCACGCTTGACAATGACATGCTGGCTTTTCTGACAGCTGCAGTGAATCGTCGCTGTAATCTCATTGTGAGTGGCGGTACGGGTGCAGGTAAAACAACACTATTGAATGTATTGAGCCGTTTCATTCCGCATACTGAGCGTATTGTAACTATCGAGGATGCGGCTGAACTGCAACTGGAACATGACCATGTGGTGCGGCTTGAAACTAGACCACCCAATATAGATGACAGTGGCGAAATTACTGCGCGCGATCTGGTAAAAAACTCTTTGCGCATGCGACCCGACCGTATCATATTGGGCGAGGTGCGTGGCGAAGAAGTGATGGATGTGCTTCAGGCAATGAATACTGGGCACGACGGTTGTATGAGTACGGTGCATGCAAACAGCCCCGAAGATGCCATGCTACGCTTTGAAATGCTGGCTGGATTAGCCAAATTTCAAGGTACAGAAAGCACCTTGCGCAAAATGATTGCAGCTGCGATTGAGCTAGTCGTGCAAATTTCCCGCATGCCCAATGGGCAGCGCAAAGTCATTTCGATTACTGAGGTTGTGGGTGTGCGCGATGGCCATTTTGTACTCAATGAGCTATATGCCTATGACGCAACGACAGGGCGTTTTGCACACCCTGGGGTTCGCCCATGCAATCAAAAATTGCAGGACTTACCCATCAGAGGGCTGCTATGAATACGATGGCAGTATCATTGATTTTGATAGCAGCAGTGATGTTGCTACTGTCCATTGGCGTACATAGTCGCATTAAGGAAAGGCGCCTGCGAGAACGTATGATGCGCCATTTCATGGAGGTGCTACCTCTAGGTGCTACTGTATCAGGTGTAGCACCGGGCATTCGTCAGAGTCACTGGCATCGATTGAAAGTGCGCGCCTCTATCTATGCTGGATTTGAATTACAAAAAAAACATGTCATTACCATCTCGCTTGCATTTGTTTCTATTGGCATAGTGGGCTGGCTTGTTTATGGTGTGATTGGTGCTGTCCTGTTTTCTGGCATGGCGATATTTATTTTTGGATTTTTGCTGCCATACAGCCGCTTGCATCGCCGTCAGATGCAAATCATTGCCCAAGTCCCCCTGTTTATTGATCAGATATTACGTAGCCTCAGTACCGGTCGCAGCTTAGAAAATGCCATTCGTTTTGCCTCGGACGAAACACCGCCTCCGCTACGCTATGTGTTGGATCGCGTGATTCGGGCAGCAGACTTAGGAGCCGACATGGTGGAAAATCTCACCGAGGCTGCCAAACTACATAGCCTGCGTGAGCTTAACCTGATTGCGCTGGCCATGCGTATCAGCAACAACTACGGCAGTAGCCCGCGTGACATGTTAGATAGCGTGGTAAAAATGGTGCGCCAGCAGGAACTGGCGCGTCGAGAACTGGCAGCCATGACAGGAGAAACCAGAATATCAGCATGGGTGCTTGGGTTAACGCCGATTGCAATTGCGGCTTATATCATGGTGATGAACCCTAGTTATTTGAACATGCTGCTACATGACGAGACAGGCAAAACCATGATGATTACCGCGCTGGCACTGCAAGGTTGCGGTGCATTCTTTCTTTGGCGGATGTTGCGGAGCGTTTGAAGATGAGCCTTTTGTGGTGGATCACCATAACGCTCATGCTGCTGGCAGCAGGACTCTTGCTATACAGCACGCAACAGAACAGCCATCCAAAGCATATTCAGCGCCGTTTTCGGGAAGCCTTGCAGCAAGAAGGGATACACATCTCGCACCTCGGGCCGCTAGACCTTGAAGAAGCGCTGCATGATGTCTTAGAAAAAGCGTCCCGAAGTGAAATGGCGGAAATACATCGCTTACTGGTGCAAGCCGGGTGGCATGGCGCAAAGGCAAGGTTAATATTCCTACTGATGGCATGGGTACTGCCTGTCGCGCTTGGCGTCATTGCAATGTTTTATGCCGTCTTGAATCAGGACACTTGGGTGAATGTACTGTTTCATTTTCTGTTTGTGTTCGCAGCCACGTTCGTAGCCATTCGTCGCTTGCTACGTTGGCAAGCGCAAAAACGGCGTGATGCTATTCGCAAAGAAGTCATTCCATTTCTGCATCTACTGCGTATGTTATTTGAAGCAGGTCTATCGATGGAGCATATATTGTTGGTGATTGAGCAACAGGGAAAAGATCTAATTCCGAATCTCGCGGATGAGTTACATCTGGTCATCAAACGCATACAAACTGGTCAGGACAGAGCAGATGCATTGGTTGAGATGGCCGCACCACTGGAGGTGCCTGAGCTGAATGACACGATTGCAATGCTTAAACAGGTCACGCGTTATGGCGGTAACATCCGAGACTCTTTAGCAGAATATACGACATTGGTGGAGCAACGCCAAGTATCGGAGTTGCGTGAATATGTCAGCAAGCTATCTGCCAAAATGACGGTTGTCATGATTCTATTCTTGTTCCCGGCGCTGATGATATTTCTGGCAGGCCCCGGATTTATGGGCTTGGCCAAAGCATTAAAAGGAGTGAGTGGCTTATGAAAATGATCACACTATGGATGGCGCTCGCATGGGCATTGACGTATGGCTTGCCACATGCAATGGCAGCCGATAATAAGACAACATCCGTGCAGCAGACAAAAGGCAGCACTGGTAAGGCATGTGCAGAAATCTCTACGGAAGAAGCGACCAGGCTTGCGCTGATTCGACAGATGCTAACAGAAGGCAAGCCACATGCCGCCATTGCACACCTTGATGCAGCCAACATCAAAAATGAACACGCAGAACTACTGCGTGCAGATGCTTTACGCCAAACCGGGCGTGCGTTACAGGCACAGACCATTTATGCGCAGTTGGTGAATAGCTGCGTATCCGGATATGCGTACCGTGGTCTGGGGTTGATTGCCAGCGAAACCGGTAATCAACAGGAGGCGCTTCGCCATCTCAAGGCCGCCAGCAATGCCCTGCCAACCGAACATACCATCCGCAATGATTATGGGTATGTGCTGATGCAATCTGGCGAATCCACAGCTGCTTTGCATGAGTTTCTTACTGCTGTGGAACTTGCGCCGGATTATCGACAGGCTGCCAATAATCTAGTGATGCTGCTTTACCAACAGGGAGACACTGCCAAGGCTGAGGCGTTTGCCAAGCAGTTCGGGGTCGCCTCGGAAGCAATGCAACAATTGAAAAAACTAGCGCAAGAAAACAACGAAGCAATGCCCTAAACGGCACGGAGGTCATCATGAAACGAATCATTATGCTCATGCTGAGTGGATTGTTCAGTATGAACAACGCCATGGCAGACGATGTGCAGACAACGCTAACGCCATCGATAGAAGCGCATGCGCCATCGTCCACGCAACAATGGTTGGATCTACAACGCTCAGGAAAATCCGCCTCACCCCAAGCACAGCCAATCTCGGGTGAGGTGATGGATAAAGTACATAAACGCTACCTCAAGAGCTTTGAAAAACCGATTCCGGAGTTTTACGAGCATGAGACGCCGATCAGCCGCTAAGTACCAGTATCAGCGCGGCGCTATTGGGCTCGCGGGGATATTGGTTTTGCTGACGGTATTGCTGTTAACTGCCTTAGTAGTAGACAGTGGACGCCTCTGGATGCAACAAAGGCATCTGCAATCCATCGCGGACATGGCTGCCATCCATGCTTCACGCCATCTTGGCTGTAACGCCAACCTGCAAAATGTCATCCAAATGGCGCAGCTAGCGGCCAGCAATAATGGCTTTGGTGGGCAACTTTCTGCCAACCCCAATCAAGTCTTGCTAGGCAGGCTCGATACAGTACAAGGCATACGGCAGTTTACCGCTGATGGCAGCAGTGAAGCCGTTTACGTTAGAACAACAACAGAGGTGCCCAGCAGCCTGATTGCCGGCGGACTGATGGGTGGCACAGTCACCTTGCGTGCCGAGGCGGTGTCAGTAGCAGATGCACCATGGGCAGCTTTTGGTGTGGGTAGTTTTACTGTGAGTCTTAGCAGTCAACAATCCGTGCTATTGAATGGACTGTTAGGTGGCATGCTGGGTGGGCCGCTCAACTTGGATGTGCTGAGCTATCGCGGAATCGCAGGCACCCAAATCACATTGCAAGACATGCTGGCTGTTTCTGGGCAGGTTGGTACCTTAGAGGATTTATTAGATGCCAATATGCAAGTTGCAGACTTGCTCGAACTGTTTGCCAACGCAGCAGGGCAAAGTGGTGCGGCTGATGTACAAGCAGTGTCAGCGATGCAAAGTATTGCAGCTGTGGCCGTAAAAAATGCGACGCTAACACTAGGGGATGTACTTGCCGTGACCACGCCTGATACCAGTGCCGCTGCCACGGTAGGTCTCAATGCGTTATCACTGATTACTACGACAGCAATGATTGCCAATGGCACCAATGCCATAAACCTACCGTTGGGGATTAACCTGCCCTCCATCACCAGTATTAATGCACAAGTGACCGTCATTGAACCACCGCAACTCACGGTCGGCCCTGCAGCGGGTAATGGCAATTTATGCACCATCGCGCGGACAGCACAAATCAGAACGCGCGTCGGTGTGCTAGTCAGCATTCCATTGCTTGCGCGTATTGACCTTGCGCTGAATGCAGAGGTTGCACAAGGCTCCGCCGGGCTGCGCTCCATTCAGCAAAATGGTAGCGAAACGGATGTCGAAATAGAGGCTAGCCCTGGCATTGCTGCACTCACACTCACCAATAATGCTGGTGGAAAGGCGACAATTTCAACATTGTTAAATATACCTATTGCAGAGATTGGATTGAACCTGCCTATTCAGCCACCCACGCCACAAACGCTTGAGTATTCCGTCGCACACCCGGTGGAAGATCAGTTGCCACAAACACAGTCAGTTGCCAGCCCGGTTGGCAGCAGCCTGGAAAACGCATTGGGGCAGCCTAGCGCGGTGAATGTGACTGTCTTGAGTGTATTGAATCTAGGGCTGATTAATAATGTTGTTTCTACGCTTGTTAGGCCGCTATTGTCAGAGATAGGCCGGGTGTTGCTAGACCCACTGCTCAGTCTGCTAGGTATCCGTGTGGGTGGTATGGATGTCACGCTTGATGATCTGCAATACCGTCAGGCCAAGCCCTTGGTGATATAAATCTTAGCCAGTTTTCAATTCAATTAAGTTAGAAAACCTAGTTACCAATCGCTATAGAATGCATCTTTTTATTCCGGGATATCTAGTTATTTTGGGATATCTAGTCAGTGATCAGGTCTCCAACTTTTGATAGATGGTTAGCGCCGACCAAAGTGATGTGAGAGTAAATACGGTACATAAGTAGCAATGACCAGCAATGCAGCTAACAATAAAAATATCCAACGCACAGAATACGCCGTTACAAATTTTGCAGCGGGCGTTTGTGATTGAACAAATGCATAAAACTCTGGTTTATCTGTTGCTTCTATATATTGACCTTTGATTTCACTCGCCATATCTTTCAAATGTTCTACATCTAGTTTTGATAGAAAGCGATCAAACTCTGCATAAGCAACGGGCGGGTCCGGATCATCTTTACTTGCATCGTTATACATAATGCCCCCACCAGCACTTTCAGCCGCGGCATCTGTACCCCAATACCCTACAAATTTGTTATTGGCGTTAAAGCGTTTAATCGGCACTGGTTCATGGCCACCTACCCCCACAAAAATAACATGCTGACCAATACGCACATTGCTAATATCCAGCCGATTAATACCGTTGGCTTTAGGGGCTTCGTCGCCATCTGTAAAAAAGAGCATTTGTGCCGGGATATTTAGATACTCAAAGGTAGCCTCAGCTGCCTTTACCCCAAAAGTCATGCGGCTATTGCCACTCCACGCCATGCGCCATTCCAGATGCTCTATAGCGTCGGTAATGATATCGAAATTCGCACATACTTCTAACGGCATAAATAGCAAGGCCACATTTTCAGCAGCAAATACACCAACACTGACATAAGTACCACAAGGTGAGCTTTTCACAACCTCTTTCATGAGGTGTTGTGTGTAGGCCAGACGGCTGACTAGCTGATCATTGACCTTCATATCTTCTGCATTCATGCTTTGCGATATATCGGCAACTAACAAGTAGTTATGTACGGCTTGCTTCAGTTGTATCTGCGGTTTAATGAGCGCAAGCAACAAGAACAGTAAAGCCAACACCAACAGCGCTGTTTCATAATTTTCTTTTAACGTGGAAACAAGTTTTTTCATGGCAAACCTTGTGGCAAATTACTAATCTCCATACCGGATGGATCTTGAGCGACTGTTTTTATATTTCCCGGAATGACGGAGAGCAATAAACTTAAGTTAAATTTGGCCTCCTGTGCATTAGGGTTTAGCTTTAACGCTTGCTCATAAGAGGCTTTTGCCTGCATATAATCAAATTTTGCCTCTTCTTGAATTTCACCTTCTGCTGTCACTAACCGCTGTAAACCAGAGCGAAATAGATTGTTGGCTATATTGAAATGAATCTGTGACTTTAGATTTTGATTGATGGCAAATGTGTCTTCTTGCTGCATTTTAGGTGGTGCAAGCAACTGACCAAACCCCTGTATAGCATGTTTAAAGTGACCGTTTTTTCCTTGCTGGTAGGCATCTGAGAATTTTTTATGAAATGGGTAACTTTCATCATTTACCACGTCCCCAGAAAGTAATGCACGGTTCACTTTACCTATTTTATTGATTTGATAGCATTCATAGGCAGTGCCTAATAACCCTGCCAACAATACCAAACCTAGCAGCTGATTCTTACGATTTATTCTATTCGTCATGCATACACCCTCAAGTTTTTGATTGCTACAATAAATAAACCCAATACAAACGCTATGATGATGAACAGCCTTGAATAGTCATAGCCCGCGATTGTTTCATTGTATTTAATGGCTTTTTTCTCACGCGCATCAATATCGCTAATGGCCGATTGCAAGGTTTCAGGGTTATCTGCCTCGTAAGCTTTGTACTTAAGACCTAATGACTGAAAGTATTTGTGTAACACGATAGAGTTGGGTACGCGCGTCTCCTCATATTCTTCTTTTGTGAAAATGCTGGGCTCTCCTGGCTCACGCAACATAATCCAATAGATACTTAAACCACGGCTTTTCAAACGCTCGCTTAATAAAAATTTAACGCGCGGACTCAGCTTGCCTGCGCCATCTGAGAGCAAAATAATGGCCCTAGAACCAGAGCTTTGAATTTTATCGAACAAGCCTACGGCCTCAGTCAACCCTGCACCGATATTGGTTTGGTTAAGCGATGGACTAGTAGCCGCGAGAATAGCGGCATGAATTGCATCACGATTGGTAGTGATTTTTATGCCATACAGCGCAGAGTTTGTAAACCCAACGACCCCCATCATGTCCACTGGGCGAGAATCAATAAACTGCGTGATGATGCGACGTGCAGCGTCAGATTTTATTTCCGCTGCATTGCCTGAGGAGTCTCCAGCAAAAGGGTGGTCCATACTCACACTGCGGTCGATCACCATGACTGTTTGCGCACCTTTGCCTGTGCGCTGTATTTTTTCATCATGGCCACGAGGTGATGCCAAGGCAATGACAATGGTCACCAGAAGCAAGGCGGTAATGACTTTCACTGCTAGATTTAGCCTGTCTGAAAGCAAATCTTCAGGCAGCATCTCCAGCCACGTGTACATCTTACCTTGATGGCCTTTAAGCCAAAACGGCAGCAGAGCAATGGGTAAGAGCGCAAAAGCCCAAGGGTTAAGAATTTCCATTAAATGCCTCGCTCACAATCACGCAGTTGCTTACTTAACAGCACTAGATTTGTGATGGTTTTTGCACTATCGCGTGTTTCTACTGCGTATAAGGATTGATTGGAGTCATTAAAAAACTGCTCAATGTCATTTTTCATTTTCCTAAAACTTGGACGTAACGTGATGAACCGCTCTATATCACGTGCAAAAATATTTGCACCATAGTGCTGATTAAAGGCTTGGTGGATATAAACCAATGCCTGTTTCTCATCTTCTGTCGTTTTCACAGCGGATGTTCTGGATAAGCGCTTTAATTGTCTATGCGCTTTTGCAAAGGCGCCTCCCATGAATGGTAACCACTGACCATCGGCATTTATATACAGCAACGTGAGTAAGCTGATGATCAACATGCCAGCAAATATAGTGAGACGAGTTTGATGTGTGCTGATATCGACAAGTGGAGGCCTAAACTCTGGCTGCATATTCTTAATAGCGGTTTCAATGCCGCCAGTAACTAACGGCGAGTACCAAAAACCCCAAGCTGGTAGCGCTATTGCCATACTTTTCTCTGCACCTGTAAACGTGAATTTCTCTGCTGGCAATTGCATGACTGTTGGTGAGTTGGCGTTGATAAAAGATTGATAACTGAGATCAACGGTGTAGGTGGTGCTAGTTTTTTGTTGTTCAGTTTCTATCGTGATTGCGACCAACTCAATCCCTTTATCTTTAGTGCCTTTTTTGGGTAAAGCAGTACTGACCAGTTGGTAAGGCGCTGGCACATCAAACACAATTTTTCGGTTTAATTGATCACCAATATGCACACTATAATTTTTGCTTGGATTGCTTAGCAAACGTATTTTTGGTTCTGATACGCTATTTTCTGCACTGACTACAGATACATTAAATACCAAGCTTGCGGCTAATAGACACGCTGGGAAATGCGCTGTATTGCGAATGGTTGCCATCAATTTTTTCATCAGGTTATATTTCATAGGTTCATATTTTGTTCAAAATAATGGGTCATGGTTTCTGGCTTGTAATCACCGTGCATAAAAAGCGCTGGGCTATCAAATTTCAAAAACAAAGCCTCCAGCGCGTGTCTACGTGCATTGAATACTGAAATAAATTTCGCTCTGACTTCTGCTCTAAAAAACAACGTACGGTTCAGGCCAGTTTCTGGGTCTATCATGGTGCCAAAGCCAAACTTGGGTAATTTTTTATACTCTTCATCGTCCCACAGCACGATTGGTATCACCTGATGTGCGGACATAGCAGTCAGTGTTTTCTCAATCAAACTCAGTGGCATGTGAAAATCTGATATCCAAAACACCAAGCCTCGGCTTTGTCCGATAAAATTAGGCACATCGTTCAAACCCTCTACCCCAACGCGCATTGTTTGATAGTGATGCAACTGCGCAATTGCTTCTTTTGATTGATGCAAGTTACGGCTTAACGGAAGCGTGAAATCTTCAAGCACATGGGTGTTGTAACCAATAAAACTGAATAAGTCGCCCGTTTGATAGGCCGAGGTTGCAACTGCTGTCGAAACCTCAATCGCTTTATCCAGCTTGCGTTGGCGCCCCTTAAATTGCATGGAACTAGATAAATCACAAACAGCATAGATCGGCGTGGTGCTCTCTTGATTAAACTGCCGTACCTGCACTTGCTCAAAAGGATCTCGTAGCGTTTGCCTGATATCCATACGCCTTGCATCGGGGTAATCCACCAAGTTAACGTTGCCGCGATACTCCAAACCTAGACCGCGCTGAGTGCCGCGATGGTTCCCCAACTGTATGCTTGTGGATTTCCAGGAGACTACATATTCAAAAGGTTTGGCATAAGTTGGGTCTGCTGCATTACGTATTGATAAGCTCATTTGATTACCCTATTTTTACCAGAATGGCTTAAGCCGCTTTGCTAAAAGTAGTGCTAGGCACAGCTACGGTACTCATAATATTGGCCGTGAGCTCCCTTGCCAGAGCGGTTCTACGGTTTTCATACATGGAGTTAAATACCAACCTGTGCGAAATCACTTCATGGAATACTGCATGGATATCTTCTGGAAACAGACTGTCACGTCCATTTAACCAAGCATTTACGCGTGCGGCTTTAAGCAGCATACCCATACCACGTGGACTTGCGCCGTTTTGAATAACGCGTAAAACATCGACACTTTCCATTGTCACGCCGAACTTCTCAGGATGTTGAGTTGCATCCCATAAATCTAGGGCATACTCTTCCAATACATCACTTGATTTGATGTGGTTTTGTAACAGGTCAGAGAAAGTATTCAGTTGATCAAATTGTAGAATCCCACTTTCAACTTGCTGAGTCAGTTTTTCTGCATGTTGGAATTTAGTATTGAAAATCAGAGATTTCTTTAAGTCACGATCCGTTGGAATTTCAATCGGAATTTCCATCATAAAACGATCGCGCGCAGCTGAAGGAATTTCAAATGTCTCATTTTTTTCTACTTGGTTACGGTCAGCAAACACAATCATGTGCGGCATGCGATATTCTTTTTTGAAAGCACTGAGATGGCGTTCTGCCATGACCCGTAACATCAGCGCATGCACTTGTGGCCGAGCACGATTAATCTCATTAAAAAAGAACACCGATAATTTTTCGCCAGCGCGCAACAGTGGGCCCTCATCAATTTGTGGGCGACCATCTGGCCCCAGAAAAGTATGGTAAATCAAGTCGTTGGGCATTAAATCGACCGTACCTTCAATACGCTCATAGGCCCCACCAATGCCACGCGCAATGGATTGCAGTAATGTCGTTTTACCTACGCCCACACCACCATCAAGCAATACATGCCCGCGTGCAAAAATGGCGATATTCATGAGCCGAATCGCTTTATCTTGGCCTACGATGACATTTTTAACTTCGTTTTCTAGCTTTAATGCATGGCTACGCCAGTCCGTTAATTGATGATCTAGTGGTGGTGACATAAATTTCCTCTGTAATCTCTAATCGTTTTGAAGGATGAATCAACCTGATTTATTGAATGACACACGACTATTCGTAGTGATGTACTGTGAGTTGCAACAAATCTTTACAGAAATGTAACAGAGTGTAATTAAATGCTGGCCATCCAGATTGAACAATTCTAGTGGTCCAGTAAAATTTGGTGTAATAATGCGTTTTAATAATCCAGAAATCTTTAGGAAGAATAAATGTTACGCTCATGGGATCTCAAGCTGCATATCACTAAAGCATCTGGCTTAGTGGTCTATTTACAAATTGCACAACAAATTATTGATGAAATTCAACGTGGACGCTTACCCCCATCCACGGCCATGCCAGGCACTAGAGAATTAGCGGAAAACCTTGGTGTCAACAGAAAGACTGTTGTGCTGGCTTATGATGAGCTGATTGCACAAGGTTGGCTGACTACAGAAAATCGGCGCGGTACATTTGTGTCAGCTAAACTCCCGCTTTTTTTAGCGCCCAATTACTCAAAGCCCAAGGTAAGCCAACTACCAACGTCTAGACTAGATCACTATGCAGAAACCATGCAGCCTAACGCTGAGCCCCATATCATTGACTTTAATGACGGCATACCGGACACACGTTTAATCCCATTTGAAACGCTATCAAAAGCTTTTAGACACGCGCTAATAGAGCCGATCAGAAGCAACAAATTGGGTTATGGCGACCCTAAAGGCGTACTGAGTTTACGTCACTCGATTGCAGAAATGCTTAACATGGAAAGAGGGCTAAGCGTAGAGGTCGACAATATATGTATTGCTCGGGGTAGCCAGATGGGGATATTTTTATCTGCACGTGTGCTAGCTAAACCAAACGAATATGTGGTGGTGGAGAGTCTGAGTTATCCTCCTGCACGTGAAGCATTCAGATCATGCGGAGCAAAAATCCTGACGGTAGGCTTAGACCGTGACGGAATCAACGTCATTGAATTGGAACAGTTATGTAAAACATATCCTATCCGCGCAATTTATGTCACCCCGCATCATCAGTTTCCGACCACGGTGATGATGACAGCAGAACGTAGATTAAAATTATTGATGTTGGCTCAACAATATGATTTTGTGATTGTTGAAGATGATTACGACCATGAATTTCATTTCCAAAATCATCCGGTGTTTCCACTTGCCAGCACTAACCATGCGGGTAGAGTCATTTATGTGGGGTCGCTTTCCAAAGTATTAGCGCCCGGCCTGCGCGTTGGCTACTTAGTCGCCTCCAAAGAAATCATCGATCAATGCGCAGCTGAGGTCATGCTTATTGATAGACAAGGCAATTCTGTGACTGAACTTGCGGTTGCCGCATTAATGGATTCCGGTGAAATCAAACGCCACATCCGACGCATCTTAAAAACATACAATGAACGCCGAAATATCTTAATAGATTTACTTCGCAGTGAATTGGGCGAGTTTGTAAACTTTGACTCGCCCAACGGGGGCTTGGCCATTTGGTTACGGCTGAATGACGGCATTGAAATTAACAAAATCGTTCAACATGCTTTGCTTGAAAAAGTAAGAGTGCTACCAGCGTCATTATTTTCAGACTCACCTCCAGACATTCATGCTATCCGGCTTGGGTTTGGCAGCCTTAATGCAGTTGAACTTACAACGGGCATTCAACGGCTAAAACGTGCTTTTGTATAAAATTTAACAATAAGCCCTATGCTGGCCTCGTGTTTAGTAAACGCTATCATGAATATAGTAAAAAAATGAGGTAGCAACGCTACCTCATTCTTATCGTTTTATCCTGCTTAGTTATTTACTCAGCTACTTCATCTAATTAGCAAACCACTATGCTTGTTTACGGCGTGCAGACAAGCCCATAATGCCTAGGCCAGCGATCATCAGCGCATAAGTCTCTGGCTCTGGTACTGCTGTAATCGTACCTGGCGAGCCAATTTCAGTCGCATCATTGACCGCAACAAACGCACCATTTTTGCCAATCACGCTCAGTGTAGAAATTGCACCGTTTAACCCTGCGGCATTATCAAACGTTTGATAAGGTGAAGTTGCATCAGATGCGCCAAATGTCACACTGGCTTGCACTACACCACTTGCATTAAAGATGTTCACTGCATCGCCCGATGTGCTCAAGCCAATACCATTACCGCTATAGTAGCCAACCAATGGCGCTGCGCCACTACCAAACCAAGTGCTGATAAATGAAGGAATTGCACTGCCGCCTGCGCTTTCAATAAAGATAACAGACTGACCGGCGCTGATACTGGTAATCCCGTTCAGTGCCAATGCAGAAGCAAATGCATTAGAACTATCGTCGACTTTCCATCCTGAGAGATTAATGGCTGAAGTACCGGTGTTGGTCAATTCAAACCAGTCAGCCTCGTAAGGCGCATTACCGCTGCCCCATGCTGCTACCTCTGTAATGGCAACGCCCGCATTGGCCTGAAATGAAACTGTCGTCGTGAATGCTAATAATAGGTAAGGTAATGCTTTTCTCATCATGTGCTCCAATTGTTGAATGATTAAATCGATTAAGATGATTCAACAGCTGAATGTACTGCGCCAATATTACTCAGTAAGTTATAGCATCTAGTCCGCTTGGACTATAGATGCGTAACCATAGCCGTTCTTAAAGCAGATGATTTAAGCTTTCCGGCCCAAACACTTCACGGTTGATGCGGCTTGCATCCACCCCTAGTTCCACCAATGTTTTCCATTGGTCATTCATAAATGCAATCGGCCCGCAAATATAATAATCGCCTTCCAAATCACGCTTACTCACGATTGTCTTTAAATCCATTCTGCCTTGAATGTATTGATGATCTGTCTGCTGGTTGAGAAATATAGCAAGCGCTAGCTGAGGGTTGTTCGTCTTTGCCTGCTCTATCTCACTTAAATGTGGAATGTGGTGTACCGTTCTCGCTGCGTGCGCAAACACCACTTTCCGTTTAGCTTGCTTGCTTGCCAATGTTTTTAAAATAGAAATCATAGGCGTAATGCCTACCCCCGCTGAGATCAAATGAATGGGTTCCACTTTATCTAAATCTGGCACAAATGTGCCGTAAGGGTGGCTGACATTTAACTTGCTACCGACACGCACATGCTGGTGTAGCCAATGTGAGATCATGCCATTGGGTTTAAACTCGTCGCCTTTTTCTCGCTTAACGGTAATGCGGTAACGCTGACCATCGTCCACATCCGATAAACTATACTGCCGGATTTGCCGCACATTAAGCGCATCCAGATGCACAGCCACACTCACATATTGGCCCGGTTTAAAGGTAGGTAACTTTTGATGCTGCTCCGGCTCTAAAGTAATCGCAATCATATCCTCCGTAATATGTGCTTTATGGGTCACCACCATCTGCATCCACTGCTGTTCTACACCATCATTGGCTGCGTAAAGTCGTGCCTCTGCTGCAATCAGCGCGCTAGCTAATAACCAATAGGCCTCATCCCATGCAGCCATTAACTCTAGCGTGGCTGCATCGCCCAACACTTGCTTAATGGCGCCGAGTAGATACTTGCCGACAATGGGATAGTGGTCTGGCAATATCCCAATCGACACGTGCTTATGTACTATCCGCTCTATTACTGGGGTTAACGCTGCTTGATTATCAATATTAGCTGCATAGGCAAACACAGCGGAAGCCAGCGATTGCTGTTGTGAACCATTGGCCTGATTGCCCAAGTTGAACAGGTTGTACAACTCAGGGTGCGCTGCAAGCATATTGCTATAAAACACGGTGGTAATCGCCAGCCCATGCTCTCTCAATACTGGGACACTGGCTTCGATATAGGGTTTTGCTGCAGGTGATAACATGTTGATCTCCTTATATGTTGTATATTAAATGAAACTTTTAAGTCAAAAAAAAGCAAACCGCTTCTAGCCCGTTTGCATTACTTTCTATGCAGCGCAATCAGCGCAGTTTCTGTCTGATTATCAAGAACATCTTTGAGCGAATATTGATCCATTTCACGATAAAACATACTTAAGCCTTTATCTAAAATATGTTTTAAATTACAGACGCCTCTAATGGGGCAGACCGGGTGATTACAATCAATCAACGTCACGTGCTCTAACAGTTGCAGCACATTACCAAGCTTGATGTCTGCGCATGGTTTAGCTAACTTCAACCCACCGTTCCGGCCTCTGGTTGCTAAGATAAATCCTAGCTTATTCAAATTGGTGACAACTTTAATCAGATGGTTTCTCGGTGCATCAAACTTCTCTGCAATCTCACTAATCGTGATGACATGCCCTGCTTCCTCATTGGAAAGGTACATCAGCACTCTTAAACTTAAATCGGTGAATTTATTGATCTGCATAGGTGCATCTTACATATGTTTCATATTATATGCAACATATGTAAATATAGGAAGGAGTAGCATTTTAACAAAGCATACAAACATGCATTAATCAAAAAATAAGGCGGGAAACCCGCCTTATTTAAACTGCCCTCTTTGCACATCTCTAGCGTTTACTTCCAACCGCCGCCTAGTGCTTTGTACAGATCGACTATGGCAACAATCTGTTTTTGCTTGGTTTCAATCAACTCCATTTTGGCTTCCAGCGCATCACGTTGTGTCAGCAGCACTTCTAAATAATCCGCTCTGGCAGATTTAAACAGCTGATTCGCTACATCAATAGACTGCGTCAACGCATCCACTTGCTTGGTTTTAAGTTGGAAGTTTTGATCCAGATTATCGATATTGGACAACTGGGTAGCCACTTCAGCATAGGCGTTGATGATGGTTTGCTCATAATCATACGCCGCCTGAATTTGTCCCGCATTGGCATTTTTATATTGCGCAATAATCGCATTACGATTCACCAACGGTGCCATGACATCGCCAGCCAAAGACAAGGCCAAAGACTCAGGTGTGCTCAGCAAGTACTTAGGATTAAACGCTTGGAACCCTACCCCGGCCTTGATGGCAAATGAAGGATAAAAGTTGGCTTTGGCCACATCAATA
This sequence comes from Methylophilaceae bacterium 11, assembly GCA_000525025.1. Taxonomy (GTDB): domain Bacteria; phylum Pseudomonadota; class Gammaproteobacteria; order Burkholderiales; family Methylophilaceae; genus Methylophilus. The sequence continues at coordinate 508,086 of JCKJ01000001.1, read as the reverse complement.
TTCAGACTCGCCGCTTTTAACTCCAGCTCTGCTTTGCGGATATCTGGTCTATTGGCTAACAGCTGCGACGGGATACCCGCTTGCATCAGTTTAGGCTTTAACTCCATAAACCCAATAGATGCACGCTGTATTGGCTGTGGTGTTCTACCCAGCAGAAAGTTGATGCGGTTTTCTGCCTCAACAATTTGTTGTTTGAGCACATAGCGCTTGCTTTGGTTTTTCTTCACCTCAGCCTCGTAACGTTTCACCGCTAAAGCATTGGATCTAGCGTACTTTTGCAGCTCTTTCACAATATCCAAACCGTTTTGTTGCAGCTGAATATTCTGATCCAAGTTCTCCAGCTGATTATCCAACGCGATCAGCTCGTAGTAGGCGTGCGCAATTTCCGACACCAAATTAGTCACAAGGAAATTCTTACCTTCGATGGATGCCATGTATTCCAGCGTCGCCACTTTGGTCGCATTTCTCAGTTTCTTCCAAACGTCTAGCTCCCAAGAGGAGTAGAGCCCGAACTGATAATTGCCAAGATACTTAGGAAATTTCTTACCCTCTTTGATTTCCAAATTTTCCTCAACCGCACCGTTACGTGTGTACTGTGCAGCTTTTTCAATCTCGGCCCCGGCGCCAAAATTCACAAAAGGCAAATACTCACCTTTGCGTGCTTGGATCTCGTTCTGCGCCACACTGATGCGTTGCAACAATATATTGACCTCTTTATTGTTCACAACGCCAGTGTCTATCAAGCTAGCCAGATTAGGGTCGTCAAAAAAGTCTTTCCAGTTCACATCTGCAGCGTTGGTAGTGTCCTGCGCACTAGTAGCCTGCTGTGCAGTACTCGTAAATTGCTCAGGCAGATGCGTATCCGCTTTTTTGGATATCAGCGTTGGAATGCCGCATGACTGCAACATCATGCTTAGGCACCCCAAAGCGATTAATTTTACATAGTGGTTATTTGTCTTCATCGTCATCTTCTTCTTTACTACTATAGTGATATAGCTCGGTTAATGGCTCAAACTCTTCGTGTCTGATCAATGATTTACCTTCAATCATTTTGGCAAATACGTAGTACAGACCTGGAATCAAAATCACACCAAATACGGTACCGAACAGCATGCCGCCCAACGCAGACGTACCAATTGTTCTATTGCCGACAGCACCAGCACCAGTGGCAACCACTAATGGAATGAGGCCGGCAATAAAGGCGAACGATGTCATCAAAATTGGTCTGAACCGCGCTTTAGCGCCTTCAATCGCCGCATCTTTTACCGACATGCCTTGCTCATGTTTCTGCACGGCAAACTCCACAATCAACACCGCGTTTTTACCCAGCAAGCCGACCAGCATGACCAGCCCGACCTGTGCATAAATATCATTGGCAAGCCCAAGCGTTTTAAGCAATAAGAACGAACCAAACACACCAGCAGGGAGCGATAGAATCACGGCTAATGGCAATAAGAAGCTTTCATACTGCGCAGCCAATACCATGTACACGAAAATCAATACGATGCCAAAAATCACTACCGCTTCGTTCCCACGTTGTGCCTCGTCAAATGACAACCCTTCCCAACCCACATCGTAACCATGCGGCAAGGTAGTTTTGGCCACTTCTTTTACCGCTTTAATCGCATCATCCGTGGTGTAGCCTTTGGCAGGAACTGCACGAATCGTGGCTGAGTTGTACAAGTTATAACGTGTAATCTCGTTAGGGCCTTGGATTTTTTTGAGCTTCATGAAGGCAGAATAAGGCACCATTTCACCCTCTTCATTTTTCACGTAATAATTCAGAATATCGCTTGGATAACGGCGGAATTCCGGACTGGCTTGTGTATACACTTTAAAAAAGTTATTAAAGCGAATAAAGCCTTGCTCGTAAGTACTACCAATCAAGATATTCAGGTTGTCCATGGCTTTACCGATAGACACGCCTTTTTGCATGGCTGATTTGTTGTCAATTTCTAGCTCATATTGCGGATAATTGGCAGCATAGAACGTGAATAAACCAGTCAACTCCTTGCGTTTGCCCAGGTTCGCCATAAACTCTTGGTTGATTTTGTCAAACTCATGGTAATCGGTGCCATTGGTTTTATCTAATAAACGCAAGGCCAAACCAGAAGCTGCACCATAACCAGGTACCGCTGGCGGTTCAAAATACTCAATCACAGCACCAAAGTTTTTGGTTTTTTCTTCCAACTCTTCAATAATCTGATGCACGGATTTCTTACGTTTTGACCAGTCTTTCAAGTTAATCAAACAAGTACCTGCGTTTGAACCGCGCCCTTCGGTCAGAATTTCATAGCCCGCCAGTGAAGAAACTGAGGCAACACCTTCAACCTTTTCTGCTTCTTTTTGCAAGGCACGTGCTACTTGATTTGTCGCTTCCAAGGTACTACCCGGCGGCGTTTGGATAATGGCATAGATCTGGCCTTGGTCTTCACCTGGAATAAAGCCTGCAGGTAAGGTTTTGTTCACTACAAAAGTACCAAACACAAACGCTGCCAGCGCAATAAAGGTGACTGAACGCAAGGTCACAATACTGCTTAAGAAACGCGTGTATCCACCGGTCATTTTGTCGAACATGCGGTTAAACCTGTCTAAGAAAAAGCTAATCGGCGTTCTGCTTTTCGGCTTTCCGTGATTGTTTTTCAGCAACATTGCGCACAACACCGGCGTCAGTGACAACGCAACCACGCCGGAAATCACAATAGAAGAAGCCATCGTGATCGAGAACTGGCGATAGAACACACCCACTGGCCCTGACATAAAGGCGACTGGAATAAATACCGCGGTCATCACCAAGGTAATGGCCACAATCGCACCACCGATTTCGCCCAACACTTTCTGCGTGGCACGATACGGTGTGATATGCGCATCTTCTTCAAACTTAGCATGTACGGCTTCAACCACAACAATCGCGTTATCCACCACAATACCAATCGCCAGCACCAGCGCAAACAAGGTAATCAAGTTAATGGTGATACCAAACATTTGCATACAAAAGAATGCGCCAATCAACGAAACCGGTACCGCCAAAATCGGGATCAACGTCGAGCGCCAATCGCCCAAAAAGATAAATACAACCAAGGCCACCAAAATAAATGCCTCTACTAAGGTGTGTAATACTTTGTCAATCGAAGCATCCAAGAACTTAGAAACGTCGTAATCAATTTCGTATTCCATGCCTTCTGGGAAAGAAGTTTTCAGCTCTTTCATTTTGGCTTTCACTTGCTCAATCACCTCACTCGCATTACTACCGTAGTTCTGCTTCAAGATAATGGCAGATGACGGGAGGCCATCTTTATTGGAGTAAATATCAAAGAACTCACTGCCCAACTCCACTTTGGCCAAATCCTTCAGTTTTAGGATTTCCCCTTCTGAATTGGCACGGATAATAATGTTTTCGTATTCTTCCGGCTTGTTGTAGCGACCTTTGTATACCAATACATATTCTTTAGATTGCGCAGAAATACCGGAACTTTGCCCTAAACGACCAGGACGTCCAATAATGCTTTGTTCGCTAATCGCTTTCATCACATCTTCAATGGATATTTTGTAAGCGCGCATGCGGTCTGGGTTTAACCAAATACGCATCGCATATTGGCGGCTACCCAAAATCTTGGCACTGGCAATCCCGTTCACACGTTGTATCTCTGGAATCACGTTGACGTTGGCATAGTTGTATAAAAACTTTTCGTCCGCGTTCTTATCTTTACTAAACAAGTTGATGTACATCAGCATACTTGGCTGCACACGCTCAACCACTACACCCTCTAACTGCACCAATTCTGGCAGGCGGCTCATCACTTGGTCGATACGCGTTTTCACGTTAATCATGGCCTGATTGGGGTCTGTACCCAAGGCAAAAATCACCTGAATGGTCGCTTCACCGGCACTGGTGGCGTCAGACACAATGTATTTCATGCCCGGCACACCGTTAATGGCACGCTCAATGGTAATGAGCGAAGACTGCACCAATACATCGGCACTTGCCCCGGGGTAAGCCAGTGACACAATCACGCGTGGCGGCGCAATATCTGGGAACTGTGAAGTTGCCAGCGTACGGATGGATAAAAATCCTAAAAAGACGATGAGCAGCGATAACACAATCGCCAACACCGGCCTTTTGATAAAAATATTCAGCATAATGTAGGTACTCTCTGTGTACTTTCTGCGCGACTATTCTGCGTAAAGGTTGAGTGACGCCATGGCTTTCTCCGGCGCTTGATAATTGACCTCGATCTCTTCACCGCTATGTACACGGCGTAAACCTTCTAACAAAATTCTGTCTTTGTCTTTGAGGCCAGATTTCACAATAAACACGTGTGGCTGTTCGGCAGCAATCGTGATCAACCGTTGCTCTAGCTTGTTGTCTTTATTCACCACATATACATAGGTTTTGTCGAGAATTTCAAACGTAGCTTTTTGCGGAATCATCAAGGCATTTTTATACGGCTTAGCCATTAAGATATTGCCGGTTTGCCCGTGTCTGAGTACCTTGTTAGGGTTGGGGAAAGTGGCTCTGAATTCGATATTACCGGTTTTGTTGTCAAAATCCGCTTCGATAGTTTCCACCACGCCAGCTTGGTCAAACACCTCGCCATTGGCCATTCTCAACTGTACTTTTGTGGAAGACTGATCGCCTTTATTAGCTTTGTAGTCCAAATACTCGGCCTCTGGCACATTAAAATACACCCACATTTTGCTGATGTCAGACAATGTGGTGAGCAAATCACCTTCATCCACCAAGCTGCCGTTTCTGGCGTTGAGGTGATCCATAATGCCACCGAATGGCGCATTGATATTGGTAAAGCCCAAATGCGTCTCAGCCAACTTCACTTCGGCATACGCTTTATCCTGCTTGGCTTTTGCGAGTGCTAGCTCATTGGCGGAAACAATATTCTTTTCGGCCAGTGCTTTGGTATTTTGATATTCGATGGAAACCACATCGGCCTCAGCCTTGGCCTTCAGCAAATCAGATTGATAGATATTAGGCATGATCTTGAACATGGGCTGGCCTTGCGTCACCGTTTGCCCTTCATCTACAAAAATACTTTGTAGATAGCCTTTTTCTAACGCCCTTAATTCGATGTGTCTGTACGCATGTATTTGGCACACGTACTCTTTGGTAATGACTGTATCTTTGCGTAGTGGTGAACTGACCTGAAGCTTGGGGGCCTCTTCTTTAGGTGCCTCTGTCTTGTGGCAGCCGTTTAACAACACGATCGTCGTTAAGCCTAAAACTGTAACTAATTTATTGATCATAAGTGTGCGTAATGCCTGTAAAAATATAAAAGAAGTGATAACACGATTGATATTTTGAGCGCACATACCTTACATGGTGCTTACAACACGACAATCATTAGCCAAGGTGCAGCAGATGGTATTTCGCTGAAATATCAATCTAACGCGTTGCTTGGGCGCACATCGATTACCGTTAGCCCGTCACATCTGAATATCTTTTTGAATATCACAGATGTCCGGATAACACCTTGTATTGCGGCTAGCAACACAGCTGGTATTGAATAAGGCAATCAAATGAGGGAGCGCACCTTGGTGATGTGATGCACTCTAGAGACCTAGGCAAAACGCGTAGAAGCGAAATTAAAGCGGGGGAGAACGAGGACGGATATGGTGTAAAAAAGAATAACGTGCAATACGCTTGCTGCGAAACAGCACCAGCATGATGAACGTTTTGATGCTAAGAATTAAGACACTGCTGAGTATGGCAGCGGGCGTATAGTCATCATACTGCGGCAACTCACCATCGCCGGAAATCTCTTGTATTTCAGCCACGCGCACTCGCGCGGTATCATCACTGTAGGAGGTTTTTTCTGAATAATGCGAGAACACCGCCAATCCAAGTACACTAATCAGCGCTGTTAATATTAACAGTCTGATTTGGAGTGTCACTGAATTGAAGTTGTGCTTCATATAGGCTTTAACAAGGGGTTATTTACGCAGAGTTCCAGTTATCGCTTGCAATCAAGTACTTGCTTATTTCGCAAGTGGTTGCAAACCGGACCGTATGCTATCTGAAATAAACTGTTCTTACAATGATGCATTGAAAGCCATCCACATGCAGTTGACAATACGTCAATTGCCTTAGTTCATTGCCTTACTTGGTTCAACACCTTGGTCCAATACCTTAGTGCATTGCCCTAGCTCAACGATGATGGCTGCTTACGTAAAAACGCTTCAAATGCTTCCACCGTCAATGGCCGGCTAAAGTAGTAGCCTTGCACTTCATCACAGTTCTGCGTTTGCAAGAAAGCTAACTGACCAGCAGTCTCCACCCCTTCTGCGATTGTTTTTAAACCGAGGCTGCGTGCCATATTAATAATGGCCGTGACAATCGCCTTATCTTCTTCGTCTGTACTGATGTCACGTACAAACGATTGGTCAATTTTAAGCTTATACACCTTGAATTTTTTAAGATGGCTCAATGAAGAGTAGCCGGTGCCAAAATCATCAATCGACATACGTACGCCTCGCGCGTGTAGCGCATCCATCAATGCAATAGCGCCTTGTGGATCAGCCAATGCTACGCCTTCGGTCAGCTCCAATTCTAGATATTCCGGCGGTAAGCCTTCTTCTTCCAAAATGCGCGTCACCAAATCTGGCAAATTCGGATCACGGAACTGCACAACCGATAAGTTTACCGCCATCACCAGCGGTGAAAAACCATCTTGTAACCAGTGCTTGGCTTGACGCACCGCTTGCCTGAGCACCCATTCACCTATCGGCAAGATAACGCCGCTGGCCTCAGCCACTGGGATGAATTCAGAAGGCATGACCAATCCAAACTCAGGGTGATGCCAACGTAGCAATGCTTCGGCGCCAATAACACACTGGCCCTTGAGTGACATCTGCGGCTGGTAATGCACTTCCAACTGGTTCAACTCTACCGCCTGCCGCAACGCACTGGCCAATAAAAGATTACGTGCCGATTGGCTTTGCATTTTGGCCGTATAGAAACGATAGCCGTTGCGGTTTTCTTGCTTGGCTTTATACATCGCCACATCAGCATTTCGCAGCAAGGTTTCTAGATCCATACCATCATTGGGATACAGCGCTATGCCTATAGAAGCCGTGACTGATAGTTGGTGATTTTCAATCAGCATCGGCCGATCTATCACCTGCAATAGCTTTTGGGCTACCTGTGCCGCCGCATATTCGTCCGAATTAGGCAGCATAAAGATGAACTCATCGCCGCCCAAACGTGAGACGGTATCTTCTTCACGTAAAATTGATTTCAAGCGTTTAGCAAGTTCAAGCAATAACAAATCGCCAATGCTATGCCCTAAGGTATCGTTGACATCTTTAAAGTGATCAATATCTAAGAACATGATCGCAATTTTTTCATGCGTGCGATGGGTCAAACTAATAGAGTATTTCACACGCTCATGTAACTGGTTCCGATTTGGCAATCCGGTCAAGGCGTCATGATTAGCGAGATATTGGATACGTGCTTCAGATTTTTTACGCTCAGTAATGTCTCGTATAAATGAGCTAAAAAACACTTCATTACCACGGTTCACTTGTGCAATCGACATCTCTACCGGAAACTCTGTGCCATCTCGCCGTATGGCGATGATTTCGATAAGTTGCCCGATGATTTTACTTTCGCCCGTGGTCAATAAGCGCTGCATACCTTTGGCATGCGCCTCACGATACTGCGGTGGCACAATTAAGTCACCCAATGGCCTGCCTACAGCCTCTTCGCGACGATAACCAAAAATCTTTTCTGCAGCGCCACTCCACTCACTGATTAAGCCATTGACGCCCATATTAATGACGGCATCTAGGGAGTTTTCCAACATCAAGCGAAAACTTTCTTCGCTATGCGCTAAATGTTCTCGATACAACTCACGCTCAACCTCTACCGTAAAGCGGTCTAACGCATAATCAATATCCGATGCCATTTCCTCAAGCAACTTACGCGCACTATCATCAAACGCATCGATTTCTGCAGAGTACAACGTAAATGCACCAATCACCTTGCCACGCTTATGTAGTGGCAAACAAGCACACGATCCCCAACCAAACTTCTCGGCATGCTGATGCCAAGGCACAGTGGCCGGGTCGCGCATAAAGTCTTGACACCAGTAGGCACGGTCTTCTCTTAGCACCTGACCAATGGGGCCGCCCCCAGCAGGGTGATGCCTATCGATAGACACTTGCAGCCCTTCCAAGTACTCAACGCCTTCTCCATAACAGGCAATTGGCATGACTTGGCTATCCTGGCTATGTGTATCCACCAAACCTATCCAAGCCATTTTGACACCACCAAACGTCACCGCCACATTGCATATTTGCGGAAACAATTCGGACTCGTTATTGCAACGCACAATAGCCTGATTACATTGACTTAAAGCAGCATACAACTGCGTGAGTCGCTCATTATGGATTCTCGCAGCCTTTTCTTCGGCATCTATCTTTGCTAAATTCACTTGCGTTTCAGATAACCATCCCATGACGCTTCCTGCCTTATCCTCCGGTACGGGAATCGGCGTATGAATATCGCCTCTGCCTAATCGCGCGATATGCTCATGCAAGGCGTCAACAGAAGTCCCCAAGGTGTTACCAAGCAAGCGGTAAGTACGCCACAGCATCCATAGCTGCACCACGCCAAACAAAATAAACATCCACCTGAAATACTTTGCCGCTTGCATCGCTTGGTTAACTGCAGTTTGCGTACGCTTGTCTACCATTTGATTCAACGCGTCAATCGGCCGCATGACATTGGCTTTGCCTTGCATATAAGCGTCGTTATATAACATTTGCACTGCTTGTGCTTTGCTGTCGGGGTTATTCGGATTGGCTTCCACCAAAGCCATCGCATCCAACTCCAACTTGACCAAGAAATCAGAATTATCTTTGGCTTCTGTCAATTTAGAAAACTCTGCGTCAGTAAAACCCTGCTCTCGCATCAGTTGTAATAATGGGATTTTTTTTTGACTATAGGGGCGTGGGCGCTGGTCGTTCTTCAACACTAAATCCCAGTATATCCCTTGGTAATTTACCGGACGCGGCGCATCCCCATTGCGAATATCGACAATTTCTTGAAAGTACTTTTTATAATCCGGGTTGCCCGTGAGTACGTAAGCACGCACCATACGGGTAAGGTCTTCCGATGATTGACGTAACTCTTCTGCCAACTTAAAGGAATTCACGCGCAACGCGTTGACACTGTCCACTTTTTTCTCTGCGTACACATACACAGAGAATGCAATGACCACAAAAACAAACCAGATCAGTGTCAGTAAAATGTTGCGTGAAAATGATGAAAGATTTTTCATAAGCCGATCAGTACCCCATCACATCTCTCTCATGGTGAATCTTGTTAAGCCACTTTACTCTATATTCCATGGATTCAAAAGCGAGGTGAGATGCAAAATATGGGGTTGTTTCTCGCATTCAAGCATCCCCCCTACATGACTCTAGGTATTGAGCCACAAGCTCAACACCAAATCGGGGCGGCTTTACTTGAATACGAAGTTATATACCAGTGAAAACTACATGCCTGTGTAAGTCGGGCCGCTGCCACCTTCCGGCGGTACCCATACAATATTCTGGGTGGGGTCTTTAATATCGCAAGTTTTACAATGGATGCAGTTCTGCGCGTTAATCTGCAATACCGGTGCTGATGCTTGCTGCACAATTTCATACACACCAGCTGGGCAGTACCTTTGCTCAGGCGCATCATAGGTTGCCAAATTAATACGAATGGGCACAGTGTTATCTAGTAGCTGTAAGTGACAAGGCTGGTTCGCCTCATGCGCAATATTGCTTAAACTAATGGAAGTCAATCGATCGAAGCTATACACACCATCTGGTTTTGGATAAGAGATGACGGGCATTGTGTTGGCTGGCTGTGTGCACGTATGATCGGCCTGTTGATGCTGTAAGGTCCACGGTAAACGCACGTGCAGTGCGCGCAACCACATCTCCATACCGCCCATCAGCATGCCACCCCAACTCCCCAGTTTAGATAACCAAGGTTTTACATTACGCACGGCATCCAAATCTTGCCATACCCAAGAATCTTGCAACGCTTGCGGATAGGCATGCAATAAACGTTCACCCGCCGTATTGGGCGATTGAATAGCATTCAATACAGCCTCTGCAGCAAGCATGCCGGACTTCATTGCATTATGGCTGCCTTTGATGCGTGGCACATTCACCATGCCAGCACTGCAGCCAATGAGTGCGCCACCCGGAAAGATCAATTTAGGCAATGACTGTAGGCCACCTTCGCTAATCGCTCTGGCACCATAACTTAAGCGTTTACCCTCTTTTAATAGTGCCTTGACGGCCGGATGCGTTTTAAAGCGCTGGAATTCTTCAAACGGAGATAAATGTGGATTGGCGTAATCCAAATGCACAACAAAACCAATCGACACCAATTGCTCGCCGTAGTGGTAGATAAACGAGCCGCCGCCAGTATCTGCGTTGAGTGGCCAGCCCAAACTGTGCTGCACCAGCCCTGGCTGATGTTGTTCCGCGTGCACACGCCATATTTCTTTAAAGCCCAATCCATATTTCTGTGGCGAAGCTGTTTTACGTAGATCAAACTTGGTTTCTAACTCACGTGTCAGCGAACCACGCACACCTTCAGCAATCAGTGTGTACGCAGCTCTGATTTCAATGCCTAGTGTAAATTGTGCAGTCGGTTCGCCCTGTGCATCACGCCCCATATCGCCAGTGATAATCCCCACCACTGCGCCGCTCTCATCGTACAACATAGATTGCGCAGCAAAGCCCGCATAAATTTCCACGCCAAGTGCTTCAGCTTGCTCGCCCAACCAACGACAAACATCGCCAAGGCTCACAATATAGTTACCGTGGTTTTTCATCAGCGGTGGTAATAGCCAGTGTGGAATCGTCCAGTGCTTGGTTTTACCCAAAATCAAGAATTGATCATCCTGCACCGCAGTTTTCAGTGGTGCACCTTTCTCTTGCCAATCGGGAATCAACTCATTCAGTGCAATGGGATCGATGACGGCGCCGGACATGATATGCGCACCGACTTCTGACGCTTTTTCAAGTACACACACACTGATTTCTTGCCCTTGTTGTTGTGCCAGCTGCTTGATCTTAATCGCAGCCGATAGCCCTGCGGGGCCTGCACCGACAATCAGCACATCATAATTCATCACATCACGTTCCATCGCTGTTCCTTATTTCTATATCCGTATTTCTATCACCGTTATGCTACATCCGGCAAGTTCACTAGATCGCTGCGCGTTACCCCCGCGGTAAACGCATTACACAACGCTAAAAACTCGCGCATGCCAGTTGTTTGATACTTTTGCTTATGCCACAAAAAATAAAAATTGCGGCTGAGATCCAGACTTGGCGTGGCAATCGGCACCAAACTACCTCGTCTAAATGCATCTTTGAGCGCCAAGCGCGAAATACAGCCAATGCCTAAGCCAGATTCAACTGCGCGCTTAATCGCTTCTGTATGTTCAAGCTCTAATCGAATTTTGAGTCTGGAATGCATGCTGTGAAAAGCTTTATCAAACGTTTCACGCGTGCCAGATCCTTTTTCGCGCAGAATCCAAGGCTCTTGCAATAGTTGTTCTACACTCACCTTTTTCTGATTGGCCAATGGGTGATTGGGTGCGCCGAACACGACCAGCTCATCGGCGATCCATGGCTGCACAGCAATATCCGGATGATTACAATCGCCCTCAATCAAGCCTAGGTCTAGCTCGTGGTTAGCAATTTGCTGCACAATGGTTTGCGTATTGTGCACTTGCAGCTGAATACGGCTTTCCGGATGATCTTGCAAAAACTTGGCAACCAATATAGTAGCCAAATAATTACCTACGGTAAGTGTCGCGCCAATGCGCATATGGCCAAATCCAGCATGACCTTGTAGTAAGTGTTCGATCTCTTTGGCACGATCTAACAGCTCCACAGCGCGTGGTAATAGCTGCAATCCCGTTTCATTGATGCGCAGCGCTTTACCTCCACGATCAAATAGTTGCAAATCGAATTGGCGTTCTAATTCGCTTAATGCCGTACTGGTCGCTGATTGAGACAATGACAAATCGTCTGCAGCGCGTGACACACTGGCAGTGCGGCTAATCGCCACAAATATCTCTAATTGTCTTAAGCTAAATTTCATCGTCCTTTGTATCTATTTTATAGATACATTTTATCAATACAATCCATTTGGTAAATATTATACGCTACTGTAAAATACACAGCAATTACAAAGGATTTCTGACATGAAAATACTGGTCGCAGTCAAACGTGTGGTTGATTATAACGTCAAAGTACGCGTGAAAGCAGATGGCTCTGATGTGGATACGCAGGGCGTAAAAATGAGCATCAATCCATTTGATGAAAATGCTATTGAAGAAGCAATTCGCCTCAAAGAAAAAGGCATCGCCAGCGAAATTGTCGCGGTATGCATCGGCAATGCTGCACATCAAGATGTGCTCAGACACGCACTGGCGATGGGGGCTGACCGTGCCGTATTGGTAGAAAACGAAAGCGAGGTACAGCCATTAGCTGTCGCCAAGTTACTCAAAGCCGTGGTAGAAAAAGAGCAACCGCAGCTGATTTTACTGGGCAAACAAGCTGTGGATGATGATGCTGGCCAAGTGGGTCAAATGCTTGCCGCACTCTTGGATTACCCACAAGGGACGTTTGCTTCTGCCATTGAGATTGCTGGCAATGAAGCGACTGTGACGCGCGAAGTAGATGGCGGCACGGAAACACTGGCCTTGCAATTGCCCGCTGTTGTCACTACAGATTTACGCTTGAACGCACCGCGCTTTGTCAAACTGCCCAATTTAATGATGGCGAAAAAGAAAATCATTGAAACGCTTGCAGCGAATACGCTGTCAGACGACATCACACCACGCGTACGCTTATTAAGAGTTGCCGAACCGCCTGCAAGAAAAGCGGGGATTAAGGTCAATAGCGTGACTGAGTTATTAGAAAAATTGCGCGCGCATGAAGGGATATCACTATGAGCACTACCGCTAACAAAACATTGATTTTGGCAGAGCATGATGGCCGCTCCTTATCAGAGGGCGTATATCACGCCGTAGCCGCGGCCGCTTTTTGGAACCAGCCTGTAGAGTTATTGGTACTGGGGCATGATGCAAACTCTATTGCACAGGCCGCCGCCACGATTCAAGGCGTAAGCCGCGTTATCTACAGCGATAGCACAGCATTTGCGCACACGCTCGCTGAAGATGCAGCCAAGCTGATTTCACAATTAGGGCGTGATTATTCCGTTATCCTTGCTGCGCATTCTGCCTTTAGCCGCAATATTCTGCCGCGTGCTGCCGCATTGCTGGATGTCGCCATGATCTCTGATGTATTGGAAATTCAAGCGAACCAAACCTATGTACGTGCCGTGTATGCAGGCAATATTTACACCACCGTACAAAGTAGCGATACATTGCAGATACTGACGATACATAGCAGCCGTTTTCCACAGGCCGCACGCACGCAAGCACCGGCTGAAATCGATACGATAGCAGCACTGCCCGCCACACCTGCATCACGCTGGGTTTCTGAATTCCGTAGCCAATCGGAGCGTCCACCACTCAGCTCCGCTAAAGTGGTCATTTCTGGTGGCCGCTCATTGGGTAGCGCAGAACATTTTGAGCAAATTCTTGCGCCATTGGCCTCTAAATTAGGCGCTGCACTCGGCGCTACGCGCGCCGCAGTAGATGCAGGTTTTGCACCGAATGATATCCAAGTGGGCCAAACTGGCGTGACTGTGGCACCAGAGTTATATATTGCGGTTGGCGTTTCTGGCGCCGTACAACACACTTACGGCATGAAAGACAGCAAAGTGGTCGTGGCGATTAACCAAGACCCTGATGCCCCTATTTTCCAAGTAGCAGACTACGGCTTGGTGGGTGACTTATTTGAAGTCGTGCCATCACTCACTGCCTCCATTCAATCACAACCATAAGAATTTAATTCATGAGCAAATACACTTCTGAACGCGTATTGAGCGTTCACCACTGGAACGATACTTTATTTAGTTTTACAACGACGCGTGACCCTGGCCTGCGTTTTGAAAATGGCCAATTTGTGATGATTGGGCTTGAGGTGGATGGCATCCCCCTCACCCGCGCTTACAGTATTGCCAGCCCCAACTATGAAGAGCATTTAGAGTTCTTTAGCATTAAAGTGCCCAATGGCCCGCTCACTTCAAGACTCCAGCACCTGAAAGTCGGCGACGAGTTGCTCGTCAGCAAAAAACCGACCGGTACGTTGGTGATTCATGACTTAACGCCTGCCAAACACCTTTACTTTCTTTCTACCGGCACTGGCTTGGCGCCTTTCATGAGTTTGATTCAAGACATTGAAGTATATGAGCGCTTTGAAAAAGTGGTGTTAATTCACGGTGTGCGGAATGTGAATGAACTGGCTTACGCAGACTTTATTGAAAACGTACTGCCCAATAACGAGTTTTTTGGTGATGAAGTCAAACAAAAGCTCATTTACTACCCAACCGTCACCAGAGAACCTTTCCGTAATCAAGGCCGACTTACCGATCTGATCAACAGTGGCAAACTGTTTGACGATATCGGTCTGCCGCCATTAAGCCCTGAGCATGACAGAGCCATGATATGCGGTAGCCCGCAAATGCTCAAAGACACAGAAGCGCTACTGGATGCACGCGGTTTCCGTGTATCGCCACGTATTGGCGACCCGGCAGACTATGTGATTGAGCGCGCGTTTGTTGAAAAATAATCAGGAGATCAACTGACGCAGAAAATAACACATGCACTGAAAAAGTGCACAGTGTAAAATCAGCGTCTATTGAATCCAACGAGCTTTACATGATCAGACTATATGATTGGCTGTCTGGCTTTGTACCGGAAGCCATCGTCATTTCCAACCGTGAGCGCTTGCGCGCTGCTATCGGTGCATTTGCAGGTATCGCGCTAACAGCCGTATCTACATACCTTATCACTGGCGAACTCTCCAGTGTCCCTTACTTGATTGCCCCTATGGGGGCTTCCGCGGTACTACTGTTTTCATTACCAGCCAGCCCATTAGCACAACCATGGTCTTTATTAGGTGGCAATCTGGTTGCCGCATTAGTCGGCGTCACCTGCGCCATATGGATTCCCAATCCCATGTTGGCAGCTTCGATTGCTGTGGGCGCCTCCATTTTACTGATGTTATGCATGCGTTGCCTGCACCCCCCAAGTGGCGCGGTTGCACTCACCGCAGTGTTGGGCGGGCCAGCCATTCATGCGCTAGGGTATTGGTTTGTAGCTGCGCCGGTAGCACTGAATTCTGTCATTCTGATTATCACCGCCATCGTTTTTCATACCACCACCCGGCACGAATACCCACATCATGCTCGGCATAGAAAAAAAGAAGCTGCCAACGAAACCATTCCACCAGAATTGCGGTTTGGGTTTACCACAGATGACTTGAATGAAGTATTGAAAGAAAATAACGAGCTGTTGTATATCAGCCGTGATGATCTGGAAAAACTGTTTCAACAAACCGAGATGCATGCGTATCGCAGACGCTTTGGTGAAATCAAATGCCGCGACATCATGTCGACAGAGGTAATTAGCGTAGAGTTTGGTACAGAGCTGGAAGAGGCCTGGGCGCTGATGCGCCAGCATAAAATCAAGGCGCTGCCCGTGGTCAATAAAAGCAACTTGGTCATTGGTATCATCACGCAAATTGATTTTATGAAAAATGCAAACCTTGAGGTGTATGATAATTTTGAAGTCAAACTCAAGCAATTCATCCGACGCACCGCTGGCCATCATGCAGACAAACCAGAAGTTGTCGGTCAAATCATGAGTTCACCCGTAGTCACAGCGAGCGCCGATATGCATATCATTGAGCTGATTCCACTGATGACGCAAGGCCGAGTATTGCACCATATTCCGGTCGTCGATAGTGAGCAGAGGCTTGTGGGTATCGTTACACAGTCAGATTTGGTCTCTGCGCTCTATCACGGGCGATTGGCCAACCTCAGAACGCTGGGCTTGTCATCCTAACAGCGGATTACTTTCGCTTTTGTTGATACAGCAACTCGTCTGCAACACCCAGCAGTTCGCCAATAGAATCAACAGACTCAGAGAACGCAACGCTGCCGATAGACATCCCTACGCTCACTTCGCTGCCATTGGATAACGTCAGTGGCGCAGATACCGCATAGGCCATCCTCGAGGTGATGGTATCTTTAAACTGACTACAGTCGCCACGCACAATCAAACCAAACTCATCGCCACCTAAACGCGCTAGCAAATCTTCTGCCCTAATTTCATTGAGCATGCGTTGCGACACTTCCTGTAACACCTCATCTCCTGCGGGGTGCCCAAAGGTATCATTGATCCATTTAAAATTATCCAAATCCATCAAGTACAACTTAAAGGGAATCTTGCTACGTTTGGCATGTGAGATTTCCGCATTGAGCACACGCTCAAAGTGCACACGATTAGGTAAGCCGGTCAATTGATCTGTCATGGCCAATTTTTGCAGCAGCGTGGCAGTTTTACGGCTTTCTATTGCCAGAATTACAAGTTTGGCAAAGTCTTTTAACAACTGCTTTTCTGCATCGGACAGTGTTCTGGGTTGTGTATCGGCTACGGCAATGGTCCCAAGCGCATAGCCCTGTTGATTGATGAGTGGCGCGCCTGCATAAAATCTTAAATTGGGGGCGTTGGTCACCAGCGGGTTATGCACAAACCGAGCATCTTTTGTTAAATCTTCGCTGACCAGCACCTCATCTGGTCGCATAATGGCATGCGCACAAAATGCAATACTACGATCAAGATGTGTGACACCCAAACCGATTTGTGACTTAAACCATAATCGCTCGGAATCCATCAGCCCAATCACGGCTGCTGGCATTTTCAAAGCATTGGCAGCAACACTGGCTAGCGTATCGAAGTCCATTTCTGGCAACGAATCTAAAATATCATACGCATACAATGACGCAATGCGCTGAGGTTCATTGGCAGGTACTGGGCATGATACTGATTGTCGCATTGAAAGCACTCCTTAACACAGTCACACAGGCTTAACAGCGTGTGAGTCAACGCAGACGCGGCTGATGGCTTCACTTTACACATTTTTAGTGAGCCCATCAAATATTCGCTCACTATTTATTTACCGTATAAATTATTGCATTGTTGTGCTGATACAAAACGGCTGCAATAGTGATTTCAGCGATTAAGCAGTGTGCCTAAAATTAATTGGCTGGAAGTGTGGCTGCATTCAGCAAGCTATCGAACTGTGTAATAGGCACAGGCTTGCTGAACAAATACCCTTGAAATGCTTTACAGCCATTGGCCAGCAATATTTGCAATTGCGCCTCTGTCTCCACGCCTTCGGCAATCACATCCAAGCCCAAATTTAACCCTAGGGTAATAATCGCGCGTACGATGCTAGCATCATTGGGATCAGTCATCACATCACGCACAAAGGACTGATCAATTTTTAGCTGATCGAGTGGCAAACGTTTTAAGTAAGAAAGCGAAGAATAACCCGTACCAAAATCATCTAAAGAGAAGCCCACGCCTTTGGCTTTGAGTGCAGACATTTTAACAATGATGTCTTCTACATTTTCCACCAACATACTTTCCGTCAGTTCCAACTTCAACTTCGTAGGGTCTACACCTGTTCTATCTAGCAGTGCAATCAGCTTTTCTGCAAAATCCGCTTGTAAATATTGACGCGCGCTCACATTCACAGCAAGCACCAAGTGTGCAGTATGCGGCTGTGCGGCCCAAGCCAATAACTGTTTACAGGCGGTTTCAAGTATCCACTGGCCAATCGGCAAGATCAGGCCTGAGTCTTCTGCCAATTGAATAAACTGGCCGGGCATCACCAAGCCGCGGTCAGGATGATGCCAGCGAATCAAAGTTTCTGCGCCAATCACATGCCGTGCACTATCCATCTGCGGCTGGTAGTACAGCTCAAACTGCTGATAGCGAATCCCCAAATGCAAATCCCCCTCAAGGGATACACGGTCATTGACCACCGCTTGCATTTGCGGGTCAAAGAATCGGTAGGTATTGCGGCCGGAGCTTTTGGCTTTGTACATCGCCAAATCTGCACGCCTTAATAGTTCATCCACAGTAGTGGGCTGTTGGTAGTTAAACAGCGTAACGCCAATACTAGGCGAGCTGTGATGCACATATTGCTTTAAATGAAACGGCTTTTTAAAGCTATTGAGTATTTTTTCACACACTGCGCTGGCCTGTACTGCCGCCTCTTGCAGGTTTTCATCAAGCTCGTCAATAATCACCACAAACTCGTCGCCGCCCAATCGACTCACGGTATCGGTTTCCCGCACACACGCCACCACGCGCTGCGCCACCTCAATCAGCAATAAGTCACCCACATCATGCCCGTGCGTGTCGTTGAGTGATTTAAAATTATCCAAATCAATAAAGATAACCGCGCCAGCATGATGTGTGCGTGTGCTGGAAGCAAGGCGCTGTTCTAAGCGGTCAAGCAACAACTGCCGATTGGGCAAGTTGGTCATCGGATCATAAAACGCCAGTTGCTGGATTTTGCTTTCGGCCTGCTTACGCTGCGTAATATCACGCTCTACTGCCACCCAATGGGTATACCAGCCAGTGTCATCGCTGATTGGGACAATATCCAACTCCAGCCAAATCTCTTCGCCGGACTTTTTATAGTTAATCACCTCGGCCCGTACTGGCTGCCAATCCTGAAGTGCCTGTTTGATTTTTCTTAACTCTTCTTTTTGCGTATGCTCGCCTTGCAATATGCGTGGCGATTTACCAATCACTTCTTCGCGGCTATATCCGGTCACCCGCTCAAAGGCATCATTGACGAACAGAATACGCGGCCCACCAGCGTCAATCGGCTCTGCCTCGGTAATCATCACAACATCATTCAGCCTGGCAATCCCGGTCTCCAGTAAGCGTAAATGTTGTTGCGATTGGTGGCGCTCGATGGCAATACCAAGCAAGTGGGAAAGTGCATCCACTAACTCAAGCTCAGCATCGGTTGGCCCCGCCACTGTTTGGTAATACACGGCAAACGTGCCTAGTACTTTTTGTTTGCTCGAAAAGATAGGAGAGGACCAACAGGCTTTTAGACCAAAGTCTGTCACCAAGTGTTGGTAACTTTCCCACAGCGGGTCTTGTGCAATGTCAGTGACAACGACCCGTCTTTTTTCATATGCGGCAGTTCCGCACGAGCCTGCCCGCGCACCAATGGTGAGTCCGTGCAGTTGTGTCACATAGCGAGCGTCCAACTTAATCGAGACGCCATCCGCCAGATGCATTTCGTCATGATCCAGCAACATGACAGAACACAAACAGTGTGGAAACTGCGCCTCTATCAATGCTACTGCGGCATGCAATATCTCATTCAGAGTTGCATCGACCGCAATTTTTTCTAAAATGGCACGCTGCCCCATTTTAAATGCTTCTAATTTCTTACGTTCGGATATATCTTGAAAAGCACCTTGCAATCGGACAATATTGCCATACGCATCGCGCACTGGTTGCCCAATAGTGCGCACCCAAATTCGGCGACCTAAAGCCGTGATTTTTTCCAGCTCCAAGTCGTATGGCTCGCCCTGATGAATACAGTCGTGCACAGCTTTTTGAATGATATGGCGATGCTCTGGCACAAAGTAACTTACGCCCTCTTCAATACTGGGCGTATAGCCGGCCGGCAAATCATGAATGGCCGCGACTTCATCCGACCACAGCACGCGCTGTTCCTCTAGCTCTAAAATCCACCCCCCTAACCTTGCCGCCTCACCGGCAATTTTGAGTAGCTCCTCTGCGTGCTCTCGCCTTAGGACTTCGTCTTGAAGGGCTTTTGTTCTAATACGTACTTTTCTACGAATCTGTAAATTCCATACCGATACAGTGCCTATCAATGCAAGTAACGCCAGCCCTAACCCACCTAACCAGCGTGCAGCACTTGCATCCATATTGCTTTTGGGGTGATAGATAAAGCCATCCAACACATAGCGTTTGGGGATCATGTTGAGGTCTGACAGTGTTTTTGCTATATGCGCCCAACGCTCTTGATTCATATGCCCCACTTCAACAATGTCAGACATCACATAGGGCCTCATGGCATAAGCCTCTCTCAATAAGGTGTCGTGGGTGATACCGTTTTTTGAAACACTTTCTTTTTTAAGAATGAGGTCAGCCAACTCCTCCGGATGGCTAAATGCATAATTCCAGCCTTTTTTGGTGGCGCGCAAAAATGCTTCTACACGCTCAGGATGGGTGCGAATTTCTTGCTCAGTGGTAAACAGAATATCGCCATAGAAATCCACCCCAAACTTTTGTGTACTTAATATGGCAGGCGAATAACCTTGTAATTCCAGCTGTATCGGCTCAACAGAAGCATAAGCAGACATGACATCCACCTTACCTTGCGTTAAGTCATTCAAGTTCCAAGTGTGAGGCACGATCTTCAGCAGCTTCATATCAATGCCCTGCTTATTCATCATCGCTATAAACTGCGCTTCGCCCAAACCATTCGAGAGCATGATGCGTTTGCCAATTAAATCTTGAGGACTAAATATTTGCTGCTCGCGCAAGCTCAACAGCACATAAGGAGAGTGTTGGAAAGTAGAGGCAATTGCAACAATCGGCTTGCCTGCCACACGGTCAATGAGAATATCGGAATCGCCAATGGCATAGGTTGCAGCACCGGCCAGCAGTTGCTTGACAGGCGGCCTTTGCTTGCCACCTTCAATAATCTCCACATCTAGATTTTCTTGCCGGTAGTAGCCTTTTTCTAAGGCAGCATAATAACCAGCAAACTGAAATTGATGGTGCCACTTTAATTGCAGCTTCACTTGACTGCGCGCGTCCGCTTGCATGCCAGTAGCCATAAGCAGACAACCCACACACCAAGTAGTTAAATAAAGCTTAAATTGCAACACGCGCATTGATTCAGGCACCCTAATGAATGATGTACATTCAATTTTGATCACATGTAATACGATATAAATTAAACACGCCACCACCATTGCCCACAGGCATACCCAACCATTCGCTTATACCATTGAAGACTTTACGCGTATTCCATCACAAAGTCTTATCGAATAGCTACAGAAAAACCTGCTTAATATAGCTATTACGCAAATAGTTTACCGTACAAGTCATTTATTGGCATTACTTTGTATCATGAGAATTTGGCAAAGAAACCGATATGTGAATGCAATTGGCATGTGCCACAACAACACATGCCAATTGTTTAAGTCTGAGCCCAGAGAGTGATTAGATCAGTGATGTGTTAGATATGGATGCGTGTGCCCAACTCAATCACACTGTTGCTAGGGATATTGAAATAACTCACTACACTGCCTGCATTGCGCGACATAGTCGCAAACAGTTGATCTCGCCAATGAGCCATTTTTCCACCAGGGCCAGGCACCACCGCCTCCCGACTCACGAAATAAGAAGTGTTATGAGCATACGCCAAGCCATACGATGCAATCAAGTCTTGCAGAATTTTTAGGCAGTACAGAGCGGACTATCGACGAAATGCTCATCAAACTGAAACAATTGATACGTAGACTGGCGCTATTCAACAAGAAAACTTCACAGGAGATTACGATGAAATTATTGAATAAGTTACGTGATTTAAGAAATGAACGCATACAAGCCATGGAAATGCATCGGGCAAATTATGCGCATGAGGCGATTGGTTTAGGCACTGTTACTGTATATGACATTGTGCGTTTACATGCAGAAATGGATACTTACGAACGTTTATACCAACAACGTGTAGAGCGCTAAAAGACTGCGCTAATAAGCGTTTCTGTCTTTAAATACCAGTAAGATGGTACGCACGATAATTTTCAAGTCCAAAGACAAAGACCAGCTTCTCAAGTAGTCTAAATCGAACTCAATACGCGCTTCCATTTTATCGACAGTATCTGTCTCGCCGCGCAGGCCATTCACCTGTGCCCAGCCTGTAATGCCCGGTTTCACTTTGTGGCGAATCATGTAGCCTTTAATCACTTTACGGTACATCTCATTGTGCGCAACCGCATGCGGCCTTGGCCCGACAATACTCATGCGGCCTTGTAACACATTGATGAACTGCGGCAATTCATCCAAAGAAGTCTTACGAATAAAGCGGCCAAACCGTGTAATGCGTACATCGTTTTTGGTGGCCTGTGTGACTTTATCGCCATTCTCTTCTACCGTCATGGATCTAAATTTATAGACCAAAATTTCTTCGGCATCTAAGCCATAACGGCGCTGCTTGAACAACACCGGCCCTTTAGAGCTTAGCTTCACGCCAATCGCCACTGCCAGTAAAACGGGAGAAATCAGTAACAGGATAATCAGTGATAGCACAATATCACTCGCGCGTTTAATAAAGCCGTTGAAGCCAGAGAATGGTGTTTCACACACCGCCACCACAGGAATACCACCGACATCGTCAATACGTGCTTGGATCAAATCAAACACAAAAATATCCGGCACAAAGTAAATAGACACTGTGGTGTCTTTTAAGCCGTCCAGTAAATCGAGCACCCGAGGCTGCGAAGTCATTGGTAACGCGATGTAAATAATATCAATGCTGTTTTTACGCACATAGTCAGACAGCTCGCTGATTCTTCCCATCAGCTGCAAACTATTATGATCTTCCAGCACAGTACGGCTGAGATCGCGGTCATCAAAGAAGCCTTTGAATTGTAGACCTAGTTCCAAATCACTATCCATGCGATCACGTAATTGCATGCCCTGATTACCCACGCCCACAATCACCGCATTGCGCGTGACAGCTTCGCGATACAGGTTACTGGTCAGGTAGCTATCGACCGCAATATGTACCAATAAAATCAGTATGGGTGTGATGAGCACCCAATACATAATCATATTGCGTGGAAATACATTGAGGTAACTGGTGGAATAACCGAAGAATAAAATGACCGCAACGATGAAAAACCAGTCGGTGAGGATACCTATAAACTGCTGCCAGATGGAGGTGTTTTTATACCAAGTGCCAGGAAAGCTAATGGCAAAAATCAGCATGGCGATCAGATAGTATTTCTCATCCAATTCCTCGCCAAAGTACACACTGAGCATGACGAGAGAAGCAATCATCAATACTGGGTCTGCCAGCATCTTGATCAAAGACTGGATAGTCAGTTCTTTACTATAAACTAACGGCTGTGATGACTTCATTATATTATTGAGTAACAAGTTGGTGCGGTTGAATCTATTTTACGCGCACCGCTTCAATTATTCTGTTTTATATCCTAATGGGTTATGAGATTGCCAACGCCACGTATCAGCACACATTTGCGCGAGATCTCTTGATGCAGTCCATCCCAGCAAAGTTTTTGCCAATGCTGGATCAGCATAATTCAACGCAACATCTCCAGCTCTGCGCGGCATGAACTCATAAGCAATTTCAATGCCAGATTCTTTGGAAAATGCGTTCACCACGTCCAATACACTGTAGCCATGACCTGTGCCTAAATTCACCGTCAATAGGTTAGGCGCTTTTTCCAAGTAGCGCAACGCTGCCAAATGCCCCTCGGCCAAATCCACCACATGAATATAATCACGCACGCCGGTACCGTCATGGGTGGGATAGTCATTGCCAAATACTCTTAATTTTTTTAACTTACCCACAGCAACCTGGGCTACATAGGGTAGCAAGTTGTTCGGAATCCCATTGGGATCTTCCCCAATCATGCCGCTCTCATGCGCGCCTATTGGGTTAAAGTAACGCAGGATCCCAATACGCCAAGTATTATCAGCCTGATAAATATCCCGGAGCATATGCTCAATCATCAGCTTAGTTTGCCCATACGGGTTAGTCGCACTCAAAGGGAAATTTTCACGAATCGGCACCGAAGCGGGGTCACCATACACGGTGGCAGATGAACTAAATACGATGGTTTTGACACCAAACTCAGCCATGACCTGCAATAAACTCAAGCTACCTGCCACGTTATTATCGTAGTACATCATGGGCTTTTCAGTGGATTCGCCCACTGCTTTTAAGCCTGCAAAATGAATCACACTTGAAATCGAGTACTTGCTAAACAGGTCTCTCAGGACGGTTTTATCACGAATATCGCCGATAATCGTTGGGAACTCAACACCTGATATCTGTTGAATGCGCGCCAGCGATGTAGATTGGCTGTTAGAGAAGTTATCCAATACGACAATCTCTTGGCCAGATTGTAGCAATTGCAGGCAAGTGTGGGAGCCTATGTAGCCGGCGCCGCCGGTGACTAATACGGTCATAGATAAATGCTAATTCTAGTAATAAGTAATCAAAAGCTTACAAGTAATTGTTTTGAATTACCATAGCCCGTTTGTATCGTATGAAATCAAACAGAATTAATATTTCCAGTAGTGGTCCACCAACAAGGCAGCAAAGATCAAGCTCAAATAAAGAATCGAGTATTTGAATGTTCTTTTAGCCAGATCATCCGAATATTGACGATACAAGCCAATCACATAAGCCAAAAATACGGCATTCAATACCAGTGAAGACACCAAATAAATCAGACCACTCATGCCTAAGCCATACGGCATCAGTGAAACCACCACTAAAATAATGGTGTAGAGCAGGATGTGCAGCAAGGTAAATGCTTCGCCGTGGGTGACCGGCAGCATCGGCATACCTACTTTGGCGTACTCTTCACGGCGATACAATGCTAACGCCCAAAAATGCGGCGGCGTCCAAGCAAAGATAATCAAGAACATAATGAGTGATTCGGGGGATACGTTATTGTTCACCGCTGCCCAGCCCAGTATCGGTGGCATTGCACCAGAGGCGCCGCCAATCACGATATTCATCGGCGTGGCTGGTTTTAAAAACACGGTATAAATCACTGCGTAGCCAACAAAGGTGGCAAAAGTGAGCCACATGGTCAGTGGATTCACGAATAGATATAAAATTGCCAAGCCTACACCACCCAAAATGGTGGCAAATACCATGGTTTCTTTATTGGAAACCTGTCCAGTTGGCAAAGGTCGGCCACGTGTGCGCGCCATCACTGCATCAATTTTGTGTTCAATCAAACAGTTAAAAGCAGCGGCAGCACCGGATGAAAATGCAACGCCGATGGTGGTAGCGATAAGAATATCCCACGGCACCATTCCCGGTGTGGCCATAAACATGCCGATGAGTGCGGTAAATACAATCAGCGCTGTTACACGCGGCTTGCATAGCGCATAGAAATTTTTAACACTGACGCCAAACGCATCTAACTGATTTGCAAAACTCACACTCAATTCAAACTCTTTTCTGTCTTTAATGCCGCATTGCACTAACGCGACTGCGCGGTAATTTTTGAATTCAACAATACGACAATCACAACGAGTAACGCCGCACCAAAGTTGTGGCCAACCGCTAGCACCAAAGGCAGATGCAATAACAGGTTAGCGATGCCCAAACTAATCTGGGCTAACAGCACGCACAACAACGCAATACTTAATGTTTTTAATTGGCCGTATTTTAAACCATTTACTGCCATAAAACCTAAATAAATCAATGTAATGACTGCACCGATACGGTGTGTCCATTGAATCGCAGTAAGGGATGCTAAGGTAAGATTTCCACCATCCGCACTTTCACCTAATTCGCGATGCAAGTGAAACGCATCTTTAAAATCCATGGCCGGCAGCCATTGTCCGTGACAGGTAGGGAAGTCAGTACACGCCAATGCTGCATAGTTAGTACTGGTCCATCCACCCAAAAAGATTTGGGCAAACAAGACCAATAAGGCAACCCGTATCAGCCAGTGATAGCTGGCTGGAATCATATGGCGTCCAATTTGTGTCCCCCAATGCCGGTGCGCAATCCATACTAATATGGCCAGCGTACTCATGCCGCCTAATAAGTGTGCACTGACCACCACTGGTTTTAATAACAGCGTGACTGTCCACATGCCCAATAAGGCTTGAAAGACAATGAGGCCAGCTAAGCCAGTGGTCACCCAAGGCGAGGTGCGAATGGATGATTTGTTTTTCCAGCCCAATATAAACAATGCAAGCACCATCAAGCCCAATACAGCAGCAACATAACGGTGTGCCATTTCCTTCCAAGCTTTCCCAGCCTCTACCGGCGCATGGGGGTACACCGTCTGCGCTTGCGCAATAGCGTCTACACTTTGTGGCACTGTCAAAGCGCCATAGCAGCCTGGCCAGTCCGGGCAACCCAGTCCGGCATCAGACAATCGAACATACGCCCCCAACGACACTAAACATAGGGCAGTGAGCATAGCGATAAGACTTAATCGTTTAAATATCATGATACGTTTATCCCGCCCAAGAGAATTTGAGTAGTCGAACCAAATCTTTCCGAATATTGGCTGCTGGGGTCGTTTGCGGATAGCTCATCATCAGATGACCTAGCGGATCCACAAAATAAATGCGGTTGCCCACTAGCGCATCTTCGGCCTGAATATTAAATTGTTTGGCCAGCGCATCGATACTCTCTACGGATTGATTCAAAATCAGCATATCCGGATACATCGTCTGCATTGCATTCACATCAGCTTGATGCGTTATCAGTACGCGTTGCACACGGATAATGTCTTTATACGTCGACACATGGATTTGACGCATATCGTGCAGTTTATTTAAGCATGATTGCTCACAGGCATTGGCCACATACACCATATTCCATTTGTCGCCCCAAAACTTGGGCAGCGCCGTACCTTTCACATCCAATAAGTGTGCATCGGCCTGAAGTAGGCGTGGTGGTTGCACTAACTCACCAAGACTTTGGCCACCAGGTCGCCAATCCATTTTAATCATGGTGACGACCACAACGATGGGCACGATAAAGAAAACCGCCATCATCAAAAATATCATGCGGCCGCGACGTTGCTGCGCAGCCTCTATATTCAATTCATTTTGCATAATCTACTCTTTTGTTTGCACGCGTTTCACGCTGGTATATAAATAAATCGCTAGGGTAGCGAAAGCAAATCCAAACCATTGATAGGCATAACCAAGATTGGTCATGATTTTACTGGGTGGCATTTGCCAGTTTCTTACAAACCCATCTTTTGCCACGGTTGGGTCCAGTTTGATAATGACATCCAATATCGGAATGGGTGCCAGCTGATGATATTTTTTCATATCCAAATGCTGCCACACCAGCGCCCATGGTTTATTCTGTTCAGCCGCCGTATTCGGTTTTTCTTCAAGCGTAAATATTTTACTAGAAGGAATCCACACCATGCCCTTAATTTCTTGTGTTGTTGTCGATGTATCAAATACAGGTAAGGCTTGGTGATCAGCAGCGCCTACAACCCAGCCACGATTGATCAACACATAGCGCTCAGTACCCTCTATTTTAAAAGGCGTCACGACATGAAAACCGGCCTGACTATCCTCAACCTGATTATCAATCAGTATCTGATACTGCGTCTCATAATGGCCGGAAACCTGCACTTGCTGAAACTGTAATGCTTCAGGCGCGTTCAAATGATCTGTTAACTGTGCAATTTTTTTCGTTAAGCTGGTTTGATATTGGTCTTGAATCGCCTGTTTAGTCGCCGCTTTATGGTATTGCCATAAACCAAGTTTGATAAACAGTGGAATACACACCAGCACAATCAGTGTGCTGATCCAATTTGTTTCAAACCGCCAGTTGCCCTTAAATGAATTGTGCAGAAAGTTAAATTGCATTTTTAATTAGCCAGTCGCATAATCTTTAAAGTAAACATATTGGACATTATCATGTGGATTAAAATTGCAACCGTACTCGTGTTAATCATCATTGTCAGCAGTCTGTTCTCGGCACTGTTTTTTCTAATGAAAGACAAAAGAGGCAATGACCGTACAGTAAAAGCACTAACTGTGAGAATTGGGTTATCCATTACCTTATTTGCTGCCTTGATTATCGCCGCTTATTTTGGGCTTATCGGACACTCGCTTTAACGCAAATGCCAACATAAATAAAAAGGGCGATGCATTGCATCGCCCTTTTTTCATTCTACTGATTACAGCATGTAAACAAAGATAAACAAGCCTAACCACACCACATCCACAAAGTGCCAGTACCAAGCCACACCTTCAAAACCAAAGTGATGCTCAGGCGTAAAGTGGCCTTTCATGCAACGTAATAAGATCACAATCAACATAATCGTACCAATGGTCACATGGAAACCATGGAAGCCAGTCAGCATAAAGAACGTAGCGCCATAAGCACCGCTACCAAGCGTTAAACCCATTTCAGTATACGCATGATGATATTCCATGCCTTGGCAAATCAAGAAAGCAATACCCAGTGCTACTGTTAAGAACATACCAATAATTAATTGCGTACGGTTGTTCTTAATCAAACCCCAATGTGCCCAAGTAATGGTCGCGCCAGAAGTTAATAACAAAATGGTGTTAATCAGTGGCAAACCAGACCAGTGCATTGGCTTAAAAGCAGGGTTTGGTGTGTATTCTGCACCTAGTACATGACCACCCGGACCTTGTGAAGGCCAAACAGCCAAAAAGTCTTTGTAGGGCGTGATGTCTGGTGCGTAACTCGCCAAATCGGGTACAGACAGTACGCGCATGTAGAATAAAGCACCGAAGAAGGCTGAGAAAAATGCCACTTCTGAAGCAATAAAGACCACCATACCCCAGCGGAATGACTTGTCTTCCCAGCTTTTGTATTTACCGGTCATACTCTCAGTAATCACAGTGCCCAGCCACTTGAACATCATGAATACCACAACGGCTAAACCAAAGTACATCATCCAGTGGCCAGGACCTTCAAGGTAAGCCAGCGACTTGCCGCCACGATCCGTTGCGACAGAAAATATAAATCCTGAAGCCATTGATAACAAACCAGCAGAAAGTATTGAAGGATAAATACTTCCGTGTGGCACAAAATATTGATTTTCAGAATGTGTTGCCATGCGCTAACTCCCAAGCATACTAATATTTATATTTAACAACGATTAAACTGCGTATTACTTTACTGCTTCATTACTTACCCGGTGCTTTAAAGAATGAGTATGACAGCGTCAATTCCTTCACATCTTTTGGCAAATCAGGACTGATAAAAAACCTTAACGGCATTTCTTTTGTTTCACCAGACTTTAAGGCCTGATTCACGAAACAAAAACACTCGATTTTCTTTAAGTGCGTTGATGCTTTACCTGGCGTTACACTTGGCACCGCCTGACCAGACACAGTTTCACTGGTCGTATTTTTTGCCACAAACAATACCGTTTCAACCTGACCAGGGTGTAGCGTCACACTCGTTTGCTTGGGATAAAAGTTCCAACCCAAACCAGGCATCACTGCAGACACAAACTGTACCGTCACCATTCTTGAAGCATCTACTTTTGCTTTTGCCAACGTTGCCGCGGTATTGTCAGTTTTACCATTTAAACCGGTAATCGAACACAACACATCGTACAAAGGCACTAATGCAAAAGCAAACAGCAACGAGCCAATGACCACATACAGTACTTTGATGGCCAATTTTTTGTTGGCAGCTTTCTGCTCTGTCGAATGATGCTCAGCCATTGAACCCACACCTACAATGACATTTACCGGTCAAAATCACTGATGCCAAACAGTAAATATCGAAACCACATACCAAACGAACACAATGGCACCAATAATGATGGCAATTTTTTTGTTGCGTGCGTTTTTTAAAGCTTCTTTTTGTTCCATTTAAAACAGGGCTTGGCTGTACCAAGCCCCATATTTCCTTAGTTACTCAACAATAAATTACTTAATAACAGGTTGTTCGTTAAAGCTATGGTATGGCGGTGGAGATGGTAATGTCCATTCCAAGCCTTCTGCACCTTCCCACACTTTATCTGTTGCTTTTTGACCGCCTCGAGCACAACTGATGATGTTATACACAAACAACAATTGCGATAGACCCAAGATAAAGGCACCGATGGTCGAGATCATATTGAACTCTGCAAATTGCAATGCATAGTCAGGAATACGACGTGGCATACCTGCTAAACCAACAAAGAATTGTGGAATGAAAGTCACGTTGAAAGAAATAGCAGTTAACCAGAAATGCAGTTTACCTAACTTCTCGTTGTACATATGACCAGTCATTTTTGGCAACCAGTAGTACACGCCTGCCATGATACCCATGATACCGCCAGCAAACAGTGTGTAGTGGAAGTGCGCTACAACGAAATAGCTGTTGTGGTATTGCGCATCAGCTGCTACGTCCGCCAATACCAAGCCGGTTAAACCACCGATACCGAACAAGATAATCCAACCCACCGCAAACAACATCGGTGTTTCAAAGGTCATGGAGCCTTTCCACATGGTTTTAATCCAGCAGAAGAACAACACGGCCAATGGGAGTGAAATCGCCATCGTGCTATACATAAAGTAGAGCAATGCAGGCACAGGCATACCCGCTGTAAAGAAGTGATGCGCCCAAACAACCACAGCTAACGCACCAATTGCCCATAGTGAGTACACTTGTGCCTTGTAGCCATACATTGGTTTACGTGAGAATGTTTGTAAGATTTGTGGAATGAAACCCCATACTGGCAGTAACAAAATATACACTTCTGGGTGACCAAAGAACCAGAACAAGTGTTGGAACATGATTGGGTCACCACCACCAGCCGCATCAAAGAAGTGCGTACCGAAGTGACGGTCTGTCAACAACATGGTCACTGCACCAGCCAATACAGGAATAGTCGCAACCAATAAGAATGCAGTAATCAACCAGCCCCATGCAAACATTGGCATTTTCATCAACGTCATGCCAGGTGCGCGCATATTGAATAAAGTCACGATGATGTTGATAGAACCCATCACAGATGAAATACCCAATAAGTGAACGGCAAAAATCGCGAAATCTACACCGATACCGCCTTGCACTGATAGCGGCGGATAGAATGTCCAGCCTGTTGCTAGTGCACCATCGCCAATGCCAAATAAAGCCAAGGTAAATGGTAAGGTAAGTAGAATTGCTGAAGGAGGAAGTAACCAGAAGCCCCAGTTATTCAAACGCGGAAGCGCCATATCTGGTGCACCGATTTGCAACGGGATCATCCAGTTAGCAAACCCAGTGGCTGCAGGCATCAAGGCCGCGAAAATCATGATCAACGCATGCACGCCAATCAACTGGTTAAAAAAGTCAGGGTTCATCAACTGAAGACCTGGCTTAAATAACTCGGCACGGATACCCAAAATCATTGAGCCCCCCACCAAGAACATAATTAAAGAAAAGGTAAGATACATCGTACCAATGTCTTTGTGATTTGTTGTTGTCAACCAACGCATGATACCGGTTGGGTGATCGCTGTGCTCTTCATGATGCGCTACAGTTGTAGTACTCATAATGCTCTCCTAATCGCCTTAGAACTATTTAAAAAAATACTAATTATTCACGTGCCGCTTTAACTTGCGTAGGCTGAACAATTGGGTCTACGGTTGCTGCATTACCTAGCGCTTGTCTTTCGTAAGTAATCACTGCAGCAATCTCAGTATCATTCAACGTTGCCTTCCAAGCCGGCATGACACCTTTACCGTTTAATAAACGATCCAGATGACTGTCTTTTAAATATTTTCCATCTGCGCCAAAAATCGGCCCAGTTGCGATTTTGCTGCCTGTCAGTGCAGGGAAAGCAGGAGGCAAACCAGCACCCGTCACTTGGTGACATACGGCACAGTTTTTCTCGTATACAGTTTTACCTTGCGCAACCAAGTCTTCTTTAGTCATTTCTTTGACTTCGCTTGCCGCTTTTTGTTCTTCTTGCTTTTTAGCAACCCAAACCTTGTATTCTTCCATCGGCACGGCGTTGACCACTACAGGCATATAACCATGACCTTTACCGCACAATTCTTTACATTGGCCGCGGTAAGTACCAGCTTTTTCCACTTGCACCCATGTTTCACGAATAAAACCAGGCACTGCCACACGTGATGAACCAAACTGAGGCACCCACCAGTTATGTAGCACATCAGATGCTGTCATCAAAATACGCACCTTCTCACCCACTGGCAACACCAAAGGATTATCCACTTCTAATAAGTAGTGCTCACCTTTTTCTGCTTTATTGTGCAGTTGGTCATCTGTCGTCACTAAGTTGCTGACGAATTTAATGCCTTTTGCGTCACCATCTAAGTACTCATATTGCCAACGCCATTGTGAACCGGTAATTTTAATGACCATATTCGATTGATCACGCGTGTCTTCCATCATCACCACACTGTGGTACGCCGGAATACCCATGATCACAAAGTCAATTAAGAGCAGAATTGCAAAAGGGATCAGTGTCCAAAAAATCTCTACGGCTGTAGATGGCGCTTTGTCTGCAACGGCTTTGTAACCCTTGCTTTTACGGTGTGCAAAAATTGAATAAATCATAATTGCGAGCACTGCGAAGAAAATAATCGCAGTAATAATCATGAATTTGTTGTGCACATGCAATGTATCCAACGCCATTGGGGTCACTGGCTCAGGAAAGTTCCAACTGTAATCCGCATATACATTGAGCGAAGCCAGCAATGCAGCTAAACCTACCCCAATTTTTTTAAACACTTGCATCTCCATTACTCCAAAATCAAATTTAGTTAATGTTTCTTAATTTCTTTTTTAGTTCTCGCACCAGAGCAAGTCGCTGCTCATCGTCGATAAAATGCTTGCCAAACTCCACCTCTTTGCCGTGCGATCCAATCATTAGTGCATGCTTACCGCCTGCGGATTCTTTCACACTGACCTGTGTCCAATAACGCTGAAACACTGTCGCACTCACATCTCGATTGTGTTTTTTTTCGACCAGCACTTGGTCACCATCGATTGTAATGCTCTCAAAATCAGCAGCATGCAACCTAATGTAGTAGAACGCTAACGCAAATGCCAACAATTCCAACCCAGCAAACGGCAACACTAACCATGCCCCAATATGCGTAAACCCCACCGCAACCATCAATGCAATCACTGCAAGAATCGCTAACAACTTATAAGCACCCTCAGAAGTCAGGGAGTTATTTGGTCGCGCAATAATTTTGTAATCAAACACTGATAGCATGGAACAAATCCCAGTGACAGACAACCAATCTTGTAACAACATACTTAAGACTTGTTACAAACTGTTACAAGCCCGTGAAAAATAGCACAAAAAAAGGGCTTTTTCAAGCCCTTGCGTCGTACCATGATGATTTTATGCGGTTATATTTACTTAATATCTAGCCATCGCAGATGTATTTTACGATTGCTGGTGCCGGGAGCCGGAATCGAACCGGCACGTTGTTTCCAACGCGGGATTTTGAGTCCCGTGCGTCTACCAATTCCGCCATCCCGGCAGGAGGTATATAATGTGCAACTTCGCTATTATAACAAGCTATTCGCATTATGCGAACCCAAGAATTCGATTTTTATTTACCTTCTGAGTTAATTGCACAATTTCCGGCAGAAAAACGTAATGGTAGCCGCCTGTTACATGTGGATGGCAATTCCGGTCAACTGGTGGACGGTACATTTGCACACCTGACAGACTGGTTATCTCCGCATGACCTCGTTATCTTCAATGACACGCGCGTGATCAAAGCGCGGCTGTTTGGACAAAAGTCGACAGGAGGTGCTGTGGAAATCATGATCGAGCGTGTACTGAATGACCACGAAGCGCTAGCCCATGTACGCGCATCGCGTGCGCCCAAACCCGGTGCGCGACTACTGTTAGAGAACGCCATTGAAGTAGAAGTCACCGCGCGCCAAGATGATTTATTTTTACTCAAATTTCATCACGCATCGTCTATCTTTAATCTACTGGATCAGTATGGGCATTTGCCACTGCCACCTTATATTACACATGCAGCCGAATCTGAAGACGAAACACGCTACCAAACCGTATATGCGAAACATGCTGGCGCAGTCGCCGCACCAACTGCCGGTCTGCATTTTGATGAAACCATGCTAAGTAATATACAGGCGATGGGTGTTCGTATTGCTTATGTGACCTTACACGTAGGGGCAGGCACCTTTCAGCCAGTCAAGGTAGATGAGATTAGCGCCCACAAAATGCACAGTGAGCACTACCATATTCCGGAAGAAACCGTGGCCTTGATTCAATCCACTCGTCAAAATGGCGGACGCATTTTGGCCGTTGGCACTACCGCGCTGAGAGCTTTAGAAAGTGCAGCACAACACGGACCACTGACAGCAGGTAGCGGCGAAACCAATATTTTCATTACGCCTGGCTATTCTTTTAATGTGGTGGATCGCTTGCTGACTAACTTTCACCTGCCCAAAAGCACCTTAATGATGCTAGTGTCAGCCTTTGCTGGCTATACCCACATCATGTCGGCGTATGAACATGCTATTAGGCAGCAATACCGCTTTTTTAGTTATGGGGATGCCATGCTGATTGAACGTGCAACACTGTAGGAACTATGTTGACTTAAACCATGTCGATTGACTATTCGATTGCACTACTATTTATCACAATCATTTATTTATCATACGTATTTATTACACGGGGATTCAAATTGCGCCACTCTGTATTCAAGCCAAGCCTAATGGCTATCTTCATTTCAACAGGCGCGCTATGCACGCCGTCTCTGCAAGCTGAAGTTATCTCCGAGGCGCAACTAGGCATTAAGATTCCATTGGTTAAAAAACCAACCACACGTCCGATGACCGTTGCCTATGTCCCTTTCAATCAGACTTACTACATTGCCGATGGCGGATTGGCGCCGATAGGCTCTGAGTTTGAAGCACCCAGCTCCAAGTCTGAGATTCATGCATACTCCAAAGAGGGCAAATACATCAACTCGGCAAAGCCAGGCTATGACAATCGCTCGATCTACTTCAACCCCAATACTGGCAAGCTAGAAACGGTGACCTACAATATTTCCAGTAGTGTTGGCTTCTCACCGAACACCGGCATTTACTCGATCGATTTGGCTGAGACCGGTGAAGTCAAAGACACCTCTGGCGAAGTGATTCAATTTAACCCTGCGTTTGGTGATGCTGCTACCATGCCCACCTACGACGCTGAGAATAAGCGCTACTTTGCCAAACAAGAGCGCAGCAATATTGTGTGGATTGTAGATCCAAAGAATCGCGAAAAACTGAGTGAGATTAGCTTGGATTTTAAAACCCCGAATGTTCTGCACGATGATATCAGCGATCATTTTATTGCGTATACCGGCGTGAAAGGCCATGAGCTTGTGTTGCTGGATGTCGATCACAAAGCAGCGCTGGTGTTTGACCTGACCGGGAAATTTATTGCCAAAAGCGAATTACCCAAAGACATGAAGTTGCGTGCACAAAACCATTACAACGGACTCGGCTATACCAATGATATGTTGTTTGTGTATCACGAAACCGAAGGCGAGTTTGGCACCTATTGTGGGTTTAAAGTCGTCAAATAAAATGTAATCGCAACAGATACAAAAAAACCGCATCGAGATGCGGTTTTTCTTTTGTTACAGGAGCAAGCTATTTACCAAGCGCACCTGCAAGCTTACCAGAGGCCAGCCCGAACAACGCACCAATGACAGTTGAAATAATCACCATAATCACAGGGTTAGTAGCATCTAATGCAGTCACATTGGCAGCAGAGCCAGCGGTTAACGCCAAACC
Organism: Methylophilaceae bacterium 11; assembly: GCA_000525025.1. GTDB lineage: Bacteria > Pseudomonadota > Gammaproteobacteria > Burkholderiales > Methylophilaceae > Methylophilus. The sequence goes on along the minus strand of JCKJ01000001.1, from coordinate 472,554 downwards.
AGCTGCAGCTGCATAGCCGTAGACATTAGCAGGCACAACAGACAAAAGGTTACAGCCCGCCACAATTACCAACAAAAATACAGTGACAGCAATAATGACTGGCACTGCCAATACACCCAAACCAGCCAGCATACCTGAGTTCACCAAGTACAGCGCAACCCCGGCAATCACTGCACCATACACCATGCCTGCGATTGTTTTTTGTAATGCTGCGGTGTCTCCACCCGTATGGAAAAAACACCCCCATGCAATAAACCCAACCCACACCAGCGCAACACTTGCCAATGGATTAAAAGCTAAAAATGCCCAAACGCCCCCTAAAACCGCGATACTTACTGCCAATGCTGTTAACTTCGACATTCTGTTCTCCCTTTGTTTTGGTCCTGCTCATTTTTAAAAAAGTCTTCTATGCTAAATCGTTAGTGCATACAGCCCTTGTTTAAAACTTTAAGCACAAGAACGCCATGCGCTAACTGAAACGCAGTCTAGTCTCATTTTGGTGCATGTTGCAAGTTTTTTTAAATTTGACCGCCCCAATCTAGGGCGAGTTGGAGAGTTTGAAGCGAGGTGTTTAACGTGATGCGGTTACGTAATCCCAGTGCTTACGCCAAGTATTGACAACTAAATTAGGGTATTGGGGCTTACCAAGGCTACCATTGTAGCGACCTAGTGCACGAAAATAATTACCACGCTCAATGTCTAAATAGTGCCTTAAAATTGTGCATCCATAGCGTAAGTTTAGGCGCATATCAAACAAATTATGATCTTGACTGCCGATACTACGCACCCAAAATGGCATCACTTGCATATAACCACGCGCGCCCACACTCGATACCGCATATTTTTTGAACCCACTTTCCACCTGGATTAACCCTAATACCACTTGCGGATCCAACCCTGCCCGCGTGGCCTCGTAATGAACTGATCTCAAGAAATCTCTTCTGTATGTCTCATCAGGAATGCGCTTTTGCAGCCTCACTGACATTTGCTCAAGCCAAGCCTCACCCTCTGCCGGATTATCAAATATCAACTGCGGCGCCGCCAAATCACTGATGGATTTTTGCATCACCGCCTTCACACTATTCGATAGCGGCTCTTCACGCTGACCACCTGCAAAGCAAGTAGCCACGAGACACATCAGCACAATGAAAAGAGTTTTACGCATGGATCTATTAAGTCACTTTTTTAACTGATTAATACCTGTTGAATAAAATTTAAAGTATCTGGTAACGCGATCGTTTGTGCATCAGGCGATTTACGTGATTTATATTCCACATTACCCTCAGCCAAACCGCGATCACCAATCACAACCCGATGTGGTATACCCATCAAATCGCTTTCCGCAAACATGACGCCCGGGCGTTCATTTCTATCATCGAGTAACACATCGACACCGGCCGCTGTTAAATCTGCATAAAGCTGTAAAGCCGTTGTTTTCACTTGATCGCTTTTATCCATCCCAATTGGACAAATTACCACTTCAAACGGTGCCATGCTCAATGGGAAAATAATCCCTTTGTCATCATTGCCTTGCTCAATGGCAGCACCCACGATACGAGATACGCCTATGCCATAACAGCCCATTTCCATGACTTGCGATTGTCCATGCTCGTCCAAATAAGTCGCATTCATGGCCTTGGCATATTTGGTACGCAATTGGAAGATATGCCCGACTTCAATACCACGACAAAGAGACAATGTGCCTTTGCCATCTGGGCTGATATCACCCGCAACTACATTGCGGATATCGGCCACCACGCTAGGCTCCTGTAAATCACGAGCAAAATTCACGCCAGCCAAATGGAATTTAGGTTTATTCGCCCCACAAATAAAGTCGCTCATGGCTGCAACCGTGCTATCTGCAATCACATGCACGTTTGCACCTACATTGACCGGCCCAATAAAGCCGGGTGGACAATTTAAATTGGCGCGAATCTCTTCTTCAGTGGCCAGCCTAAAATCGGCCAAACCTGACAATTTTGTCAGTTTTACTTCATTCAGCATGTGGTCACCACGTAACAATGCGAGGTAAAACTTTTCTTGTGCAACAAAGGCCACCGCTTTCACCGTGCGTTCAATGCCAACCCCTAACAGTTTTGCCACATCTTCACAGGCGGTTTGTTTTGGCGTATCGACTTCACGCATGGCTTCACTGGGCGCTGCGCGGGTTATCGTCGTCACAGCTTCAGCCAATTCCACATTGGCTGCGTAATCGGATTGCTCACAGTAAGCCAACGCATCTTCACCGCTATCGGCCAGCACGTGAAACTCTTGTGAGCCATCACCACCAATGGCGCCTGAATCTGCTTTGACCGCACGGAATTTGAGCCCCAAACGCGTAAATACATTGCTGTAGGCTTGGTGCATCTCGCTATAGGTGTTCTGCAAACAGTCGTAGCTGGTATGAAACGAATACGCGTCTTTCATCAAAAACTCACGGGCGCGCATCACCCCAAAACGTGGGCGAATCTCATCACGGAATTTGGTTTGAATTTGATAAAAATTCAACGGCAATTGTTTATAGCTATTGATTTCTTTACGTGCAATATCGGTAATCACTTCCTCATGCGTTGGGCCAAAACAGAAATCGCGTTCATGGCGATCTTGAATTTTGAGCATTTGTGGCCCGAATACTGCCCAGCGACCTGTCTCTTCCCACAGTTCTTTAGGTTGTACGGCAGGCATCAGCAACTCCAACGCACCGGCTTTATTCATTTCATCGCGCACAATGTTTTCAACTTTGCGTAACACACGCAAGCCAAGCGGCATCCAGTTATACAGGCCACTGCCTAGCTTTTTGATTAAGCCTGCACGTACCATCAATTTGTGGCTGATGAGTTCTGCATCGGCAGGTGCCTCTTTTTGGGTGGCAATAAAAAATTTTGAAGCGCGCATAGCGAATATAGCCTTTAACTAGCAAATCTTGAGAAGGATGAATTTTATAGGGAATCGATCAATTAGTCAGCAGAGTTTGTGACGACCGTTAGCGCGGTACCGGACTGTCCTCCGGCACATACCCATCTTTCCAAACTTCAAACGGTATAATCGTCGCAGGCTGCCCATTATCATAAAACCAACTGTCCACCGCATAGCGCTGCCCAGTATCGGTTTGGCGAATCACCGCAGTGGTATGTGGCCAGCCAGAAAAAAAGAAATGTCGAGTGCGGGTATCTTCCACTGCGTGATGCCTCACCAACCCAGCTTGGACGAGCAAGCGCAAATAAGTGGTGGTATTGATGGACTCGTCATTACAGTCCAATTGACCAGGAAACTTGGCGTTATTAAAAGTACCTGCTTTATCACCAGCGGTACCAATATTGACGCCTATCAGTGACTCCAACTTGCCTACTGCGCGCGCAATCATCAAACGTTCTTGCAGTGCATCTTCCGGCATTGGTGAAAATAAATACGTGATTTGATCCCACTCCGCTTGCGAGAGTTGGGTCAGCGATAACTTTGCGCAACCGCCGCCATGACAAATCTCCATACGATCCAAACTAGGAGACTGGCGAAAAATACGGTTAATGTCGGCCATATCGGCATGTGCGCCGAGCGCCAATACTAAACAATATAAACTACAGCACCACTGGACGATTTGAGAGCTCATTACGCTGCTCATTCTGCGTGGGAAAATGCTGGCTCAATAATGCGCCGATTTCGGCGATGCCACTCACAACACCTTCCTCAAAAGCACCTTGTCTAAACTGCTGTTCCATATGGTGGCAGATTGACTCCCAGCCATCATCTCTCACCAAGCGATGAATGCCACGGTCGGCCACGATTTCCACATCACGGTCAGCCAATAGCAAATAAATCAGCACTCCATTGTTATGTTCGGTATCCCAAATATTCAATTGCCCAAATAATTCCAGCGCACGTCGCCTGGGAGTTTTCTTCCAAATAATATCCATAGGATGCAAGCCAGCTTCAACAACAAAGCGCATCTCCCCTGCATGCAGGCGCTCACTATTGGCAATGGCGGCCTCAATGCGCCGCAGCGCTTGTGGCGAGAAATGGCGGCGCACATGCCACGGCGTACTCAGTGCGTGTCGCATAAAACGCAGAATGGGATGCAGTCTCTTCATATTACCAATCTCCAGAAGCGCCGCCGCCGCCAAAATCACCACCGCCACCACTAAAAATATCACGCCCACTCAAACCACCACCACCATAGCCGCCACCATAGCCAGTTGGGTAACCGCCATAACCACCACCGCGATTACCACCCATAGCTAGTGTGAAAATAAATGCGGCAATAAAGACTAATCCTACCGTGAGCAATGCACCGCCCAACACCCACACCAACACACTGAGCGCGCCACCATTGAGCGCGCTGCCAGCATAGGTACCAAATATACTGCGCAGCACCATACCGGTAAAAATGGCCACAAACATCAAAATAGGCAACCACTCTAACAACCCACCACCTTGCGACGATTTTTTTTGTGGCGCAGGCAGCGCTTCACCTGCAATCAACGCTGTTAATTGATCGATCGCAGCGTTGAGGCCACCCTCAAAATCACCTTGGCGAAAACGCGGTGCCATGGTCTCGCTAATCACGCGTTTGGCAGTTAAATCCGGGATAGCGCCTTCTAATCCGTAACCTACCTCAATGCGCATTTTACGGTCTGCTTTGGCCACAATAATAATCACACCATCATCTTGCTTGTCACGCCCGATTTTCCAAGCCTCAGCGACACGTATGCCAAACTGGGCAATGTCTTCTGGCTGTGTCGTATCCACTATCAGCACCGCGATCTGACTGCCTTTTTCTTTCGACAATTGGTTAAGCTTTTGTGCAAGCGACTGCTGCGATTGAGGGGATAAGGTCTGTGTTAAATCAGTGACCGGTGAAGTCAGTGCCGGGATTGCCATAGGCGCAGAAAATGCCGGCAGTGCAATCCAACTCAGCACTAGCAGCACCCACTGCACTAGTTTCAACATGACGTTCACCTGCGTAATGCCGTGTAATTCACTACCATCACGTAGATTATTTAGTGTTTCCAAAATCAACTTTAGGCGCAGAGGAAATGGCTTTTTCATTCTCTACGGTAAATGAAGGTTTTGCTTTGTAGCCAAACATCATGGCCGTTAAGTTATTGGGGAAACTGCGCACTGAAATATTGTATTCTTTCACTGATTCAATATAGCGATTACGTGCCACGGTCACACGGTTTTCCGTGCCTTCCAACTGCGCTTGTAAATCTCTAAAGCCTTGGTCTGCTTTCAAGTTAGGGTAATTCTCAGCCACCGCCATTAAGCGTGATAGTGCGCTTGTTAATTGACCTTGAGCCGCTTGGAATTTAGCAAACGCTTCCGGGTCGTTCAGCACTTCTGGGGTCACTTGAATGCTGCCTACTTTAGAACGTGCATCGGCCACTTCAGTCAGCACTTCTTTTTCGTGCTCGGCATAGCCTTTTACAGTCTCCACTAAATTAGGTACCAAATCGGCACGGCGTTGATATTGGTTGAGCACTTCTGACCAACTGGCCTTGGTTTCTTCATCCAGCGTTTGAAATGCATTGTATCCGCAGCCGGACAAACCCAGCACCAGTAACAACGGAAGTAGTTTGGTATAAAGTTGACGCATGATTCACTCCTTAATTAGTGTGGAATATGTTTGTGCAATGATCGTTGATTAAAAGATGGCGGTTAAGCTAGCAATTTCAAGCCTAAGCTATATTGCCTGATGATGCACTATACGCGTTTACTGCGTATTTTTCTGCGTTGCATACGCTTTAGCATCACACATCACACGCCATGCATTGCGTTTAAGCATGGGGGTTTGCAGTAGATCTGCTGGATGATCGATCACCCAGCAATTGCTTTGTGCATGCAGAACAGGTTGGTTGCCTAAAGTTTCCACGTCTGGCGCTTGCGTGCCCAAAAAAGTATTGGCGGCGGCCAAACCAAACAGCAGTGCGTACTCAGGTTGATAGCGCAGCAACACTTGCTCATCATGTACCAGTTGATAGTCAGTAGACAATAGTTGCATCGCATTGATCATATTCTTCAATAACGTCAGCATGTCTGCACTGGCAGGCGCTTCAATATTGGCATCTGGTAACGGGCAATACAATAGCCATGTCACCGCCACTTTTTCTAGCGGCGGTTCTGCCGATACTGGAGACAGCGTTGAATGAGGCGTTTCAATTTCCGGTGGCAAAATGATTTGCGGGGGTTCAGGCACATCAGCCACTTTAGGTGTAGCAATAGATTGAGACACAGGCCGAGGTGCCGCCACCTGTGCAGAATTCAATTGCCATACTGGCAGTAGTTCTAACTCACGGAATATATCTTCACGCGTTACACTCATAAGGCCAGCCCCATTAACATCGCATCCTCACGCCCCGATTTAAAGATAACCGGGTCAGCAGGATAATATCCTCGGCGTATCGCCATCTCGCAAAAACCCATACTTTCGTACAAAGTGATGGCAGAAAGATTACTCGTGCGCACTTCCAAAAACATATTGGCGGCCTTGTGACGCTTGGAAATTTCAATCATATGCGTCAGCAGATAGCGGCCTAAGCCCTGTTTTTGTTGGGGCTTAGCCACGCTAATATTGAGCAAATGCGCTTCATCCAGCACCATCATCATTAAAGCATAGCCAATGACTTTTTGTTGTTGTAACAGCACCCAAGCGCTGTATCCTGAGTTGAGCGAATCTACAAAATTGCCACGTGTCCACGGATGCGAGTAAATAGTAGGCTCAATCGCCATGATAGCCTCCATATCCTCCATCTGCATGGGCCGCAATGCCAATACTTGCGCTAATACCGCACTCATATACGCAACCCCTGTGCACGCTCTTGCGTGGTTAAAGCAACACGATTCCGAATATAAATCGGTGCAATGTCTTCTGCCGCTTGTGCTAATCCAGCCAAAAACATAGGTTGCGCCAATGCCAAAATAGCTTGCGCATTCGGCGTCACGGCTGGCAGTATTTTACGTAACTGATCTGCATATATAGCCGTTAATTGTGGCGCATACACCCCCCAACCACTGCCCGCGCCTACCCAATCGCTGCCTGTGAGCGCTGGCACTAGCTCTGGCTTACATACAATTGCCGGAGAGATCGTTGTCCACACATCCGTTACTTTCTCATAGACCGCAAAATACACCTCACCCATCCGCGCATCCTGACAAACAATCACTTTATCTTGTCCGCTGGCCTGCGCGACTGCCATTAAGGTGTGCACCCCTACTACTGGCAGGTTTGCACCAAATGCCAAGCCTTGGGCGACGCCACAAGCAACACGCACACCGGTAAATGCACCAGGCCCGGCGCCAAATGCAACACCATCCAGCGCGGTTAATTCAATATTAGCGCTTTGTAATAGGGCGTGAATCTCCGGCAAAATACGCTGAGAGGCGGTTGCACCAGCCTCAACATCAAACGCCCAAGACTGCACACCTACCTGTAGGGCAATAGACAAAAATTCAGTAGAGGTATCAAAAGCGAGTAAATTCATGAGTATGTGTGGGCTGTGCCATCTGCAAAACAGATGTGAAAAATCATTCGCCTATTTTGCCATAATCTACACGACCGCGCCCTAGCTTGATTTTACCGCGCTGTACTTTTCCCTCGACTCTGCGCTTTTGTGAAGCACGTGTAGGGCGTGTGGCATAACGTGTTGGAAGCACAAAATTCGCGGCACTCACTATCTCATGCAAGCGTTTAATCGCGTCTTTTTTATTGGCTTCTTGCGTACGGAATTGTTGTGCCTTAATAATCAACACGCCCTGTTCCGTAATCCGGCTATCTTTGCTCTCTAGTAAACGCGTCTTCAGCCAGTCGCTTAAAGATGAAGCATGAATATCAAAACGCAGGTGAATCGCACTCGATACTTTATTGACGTTTTGTCCGCCCGCTCCTTGCGCGCGAATGGCGGTGAGTTCGTATTCAGCTTCTGGGATGATGATTAAATTCAACTGTTACGAGCTTAATGAAATAGAAAAGGATACTCAGCTTCACAGTGTGCTTTTAGAGTACGGTAAAGTTCACTACCTTGATTATGAAAAGCTATATCTAAAAAATATAACTTCCCTTGATATGGCTTATATATTATCCACTCACCAGTAATACGCTTTTTATCGGTAGGCCTAGAAACACTTTCATGAATACCTGCCCTATATTCTAATGCACCAATCGAATATTGATGTATTAACCAATTAATTCGCAATGCTTCATCTTCTGGCAACGATTCAAACTCTTTATTTATCCATAGTTTGAACTCTGCACTATCTCTTTTTAGCTCATTTGAAATATTCTTCGGTATAAATCGCGCATCAAAAAAATGTTTATGCCAAAAATCTTGACCTCTAAATTCATTTTTAAATAGTGGTTCAGCGTCTTTAGTTACAGTACATGATGACAATCCAGCTAAACATCTAACCTCGTCAGACACACTATTAACATCAAACCAACGTTCATTTTGTGCTTGAAGCAATAAGGCTATAAATGAAATCGAATACTCAATTTCGTTACCAACCGGAAGCATTAAACTTTCAGCAGCCTTTGTCTTTATTTGAGCCCATTCATCCATGGTATAAGTTGCAACTGTAAATTCCTTATTATTTTGACTCATAAATTCAGGACTCCCCTTCAAAAAACGCCTCTACGTCCGCCAACTCTTTAGTGCGCTTAAATGGCGGCAAGCTTTGCCAGATGCGTCTGCCATAGGGTTTGGTAATCAAGCGTGGATCGCAAATTACCAATACGCCTCGGTCTTGTTCATCTCGAATCAATCGGCCGGCACCCTGCTTTAAGGTAATCACGGAATACGGCAATTGGTATTCCATAAAGGCGTTTTTGCCTTCCTCGTTCATTTTATCAATGCGCGCAGACAGTACGGGATCATCGGGCGGTGCGAATGGCAACTTATCAATAATCACTGCACTCAGCGCTTCGCCACGCACATCCACGCCCTCCCAAAAGCTTTGCGAGCCGACCAACACGGCATTGCCATGCGTACGAAAGCGGTCCAGCAACTCAGTACGTGTACTCTCGCCTTGCATCAACAATGGATACTCCATGCCCTGTTCGGCAAAAGCTTCTTTTAGCAGCGCATGCACTTCGCGCATGGCCTTGAGTGAGGTACATAATACAAACGCCCGCCCTCGGCTGGCTTGAATCACAGGCAAACTGACTGCAGCCACGGCGGCAGTATAGGCAGAACTATTCGGGTCTGGCATATTGGCTGGTGCATATAATAAGGCTTGGTTGCCATAATCAAACGGGCTCTCCCAAAACCCAGTAGCCGCAGCATGCAAGCCCATTTGGGCAATGTAATGGCTAAAATCACTTTTCACCGCCAACGTAGCCGATGTAAATATCCAAGCGCGCGGTTGTGCGTTTAATTGCTTACCAAAACTTTCTGCCACACTCAGCGGTGTAGCATGCAATTGCACGCTTTGCGTAAACACCTCAACCCAGCGCACTAAATTGGTATTGCTGGCTTTCAGCCAACTTTCGAGTTGCGCTAACAAGGCCTCACCACGTTGCCAGCATTTTTCCAGCGCCGGGTCACGTGCTGCTTGCGTATCTAGCACGGCATTGAGTTGGCGCAACGCCGCTTGCATATCGCTAAAAGCGGTTTCAAATTTTTTCAATGCCAATGCTTTTTGCACCTGCATACGCGAGCCTTCGTATTGGAACACCAGCCTAAAATCTTTACAGGCTTTTTCCAGCACAGGCACAGCATCACCCAACGCTGCACAGTCTTTGGCAATACTCAAGTACAGCATCATGCAATCGCGCGCTAACTCCATCAACTGGCTGGTAGAGATATCCTCACCAAAAAACAAGCCGGCCACTTCCGGCAGTTGATGTGCCTCATCAAAAATGACGGTATTGGCGCTAGGCAGCAGTTCGGCCACGCCTTCATCACGCAACATCACATCGGCAAAAAACAAATGATGATTGACCACCACCACATCCGCAGCCAACGCCTGTTTGCGCGCTTCCATCACAAAGCACTCTTTGTAATATTGGCACTCCTGCCCCAAGCAGTTATCACGGGTGGAGGTGACTTGCTGCCAGACTGTCGCGTTTTCAGGCACAGTTGTTAGTTCAGCTTTGTCACCAGTGGGTGAGTTTTCTGCAAAACTTTGAATGATTGGGAGATATTGCGCATCCTCGCGCGAGGCAAAACGCCCTTCTTGGCTGGCCCGTGCCAAATGATAATGGCAGACATAATTGGCACGGCCTTTGAGCATACTTACCGTGACTGGCACTTTGAGTGCATCTCGCACATTGGGTAAATCACGATTAAATAATTGGTCTTGTAAGGTTTTCGTCCCGGTGGAAATAATGACCTTACCCCCGGAAAGTAGCGCAGGGACTAAATAGGCAAAGGTTTTGCCGGTACCGGTGCCTGCTTCTGCTACCAATTGCTTGTTTTCCTGAATTGCGGACTCAATCGCCAACGCCATTTCAAGCTGTTGCGTGCGCTCGCTGAAACCTTCGATTGCTTGTGCTAATGCACCACCCGTTTTAAAAACGTCGTGTAATGATGATGGAACTGACATCCCAAAATTATCCCATGAATATGTAAATTTTCCGCAAACATCCTGTTATTTAAGGCTTTTTCACATTTAATCTGCAAAAATAATCTTGTCATACGAATAATAGCCTGTTAGCCTAAGCATGCTGTACGTTTCACCAAATCACATTTTTTGTACCTTGTATCAATATTATTTTGGGAGGTTGTATGGATCTAGGTCTTATTATTCAGTTAATTAGTGGTGCAGTAGGTGGCAACATTGCAGGCAATCTAATGAAAAATGCAAGCTTAGGCACGCTTGGTAACTCATTGGTGGGTATTTTAGGTGGTGGTATTGGTGGTCAGCTACTCGGCATGTTAGGCGTTGGCGGTGCTGCTGCAGCTGGTAGCATGGATATTGGCACCATCATCACTCAAGTGGCAGGTGGCGGAGTGGGTGGCGCAGTATTACTCGCTATTGTCGGCGCAGTCAAAAACGCAATGGCAAAACAATAATCAATCACTCAAGCCTATCTGCAGACAATGACAGATAGGCTTTTTTATTGATCAGTTTCTATGTACAAATTACTCTTTCTGATGAGCTTGTTATGCAGCAACATCTGTCTTGCAGATGATCTGATTAAAGCTGCAAACCACGCCTCGATGGCTGAAGAAACGCCAGAGGCAGTCAACACCACACCAACTTGGTCGGATAAAGCACAAGAAGTCTTGATGCAAGCGCTTAGCCTAACCGGCATTCAATATAAATATGGCGGAAAATCGCCCGAAACTGGGTTTGATTGTAGTGGCTTTGTGCGCTATGTGTTTAGCCAAGCCACCAAAATCACACTTCCCCCAACCGCGCGCGCCATTAGCCAAATGGGTAAGACCGTTAAAAAAGATGAATTGCAGCCCGGCGATTTAGTGTTCTTTAATACATTAAAAACTGCGTTCTCACATGTAGGTATTTATATGGGCGACAACAAATTCATTCACTCGCCCAGTGCTGGTGGCAGCGTGCGCGTAGAAAGCATGGACAGCGCATACTGGAACAAGCGTTTTAACGGTGCGCAGCGCATTGAAGCCGCTCCGGAAAACCCTCATTAAGACACCACACGCAACAAAAAAGCAGCCAACTGAAGCTGCTTTTTTTTATTAGGCTTTAAGTATTGCTTCTAGAAAAATATTACGGAAAAATATTGTGCCTAGAATAACGCCTTGCATTCACCACTTACTCATGAAATTTTGCAATTTCACCTGGCTTACGCAACATTTTATCCACTTCGCCCAAATGTAATTCTTCTTGATAAATCATTTCACGCGCATATTCTTCCAGCATGACAGACTCACCTTCTACCAGCTTCAGCAAAGCTTTATAGCTATTGAGTGCAGCGGTTTCATGCGCCAATGATTCGCGCAAAATATCGCCGATATCGTGATTATGCGTTTCTAGCAAAGGCCCAATCGATAATGAGGGGTGACCACCTAAGTGCGTAATGAGCTCACCCGCTTTATCGGCATGTGTAAGCGATTCTGCTGCTTGGCTACGCAGCCAGGATACAATTGGAATACGGTTGTAACCAAACACCATCAATGCGTAATGTGTATAACGTACTACGCCGGCTAATTCAAACTCTAAAATAGTATTCAATGCTTTGACTACCGGGGTACTTGCTGCGTGATCTGTTGCCATTTTATGCTCCTTTGCACCTGATTATTCGATACGACAACCGCAGTGTAACCAAACTTTTCAACCCTTGCAGAATTGAGAATAGTTCACATTGCGAGTCTCAGTTAAGAAGCACTCGGTTTATCGGCCTGATGGCCATCGCTGTGCCCCAAACTGCGTTCTGGATCAATCACATCTCGTATCAATTGCTTGAGCTCTTTGGCCTCTGGAAACCGTCCCATTGCTTTGCGTGAGTACAACACTGCGCCATTTAAACGCACCTCTAATATGCCGCCAGTGCCCGGCACTAAATTCACGGAAGCTAAGTCCTGTTCAAATGTTGTCAATAGTTCTTGAGCCAGCCAAGCCGCGCGTAGCAGCCATCTGCATTGGGTACAAAACTCAATCTCTACTACATGTTTTTGCATGTCTCACCTTAAAATTCATTAAATTCTGCGCATTGGGTATATGCAATTATATTGAAATAGCGGAAAATGAACCTATTGTTTTGTAAGCAACTCTTACTCTAGCTGTTCTATTTACCTATTCACTATAAAGGTTTTACATGCGTTCTTCATTAGAAAAATTCGGTCTGATTGGTTCTGGCGTGCTCATTGGCGTATTGGTGAGTTTAAATATCTCTGCTTGGGCAGAAAAAAACTTAGCCCCTCAATTACCCATTGATGAACTGCGTGTATTTGCAGAAGTGTTTAGCAAAGTAAAATCCGATTATGTCGAATCCGTTGAAGACAAAAAACTCATCAACGAAGCGTTGTCCGGCATGCTACAAGGCTTAGACCCGCACTCTACGTTTATGGATGCAGATGCCTACAAAGACTTGCAAGCGGGTACACAAGGCGAGTTTGGCGGCTTAGGCATTGAAGTGGCGATGGAAGACGGCTTAGTCAAAGTAGTCACACCGATTGAAGACAGCCCAGCTTACAAAGCAGGCTTAAAATCTGGCGACTTGATTATGAAGTTGGACGAAACGCAAGTACGGGGCTTGACACTAAATGATGCCGTGAAAAAAATGCGCGGCACCCCAGACACTAAAATTACGCTGACTGTGATACGTAAAGGTGAGGAAAAGCCACTGAGCTTTACATTGACCCGCGCCATCATCAAATCACAAAGCGTGAAAAACAAACTGATTGAAAAAGACTACGGTTATGTGCGAGTCAGCCAGTTCCAAGAACACACCGGTGAAGATTTAGCCAAAACACTGAAAACATTACGTGAACAAAACAAAGGCCCGTTTAAAGGCTTGGTGCTTGATCTGCGTAACAATCCAGGTGGTTTACTGGATGCAGCGGTCGGTGTATCTGCGGCATTCTTACCAAAAAATGATTTAGTGGTATACACAGAAGGCCGTGTAGCGGATTCTAAAATGCGCTTATCTGCCACGCCGGGTGACTATGCACGTCGCGGAAAAACAGACTATTTAAAAGACTTGCCTGAAGAATACAAACAAATTCCAATGGTCGTGCTCATCAATGCAGGCTCCGCTTCAGCGTCGGAAATTGTGGCGGGCGCATTGCAAGATCACAAACGCGCCACGATCTTGGGCATTCAAAGCTTTGGTAAAGGTTCCGTGCAAACGATTTTGCCAATGAACAATGGTAGTGCAATCAAGTTAACCACTGCACGTTACTTCACGCCAAACGGCCGCTCTATTCAGGCCAAAGGCATTGTGCCGGACATTGTGGTAGAAGATGGCTCTGACCCTTCTCTCAGCCTGCACGAGGCAGATTTGAGCAAGCACTTATCTAACCCAACTGATAATAATGCTGCTAAAAAAGAGGAAGATGCAGCTAAAGCGCCTGTAGCCAAAGAAAAATTGAATGAGAAAAAATTTGCAGAAGCTAAAGGCCCGATTGAGCCTGCCAGCAAAGATGACTTCCAATTTAATCAAGCCATGAACGTATTGAAAGGCTTACCAGTACAAAAAGCCCCAGAGCCGGCAAAAGTGAGCGACACCAAAAAATAACCGGCTCACTCAATGATTACACCGGACTGATATCCGGCTGGACTGAACAATGCCCTGCATGTTTTTCACTTAACAAGTAGAAACCTGCGGGGCTTTGTTTTACTATGGTAGCAAGCTTTATTTTGTAAGTAGACATGACCTTATCTATCCAACACACCATTCAGGAAGCCGATCGATGTGTCGCCTGCGGACTGTGTTTGCCACACTGCCCCACATATTTTAAAACCGGCTCAGAAGCAGACTCACCACGCGGACGCATTCAACTCATCAGTGCCGTTGCCAAAGAAATCATCCCCAACAATGCACGCTTTAAAGCGCATATCAACGCATGCTTAAGTTGCCGTAACTGTGAAACAGCATGCCCCAATGGCGTACGTTATGGTGCACTGATTGATAGTACACGCAGCATTACCCAACAGCCGAATACACTCGCGAATTGGTTATACTGGTTGACGCAAAAGCCATTCGCTTTGCGCCTTAGTAGCCAACTATTACGAATAGTGCAACGTATTGGCGGTTTAGCGATATTGAGTAAACTGAATGTAAATATTTCACACAAAATTGCATTGCTGCCGCCACTGACACACACACAAACTTGGCAAGCTTTTTACCCCGCAACGCAGACCAAACGTGGTGCTGTGAATTTGTTCTTAGGTTGCATCACCAATGCTTTTGATGCCGAAACCCTAAGGGCGAGCATTCATGTACTCACACGCCTTGGGTATGACGTACACATTCCACCAGCACAAAGCTGTTGTGGGGGCATTGCGCGCCAACAAGGGGAGAGTACAACTGCAGAGCAATTGATCGCCAATAACGTGGATGCTTTTGAGAATGGTCTACCTGTACTCACGACAGCCAGCGGATGTGGGGCTGGCTTAAAAGATTACACACAGCTACCTGTGCAAGACATCAGTGACTTTTTGACGCAATGCGATTGGAATGACGTCGCGTTAAGCCCCTTACCCGTCCATGTTGCATTACATGAGCCATGTACCTTACGCAATGTCATGAAATCCGGAAAATCCGTAGCCACATTGCTGCATCGCATACCGCAGATTCAAGTGTCTGCGATGAAAGGCAATATGCAGTGCTGTGGCGGCGCTGGCACTTACATGCTACAACAACCGGAAATGGCGCAAGCGCTGTTGGCAGACAAAATGGTGGCGCTAGAGGGGGATATTTACGATTATTTAGCGACCTCGAATATTGGCTGTGCCATGCAACTAGGTTCGGGTATTCGACAACAAGCGATGCCGATTAAAATCCTGCATCCCGTTGTGCTGATTGCAAAACAGATGGGGTTTAAATCCGAATTAGATTAAACTACGCATATGATGATAGATCGATTGATTACTACATTTGACACTGGATTGCGTACGCTCTTTGCGCAACCAGTTGCCTCACGTGCCAGACCAGATGGCAATACCGAAGAAGCACCACTTTCAACTGCAGAAAAAAATCAAGCTGCGGCGCTAATGCGCATTAATCATGTAGGCGAAGTGTGTGCACAGGCGCTGTACAGCGGCCAAGCCTTTGTATCGCGTGACGCCACCATCGTCAATGCGTTAAAGCAAGCGGCAACCGAAGAAACCGACCATTTGGCTTGGTGTGAAGGTCGCATTCATGAACTGGGCGGACGCAAAAGCTTGTTAAATCCGTTGTGGTATGTGGGCAGTTTTGGCTTGGGTACAGTAGCAGGATTATTAGGTGACCGTTGGAATTTGGGGTTTTTGGCAGAAACCGAAAAACAAGTGGAAGCACATTTGGCAAGCCACTTGGAGGTACTATCACCCGCAGACCACAAAACGCGAAAAATCGTAGCACAAATGCAAGCTGACGAACGCGAGCATGCAGATACTGCGCATCAATTGGGCGGCGTGGCACTGCCGATTCCTGTACAGTTTGGTATGAAATTCGCCTCTAAAATCATGACCAAGACTGCTTACTATGTTTAATTTTATTTCTACAAGATTTAGGTAAACCATGCAAAAATTTAGCGACATTCTATTAACGCTTGACAGTGCCGACCATGTGCAGCGCATTGAGTTATTTGACGAAAATAACGAGCCGGCGGGCGTCATTGAGAACAAGCCTGGTAGCCTAGGCTCACTCAAGGTCTATCACCATCTTTACAAGATGTACGGGGCAATTACGCTAGATGCTGCGGTAGAGGGATTGTCATTGTATGCAGAACACACCGAGGATGCGGAAAACTGTCCGGGTAAACACCCCAATGTAGACCGCTTATTAAATATTCTAGAAAACGAAGCACCACTGACTGTCAAAATCACAGACAATCCATCCAACTAAACGATCCCTATTGTATCAAGCTGCGCATGATAGGCGGATGATAAATCAACTCAAGTAAGTGCCCTACGCTATCCAAGCAATAAAAACCACGGGAACCATCCCGGTGCGTTTTGGGCGCTTCAGTAATACGTACTTGGTGCGATAAAAAATAGGCGTGCCAAGTATCGACGGCTTCAGGACTATCTAGCACAAACCCAATATGATCTAAGCGCTGTTGCGCTTGCGGGGTGTAATCCACACGGTGCAACGCAAATACATCCCCTTGGTTGGTCAGATACACATTGTCTGGGTCTGGATGCCACTCAATGTGCATCCCCATTATGCGTGTATAGAAATCAATGGCTGATTCCATATCTTGCACAAACAAGGCGACATGGCGAATACCCACCATCCCGGATGGTCTATGCATTATGCGCCCTGTTGAGTCGTTGGTTGAATAACGAAGTCATGTGTAATGTCCACACTTTTGCTCAGCATAATGGACGCTGAGCAATATTTCTCGGCAGATAGTTTAACTGCACGCTCCACTTGGGATTCATTCAAGCCATCGCCCGTGATCACAAAGTGCACATGTATTTTGGTGAACACTTTGGGAATCTCCGCTGCACGTTCAGCTTGAATTTCCGCCACACAATCCACAATGGGCTGTCTTGCTTTTTTTAGAATGGCGACTACATCGAATGAGGTGCAAGCGCCCATCCCAATCAGCAACATTTCCATGGGACGCATGCCGATATTACGGCCACCATTCTCTGGCGCGCCATCCAATACCACCGCGTGACCAGTTTCGGATTCACCGACAAAACTCACGCCTTCCACCCATTTGATTCTTACTTTCATGATTGAACCCTAAATCTATTGATGACTGTCTCCAGCCGCAAAACCATCAATTTCTAAGCCAGGTAAGACACGATATCGAAAAAGCCTGCGCGGCATACATGTAGTATGTAAGCAGGATTTTTCGACCTAGCAACGCCATATGGCAACGCAATGCTCTAAGCAAGCAATTCGCAAAGCGGGTGCTCGCAAAGTGTTGACTTTATTTAACGTCGAGCAGTTCCACATCAAATACTAAAGTAGCATTCGGCGGAATCACTCCACCCGCACCACGTGCACCATAGCCCATTTCTGGTGGAATGATAAGCGTACGCTTACCACCAATCTTCATGCCGGCAAAGCCTTCATCCCAGCCCTGAATCACTTGTCCGCCACCTAAAAAGAAATTGAACGGCTCTTTTCTATCGACACTGCTATCAAATTTCTTACCTTTTTTGTCTTCTGCAGCTGGGTCATATAACCAGCCGGTGTAATGCACAGTCACGTTGAAGCCAACTTCAGCTTCACGGCCAGTGCCCACTTGTGTATCAATTTTCTGTAATTCTGTAATTTGCGTTGTCATCGCTGGTTTTCCTTCTTGAGTGTTATTGGTGGGAGCTGTCTCTGCTTGACAGCCAGAGACAACAAGGGCTGCACATAAGCTTAAGAACCATCTACTTTGAATGCGTTTCATACGAGAGTTCACTTGAATAATAAGCAATCCAATATGATACTTGAAATTCGGAATTGACTGATAATTCACAATAAAAAAGGGAACTATCTTAGCTCCCTTTTTTACCATCTGTAGGTTCTATCTACTCAAACGTCGTCTCATTACACTCAGAAAAGCCAAGCCACAAGCAAGCGCCCAAACTGGTCTAGGTAAGCCTTGGTCTTGCATACTGGCTGTAGCCAAATAAGCATTGGCGTCAGTACGCACATCCATCATTTTTACAGCAAGCGCTACTTGATAATAATCATTGCCGACATTGTCACTGCTAGACACTTGAATACTTGCCGGGCGTGGCTTTGACGCGTTTACAAACCCATCGATTGCCGCATGGGCGGTGAATGCAAGTAGTAAACCGCAAAGAAGTACGATACGAAGAAACACATTGTTAAACATAGCTCCTCCCGAATAATCAGATTATTTGGCGTCAACACTATATTTATTTTTGATTATTGTTATGCTGATTTAGATTCGATTAACCTTTAACGCATAAACCAATTTAGGACTTTATTGACCACGCCACAATAGCCCGTGTGGGTCAATTTTGACGTATGAGACTGGCATGTTTTTTAATGCTGATAGACCCATGTGATCAATGCATCTTGGGCGGCTCTCGCTTGACCGGATTTTGCATCATTCACCAGCATCACCATGACATACCGGCGCTGATCTTGGCCCAGTATGTAGCCCGCAATTGCACTGACACCATTAATAGAGCCTGTTTTAAGGTGTGCTTTTGCTTGCACATCAGAAGCTTGCATTCTAGTTTTTACTGTACCATCCAAACCCAGAATGGGTAACGAGGCCATCAGTTCGGGCATGACAGGGCGATGAAACGCACGCACCAACATACCGCCTAACTGTCCTGCACTCACGCGTTCTAGTCTTGACAAGCCAGAGCCGTTTTCCACCACCAATGCGCCCATCGGCATATTCAGCTTTACCATCTGTTGCTTGATGACTTCAGCGCCGTGTTGCTCTGTAGCCAAGGTTGCATCATCCACCGCCGCCAAAGTGAGCAATAATTGCCGAGCCATTAAGTTATTGCTCCATTTGTTGATGTCTTGCACTTGCTCACCCAAAGGCGCTGACCAGTGATCAAGCATTTTGACTGCACGTTCTGGGATTGGGCAGATGTTAAGCTTTCCACCAAAGACACCGCCCAACTCTTTCCACAAAGTCTTAAATGTATACAGCGCATACTCTTCATCATTGAACAAACTCAGCTCCAAATAACGAGACTCGCAACTTGTAGCGTAGCTACCTGTGATATACACATTGACACGGCTTTTTTCCGGCACCACTTTGTAGTCGATATTGCTACGCCAATCGCCACACTCGCCCGCACGTAACGTCAGATGTTGCTCAACATTGACTTGCGGCAATGGAAACTCTTGATGAACATAGACCTGATTGTCCAACACCTGAAATTGCAAGCTAGTTTTACGGCCATTCACCAAGAATGCGCTAGGCGGAGCGTTGTAGGCACGCCATATCTCATCATCGAAAGCTATGTTGTTTGCTTGTGGAGTAAAGTAGGTTTTATCAATGACCAAATCGCCAGTAACCTTGCGAATCCCTAGCTGTTGTAATTGCATCAGCAATTGCCAAAAATGGTGGGGTTGAAAATCAGGATCGCCATAGCCTTTGATGACCAAGTCCCCATACAACACCCCCTGCTTCACCTCACCATCACGATACACTTCTGTTTTCCAGCGATACGCAGGCGTGAGTTTTTCTAAAGCAGCATAAGTCGTGACCAGCTTCATCACGCTCGCAGGGTTCATCGGCTTATCTGCATTCAGGCTGAGTACCGGCATATTAGCATCGACAGCTTGTACATAAACAGCCACATTTTCTTGTGGAATACCTGCATGTTTTAATGCGTCGGATACCGCGGTTGGCAATGCTGCATAGGCCAATACATGCAGCAAGCTGAGGACGAAAAATAGGGTTAAACGTTTCATAAAGCTTGTTGCACTACCAATGCGGTCTGCGTCACCATCCAATCAATGTCATCTGCGGAGATCACATAGGGCGGCATAAAGTAAACGGTGTTACCGATAGGCCTTAACAACAAACCATGGGCTAATCCGCCTGCGTAACAATCCCGTGAGAACTGTGGGTTATGTGTTTGCACATCAAACGCATGCATCATACCTTGATGACGTAGATATTGAATAGGCAAGTGAGTAAGTGCTTGCATTTTCGCTTGTATCGCCTGTGAAGTGGCCTGACTTTTGAGCAACACCTGCTCTTGCTCAAAAATAGCCAAAGTTGCGAGCGCAGCACTACAGGCTAAGGGGTTGCCAGTATAACTATGGCTATGCAGAAACCCTTTTACCGTGCGGTCATCATAAAAAGCTTGATAGATATGATCCTGAGTGAGCACTACAGATAATGGCAAATAGCCTCCAGTAATGCCTTTAGATAAGCATACGAAATCTGCAATATCACTCACCTGATGCGCGGCTTGCTCACAGGCAAACATCGTTCCGGTACGCCCAAAGCCCACCGCAATTTCGTCTGCAATTAAATGCACATGGTACTGCGTGCAAATTTCCCTAGCACGTTGTAAATACACGGGGTGATACATGCCCATGCCAGCAGCGCATTGCACGATTGGTTCTATGATAAATGCCGCCAATTCCTCATGGTGTGCGGCCACATAGGTTTCCAATGCATCAGCACAACGCAACGCAAACTGCTCGGCACTCTCCCCAACTTCGGCCAACCTAAAATCCGGGCTAGGCATTTGTGACGATTGCATGAGCAAAGGCGCATACGTGTCTTTAAAAATCGCCACATCGGTCACGCCCAGCGCACCTAATGTTTCACCGTGATAACTGTTTTGCAGGCTGATAAACTTGGTTTTACTAGACTTACTACTGTTGCGCCAATAGTGAAAACTCATCTTGAGCGCAATCTCTGTAGCGCTCGCACCATCACTGGCATAAAACGCATGGCCTAAACCTGTGAGCTTGGCCAGCTGTTCAGACAGCGCAACCACCGGCTCATGCGTAAAACCAGCCAACATCACATGCTCTAACGTATCCAGTTGCTGCTTAATAGCGGCTTTGATGGTGGGATGATTATGTCCAAACAAATTGACCCACCAAGAACTGACTGCATCTAAGTAGCGCTTGCCCTCTGTATCGTATAACCAAACCCCTTCTCCACGCGCGATGGGTATAAGCGGATATTGCTCATGATGTTTCATTTGCGTACAGGGGTGCCACACTGCTTGTAAGCTACGCGCAATTAAAGATTGGTTTTCACTCATGCGCAAATTGTACGATGTTTTCACACGTACATTCATGCAAAATGTCGTGCAAAACAGTACTTTGGTCTAAAATGCTGTTTTTAAATATTTTTTTGTTCCACATGCTAAAAACGCGTCGCCACTTAGAACTACTTGCCCCTGCCAAAAATGCAGAGTTCGGTATTGAAGCCATCAACCATGGCGCCGATGCTGTCTATATTGGCGGCCCAGCGTTTGGTGCGCGCGCAAAAGCACCCAATACGGTGGCCGATATTGCGCGATTAGTAAAACATGCGCATCACTATCATGCAGAAGTGTTTGTCGCGCTGAACACGATTTTTCACGATAACGAATTAGAAGGCGTACGTCAGTTGGTGCATCAGCTTTATGATGCAGAAGTGGACGCGCTGATTGTGCAAGACATGGGCTTATTGGAAATGGATTTACCACCTATCCAACTCCACGCCAGCACGCAAACGGATATCCGCACGGTAGAAAAAGCTCAATTTTTAGATCAAGTCGGCTTTAGTCAAATTGTGTTGGCGCGCGAGCTAGATATTCCTACCATCAAAAAAATTGCAGCAGCCACCACTTGCAACTTGGAATACTTTATCCACGGCGCATTGTGCGTGGCATTCAGCGGGCAATGTTTTATCAGCCATGCACATACTGGACGTAGTGCCAATCGCGGCGAATGCTCACAGGAATGCCGCTTGCCATACACACTAGAGGACCAAAAAGGTCGTATCTTGGGCAAAGATAAACACTTTCTATCCATGAAAGACAACGACCAAAGCGCCAATCTGCGCGCCCTGATTGATGCAGGCGTGAGCTCTTTCAAAATTGAAGGCCGTTATAAAGATTTACCCTATGTTAAAAATGCTACCGCACACTACCGCCAGCTATTGGATGAAATCCTAGATCATTATCCTGAGTATCAAAAATCCTCAGCGGGCAATACCACTTATACCTTTACCCCGCAACCAGAAAAGACGTTTAACCGTAGCGCCACCGACTACTTTGCCAATGGCCGTCAGGCCGATATTGGTGCATTTGATACGCCAAAATTTTCGGGTGAAGTACTAGGTAAAGTCACTAAAGTAGGCAAAGACTTTATTGAAATATCCACCGACGTTGAGTTACATAACGGTGATGGCGTATGCTTTTTTGATGTGCATAAAGAGTTGGTGGGGTTGCGAGTCAACACGGTGGAAGACAAGCGTATTTTTCCAAATGAAATGCCAGTCGATATCCGTAACAACACCTTGATGTATAGAAATCGCGACCACGCGTTTATGCGTTTACTCGAAAAAGATTCTGCCGTACGCAAAATTGAAGTGAGCATGACTGTTTATGAAACGCGCGATGGCTTTGCGCTCACCGTCACGGATGCACAGGGCTTGAGTGCAACAGCGCAAATTACGGCGGAAAAACAAGCAGCTAACGACACTGCAAAAGCAGAAACAAGCGTACGTGAGAACCTAGGCAAGCTCGGCAACACTGACTTTATAGCCAAAGAAATACATTTGGAGCTTGCACAAGCTTGGTTTATCCCTGCTTCAACTATAAACAATCTTCGCCGTGAAGCCATTGAACAGCTGATTCAGACACGTGCATTAAGTTATCAGCGCCCGTTGCGTCGCCCAGCCAATGAGCCGCTTGCAATCTACCCAGAGGACAACCTGACTTACTTAGCCAATGTCTATAACCAGCAAGCACGTAATTTTTATCACAAGCACGGCGTAAAAATTATCGCCAAAGCGTACGAAGCCAATGAAGAATTAGGCGAAGTGCCAGTGATGATCACCAAACACTGCTTACGTTTTAGCCACGGGCTTTGCCCGAAAGAGGCCAAAGGCGTGATTGGTGTACAAGGCACCGTCACGGCAGAACCCATGACGTTGATTAGTGGCAACGATCGTTACACTCTGAAGTTTGATTGCAAACCGTGCGAGATGCACGTGATGGGTCAGATTAGAAAACCTATTTTAAAACTGGGCCCACCGCAAGCTATCAATTTCTTCCCCAAAGGCGCATACACGCCCAGTTAAACTTATCTCATTTAAGTTTAACCGTGACCTACTCTCCTAGAGAGATACCCACACCCAATATAGTTTGGCTATGGTTATAATCTAACAAGCTAGCACCGTAGCCGCTAGAAGCCATCAGATGCAACTTGAGGTAAGGGTTGTTCATCACTTGCCGCTGTAAATCCAATTGCGCAAATCCTTTATTGTCGCTGCGTAAATTATTTCGTAGCAATAGCGTCGCTGCGTTTTTACGCTTACGGTCTTCCCAGCGAATACTCATATCACCATAACCCATGTACTTTTCAATGTCTGGGTTATCGTCTTCTGATTCAGGAATGCGCCACCACGGGCGCACCATTAACGAGAGGCTATCGCTCAGCTCCCAACCGCTTTCCAAATAAAAGCGATTCCAACTTCTAGACGTTGGGTTTGAACGTCCGTTGGATTGGTGCACCAAGCCAACATTGAGCATCCTGGGAATATAGTGTTTCTTTTCGCCATCCACTTCGTTATCGATACCCAATGACAACACAATCTCCGGCTCATACACATTCTCACGTAGAGGCCTTGAAGCTGCAGAATCAAATACCTGCCAATTAGATTGCTGGGTATAAGCTGCCCAGATACGGGAGCTGGTGACATAAGGCAGCTCACGCACGATGGGAATGTTGTTCATCATCTCCGTTTTTAAGCTGATTTGAAACCGCAAGTCTTTATCATCCAAATGCCGATCTTCTGTATTGATATAGCTTGGGGATTGCGGTGTATCGTTCGTATTATTCGTTTTGGTCACCAACAAATAATTGGATTTATACGTTTCAAAATCGCTGATGCTCCAATCGCCCTGAGATGTTAACCGCCACTTTCTCTCTAAATAACTAAGCGTACTGGGTTTTTCAATGGCAATAGGCGGTGCTGTTTTCGCAATGGCGTTGGGTGCATCCCCATCCCCTTCAGTAACAGTGTTGGTTGGCGTGGTTTCTGCTACAAACTCTATTGGTGTACTGATGCTATCAAAACAAGCTAAGCGCTTTTTTGATTCAAATTCAGAGGGATATAATTTTTTGCAATTGATTAGTGCTTGCTCAACCGTGACGGGCGTTTGTGCAAACAATAGCGCTGGCCAACAAAGCATTACTACAGCCCATGCTTGAGCCGTTTTATTTTTAATTCCTTGCATGATGACCATCCCTATTCGACAAAAGTACTACCAGTATGATAGTTGAGAATGTATCACCACGCGCCTACACGCACTATCAGTGCTTATCCTACAAAGGGATTTAACTTTATGCTTTTTTCACAAACTCAGATTTCAATTTCATCGCACCAAACCCATCAATTTTGCAATCAATGTCATGGTCACCATCTACCAAGCGGATATTTTTGACTTTGGTCCCCACCTTCACCACAGATGAAGAGCCTTTGACTTTCAAATCTTTAATCACGGTGATGCTATCGCCATCTTGCAGCACATTGCCATTGGCATCGCGCACTACTTTTGTAGTGTCTTCGCTATCAGCACGCGCAGCTTTGCTCCACTCGTGCGCACACTCGGGGCAAATATACTGGTCACCATCTTCATAGGTGTATTCGGATTGGCATTGCGGGCAATTGGGGAGTGGTGACATGCAGACTTTCTTGACGAATGGTCAGAGGCAATAAAAACCCTATATGTTACAGGGTTAATGTAACCACGTCATCTGCGCGCTACGGCGCAGGATTCATCATGGTCAGATGAATCTGTTCGATTTCTGCCAGCACATCTGCGTTTAGTTTCACAAAATAAGACGATACATTTTCTGCCAACTGCGTCATGCTGGTAGCGCCAATCACAGTACTGCCAACAAACCAGCGGTGATAGACAAAGCTCAGCGCAAGCTGAGTAGGTGACAAACCATACGCACGGGCAAGCGCCGTGTAACGTTTGCTGGCTTCGGGCACACCTGGTTTTTTGTAACGTTGGGCATAGCCCAAAAATTGCGTTACACGGCCCACCGCTTGTGGATCATCCACATACTTACCTGTGAGATGACCGAATGCAAGTGGTGAGTACGCCATGAGGCTGATGCCCTCACGGTACAGCACTTCTGTCATGCCAAATTCCATACCGCGATTCATCAAGTTATAGCAGTTTTGCAGCGCGGCTACTCTTGGTAGATTACGTTCTTTGGCAATGCGTAAAAACTCCATCAATCCCCACGGCTGCTCATTGCTCAAGCCAATCGCACGGATTTTCCCCTCTTTAATCAGCTCATCTAGCGCTTCTAACTGCGCTTGCATGCTGACCCAAGCGATTGGGTTACCGTCTTTGTCTAATTCTGCCAGGGGGTCAAACTGATATTGGCCAAACATCGGCACATTGCGCTCGGGCCAATGCAAATAATATAGATCCAGATAATCGGTTTGCAGCCGTTGCAAACTATCGTGTACGGCAGCGCGAATATTGTCTCTATCCAGCCCAGTAGGACCGCCACGTATCCAATGCATGCCGCGTCTGGGCCCGGCAATTTTACTCGCTAAAATAAAGCTATCCCGCGGCTTGGTCTTAATCCAATGGCCGAGAATGGTTTCGGTACACGTCACCGTCTCAGCGCGCGGCGGCACCGGATACATCTCTGCCGTATCGATAAAATTGATTCCTTGGCTAAGCGCATAATCGAGCTGATCATTCGCATCGGCCTGCGTGTTTTGGTCACCATAGGTCATGGTGCCTAAACATACTTTAGACACGCGAATATCCGTGTTTCCGAGTAAGGTGTAGTCCATTAATGTAATACCTGTTTTTGATCGGTTGAAATGATGGCGATGGATGCAGTTGCACTGGCCGATGCGCTCAACGTCCACCCTGCTTCTTTTGTACTGAGTTGCAGCATATTGCATATTGCCACAACGGTTTCGCTGGTGAGATTCAAACGCAGATTCACCCCATCAACGCTTTGCATTTCCAAGGCTTGCGTGTTGAGATGTGTTGAAGCATCTGCCTGCAGTAACTGTACCTCTTTAATTAACGTACCACCCGCTTGCAATGCCTCTTTTCTGGGCTGGTACGCAGTTTCAAAATCGAGCTTTTGCAAGGTTTCTACTGCTTTGACTTCTTGCTTAAATTGTTGCACTGCCTGTTGCGGCGCTATATTTGCTGAGGATGCTTGACTGACAACCGCAGCAGGCAAATGCGATTCCGCGCTTAACAGCTGCCAAATCATGCGTGCAACACGTTGCGTTAACCATAATAAGATTTCAGTCTGGTCACTTAAACCCACTTTCAGCAGCAAGCGATCTTGCTCCTGCGAATAGCTCAAATTTAACTGCTGTACCGCAATCTCTGCGCCTGGGGATTGTTCACTTGGTTCTATCGACAAAATAATGTTCCAACCTCAAAAAAGAAGGCTGATTTTTTAAGTTTTACACTTGAATTTATAAAAATCATCCCAAAATTAGCAATCAAGGTAGGTGAGTGCTAAAATCACGCACCGTAATTACTAACGCATTTTTAAACTATTGTTTTTAAACTTTTGATAGTTTAAGCATACACCAAGGAGAAAACTAATGAAAATTCGTCCACTACATGACCGTGTGATTGTTAAACGTTCTGAAGAAGTACGTACAACGGCTTCTGGCATTGTGATTCCAGACAGCGCAACAGAAAAACCTGATCAAGGCATTGTACAAGCAGTAGGCAATGGCAAACGCGACGACAGCGGCAAATTGAATGCCTTAGACGTTAAAGTTGGCGACAAAGTGTTATTTGGTAAATACGCTGGCCAAACTGTAAAAGTGGATGGCGAAGAATTATTGGTGATGCGCGAAGAAGACATCATGGCGATTGTTGAATAATTTCAACGGAAATTTAAGGTTGAATAATCAAATTTAAAACATCTATTGATCAAATATAGTATTCAGGAGAATTTAACATGGCAGCAAAAGACGTAAGATTCGGCGATGACGTTCGTCAAAAAATGGTAAATGGCGTAAACGTATTAGCCAATGCAGTACGCGTAACACTAGGCCCTAAAGGCCGTAACGTAGTGTTAGAGCGCTCTTTCGGCGCACCAACCATCACTAAAGATGGCGTTTCAGTAGCGAAAGAAATCGAATTAAAAGACAAATTCGAAAACATGGGCGCACAAATGGTAAAAGAAGTGGCTTCTAAAACCAATGACATCGCAGGTGACGGTACAACCACTGCAACCGTACTAGCACAAGCCATCATCCGTGAAGGCATGAAATCTGTAGCCGCCGGCATGAACCCAATGGACTTAAAACGTGGCATCGACAAAGCCGTTGAAGCAGCCGTTGCTGATTTAAAAGCACAATCAAAACCATGTACGACCAGCAAGGAAATTGCACAAGTAGGTTCAATTTCAGCAAACTCAGATACATCAGTAGGTCAAATCATTGCAGACGCAATGGACAAAGTAGGTAAAGAAGGCGTGATTACCGTAGAAGACGGTTCAGGCTTAACCAACGAACTAGACGTAGTTGAAGGTATGCAATTCGACCGTGGCTACTTATCTCCATACTTCATCAACAACCAAGAGCGTCAAATCGCTTTAATGGACAATCCATTTGTGTTGTTGCATGACAAAAAAATCTCAAACATCCGTGATTTATTACCAGCATTAGAGCAAGTGGCTAAAGCAGGTCGTCCATTGTTAATCATTGCAGAAGATGTAGATGGCGAAGCATTGGCAACATTGGTGGTGAACAACATCCGCGGCATCTTGAAAACTGTTGCTGTTAAAGCACCTGGTTTTGGTGACCGTCGTAAAGCCATGTTAGAAGATATTGCTATCTTGACTGGCGGCACTGTGATTGCTGAAGAAGTTGGCTTGAAACTTGAAAACGTAACGCTTGAAATGTTAGGCCAAGCAAAACGTATTGAAGTGGGCAAAGAAAACACCATCATCATTGATGGCCACGGCGTTGAAGCAAACATCAAAGCACGCATTACACAAATCAAAACACAAATCGAAGAAGCTTCAAGCGACTACGACCGTGAAAAACTACAAGAGCGCGTAGCTAAATTAGCTGGCGGTGTTGCAGTGATTAAAGTGGGTGCTACCACTGAAATCGAAATGAAAGAGAAAAAAGCACGCGTAGAAGATGCATTACACGCAACACGTGCAGCAGTTGAAGAAGGCATTGTGGCTGGCGGTGGCGTTGCATTGATCCGTGCACGTGATGCAATCAGCAAAGTAAAAGGCGATAACTTAGATCAAGAAGCAGGCATTAAAATTGTATTGCGCGCGGTAGAAGAACCATTACGTCAAATCACTGCTAATGCTGGTGTTGAGCCATCTGTAGTAGTCAACAACGTAGCGGCTGGTAAAGGCAACTATGGCTACAACGCTGCTAACGAAACTTACGGCGATATGATTGAAATGGGTATTCTTGACCCAACTAAAGTCACCCGTTCTGCATTGCAAAATGCAGGTTCAGTGGCTGGCTTAATGTTGACTACTGATTGTATGGTAGCTGAATTACCGAAAGATGACGCACCAGCAATGCCGGATATGGGCGGTATGGGTGGCATGGGCGGTATGATGTAATTTCATTTCTCACTGCATCAGTGATGCATTGAAGTTGAAATGCCCTAACAAGCGTTCAAAAACAAAACCTCGCTTCGGCGAGGTTTTTTATTGGAATTTGATATTTGACGCAACACAGTCCGTCAATTAGGATGGCTATTTTACGTTAGGTAGAATATGACTACTGCTGAGCTCTGGACTATTGGAATAGCTGCCTATGCCGCAGTGGTGTCTACTTTTGTTTTTGGGTGGGACGCATACAAATGGCTAGCTTCCGGCGCGAAAATTGATGTGTCGGCTTCCCTGAACATGAAAGTAATTGGTGGGATAGAGCCAGACGAAAAAACATACGTCTCGGTCACAGCATACAACGTTGGTGATAGACCAACAACCATAACGAACTTGGGTGGTATGTATTTCGAGTCTTGGTGGCGCGCGTATGTCACCAAACGAAAACCTAAAACGGCATTCATAATTAGCCAGCCATCTCAAGGACAACGAATCCCATACCGCTTTGAAGTGGGAGACCAATGGATGGGACTTGCGGACCAAACGGACGATGTACTTGAAATGGCAAATGAGGGTTATTTGTTCTTCATTTTATACACAACTCAATCAGGTCGCGGTCATCGAGTGCGCGTCAAACCTATAAAACGCGCTGAAAAATTATGATCTCCATAGTTGCGCTTTTACCTAACCAATCGGTCAAGAGGGACTAGCAAAGGGCAACTTCATAACTCAAACATTAGTCTCCGATTTTCAATAATCATCACTAGGGAAACATCATGAAAAACAAAATAGTATTTGCTGCACTACTAGCTACCAGCTCTCTAGCAACCGCTGCCGAGATAACCGTTAATTTAAACATAGCAGAAACACAAGGAATAGGCGCAGATGTGGGCACCATCCGCATTGTTGAAACGCCTTACGGCCTTGCTTTTTACCCGGCCCTCAAAGGCTTCCCACCTGGGCTTCATGGGTTTCACGTGCATGAGAAACCATCGTGCGCAGCAGCAGAAAAAGATGGTGCTCTAGTAGCCGCATTGGGTGCGGGCGCTCATCTTGATCCATTAGCAACAAAACGTCATGGCGAGCCTTGGGGTGACGGACATCTTGGGGATCTTCCGCCGCTATACGTAGCTACTGATGGAAGCGCAAGCAATGCGGTGCTTGCACCAAGACTAAAGCTGGCAGATGTCAAAAACCGCGCGTTGATGATTCATGCCGGTGGTGATAACCACTCCGATCACCCTGCGCCTCTTGGCGGTGGTGGCGCGCGCGTGGCGTGCGGGGTAATTGGCAATTAAAACAGTGGCACTTTAGGCGCACTCATTTTCAGTGCGCCGCATGCAATATACATAAACCTACCAAACCGTTAAGTTTGACGATTAATACAGCGTCAATTACGATACGGGCATCTATTGCAGTCTCCACACATTTAAGGCTCGGCACTATGCCATTCAAACAATATTTTTTCACTACGTTTTATTGCATTGCACTACTGATTGGCTGCGCAAACAATACTCTGGATAACCCTGGAGAGTTAGCAGGTAAGTGGCGTTTGGATGGATTGATCTCCATCCCCATGGAATTCAAACAAGGTGAAGTAACCGCGCTCGATATCACAGAGAAAGTCACCTATGAAGCCAAGGGGCGAGATATATTGGTGACTTACAAAACAGGGGTAGCAAAAGGCACCGTTGTAAAATACACCATCACTGGCGACGATTCTGCTGTGACGGAGCTGGGCACGCTTAAACGCGTTCAATAAGCAAAACATTATTCACGTCTAACCCAAGAAGTATTATTTTGACAGCACTCCAAAAATCCGGACAGCTCCCCCCTTCATGGCAAACCGTCATTGGTGACGAGCTCCATCAACCTTATATGGAAGCCTTGCGTGCTTTTCTTCAGCAAGAAAAGGCGGCCGGCAAAATTATCTACCCGCCAGGACCGCTGATTTTTAATGCTTTTAATCACACGCCGTTTGATCAAGTGCGCGTGGTAATTATTGGGCAAGACCCCTACCACGGGCAAGATAATAAAGGACAGCCACAAGCGCATGGATTAAGCTTCTCGGTGCCGCAAGGCATGGATTTACCCCCTTCCCTCCTCAACATTTTCAAAGAAATCTCAGCCGATTTAAATATTAAGATGAGCAGAAATGGTGACTTAACGCCGTGGGCAGATCAAGGTGTGTTGTTGCTCAATGCCACGCTGACAGTAGAACAAGCCAAAGCAGGTGCACACCAAAACAAAGGCTGGGAGCAGTTTACCGATGCAGCGATTGCTGCATTGAACAAGCATCGGGAAGGTTTGGTGTTTGTATTGTGGGGCAGTTACGCACAGAAAAAAGGCGATGTAATTGATGCAAAACGCCATTTGGTGCTTAAATCTGTGCATCCATCGCCACTCTCTGCGCATCGTGGTTTTTTTGGCAACCACCAGTTTTCTAGCATTAATCAATATTTAATTGAGCATGGACAAGCGCCTATTGATTGGCAGCTTTAACGTTGTAAGTGGTGTGTGTCATGAGCGCACGCACATAAACCGCTTGTCATGGCATTACAACTTGTTTACACTTAATTAAGATTTATTTACAAATAAACGCCGCACAAAAAAAGCCCCGATTAAGGGGATTAAATCGGGGCAAATAGCCTCATCGTCTAAGGCTTCCGCTCAGGGAGGAAAGAAGCGGAAAGATGGCAAGCGTCAACTTGCACATCATGTACTCTATGACTAAGCCTTTTCGGGCTTAGTTCCAACTTTTTTAGTCTAAATTTCTATTTTTATTATCACAGTTAATTGAAACCGGTAGCCATGCGATAATACCGCTATGGACACCGACTCAATCTTATCCGGCCTCAATAATAAACAACTGGAAGCCGTTACCCTCCCCCGACAATCCGCGCTGATTTTAGCTGGGGCAGGCAGTGGAAAAACGCGTGTACTGACCACCCGCATTGCTTGGCTGATTCAATCCGGACAGGTATCGCCCATGGGATTGATGGCGGTGACCTTTACCAACAAAGCGGCTAAAGAGATGTTGACGCGCCTAACCGCTATGTTGCCGATCAACACGCGTGGCATGTGGGCTGGTACCTTTCACGGCTTATGTAATCGTCTATTGCGTGCACATTATCGCGAGGCTGGCTTGCCCAGCACGTTTCAAATTTTAGATACTGCGGATCAGTTATCCAGCATCAAACGCTTAATGAAGCTGATGAATGTGGACGATGAGAAATACCCGCCCAAACAAGTACAGGGCTATATCAATAGCTGCAAAGAAGAAGGTCTACGCGCACATGCAGTAGATGCTTACGATGCACATTCGCAAAAATTGCGAGAAATCTACGAGGAATACGATAAACAATGCAACCGCGAAGGTGTGGCCGATTTTGCCGAATTGCTATTGCGTTGTTACGAACTGCTGGAGCGCGATGCGCATATTCGCCAGCATTACCAAAGCCGCTTCCACTACATTCTGGTGGATGAGTTTCAAGACACCAATCGTCTGCAATACTTGTGGTTAAAACTCTTGGCCGGCACCAGCAATTGTATTTTTGCAGTAGGTGATGACGACCAATCTATTTATGGTTTCCGCGGTGCACGTGTGGGCAACATGCGTGATTTTGAATCTGATTTTCATGTAGAAAATATTGTGAAGCTGGAGGAGAACTATCGCTCGCACAGCAATATTTTGGATGCTGCGAATGCGATTATCTCGCACAACAAACATCGCTTAGGCAAAAATTTATGGACCACCGCCGGTAAAGGTGAGCCTGTGCGTGTGTATGATGCCTATAACGATACGGACGAAGCGCAGTTTATTGTGGATGAAGTGAATATGCTGCAGAACGAAGGCACCAGCTTAGGGGATATGGCCTTACTCTACCGCAGCAATGCACAATCGCGCATCTTGGAACACACCCTATTTTCAGCCAATATCCCGTATCGCGTATATGGCGGTTTACGCTTTTTTGAACGTGCAGAGATCAAACATGCATTGGCCTATATGCGCTTGATTGCCAACGCTAATGACGATACGGCACTGTTGCGTATCATCAATTTTCCTGCGCGTGGTATTGGCGCACGTAGTTTAGAGCAACTGCAAGAAGCAGCGCGTCAGCAAAACTGCAGCCTATGGCAAGCCGCTATCAATAAGGTGGGCAATGGCACATTAGGCGGTAAAGGTATCGATGGTTTTGTTGGGCTAATCCGTGAGATGGTGAATCAAGCCTATGGCATTAAGTTGCCAGAGCTAGCAGAGTTAGCCACTACAATGTCTGGCTTAAAAACGCATTACCAAGCTGATAAAGAAGGGGAAGACCGCATTGCCAACTTGGAAGAGTTGGTCACCGCGGCGGTAGCCTTTAGCAACCAAGACTTTGGTAACCACAACAACGTAGAGGAAGATGCCGATTTACTTACACAGTTTTTAAACCATGCCAGTTTAGAAGCCGGCGAACATCAAGCAGACGTTGGGCGTGAAGCGCTACAGTTGATGACCGTGCATGCCGCCAAAGGCTTGGAATTTAAAGCGGTATTTATTAGCGGCGTAGAAGAAGGCTTATTTCCACACGAACAAAGTACTTATGAAAACAGCGGCGTAGAAGAAGAACGCCGCTTGATGTATGTGGCGGTGACGCGCGCGCGTCAACGCCTGTATTTAAGCCATGCGCAAAGCCGCATGTTGCACGGCCAAGTGCGCTATGGCATTCCATCACGCTTTTTGGATGAGATCCCGGACGAACTGCTCAAACGGCTAAACAGCAAGCCTACGCCTAAAGCTTATGCGACTGGTGGTAACTACCAGGCCAAGCCTTCCGCAAGCCAGCAGTACCCGTTTAAAATCGGGCAAAGTGTGCGGCATGCAAAATTTGGAGATGGCGTAGTGGTGAGCTACGAAGGCAATGCCAGTGACCTAGCCATCAAAATCAATTTTGGCCACCAAGGCTTAAAGACGTTGATGATGGAATACGCTAAATTGGAAAAGATTTAACACAAGCCAGTATCAGCTTGAGCCAGTATCAGCTTGCTCAAGATTACTCAATTAGGATAATGCAGTTAAGGTTTAGGGTAACTCAACTGGTGCGGCTCTAAACACATCGCGATAGCTGACGTATTGAAACGCAAACATGAGCGCTGTAGCAAGCAGTAAGCAGCCAAATACCAACATGGGCATCAGCGCCTGTGCCAATGCTGGCACCAGCGCGCCTACCACCCCAATCACCAGACCTACGATTAACATCAAGCCCATCACGCCAGCTGATAGCACTAACCACGCGGCACCCATGGCTACCGTGTATTGCAACACACCGGCGATGCTGGATTTAATGGCTTTGACCAATGTGTAGTTATTGATAACGATAAGCACTGGTGAAAACCAGGTGGCAATAAACAAAGGGAATAACAGCAACAGCAGCTTGAGGATAAACGGCATAAATTTATCCATGAATTTTACATATTCTGACTCACTCATCTGCGCGCCTTTATCCGCAAAACTCATTAGCCCTTGAATATCAGAATTCAATAGAAAAGTAGCCAATGTGGCATAGACCAAACAGGCCAGCCCCAATAACATCAGCAGCGTGAATTTAGGTTGAATTTTTGCCAGTACAGCTTGTACGGTTTCTTGCTTGCCCATTTCTGCGTTGCGGTACAACATCACGGCAAATGCAATAAATACTGGCCAAATTAATACTGTGAGCAAGGCAAAAATACCCAAGCCCGGAATAGAAGGCAACATCATAAAAATCCCGACATAAGCGATGGCCAATAGCATCCATCTGGATGGTTGTGTTTTAAACAACTCCAGACTTTCTTTGACCCAGCTTAATCCGGTTTTGGTGCGAGATTCTAAAATTGCCATAGGTACCTTGCCAATGTATTTCTATTAATGGTGTGCTTGCTGCTAGTTTATACGCTCTGAATGCGTTGTCTCAAGATTTGCTCAAAATGCATGGGGTCTTTAGCATGCGTTAACTCGCCTGCTACAGGAAAATGATAATCGTATAAACGCGATAACCAGAAACGCAAAGCCGCACGACGCAATAAAGCTTGCCAATGCTGCTGTTCCGCCAGCTCAAACGGTCTTACTGCTTGATACGCCGCTAGAAATGCATCGCGTTTCGCTGTATCAAAACTGCCATGTTCACTGATGCACCACTCATTGGCAGCAATCGCAACATCATAAGCCAGCACATCATGACACGCATAGTAAAAATCAATAAAGCCGCCAAGCCGGTCGCCATCAAACAACACGTTATCTCTAAACAAATCGCCATGAATCACGCCATGGGGCAGTGCTGTCAGGTCTAACCCATGTTGATAATCTAACTCTGCCTGCAACAAAGCGCTTTGATCGGCCTGCATTTTAGGCATGACTTGCTGCGCGGTCATGGTGCGCCAGCCCTGCCCGCGTTGATTGTGTGATTGTTGATGAAAACTTAACCCAGCCAAATGCATATTGGCCAGCGTAGTTGCCACTGCCTGGCATTGTGCAACATTCGGCGTGCTAATATCCTGACCTTGCAGGCAACTCACCATCAATGCAGGCTTGCCTTTCAGGCGGTGCAGCGCGATTCCCTGCTTATCCATAATAGGTGCTGGACACGGTACTCCGTGTTGCGCCAAGTGTGCCATCAGATTGACGAAATATGGCAGCTCATCAAAATCATTTTTTTCAAAAATGGTCAGCACATAGCGCGCAGCATCTGTTGTCACAAAATAATTAGTATTGGTAATGCCAGCAGCAATCCCTTTAAGTGACTGAAATTGGCCGATACTAAATTGCGTCAGCCAATCGCGAACATCGTCAGATGTGAGTGTGGTAAAAACAGACATGTTGGTTAAACAAAAATCACCAAAATAATAAAGAGGGCATGGCCCTCTTCAGGTTAAAAGCGGAATAGTATCCAATGCGGTACAGATAAAGGTGGGTTAGGGCCGATATTCACCCAACCACCGTTAGGATCATCTTTATGCAGAAAATAAGGCGTGCCGCCTTGCGGGGTGACTTTCATCATGTATAGCTCACCGTTAATACGGTACTCTTCGATGGTCTCTGTGCCCTTTTTGCGGATGGTGATTTGTGGTTCTTCCATCGGCTCACCCTCAATTACTTTGGGAGGTGGCGGCACTTCTTCTAACAACTCACGCTGTGGCGCTTTGGCTGGCTCAGCAGCCGTGCTGGTCATTGCAAATCCACTGACTAAGAAAATGCACATCACATGAGACAGTAACTTTAAACGGTGCACTTTTCTTCTCCTTAACAGTTTTAATTATTTTAACAAATTACACCGGCCATAAGTGCTGGGCACGATAAATAAAATGCTGGGCATTACAAATATAATTGGATTTTGCGCTCTGCCGGTGTGAGCTCAAACCCTGTAGATTCATAATGTCTAAAAATGGTTTCCACAATCTGCTTGGGGTCATCAATAGACTGAATCAACAACATATCTTCTGGCGACGCCATACCTTCAGCAATCAGTGTATTTTTCAGCCAATCGATCAGGCCAGCCCAAAATTTGGTGCCAACCAAAATAATAGGAATTTTGCGAGATTTACCAGTCTGCACCAGTGTAATCGCTTCCATGAGTTCGTCCAGGGTACCAAAGCCACCCGGCATCACAATATAGGCCGATGCATATTTTACAAACATCACCTTGCGCATAAAAAAGTATTTAAACGTCAGGCTAATGTCTTGATACGGATTGCCGCTCTGCTCAAACGGCAGCTCGATATTCAAGCCGACACTAGGGCCTATGCCAGCAAATGCGCCGCGATTTGCAGCTTCCATAATACCTGGGCCACCACCGGAAATCACACTAAAACCAGAGTCGGATAGCAGGCGGGCAATCTCTTCGGTGAGCTTAAAGTAAGGATGATCCGGCTTGGTACGGGCGCTACCAAAAATAGAAACGGCCGGGGTAATTTCTTTGAGTTTTTCGGTCGCCCCTACAAACTCGGCCATGATTTCAAATGCATGCCAAGAGCCATAACTGGCAGAATCGCCGTTCAATAGCTCAGGCGCTGTCACTAGTGGTAATTTTCTTGTCGTCATCTTACAAACTCGCCCTACTCAATATATGCATTTGATTCTACCATGCACAGCTAAATTCAATTGGCGGAACACAACAGGAAAACAATTTTTAAACAACGCCATGTGTTTTATAGCGATAAAAGCTAGAATAACCGACTTAACTAAGTTTGCTTTAGTCACTTTGTTACTCGCTTTTTGGAACCCGTATGAAAACATTATTGCTGGTAGATGGCTCCTCTTATTTGTACCGCGCGTTTCACGCCATGCCGGATTTGCGTAACAGCAAAAACGAACCGGTAGGTGCCATTCAGGGCGTGCTCAACATGCTACGCCGTCTACATAAAGATTATCCGGCCGAATATAGTGCATGCGTGTTTGATGCCAAGGGTAAGACCTTCCGCGATGATATTTACCCGGAATACAAAGCCAACCGCGCCAGCATGCCAGATGATTTACGTGTGCAAATTGAGCCACTGTTTGAAACTATCCGCGCCATGGGCTGGCCACTGATTATTGAAGATGGCGTAGAGGCGGATGATGTGATTGGTGCGCTGGCCAAACAGGCGGAACGTGAAGGCATCAACACCATTATCTCCACTGGCGATAAAGACATTTCACAATTGGTCAACAAACATATCACCGTGGTCAACACCATGCGTGACGCCTTCCGCAAGACCGATGATGTGTTGGATATTGCTGGTGTACAAAACAAATTTGGCGTGCCTCCAGAAAGAATCATTGATTATTTAGTGCTCATCGGCGACACCTCGGATAACGTGCCCGGCGTTGAAAAAGTCGGCCCCAAAACTGCGGTTAAATGGTTGCAGGAATACGGTACATTGGAAAATATCGTAGCCAATGCAGACAATATCAAAGGTGTGGTGGGCGAGAACTTGCGTAAAGCACTGCCTTGGCTACCCACTGCGCGCGAGCTGATTACTATCCGCTGCGATATCGGCATCCGCGAACACTTTGATGAGCTGGTAGCGCAAGCGCCAGACAAAGCGAAACTCACTGCATTATTTGACCACTTTGAGTTCAAAAGCTGGAAGCGTGAATTGGACAATATGCCTAGCCACACTACCAACGCCTCTTCTGGGAATCCGCCTGTTAGTCAACCCGTTACTAAAGCTGACACTGACTTTCACTATCAAGCAGATACGCGCCGTGACTATCATACGATTCTGAACGAAGCCGACCTGAATGCTTGGCTGGACAAACTGCAACAAGCTTCACTGTTTTGTTTCGATACAGAAACTACTTCGCTTGACCCGATGACCGCACAAATCGTGGGCGTCTCGTTTAGCGTGCAAT
Organism: Methylophilaceae bacterium 11; assembly: GCA_000525025.1. Lineage (GTDB taxonomy): Bacteria > Pseudomonadota > Gammaproteobacteria > Burkholderiales > Methylophilaceae > Methylophilus. The sequence continues at coordinate 434,371 of JCKJ01000001.1, read as the reverse complement.
CGGGAGAGGCAGCTTATTTGCCACTCTCTCACGATTATTTTGATGCGCCGACGCAGCTACCATGCAATACAACGCTTGCCAAACTCAAGCCCATTTTAGAAAACCCTGCGCTCAAAAAAGTCGGGCAAAATTTAAAATACGATAAACACGTGTTAGCCAACCATGGCATCGCACTCAACGGCATTGCGCACGATACGTTGCTGCAATCTTACGTATTGGAAAGCCATCGCGGTCATGGCATGGATGAGTTAAGTGAACGCCATTTGGGCATCACGCCCATCAGTTTTGAACAGGTAGCAGGCAAAGGCGCCAAGCAAGTCAGCTTTAATCAGGTGACAGTAGAAACTGCCGCCGAATACGCCGCAGAAGATGCTGACATTACGTTGCAACTGCATCAGGCACTGCATCCGCAAGTGGAAGCAGACACCAAACTCAACTTTATTTACAGCCAAATTGAAATGCCATCGATGGAGATTTTATTCACTATCGAACGCAATGGCGTACTGATTGACGCGAATCAACTCAACCGCCAGAGCAATGAAATTGGCCTGAAACTGGTGGCACTGGAAAAGCAAGCGTACGAATTAGCCGGCCAACCATTTAACTTAGGCTCACCTAAGCAGCTACAAGAGATTCTGTTTGGCAAGCTGGGCATCAAGCCCACCAAAAAAACGCCTAGCGGCGCCCCCAGTACCGATGAAGACGTCTTGCAAGAGCTAGCACTAGATTACCCGTTGCCCAAAGTGTTGCTGGAGTATCGCGGCTTTGCTAAGCTCAAGTCCACCTACACCGACAAGCTGCCAAAAATGATTAACGCCAAAACCGGGCGTGTGCATACTAGCTATAACCAAGCTGTAGCCATCACGGGGCGCTTAGCCAGCTCCGACCCCAATTTACAGAACATTCCAGTACGCACGGCCGAAGGTCGCCGTATCCGCGAAGCATTTATTGCGCGTGAAGGCTGCCACATTGTCTCTGCCGACTATTCACAGATAGAACTGCGCATTATGGCGCATTTGTCGCAAGATAGCGGCATGTTGCAAGCTTTTACCAACAATGAGGATATTCACCGCGCTACCGCTGCCGAGATTTTTGGCGTAGAACGCAGTGCAGTCGATAACGAGCAACGCCGTTACGCCAAAGTGATTAACTTTGGTTTAATTTATGGCATGAGCGCCTTTGGCTTGGCGCAGAACCTCAACATTGAGCGCAGCGCTGCCGCTAGCTATATTGAGCGTTACTTTGCGCGCTACCCCGGCGTAAAACAATACATGCAAAACACGCGCGAGCTTGCCAAGGCGCAGGGCTATGTCGAAACCTATTTTGGACGACGCTTATGGGTGCCAGAAATTAATAGCCCTAACGTACAAAGACGCAACGGCGCAGAACGCGCTGCTATTAATGCGCCTATGCAAGGCACTGCGGCAGATCTGATCAAACTCGCCATGATTGCAGTACAAGACTGGCTGACACAAGAAAAACTACAGACCAAACTCATTATGCAAGTACACGATGAATTGGTATTAGAAGTACCAGACAATGAGCTGGCGCTGGTAAAAGCAGAACTGCCGAAACTGATGCAGGGCGTAGCGACACTTGATGTGCCACTATTAGCAGAAGTAGGCGTAGGCAATAACTGGGAAAGCGCACACTAATCCCAAGCACATACGCAAATTAACGCATATGGTCAGCGGCGCTTTTACGGTTAAATAGCACTCATCGTTACTTGAGCGAGCGTACATCTCATGCAGTTAATCTCTGTCAATACGGCCATGCCCACCGTCGTTGAAATCAACGGAAACTCGGTCAACACTGGCATTTATAAAACCCCACAATCCGGAAAGGTCCGGCTAAGCAAAACCAACCTAGCCGGAGATGGTCAAGCCGACTTAACAGTACATGGTGGTGAATTTCAGGCGGTATATAGCTATCCTGTTGAGCATTATGCTTACTGGCAAAAAGTCTTGAGCAAACCTGCACTGCCCTTTGGTACGTTTGGCGAGAACTTTACTGTCTCAGGCTTGCTAGAGGATGAAGTCTATGTAGGGGATATATTTTCCGTAGGTAGCGCAGTGATACAAGCGACCATGCCTAGGATTCCCTGTTTTAAATTTGGACACAAAGTGGGCAAACCGGATATCTTATCCATGTTTTTACACAGTGGACGCAGCGGTTTTTATCACAAAGTACTTCAAGAAGGTGACGTGGCTGCTGGTGATTCGATTGCACTGGTAGAACGTCAATCGCAAAGCATCAGCATCAGAATGGCATTGGGTCTACAAAAGCTGGAAGAAGGCGATGCCAGCACACTGGAGTATGCGCTGCGCATTGAGCACTTACCGCCATTATTGCGCAACGTCTACACACAGCGTTTACAGCACATGCAGTCTACAGGCCAATACTAATGCTCACGTTCCAAATGCAAAGTATCTCGCATCTTAAAATCAAACATGCGGATGGTATTGCGTCCCGCTTTCTTAGCTTGGTACATGGCAATATCTGCATGTTTAAGCAAGTCTTCGTGCGACTCACCATGGTCTCCAAACATAGCAATGCCGATGCTGGGGGTGCTGATATATTCAAACTGATTTAATTGGTAAGGCGCGTTAAGTCTAGCAATCATTTGACTGGTGATATGCTCAACTTGCTTAGTTGCAGCAAGCTGCTCCTCATTCAAATCCTCTAGCATCACTACAAATTCGTCGCCGCCTAAACGTGCAACCGTGTCACTTTCGCGCACACTCAATTTCAAACGTTCAGCCACTTGTTTAAGCAGTAAGTCGCCCATATCATGACCTAGCGTGTCATTGAGCATTTTGAAGTGATCCAAATCCAGAAACAGCAACGCGCCACGCTTGCCAGAACGACGGCTCAGCACCAACGCATGGTGCAATCTATCCATGAGCAGCCTGCGATTGGGCAGATTGGTCAGCGCATCATAAAAAGCCAATCGCTTAATTTCTTCCTCACGTTCAGTTGCTTGTTGTCGTAATAAAACGCTTTCTAGCAAATTGCGATAAAACGATTGGATACTAAAAATAGAAAAAATGACGTAGACAATACCAGCAATAGCCATCGGCACCGAAATGCTATGGCCGAGCACGGCAAACCCTAATAATGTCGGCAATACCGCAAATGCGATATACGTCATCGCGCTAATCCGGTCAATAGAATAGGAGACGATTGAGCCAGCCGACAGTCCGGCAATTAGATAACTCACAAACAGCTGCTGCTCGAGCTGGCCATAACGGATCATCAGCAGCCCCACCGCACCCCATATCATACTGCTCAATATTAAGCCGCTTCTAAACATGGTCAAGCGGCGTCTAATTTCATGCGGATCGTCCGTATGGTGCTTGGCATGAAAGCGAGTCACCAAAATTCTGGTGGCACTTACGGCAAGCATAATCCACAGCCAACCTAGCAGAATTTGCCTAGGAATCTCGTCACCTTGCATCACCACAAGGACGATAGCCAGTAAACAACTGGCAAAGACTGTCCGCGCACTGACTGCCAGTAAGTGCGTTAATTGTGCTGATTGAATTGCTACATTATTATTTTCCAAAGACACTCAAACCTGTATGCCATTATTTTTTTGCATTCACTTTTCCTACCCTCACCTTAATTATTCAATAGGACAACTATTAGTGCAACAGTTAAAATACGTCGCATCAAAGTATTTTTAAGCAATTTTTATGCAAAATTTTGGCATTTACATCATTGGCGATGAAATTCTCTCCGGAAAACGCCAAGACAAACATTTGGCCAAAGTGATTGAATTGCTTTCGGCACGTGGCTTACAGCTTAGTTGGGCTAACTACTTGGGCGATATTCCGGCACAGATTACCCTAGCCTTAAGTGCCAGCATGGCGCGTGGTGATATTGTGTTTAGCTTTGGTGGTATTGGCGCAACACCTGACGACTACACGCGTCAATGTGCGGCGGATGCACTCGGTGTGCCGATTGAGCGTCACGCAGGTGCAGTGGCTGAGCTAGAAGCCAGATTTGGTGAGGCGGCCTACCCTAAACGTGTATTGATGGCAGACTTTCCGCAAGGCGCCGATTTGATTCCTAACCCAGTTAATCGCGTGGCTGGCTTTAGCATTCAGCAACACTATTTTGTACCGGGGTTTCCAGAAATGGCACACCCGATGGTGGAATGGGTACTCGATACCTATTACCCACATCTATTTCATCAGCAAGATTATCTCGAGTCTTCTATTTTGGTATTGGATGCAGGCGAAAGCCAGCTATTGGATATGATGCACCAGATCTTGGCACAATATCCGGACATCAAATTATTTAGCCTGCCTAAGCTAGATACGCGTCGCACCATCGAATTAGGCGTCAAAGGCGCCAACCAATCGGTCACACGTGCCATGCACGATATCCAACAACACATTTCTGCGCTAGGCTTCCCTTGGTCACCGCTGCCTTAGCGTGCCGAGAAGGATGTGGCGCATGTTGCATCGCACCTTCCATTAACAGCCCGATTCCCGGCATGCCCAATGGCAAGCCCGCGGGTGTTAGGTGTGTTCAATTAGATGCAGACAATCGGTGTATGATTTTTGGTCGGCCAGAACGGCCCGTGTTTTGTGCCGGGTTACAACCCAGCACCGAAATGTGTGGAAACAGCCAAGTGCAAGCACTCACTTGGCTGACCCGATTAGAACAACTTACTCAGCCTTCTTAACTGGCTCTGCGCTAGCCGCTTTTTCTACTGGCTGCCAACCACCGCCCAATGCCTTGAATAAATCCACCGATGCGGTCAATACATTTTGACGGCTCTGTACAAAGCTTTGCGTGGCTTCGTAATAACTACGTTGCGCATCCAGCACTTCTAAATAAGCAGAGTAACCAGATTTATAGCGGTTTTGTGAAACCTCTAAAATTTTCTTGGCTGTCTCTTGTTTAGATTGCGCAATCGCTTCTACCGATTTGTACTGACGCAAATTGACCAGCGCATTATTCACTTCTTGGAAAGCTGTTTGTACAGCACCCTGATAGCTTGCTAACGCTTGTTTTTGCTTAGCTGTGGCTTGGTCTACTTTGGCATCCAAACGGCCTGCATTAAAGATTGGCAAATTCAAGCTCACGCCCAGCGACCACACGCGTGCTGCAGATTTAAGCAAATCACCCAACTCCACACTCTCACCGCCGTATGCACCGGTTAAAGAGATACTCGGGTACAACGCTGCTTTTGCAATGCCAATATTGGCATTGGCAGCAATCAGTTGCTGCTCTGTATCACGTACATCCGGCCTTGCCTCCATTAGGCTGGATGGCAAACCGGCTGGTGGTATTGGTGGAATCGGCAGCGTCAACAAATCCGCTACTGCAATTTGAGTATCAAGCTCACCCGTTAGCACAGCCAATTGCTGTTCACTTATCGCGCGTTGACGTTGCAACTCAATTTGTTGTGATTTTAAGTTATCCAAAGCCAGCTCTGCTTGGTGTACATCTAATACCGACACCACTCCACCGGCTAAACGACGTTTTGTCAGCGCCAAGCTCTCTTCACTAATCGCCTGATTACTTTTGTTGACCGCGAGTTGTGAATCTAAACTACGGATAATCAAGTAATTATTGGCGACCAAACTAGATAAAGACCATAGCACGGTTTCTTTAGCGTATTGGGTAGAGAGATAACTGGCACGTGCCGATTCTTTTGCACGCCTTACTTTACCCCAAAAATCCAGCTCTATAGATGAGTTAAGCGCCAAGGTATAGGTACTACGTGGGTTTTGCCCAAATACCGGGAAAATACCAGCCTCCGTCACGCGGTTACGCACGCCGGTACTTTTTAAATCGACAGACGGCAGCAATGCAGCACCTACTTCACGCATATAGCCATCGGCTTCTTCAATACGAGCTACCGCCAGCTGCACATTGGTATTGTTTTGTTGTGCTTTCTCAATCAGCGCATTCAACTGCGCATCTTGATACAGCGTCCACCATTGGTTGGGTGCTTGTACCGCACTAGCATCATCCGCTTGTCTAAACTGCTCAGGCAAGCGCACATCTTTGGCTTCCGGACGTTGATACATCGGGCCAAGCAAAGTGCAGCCTGCTAGCCATGTCATCGACACCAATAGCGCAATGGTTCTCATGGTTGGTTTCATAATATTTGACGGTTGCATACCGTTTCCTTTGTTATTAGACATCACTTGTTTTTTAAACATCACCTGTTCTCTAAACATCACCATGGTGTCTCACTGTATTTTGGTTACTTAACCACGTGAAGAACAACGGGATGAAAATGGTAGCCACAAACGTAGCCAACAACATCCCACCCAACACGCCGGTACCCATAGATTGCCTTGCTGCAGCACCTGCACCTGTTGCAAATACTAGCGGGATAATCCCTAAGATAAAGGCCATTGACGTCATCACAATCGGTCTAAAGCGTAAACGTGCGGCCTCCAGTGCAGCTTCTGCAATCGGCATACCCTCTTCCATTTTTTGGCTCGCAAACTCCACAATCAGAATCGCATTTTTCGCCGCCAAACCAATCAAGGTAATCAAACCAATCTGGAAGTAAATATCATTGGTCATGCCGCGTGTAAGCACTGCAGTTAAAGCACCCGCTAGCGCAAACGGTACCGCCATAATCACAGCCAGTGGCAACGCCCATGTTTCAAACTGTGCTGCCAAAATTAAGAACACCATGATGATGGCAAAGCCAAAGGCAAATAGTGCCGCTGAACCCGTACGTTTCTCTTGGTAAGCTTGGCCTGTCCACGCAATTTGGTAACCATCTGGCAAATTCGCTTTGGCAATACGTTCTACTGTTTCAATCGCATCGCCTGAACTAACGCCTGCAGCACCACCGCCAAATACTTTGGCAGATAACAAACCGTTATAGCGCTCTAATTGCTCAGCACCCACAATGTTTTTGACCGTGCTAAGCGCAGACAACGGAATCATGTTGCCATTAGGACTCTCAGCAGTTGGCTGGCTACGCACATACACTTTGCCTAAATCTTCCGGCTTCATCCTAAACTCAGGCTCCGCTTGTAGCTGCACACGATACGTACGGCCTGTACGGTTAAAGTCATTCACATAAAACGAGCCCATCGTACTTTGCAATGTCGTGTAGATATCTGCAATTTTCACATTTTGTGAAATCGCCTTAGCTTCGTCCACCTCAATCATTAATTGCGGCACTGTCGGTCTAAAGAAACTGTTGATACCAGTCAGCGTTGGATCAGCACGCATCGCGTCCATAAAGTTGTTCATCACAGCTGCCAACTTAATTGGATCAGTATCGCGCTGGCTTTGTACATAGACCTCAAAGCCACCTGCAGAACCCAAACCACGAATCGCAGGCGGGTTCACGGCAAACGCCATACCATCTGTCTGACTCATGCCAATACCAAATAATTTACCCACAATGTCATTAGCCGAAGATGTGCGCTCTTTCCAATCGGTCATACGCACAAACATCGTTGCAGCATTGGTTTTGTTGGCACCTGTGAGCAACTCAAATCCATTCACTGCAAACTCATGTGCCACCGCAGGGTCTTTTGCAATTTCCGCACGAATATTCTCAGTCGTTTTAACTGTACGCCCCAAGGTTGCACCATCTGGCATGACCACGACTGTCACCACATAGCCCTGATCTTCCGCAGGCACAAAGCCACCTGGCACTATTCTGAACAAAAATACAACCGCTGCAACTATCGCAGAAAATACAATGGCACCGATAATTTTGTGGTGTAACGTCAGGTTAACCGTGTTTGTATAAAACTTAGTCAGCCCGCCAAAACCTTGGTTAAACTTTCTAAAGAAGGCATTTTCGCCATGCGATTTTTTCAAAATCATCGCGCACAGTGCAGGCGTTAACGTTAAAGCCACTACGCCAGAAATCACCACTGCAATGGCAACGGTTACCGCAAACTGACGATACAACTCGCCAGCAATACCGCCTTGGAACGCCACAGGCACAAACACTGCGCACAACACCAGCACAATCGCCACCACAGCAGCTGACACTTGTTGGATTGACTTAACCGCTGCTGGGAATGGATCTAAACCTTCCTCGGACATCAGGCGTTCCGTGTTTTCCAACACCACAATCGCATCGTCCACCACAATACCAATGGCTAAAATCATGGCGAATAAGGTGAGCAAGTTAATGGAGAAACCAAACATATATAGGCCAGCGAATGTACCAATCAGCGAGATAGGCACCGCAATCAACGGGATTAACGTTGCGCGCCAGCTCTGCAAGAACAGGAACACGACCAATACCACCAACACCAAGGCTTCACCAAAGGTTTTGAATACCTCTTCAATCGTTGCCTTCACAAAGTCACTGGTATCATAAGGAATTGTTGTTTCTATCCCCTCAGGAAAACGCGGTCTTAACTCTTCCGTTTTCGCTTTAATCGCTGCAGCAGTATCTAACGCATTTGCACCGTTTTGCAAGAAAATGGCCACTGCCACGCCTGGTTTACCATTGAGCGCAGAGGCTACATTATAGGTTTGTGCACCTAACTCAATCCGTGCAACATCTTTAAGATACAACACACCTTTAGGGCCATTGGCACGCACAATAATATTGGCAAATTCAGCAGGATCTACCAGACGACCTTTGGCTGTCACTGTGTAGACGATTTGTTGATCGGCAGGTGCTGGCTCTTGCCCAATTTTACCCGCCGCATACTGATTGTTTTGTGCGTTAATCGCCGCTGCTACATCACTTGTACTTACGCCAAGTTGCGCCATACGATCTGGTCGTAACCAAATACGCATCGCATAATCTTGACCACCAAATACGGTGACATCGCCAACACCTTTTACACGCTTATATTCGTCCACAACATTTAACGTGGCATAGTTACTTAAAAATAAGCGGTCGTGTTTTGGATTTTTAGAAGTGAACATCGTCACGAGCAGAATATCGTTCGATCTTTTCTGTACGACTACGCCGTTTCTTCTCACCTCTTCTGGCAAGCGCGGTGAAGCAATATTCACACGATTGCTCACGTTAAACGTCGCTTGGTCCACGTTAGTACCTACTTCAAAGGTCGCAGTAATTGTCAACGTACCACTGGAGTCTGCACTAGAGTTAAAGTACAGCAAATTGTCTACGCCACTGAGCTGCTCTTCAATCGGTGCCGCAACAGTTTTAGTGAGTGTATCGGCACTTGCCCCTGGATAGGTGGCCGTAATCATCACCGTAGGTGGTGCAATTTGTGGATATTGTGCAATCGGCAATTGGAATGATGCTGCCAAACCTGCTAGTACGATAATAATCGACAGCACCGAGGCAAAAATGGGCCTTGTAATAAAGAACTTGGTCATGAATCGTTACCTTATGCTGAAGTTTTAGCTGGTGCTTTAGCTGAAGTTTTTGGATTTGCCGCAGGAGGCTCACCCAATGGATGTGGGTCCACAGGCGCACCTGGTCGTACCTTAATTAAATTATCGGCTAATAATTTATCGCCTGCTTTTAGGCCACTTAAGATCACCCAGTTTTTACCTTCCCAGCCGCCTTCTTGGATAGGTCTTACTGCTGCAATTGTTTTGCCTGAAGCATCTTTTTCTGCCACATAGACAAACTTGCCTTGGTCACCAGTTAATACCGCTGTTTGCGGGATGATAAATACACCATCACGTGTGCCAGTGGTCACACGTGCACGCACGAATTGACCTGGCAATAGACTACGGTTGGCATTCTCAAATACCGCACGCAGTTGCTGCGTGCCTAATGCCGGGTCAATCTCACTCGCTGAGAAGTTTAACTTTCCAGACTCAGGAAAGTCAGTGCCATCAGGCAACACTAATTGAATGTTTTTTACGTTACGGCTAGTTAATTGACCGCCCAATGACGCTAATTCAGAATCGGACAAACTAAAGCGTACCCAAATTGGAGACAATTGAACGATTGTAGTGAGCAGACTTGTATTCGCTGATACCAATGCACCCTCTGAAAACTCGAAACGCCCCGCGATACCACTGGTGGGTGCCGTTACACTGGTATAGGAAAGGTTGAGCTTAGCCTCGCGCAACATCGCTTCGTATTGCAGTAATGTCGCAGAAGCGACAGAATTATCAGAAAGCGCATTGTCATACTCACGCTGACTAATCGATTGCGTATCCAATAAACCTTTTAAACGGTCTGCTTCACGTTGCGTTTGCACAATACGGGCTTTTTGTTGCGCCAATTGCGCTTCTGCCTGTTGCACCGCAATTTGGAATGGCACCGGATCAATCAAGAACATGGTTTGACCCGCTTTAATCGGCTCACCTTCTTGGAACATCTTCTTCAGCAGTATGCCGCCTACTCTTGGGCGCACTTCCACCTCTTTTGCACCTTCAGTCTGCGCCACAGCTTCCGCCCGAATTGGCACAGAAGTCGGTTGCACTTCAATGACACCTACAGGCAAGGCTGGCATTCCACCAGCAGCAGCGTCTTGTTTTTGTTGACCACATGCTGCAATCAGCGTGCTGAGCATGACTGCCAGTAGTGTGTGAGTGTATTGCATTGTTCTTTTTGCCATAGCTGCCTCTAGGTGAATGCCTTGATGAAGTTTAAAATATTAGTTTAATTAAATTGCTTGCATACATACAAGCATGAATGTATATTATATACAAACATGAATGTATGTAAATAAGTTTTTGTACGTATTTTGAAAAAAGTGTCGCAAGCCACTCAAAACGTACACATTTTTAATATCGAGCACACAGTATATTATGGTACGAAAAACGAAAGAAGACGCAGAAATCACTCGCCAGCGTATTATTGACGCTGCCCGTGAAGTATTTTTGACAAAGGGTGTGAGTCGCACCAGTCTAGAACAAATTGCCTCGCATGCCGGTGTTACACGCGGCGCGGTCTATTGGCACTTTGAAAACAAGTCACAACTATTCTATGCATTGCGTGAGCAGGTGTTTCTACCACTGATTGACCGTATGGACGATACGCTGCTCGCAGATATCGACAAAACAAATGATCCAGTGGCGGATCCGTTGAAACGTATTGAAAATTTTCTGCAAGGTACTATTCAAATCCTCAACGACCATCAAGAAACTCGCCAAACCTACGAAATCATGATGACTAAGTGCGAATATGTGGATGAATTTGCCACGGTATTGCAACAAATCTTGAATAACTGCTCTGGTATGGTAGATAAACTAGAACAGGTATACGCAAGAGCATTACAAAAAGACCTAATCAATCCAACACATAGCCCAATCCAACTTGCCATGGATACGCATTTGTTCTTTTCTGGCTTATTACATATGTGGGTCAAAGATACTGATGGCTCCCGTTTCAGAAACCAAGCACACACCCTCATCAGCTCGCACGTTAATCTCCGTAGAAAGTAAGTCCTTACTGATTGAATTTTAAATGTTTTTTAAAGTTGCATTCTGTCACGGCCATTCAACAATTTCGTCACAATAATCACTAGAATGGGTTTCCACACCCCGCAATTGCGTATAAAATAGGCAGCTTTTCCACACTGCCAAATTTGTATGCAAATTGGTTCGCACATCCTTAAAAATAATTTAGTCGTTGCCCCCATGGCAGGCGTGACAGATCGCCCTTTCCGCCAGCTGTGCAAAAAAATGGGCGCAGGCTTGGCCGTGTCTGAAATGGTGACGTCCAACTCCTTATTATATGGCAGCGAAAAAACACGCCGCCGAGCCAATCATGAAGGTGAAGTAGACCCAATCTCTGTGCAGATTGCTGGTGCTGACCCCAAAATGATGGCCGAAGCAGCCAAATACAATGTAGATAACGGTGCGCAAATCATTGATATCAACATGGGCTGCCCAGCCAAGAAAATCTGCAATGTGATGGCAGGCTCAGCGCTATTAAAAGATGAGCCATTGGTGTCGCAAATCCTTAAAGCAGTAGTCAATGCTGTGGATGTTCCCGTCACGCTGAAGATCCGCACCGGCTGGGACAAACAAAACCGCAATGCCATTGCTGTGGCTAAAATGGCAGAAGATATTGGCGTACAGGCTCTGGCTATGCATGGCAGAACACGCGCATGCTTATATATGGGCGATGCAGAATACGATACGATTGCCGCCGTTAAACAAGCCATCAACATTCCACTCATCGCCAATGGTGACATTACCACCCCAGAAAAAGCCAAATTCGTTTTAGATTACACTGGCGCCGATGCCGTGATGATTGGCCGCGCCGCGCAGGGACGCCCTTGGATTTTCCGTGAAATAGAACATTACTTACTCACAGGCGAACACATGTTGGCGCCTACCGTAGATGAAATTCACACAGTCATGCTTGAGCATATACATGATTTGTATGATTTTTATGGCGACCTCACTGGCATGCGTGTAGCGCGTAAGCATATCTCTTGGTACACAAAGGGCCTAGCCGGGTCAGCCAACTTCCGCCATCACATGAACACCTTACAAACCATCGAGTTGCAGTTAAATGCAATTGATGATTTCTTTAATGAACTCAAATCAAAACACGAGCGCTTGGTATACGCAGACACGGATACCGACGAGCACACCACAGTATCTAGCGAGGCAATAGCGGCATAATGGCAAATATCTGCAAACTGAGTGACGCGATTAACGAGTCGCTAGATGAGTACTTTGTGCATTTGGATGGCCAACCGCCACACGCGATCTACGAGATGGTACTGGGCTGCGTTGAAAAACCCATGCTTGAATATGTCCTCAACAAGGTGGGGGGCAATCAAAGCAAAGCCGCTGAGATGCTAGGGCTCAACCGCAATACCTTACGTAAAAAAATGGCGGAATACGGCCTGTAATTAACACAAACTCGCAAAACCAAGAACATGAACACACGGCTGGTAGCCAATACCTAGCTGCGATGATTCAGGCAAGCAAACACCCATTTATCATTAGTCTCACGGAATCCATCAATGGCGATTATTAAACGCGCGCTCATCAGCGTATCAGACAAAACCGGTATTATTGAATTTGCACAGGCACTTAGCCAACTGGGCGTAGAGTTACTCTCTACAGGCGGCACAGCCAAGTTGTTTCGTGACAACAGTATCCCAGTCATCGAAGTGAGTGACTACACCGGATTCCCAGAAATGCTGGATGGCCGCGTTAAAACGTTACATCCGAAAGTACATGGCGGCATTTTAGGCCGCAGAGATTTACCAGAACACGTGCAAGCCATGCAAACGCAAGGCATTCCAAATATCGACATGGTCATCGTGAACCTCTACCCGTTTGAGGCGACCGTGGCCAAGGCTGATTGCACCTTAGAAGATGCGATTGAGAACATTGATATTGGCGGCCCAGCCATGGTGCGCTCAGCCGCTAAAAACTGGAAAGACGTTGCTGTGCTCACTGATGCCAACCAATACGCCGATGTATTGGCCGAACTCAAATCTACTGGTGCGCTATCGCAACAAACCACATTTGCTTTATCCGTTGCCGCGTTTAATCGCATCAGTAATTATGACGGTGCAATTTCAGATTACCTGTCTTCATTCAATACAGATGGCACACGCAACCCTTTCCCAAACCAAGTGAACGGTCACTTTGTCAAAGTGCAAGATCTACGCTATGGCGAGAACTCACACCAGCAGGCTGCGTTATATCGCGATTTGTATCCAGCGCCCGGCTCACTGGTTTCTGCGGAACAACTGCAAGGCAAAGAACTCAGCTATAACAACATTGCAGATGCTGATGCCGCTTGGGAAACCGTTAAATCGTTTATTGGTGTTGCCTGCGTAATCGTCAAACATGCTAATCCATGTGGTGTTGCCTTAGGTGCGACGACACTTGAGGCGTACCAAAAAGCATTTAAAACTGACCCGACCTCTGCTTTTGGCGGCATCATCGCGTTTAATAGCACGGTGGATGGTACTGCCGCAGAGGCGGTTGCCAAACAGTTTGTTGAGGTACTGATTGCGCCCGACTTTACGGCTGAAGCCTTAGCCATATTTAAAGCCAAAGCTAATGTACGCGTATTAAAAATCGCGCTGCCAAAAGGTGGGAAGACTGCTTGGGAAAATGGCCGTAACGCTATGGACTCTAAACGCATTGGCTCCGGCATATTATTGCAAACCGCAGACAATCACGAGCTTAGCCAAGCCGACTTAACAATCGTCACCAAAAAGCAGCCGACACCACAGCAACTCAGTGATTTATTGTTTGCGTGGAATGTGGCGAAATATGTGAAATCGAATGCAATTGTGTTCTGTGGAGATGGCATGACCTTAGGTGTAGGTGCCGGGCAAATGAGTCGCGTGGACAGTACAAAAATTGCCGCCATCAAAGCACAAAACGCTGGCTTGAGTCTGCAAGGATCAGTGGTCGCTTCCGATGCATTCTTTCCATTCCGTGACGGTGTAGATGTGCTGGCCGATGCAGGCGCGAGCTGCGTGATTCACCCAGGTGGTAGCATGCGTGATGATGAAGTGATTGCCGCAGCCGATGAACGTGGTTTGGCGATGGTACTGACTGGCATTCGCCACTTTAGACATTAAAAACTATAGCGCAAACACACCACTGTGATTTGCCGATTGAAAGTAAACATATGAAAGTATTAGTCATTGGTAGCGGTGGTCGTGAGCATGCATTGGCATGGAAAATCACGCAAAACAAAGAGGTCAGCCGCGTGTATGTGGCGCCTGGCAACGCGGGCACAGCCACTAATCCTGATATGGTGAATGTACCGATTACTGCGGTAGATGCCTTGGTAGATTTTGCTATTCAAGAACATATCGCGATTACAGTAGTGGGACCGGAAGCACCGCTTTCACAAGGTGTGGTCGATGCGTTTCGCGCCAAAGGCCTGAAAATTTTTGGCCCAACCAAAGCTGCGGCACAGTTAGAATCCTCTAAAGATTACGCCAAAGCCTTTATGATGCGCCATCACATTCCAACAGCAGCCTACGGCACATTTACCGATGCGGAAGCTGCACATACTTATGTGCGTGCGCAAGGTGCGCCTATCGTCATTAAGGCCGATGGTTTAGCGGCTGGTAAAGGCGTAGTGGTCGCCATGCATGAAGATGAAGCACATGCTGCCATTGATATGATGTTGGGTGACAATAAGCTGGGCGCCGCTGGCGCGCGCGTGGTGATTGAAGAGTTTTTAACTGGCGAAGAAGCCAGCTTTATGGTGATGGTCGATGGCAAAAACATCTTACCGTTAGCCACCAGCCAAGACCACAAACGCTTGTTAGATGCTGACCTTGGCCCCAATACCGGAGGCATGGGTGCATACTCACCCGCACCTATTGTCACACCAGCCATCCATGCCAAAGTGATGCGTGAAATCATTAAACCCACCGTAGAAGGCATGGCCAAGGATGGCATTCCTTACACTGGCTTTTTATATGCAGGGTTAATGATCAGCCCCAATGGCGAAGTGAAAACATTAGAATTTAACTGCCGCATGGGCGATCCGGAAACACAACCTATTTTAATGCGCTTAAAGTCTGATTTCTTAACGCTGGCTGAACATGCCGTTGCCGGCACGCTGGACCAAGCAGAAGCAGAGTGGGACAGACGCTTTGCATTAGGTGTGGTGATGGCCAGTGCCAACTACCCAGATACGCCAAAACTGGGCGATGAAATTACCGGTCTGCCCAAACAACTGGAAGATGCCTATGTATTTCATGCAGGCACCACCTTAAAAGATGACGTAGCCGTGACCAGTGGCGGTCGCGTATTGTGTGTCACGGCATTAGGTGAAACCGTTAAGTTTGCGCAGCAACGCGCTTATCAAATTACAGAAGGCATTCATTTTGAGGGCGCACAGTACCGTAAAGATATCGGCTATCGTGCCGTCAAAGGCTAGAAAAACACTCACGCTATGATTGATCCGCAAGCGGTTTTTGAATATCTGCAAAGCCTACAAAGCAAAATTGTAGAGGCCATTGAGCTAGTCGATGGTAAAAACTTCTTGCAAGATAGCTGGCAGCGCCCAGAAGGTGGCGGCGGCAACTCTTGTCTATTAGAAGAAGGCAATGTATTTGAGCGCGCCGGCGTAGGCTTATCTCACGTGATGGGCAACAAACTGCCGCCATCTGCCAGCTTGGCACATCCAGAAGCAGCGGGCAGAACATGGGAAGCCATGGGTGTTTCTTTGGTATTTCATCCGCGTAATCCATTCATTCCTACAGTGCATATGAATGTGCGGTTCTTTGTGGCAAAAGCCCCTAGTGAAAACAACGAAGCCGCCTCACAATCAACAGAAGATATCTGGTGGTTTGGCGGCGGCATGGACCTCACACCCTATTATGGCTTTGAAGAAGATTGCGTGCATTTCCATCGCACCTGTCGCGATGCACTTGCGCCTTTTGGCGAAGCACTCTACCCAAAATTTAAGCAGCATTGCGATGAGTACTTTCATTTGAAACATCGTAAAGAGCCGCGCGGCATTGGTGGTATTTTCTTTGACGACTTCAACGCATTGGGCTTTGAGCAAAGTTTTGCCATGCTGAAAGCGGTGGGCGATGCATTTTTAAACGCCTATCTACCGATTGCACAACGCAGAAAAGATACGCCATATGGTGAGCGTGAGCGTGACTTCCAAGCTTATCGCCGTGGGCGCTATGTCGAATTCAATCTGGTATTTGACCGTGGTACCTTATTTGGCTTACAGTCGAATGGACGCACTGAATCTATCCTGCTTTCTATGCCACCGATTGTGAAATGGCGTTACGACTGGAAGCCAGAAGCTGGTACACCAGAAGCAAAACTTTATACAGACTTCCTCATCGACAAACAGTGGGTGCAGCCATGACGCTTCAACTTAACATCACACCCCAAGCCAAGGCCTCCGCGCAAGCGCTTCTCGATTACATCGACACCAGCCCAAGCCCATGGCATGTAGTGGCAACCACGGCAGCCATGCTTAAAGCCAACGGCTTTAAGTCCTTACGTGAAAACGAACCTTGGCAATTTAAAAAAAATGGACGCTATTTTGTAGTACGTGATGGCGCGTCTATCATTGCTTTTGTGCTCGGCAAACAACCTACCGCCGAGGCAGGCTTTCGCATGGTGGGCGCACATACCGATTCCCCGGGGTTGCGTATCAAACCAAAAGCAGCGCAAAGCAATGAGGGTATCGCGCAACTTGGGGTGGAAGTCTATGGCGGCCCGATTCTCGCTACATTTACCGACCGTGATTTAAGTTTGGCAGGCCGTGTGAATGTAAGAAATGGCAACGGCTTTGATACCCATCTGATTCAATTTGACCAATCTGTAGTGCGCTTACCCAACCTAGCCATTCATATGAATCGGGAAGTAAACGATAAAGGGTTAGTGCTCAATAAACAAACCGGCCTACCATTGATTTTTGGCTTATCGCCTAATCATGAAGAAGCCTATGCCTTATTTACCAATAAAATCGCGCAACAATTAAACATTGCAGCCAAGGATATTCTCACCTGGGATTTGAATGTCTACGACACCCAAAAAGGCAGTTTCTGGGGCGTGGATGAAGATTTTATTGCCAACAGCCAATTAGACAATCTGGCTTCTTGTCATGCCGCTTTATGTGCGTTGTTGGACACCCACGATCAAGAGGCCACCGCTATCTGCGCCTTATTTGACCATGAAGAAGTAGGCAGTGAGAGTGCAACCGGCGCTGGTGGTAGCTTCATGCAAGATATTATCCAGCGCATATGTAGCGCTACCGACACCAATGAAGAGGGTCGATTGCGCGCGTTGGCCAATAGTTTCTTTATCAGCGCCGATATGGCACACGCTTTTCACCCGAATCACGCTGGCGTGTACGAACCATGCCACCATGTCAGAGTGAATCAAGGCCCTGTCATTAAAACCAACGTCAACCAACGCTATAGCACCAACGCAGATACCGCTGCACGTTTTATCCAGCTATGTGAGCGCGCAGGCGTGCCGTACCAGCAATATGCACATCGTACCGATTTAGGATGCGGTAGCACGATTGGCCCTATTATCGCCTCTCGCTTAGGTGTTGCCAGTGTGGATGTAGGCAATGCCATGTGGGCAATGCATAGCGTGCGTGAAAGTGCTGGCGTGGCCGATCACTTATCTATGACGACCGTACTGACACATCACTTTAAGAGCTAAACCAGCATTCACTATCAATCTGGCGCCATTTGTGACTATAATCCGTTAAAAAGGGAGCCATCCATGCAAGCTATTGAACAACTCGTCGCCACGTTATCTAGTATTGTATGGGGGCCTGTTATGCTGACCTTATTGGTCGGCACCGGCCTATATCTCACCATCCTACTGAAAGGCATGCAATTTCGCGCACTGCCCCACGCCTTTCGCCTGATTTTCCAAAAAGATCATCACCATGAAGGTGATATTAGCCATTTTGCAGCGCTGATGACTGCACTGGCAGCGACTGTCGGTATTGGCAACATCGTTGGTGTAGCAACCGCCATTACCATGGGCGGCCCAGGCGCCGTGTTTTGGATGTGGGTCACCGGTCTGGTTGGCATGGCCACTAAATACAGCGAAGCTGTGTTGGCAGTAAAATACCGCGAAAAAGGCCCGCATGGCATGCGTGGTGGCCCCATGTATTACCTTACACATGGAGCAGGCCTGCCTTGGCTAGGCACATTATTTGCGATATTCACAGCCTGTGCCGCATTTGGCATTGGTAACATGACGCAGGTGAATGCCACTGCCAAAATATTTGAGGCTACATTTCATATCCCCGTAGTCACTACCGGCATTGTGTTGACATTATTGACCGGACTAGTGATTTTAGGAGGCATCCGCAGCATCAGTAAATTTACGTCGTACTTAGTTCCGGTCATGATTGCAATTTATGTGGGGTGCAGCTTGTTTGTGCTGGCACTCAATGCCAGTGAAATTCCACATGCATTCGGCTTAATTTTTTACCATGCATTTAACCCTGCCGCAGCCACCGGTGGATTTGTTGGCGCCACTATTGCCGCCGCAATGCGTTATGGTATTGCACGCGGTGTCTTTTCTAACGAGTCCGGACTAGGCTCGGCTCCAATTGCAGCCGCAGCCGCGCGTACTAACGACCCAGTCAAGCAAGCTTTGGTGAGCATGACACAAACGTTTATCGATACCTTAGTGGTTTGCTCCATGACTGCCTTGGTCATCCTCACTGCCAGCAGCTGGACACAAGGCGTTGGCCCAGCTGAGCTCACCAGCGCCAGCATGGCTGAAACCTTAGGCCCTGCCGGCAATGTGCTGGTTGCTATCTCTATTGCGTTATTTGCATACTCCACTGTTATCGGCTGGAATTATTATGGCGAAAAAGCGATTGAATTTTTGTTTGGGCCACACGCGATTAAAATCTATCGCGTGGTATTTACTATTGCAGTCATGGTAGGTGCTGTCACCAGCTTGGAATTCGTGTGGAACTTCTCAGACCTGATGAACGGTATGATGGCGATTCCTAATCTCATTGGCTTATTGCTGTTATCAAAAATCATTAAACAAGAAACAGACCGCTACTTCTCAAGTAAGGAAAAGTAACAAGGAGTTTTTAATGCAGCATCGTGGTGCATGGAAAAACCGCTGGACCTTTATGCTCGCCACCGCAGGCTCTGCCATTGGGCTAGGCAACATATGGAAGTTGCCTTACATGATTGGCGTGAATGGCGGTAGCGCGTTTGTGCTGGTGTTTATTGCTTGTATTTTCTTTGTGGGTATCCCACTGATGATGACCGAAATCATGCTCGGTCGCCGCGCGCAAAAAAATCCGTATAACGCCATGCAACAATTGGCCTTAGAGGCGAACGCTTCCACCCATTGGAAATACCTAGGTGCTGCTGGCATGCTAGCCGGGGTGCTGATATTAGGTTTTTACAGCGTGATTGGCGGCTGGGTGCTTAGCTATATTGCTGTTTCCACGCAAGGTACTTTTCACAACATTTCTGCCACACAATCCGCTCAGAATTTTGAAGCACTCCTTAACAGCCCAATCACGCTCATTTTCTGGCATAGCCTGTTTATGGTAATGACGATGAGCGTCGTTGCACGGGGAGTAAGCGCTGGTTTAGAAAAAGCCAATAATATTTTAATCCCTGCATTATTTGCGATTCTGCTCATATTGCTGGGTTACAGCATGTCGGTGGGTGATATGCATGCAGCTTATCAATTTATGTTTACCTTTGATTTCACAAAAATCACACCCGTGGCAGTGCTTTCTGCACTCGGACACGCATTCTTCTCATTAAGCTTAGGCATGGGTGCGGTGATGGTGTACGGTTCCTATCTGCAACGCAATGTTTCTATTGCCAAAACCACCATCTACATCGCGATTGCCGACACCATGCTAGGGTTATTGGTTGGTCTGGCGATCTATTCACTTGTATTCGCAAATCATCTTGCGCCTAATGCGGGGCCCGGACTGATATTCCAAACACTGCCTATCGCATTTGGTCATATGCCCGGTGGCAGTTTTATCGCGGTATTGTTTTTCACGCTGGTGGCCTTTGCAGCGTGGACATCCGCCATTTCTTTAGTAGAGCCAACGATTGCCTGGGTTGTGGAGAACACGCAAGTCAAACGCACACATGCTACATTGGTCTTGGGTATTGCCATCTGGCTATTAGGTATCGCGGTATCACTCTCTTTTAGCACGTGGAAAACAGTCACCATCATATTTGGCTTAGGTATTTTTGATACGTTAGATAAATTAACATCGACCATCATGCTGCCACTGGGTGGATTAATGATGGCCATTTTTGCTGGATATGTAATGAAGAAAAACCACTTACAAGATGAGCTAAACCTGAAGCGGAAGGCCTATCAAATCTGGACAGTCACCAATAACTATGTTGCTCCTATCGCCATTTTTGCCGTATTTATCTACCTACTCGGGCTGGTGAGTTAAGTGAATAGACAATAAAAAAGCCAGCTGAAAAGCTGGCTTTAAAATTCGTCGTGCTAAATTACAGTGATAATACCCATTGTACGATTGTTTTAATGTCGTCGTCTTTCACTTGTGGGCTATTGGCTGGCATAGGCATAGGACCCCAAACACCGCTACCACCTTTTTTCACTTTTTCTACTAATTTAGCTTCTGCAGTTTTGTCGCCTTTGTATTTGGCAGCAACATCTTTGTAAGATGGGCCTAATACTTTTTTATCGATACTATGGCAAGCTAAACAGCCACTTTTTTGTGCAAGTGCTTTAGCGGCTTCTGCATCTGCAGCATTGACCTGACCAGCTAATAACATGGTGGCCGCCGCGATTGTTGATAATAAAACTTTCATGCTATCTCCTTGAATTACCGTTAAATTTATATTACATCTGCAATATTTTTTGCATGCAGCATCATACCTATAATTTAAAAATCTACAATAGTCTGTTGGAGTTTTTAAACGGCTGCATGCGCTAAACACTTGGGTTGCAAACCTTTAACGTGATACCAAGGGACTAGGTTGACCCAACATTAAAATATTGGACAACGCTAGCCATCGATATCAAGATCTAGAGAGACTCGACACTGTACTCCACAGAGAAATTATGTGTTCTACCAGGGTTAATCACAATCGAGTTTTCCATGGCATTGGCGGACTCTACGCAAATCATTTTACGCCATTCATCGTCATTACCCATATCGCCAAGTGCATGCGCTTTTTCTTCCCAAGGCGTCCATACCACCGTGGTATTACTGCCGGATTTGGACACACGTACCAATCGGTTATAGTCAGAGTCGTGCACAATGCAGTCAGCACTGTGGTTAAGGTAAACACGGTCAAACTCACCATTAAATTTCAGCAGGCTATGTTCTACATGGCGCTCATACTGCCTTACTTTGTCGGCATACAAACACTCTTGCAAGCCTGTGATTCTAATCTTCTCAATATCGCTGACATTAAGGTAAGTGTGAAATGCTTCGCCAATCATGAACGGGTGTGCCGCTTTGTTGGTAGTCGCCAAATCGATTTTAAGGCGACGGCCAATCGTCAACATCAATGTCAAGACATAAGGGTAAGACAATTGGCGTTGTGCTTCCGGCGTGTGCATCATTTGTAATGCAATACGCGTTGCGCCAGAATAAGTAGAATCTGCATCGATAAATTGCCAAGGAATCACGCGCGCAAAGCCATGCGGACACAAAGTGCTATCGGTAGGGTGTGCACCAAACCACGGCCAACAGATAGGTACGCCACCACGGATGGAACGGCCTTTTACATATCTTGCATGATCGGATAGCCATAATACAGGATGCTTTTCTGATTTTGGCTGCCATTGAATGACCTGACCACCCTGTAATGCAATTTTAGCCTTTGCATATTGATTATCGACCTCAATATACTGCAAACCATTTTCATCTTCTGTAAATGTAAGATGCGGGTGTGCTACCGTGCCCTCTAGGTTAGCTTGTGTGGCTAGCAAAATATTTTCCATACTGTTTTTGGCCATAGTATTAGTTTCTTTCAATTTGTGCGACATCACGCACCGCACCTTTGGCGGCAGAAGTACTCATGGCGGCATAAGCACGCAATGCTGGTGAGACATAACGCTCGCGATTTTGCGGCTTCCAGGCATCCTTGCCTTTGGCTTCCATGTGCGCACGGCGGTCCGACATTTCTGCATCACTGATATTCAAGTGGATGGTGCGGTTAGGGATATCAATCTCTATCGTATCGCCCTCTTCTACCAAGCCAATGGCCCCACCTTCTGCAGCCTCTGGTGAGGCATGACCGATACTCAACCCTGATGTACCACCTGAGAACCTGCCATCTGTAAGCAAAGCACATTCCTTGCCAAGTCCTTTAGATTTCAGGTAAGAGGTTGGGTACAACATTTCTTGCATGCCAGGCCCACCGCGTGGGCCTTCATAACGAATCACCACTACATCACCCGCAACAACGCTATCCGCAAGAATCGCTTCTACTGCGGCATCTTGGCTTTCAAAAATACGGGCACGGCCTGTAAATTTAAGAATACTGTCATCAACCCCAGCCGTTTTCACAATACAGCCATCCAGTGCAATATTGCCGTAAAGTACAGCCAAGCCGCCATCTTGCGAGTAAGCGTGCGCTTTATCGCGAATACAGCCTTCGGCGCGGTCTATATCCAATTCAGGCCATAACATACTTTGTGAAAATGCAATGGTGGTAGAAATGCCACCCGGTGCGGCACGGAAGAATTTCTTCACTTCTTCGTCTTGCGTGGTAGTGATATCCCATTTTTCCAAAGCGGCTGACAAGGTTGGACTATGTACGGTCGGCGTATCACCATGAATCACGCCCGCACGATTCAACTCGCTTAATATCCCCATCACACCACCCGCGCGGTGCACATCTTCCATATGATATTTCGCTGTCGCAGGCGCTACTTTACATACGCACGGCACATGGCGAGAAATACGGTCAATGTCTTTCATCGTAAAATCCACGCCAGCCTCGTGCGCAGCAGCCAACAAATGCAATACGGTATTGGTAGAACCGCCCATGGCCACATCTAAACTCATGGCATTTTCAAACGCTTTAAAATTTGCAATTGAACGTGGTAACACCGTGTAATCATCTTGCTCGTAATGGCGTTTAGCCAAATCCACAATCAAGCGACCCGCCTGTAAAAACAATTGCTTACGCGCACCATGGGTAGCCAAAGTGGAGCCATTACCAGGCAAGCTCAAGCCCAAAGCCTCGGTTAAACAGTTCATCGAGTTGGCAGTGAACATACCTGAACATGAACCACACGTTGGGCAAGCAGAACGCTCAATGGCGTCGGATTCGGCATCAGACACTTTACTGTCAGCCGCGGCTACCATGGCATCCACTAAATCCAGCTTATGTGTCGTCCCTTGCCAATTGACTTTACCCGCTTCCATTGGGCCACCGGACACGAACACTACCGGAATATTCAAACGCAAAGCGGCCATCAGCATGCCCGGCGTAATCTTGTCACAGTTGGAAATACACACCAGCGCATCAGCACAGTGTGCATTGACCATGTATTCCACGCTATCAGCAATCAAGTCGCGGCTAGGCAAGCTGTACAACATACCGCCATGCCCCATGGCAATACCATCATCGACCGCAATAGTATTAAATTCTTTGGCGACGCCGCCTGCACGCTCAATTTCACGCGCGACCAATTGGCCTAAGTCTTTTAAGTGCACATGGCCAGGTACAAACTGTGTAAATGAGTTGGAAATTGCGATGATAGGCTTGCTAAAGTCCTCATCTTTCATGCCCGTAGCGCGCCATAGCGCACGTGCACCCGCCATATTGCGGCCTTGTGTTGTAGTATGAGAACGATAAACTGGCATGTATAACCTCAAAGCAATTAAAACGTATAATATTATTTTACCGCATTCTAAGGCGTTTCATGTTAACCCACCCACAATTTAACCCCGTAGCCATACAAATCACCGATAGCTTTGGCATTCATTGGTATGGCTTAATGTATTTGATTGGTTTTGTTGCGTTTTTGTTGCTAGGAAAATATCAAATTAAGCACAAACCGTGGTTTGGCTGGAACACACAAATGCTGGATGACGCGCTATTTTATGGCGCATTGGGCGTGATACTGGGTGGCCGCATTGGCTATATGCTGTTTTATCAGTTCCCTGATCTCATTGCGCACCCACTTAATTTATTGAAAATTTGGCAAGGCGGCATGAGTTTCCATGGCGGATTCTTAGGGGTGCTAGTCGCCATGTTTTGCTTCACCAAAAAACACCCGCAGCCATGGCTCAAAATCATGGATTTTGTAGCGCCTTTGGTACCGCTGGGCTTGGGCGCTGGGCGCATGGGCAACTTTATCAACGGTGAGTTGTGGGGGCGACCTACCGGCAGTGATTACGGCATGATTTTTCCACAAGTAGATGCGATTGCCCGCCACCCATCGCAACTCTACGAATTCATGTTGGAAGGCATCGTCATGTTTGCGGTACTATGGTGGTTCTCACGCAAACAAAGGCCTGTCGGCCAAATCTCGGCACTATTCCTAATCATGTACGGCAGCTTCCGCTTTTTAGTGGAATTTACACGCGAGCCAGATGCGCATTTAGGGCTGTTGGGGCTAGGCTTGAGCATGGGGCAATGGTTAAGCTTACCCATGATGTTGATTGGCGTTGCACTCTTTTTGGCAACAAAACGGTCAAGCGTCAAATAAATCACTGTCCATTGTTGAAAAGCTGACGAGATGCTCTAATTCCCAACGCCAGCTTTTCTTCAAACAAAAACAAAGCTACAAAAAATCCATAAAAATCAACAAGCTATAAAGTAAAATTTTGTTGCGCTGATTGGCACACAAGTTGCACATCTCAAATCATCTACAACCTAGTGATGTGTGACGCAAAATGATTAACTGGCTTATGAATACGTTTCAAAAATTAACCGATCACGACGATCAAGTTAACTATATTATTGCGGAATACCATGCAACCACCAAAAAGAGACGCTCAGTGAAAGACGATCCGATTGAGAACGACTTTGAGACTGACAAAAACGCCACTGGTGAATATATGCAAATTGACCGTTTGCACCAAAACAACTAATTAGCTAATCGGTTTGCTTTATTGTGCTCTTTTGATTGATGCCTAACGACCATTGATGACCTCAGCTGACCATGCTTTGTTCTCTGACCATGTGTGCGTTTGCGCCAAAGTTTAAACGAACTAAGTTTTAATCGAGCACGCATGAGCCTGATCACACCATCCTGATTCAAACCAAACTGATATTGAATTGCTTCAAATGGCGTGCGATCTTCCCAAGCCATTTCAATCACACGTGCCACGTCCGCTTCCGTCAGCAACAACGCTTAACACCTGTCCACTTACCATCTTGCCATTGCTTAAAGAACGCTTCACGAGTCAGTGGTGGCGTTTCTACATGATGCTCGGCATGATGCTGCAAATAACGCTCATAGGCGTCATCGCCTGAAAGCTGGCGAATTGCAGACCAAAATTGCGTTAGTTTTTTAAACATATCCGTTTGACGTTAAGTGAGTAAATTAGTTTTCACGTAAGCCGTTTCGCTGACAGGCAAGGTAGGCTTACCCTGTATATACCGCTTAGTGACTCTCAGCATATCAATCACCACCACCCACAACACCACCACAAAAAACAAAGTGAGATACGCATCTAAATGCTGATTAAAAATGAGTTGCGGCGCCACTGCGGCTTTATCGGCAGGCAGGATACCGCTCGCCAATTTAGTGCTTAGATCGTTGGCGGCGGCAAAGAACCCTACCCGCACATCCTCAGAAAACACCTTCTGGTATGACGCCGCCGTGGTGATCGCCACCAGCCATGTCAGCGGCAATGCAGTAATCCATGCATATTTTAATTTACCGGATTTCACCAAAATGCCAGTCGCCACACTCAATGCAATGGCTGCCAACATTTGATTGGCAATGCCAAACAGTGGCCACAGAATATTCACGCCGCCGTTTGGATCAATCACGCCTATATATAAAAAGTAACCCCAGCCTGCCACCACAATACTGCTGGTGAGAATCACTGAAGGGGTATAAGACGTCTCACCTAACTTCTTATTAAAGTTGCCCAGCATATCTTGTAGCATAAAGCGCCCCACGCGCGTTCCGGCATCCAGTGTGGTCAAAATAAATATTGCTTCAAACATAATGGCAAAGTGGTACCACAGTGCAAGTAAATGCTTACCGAATGCACTCCCAAAAATACTGGCCATGCCCACTGCCAAGCTTGGCGCACCACCGGTACGAGCAAACAAGGTGCTTTCTCCCATGTCTTTCGCCAGCTGTTCCATTTGCTCTACCGTCACGGCAAATCCCCAGCTGTTGATTTTGGCCACAGCATCAATGGCTTCTTTGCCCACCACGCCGGCCGGACTATTGATGGCAAAGAATACACCGGGCTCTAATACTGTAGCGGCAATCATCGCCATAATCGCCACAAAACTTTCTAGCAACATGCCGCCATAGCCAATCATGCGAATATCACGCTCATTGCTCAGCAGTTTGGGTGTGGTACCGGAGGCAATCAACGCATGAAAGCCTGAAATAGCACCGCAGGCAATGGTAATAAACACAAATGGAAATAACTTACCGCCAAAAATCGGCCCTGTGCCATCGGTAAACTGGGTGATGGCAGGCATATGAATGTCGGGCCTCAAAATCACGATAGCCACCGCTAACAGTAACACCGTACCCAACTTCATAAAGGTAGAGAGATAATCACGCGGGGCTAACAACAACCACACCGGCAATACCGCGGCAGCAAAGCCGTACACAATAATGGCGTAGGCCAATGGTAAGCCATCATGATCAAACCACACCCGCAACGTCTCATGATGATCGACCCAGCCACCTGCGAGTACAGAAAACAACAGCAGCGCGACACCAATGGCGGATGCCTCAAGCACGCGTCCCGGACGGATATGACGCATATACACACCCACCAGCATGGCAATGGGGATAGTTGCCGCCACGGTAGACGTTGCCCACGGGCTATGTTTCATGGCATTGACCACCACCAAGCCCAACACGGCAATCAAAATGATCATGATCATAAATGTGCCTACCAGCGCGGCAGAGCCTCCTACCACGCCAATCTCATCACGTGCCATTTGGCCTAAGCTACGACCATTGCGACGCATGGAGAGAAACAAGGTCACCATATCCTGCACTGCACCACCCAATACCGCGCCTACTAAAATCCACAACGTACCCGGTAAGTAACCAAACTGTGCCGCTAAAGTGGGGCCTACCAATGGGCCAGGACCAGCAATGGCGGCGAAGTGATGACCGAACACAATCCACTTATTCGTAGGAATAAAGTCACGCCCATTATCTAAACGTTCTGCAGGTGTAGCGCGCGTTTCATCAATCACCAATACTTTGGCGGCAATCCATGCGGCATAAAAACGATAAGCAATGGCATAGATACACAAAGCAGCGGTTATCAACCACAACGCATTAATGGTTTCACCACGATATGTAGCAATGGTACTCATGGCATAAGCACCCAACACTGCCACCAACCCCCACATGATTTTTTTATTGATCGACATGATGCACTTTTAATGATGTATGAATAAGCATCACAGTATAAATCACGACATACCAAAGATGAACACTGCTGATATAACGCAAACATCACATGCTGTGTTTCGCTGGCTGACAACTATACCTTTGCCTGCGTTAAGTGACTGCTTGAACATTCAAACTCAGGAAATTGCAGGTTTGCATATGATAGATTTGGTGCACACGCACCGCGATTGTGCAGGAATGAATTTCATAAAACTGAATAACGCCCCTTAACATTATTAAACAAGTCATTTAAAATCAAACAGTTAAAAATACTTAATTTATTGGCACAACCTTTGCTAAAGCTCAACCATGTTAAAGGTATTGATTGTGGACAATGATTTATCGCGTAGCAAACCATTGAAGCAATCATTGATAGAAAATGGGTTTGATGTGATTGCACATGTGGAGGATGGAGTAAACCTACATGATGTGTGTTGTGAAATGTCACCCGATATTGTCATTATCGATACCGAGTCGCCCAACCGAGATACACTAGAAAACATCTGTGTGTTGTCGCAACATAACCCCAGACCGGTGGTCATGTTTACGCATGATGGTGACAAACAAAAGATTAAAGCCGCAACGCAAGCAGGTGTATGTGCTTACGTAGTAGGAACGATTCCGAGTGAAAGGTTAACGCCAGTGATTGATGCAGCAGTTGCCAGGTTTGAAGAAACAAAGCAGCTTAAAGAAGAGTTGAGTGTCGCCAATTTGAAGCTTGAAGAGCGCAAATTGGTAGAGCGGGCAAAAGGCATTTTGATGCGTCAACGTAATTTGGATGAAGAAGATGCTTACGCGATGTTGCGTGAGATGGCGATGAAACGAAATATGAAGCTGGCGGATTTATCTAACCAGTTGATTGAAGCAGCAAAAATGTTGATTGTGTAGTCAGTACACACTAACAGCAAGTACAAGAGACAACCCATAGCAACCTCCAACGGCGGAACGTTGCTAGTTAAAACAGAGTACCAAAGTCGGTAGTTCTGTTGCAGTAAATTAAAGACAAAGGCGTCTTACCAGCAAGATTTATCTTGCCCGGTAGACGCCTTTTTTATTGTTTATTTTTTATGTGAATGAAGGAGTTTTAATGCGTAATTCAGAGTTGGATAACACACCGTTGAGTGACCCCTTGCCAACCAATACGGCTGAATCCGGCATCAATGCTAGCCGCCGTAACTTTTTTAAACATGCTGTAGCAGGGACACTAGGAGCGGCCGCGATGATGAATATTGTTCCACCTTCAGTCAGCACCAATGCATGGGCAGCAGGTAGCGATGAGCCAGAATTAAAAGAAGTCAAAATCGGTTTTATTCCACTGACAGATTGCGCACCGATTGTGGTTGCTGCTGAAATGGGCTTTGATAAAAAATACGGCATCAAAATTCTACCTTCCAAAGAAGCGTCATGGGCAGGTATTCGCGACAAAGTAGTCAACGGTGAGTTGCATGCAGCACACGTGCTGTACGGCTTGATGTATGGCGTGCAAATGGGCATTGGCGGCAAGCAAAAAGACGTGAATGTGCTGATGACATTGAACAATAACGGTCAAGGCATCACCTTGGCCAGTCAATTAAAAGACAAAGGCGTGACCAGCGGTGCAACACTGAAACGTTTGATCGACAACGAAAACCGTGACTTTACCTTTGCGCAAACTTTCCCTACCGGCACCCATGCCATGTGGTTGTACTACTGGTTAGCCTCGTACGGCATTAACCCAATGAAAGACGTGAAAACCATTGTCGTGCCTCCACCGCAAATGGTCGCCAACATGCGTATCGGCAATATGGATGGCTACTGTGTGGGCGAGCCTTGGAACGCACGTGCAATTTACGACAAAGTCGGCTTTACCGTTGCTACCACACAAGATATCTGGGTGGACCATCCTGAGAAAGTATTAGGCTGTACTGCTGAGTTTGTTGAGCAAAACCCAAAAACTGCGTTGGCCATGACCAAAGCGATTTTGGAAGCTTGCCGCTACATTGATGCCACCGCTAACCGTGCTGCAGTCGCCAAACTCATTTCCGGCAAAGCCTATGTAAATGCACCGGAAGAAGTAATTGCCGGCCGCTTTGTTGGCCACTACGACAACGGCATTGGCAAAAAATGGGAAGACCCGAATTACATGAAGTTCTTTAACGACGGCAAAGTGACGTTCCCGTACTTATCAGACGGTATGTGGTTCCTCACCCAACATAAACGTTGGGGTTTGCTCAAGTCAGATCCAGATTATTTAGCCGTGGCCAAAAAAGTGAACCGCATTGATATCTACACCGAAGCTGCAAAATCACTTGGTGTAAGCGTACCAAGCAGCCCAATGCGTGCTAGCAAATTAATGGACGGCGTAGTGTGGGACGGCACCAATCCTGCTGCCTACGCTAACGGCTTCAAAGTCAAAGTGTAATCAACCCTACTGGAGACATTCCTATGAGCACATTGACTATCAAGAATATCGCCCCCCTTAAAGGAGGTGCGCATACCTCCGGCGATACCCCTATACCCTTAGCAGAAAGCAAGGATAACACCATGGATGTACAAGCTTCCGACAAGGTGGCCATGCCAGCCGCAAATGCTGACAACATGCTGCAAACACCCGCGGTAGTTGCACCCCGCAGTGACAGCAAGTTGGTTAAATTAGCGCGCCAGTTTTTTGCCTGGGCCATTCCACCCATGATTGGCTTATCACTGATGATTGTCGTATGGACACTTATCTCCCACCAATCGCAAGGCGTACCTGGTCCTATTTCTACCTTTAAAGCAGCGACCATCTTGTTCAGCGATCCGTTCTACATCAACAACCCGAATGACGTGGGCATTGGTTGGAACATCCTGAATTCACTGCAGCGTGTAGCGACCGGCTTTGGATTGGCTGCGTTAGTGGGCATTCCGATGGGCTTTATTATTGGCCGTTATGAGTTTATGTCACGCATGACTGCGCCAATTATCAGTCTACTTAAACCGGTGTCACCTTTAGCCTGGCTGCCGATTGGTTTGCTGGTATTCAAAGCCGCCAACCCAGCAGCGATTTGGGTGATTTTCATCTCCGCTATTTGGCCGATGATTATCAACACCGCTGTGGGCGTGAGCAAAGTGCCGCAAGATTATATGAATGTGGCCAAAGTGCTGAATTTATCTGAGTGGAAAGTCGTGACCAAAATCTTGTTCCCGTACGTACTGCCTTACATGATGACTGGTGTGCGCCTCTCTATCGGCGTGGCATGGCTGGTGATTGTGGCAGCAGAAATGCTGACCGGTGGCGTGGGCATTGGCTTCTGGGTGTGGGATGAATGGAACAATCTGAATGTGGAACACATCATCATTGCCATTGTGATTGTGGGTGTGGTGGGCTTATTGCTCGAGCAAGGCCTGACATTGCTAGCTAAACGTTTTAGTTACGAATAACGCACGGACTTTAGGGAGAACAATATGGAAACACTATTACAAGAGAGACCGGTGCAAGAAAGACCATTGCAAGAGCGTTATGTGCAACTAGAGAATATAGACATGACCTTTGTCACCAAAAAAGGCACGTTTGATGCACTCAAAGGCATTAACCTCAATATCAAAGAAGGCGAATTTGTCTCGATTATCGGCCACTCCGGCTGTGGTAAATCCACGGTATTGAATTTGATCGCCGGCTTACTTACCCCAACGGCTGGGCACTTATTTTGCGCTGGACGAGAAATTGCAAAACCGGGGCCTGAGCGCGCTGTGGTGTTTCAAAATCACTCGTTACTGCCTTGGCTGACTTGCTTTGAGAATGTCTATTTAGCGGTGGACCGCGTATTTGGTAATACTGAAAGCAAAGCACAATTGCAAGTACGCACCAAAGCTGCATTGGAGCTGGTAGGCCTCACCCATGCAACGGAAAAACGTCCGAACGAAATTTCCGGCGGCATGAAACAACGCGTAGGTATTGCCAGAGCATTGGCGATGGAACCCAAAGTGTTATTACTTGATGAGCCGTTTGGGGCATTGGATGCGTTGACACGTGCTGGCTTGCAAGACGAGTTGATGAAAATCATGGCGAAATCCGGTTGTACCGCAGTCATGGTCACACACGATGTGGATGAAGCTGTGTTGCTCTCCGATAAAATCGTCATGATGACGAATGGCCCGGCTGCGACGATAGGTGAAATATTAACAGTAGATTTAGAACGCCCAAGAAAGCGTTTGGATTTAGCTGAAGATCCGCACTACAACCATTTACGCAGCGAAGTCCTGAAGTTTTTATACGAGCGCCACGCGAAAAAAGCAGCATAAAAAAGGGTCTGTCGACCAGGACAGACCCACGTACCAAGGTACGTATCACCCCATCTTGAGAATAGGAGTAACAGTATGAAAAGTAATAGCAAGTGTAAGCCAAGTCAAGTCTTATCAAGCCAAGTCTTATCAAGCCAAGTCTTATCAAGCCAAGCGTTAAAGTTAAGTCCAGTTGCATTTGCAGTGTTATTGGGATTTGCCTCGCTATCATTCAATGCAATGGCCGAAGAAGAAGCGCTTCCTGAATACACTTTTATGGATGCGATTAAAACTGGCAAAAATATGACCAGCTTCAGATTGCGCTATGAACACGTAGAGCAAGATGGCTTACAACCTACCAACTATACGAATGCAGCTAACACAGCCAACCCAACTGCTAATCGAGAGCTCAAAGATGCAGATGGCATTACATTGCGTAGCTTAGTGGGCTGGCAAA
The DNA here is from genome assembly GCA_000525025.1 of Methylophilaceae bacterium 11. Classification (GTDB taxonomy): domain Bacteria; phylum Pseudomonadota; class Gammaproteobacteria; order Burkholderiales; family Methylophilaceae; genus Methylophilus. The sequence continues at coordinate 401,736 of JCKJ01000001.1, read as the reverse complement.
CTGCACCGTACCAAAACTTTAGCTTTGCCGTGCAGTTTATTAATGTTTCCAAACTTGACGATAGTTTTAATGATGGCACTAACGGCTTCCGCATCAATGGTGCCACCAATCAAAACAGCAAAATTGAATACGCAAAAATCGTCGACCCTGATTTTACCGACATCAACCAAGCCTATATTGACTGGACCGGTGTAAAGAACACGCGTGTCCGCTTAGGTCGCCAAGCTGTTAACTTAGACAACGTACGCTTTATTGGCGATATTGCTTTCCGCCAAGTCATGCAAGTGTTTGATGGTATTTCAGTCTTCAACAAAACCATTACAGACACCGAAGTATTTTTAGCGCACTTTGAAGAGGTCACACAAATTACTACAGTGCAGCGTGGTGGCGATATAGATATTGCGAATATCCGCTACCGCATTTCACCTACCGAATTCTTAGTGGGTTATGGCTACTTATCTAACATGGATGAATTGGGCTTTGGTAATGCATGGTTTGGCGCAGGTACCTTGAATAATAACGGCAGAGCAAATTTAACGGCTGACCAATCCAACAAAACCTTTGGTGTACGTTTGGATGGCACGCATCCGTTCAACCCTAACTTTAGAGCACATTACACGGCTGAATACGCTAAACAAACGGATTATTCCGGCGGCGACAAACGCATTGATGCGCACTACTACAAACTGGGCGGCGGCTTAGGTTGGGATAACTTCAATATGCGTATCGACCAAGAGCTACTATCCAGCAATGACAATTTGTACGCTTTCCAAACCCCTTATGGCACGAATCACTTGTTCCAAGGTTGGGTCGATAAGTTCTTAGCCACGCCAAGATCCGGGATTAAAGATACGTTTGTGACCGCGACTTATCGTTACGACGATTTCTTATTTTTTGCCGACTATCACGTCATTAACTCTGATGAAGATTTTAATACGGTCGGCGGTGGTGCAAGCAGAAATGGCAACCAATACGGTAAAGAGTGGAATGCAGCAGTCACATATAACGTGAATAAGAACATCATGACTAAACTAGAGTACGGCAAATTTACAGAAGATGACCACTATGCAGCAACGCCCAATGTTGCAAACAACGTGGCTGGAAACCGCGGCCGTGTGAGAGATACAGAAAAACTATGGCTCACTGCCATGTACACATTTTAACTAACATCACTACCCACAAAAAGTGGGTAGCGAGATAGGTTTTTGCGCATGCACCAAGATAAATCACATCTTGGTGCATATGCACTATTAATGGTCATCACTACGTTAAATGACGTATAGACGATATGTAATGCATTGATTCCGCTATGGTTATATACATGGCTCGTAAATTGCTTAAACGCGATAGATTAAACAAGGTAGGTGTACTATGAAAAAAATGAATTTAGTGGTGGTCGGGAACGGGATGGCAGGTATGCGCGTGGTAGAGGAGCTACTCAAAATAGCGCCGGATATCTATCACATTACAGTGTTTGGCGATGAACCTTATCCCAATTACAACCGCATTATGCTGTCGCCGGTGCTTGCAAACGAGCAAACGATTGATGACATCATTTTAAATACACGCGAATGGTACGCAGAAAACAATATCACGCTCTACACCAACGCACGCATCAACAAGATTGATCGTAAAAATCGCGTGGTGTATGCGGAAGATGGCACCAGTGCAGAATACGACCGTTTGTTGTTGGCCACAGGTTCCAAGCCGTTTATGTTGCCAATTCCCGGTGCCGATTTACAAGGCGTGCTGGGGTATCGCGACATTAAAGATACTAACGACATGATTGAAACTGCTAAACAATATAAACATGCAGTGGTAATTGGTGGCGGCTTGCTTGGTTTAGAAGCGGCCAATGGGTTGAAAATCCAGGGCATGGATGTCACTGTCGTCCATAAAAACGAGTGGTTACTTGAACGCCAGCTAGACAAAACTGCAGGCGTGATGCTGCAAAAATCACTAGAGTCTAAAGGCCTGCACTTTTTACTGAAAAAAGATACCGAATCACTGATTGGTAAAGATGGCCGCGTGACGGCAGTCAAATTTAAAGACGGCCAAGAAGTCCCCGCCGATTTAGTCGTCATGGCGGTAGGGATTCGCCCGAATTACGCTTTAGCGGAATCGGCTGGCATCCATTGTAACCGTGGCATTGTAGTCAACGACACCATGCAAACTTACGACCCGCGCGTGTATGCAGTGGGCGAATGCGTTTCACATCGCGGCACCTCTTACGGGTTGGTCGCGCCGTTATTTGAAATGGCTAAGGTGTGCGCCACACACTTGGCCAACTTTGGTATTGGGTTATACAAAGGCTCCGTGACTTCAACAAAATTAAAAGTCACAGGCATTGATTTGTTTTCTGCCGGAGATTTCTCTGGCGGTGAAGATACCGAAGAAATTGTGTTGCACGATGCAGTAGGCGGGGTGTACAAAAAACTCGTGATTAAAGATGACAAAATCATCGGCAGCGTGCTCTATGGCGATACGACGGATGGGGCTTGGTATTTCCAGATGTTGCGTGATAGCAAACCGATTCATGAGATACGTGATCACCTCATGTTCGGGCAAGATAGTCTGGGCAATACCGGGCACCAAGGTCAAGATAAAGCAGCCGCTATGACAGACGAAATGGAAGTCTGTGGCTGTAATGGTGTATGCAAAGGCACGATCGTCAAAGCCATTCAAGAAAAAGGCTTGTTCACCATTGACGACGTTAAAAAACAAACCAAAGCGGGTTCAAGCTGCGGCTCTTGCACAGGCTTGGTCGAGCAAATTTTAGCCTCTACTTTAGGGGGTGGTTATGCACCGCCTTCTAGCAGCAAATCGATTTGCGGTTGTACCGATAAGAGCCACGAGGTCGTCCGTGAAGAAATTCGCAAAAACAAATACCTGAATATTCCAGATGCGATGAAAGGCATGAGCTGGGGCACACCTAACGGTTGTGCAACTTGCCGCCCTGCATTGAATTACTACCTAATTTCCAGCTGGCCACACGAAGCCAAAGATGATCCGCAATCACGCTTTATTAACGAACGCGTGCACGCAAATATCCAGAAAGATGGTACCTACTCTGTGATTCCACGTATGTATGGCGGCGTTACATCCTCTGATCAATTGCGCAAAATTGCCGATGTGGCCGACAAATACAATGTGCCAATGGTGAAAGTCACTGGCGGTCAGCGTATTGACTTGCTCGGTGTGAAAAAAGAAGACCTCACCAGCATGTGGGCAGATTTAGATATGCCTTCTGGCTACGCTTACGGCAAATCGATCCGTACTGTTAAAACCTGTGTGGGTTCTGAGTTCTGCCGTTTTGGTACACAAAACTCTACGCAACTCGGCATTGATATTGAAAAAGCGTTTGACCACATGTGGGCGCCGCATAAAGTGAAGTTTGCGGTGTCTGGCTGCCCACGTAACTGCGCGGAATCTGGCATTAAAGATGTCGGCATCATTGGCGTCGATTCTGGCTGGGAGATTTATGTCGGTGGTAACGGCGGTATCAAAACTGAAGTCGCCCAGTTCCTCTGCAAAGTGAAAACGGCAGAAGAAGTGATTGAGTACTCTGGTGCGTTTATCCAAATTTACCGCGAAGAAGCGCGTTACCTTGACCGTACCGTGCACTGGATTGAACGTGTAGGTCTGGATTACGTGAAGAAACGTATTCTAGAAGATGCCGAAGGCCGTACCGCCGCTTATGAGCGCTTGCTGTACGCCTTACAAGGTTCTGTAGACCCTTGGGCGGATCGCGTGAAAAAACGTGCTGAGCATAAAGAGTTCGACACTATTACAGTGTAGTGCCGCACGGCCTAATACCGCTTCTTTTTCAATCAAGAGCCCGTGAGACGACCCGTTTCACGCTTAACAATATATAGGTGAAGCTGAATACTTCACCAAGGAGATGATCATGCAAAAAAGTTTTTGGGAAGTCGGCCATAAGCCCACTTTATTTTCTGCCTTTTTCTACTTTGATTTAAGCTTTATGGTGTGGGTCATGTTAGGCCCACTCGCCGTGCAAATCGCGGCAGACCTGAATCTAACGCCAGCACAAAAAGGGTTAATGGTCGCCACACCAGTGCTGACAGGCGCTTTGCTGCGTATTTTTATGGGCGTGTTGGTTGATCAAATCAAGCCTAAAAAAGCGGGTTTAGTGGGCCAGTTTATTGTGATTGCCGCACTGCTGGTGGCTTGGCTGCATGGTGTGCATACTTATCAACATACCTTGTTATTAGGCATGTTCTTGGGCTTTGCCGGTGCAGCGTTTGCCGTGGCACTGCCATTGGCCTCACGCTGGTACCCGCCAGAGCATCAAGGCACGGCATTAGGCATTGCGGGTGCAGGCAACTCTGGTACAGCGTTAGCCGCGTTATTTGCGCCAGGCTTAGCGATTGCATTCGGCTGGAACAACGTGTTTGGTTTAGCGCTCATCCCACTCAGCATTGCCTTGTTGGTGTATGTGATTTTTGCCAAAGACGCACCGGACGCACCCGCAGCCAAATCTTTAGGGCAATATCTTGCTGTATTAAAAGACAAAGACGCTTGGTGGTTCATGTTCTTTTATAGCGTGACCTTTGGCGGTTTTGTTGGCTTGGCTTCTTCATTGACTATTTATTTCAATGACCAATATGGTCTACCGCCAGTCCATGCTGGTTACTTTACGGCCGCATGCGTGTTTGCTGGTTCATTGGTACGCCCATTTGGTGGCTTATTGGCAGACCGTATCGGTGGCATTCGTTCACTCACCATCATGTACATCTTGGCGGCCTTGTTCTTATTTATCTTAAGTTTTGGTATTCCAACTCAAGCCTTAGGCTTAACGGTTGTGATTCTGGCTATGGCAGCACTCGGCATGGGCAACGGTGCAGTGTTCCAATTGGTGCCGCAACGCTTCCGCAGAGAGATTGGCGTCATGACTGGGTTGGTTGGTATGGCGGGCGGCATTGGTGGTTTCTATCTTGCTTCCAGCTTGGGCTACTCTAAACAAGTGACCGGCAGCTATCAAATTGGCTTATTGATATTTGCCGGATTGGCCATCTTAGCCATGGTGGGATTAATGGGTGTGAAAACACGCTGGAGAACTACCTGGGGTGCTGCAACGGCTACCACCGCTAAGGTATAGTGGCTGTTTTAATCGTTAAGTATTGTCATGTCACTGAAATTTAGCGTTGGCGAAAGTAGCCTAGTAGGGCCACGCACACGTAATGAAGATTACGCGGGTGTGGTCACGCCAAACCACGCGGTGCTCGCCACCAAAGGTGCGCTCATTGCGGTGGCTGATGGTGTCAGTGGCAACGCGGGTGGGCGCGAGGCCGCTGAAATGACAGTGCGTACAGTCTCTGCCGATTACTATGCAACCCCTGATACTTGGCAAATCCATATCTCGTTAGAAAAAGTGTTGAGTGCCGCCAACCGTTGGGTGCTGGCACAGGCCGCAGCTAATCGCGATATGTCTGGCATGGCGACAACATTATCGCTACTTGTATTGAAAGGGCAGCGTTATATTCTGGCGCATGTGGGGGATACACGTATTTATCGGTTGCGCAACAAAACGCTCACACAACTCACGACCGATCATGTATGGGACAGACCCGACATGCGCCACGTGCTCAAGCGCGCAGTAGGGTTAGATAGCACGCTTAATGTAGATTTTTCCGAAGGCCTATTAGAAGTAGGCGACACCTTTGCCATGATGAGTGATGGCGTATGGGAGCCATTAGGTGAGAAAGCGATCCATCATGCCATGATGCTATACGACAGCCCGCAAATGATCAGTGACCACCTCACCAAAACGGCGTTGGAAAAAGGTGGGCAAGACAATGCAACGGCAATCATTGTGCGCATCGATGAGATTGGCACCGATAACCTGAATGATTTACTCTCGGATGCACAAAACTTAGCCGTGCCACCCAAGCTAAAAGTGGGCGATGCACTGGATGGCTTTGAAGTGCAGGATATCTTGCATGACTCACGCGCTACCGTACTGTACAAAGTCAGAAACCAGAGCAAGCAATTGTTTGTATTAAAAACACTGCAGCCCATCATGGCCAATGATAAAGACAGTTGCCAAGCACTATTGAATGAAGAATGGCTGGCTAAACGCGTGGTTTCGCAATGCGTGCCTCAAGTGCTGCCGTTAACGGCAGAACAGCGCAAGCATTTGTATTATGTGATGACCTGGCACGAAGGTGCGACCTTGCAGCAGCGCATTGAACATGGACATCACTTTACGGTCAATGGCGTAGCCAAGACCGCTGAAGACCTGATGCGAGGCATCAGCATGTTGCACCGCTTAAATATTATTCATCGCGACATCAAACCAGCCAACATTCATATTGGCTCAGACCAGCGTTTGCGCATTTTAGATTTAGGGGTAGCACTCAATACCACCATCGGCACACCGGAAACCATGAGTAACCCTGGCACGCCAAGCTTTATGGCACCGGAATTATTTGAAGGTAAGTCTGCAGACATCACTACCGATATTTATGCGGCAGGCGTCACGCTGTATTACTTGCTGACCAGAAAATATCCTTATGGCGAGATCGAGCCTTTTCAAGCGCCACGTTTTGGCGAGCCGATTCGCCCCACACGCTACCGTCCGGATATTCCGGCATGGCTAGAAAATATCATTCTTAAAGCTGTTGCACGAGATAGTGATAAACGCTTTGAAACAGCAGACGAGATGTTACATGCGCTGGAATACGGCGAGCTCAAACCCATTGCATTGCAACGCACACCACTGATTGCAAGAGCCCGATTACTCAAATGGCAGTGGCTGGCGATTTTCTCTCTGATCCTTAATTTTTTATTTATTTATTTACTAATAGTCTCTTAACATAGACTGCATTTCATATCATTTTGGAGTTTTTATGAGCTGGACAAAAGTTTGCCCCTTAACCGAAATCCCTAAACTGGGTTCACGCTTGGTGCGTACTGAAAAAACAGATATTGGTATTTTCCGCACCGAAGATGACCGTGTATTTGCGCTGAACAATACCTGTCCACACAAAGGCGGCCCACTCTCGCAAGGGATTGTCTATGGTGACAAAGTGGCCTGCCCGCTACATAGCTGGAAAATCAGCTTGGTAGACGGCAAAGCGGAAGAGCCAGATGTAGGTCAAACCGCTTGCTATGCAGTCAAAGTAGAAGATGGTATGGTGTATTTAGAAATTTGAAGTTAGTAATTTAAAGACGGACAAAGTAGCAAATGGCAAATCAAGTGCAATCCCCTATCAATCCTGCGGTCAAAGAGACCAAGGCTACCTGTTGCTATTGTGGCGTGGGTTGTGGCGTGATTATTAAAACAGAGCATCAACGTATTATTGATGTGAAAGGTGACCCCGACCACCCTGCCAATTTCGGACGCCTATGCACCAAGGGTTCAACCCTGCACCTCACGGCCAAATTGGATGCACGCGGCCTCTATCCGGAATTGCGTACCGAGCGCGGTGCCGAGCGTCAGCGTAGTACTTGGGATGCGTCTCTGGATTATGTGGTGGATAAATTCGCCGACACCATTGCACAACATGGTCCGGACTCCGTGGCCTTTTATATTTCGGGCCAATTGCTAACCGAAGACTACTATGTGTTCAACAAGCTGGCTAAAGGCTTGATTGGCACCAATAACGTCGACACCAATTCACGCCTATGCATGAGCTCCGCCGTGACTGGTTACAAAGCCACATTGGGTGCAGACTCCCCACCCGCCTGCTATGAAGATATCGATCATACCGGGTGTTTGTTTATTGCAGGGTCGAATACCGCTTTTGCACACCCGATTATTTTCCGCCGCATCGAAGATGCCAAAGCTAAAAATCCTGACATGAAAGTTGTAGTGGTCGATCCACGCCGCACCGATACGGCACAGTTTGCTGATTTACATTTGGCCATTTTACCGGGCACCGATGTTGCACTATTCAATGGTCTATTACACGTGATGCTCTGGGAAGGGCTGTTGGATATGCAGTATATCCGCAACCACACCGAAGGTTTTGACGCTTTAAAAGAAACCGTACGCGAATACACCCCTAAAATGGTGGCTGATATTTGCGGCATCAGTGAGCAGGATATTATTCAAGCGGCTAAATGGTTTGGTGCTGGTCCTACGCTCTCCATGTATTGCATGGGGCTCAATCAATCGGTGCACGGCACGGATAAAAATGCGGCACTCATCAACCTACACTTGGCCACCGGCCAAATTGGCAAACCGGGCGCTGGCCCATTCTCGCTCACCGGACAACCCAATGCCATGGGTGGCCGTGAAGTCGGCGGCATGGCCAACTTACTCTCTGGCCACCGTGACTTAGCCAATGCCGAGCACCGCGCAGAAGTGGCGAAATTATGGGACATTGATGATGTGCCCGCCCAGCCCGGAAAAACTGCGGTTGAAATGTTTGATGCCATTAAAAAAGGTGAAATCAAAGCGGTATGGATTGCCTGCACCAACCCAGCACACTCGATGCCAGACCTGAATAATGTACTAGAAGCGCTGAATACTGCCGAACTCGTCGTCCTGCAAGATGCCTTTAACAACACCGACAGCAACCAATACGCCGATGTGTTCTTTCCAGCCACGACATGGGGTGAAAAAGAAGGCACCGTGACTAACTCGGAACGCAGAATCACACGCTTGCAAAGTGCATCGCCCAAGCCGGGTGAAGCGCGCCACGATTGGGAAATCGCGGTGGACTTTGCACAACGTTTAGAGAAAAAACTTGTATCAAAATCTATCACGGGTAAATCATTATTTGATTATCCCACCACGGAAAGTGTGTTCAACGAGCACCGTGAAACAACACGCGGACGCGATTTAGACATTACCGGACTCAGCTACCAGTTGCTGGAACAACAAGGTCCGCAACAATGGCCATTTAAAGAAGGTGCAACGACTGGTGAGGCACGCCTGTATACCGATGGCGTATTCCAAAAACCTAACGGCAAAGCGCAGTTCCACAACGCAGTATATAAAGGTACTGCCGATAAAACCGACGCGCGCCATCCGCTGCACCTACTGACTGGACGCTTACGTGACCAGTGGCATGGCATGAGCCGCACCGGCACCATTGCGCAACTTTATAATCATGTGGAAGAGCCGGTTGTGTCTATGAATCAGGATGACATGACGCGCCGGCAGCTCAAGTCCGGCGACATTGTGAAACTGAGTAATAAACGCGGCAGCCTGAATATTCGTGTGCAGCAATCCGAAGAAGTCAAACCGGCGGAAACCTTTATCCCTATGCACTGGGGAAGCCAAACGATGAGTGGCTTGGGTGTCAATGCCTTGATGCCGCCAGCATTTGATAAGACCTCTAAGCAGCCTGAGCTAAAACATACGGCCATTAAGATTGAAAAGCTGGATCTGCCTTGGCAAATGACGGTCATGCGCACTTGCAGTAATCTAAGTTTGGTTGAAAACATTCGCCCCCTACTTAAAGAGTTTGATTACGCCACCTGCGGATTGTATGGTCGTGACCACGGCATGGTCGTATTGCGTGCATCGCATCATACTGCGCCTGATGCCGCGATTATTCAACGTTTGGACCAAATGCTTGGCATGGTGGAAGACGCACCCATGCTAAATTATGACGATGCCAAACGCGGTATCCATAAACGCATCTTGGTAGAATCAGGCCAAGTGACTGGCGTGAAACTGATTGGTGAAACATTGGCAGCAGACTGGCTGAAACAAGTGATGCAACAAGGCCAATTTACCGATGAACTCAGACGTTGGGCACTTGCGCCATTAAGTGCGCCACCTAGCGGTCAAAAAAGCCGTGGCAAAATTGTGTGTAACTGCTTTGATGTGTCAGAGAATGAAATTATCGACACCTGTGAAGCTGGGGCAGACTTGCAAACGCTACAAGCCAAGTTGCAATGCGGCACCAACTGTGGCTCTTGTGTGCCAGAACTCAAACGTTTAGTGAAAGCACATAGCACACTTAAGGTAGGTTAAACCTCAATCAAGGTCGGCGTACCAACCCGGCCTTTTTCTTTCGCGATTTTTGTGATGTACTTGGCAAAATCGGGGTCTTCACCTTGCAACAGCCTTGGCAACCACTCCCGAAAATCATCGCGCTCGCACCACTCGCGCATATAGTCATCCCATGAATACCAACGCCGCAATTGCTTGCCCGCCATATTGGGCTCGTAAGCAAGTAAATAGGCACGTTCAAATAATGAAATCAAAATTTCAAACATCACGTACATACGCTCCAGTTGCTCTTCTGTTAGCTGCTCAATACTGGATTGTGAGCGCAATTTAAGGTCTGGATTCGCCATCACCAGCTTAAGAAAATCGGTATAGGCATCCGACAATAACTGATACACCTCTTCTTCTTCGTTCTCACGTTCTTTACGCTGCTCTAGCATAAATGAGAGGATTGCCAACGGCAAACCAAACACCGTCACAATGTAACTTAACAATTCCCAAGTTTGCAAAGACATCTCAGGCTCCTCGCTCTTAAAGTAAACCGCGCTCTACAAACGAACAGGTACTATTGCCCGCCACAATAAAATGATCCAACACCCGCACATCCACCAAGGCCAATGCTTGCTTTAATGCCTGTGTCAGGCTTTCATCCGCCTGGCTAGGCTCAGCAATGCCAGAAGGATGATTATGTGCAAAAATAACAGAAGCGGCATTGTGATGCAGCGCGCGCTTCACCACTTCACGCGGATAGACGCTGGTTTGCGTCAACGTGCCCTCAAACAACACTTCCTGCGCCAATACCCGATTTTGCGCATCCAGCAACAGCAGCATAAACACTTCTCGCGGTAATATCCCTAGCTTGAGCATCAAATAATCACGTACTTGCTTAGGCGAGGACAACACATCGCGTACCTGCATTTGCTCTGCCAATGCCCGCTGACTCATCTCAAAAATTGCTTGTAACTGGCAATACTTGCTTTCACCCATGCCATGCACTTGGTTGATTTGCACTAGCGACGCCGAAAAAATGCCATTTAAACTGCCAAACTGTTGCAAAAGATCACGCGCTAAGTCTACTGCGCTTTTACCTGTTACCCCTACGCGCAAAAAGATGGCAAGCAACTCCGCATCTGACAATGCCGCTGCTCCCTGCTGCATCAGCTTTTCTCTTGGGCGCTCCCCTTCAGGCCAATCTGTAATCGCCATGCTGTGCTTTCTTTTCTTTCTTATATTGAAATGACCATCTGATGATTATCGCACCCAGCCAATTTCTCTTGCAGTTTTGCGTCCAATCAAAGTTAACCGCAAGCTCTTAGGTACCTCTGCAGTACTTTCGGTCAGTGGCACTCTGCCACCCATCAGCTCTGCATAATCTTGTGGCAATCTGGGCTGTTTCTCTGGCTCGGCGTAACCGTCGGGGAAACTAGGCAATCCGTTCGCTAAGTCATACTTGTCAGTTGCTTTGACCGTATGTAGCAGTTCATGCGCCAGAATCACCAAATTCTTTTTGGCATACGCTGCATCGGCAAACAAGTTCACACGCCCTATTCTGCCTTTATTTAAAGCCGTTGAATGCGTAAGGCGAGGGCTAGTTAAAGGATCATGGTATAGCAAATACAGCCGGATATCCGGCTTAACCGACATGCTAGGTGAGTTTTTCCAGGCAAAATATCTAAACTGTAAACTCCATAGCACGACTTTCAATACGCCACTTTCCACTGGGGGTGCTGGAGGAATTTGATTGATTTTATCCCCGAGTCGAATCTCAAATGGGCGACGCAAGCCTAACTGATAACGTTGTGCTTCTTCTGCAAAATACTCTGCCACCGGCTCAAAATCTTGGGGGGTGAGTGTGTTAATGTAAGTGCTTACTACCGCGCTATTATCTGCATTGATAGGATATACCGCTACATAGAAATTTTTATTCCAATCCAAATCCGCATCTTCTTGTAACGTCTGCTGAATCACCGTTGCAAGAATCAACAGCAGAATGATAATGCGTATTTTTTTCCACATAAGGCACCTGTTTTTTCTATTATCTTAACAGCAATCTATGCCGCTTTCATGCCGTACGCGCAATCATCGCAATTGCACCTTGTTTCAGATAGAATTCGCGCATGGCATCTCAATCTTCAAAACGCGCGATTGTACTGGGTATCACAGGCGGTATTGCAGCTTATAAAGCGGCCGAACTGGTGCGCCTACTGATTCAACAGAGTTACAGTGTACAAGTTGTGATGACTGAAGCCGCTTGTCAATTTATTACACCTGTGACGATGCAAGCGCTTTCGGGCAACCCGGTGTATATGAATATGTGGGATAACGCTATTCCGAATGGTATGCCGCATATTGAACTCAGTCGCCAAGCCGATGCTATTTTGATTGCCCCTGCCAGCGCAGATTTTTTAGCAAAGCTCGTGCATGGTCGTGCGGATGATTTACTGTCTACCCTATGTTTAGCGAGAAACTGTCCGTTGCTCGTTGCACCAGCCATGAACAAACAGATGTGGGAGAACCCAGCAACGCAGCGCAATATCAGCCAACTGAAGGCGGATGGCATTAGCATATTAGGGCCGGCTGCCGGCGAGCAAGCCTGTGGTGAAATTGGCTTAGGACGCATGCTGGAACCTGAGGCACTGATGCAAGCTGTGACTACGCACTTTACGCCCAAGTTGCTGCAAGGAAAACGTATCCTCATTACTGCAGGTGCCACACTAGAGCCGATTGACCCGGTCCGTGCCATCACCAATTTAAGCTCCGGTAAAATGGGCTATGCTATTGCACAAGTAGCAGTTGACATGGGTGCAGCAGTCACCTTGGTGAGTGGGCATAGCACGCAAACACCTCCAAGCAACCTTACCTTTATCAAAGCGCTGGATGCAAAAAGTATGTATCAAACAGTGATGCAGCAAGTGCATCATCAAGATGTATTGATTGCCGTTGCTGCGGTAGCAGACTACAGTCCGGCACAAGTTTCTACACAAAAAATCAAAAAAAGTGAAGACACACTTAGCTTAACCTTGCTAAAAAATAAAGACATACTGGCTGATGTTGCTAGCTTGCCCAACGCACCGTTTTGCATAGGATTCGCTGCCGAGACCGAGCATGTGATTAAACATGCAACACAAAAACGTATCGCTAAAAAACTCCCGCTTATCGTTGCCAATGATGTCAGCATCGCCATGGGGCAAGACCATAATCAAGTCACGCTGATTGATGATGCCGGCAGTCACGCATTACCACTTAGTACAAAACCAGAAGTAGCGTTGTTAATATTGCAGCACCTTGCCAGCATGCTTAAATAGCCTGCCCGTTTGACTTGCATCAAATGCAAGTCAATCCCTCTGAGCGCATCGCATAAAATCATGATATTGCTGATGCCAATCCTTCTAATTATGGTTATTATCGCGCGATTAATTCACTACCGATGAAACCAACATGATTTCAAACAACAAAACAGTCCAATTTAAACTATTACCGATGGCTGTTGCCAGCGCATTAGGCATGGTACCGGCGCTCGATGCCTATGCAGAGGAGGATGAGAAAACCTTGCATATCGCACCGATTGTCGTCACTGGCACCCGCACGCTGCAAAATAGCTTTGACCTTCCCATTGCCATTGACGTGGTCAAGCAAGAGGATATTCAAAACGGCCAGCTACAAATGACGCTCTCGGAAAGCTTGATTAGAGTGCCTGGCATCACCGCACAAAATAGAAATAACCAAGCGCAAGATCCGCAAATTTCTACACGCGGATTCGGCTCCCGTTCTGCTTTTGGTGTACGCGGTGTGCGCGTGTACGTCGATGGCATTCCACTCACCATGCCGGACGGCCAAGGCCAACCGGGGGTTGTCGATTTATCTGCGATTAGAAGCATTGAAGTAATGCGTGGTCCATTCTCAGCCTTGTACGGCAATTCTTCAGGTGGTGTTATTCAGATGTTTACCGAAAATGCACCAAAAACGCCCGAAGTTGGCGGTACGGTCATGTTTGGCAGTTATGACACCAAACGCCAAGTATTAAATGCAGCTGGCAATTTGGATGGCGTAGAGTATTTGTTAAATGTTTCTAACTTTGAAACCAATGGTTACAGAGAGCATAACGCTGGACAAAAAGAACAGGCGACAGCTAAATTCAAATTCAATATTAGCGACGACACTAAACTCACTACCTTAGTGAATTGGTTTGACCAAACAGCGCAAGACCCGCTGGGACTGACTAAAGAAGTTGCACGATCAAATCCGGAAAGTGCTGGCGTTGGTGCAGTTCTATCTGATACACGTGTTTATAGAAGCCATACACAAGCAGGCTTTAATTTAGATCATAGATTTAATGAGAACAATTCGGTGAATTTAATCACCTATATCGGCACTAGAGAGAATGAGCAATATTTGTCTTTACCTCCTGCCGCGCCAGTGAACGCAAATGGCCGCGCCAGTGAGATTTCCAGAGAGTTCTGGGGCACAGATTTACGTTGGAATAATCAAGGCACCATAGCTAACAAGTCTTACTCTATTAGTCTAGGTGTCAATTATGGAAAGTCATCCGATGACCGGACAGACATTAACGCTGACAATGGTACAAAACGTGTACTTGGTACACCTTTTAGCTTAAACCGACAAGAAGATAACATTTCAACTAATTTTGACCGCTATATTCAAGGTAAATTATCCGCAACGGATAGTGTGGATATCCATGCAGGTTTGCGCAGAACAAAGGTCAAATTGACTGTGAATGATAAGTTTACTAGCGGTACAAGTTCTAACGGCGATAATAGCGGCAGTGTCACGTATAACAAAACAACACCCGTAATTGGTGCGATTTGGAAAGTTAGCCCTCAAGTAAATCTGTATGCCAACTATGGAAAAGGCTTTGAAACGCCTACATTTGTTGAGGCAGGGTTCAACTCCTTACTAACCAATGCAACGCCTAATCTATCACTGAAACCGAGCGAAAGTGAAAATTTTGAAGTGGGCGCAAAAGCATTTGTGACAGACAATACGCTTGCGAATCTCACTTTGTATTACGTTAATACGCATGATGAAATCATCACCAGTGCGACTGGTGGTGGACGCAGCGTTTTTACAAATGCAAACAAAACCAAACGCACAGGCGTAGAGTTTTCTATCGACTCCAAGTTTGAAAATAATATCTCCACCTATTTTGCTTATACATTGTTAAATGCAAAGTTTGACTCTGATTTTGGTGCGATTACCGAAGGTAACCGTATTCCAGGCACTTATCGCAGTCAAATTTACGGAGAGGTTGCGTGGAAGTATGAGCCACTTGGCTTCCATACAGCGCTTGAAGGACGCCATAACAGCAAAGTGTATGTAAATGACATTAACAGTGAAACCGCTGCGTCATACACCATATTCAATATACGTGCCGGGTTCGAGCAAAGCCTTGCTAACTGGAATTTCAAAGAGTATCTACGTGTCGAGAATATGTTCGATAAAGAATATATCGGCTCTGTGCGTATTAATGATGGAAACCTAAGATTTTACGAAACAGCACCAGACAGAAACTACTTGCTAGGCTTAAGCGCTGCCTACAAGTTTTAATTAAGCAATTTGCAAATCAGCCAGTTCAATTTGAACTGGCTTTTTTATTGTCTAGTGCTTTTCACAGGCAATTAGTGTTTAATAATACATTCTCATCAGCTCAAACAAAAACCATCGTTATGTCCATTACCGTTGATCTAAAAATTCTTGATAATCGCCTCCACCATATGATGCCCAGTTATGCCACTCCCGGTTCCGCCGGTTTGGATTTGCGCGCCTGTATTGATCATACACAAAGCATACAACCGGGCGAGACCATCATGATTCCAACAGGCATGGCGATTCATATCGACAACACCTACTATGCGGCACTGATTCTACCACGCTCCGGCTTAGGCCATAAACACGGCATCGTGCTTGGCAATTTGGTTGGGCTGATTGATTCAGACTATCAAGGGCAATTGCTCGTGTCTTGCTGGAACCGCAGCAAAGAGGCGTTTATTCTGAACCCGATGGAACGCATCGCTCAATTGGTGATTGTGCCTGTGGTGCAGGCCGACTTTCATATCGTGGATGAGTTTGCGCAAAGCGACCGTGGTGAAGGTGGTTTTGGTAGTACCGGTAAGCATTAACTCTGATAGTGAAAATAATTAGCAAATTAAGCTATTTAGCTTGAAAACATTATCGTTTTCATACTATAATTGCCGTCTTTCTAAAAAAGCAAAGTATTGAAGACAATTTTGTCTCAGGAGTCATTATGGCACGTGTATGTCAGGTAACAGGCAAAAAACCAATGGTGGGCAACAATGTTTCTCACGCACAAAACAAAACAAAACGTCGTTTTTTACCAAATTTACAAAACCGTAAATTCTGGGTTGAGAGTGAAAACCGTTGGGTAAGCATGCGTATTACCAATGCGGCTTTGCGCACTATCGACAAAAACGGCATTGACGCTGTGCTCGCAAAATTGCGTGCTGCTGGCGAAAAAATCTAAGGAGCATAAGCAATGCGCGAAAAAATCAAATTAGAATCAAGTGCTGGTACTGGTCATTTCTATACCACTACTAAAAACAAACGTACAATGCCAGAAAAAATGGAAATCAAAAAATTTGATCCAGTGGCACGTAAACACGTAATGTATAAGGAAACTAAACTTAAATAATCATTATTTAAGTCATAAAAAAGCCCGTTAAATTAACGGGCTTTTTTATTATCTATATCCAGCACTATTCAAGCAATTCGCACGCACCAGATTACTCTGGTGAGACACTTGTATTCAGCAAGCGAATCTCACGTTGTGGGTATGGAATACCAATCCCATTGGCTTTAAATAACTTCCAAATATTCTGATATAGCTCGGATTGCAATGCCGAAGAACCCTCTTCAGGATCGGCCACCCAGAATGAAAGCATCATATCAATACCACTTTCACCAAACCCTTTCACATGCACATCCACGTTACTGGTTTTAAGCGTGCGCGAATGCTGTTCTGCAACACTACGCATGAGCTTAATGACTTGATCTAGGTCAGCATCGTAAGCCACTTGGATCGGCATTTGTATCCGGCCCTTATGTTCTGCCGAGGTATGATTGATGACCACTTCAGTAATCATCATCTCATTTGGAATAATCACCTCTGTGCCATCCAACTTACGCAGTGTCATGTAGCGTGAACGCAGCTCTTTAACAACACCGTAATGCGTAGCTACCGTAATTAAATCGCCAATCTGCACCGAGTGGTCGACCAGGATAATAAATCCGCTCACATAGTTGCTGGCGATTTTTTGCAGGCCAAAACCAAGCCCCACACCTAGAGCACCACCAAATACGGAAAGCAGTGTGATATCGAGCCCTACGGCTGATAAGGCGATTAACACTGCTAGAAAGATAAATACAATACGTACCAGCTTACTGAGCACTACGCGCATATTGATATTGATTTGGTCTGCACGCATCAGCTTATTTTCAATGAGCCGACTTAACCACAGCGCAACAAAGATAGTCGCCACCACAGTGAGCATCCCTTGTAATACCACCAATAGATTGACCGGGTTTTTACCAATATTAAACTTCACATCTTCTAGCGCCAAAGCGATTTCCGGCAGAATACCGCTCAAGTGCAGCGCTACCAGTAGCCAGATCCCCCATGCAATCACATGCTCTAATGTTTTAAGCCAACCGCTAGGTGAAAAAATATAGCGTAGTGCATACACCAGCACCCTAATCACCGCCATTGCTAACAATAGCCTACTTGCGATTCTAAGCATGCCGACATGCATCCACTCTGCGCAAATGTAGCGTGCAAGCCCCACCATGATTAATGCGCTGATTGGGAACAGAATACGATTAACAACCCCCAGCACAGGCTTGGTACTGTCTTGTAACCGGTTCATGAAATAAGCACGCAATGCACCATTGATTGCAAATGCAGTCCCCACGGCAAGCACAATAATTAGCAACTGCCAAAGCGCTGCTGGCGATGAGAAATCCGCCATAATTTCTTGCCAAATCAGTTCAAATTCTGGATTCGTCATAAAGGTGATATCAGTTATTTATAGCAAAAAGATGGTGGCCAAGCCCAAAAAGATCATAAATCCGCCACTATCCGTCATGGCGGTAATCAATACGCTTGACCCCACTGCAGGATCGCGCCCAAACTTATTCATGACCAATGGAATCATGACGCCCATAATGGCCGCCAGCAATAAATTGAGTGTCATTGCACTCATCATCACAAGGCCGAGCTCATAATTTCCATAAAGAATATAGGCGATCAACCCAAGTACACCGCCCCAAATCAAACCATTCAATAGCGCTACACCTAACTCCTTTTGAATGAGCGAATTCATATTGTGCGATGAAATTTGCCCTAACGCTAAGCCTCGCACAATCATCGTTGTGGTTTGGTTACCCGAGTTACCACCAATACCGGCCACGATTGGCATTAATGCGGCCAACGCGACAATTTTCTCGATAGACCCCTCAAACAAGCCAATCACACGCGATGCGATTAATGCTGTAATTAAATTGATGGCCAACCATGCCCAACGGTTCTGCACAGATTTCCACACTGAAGCAAAAAAGTCTTCTTCCTCACGCAAACCCGCCATCGAGAGCTTGTCGGATTCCGCTTCATCACGGATAAAGTCCATTACCGCATCCACCGTGATACGCCCAACTAACTTATTATTACTGTCCACAACGGGCGCCGTCACCAAGTCATAACGCTCAAACGCTTTTGCCGCCTCATCTGCCACATCCTCTGGATGAAACACGACAGCATCGGCAGCCATCACATCCGCGACATTCACATCTAGCTCATGCACCACCATACGTTTGAGTGGCAACACGCCGCGCAAGATATCAGAGCGATCGACCACAAACAGTTTATCAGTATGGTCTGGCAGTGAGCCCAATCTACGGAGGTAACGTAATGCAACCTCCAGCGTGATGTCTTCACGTATGGTCACAATATCAAAGTCCATCAACGCTCCCACGGCATCATCCGGGTATGACAGCGCGGACTGCAATCGCTCTCTGTTCTGCGTATCCAAGCTGAACATCAGGTCTTGCAACACATCTTTCGGTAAATCCGGCGCCAAATCAGCCAGTTCATCGGTATCTAACTGCTCTGCTGCTGCCAACAATTCTTGGCTATCCATGTCGGCAATCAAGGTCTGACGCACTGCGTCAGACACTTCTAGCAGAATTTCACCATCGCGCTCAGCTTTAACCAAATCCCAGACTTTCAGGCGGTCGTCAAGGGGTAGCGCCTCAAGAATATAGGCTACGTCTGCCGGGTGGAGTACATCTAATTTCTTTTGCAACTCGCTGAGATTTTGCTTATGTACCAAGCTTTCTACCAGATCGTGCTTAGGCATATCCTGCTTATGTACAAGACTTTCCACCAACTTGTGCTTTTCTAATAACGAGATCACCTGTTGCAGGCTCTCGCTTAAGCTTTCTTTGATTTCTTGTTTGTCTGACATCACAATCCCAGGATAGGTATTATTTTTCTCAATACGTTATTATGATTTAATTTAGATTAAAATCGATGAAAACCACTAGAAATAATGCATCAATTTGGACAACCCACAACATTTAATGATTCAACTTTATACAACATCTGCTTGCCACTTATGTGAGTTGGCAGAAGCCATGCTAGATGAAATAAATCTTACAGTGCAAATGATTGAAATTGCTAACGATGACGACCTTGTCACGCGCTACGGCACAACTATCCCAGTGTTAAAACGTCTAGACACTCAGGCTGAATTAAACTGGCCGTTTAGCACTTCAGATATTTTAAAGTTAATAGAATAAACCTTAGCGTATAAAATAAAAAAGCCAGCATAGGCTGGCTTTTTACTGACATCGCAATTTAACAATTACTCTACTGTGACTGCTTCTGTCGTGTTGTCTGGACGATCAACCAACTCAACATAGGCCATCGGCGCATTGTCGCCATTACGGAATCCGCATTTCAAGATACGTAAGTACCCGCCATTGCGTGCATTGTAACGTGGGCCTAATTCACCGAACAATTTAGTAACGATATCACGATCACGCAAGCGACTAAAAGCCAAACGGCGGTTTGCCAATGTTGCATCTTTACCCAAAGTAATGAGCGGCTCAGCATATTTGCGCAACTCTTTTGCTTTAGGCAAAGTGGTTCTAATCACTTCATGACGCAACAATGAAACTGACATGTTACGGAACATAGCGGCTCTATGGCTGCTAGTACGATTTAACTTACGATTGCTATTACCGTGACGCATAGTAACTTCCTTAAACTTTTAACTGCAAATAAACGGATTAAGCTTTTTCTAAGCCAACTGGTGGCCAGTTTTCAAGCTTCATGCCAAGTGTTAAGCCTTTAGAAGCTAACACATCTTTAATTTCATTGAGTGATTTACGGCCCAAGTTAGGCGCTTTTAATAACTCATTTTCGGTACGTTGGATCAAATCACCAATGTAGAAAATATTTTCTGCTTTTAAGCAATTGGCTGAACGTACTGTCAATTCCAAATCATCTACTGGACGCAACAGGATTGGATCTACTTGCGGAGCAGATTTCACTTCCACTTCGCTAGGTGCACCCTCTAAGTTTGCAAACACAGACAATTGGCCAATCAAAATACGAGCCGCATCGCGAATCGCTTGTTCAGGCTCAATAATGCCATTGGTTTCAACATCCATAATCAACTTGTCTAAGTCGGTACGTTGCTCAACACGCGCACTTTCAACGTGATAGCTCACTTTATTGATTGGGCTGAACGATGCATCTACCATAATGAAGCCCAATACGCGGTCTTCTTGGTTCACTTTTTGGCGTGCTGGAACAGGTTGATAACCACGACCCATTTCCACTTTCACCTCCAAATTCAGCTTGCCACCTTTGGTTAAGTGGGCAATAACATGGTTCGGATTCACGATCTCAGCATCATGGCCAGTTTCAAAATCGGCAGCTGTAACAACGCCTTCGCCAGACTTGTTCAATACCAAAATCGTTTCTGATTTAGTATTGAGTTTTAGTGCCACGCCTTTAAGGTTCAATAAGATGTCTACAACATCTTCTTGCACACCATCAATTGTTGAGTACTCATGTACCACACCATCAATTTTCACTTCAGTAATGGCGAAGCCAGGAATGGACGACAACAATACACGACGCAACGCATTGCCTAATGTATAGCCAAAACCACGCTCCATCGGCTCAAGCGTAACGCGAGCACGTAAAGGTGTAATCACTTCTACATCAACAACACGTGGTTTCAAATATTCTGTTGGACTATTTTGCATAAACTTCCTTGAATGAATAGGTTAAGAGTAATAACTAAGTACGAACACCACTAAATTACTTAGAATACAACTCGACAACCAATGATTCATTGATGGTTGCAGGTAATTCATCACGTTGTGGTTTAGCTTTAAACTTACCACTTAATGATTTCACATCTACTTCTAACCACTCAGGGAAACCACGTTGTTCTGCAGCTTCTAATGCAGCTTTAATACGCAACTGTTGTTTAGACGCTTCAGCTACAGACACCACATCACCCGCTTTTACTTGGTATGAAGGAATATTGACACGTTTACCATTTACCAAAATACTGTTATGACGCACAATTTGACGCGCTTCAGTGCGTGAACCACCTAGACCCATACGGTATGCAACGTTGTCCAAACGACACTCTAACAATTGCAACAAGTTTTCACCTGTAATACCTTTTTTACGATCTGCCTCAGCGTAGTAGCTGCGGAATTGTGCTTCTAATACACCATAGATACGACGTACTTTTTGCTTTTCACGTAATTGCACACCGTAGTCTGACAAACGTGAGTTACGGCGTTGACCGTGTTGACCAGGGGCAAAATTGCGCTTTTCAATTGCACATTTGTCTGTAAAGCATTTTTCAGCTTTCAAAAACAGTTTTTCACCTTCACGGCGGCATTGACGGCATTTAGGGTCTAAATTTCTAGCCAAAATATTCTCCAGTAATCTTTATTCGCTTAAATGCGACGTTTTTTCGGTGGACGGCAGCCATTGTGTGGCACAGGTGTCACGTCGGTAATGCTCGTGATTTTGAATCCTGCTGCATTTAATGCACGCACGGCTGACTCACGACCAGGGCCTGGCCCTTTAATACGCACTTCTAAGTTTTTAACACCAGATTCTTGTGCTGATTTACCAGCTACTTCTGCCGCAACCTGTGCTGCAAAAGGCGTACTTTTACGTGAACCTTTAAAGCCTTGACCGCCTGAAGTTGCCCATGAAAGCGCATTACCTTGACGATCAGTGATTGTAATAATTGTATTGTTAAAAGAAGCATGCACGTGGGCAATGCCTTCAGCAATGTTCTTTTTAACCTTTTTTCTTACACGTACATTAGCTTTTGCCATGTTGTACTGTCCTTACCTATGTATCTAACTTAAATTTATACGATTAATGTATGCACTATTTAGCTTGCTTAATAGCTTTAACAGGGCCTTTGCGTGTACGTGCATTGGTTTTAGTACGTTGACCACGTACTGGTAACCCACGGCGGTGACGCACACCACGGTAGCAACCCAAGTCCATCAGACGTTTGATATTCATAGAAATTTCACGGCGTAAGTCACCTTCAACTTTAACTTTCGCCACTTCATCACGAAGTTTCTCAACATCTGCGTCATTCAGATCTTTTACTTTAGTAGTTGCCAGAACACCTGCTGCCGCACAAATTTTTTGAGCAGTGTTTCTACCAATGCCATAAATCGCGGTAAGCGCGATTTCTGCGTGTTTGTTATTAGGGATATTTACCCCAGCAATACGAGCCATACTTTAACTCCAAAACGAATCGCAATGTCTAGCGACCAAATAAAAAGCCTTAAATTTTAACAGGTTGTAATGAATAATTCAATTCTTAACAACAGCCTGTTACCATCAATTAACCTTGACGTTGTTTATGGCGTGGATCTGTACAAATAATACGTACTACGCCACGACGACGCACAACTTTACAGTTACGGCATAATGTTTTTACTGATGCACGAACTCTCATAATTTACCTCTCGCTACCAAATCAATTTAGTTACTTCACGCGGAATGTAATTCGCGCTCTTGTTAAGTCATAAGGTGTCATTTCAACTGTCACCTTATCTCCCGGTAGGATGCGAATGTAATGCATGCGCATTTTTCCGGAAATATAACCTAATACTGTGTGACCATTTTCTAGTTTTACCTTGAAAGTGGCGTTTGGGAGATTCTCAAGAATCTCACCTTGCATCTCAATACGGTCTTCTTTCGCCATATTTCTTCTAGCTAACGCGCTGTGGCGCCACCTTTAAAATTAGCTTTTTTGAGCAACCCCTCATATTGATGAGACATTAAATGAGATTGCACTTGCGTCATAAAGTCCATCGTTACCACAACGATAATCAACAACGACGTCCCGCCAAAATAAAACGGCGTATTAAATTTCAAAATCAAAAACTCAGGCAACAAGCATACTAAAGTGATATAAAACGCGCCTACCAAAGTCAAACGCCCCATAATCTTATCGATGTACTTGGCGGTCTGCTCACCAGGACGAATACCAGGTACAAAAGCACCACTTTTCTTCAAGTTATCTGCCGTTTCTTTTGGGTTGAATACCAACGCCGTATAAAAGAAGCAGAAGAATATAATCGCTGCTGCGAACAGTAAAATATAAATCGGTTGCCCAGGTGCAAGCTTGCTGCTGATATCCTTCAACCAATACATACTTTCGCTACTACCAAACCAACCAGCAAGTGTGGCTGGGAACAAAATTATACTTGAAGCAAAGATTGGTGGAATCACACCTGCCATATTCAGCTTCAATGGCAAATGTGTTGTTTGCCCACCAAATACCTTATTACCTACTTGACGTTTAGCGTAATTCACAGTGATCTTACGTTGACCACGTTCCACAAACACCACTAACGCCGTTACCAATAAAATAGCCACAAACAAGAACATCACCAATGGGATTGAAAACGCACCCGTTTTGGCTAACTCCAATGTGCTGCCTACTGCATGCGGCAAGCCCGCTACAATCCCGGCAAAAATGATAATAGAAATACCATTACCAATCCCACGCTCAGTAATTTGTTCGCCCAGCCACATCAAAAACATCGTACCGCATACTAAAGTAACCACTGCAGTCAATCTGAAACTAAAGCCAGGGTCTAACACAAGACCAGCTTGACCTTCCAAAGCAATGGCAATACCCAAGGCCTGAAAGGTTGCTAACGCTACAGTACCGTAACGCGTATATTTAGTAATCTGACGTCTGCCAGCTTCACCTTCTTTTTTCAACTGCTCCAACTTAGGTGACACCACCGTTAGCAACTGCATGATAATAGATGCAGAAATGTAAGGCATGATCCCTAACGCAAAGACGGTAAAGCGTGACAACGCACCACCCGAGAACATGTTGAACATGCCCAAGATACCGTCTTTTTGAGAGTCGAACAGCTGCTTAAGTATTGTTGGATCAATACCTGGCACTGGAATATGGGCGCCCAATCGATAAACAACCAATGCGCCCAACACGAACCATAAGCGGCTTTTCAGCTCACTCATTTTACTCATCGTACTTAAAATACCGTCTTGTGCCAAAGCTGAGTCTCTTTAATTACGCTTCAATCACTTGGCCGCCAGCTGACTCAATGGCTGCACGTGCACCCTTGGTCAATAACAAGCCTTGTACTTTCACTTTTTTGTTGAGTTCACCAGACAGGTATACTTTGACAGCTTTTACACTACCAGATACCAATTTAGCGGCTTTTAATGCCAACATATCAATGACGTCTGCATCCAATTCCAACAGCTCACTAGTGCGTACGCGCGCTGTGTTGTCTTTAGTCAGGGAATTAAAACCACGCTTTGGTAAACGGCGTTGTAATGGCATTTGACCGCCCTCAAAACCTACTTTATGAAAGCCACCTGTACGTGATTTTTGACCTTTATGGCCACGGCCTGCGGTTTTACCTAAACCAGAACCAATACCACGACCAACGCGGCGACGTTCTTTTTTTGCGCCTTCTGCAGGCTTAATCGTATTTAATTGCATTATGCTTCTACCTTTAAGAGATAGCTAACGGCGTTAATCATGCCGCGAATTGCTGGAGTATCTTGAACTTCCACAGTATGGTGCATACGACGTAAACCCAAACCTTTTACAGTGGCTTTATGCGCCTCAATACGACCAATCAAGCTACGTACTAACGTCACTTTGATAGTGGAGACTTCTTTTTTTGCTTTAGCCATGATTAACCTCTAATATCTTCAACAGACTTACCGCGTTTAGCAGCAATTTCAGCTGGCGTATTCATAGACTCTAAACCATTCAAAGTCGCACGCACCAAGTTGTAAGGGTTAGTAGAACCAATACATTTAGCAACCACGTTAGTTACACCCATCACCTCAAAGATAGCGCGCATTGCACCACCAGCGATAATGCCTGTACCTTCAGAAGCCGGCTGAATAAATACTTTTGCCGCACCGTGTACACCAGTCACTGCGTGATGCAATGTACCGTTGTTCAAGTTCACTTTCAGCATGCCGCGACGTGCTTCGTCCATTGCTTTTTGTACAGCAACCGGCACTTCACGCGCTTTACCTTTACCCATGCCTACAGCACCATCGCCGTCACCGACTACAGTCAATGCTGCGAAACTCATGATACGACCACCCTTAACCGTTTTGCTTACACGGTTGACTGTGATCATTTTTTCACGCAAACCATCAGTTTGCTGTTGTTGTTCAACTTCTCTAGCCATTATCTGTCTCGCTTTTTAGAATGACAAACCGTTTTCGCGTGCAGCATCTGCCAACGCTTTGATACGGCCGTGATATTTGTAGCCTGAACGATCAAAAGCAACGGTGGTAACACCAGCTTTGACTGCTTTCTCTGCAATACGCTTGCCAATTAAAGCGGCAGCTTCTACATTGCCACCATTTTTAACTTTTTTACGCACATCTGCCTCAACTGTTGAAGCACTGACAATCACTTTATCGCCACTTTCAGCAATAATTTGCGCATAAATATGCGTATTTGTTCGATGCACGCTCAAACGTGTAACTTTTAACTCGGCGATTTTGGCACGGGTTTTACGTGCACGGCGCAAGCGGTTATTTACGTTATTCATTTTCTAAGCCCTAGTTTAAATTTAGGTTTTTAAGTCTAATTACTTATTTTTTCTTGGTTTCTTTAATAGCTACCACTTCATCTGCATAACGCACACCCTTGCCTTTGTAAGGCTCTGGTGCTCTGTATGAGCGAATTTGTGCAGCTACTTGACCAACCACTTGTTTGTCTGCACCAGTCAACACAACTTCTGTTGCTGTTGGCGTTTGCACGGTGACACCGGCTGGCATCTTGTGGTTAATCGGGTGTGAATAACCCAATTCCAAGTTCAACACAGCACCTTGTGCACTTGCTTTATAACCAACACCAACCAAAGTTAGTTTGCGAGTAAAGCCTACAGACACACCTTGCACCATGTTGGCAACCAAAGCACGTAAAGTACCTGACATTGCACGTGCATGCTGCGTATCATTATTTGCTTTTACTGTGATCACATCGCCATCACGCGTCAATGTCACCACATCTGTTAACGTATGAGACAACTTGCCCAATGGACCACTCACGTTAATTTGCGTTGGATTTAACACCACTTCCACTTTTTCAGGAATGGCGACAGGATTCTTAGCAACACGAGACATTTGCTTCTCCTTAAGCCACTACGCACAACACTTCGCCACCGATACCGGCTGCTTGTGCTTTACGATCTGTCATTACACCCTTGGATGTAGACACAATTGTCACACCAAGACCATTCATTACTTTAGGGATGTTTTGGCTACCCTTGTAAATACGCAAACCAGGCTTACTTACGCGCTCAATCTTCTCAATTACGGGACGACCTGCGTAGTATTTCAAGCTGATATTCAACACCGGTTTACCATCGTTTGCTTGTACAGCAAAATCTTCGATGTAACCTTCATCTTTTAACACATTAGCAATAGCGCCTTTGAGTTTTGATGCTGGCATAGAAACGGTTAATTTGTTTACACTTTGCGCATTACGAATACGCGTTAGCATATCGGCAATCGGATCACTCATACTCATAAATCTACTCCTCCGTTACCAGCTAGCTTTGGTGACGCCTGGCACTTGGCCACTCATCATCAAATCGCGCAATTTACTACGCGCAATACCAAATTTACTGAAAACACCACGTGGGCGACCTGTTAATGCGCAACGGTTACGCAAACGCACAGGGCTTGAGTTACGTGGCAGACCTTGCAATTTCAAACGCGCATCACGACGATCTTCAGCACTTGCTTGCTGATCATTGATGATGGCATTCAAAGCATCGCGCTTTGCTGCAAATTTCTTTACGGTTTCGCGACGTTTTAATTCGCGTTCTGTCATACATGTTTTAGCCATGTCTTAACCTCTAAAAGGGAAACTAAACGCAGCAAGCAATGCCTTCGCTTCTTCGTCAGTTTTAGCCGTTGTAGTAATCGTAATATTCATACCGCGAAGGGCATCGATTTTATCGTATTCGATTTCAGGGAAAATGATCTGCTCTTTTACACCCATGTTGTAATTACCACGGCCATCAAAAGATTTACCAGAAATACCACGGAAGTCACGAATACGTGGAATAGCAACAGTAATCAGACGATCTAAGAATTCGTACATACGCTCACGACGCAAAGTCACTTTGCAACCGACAGGATAATCATCACGAATCTTAAATGCAGCTACTGATTTTTTAGCTTTGGTCACGATCGCTTTTTGACCAGCAATCTTCTCCATGTCGCCTACTGCGTGTTCCATCACTTTTTTATCAGCAACCGCTTCGCCAACACCCATATTCAAGGTGATTTTTTCAATGCGAGGCACTTGCATCACTGAAGTGTAACCAAATTGCTCAGTCATCTTGCTTACAACTGAGTCTTTATAAAATTGTTTTAAACGCGCCATAATTTATCCTATGCGTCCACTGATTCGCCATTAGATTTGTAAACACGAATCTTACGGCCATCCTCTAACACTTTAAAACCCACGCGATCCGCTTTTTGCGTCGCCGGATTGAACAATGCAACATTTGAAACATCAATCGGCATTTCTTTGCTAACGATACCGCCAGTGATACCCTTCATCGGATTTGGCTTGGCATGTTTTTTTGCAACATTAATGCCCTCAACCACCACATGGCCAGAATCGAGCGTGCGCAATACTGTACCGCGCTTGCCTTTGTCTTTACCTGTATTGACGATTACTTGGTCGCCTTTATGAATTTTGCTCATCTTAACTATCCTTATGCCTAGAACTACAACACTTCAGGCGCAAGAGACACAATCTTCATGAAACGCTCACTACGCAATTCGCGTGTGACCGGCCCAAAGATACGTGTGCCAATTGGCTCTAATTTGTTGTTTAGTAAAACCGCGGCATTGGTGTCAAATTTTACAAGTGAACCGTCTGGACGACGAACGCCTTTGGCTGTACGTACAACTACAGCACTATAGACCTCACCTTTTTTTACACGACCACGCGGCGCAGCATCTTTGATGCTGACCTTGATAATGTCACCTATGCTAGCGTAACGACGTTTTGAACCGCCAAGCACTTTAATGCACTGTACTGAACGCGCACCAGTGTTATCGGCCACTTCTAACCGAGACTGCATTTGAATCATGAGAATAATCTCCAACTTAATCCGTTTTAACCAACACCGGCCGTTACAAGACTTAGCATCTTAGTACGGCCAGTAGACCACGGTCAGTATTGGGGCGCTTGCTTTATGTGCTTCTTAAAATTAAGTTACACGAGCGCCGAAAAGTCCAACATTATAACTGATAGATTTCATCTATAGCAAGATGAATATCTAACTATTTTTAGGCATTCAAGGCTTAAGCCTTTACGTCTACTTTACTCACTACCCATGTCTTTGTTTTAGACAATGGACGGCTCTCAACGATAGTCACGAGGTCACCTTCTTTACACTCGTTATTTTCATCATGGGCATGAAATTTATTTGATTTCACAACCACTTTACCAATCATTGGGTGCTTAACTTTACGCTCAACCAACACGGTAACGGTTTTATCCATTTTATCGCTAACTACGCGACCGCTTAAGCTACGTACAACTTTTGCTGTTTCCGTCATGTTTATGCCTGTTTCGCTTTCTCAGCCAATACAGTTTTAACGCGCGCAACATCTTTACGCACTTTACCTAGCTGATCTACTTTATTTAATTGTTGCGTTGCCAATTGCATACGTAGAGAGAATTGCGCACGGCGCAACTCAATCAACTCAGCATTTAACTCATCAACACTTTTTGCTCTTAAATCGGTGGCTTTCATCTTAGCTTACCTTTCCTTAACTACCAATTTGACGTGTCATAAAGGTCGTTTCGATTGGTAACTTTGCAGCAGCCAGTCTGAACGCTTCGCGCGCCAACTCTTCACTCACACCATCCATTTCGTACAACATTTTACCTGGCTGGATTTGTGCTACGTAGTACTCGGTACTACCTTTACCGTTACCCATACGTACTTCAGCAGGTTTTTTAGAAATTGGCTGATCTGGGAAAATACGGATCCATACACGACCACCACGTTTAATGTGACGTGTCATCACGCGACGTGCAGCCTCAATTTGACGTGCAGTCAAACGACCGCGGCCAATGGCTTTTAAACCAAAATCACCAAAACTTACTTTATTACCGGTTGTTGCAATGCCCTTGTTACGGCCTTTCTGCATCTTGCGGTATTTTTGTCTAGACGGTTGTAGCATCTTTAGCCCTCGGCTTTCTTACTTTTTTTTCTGGCTCAGCATCAGCAGTCACTTGCGCAGCTTGTGCTTGTGCGTTATCACCAAAAATTTCACCTTTGAATACCCATACTTTAATACCGATAATACCGTATGTTGTTGACGCTTCAGCAACACCGTAATCAATATCAGCACGCAATGTATGAAGTGGCACACGACCTTCGCGATACCATTCAGTACGCGCAATCTCGATACCGTTCAAACGACCAGAACTCATGATCTTGATGCCTTGTGCGCCTAAACGCATTGCATTTTGCATCGCACGCTTCATGGCACGACGGAACATCACACGCTTTTCTAGTTGTTGTGCAATCGATTGTGCAATCAATGTCGCATCAATTTCCGGCTTACGCACTTCTTCGATATTTAAATGAACAGGCACGCCCATCAAACCTTGCAAGCTAGAACGCAATGACTCAATGTCTTCACCTTTTTTACCGATCACCACGCCTGGGCGTGCACTGTAAATGGTAATTTTTGCATTTTTTGCAGGACGCTCAATAATAATCTTGCTCACTGCTGCACTTGCTAATTTCTTGTTTAAGAATTCGCGTACTTTGATATCACTCTGCAGCATCGCTGGAAAGTTTTTGCTATTAGAGTACCAACGTGAGGCCCAATTTTTTTGAACACTCAAACGGAACCCAATTGGATGAATTTTTTGTCCCATGTTATGCCTTTGAGTCGCCGACTGTCACATGAATGTGACAGGTTGGTTTAGTAATACGCCCAGCGCGGCCTTTTGCGCGAGCACGGATTCTTTTCAACACAATACCTTTATCCACATAAATTGAAGTAACCTTCAATTCATCAATATCAGCACCATTATTGTGTTCAGCGTTAGCAATTGCAGATTCCACTACTTTTTTAATAATCTCAGCACCTTTTTTAGGGGTGAAGTTAAGAATATTCAAAGCATGATCTACTTTCTTGCCACGTACTAAATCGGCCACCAAACGCGCTTTTTGCGGAGAGAGGTGAACGCCTTTTAATATTGCAGTTACTTGCATCATTAGCCTCTTATTTCTTCGCTTTTTTATCAGCCGCGTGACCCTTGAATGTACGTGTTAACGCAAATTCACCGAGCTTGTGACCAACCATGTTTTCAGAAATCAACACAGGCACATGTTGCTTACCATTGTGCACTGCGATGGTTAAACCAATAAAATTTGGCAAGATGGTAGAACGACGTGACCAAGTTTTAATTGGCTTGCGATCACGAGCTGCCGCAGCAACTTCTACTTTTTTTACCAAATGCCCATCTACAAATGGGCCTTTTTTAATTGAACGTGCCATATCGATTACCTTACGTTTCTTGGACGACGACTAACGCGCATGTTATCAGTACGCTTATTACTACGTGTACGATAACCCTTAGTTTTAAGACCCCATGGGCTTACTGGATTCATACCAGCAGCTGTTTTACCTTCACCACCACCGTGCGGGTGATCAACCGGGTTCATCACCACACCGCGAACGGTTGGGCGAACACCACGCCAGCGCATTGCACCAGCTTTACCAATTGAACGTAGTGAATGCTCTTCATTACCCACTTCGCCTAATGTTGCTTTACAGTCAACATGTACGCGACGCACTTCACCAGAGCGCAAACGCAACTGCGCATACGCACCTTCACGTGCCAATAGCTGTACAGAAGTACCTGCAGAACGCGCAATTTGCGCACCTTTACCAGGCTGCAATTCAATACAATGAATCGTGCTACCTACAGGAATATTACGCAACGGCAATGCATTACCCACTTTGATTGGCGCTTCAGCACCACTCACCAATTGTGAGCCAGCAGCTACACCACGCGGCGCAATAATGTAACGGCGCTCACCATCTGCGTAGCACAATAAAGCAATATTAGCCGTACGATTTGGATCGTACTCAATACGCTCAACTGTTGCCGGAATGCCATCTTTGTTACGACGGAAGTCGATTAAACGGTAATGCTGTTTATGACCACCACCTTGATGACGTGTAGTAATACGACCGTTGTTATTACGGCCTGCGTTTTTACTTTGACTTTCCAACAGCGGCGCGTGTGGCTTGCCTTTGTACAAATCTGGTGTAACAACTTTCAATACACCACGACGGCCGGGGGAAGTTGGTTTGACTTTAACTAATGCCATGTCTTCTCTCCTTATTCGCCCGCTGCGAAGTTAATTTCTTGACCTGGCTTCAAGCTTACATAAGCTTTTTTCCAGTCGCTACGCTGACCCATACGGCGGCCGGCACGTTTTGTCTTACCTGCAACATTAATCACAGCAACTTTTTCAACTTCTACTTTAAAGACCAACTCTACAGCCGCTTTAATTTCAGTTTTAGTTGCATCTGTGCGCACTTTAAATGCGATTTGCTGATGCTTATCAGCAATATAAGTTGCTTTTTCAGTAATTTGTGGCGCTAAGATCACTTGCAACAGACGGTCTTGAGTTTTCGTAATAGCGTTCATCATGCTAACAGCTCCTCAAGTTTCTTCACTGCACCAGCAGTGGCCAATACTTTTGGAAAGCGCACCAAGCTCACTGGGTCAGCATATTGCGCTTCCACCACCATCACGTTAGTTAAATTACGTGATGACAGATATAAGTTTTCATCAAAACCATCCGTCAACAGAAGTACACCTTCCGCATAACCAAGACCCTTGATTTTCTCAACGAACTGTTTGGTTTTTGGTGATTCGACTTTAAAGTCTTCCACCACCACGATACGCTCTTGACGTGCCAACTCAGACAGAATCGTTTGCATACCAGCACGGTAAGCCTTACGGTTTACTTTGTGGCTGAAGTTCTCGTTTGGGGAATTAGGGAATGCACGACCACCTCCACGCCAGATCGGGCTTGAAGTCATACCTGCACGTGCGTTACCAGTGCCTTTTTGCGCATAAGGTTTGTGTGTAGTATGCGCCACAGTATCACGGCCTTTTTGAGCACGTGTTGCTGTACGGGCATTCGCCATATAGGCTACTACCACTTGATGCACCAAAGCTTCGTTAAACTCCCGGCCAAAAGTCACATCAGAAACAGCGACGCCTTTTTTAGCAACCTTACCGTTTTGATCGATTAATTTCAGTTCCATTATTTAGCCCCTTTCGCTTTAACAGCTGGGCGAACAATAACATCGCCACCTTTAGAGCCAGGAATTGCACCTTTAATCAACAAGAGGTTACGCTCAGCATCCACACGTACTACTTCTAGATTTTGTGTAGTCACTTTAACATCACCTAAATGACCCGGCATACGCTTACCTGGGAATACTCGACCAGGATCTTGCGCCATACCGATAGAGCCAGGCACATTATGTGAACGTGAGTTACCGTGTGACGCACGATTAGAGCTAAAGTGGTGGCGCTTGATAGCACCAGCAAACCCTTTACCAATCGACGTACCAGTCACATCCACCATTTGGCCGGCAGAGAAAATTTCAACAGTAACATTGCCACCAACCTGATAGTTGCCAAGCACATCTGCTGAAACATTGAATTCTTTGATACCTGCACCAGCAGCCACGCCAGCCTTGGCATAATGCCCAGTTAGCGCTTTGTTGATGCGGCTTGCACGACGTTCGCCGTAAGCAACTTGAAGGCCTGTATAGCCATCGCTTTCGACAGTCTTGATCTGTGTCACACGGTTAGGTACAACCTCTAGCACCGTTACTGGAATGCTTGCGCCTTCCTCAGTAAAGATGCGGGTCATCCCCACCTTGCGACCAATAAGCCCTAAGCTCATGATCGATTCCTTATTTATTAGTTAAAAAAGCCGATTACAATTGACCGACTTCCATGAAAGAGGCCGGATTATACCGAACCCCCATAAATTTTACAACTATTATTTAGTTGTAATTACAGCTTAATTTCTACATCTACACCTGCTGGCAAATCCAATTTCATCAAAGCATCTACAGTTTTATCTGTTGGATCCACAATGTCCATCAAACGTTGGTGGGTACGGATTTCAAATTGGTCACGCGATGTTTTGTTCACGTGTGGTGAACGCAAAATATCAAAGCGTTCAATGCGTGTTGGCAATGGCACAGGACCTTTTACCACAGCGCCAGTACGCTTAGCAGTTTCAACAATCTCTTGAGCAGATTGATCAATCAAACGATAGTCAAATGCTTTTAAGCGAATACGAATTTTTTGAGCAGCCATGTTTTTTTCCTTATAAAGAGCGAAACGGCAGACTTCAGCCTGCCGCTTTAATTAAACTACAAATTACGCGATGACTTTAGCGACCACACCAGCACCAACGGTACGACCACCTTCACGAATCGCGAAGCGTAAGCCTTCTTCCATCGCAATCGGGGCAATCAATGTCACAGTGATAGATACGTTATCACCTGGCATCACCATTTCTGTACCTGCTGGCAATTCTACAGCACCCGTTACGTCTGTCGTACGGAAGTAGAACTGTGGACGGTAACCTTGGAAGAATGGTGTATGACGACCACCTTCATCTTTACCCAACACGTAGATTTCTGCTGTGAATTTTGTGTGTGGTTTGATAGAACCAGATTTAGCCAATACTTGACCGCGTTCCACTTCTTCACGTTTTGTACCACGTAACAATACACCTACGTTGTCGCCTGCTTGACCTTGGTCAAGTAACTTACGGAACATTTCAACGCCTGTACAGGTTGTTTTTAATGTGTCTTTGATACCAACGATTTCGATCTCGTCACCTACTTTAACGATACCGCGTTCGATACGGCCAGTCACTACAGTACCGCGACCAGAGATAGAGAATACGTCTTCTACTGGCATCAGGAATGTACCGTCAACTGCACGCTCTGGCATTGGGATGTAGCTGTCTAGTGCGTCAGCCAATGCGAAGATGGCTGGTTCGCCGATTGGTGATTGGTCACCTTCTAGAGCTAATTTAGCTGAGCCTTTGATGATTGGGGTGTCGTCACCTGGGAAGTCGTATTTAGACAATAGGTCACGTACTTCCATTTCAACCAACTCTAACAATTCAGCGTCATCTACCATGTCTGCTTTGTTCAGGAATACAACGATGTATGGCACACCTACTTGGCGCGCTAACAGGATGTGTTCACGTGTTTGTGGCATTGGGCCGTCAGCAGCTGAACATACTAAGATTGCGCCGTCCATTTGTGCAGCACCGGTAATCATGTTTTTAACATAGTCGGCGTGGCCTGGGCAGTCTACGTGTGCGTAGTGACGTGTGGCTGTCTCGTACTCAACGTGTGCTGTGTTAATGGTAATACCACGTGCTTTTTCTTCTGGCGCCGCGTCAATTTGATCGTAAGCCTTGGCTTCACCACCAAATTTCTTGGTCAATACTGTAGTAATCGCCGCTGTTAATGTCGTCTTACCGTGGTCAACGTGACCAATCGTACCGACGTTCACATGTGGCTTGGTACGTTCAAATTTGCCTTTTGCCATGATTGATTTCCTTTACCTTAATGTCTTTAAAATTAAATTATTTCTTGTTCATAATGGCATCAGCCACGTTTCTTGGTGCTTCAGAGTAATGCTTAAATTCCATGCTGTAGCTTGCGCGGCCTTGCGACAATGAACGCACTACAGTTGAATAACCGAACATCTCAGCCAATGGCACTTCTGCACGGATAATTTTGCCAGAGGCGCTGTCATCCATCCCTTGAATCATGCCACGACGTGATGACAAGTCACCCATCACATCACCCATGTAGTCTTCTGGCGTTTCCACCTCAACCGCCATCATCGGCTCAAGCAAGATTGGGTCTGCTTTACGCATACCATCTTTAAATGCAATCGAAGCAGCCATTTTGAAAGC
The DNA here is from genome assembly GCA_000525025.1 of Methylophilaceae bacterium 11. Lineage (GTDB taxonomy): Bacteria > Pseudomonadota > Gammaproteobacteria > Burkholderiales > Methylophilaceae > Methylophilus. The sequence goes on along the minus strand of JCKJ01000001.1, from coordinate 366,161 downwards.
GTTTTCGTTCGAGTCAACGTCATGGTAAGAACCGTCAAACAAGGTGACTTTTGCATCCACAACCGGGAAGCCTGCCAACACGCCTGAAGGAATGGTTTCACGCAAACCTTTTTCAACTGCCGGGATGAACTCGCGCGGCACGGTACCGCCTTTAATCGCATCCACGAACTCAAAGCCTTTACCAGCTTCATTTGGTTCCATTTTGAGCCAAACGTGACCATATTGACCTTTACCGCCGGATTGCTTAACGAATTTACCTTCGATTTCAATCGTTTTCTTGAATGCTTCACGGTAAGCCACTTGTGGTGCGCCCACGTTAGCTTCCACGCCAAACTCGCGCTTCATACGATCCACCAGAATTTCCAAGTGCAACTCACCCATACCAGAAATAATGGTTTGGTTAGTCTCTTCATCTGTTTTCACACGGAAAGAAGGATCCTCTTGTGCCAAACGGTTTAAAGCAATACCCATTTTTTCTTGGTCAGCTTTTGTTTTTGGCTCAACCGCAACGTGAATCACAGGCTCAGGGAAAATCATACGTTCAAGAATAATTTCTTGACCCAATGCACACAAGGTATCGCCTGTAGTTGCTTCTTTCAAACCAACTGCAGCTGCAATGTCACCCGCACGCACTTCTTCAAGCGGCTCACGCGTATTCGCATGCATTTGCACAATACGGCCAATACGCTCTTTTTTACCTTTTAGCGGGTTGTATACAGTGTCACCAGCATTCACCACGCCAGAGTACACGCGGAAGAAGATCAACTGACCAACAAACGGGTCTGTCATGATTTTGAAAGCCAATGCTGAGAATTTCTCATCATCAGACGCCTTCAAGAACATTTCTTTACCATCTTCATCTTCTGCACGTGTTGGCGGAATATCGGTTGGCGCAGGCATCAATTCAATCACCTTATCCAACATCGCTTGCACGCCTTTGTTTTTAAAGGCTGAGCCACACATCATTGGTACGATTTCAGAAGCGATAGTGCGCGTACGCAAACCTAGCAAAATATCCTCTTCTGACAATTCACCTTCTTCAAGGTATTTATTCATCAGATCTTCATTGGCTTCCGCTGCTGCTTCTACCATATTTGAGCGCCATTTGTCGCAATCTGCTTTTAAATCGGCAGGGATATCACGATAGTCGAACTTCATGCCCTGTGAAGCCTCATCCCAGAAGATGGCCTTCATCTTAATCAAGTCAACCACACCTTCGAATTTGTCTTCAGCACCGATAGGCACTTGAAGCGGCACAGGATTAGCCTTAAGACGTGCACGCATTTGATCGTACACTTTGAAGAAGTTAGCGCCAGCACGGTCCATCTTGTTGACGAACGCTAAACGCGGCACTTTATACTTGTTGGCTTGACGCCAAACAGTTTCAGATTGTGGCTGCACACCACCTACCGCACAGTACACCATACATGCGCCATCCAGCACACGCATAGAACGCTCCACTTCAATCGTGAAGTCTACGTGCCCAGGGGTGTCAATGATGTTAATACGGTGTTGATCGAATTGACCAGCCATCCCTTTCCAGAAACAGGTCGTGGCCGCAGAGGTAATCGTGATACCACGCTCTTGCTCTTGCTCCATCCAGTCCATAGTGGCCGCGCCATCATGCACTTCACCAATTTTGTGGTTTACGCCTGTGTAAAAAAGAATACGCTCAGTTGTCGTTGTTTTACCAGCGTCAATGTGTGCAGAAATACCAATATTACGGTAGCGTTCAATAGGGGTTTTACGAGCCACGATTCTATACCTTTGCTATCAATTCAATCTAAATTCTTAAAGAGCGAACAACCAATTTTCAACTACACTTAGACACTTAGAATCTGAAGTGTGAGAACGCCTTGTTCGCTTCTGCCATACGGTGAACTTCTTCACGTTTCTTCATTGCAGAACCACGACCTTCAGAAGCTTCCACCAACTCAGCCGCTAAACGCAGACCCATTGATTTCTCACCACGCTTACGTGCAGCATCACGCAACCAACGCATCGCCAACGCACTACGACGGCTTGGGCGCACCTCAACAGGCACCTGATAGTTAGCACCACCTACGCGACGGCTTTTTACCTCAACCAATGGACGCAAGTTATTCAATGCAACTGTAAACACTTCCAACGCGTCTTTACCACTTTTTGCGGTCACTTGATCAAATGCGCCGTATAAAATACGTTCTGCAACTGATTTTTTACCACCAGTCATCAGCACATTGACAAATTTTGACACTTCTTGGCTACCGAATTTTGGATCCGGAAGAATGTTACGTTTGGGGACTTCTCTACGTCTTGGCATAATTTTCTCTATTCAATTTAATAAGTTTTGCTAGCAAATGCTTTAGCAAGGCATCTCAGCCGCTTTCAATGTAATAACACTACACAAACAGTAACTATGCTGCTTTAGCAGCTTTTGGACGCTTAGCACCGTATTTAGAACGTGATTGTTTGCGGTCTTTAACACCGGCCGTATCCAAACTACCACGCACCATGTGGTAACGCACACCCGGCAAGTCTTTTACACGACCACCACGGATAAGCACCACACTGTGCTCTTGCAAGTTATGGCCTTCACCACCGATATAGCTAATAACTTCGTAGCCGTTGGTAAGACGCACTTTAGCCACTTTACGTAACGCAGAGTTAGGCTTTTTAGGAGTTGTGGTATACACACGGGTACACACACCACGTTTTTGCGGACACGCTTCTAATGCAGGCACCTTGCTTTTGGTGACCACTTGAACGCGTGGTTTGCGAATTAACTGATTAATGGTTGGCATTGCCTATAACCTCTATGAATATCTATAAAAATAACTTTTACAAAAAATATATTTAAATCAAAACAGAACGGCCTCATTGCGGACAATAAGGCTATTCTAAAAAACCAAGCATTCTATTTAGTGCAGCAGGATGTGTCAAGCGCTAATTCCACTAAACACATCCCAAACATTCAATTACTCGGCTGGCGTTTCAATCACTTGTGTTTCTTCTACAACCTCATCTGTTCCAGTGAACAGGGCTTCCGCTGCAATCGCTGCTGCTGATGGCTCTGCTACTGTTGGCGTCAACGCTGCAATCGCCGCACGTTTACGCGCTTCGTGGTAGGCCAAGCCGGTACCGGCTGGAATCAAACGACCCACAATTACGTTCTCTTTCAGGCCACGCAAATCATCACGTTTGCCTAAAATCGCTGCCTCGGTCAAGACACGTGTAGTCTCTTGGAACGATGCGGCTGAGATGAATGAATCCGTAGACAACGATGCTTTAGTAATACCTAACAACACATACTCAAACGTTGCTGGGCGTTTATCTTGCGCAATCACGCGTTCATTCTCTGACAACAAGTCCGCACGTTCTACCTGCTCACCTTGAATGAAGCTGGTATCACCTGCATCTGTCACACGTACACGACGCAACATTTGACGCACAATCACTTCAATGTGTTTGTCGTTAATTTTTACGCCTTGTAAGCGATATACATCTTGCACTTCATCGATAATGTAACGCGCCAATGCTTCACGACCTTGTAAGCGCAAGATATCTTGCGGATCAGCTGGACCGTCCACAATCGTCTCACCTTTAGTCACCACTTGACCATCATGTGCTGTCACGTGCTTATCTTTAGCAATCAAGAATTCGCTAGATTGACCATCTAAGTCTGTAATCACTAAACGTTGCTTACCTTTGGTATCTTTACCAAACGATACGGTACCAGTGACTTCCGCCAACATACCGGCATCTTTTGGTGAGCGCGCTTCAAACAACTCAGCCACACGTGGAAGACCCCCGGTAATATCACGCGTTTTAGATGACTCTTGTGGGATACGGGCCAATACTTCACCCACGCCTACATCTTGACCATCTTTCACCGTAATAATACAACCCAGTTGGAACGTCACGTTCACGCTTGTCTCTGTACCGGCAATCTTCACTTCATTACCTACAGCATCCAGCAATTTCACTTGTGGACGTAAGCCTTTAGATTGGCCAGCACGTTGTTTCGGATCAATCACCACCAAGGATGACAAACCAGTCACATCATCAATTTGCTTCGCAACGGTCACGCCTTCTTCTACGTTCTCAAACTTAATGCGGCCCGCATATTCCGTAATAATTGGACGGGTATGTGGATCCCATGTTGCTAACGCTTGACCGGCTTTGACTGTTTTACCATCGGTCACTGTCAATGTAGCACCGTAAGGCACTTTATGACGCTCACGCTCACGACCATTATCATCCGCAATAATGACTTCACCATTACGTGAGATCACAATTTGCTCGCCACGTGAGTTAGTCACGTAACGCATCGTAGAGGTAAAGCTTAATATACCGTTAGATTTACTTTCTACTTGTGATACTGAAGCTGCACGTGATACCGCACCACCGATGTGGAACGTACGCATGGTCAACTGTGTACCAGGCTCACCAATAGATTGCGCTGCAATCACGCCTACCGCTTCACCCATGCTAATCAACTTACCACGACCTAAGTCACGGCCATAACATGTTGCACAAATGCCGTAACGTGTATCGCAAGTCAGCGCTGTACGCACTTTCACTTCATCAATGCCTAACGCATCGATTTTCTCTACTTCATCTTCAGTCAACAGTGTGCCGGCTGGGTATACCACAGCTTGCGTCTCTGGATGAATGATGTCTAAAGCGGCTGTACGACCCAAGATACGGTCATGCAATGGCTCAACCACTTCACCGCCTTTTACCAAGGCTTTAGTCACTAAACCTTCAACCGTACCACAATCAGTCTCAGTTACCACCAAGTCTTGCGTTACATCCACCAAACGACGTGTCAAGTAACCAGAGTTCGCTGTCTTCAACGCAGTATCGGCCAAGCCTTTACGTGCACCGTGGGTTGAAATAAAGTACTGCAACACGTTCAAGCCATCACGGAAGTTCGCTTTAATCGGTGTTTCAATGATCGAACCATCTGGTTTCGCCATCAAGCCACGCATACCGGCCAGCTGACGTACCTGCGCTGCAGAACCACGCGCACCTGAGTCAGCCATCATGTAAATCGCATTAAATGATTCTTGGCGTAAGGCTTTACCATCTTTTTTGACTGTGTTGCCATCGTTGTCTAACACATCTTCTTCACGCAGTTGTTTCATCATGGCATCTGCCACTTTATCACCTGCACGACCCCAGATATCGACCACTTTGTTATAGCGCTCACCTTGCGTGACCAAGCCAGACACGTATTGGTCTTCAATTTCTTTCACTTCTGCATCTGCAGCAGCAATCAATTGACCTTTTTCTGGTGGTACCAACATATCGTTAATGCTGATGGAGATACCTGCTTTAGTCGCATAGGTATAACCTGTGTACATCAATTTATCAGCAAAAATAACAGTTTCACGAATACCTACTTTACGGAAGCTCGCATTGATCAGTTTTGAAATCTCTTTTTTCTTCAATGCTTTGTCAATCAAACTGTAAGACAAACCAGCAGGCAAGATTTGTGACAATAAGGCACGACCCACCGTCGTTTCATAACGGTTGATTTTTTCAGTTTTATTGCCTTCTACGTCCATCTCGAATTCACGGATACGTACAGTGACTTTGGCATGTAAATCAATCAAACCTTGATCGAATACACGCTGCACTTCTTTCACATCACTGAAAATCATGCCCTCGCCACGTGCCGCCACTTTTTCACGCGTCATGTAGTAAAGACCCAACACGATATCTTGTGAAGGCACAATGATTGGTTCGCCGTTGGCTGGAGACAATACGTTGTTGGATGCCAACATTAAAGTGCGTGCTTCCATTTGCGCTTCTAAGCTCAATGGAACGTGTACCGCCATTTGGTCACCGTCGAAGTCGGCGTTGAACGCTGAACACACGAGTGGGTGCAATTGAATGGCTTTACCTTCAATCAATACTGGTTCAAACGCTTGAATACCTAAACGGTGCAAAGTAGGCGCACGGTTCAATAGTACCGGATGCTCGCGGATCACGTCCTCGAGGATATCCCATACTTCTGGTCCTTCTTCTTCTACTTTTTTCTTCGCTGCTTTAATGGTGGTCGCTAAACCCAACACTTCCAACTTATGGAAGATGAATGGTTTGAATAATTCCAACGCCATTTTTTTCGGTAAACCGCATTGGTGCAATTTCAATTGCGGACCAACCACAATCACTGAACGACCTGAGTAGTCCACACGCTTACCAAGCAAGTTTTGGCGGAAACGACCGCCTTTACCTTTAATCATGTCTGCGAGTGATTTTAACGGACGCTTGTTAGCGCCTGTCATCACTTTACCGCGACGGCCATTGTCTAATAATGAGTCCACCGCTTCTTGCAACATACGTTTTTCGTTACGTACGATGATTTCAGGTGCTTTTAACTCCAACAAGCGTTTTAAACGGTTGTTACGGTTAATCACGCGACGATACAAATCGTTCAAGTCAGACGTTGCAAAACGACCGCCATCCAATGGTACCAATGGACGTAGCTCTGGTGGCAACACTGGCAAGATTTCAAGAATCATCCACTCTGGTTTAATGCCAGATTTTTGGAAGGCTTCTAGCACTTTCAAGCGTTTAGCGATTTTCTTGATTTTCGCTTCTGAACCAGTTTCGCTTAGATCGCGGCGCAGGATTTCGATCTGGTCATTGATGTCCATAGTGCGGAGCAATTCACGAATCGCTTCTGCACCCATCACTGCATTGAACTCATCACCGTACTCTTCTACTTTAGCAAGGTAGTCATCTTCCGTCAGCAATTGACCACGTGTCAGCGGTGTCATGCCTGGGTCAATCACAATGAATGCTTCAAAGTAAAGCACACGCTCAATGTCACGCAACGCAATGTCTAACACCATACCCAGACGGCTTGGGAGTGATTTTAAGAACCAGATATGCGCAACTGGTGAAGCCAATTCAATATGGCCCATACGCTCACGACGCACTTTAGAAAGCGTGACTTCAACGCCACACTTTTCACAAATCACACCACGGTGTTTTAAGCGTTTGTATTTACCGCATAAGCACTCGTAATCTTTGATCGGGCCAAAGATTTTTGAGCAGAACAAACCATCACGCTCAGGCTTGAAGGTACGGTAGTTAATAGTTTCTGGCTTTTTAACTTCACCATAAGACCATGAGCGAATTTTTTCAGGCGAAGCCAATGCAATCTTAATTGCATCAAACTCTTCTTCTTGTGTTACCTGTTTAAATAAGTCTAATAGAGCTTTCATCTGAATTCTCCTTAATTACGATCTAAATCGATGTCGATAGCGAGTGAACGAATTTCTTTCACCAACACATTGAATGACTCTGGCATACCAGCATCGATTTTGTGTTCGCCCTTCACAATATTTTCATACACTTTGGTACGGCCGTTGACGTCATCTGACTTGACGGTAAGCATTTCTTGTAAGGTGTATGACGCACCATACGCTTCCAATGCCCAAACCTCCATCTCACCAAAACGTTGACCACCGAATTGCGCTTTACCGCCCAATGGTTGTTGTGTCACAAGTGAGTAAGGACCAGTAGAACGTGCATGCATCTTGTCATCCACCAAGTGGTGCAATTTCAATACATGCATGTAACCTACAGTCACTGGACGCTCAAACGCATCGCCAGTACGGCCATCAAATAATTTCACTTGGGTTTTACCCGCGTGGAATTGCAGTTTCTTCGTGTGTTCGTCATCATCAGGGAATGCTAAATCCAACATCGCTTTAATATCAGACTCGGCTGCACCGTCAAACACTGGCGTTGCAAATGGCACACCGTATTTCAAGTTTTGCGCAAGTTCTAATATTTCTTTATCCGTGAATGATGCAATGTCTTCTTTTTTCCCTGTGCTGCTGTTGTAGATTTTGTCTAAGAACTGACGAATCTCAGCCACCTTGGTTTCAGCTTGCAACATATCACCAATGCGTTTGCCCAACCCTTTGGCAGCCCAACCTAAGTGGGTTTCCAAAATTTGACCAATGTTCATCCGTGATGGAACACCTAGTGGGTTCAGCACGATATCCAATGGTGTACCGTCTGCCATGTGTGGCATATCTTCTACCGGGCAGATTTTTGAAATCACACCCTTGTTACCGTGACGGCCGGCCATTTTGTCACCAGGCTGAATACGACGTTTAACGGCTAAGTATACTTTTACCATTTTTTGTACGCCTGGTGGCAATTCGTCACCTTGCGTCAATTTACGTTTTTTCTCTTCAAACTTGTTGTCAAATTCGATACGTGCTTGACTTAAGCTGTCTTTCAATTGCTCTAATTGACGTGCTGCATCTTCGTCGCTTAAACGAATATCAAACCAGTCATAGCGACCGACAGAGGCTAAATACTCGGGTGTTAATGCATCCCCTTTTTTCAGCTTATTAGGACCGCCAGTGGCGGCTTTTCCCGCTAACAAACGACTGATACGGCCAAAGGTGTCGTCTTCCACAATACGCATTTGGTCAGCCAAGTCTTGTTTGTAATCATTAAGCTGGTCATCAATAATTTGTTGTGCACGTGCATCACGGTCAATGCCTTCACGCGTAAATACTTGCACGTCAATGACTGTGCCGCTCATGCCAGATGGCACACGCAATGAAGTATCTTTTACGTCAGAGGCTTTCTCACCGAAAATCGCACGCAGCAATTTTTCTTCCGGTGTCAGTGTGGTTTCACCTTTTGGTGTCACTTTACCTACCAGCACATCGCCAGCTTCTACTTCAGCACCAATGTAAATAATGCCTGAGTCATCCAAACGACCGAGCATACGCTCTGACAAGTTGGAGATATCACGCGTGATTTCTTCAGGGCCTAATTTAGTATCACGTGCTACTACTGACAGCTCTTCAATATGGATTGAAGTATAGCGATCATCAGCTACTACGCGCTCTGAAATCAAGATCGAGTCTTCGTAGTTGTAACCGTTCCAAGGCATAAAGCCTACCAACATATTTTGGCCAAGTGCTAACTCACCCATGTCTGTTGACGCACCATCTGCGACCACATCACCACGTGAAATCACTTCACCCACCTTCACCAACGGACGTTGGTTAATATTGGTATTTTGGTTAGAACGTGTATATTTAATTAAGTTGTAAATATCTACACCCACTTCGCCAGCTTGCGCTTCAGCATCGTGTACACGGACCACAATACGGCTTGAATCCACGTAATCCACAATACCGCCACGGCGTGCTTGCACTGTCGTACCAGAGTCAACTGCTACAGTACGCTCAATGCCTGTACCCACTACTGCTTTTTCAGCGCGCAGACACGGCACGGCTTGACGTTGCATGTTGGCACCCATCAATGCACGGTTCGCGTCATCGTGTTCTAGGAACGGAATCAATGAAGCCGCTACTGACACAATTTGACTTGGCGCCACGTCCATGTATTGCACACGTTCAGGTTGCGTCATCGTAAACTCATTGTGATGACGTGAAGACACCAACTCTTCTTTAAAGCCACCTTTGGCATCCAATGCTGTATTCGCTTGCGCGATCATGTATTGGCTTTCTTCAATGGCAGATAAAAACTCAATGTTATCTGTGACTTTATTGTCGTCTACACGGCGATATGGTGTTTCTAAGAAACCATATTGGTTAGTACGTGCATACAGCGCTAGTGAGTTGATCAAACCAATGTTTGGACCCTCTGGCGTTTCAATTGGACATACGCGACCATAGTGTGTTGTATGTACGTCACGTACCTCAAAACCTGCACGCTCACGCGTTAAACCGCCAGGCCCTAATGCAGAAATACGACGTTTGTGCGTAATTTCTGATAATGGGTTGGTTTGGTCCATAAATTGTGACAATTGGCTAGAACCAAAGAATTCACGAATCGCGCTAGACACTGGTTTCGCATTAATCAAATCGTGCGGCATCAGATTGTCTGATTCAGCTTGTGATAAACGCTCTTTTACAGCACGTTCCACACGCACCAAACCGGCACGGAATTGGTTTTCTGCCAGCTCACCTACTGAGCGGATACGACGATTACCTAAGTGATCAATATCATCAATCTCGCCACGACCATTGCGCAATTCAATCAACACACCAATCACAGCAAGAATGTCGTGTGTATTGAGGATGTTAGCGCCTGTGTCGCCTTGCTCACCTGTCATGGCATAGAAATTACGCAACCAGTTAGCACTGCGTTCTTCTTGTTTGGTTGGATAGGCACGACGGTTAAACTTCATACGGCCTACCACTGACAAGTCATAGCGCTCTTCTGAGAAGAACAAGCCATTGAATAACGCTTCTACAGCTTCTTCGGTTGGCGGCTCGCCTGGACGCATCATACGGTAGATGGCTACGCGCGCGCTGTATTGGTCAGGGATTTCATCAATACGTAATGTTTGAGAAATAAAATCACCGTGGTCTAAATCATTGGTATATAACGTGTTGATTTCAGACACTTTTGCTTCAATCAGCTTATCCAACAATGTTTCTGTAATTTCATCATTGGCATTGGCAATGACTTCACCAGTTTCTTTGTCGATGATATTGGCAACGATTGCACGACCCAAAATAAAGTCAGTTGGCACCACAATTTTGGTCACGCCAGCTTTTTCAATATCACGGATGTGTTTCACCGTAATGCGCTTGTCTTTAGCAACGAGTACTTCACCTGCTTTATCAGCGATGTCGAATTTAGCCACTTCACCACGTAAGCGGTCAGCTACCAATGTAAATTCCACGCCTTTCGGGCCAATATGGAACGTATCGGTATCGTTAAATGTCTGCAGAATTTGTTCTGGGGTGTAACCCAATGCTTTCAGCAAAATGGTCACTGGCATCTTACGACGACGATCCACACGGAAGTACAAGTAATCTTTAGGATCGAACTCAAAATCTAACCATGAACCACGGTAAGGAATGATACGTGCTGAGAACAGCAATTTACCTGAGCTATGTGTTTTACCGCGGTCATGCTCAAAGAACACACCTGGGCTACGGTGCAATTGTGAAACAATCACACGCTCTGTACCGTTAATCACGAACGAGCCATTTTCAGTCATCAAAGGCAATTCGCCCATGTACACTTCTTGCTCTTTCACTTCTTTCACGGTCGGCTTAGAAGCCTCTTTGTCCATGATGGTCAAACGCACTTTTACGCGCAATGGTGCAGCGTAAGTCAAGCCACGTTGTTGACACTCTTTGACATCAAATGGCTCTGCGCCTAATTGATAGCTCACGTAATCTAAACGTGCATTGCCTGAGTGGCTCACAATAGGGAACACGGAACGGAATGTTGACTCTAGGCCATCATTGGTACGTTTGTCTGTTGGAATCTCTGCCTGCAAAAAGGCCTTATAGGACTCCAATTGCATCGCGAGTAAATATGGAACTTCTTGAACGCTCTCTCGTTTAGCAAAGCTTTTACGAATGCGTTTTTTTTCGGTAAAGGAATAGCTCATAGCGTCTCCTGAAATTTTGAGGGTAGAAGACAAAACACTTTTCATCCACTGCAATGTTTTGATTTCTAACTTCTTTTTTAAGTGAAATAGAAATTATTGACTTCTAATGCGACCCGCCATACGTTGATATGGTGGAGGTTACATTTTGTTACATAGTACCTACCTACAAACGGCGAAGGCTGACGGTCTCCCGTCAGCCTCACCTAGTCCTAAAATAGGATTATTTGATTTCGCCAGTTGCGCCAGCTTCGATCAATTTTTTCAATGCTGCGTCAGCGTCAGCTTTGCTTACGCCTTCTTTAATTGCTTTTGGTGCGCCGTCAACTAAGTCTTTCGCTTCTTTCAAGCCTAAAGCTGTCAATTCGCGAACTGCTTTAATCACGTTCACTTTGCTTTCGCCAGCTGCCAACAAGATCACGTTGAACTCTGTTTGCTCTGCTGCAGCAGCTGCTGGAGCACCTGCTGCGCCACCAGCTGCTACTGCTACTGCAGCTGCTGATACACCAAATTTCTCTTCGATTTCTTTAATCAGTGCTGAAAGCTCCAACACTGACATTGAACCAACTGCGTCTAAAATATCTGCATTTGAAATTGCCATTTGAATATTCCCTAAAATTTAATAATGTTGCGTATGAATTAAGCTGCTTCTTTAGCGTCACGAACCGCTGCAAGTGCGCGCGCAAATTTGGTTGGCACTTCGTTGAGTGTACGTGCGAATTTCGCAAGCAACTCTTCTCTGCCCAATGTAGATGCCAAGGCTTGTACCCCAGCTAAATCCATCACCTGATTTGGCATTGCGCCCGCTTTGATCACGAACTTGTCGTTAGTTTTAGCAAAATTGTTTAACACTTTTGCTGCGGCCACTGGATCGGTAGATATACCAAACACCAATGGACCTACCATTTGGTCTGCTAAAGCAGAAAATGGCGTACCTTCTACCGCACGGCGTACAAGTGTATTTTTCAACACACGCAAATAAACGCCAGCTTTACGTGCTTCCGCACGCAATACTGTCAAATCTGCCACACCAATACCACGGTACTCAGCAAGAACAATTGCTTGCGCTGATGCAACTTGCGCACTAACTTCGGCAACGACTTCTTTTTTCTCTGTAAGATTGAGACTCAAGGTCTTTTCTCCTTCCGTTAATAAAGCACAACACGACTGTGTTGCACCGCTCACGGCGTCCTTATTCAGGGCATATTCATATCCTGTATCGGGTTCGCCATCTGCGTTGGTCTTTACTTTAAATAAACAGAGGAAATGGTCATAGAAGCCCCGTCACCCATTTATTTTCCGTATTGATTAAATCCCTAAGGATACCAACGGTCTTTGATGTTCCTGCTGCATGTTTAATAACTTAAACATGCAGCAGTCCCAAAGTTCTTTTTAAGGCAATATTTGCCTAACTACTAATTACACTAATGTGGCTTGATCCACACGCACACCAGGACCCATCGTGCTAGAGACAGATACTTTTTTCAAGTACACGCCTTTAGTCGAGGCTGGTTTTGCTTTATTCAACGCTTCCACCAATGCAGCCAAGTTACCTTGCAATTGCTCTAATGTGAATGAAGCGCGACCAATGGTGCAATGAATAATGCCGCCTTTATCAGTACGGTATTGCACTTGACCAGCTTTTGCGTTTTTAACTGCAGCTGCCGCGTCTGGAGTCACTGTGCCCACTTTTGGGTTTGGCATCAAACCACGTGGACCCAGCACTTGACCCAAAGCACCTACGATACGCATCGCATCTGGTGTGGCAATCGCCACATCAAAATCCAACATACCAGCCTTGACTTGCTCAGCCAAATCTTCAAAACCCACGATATCCGCACCCGCTGCTTTTGCAGCTTCAGCTTGCGCGCCTTGAGCAAACACCGCAACGCGTGTTGTTTTACCTGTACCGTTTGGCAATACCAAAGCACCACGTACCAATTGGTCAGATTTACGTGCGTCAATACCCAAATTAACCACAGCATCAACTGACTCGTTAAATTTGGCAGTTGCGCCCTCTTTTACCAAACCCAATGCTTCTTGCACTGGATACAATTTATTGCGGTCAATTTTTGCGCGCAATGCATCAATTCTTTTCGCCATGTTATACACCCTCCACTTCGATACCCATACTGCGCGCACTACCTGCAATCGTACGCACCGCTGCATCCATGTCGGCTGCAGTCAGGTCAGGCATTTTAGTTTTAGCAATTTCTTCCGCTTGTGCGCGTGTGATTTTGCCTACTTTATCGGTATGTGGACGCGCTGAGCCTTTGTCCAATTTAGCCGCTTTTTTGATCAAAATCGTCGCTGGCGGTGTTTTCATCACAAACGTGAAGCTCTTATCCGCAAACGCTGTAATCACTACTGGGATTGGAAGACCTGGCTCAACACCTTGTGTTGCAGCGTTGAACGCTTTACAGAATTCCATAATATTCAAACCACGTTGACCCAATGCTGGGCCTACGGGTGGACTTGGGTTGGCTTTACCTGCAGGAATTTGCAGTTTAATGTAGCCGATGACTTTTTTTGCCATAACAACACTCCTAAAATGGGTACAAACGCTTTAACTTAAGCTCCCCGTTAAACACAAATTGCCCGCTAATGCAGGCAATCTACCTACTATACTTCTTTTTCTATCTGACTAAAGTCCAACTCTACTGGTGTTGCGCGACCAAAAATGACCACGGAAACACGCAATTTGCTTTTTTCGTAGTTCACTTCTTCCACACCACCAGAGAAGTCTTTAAACGGACCATCAATCACACGTACAGACTCACCTTTTTCAAAGGTCAGTTTCTGCGTCGGATTCGACTTACTGTCATCCATACGTCTCAGAATAATCTCTACTTCTTTATCTTTAATCGGTGTTGGCTTTTGTGCAGTACCTCCAATGAAAGAAGTCACACGTGGCGTACTTTTCACCAAGTGCCAGCTTTCATCCGTCATATCCATTTGCACTAACACATAGCCTGGGTACAAGCGACGCTCTGAAATGGTCTTTTGACCAGATTTCATTTCCACCACTTCTTCCACAGGCACCAAAATATCGCCAAACTGATCTTGCAAGCCTGAGCGCGTAATACGCTCCTCAAGGCCGGCCTTTACAGATTTTTCCATTCCGGAAAAGGCTTGGACTGCATACCAACGCATACTCATTAAGCACTCCGTCCCATTAACCATTGCACCATGTAAGCGAAGCCAATATCCACCACCGCCAAAAAGGCAGCCATAATCAGCACCAACACAAATACTGCAATGGTGGTTTGAATCGTTTCTTTACGTGTCGGCCACACCACGCGTTTAGCTTCTGCAACCGAATCACCGACAAAGCCAAGCGCGTCCTTACCCAGCGGCGATGTCCACATCACTGCCAAGCCCGCCGCGATGCCCGCCATTACCGCCAAAATGCGTAAGACGAGCGCCTTGTCTTCCAAAAGATAAAAACCAGCAATCCCCGCCACAACCAACAACAGAGATACTACTAGTTTTAATTTATCCATCATAAGTGTTTCACTTAATTATAAAAGCAAACCATTTTTTCAAATGGTTTGCATTGTTATTTGGCAGGCCAAGAGGGTCTCGAACCCCCAACCCTCGGTTTTGGAGACCGATACTCTACCAATTGAGCTATTGGCCTATACAACTTTAACTGTTCAAAAAGCCACACCGGGTTGCTGGCATGGCTTTCATATCAAGCGTATTACGCGATGACTTTAGCGACCACACCAGCACCAACGGTACGACCACCTTCACGAATCGCGAAGCGTAAGCCTTCTTCCATCGCAATCGGGGCAATCAATGTCACAGTGATCGATACGTTATCACCTGGCATCACCATTTCTGTACCTGCTGGCAATTCTACAGCGCCCGTTACGTCTGTCGTACGGAAGTAGAACTGTGGACGGTAACCTTGGAAGAATGGTGTATGACGACCACCTTCATCTTTACCCAACACGTAGATTTCTGCTGTGAATTTTGTGTGTGGTTTGATAGAACCAGATTTAGCCAATACTTGACCGCGTTCCACTTCTTCACGTTTTGTACCACGTAACAATACACCTACGTTGTCGCCTGCTTGACCTTGGTCAAGTAACTTACGGAACATTTCAACGCCTGTACAGGTTGTTTTTAATGTGTCTTTGATACCAACGATTTCGATCTCGTCACCTACTTTAACGATACCGCGTTCGATACGGCCAGTCACTACAGTACCGCGACCAGAGATAGAGAATACGTCTTCTACTGGCATCAGGAATGTACCGTCAACTGCACGCTCTGGCATTGGGATGTAGCTGTCTAGTGCGTCAGCCAATGCGAAGATGGCTGGTTCGCCGATTGGTGATTGGTCACCTTCTAGAGCTAATTTAGCTGAGCCTTTGATGATTGGGGTGTCGTCACCTGGGAAGTCGTATTTAGACAATAGGTCACGTACTTCCATTTCAACCAACTCTAACAATTCAGCGTCATCTACCATGTCTGCTTTGTTCAGGAATACAACGATGTATGGCACACCTACTTGGCGCGCTAACAGGATGTGTTCACGTGTTTGTGGCATTGGGCCGTCAGCAGCTGAACATACTAAGATTGCGCCGTCCATTTGTGCAGCACCGGTAATCATGTTTTTAACATAGTCGGCGTGGCCTGGGCAGTCTACGTGTGCGTAGTGACGTGTGGCTGTCTCGTACTCAACGTGTGCTGTGTTAATGGTAATACCACGTGCTTTTTCTTCTGGCGCCGCGTCAATTTGATCGTAAGCCTTGGCTTCACCACCAAATTTCTTGGTCAATACTGTAGTAATCGCCGCTGTTAATGTCGTCTTACCGTGGTCAACGTGACCAATCGTACCGACGTTCACATGTGGCTTGGTACGTTCAAATTTGCCTTTTGCCATGATTGATTTCCTTTACCTTAATGTCTTTAAATTTCTTTAAAATTTTATTAACTTAATTTTCAACTTAAAAATTGGTTTTTTTGTAAAAGCTTTATTCAACTTAATAAAACTTTATCTTCCCAAATCATACTTTTTGATTCGCTTTACATGGTGCCCATGGCGGGAATCGGACCCGCGACCTCTCCCTTACCAAGGGAGTGCTCTACCACTGAGCCACATGGGCCCGTTACTTCCACAACTAAGGCAACGCCCTATATTTGGAGCGGGCGACGAGGCTCGAACTCGCGACATTCAGTTTGGAAAACTGAAGCTCTACCAACTGAGCTACACCCGCGTTACTAATCCGACGCCATCATTCACACTTTGTTCGCCGGTTTAATCACTTGAAGCCAAGCCAACAAGCCCTACAACTTTACTTCTTTATTTTTGGTGGAGGGGGAAGGATTCGAACCTTCGTACTCTGAGAGAACGGATTTACAGTCCGTCGCCTTTAACCACTCGGCCACCCCTCCTAACCGAACCCGCGATTATGCTTACATTTCAACTTTCTGTCAAATGCTCACATTAAAAAAACGCAATTTATTATGACTGCGTTTTTTACATTTGGAATGGTATAGATCTGGTGCCGGGTATCGGAATCGAACTGATGACCTTCGCATTACAAGTGCGCTGCTCTACCAACTGAGCTAACCCGGCATTTTCTTGAAGGCGTGACTATATCACTATTTTTAAATTTTCGACTAGCCCTTTTTACAAAAAAACTTAATTTTTTTGCAATTTTTTGAAGCGATGCGTTTTAGGCCTGCATCTATACTATTTGACTATCTTAAGCGTGGGTTTACGTTTGTCATTTGGCGATGCATCCGCTTTGTCTATTTGACCTTGCGGCTCGAGGGTTGGCACCTGTGGGGCATCAGCAATATCCTCCACCTCAAAGAACATCCCCTGTCCGTTTTCACGCGCGAATATGCCTTTGACAGCGCCAATCGGAATATAGAGATGTTGTGATACGCCGCCGAACCGCGCGGAAAACACAACTGCTTCGTTATCGATATGCAAATCTTTGGTGGCCGAATAGTTGATGTTCAGTACAATTTCCCCATCTTTGACATAGGCCATAGGCACGCGCGTTTGCGGCCCTACCACCACCAATAAATGTGGCGTCAAGCCATTGTCCACGCACCACTCGTGAATGGCGCGAATCATATAAGGTTTAGTGGGAATAAGTTCAGTCATGAGAGTGTCCTATGGTATTGCTATTCATCATACTACTGCGTGTGGCAGCAAGCCAGAAAGTATAAAGCGAGCACATCTTTCAATGCACTCGCTTTATCATTTCCATTCAGCACGTCGATTTATTTACGCATTGCTTTTTCTGATGGCGTCATCGCATCTGCATACAGCGGACGTGAGAACAAACGCTCAGCATATTTCAACAATGGTGCCGCTTGGTTTGGCAACTCAATACCGTAGTGCCCTAAGCGCCAAAGCAATGGTGTCACCGCCACATCCAACATGGAGTACTCATCACCCAGCAAATAGTTTTGCTTGCTAAAAATTGGCACAATTTGCGTCAAGTTATCACGGATAGTTTTACGCGCAGCATCCGCTTTAGCATCGTCACCGGACTCAATGTCTTTGATGTGGTCAAACAGATCTTTTTCAAAGTTATACAAGAACAATCTTGCACGTGCACGCATCACTGGATCTGCAGGCATAAGTTGTGGATGTGGAAAACGCTCATCAATATATTCATTGATAATGTTTGCCTCCGACAAAATGAGGTCACGCTCCACCAACACAGGCACGCTACCGTAAGGGTTAAGCACAGCCAAGTCTTCGGATTTGTTGGCCAAATCCACATCAATCACTTCAAAGTCCATGCCTTTTTCAAACAATACAATACGGCAGCGATGGCTATAGGGATCAACTGTCCCCGAATATAATTTCATCATAATTTATGCTTCTCTCTTCATATCAACAGATAGACTACTCAAGGACTGAGCAGCCTTCCATCTTATTTAATGTCTTTCCAATACTCGGTTTTAATTTTCTTCACGAGTACAAATAGCACCCCAAGGAACAGCAATACAAAAATACCAATGAACTGGCGGCTTTGTTTGGCGGGCTCCGCCATAAACGCCATAAAGTTAGTCAAATCACCTACCATTTCATTGTATTCGGCAGGGCTCAACTTACCCGGCTTGACCAATTCCAAGGCATGGGTTTCGTGATTCAATACTTGTACGCCTTGCAACTCATACAACACATGCGGCATGGCCACTTTGTCATATACCGTATTATTCCAACCGGTAGGACGCGTATCATCTTTATAAAATCCGCGTAAATAAGCGTAAAGCCAATCTGCACCGCGTGCACGCACCTCTACCGATAAATCCGGCGGCGTTGCACCAAACCACTTTTTCGCGTCTTTCGGGTCAATCGCCACTTGCATGGTATCGCCTACTTTATCGCCCGCCAGCAGTAGATTGTCTTTAATTTGCTTTTCAGACAAGCCAATATCTTGCAAACGGTTATAACGCATGTAGTTGGCACTATGACAATTGAGGCAGTAATTCACAAACGTTCTTGCGCCACGCTGTAAAGATTCATGATTACCCAAGTCCACAGGCGCTTTTACGGTAATTTCAGCCTCATTCGCCAACGCTAATACTGGCAACAGCAACAAACTTAATAAAATGCTTTTCATATTAATGCGTTACCCTTTCTGGCACTGGCTTTGTTTTATCACGCTTGGTATACCAAGGCATTAACGCAAAGAACAGGAAATACACCGTCATACAAATACGTGCGACCACGGTTGCACGATCAGCCTTACCCATCCACGCGCCAAACTGACCCCAAACATCTGCGGGCACGGTACCTAAATAACCCAATATCAAGAAGCTCACGACAAATGCAGCTAGCCAGCGTTTGTAGAGCGCACCACGGTAGCGAATCGACTTGACCGCACCTCTGTCTAACCAAGGCAAGAATGCAAATACTACAACTGACAAGCCCATGGCGACTACACCAGGGAACTGTGAGATACCAATTGGTGGCACAGCACGCAAGATGGAGTAGTAAGGTGTGAAATACCAAACAGGTGCAATGTGCGCAGGCGTTTTCAATGGATCTGCCGGCACAAAGTTATTGGCCTCTAGGAAGTAGCCACCCATCTCCGGCGCAAAGAACACAATGGCTGCAAACACCATCAAGAACACCACCACACCTACCAAGTCTTTAACAGAGTAGTAAGGATGGAATGGAATACCATCTAATGGAATGCCTGTTTTCTTATCCTTGTGCGCTTTAATTTCTACGCCATCCGGGTTGTTTGAACCCACTTCATGCAAGGCAATCAAATGCACAGCTACCAAGCCCAACAACACCAATGGCAGAGCAATGACGTGAAAGGCAAAGAAACGGTTCAATGTCGCATCCGATACCAAATAGTCACCACGCAACCATTCAGATAAATCCGGACCAATGAATGGCACTGTAGAGAATAGGTTCACAATTACTTGCGCACCCCAATAGGACATTTGACCCCAAGGCAACAGGTAGCCAAAAAATGCCTCACCCATCAACACCAAGAAAATGCCTACGCCGAACAACCAGATCAATTCGCGGGGCGTGCGGTATGAACCGTAGATCAAACCGCGGAACATATGCATATACACCACCACAAAAAACATGGAAGCGCCGGTGGAGTGCATATAACGAATAATATTGCCGCCAAACACATCACGCATGATGTACTCAACAGAGGCAAACGCTTGTTGCGCATCTGGTTTGTAATGCATGGTCAGAAAAATACCGGTCACAATTTGCATGACCAATACTAACAATGCTAACGAACCAAAGAAGTACCAAAAGTTAAAATTCTTAGGTGCGTAATATTCGGTGAGGTGATTTTTGATGTTACTGGTGAGTGGGAAACGCGCATCCACCCAATCCACAACACCTGCCAGACCGCCTGTAGTAGTGGCGGTGACTTTTTGCTCTGCCATAGGACTATTTTTCATTTCTAGGCCTCCGCCTTTTTATCTACGCCGATTAACAATGTAGTATCAGTGAGATATTGATGTGGTGGCACCACCAAGTTAGTCGGTGCAGGAGAGCCTTTAAACACACGGCCGGATAAATCGAATTTAGAACCGTGACATGGACAGACAAAACCGCCATCCCAGTCTGCCGTCTCCGCAAAGTTAGCATTAGGCGAGCAGCCCAAATGCGTACAAGTACCCAACATCACTGCGTATTTTTCATTAATCGCGCGGCCTTTGTTTTTACAATACTCAGGCTGTTGCGGCACATTCAGGTCAGGGTCAGACAACTGATTCTTGTGCGCATCTAACTTTGCAAGCATTTCCTCCGTGCGGTGGATAATCCACACCGGTTGACCACGCCACTCAGCCGTCATCATGCTACCAGCCTCAATTTTACTAATATCCACCTCAACTGGCGCGCCTGCTGCTTTTGCACGCTCACTCGGCAACATACTGCCAACAAAAGGTACGGCCACGGCAGCAACACCGACTGCACCAGTGGCAGCAGTCGCCTGAATGAGGAATTTACGTTTTTCTACATCAACTTCGGAGGGCGGCTGAAACGAGAGCCCGTTGGCGTCATGTTTGGTGTCTGACATTGGCTTCCTTAACTTGCTCTTTTGGAGCAATTTTTACAGGTTAAACAAAAACAGGATTATACATTTTTTTATTGGCACATCCAAATTTTATTGGATAAGTATTTGATAAATATCAATTAAACAGGATTATCAATATCGACAAATTCGTGACTTAAACCAAACTGATTGGCTAAATGAACGCCCAAGGCCTGAATACCATATCGCTCGGTTGCATGATGGCCCGCTGCCATGTACGCCGTATTGGATTCACGCACGGCATGGACGGTTTGCTCCGATATCTCACCACTGATAAACAGATCCACTTCGGCGGCAATCGCCACATCAATATACTGCTGCGCCGCCCCGGTACACCACGCCACAGTCTTGATTAAAGATCGGGTGCTAGGAATAATTTGTGGCACTCTACCCAATCTTTCAGCCACATGCAGGCTAAGTTGCTCAATAGAGAGCGGCTGCGCCAGCGTCGCTTTGGCGATCATCTGCTTATCATCCAGCCATGCTTCTATATCAAATCCCAGTTGCTGTCCCAACATCACGTTATTGCCAAATTGTGGGTGGGCATCTAGCGGCAAATGATAGGCGAACAGATTGATGTCGTGCTGAAGCAGGGTTTGGATTCTTTGCTTTTTAATACCCACAATTTCCGGCGGCTCGCCGCGCCAAAAATAGCCATGATGCACCAGAATTGCATCTGCATTTCTCTTAACCGCCGCATCTATCAGCGCCTGCGAAGCGGTCACCCCGGTCACAATACGTTGTATCTCGGATTTTCCCTCTACCTGCAGACCATTTGGGCAGTAGTCATTAAAGCGAGCGGGCTGTAAAATATCCTTCAAATACAAGTTAAGTGCGCTTAATTTCATATCATTTCCAATATACTGAGTTATCTTTATTTACCTGAAGGTGTTATGCGTAAAATTTGGCTTATTTTTGCACAATCTGTGACCGCCTGCTTGGGCCTTTTGTTTGTATTAAGAATGTTCTACCCGGAACTGCTTGCCATCAAGTCTGCTCCCGTCATTATCAAACAAGTCGAGCCTACAGCAAAAGTAGAAACTAAAGGAGGCTACAGTCTAGCGGCTGAAAAAGCCATGCCCACCGTCGTCAATATTTTCACCTCCAGCAAAGTAGCCAGCACAGACCCTAACCAACAATATCTGGACGACCCCTTGTTTAGGCACTTTTTTGGCGATCAGCTGAATAATCAGGAAGCCCAGCCAGAAAGCAGCCTTGGTAGTGGCGTGATTGTCAGTGCGCAGGGCCTGATCATGACCAACAACCATGTCGTCAACACTGCAGACGAGATTGAAGTTGCACTGGCCGATGGCCGCAAACTTTCTGCCAAAGTAGTGGGCACAGATCCAGAAACGGATTTGGCCGTACTCAAAGTGGATGCAGATAACCTGCCTGCGATTACGTTTGCCAATAGCGAAAAACTCAAAGTGGGTGATGTGGTATTAGCCATCGGCAATCCGTTTGGCGTTGGCCAAACTGTTACGCAAGGTATTATCAGCGCGCTTGGCCGCAACCATTTGGGCATAAATACATTTGAAAATTTCATTCAAACCGATGCCTCCATCAACCCAGGCAACTCTGGTGGCGCACTGATTGACGCCGATGGTAATTTAATCGGCATCAATAGTGCTATCTACTCACGTAGCGGCGGTAGCATGGGCATTGGCTTCGCCATCCCCGTCAGCATCGCCAAGCAGGTCATGGAGCAAATCACACTCACCGGCAGCGTCACCCGCGGCTGGATTGGGATTGAAGCGCAAGACATTACACCGGAATTGGCTGAGTCTTTTAAGCTGGACAAAGCGGAAGGCTCTCTGATCGCTGGCATTTTGCGTGACAGCCCTGCTGATGCGGCAGGGTTAAAGCCCGGCGATATTTTGGTATCCATCAATGGCAACAAGGTGACGGATAGCGAGTCTATGTTGAATCTGATTGCGGTATTACAGCCAAAGCAGAAAGCAACGCTAGGCATTGTCAGAACGGGAAAATTGATTGAAGTGGAGTTGCTGGTTGGAAAACGCCCCAGACCAGTAGCGGCAAAAAGATAGTAAGTTAAGCTTGTATACTATTGGCTTTAGGTTGCGTGTATTTCACTACCAATACACCTAACTCATAAAGCAACCACAGCGGTACTGCCAGCATAAACTGCGAGATGATATCCGGTGGTGTAAAGATAGCGCCTAAAATAAACGCGCCCACCACTACATAACCACGCGCCTCTTGTAACTGAGCTACCGTTACCCAACCAAAGCGGGCAACCAGCACGACAGCAATCGGCACTTCAAACGCCAGGCCAAACGCCATAAACAAAGTCATGACAAAATCCAGATATTCGGAAATATCTGTCATCACCGCGACCCCGGCTGGCGCGCTCCCCACAATAAAGCCAAATACCACGGGGAACACCAAGAAGTATGCAAACGCCATCCCAAGCATAAACAATAGTGTGCTGGCAACAATCACGGGCAACATCAACTTTTTTTCATGCGCATACAGGCCAGGCGCAATAAACGACCACACTTGATAAATGGTATGGGGTAACGAAATCACAAAAGCCGCCATCATGGCCACTTTCATCGGCACAAAAAACGGTGTTGTCACTGCAGTGGCAATCATCTGGCCGCCTGCAGGCAGCTTGGCTAGCATGGGCGCTGCCAATAGGCTGTAGATACGGTTTGCAAACGGAAATAGCCCAATAAACACCAGTACAAACCCTAGCACAATCCGCAACAAGCGGTTTCTGAGCTCGATTAAATGTGAGATAAAGGATTCTGTTGGGGTCATATCGGCGTCTATTGCTAATGCGCTATTCTGGCTGCGCAGGTTTCTTGCTGACACGCGCACGTTTTACCTTAGGCGTAGACAACGCATCATCACCGGCGGCAGGTTGGGATTTTTTGATTTTGGGGCTTGCTTTTCTTTTAGTGGCAGGCTTGGAAACAGGGGCTACAACATCATCCATAGTGGTGTCTTGCAGAGATTGTACGCCCGCCATAATGCTGGATTCAGTTTGCAAAGCAGCACTATTGACTTCTTGCTGGAGCTTTTGCAACTCTTCAAAACGCATTTCGCGATTCACTTCATCTTTTACCTGCGCAACAAATCGCTGCATGCGCCCGGTATAAGCACCCAATGTACGCGCTAGCTTTGGTAATTTCTCCGGACCAATCACCAACAGTGCCACAACTGCAATGACAATCAACTCCGAAAATGAAATATCAAACACGGCGACTATTGCTTAGTTTTATGTGTGACTTCGCCTTCAATCGTCTTGCCAGCACTTTCATCAGCAACTTCAGGTGACTGACCATCTTTCACGGCTTTTTTAAACTCATTTACTGCGCCACCTACATCGCTACCAATATTGCGTAGTTTTTTAGTACCAAATACCAGCACAACAATTAGTAACACAATCAACCAGTGCCATAAACTAAAAGAACCCATGATAATCTCCTTAATTTGTGTAACGTCTAGGCGCAGGCATCAACTGCCTGCAGGCCCGCCACCAAATACGTGTATATGTAAATGAAAAACTTCCTGCCCACCTTCGCGGCCAGTATTGATGAGCGTTTTAAACCCTGCCAAGCCTTGCGCCTCTGCCAGCTTGGGCACCAGTAGCAACATCTTGCCCAACAAGTCTTGATGACTTGCATTACACTCTTTCAGGCTAGGCACATGTAATTTCGGCACAATTAAAAAATGTACCTTGGCCATGGGTTTGATATCAAAAAACGCAATTACACCTTCATCTTCATAGATTTTTTTTGATGGGATACTACCCGCCAATATTTTACAAAAAATGCAATCTTCATCCATGTCCTACACCCCGTTACTGCCAAACAATTGTGGTTAAGTCACAACCAATCACATTTAATCTTTGACCACCTAGTCTTTAGGTCTGGCATTCTTTTCATCAATGCCGGACAACCCTTCTCTGCGCGCCAACTCATCTAGAATTTCTTGCGGCTGAATATTGTGATGCGCCAGCATTACCAATGTATGAAACCAGAGGTCTGCCGTTTCGTACACAATCGCTTCACGCTGTCCATCTTTGGCGGCGATGACAGTCTCAGTCGCTTCCTCACCAATCTTTTTGAGAATGCTGTCCAAACCTTTGGTATACAGCTTGGCTACGTAGGACGTGGTTGGATCTGCAGATTTACGCTGCTCCAACAACTCTGCTAATCGACTCAAGACATCACTCATGATAAATCTCATTGGGGTCTTTTTTCACCGCTTGGTCAATCAACCAAGTTTGATTATCTAGTTTTTTGAAAAAACAATTATGACGACCCGTATGACAAGCAATACCCCCCACTTGCTCAACGCGTATCAGAATGACATCTTCATCACAGTCTAATCGAATTTCATGAATTTTTTGTATATGGCCGGACTCTTCACCTTTATGCCACAATTTTTGACGAGAACGTGACCAATAGACCGCTTGCTGCGTCTCTTCTGTGAGTCTTAGTGCTTCGCGATTCATCCAAGCGAACATCAACACCTTACCCGTGTCATGTTCTTGTGCAATTACAGGCACTAAGCCATTGTCATCCCAATTCACTTCATCCAGCCAAGCCATTATCGCACCTCAAGACCATGTTGCTGCATATAGGTTTTTGCTTGTTGTACGGTGTATTCACCATAGTGAAAAATACTGGCGGCAAGCACGGCATCGGCGCCACCAAGCGTCACCCCGTCGACCAAATGTTGTAAGTTACCCACACCGCCTGATGCAATGAGTGGCACATCCACCGCATCCGAAATAGCGCGGTTCAGTGGGTTGTTAAATCCTATCTTGGTGCCATCGCGGTCCATGCTGGTCACCAGCAACTCACCCGCACCCAAACTCACCATATGCTGTGCCCACTTCACCGCATCCAAGCCTGTTGCCTTACGCCCGCCATGGGTAAATACTTCCCACTCGAACGGTTGATTATCTACCTTTTTCGCATCAATGGCGACCACGATACATTGCGAGCCAAAGCGGCTGGCGGCATCCTGAACCACTTGGGGATTCAATACTGCAGTCGTGTTAATACTGACCTTGTCTGCACCAGCATTCAATAAACGACGTACATCCTCCACCTGCCGCACACCACCACCTACCGTAAGTGGAATAAACACTTGGGAAGCAACTTCTTCAATGATATGTAAAATCAAATCACGATCATCAGAACTCGCAGTGATATCCAAAAAGGTAAGCTCATCCGCACCTTGATCGTTATAGCGCTGTGCAATCTCAACCGGGTCACCTGCATCACGTAGCTCTAGAAAGTTAACGCCCTTGACCACACGACCATTGGTGACATCTAAACAAGGAATAATGCGCTTGGCTAATCCCATTAGGCGCTCAGCTCGTCCGCTAAGGCTTGTGCTGCTGCAAAGTTCAAAGTGCCTTCGTAAATGGCGCGGCCAGTGATGGTACCAATGATGCCTTCTTTAGCCACGGCGCATAATTTGCGCACATCATCCAAATTGGTCACGCCGCCGCTGGCAATCACCGGAATCGTCAGGGCCTGCGCCAATGCGACAGTCGCTTCGATATTGACGCCCGTCAACATGCCATCGCGTCCAATATCGGTATAGACAATACTTTCAACGCCATAATCTTCAAACTTCTTGGCTAAATCAATCACATCGTGCCCAGTGAGCTTGGACCAACCATCCACAGCAACTTTGCCATCTTTTGCATCTAGCCCTACCATAATTTGGCCGGGGAATGCATAGCAGGCTTCGTGCAAAAAGCCAGGATTTTTGACAGCCGCAGTACCGATAATGACGTAACTAATGCCATCATCCAAATAGCGCTCAATCGTATCTAAATCGCGAATACCGCCACCCAACTGGATAGGAATGTCACCGCCCACTGCACTGACGATGGACTTAATCGCCCCTTCGTTCACCGGCTTACCTGCAAAGGCACCGTTTAAATCCACCAAGTGCAGGCGTTTTCCACCTTGATCCACCCAGTGTCGCGCCATAGCGCCGGGGTCCTCAGAAAAGACTGTGGACTCCTCCATTAAACCTTGTTTTAAACGAACACAGTGGCCGTCTTTGAGATCGATTGCGGGAATGATAAGCATGGTAGTGATAAATAGGCGTTAGAAAAATCAATAAAACAAGCGTAAACGGTTAAGGGTTCCAGTGTACGAAATTACGTAATAATTGTAACCCCGCTTTTGCACTTTTTTCAGGGTGAAACTGTACTGCAAACAAATTATCTTTGGCAATGGCACAGGTAAATGGCTTAGGGTAGTCCGTGATACCCGTGACCAACCCAGATTCATCTGGGCATACATAGTAGCTATGCACGTAATAAAAGCGCTCATTGTCTGCGATATCTTGCCATAAAGGGTGCTGATTTGGTTGTTGCACCTGATTCCATCCCATGTGCGGGACTTTCAGCTTGCGGCCTTCTGTATCATGCATATCTACTGCGGCAAAACGTTTCACTTGCCCCGCAAACACACCCAACCCTGCTGCGTTTCCTTCTTCTGAGCGCTCAAACAACATTTGCAGGCCGATACAAATACCTAAAAATGGTTTCTGTTGCGTCGCTTCAATCACAGCCTGCCTTAAGCCACGCGAGTCCAACTCACGGATACAATCAGGCATCGCCCCTTGTCCCGGAAATACGACGCGATTCGCTTGGTGAATCTGCTGTGGGTCACTGGTGACGACCACATTCAAATCAGGTGCTACATGTTCCAGTGCTTTAGACACCGAACGCAGATTGCCCATGCCGTAGTCCACTACGGCGATATCGATATTTTTCATTTCAGTAGCAACAAGTGTTATAAGCTGCCTTTGGTGGATGGCATAATGCCTGCCATACGTGGGTCATGCGTCACTGCCATGCGCAAAGCACGGCCAAACGCCTTAAAAATCGTCTCCGCTTGGTGGTGCGAGTTATGCCCCTTGAGATTGTCAATATGCAAGGTGACCAGTGCGTGATTGACAAAGCCCTGGAAGAACTCATGGATCAGATCCACATCAAACTCACCAATGGCGGCGCGCGTAAATTCACAGCTAAATTCCAAGCCGGGACGGCCTGACAAATCCAACACTACGCGACTCAATGCTTCATCCAATGGCACATAGGCATGACCATAGCGGTTAATGCCTTTCTTGTCTCCCAATGCCTTTAAGAAAGCTTGGCCCAATGTGATGCCAATGTCTTCTACCGTGTGATGCGCATCAATATGCAAATCACCTTTCGCCTGCACTTGAATATCCATCATGCCGTGACGCGCAATCTGGTCCAGCATGTGATCTAAAAAGCCTAAACCAGTATTAAATTGCGAAACGCCCGACCCATCGAGATTAATGGAAACCGTGATTTGTGTCTCTAAGGTATTGCGGGATATTTCTGCTTGACGCATAGCCATGTCATCTTTATAAAAAATTACAAACTAAAATTATGATAATCAATCATTTAACAGCATTTTAACCTAAACAGCGCTACGCTGGCAAAATGCAAATAAAAAAGCCGACCACCGGTCGGCTTTTCAATCGAATAATCGATTATTGTGCTGCTGCTTCTGCAGGTGCTGCCTCTGCCGGAGCCGCTTCAGCTGCTGGCGCAGCCTCGGCTGGTGCTGCTTCTGCAGGTGCCGCTTCAGCTGGAGCTGCTTCTACCGCTTGCTCAGTTGCTGCTGGCGCTTCTGCCGCTGCTTCTTCTGGTGCTTTATTGTTCAATAAAGACAACACTAACAATGCTGCACCGATTGCGATTGCCCAAGGCAACCATTTAAAACCACCTGCTGATGCGCTAGCACCGTGTGCTAAACCAGTAATTTCTTTTGCTGAAGCTGCTGGATCTGCTGCACCGTAAATCGCTGCGCCTGCTACTACGATATCTGCACCTGCATCTACCACTTGTTTTACAGTTGCGGCTTTTACACCACCTGCAACAGATACTTTAGCGCCTGTTTTCAAACCAGTGATTAATGCTAAGTCAGCAAATGGTGTTTGACCTGCAGCTTGTTGGTCTAAACCAGTATGTACGCCAATGATGTGTGCGCCTAATTTAGCAACTTCTAATGTACGGGCTTTTTTGTCAGCAACGTTGATTAAGTCAACTTGTGCTTGTTTGCCGTATTTGTTAGCAACGTCGATTACGCCTTTGATTGTACCGATATCTGCTGTACCCAATACTGTCACGATGTCTGCACCAGCTTTGTAAAAAGGCTCAGCCTCATAAAAACCAGCATCCATTGTTTTCAAGTCAACTAAGATTTTGTTGTTTGGGAATTTAGCGCGTAAAGTCTTAAGTAATTCAATACCGTTATGCTTAATGCAAGGTGTACCGATTTCTAAAATGTCCACATGTGGAGCAACTTTAGCCGCTAATGCAACTGTTGCGTCAAAATCTAGTGAATCTAATGCCATTTGGGTTTGTGCCATGATGCTTCTTCCTCCGAACTCGCTCAATATTCGATTAAAAATTTAATATTTTGTAGTATGTAGAATTAAATTTTACAAAATACCATTTGCACGTTTTGTACATTCTCGCATCATAACCGCAATTGATGTGTTTTTTCAACAATTTAGTCACGTCAAATTAAGATTTTGTTACAAATAGAAGGCAAAAGCCCGGTTTACTGGACCAGTTTGACTAAACAATTGATTTTAATGCATTCACTAGATACTCTGATTGCGCATCGGTGCCGATGGTAATCCGTAAATATGGTGCAATACGTGATGGTTTTTTGAAGTGCCGCACAATGATATTTTGCTCTCGCAGCTTGGCGGTGAGTGCATCACCTGCGTGCGCAGGATGTTGAGCAAAAATAAAATTAGCGCCCGATGGTAGCACTTCAAACCCCAAGGCTTGCAGCTCTTTAATTAAATGGGTGCGTGTAGCCACGACCTGCGCGCAAGCTTGGTTAAAATAGGCATGATCTTGCATCGCCGCTACGGCACCGGCTTCGGCAAAACGGTCTATCGGGTAGGAGTTAAAGCTATCTTTCACTCGAACCAACGCCTCAATCAAATCCGGATGGCCAAGTGCGTAACCTACCCGCAGACCTGCAAGCGAGCGCGCTTTAGAAAGCGTGTGTGTTACCAGCAAATTAGGATATTGCTGAATCAACTGTACCGCAGACTCTGTACCAAAGTCGACATAGGCCTCGTCTACCACCACCACCGAATGTTGATTCGCTTTAAGTAAGCGCTCTATTTCTGACAATGCGAGCGGGATGCCAGTAGGTGCATTCGGGTTAGGGAAAATGATGCCACCATTAGGCCGCAAATAGTCGTCGATGTTGATTTCAAAGCGCTCATTCAGCGCAATTGGCGCATATTCAATACCATACAGGCCACAATACACCGGGTAAAAGCTATAAGTAATATCTGGGAATAATAGAGGTTGCTCATGCTGAAACAGCGCATGAAAAGCGTGTGCGAGCACTTCATCCGAACCATTGCCCACAAACACTTGATTGTTTTGCAGTCCATGATATTCGGCAATCGCGGTTTTTAACCGGTCAGAATTTGGATCCGGATACAAGCGCAGCGTCTCTGCCGCCTCTGCCTGCAATGCAGCAATCACCTTAGGACTTGGACCATAAGGGTTTTCATTGGTATTCAGTTTGACTAAGTTAGTGAGTTTAGGCTGCTCGCCTGGCACATAAGGTGTCAGCTGGTGTACGATTGGGCTCCAATACTTACTCATTACACACAACTCACTTCAAACGATATTCAGCAGAACGGGCATGCGCTTGCAAGCCCTCACCATATGCCAGTGTAGAGGCAATTTTACCTAGCGTTTGCGCGCCAGCGGATGACACCATAATCAAGCTTGAGCGCTTTTGGAAATCATATACACCCAACGGTGAGCTAAAGCGTGCCGTGCGCGAAGTAGGCAACACGTGATTAGGCCCAGCGCAGTAATCGCCAAGCGCTTCACAGGTATCACGTCCCATAAAGATAGCACCGGCGTGTTTAATTTTTTGGCTAAAAGCATATGGCTCCTCCACAGACAACTCCAAATGCTCAGGTGCAATGTAGTTACTGATGTCTGCCGCTTCTTCCAAACTTTTCACTAAAATCAGTGCACCGCGATTCTCCAAAGAAGTGCGGATGATGTCTTGGCGCGGCATCTCTTTCAATTGTTTTTCAATGCTCACTGCTACCGCATCCAGAAAGTCTGCATCTGGTGATAGCAATATGGATTGCGCCAATTCGTCATGCTCAGCCTGACTAAACAAGTCCATCGCAATCCAATCCGGATTAGTCTTGCCATCACAGATGACTAAAATCTCAGACGGTCCCGCCACCATATCAATCCCCACCACGCCGAACACACGACGTTTTGCAGCGGCCACATAGGCATTGCCAGGCCCTGTGATTTTATCGACTTGCGGTACTGTTTCTGTACCATACGCCAACGCACCTACCGCCTGCGCACCGCCGATACAGAATACACGGTCTACCCCAGCAATAGCTGCCGCTGCTAGTACCAACGCATTCTTTTCACCGTTAGGCGTTGGCACCACCATGATGAGCTCTTTTACGCCCGCCACTTTGGCAGGGATGGCATTCATCAATACACTAGAGGGGTATGCCGCTTTACCACCGGGCACGTACAAGCCCACCCGGTCTAATGCAGTCACTTGCTGACCCAACAGCGTACCATCGGCTTCTGTGTAGTTCCATGATTGCATCACTTGCTTCTCATGATAGCTACGTACACGGTCTGCAGCTGCTTGCAAAGCTTCGCGCTGCGCTGCGGGCAAACCTTCTAACGCTACAATTAATTCAGCTTGGGATAGCTCTAATTCAGCCATGCTTTGAGCATTGGTTTTATCAAAGCGATTGGTATATTCCAATACCGCAGCATCGCCGCGTGCTTTTACATCCTTTAGGATATTGGCTACGACTGTATCCACACTGTCGTCTTGTGCGGTTTCAAACGCCAGCAAGGCTTTTAAGTCTTGGTCAAAAGAGGTGTCTAAGGTCGATAAACGTCTGATGTTCATGCTTATTTACTTTCGAAATCTACTGGATAGCTTGTGCAAAGCTATCGATAATCGGCTGCAATTGTGCGCGATTGAGCTTAAGTGAAGCCTGATTGACAACCAAGCGTGAGCTGATTGCGCCAATCTCCTCTACTGCTTGTAGATGATTGGCACGTAAAGTACCACCGGTACTCACCAAATCTACAATCGCGTCAGCCAACCCTACCAAGGGGCCCAATTCCATCGAGCCGTACAACTTAATCAAATCGACATGCATGCCTTTGGCTGCAAAGTGCTCGCGTGCGGTTTTCACATACTTGGTCACCACCTTTAGGCGTGCGCCTTGACGGATACTGGCCTCGTAATCAAAGCCCTCTCTCACCGCAACCATCATCTTGCATTTGGCAATATTTAAATCCAACGGTTGATACAAACCTTCGCCACCATGCTCATCCAGTACATCTTTACCGGCAATGCCAATATCGGCTGCGCCATATTGCACATAGGTAGGGACATCGGTAGCACGCACAATAATCAGGCGTACATCGTCACGGTTGGTAGGTAAAATCAGTTTGCGCGAAGATTCCGGATTTTCCAATGCATGGATACCCGCCGCTGCTAGCAGTGGCGTGGTTTCTTCAAAAATGCGACCTTTACTTAAGGCGATGGTAATCATATCAGTGTGAACGACGCACTTTGGCGCCAAGTTTAGTTAATTTTTCTTCTAGGAATTCGTAGCCACGGTCTAAATGGTAAATACGGTCAATCACCGTTTCACCATCCGCCACTAAGCCAGCCAATACCAAACCAGCAGAGGCGCGCAAGTCAGTGGCCATCACATTCGCGCCTTCTAGTTGTGGAATGCCTTTGACCAGTGCGGTATTGCCTTCTACATTAATATCTGCGCCCATGCGTTGCAACTCTTGCACATGCATAAAACGATTTTCAAAGATAGTTTCCACCACCGTCGACACGCCTTCTGCAATAGTATTCATGGCCATAAATTGCGCCTGCATATCGGTTGGGAAGGCTGGATGCGGCGCTGTACGAATATTGACTGCCTTGAGTTTACCGTTACCTTTGACCGTAATGCTGTCAGCCGTCTGAGTCACGGTTACCCCTGCTTCGCGCAATTTTTCAATCACTGCTTCCAGTAAGTCAGGGCGTGCATTACGCAAAGTCACATCGCCACCCGTCATGGCAGCAGCCACCATATAAGTGCCCGCCTCAATACGATCACAGACAATATTATGGGTTGCACCGGTTAATCGCTCGACACCTTCAATGGTAATCGTGTCGGTACCCGCACCTTTGATCTTGGCGCCCATTTTATTTAGGCATTCGGCCAAATCCACAACTTCCGGCTCTTTAGCAGCGTTCTCTAGCACGGTCGTGCCTTGTGCCAACGCCGCCGCCATCATCAAGTTCTCTGTACCAGTCACCGTGACCAGATCCATATAGTATTTGGCACCTTGCAACCTGCGGTTAGGCAGATGCAACGTACTGGCTTGAATATAGCCATGCGTAATATGAATCGCGGCACCCATGGCCTGCAATCCTTTAATATGCAAATCTACCGGACGCGACCCGATGGCGCAGCCGCCTGGCAAAGACACACGTGCACTGCCAAAACGCGCTAACAAAGGACCTAACACCAAAATAGAAGCACGCATGGTTTTCACCATTTCATAGGTCGCCTCAAACGAGGTCACATCACTTGCATCCAAACTCACTTTATCTGCATTGCGCGTCACTTTTACGCCCATGGTATCGAGCAATTTAAGCGTGGTATCAATATCTTTCAGTGCAGCCACACTGGTTAAGTGCAGTGGTGTTTCTGCCAACAAAGCAGCACACAAAATAGGCAATGCTGCATTTTTAGCACCGGAGATGACGATC
Organism: Methylophilaceae bacterium 11; assembly: GCA_000525025.1. Taxonomy (GTDB): domain Bacteria; phylum Pseudomonadota; class Gammaproteobacteria; order Burkholderiales; family Methylophilaceae; genus Methylophilus. The sequence goes on along the minus strand of JCKJ01000001.1, from coordinate 332,337 downwards.
TCGCCGTTTAATGTGGCACCGCCTTCAATAATGAGTTTATCCAAAATGTTTTATCCGTTCCGATATTTAGCTTTGTGTGCCGCCGAGCAAGGTTTGCAATTCACCGCTCTCGTACATGGCACGCATAATATCAGCACCGCCGATAAACTCACCTTTCACGTACAACTGTGGGATTGTTGGCCAATTAGCATATTGCTTAATGCCTTCGCGAATTTCCTGATCCTGTAACACATCCACCGCAGTATATTGTGCACCGCATGCATCTAGAATCTGCGTGGCCAAATTAGAAAAGCCACATTGTGGGAACTTTGGGCTCCCTTTCATATATAGCACCACATCATTGGTGGTAACGGTTTCTTTGATTTTTGCTTGTGTATCCATTTTTACTTACTCTCCGAACTGAATCTGATATTACGCAATCGCTTTTATGCGGTTGCGTTTAATTGTTGCCACTGTTGTGGGGTATAGGTTTGCATGGATAACGCATGAATTTCAGCACGCATGCGATCGCCCAAGGCTTGATAAACTAACTGATGTTGTTGCACCATGCGTTTACCTTCAAACGCGGCACTGACAATCACCGCCTCAAAATGGGTGCCATCATCGCCCAGCACGCGGATAAACTCACAGGACAAGCCTTGCTGTATATAACTTTCTAATTGCTGTGCACTTAACACGCGTTAACCTCTTCAATTTATTTACATTTGGCGACGTATTAGCCGCGCAATTTATAGCCTGATTTTAACATTTTTAGGCATGCCCATGCTAATGCGATTAAAAATGCCATGACCACGACTAGGCTAATCCATGGTGACACATCACCTTGACCGAAAAAACCATAGCGGAATCCGTCAATCATGTAAAAGAATGGATTGAATTTTGATACGACCTGCCAAAATGGCGGCAAAGAGTGAATCGAATAAAACACGCCCGACAGAAAAGTAAGCGGCATGATGACAAAGTTCTGAAACGCCGCCATTTGATCAAACTTATCCGCCCAAATGCCGGCAATAATGCCAAAGGTACCCAGCAAGGCGCTGCCCAATAAGGCAAATACGAATATCCACATCGGATGCACCAGTGGTACATCCACAAACCAGATGGACACCAGATAAATACTTAAACCTACAAACAGGCCGCGAATAATAGATGCTGCTAGAAATGCCGAAAAAAACTGCAGATAGGTCAGTGGCGTGAGCAGAATAAACACCACATTGCCCATTACTTTAGATTGGATAAGGCTAGATGAGCTATTGGCAAACGAGTTCTGCAATAGCGACATCATAATCAAGCCCGGTACCAAAAATGCGGTATAAGGCACGCCTTTGTACACTTGCACATGATCAGCCAGCACGTGAGAAAAAATCAGCAAATACAGCAGCGCCGTGAGTACCGGAGAAGCGACAGTTTGGAAGGCAACACGCCAAAAACGCAGCAGCTCCTTTTTAAACAAAGTGTAAGGGCCGCGCCAAGCAGATGGGATATTTGCATCAATCAGTTTCATACCCCTCCCACCAGCGACATAAACACATCTTCCAAGTCCGCTTCTATCAATTGCATATCTTCGATGTCAACATTGGCTTTTCGTAACTCCGCCAAGGCAAATTCCACTTGCGTCAAATCTGATAACGCGAGTGTAAACACGCCAAGCTCGCCGTGTTTAAGCATAGGCAATAAAGCTGGCGGCAAATGTGCGCCTTTGAGCGTCAAGCGCAGATTTTTACCTGCGTGTGATTTCAGTAGATTAGCGGTAGTATCCAACGCGACTATTTTGCCTTGTTTCATCATCGCCACGCGCTCACACAAGGTTTCCGCTTCTTCCAAATAATGCGTGGTGAGAATAATGGTGTGCCCTTCGCGATTGAGTTGCTTGATAAAGCCCCACAACATTTGACGCAACTCCACATCCACACCCGCGGTCGGCTCATCTAGCACAATTACTGGGGGACGATGCGCAAGCGCTTGCGCAATCAGTGCGCGCCGCTTCATCCCGCCTGATAGTTTACGCATATTGGTGTGTGCTTTATCGGTCAGGCCGAGCCCTTCAATCACCTGATCCACCCAGGCATCATTTTCAGGACCGTGGCCGAAATAACCCGCTTGAAATCGCAACATTTCTCGCACATTAAAAAAGGGATCGAACACCAACTCCTGTGGCACCACGCCCAAAGCCATGCGCGCCTGTTGATAATCGGCTATAACATCGTGCCCCATAATACTTACGTGACCTATAGTAGGCCTAAGCAGACCTGCCATAATATTAATCAGCGTAGATTTGCCTGCGCCATTGGGGCCTAGCAGTGCAAAAAACTCGCCCTGCTCAATGCTTAAGTCAATGCCATTCAGCGCATTGAGTTGCCCAAATTGCTTATGTACATCATGTATTTGTATTGCTGGTGTTTTCAAAACAAACGTTCATCCGTTTAGGTGTTAATAAAGTTAAAGCATAGATAAAAAAACTAAACCCCAACCCTTTAAATAAGGACTGGGGTCACCCAAAACAACTACTCAGTTACAATTAATTTGGCAATACAAAATCATCTACACCATACAGTTGCATTAAGCTCACCAAATTTGCTGGCACATTGACCAATGACAACGCTACATGTTCAGCACTGGCACGGCGCTTCAACTCTAGAATCAAGCTGATGGCCGAAGTATCCACATCGGTCACTTTGGCAAAATCCAACGCTGTAGCATCCGTTAAGGTAAGCGCTCTGCTGGCATCCAATACCTGGCTGATATTCTGAATCACCAAATCGCCAGACAATTGCCAGCGATTGGCTTCTTGTGTGATGTCTATCAAAACACGCACTCCCAAAACATGTAATTTAAGCGCGACAAATCAAGTGAATGCATTTAACTTGATTTTGCAGCTGACGCACCATTTTTCTCGGCCAACTTTTTAATTAAACTATCCAAACCATTTTGACGGATTTCTTGTGCAAACTGGCTACGATAGTTAGTGACCAAGCTCACGCCTTCAATCACAATGTCATACACTTTCCAGTCGTCTGCTTTCTTTTCCAGCGCATAATCTACAGCAATCGGCTGACCGCCTTGCTGCACGATGGATGTCTTCACTGTTGCAGAAGTTGAACCCTCAGGTAAACGCAAAGGCTTGTACTCAATCACCTGATTTTTGTATTTAGAAAGCGCTGTTGCATAAGTACGTAACAATAAGGTTTTAAACTCATTTTGAAACGCAGCTTGCTGCTCTGGCGTCGCTTTGGTCCAGTTTTTACCCAATACCAAACGTGATACTTTTTCAAAGTTGAAGTTAGGCAGAATTTTCTCTTCCGCCAATTTGAAAATCTTGTCTTGGTTACCTGCTTGAATGTCTTTGTCGGACTTTACTACCGCAAGTACATCATCTGCAGTTCTTTTTACCAACTCATCAGGGCCTTCGCCCGCAATTGCTAAGCTACTGGCCAGTAACAGGCCAAATGCTGCTATTAATTGTTTCATGCTGTTTAATTCCTTTTCATTGATGCTGTAAATTTATTATTTTTCGGCTTTATCTGCAGAAGACTTGCCAATCTTATCCAATGGACTTGCACCTAACGTATCTTCTTCCGATTTGGTTGATTCGGAAGACGCCTTTGATTTGTCGTCTGTCGATTCAGAAGCTTTGTTATACAAGAACTGGCTAATCATTTTTTCCAACACAACGGCATCTTGCGTTTGTGTAATCTTGTCGCCATTGGCTAATTGTACGTCATCTCCACCTGCTTCGAGCCCCACATATTGTTCGCCCAACAAGCCTGCAGTGTAAATATTTGCAAAGGTATCTTTAGGAAAAGCATATCGTTTGTCGATGTTCAGACTCACGACCGCCTCATAAGTTGCAGAATCAAAAGTAATCCCCGCTACGCGCCCCACCACCACGCCCGCACTTTTCACCGGGGCTCTTGGCTTTAAGCCGCCAATATTTTCAAAGTTGGCAGTTACCGTATAGGTTTCACCAATATTAGCAGTGGTTAGGTTGCCCACTTTCATGGCCAAACCAAGCAACGCGGCAACACCTAACGCTACAAACACACCCACCCATAAATCAATTGTTGTTCTATCCATTGCTGCTCCTGCTTGCTTATACGTTGATCATAAATGAGGTTAATATAAAATCCAGACCCAATATTGCGAGTGAAGAGGTCACTACTGTTCTTGTTGTGGCGTGACTCACACCTTCCGCAGTGGGGGGTGCATCATATCCTTCAAATAAGGCGATCATGGTGCAGGCTACGCCAAACACCATGCTTTTAATTACCCCATTCAAAATATCATGTTGCCAATCCACATTGGCCTGCATTTGCGACCAAAATGCACCTGCATCTACGCCAATGACAGGCACAGCCACTAGATAGCCGCCCAAAACACCGACCATAGAAAACAAAGTGGCTAAGATTGGCATAGCGATTACGCCAGCCCAGAAACGCGGCGCAATCACACGCGCAATCGGGTTCACTGCCATCATCTCCATGGCTGAAAGCTGCTCTGTAGCTTTCATTAACCCAATTTCAGCAGTAATAGCAGTACCGGCACGGCCAGCAAACAATAAAGCCGTCACTACCGGGCCTAATTCGCGCACCAGCGCCAATGCTACCAACACACCAATTGCCTCGGATGAGCCGTATCTTTGTAAAGTATGATAGCCCTGTAAACCAAGCACCATACCAACAAAAAAAGCCGAAACAAGAATAATAATGAGCGACATCACCCCAGTGAAATAAATTTCACGAATAGTCAGGTGAAAACGTCTAAAGCTTTCACCAGATGATGTTAGCGTCAGCCAAAACAAACGCATACCAGCGCCTAAACGCCAAATACCATCTACAAATCTGTGGCCTATGTTTCTGAACACCCGGATTAAACCGATCAACAATCCTGATTTAATCATGCTTTGTGTTCCAATAGAGAGCGTGCGTAATCATCTGCTGCGTAATGAAATGGCACCGGACCATCTTTCTCGCCATACACAAATTGATGTACAAACGGCAAGTTAGAGTTTCTGAGTTCATCCGGCGTACCCTCTGCCGCTACCACGCCATTGGCCACAAAATAAATATAGTCAGCAAAACGGAAGGTTTCTTCAACATCGTGCGTGACAATGATAGAGGTTGCTCCAAGCGCATCGTTCAGTGTACGAATCAAATGGCAAATCACCCCCATTGAAATAGGGTCTAAGCCGGCAAATGGCTCATCATACATAATAATACTGGGATCTAATGCAATCGCCCGTGCTAATGCCACGCGTCTAGCCATTCCCCCCGACAATTCAGTAGGCATCAGTTGATGCGCGCCACGCAAACCTACGGCATTCAGTTTCATCAACACCAAATCGCGAATCATGCTTTCCGGTAAATCGGTATGTTCACGCATGGGAAAAGCAACGTTTTCAAACACAGACAGATCTGTGAATAAAGCACCTTGTTGAAACAGCATGCCCATTTTACGGCGTATACGATAAATACCGGTGCGATCCTGCTGATGTACTACATCACCATCCACACGCACCTGCCCCTTAGTAGGTTTGATTTGCCCGCCGATTAGGCGCAGTAGCGTAGTTTTACCACTGCCACTACCGCCCATAATGGCAGTAACCTTACCACGCGGGAACACCATATTGATGCCTTGATGCAACATGCGTCCTTTGTAACCAAAGGAAAGATTATCTATTTCGACGATATTGGGAGTCATTTGTGCGTTAATTTGAATTTGACTTATTCTAAATCAAAATGACTCACACGCAAAAATATAAATAGGTTCGGAAAACAAAAAACCCGCTTACGCGGGTTTTATCAAAATCATTTCATACTGCTCAAATGGCCATACACACCGTATATTGTGCAGCTGGTGCTAAGTTAATTGCAGCAAGTGTACTAGCTGGGCCGGGAGCCGCCGAAGCTTGAATAGAGCCTGTATCAGGAATCCCATCATCTATCCGTGTATCAATCTGCAACGCATCTCTACCCAAAATTCCACCTGAGCAAATAGCGAATGATCCATTCACTAAAGTTGTAATTTCTGTAAAGCCTGCACCTAAGCTTTGAATACCCAATGCCCCACCATTGGTATTAGTAGCAGCTAGCGCTGGATTGCCTGGTGCCAAATTTGCCAATCGCACATGTTGCCAGAACAGAAACGCTTCATTCAGGCCGGGGGGAGAGTTCCATTGCCCTTCAATACGTGCATTGCCTAATGTTCCGTTAGTACCTAATTGCCCCCCAGGCACGTGATTATTTGCCTGCGCATCATCGCCTGGAATCGCCCTGAAGCGATCTTGATATGTATAAAGATAGACTTGTGTATTCTGAAAATCACGTGTTAGGTTTGTAACACGCGCACCATTAATTAGCTCCTGCCCCCTCAGCACTCCGCCTAGTAGCAAACCTATAATCACTAGCACTATCGCCAGTTCGATTAAGGTAAACCCTGTTTGTTTTTTCATTGTGGTATCCTAATTGTTTGTTTTTTTAGTTATGTCACTTAAAGCATTATTATTGTTAGTTCGTAACTTGCAAGTTTTATGCCAATCAAAAAACCAAATAAAGCATAAAATTAGGACTTAAATCGCAGATTTCATGACAGGCTTTGTTGAAATTTCGTCAATAGTGTTGACTTGATGACACCGAACTTTAACTGTTGACCGTAAGTTACTTTAATTTATAACACTTTCACTATGATGAATTTTCTAAATAAACGCAATATTAGTCAACAGCTACTCAAAAACTCTCACCGTATCATGGCGTTGATGTTGCTATCGCTGCATGCATTCCTCATCTTTTTTGACCAAGATGAAGTGTATCGGCAAATGTTTTACTTTTTATCGTTTGGCATCTTTCTCATTTGGCAGCCGATTTGGCGCGGCAGCCAAAAACTTTCCATCATTGCTTCTATTGCACTGGTTGGAGTGGGGCTATTAGGATTTTTATACTTTAATTGGTGGCTTACCGCCATTTGGTTAGCCATATTATTTGGCTTATTGGGCGGCCGGATTTTCTCGGGTGATTCTAAAAAGAATCGACTAATTCATATTTTGGCTGCGAGTTATCTACTCGCTATGCTCTTACTTTGGGTGGTGCCAAAACTACTGAATGCATCTAACGATTTATTAGCTGCTGAGTTTGTCATTTTCTACTTTATGCCATTATTGCCTGTGGCCATTCTGTTTATAAAAAATAGCGCAGGGCCAACTGACAATACACCCGTAGTCGACTTTTTCTACACGCTTGTGCTATTTATGCTGGCGATTATTATTGTGTTAGGCAGCTATGCGATTGGTACGTTGCAAAACGTCAATTACATACAAGTGATGTTTTATACGATATCCGGCCTGTCTGTGATTTTATTTGGCTTAAGCTATTTATGGCGCCCCAGCACCAAATTTTCTGGCGTAGAGTTGCTGATGTCGCGCTACTTATTAAGTATCGGCATGCCCTTTGAACAATGGGTTAAAAATATTGCCACCCTTGCCGAACATGAATCCACACCCAACGGCTTTACCCAGGCCGCCATGAACGAGATGATGAAACTGGAATGGGTTTCCGGCATTTCTTGGCTGGCAGATGAAACACAAGGCAAGCTTGGCCATCACACCAATTACTCTACTGACTTTAACTTTAAAGACTTTTACATGACCCTGCATACACGCTGGCAAATGTCACCCGCGTTGTATGTGCACGTGAAGCTACTCACGCAAATTATGGGCGAATTCTACGAAGCCAAACGCCGTGAAGAGACCTTGCGCCAAAACACTTACATGCAGGCCTTTTATGAGACAGGCTCGCGCCTGACGCATGATATTAAAAATATTCTGCAATCGGTGGGCACCTTGGTGACGGCAGCTGAGCAAACGCATGAGTCCGACACCGACGCTTTACTCAAGCTGATTAAAAAGCAGCTACCGGTGCTCAATCAGCGGATTGCCTCAACGCTAGACAAGCTCAAAGCGCCAAGTGAAGAGAAAAAGCGGCAAGAGAAAATATCGGCATGGTGGAAAAATCTACGGTTGCGCTATACACAGCCGCAAGTGGAGTTTGTGGCGTCACATTTACCCAAGCACGATATCAATGCAGAGGTGCTGGACAGCGTGCTGGATAACTTGCTGGGGAATGCCATTGAGAAAACCAAATATGAGCCCAATACGCTCATCAAAGTAGAAGTAACCGAACTCTCATCTAACCAGTATTGCATTGAAGTGACGGATACCGGTAAAGCCATGCCGCAACAAACCGCTGCTGAATTATTTAAAAAGCACATTCAATCACAAAATGGCTTAGGGGTTGGTTTGTACCATGCAGCGCAGGACGCGAGGCAGGCGGGTTACACGCTTAGTTTAAGCAGCAATCTGAATGGTGCGGTTAAGTTTACGGTAGCATTATCAACAGATAACACTACCGCGAATCATTAAACCCTAGTGTTAATCGCAACCCTAGAGTTCGCCGTACGAATGCAAACCACTTAGGAACATATTGACGCCTAAGAACGCAAAGGTAGTCACGATGAGACCGACTAATGCCCACCATGCCAACACCGGACCGCGAAGGCCTTTGACCATACGCAAATGCAACCAAGCCGCGTAGTTTAACCACACAATGAGCGCCCAGGTTTCTTTAGGATCCCAAGACCAATAACCACCCCACGCTTCAGCTGCCCACATGGCGCCCAAAATAGTGGCGATGGTGAAAAAAGCAAAGCCCACTGCAATGGCTTTGTACATCACATCATCGAGCACATCCAAGCTTGGCAAACGCGTTGCTAAGATACCGCGTTTTGCCAATAAATAGGCAGCAGCGACCATAGCGGCCAAAGAGAACGACCCATAGCCAATAAAGTTAGCCGGCACATGGATTTTCATCCAATAACTTTGCAATGCAGGAACCAACGGCTGAATGGCATCTGCACCACGGTCAAACCTGTACCATAAAATAAACCCTACACCAGCATTGATAATCAGCAACACAAAACCACCTAACTGCTTGGTATTGAATTTAGATTCGTAATGCAAATACAATAATGCGGTAATCAAGCAGAATAAAATAAAGACTTCATACAAGTTGCTGATAGGAATATGGCCTACATCAGGTGCAATCAGATAAGACTCGTACCAGCGCACCATTAGCCCAACAAAACCAAACAGCACCGCAGCCCAAGTGAGCGCAGATGCCACGCGCCCTATAAACTCACTACGCTTGAACAATGCAAACCAGTATGTCAACATGGCCAAAATAAACAACACATTCATCCACATGACTGCGGACTGGCTTGAAATTAAGTACTTAAGAAAGAAACTTTCACCAGCGCGGGCTTGGCTACCATGATACAAATTAATGGCAAACAGACTTAACACAGCGATGCCTATCACCAGTTTAGCCAGGCCTTTCCAGCGCCAGCCTAAATAGCTAAACGTGGCCGCTGCGCCAAACAAGAAGCCAAGTTCATAGGCATCCATATACTGCGAGTAGCGACTATAGGCAAAAACAGCACCGGCCATCAACACCAACGCATACAGCCAATCCTGTACGCGCAAGGTCTGCCAAATGGCTTTTTGTTTAAAATCATAAGTCTGTGTATTCATGATATTTCCTTTTGTCTATATTAAGACAATAACTGACCTAACTGCTGTTGGGTACGATCAAATTCCTGATCGAAGTCTAAGTTTTTACGATTCGAAGACATGGCGAATAATACCTCTTGTGTATTGGCTTTGATCAGCAACCACACACGACGTTCACGTATATAAAACATCGAAAAAATACCTAACACCAGCAGCGCAGAGCCCAAATACACCCATTTTTGACCGGGAGATTTGGTCAGCTGCAAACCACTGGCTTCTTTATGCTTAAAATCATCCAACTGAAAGTAATACGGCGTACCGTAATAAAACAAATCATTCATTGCATTCAATGCGTCTTGCAAAAAAGCCAAGGTCTGTGGATTCAATGCCATAGCTGGCTTACCTTGTGCAGCAAGGTTAAGGTTATACGCTTCTAACGCACTTGCATTCAATAATTTAAAATAAGTATCTGCTGCTTTTTGACGCTCAGCTTCTGGCACAGCCTTTTCAATCACTTGGGATAGCTGGGTAAAGCCGCCACTGGCAAACGTGCTAAGCAAACGTTGCACACTCTGCTCAAATTGCTGTTGCAACTTAGGGTCGGCAGTGGGCGATTGCTTACTTAAATGTCTGGCAATCTCCAACTGTTTGGCTGGGTCACGCATGGCTTGACGCAACTGCATAAACCCATCAATGCTGAAATCTTCGTCGGCCGGAATGCGCAAATAACGGAAATCTTCTTGTACTGTCTCACGCATACCGGATACAAAATAGGTTTTACCATCCAACTTTAGCGGCTGCATATAGGTGACATATTCACGTGCCTGCCCGCTTTGATCACGCAATTTATAAGTAGTATTGGGACCTACGTTGCGCGGCTTGCCTTTACCATCTGGCGATAAGTTCATGATATTAAATTTGCGGAACTCATTAAACTCCACGGCTAGCGCTTGGTCGCCCGTGCCTAAGGTGCCTTTTTTAGCTACCACACCATCAATGTGCCCGCTCAGCAGCTTATTAGCTGCAAGATCCCACACTTTAAACTTGAGCTCAGATCCTCCATCTTGAAAATCCGACTGATAGATGGCAATGCCTTTATAGATAAGCGGATGATTGACGCTAATGGTTTTTTCCAATGGCGCTGCGAGTTCAGGGTCAGTAATGACAATATCACTCTCAAATGACTTAGGCTGCCCAGTGGCATAGTGTTCAATACGAAAGTCTTTTAATGCCACCCGAAACGGCAACTCTTGCACCAAATATCCATCGCGTACACGCACAAATGCTACATCATCACTCACGCCTTCCGGCAACGTCATATTTGCGCGAAAGGATGGGTTACTTATACTCAAGCGACTGACTGCCGGCACTTGGCTTTCCGGGATATCCAGCACTTCGATCTTTTTATGGCCTAACATCTCCTGGATTTTGAACGGCAGGTTGCCATCCAAAATCCCGCCAAAACAAATAATCACGATGGCGGCATGGGTAAAAATATAGCCCAAACGTTGGTGTGTTCCGGCTTTTGCTGCGATCAACACATCCCCGTTGTCTTGCGGTTTAAGCTTATAGGTAAAGCCTTGCCCGCCCAGATAATCCGCCAGCTTGGTTTGTACCTGTTCAGCAGGCGCTTGCACTGAATAACTGGCTTGATGGCTAAATGCACGCAATGATTTTTCTGCCGCATGTTCTTTGTATGTTTTCCATTCCTTGAGCATCAGCGGTGTATTGCGATAAATGCATAGACTGGTGGAAATCACCAAAAACAATAGAATCAGCAAAAACCATGCTGCGTGATAGACATCGTATAAACCTAGTTTTTCAAAGGCTTCAAACCAAAACTGGCCAAATTTGATGATGTAATTTTCATACGGCTCATTTTGCTTAAGCACGGTACCGATGATAGAAGCAATGCCCAGCACACTGAGCATACTCACGGCGAATCGCATAGAACTTAGCAATTCATACAGCTTGGAAGGAATAGTATTGGGCGGTTTCAAGATAGAAATTTAACGAATGAAGTTTGGATTGGACTACAAGACAGAATAAATGTTTATAAAAGTATTTATAAAAATAAAGGTGGCGTAGCCACCTTATATTTTGCGCCGATTAACGCAAGCCTTGTATGTAATCGGCAACTGCCTGCATTTCTGCATCTGTCATTTTTGCAGCAATGACCATCATCATCGGTGCATTGGCACGTTCACCGGTACGGAAAGTTTTCAACTGCTGATAGGTGTAATCGGCATGCTGACTGGCTAGACGTGGAAACTGTTTTGGCAAACCTGCACCATTGGCACCATGGCACGCCGCACAGGCCGGCACATTGGTTTTGGCAATACCACCACGGTAAATCTTCTCACCCAAGGAACCCTTACCATTCGATTTTGCTTTCGCTAATGTAATGGTCTGCTGTGAGAAATATTGCGCCAAACTTTGCATATCTTCTGGCGATAAATTGGCGACCATGCCAGACATGACCGCGTTAGCACGGCTACCTTCTTTAAAGTTATTTAACTGCTTAAATAAGTATTCCGGATGCTGACCCGCTAATTTTGGATTCAGCGTAATCACGCTGTTACCGTCTGGCGCGTGACATGCCGCACATACGTTTTGCACAATTTGATCTGCTGTTTTTTTCTCTACCGCAACTGGAACCGCTTCTGCTTTAGCTTCTGGCTTTACTGCTGCCTTCTCTGCCGCAACCGCCATCACTGCCACTAACATCCCACTGATTACCCAACCTAACTTGAATAAATTTTTCATTACTAACTTTCTCGATTATTCTGAATAGCATAACTGTTTTAATTAATTGAATATTTTATCAAAAATCCCTTGTTCGTGATAGCATTCGGCCTTAAAACAATGCTTATCTATCATGCCTATTTTTCAAAACGCTGCTTTTTTTATTTCCGCACATCACTTACGCGACTTACCTCCTGCAAGTGGTATAGAGGTGGCATTTGCTGGCCGATCTAATGCAGGAAAATCGAGCGCGTTAAACACACTGGCCAACCACAATCGTTTGGCGTTTGTGAGTAAGCAACCTGGCCGCACACAACTGATTAATTTTTTCACGCTAGGCAACGATAAGCATTTGGTGGATTTACCCGGCTATGGTTATGCCAAAGTACCAGAAGCCATGCGCAACCACTGGCAAAGCGTATTATCGCGCTATTTAAGTGAGCGTAGCAGTCTGGCTGGATTAGTACTAGTCATGGATAGCCGCCACCCACTCACGCCACTAGACCGTCAAATGTTGGATTGGTTTTCCCCAAGCGGAAGGCCCGTGCATGTGCTATTAACAAAATCAGACAAATTATCCCGCAGCGAAGCAACGCTTACCTTGAACAAGGTGCGTAAAGAGCTCAAAGAAGGCTGGGGGGACAATATCACCGTGCAATTATTCTCCAGCCTGAAAAAACAGGGCGTGGAAGAAGCTGAAAAAGTATTGGGGCACTGGTTTTTTTCAGACAATTCAGATACGTCTGAAAATCAAATCCCAAACCCCGTGGCCTAATTGAATGCCACGATTTTCAAATTTGGTCAAAGGCCGATAACTTGGCTTTTCTGCGTAACTTTCCGCCGTGTTTTTCAACATCGGCTCTGCGTTTAGCACATCTAACACCCACTCCGCGTACTCTTGCCAGTCTGTTGCCACATGAATGTAAGCACCCACTTTCAGCTTACTGCACAGCAACTTAACAAACTCAGCCTGAATTAAGCGGCGTTTGTGATGGCGCTTTTTATGCCATGGATCTGGAAAAAAGATATGCACACCATCCAAGCTTTGCTCAGCCAGCATATTTTGTAGCACTTCAACTGCATCGTGTTGCACGATACGAATATTAGCAATGGCCTGCTCTTGAATCAGTTTAAGCAAACTCCCCACGCCAGGTGTATGCACCTCTACGGCCAAAAAATCACGCTCCGGCAGGGTTTGTGCAATTTTGGCCGAGCTCTCACCCATGCCAAAACCAATCTCTAGAATTTTAGGGGAGTGCTCACGTTGAAACGTTTGTACTAAATCCAGTGGCTGCGGCGTGTAATCAATACCAAAGACTGGCCAGCCTGTTTCCAGCGCACGCTCCTGACCTTTGGTCAGCCGCCCTTGGCGCAGCACAAAGCTACGGATGCGGCGATGCGATGCCTGTTCTTCTGTGGATTCAGGGGTGTTGGGGGTGTTAGGTGTTTGCGTCATGGCGCACATTATACTAGAGCATGTGCCTTTTATCGCCTTGTGTGGCACCTATTAACGGCATCTGCATACCCTTACCTAGCAGCATCACTTTAAATAACTCTCCCATTTCTGCAGGCGAGAGCAGTTTTTGCACTGCAGACACCATCGGCGCATAAGTGGCCATATCACTGGGAGAAACTTCGGCAAGTAAGTCCAATATGCCGCAGTTAATTAAAAAACTGGCTTGATTGACATAACCCATGACAGCCAACTGCCGCGAGACAGCCGCTTCGGCTATCGCTGTAAAATCAACGTGCGCGGTAATGTCTTGCAACCCCAAATAAATCAGTGGGTCGCTATGCGCATAATGCTGGTAGTGGCACATCAATGTGCCTGTACTGCGTTGTGGGTGATAGTACTCACGTGCACCAAAACCGTAGTCTACCCAGCAAATGACACCATGTTCCAATCGATCAGCGATGCTGAGCATCAAACCCGTTGCGGCTGGCGCTACTTCAGTCATGTAATTGTCGGGAAAATCCAGCTTGGTCACCGTTTCAAATAGCGCGCCCATTGTTAATGGTTGATCCTGCCAAACCAAGTGACTTTGCTGACCTAAATCATCTTGCCAACTGACGCCGCGCTCTATTAAGACGCCAGCTTGCTTACCTACCAAATGCACGGGAATCGCATCTAGCACTTCATTCCCTAACACCATACCGCGTATTTGATTTGGTAAGGCATCTAACCACGCCACACGATTGAACAGCGTTTCTGGCAACCAGAGTTGCAAGTTTTTACGCTGCAACTCACGCAAGTAGTCACTTACTTCAAGAATACAATACCGCTGAGGTAGCACCTGTAGCGCATGTAAGGCCAGCAGCAAATCGGCTGCTAATTTACCAGTGCCAGCACCTAACTCCAGTACATCGCCCTGTGTAGCTGTCAGTACTTGTGCAACTTGCTTAGCAAGTGCACGCGCAAATAAAGGAGAAATTTCCGGTGCAGTCACAAAATCTCCACCAATGCCGAACTTCTTAGCGCCGCCGCTGTAATATCCTAGGTTAGGTGTATACAACGCCATGTGCATGAAGGTAGCAAAATCTATCCAATCATTCTGTGCGTGGATCGTATTGCGAATGCGTGATTGCAGTTGTTCGCTTTGTGTTTGCGCCTGCGCGGGCGGAATAGGTAGAGAAGCCATTCCCTATTATAATGTGAGTGATTAAGAAGTGAGTAAACCGTGCATTCTAATTTAGAAAACCAAGTGGATTTAACAAGCAAAGTGGTGTTGATTACCGGTGGCGCCAAACGCGTTGGCGCAGCCATTTGCCGCGAGCTGCATGCTCAAGGTGCGCTGTTAATGATTCACTACAATCAAAGCCAGGCCGAGGCACGTGCACTGCAAGCAGAGTTTAATCTACAGCGCCCAAACAGTGCTGCAATTATTCAGGGCGATTTACTCAACGCCGCCATTGTTTCCAGCCTAGTCAGTGAGACTATCCGTCATTTTGGCCGGCTGGATGTGCTGATTAACAATGCCTCCAGTTACTATGCCACGGAAATCGGTCAGATTAATGAGGAAAACTGGTTGGATTTAATTGGTAGCAATCTCAAAGCACCGATGTTTCTTGCACAAGCAGCAGCGCCTGAGTTACGCAAACAGGGTGGCACCATTGTGAACATTACCGACATGCACATTGAGCGCCCGAAAAAAGGCTATGTGGTATACAGCGTAGCCAAGGCAGGGTTGGTGACCTTAACCAAATCATTAGCCTTGGAGTTGAGCCCAGAGGTGCGCGTCAATGCAGTCGCACCTGGCCCAGTACAATGGCCCGAAAATAATCCGCAGTTTGATGAAGTGTATCGGCAGCGCGTGATCTCTCAGACTTTATTAAAACGTATTGGCAACCCTAGCGACATTGCCAAAGCCGTTAAATTTTTAATTTATGATGCGCCTTTTGTCACCGGCCACGTATTGGCTGTGGATGGCGGACGAAGTTTAAACTTGTAAACATCCCTGCATCCGCTTAAACCTCTGCAGCCTCAATGGCTTGCACAACTTCCAGTACCTTTGCAGCGGCTACTGCTTGCGAAAATAGAAACCCCTGCACACCATAGCAACCCAATGCTTTGAGTTGCTGATAGACCCAAACGTCATCCACCCCTTCGGCAATGACCTCTATATTGAGATTTTTTGCTAACTCTAGGGTAGATCGCACTATTGCCGCACTGGCCTGATCATGGCGCATCTCCCGCACAAACTGCTGGTCAATTTTAAGACAATGCAATGGAAGCTGCTGCAAATACAGCAGGGAGCTATAGCCGGTGCCGTAGTCGTCAATACTGATTTTAATCCCCAATGCCATTAAACCTGACAACACATGTTTGACACGTGCCGGATCAGAAAGCGCACTCGATTCGGTAATTTCAATTTCCAGATAATTTGCGGGCATGTGATTTTGTTCAAGCGCTGTTTTAATTTCATGGACCAAATCAAAATTAATCAGATCTCTCGCTGTCACGTTCAGTGCAATGCTGATACACAATCCTTGCGCTTGCCAAGCCGGCCATTGCTTGGTGGTGTCATTGAGCACCAATGTAAACAGATGATGAATGAGGTCTGTCGCCTCGATTTGCTGCATAAACACACATGGCATGACCAATCCCCGCTCAGGATGATGCCAGCGAATCAGCGCTTCTACCCCCATCACGGTTTGGCTACCAACCTGAATTTTAGGCTGGTAGAACACCTCTAGCTGATGCGCAGCAATCGCATGACGAAACTCGGTTAACACCCAGCTTTTATCTTCAACAATATCTTTACGTTTATCGTAAATCTCCACTTGGGACTGATTCTCTTTTGCCCACACCAAGGCGCGCTCGCTTTCTTTGAGCATGGTGGCAAAGTTTGCTTGCTTGAGTGCATAGTGAATCGACACACCAATGCTACATGTCACCTTCACCGTCACGCCATCAATGTTAATCGGGTCATCCAACAAGCGATGAATCTGCCACGCCTGCGCCTCAATCGCACATCTATTGTCTACATTCAGCATCAGCAGTGTAAATTCATCACCATCCACCCTGGCAAAGTGGTGCTCGCGCTTCACACTCTCAGCGTACAGATGCCTTGCAATGTGCTTGAGAATCGCATCTCCTATACCAAATCCAAAAATATTATTAATCGATTTAAAGCCGTCAATATCAATCAACAGCAATCCGTTTTCACCATAATGGCGCTTACCTGCCTGATAAAGACTAGCGCCGACCACATGTTCCATATGGTTACGATTCGGGATACCCGTGAGGTAGTCCGTTCTATTTTGTTGTTCTAATTGCCGTTTCACATGGATGATGTTTTGCATGGAGGTGCTCAGCTGATACCAGCCAACCACAATGACTAAAAAGAAACCACCCAATATGCCAATAGTGGCCGGATGGAGCGCCTTAAAATAAATAATGAGCAATGTGACCGGGAGCAATAACACCAAAAGCAATAACAGGCTTAGCACATTGCTGACATGGCTGCTTTCCTCGCTCCGCTTGGGCACCGCCAATTGCTTCATTTCCGGGTGCAGCGCTACTGCACCGTACATGACATAAGCAAATAACCACAGCATTAAATTCAAATCATTGGGCACAGCCAGACTATGGCTGGTTCCGTGAAATAAAGACTCCCCAGCGGCAAAAAAAAATGTCGCCACGACCAGTAAAATAAATGCTTTTGATTGATTGGCATGACTGCTGATCCACACCCAAAGCAACATGCCAATTTCCACATAAGACAGGGTGGGGTACACCATTCTAAAAACCTGCGGGCGATCAATCGAAAATCCGTAGCGGACAATGGTAGGTAAAAATAGAAACTGCCAACCGATCAGAATCAAACTGGTGGCCAAAATCCAGCCTTGGAAGCATCCGTACTTTGGAAATTCTCGATGCCGTTTGCTGGCAAATTGCCAAAGCGCAACAACCATGCACAGGTGACCTAGCAAGAGAAAGCCATCCGCAATTGAAATGTGTGTCCCAAATGCACCGCTCGCGTCGCTATTGGCTTGAATCAACGCACCAAGACATTGTGATGCGATAGCAACTACATAATAGATCCACGGGCTACGCACTTTTGGCTGATAATGGTTTACGCCCCAGCCAGCGCAAAGTAAGCTATAGAAAACAATCGTAAAATACAAGGTATCGCGCATACCAAACTGAGCCGAGAACGGTATCAATAAAGTAGCCAATGCGCCTAGTGTTAAGTACGCCTTCCAACTCACCATAATATTTTTATTCTTAAAGTCGCCACACAAACCCATGGCGTGCGTTGAGTGAATATTGCCAACCCCTACCATCATTACTACGCAATTTAACTGCCCATTAAACGCTTGCTTATTCAGAATCAAAAGTAAATGATTGTTAATTTTTAAATATTTGAGGCAATTCAAGCACTTGTTAAGCTTTAAACACCCACAACAGCGTAAAATATAGCCCTCAAAAGCTCTATTAACGCCTCCGCACGTTATAATGAGTAACTACAGTAATAATTAGCGCACATGATTAAACACTTACCAGACAACCACTCCAATAACTTTATTAAGTTACGCAACAGCCTCATCAGCGCCACCGGCAAAGCCATTGGCGATTACAACATGATTGAGGAAGGCGACACCGTGCTGGTCTGTATGAGCGGTGGCAAAGACAGTCACGCCATGTTGATGATTCTGCTAGCACTGCAAGAGCGCGCACCGATCAACTTCAAGCTTATTGCCATGAATTTGGATCAGAAACAACCTGGGTTTCCAGCAGATATTCTGCCTGCGTATTTTGAAAAACTAGGCGTTGAGTACCGCATCGTAGAAGCGGACACTTACTCTATCGTCAAAGAAAAGATTCCCGAGGGCAAAACCACCTGCAGCCTTTGCTCGCGCTTACGTCGCGGCATTATCTATACCACTGCGCAGCAGCTGGGTGCAACCAAAATTGCGCTAGGCCATCACCGTGATGACATTGTAGAAACGCTGTTCTTAAATATGTTTTTTGGTGCAAAAATGAAAGCCATGCCGCCTAAACTTGCGACTAACCGCGGCCAGTTTATGGTGATTCGCCCGCTCGCTTATTGCGCTGAAAAAGACATTGCGAGCTATGCACGCCAAATGGAGTTCCCAATTATTCCTTGTGATTTATGTGGCAGCCAAGAAAATCTACAGCGCCAAAAAGTCAAAGACATGCTTAACCTTTGGGAGCGTGAACAACCTGGTCGCATCAACAATATTTTCCGTGCGATTGGTAATGTAGAGCCATCGCACCTCACCGATTTTGATTTGTATGATTTTAAAAACCTGAGTCAAGCCAAGCCAGAGGACGAAGACCCGCTATTTGGTGATATTGCCAACGAAGGCGCTGCGCTGAACATTGCGACTGATGACGGCAAACGCATTGAATTTGCTAGAAAGATACAATCTTAATTAATTTTTTTATCGCTTCATTGGTTTTTATAGACTTTATACCCGCCTGATGTTGTCTATCCGGCAGTTAGCTTGCTATTATCTACCACAACCCTTACACCCTAGGTTTAAATGTCTAAACTGCTCATTGTTGAATCTCCCTCCAAAGCAAAAACGCTCAAAAAATACTTAGGCAGCGATTTTGAAGTACTGGCCTCTTATGGCCATGTGCGCGACCTCATTCCAAAAAATGGGGCGGTGGATCCTACACAACAATTTGCGATGAAATATGACATCATCGACCGAAATAGCAAACACGTAGACGCCATTGCCAAAGCGGTGAAAGTTGCAGACAGCATCTACCTGGCAACCGACCCGGACCGTGAAGGGGAAGCCATTTCATGGCATATCGCAGAGATATTGGCAGATAAAAAATTACTCAAGAACAAGCTGCTCAAACGTGTGGAATTTAACGAGATCACACAAACGGCCGTGAAATATGCGATTGATCATCCACGCGATATCGCCATGAACTTGGTCAATGCGCAACAAGCACGCCGTGCATTGGATTATTTGGTGGGTTTTAATTTATCGCCATTGCTATGGAAAAAAATCCGCCGTGGATTATCTGCAGGCCGCGTGCAAAGCCCAGCATTACGCTTGATAGTGGAACGTGAGCTAGAAATCGAAGCGTTTACCTCGCAAGAATATTGGTCTATTCATTTAGATGCGTTAAAACACGCGCATCGTTTTAATGCCAAGTTAATTCAACTTAATGGCGAAAAAATAGAACAATTCAGCGTGATTAATCATGACCAGCAAGCAGATATTGTGGGTAAATTACTCATCGCTTCTGCTGGCAAAACCACCGTCAGCCGTGTCGAGAAAAAACAACGCAGCCGCAGCCCTGCTGCACCATTTACCACCTCTACATTGCAACAAGAGGCAGTGAGGAAGCTAGGATTTACTACCAGCCGTGCCATGCGTATTGCCCAGCAATTGTATGAAGGTATTGATGTAGGCAGCGGTACAGTGGGTTTAATTACCTACATGCGTACTGACTCCTTCAGCTTGGCTGCAGAAGCCGTGATGCAAATCCGCGATTACGTGAAGAAGAATTTTGAGGCGGATTATTTGCCAAAGTCGCCCATCATGTACAAAACCAAAGCCAAAAATGCACAAGAGGCGCATGAGGCGATTCGCCCCACTGATATCTTCCGCAGCCCAGCTAGCGTGCGTCAATACTTGAATGACGAACAATTCAAATTGTACGAAATGATTTGGAAACGTACGTTGGCATGCCAAATGACACAGGCCAAGTATGATGCAGTGAGCGTAGACCTATCCGTGGGTACCGATGCCACATTATTCCGTGCATCTGGCCAAACCTTAGTGTTCCCTGGCTTTATTGCGGTGTACATGGAAGGCACCGATGACGCTGAAGAAGAAAGTGAAGCCAAATTACCGCATCTTGAAACTGGTGAAGTACTCAACGTCGAAAAAATCTATGGCGATCAACATTTTACCGAGCCACCACCCCGCTACTCAGAGGCCAGCTTGGTGAAAGCGCTTGAAGAGTATGGCATAGGCCGCCCTTCCACTTACGCCAGTATTATCAGCACATTACAAGACCGTGAATATGTATTGCTGGATAAAAAACGCTTTACGCCCACCGATGTGGGTCGTGTGGTGAACAAGTTTTTGACTGAACACTTTACGCAATATGTGGATTACGACTTTACGGCCAAACTAGAAAATGAGCTGGATGAAATTGCCGAAGGCAATCGTGACTGGATTCCGGTCATGGATAAATTCTGGCAAGGATTCAACCAACAAATCATCAACAAAGCCGATGTAGACAGACCGGGCAATGAGCTAATTGATGAGCTTTGCCCAAAATGTGGCAGACAGTTACAAAAGCAGCTTAGCCGATTTGGTACATTTATTGGCTGTACCGGCTACAACGCAGAACCGAAATGTGATTATAAACGCAGCATGAATGGTGCCGCACAAGCAGGCTCTGATCCTGTGACTATTGGTACGGATGCTGAATCAGGCAAAGAGATTTACTTAATGAATGGTCCTTATGGCCCTTATTTACAAGTGGGCGTTGCAGTCGAAGGTGAAAAGAAAAAACCAAAACGCGTCAGTATTCCTAAAGAGGTGCCACTCGCTAACGTCAATATTGATATTGCTAATATGCTTCTGTCATTGCCACGTGATCTAGGACAACATCCGGAGACGGGTAAAAAGATTGTCGCCAACATTGGTCGCTTTGGCCCGTATGTGAATCATGATGGCAAATTCAAATCTATTCCAAAATCAGAAAGCGTATTTAGTATTGATTTAGCCGGTGCTGTGACATTACTTGCAGCAGCCAACACTGGCCCTGCACCTATCGCTGACTTAGGCCCGCACCCAAGTGGAGAGGGGCGTATTGAAGTATATGCAGGACGTTATGGTCCATATGTACAGCATGCCAAAGTACGTGCCACACTGCCTAAGAGCGTTACACCAGAAGAGTTAACCTTGGAAGAAGCATTAGCGCTGCTGACAGAAAAAGCGGCTAAAGAAACACCTGCGAAGAAAACCGGTACCAAAAAGACTACGGCTAAGAAAACAACGACGGCTAAAACCACCAAAACAGAAACTGCAACAATCATAAAAGCAGGGGCTGCTAAAAAAGCGACTGCAAAAAAAGTCAGTGCTAAGAAAACCGCGACTAAGAAATCTTCCACTAAGAAACCGGGCGCAGCAGCTTAACTGTTCGCTAGCACATCACTTTCACCCATAAAAAAACACGCTAGTAAGCGTGTTTTTTTATGCATCTTATTATGAGGATACCACTGGCTTACTCTAATCAATCATACTTAAATGAATGTCGCCGCCAATGCATCTCTCTCTAATTAATATCGGATGAAATAGTGGCTGTTTGACCTAAAGTCACGGGCACCACATCGGCATCTTGCGCCTGAGTAGGCTTCGTCTCGGTATTATGCTCAATCCATTTTCTCACACGGTTTGCATCACCAATTCTGGAATATTTTCCATAAGAATCCAGTAGCACGATAATCACCGGCTCACCTGCCAATTGCGCCTGCATGACCAAACAGCGCCCTGCCTCGTTGATAAATCCAGTTTTAGATAGACCAATCACCCAATCACTATTGCGTACCAAACTATTGGTATTGTTAAAGTGCGCTAAGCGGCTGGACAAATTCACATCGTAAGAGGACATCGTACTGATATTACGAATCTCATCATAATGGTAAGCCGCATTGACCATTTTCGCTAAGTCCTCAGCCGTAGAGACATTACTGCTATCCAAACCGGTTGAGTCAGAAAAATGTGTATTGACCATACCCAAGCTCATGGCTTTCTGGTTCATGTCACGAATAAACTGTGCGCGACCCGCTGGGTAAGTAGAAGCGAGCGCAGAGGCAGCTCGGTTCTCAGAAGCAATCAAGGCAAGGTGCATCAACTCATGGCGACTCAAGCGTGTACCAATAGGCAATCTTGAAGAAGTGCCTTTTAAGTAATCGACATCCTCATTGGTAACGGCCACTTCTTCCAGTAAATTAGCACCAGAATCTAATACCACCATTGCCGTCATCAGTTTGGTAACAGAAGCAATCGGTGTTGGCGCATTGGTATTCTTGGCATAAATCACTTCATTGGTATTCTGATTAATGACCAATGCTTTGGCTGAAGCTAAATTCAGCGGGCTAATACCATCGTAATTGTCAGGCGCATACGCATAGGCCTGATTAATAGAATAAGACTTACGTAACTTCACATTCACGCGTGAAGCTTTGTAGCGGGTAACGCGTTGCACTTTAGCACGCGAAGATTTGGATGATACTTTATGCTTTACAGAAGAGACTGTAGAAGCTTTACGGTGCTTTTTACTTGCAGCCTCACCTTGTAACGGTGTGAGCGCTAGCCCAACCACCATGTATAGCAACGTTAAATGTTTGAGAAAATATTTCATTACGGCACCGTATACAGTCAATCAACTTGAGTCTAATTTTAATCAAAATTCATTTATTGTCAATACTTTACATGTGATTTGTAAAATTATTATTAAGTAATGAGTGTTTTTTGTTTTTTAGCAACGCTATGTTTATGTAGGTTGCTTTATGGCAAAATTATCAGACCGTTCATTTGAAAAATAAATTCATGAAATTTCCTGATCATTTGCTATACACCAACGAACATATGTGGACACAAGCACAACCCGATGGTACTTGGCTGGCTGGTATTAGCGATTATGCGCAAGACATGCTGGGTGATGTGGTGTTTGTTGATCCACCCAAGGTAGGCACAGCGATTAGCGCAGGCAAACCTTGCGGCTTGGTGGAGTCCGTCAAAACAGGCTCGGATCTACATGCGCCATTAGATGGCAAAGTCATTGAAATCAATGAAAGCGTACTACAATCGCCAGAAAATCTGAACGACAAGCCATATACGCATTGGATTTTTAAGTTCGAGGCCAGCGATGCCACGCAAGCCAGCACATTACTCTCGGCGGCCGCTTACAAAGCACTGGTTGACGCTTAACGATTTATAAACGGCCTAGTGCGCAGGCCGTTTTGAATTAACCCTGTTTTGGCAGGGTTAGTGTGACGCGCGCCAGCATGCTGACCAGCTCCTCCTCTGCTTTGACCAACAACGCTTTTTCAAACACTGGCAACTCCACATCCAGCATGCGCTCTACCTGTTGTGACAATAGCAATTGAATCTCAGGCAAATCTGCATTTAACGCATGGTTAAAATCTTGGCGCACCGTATCAGCACTGTGTCTTAGCTCTTGCTCTACCTGTATGCGGATACGCTCAGATGCCTCGGCAATCAGTGTTTCTTGAGAAACTTTCAAATGCTGATTGGCATCCTCAGTCAGCGTATTGGCATAGGTCGATAGCGTTTGCACTAACTCCTGCCCTAAAGTCTGCGCTAGCTGTGAGGCACTTTCTTGCGACTCAGCCAGTTTATCTTTGTAAAACACATTGATTTCACTGATGGCGCTTTGTCGATGCTGTGAAACCTCTTCTTGCATGAATGTGCCTACATGCGTTTGTACAGCAGCCATCAATGTCGTTTGCATCTCAGACTGCGCTTGCTGCACATACTGCTCAAGCGCTTGCGTGAATTTTTCTTGTTGCGCAGCAATCTCTTCAAACAATCGGGTTTGTGTTTGCTCTGAATAGGCATTCACGGCATATTTAAAAATATCTTCTGAAGCTGTTTCGCTATCTGCAATCTGCGTTTTCAGCTTAGCCGTGGCCTCTTCTTGCAGCGCGACAATCTGCGCACGTGAGGCTGCTTCAACACGCACAATTTCTGCCTCACTCAGCTCCGTCACTTTATGGCTTAACGCATCTTCTGCAGACGCTAACAATGTTTGCGATTGCGTCGTCAAGGCTTGTGCATACTCGTCATGGTCGTGTTGTAGCTTTTCAGTGAGCGTGTGCTCGAAAGCAACTCTGGCGTATTGTTGCTCACTTAAGCTAGACGATAACGTAGCTTGCATAGGCAAAATCACTTCTTGCTGCAGCTGCTCGGCCACTTGTCTGGTGACCTCTGCCGTCACATCATCAGACACCTGATGTGTAATTGCCGTTGCTTGTGTGTTGAGTTGTGCTGATAAGGTTGCCAACAATTGCTGGCTAAGTGTTTCTGTAATCCGCGCTTCTAATATAGGGGTAAGTGTCTCAATCACCTCTTGTGTAATGAGCGGCCTCAGCTCATTCGCAATCATTTGACGCAGTTCTGGCGTGACCTCAATCACATCTGGCACTGATTTGACCGATTTGGTTTTATACACTTCCGTTAAGACGGGAATCTCTTGAGTATCCACACATTACTTTCTTACACACTTCATTGAATGTACCCAATTTATATGGATTTTTTCAACATATCAACTGATTTAATGTCGTATCCACGGTCACGGTAAAAAGCAAAGCGCTTACGTGCCTCAGCTTTATCCAGCTCATCCAATCCCACCAACTCGAATAAATGTTTGAAGCGGCTGAACATCGTCAACTGCATGGGTTGTAAATTGATTAATAGGTCATCTTGCTGCACCCGCTGTGCTTGCCACTCCACCAATACTGGCGTGGCTTGTGCCAGTGCATGGTTTGCCAGCACATTAGCATTAAAAGCCGTTGGCTCAAACTGCCATACTTGATCACTTAACACATTTGCGGTCGCTTCATCGGCCGTAAATAACGTGACTTGACGGTGTTGCCGTAACGCTTTTTGCACCAGTTGATTGACGAGCAAGGGCTTATCCGCCACATTAAAATAAAACCCGATACTCGTCATTCACTTACCTGCCTATATGATTTATTTTGTGTGCTCGGTTATTTTGTTTTGTGTGCTCGTTGCATCAAAAAAGTCGTCAGCAAAGGTACTGGACGGCCGGTGCCGCCTTTTTCTTTACCTGATTTCCATGCGGTACCAGCAATATCCAAATGCGCCCAATCGTATTTTTTGGCAAAGCGTGATAAGAAACACGCAGCAGTAATGCTACCGCCGGCACGTCCACCAATATTTGCCATGTCGGCAAAGTTACTGTCCAACTGGCTTTGGTAGTCATCCCAAAGCGGCATATGCCATGCACGGTCATACGATTTCTCGCCTGCGTCCAATAGTTCTTTGGCAAGGCCATCATTGTTGCTAAATAAACCGCTAGCATGGTTACCCAATGCAATCACACAAGCGCCAGTCAATGTAGCAATATCCACCACGGCACTCGGCTCAAAACGCTCAGCATAGGTCAATGCATCACATAAAATCAGGCGCCCTTCGGCATCGGTATTCAACACTTCAATGGTCAGGCCAGCCATACTAGTGAGCACATCACCCGGCTTCAATGCATTGCCGCTCGGCATATTGTCGCAAGTCGGGATAATACCGATCACATTCAACGGCAAATCCAGCTCGCCAATTGCTTTAAACGTACCCAACACGCTGGCAGCGCCACACATGTCATATTTCATCTCATCCATCTCCGCACCTGGCTTGAGTGAAATGCCACCGGTATCAAAGGTGATGCCTTTGCCCACTAGCGCCACTGACTTCTCGCTCTTTTTACCTTTGAGATGCTGCAATACAATTAATTTTGGCGGCTCTAAACTACCCTGCGCCACACCCAAAAATGAGCCCATGCCCAATTTTTCGATTTGCGCTTTATCCAGCACCTCTACCTTAAAGCCATAGTCTTTGGCTAACTTTTTGGCCTGTTCACCCAAATAGGTAGGCGTACAAATATTGGGTGGCAAATTGCCTAAATCTTTGGCAAGGCGCACACCTTTGGCAATGCTCAGACCATTATTCACGGCATGTTCAGCAGCTGTAGTTTCCGCTTTCTCTACCTGCACAATCACTTTATCCAACGCGTGCTCTTGTGGCTTTTTCTCTTTAATGGCATTCACTATATAGGTCGCGTCCTGCACGGTCTCTACCAAATGCGCCACTTTGGCTTGAATGTCTGATTTTTTAATGCTGAGCTCGGTTAAAGTGAAACCCACATTTTGTACGCCTTTAGGCAACGCCTTAACGGCAGCACGTACCGCTTGGCGATAATGACGCTCTGTAAACTCTGCCGCTTTACCCAAGCCCACTAGCAACACACGGGTAGCCACCACATTGGGTACTTGATGCAACACCAGCGTAGACGCCAGCTTGCCTTCCATATCTCCGGATTTCAGCACTGTGCTAATCGCCTGGTTGGCGGCTTCGTCCACCTGCTTTGCACTGTCGGATAATTTACGCCCTTCAAACACCCCCACTACCAAACAATCCGTACGCAGTTTTTCAGGATTCCCGTTTTTTATGCTAAATTCCATATCTATCCTTAATCCATTAAATTATTCATCATCAACCTTAATTATCTAGCGTTTTGACTTGAATTCAAAGCGCGGCGTTCAAATTGAAAATATTTAAAAAATCATTGTCGTTAGAGCTGATTAGCACAGCCGGTGGCATTTTCTTGATTCTCCTAGGCATTGTGATTGCGCAACGTGCCGGATTCTTGGTGCGCTCTGTAGCCAAGGGCTTTATCCCTAACGACGCGATTGGCACTTTGCTTGGGTTTAACATGATTAAATTCTTGCCGATGATTCTCTCATTGGCCATTTTTCTGGCCGTATTGCTCACACTCACGCGCTGGCATCGCGATTCCGAAATGGTGATCTGGTTTAGCGCCGGGTTGGGGCTTAACCAATGGGTGCGCCCCATACTCAGCTTTGCACTGCCTGTCATTTTAATTATTACGCTGCTTAGCTTACTGGTTATGCCATGGGCCACGCAAAAAGCGGAAGAGTATCGTGTGCAGCTTAAAAACCGCGATGAGCTGTCTTCGGTCAGCCCTGGCGTGTTTAAAGAATCGCGCAATGGTGACCGCATCTATTTTGTCGAGAGCTTTGATAAGCTTGGATTTGAAGTTAAAAACATTTTTGCGCAAACCACGCAGCATCAAAAAACCGGGGTCATTGTAGCTGCCTCAGGCAACCGCGAAAAAGACAAAAATGGAGATAACTTTTTAGTGCTGGAAAAAGGCCGCCGCTACGAAAGCAAGCCTAATAGCTCAGAAGTCTCCACCACAGAATTTGAACGCTATGCCATCCGTATCGAAACCAAAGAATCGGCACCGGAACCTAACACCACCCAAGGCAAGTCCACGCAATCTCTGCTCACCGACAATAAATCTGCCGACAAAGCAGAATTGCAGTGGCGATTAGCGATCCCGATTTCTGCGTTTATTTTAGTATTGCTTGCCATACCACTGAGCTTTGTAGATCCACGCGCCGGTCGCTCATTGAACATTATGTTTGCGCTGCTGATTTTTATTGTATACAACAACATACTGAGTATTTTCCAAGCCTGGATTACACAAGACAGAATCTCGCACATTGTTGGATTATGGCCAGTGCATCTCATATTTCTGGCACTCACTTTTTATTTATTCTATCGTCGCAACCATTTATTGCCATTGTTACCACAATGGTTTAAAAAGCGCGCGCTTAGCTCTACCCATTAATTAATGTCATGAATATTTTTAACCGTTATTTTTGGCAAGAAACCAGCTTCAGCATTTTGATGATTATGCTCGGGCTACTCGCCATGTTTTCATTCTTTGACTTGATCCAAGAGCTTGATAGTCTTGGGCGCGGCAATTACGGCATTAACAATATGCTGGTGTTTGTATTGCTGAGCGTACCAGGCCACATTTACGAAGTAGTGCCAGTCGCGGTACTGCTTGGCATGATGTATAGCCTAGGCACTTTGGGTGGCAACTCCGAACTCATTGTCATGCGTGTCAGCGGCTTATCATTACAGCAAATTGGCTATGCACTGATTAAAATTGGCCTATTGTTTACTGTCATCACTTTTTTAGTCGGTGAACTCATTGCGCCGATTAGCGAAAAAATGGCGCAGCGCATGCGCATTAAAGCGACCGACTCTGTTGTGGCACAAGACTTTAAGTCAGGCCTATGGATTAAAGACGGCAAAAGTTTTGTCAACGTAGAAACTGTGTTGCCAGATGCGACTCTGCTCAATGTGCATATCTATGAATTTGATGAGAAATTTAGGTTACGTAGCATCAGCAATGCCAAACAAGGAAGTTACAGAGACGACAAATGGGGCTTAAAGGAAGTCACACAAACGCAGTTTAATTATCAAAAGAAGCTTGAAGAAAATTCGGTACAAACCGCATTTTTTGACAAAGCCAATTGGAAGTCTCTCATTCGCCCAGAACTACTCAACGTGTTACTGGTGTTGCCAGAAAAAATGTCAGCGTGGAACCTGTATTCGTTCATCCAGCATTTAAGCAGGAATAATCAAAAAACCACGCGCTACGAAGTCGCCTTGTGGGCAAAAATGACCTATCCATTGGCTTGCGTGGTCATGGTTATCTTGGCATTGCCATTTGGCTTTTTGCAGCAACGCGCCGGCGGCACCAGCACCAAAATATTTATTGGTATTTTATTGGGTGTACTGTATCAAATCATGAACCGCGTGTTTGTGCATTTGGGCGTACTCAATGACTGGTCACCAATGGTCAGCGCCATTACGCCCACACTACTATTTTTGGCGGCGGGCCTCGCCATGATTGTGTGGATAGAACACCGTTAACCTTGCAGTCTGCTAGCTATTTATTTAGCAGCACAAATTGCGTATGTAATATGCGGTCATGCAAAAACAAGCGTTTTTGATTGAACAACATATAGAGCAAACCAATACCAAATGCCATCGTCAATAGACTAGCCAAAAGATACCGGACACTGGCTTGCTGCAAGGTCAATAACTGACCGTCCGACCCTACGACCTTCATTTTCCAAGCCTGCATGGCCAGTGTTTGCCCAGTTTTTACCCAGCAAACTACAAAATACAATCCGGTCATTAGCCATAACAAAGCCTGTAATAACAGATGTTTTAGGCCATGTGTAGCATCACCGAACGCACTGACAAACAGCCACGTCAGTAGCATCCATAGCGCTAGAAGGATAAGGAGCTCATATACGCAGGCCATGAGTCTTTTCAGAATTAATTGCATATTGAGTTGTATATCAAAAATTTATAGTGTGAATAGAAAAACCCGCATGATGCGGGTTTTATCGCCTAGCGTTATCACTTGGACTAATCAAACTCTGGGTCGTATTCGATTTCCGATGAGCCTTGCCGAAGCTTTTCCCGTTGCACCTCTGGTAATTTTTGGTGCTCTGCCCACTTCTGTCTGAGCTCATCCTTTTTTTCCGGGCTCAAATTATAGAACTGCTGGTAACGTTTACGTGCATTTTCACGCTCATACGGTGTCATACGGCTCCAACTCACCAAACGCTTCTGTACCCGCTCCTGTTTTTGCGTATCCATTTTGGGATAATCACGTGCGATGTCTAGCATTTTCTCACGTTGCCAAGGGCGCAAGGTATCCCACTCAGCGCCTAGCGGCGCCAGTACCTTCTTTTGTTCTGGGGTCAATTGTGCCCATGTCGCTTTGCTAGCGCCGGAACTGTCCGCGATATTGGTTTTAATCGCACCAATATCACCCATCGCCACATAGGTTTTGCCTTCATCATTAGCATGCGCGTGTTGAAACGCAATCAGCGATAACAATAACCATGAGACAAACAACCCAACGACGATGTGTGCTTTATTTGGTTTTAATTGGTTATGTTGAATAGTTAAAGTTCTACTTTGGCATTGAGCCATGGTTCAAATCCCCTATCTACAAACGCTTCCGGTGGCAATTCCGATCCCAATAAAAACGCATCGCTATTTTCAATTTGTCGATTCATGTGTTGCGTCAATGTCAGCCCGACGATTAAAGCTGCACACAGCACACCTGCGCTAATGAGTCTTGGATGTTGCGACCATGAGAACCAAGTCGAGAGCGTGCCATTCTGGTGCACAGAATACCCGGACAACTGGCTGGCATGCTGCTGTACAGCAGCCATGCGCGCTTCTTCCAATCGCTTGAGCGTACGCATGCTTAGCTGCTGCGCACGGCTATTTAACAAGCCTGCTATCGCTTTGCCTTGCATCTCTTCTGACGGTGAATGATCTGTATTGTCTTGAATTTGGCTCATGACTCTACTCCTAAATTGATAATAACTCTTGCTCCTAACCCTTGCTTTTCCAGCATCTGCGCTAGCGCATGCACGGCACGCGAGCAGTGTGTTTTTACACTGCCTTGAGAACAGCCCATGACTTCCGCTGTTTCTGCAACATCCATATCTTCCCAATAACGTAGCACAAAGGCTTCGCGTTGACGTGGTGGAAGCTTTTCTAACGCTTTTTCAATGATGGCAATGGTCTGGCTACGCTGTAACTGCTCTACCGGATTATCCGTGTCGTCTTCAACATCAATCGTTTCTAATGGATCACGTTCTTCACCATCTTCTTGACTCCCAAAAGAGGAGAGCAACGTAGTCCACAAATTACGTACTTTTTGTCTACGCCAAAAATCGCGCATGGTGTTCTGCAAGATACGCTGAAACAACATGGGGTATTCTTCTAACGGCTTGGCTGCGTATTTTTCAGCTAATTTAAGCATGGCATCTTGCACAATGTCTAGTGCTGCGTGCTCGTCGCGCACGGCATACACCGTCTGCTTATAGGCACGGCGCTCTACATCGCGCAGAAAATCAGATAATTCTTGGGAGCTCGCCATGGGGATTGGTTGTGTGAGGACTAAATACAATGTTCGCTAATTGCAATGTTCGTTAGTATATCAGTTTTAGTTTTTGTTCTATTGTAAGGTTTTCGTTACAATCATTACATTCGATTAGGGATATGCCATGGCTAGAATTTTGTTTTTAATTGTGTTGATTGTACTGTTGTATGTGATCATCAAGCGGTTCTCGGCCTTTTTAGGGGGTAGCCAACATCCGCAATCAAAGCAGTCTACGCAGTCTGGCGAAGAGCGCATCGTGCAATGCGTTTTGTGTGGCACACATATCCCAGAAAGTGAAAGCACGCAGCTTGATGCAAAAACCGTTTGCAAACAACAGCCTTGCAAACACTAGCGTTTAAATCCATATGCAATTAGAAACGCTTCCCAGCTTTAACGATTGGCTCACTTCGTCCAAACGACGCAATCTCAAACTATTTAATTTTTATCGGCTAACGGTTGCCTCAGTGTTACTGTTCACGCAAATACTCATGCGTGGCGGTGGCCTCAGCCTAGAGCAGCCAATCTTCACTACCAAAGTTCTGCTGATTTATTTTGTATTGAGCGTGATTTTTGTTGTGCTTAACTGGCTAAAGAAAACTGGCTTCCAAATCAGTCTCACCACGCAAGTCATTATTGATATCGGCTTTATATTACTGATGATGCACTTGTTTGGCCAAAACCAAACCGGTGTTGGTTTATTGCTTATCATCACCATTGTATTTGCCAGCCTAATCAGTGAGGGGCGTTATGCCTTGTTTTACGCGTCCATCGCCAGTATTGGGGTGTTATTGGAGCAAACCTACAATTTAAATCTCGATGAATCACTCAATGGCAATTACACCAATGCGGTGTTACTCTCAGTAGCGTGTTTTGCTACCGCTTGGTTGGCGCATACACTGGCCAGACGCATGCAAACCAGCGAACGCTTGGCCTCAGAGCGCGGCGTGGACATTGCTAACTTAGCTAAAATCAACGCACTGATTACCCAAGAAATGCCGAATGGCGTGCTGGTAGTGGGAGAGGCACAACAGCTAAACCATTACAATCAACAGTTCACTGCGCTTACCGGTCTTTCAGATGCAGATTTGTCTGATGCGATTGCGCAGAAAAAACCACTCTCTGCACTCACCCCTGCGCTGTCCATACTTCTGACCGAATGGGCTGCCGCAGAACAAGAGAACAAGGGCCAAGAAAACAAACAAGCGGATGCGATCAAGTTTTCTCTGCCACATCGGGATTTAGGCATACGTTTTTTACCAACCTCGCAATCAAGGGCCAGTGGTGCGATTATTTTTGTAGAGGACTGGTCGCAGGTACAAACACAAGCACACCAAGTGAAGCTGGCAGCACTTGGCCGGCTCACTGCCAATATCGCACATGAAATTCGTAATCCACTCAGCGCAATTAGCCATGCCAATCAATTACTGCAAGAAGACAATTCTGATCCAACCACATTGAGAATGTTGCAAATCATCAGCGACAATGTGCAGCGTTTGGATCAAATCATCAAGGATGTACTGGAACTCAACCGACGCGACCGCACCAACCAAGAGAGCATTCAGCTGCAGCACTTCATCACCGAGTTTTATCAGCAATTCTGCGCCGTGGAGAAAATTGATCCGGCGACATTTACACTGAAACTTGGCAAAGATGACCCTGCCATTTTCTTTGACCGCCGCCATATCAATCAAATTTTGTGGAATTTATGTAAGAATGGTTGGCGGCACTGCCAAAAAAACAAAGGGAGCTTAGTATTAGCCATTAAATCCGGTCGACAATCGCAATTTGTCAATATTCAAATCATTGATGATGGTGAAGGCATTGCGCCGAGCATACAATCGCATTTATTTGAGCCATTTATGACGACAGAAAAAAGCGGTACAGGATTAGGATTGTATATTGCCAGAGAGCTTGCCGAAGCCAATGGCGCTAAACTTGACTTTACTACAGCGAATACAGGCACTGTGTTTACGCTCAATATTAATAAGGTGTAATAAACATCATGGCACAACCTCATAGTTGCTTAGTTGTAGATGACGAAACCGATATCCGTGAATTGGTGGTACTCACGCTGGAACGCATGAATATCCAAGCAGACAGTGCTAGCAACATCACCGATGCCAAGCATATGCTTGGCCAAAAAGAATATGACTTGTGCCTGACGGACATGCGCTTACCAGATGGGTTGGGATTAGAGTTGGTCGAGTACATTGCCAGCAACCACACCGGTCTACCAGTGGCTGTGATTACCGCCTACGGCAGCGCAGAAAATGCAGTGTCGGCGTTAAAAGCAGGCGCGTTTGACTATTTAACCAAACCTATCTCACTCAGCCAACTCCGACCCTTAGTGGAGTCTGCGCTTAAATTATCCAGCTCGACTAAATCGGAAACCACTAATACTGTCGATCTCATTGGCGTATCGCCCGCGATGCAGTATGTACGGACAATGATTAGCAAACTGGCCAGAAGCCAAGCGCCGGTCTACATCAGTGGTGAATCCGGTAGCGGCAAAGAGTTAGCAGCACGCCTGATTCACAGCAACAGTTCCCGCCGAGACAAATCGTTTATTGCCGTCAACTGCGGCGCGATTCCGGAAAATCTGATGGAAAGCGAATTTTTTGGTTACAAAAAAGGCGCATTTACCGGCGCAGCCCAAGACACCATAGGTCTGTTCCAAGCGGCTAACGGCGGCACATTATTTCTGGATGAAGTTGCCGATTTACCATTGGCCATGCAAGTAAAATTGCTACGCGCCATTCAAGAGAAAAAAGTACGTACGGTAGGCGGCACTGCCGAAGAGTCGGTCGATGTACGCATTATCTCGGCCACGCACAAAAACCTGAATGAGATGATGGAAAAAGGTGAGTTTAGACAAGACTTGTATTACCGCCTTAATGTCATCCAGCTCAAAATGCCTGCCTTGCGTGATCGACCAGAAGACATCCCTGAATTGATGCACAAGCTATTGCATAAGCTATGCGCCGCACAAGGGGCAGACGTACCAGCAGTGGATGCGGGCGCTAATACCTTCATTCAAAATCTGCACTATGCCGGTAATGTGCGCGAGCTGGAAAACATGCTGGAGCGTGCCTTGGCTTTATGTGACGGCGAAAAGATTACCGTAGATGATTTATCCATGGGCAACGAATTGAAAATGCGCGCTACCGAAAAAGTAGGGTTTGAGCCTGGAAAATCACTCGACATCAGCCTGTCAGATTATCTGGAAGACATTGAAAAGAATGCTATTTTGAAAGCGTTGGAAAAATCCAACAACAACAAAACGGCTGCCGCCAAACTATTGGGGATCAGTTTCCGTACGTTACGTTACCGTTTGTCTAAACTGGGCTTAGCCAAGGATGGAGAAGAGGAAGACGGCGAGGCAGAAGACGAATTGTCTTAACTGCCTCACACTACGCTACAGGTTAGCTCAATACAATAAATAAATACGTCACGTACAAAGCACCATTGAGCATCAAATGCCAAACACGTAAGCCACCTTTGCGGCTTGCCATGATACGCAACCAAATGGCCGCCAATAGTGTTAGTACAATCCCAATCAGCACTTCTTTACGCGGCACCCATGGCGTGAGCATAATACCAATGGCCGGTAGCAATGTGCCCTGAAAGACCATGGCACCGGTAATGTTGCCAAATGCCAGCGTATCTTTACCCTTGCGTATCCATAAAATACTGTTCACTTTTTCCGGCAACTCAGTCGCAATTGGGATAATCAACAAAGACAGCAATAATGCAGAAATACCAAGAATCTCGGCCGCAGACTCTACCCCGTTGATAAAGCCTTTTGCACCAGCTAGTAGCAATAACAGACCTAACAATAATTGCAGGACGATCACCACCATATTGTTAGGTAATCCAATTTTGCATAAAAACATATCGCTCTCGGCCTCGGTGGCGTGCCCTTCTGCTACCAAGCCTTTAGAGGCGCGAATGGTTTGCCATACATACACCACATAAATCATCACCATGCCAAAGCCTAGCATGTAGCGGAACAGATCTTTCTCGTGTGGGATATAAAGCGCAACGGCTGCCAGTAAAAAGGCAACGATAAAATAGTTTAAATCACGTACCAAACCCGTACGTTCCGGACGCAAATGGCCGGTCGCGGTCCTGCTTTTATATACAGACATCCCCATTAAAAACAAAGAGAGTGTGGCCAACATTAAAGGTGCGCCCAAAATCGCCCCCACACCAATCTCATGATTAGTTTCCATATTGGATGTGCCGGCAAAGATAGCCAACAAAGGCACGCTGGTCTCCGGCAATGCGGTGCCCACGGCAGCAAAAATGGAACCGGTCACCCCTTCGGAAATGCCCAACTTCTCGCCTAAATGTTCAAGCGCATTGGTAAACACCTCGGCAGCGATTAAAATGACAATGAGCATGAGAAATAACTGTAAAAAAACCATGGCAATTGACCTTAAATTTTAAATTGTGCTGTATTTTAACGTATTAAACGGATGTCATAACATTTCAATAGAGTGAGCTGCATGAAAGCACTGGAAATTGACCAAGCTGGTTGGATCGTTCGTGAAGATGACGATGATGGCATACAGCACATTCTCTCACCCAATTTTGATGCGCGTCCAGAGTGTGCGATTGACATGATTGTCATTCATAACATCAGCCTACCGCCGTTTGAATACGGCGGTACCGGTGTGATTGAGCTGTTTACCAACCAACTAAACCCTGATGAACACCCCTACTACGCTGAGATTCAGGCACTCAAAGTCTCTTCTCATTTCTTTATTCGCCGCGATGGAAGCCTGATGCAGTTCGTCTCTTGTTTGGCACGGGCGTGGCATGCTGGTGCATCTACTTGGCAGAACAGGGAACGTTGTAATGATTTCTCTGTCGGAATAGAGCTTGAAGGCAGCGACATTACACCATTTGAGGCGGAACAATACGCAACACTGGTACAATTGATCCAAGCGCTGATAGCACGTTATCCCATTCAACATGTGGTAGGCCATGCAGATATTGCGCCGGGACGTAAAACAGACCCCGGCCCTTATTTTGACTGGGACAAAGTGAATACTTTAATAAAAATTTAAATCATCCATATGCACACATTTTATTCGCGCCTGATACTGGCCTCCATCGTCATTCTGTCTAGCGCATGCAGCAATCAGGACAGCACCCAGCAAGAAAAAGCAGCTGATAAAAACGGCATGAAACCGACCTTGGTGACGGTCACTACCATCAAAAAACAAGCTGTAGAACTTACAGAAGATACCGTTGGTACGCTAGAAGGTTTGATTGATCCCACCGTGGCTGCAGAAGTAGCAGGACGCGTCGTCAAAGTACACGTTGGCCCGGGCGAGCATGTGACACAAGGTCAATTGCTGGCGACGATAGATGCGGCCGACTTCGCCATGCAGCGCAATGAGGCGCAAGCAGAAATCAATCGCATTCAGGCATTGCTGGAAAATCAAGCCAAAATTGTAGCGCGTAACCAAGCGTTGGTAGATAAAAATTTTATTGCGCAAACAGCGGTGGATAATGACAAAGCACAGCAAAATGTATTGAAGCAACAGCTGGAAGCCGCCAAAGCCAGAGTGGGCAGCATCAACCACAATAGCAGTAAAACACGGGTTGTCTCCCCGGTGAACGGTACAGTAGAAACCAGAGTGGTGAGTGATGGTGATTATTTGCGCGTGGGCGACCCCATCATGCAAATTATCTCCAGACAAAAATTGCGCGCCCATTTGCCTTTTCCGGAGCATATCGGTGCCAAGCTCAAACCAGGGTTAAAAGTACGCTTAATCACGCCTAGCAGTAGCAAAACGGTAGAAACGGTTATCCATGAACTAAAACCTTTGATTGCAGAAGGTAGCCGCACTATAGATGTGATTGCTGATGTTGTGAACGAACCGGGCTGGCAACCTGGCGCAACCGTCAATGGAAGCGTGGTGCTTGGTGAGGAATCCGCCGCGCTGATGATCCCCGAACAAAGCTTAGTGCTGCGCCCAGCAGGCGAAGTGGTCTATGTGGTGCGCGATGGTATTGCCTACCAAGCCGTGGTTAAAACGGGGTACAAAAAAAATGGTCAGATTGAATTGATTGATGGCTTGCAACCCGATGCAACGATTGTGGTTGACGGTGCAGGCTTTTTAACCGATAAAACACCAGTAACGATTAGCAAATAACGTTTTTTCAACAAATAATAACCACTAAAAATTCAAAGCCTTATATCAAGCAAGGCGCAATCAAACAATTGCGCCAACGCCTATGTTTAATGAGGTAAGGCGCAGTTTTTTGTGATGAACCCAGCATGATGACGACATTTGGATTTTTAAATGAGCTTGCCTGAACTATCGATTAAACGACACGTACTTGCCTGGATGCTATCCGGCGTCATTGTGCTATTTGGCATCATCGCATACAACCGCATCGGCGTAGACCGCATCCCTTCGATTGATTTTCCGGTCATTATGATCACGACTACCTTACGTGGTGCCGATCCGGATGTGGTAGATACTTCCATTACCAGCGTCATTGAATCATCCATCAACACCACGCCTGGCATCGAGCATATTCAATCGGCCTCATCACCTGGCGTTTCCAGTATCAGCATTACGTTTAATATCGAAAAAAATGTGGACGTGGCGTACAACGAAGTACAAGCCAAGGTCAATCAGGTACTCAAAAACTTGCCCACCGATACCGACCCACCGGTGGTGCAGAAAGTAGATACGAACGCTTCACCAGTGATATGGCTGGCATTGAGTGGCGACCGCACCATTCAGCAGCTGAATCTGTATGCCAATAACGTGCTGAAGAAAAAATTTGAAACCATCAATGGCGTGGGTGAGGTGCGTTTGGGTGGTCGTCGTGATCGTGTGATTCGCGTCAACGTCTCCCCCGAGCGCATGGCTGCCTACAAGCTGACCGCCACAGATTTGGTCGATGCGTTTAAACGTGAGCACGTGCAATTACCTGGTGGATTTTTGGTCAGCCAACAGGCCGAGCAGTTGCTGAAGTTAGACTTGGAGTTTCACACCACCAAAGAGCTGGCCAACCTGGTCGTCACTACAAAAAACAGCATCCCTATTTACCTGAAAGACATTGCCGAAATTGAAGACGGCATTACCGACAACCGCCAAGTTGCACGCTACAACGGCAAGCCTACAGTAGGTGTGGGCATGGTGAAAATTGCTAACGCCAACACCGTGGAAATTATCAATGATGTGATTAAGAAATTAGAGACTGAGGTACGCCCGAATCTACCGCCAGGTCTGTCACTGGAAATTTCTACCAATGACTCGATTTTCATTAATCAACTGGTGGCCTCGCTCAAAGAACACTTAGTGGAAGGCACGCTGTTTGCTGCGCTGATTGTGCTGATTTTTATGCGTTCTTTTAGTTCTACCGTGATGATTTGTTTAGAAATTCCAGTGTCATTGCTAGGCGCGATTGCCGTAATGTATTTTTCTGGCTATACCTTTAATAGCATGACCCTACTGGCACTATTGCTGTTGATTGGCGTGGTGGTGGATGACGCGATTGTGGTGCGTGAAAGTATTCTGCGCCACATGTCTGGCGAAGCAGGCATAGGCCAGCAAGGCCTCAACTTGAATGACCCGCGTGCGGTCGATGCTTATCGCAGGCAAACCACGCTTGCTGGTACCAATGAAGTGATTTTTGCGGTGCTTGCGTCCTCGTTCTCGCTGGTGTGTATTTTTGCCCCTGTGATTTTTATGGACGGCATCATGGGTATGTTCTTTAAATCCTTTGCCGTGGTGGTCACATTTGGCGTGCTGGTATCTTTATTTGTGTCGCTCACACTTACACCCATGCTGTGCTCACGTTATTTAAGCGTGACGCACAAAGAAAATGCGCTGTATCGATTCTTTGGGCGTGTATTGAGCAGTCTGGATGAAGCGTACAAGAAAATTCTGCATTACACCTTATTGCACCGTGGTCTGGTGATGATTGTAACTGTAATATTTGTATGCGCTTCCGGCTTTTATACCCTCAAGTACGTTAAAAAAGACTTTGTGCCGGAAACCGATGAAGGCAGCTTTACCGTTACCGTAAAAACACCGCTGGGTTCTAGTTTGGATTACACCGACTCACGCATGAAGTTACTGGAAGACGTGCTAGCAAGGCATACCGACCAGATTGATAGTTACTTCTCTACCATTGGCGCTGGCTCACGCGGTCAGGTCAATCAAGGCAATATCAATGTGCGCCTAAAACCCAAGGAATTACGTAGTAAAAGCCAACAACAGCTCACGCGTGAAATTAAAGCGGAGATGGATGAGATTCCTGGCGTACGTGCGATTCCCGGTGCCAGTGGGATTGTACGTGGCCAGCGCTCTGAGAAATTGCAATTCAACCTGACGGGCACCAATCTACAAGAGTTAGGCAAACTCTCTGAAAACCTGCAACGTACGCTAAGTGCCAATGGCAGTATTGGCAAAGTAGATGTGGATGTACAGCTGGATTTACCACAGGTAGAAATTGACATTGACCGCGTACGCGCAGCCACACTGGGCTTGGATGCCAACGAAATTGCCACCGCCGTGAGTTTATATGTGGGTGGCATCAACGTAGCCAAATACAACGACAAAATCAGCGATGGTCAACGCTATGATATACGTCTAAAAACGACTGATGGCGAGTTACAGCAGACCGCAGATTTAAGCAAAATTTACTTGCGCAGCGCCAATGGTGAACTGGTGCGAATTGATGCAGTGGCGCGCTTTAAGCCAACCTTGGGCGCTGCGGTGATTGGGCGCTATGATTTGCAATATGCGGTGAATTTTTACGCCAACCCCAATGTATCGCTGGGTGATGCGGTCACTATTGTCAATGACACGGCGCATAAGTTAATACCGGTCAGCTACCATCTCAAATATACCGGCCAAGCCGAAGAGCTAGGCAAAACCATGCAAAATCTCCAATTTGTCTTCGTGTTGGCATTTGTGTTGTTGTACATGGTATTGGCCAGTCAGTTCAACTCATTTCTGCAGCCGCTCATTATCATGCTGGCGCAACCGCTAGCCATTATTGGCGGGCTGATTGCCTTACTAGTAACAGGCAATTCGCTCAATATTTTCTCTATGATTGGTTTGGTATTGCTGATTGGTTTGGTAGCTAAAAACTCTATTTTATTGGTAGACCTTACCAACCAATTACGTGCAGAAGGTGCTAGTGTGCAAGAAGCGTTAAGTACGGCCTGCCCAGTGCGTTTACGCCCAGTATTGATGACATCACTGACTATTATTTTGGCATTATTACCGGCAGCGATTGGCTTGGGGGCTGGCTCAGAAACCAACAAACCGCTTTCGATCGCCATTATTGGTGGGATGATTTCATCCACATTATTGACCTTAGTTGTGGTACCCGCCGCTTACTCACTGATGATGGGTGGCTTGGCCAAATTCAAGCGTTTTGCATAAAACGTACTAGCGCAATGCCTTAGGTTGGTAAGATAGATTTTTCAAAATACTCAAACTGAAGCCCGTGAACTCTTGGTTGCCATAAGTCTGGGGCTTCAGGAAACGGGTGCACTATACCCGTAGGCTGATACCCTTGCCGCCTATAGAATGCAATGAGTGCATCTCGCACAGTCACTACCGTCATACAATAAGCTTGGATTGACCATTGCGCAGACGCATGCGCTTCTGCAGCCTGAATGATTTGCTTGCCTATGCCTTGATTCTGTATGTTGGGTTTAACCGCGATCATGCCTAATTTGGCTTTTTGTTGGCCGGCATCTTGGATACACTCACAACAAATAGTCGCAACTAGCTGTTGGTCCAACTCTCCCACCAATATAAATAAATCGGGCTGCTGAATAAGATGCACGATTTCTTGCGCAGTCGTCCGTAATCCATCCACTAAATCTGCTTCGGTAGTCCACCCCGCGCGGCTGGACTCTCCTCGATAAGCACTATTAATTAATTGGGCAACAGCCTCTGCATCTACCAGCTGCGCACGTCTTATTTCTAACATAACGATGCCTACTATGTGATTTTTTCTGCTGTCATTTTTTGCACCACCACACTGGTAATCATATCGCCTTCTACATTCACCGTTGTGCGCAATGTATCGAGTAAACGATCAATGGGTAGCAGGATGGCGATGGCTTCCGCAGGCAAACCGACCGACTGCAATACCATGACCATGGTGACCATGCCTGCACTGGGAATGCCAGGCGCCCCCACGGAAGCCAGCATAGCGGTGAAAAACACAACCAGTTGCTGTGCAAACGTTAATTCCACCCCCACCAAATTGGCAATAAATAACG
Organism: Methylophilaceae bacterium 11; assembly: GCA_000525025.1. Taxonomy (GTDB): domain Bacteria; phylum Pseudomonadota; class Gammaproteobacteria; order Burkholderiales; family Methylophilaceae; genus Methylophilus. Next base: position 290,700 of record JCKJ01000001.1, on the reverse strand, counting down.
CTGCTGCTGCTTCATATAATGCGGTGCCATCCATATTTATGGTCGCACCCAGTGGCACTACAAATCCAGCAATTTCAGGCTTCACATGCAAATGCTGCGTGGTGCAGCGCATGGTTACCGGCAAGGTGGCAGAGCTGGAACTGGTCGCAAATGCAGTAATCAATGCCTCACGCGCGCCACGCCAAAACCATAAGGGCGATTTCCTTGTCACTGCATACATGATGCCGGGCAAAATTACCACGCCATGCAGCAAGGTGGTACTAACTACCACCAACACAAAAGTGAGCAATGTAGAGAGCATGGCAAAATCTTGCGTGCTGACCAGTTTGATTAATAAAGCAGCTATGCCAAATGGCGCAAGGCGCATGACCCAACCAACAATGTGCATGGTAATTTCTAGCGCTTCTTCCAGCAATTTGAGCAGATGTTGATAGCGCTCGCCACCCATTATCAATGCAACCCCTAGCATCAGCGCAAACATCACTACTGCCAGCACATTTGCATCGGCCAGCGCTTTAAACGGATTGACAAATAAGCCATGCAAAAATTGGGTAAAGAACTCGGACAAAGGCATCTGCTTCGCCTCGAAGCTTTGCATCGCATTGGCAAACATATCGATATGCAAGCCGGCACCTGGTTTGAAATACAGACTAGCTGCCATGCCCAACGTAATGGCAATCATCATAGTGAACGTAAAAAACAGCAGTGTGCTGACCCACACCTTATGAATTTGCTGATGCTTGCGTAAATTAGCAATACCCACCGCAATACTACAGAACACCAACGGCACCAATACCATTTTGAGTAAGTCGATAAACAGCGTACCAACCAAATTAGACACATATAAGCCCGTGCTTACAGTAGGGTGCTGCGCACCCAAGCCATGAAAATAGACCCCTACCCCAACACCCAATAATGCACCCAACAGAATTTGCATATTAAGGCTGGGGAATCGCATGGCTTAGTCACTCGCCTTATCTGCTTGAGTATCGGCTTTTGTTTCTGGATTGGCGGCACGTTTTTCAAACACGGCGGCAAAAAAGCCATCGGTTTGATGAAGGTGTGGCAGTAATTTCAAATATTGGCCAGTATCCAGCGCAATATGGTGATGCGCTAACACCTCGTTAGCGGGTATCAAGCTAAACTCTGGGTTCGCCTCTATAAACGCTTCCACAATCGCTTCATTCTCATCACGCAATAGGCTACATGTGGCGTAGATCAAACGTCCGCCCGCCTTGGTTAACTTGGCGGCACGGGCCAAAATAGCCGATTGCTTTTGCGTCAGCTCCAGCACATCTTGCTCGGTTTGACGCCATTTCAAATCTGGATTACGACGCAATGTACCCAACCCACTACACGGTGCATCCACCAGCACGCGATCAAACTTACCATTCAAGCGTTTGAGCTTAGGATCCTGCTCACTACTAATGACTTGGGCATGCAAATTAGACAAGCCTGAACGTTTTAGGCGTTGGCCCAAGTTATGCAAACGCTTTTCTGACACATCGAACGCATATAAACGCCCTGTATTTTTCATCAATGCGCCGATGGCTAAGGTTTTACCACCAGCACCCGCGCAAAAATCGGCCACCATCATGCCGCGCTTAGGCGAGACCAAATAACTCAGTAATTGGCTACCTTCATCCTGCACTTCAATCTTGCCCTCGGTAAACAAGACATGGCGGCTGATATTCAATTTGGCACCCATACGAATACCAATGGGAGAGTATGGCGTCGTCGCAATCACATTATCTTTCACGGTATTTTCGGCCTGCATTTTTGCCAGCACCTCTTCACGTGTCGCCTTAATGGTATTCACGCGCAAATCCAAGCTGGCTTGCTCAAACATGCTACGACAAATGGTCAAAGCTTCAGTCTCGCCATATTGTGCGACCAATTTATCCCAGAACCAATCGCGCACATCGGCCTGTACGGCAAGTGGCAAATTGTCGGTAGATTTCGCTTTAATCGCAATTGCCCACTCTTTTTGCTGTTCGGTCAATATGTCATCCAACTCGCGCAGGCTTTTGCCTTGTACGCGCAACAACCACGCCAAAATCAGTTTACGTGCATCATCGGGGTCATTTTCCTCGTTAGCCGCAACCACACTCAAATAACGCAGACGGCGCAAGACGCCATATACACTCTCGGCGACAAAGGCGCGCTCTTTAGTGCCTAACTCACGGTGGTTGCGAAAAAATTCGCCTAACTTGGCATCGGCCGGGCTGTTAAAATCCAGCAAATTGGTGAGTAACATCGCCGCTTGGCGCAATAAATTCGGGGTCATGGTAAAGGGGTTTCGTTTTCTATCGTTTCAAATTTCAATCTGGTCGCAATCTGCTCAATCACAGTACCATCTTTTTCGGTTTTTCTAATTTTTACCGGCACATATTGATAATCCATGGCCAGCCATAATTCTGTTTTATCTTCGGAATCTGCTTTGGCATGCTGAATATGGTAAGTGTTTATCGTGCCAAATTTCAGTTCCAGTAATTCCTCGCCTTCAAATCCATAGTCGTACAGACTTAATTTTCTGCCATTGGTTAAATACATTTGCATATCCTCCAATGGCGGTGCAAACATAAATTGGTACATAAAACTTAAAAAATCTTGTATATGCCCTGCTTTTACGTTGTCGGCAATAGGTACTTTTTTGGTACCTTTGGTGCTTTGTAGCGCCACCTCTTTATCTACCCAATTAAAACTGGCCTGATAGGATTTTTCTTCACGCGCACCAAATTTGTATAGGTAATAATCTGGCAATAATCCAGCCTCGGTCACTTTGCCTTGGCTGGTTTGCAATAAATCCGGATAGACCAGACTAATTAACCCTGTCAGACTGACACTCCAAGTCAGTTCATAGCGTTGATCATTGCTTTTAGCGTAGCGAATTTTAGCCGTCCCCACCCGCTCTGGACTGTGATTCACCAACACATCAAAATCTGTTTCAACCATGGTAAAAGGCTGAGGCTTCTTCACATCAGCAGTCGTATCCGGCAAAGTGAGTGCTTGCTCTGCTTCAGCACTTGCTGCCTCCGGCGCTATTACTTCCTGACTACTTTCCACAACCACAGCTTCATCCACCAGCGGTTCAGAAGATGCTGGCGCATAAGTGGTAGATTCCGGCACAGGTTCTGCTACATTTTCTGTCACTGCTTCTGGCAGCTCTTTCACTGCTGGTTCAGCCTGCGCCTGCTCATTGAGTGCAGTTTCCGACTGTTGCTGCGCAGCAACTGGGTGAGGAGGCAACGCCACTAGCTCGGCATCTATCGACTGAAATGGGCTGGGAAATTTAGATAGCGTTACCCAGCCAGACTGCTCTATGAATAAAAAATGTAGTAGCGTAGAGAGCAGAACAGCATATCCAAGTCGCTTTGTCGTTGGATCAAACCACCAAGCCTTGATGCTATGCCAGTTCAATTTACTCAATAGTCATTTTCGTCAACAGTTGCTCAATAGTCGCACCATCGTCCTGCACCACAATTTTGACGGGCAACGCGTATTTCTCTGTGGCTAGATAAATCTTCTTCGCATCGGCATCATCTATTTCAGTCAGCTCCAATACTTTAAATTCCCCAGCGGGCGTGACCAGTTTTGCGCTCTGCGCACTCACCTGATATTGATGCGTTCTTAAACGCTTACCAGTGGTAACTGGCAGCTTCAGCTGACCCACTGCTGGCGGCTTAAACATAAACTGATACATCACGCTTAGCAAATCTTGTGTGCCAGGCACCAATGCGACCTGCTCTTTGTTACCTTTAACTTGCATGCTTAACATACGTGCTTGCCAGTCAAAATCATTGATCAGCGTTTTCTTGGCATTGGTACTTTGTAGCGATTCAAAGTGTTTGGGACGCAACCCCTCTTTGGTCACATCACCTTGGCTTAGCAACTTGCGCTCGCCCAGTAAGGCATAGACGCCGCTACCTTTGGTGATGGATTCCAGTTTGTATTGCTTGCCGCTTTGGGTATAGGTTTCTGTCACATGACCAAAACTCTGCCCATCGCGCTTTACTTCGTAAACCAGCTTGACCGATTTGGGCGCAGCATACGCAGCTTGCACCGTGCCAACCAACACCGCCATGACCCACACCCAGATACGCATTTTTTTTGCGATATTTAAATTTCCATTATTCATTTAATCACTCTCAACTCTTAGCATGATGAACATGGATAACGCATGGCCAGCGATTTAGACAACAAGCTACACCACCATCCGATTAAACTACTACTGTCGGTGCTTCACCCACGTGCTGCGCGCGAATGCGGCCTATCGAATACACAGTCTCGCCAGCCTTAGTCAGAATTTCCGTAGCTTTTTCTGCATCAGCAGGTGCAAGCACTACTACCATGCCAATGCCGCAGTTAAAGGTTTTATACATTTCAATATCTGCAATATTGCCTTGCGCTTTTAACCATTGGAATAATGGTGGCAGCGTCCAGCTACTGGCTTGAATTTCTGCCGTTAAACCTTCCGGTAATACGCGCGGCACGTTCTCCGTAATACCACCACCGGTGATATGCGCCATGCCCTTCACCGGCATCGCTTCCAGCAAGGCTAGCAAAGATTTCACATAGATCTTAGTCGGCGCCATCACCACATCTTTAAATGGTTTGCCATGAAAATCCGACGCAAAATCAATGCCGGATTTTTCAATCAGTTTACGAATCAATGAATAGCCATTGGAGTGCGCGCCGCTTGAAGCTAAGCCCAACACCACGTCCCCTTCGGCAATCGTACTGCCATCAATCAAGTTGGCTTTATCCACACAGCCTACGGCAAAACCGGCTAAGTCATACTCACCGGCCGGGTACATGCCAGGCATTTCTGCAGTCTCACCACCCACCAAAGCACAACCTGCTTGCTCACAGCCTTGTGCAATACCTTTAATCACTGAGGCTGCTGTACCTACTTCTAGTTTGCCGCAAGCAAAGTAATCGAGGAAAAATAATGGCTCAGCCCCTTGTACCAAAATATCGTTGACACTCATGGCAACCAAATCAATACCAACTGTATCGTGCTTATTTAACTCAAATGCCAATTTAAGTTTTGTGCCCACACCATCTGTGCCAGACACCAAAATCGGCTCTTTAAATTTTTTGGGTACCGCAAACAAAGAGCCAAACCCGCCAATACCGCCCAATACTTCCGGGCGCATGGTGCGCTTGGCAAAGGGCTTGATTTGCTCTACTAAAGCATCGCCTGCTTCAATATCTACGCCGGCATCGCGGTAGGTAATAGAGGTGTTTTGGTCTGATGGTGTGCTCAAAATGCGTCTCGATTCAATTTATTGCGGGAACTTTGAATTAAACTAAGTTAATGTCAGTATAATTTTAAAAACGTAATTTTAACTCACTATGGCTAATCAACCAAAAAACAACGCAGAAAATAGCAAAAACGCGCCACACAAACGTGACTACCGTTGGTTAGTGTTTATGGGGCTAATCGCTTTTGTGATTTATTTGCTTAGCCCGATTCTGACGCCATTCCTGATTGCAGCTGTCTTGGCCTATATTTGTGACCCGCTGGTGGACTGGCTAAGTGACACAAAAGTGGGCAACTATTCCATGGGGCGTACCATCGCTACCACCTTAGTGTTATTGGGATTCTTGCTTGCGATCGTTATCTTGTTTTTAATTTTAGTCCCTCTATTGCAAAAACAATCGTTACTCATTGTAGAACGCTTACCCGTGATGGTGGATAACCTACGTCATTCTGTAGAGCCTTGGCTACAGTCTAAGCTCGGTATTAGCATGGCGATAGACAGCTCCCATTTGCAAGATATCATCACCAAAAACTGGAAGACCACTGGGGATATCGTTAGCGAAATATTAAAAACGGCAGGCACGCAAGGCTTGGCCTTTATTGGCTTGCTGGCTAACTTATTTTTATTTCCTATCGTGTTCTTTTATTTATTGCGCGATTGGGATGAACTGGTCTCCCATGTAGGTGAATTGATTCCGCGCGATTGGATTGATGGCGTCACCACCATTGCTAAAGAGGTCGACCAAGTGGTGGCCGAATTTTTGCGTGGGCAACTGTCTGTCATGTTGGCGCTTTGCGTATTTTATAGCATCAGTTTATGGCTGGTCGGCCTAGACATGGCGCTTTCCATTGGCTTGATTGCTGGCTTACTCAGTTTTGTGCCTTATTTAGGGTTTGCACTTGCATTTATTTTGGCCGTGCTATTGGCCATTTTGCAGTTCAGCTCTTTTGCAGAGGTTGTACCGGTATTGATTGTGTTCGGATTAGGCCAGTTTATTGAGAGCTTTTTCCTAACACCGCTGCTGGTGGGTGAGCGTATCGGTCTGCATCCGGTGATTGTGATTTTGGCTTTATTGGCCGGTGGTCAGCTGTTTGGCTTTGCCGGTGTATTGTTGGCGCTACCTGTCAGCGCAGCGATTGCTGTCGGTTTGCGTCACACCAAAGACAATTACCTGAATAGCGATGCCTATCTAAAATAAGTTGCAACGACCATGAAGCAACTATTACTGGATATTCAACCCCCAGCGCCGCCTAGCCTGCACAACTTTGTGGCGGGCAATAATCAAGAAGCCATCAGCAATGTATATGCAGCCATTCAAGGCACGGCACCGAGTCGATTTGTGTATATCTGGGGCGAACCCGGTAGCGGTAAATCACATTTACTTGCAGCAGCACAAGCGCTTGGCGCGCATATTGCGGACGATGTGCACTTGTTAAGCGAGACAGCGCAGATTGCACTATTTAACCGCTACAATCAACTTAAAGAGCAAGGCGAAACCTTGATTACGGCTGGGCTATACGCACCCACACAAATGGGATTGCGCGATGACTTAGCCACCCGATTGGCGTGGGGACTGGTGTACCAATTACACCCCCTCACCGATGAAGAAAAAGCGCAAGCACTGAAATCGCATGCGCAAGAACGTGGCATGCGGCTACCGGATGAAGTAGTCGATTACTGCCTACGCTATTTAAGACGTGATTTACCCACACTGATGACAGTGCTAGACGCTTTAGATGAATGGTCATTGACTGAAAAAAAACCGGTGACCATCCCCATGCTTAAAAAACTATTACAACTGGATTTAGGTATTTAGCTGATTGCATGCCCTGTAGTAAAATGTCGTTTTGATAGATAACTACTATCCTCAAGGTTAACCATGCTACGTATTACAGAAATTAAACTCCCTATTGAGCAAGCCGATACGCTCAAACACCAAGACGATCAAATCAAAGCTGCGCTGCTTAAACGCTTGGATATCCCGGCTTCTGATTTAATCCAATTTTCTATTTTCAAACGCGGCGTAGATGCACGTAAATCGCATGCGATTTTGTATGTGTATAACTTAGATGTACAAGTTAAAAACGAAGCCAAAATTCTGGCCAAGTTTAAAAAAGACCCGCACATCAAACCTGCGCCAGATACAGAATACAAAGCGATTACCAAAGACAGCCATGTCAACACGCCCCGCCCCGTGGTGATTGGCTTTGGCCCTGCCGGTATCTTTGCTGCCCTCATTCTTGCACAAGCCGGGTTTAAGCCTATTGTATTGGAGCGCGGCAAAGAGGTACGCAAACGCACGCAAGACACATGGGGTTTGTGGCGCAAAAGTGTGCTAAATCCTGAATCTAACGTGCAATTTGGTGAAGGTGGCGCTGGTACATTCTCTGACGGCAAGCTCTATAGCCAAATCAAAGACCCTAAGCACTATGGGCGCAAGGTCATTCAAGAGTTTGTGAAAGCTGGGGCGCCGGAAGAGATTTTATATGTGAGCCATCCGCATATCGGTACCTTTCGTTTAGTAGGAATGGTAGAAGAAATGCGTCGCAGCATTATTGCGCTGGGTGGGGAGATTCGTTTTGAAAGCCGCGTGGACGACATTCATATTGAACGTGGACAAGTGCAGGGACTGACGCTCCATAGTGGCGAAACCATTAGTACCCAACACGTGGTATTGGCAGTTGGGCATAGCGCCCGTGATACGTTTGAGATGCTACACAAGCGTGGTATTTATATTGAAGCCAAGCCGTTCTCTATTGGCTTTCGCATGGAGCATCCGCAATCACTTATTGATAAAGCACGCTATGGCAAGAGCTTGAGTTCCGACTTACTCAGCAAGGTGGGCGCAGCCGATTATAAGCTAGTGCATCATGCCAAAAATGGACGTAGCGTCTATAGTTTCTGCATGTGTCCCGGTGGCACCGTGGTTGCGGCAGCCTCAGAGCCAGAACGTGTGGTTACCAATGGCATGAGCCAGTACAGCCGCAACGAGCGTAATGCTAACGCTGGTATTGTGGTGGGTATTACACCCGAGATAGATTTCCCGCCAGAATCTAGCCCCTATGGCCCGTTAGCTGGCATGGCGTTGCAACGTCAGTTGGAAAGCAATGCCTACGTGATGGGGGGCAGCAACTACAAGGCGCCAGGACAGTTGATTGGTGACTTCTTGGCCAATCGCCCATCCACCCAATTGGGCGAAGTGATGCCGTCTTACACCCCTGGCGTGCACCTGACCAATTTAGATACCGCGCTACCAGAATTTGCAATTACCGCCATGCGCGAAGCCATTCCAGCGTTTGCCAAACAGATCAAAGACTTTGACTTTCCCGATGCTGTACTCACTGGTGTGGAAACACGCACATCATCCCCTATCCGCATTAAGCGTGACGACGACAGCCTACAGAGCATCAACACCAAGGGCCTTTTCCCATGTGGTGAGGGCGCAGGCTACGCTGGGGGCATTCTATCGGCTGGGGTGGATGGGATTAAAGTGGCTGAGGCCGTTGCACTAAGCATGAATACGCAACCTTAGTGTATTGTCAGACAACTATTCACGTTTATGTAAATTAGATAACCGTGAACAAAAAAAGGGTGGCATCACGCCACCCTTTTTCTTTAGAACTTAACGCTTACGCTTGCTTCACTACTGCTTTACTACTTCTTAACTACTGCCTAATCATGTAATCAAACGCACCAAGTGCCGCTTTAGAGCCTTCGCCCATGGCAATGATGATTTGTTTATATGGTGTGGTTGTCACATCGCCCGCAGCAAATACGCCCGGCAATGAGGTTGCGTTATGGTGATTGACTTCAATCTCACCAAACTTGCTTAAATTGATTGTGCCTTTTAACCAATCGGTATTGGGCACTAAGCCAATTTGCACAAACACGCCATCCAACGCCAAATGTTTGGATTCACCCGTGACGCGGTCGGTATAGGTCAAGCCATTCATTTTGGTGCCGTCGCCCGTCACTTCTGTGGTTTGGGCGCTGGTAATCACAGTGACATTAGGTAGTGTATGCAATTTTTTCTGTAATACCGCATCGGCCTTCAATGTCGTATCAAACTGCAATAACGTAACGTGGCCGACAAAATTAGCCAAATCAATCGCCGCTTCTACACCAGAGTTACCCCCACCCACCACAGCTACAGGCTTACCTTTGAACAAAGGACCATCACAGTGCGGGCAGTACGCTACACCTTTACCACGGTACTCTTTTTCACCTGGCACATTCAGCTCGCGCCAGCGCGCGCCGGTCGCCAAGATCACCGATTTACTTTTGAGCGTAGCACCGCTGTCTAATTTCAGCTCAATCAAATCGTGATTTTTATTACCGTCTTTACCTGGCTCGCTCAGGGCATTGGCACGTTGCAAGTTAATAATCTCAATATCATACGATTTCACATGCTCTTCCAACGCAGCCACCAGTTTTGGCCCCTCGGTCTCTTTGACAGAGATAAAGTTTTCAATGCCAAGCGTATCCATCACTTGTCCGCCAAAGCGTTCTGCCACAATGGCAGTTCTAAAGCCTTTACGCGCAGAGTAAATCGCTGCTGACGAACCGGCTGGACCACCACCCACGACCAATACATCATAAGGGGCTTTTGCATCCAACTTTTTCGCCGCACGTGCTACCGCACCAGTGTCTACTTTGGCCAAAATCTCCTCAAGCTCCATACGGCCAGCACCAAATACCTCACCATTTAAAAAGATGGTGGGTACAGACATAATGTCTTTTGCTTTGACTTCATCCTGATACAAAGCGCCATCAATCATCACATGGGTGATATGCGGGTTAATCACAGACATCATATTCAACGCTTGCACCACATCCGGACAGTTATGGCAGCTTAATGAGATATAAGTCTCAAAATGGAACTCCCCTTCAATCGCTGCAATCTGGTCAATTTTTTCTTGCTCCAGTTTCATCGGGTGCCCGCCAGTATGCAACAACGCCAACACTAGCGAGGTAAACTCGTGCCCCATCGGAATACCGGCAAAACGTACGCCTACCGCTTTCGCCGCATCTTTGTGATTGGCAGCACGACGTACGGCAAATGAGGGCTTGCGCGCATCTGCTTCATGCACCAGCGTAATTTTGTCAGACATGCTGGCAATCTCTTCCAACAGCTCCTGCATTTCTTTTGCGCCAGCGCTATCGTCTAATGATGCGACCAATTCAATTGGCTCGCGTAGCATCTGCAAATAACCTTGTAATTGCGTTTTAATATTGTTTTCTAATGCCATGATGACTCTCTTCAATCAATAACACCGTAAAAGGTGCGTGGAAAATAAAAGGCATTATCTTTTGAATAATGCCCTTCTCTTTTGCCGCCGCTCTAAGATTGTGTCTTAAAGCGGCCGTGATTACTCACTTACAGGCAGTCGCTTAAATCTTACCAACCAAATCTAATGATGGCGTTAATGTTTGCGCGCCTTCTTGCCATTTAGCCGGGCATACTTGACCTGGATGGCTAGCTGTAAATTGCGCTGCTTTTAATTTACGTAATGTTTCTTTTACATCACGTGCGATTTCATTGCTATGGATTTCCAGTGTTTTAATCACGCCTTCTGGGTTAATCACAAACGTACCACGTAGTGCCAAACCCTCTTCTTCAATATGCACGTCAAATGCACGTGTTAATTGGTGTGTAGGGTCACCTACCAGTGGGAATTTTGCTTTGCCCACAGCTGGTGAAGTCTCATGCCACACTTTGTGTGAGAAGTGTGTATCGGTTGTAACAATGTATACTTCTGCACCCGCTTTTTGGAATTCAGCATAGTTGTCCGCTGCATCTTCTACTTCTGTAGGGCAGTTAAATGTAAACGCTGCAGGCATAAAAATAATCACAGACCATTTGCCTTTTAGGCTAGCTTCCGTCACTTCAATAAATTTACCGTTATGAAACGCTTGCGCTTTAAATGGTTGTACTTGTGTGTTGATCAGTGACATGGTTATTTCCTTTTTTCTAGTGGTTTATAAAATCTATGTACGCATTGTAATGATGCGTGATAGTTAAGTAAAATTGATTGTATTAATTGGTATGATAAATTTAATTTATTAAAAACAAATACACGCTGCTCGACATGGCAGTTTTACACCCCCGAAGCTCGAACTGCCCAAGCTCGGCTAGTGAGTTAAACAGCGACCGCTATCTGCCCCTGACCTGCATACCCCATATTATCCTGCCATTTCACCATGATTTGGTCACCTAGCTTGGCACCCGTCACATAAAACGTAAAATAGGGGTTTTTGGATATCGCTGTACTGCAATGCGCTTCAAGCACCACTTTGTCATGTAAGGTGGCCGTAATGGTTTGCATAAAATGCGCTGGGATGATTTCTCCTGCGGCATTCTTACTGCGCCCGGTGGTCATGGGGTGCACAATAATCAGCTTCACTTCTGTCACCTCCCCCACCAGCCTAGCGCGCATTTTCATGCTAGGTTCAAACTTTGCATCGGTGTCCGTTCCGCCACAGCCATCTTCTAGCACAATTACTTGCTTGCTTGTCGTGAAATAGCGATCACCTACTTTGGCCACCACTTTTACTTGTGAAGTTTGCGCCATTTTAATCCGTGTGACCAACTTGGGCTGCGTACCAGCGGCAAACATCACATTGGCAATCAGCGGGGTGGGGTTGTCAGCCACAAACAATGCCATTGCTTCGGTGTTAGGAATACGACTTACCATTTCGATTTGCACCACGGCACCATTTTCAGCTTTATCGGGCGCAAGCAGTGATATCTGGTCACTGGGTACTTCCGTCTGAATAGAGAGCCCTGCTGTGGCTTGCTGTAACGTGCTCGCTTCAAAAGCAGCCTTATCCCAAGCTGCGGCTATGGCATTCACGGGCAAGAGCATTAAACCAAACAGTGATTGCAGAAACGCACGACGTTGCATGGTTATCCTTTTGCCTCTTTCTCAATATTTTGTTGACGGCGCAGCTCTTTGAGCCTTGCTTCCACAATAGAGCGTTCATAAAAATTGCCATCTTTTGCTTTAGCGGCAAGCTCCATTTGCTCCACGGCGCGGTTCACATCATATTGACGATAATACGCCTCGGCTTGAGCCTGATGCTTTAACAGCACTTGGCCTTTCATGGTGTAGGCTTTGGCCAGCATATCGTAAAAATGCGCATCATTCGGAAATAAACGCAGCTTTTCGTTAATCAACTTTACTGCTTTATCGGGCTGCCTGCTCTCCAAATAGCTATCTGCATAACCATACACCAACGCACGATGCTGCGGATACTTAATGAGTGCTTGTGCATAAATAGCTTGTGCTTTTGCCAACTGCTTATTGTTTATCTCAATGGCTGCGGCTAAGGTTTCAAAATTGGGGTGCGCCGGCGCATTGGTTTTTAACCATTGCATTTCGCGCGCGCTGTTCACGCCATCGTTTTTGCGCAGATAGGCATAGGCTAAACCATAGTGCTCGGCTACCTCGCTATTAAAGCGCCGCTCACGAATATTCTCTTCAAACTCGTCAATCGCGGATTGGGGAAACCCCAAACCTGCACGAATTTTTGCACGCGCCAGATAAAAATCCAGACTATCTTTTGCTTGCTTGTAAGACAAGTTCTGTACACGATTCGAGACATCGGCAATACGTTCAGCGGTTAACGGGTGCGTACGTAAAAAGCTAGGCGCACTGCCCTCCACAAAGCGTGTACCACGTTGCATGGTGGTAAAAAAAGCAGGCATCGCACGCACATCAAACCCAGCGCCATCCAAAATGGCTAAGCCCACCCTATCAGCTTCACGCTCATGTTCGCGTGTATAGTCCAATTGACGTTGCATCGTAGACGCAGACGCAGTGACCATGGCACCTGTTGCCAATTGCGGATTTGATCTCGCTACCAGTAAAGCCAACGCAGTGGCTGCAATATTTTTAAAGGTATCGTACTTTTGCGAGGCCAGCATACGTGCCAGATGACGTTGTGTCACATGCCCAATCTCATGTCCCAGCACACTGGCCAGTTCAGATTCATTATTGGCAGCGATAAACAAACCAGTGTGCACACCAATCACACCGCCCGGCATCGCAAACGCATTAATGCTGTTGTCATTCACCACAAAAAAGTTAAATACTTGTCTTTTATCTGGGCTGGCTGCGGCCAGTTTATTGCCTAAGGCCTGCAAGTAGTCGGTGATTTCTGAATCTTGCAGCACCTCATCACTCACATACACCTCTCGCATGATTTGATCAGCAATCCGCTGCTCATCTTGCGGCGAAAGCACAGTTTGCGAAACATCACCCAAGTCTGGCAGGTCGCTAGTGTAATCACGTGGCAAGTTGGTATCCAGCGTACTAGGCGGCTGATAAGGCTTGCCTGTAAGTGTGGGTTGCTTGCTTTGCTCTGCCGTCTGTACTGCTGGGGCAGTCAACCCCGCCGCTAACATACATACCCAAGCCGTGTGGCGTAATCTTGTATTTGAAATATATCTACTCATTGTTATTATGATAATGACTTTAATCAGCAAGTTCACGCACATTTCATAATAGAAAGTAATCCATGAGCAAGTTAACGCACCTGAATGCACAGGGGCAAGCCCATATGGTAGATATTGGCGACAAAGCTTCTACCAAACGTATTGCGGTGGCGAGCGGAGACATCTCCATGCTACCGGCCACGCTACAACTCATTACCCAAGGCGATGCCAAAAAAGGCGATGTACTAGGCATTGCCCGCATTGCCGCGATTCAAGCCAGTAAAAAAACATCTGACTTAATTCCACTCTGCCACCCCATTGCCCTCACCAGCGTCAAAGTACATTTTGATGTATTCCAAGCCGAATCCAGCATCCGCTGCCAAGTGACCTGTGAAACGGTGGGGCCCACTGGCGTAGAAATGGAAGCACTGACTGCAGTACAAGTGGCGCTGCTAACGATTTACGATATGTGTAAAGCGGTGGATAGAGGCATGGTCATGCACCATATCAAATTGCTGGAAAAGCATGGCGGCAAGAGTGGGGACTGGGTTGCCAAGTAATCACATCCATGCCAAGATAACTCAACAAAACCTGCGCTATATACAAGGTGTGTTTGTGATTACAACAACCGATTATTAAGGTGTAATAAAAATGAATAGCGCATTGATTTAATGATAAATTTCTTACTTCACAACAGATTAGGCACCTGTCCAACTAAATTTTTAGGGACGGATTTGGTGTCTACTTTACGTTAGGCTATTCTTAAAACCTTCTCGTTTTTGCCAGCGTTGCTTTCGTTTAAATTGTCTGCTTTTGTTGTCTTGCTTGGCGCTTGGTTTAGTTAAGTTTGTGGCTTTTGTGGGTTTTGGTTTTGTTGGGCTAAGCACGTTAATTTCCGCTTAGTTTGTGCGCTTGCTATTGTTGGCAGTGCGGTGCTTTTCAGTTACTGTTTTGGTTATTCACGGTTTGGGGTCGCTTGCTATGTCACCATTTATTCAGCTTCACGCGGCACTGTTGTTTCACCAGCCTAACCCATCATTCAAGCGGGACGCGCTAAAGCGCGCCCCTTAATTCAAACGTTAGGTTTTTCAATGAATGTTAATTTGACAAATCATCTTTCATTATTTCTACCTTTGTTTTTCGGCTTATGGCTTTTGTTTAAACCAAATGGATTTCAGAATTTCCTAAATTTTCAGTTTGGACTTATGAAGAAATTTAAAATGGCCCCCAAAGATTTGAAGATTCATGTACAACCATACCTTATAAGAATTTTTGGCATTATTTGGGTCGCAATTGTCATTTGGGTAATCATTATGCTTGTTGCTAACACACTACCTGTACAACCAAATGCAACCTAACCCATCATTCAAGCGGGACTGGCTAAAGCCAGCCCCTTAATTCAAACGTTAGATAATTAATTATGAATGGAGTTATTTCGTGACAAAGCAATTATTTTTGGTTACGTTTTTATTTATTTCTCAGCAGTGTGTAGCTGACACTGATTTCAAAAAAGTACCGAGCATTCCAGCTGACGTTAAATCTGCCAAAGCTGTCGTTCCAATTTACAGTCAAAAATTAGCTTTTCGTTTACCAACTTCTTGGAAAAATGCATTCCAAGATCAAAAACCAAATATATTCATGATGGAATTTACCCCTCAAAATGAAAATATTGATTCTTGGAAAAATCTTTTAACAATTCAGGGATTTGAAAGTTTAGCCAACAGAGTAACACCTGAACGATTTTTAACTGACACCGCAAATCGTTTCAAGACAATTTGTGGGAAGGATCTTGTTTTCGATGACCTTGGAGCAACAACCGTTGATGGGTTTAAAGCACACCGTGCTATTCTGGGTTGCTCAAAAGTACCCAGCCAAAACTTTAGTGAGGTTGCTTACTGGCTGGTTATTCAGGGCTCTAAAGATATTTATGTAGTTCAGAAAGCCATTAGGTCTGAAGTGGGCAACACGCTCACAAGCGCAAACGTTGATAGCTTCTTTTCAGATTTTAGCCCAATAGAACTATGTAAGTCAGGTGGTGAAAAGTATGAATGTAGCAAATAATCTAACCCATCAATCAAGCGGGACGCGCTAAAGCGCGCCCCTTATGTCATACGTTAGGTAGCAAATGGCAAAAACTTATATTTTTTTGATTGCATTAAGTTTATTGTTAGCTAGTTGTTCCAGTTGTAGGCCTGTAACACATCTAAAGAAAACGCTAATAAATATTCCAAAAGATGTAAAAACTTACCAATCAGCAGTTCCTACTGCCAATCTAATCGAGCTTGAAAATGGTACTAGAGTTTCTTTTGATTGGAGAAATGGTAAGAAATACGGAAGTTATAACTTAAAGATAGTCGTCTGGGGAAATCCTAAAAAAATAAGTACAAACTTCGAAAATGACAACTTAATTGAGCTTGATGCAAACACACATGCACAAACAAACACTTTTCATATACCAAAGTTAGCGCCTATGCCAACTCAACCAAATGACGGTTATATTGCTACGATTGAAACAGAATATTATCTCGAAACAACCCCAAAAATTTTTCAAATACCTAAACTTATAATCAATGACCAACCATACATAATTCCTGACATTAAAATTATGAAAGCAAGTGAAGAGTTATGTTTTCGTCCTGGTATCTAATACCTAACCAATCATTCAAGCGGGACGCCTAACGGCGCCCCTTAATTCAAACGTTAGGCTTTAAATTACAAGAATTGGAAATTAATAAATGAAGAAAAACAATAAAAACTCACTGGCAGTCTTATTATTTGCAGTTGCAGCAATTTCATGTACCGCTCACTCTGAAAGCTTTCCATTTAATACCGAGCAACTTTCTGGAGATTGGGCAGAAAGTTACAACAATAAACCAGCATGTTCTTCAGATAATTTGCATTTCAAGATGGAAATAAAACCAATTGAGAAAAAACTCAACATACTTCTAGACCGAACGTGGAAACTGGATAATGGTGAAACTACTGACCATTATTCAGCAACAATTATTAGTGCAACTGACCGAACACTCGTAATTAGATACGACAATGAAACTAGGGCGCGAAAAGATGGGAGTTTAGTCGAGTGGGAGCTCTCTATGGTTGCTCCAGGCATTTATCGTTGGCGCGAAACAGGTTGGGGTGAGGAAGAGGTTAACACAGTAGTGGGTGTTAAATGTTCAAAATAAACAGCCTAACCCATCATTCAAGCGGGACTGGCTAAAGCCAGCCCCTTAATTCAAACGTTAGCCATATGAAGCTCACATTCATTGCAACACTCACAATTCTACTGCTCTCGTCTTGCCAAGAAGAAATGTCGCCACTTATTGCTGGTTCGGTGTCCTATAAAGCTAAAGACAAAACTTGGGTAAAAAAGCTATTAACCCAGCCACAATTACAGGCCCTCTCTGTATGGCTCAGCGGCAATAGCTCAGGCTGGGGGCATTGCTTCTACACACCACCACTTCGCACGCTCAGTATTACGCTGAAGCATGCTGATGGTAGTACCAGCTCATTGTCGCAATTAAATTCCACAAACACCCAAATCACTTTGATGGCAGATCATTTAAGCGGTAGTAATTTGAGTGATCAGCCATGTGCATTTCAGTCGTTCTCTCAAACAGACATTAATACGCTACGCTCACTACTTGAGGTTCCTCAGTGAATATGGCTAACCCATCATTCAAGCGGGACTGGCTAAAGCCAGCCCCTTAATTCAAACGTTAGGAGTTTATGAGCGTTCACGAAAAAAATACTATCGACAGATGCGGATTAACAAATGACGGTAAAGCTATGCTTATCATGTACTGTTCTGGCGAATTGGGAGCGGACTACACAATTGAAGACATAGCCGATAAAGCAGAAACATATTTAGAGTTTGTGTTGTCAGGCCAACTTTCAGAGCAAGTGCCAGAGTGTAAAGGCAAAGCAGTTATTTTCAGAGTTTCATGTGAATTCTGGCCTAAAAATGAATATAAACCACGTTTTGCTAAAATGGCTAAACAACTCAGTGAATATGAAGTTGAATTATCTGTAGAGGTTTCCAGCCTTAGAATAAGTGGGGGTACATATGATTTTACAAACATCTCCTAACCCATCATTCAAGCGGGACTGGCTAAAGCCAGCCCCTTAATTCAAACGTTGGACGCATCAAACATGAGCCAGAAATACTTTTACTGCTACTCACTGCCACTAGAGGTTGGTAGCATTATCCGCCCAGGAAACTGGGGGCGCATTCTGCGCACCTATACACCTCAATCATCTCCAAACCATTGGTTACTTACGCGTGAATTGGCATATGAATTAGTCAGAGTTCAGAATTTTCCAAATAAACCCAGTCGTTTTGAGTGCATTTACGTCTGCCTTAATGAGGCTGATCTCAACGAATTTCGCAACTCAACAAACCGCCATCTTGACCTTGGGTATGAGGTCGAACTTGTTGATTCAGAGGCTCCAAGTCACATCGGAGATTGGACACTTGCCAACATGCAAAATACAGACAACCTCCCTATTTTTGAGAATCGCGCCAATCTTTACTGGCAAGGAGAAAATGTTGAGAAACAGGAATTAATAACGCTTAGCCCAATACGGATAACTCGTGTTCTTAAGTAGTGCGTCCAACCCATCATTCAAGCGGGACTGGCTAAAGCCAGCCCCTTAATTAAAACGTTAGACAGAAAAGCCAGTATGAGTATTGATGGAAAACAATCTAAACAAGTATTGCTTAAAGAATACGAAAGACTATTCGAGGTTTTAAAGTATTCAATGCATGAGCTACCCGCAGGAGTTATATGGAATCCAAACGCAGCAACTACAAAACAATGCGCTGAGCTACTGAATGACCTTTATCAATTTGAGGCTCTTTCCAATGAGCTGGGTATCGAACATGATAAATTCATTCAAGGTTGTTCTTGGCATCTTGAGCATTACCCACACTACTTGTCCCGGCAAAAGCATTTCAGTGGTTATGCGCAATATATCCAAGAAAGAAACGGACCCTTACGTGTATCAGCCTAACCCATCATTCAAGCGGGACGCCTAACGGCGCCCCTTAATTCAAACGTTATGCTGCTTGAAGCCAATCTTAGATTTTGGAGATGAACATGCTACGAAATGCGAACAGCAAATCCAATGACGTCCTACCCGGTGGTGTTGACGAATACATAGAAAAATGCCCGAAGGACGTACAGGTCCGATTGACGGACATTCGGATTGCGATACAGGCGGCGGCTCCTGGTTCCACTGAAACAGTCAGCTATTTTCAGATGCCTGGATATTTCTATGAAGGATACGATTACAACGGAATGTTCGCGTGGTTTAGTTTTAAGAAACCCCATGTGCGCTTGCATGTTCGACCTCCAGTGCTGGAAGACAATAAGGAAGACCTTGGAGGCTACGCTTCTACAAAAGCCATTGTCAGCTTTCCAGTGGACAGGGCGATACCAAAGATATTAGTTAAGAAGCTGGTGAAAGCAAGCATTAAGGCAATGAAACAGAAAAATGAATCCGCATAATTCAGGCGTTGGGCCTTACGCTAAGGAGTATCAATGGCAGAGCTATCGGACGGAACCCATGAGGATATTCAACGCCTTTGCGCTACAGGCGACAAATCTGCTAAAGCAAAGCAGTACCCTGATGCTTTGCAGTCATATTGGGCAGCATGGGATTTGTTGCCTGAACCCAAAACCGAATGGGAAGCCGCTACATGGATACTTGCCGCAGTTGGAGATGCAAATTTTCTAAGCGGTGATTATGTCGCAGGCCGTGACAATCTTTCACAAGCCATGCACTGTCCTAACGCAATCGGAAATCCATTCCTTCACCTACGTCTTGGCCAATGCCAATTTGAATTACAAGTCATTGATCGCGCAGCCGACGAGTTAATGCGTGCGTATATGGGTGCCGGGACAGAGATTTTTGAAGACCAAGACCCAAAATATCTACTATTTCTGCAAAGTAAGGCCAAGGCTATTAAGCCTCCAAATAAGTCGTGGCAGTTTTGGAAATAACGCCCAACCCATCATTCAAGCAGGACGCCTAACGGCGCCCCTTATGTCAAACGTTGGAAGATCTATTGAGCGAACTAAGAAACTAACGCTACCAGCCTTTTCGCACTTGCCGGTGCCATGGTGACGCCATAACGAAAATGGCCAGTATTCAGATATAAATTACTGATATGCGGGTGTTGTCCAATTGTAGGAATATTGTGCGGTGTACCCGGCCGCAAGCCGCTCCAGTGTTTAACCATTGGCGCATCTTTGAGTTGCGGCAATATCGCTTCTGCTTTGGCCTGCATTTCCACACGCATGGCTTCAGTCACGCCCGTATCAAACCCCACATCTTCCAGCGTACTGCCCGCCAGCAGGTAGCCATCTTTGCGTGGCACCATATAAAAACCATCCCGGTAAATAATATGATCTAAAACAGGCTGGCTAAGTTGATAGAGCAGCATTTGTCCGCGCATGGGTTTGATTTCTAGGCTCAGCGCAGTCTGTTTGAGTAAATCGAAACTCCACGCGCCAGAGGTGACAATAAAAATATCGGCTTCTAGCGTTTCCCCGCTTGTGGTTTGCCAACGTTTAAGCACGCCCTGCTCGCCAAATTCTGGCTCTGGCAACGGCATTAGTTGCGTTTGTTCTTTAAGCTCAACTTGATGCTGTATTAGCCATGCTTTGAGTGCTTGCAGCAATCTAGGGTTGCGCACTTGCAGCACCTCTGGCAACCATAGATTTTCGCCATTGAGATCAGCTTGCACGTGATTGGCACTACACCATGCCAGTGCGGCCTCTAAATCAAACGGCGGTTGAATCATCATGCCACTACGTATACATTCTGGGTCTATGCCGGTTTCACGGTGCAACTGATCGGCCAATGCTGGATACAGGCTGGCGCCTTCCATAGCAAGTGCGTTAACAGCATCTTGATAAAACCAAGGCAATAACGGAAAGATAATACCGGCACCGGCCCAAGAAGCCTCACCGGAGGTTTGGGCGGCAATGACGTTACGCTCCACCACTGTGACTTGCCACCCCTGTTGCCTAAGCAGCATGGCAGTGGTGCAGCCTACAATGCCACCGCCTACAACAACGACATGATTGCCAGACAAATGCGCGCCCTTCTACTTGCCAGAAACCAAAAATACTTCGGTTGCTACTAGGCTCTCGTTATTGCCTAACAACACCAGTACATCCCCTTCGCCAATCACAATATCCGGCCTTGGTGTAATGGCTTCCAACATATTCGGGCGACGTATTTTTTTCAGTTCTACCTTCAGTTTTTCAAATGGAATCGTATCCAAGCGCATGCCATGCGCAAACGAATTAGAGCTGATTTCAATCGAATGTAAGCGTTGCTGACGAGATACCGTGGTTTCAGCGTCCGAGTCGGAGATACCACGGAAAAAACCTTTAAACATTTTATAGCGCTCTTCGCGGAACAAACGAATCCGTTTAACTACCCGATTCAACGGCACGCCCAACAACACCAACGCATGTGAGGCCAGCATTAAACTGCCTTCCAGCACTTCCGGCACCACTTCGGTCGCGCCGGCTTCTCTAAACGCATCCATATCGATATCGTCATAGGTGCGCACAATCACCGGCAAATTAGGGTAGCGCTCATGCACAATATGTAGCACTTTCATTGATGCACGCGTATCGGAATAACTGACAATCAGCGCTTTTGCGCGCGCTGCGCCAGCGGCTTCCAGCACCACGCTACGACCAGCATCGCCATACATCACATGCTCACCCGCCACTGCGGCCTCATTGACACGGGCGGAGTCATTATCTAGCGCAATGAATGGGATACTTTCTTCTTTTAAAAAGCGGCCTAAATATTGGCCACTACGTCCGTAACCACAAATGATCACATGCTCTGAAAGCTCTTTACCTACATTGCCAATAGATTCCACCACTTGACTACTATTGCGGGTATAACTTTTGACCAAGCCACGTGCAATTTTGCCGTTATATTGAATGATGAACGGTGCCACAATCATGGAGAGCAATGACACCCCAAGCACTAATTGCAAGTCGGCATCGTTAATCAGGCCGTTTTGTAAGCCCAAAGCCAGAATCACAAAGCTGAACTCGCCCGCTTGCGCCAGAATCACACCGGTACGAATGCCCACGCCGGTCTCAAAGCCAAAATAGCGAGTTAACACTGCAATCACCAGCGCTTTAAATAAAACAAAGCCTGTCAGCAACACCAGTACTAGCCCAATATGATCGAACAGTTGTGCGATATTGAGCAACATGCCCACACTAATAAAGAACAAGCCCAACAAAATGTCACGGAAAGGGGCAATGTCTGATTCCACCTGATAACGGTAGCGTGTTTCAGAAATCAGCATGCCTGCAATAAACGCGCCCAATGCGTAAGATAACCCGGCGGTATTGGTGGCATAGGCCAACAACAATGTCACCATCAACACATTCATTACAAACAACTCGCGTGAGCGTTGTTTGGCGACTAAATCAAACCAATGGTTAAGCAAATTTTTGCCGAACTTAAATAGTATAAATAGCAGCACTGCCGACTTGATTAACGACAAGCCAAGTACGGTTTGCCAGTTTTCGGTATGTGAGCCCAACGTAGGAATCAACACCAAAATAGGGATGACCGCCAAATCTTGAAATAGCAAAATCCCGATACTCAACCGACCATGTCTGGAATTTAAATCCACCCGCTCCATCAGTATTTTGGACACAATCGCTGTAGAAGACATGGTCAGTGCGCCACCAATCACAAATGCGCTGGCGGGCGATAGACCAAATAGCCACCCAATCAACATTGCAGCGGCCATGCTAATGGCTACTTGTGAACCGCCCAAGCCAAACAAGGTTTTACGCATGCCGTATAACTTGGGCAAGCTAAATTCCAGGCCGATACTAAACATTAAAAACACAATACCAAACTCGGCAAAGTGACGGCTAGACTCCGTATTCTGAATCAAACCAAAGGCAGATGGCCCCAGCAAGACGCCTACCAAAAAATAGGCCAGCATCGCAGGCAATCGCAACGCACGAAAGATACCAACGGCAAACACAGAGCCGATGAGTAATAGCAAGACGGTGGTAAGTGAGTTAAACATTGGCCTCTCTACATTCAATATGGTGTACTAGCAAATTTTGCTGGTACAACGCTTTCTTTTTATTTTTAGAAATTGCCTTGATTAAAACGCAAGCAAGGCAAAAAATGTGCCTACTTTTAAAATTTTACCCTGAATCTACGTTTTTTACTTTATTCAGAGCAGACTACCTTGTTATACTAACTTCTATGTCAACACCCAACCTACACATTCAGCCAGCCATCAGCGAGAAGTTACCTTCTTTAGCCTTGGCTAAAAAAGTGCTGCTGCTCGAGGCGAATGAAATTGAAATGATTGCAGGGCGCCTAGATGCAGAGTTTGAGCGCGCTGTTAGCCTCATTCTACAATGCCATGGTCGTGTTGTGGTGAGCGGCATGGGAAAATCCGGGCACATCGGCCGAAAAATTGCGGCAACACTTGCCAGCACCGGCACACCCGCTTTTTTTATGCATCCGGCCGAGGCTAGCCATGGCGATTTAGGCATGATTACCGGTGAAGATGTGGTGATTACGCTCTCCAACTCTGGCGAAAGTGAAGAAATCCTCACCATTTTGCCCACCATCAAACGCTTAGGTGCCAAAATCATCAGCATTACCGGCACCGATACGTCTACGCTAGCCAAAGAATCTCATGTGCATTTAAGCGCAAAAGTATCTCAAGAGGCTTGCCCATTGGGCTTATCGCCTACGGCCAGCACCACAGCGGCATTGGCTTTGGGTGACGCCCTTGCGCTATGCGTATTAGATTTGCGTGAATTTACCGCAGAAGATTTTGCCCGCTCCCACCCTGGCGGTAATTTGGGTAGAAAACTACTCACCCGTGTAAAAGACGTGATGCGTACGGGCGATGCTATCCCCAGTGTAAAAGACAACGCCATGTTGACCGATGCGCTATTGGAAATCACCAAAAAAGGCCTAGGGTTTACTGCAATTACCAATGCGCAGCAACACCCTGTTGGCATATTTACCGATGGGGATTTGCGCCGTGCCTTCTGCAATAACGTGTCACCTAGCGATACCACCATCGCACAAGTCATGCACACGCCACCCAAAACCATCTACTTGGATCAGATGGCGGTTGAAGCAGTCGAGCTGATGGAAAATTTTAAAATCAATGCACTGATGGTCATAAATCGTCAGGGCGAACTAGTCGGCGCATTTAATATGCACGATTTACTCAAAGCGAAAGTTGTTTAATGAATCAAGACGTACTCCAACGTGCCAAGCAAATTAAATTGGTGATTTTTGATGTAGATGGCGTCATGACGGATGGCGGCCTGACCATTGGTGACGATGGCCTAGAATACAAAACATTCAACTCCCAAGATGGCTTGGGCATGAAACTACTCAAAAACAGCGGCGTGCAAATGGCCATCATTACCGGGCGCACTTCTAAAGTGGTGACACAGCGCGCAGAAAGCACGGGCGTTGCACATTTCTACCAAGGGGTAGAAGACAAATTAGTGGCATTTAACGAGCTGATTGCCAAACTTAACTTACGCCCAGAGGAAACTGCTTTTATGGGTGATGACGTTGTAGACATGCCACCTATGTTGCGTTGTGGCCTCAGCATTACCGTCCCCGCCGCACCAAAATCAGTACAGGCACGCGCGCACTATGT
This sequence comes from Methylophilaceae bacterium 11, assembly GCA_000525025.1. GTDB lineage: Bacteria > Pseudomonadota > Gammaproteobacteria > Burkholderiales > Methylophilaceae > Methylophilus. Next base: position 266,288 of record JCKJ01000001.1, on the reverse strand, counting down.
CACCACAAAAGAAGGTGGTCGCGGCGCAGTGCGCGAAGTGTGTGAGTTGATTATGCAGGCCCAAAATACATTAGAGGCACAAATGGCGCCTTTTTTTCAATGCTAAAGCCACGGATTCATGTACAACCGCCATGCTATTTTGTTCCCTCTCACGCTTGCATTCATGCTAGCGGTGATTACGTTTTGGATTAACCAGACCGTGCAAGAACAAGGCCCGAGCATTGATGGCAGCAATCGACATGATCCTGACTATAAACTACATAACTTTGTTACAACGCAAACCGACGTTGGCGGTAAATTACGCTATGTATTGGCGGCGGCAGAGATGTCCCACTTTCCGGATGACGACACCACCGTGTTACAGCGCCCACGCTTTACACAATTTGCCGTGAACAAGCCTTACACGCAAATTCAGGGCTTGCGCGGGTATGTCTCTAGCAACGGTGAAACTGTAGAGTTTGTAGACAATGTAAAAGTAGTGCGCCAAGCCACAGCAGACAAAGGCGAAATGCAACTCACCACAGAAAAATTAACCATAGAACCGGACAAAGATTTAGCTACTACACAAAGTCCGGTCGTGATTACGCAGGCGCCTAAAACCAAAGTCACTGCAGTAGGCATGGTGTTTGATAAAAAAAACCAAACCATGACTTTACTGAATAAAGTACGCGTGCACTATGAACGGCCTGTGCCAAAAAACAACCCCTTGGTAAAGTCAAACCAAGCAGTTAAGCCAAACCAAGCAGTTAAGCCGAATATCGACAAACGTATTAACAGCAAAACGAATAGTAAAACCAGCACCGCACGTACCAAACCAGCGGGTGTGAATAAGAAACCGTAGGGAGATTCAATGTTGAAACGCATTTACACCAGCGCATATTTACTTGGCTTACTGTGCCTGCCTTTACAGGCTTGGTCAGAGGCGGCAGACCGCGATAAGCCCATTGAGTTGGAAGCGGACACGGTCACTGTGAATGATGCAAAAAAAACCAGCACCTATACCGGCAACGTGATTTTGACCCAAGGCACATTGATCATCCATGCCGATAAACTAGTGGTACGCGAAGACAAAGAGGGCTTTCAGCACAGCACATCCACCGGCAACCCCACCACGTTTAAACAAAAACGTGAGGGCAAAGATGAATACATGGAAGGTAGCGCGCAGCGCATTGAGTACGATGGCCGTATGGACAAAGTACAGCTTTATACCAAAGCCTGGGTCAAGCGTGGCGAAGACATTGTGCATGGTGATTTTATTAGTTACGACGCCAATGCCGAATATGCAGAAGTGATTGGCGGGGTAAAATCCAACACCGAAGGCGGCAATACTGGGCGTGTTAAAGCCATTATTCAACCCAAAAACAAACAACCTGCGGCCACGGCCCCTGCAAAAAATAGCACGAACACAGTACCGGTGAATAACTTAAGACTCAACAAGACACTTCAGCTTGGGTTGCAACCTAAAGAAGAGAATCAATAGTATTGAGTATTTATGAGTGAATTAATCGTCGAAAATTTAAGAAAATCGTATAGCACGCGTACCGTAGTGCAAGATATTTCGTTAAACATCCAAAGCGGTGAAATCATCGGCTTACTTGGCCCCAATGGCGCCGGCAAAACCACCAGCTTTTATATGATGGTAGGATTAGTACCATTAGATGCTGGCCGCATTTTGCTGAACAACAAAGATTTAAGCCGCCTGCCTATCCATAGCCGTGCGCGTATGGGGCTGTCTTATTTGCCGCAAGAACCTTCTATTTTCAGAAAAATGACCGTCACTGAGAACATCATGGCGGTGCTAGAGCTACAAGACCTGACCGAAGAAGAGCGCGAGGCACAATTAGAATCTCTATTGCAAGAACTGCACATTGTGCATATTCGCAACAGCATGGCCGTCAGCTTGTCTGGCGGTGAACGCAGACGTGTAGAAATTGCACGTTGCCTAGCCACCAACCCAAGCTTTATTTTGTTAGATGAACCATTTGCTGGGATTGACCCGATTGCGGTACTGGATATTCAGAAAATTATCCGCTTTTTAAGCAGTAAAAATATTGGCATTCTCATTACAGACCACAATGTGCGTGAGACTTTAGGCATTTGTGATCGTGCCTATATTGTGAACGATGGGACTGTATTTGCCTCAGGTAGCCCAGATGAAATTGTAAAAGATGAAGCCGTACGCGAAGTGTATTTAGGCCGGGACTTTAGACTTTAACCACTTTGAATGCTATGAAACAAAACTTACAACTCCGCATCTCTCAAAACCTAGCGCTCACCCCGCAGCTGCAACAATCCATCCGGTTATTGCAGCTGTCTACACTGGAGCTCAACCAAGAGCTAGAAACCATCTTACAAGACAACCCATTGTTGGAGTTAGTCGATGGTGATGACGATGGTGGCGGCAGTGCAGAAGCCCCCAGCGCTGATAACAGCCAGGCCTCTAGCGAAGCTTCTGAGCAAGAGCAAGATGCCAATGTATTTGATAACGCCACCACCTCTGAAATTAGCGCACCTGCTGAGAGCACGGCTGAACGTGATGATGAGTTAGCGCCCACTTCAGAAGAGTTCTCAGCACCAGAATTTGAAGATGAGTTTGATGAGTACGGCAGCACCAGCAACTGGGATGAAGGTGGACGCCAAAACAATTCGGACGATGATGACGGCGACTTTACCAGACAAGACACCGTTAGCATCAGCCTGCGCGATCACCTTGTGGGTCAACTGAAATTAGTACCGCTGTCTGAACGTGACCAAACGCTGGTCTCTATTATGATTGATTGTATCAATGATGATGGTTACTTTGAGCAGTCGTTAGATGAGCTGGCAGATAGCCTGCCGCTCGAGCTTGAAATTGATATGCTTGAGCTTGAAACGGTGCTCAAGCTGATTCAAAACTTGGATCCAATTGGCGTAGGCGCACGTAACTTGCAAGAGTGCCTGTATTTGCAACTCAATGCACTAGATACAGACACGCCCTACCTGAAACAAGCCATCGCCATTATTCAAGACCATTTACCGGTATTGGCTAACAAAGATTTTGGCAAGCTGCGCAAACTACTGAGTTGCGATGAAGCTACCTTAAAAGGCGCGCAGACGCTTATCAAACAACAAAACCCAAAACCGGGTAGCCAATTTGTGACTTTGTCGCACGATCATTACATTCAACATGATGTGATTGTGAAGAAGATCAAAGGCATTTGGGTCGCCACACTGAATGATGGCGTTATTCCAAAATTACGTATTAACCAACTATATGCGGATATTTTAAAACGCAACCGCGAAAATTCCGGGCAATATTTACAGAGCCAAATGCAAGAAGCCAAATGGATGATTAAAAACATTCAGCAGCGCTTCTCTACTATTTTGCGCGTCTCGCAAGCTATTGTAGATAGACAACGCAACTTTTTTGAGCATGGTGATATTGCCATGCGCCCATTGGTGCTGCGCGAGATTGCTGAAGAGTTAGAATTGCATGAATCCACCATTTCACGCGTGACTACGCATAAGTATATGCTCACTCCACGTGGTGTATATGAGCTTAAATATTTCTTTGGTAGCTCGGTAGCTACTGATGTGGGCGGCACGTGTTCTGCCACTGCGATTCGTGCGTTGATTAAACAAATGGTGGCCGAAGAAAACCCCAGAAAACCGCTTTCCGACAATCAAATTACGGATACGCTGGCCAACCAAGGCATTGTGGTGGCACGCCGTACCATTGCCAAATATCGTGAATCGCTCAATATCCCGCCTGCAAATTTGAGGAAATCACTGTAGGGTCACGCTAACGATTTGATTTAGCGCAAGATTTCCTCAACTAAATTCCCATACAGGAAATTTTCTTACCGAATAGTGCAATTGGATAGTTGCAAGCCAACGCCAAAGTAGTAAACTGAAATTGTTCCGAGATGCTTTTTCTTCTTGGAGCAATTTCAAAAAGGAGCAAGTCATGAATTTACAATTAACTGGGCATCACTTAGAAATTACACCTGCGTTACGTGAGTACGTGCAAAGTAAACTCACGCGAATCAGCAATCACTTCGATCATGTGATTGATGTAAAGGTTACGATGTCTGTAGAAAAGCTCGCCCAAAAGGTTGAGGCTACACTGCATGTGCCAGGCAACGATCTACACGCTGCTTGTGCCGATGAGAATATGTATAGCGCCATTGATATGCTGACGGACAAACTGGACCGTCAAGTGGTAAAACACAAAGAGAAACATGGTGATCATCACAAAACCAATGGTGCTGTGAAACATCAGAATGTTGACCAACACCAGCTTCCTAATTAATCTTTCTTTAATCTATGGCTCAAATTAACGTTGACGAGCTATTCACACAAATCCGCCGCAAGCTCAAACTACAATGGGTAGCAGGGCTTGAAGGCGGCAATAAAATACTCACCTCCGGTACTGTTACCAAACCATCCCTAGCACTTGTTGGCCACTTAAATTTTGTGCACCCTAACCGGGTACAGGTATTAGGCTGTGCTGAGATGGACTATTTACACAATCTCAGCATAATTGCCATGCAACAGGCGGTCAGCAATTTATTTGCGACTGACCTTGCCGCCGTGATAGTGGCCAATGGCGAAAAAGCACCAGAGGAATTATTAAAAGCAGCTGATCGTTCACAAACTCCGCTGTTCACCTCCCCCCTGCCCAGCCCACAGTTGATGGAGTTGCTCGGCCACTATTTGGCCATTGCGACCGCAGAATCGACCAGCTTGCACGGCGTGTTTATGGAGGTGCAAGGCTTTGGTGTACTGATTAAAGGCAATGCTGCCATTGGTAAGAGCGAGTTAGCGCTCGAATTGATTTCGCGCGGGCATCGCTTAGTGGCCGATGACATTGTAGATTTTTATCGTATTTCCCCAGAGCGGGTAGAAGGTCGCTGCCCAGAACTGTTGCAAGACTTTTTAGAAGTACGCGGTTTAGGCATACTCAATATTCGGGCATTATTTGGCGATAATGCAGTCAAGCCTACCAAGCCCTTAGATTTGATGATTCAATTGGAATTGGCTGATACGCTTAACCCACTTGCGCTAGACCGCCTAAATGCTAAAACCCAATATGAGCGCGTATTGGAAGTAGATATCAGCAAAGTGGTGATTCCCATTGCGGCAGGCCGCAACATTGCGGTTTTGGTGGAGGTAGCCGTGCGCAATCACATGCTATTATTACGCGGTATTAATGCAACGCAGCAATTTACCAAGCGTCAAAAGCAAATCATGCTAAAAGAAAGCAAGAAATCATAAATGCAACTGATTATTGTCACTGGGCTATCTGGCTCCGGCAAAACCATCGCTTTGCGCGTGCTCGAAGACAGCGGGTTTTATTGCATTGATAATTTACCTGCAACCTTGCTGCCACAAATCGCGCAACATTTAGATACTGACAGCCTGCGCAAAGCCAACAAGAAAGTGAAAGTGGCGATCAGCATTGATAGCCGCAGCGCCGCATTAAAAGCGTTACCCAACGCCATTACACAGTTGAAATCCGAGGGCATCGACGTCAGCGTCTTGTATTTAGACTCCACCTTAGAAAGCTTGGTAAAGCGCTTTTCTGAAACCAGACGCAAACACCCTCTCAGCAATGAAAAAGCAACGCTTGCAGAAAGCATTCTGGAAGAGCGTGAGTTATTGGCGGGCCTCGCCAGTTTGGGTCACCATATCGACACCAGCAGTTTAAGTGCCAATGCGCTACGCAACCATATCCGTGATTGGATTGCCGAACCCAACAGTGACATCAACAATAGTGTGGTGGTGCTGTTTGTTTCATTTGGGTTTAAGCACGGCATTCCGCTGGATGCAGATTTTGTGTTTGATGTACGCAGCTTACCCAATCCGCATTACGATCCGGAATTAAGACCACTGACCGGAAAAGATAAACCAATTCAGGCATTTCTTGAAAAAGAACGCATGGTGGTTGATATGTTAGGCGATATTCAGCAGTATTTAGAAAAATGGCTACCTAGCTTTAATCAGGACAATCGCAGCTATCTCACGATTGGTATTGGTTGCACCGGTGGTCAGCATCGTTCGGTCTATTTTGTAGAGCAACTCAGCGCACACTTTAAGCAAGAGTACAAAGTCATCGTGCGCCATCGTGAGCTCAGTTAACGGAAATATTTTTTTGAAGGCTGCAACATGATTGGAATTTTGATTATTGCGCACGGCTCACTGGGTGAGAGTTTAATTCAATGCGCAAGCCATGTGATGGGCAAACGCCCTCAACAACTTGAATACCTTGCGGTTTCCATACAGGATGACCCATCCTCATTATTTTTCACGGCGCAAGCCATGGTAACCAAGCTGGATGAAGGCCAAGGCGTATTGGTATTGTCTGATATTTACGGCGCAACACCTTGCAATATGGTCACCAAATTGGTCAACCAAGAAGGCGTGGCTGGCGTAGCTGGGGTTAACCTACCGATGCTAGTGCGCGTACTGAACTACCGGCAAGAGTCTTTAGAAGTGTGCATAGACAAAGCCATTTCAGGCGGACGAGAAGGCGTTGTGCACTTTACTAAAGAAGGCTGTAACCATCTTACCAAACCAAAAACATAACAAAGAAAACATGCATTTATGATCAAAGAATCCATAGAGATTATTAACAAACTTGGCCTGCATGCGCGCGCCTCTACCAAATTTACCCAAACCGCCAGCCAATTTAAAAGCGAAGTATGGGTAGAAAAAAATGGCCGCCGTGTAAATGCAAAAAGCATCATGGGCGTGATGATGCTTGCAGCGGCTAAAGGGACTATTATTCAAATTGAAGCCAATGGTGAGGATGAAGTGGCAGCGATTAACGCCATTAAAACATTGATTAACAACTACTTTGGAGAGGGTGAGTAATTGCCTAGCTTTAGCATACACGGTGTTGGTGTTTCCAGTGGGATAGCGATTGGTCGCGCTCATTTGGTTTCCAACGCACTGCTGGAAGTGGTGCACTATCAGCTCACACCCAATCTGATCGACGATGAGATTAAACGCTTTAGCGAAGCTATTCAAACAGTTAAGCACGATTTAGAGCAGGTGCGCGCGCAGTTACCCAAAAATGCACCGGCAGAGTTGGCCGCATTCATCAGCACACACTTGGCCATGCTCAATGACAAATCCCTGTCCGAAGCGCCCAAAGACATTATCCGTAACGAGCAATGCAATGCGGAATGGGCCATCAAACAACAAATGGATGACATTGTTGAGCAATTTGATGCCATCGAAGACGCGTACTTACGTGAACGTAAACACGATGTGGTGCAAGTAGTTGAGCGCATTATCAAGGTATTGTTGGGTCACCCTAGCCAATCGCCTAGCCAGAGCAAAGAAAAGCAACAGCAGGAAAATGCGACTATTTTAGTAGCACATGATATTTCACCGGCAGATGCCATTCAATTTAAGCAACACCAATTTGCTGCTTTTATTACCGATGTAGGCGGCGTTACCTCGCATACCGCCATTTTGGCACGTAGCCTGAACATCCCATCCATTGTAGCGCTGCAACGCGCACGTGATCTGATTAACGATGGTGAAATCATCATTGTCGATGGCACCTTAGGTGTTGTCATCGTCAGCCCGAGCAAAGAAATACTGGCGGAATACGAACTCAAGCAAGACCAGTGGCAGCTTGAGCAACAAAAATTACAACGCATCAAATCCACCAAAGCGGTGACCATGGACGGCACTGGTATTGATCTGTATGCCAATATTGAAGTACCGGAGGACGTGATTACAGTCAAAGCATCTGGCGCTACTGGCATTGGCTTATACCGTACCGAGTTTTTGTTTATGAACCGTCGCGAAATGCCGGACGAGGAAGAGCAGTTTACCGCCTACAAGCATGTGGCAGAAGCCATGCAAGGCATGCCGGTGACGATCCGTACACTGGACCTAGGTGCAGATAAACAGATGAACCCGGACACCGTTTCTAACTGTGCAAACCCTGCACTTGGCTTGCGTGCTGTGCGTTTCTGTTTGTCTGAGCCACAAGTGTTTCATACCCAGTTCCGCGCGCTATTACGCGCTTCGCACTATGGCAATATTAAGATTCTGATTCCCATGCTCTCTAACTTGACTGAGCTACGCCAAAGCAAAATACTGCTTGAACGTGCAAAAGAGTCTCTGCGCAAAGAAGGCACGCCGTTTAATGAGCAAATCACGCTCGGCGGCATGATTGAAGTGCCTGCAGCTGCTATTAATGCCGATGCGTTTGCCAGAGAACTGGATTTTCTATCGATTGGTACCAACGACCTGATTCAGTACACATTGGCCATCGACCGTACCGATGACGCCGTGGCACATTTATATAATCCATTGCATCCGGCTGTGCTTAAACTCATCCAAATGACGATTCAAGCTGCCGAAAAATACAACATCGGCCTCTCAATCTGTGGCGAAATGGCGGGTGATATCAAACTGACTCGGCTACTGATTGGCATGGGCATGCGCCAGCTTTCTATGCACCCTTCCAATATTTTGAGTGTGAAGCAGCAAATCTTGCATAGCCAAATTGAACGCCTGAATAAGCAGGTAAAGAAATTACTGAATTTAAGAGAAATCGAAAAGATTGAGTTACAAGTGATGGAACTGCACGCCGAGTTCTAACGTCTGTCAATTAAGCACGCTTTTATTTTTATCGCACAGGAGACATCCATGGCAGAAATTACTATCCCCAATAATGACGACAAAAACATTGCCACCATCACCCATCTGGGCGGTACCGTATTCTCATTTATCCCAGGCTTGCTGGTATGGGCACTCAAAAAAGATGACAACGCATTTATTGCAGATCAAGCCAAAGAAGCGCTGAATTTCCAAATTACGGTTTTGATTGCTCAGTTTGTAGCAGGCATATTGGCGATAATACTGATTGGTTTTGTCTTAATGGGCATTATCTGGTTATTGAATATTGTTTTTTGCATTGTTGCCGCCATCTCTAGTAGTAAGGGTGAAACTTATCGCTACCCATTCTGCTTACGTTTGATGAATTAGCCGCAAGCCCAATCCGTTTTTAGTCGTCCTGATAATAAAAATTGATTGGCGCGATTAAAAACTTCAATCCAACGCGCAGAACGTTTAGGCGATAATCACCATCTACTGATACATATAGCGTTTTAAGGAAACAACGTGACGACTGCCAACCCATTACTCGATTTTTCTGGTTTACCTAAATTCAATGAAGTGAAACCTGAACACATTAGCCCGGCCATTGAAAGCCTGATTGCCGAAGGTCGTGCATTGGTAGAGCAGCTCGCCACTGCTAGTGAACCGCCAACATGGGAAAACTTTGCACTAAAGTTAGAAGACCATAGCGAGAAGCTTGGCCGTGCTTGGAGCCAAGTAGGCCACATGAATGCAGTGGTGAACAGCCCAGAATTGCGCGAAGCGTATAATGACAATTTGGCGAAGTTAACCGATTATGGCAGCGATATCTCGCAAGATGAGCGCTTATATGCAAAATTTAAGGCCATTCAATCCGGCGCACACTTTGCAAAACTCACCCCGACGCAGCAGGCCATTATTAATCACGAAGTGCGTGACTTTAAACTAGGCGGCGCCGAGCTCCCAGCAGAACAAAAAGCGCGCTTTAAAATCGTGAGCGAAGAGTTATCTAGACTGGGCAGCAAGTTTGAAGAAAACATCATGGATAATACCAACGATTTCAAGCATATCGTTGAAGACGTGGCTGATTTAGCGGGCATTCCGGAAGATGCGATTGAAGCTGCTGCTGAAGCTGCAAAAACAGACGGTAAAACAGGCTTTCAATTTAGCCTGCACTTTCCATCCTATATGCCTGTATTGCAATACGCAAACAACCGCGCCTTACGCGAGACCTTGTACCGTGCATATGCCACGCGCGCATCGGAATTAAGTAAGCCGGAGTGGGATAACACACAGCTGATTAGCGATATTTTAAAACTCAAGCAAGAAGAAGCACGGACATTGGGCTTCAACAATTATGCCGAGCTATCTCTTGCCACAAAAATGGCAGATACGCCCAAGCAAGTCACCGATTTTTTAGATACGCTGGCCAAACGCGCAAAGCCATACGCTGAAAAAGACATGCAAGAACTGTTAGCCTATGCTAAAAAGCTGGGCATTGATGACATGCAAGCTTGGGACGTGGCTTACGTGAGCGAGAAATTACGTGAAGAAAAATACGCGTTCTCAGACCAAGAAGTGAAACAATACTTCCCCGAAAGCAAAGTATTGGCTGGCTTGTTTAAAGTCACGGAGACTATTTTTGGTGTACAAGTGCGCAAAGCCGAAGCGCCACTTTGGCATGCCGATGCTGCTTTTTATGAAATCAGTGATCAGCAACACAAACCAATCGCCTACTTTTATTTGGACTTGTATGCGCGCAATAACAAACGTGGCGGGGCATGGATGGACGAATGCATCACCCGCCGCAAAAAAGCGAATGGTGTAGAACTACCAGTGGCCTACCTTACCTGCAACTTCTCCGCGCCAGTTGGGGGCAAACCAGCACTGTTCACACACGATGAAGTCATCACCATGTTCCACGAGTTTGGTCATGGCTTGCATCATATGCTCACGCAAGTGGACGAATATGGCGTATCTGGCATTAAAGGTGTGGAATGGGATGCCGTTGAGTTGCCCAGCCAATTTATGGAAAACTTCTGCTGGGAGTGGGATGTGTTACGCCACATGACTGCACACGTAGACACTGACGCGCAGTTACCACGCGAGTTATTCGACAAAATGGTTGCTGCCAAAAACTTCCAAGCCGGCATGCAAACCGTGCGTCAAATTGAGTTCTCACTATTTGATATGCGCTTGCATGGCGACTTTGATCCCAATGGTAAGCAAACAGCGCTCGATTTAATCGAACAAGTGCGTGATGAAGTCGCGGTGGTACGCCCACCTAAATGGAATCGCTTCCCCAATAGCTTTAGCCATATTTTTGCCGGTGGTTACGCTGCGGGTTATTACAGCTACAAATGGGCAGAAGTACTGTCTGCTGATGCCTATAGCTTGTTTGAAGAAATGGGTACGTTATCTGCCGAAGCTGGCACTCGCTTTAAAAATGAAGTGTTGGCTAAAGGCGGCAGTCGTCCAGCCATGGAATCTTTTGTGGCTTTCCGTGGTAGAGAACCAAGCATGGATGCGCTGTTAAGACATAATGGCATGGCCTCATAAAGAATCGTTACTTTAATTTGACGAGGAAAGCCAAGTTGCTGTAGCTTGGCTTTTTTACTGCACTATCCATAAACGCTACTTAAGATGAAAAAATATGCAACACGACTTTTGGCACGAACGGTGGCAAAACAACCAAATTGGCTTTCACTTAGCCGAAGCCAATCCGCTACTGGTTAAACATTTTTCCAGCCTGAATTTGCAGCAAGGTGCACGTGTATTTTTACCATTGTGCGGCAAAACCGTGGATATTGCTTGGCTGCTAACGCAAGGTTACTGCGTAGCAGGTGCGGAACTCAGCCAAATTGCGATTGAGGATTTATTTAACAGTCTGAATTTAATACCCACCATCACCACCCACGGTGAAATCATGCATTACAGTGCGCCGAATATAGATGTATTTGTAGGCGATATATTTAAAGTCACCCCTGCGATGCTGGGTAAAGTAGATGCGGTGTATGACCGTGCAGCTTTGGTAGCGCTACCGAATGAGATACGTGGCAATTACACCACGCACATAGGCGCGATTACGCAACATGCACCGCAGTTGCTGATTTGCTTTGTGTATGATCAAAGCCTACAAGCTGGCCCGCCGTTTTCTGTAAGTGCTGAAGAAGCAAAGCTGCATTACCACAATCTTTACGACTTAATGCTCTTAGCCACCGAGCAAGTGGATGGTGGCTTAAAAGGCGTATGCCCGGCCACCGAACAAGTGTGGCTGCTTAAACCGCTGCGCCATTAGGCCATTGTGTTAAGCGGCGCAATCGCATTGAGCCAATCTTGCAGACTCTCTACCACTTGATGGCAATGTGCACGTACGTAATCGCTCGGTTGCAATAAATCTGGTACTACCACTACCTTTAACCCAGCTGCAATAGCAGCGCGCGCACCCATCTCACTATCCTCAAACGCAATACATGCTTGCGGACTTAGCCCTAGCTTGTTAACCGCCAGCAAATAAATATCAGGATTGGGCTTACCGCGTTCAACCTCTTGCCCGCTGGTAAGATGGCTAAAGTGATTGAGCACGCCCACATGATTTAAACGGTGTGTAATGTGATGCATGGGTGAGGAAGAGGCTACGCTGCAGATGATCTGATTGGCTTGATAGTACTCCAGCAAAGCCTGTGCGCCTGTCTTGAGCGGAAACATATGATTGCGTTGTGCCAGCAGCGCATCTAACCCCTGCATCACAAGGTTAAAATTTTCCACCCCATTTAACTGCTCCACCATAATGCGTGTGGAATCAGGCCCTGCGCGGCCAATCAGTTCCACATATTCGGCTTGCGTATAAGTAATCCCCACTTGCGCTGCAGCCTGGATGCAGGCTTGCATGATGATGCGCTCTGAATCAATCAGCAGGCCATCCATATCAAATATTGCAGCTTTTATCACGTTGATTATCTTTTTCGCAAAGGCAGGTGTTTGGTGTAGCGAGCGCTTATCTACAATATGCCTACGCTAATGTCATTAGAAACTAGGACTGAAATAGCAGTACTTTGATGGCCCAGCGGAAAATTGGGAAAAAGTCGCGCGCACTCTCAAACATCTCATATAGTTGACCAGCAAACAACATCAATAGCGGGTAAAAATACTCTGGTTTTCGTTCAGAGAAAGCCACCAATTTATCTACGGCTTGCGTATGAATGAGATAGGTGTAGCCCACCCAAGCAGAGAAACAGCCAATGGCCGCACCCACCAACTCATCAGTCAGAAAGTGAAAGCCCAGCCATAACCTAGGCAGAGCAATAAACAGAATAGTGTATGCCAGCGCAGCCATTCCAGAGCGTTTGTGTAAAAAGTAGATGGACAATGAAATTGCGAAAAACAGAGAGGCGTGATCACTCGGAAAAGAGCTCCATCCATTCAGTATCCATTCATTCACGCTATACGGCGCTTGTAAATGGAGCTCAGGGTCATAAATCGGCCTGTATCTGAAGGGAGAGAGTAGCGCAATCGCGCGCGCGATAAACTCTGCAAATACTGCCACAATAAAAATCAGCAGAAAGCCTTTTTTCTTACTGATTAAATCTTCAATATTGCTTTTGAACCAGGCATAACAAATGATGCTGAGTAACACTGCCCCTTTAAACAAATGGTTGTGCGACACTTGAAAAACCAAGGCATCTACCACTGGCGTGCGGTGCACAAATTGGTTGAAGAAATAAGCAATCTGGTTATCAACAAAGTTACGCATATATCATTATCATATTAAATAATATTATTCTAAGTATCGGCATTATAAGCACATAGTGCACACACCGACAATCTGCCGTATACATAGCGTGCAACCGTTCGATTCACGCGCTTAAGCCTATACTTTTTTTGTGCGTTGGCTTAATCTAAACGTATTCTCTAGCAACCATTTTTTGAGGTCACCATGCGGCATTATTTCATCTTATTTTTCTGTTTCACCTGCATAAGTTTAAGCACTGTTGTACATGCAGAGGAAACCAGTGCGGAGGATATTGTGGCCAAAACGGCCAATGGTGATGAAGTTATTTTGCATCCAAACGGTTATTGGGAGTTTGTTGATGCACAGAAAGCAGCTGTGGCCAAAACCCAGGTAGAGAAAATCGCACGTGAAGAAGGCTGCCCACGTGGCACACGTGCAAGCTTTTTTGGTATAGGCCGCTGCATTGCTAACGACGATCCGGCACTCAAGCACGGCTCGCGTGGTGGCAAAGGCTGGTAAGCGATAGCAATCATTTACTTAGCAGCACAAGACCTAATCACACAAGGCTTCTACCACCCCATCACTGCTTGGCTCAGGCTGATTGACGAAGTCAACCATGCTAAAATCAACCTTATTTTTTACGAGACCGCACCTTGAAACTCGCCACTTGGAATGTTAACTCTTTAAACGTACGGTTGCCTCATGTGTTGGATTGGCTTAATACCAACCAACCAGATGCGTTGTGTTTGCAAGAAACCAAACAAGAGGACAGCAAATTTCCATACGAGGCTTTAAAAGAAATCGGCTATAACGCAATCCATAATGGGCAAAAAACCTATAACGGCGTGGCGATTCTAAGCCCCCATGCGTTGGAAAATGTGCAGCGTGATATGCCAAACTTTGCAGACGAACAAAGACGTGTGATTGCTGCCACGATTCAAGGGGTACGCGTGATTTGTGCGTATGTGGTCAACGGGCAAGCCGTGGATTCTGATAAATATCAATACAAGCTACGCTGGCTACAAGCGTTTCATGCATGGTTGATCGATGAGTTAAAACAGCATGCTAACCTAGCTGTGCTGGGGGACTACAACATTGCCCCGCAAGATCGGGATTGCCATGATCCGGCAGCTTGGCTAGGGCAAGTACTAGTCAGCCCGCCCGAGCGAGAGGCATTTAACCAATTGCTCTCGCTAGGCCTGCACGACAGCTTTAGGTTATTGAATAATGAAGATGGACAGTTTACTTGGTGGGATTACCGCATGGCCGGGTTTAGACGCAACTTAGGTATGCGGATAGATCATATTTTGGTGAGCACACCGTTAACATCTGCCTGCACCACATGTGTGATTGATAAAGCACCGAGAAAACTGGAGCGCCCAAGCGACCATACACCAGTCGTGCTTGAGCTAAACGTCTAAACTGTTAGCCCTTGATTTTAATACCTAGCTGCTTCAGCTTCCGGTAAAGGTGCGTGCGTTCCAAGCCAGAAATCTCAGCGAGTTTACTCATATTGTTGTGAATCAGCTTCATATGATGCTGAAAATAAAAGCGCTCGAAATCATCTCGCGCCTCACGCAAAGAACGCGTTAAATCTATCGGTAACGGCGCAAGTGCTGCATGTTGCGGCGCCTGCTTAAACTGGTCTAACACGCGTTGCACATCTTCCAAGGTGATGACCTCACCCAAGGTAGATAACATCAGGTTTTGCACTACCGCTTCCAACTCAGATAAATCGCCATGCCACTCAGCATTTCTCAGTGCATTGAGTGCAGCTATATCAAACGATTTATAACCTAGACTCATGGTCTCGACCAACAGGGTAGCCATGGCATTCACCAAGTCGGGAATGTCTTCACGATGCTCATTCAAGCAAGGCACACGAATGGCACCGCTGGCGAGCACTTGTAATAAGCCCTGCTCCAGTGCACCATTTTCAATCAGTTGCGGAATACCAAACGTGGTGGCACAGACCACACGCGTACCCAATTTCTCGGCTTTGGCTATAATCAGGCTCAGCCCTTTTTGCTCTGTCTTACTAAGCGCTGTGACCTCGTCTATAAACAATACGCCATCACGTACTTGATCCAGCACTTCCAGTGGCGAGGTCGCTAGTTTTTCATATTCATTTAACGCTATCCAAGGCGTGCCAGGTGCGCGTAAAAACTGTGCACATAGCTCAACACTACCGCCTTTTTTGCCTACCAACAGTAAAGTGTTTTTACTGCGCGATATTTGCTCTAACCGTTGTTTTAACTCATTGATAACAATGCTCTTACCAAAACTGGCCAGATTCATTTCAGTGTGTGGGAGTGTTTCACCATGCTTTAAGGCAGCAGAGACTGTTTTAAGTAATTTTTGTAGCGCGATAGGCTTCTCTAAAAAATCAAAGGCGCCTATGCGGGTAGCTTCCACCGCAGTATCAATGGTGCCATGTCCAGACATCATGACGACTGGCATCGTCAGCAAGCCAGAGTTACCCCATTCTTTTAGCAAGCTAATGCCATCGCAGTCTGGCATCCAGATATCTAGCAACACCAAATCCGGGCGTTCTTTCAGACGCTCTTCACGCGCAATGTGCGCATTTTCTGCCAAACGCACATGGTGCCCTTCATCCAGCAAAATATCACTTAAGAGTTCACGAATCCCGATTTCATCATCTACTACCAAAATGCTACGTGATGCCATTGTTATACTTCCCTCAACTTGCTTCTGTGCGTGGTGTTTGTTTCACGATATTGCTAGCGTTTTTCAACGGGCAATAAAATGATTATACAAGCTCCACCCGATTCTCTGTTTTCTATTTTAATCTGTCCACGCTGCTCTTCTATCAATTTCTTGACAATGGCAAGTCCTAGCCCCGTGCCATGCGCTTTGGTGGTGACATAAGGCTCAAACGCATGCGTCAGCAATTCCACCGGAAAGCCTTGTCCATTATCGGACACGGTGAGTTTGACTTTATCACCCTCCAATTCTGTGGTGACCTCGATAATAGGCTGCGCCTGTTGCACCAGCGCATCTTGTGCATTTTGAATCAGGTTGTGCAGCACCTGCCTTAACATGGTGGCATCCCCCATCACCGCAGGCAGTTTAGGCGTAAGCGTTAACGTCAGTTGCACACGTTCTTCACCGTATAAACTCGAAACATCTTTAATCAAACTATTCAGTTTTACACTGACCAAATTCAGCGCCGGCGTACGCGCATACTCACTAAACTCATTCACCATCGATTTCATGGCGCCCACTTGATTCACGATGGTATCTGTAGCCCGCTTCAGCATGGCGGCATCTGTTTCATCTAATTTACTATGCAGTTTGTGCTGTAACCGCTCTGCAGACAGTTGAATGGGCGTGAGTGGGTTTTTAATTTCATGTGCTAATCTACGTGCCACCTCTGCCCAAGCTGCGTCACGCTGCGCTTGCGCCATGGTCGTCACATCATCAAATACCACTACAAACCCGTTTCCGGTACCGGCTGGCAAGCGTGTTGCACGCACCAGAATATATTGCTTGCCGTGATTACCGGTGACTTCAATTTGGCGATTCAGCTCTAATCTGGCCAACTCTTTTTGTTTTGTGTCTTCAAAGTGCACGCTGACCATCTCTACAAACTCTTGCAGAAATGGGTGTTGCGCGGTGATTTCCGAAAAGGCGCGATTCTCAAAGGGGACTAAATCAATGCCCAAAATATTGGTAGCGGTGTGATTAAAAGTGCGCAGTTCAAACTGTGCATTAATGGCCAATACGCCGGAGGACAAATGCGCCAAAATGGTTTCTAAGTAGGCACGCGCCGCCTCTACCCGAATACGGTTCTGCTCGGTGGCCTTAGTGGCATCGTCTAATTGGCGCGTCATGCTGTTGAATGATTTCACCAACACCCCTAGCTCATCGTTACCAAATTGCGGGAGTACATTGCTGTAATCCCCACTGGCAATGGCACGTGTACCTTCTGCCAGCACACTGATTGGTTGGGACAAGCGCCGACTCAGCAAAAAGGCAATGGCCAAAGCGGATAACATGGCCAGCATCAACACCATGGTCAAGGTCAGTGCAAACACATCTTTAAGCGAGCCACGGCTATAAGACAGCTCTTGGTAATCCTGATAAACCTCTTGCACCGCTTCTGCAGTATTTGATAAAGCTTTCGGCACCGGCTGCAATAACTGCAGAATACGCGTTTCGCTGGTCATCCCCTGCAATTCCACAGGGGCGAGCACGCGCATATACAAGCCTTTACCTGGGATAGGCTCAATCTTGCCGTAGATGCGACGCTGCGCCTGTCTAAGCTGGGGAATACTCGGCAGCTCCGGTAAGAAGCTACTAGGATCCCCACTCGAGACAGACAAAATGCCACCTTGCGGTGTCAATAACGCGGCCTCCTGAATCCCAGATTTTTCGCGCAAATCGTTCAGCACCGCGTAATGCGCGCGCGTGGGCTGAAACGCAAGGCTGGTTGCCATGTTCTCTGCTTTTTCTTCGATATCGACCAACATAATATCCAAAGCGCGCTGCCCTAAACTCAGGCCGCCGTCGAGTGCAGACTCAACTTTTACATTAAACCAAGACTCAATAGAACGCGTAAGAAAATTTACCGAGACTAAATACACCACCATCCCAGGCAAAATAGCCATCAACGCAAATGCCGTAAGCAATCTTAAGTTCAGTCGACTACCTACCACCTTCGCTTTAGCATTTTTATACAAATGCCACACTTGAAAACCAATCACACCCACCAGCAATATGGCCAGCGCGATATTAATGTAAAGCAGGTATTTGTAGTAATCCCCAGAGATGGAGGTATTAGAACTTGCAACAGAAAGCAAGTACAACAGCACTAAACTCATGCCGATGCTAATAAAAATAATAAACCGCATGGCGCCCTACTTGAGGTCTTTGACCGGCCAAGAATAAATAGGAGATGCTAGGTTCCAATTTTCAGAACTAATCGCATCCACTTGAATCGCTTTAGGCAACTTGCCTTTATCCAAACGCATCAGCAAGGCTGCCCGGTAAGATTCGCTTTTTTCTAGCTGACTTTTCACAGCCACACGCCAGTCTCGCACCACCGCTAGCTGCTGACGCGCTTCGTGTAGCGATTCAAACGACTTTTGGTGCACATCGTAGCTGACCAAATACTGTCGTGTCAGTGCATGGTAACTCAGTTGAATGGGCTTGCTGACAGTGACAATCTCATCATCAAACCAATATTGGCGCGGCTCTACAATTTGAAATTCCACTAAAAAAGTGAGCGGAACACCCTTATTAATCGCCTCTTCAATCGATGATCCAAAGCTGATATCAAAATCGGCATTGAGAAGAATAACGTCTTCAGAAAAAGTTAATTCGGCGCTTTTTACATTGATGCTATTGGCGGCAGCAAACGCATACCAAGATACGGCGAGCAGGCTAAAAAAAATACTAAATTTTTTGCAAAAGCGCATAAAACAATCCGTCATGTAACGGGCTAGGAATTAACTGACCATTTAAACATCGCATGTGCTCATCAAGATTGCTTTCTACACGAACCGACAACTGCTTTGCATCTACATGTTGTCGTAAAAATGCGTCAATTTGTTGTTGATTTTCTTCATCAAAGACCGAACATGTAACATAAAGCAATTTGCCGCCTTTTGCTAACATTTGCCACAAATTCAACAAAATTGCCGACTGCTGTTGCGCGAATGAGACAATATCTGCCTCGCGGCGCAGCCATTTAATGTCCACATGGCGCCGTACAATACCAGATGCGCTGCAAGGCACATCGGCTAAAATGCGGTCAAACAACTGTCCATCAAACCAGCCTTTGGCATTGGCTGCATCCCCCACTTTTAACGTGGCATTCAGCGATAAACGCTGCAAGTTACTCGCCACTCTATCCAAACGGCTCGCATCATTATCCAGCGCAGTCAGCTGCACATCAGCAAACTCCAACACATGTCCGGTTTTGCCACCCGGTGCACAACATGCGTCCAACACACGCATATCAGCACTGATGTCTAATAAATGCGGCGCCAATTGTGCCCCGTAATCTTGCACCGAGACCACACCTTCATTAAAACCGGGGATATCGCCCACGGCCATTGGTCTGTCTAGCCTCACGGCAAAGCTGCCTATTTGTTGGGCTTGAATACCGTGTCGATCTAGTAATTGCACATAGTCTTGCGTAGTGATTTTGCGCCGGTTCACGCGCAAGGTCATGGGTGGATGCATATTGCCAACCTGAAGCATGGCCTGCCAATCTTGCGGATATTGCTGCTTGAGTTTATTAATCCACCATTGTGGATAGGCATACTGCGCGACTTCATGCTGCATTACCTTTGGCATCAGTGCTGTTTGTTGGCGCAAGAAATTACGCAGCACCCCATTCACCAAGCCTTTGGCCCATTTAGGCTTTGCATAGCTAGCCGCTTTAACCGCTTGATTGACCACCGTAAAATCATCCGCTTTATCATGCAATAACTGATACAACGCCACCAACAGCAACGCATGCACATGCCCATCGGCCAGCGGTTTATCTAAGAGCTGATTCAGATAAATCTCCAACTCACCATAAAAACGCAATGTGCCATAACTTAAATCAGCCGCGGCGCCACGCTGTTGTGGCGTAGCCTGTGTAAAGCGCTGCTGCGCCAATGGCAATGCCAGTGTTAGATTTTTACCAGATAACACTTGATGCACCGCATTGGCTGAGATTTGTTGGGCGATATACACAGAATAAGCTTTACATGTTAA
Source organism: Methylophilaceae bacterium 11 (assembly GCA_000525025.1). Classification (GTDB taxonomy): domain Bacteria; phylum Pseudomonadota; class Gammaproteobacteria; order Burkholderiales; family Methylophilaceae; genus Methylophilus. The sequence continues at coordinate 246,223 of JCKJ01000001.1, read as the reverse complement.
AGAGCGTTGATTTTACTTGATTCCCTTGTTGCTAGGCGCGCTATTGCGCAATTGACAATAAAAAAGGCGATGTCTCCATCGCCTTTTTACACAGCTTGTTACACGCCGTTAAAAACTAATATTGATTTGCCAATGCCATCAATTTTGCAATTCTGTCTTCGGTTTGCGGGTGGGTGCTAAATAAGCCCCTCAAGCTACCGCCAGAAAGTGGATTGATAATCATCATTTGCCCGGTTTCCGGGTGCGCTTCTGCCGTCTCATTGGGGATTTGATGCGCATAATGATGAATTTTTTGCAGTGCACTGGCCAATGATTTAGGATCGCGGCTAATCTCTGCGCCCATTCTGTCCGCCTCAAATTCGCGCGCGCGTGAAATCGCCATTTGAATCAATGATGCTGCCAAAGGCGCTAAAAACATCATCAAAATGCCTAAAATCGGGTTCACATTACGCTCGCCGTTGGCGTTATGGCCACCGCCAAACATCATGCCAAACTGCGCTATAGACGAGATTGCCCCCGCTACGGTCGCAGAGATTGTGGAGATTAAGGTATCACGATTTTTAACGTGCGCTAGCTCGTGCGCCATCACACCACGCAACTCGCGTTCACTCAATATTTGCATAATACCGGTGGTGGCTGCTACCGCTGCATTCTCCGGGTTGCGACCAGTGGCAAATGCATTGGGCTGGGATTCATTGATTACATACACTTTAGGCATTGGCAAGCCAGCATTATGTGCCAGCTCTTTTACCATGCTGTAGTAGTTTCTAAATTGGGTATTGTCGGGCGTGACTTCCATCGCCCCATACATTTTCAATACGGCTTTATCACTAAACCAATAGGCGTATACATTCATGGCAGCCGCCAATAATAGTGCGATCATCATACCGCCAGCACCGCCCATTGCTGCGCCTACACTGCCAAACAGCGCCACAATCGCTGCCATCAGCGCAAAGGTCTTCATCCAATTACCAAACATTGTTTTCTCCTTAAGTCCGCAACTACTGTCGAGTTACTCTTAGCACTAATATGCTATCCACTTCGCGAGTTTCAATAGCATTAGCTAAACATTTCGCCTAGTTTGACATGCTGTCCTTGAATAAATTGCTGTGCAGATTGGCGTTTTGCACCCGGCATTTGCAACTCAGCAATCTCGAGCAAACCATCCCCACAGCCAACACTAATGCAGTCACCCAAGGCAACGATCTCGCCTGGTGCAGCCTTGCCGTCACGAGAGGTGGCAAACCAGATTCGGCACGTCTCGCCTCTAAACTGTGCACTGGCTACGGGAAAAGGATTAAATGCACGCACTTGACGTGACAGCGCCTCTGCTGTTTGCGTCCAATCGATGGCTGACTCCGCTTTTTCCAGCTTATGTGCATAGGTCACCAGCGCTTCATCTTGCGGTGTGGCCGCAAGCTTGCCGGTTTGCTCTAATGTCTGCATGGCATCGACCATCAACGCTGCGCCTTGCTCACTCAAGGCATCGTGTAACGTCTGCGTGGTATCGCGCTCGGTAATTGGCACTGTGCCTTTACTCACCATCGCGCCAGCATCCAATGCAGGCACCACCTCCATAATGGTGACCCCGGTTTCCACATCACCAGCCAAAATCGCACGATGAATCGGCGCCGCGCCGCGCCATCTTGGCAGCAGTGACGCGTGAATGTTGTAGCAACCTTTGGATGGCATCGCCAATACTGGCGTTGGAATAATCAACCCATAAGCCGCCACAATCATCACATCAGCTTGCAATGCCGCAATCTGTGCCTGTACTTCTGCTGGTTTAAGTGACGCAGGCTGAAACACATTGAGCTGATGTTGCAACGCCAACTGCTTCACTGGACTAGTACGCAGCTGCATACCCCTACCTGCAGGACGGTCCGGCTGCGTGAGCACCATCACAATACGATGCCCAGCAGCAATCAATGAGGCCAATGCAGGCACTGCAAATTCCGGCGTGCCTGCAAAAATAATGTTCATAGCGCTTACCTTAAAGATGACTTATTTTTTGATACGGATGGCCATCAGCTTGTCCAACGTTGAGGCGTAGTGGATATAGCCTAGCTAGTAGTTATTGCGCGTGATCTCGCGCGCATGTTTTACCATTTTGTTCTTAATACGATTACGTTTCAGTGGAGAAAGGTATTCGACAAACACTTTACCTTTTAGGTGATCCATTTCGTGCTGAACGCATACGCTGAGCAAGCCTTCAGCCTCTAGCGTGAAGCGCTCCCCCTCTACGTTTTGTGCTTCAACTGTAACTTTCTCTGCACGCGTCACCGTTTCATAAATGCCGGGCACCGACAAACAGCCTTCTTCGTAGGTTTGTGTGCCGCTTTGCGCAACAATTTTAGGATTAATGAGTACCAGCAAGTCATCTTGCTCTTTACTGGTATCAATCACAATCAATTGAATATGCCTATCCACCTGCGTTGCAGCCAATCCGATGCCGGGGGCATCGTACATGGTGTCACGCATATCTTGCACCAAACGCTTTAAATCCGCGTTAAACACTGTCACTGGTTTTGCCACGGTATGCAGACGTGGATCTGGGTAATTAAGTATTGATAATAGCGCCATAAACTAAAAGTGTTGTCTTTATATCAACAGCCGCCATTTGGATGCTATTGCATTTGCCAAAAAAGCTTGATTGTTGAATGAATTACGTGATAAATTTAATGCAACTTCGCGGATTTTTCCGCTCATTTTGACCGAGGTCAACTGTATGTTTCGTTCTATTATAACGCTGCTGAGTCTAAGTTGTTTATGCTTATCTGTTCATGCAGACGAAATTACACTACAAAAAAACCACCCAGAACGTTATGTCGTCAAAAAAGGCGATACGCTATGGGGCATTTCCGGCAAGTTTTTAAAAGACCCTTGGCAATGGCCAAAAGTGTGGAAAATGAATCGTACGGAAATTAAAAATCCGCATTTGATTTATCCAGGCGATGTAGTTGTACTAGACACATCTAACGGTAGTCCGGAATTCAAATTACTACGTCAAACTGTAACATTAGAGCCTGGCGTGGTGGAAGAACCCCTAGAAAAAGAAGCGATTTACACCATTCCACCGAATATCATCGGCCCGTTCTTAAGTCAGCCTTTGTTAATTGAGAACGATGAGCTGGATACTGCCCCACGCATCATCGGCGCACAAGACAACCGCCTCATTCTAAGTCCAGGCACACGCATATATATCAATAATTTAGAAGAAGCCGATAAAACGTTTTGGAATATTTACCGCCCTGGCGATGTGCTCAAAGACCCTGACACCAATGAAGTACTAGGCACGGAAGCGATTTATCTAGGAGACACCCGTATTACCAAATTCGGCAAGCCAGCCTCCGGTAATATTGTCAAAGCCAAAGAAGAGATTTTTACCAAAGACCGTTTAGTCGTGGCATCAGAAGGCTTTAAAGAAAGCTTCATTCCACACGCGCCAGAATCTGAAGTAAAAGGTCGTATTCTTAGAATCTACGGCGGTGTAGCAGAAGCTGGCCCAGAAACCGTGGTATCCATTAACTTGGGTAGTAAAGACGGTGTAGAGGATGGTCACGTATTGGCGGTTAGCCGCCATGGCCGCATCATCAAAGATCCGGAATATAAAGAAGACAAATCCAAACCTGTCGATAAAAAAGCCAAACTCAAACCCGATGAAGTGCAATTGCCTGATGAGCGCGTGGGTTTGGTGATGGTATTTAGAACGTTTGATCGCGTTTCCTACGGGCTGATTATGCAAACGTCCGATGCGATTTATACATTAGATACGGTACATACTCCATAAGTTATAAACGTGCCAGAAGCCTCTGTCCATATTGAGCCAGACGTAGCACAGTGGGTTGCTTTAAGTTTAATTGATGGCGTGGGTAGCGCCACGCTGTGTCAGCTACTTAGTCAGTTTGGTACGCCTGCAAACGTGTTTGCCGCAAGCCGATCGCAACTCCGTCACATCGTCAGCGACAACATCACTGCTGCCATCTGTGCTGGCGTAGATGAAGCAACCATTGCCCCTACACTAGAATGGCTCTCGCAACCCGGCAACCACCTCATCACTCTCGCGGATAGCATTTACCCTAAAGCGTTATTGGAGATTGCCAACCCACCCGCGCTATTGTACGCAAAAGGCCAGCTGGATTGCTTGAGTCTGCCATGTTTGGCGGTGGTCGGTAGCCGCAATGCAACCCCACAAGGCGAAAAAAATGCGGAAGACTTTGCCGAAAACCTAAGCCGCCATGGCTTGTGTATTGTGAGTGGCATGGCATTAGGCATTGACGGGGCGGCCCATCGTGGCGCACTCAAAGCCAACGCACCTACCATTGCGGTAGTCGGCACCGGTCTAGATATTGTTTACCCAGCCAAACACCGCGATTTAGCGCACCGTATTGTCAATCGCGGGCTTATCATTTCAGAATTTCCATTGGGTACGCCATCCAAGGCACAGAACTTTCCTAGAAGAAATCGCATTATTAGCGGACTCAGCATAGGCTGTCTAGTGATTGAAGCCAATCTAGACAGTGGATCACTCATCACAGCTAGGCAAGCAGCAGAACAAGGGCGAGAGGTTTTTGCCATTCCGGGCTCCATTCATTCACCAGTAGCCAAAGGTTGCCACCAGTTGATTAAACAAGGTGCCAAACTCGTGGAATCGACAGAAGATATTCTCAGCGAAATTCAGCCGATTTTGCCGCTGCAACCGCACTTTAATACTAGCCCAATCGGGTCACTACCCGAACGGGCTAATGCATCCCCAGAAGCCAATACAGTGCTGGATTCCATGGGGGTTGATCCTATTCATTTTGATGTATTGCTGACTGCTACCGGCTTGACTGTCAGCGCGCTTTCCACGATGCTAACGTTACTGGAATTAGATGGGAAAATATCGCCGCTACATGGGGGAAAGTTTCAACGTCTTGTTTGATCACAACACATATAACCGCCAGCACAATGATAATGGATTATTAGAGGAGATAACATGTTAGAAGTGTTAATTTTTATGTTTCAAAATTATTTTGGAACACAGCCTCAAATCCATACCATGGATATTGAGGAAGACTTTCTAGCGCAAGAGCTATCACAAGCCGGCTTTGATCATCACGACATTGTGGGGGCTTTTGATTGGTACAAACAATTGCGCTGTTTAATCAGCCAGCCTTACCATCAATATTTATCCAACCCCTCTTCGTTCCGCGTCTACGTTGAACATGAGCTTGAGAGAATTGATACAGAGAGCTTTGGGTTTCTAAGCTTTTTGGAGCGCGCCGGTGTCATTAAACCGAATGAACGCGATTTAGTGATTGATCGCGCCCTAGCGCTCAAAAATCAACACATCAGCATTGAAGAGATTCGCTGGATTACCATGATGGTGCTGTGGAATGATAGCCGCAAGAAAGACTATTTGTTTGTTGAAGACGCTGTGTTCAACCCAAAGGGATTAACCCTACAGTAATAAACTAATTGATGCGTAAAAAAACCTAGCTTAGCTAGGTTTTTTTATTTTCTAAAACAAATGACTTATCTACATCAGCCATGCAAGTTTTGAATGATTTTGCTAATGGTACCGGCTTGATTCAAGGTATAAAAATGCATATTTTTTACCCCGGATGTAATCAACTTATCGCACATCTCAGTCACTACATCTGCACCGTAAGCCCGTAATGAAGCCATATCATCGCCATAAGCTTCCAAACGTAAGCGCAACCAGCGCGGGATTTCTGCACCACACACACCAGAAAAGCGTGCAAGTTGCGTGTAGTTATAAATTGGCATAATGCCCGGCACAATGGGCACATCAATATGTGCTTGTTCACAGGCTTCTAAAAAACGAAAGTAGGCATCCGCATTATAAAAATATTGTGTAATGGCTGAATCAGCACCCGCCTCTACTTTGCGTTTAAAGTTGGCAATATCTTTGGCAGCAGACTGTGCTTCTGGATGAAACTCAGGATATGCAGCGACTTCGATATGAAACCAGTCGCCAGTTTCTTGGCGAATAAACGCGACCAACTCGTTGGCGTATCTAAAATCGCCCGCACTGACTTCGCCCGAGGGCACATCGCCACGCAAGGCCACCAAACGTTTAATGCCTTTGGCTTGGTACGCGCTGAGCAACTCACGTATCTCTTCTTTGCTTGAGGAAATACAGGAGATATGCGGTGCAGCCGCATAGCCTTCGTCTTGGATTTCAAACACGGTATCCATGGTGCGGTCACGCGTAGAACCACCCGCCCCAAAAGTCACCGAGAAAAACTCCGGCTTAAACTGCGCAAGCGATTTTCTCGCTTCGCGCAAATTGGCAATACCTTCCGCGGTCTTGGGCGGAAAAAATTCAAAACTATAAGCAACAGGCTGATTCACTTTTTCTAATCTTTATCTATTTAATCTTTAAACTGTTCAATCTTTATCGATCACAATGGCACTCAATATCCATGAAATCACACTGTAAACGAGCGCACCGATAATGCCAGCCATTAAGGTTTTGACGACAAAGCCATCCAGAAAATGACCGACAGCCCAAAATAAAATGCCGTTAATCACAAAGATAAACAGCCCCAGCGTCAGGATAGTAACGGGTAAGGTTAATACCACCAAAATCGGCTTAATTAACATATTGACCAAACCTATCACTGCTGCCGCAATCAGCGCCGTGGTAAAACTGGCTACCTGAATACCGGGTACGATGTACGTCACACCCATTAAAGCTAACCCGCTGAGCACCCAACCAATTAATAGCTTCAACATCACACACTCCCAAAGATAATGGTGCAGCCAGTGTAGCACTGACTACACCACTTTTTCTAGCAGCTACATGTGATATTAGTAGCGATAGTGGTCTGGTTTATAAGGGCCGGTTTTTGCCACGCCGATATATGCCGCTTGTTGATCGGTCAACGTTGTCAATTGCGCATTGAGTTTTTTCAACTGCAGTACGGCCACTTTTTCGTCCAAATGTTTAGGTAAGGTATACACACCTACTGGGTATTGAGCTGTTTGCGTAAATAGCTCAATCTGCGCAATGGTTTGGTTGGCAAAGCTGGAGCTCATCACATAGCTTGGGTGACCTGTACCGCAGCCCAAGTTAACCAAACGTCCTTTTGCCAACAAGATAATGCGTTTGCCGTCCGGGAAAATCACATGGTCTACTTGTGGTTTGATTTCGTCCCACTGATATTTTTCGAGTGAGGCAACATCAATTTCATTATCGAAATGGCCAATATTACATACGATGGCTTGGTCTTTCATTTTTGCCATATGGGCATGGGTAATCACATGGTAGTTACCTGTTGCCGTCACAAAAATATCGGCATGCTCAGCCGCGTAATCCATGGTCACTACGCGATAGCCTTCCATCGCCGCTTGCAGCGCACAAATTGGATCAATCTCAGTCACCCACACTTGTGCAGACAAAGCACGCAATGCTTGGGCAGAACCTTTACCTACGTCGCCATAGCCCGCTACCACTGCCACTTTACCGGCAATCATCACATCGGTGGCACGTTTGATGCCATCGACCAATGATTCACGACAGCCATATAGGTTATCAAATTTAGATTTGGTGACAGAATCATTCACGTTAATCGCAGGGAAAGCCAACTTGCCTTCTTTATGCATTTGATACAAACGATGGACACCAGTAGTAGTTTCTTCTGTCACGCCTTTGACTTGGCTTAAACGTGTGGAATACCAAGTTGGATCTGTTTTCAGCTTGGCTTTAATGCTATTGAACAGGCAGATTTCTTCTTCTGAGCTTGGATTCGCCACTACGGACAAATCTTTCTCTGCGCGCGTACCTAGGTGTAGCAAGAGTGTCGCATCGCCACCATCATCCAGAATCATGTTAGTGTAGCCACCATCGGTCCACTCGAAAATACGATGGGTGTAATCCCAGTACTCTTCTAGTGATTCACCTTTGACCGCAAATACAGGCGTACCTGTTGCTGCTATAGCGGCGGCGGCATGGTCTTGCGTGGAGTAGATATTGCAAGAAGCCCAACGTACATCGGCGCCTAAGTCTTTCAGTGTTTCGATCAACACTGCGGTTTGAATGGTCATGTGTAATGAACCAGTAATACGCGCACCTTTAAGTGGTTGCGCTTTTGCGTACTCTTCGCGAATCGCCATTAAGCCTGGCATTTCGGTTTCGGCAATCGCAATTTCTTTGCGACCCCAGCCTGCTAGGCTTAAGTCTGCAATTACATAGTCTTTGAAGTCAGCTACAGTATTCATAATCTTCCTTAAATGAATGAAAACTGAGCAAGGAAACAATCTGGAGGCCTACGCTCACCTTTATATTCCGTGCTCGCACAGTGATTAAAAGTGAACGCCGTTTACAACATCTCTGAGCCTGGGAGCTTGGGAATTGCTCTCGCAGCGTTCCTCAGAAGGACAACATTATATCGTTAAATCAATTATTTGCCAAAACCCAAGCATTACCAAGTTAGGCGTCCACCGGCGTCCAAAGTTCATGCACATCATCAATTCCCCAAGTATGCGCAGACTCGTGACCCACAATCTCATCCATGGCACTGGGTTTGGATAGATCGACAATCTCAATTTGAATACGTGCTCTAGATTTAGTAGAAAAAAACACTTTCACTATCGGCTGCAACAGTGTTTTTGGCGATTGATCAATCACCACTGCTAAACGACCGGACTTAAGTAGCACTACCGAACCGATGGGATAAATACCGACGCTTTTTACAAAGGCTTTGAATACGGTTTCATCAAAATGATTTTTCCATTGCGCCATACGCTGGAGCGAGACCCCAGGTTCCCAACCATCCTTGTAAGGTCGGTTAGATGTCACCGCATCATACACATCGCACACCGCTCCCATCTTGGCAAAGATGCTAATTTGATCGCCTTTTAGCTGCTTGGGGTAACCGGAACCATCGATTTTTTCATGATGATGCAAGCAAACATCTAAACTTACATCGTCTTCTATCTGCGCATGCAGCATAAATGCATGCCCTTTTTCCGGATGTAATTTGACCAAATTAAACTCTTGCTCTGTCAGCGCCCCTGGCTTATTCAACACCTCCAGCGGTATTGCCGCTTTGCCAATGTCATGCATTAAACCAGCTAACCCCGCTTGCCTGACTTCCGTATCACCCAAACCCAATTCTTTTGCTAATGCTGTCATCATGGCGCAAACGGCCACCGAATGCATGTAGGTATAGTCATCCTGTGTTTTCAACCGTACTAGGCTGATGAGTGCGCCTTCGTTACGTTTAATGGAGGCCGCAATTTCTTCTACCAAAGGTATTACCGCTGTGGAATCCACCACTTTACCTAATCGCACATCTTTAAACATGGAAGCGACTGCACGCTTAGATTCTTTAATTATTTTTGACGCTTGCAGCAACTCTACTTCAATCGCGTTTTTTTCAATCTTAGTCGCCACAGCCTCTTTTGCAGAGACCGTTTCTATCTGCACTGTCGATTCGGCTTGGTCATTATTGACGACTTCGGCTGAATGGACTTCAGGCACATCCAATCCTTTGGATGTATCGATGACCACTTCCTTGATAATACTGGCCTGCAATTTTTTCAAGTCCTGAATATCGTCCAGGATAAACTTGGTTTTCCAGAAGGGATGATCTACCCACGCACCTTTGAGCGCATGGATATGCATACCAACGATCACTTGATTTGTAGGAATGGTCTTAAGCATAGTAAGTAACATTTTCACTTAAAAACAAAGCCTTAGATGCAAAGAAAAGAGGGCTAAAAAGCCCCCTTTATCTCACTTAAAAAGAATGTAAATTCTTTACAAACCAGCCGCTGCCCTAAGCGCTGCAGCTTTATCCGTGCTTTCCCATGTAAACTCTGGCTCATCACGACCAAAATGGCCATAGGCTGCGGTTTTTGCGTAGATAGGGCGTAGTAAATCCAACATTTTGACGATGCCTTTCGGACGCAAATCAAAGTGCTCGCGCACCAACGCAGTCAATACTTCGTTAGAAACCTTGCCTGTGCCATAAGTCTCCACCATCACGCTGGTCGGTTGTGCCACACCAATCGCGTAGCTCACTTGCACCAAGCACTTATCAGCCAACCCCGCTGCGACAATATTTTTAGCCACATAGCGCCCAGCATAAGCAGCAGAACGGTCTACTTTGGAAGGATCTTTACCCGAGAATGCACCGCCACCGTGTGGCGCTGCGCCGCCGTAAGTATCCACAATGATTTTGCGGCCAGTTAAACCGCAATCCCCTTGTGGACCACCCACCACAAAACGGCCGGTTGGATTCACCAAATATTTGATTTCGCCTTTAATCAGCTCTTGCGGCAACATGGGCTTGATGATTTCTTCAATGGTTGCTTCGCGAATGGCTTCCAGCGTCATTTCTGGCGCATGTTGTGTGGATACCAAGACCGTATCGATTTTATGTGGTTTGCCATCAACATACTGGATGGTCACTTGTGATTTGGCATCCGGACGCAACCATGGCAAACGGCCATCTTTACGCAACTGCGCTTGACGCTCCATAATGCGGTGGCTGAGCCAAATCGGCAATGGCATTAATTGTGGTGTTTCATTCACAGCATAGCCAAACATCAGGCCTTGGTCGCCGGCACCTTGGTCTAACGGATCGTCATTGGCGTTATCTACGCCTTGTGCAATGTCGGGCGATTGTTTGTCATACGCCACCAGCACGGCACAACCTTTGTAATCAATGCCATATTCAGTATTGTCGTAACCAATGCGTTTTATCGCATCGCGTGCTACTTTGATGTAATCCACATTGGCTGTGGTAGTAATTTCACCGGCCAACACTACTAAACCAGTATTGGCGAGGGTTTCCGCAGCCACACGTGCGGTAGGGTCTTGCGCTAAAATTGCGTCTAAAATGCTGTCGGATACTTGGTCAGCCAGCTTGTCTGGATGGCCTTCAGAAACAGATTCGGAAGTAAAAAGATATTGAGTCATGATGCGCCTTGAAAATATAAATAAAAAAAGTTTGAAATGACACACCGACTAAAGGCTAAAGCAAGTGCATCAGGACAACGAATTTGGTATTGTAGTGGAAATTAAGTTCGCACCCCATAAAAATTATTTTGTACGGGCGTGCTAACTTCCACGCAACACTATGCACTATCATCGGCAATATGAAACTTAACTTTACAAAAATGCAGGGCACTGGCAACGATTTTGTTGTGATTGACAGTTATACCCAGCCCATTTCACTCACTGCAGCACAAATCCGACACATCGCTAATCGTTACTTTGGCGTGGGTTGCGATCAATTACTGATGGTAGAGAAAACCGCTACGCCCAATGTCGATTTCCGTTATCGCATTTTTAATGCCGATGGTGGCGAAGTAGAGCAATGCGGCAATGGTGCACGTTGTTTTGTGCGTTTTGTAGTGGATAAGCATTTAACGAAAAAACATGAAATCACGGTCGAAACTGCCAGTGGTGTGATCACGCTCAAGCTACAAGACGATGGCCAAGTGACCGTGAACATGGGCGCACCAAAATTTACGCCCGCGCAAATTCCATTTGACGCAGCTGCACAACAAACCTTGTACCCGCTAGCGCTGGCACAAGCGGAGATACAGATATCCGCAGTCTCCATGGGCAACCCCCATGCGGTGACGGTCGTGAACGATGTGAACACAGCCCCTGTGGCTGAATATGGCCCGCAAATAGAAGCACATCCGCGTTTTCCGCAACGCGTGAATGCTGGATTTATGCAAGTCGTAAGTCCACATGAAATCAACTTACGGGTGTATGAGCGTGGCAGTGGCGAAACCTTGGCCTGCGGCACCGGTGCATGTGCTGCCGCTGTGAGTGGCATTCAGCTTGGCTTACTGTCCTCTCCGGTACTGGTCAACACCCGGGGCGGCAATCTCAACATTGCTTGGGAGGGTGAAGGAAAACCTGTGATGATGACCGGCCCCGCAGAAATCGTATTCGATGGCGAAATCAATATTTAACGCATAATATTTAACTTAAGCACCAGAAAGTCACGTATGGAAAATGAAATCAAAGCCTATTTAAAAGCGCACCCAGAGTTTTTTGAGCACAACGCGCATTTGCTCGCCGAAATCTTTTTGCCCAGCCCGCATGGCGATGGCGCGATTTCGCTAGCACAACGCCAGCAATTGGCACAACGCGATAAAATCCGCATTCTGGAATCTAAATTCACGGAATTGATTTTGAATGCGGAAGAAAATGAAGCGACTGCCGACAAAGTGCACAGGCTCACCATTGGCTTGTTGGGCGCGCCCAATTTTGAGCAATTAAACGCACATCTGACGGCTTATTTACGTGATTACTTTGACTTACCTGACAGCCAGCTCAAGCTTTGGTCTAGCTCTAGCCTCTTAGCAGATAGCATCAGCGCCTTTATTGTAGCGGACGACGCCTTGAAAAACTGGGCAAAAGATTTATCGCAGCCTTATTGTGGCCCCATGCCCAGTGTGGATATTGCAGGCTGGTTTAGCGAGCCACCCGCCTCTATCGCGATTATTCCGATGCGCGGCAAAGACACGTTTGGCGTATTGGTATTACCGAGCGCCAATGCAACCCGCTTCTACCCAGGTATGGGCACGCTGTTTTTATCTCGTATAGGTGAGTTGGTGAGCGCATCCCTATTACGCTATATCAATTAAACTATATTCATCAACATTGGATTACCTCAATCAATACCTAGACTTTCTACATTTTGAGCGCGGCTTGAGCGACAACACGCGCAACAACTATGCGCGTGACATTCAGCAGTTACTGTTACTTAGCCAGCCTAGCGCATTGAGCAGCATACAAGTAGCACAAGTGCGCAAATACGTGGCCACCTTGCACGGCAAAGGGCTCGGCGGCAAAAGCATTGCCCGCATGTTGTCCAGCTGGCGCGGCTTCTTTGATTACTTAGTACAACGCCATCAATTTAAGCATAACCCAGTGATTGGCATGCGCGCGCCGAAATCCCCCAAAACGCTACCGCAAGCACTATCCATTGAGCAAGCCACTAAACTGGTGGATATTCAAGAGGATGATGTCCTAAGCCAACGTGACCATGCCATCTTGGAGTTGTTTTATTCTTCCGGTCTGCGCTTGAGCGAGTTGGTTGGATTGAATATCGACCATATCGACTTTTCTGAAGGCACGGTACTGGTTACAGGTAAGGGCAATAAAACGCGCATCGTGCCCATAGGCACGCATGCCGCGCAGGCCATTCAAACTTGGCTGCCATTGCGCGCCAGCATGCTCATGCGCAACCCCAGCGAAAAAGCGGTGTTTATCAGCAAGCAAGGCCGACGTATTTCTGGACGTAATATTGAATACCGCATGAAAGCCTGGTCGATTAAACAAGGCTTACATACTGCCGTGCATCCGCATATGTTACGTCACAGCTTTGCCACACATGTATTGCAATCCAGTGGAGATTTGCGTGCAGTGCAAGAAATGCTTGGGCACGCCAACATCAGCACCACGCAGGTCTATACGCATTTAGATTACCAACATCTCACCAAGGTGTATGACGCCGCACACCCGCGCGCGAAAAAGAAATGAATAAAAATTTGATTTAGGCCTTGAAACTGTCACCCATTGGGCGCATCTATAAGATTAAGACGTGACCATTCAGACGTGCCAATAATAATTTTTAACCTGTTAGGAAAAAAACCATGGAACATACACTACCAGCACTGCCCTATGCTAAAAATGCTTTAGCGCCTCATATTTCAGAAGAAACTTTAGAGTTTCACTACGGTAAGCACCACCAAACTTATGTCACTAATTTGAACAACCTGATCAAAGGCACAGAGTTTGAAAACAGCAGCTTGGAAGACATCATCAAAAAATCTTCCGGCGGCATCTATAACAATTCTGCACAAATCTGGAACCACACCTTCTTTTGGAGCAGCTTAACACCAAACGGTGGCGGCGCACCTACTGGTGCATTGGCCGATGCGATCAACAAAAAATGGGGCTCTTTTGACGAGTTCAAAAAAGCATTTCAAGCTTCAGCCGTAGGCAATTTTGGTTCTGGCTGGACATGGTTAGTGAAAAAAGCCGATGGCTCAGTAGACATTGTCAACACTGGTGCAGCTGGCACCCCATTGACGACTGCCGATACCGCATTATTGACCATTGATGTGTGGGAACACGCTTATTACATTGATTACCGCAATGCGCGTGCTAAGTTCGTTGAAGTATTCTTAGCTTCATTAGCGAACTGGGATTTTGCTGCTGCTAATTTTGCTGCTTAATCTGTAAAGTGGATGATAAAAAAGGCGCTCAATAGCGCCTTTTTTTATTACTTGCTGATTATTGCCCACTCAACCTACGGCCGTAACTGACTGCGTATGCCGATGGCCTCGCTAGCAAGATAGGGTCGGCACTTGGCTCAATGCCATCTACCAATACAAGCGGATTGAACATATTGTTTTTTTCAAAGGTCTTGCCGTCCGGATCCACCGCACGGATAGTCAGCGTGCCCAACTCCACCACACGTCTAGTATCAGGCCAAATGACAGTGGCGTTGTTCACTTCGTCACCCGCATCGGCCAGCTGCACAGAAATACGATAACTCGCGGCCTCTTTCATTAATCTGGCTGGGAGCTCCTGCATCAGATAATCCGGTGCAGCTTTCTCTTGCTCTGTCTTACTCAAAAATTGCTGTCCATTGATGGGTTCTATGCGATAGCGGCCATAGCTCACCTCGCCTTTGGCATTGGTAAATTTAAACGCATTCACGCCATAAAACGCTTGTGTGGCAAAACTCACTGGCGCAGGTTTAGGTGTCGTGACGAACTTTAACGCTGCCGGATGGCTTCCCAAGAACTGTTCTACCGGGCTTGGTTTGGCTGCCTCTGGACCGGACGCGGCCACCGCATTGAGTAAGCCTAAAAAATCCTCTGGCGTAGCGGCAGGAAAAGCATTGACAGAAATACTCACGATATCGGTATAGCTACCATCGGCCAATTGAAAACGTATGGCAATCCCTTTGGGAAAAGCATTGCCGTCGGCATCCGGGATATTAGGCACGCCTGTAGCGTTGGAAAAACGCACAATCACTGGCGTAGCTGCACTTTGCAAATGCACCGCTTTCGTCACGCTAGCGGCGGATGTTGCAGGCGTGAACTCGCCTTTGACCACCAAGCCTTTTGCATGATTAGCACGATAGCCTGCATGTGGGCCGCCAGATAACTTAGTCAGCGTATTGACTAGCTGCTCCGTAACCGGCTTGCTGCTCTCGGGTATGGCCTCACCCGCCACACTTAAACTTATACTTGAAACACAATATGCGGCCACAATAAACTTAAATACGGCTTTTTGATGCAAAATCATGACGAGCTCCTTGAGTGATGTTTAAACAATAACAATGGCTGATGAGTCAGTATATCAATAATTTTTTACAAAACATCGTGTCATGCGTGTGTTCAATGGTCTAGTCATGGGTCTACACTAGCTGACTATCTTTTCATCAAGTCATCTTGCCATGCATCGTTAAGTTCTTGCGCCATGCTTCCCCATTACCATCGCATCCACAATTGTCGACTTAAAAAGTTTTTCGGCCTGCTATGTTTGCTCATAGCCACCTGGGCCACGTTGATTGGTTTGGCTTTATGCATCATCGCGCTGTTTAAATATGCGGATAGTATTGATAGACAAACCTACAATGAGGTATTGTTCACCATGATGTATGCCATGCTGGCAATATTTATCGGTCTACTGATAGGAATACAGGGCCGCGCCCTGCTGAAGCAAGTTTATGCAAAAGACAACCACTTACGCGATTAACACGTTTCATGCCCATGTTTACTTTGATATACAGCAAACAGCGCTGGCAGCCCAAGTGCGTGAACAGATTATCCAAGATATTCCGCAGCTGACTTACCGCGGCCAGCTCATTCCCATGTCGATTGGGCCACACCCCAAGCCTATGTTTGAGCTGCATATTCCCGCAGATTGCATCAACTACGCCATGGCCAGCATAGACACCTTACGGCAAGGCCTATCTGTGCTGATTCACCCATTATTGGCAGATGATTATCTGGCACATACGGCAGAGGCAAAATGGCTGGGCACCCCGCTGCCACTTAAACTTGAGGTATTGCGGTAAGCACACCCTCCCCATTTGGGGGGAAATCGTACAAAATCTACATAGATTGCGCGAGAGAACAACAAATGGGCGTAAAAATTTGTTAATCTCTTATTAACTCTTCCAGACTCATGTATTGCATGACTGCGTTCAATAGCCTTGCTCGATTTAACATACTGTCAATCTGCATCATTGCTTTTGTAGTGCGTGCTGTATGGGCATTTTTAGTGGCAGTAGATCCTGTCGCCGATTCTTACCTGTATAACGCATTTGCACATAGTATTGCATCAGGCAACGGTTATGCTTTTCCGGCAGGCAACCTTACTGTGTATTGGCCAGTCGGCACTTCAGCCATCTATGCCGCACTCTACTTCTTGTTTGGCAAATCGTTCTTGCCGATCGTACTGTTTAATCTTGTGATTGGTACGGCCATTGTCTGGTTAGCACATGCCATTGCAGCACGTTATTTAAGTAAAGTCGCAGCCAACCTCACTGCCATCTTCATTGCATGTTGGCCTATCCTGATTGAGTTTACGACCATTCTGGCCAGTGAGCTTATTTTTATTTTCTTTATTCTGGCCGCTATTTATGTATGGGGCTCCAAACAACTCCAACCGACCTTTCGGGCAATTCTGTGGGGTGCATGCATTTGTGCCGCCACGTATATTCGCCCCACTGCGCTACCCTTGTTGGCTCTACTCCCAGCGCTCAGCTGGTTTTCAGGCGAAAAACTACGGCATGCTATTGTGCATGGCGCAATCGCGGTGATTACTGCCGCCATCCTGTTCGCGCCTTGGGTGTATCGTAACCATACTTTATTTCACCAGTTTGTACTGGTCTCAGCCAATGGTGGGGTCAATCTATGGATGGGCAATAACCCGCAATCCAATGGCGGCTACATGGAACTGCCCGAAATTGCCTTTGAGAATGAAGTCGCAAGAGACCGTTATTTTAAGCAACAAGCCGTCGATTTCATCGCACATAATCCGCTCAGTTATTTGCAGCTGATGGTGAAACGGGCGATCACTACGTATAAATCTGAGACAATCGGCATTGTTTGGAACGGCGATTTATATAAGCATCTGAATAGCACCAGCCTGCTCGTACTCAAGCTGCTATCCACCTTATATTGGTGGCTGATGATAAGCTGCGCGCTCTTGGGCTTCTATTACCTATGCAAGCGCAAACCCTTGCCTTGGCACCATGTGCTATTCGCGGTCAGCGCTTTTTTCTTTGTTCTCCCCATATTCACCGTGGCACAGGATCGATACCATTTGCCACTTGACCCGTTTATTGCCATTTTTGCAGCCTATGCCATTGAGCAAATCCTTCAACGCAGACATTCCCCACCTCTATTGAATACCCCAACTTTATGAGAAAGCTTTCCGACATGAGCACCACCCTGATCCTTCTTATTCTATGCAGTGTTCTGCTTTCGTCTATCGCACAAATTGTGCTCAAAACAGGCATGAGCAGCCCCAACGTACTGGCCACCATTCAATTGGGAGATAGCCTTGCCATGTTCAAGTCTATTTGTAGCAACCTGTATGTGATTGGCGGATTGACGCTGTATTTTGCCAGTGCTGCGGTTTGGCTATTGGTACTGGCTAGAGTTGATGTGAGTTTTGCCTACCCATTTGTGGGCTTGGGCTTTGTGGTCACCATGCTACTGGCATTTTTTATTAATGGTGAAGTGCTCAGCACCGCTAAGGTCATTGGCACTTTATGTATTGCGCTTGGCGTCGCCATCATGGCACAAGGATAAACATGAATAACAATAAGCACCCTTTATGCGTTGATTGCGACGGTACGCTGATCGCAACGGATCTACTGTATGAAGCGTTTTTTCTTATGCTCAAACAATATCCTATCGGTTTGCTATTTCTGCCTTTTTGGTTACTCAAAGGCAAGGCCTATTTAAAAAACCGCATTGCCGAAAAAGTAGAATTTAACTGGGCCACACTGCCTTACCGAGACGAAGTGGTGCAATTGGCAGTGGATGCGCGAGCTGCGGGCAGAACAACGGTGCTGGCGACTGCCTCGCCACAAGTATGGGCAGATGGCATTGCCGACCATTTAGGCTGTTTCGATCAAGTGATCGGCACCTCACAAACAGTCAATCTCTCCGGTCATCGCAAAGCGGATCACTTGGTTAAATTGTTTGGCGAAAAAGGCTTTGAATACGCAGGAGATACGCAGGTAGACATGCAAGTGTGGGCTCACACCTCCGGTGCCATCGTAGTTTCCGCACAGCAACATTTAGTGCAGCAATTAGCCAAACAGACTATACCCGTTGTTGCGCATATTCAACCCAAATCTGCCGGCCTGCTAGTCTATGTGCGCGCTTTACGCGTACACCAATGGCTTAAAAACCTGCTCATTGTCGTCCCATTATTAGCGGCCCATCAACTGAGCGTTATCCAAGGCTTAGCGCAAGTTGGCCTTGCGTTTGTGGCATTTAGCCTATGTGCCTCTGCCGTCTATGTGCTCAACGATTTACTTGATCTAGAATCAGATCGACAGCATATCCGTAAGCGCAAACGTCCTTTTGCAGCCTGCACTATTCCACTCTGGCAAGGTATATTGATGGTACCGGCTTTGCTGGCTCTGGCTTTTGCGATTGCTTACTTATTGCCCATGCAGTTTATGTTAGTGCTGTTGGCCTATTTTGTGATGACACTGGCTTACTCTATCCGCTTAAAACGGCAAGTCATTGTGGATGTGATGATGTTGGCCGGGCTATATACCATGCGCATTATTGCCGGCGCTGCCGCCACCAACATTACGCCTTCATTTTGGTTGCTGGCATTCTCAATGTTTATCTTCCTAAGTTTGGCGATGGTCAAACGCTACTCGGAGCTACTGATTACGCTACAAGCCAATAAAAAGGAACCAGCCGGCCGTGGCTACTCGGTTGAAGACTTACCTGTGCTGATGGCAATTGGAGTAAGTGCTGGCTTAGGTTCGGTACTTATTTTGGCACTGTATATCAATAGCCCAGAAACCAGCCAAATGTACCCCAACACCATGTGGCTATGGCTGATTCCGGCCATTATTCTTTACTGGACCAGCCGTATGTGGATGAAAGCGCACCGCGGTCAGGTAGATGATGACCCAGTGGTGTTTGCCGCCAAAGACTGGCAAAGCCTCACGGTGATTGCACTCTCCGCCATTATTTTTGCCGCCGCATTATTCGCCTAATATTGGGTTGTCTGACGCTAGCAATTAGACTGCTCTAACTTTGTAATGAATAAGGCTACCTCAGGGTAGCCTTATTCATTCTCACTTTCCCTATTTGAATCTGAGCATTCTCCTGCTAAAATGCAATTATGTTGCATAAGCTAGTCCTTCATGTCGTACTCGTTGTCCTATTTGCATTCACGCAAATAGGCGCAGCTACGCATGAAATCAGCCATTTCAGCAATACTACACAACAGACACAACCCGATCAGCACACAAGCCCGGATCAATGTAGCCAGTGTTTAGCCTATGCACAATCCGCAGCTGGCACATTGGTACACACGTTTACTATTCCGTTGTTGCAGGCAACGTTTCAGCTTGCTGTCGCATTTGTCCAACCGTATCTATCCACTGCACCTGCCACTTATCGCGCCCGCGCACCCCCTGTTTACCTCAATTAAATCTTAATGCTCCCAACCAAAATTGGTTGGCTTTCTGCTATTTATTTGAGGATGTTTCAATGTTGCCAAACTCACCCTATACGCGTGCTCATGTCGCACCCACTGCTTTAAAATTAAAATCCATACCACTGATTCTGAGTTGCCTGGTTAGCCATGCCGCACTCGCAGATGACGCCAATGCCATTCATTTAGAAAGTATTCCTGTGACAGGCAATCCGCTGGGGGTGGCTTCAGATGAGCTAGTGGTGCCAGTCTCTGTACTCAATGGCCGTGAGCTGAGCCTACGCCGTGAGGGTACCCTAGGTGAAACGCTCAACGGTATTCCCGGTGTGACCGCTACGCAGTTTGGGCCCAATGCCTCACGGCCAGTGATCCGCGGTTTGGATGCCGAGCGCGTACGCATCATGCAAAATGGTATTGGTGTATTGGATGCATCTAGCCTTAGTTTTGATCATGCGGTAGGAATAGACCCGCTGATTATCGAACAAATTGATGTAGTGCGTGGGCCAGCTGCTTTGCTCTACGGTGGTAGCGCGGTGGGTGGCGTAGTCAATGCGATTGATCATCGCATTCCCAAGGAGCAGCTAGACGGTGTGACCGGACGTGCCGAAGCAAGATTCGGCGGGGCTGACAGCACACGCAATGCAGCCGCAGTCGTGGATGCTGGTAACGGTCAATTTGCCATTCATGCCGATGTATACAATCGCAAGACCGATGATTTGGATATTCCCGGCTTTGCTGTATCCCGCCGCAAAAATGAGGCCGATGGTACGCCTCGTGAAAACAAGGGCAAGCTTGTGAATAGTAGTGCCGATGGCGATGGCGCAGCTTTGGGTGCAGCATTGACCTTTGACAATGGCTATATCGGCGCCTCCGTCTCTACACTCAATAATAACTACGGCGTGGTGGCGGAAGAAGCGGTGCGCATTGATATGCAAAGCCAACGTTGGGACATCGCCAGCGAGTTTACCGATTTAGGCCCTGTCATTCACCGCGTGAAGTTCCGCTTGGCACATACCGATTATGAGCATAGCGAACTGGAAGATGGTGAGATTGGCACCACTTTCAAAAATCGCGGCATTGAGGGAAGTTTTGAAGCGGGACATGCGCCGATTGCTGGATTAAACGGCGTGATTGGCTACCAATTTAGCAACACTAATTTTGAGGCGCTTGGCGAAGAAGCGTTTGTGCCCAGCGTGAACACGCAAAACAAAGCACTTTATGTGTATGAAGAACTACCACTAGGCACTGCAGAAGCCAAACATAAAATCACGTTTGGTGGTCGTCTGGGCCATACCACGGTAGATTCTAAAACCAATGCTAACTTTGGTGCTGGGCAAGAGAATAGTTTTAACCCGCACAGCTTTGCTTTGGGCGGTTTATATAGCCTGAATGAACAATGGTCTGTGACCAGCAATCTTTCGCACAATGAACGTGCACCCAGTTATTTCGAGCTGTACGCCAACGGCGCGCACGTAGCGACCGGTCAATTTGAGGTAGGCAATACCAATTTTGATGTCGAACGCTCCAACGGCGTGGATGCGCAATTACGCTGGAAAAATAGTTTGCATAGCTTTAGCATTGGCGCTTACTACACACGCTTCAGCAATTTCATCGGCCTATTCAGTACGGGGAACGATATCGAAGTCGAACCTGGCGAGTTCTTACCAGAAGCCCAGTTCCGTGCAGTGCCCGCCGTGTTTAAAGGTTTAGAGGCGGAAGGAAAATTTACACTGACCGATCACCTGCAATGGCTAGTGCGTGGTGACTATGTGCACGCCAAAGAAACGCGTACTAATGACTACCTGCCACGCATTGCACCATTACGTTTAGGCACTGGCCTGCAATATGCATTTAGCAGCTTCAGCGCACGTATTGATGTCTTGCACGCATTTAAACAAAACAACACGGCAGACAATGAGTTAGCCACGGATGGCTACACCAATGTGTCTGCCTTGTTGACCTATAAGCTACCGGTAAAAACGCATGTGGAATTATTTGCCAAGGCCAACAATTTACTCAACCAAGAGATTCGCGAACACGCCTCGTTCTTGAAAGACATTTCACCTGCAGGTGAGCGCTCACTACTGGTGGGCGTACGGGCAGACTTCTAATCTCATCGCATTGCATTGCAGAGGGCATCACGCCCTCTGCGCTTTAAAACGCACTCTTAATTACACCACCATCTACCCTAAGCGCAGCCCCCGTAGTGGCTGACGCGAGTGGACTGGCAATATAAGTCACCATCGCAGCGACCTCTTCCGGCGTGGCAAAACGCTTAATGAGCGAAGTTGGACGCACCTTGTCAAAAAACTCTTGCTCAAACGCTTCGAACGACTTGCCTGCCGCCAACGCATCTACAAAATCTTCCACGCCGCGTGATTTGGTCGGGCCCGGCAATACACTATTCACGGTAATACCGGTACCGGCTACCGCTTCGGCCAACCCTCTGGCCACTGCGATTTGTGCAGACTTGGTCATGCCGTAATGAATCATCTCTGCCGGAATTTGCACGCCACTCTCGCTGGAGATAAAAATAACACGCCCCCAGTTTGCTTGCTTCATCCCCGCCAAATACTGACGCGCCAAACGCACGCCACTCAACACGTTCACGTCAAAGAAACGTGTCCAGTCTTCATCCGGAATCTCTTCAAACGCTTTGGGTTCAAAAATGCCTAGATTGTTGACCAAAATATCCACTTGGGGATAAGCCATCAATAATGCATTGGCCACGCTCGCCTGCGTTAGGTCGCCAGCATAGCCTTGTACAGTTTGTCCTGTAGTTTGGCGAATACTCTCGATCGTTTTATCGACAGCTGCCTGTGTACGACCATTGACGATGACGTGTGCACCTTCTTTTGCCAGTGCCACGGCGATGGCATAACCAATGCCTGCTGTAGAACCGCTGACTAATGCGCGCTTTCCTTTAAGTTGTAAGTCCATACGTATTTTCCTTATTTAAATTAAAAATCTTCTAATACAATCTTGCCAATCACTTGCTGGCTTTCTAGCAAGGCGTGCGCTTGTTTCAGATGCGCCGCATTGATACGCCCTAAGTGTTGATTAAGTGTCGTCTTGATGAGACCTTGATCGACATATTGCGCAACCTGATTCAATATCTCTTGCTGCCTGATCAAATCGTGCGTATTAAACAACGCGCGCGTGAACATCAACTCCCAATGTAAGGACACACTTTTACGTTTGAGTTTTCTCACATCAAACAATTCTGGGTCATCAATTAAGGCAAACTTGCCTTGCGGTTGAATGATTTCCACGATTTGCGCAAAGTGCTGATCCGTTTTATTCAGGCTAATCACATAATCCACGGCGGTGATGTCAAGTGCCGCCAGCTGGCTTTGCATATTCTGATGATGATTGATGACATGATGCGCACCAATGCTTTGCAACCATGCAGTGCTCTCCGGCCTTGAAGCGGTGGCAATGATCGTCAGCGATGTGAGCTGCTTAGCCAACTGTACCAATACTGAGCCGACCCCGCCGGATGCACCAATTACCAGCAACGATGCTGGTCTCTGCGCGCGTTGCACTTCTAATCGATCAAACAAAAGCTCCCAAGCGGTTAAGCTGGTCAATGGCAAAGCGGCCCCCTCCGCAAAACTCAGTGACTTAGGCATATGGCCCACAATGCGTTCATCCACCAATTGGTACTCACTATTGCTACCAGCTCTGGCAAGTGACCCTGCGTACCAAACGCGATCACCCACTTTAAACTGTGTGACCTCACTGCCTACGGAGCTCACCACGCCAGCAGCATCCCAGCCCAATATTTTCGCGGCTCCAATCTCTGGCGCCATGCCTTTTCTGACTTTGGTATCCACCGGATTGACTGAGATGGCTTTCACTGCCACCAATACGTCATGCCCCTCCGCATGTGGCATTGGCAGTTCCAAATCCACCAGCGCATCCGCTTCTGTGATTGCTCGGTTTTGATAATAGCCAACCGCTTTCATACCGCATCCTTTCCTATATGTTCGTGCATTCTACGGCTTAAATTATTAACAATAAACATGGTATTATCGAATTTACTTTCAATATTTTTTTGATAATCACATCGTATGGTAAGACTAGATGACATTCAAATCTTTGTACGTGTTGCCGAACACGGGGGATTTTCAGCAGCCAGCAAATCGCTGGAAATTAGTCCTGCTGTAGCGAGCATAGCGATTAAACGCTTGGAACAAAGCTTAAACACGACACTATTTGTACGCACTACCAGAAGTTTAAGCATTACGCAGGCCGGTCAACTATATTTAGAACATGCCAAGGCTGCGCTGCAAGCAATCAAACAAGGTGAGTCTGCGATTGCGCTGAAACAAGGGGAAATCAGTGGCCGATTATCCATTTCCATGCCTTCAGACTTAGGGCGCGGCATGTTGCGGAGTGCCATGAATGCATTTCAGCGCTTACACCCCAAGTTGGAAATCAAGATGATGCCGAGTGACCGCATCTTCGATTTATACAAAATGCCGGTGGATGTGGCGATACGCTACGGCACGCCTAGTGACTCCGGCTTATATGCCATTCCCCTTGTCGCGGATAACCACCGTGTGGTGTGTGCTTCACCAGAGTATTTTAACCAGCATGGAAAGCCTTTGCAGCCAGAGGATCTCTCACAGCACACTTGCTTATGTTTTATGCTGAATAATGTAGTGCACAACAAATGGCAGTTTGCACAAGCCAATGATAAATATGTTGCCACGGTCAGTGGCAATAAGGTATCGGACGATGGAGATATGGTGCGTCAATGGGCGGTAGACGGCGAAGGTATTGCCTATAAATCCAAGCTCGATGTCTTGGACGATGTGCGCGCTGGCAAACTAATCCTCGCACTAGAAGATTATGCCGCGGAGCCTGTGCCACTGCACTTTATCACCGCACAACGTGTGAGCACGATGCCGGCAGCGCATGCCTTATTAGATTATTTAAACAATGCGTTTAAAGCGTATTTGGCCAACGACTAATCACCTAGCCTAGTAACACCAAACCCCAAACCACCACAGTATTGAGCAGTGCGATGAACACCGCAGCGCTGCCAATATCCTTGGCACGTTTAGCCAGTTCATGGCGCTCAATGGAAACTCTATCCACTACTGCTTCAACCGCAGAGTTGAGCAACTCGACGATTAACACTAAAAAAACACTGCCGATCATCAAAGCGCGATGTAATGGCTCGTGGCTCAAATACAAAGCCAGTGGAATCAGCACACACGCTAAAAATACTTCTTGCCTGAATGCATCCTCATGCTTAAAAGCTGCCTTAAAGCCATCGAGTGAGTAACCAAAGGCATTCAACAAGCGGCGCAAACCGGTTTTACCTTTAAAAGGACTTTCTTGGTGGCTGGTAGAGTTAGAATTTGAGTCGTTCATGGCATCATATGGTCAAAAAGTTATCCTGCTATTTTAACATGCGTTATCATATTGTTTTGTGATGAATCGTAATCAGTTAGGGCACAACATGGCACGCACAGTACATTGTATTAAGTTAGGTAAAGATTTGGATGGAATGGACTTCCCTCCCTACCCGGGTGAGCTTGGAAAACGTATTTACCTGCAAGTTTCCAAAGAAGCATGGGCCGCCTGGCTCAAGCAACAAACCATGCTGGTGAACGAGAACCGCTTGAGTTTAGCAGACCCTTCCGCACGTAAGTATTTATCCGAGCAAACAGAAAAATACTTTTTTGGGGATGGCGCCGATACTGCTAGCGGCTATGTCCCAGAAAAACCCTAGACTTTAAATACCTAGATTTTTAAATACCTAAGTTTTGAAACACCTTGTTTAAAAGTATTCATTTAAAAATCTCCGCGGTACGTATATAAAAAAAGCACCTCCATGAGGTGCTTTTTTTATATAGCTAAGCAATCAAGAAAGCGTTTCGCGTTCGATATCTTGCAAGCTGGTATGACGAATATCTTTGCCTTTGACCATGTACACCACGTACTCGGAAATATTCTTGGCGTGGTCACCGATACGCTCTACCGCTTTGGCCACAAACAATACTTCGAGTGACATCGAAATCGTGCGTGGATCTTCCAGCATAAACGTAATCAGTTGACGCATGGCAGCGCGGAATTGCTCATCCACCTGCTCATCCTGCTTAGCCACTTCTAGGGTTTGACTCACATCCAAACGGGCAAATGAATCTAAAGAAGTGCGTAGCATTTCACGCACAATTTTCACCATGGTTTTGATTTCAGTAAACCGCGGTTTAAACATGCGGTCTTCTTCATAAATACGCTGCGCCGTACGCGCAATCTTGGTCGCTTCGTCACCGATGCGCTCAAGATCAGTAATGGTTTTCACCATCATCATAATCATGCGCAAGTCGCCGGCAGCTGGCTGACGACGCGCAATGATGTGGCTACAGTCTTCATCTACCTGCACTTCTAATGCGTTGACGCGTGCATCACTTTGCATCACATCTCTAGCCAACTTTAAATCAGCACGTAATAAAGCTTCGAGTGCGTTTACAATTTGCTGTTCCACCAAGCCACCCATTTCAAGTACTTTGGCGCGTACCGCTTCTAGTTCGGCATCGTATTGTTTTGAGGTGTGTTCAAATTGCATATGTGTATCCTAATTTATTATCTTGCAAACTTATCAAAGAGTTGTGACAACAATATGATAGTTTTTGTTATTTTTTACCTAATTACTTTTTGTAGGTTTTCACACCTTCAGACGTTGCAAGTAACAATACGTTCGCAGGTCTTGCTGCAAACAAGCCATTGGTCACTACGCCCACGATTTGATTAATCTTGGCTTCCATCGCTACTGGATCAGAAATCGTCAACCCATACACATCTAAAATCACATTACCGTTGTCTGTCGTGAAATCACGCAGCTTTGGCTGACCGCCTAGCTTTACCAGCTCACGCGCCACTTGGCTACGCGCCATTGGCAACACTTCTACTGGTAACGGAAATTTACCTAACACCGGCACATATTTGGTTTCATCACAGATACAGATAAATGTTTTAGCCACTGCCGCCACAATTTTCTCACGTGTCAGTGCGCCGCCGCCGCCTTTTAACATGTGCATGTGTTCAGTAATTTCATCTGCACCATCCACATAGATATCCATACCGTCAATATTGTTCAAATCGAACACTTGAATCCCGTGACCACGTAAACGCTGCGCAGTGGCTTCTGAGCTTGCAACGGCGCCTTCAATTTTGTGTTTTACTTTTGCCAGCTCTTCAATAAAGAAATTGGCAGTAGACCCTGTGCCCACCCCAATAATGCCTTCTTTGACATATTCCACTGCTGCTTTTGCTACTTGTTGCTTTAATTCGTCTTGCGTATAAGCCATTTTCAGTAAATCCTTAACTATTTCTTTTATAATACAAATAATTTCATATCATACACCGCAAAAGCCGCTTATAAAAATATGACGGTTTAAATTTCGCATGCAGACACCCGCTACCCTTTACCGTGAAAAAATAGAGCATTCCAAAGTGTATGCCGTTGCCAAAGAAACCCCTTTAGAGTTTCAGTCAAATTTATCCGCCCGCATCCATAACCGCGTACTCCTAAAACGTGAGGATATGCAGCCGGTATTTTCTTTTAAACTGCGTGGTGCTTATAACAAAATGGCCAATCTGTCGCCAGATGCGTTACAACGCGGGGTGATTTGCGCCAGCGCAGGTAATCATGCACAAGGCGTTGCATTGAGCGCACAAAAATTGGGGTGCAGAGCGGTGATTGTCATGCCAACCACTACGCCGCAGATCAAAATTAGCGCGGTAAAAGCACGTGGCGCAGAAGTCGTGCTATTTGGTGACAGTTATTCCGATGCGTATGTGCACGCGCTGGAACTGGAGAAATCCCAAGGCCTAACGTTTGTGCATCCTTACGATGACCCCGATGTGATTGCCGGTCAAGGCACCATTGCGCTAGAAATTCTGAAAGATCACCCCGAGCCCATCGAAGCCATTTTTTGCTGCGTAGGCGGCGGTGGTTTGCTAGCGGGGATTGCCGCTTACATCAAAGCTGTGCGCCCAGAAATCAAAGTCATCGGCGTAGAAGCCAAAGATGCGGAAGCCATGACCGAGTCACTTAAATCGGGCAAGCGCGTCATGCTAGAGCAAGTGGGCTTGTTTGCAGACGGCGCTGCGGTCAAACAAGTAGGTGAACACACGTTTGCACTGTGTCAGCAATATGTAGATGAAATGATCGTCGTCGATAACGACGCGATTTGTGCCGCGATTAAAGATGTGTTTGAAGACACGCGCAGTATTTTAGAACCCGCGGGTGCACTCGCCACTGCCGGTTTAAAAGAGTATGCAAAACGCCACAACCTAACTGGCAAAACACTGATTGGGGTTGCTTCTGGCGCGAATATGAATTTTGACCGCTTACGCTTTATTGCAGAGCGCGCCGAGTTAGGTGAACAGCGCGAAGCCGTACTAGCGGTAACGATTCCGGAAAAACCGGGTGCGTTTAAAACATTCTGCCGCTTACTGGGCAATCGCAATATTACCGAGTTTAACTACCGCTACTCAGATCCGGTGAATGCGCATATTTTTGTGGGCGTGGCAATTCAGAGCACCACAGAGTCAGATCAATTGGTCGCAGCGTTACAAAAAGAAGGCTTACCCGCGCTAGACCTTACTCACAATGAAGTGGCCAAACTACATTTACGCCATTTGGTGGGCGGCCATGCACCACAAGCCACTAACGAAGTAGTGTACCGTTTTGAGTTTCCGGAAAAACCGGGCGCGCTGATGAATTTCTTAGAGTCCATGGGGCATAACTGGAATATTAGCTTGTTCCATTACCGTAACCATGGTGCAGACTTTGGTCGCGTACTGGTTGGCATGCAAGTGCCGCCAGAGGAAAAAACTGCATTCGAGACATTCCTGAAGCAATTGGGCTACCCGTATTGGGATGAATCGCAGAATCCAGCATATCGATTATTTTTAGGTTAATGATTGACGGTTGAACCAACACCAGTGGCTCAAATCAACCATATTTAGGCTGATTTGAGCCACTTCAACCAGCCCATATTTTAACCACATGATTTAATTCATTATTTTACGTATATCAAGCCAGTATGTTTTTTGCTTGAATAGTAAACTAAATCAAAAATAAGCAATCCTTAACTATAAGGATGCATAACAACAACTTTGGAGAATATGAATGAAATTATCTTCTGCGCGATTGCCAACAGGCACGCACGTATTAATGATGGCATTGTTAATCGGATTAAGCGCCTGTGACAAGCAAGAGAACATCCCGGAAACCATTCCAGCTGAAACTGCAAAGCCTATCGTCCCTGACGCCACCACCATTAGCAGCACTAACTTGGCCTATGTAACCAGCCAAGATGCTGGCGTCAGCGTGATTGATTTAACCGCAATGTCCGTAGTAAAACAATTCGATGTGAAAGCAGAAGGCCCACGTGGTCTAGGCGTAACAGATGATGGCAAAAAGCTGATTGTTGCAACCCGTGGCAATGCGAGTATCTCGGTCATCGATACAGTCACAGGTGAAGTGTTAAAACAAATCCCCGTGGGTAAAAATCCTGAGTTCGTACGGATAAAAGGTGATTTTGCTTATGTTTCTTCTGAGCCAAGTGCAAAAGGCGGACCACCACCAGCACCCGGTGCAAAAAAAGCAGAGGAAGAAGATGATGACGATGACGAAGAAAAAATCCCAGCCAAAATTGCGGTAGTGGATTTAATCAAAGGTGAGAAAGTACGTGAAATCACCGGCGGCCCAGAAACCGAAGGCATCGAATTCTCCGCTGATGGTAAACAATTGGTCATTACCAATGAAGCAGACAACACCATTACTGTCCACAATATTGAAGATGGTAAATTGGTAAAAACCATTCACACGCACGAGTATGGCGACCGTCCACGCGGCATCAAAGTTTCGCCCGATGGCAATACCTATGTGGCCACATTGGAGTTCGGCAATAAGTTCTTAGTACTGGATAAAGACTACAACGTGTTGCGTACGGTTGATACTGGTCAAACGCCTTACGGCATTGCATTCAACCATGCTGGCGACCGCATTTTTGTGGCCACCAATAAAGAAAAAGCCCTGCAAGTATTTGATGCTAAAACCTTTGAAAAAATCAAAGACATTCCAACCGGCAATCGTTGCTGGCACTTTAGCTTTACGCCGGATGACAAACAAATTCTGTTAGCGTGCGGTAAGTCAGATGCTCTATTTGTCATTGATGCAGAGAAGCTTGAAGTCACCAAGCAAATAGAAGTGAAAAATATGCCTTGGGGTTTGGTCACTTATCCGAAAGCCATGGGTAGCTTAGATACTAAAAAGTAATTTCGTTTAGTTAAACAAAAAAGGCGCTTCATGCGCCTTTTTTTATTACGTGCTTTCAAGTTAGCCCTTACCTTGCTGCACCAACTCACCGTACTGCTCCGGCGAGATTAAGCCTTGTTGCGCCGCTTTGGCTTGGGTATCTGCATCCAATACCGGTTGTAACGGTTCAATGCGCTTCCACTGCGCGATGGGCGTTTCACAGTGGGTTTGCGGCACGTATTGACTGGCTTGCTGACGAGTATAGCGGTGAATATAACGCGGACAATTGATAAACATCTCTTCTATTGTCACTCGCACAATCAACTGTGCTTCGTGGTATTCCGCCAGCAGTGGATCCTGCTTATGCACGCTGGCAGTACCATGCACGCGCACGCGATGCGGCGTTTCAAAATCGATAAATAGCATGCCGACTTTATGGTTTTGTGTCATGTTGCCCATGGATAAAAACATGCCATTGCCATCATAACTGGGGAAAGCCAAGGTCTTACTGTCCACCACTTTTACAATTCCCGGATTGCCGCCTTTATAAGAGCAAGTTGGGAAACCACGATGATCAATGGTGGTCAGAAAGAACATATCACGGCTTTCAATAAACGCCTGATGTTCCGGCAATACCTCTGGCACGACAATAATGCTATTGACTGCATCGGCCAAAGCCGTGGTATCGAAATCCGCCTGCAATGCCCGATGTTGCGGTCCGTATAAATCTGACATGCGCTACCCCTGTAATGTTGTAACTTAGTTTAAATAATGCATCGTGCCCTACTTTAATAACTCCAGAATATACGCCCAATCTTTGGGATCTACTGGCGTGATGGACAACCGATTACCGCGCTGCAAAATGCGTAGACCCTCTAATACCGGCGTTTCCCGCATCTCCTTCAAGCTGAGCAAGCGTGTTTTACGTACTAGTTTTACATCGACATTAAACCAGCGCGGTGTTTCCTGCGTGGCTTTCGGGTCAAAGTACTTATGACCTTGCACAAATTGTAGGCGATCCGGGTACGCCAATGAACTGACCTCACAGATACCAGCCACGCCGGGTTCCTCACAATTAGAATGATAGAACAACACCCCATCACCCACTTGCATCTGATCGCGCATAAAATTACGTGCCTGATAATTGCGCACACCATACCAATCTACCGTTTGATTCGGTCTGGCCGCCAAATCATCAATCGAAACATCCCCCGGCTCAGACTTCATTAACCAATAACGCATCTCTATATCTCGTCTAATCATTTTCTCGTATCATACGATGGACTTAGTTTTAAATGGAATAGCAATGGCAAAAAATGTACTTGGCACACCACTACAAACGTGCAGCACCAGCCCGATGACCGGATTTACACGTACTGGTTGTTGTGAAACCGGGCCGGAAGACAATGGCAGTCACACCGTATGTGCACAAATGACAGATGAGTTCTTGGCATTTTCGTTCTCCAAAGGCAATGATCTTTCCACCCCAAGATTAGAGTTTGGATTTACCGGACTCAAAGCCGGAGATCGCTGGTGTGTGTGTGCTGCACGTTGGCTGGAAGCTTCAGAAGCAGGCTTCGCCCCGCCTGTGGTGTTGGAAGCTTGTCACGAAAGATGCCTAGACATTGTGAGTCTGGCGGATTTGAAATATCACGCACTGAGATAAAGATAAAAACAAATTCAGAAAGTTTTGAATTTACACATCAAAATTTAAGGTGTTTGAGTGGCGCTTTGCATAACATCAATTGAGACGAGGCATTTGAGCAACCTTGTTCAAGCGAATCTAAAACAAGGCATTTGAGCGAACGCAGTACACTAAGTACGAGGAACGAAAGTAACGCAGTGTCAGCGAGACTTCAACAAGGTTAATTCTCTTTGGTGTTACCTGAGCCGTTAATCCTGAACCAAAAAAGTTCAGGTGGTAACAGCCTAAAGCGCTTTAGGTTCACTCACCAAGGGCTACTTAAAAGCAGACCCAATTTAGAGCGATCACACCGCACCCGAATAGCCGAAACCTATAACAAAGACTAGTTCAAGGAATTTAGACTCAGGCAACACCAAAGAAAACGTTACGCCAAAAGATTATGTTTTAGGATGTTAAAACGTATTTGTGACGTTGAAATGAAGTGATTTGGCTACAACAGCTTATTTTGCAAAGAAATCGCCTCATCAATCTGGTTTTGCATAGTAAACATCCTACGCTTAATATCACCCACGTCAACTCCACCAGATTTAGTATTTAGCAACTCATGAGAAATGTTCAGAGCTGCCATAATAGCAATTCGTTCCACGCCCACAATCTTTCCCGCATCGCGAATTTCGCGCATTTTATGGTCTAAGTAATCCACCGCTTCCAGCAAGCCCTGGCGCTCATCGTCTGTGCAAGATACTGTGAACTCACGACCTAGAATCTCAATATCAATTGGTTTTGAAGCCATTAAGATTGCCCCTCAGCCGGCAAAGTGCCAAGTAAAGTTTCCAACTGGTCACTGGCTTGCAGCATATTGCTTTTGAGACGTGCAGAGTCTTGCGCCGCTTTGGTCAGTTCAGATCGCAATTGCTGATTCTCATCGCGCAACGTTGCACAAACGCCGATGAGTTTACTCACTTTGTCTTCTAAACTTTTTAAATCAATCTCCATGCGCCCACTATAATTGAAAAAATTCATTAGCGTCAATAGCTAACGTTCACTATTCAAAGTGAATTAGCATGTTTCAAAATTTCTGTTGTATAAAAATTTTTAAGTCAGCGGTTACTTCGCTATAATAACGCCTGTTGTTAGGTGCCGGATTGCATTTCTGCAATCCGGTGAAACTGGGAAACAGGTGCATTGTGTTTTACGCAATTATTCCTGTGCTGCCCCCGCAACGGTAAGTGATTTGAGATTTACCACATGCCACTGAGCTACATTCGCTTGGGAAGGCGTAAATCAGATTGTCACAAGCCCGGAGACCGGCCTACACAACATACGCTCAATCATGGGCAAAGTTTGGAAATGCCGCGGGGTGACGGTACATCAAAACGAGTGCCATGCGTTATTGCCCCCGTTGCGGTCTGTTCATCTCAATGTATTCCCATTCATACAATGCATCTTGCATGCGGGGACGCGTGTACATCAGGGAAAAGAGAATGAACAAAACTATTATTGCCAGTCTGATTGGACTGGCTTTCAGCAATACTGCTTTTTCGGCAGAAAATATTCAGTTAAATGATGTTGTTGTTACCGCAACACGCGTGCCTCAGCCACGTGAGGCAGTGATTGCTGATGTCACCGTGATTGACTCAGAGCAAATCCAACGAGGCGGCCAAAGTACTTTAGTTGAATTATTGCAATTACAACCAGGTGTTGAAATCACGAGTAATGGCGGCGCAGGTAAAGCTTCTGGTATTTTTATGCGTGGCACCAATACTAGCCATGTGGTGGTGGTGGTCGATGGCGTTAGAATTCAATCAGCTACTGCAGGCACAGCGACATTTGAAAACTTGCCAATACAATTGATTGACCGTATTGAAATTTTGCGCGGACCAGCCAGTAGCTTGTATGGGCCTGATGCCATCGGCGGCGTGATTCAAATCTTCACTAAAAAAGGGGTCGATGGCTTCAAACCTTTCGCCAGCTTAGGCTACGGCACTTATGATACAAAAATCGCCACAGCCGGTGTGCGAGGAAAAGCCGGTGATACCAGCTACGCACTTAACATTTCCGCCAGTGATATCGGTGGTTTTTCGGCCTTAGATGCAAACAATAATGCGCTGAACGACAATGACGGTTATCGCAATTTGGCTACATCAGCCAACGTGTCACATAAAATCGCAGATGGCCACGAGTTAGGCATTCAATTTTTCAACAGTGACGGCACCACACGTTTTGACAACCGTTTTAATGCGACGCCGGACTTTTCATCTAAAGCAAGACTTGAGCAACAATCTATTGCGCTATTCAGCAACAATCAATTCACTTCGTTCTGGCTTTCAAAGCTGCGCGTAGCGGAGAGCCGCGATAACAGCAAAACGTTTGATGAGTTTAGTTTGGCACAGGGTGACATCTTTAATACACGTCAAACACAAGTGAACTGGCAAAACGACTTTAGCCTACCAGTTGGCACACTCACATTCATGTACGATAGACTACATGACAAAGTCGACTCGAACACCGATTACGATAAAATCAAACGTAGCAACGAAGGCTATGTTGCCAGCTATTTAGCCAACATTGGCGCGCATAGCCTACATACCAGTCTACGCGAAGACCATAACAGCCAATTTGGCAATTATGTCACCGGTGGCCTAGGTTATGGTTTTGCTATTAGCGAACACTGGCGAGTCACCGCCAGCTATGGCAATGCATTTAAAACGCCTACTTTTAACGATTTATATTACCCTGGCTTTAACAATCCGAATTTACGCCCGGAAAAATCTGACAACGTAGAGGCAAGTGTCAAATACCAGAACAATGGGCTTAGCTTGTCCGCGACTGCGTTTGAAAATCGTATCCGCGATTTGATCGGCTTTGACTTAACGACATTTACTATAGAGAACATTAGTAAGGCACGCATCCAAGGCTTATCACTAGCTGCCAGTCAACAATGGGAACATTTCGACATTGCTGCGAATGTTGACTTTCAATCGCCCCGTAATCTCACCAATGATAATTTGCTAGTGC
Source organism: Methylophilaceae bacterium 11 (assembly GCA_000525025.1). GTDB lineage: Bacteria > Pseudomonadota > Gammaproteobacteria > Burkholderiales > Methylophilaceae > Methylophilus. The sequence goes on along the minus strand of JCKJ01000001.1, from coordinate 211,576 downwards.
GTCGCGCTAACCGTAATGGCAAACTGAACGTAGGTTACACATGGCAAGACTGGCGTTTTGGCGCTGAAGTCATTAGCGCATCTAGCCGTTATAACGATGCAGCAAATGATTTTAATATGGGTGGCTACACGATTTTCAACCTACTCTCACAGTACAAAATCAACCCAGACTGGAGCATACAAGCACGCGCTAACAACGTGTTTGATAAACACTACAATTTAGCCCTGGATGGCAACCCTGCTACCACAGGGTTTGCATACAACACCCCAGGCGCAAATCTGTTTGTGAATATCCGCTACGAGCCGCAATAATGCTATAATCGAGGCCATGTACAGAGAGGGTTTCTAATGAAGAAAAATTTATTGATTGCTGCTGGCCTCGCTTTTTTTATGTTGCTTACACGCGGTAGCCACGTGCTCACTAGTGTTGCACTGCCAGATGCAAGCTTAGCGCTGTTTTTGTTGGGTGGCATATATTTAGGCAGCAAGTTATCTAGCCGCTTGCTGTGGTTTGCTGCTTTTTTTACGTTAGCAACGGTGATTGATTTTGGTGCCGCCGCATTTGATCCAGCACAAGGCTTTTGCTTGACCAATGGCTATTGGGGATTGATTCCAGCCTATGGCGCGATGTGGTTGGGTGGTGTATGGTTAGCCAAACAAAATGACGCATTCAACCTTCTGCCTTATGTATTGGTAAGCCTGGTGACCACTTTTATTGCCTTTGTGATTTCCACACAAACCTATTATCTATTCTCTGGTCGCTTTCCAGCGAACGGTGTGATCGAATCGATGCAACATGGCTGGGAATATCTGCCTAGCTGGATGGGCTTCTCGATGATGTATTTTGCTATCGCTTGGCTGACTGTCTTGGCTTTTCGCAATATCAAAGCACTTCAAACTTCGAAAGTGTAATGCGCTATATTTGTACAAAAAGCCGCTCATATTAAGCGGCTTTTTTTATCGCTCAAATGACTAATCGACACGCTTATACTGAAGCCGAACAAGCCGCTATTTATAAAGCCATTGCGGAGCGACGCGATATGCGGCATTTTTTGCCTACGCCTATTGCGCCAGAACTACTGACTAAGCTATTACAAGCCGCCCACCATGCGCCTAGCGTGGGTTTGATGCAGCCTTGGCGTTTTATTCGTATCAGTGCCCCTTCTTTACGCAAAGCCATTCATGCACAAGTGGACGCAGAACGTATTAAAACTGCGCAAGCCATTGGTGAGTTTGAAACTACTGCTCGCATGGCAGAGTTTATGCGCTTAAAAGTAGAGGGCGTCTTGGACTGCGGCGAGGTGCTCGTTGCCACTTTATGTGACCACAGAGAAAAACATATTTTTGGCCGCCGCACACTGCCCGAAATGGACATAGCCTCCGTCAGTTGCGCTATCCAAAACATGTGGTTAGCCGCACGAGCCGAAGGCATTGGCATGGGCTGGGTATCGATGTTTGACCCTGTGAAACTCGCTAAACTACTTAATATGCCCGATGGCGCAAAGCCAATTGCTATTTTATGCTTAGGTTATGTCAATAGCTTTTACAAAGCGCCGATGCTGGTTGAGGAAGGCTGGGCCAAAGAAAAACCACTTGCTGAGATGCTCATGGAGAATCAATGGCAAAATGATGTGGAGTCCAAATGAACGCCTTACCCCAGCGCATTGTTTGTTTAACTACAGAAACGGTAGAAGTGCTTTATTTATTAGGCGAGCAAGATCGCATTGTCGGCATTTCCGGCTACACCACACGCCCAGCAATTGCACGCCAAGAAAAGCCCAAGGTCTCAGCCTTTACCACTGCCAAAATCGACAAGATTTTAGCGCTAGCTCCCGATTTAGTGCTTGGCTTTTCTAATCTACAAGCCGATATTGCTGCGTCGCTCATTCAAGCTGGCATAGAGGTACATGTGTTTAACCAACGATCTGTTGACGATATTTTACGCATGATACTGGCCACTGGCCGCTTAGTTGGCGCAACCGATAAAGCTGAAACCATTGTGCAAGATATTCAGCATCAAATTGAAACAGTACGCAACTCAGCTGCCAATTTACCACGCAAACCCAAGATATATTTTGAAGAATGGGATGCGCCCATGATGTGTAGCATTCGCTGGGCAGCTGAGTTGATTGCGATTGCGGGTGGCGAAGATTGTTTTCCTGAGTTAAGCCAATATCATAGTGCGCAAGATCGTACAGTCACCGCAGCACAAGTGCTAGCGCGCATGCCAGACATTATTATTGGCTCTTGGTGTGGTAAAAAATTTCAACCAGAACAAGTGGCGGCACGCGAAGGTTGGCACAACATACCAGCCATTAAAAACAATATGGTATTTGAGATAAAATCAGCTGATATTTTACAGCCCGGCCCATCCGTATTTACATACGGGCTGACACAACTGCAAACAATTATTCGACAATGGAGCCATGCCAATCACATGCAAAACCAACTTACTGCAGAGGCAACATAATATGGCGCTACATTTAATACTAGGCGGTGCACGTTCCGGCAAAAGCCGTTATGCAGAGAAGCTGGCAGCACAACTAGAACTGCCAGTGATTTATATTGCAACTGCGCAAGTCTATGACCAAGAATTTAAGCAACGCGTGGAACATCACAAGGCGTCAAGACCAAGCTATTGGACCACGATTGAACAACCATTTAACCTTGCGCAGTGTCTCGTTGCCCAAGACCAGCCGGATATTTGCATCATTGTAGATTGCCTAACCCTGTGGTTGGCACAATGCATATGCCCAGATTGCGCACCGCTGGAAGGCGTAGACTGGCAACAAGAACGTGATCAGCTGCTTGCGGTATTGCCTACATTGCAGGCCAAGGTATTTTTGGTCAGCAACGAAGTCGGCATGGGCATTGTGCCACTCGGCGAAATCAATCGCCAATTTCAAGACGAACAAGGCAGACTTAACCAAGCCATTGCGGCCATTGCAGATCACGTAAGTTTTGTGGCCGCTGGCCTGCCGATTCAATTAAAGGGATAGTAATGGAGATATTTGAATTAAAAGGTGAGCATATTGCACTGTGCGATTTGCTTAAACTCGTGGGCATTGCCGATAGCGGTGGACAAGGCAAAGCCATGGTAGCTGAAGGCATGGTGACAGTAGACGGTGAAATTGAATTGCGCAAAACCGCTAAAATCCGCGCCGGGCAAACTGTAGAATGTATGGGGCAAACCATACAAGTGCGCTAACACTACCTAGCGTCTAGCGATTTACATACTCAATCTTTGGCACTGTGCCGCAAAAGTCTAATTGCGTGACGCTGCCATAATCAATAGTAAACCGGAACAACCCTTTTAATTGCATATTCAACACATGCGCCAATATTGCACGAATCATACCGCCATGCGTGACCACCAACACATGCCCTTGCGGATGCTGCTGTAATATCTCTTCGACAAAAGCCACGCCACGCTGTTGTAGCTGGCTAAATGTCTCGCCATTGGGCGGTGCCAATTCTGCGTAATTTTGTGCCCAGTGATCAAACACATCACGCGGAATATCATCCCAAGCGCGCATCTCCCAATCGCCAAAATGCAGCTCTTTGAGCCGCTCATCATGCGCAATGTTGTCTGTTACTAACGCATGGGCTAATTTCACACAACGTTGTAACGGGCTTGAAAACACGGCATCAAACGTCAAGTGCTTTAGTTTATCTCTGGCGTGGGTTGCCTCATGCATAAAAGTCGCAGCTACATCGACATCGGTTTGCCCATAACAAACACCGGCTGGAATTTGTAAACTGGTATGGCGGATTAAGGTCAATCTCATACGTGCAAACTCCACACTAATACACCCAAATAAAATGCCAGCTCTGTCATTTGTTGTATGGCGCCTAAAGTGTCCCCCGTATAGCCCCCAAGCCAACGTTGGATTTTATGCGCCCACCACCACCAGACACACAGCACAGGCAAACTGGTAAGCAATATAAATAACGCTATGGTTTGCCACGCATGCTGACTCAACACCAACAACACAATCACAACTAGATAAGGCGCTAGGCCAAACATATGTGCGATTAAGGTATCTATTGTTGAGATTGCTGTGGCTAAAGGTTTCGATTTACCCTCAAACCGCACGTACACCAAGCAACGCATGACCCACACTGCAGCCAGGCGACTCAAGGCGTGTCCGCTAATCAATGCGACTGGCACTACAATCGGACTCATTGCGTTTATCGTTTGAAATTTTGCAAACAACATCAAAAATAGTGCGGTAGCACCATAGGTGCCAAGGCGCGAGTCCTGCATGATAGTAAGTATTCGCTCTTTATTCCAACCACCGCCTAAGCCATCTGCGCTATCGGCCAATCCATCCTCATGAAAAGCACCTGTCAGATAAATAGTCGCCGCCATACTGATGAGGACTGCCAACGATTGCGACAATATGAAGTGCGTGAGAAAATACACGATAGCAGCAACCAACCCCACCAAAATCCCAATCAGAGGGAAATACTTGGCAGCATGATTCAAATCAGCGTCTTTGAAATCAGGAAAATTAGGCACCGGGATACGCGTAAAAAAACCTAGCGCCAGCAGCAAGTGACGCCACTCTTGCTTCATGACAACTCCCTTTCGGAAACACCAGCGCTCTCAAAGCTTGCCATTTCATTGAGGAAATTCACAGCACTTTGCACGAGCGGATAAGCCAGTACTGCACCCGTGCCCTCGCCTAAGCGCAAGCCAATATCCAGCAAAGGTGTTGCGCCCAAATAATCCAACAGCGCTTTGTGGGCATGTTCATCTGAACGGTGCGCGAAAATACAATAATCCAACACGGCAGGCTGCAATTTACTGGCCACCAACAATGCAGCCGTGGCAATGAATCCATCAATCAATAAAACGGTTTTCTGCTCAGCCGCGCCTAACATTGCACCTACCATCATCGCAATTTCAAAACCACCAAATGTACTGAGCACAATATGAGCTTCTGCTGTTTGTAGTGCATGGTGCTGAATTGCCTGCGTTAATACATGTATTTTATTGGCTAATCCTGCATCATCTAACCCTGTGCCACGACCCACACATTGGGTGATAGGTATGCCTGTGAGCACACTCATTAAACAGCTGGCACTAGAGGTATTGCCTATGCCCATCTCACCAAAGCCCATGATGTTGCATCCTGCTACGATTTCGGAACGCGCCAACTCGGCACCGCGTGTCATAGCAACATCGCATTGCGCTAAAGTCATTGCTGGATACTCTAAAAAATTGGCCGTGCCCATGCCAATCTTGGCGTCTATCAAGCATGTATCCGATGCAAAAACATGGTTCACCCCTGCGTCGATCACACGTAACTGCATGCCGACTTGACCGCTAAACACATTAATCGCAGCTCCACCGGCAAGAAAATTCAACACCATTTGGGCAGTCACTACTTGCGGATAAGGGCTCACACCACTTTGAGTAATGCCATGGTCGCCGGCAAATACCAGCATCGTCGGTTGCTTGAGTTGCGGCGTTAAGGTTTGTTGAATCAATCCCACTTGTAAGGCAATAGCCTCTAGCTGGCCGAGCGCGCCTTGCGGTTTGGTTTTGTAATTGATCTTATGGGTCAACGCATCTTTAAGCGTTGTATTGAGTGGCGTAATAGAAAATTGTGTCATGCCATATTTTACATGACATCAATAGAATTCATCCCGCCCAACGTATGCTGTGCGGGATGATAGATACTGTTTTGTTAATTCAAATCGCGCGAATTAAGGTGCAGTTGCTTCATGTGCAGCTTCTTTAGCTGCTTTAACTGCATCTACAGCAGATTCTTTAGCGTCTGCTGCAGCGGCTTCCGTTTTTGCTGCTGCCTCTTCTGCACTCTCTACCACTGCATCTTTAGCCTCTGTAGCTGCCGTTGCAGCTGCATCTTTAGTGGCATCAATCGCTTCGCCCATTTCTGCTTTTGCATCAGCAGCGGCCTCTTCTGTTTTTTTGCTACAAGCCACAGTCAATGTAACCGCCACTAAACCAACTAACAACGTACGTAATAATGCATTCATTCTCAATCTCCTCTTAAAAATTATTGTGGTGGTATGCGCAATACTTGGCCCGGATAAATTTTATCGGGATGGCTTAACATGGGCTTATTGGCCTCAAAAATCTTCATGTAAGCATTGGCATTGCCGTAATACTCTTTCGCCACTTTAGACAAAGTATCACCGCGTACCACCGTATAAAACTGTGGCTCAGCCGCCGCTTCTTTCACGCCCAACTGATCTTGCACGTGTTCCACACCTGCAACGTTACCACAACACAATAATATTTTCTCTTTGATTTCCTGCGTCTCTGCCATGCCTTGTACGATGACCGTTCCTGAAGCACCATCAAAGCCTATAGTGAGTCCATCCGCTGATAGATTCATTTTGGCAACATATTCCGCTATCGCATTGGCGGCAGCACGATTAGCGGCGTCTATATTGACAGGCGTAGGCTCTTTTTTCGCCACTACTTCTGCGGCTTTTGCCTCACCCGTACCAAATAACTTTTCACCAGCTTCTTTAATAAATGCAAATAAACCCATGTGCTTCTCCTTATTGTGTATGCCTGCAGCAAAATGTAATCGCAGTAAGTTGTAAATCAGGATGACTACAAGACCATCATAGTGCAATTGTTTTGCGGTGACTACCTACCGATTAATTAATTTTGTAAAGGTTTATTACAAAACAGAGTTTGTTTGCTATAATGCGCGGCTTGCAATTCACATCAGTGCAATTGCAACGCTGGCCGGGTAGCTCAGTCGGTAGAGCAGCGGATTGAAAATCCGCGTGTCGGCAGTTCGATTCTGCCCCCGGCCACCAGCATTTAGAAAGCTCACAGCGATGTGGGCTTTTTTTCATTTGGCGGTCAGTGTAGCTAGAATGTAGCCATCAACTTCGCGTCTAGTCGTTTCGCAGCAGTTGCCAAGTGATCAGGTGCTAGGTGTGCGTATCTTTCCACCATTGCCCCTGTTCTCCAGCCACCTAACCTTTGTAACTCATGTGTAGGGGTGCCAGCTTGTCGTTGCCACGTTGCCCAAGTATGTCTTAAATCATGCCAGCGGAAATCTGTAATGCCAGCACGTTTTAATGCATTGCTCCAAGCTTTGGTATTCGCAGCTTTTAGCGGTTTCCCTAGATAGGTAAACACACGTGTTTCATGTTTACCTAGCTGACGTTGCAATACTTGCATTGCAGTATCATTTAAAGGAACTGCTATCGGTCTGCGATTCTTAGATTGTCCAGCATGTATCCATGCATGGCGTAATTCAAGATTGACCTGTGACCATTCCAGTTCTAACACGTTACGTTGCCTTAAGCCTGTAGCTAAGGCAAACATCACGGTCTCGCGTTGATGCGCTGGTAGTTCTTGCATCAATGCTTGGAGTTGGTCGCTGGTCAATGACCGTTCACGACTATTGGATTCTTTAAAGAGCCTGATCTTTGGAGCTTTATCGATCCATTCCCATTCGTCTCTTGCTCGAATCAAAATAGATCTTATCAGTGCCAAATATCGGTTGGTCGTGGCTTTTGAGGCTTCTTTTAGCTTGGCACTTCGAATCTTATCAATGACATCTTGATTGATGTCATTGAGTGTTAAGTCACCTAGATACTGATGCATCCAAGCGAGCTTACGTTTGTCTTCTAAGTGTGTCGCTTTGTCAGAAGTTTCAATCAGCCAACGGACAACCCCTTCACGCCAAGAATGGGTAGGTTTAACCCCTAACCTATCTTGTTGCCACAACTGCGCTTTTAGCGTGTCGTGGTATTCCTGAGCTTTGGTTTTATCCTCAGTCCCAGTACTGCGTTGTATTGTTCGTCCACCGATGGTGATTTTGAGCCACCAGTAGGACGAGTTTTTGCGTTTGTAGAGTGACATAGTGTTTCCTTTCTCTCACCCTGCAACGCCCGCCACTGATATTGTGCTCTCATGTATTCAATCAGGTCAATCTCAATAAAGACCCAACGTCGTCCAACTTTACAGCATGGGATGAGTCCAGCTTTGGCTTTACCTTGTAAAGTGACAGGATGCAGCTTCAATAATTCAGCGGCTTGTTGCAGGGTGAGCGTGTTCATATCTGAATGGATTACTCTGTATCGTCGGATTCAGATTCTTGATCACCATCTTCATCAATACTCACAACCCCTGACAACTCCTCTGCTAAGTCATCCAAGTAACTATCAATGGCTTCTTGTATAACCTCGTTTAAATCATCGGCATCAATTTCATCTACAGACGGATGATGAGGTTGAAGGGTGTGCGTGATAATCAATTTGATTGCTCTCATAAATGCTCCTTTAGTTAAAGACATCACACCAAGTGATGCGCTAGGGGCATTCTGCTAAAAGCGAAACTCGCTGTAACTGCAGTTAATTTTGATATTTAAAATTAACTGCTTTGACGTATTGCTTAGTTAACTAGGGGATATTAGATTGTTTGAAATGCGGAGTTTATAAATCTTATTTGGGGTTATTTCAGCGTTATCAAAAGCAAAGGCAACGTTTGCTGTTGTAGCCACTAATCCATCTAGGTAATCACCAAACTCAGTTTTGAAGAAATCTGACAACGCAAGGCAATAGCTATTTACTTTAGCAGTATCAATATCACGTCGTTTAGGCAGATTACTATCACTAGCATGGGATGCTGCAATTGCAGCGAAAGTCATGGTTTCTAAAACATCTTGAATCGACGAAGAGTCTTTGAGTCTATTTAGGTCAAATTTTAGTTGTGCTGTATCTTTTTTCTGTCTAAATACTTTTGATTTTAAGGTTGATGTTGTTGAACGATCTATAGCGTTTACTAACACTTGCCAGCCATCGTTCAATTTATCTTCATCAACTCTACTCAAGTCATTTAAAGTTTTAATGATGGATTCAAAGTCTTTTTGTAGAGAGAGGTAAGCGTTATGCTGTACTTTGTCACTCGGCTCTTTAATTGGATCAGTCCGTTCACCGATTAAGCTAGTATGATTTGCGGCGAGTGTAAGAAATCTATCTAGCAGCCCACTATTTTTGGATAGCTGTTCAAGCTTAGTCCAAACTTCTTTCATTTCTAGGGAGGTGACTAACCGTTCAAAGGGAAAGATAGTGTTTTGTTGCTTATCGTATTCGAGTGATGGCCTTACGCGCTCAGCTAGCGATTTTGGAAACCATGAAGGGATTGAATAGACATCGCTCATAAAATGATTTTAGTGCAAATCATGCGCCTGTAGTGTCCAAAACTTTTATAAAGCTCAAGTCGACGTTGAAGAGTTACTCAAATATGAGTCAAGTAAATTCAAGTGTATTTGAAGTAAACACTAAGTCATATTAAATTTACATAGCTCACAGACACCCAGATGAACGAAGTACATCCCAAAGCAGGCGCTCCTGACATAAATCTTATGAATGCAAGTTAACAAGATTGCGCCCATACTTGCGATTTATTATTATATGGTCAGAGTAGTGGATAAACTCTATATCTAATAAAAAAACAATACGTGAAAATCTACTTTCACAATATTATTACGCGGGTGTCTGCGCCTAGTTAACAACTGTTATGAATAGGGGAAAAAATGGATGTGATTCTTAACTTATGGCAAGAACAACTTCACCACATAATTATATACACTAAAGAAGGTAGAAAATTAAGCATTCGCATAGACCAAGATACTTCTGGTTATCTGTTAAATGGTGAGTTTTTTGAAATCACTGACAATTTTTGGTATTTAGTTAGTTTTTCACAAAATCGTGTTGGGGACCCAATTGGACTTCTAAAAGTATGTTTAAGCAACCTTCATGAAGCTATGAAGAAAAAAACGACGAGATTATTAAAATCCATAACACTTGTAATGCACCAATTATAAGTAAAGACGAACAGTTAAAATTAGTAGCCGCACTAAATATAAATGCTGAAGTAACAGTCAATTAAACATAACTCAATCGTTAGTACTATAAAAAGGAGAATTAAGTGACTACAACAGAAAAGAGTTGGTGGGCTCGCACTTTTGGTCGCAGTGTTATTTCCATGTTGGTCGGTAATTTCTTCGAGAAGAAAAGCAATGCCGCCTCTATCATTGCAATAGTTTTAGTACTCTCAATTTGCTACGTAATCGTTGTAAAGGAAAAGTTTGAATATATAGACTTCCTTCTAAACATCATATTCGTAGTTATTGGCTATTATTTTGGTTCCAAGCAAGAGGATGTTGAAAAAGATGATGCTTAATTGGATGACACATTCACCAAGCGAGACACGCTAGCACGTCACTTAACATAAAATTATTAGCCTAATGGAGGTGTGGATATGCTTTGCAATAACGCCATTATGGCAAGCAGCCTAGTCTGGAAGACGATTTACACCGCTGCGTTACATCATTGTCGAGTTGGCGAAGAGTCCATTACTGACTTCCTAGTCCTTGGACTCAAAATGATGGCATCTGGCACCTATAGGGTTGACGCATTCACCAAACAAAAAGAAGCAGTTAACGGTGCAGACTGGGAGCTTTGGGTTATCGGCATATCTGGAAAAAGTTTTGGCCTAAGAATTCAGGCAAAGATCATTGATTATGCAAAAAGCGAGTACCCCCACCTACATCCAAAACCCAAGTCTGGCGAGCTCCCTCAAAGCCAAAAGTTGATTAACGCAGCGAGCGCGGTACACGCGACACCTATCTACTGTCTTTACACCGCATGGCCTAGTGGTACCAAACCCACACCTAAGCGAGGATGCTCAACATATCTGATAAATGACCAGCATTATGGCATTTCAGTAATTGCAGCGGGAGTAGTCTCTGGGTTAGCTCCTACCAAAGCGTTGGCGGTTCTTTCTCCTCATATGCTTCCATTCCATTGCCTATTTTGCCCCTCTAGCTCTGATGGGCATGACCTTCCTACGAGAGTGCAGATGTATGTAGCAGAAGTTATCGATCAGGATGCGCTCCTCTTGCCAAACCCGCCCGAACATATAAATCGACTTATGTCTCGGCTAGATCGCGACTCGAATGACGGAGAGTACTCTGATGAGGAACTAGGGTCTGAAGTTTCTAGAATCGTAGTAATTAGCGAATCTAACCATCAGGGCTAACCCGATGTATAGGGGCGACGGGACAGAAAGATTTCAAATCTGAGCACAATAGGTCATTAAGTCTACTACGTCCAATATTCGCATCCACCTTTAATATGTATACTCTGTAACTCTAGAAGAAGGTGTTTATATTGAAATCGCTGCCTGACTTGTACTTAAAACTATGCTGATAATCACAAGATATACAACTTTGTTGTTTTAGAAATTGATACAAAAGTGATTTGGGGAAAGATCCATGGAGAAAAAGCTTCAATCCCAATTAAAAAATGCCGATGAAATCAAACAGATTCTTAGAGAGGTAGAATTCACTCACACTTTGAGTGATGGCACTGCTGTAAATACTCTCCTTGTATACCTCCCTATAAAAGATGGTAAATCTTCCCACGATGAATTCTTTGATGAAATCAAAAAGGGGATACTTACCAATTTTGTTCTTTCATGTAAGGAAATTGAAGAAAAGCTGGGTTTGAAAAACCCGAGAAGCCCAGAAAGCCTCTTTAAAAAATCAGTAAATTTTCTTCATACTCATACCGCCCAAGGTGATCTCGGTGAACTGATTTTGTTCACTCTTATGGATGTTTACATCGGCGCACCTAAGTTAATAAGCAAAATTTCTATGAAAGGGGCTGCAGGCATGTCTGCCCTTGGAGCGGACGCTGTGCATGGTCAGTATATAGATGGCACATTCAAAGTATTCCTTGGGGAGTCAAAACTTCATAAGAAATTTAAACCTGCGGCACGTGCTGCTGCTAAGTCCATGAAATCTGCACAAGATAAATACAAGCATGAACTGAACCTGATAGACAGTAATTTAGACTTCCCAGGCATCACCCCCGAAACCAAAGCCGAACTCATGGAATTATTAGATCCCTGGGCAGATAATGATTTATCTGACGTTATCCACTCTCCTTGCTTCATTGGCTTCACACAGCCGGAGATCATGACTGATGAAGTACAGTTTATAGAGAAATATAAGGGAAAAGCTACTGATTACATTGAAGACTTTTATTTAAAGCTCCAAAAGAAGGAGCTGAGCTGTGACAAAACCATTCTGTTGATGCTTCCATTTACCTGTTTAAAACAGCTCACTGCGGAATTTATTACTTATATGGGTATTGCCAATGAGTGAATTTTTCCAAACTCTATCTGAAAGAATAATCACCAATGAAGGTTATAGCCAAACCAAGCAACTACTATTTAGTTCATATGTAACTGATTTGATTGGTGCAACCAAGATTCTGGGGAAAAGCGATATTAAGAAATTAGCGGACGCCGCACAAATATTTCATAAATCAGGACTAAAAGACTACAAAGATGAAGGTGCAGTCTTAATGGCCATGCTGCTAGACCTGTACGGTAATGACCATCCAGGGTTAATTCCAATCGCTAATATTTTATTTGCCAGCAGCGGAGATTTCCCCAATATTGATTTGTTGACCGAACGTTATCCAAACATTGATTACCGATACAGTTTTGATTTGCATGCTCTAAATGACTTTAGACGTGATCTCAATACTGTGGAGGAAATGAAGTTCACATTAACTGATTTCCAAAGAGTCCTGTGGGAGCATCTAGTCTCAGGTGAAGATGTCATCACTTCTGCTCCAACCTCTGCAGGTAAAACACATATCATTTTGAATTACCTACTTGATAACGTAGGTAAAAGTGATGGTGCATTTGCTGCAATTGTCGTGCCGACGAGAGCACTAATCACTGAAGTGGCAGGCAAGCTATATGAACTAATCAAAGAACAAGACCTCGGAAAAGACATTGAGATATGTACTGTTCCCAGAGATGGTCAGTTCCGCGCGAAGACCTTCTTCGTAATGACTCAAGAGAGATTGCATGAGGTCATGCTTAAGGGTGATATCAACTTCAACTACTTATTCATAGATGAAGCCCATAATATTACTGATCAAAGCAGAGGCGTATTACTTCACATCACAATAGAGAAAGTACTAGAGAATAGCCTCCCTCAGATCATCATCAGTATGCCATCTGATAGTTATCAAGACTCCTTCAGCACTATTTTCAAAGAGGTCAAATTCAAAAAGCAAATCACGAAACACTCACCAGTTGCCAAGATATTAATGAATGTAGATACCATTGGTACTAACCTGAAAGTATCTTTGTTTAACGAAAACTGCTCTCACACCATTCCTAAGGGTTTTAAAGGGACAAAATTCGTTGATGTTGTTTTTAAATTAGGCCAAGGGCAGAACAACATCATTTTCAGAAATAGGCCTGATTATTGTGAAGATATGGCTGATGACCTTACTGAGCTAGTAGAGCATGAAATTCCAGACTACACCCCACACTCATCTCAAGTAGAGGCTGCAGACTATGTCGAAAATTTCATTCATGAAGATTACAGTCTTGCAGATAACTTAAGGAAAGGCATCGCATTTCATTATGGCCCTCTACCAAGCTCAGTGCGTATCATGGTAGAAAACCTAGTTAAAGGCGGCCATATCAATTTCATTGCCTGCACAAGTACGCTTGCAGAAGGCGTCAACTTACCTGCAAAAAACTTATTTCTTGAAAACCCAATGCAACCGGTATTTGGTGAAACCTCAAAACCACTAGAGGACGTAAAACTGAATAACATCACTGGCAGAGCTGGCAGGATGTTAAAGCACTTTTCTGGTAATGTTTTTCTTTTCAATCATAACAAATGGGCTGTTCAAGATTACTTTGATGAGAAAGTTGATGAAGAGAAAAAAATCCCAACCTACTTCAAAGCACTTAATGAAGAGTTGGACAGTGTGCTTTCAGCTTTAACTGGCAATTATGACAACTCTCAAAATGATCAGTACAAACATTACTCGATTGCCAATAAGCTTCTAAGAGAGTTTGCCAGTGAAAATTTGTCCAATACCATTGATGCTGATGATCTTGAATTAACCTCACATGCACGCAAGTTGCTTGTTGATGCTGTTGGAAAAGCACATGCTAATCTCAAGGTCCCGACATTCACCTTAGAATCCAATCCAACTGTGGGTTATATCCAGCAGAATAATCTGTATGAATTTTTATCAAGCTTAGACTCTTTAGAGGCTTGGACACTTCCTCACCCAATGTCGCCTAAATTACGTGAGACTCTTCTTTCTGTTTGTTACAAGCTAAATGAGTTTTATATTTATACGCCAAAGGAAAATGACTCAATTGAATTTGTGTGCCTGATTGCCAGAAAATGGGTTCGCGGAGATAGTCTCAAAGAAATCATTAAAGACCAAATCCAGTTCAATGAAGAAAATGATATTTCTGGTAGCACCAACTCCGCCATCAGAAAAATAATGAAAACTATCAATACTGATGTGATGTTTCGATTAGCGAATGCGCTACGTTGTTATCAGCTTCTGCTTAACAACGTTCGTGCAGATAGAGGACTGGAGCTTTCCAAAGCTAACCTTCACTCCTATCTTGAGATTGGAGCCTATAAAGATCGTGTAGTTAGCCTAATAAACTTAGGAGCATCCCGGGAAGCAGCAATTGAAATTGATGAGTTACTGGAACCATCGGTTGAAATCAAAAACTCTGCTGATTTAATAGAACTACTAAATTCAAATGCACTAGATAGAATTCATACCGTCACTCGGAGAGAGTTAATCGGTCTACTCAAACACTAAGTTGAGATTCTATATAATCGACAAGCGCTTCTTTAAGCAGCTTGGTCGCATTATTTTCATCAATAAACTGATCCCGAGTTTGGATTTCAGTCTTGAAATTTACAAATGCATTTCCGAAGTCTAATTTAACTGCATTCCCATTCTTGTTTACACCCTGTACTTTAAGGAAATTACATCCATCGTGGTCAGATAGGAATTCAATAAGCTCTAAAATCACTTCATTGGGAAAAGCATCTCTAGTTTCATCATTGAGATCGAGTTCAAGATCCAACTGCATATTATTGTTGATGTAGGGTGCGGCACTTAGATTCCTCATCATTTGAGGCGCGTCATCGGTAATATCAGCTAATGATGTGGACTGGATTTTGAAATGTAGCTTGCTGTAAGTAGGCAAATCTCGCAGTAAGCCATAATCTTTTTCCTTCGTTATTAGATCCAACTTAACCTCAGACAGACGATCAGAGTTAAACTGATCCAACATCGTTTTGCCAACGGAAATCAAACTTCCGCTCGGACCAGTGGTAAATCCAAGCAAAATCTTCTTGCTGGGAACAACAAAAAAGAAATATGGGTCCCCAATAATGCCTTGATTCAGTGCTAAACCAGTAATTGAACCATCGCTAGTGGCTTTTGTTTGCCAAGTATTTCTTTCACGAACGACCGTCACTGCATACGCGCTTATGCCAGCAACACTATGCTCTTCAGAAATTTTAATTAGGTGCTTTTTGAGCTTAAGATTTAAGATTCGAGATTTATCATTAAGTTTGTTTGCAGCAAAAGCGGACGCGAAGCTGTCCAATAGCTTTCCTTTTGTCTCTATAGAGAAAAAACGAACAGTAATATTTTTCTTAATTCGGTTCATTTCTGCTTGAAATTTAACTTAATCCTCAGATTATAGAACTATAACTAAACTCTTAAGTGCTTCCAAATTTTTAATGTGAGAATCATGCAATAGGCTTTCTTCAATTGACTATAAAGTATATGGACTCTACTTGTAACTAGAGTCTCTACCTCAAAGAGAAATTCAAACTGCTTTAATCGCTTAATGTGTAAGAGTATAGTAGCTATCGACTTAACGATACTTTTAGTTGATGGGGTGAATAGTGTTTACAATCTTACTAGCAGCTATAGTAGCTCTATTGCTTTTGGTTACCTTGATAAAGCCCAAACATTTAGTCGTTAAATTTTCCAACAAAAATCCACCAATCTTCGCTTGGGTAAATGCCCCTAGTGCTGATGCAACTGAACTGCAACGTACAGTCACTCTCACAACGGGTGATATCTACTTAATTCCGAGTGGGTCACGAGGGCATTTTGTTACAGTATTTGATTGGCATATCCCCCTAGTAATTGATGGGACGCCACATTCCCTGACAATACCAAAACTTTTTGCAACTGACTTCGCTAGTATTCCGAGACTTTTACACTCGCTTTTATCACCTTTGAACAACACTATTTATGCCGCAATAGTTCATGATTATCTTTACAGAAATCCAGCCAACCCGATTGCAGCTGCAGTGAAGCGTGACACTGTAGATCGAGTCTTTTATTGGGGTATGCGGGTTCGTGGCGTTTGGAAAGTCACTGCATGCGTTATGTATCTTGGAGTTCGCGTAGGAGGGGCTTCGAGTTATAGAAGAAGTTAATGTAACCAAGATTGACTCTAAGGGTGTTTTGAGCAACTACTTCAGAAGAAGTAGTGGTTATGTAAGAGTTATGCATATTATGATGCATCGTAAAATTTGCGAATAAATCAAATAGTCTTAAAATTATCTTTCAATTAAAGAAATAAAAAGAATTATCTGAATTTTATGCAATTAAGAGTAATTTCAGCGGCGGTAATTTATATAGGCTCATATCTTCCATTGAGCGTGATTCTCTTGTGTCAAAATTTTGATAAAGATATATACAATCTAGGCTTCTGTAATCCGTGGATAATTTTTGCCACAGAATGCAAGCTTCCTCTTAAAAACCCCATATTTGCCACTTCTTTTCTTATAGCGTGTACATTTTGTTTCTTCATTGCAATTTTCACACTCTATAAAGTAGATCCGAAGAAGAATATAAATATCATTGAGTCCAAACCGGTGCCAGCGGATTTAATGAATTATGTTCTCCCATATATTGTGTCGTTCATGAGTTTAGATTACCAAGACACAAGTAAATTTGTAGGTTTTACAATATTTATACTTTGGATATTTTGGATTACATATAAATCAGGACTAATTATTCTCAACCCTCTATTCGTAGCTTTTGGTTGGAGGCTATACGAAATTAAGTATAGCTTTGCCGGGAGTGGCGATGAATTTTACGCTACAGCTCTTTCTAAAATCGAGCTTTCGCCAAAGCAGAATTGTGCTCAAGAAACAATTCAGGATGTATTAATAATCAAAAAATAAAGGATAAGACATGTCGGCTGACTTGGATTTATTAAAAGGGTTTGATCTAGCAAATGCAACTCTCATGCTTTGGATTTTTAAGAAGTCATCTAGCAACAAAGATCCTAATACCCCAGTCTTCACAGGAAGGTGGGTGGACACATCTGAAAACTTGATAACACCAATTAAGCAGGCGATTTCAGTAGCCCTTAATCAAGTGACTGAAGTTTTAGACTATGACATCATGGCGCAAAATAACGAAGCAAGTGCATTGTCAATCCCTAAGCTGGAAACCCACGCAGACATTATTGTTCAGCAGGCTGCTAATGAGACAGACAATAAAAAAATTACCAAAATTGAGAAAATAGCTAATGCAGATTTCTATTCCATTAAATTGGTGCACAACAACACTGTTATTCATTGTGTTAGAAAAACCGATGACTCGTGGAAGACAAAAAAAAGTGTTGGTATAATTTCCGCACTATTTTCTGATGAAGGGCTAGAGCTAGAAGTTAAGCCAAGCTTCAATATATCTAAAAACTTTGATTTTTTTATAGTTAATGACAGTGTGCTAATTCAATCGAAACAAAACTTTGAATCTTTATTGAGCTATAAAGAGGCACATATTCAAGATTTCTCATCCATGCAAGCAGACCCAGCATTTGCGGGGGTTTTTTCTGATATGTCGCATGTTATTAACTATGTTGGTAACAATAAGATGCAACTTCGAAGAGCCTCTGCTATCAAGCAAAAAGGCTTTTATAAGAACCCTGCATTCATCGATAGCCTAAGAAAGAACTATCAAGCGTTTGGTTTAAATATCAGTTTTGATCAAAACGGTAAAATAGTACCTACTCCCGACTCATGCGCTGATATTTTCCAAGCATTGCTGGACTATCGAGTTAAGTCACATTTTTCTCAAAACATTTACAATGTACAGAGTACGGTGTTAATAAACATTACTTAACAAGTACATCTTAACAGTTCAATACAACCCATTTATAAAGCTCACAGTGATGTGGGCTTTTTTATTAGTTGCTACTACATAATTGCTCAAGCTTGCTGACCCCATGATTACTATTACTTCACAATTGACTTAAGAAAAAAATTCGGTAATATTGATCCAGTGCCCGGTTAGGCCGAGTTTCAAGCGACTCAAAAAAACCAGTTATTCCTGTCAGCACCAGTACAAATTTAACCAATTGATTATCCTAATAATCGCTCGGTCAAATAATCGCTTGATTGTCCGTGCAAAATTATTTGGAGACATATCATGGTTAAAGTTTCATCTATTGGTTATGCTGTTCGTACTACCAGTCTATCTACTCTATTTCCAATTAAGTTAGGACACGCGCATCAGCTTGTGGCTGCTGCTTTGGGATATAAATCTCTAGCAGCGTTACAATTTTCGGAACCTGATGATGCACTAACGGACGACGCTAAACATTTCATTTTAGATTTAGACTTATTATCCCAGCGAGCACAACAGCTTAATCTAAATAACTCATTATCTGATTTGGAGAGCTTAATTAAGTCTGGCATTAGCCAGTTTGTAATTAACTCTAAATTTTACAAATCGATGGATGATTTCTTATACCCACATGTTTCAGATATTGTTGACGATACAGTGCTAAATGACGAACGAACTACCAGCCAGATGGGGTTAACCAACGGTGATGGCGTCGATGAAATATATATACCAATTGACTATTTAGAGTTAGACGAACTTCCGCCAGTGGGGCAGCAGCTAGATTTAGAATTGGAAGGACATATTTCAATGGGGATCGACTCTGAACGCCCTTACTCTGGACATAAGATTTTTGTCCGCGCATTACTTAGACTTAAGCGCACAGGTAAATTCAACTTCGCTGATCCAGAATGTGAGATTACTGATGTATACCTTGATCTGGATTGGGGTGATGATGAGATAGTACATAGTAAGATTTCGCTTTCAGAAGCGTTGTCTGATGAACTCGGAATAGAATTATCGGAAGCCAGAACTTTGGTAGATGCAGATTACATTACAAACGAAAGTGAGGATGGACTTATTCATAATTACGTTTTTGATTTCACGCATCATGCCTCACCAGAAATTGCTAATAAGCTAAGAGCAAAATATCGCTCTCTAAACGTTACAGTACCTCCATGGTTCTTCGAGAATATGATGAGAGGGTAATTGATTACAGATCTGAAAACTTGGTAAGCAGCTTAAGCATGACCAAAATTTAGCCTGACTTTAAACGGTCGGGCTTTTTTGCATATTCTTCAGATGATTTTAGTTGCCAGGTGATTGCAATTCATTTAATCTTTTACTTGGTGTGTCTCATTGCTAGCGCACTGTTTTGGCCAGATACGATTTTGTCGACTGGTTCCCAGGTTGTCCTCGTTGTTAGGCAAGTGGGGTTCCCTTAAATTTATTGGAGCTCACTATGCCAAAAACATTAATTAAATCTCGCCTTAAAGCCTTTAACCTTCAACAAGGTCGCTGTATCTATTGTGAGTTACCTGTGTGGTTAGAAAACCCTGAAGCATTTGCGAGGAAATACAAAATTACTACCAAGCAAGCAAAGTTTTTTCAGTGCACAGCTGAACACCTAAAAGCTAAGCAGGATGGTGGAAAAGATACCGTAAGTAATATCGTAGCTGCATGCCATTACTGCAATCAAAAGCGGCATAAATGCAAATCGCCAAAAGACCCTATACCTTACAAACATTATGTTACAAGTAGAGTTAATATTGGGAGATGGAATTTTGGGATGAGTGGTATAGGTAGCTGTAATGTAGCTGGGCGTATTAACTTTTAGCTAATTCAGACTAATTTAAACTGTTACAATTAAAGCAGCGGGTGTTACAAGGTATTGTTTAATATATCTAATTTAGTTCTTAATCTATTTTGAAAATCCGCGTGTCGGCAGTTCGATTCTGCCCCCGGCCACCAAATTTCGCGAAGATGCGTAAGCAGATTTGCAAAATTTAAGTTGGGTGATTTTTCCAACGACCCCCAGCATTTAGAAAGCTCACAGAAATGTGGGCTTTTTTATTGTTCAAATCTTACTGTTCAGGCTCAACAACAAACTCGCCTGACTTTTACGCCTCAGTACCTTTTCAAGCACTCGTCTCAAAACATCCTACGGAACTTTCATTACCCGGCCAAACTCACAACAGTAAGGGATGCTTGATTCATTATCCGATAAGGAGATTTATGATGCAAAACTACCCAACCAAAGTAGCGTTAATCACAGCCAGCGTTTCATTGTTATTCTTTAGTAACCTATCGTTTTCCGACCAAAATTTTGTAGATACCAAATCCGGTCAAGCATTGAAGATTGATGCTAAGTTGTTCGATACGGCTGAGTCTAAGCAATTTCTGAGCACCGGAACCAACCCTTATAGCGGCAATGCAGGAGCTATTGCCAGTGGCAAAAAGCTGTATCAAAGCTACTCTTGTGGGCAATGCCATGGTGCGCAAGCACAAGGTCAGACGGCAGGCGGTTTAATTGGCCCTCGCTTTAACCATGCCAAAAGCAGCACCGATAAAGGTATGTTTGAAATCATTTGGGCCGGCACCAACGGCGGAATGAGCGGTAAAGGCAAAGGCGTGATGGATCCAAGCAACCAAAGCAATGGCTTGTCGCCTGACGAGGTATTGAAAGTGATGGCTTGGGCCCGCAGCCAAGGTGAGGCAACAAAATAACCTATTGCTTATCAAGCTGCCGAATTCTCACTTGCCCCGGCAGCCAGTACTTAAAAAGCTCACAGAAATGTGGGTTTTTTTCATTTCATGGCCTATATAGCTCGGCTGTAAGCCAGCAACTGCCATGCGATTAGGTACTTACGTTTATTGGTCGGCTTAGTCCTACATTAATTTAGGATTTAACCGACATTTTAATTTTCCACTAAAGCGCTTAATGCAATATCACAAGTCTTTTTAGGATTTTAAAATGAATAAACTCATCAACACCTTATTTGCAGCATCTCTTGTTTTAAGCTCATATTCTGTATATGCGGCTACCACAGAAAATAATACCGATGATGGAAGCGCGATTGGTACTGCCGACTCGCCACAGCATCAACGTCAGCAAAGCCGCACCGATAAAGGCCCTACTGACGTGAATCAAGATAGCTTGCATGATGATGCAAAAAACTTAGGCAATTCGGAATCTCCCCAGCATGTTCAGCAAAACAAGAGAACCGATAAAGGTGCATCCGAAGCACCCAAACCTCGCCATCACAAATCGAAAAATAAAGTTTTAAAGTCTAAAGATGAAAACGCAGGGACGACGAAAGGTAATCCAGTGCAGCCATCTGAGCCTGAAAGCGCGCCACCAGCAACCAACTAGACCATTGAGTGCTTAGCAAGCGCTATTTTGAATAGTGGAATACCGCACGGCGATGCTGAAACTACACGTAAATATTTATAAATAAACATTATTTTAAAAAAATTGAAGCGGAGAATAACATGGCAGTTTATACAGAAAGTGTAAATCAAAATGGCACTAGCATCAGCTGGGGCGCTATATTTGCAGGTGCTTTAGCATCTGCTGCACTTGCAATTATCCTATCCGTATTGGGATCAGGCTTTGGTCTGGCAGTCGTTTCGCCTTGGTCTAATAGTGGCATAGGAGCTGCCGCATTTGGCATTTCAGCCATTTTATGGCTTTCTGTCACGCAAATCATTGCTTCTGGATTTGGTGGGTTTTTAGCAGGCCGTTTAAGAGTTAAATGGGATGGCGTAGCGTCAGATGAAGTCTATTTTAGAGACACGGCGCATGGCTTTTTGACATGGGCGATAGCGCTGATCGTAAGCGTCAGTCTATTTGCCTCACTGTTAGGATCCATTGTAAATAATGGTGTCCAGTCTGCTGCAATACTTGCTAACCATGCTACTAGCGCTCACCACGTAGGCAGCCCGGGAAAAATTAATAATGCACAAGCATATTACTTAGATAGCTTGTTTAGACGAGATATCGCTTTGGCCGATGGCATCTCATTGCTACCGGAGAGCCCAAGAGCCGTCACACCTGAGATTCATAGAATTTTTGCCCAGAGTTTGCAAAATGGCAGTGTTTCGCCTGCTGACCTGAAGTATGTGGGCCAACGCATTTCGCTAAGCACAGGGCTACCTCAGGAAGTAGCTGAGAAGCGTGTCAAAGACACATACGCCTTAATCTCTGACGCAGAATTGGCAACAAAAATGGCAGCCGATGAAGCACGTAAAGCGTCAGCATACGTCACTTTATGGGGATTTATAGCGCTTTTAATCGGCGCTTTCACTGCCAGCTTTGCAGCAACTTGGGGTGGTCGTTGCCGTGACGATTCTCCACGTACTTAAATTTAATATTCTTACTCAACTATTGATTCGGAGATTCATATGCGCTCATTAATACTATGGTTTCTTGGAGTACCAATTCCTATCATCATTCTCATCGCACTATTTGTCCATTAACTTGCAAAGCCCTAGGCCTAAAACCCTAGGGCAAATGTATGGCATTTGAAAAACGAACGACTCACAAAAACAGTATGCAAAAGAAATCTATCCCGGCGCAGCATCAAACTCGCCAACCTGGGGTAGAAAGCAAAATGCGCCCTGAACCGGAGTACATTAAGAGAAATTACTGTGCAAGTAATAAGCTAAAAAACAAAGTGGCTATTATTACTGGCGGGGACAGCGGCATAGGCAGAGCGATAGCGATTACGTTTGCCAGAGAAGGCGCAGACATCGCCATTCAATATTTAGATGAGCATGGCGATGCTGAGAAAACCAAAGACTTAGTCGAAGATGCTGGTAGGCAGTGCTTACTGATACCCGGCGATTTACGCGACATCAAATTCTGCGAGTCTGTGGTGGATATAACAATCAACAAATTTGGACGGTTGGATATTGTGGTCAACAATGCAGCGGAACAATTTCCTCATGACAACTTCCTGGATATCGAGACATCGCAATTGCTGGATACGTTCTTAGTCAATGTTTTCCCTTTGTTTCATATTGTCCGATCGGCGTTACCTCACCTTAAAAAAGGCAGCAGTATTATCAATACGGCATCCGTAACAGCTTACCGAGGTAGCGACCATCTAGTAGATTACTCTGCAACCAAGGGCGCGATTGTCTCTTTCACAAGATCGCTATCCAAGCAGCTTATAAAAAAAGGGATTTACGTTAATGCTGTAGCGCCCGGACCAATATGGACACCACTCATTGCATCTACTTTTTCGGCAAAAGAAGTGAAAAAATTTGGTACGAATACGCCTATTGGTAGAGCAGGTCAACCTAGTGAAGTGGCACCATGTTATGTTTTTTTGGCTTCAGATGACTCATCTTATATAAGCGGACAAGTGTTACACCCCAATGGTGGGGAGATTATTAATACGTAATTTAGGGCTGTTTACTGCAGCGCATCTGTATAGCTGTGACTTTATTTAGCTAGCGGAAATTGCCAATAACGCTTGGAATCATCTCCAGGCAATCATTCAAATATTCAAAAAAGACGCCATCCTACAGTTTTACCCGTTGCTAACTATCGCTCAAAGTAAGAAGCTTTCGATAAATCAAGACAGTGGTGGTAAAGAAAAGTTTAGGACAGCCATAACCTAGTCATTATTCATATAAGTGAAAAATACTCCTTGTCTAATATACTTTGTGCGCATGGCAATCAATGGTGATAGCCACCTTCTCGTTACATCAACGATGACAGATTTAATTCATAAAAAACTGGCACCATACAATTTTGATGGGTATGCAAACACCCAATTTTTTAATAGAATCAACAGTCTTGATCTATCTCCGCTAAAAATCTACGTAAGAACAAGGAGGGTTTGATGAAGTGTCCAGCGATACTTTCGACTGAATCAGAACGATTGATTGCCTTATCCAATCATGGCCTAGACGATGAAAAGTTAATCCCTAGCCTTGAACCAGCAGTTCAGATTGCAGCGCGCATGTTCAATATGCCTGTTGCTGCAGTCAACATGATTGGTAGTGATCATGTGTTCTTTGCCGCGAGTGTGGGCGTTGGTACGGTGGACATGAGTCGCGATGTCTCTTTTTGTGCGCATGCCATCAATGAAGTCAATGGCATGGTGATTCCAGATGCCACGCTGGATGATCGATTCCACGATAATCCTTTAGTCACCGGCGTGGCAAATCTTCGTTTTTATGCTGGGGTTCCATTGCGCACTCCGGAAGGTCTCGCACTGGGGGCGTTGTGCATCATTGATAATAAGCCACACTTGGATTTTTCTGCAGATGATCATTTGCGGTTACAAGAGCTTGCCAAGATGGTGTCAGACCGTCTTGAGCTAAGGCGCATTGAAGTAGCGGCTAACCGCACCAGACCTAACTTTGAAGAATATGCAGGCAGTTCAAATACGCCTGTAGTGTGGTTTGACGAGACCCGTCGTATTACTGCATGGAATGCAGCAGCCGCACAATCTCATGGCTATACCCTTGAAGAAGGCGTTGGTAAACCGGTTGAAATGCTGATTCCAGAACGCCATCATTTACAGTTCCAAGCCTCCGTCGCCCATGCAATTGCTACAGCCTCTCTGGATCAGCTCAGCATCCCTTCGGAAGTACGAGGCTTGCGTAAAGATGGCACCGAGTTTCTGCTCGGATTCTCACTATTTGGTTGGAAAGAAGCCGGCCAAATGAAGTTTGAAGCAGTGCTTAAAGACATCACCGCACAACGTCTGGAAGAAATGGAGTTACGCCATCAAGCCAACATTGATCCGCTCACGGGTCTTGCCAATAGAGCAAGCTTTTATCGCAGTGTAGAAGACACACTCATCGCCGCTAAGCCAGCATCTGTGTTAATGATCGATCTGGACGGCTTCAAGGACATCAACGATACCTTGGGACATATCGTTGGTGATACGATACTCAAAGAAGTCTCGGTTCGCATTGCTAAATTGGTGGAACATATTGGGGTTGCAGCCAGAATTGGCGGGGATGAATTTGCGATTTTATTGCCTTTTATGACGGACACAGCATTGGTGAAAGAAGTCGCCGAATCAGTGATTCAACACATTGCATTACCGATTGTGATGGATGGTCAGGAAGTCAGGATCGCAGCAAGTTGTGGCGCAGCACTCGCCCCACTTCAGGCACATGAAGCGTTGGAATTGGTCAGCAATGCTGACCTTGCCTTATTCAAAGCTAAAAGCCTAGGGCGTGGACGTGTTTTTCTATTTGTCACGGCTTTACGCATGGAGGCAGACGCTAGGCGCTTGTATGCACTTGAACTGCATCGCGCTGTCGATGAGGGAGAGTTTCTGCTTTTCTATCAGCCACAGGTGAATTTATTGACTGGCGAAATTACCGGCGCAGAAGCACTCATCCGCTGGAACCACCCACAAAGAGGCATATTAACGCCTGCTTCATTTCTCCCTGCGCTAGAGGGCGGCACACTTGCGGCAACGGTTGGCGCTTGGGTTTTAGATGGAGCATGTGCACAAGCCGCATACTGGCGACGTAACGGTGCAGCCAATCTGCGTATGGGCGTTAATTTGTTTGGAGCACAATTCAGAGTGGGCGATCTAGTCTCAGAAGTCATGGAAACATTAGACAGGCATGGCTTACCCCCTGAAGCACTAGAGCTGGAGATTACTGAGAATATTGCGCTGAATCATGATGACGTGGTACTCCGCTCATTGCATCACTTGCGTGAACATGGTGTTGGTATTGCTTTTGATGATTTTGGTACAGGGTATGCATCTTTAAGCCTACTCAAGACTTATCCGTTGACCCGTATCAAAATCGATCAATCATTCGTTCACGGCATGTTGGAACATGAGCAGGATGCCTCTGTGATCCGCGCAACGTTGGACATGGCGCACAGCTTCCATCTTGAAGCGATTGCTGAAGGGATTGAAACTGAAGCGCAACGTAAGCACCTGATGCAAAAGAAATGCAGCGAGGGCCAAGGCTACTTATTTGGCAAACCCATGTCAGCGATTAAATTTTCAGCAATACTAGGCATCAAACAATACGCGCGGGCCGTTGCGTAAAAAACAGGAAATCCGTACAACAACATCAGAAAAAGGTCCGACCTAAACTAAGCAATTAATTTTAATGGACAATTTTCAATATTTGTAAAAGTTCATTTACAATAAAACAAAATAATAACCATTGTTAATTTGGAACTATATTGAAGGCTTATTACGCATTTCATGAGAAATTGCTATCAGTGTTCGGTGTAGCTTGTTTTATCGTGCTTGCAATTATAGCCGCGGCATTGCACTTATCCAAAAACGCTGCAGATGCAATGGTGTGGGTGCAACACACACACGAAGTGCTCAATAATGTTGTGCAAGCCAAGTCTGACACGATTCAAATAGAGTTAAGCACGCAAACCTACAGAATTACCGGCGATGAAAAGCGCATTGCCGAGCGCGATCAAGTCATCCAATCAAGAGAAAAATCCCTACACCTCATTAAGCAAGCAACTGTTGATAACCCCATTCAGCAACTTCGCTGGCAACAAATCCGGGAGGTGATCGATGAGCGCCTAACAATTGCCAGGCACATGGTGTATCTGAGAAAAAGCCAAGGCTTGGAAGCTGCTAATGCCTATATCGCGAGAACTCCCTTGCAAGAGACTCGCGATCGTATCTACCATTTGTGGCAAGACATGGAGAACGAAGAGCGGCAGTTATTAAAACAACGCTTGATTGAACAAGATAGAACCCGGCAGTTGAGTATCGCTGCCCTTTTATTTTCCGGCACATTGCTTTTAGCGCTGCTTTTTTCTACATTTTTCCTCATCTTAAAACAGCTAAAAGATCTCTATTCAAGCCGTAAAGCATTAGCCGAAAATGAAAATAGACTGTCCACAACGCTCCACTCTATTGGAGACGGTGTAATCGCGACAGATACCAATGGATGTATCACCCGCATGAATCCCATTGCAGAGCAATTAACTGGCTGGCATTTTTCTGCCGCAGAAGGCCGCCCGATTGAAGAGGTGTTTAAAATATTTAGCGAGCTCACTGGCCGTCCTTCTTCTATCCCTATCCAAACCGCCATTGAAACTAAAGCGGTGCAAGGCTTAGAAAAGAACACCGTACTAGTTGACCGTCATGGTATTACGCGTCCAATTGCCGACAGTGCGGCGCCCATACTAGATTCCTCTGGAGTGGTGGTTGGCGTTGTACTTGTGTTCAGAGATGTCAGCATAGAGCGTGAGGCCGAGCGTGATATTCAAACGCAAAACAATCGGCTTGAGAAAGAGGTTGAAGCACGCACAGCTGAGTTGCAAGCTAGCGCAGAAAACCTACGTAAAGTGACGGACAATGTGCCTGCGCTCATTGCTTACGTGGATGCGCAGCAGCGATATGTCTATGCCAACCAAAGATATATTGATCGGTTTTTTACACCAGACACGAGTAACATTCAAGGGTTAAGTGTAAAAGAAGCGCTTGGCGATGAGCGTTACCAAAAGGCGGCCCCGCATATAGCTCAGGCGCTACTAGGTAAATCTATTCACTATGATTGGGAGCCGTTCCCGAATGTTTGGCAGATGGTTAACTATGTACCCACCACCAATATGGATGGCGTGATTGGCGGCTATTATGTGCTCATTGCTGATATCACCGATAGAAAATTAGCTGAATTAGCGTTTTACAAACTGACGCATTTTGATGCCCTGACTGGCTTACCCAATGAAACTCAGTTTACCGACCTGCTCATTGAAGCCATAGAATCAGGAAAACGCACGAATCAGTCTTTTCCGCTCGTGCAGATCAATATCGAAAAATTAAGTGAAATCAACGATGCGCTAGGGTTTAGTAAAGGCGACCAAGTACTCCAAGAATTTGCAGAGCGATTAAAGCGAGTAGCACCTGCTACAAGCAACATAGCCAGACTACGCGGTGATGAGTTTGGGATTTTATTGCACAATAGCAGCGCCGATGATGCAGTGAGATTGGTGAATCAGCTTGAATCTTTATTAGCGCAGCCGATTGTGATCTCGGACATTGCACTCGATATCTCTGCAAAAATCGGTATCGCCATGTTTCCAGAGCACGGGTTAACACCTCATGATTTATATCGACATACCGATTTTGCAGTACGTCAGGCTAAGAAAAAAGGTGTCCGCTACCGAATGTTTGATCACACGCAGGATTCAGACAAACCGCATCGTTTAGCACTGGCAGCAGAACTTAGGCGTGGCATCGATCAAAACCAACTCGCGCTTTACCTGCAACCCAAAGTGGAATTCAACACGGGTAAGACATGTGGTGTTGAAGGACTCATACGTTGGAACCACCCTGAACGTGGGTTGATCTCGCCCAGTGAATTTATTCCACTGGCTGAGCAAATCGGGTTGATTAAGCCCATCACTCAATGGGTCATCGATACGGCGATGCAATTGATGCACACTTGGGAAAGCGCTGGTTTTGTGATGCCAATCGCCATCAATCTCTCAGCACGCAACTTACACGAGGAAGATCTAGTAGAGAGAATCCACGACTTAAAAACCAAGTGGAACATAGGCGCAAATCTTTTGGAGATTGAAGTCACGGAAACTTCCGTCATGGATGACGCGCAGCATGCCTTGGAGATATTGCACCTATTACGTGAGCAAGACATTCCCCTGAGTATTGATGATTTTGGAACGGGCTATTCATCGCTCAGCTACCTGCAACGACTCCCGGTGCAGTTCATTAAAATTGATCAATCGTTTGTGAGCAATATGTTGTTGAGCAAAGAGTCTTTGATGATTGTGCGTTCCACTATTGATTTAGCGCACGCGCTGGATAAAAAAGTAGTTGCAGAGGGCGTGGAAACACAGGAACAGTGGGACAGACTCGTCGAGTTAGGCTGTGATATCGCACAAGGTTATTGGATTGCCAAGCCGATGCCTGTTGATACGTTTTTGCGTTGGATTAATACTAAAAAGCCACCTAAAAAGACTAAGTAACGCAAGCGTTTTAACTGAGTTGATTGGCAAAATCGTGGTTCACATCGCGATGTCCGGCTTCATCATTGCGGACAACTATCACTACATCCTTCAAGCGCGCATCTGGCGCAAGCTTCCAATAATCAATAGCAATTTGTGGTGCTGGAACATTTTCGTAAGTGCCATTTTCAATACCCGCCAAATACTCGGTATAGCTGATCACTGCTTCTTCTTCAAAATATCCGACGACGCGATGTGCGGTTTTAGGCGAAAACACATACAGCACAAAGAAGAAATTGTAAAAAACACCTTGCGCCAATATCACTAAAAAACGCTCAAATCCATTGGGCTTGGCAATCTCAATAAACGTCATCAAGTGCATACGTTCATTTTCAGCTTCATCTAACAATGTTTTTATCCAGCCACGATCCGGCTGCATGGTGCGTAAAGATTTTAAATGTTGCAGCGCACCCCCTACCATACCTGGCACGGCGGCTACAGTTTCTAGTACAACGGCACGGTGACCATAGCGTCCACTAAAAAACGTGTCTGCAAAATAGCGTAAAAACTTAGTGAAACTAAGCGCGATATGGTCACGTAGATCTTCAGGTGTTCGGTGCTTTTGCAGTTCCATCAATCAATATCCTAGCTATATAAGTCAGTGTAGATGAATCAGATACAACTTAGGCATATACTTTTAGAATTAATTCATCCTCTATTCGATCACAACATATAGAGATGTCCGCTTTAAACACCAAGTCCCAATATTCAGCTTGAATTAAGTTTCTGGCGTTAACATTAAGCATCATCCCTAAACCTTCTCGCGTTGTGAACAACGGTCTAAAATGGCGTTATGAATACTGACAATTATTACTTTAACAAATGCGTATCTGCATGCGCCAAGGCGCTATCAGTCCGCGTGTTACTCGTGATAGCACCGCTAGCTATCGCGTTAGTATGGTTTACCGTTCAGCCCATCAGCGCTGGAGAAAGCCCGGCGACTGCTCGTAAGTTGTCAGCCTCCGGGCAAATTCTCTCGCTTGAAAAAATCACCAAAGCAGCCAAAGCACTCAAGCCCGGGGAGATTTTGGAAACCGAGCTTGAACGCAAACATGGCGCATATGTGTACGAGGTAGAAATACTCGATGACAAAGGGCTGGTGTGGGAGCTGAAACTTGATGCCAAAACCGGCAAGCTGATCAAGATGGAGCAAGACGACTGATTATGCGTTTACTGTTGGCGGAAGATGACCCTACGCTGGGCCCACAGCTACAGGCTGCGTTGCAAAGAGCCGGCTATGCCGTGGATTTAACCACCGATGGCGTAGAGGCAGAAATACAGGGGACATTAGAGCCCTATGACTTGATTGTGTTGGACCTAGGTTTGCCAAAGCGTTCAGGGCTAGAAGTCCTTGGAAACTGGCGCAACGGTGATTGCCGCATACCGGTCATTATTTTGACCGCGCGCGGCAGTTGGCAGGAAAAAGTGGCGGGCTTTAATGCAGGCGCAGATGATTACATTAGCAAGCCTTTTCAGATTGAAGAACTATTAGCCCGTATCAGTGCCGTGTTGAAGCGCAGTGCTGGTGTGGTCAGCGGAGAGTTGCAACATGATCACTTTAGCTTGGATGAACAATCGCAAGCAGTCGTACTGGAGAATGGTGAGCGTCACGACCTCACAGGCACCGAATTCAGATTATTACGCTACTTTATGCTGCACCCCGGTCACGTGCTCTCCAAAACGGCACTCACCGCCCATGTGTATGAATATGACGAAGACAAAGACAGCAACGTGATTGAAGTGTACGTGAATCGTTTACGCCAAAAAATCGGCAATGATTTAATTCAAACCAAGCGTGGCCAAGGTTATGTATTTGGGGCCAAACGCACATGATTTCTCTCAAGCGCCACCTCTCTTGGGGGCTGATTATCAGTCTGGTTGCATTGCTGACATTGCAATGGGCCATTGTGACTTATGCCATCAATAAGCTTACAGAGGACCAGCTGGTCGAGCGCTTACAGCGAGAGGGCGAAAGCTTGCTGGCGGGCACAGAATTCGATGCTTCAGGACAGTTATTGCTGGATGCAAAACATGTCAGTGCGGTGTATCAGCGGCCTTTTTCTGGTCATTATTATGTGATATTTTCTGGCAAGCAGCGCCACACCTCCCGCTCTTTGTGGGATGTCGATTTACCTATCCAACAGTTAACCACCGGCGCCCATACCAAGCGCTATATCAATGGCCCTGAGCAACAACCTTTGCTCGTTGTCGTGCACGGTTACCAAAAACAACAAGGGGTCATCACCATTGCGGTGGCAGAAAATCTGGCATCACTCAAAGCTGGCGTGATGCGTTTTCAAATACTCTATGCTGTCGTTTCTTTATTAGGGTTATTTACTTTGCTGGCCATACAACGGCTGGTAGTACTGAACGCACTGCGACCTTTGCAGCAAATCAAGGACAACATAGCCAAGCTGACCAGTGGCGAAGAAAGTCAGATTAACAATAATGGCCCACAAGAAGTAGCCCCGCTGATTGAAGAGATGAATCGCCTTTTGATCGCCGTGCAACATAAATCCAGACGTTCCAGAGAATCGTTAGGCAATCTTGCACATGCGCTTAAAACCAAGCTGACACTGCTGAATCAGGCGGCTGAACGACCAGAGATGGAAATGCTTCCGGAAATACGCAACGACATTTATCGCACAACCACATCCATTAGCCACACTATCGAGCATGAACTTAAACGTGCACGTTTACTAGGCGATACGCACCCTGCACGCAGAGTAGATTTGAAAGCAGAAATTGCACAGCTGGTGCACACCCTACGGCAAATTTATCAGGCCAAAGCGGTCAATATCATGTGGGAAATCACACCGGATGCACGTTTTCATGGTGACCGGGAAGACCTGTTAGAAATATTGGGGAACCTGCTCGACAATGCATGCAAATGGTGCCGCAGCAGCGTATCGCTGACCATCAGCGGGAGCAATACCACGATTTTTGTCATTGAAGATGATGGGCCGGGATGTGCCGAGCATGAGCTTAATTTACTGACGCGTCGTGGTTTTCGTGCAGATGAATCCATACCAGGCAGCGGTCTTGGATTGGCCATCGCACACGATATTGTCGATAGCTATGGTGCGCACTTGAGCTTTGGCAGATCGGCCGCACTGGGCGGCCTACGGGTGGAAATTAGATTTAACGCGCATGAAGGTTGAGCGTTAAAATGTTCGGCTAGAACCAATCGCGTTTGATGTTGCGCACTTTACCGGTTTTTGCGTCCACATTGACTTCCCACTCCTTACCATCTGCATCGACCACTTCAAACTCATAATCCCAGCCTTTTTCAAAGGTGCGGTTCTCAAGTTCAGCATCTTTAATCACACCTGGCTTGGCTTGTAATGCAGTCGCTTTGGCTTGTTCCAAAGGGATCAAGCCAAATGATTTTGAAATAGACTCCATCTCTTGCAAATCATCGTCATCCGCATGGGCGGGGCCAAATATGGCAAAAGAAATGGCGGTTGCCATCAAAAGGGTTTGCACTGATTTTTTCATACTATTTCTCCATTGAGTGAATGTGAGACCCACTCTACGCCCCCAACCTGAATACAAGCTTAAAATTGGCAGCAGGCTGAGAATCTATTGCTAGCCGACTCAGTGCGTAAGCATTACTCTTTATCCCAATATGGCTCCGCGCCAAAGCGCTCTATTAAAAAATCAATCAACACACGAATTTTCAACGGTAAATTACGCTTGGGCAGATACATCGCATAGACATGCTGCTCCACCGGAATATATTCGGATAACACCGACTTGAGGCGCTTGGCCTGAATATCTTTACCGATAATGTATGTAGGCAGTAACGCTAAGCCGAACCCACCCAACACGACTTGCGATAAGGCTTCATCATCGTTGATGCGCAACCTGCCAGAGACAGGCACAGACACATCGCCTTCAGGGCCACGTAAGCGCCACAGCCCCCTATCACCAGAGTGAATATAATCCAGACAGTTGTGATGCACTAAATCTTGTGGGAAAGTAGGCACACCAAACTCATCAAAGTAAGTAGGTGTTGCGCAAATTTTGCGGCGGATTGGCGCTAGCTTTCTCGCCACTAAGGCCAAAGGCAAATCGCGCGTCACGCAAATCACCACGTCATATCCCTCTTCTGCCAAGTCGACGACTCTATCGGTAATCGTCATATCAATGGTCAGCTCCGGATAGCGCCGCATAAAATCCCCGACTGCCGGTGCGATATGTAGCGTGCCGAAAGCAACTGAAGCGGCCACTTTCAACACTCCGCGTGGCTGCGCATTCAGGCTTTCTATCATTTTATGGGCTTGATCCGCCTCATAGTTAATGCGTGTGCAGTAATCAAAAAAGGCTGTGCCCACTTCGGTCAAACTCAAGTGACGCGTACTTCGGTTAAGCAAACTTGCGCCCAGTGCATGTTCTAACTTTGCAACCGCTTTGCTGACGGACGATCTGGAAACACCCAGTTTTCTGGCGGCGGCAGAGAAGCTTTGCTCGTTCACAACCTGGGCAAAAATAATCATTAAATTTAAATCATACATAGCGCTATTGTAGCGCCATAGGAAACAATTATGTGCGATTGCAAGGGCTAATTATATTGATGTAAACACATTATGATTCAGCCATCACCAACCCATACGGGAAATTGCTTGTAACACAACGATAGAGATGACAATGGAACCAGAAGATTTAATCATTTCAGATAAAGACTATATCCGCCTGGCTAGGCTAGAAAATAGTGCGCTATTGGCCTATGAACTCAGCCGCGCCTATGTAGTGCCAGCGGATCAAGTCCCCACCAACGTTGTTAGCATGAATGCGCGCGTGACCTACTTGGATGAAAGCAACGGCCTTAGGAGAGAGGTGGAACTGGTGTTTCCAGAAGATGCCAATGTGGAGCATGGAAAAATCTCTGTACTTTCACCAGTCGGTCTTGCGCTATTGGGCTTAAGGGAAGGCCAATCCATCGATTGGTCATTCCCCAATAATCGATCCAGAAGTTTAAGAGTGTTAAGTGTTGCCATACCCAATCAAAAGGAAGCGTAAACCATGAATAAAGCATTCGCCAACAATACAACATTTGTCGTGTCATACATTTTGTTGATGTTACCTACCTATTATTTACCGCTGGCCAGCGCAGCATCTGCCTCACACTCGCCCAATATATTGCATATACAGTGGATGGTGGTGCTGTGCGCATTGCTAGCGCTATGTTGGATATGCGTAGTAAGAGGCGCACTGATCGGCAAGCAGTGGCTGGTAGCGTTACCTGCGGTTGCTATCGCTTTTGAATTCATCCCTAGGTTAAGCGCGATCCCATACGTATCTTCCAGCTACCATCTACTCGCCATCATCATTGGTATCGCATTTCCTGTGATTGCAAGGCCACAGTCTGCATTGACTAAGGCTTGATGCAAAGCGCTTCTCGCCACGCCGTGATTTTTTGCGCTAAAGTCAGTGCAGCATGGGCTGGGCTTGTCGAAGGAAGGCGGACAAAATGGATACCGCTGACGTTTAATTGAGGCAATATATACGCGTTAAAACTTTTTTCTGCCTCTGCACCGTTAAACCCCACCAGCCTGATATGTGGGTGCTGTTGGAAAAATGCCGCAAAGTCATTCGGTACGCGCGACCCCTCTTCAATCGCACTATCAAGGCTGCCGGGACGCACGCAAGTATGCAGCACATCCCACAGCGCAATATCCGCGGCTTGCAGCTGCTCTACCCGGTGCAGGTATGGCAGCTCAGGGCTGAATCCGCAAATACTGGCCATGATGGACCAGAATGCGTTACGCGGATGGGCATAATATTGATTGGCCTTGAGGGAAAGCACGCCGGGCATGCTCCCCAAAACAAGAGTATGTGCAGACGGCACTGCTATTGGCTGAAAACCAGTAATCGTGCGCATTGAGTTGCTGGCTTTTATGTCTCAATATTTGGCAAAACAGGGCGTTGGTACCCCCCCACAATACCCTGTTTAGACAATACCCACTGCCATAACTGAATATCACGCGCGCGGAAAGCACCTGCACAAGATAACAAGTAGTAGCTCCACTTTCTATAAAACTCACTCCCATACTCGGTGTTGAACTCCAACCAATGGTGATTAAAATTGTCAAACCAAGCCATCAATGTCCGATCATAATCCGCGCCAAAATTATGTAAGTCTTCCACCACAAACTGGCCTTCCACTGCTTGGGCAATCTGCTGAATAGAGGGCAAATCGCCATTAGGAAAAATGTAGCGATCCAGCCAGGGGTCTGGCATTAAATGGGTGAGGTTTTTACCAATGGTATGCAATAAAAACAATCCATCACTTTTTAGGCAACGATGCGCCACCTGCATAAATGTGCGGTAATTCTTTCTACCCACATGTTCGAACATACCCACGCTGGCGACCGCATCAAATGGCTCATCCATTTCACGATAATCTTGCAATCTAAACTCTACCGGCAAATGTGCGTAGCGTTGCTGACCAAACTTCATTTGCTCTGATGATACGGTAATACCTACGCATTCCACACCATATTTTTCTGCGGCATACCCCATTAAGCTACCCCAGCCGCAACCAATATCAAGCAAGCGCATGCCAGGTTGTAGTCTTAATTTCTGGCAAATCATCTCCAGTTTATTTTCCTGCGCCTGATCAAGATCCAGTGCATCCTGCCAATACGCACAGGTATATGTCATGCGCTTATCTAACATGGCCTGATAAAACGCATTACCGAGGTTATAGTGATATTCCCCCACTCTCCAAGCACGCCGACTATTTTGCTTATTCATCAGCGTGTGTTGAAGGGTATGAAACCATAAGCCTATCGGCTTCACTTTCTCATGCAGTTGTGCACGCAGCAGGCGATAGAAGAACGCATCCAGCTGCGCTGCGTCCCAATCTCCCTGCATGTAGGATTCGCCCAAACCAAGGCTGCCCTCTGCCACAATCCGCTGAATGGCTGCGGGATGATGGATTTGAATATCCCAAGGGTTAGGGCCGTTGAGGCTAATCCCTGCTTCATTCAATAATTGATTAAACCATTTTTCTAATTGAGTGAGCTTCATTGCAAAACCAATCAATTTAAAAATCTAATAAATTTAAAAAGTTAAGCTTAGCTACTGCCACTGCTGCTTAGTGACGATTTGTTCGCACTTGATACTGTGTACTATCCACTGTGCACCCTCATTAGACCGTTCACCAAGCCGGAGGTGCGTTTTGTCTGTGTACCTCGCTAGTCCAAGTCTGCCGAAAATTGATATTGATTACGCCCACCCATTTTAGACCGATACATAGCAGCATCTGCCTGCGCAAGCACACTGGAGACATCTTTGGCCTGATGATCAAACAGCGCAATGCCGACGCTAGGCGTGATCTTGTGCATGTGACCTGCTAAATCTGCCGGTTGATTCAACTCCACCAATATCTTTTCTGCCACCATACGCGCAACATGGGCTGCCTGCA
The DNA here is from genome assembly GCA_000525025.1 of Methylophilaceae bacterium 11. Classification (GTDB taxonomy): domain Bacteria; phylum Pseudomonadota; class Gammaproteobacteria; order Burkholderiales; family Methylophilaceae; genus Methylophilus. The sequence goes on along the minus strand of JCKJ01000001.1, from coordinate 175,131 downwards.
CTTGCACACCCGATAAGTCTTCCAGCAAAATCACAAACTCATCTCCACCCAAGCGCGAAACGGTATCGCAATCTCTCACGCACCGCTTGAGGCGTTCCGCAACAACTTTGAGTAGCAAATCGCCTTTATCGTGGCCAAAGGTGTCATTGAGCGATTTAAAGTTATCCAAATCAATAAACAGCACGGCGCCCGCATTCTTTTTACGACGGACAAATTTAAGCGCTTTCTCCAGATGCTCGATCAACAAACGACGGTTAGCAAGATTGGTAAGCGGATCATAAAACGCTAGTCGCCTAATCTCGGCTTCTGCCAGCTTACGATCCGCAATATCAGAATGAATCGAGAATACAGAAACCGGATGACCTTCTTTGTCGCGCACCAAGGTCAGTCGACTTTCAATCATCAGCGGACTGCCATCCTTGTGTCGTTTGGTCATTTCACCCGACCACTCACCATGTTTGAGCACGTTCTTTTCGGTCTGACGAACATCGGACGCCACATGTTTGAGGAGCTTGTGAATATCCTTGCCTAGCGCTTCTGCGGCGGTCCATCCATATAAGGTCTCTGCTGCCTTGTTCCAATAAGTGATGCGACGATGCATATCTCGGACGACAATCGCGTCACGCGTTTTATCTAACAGAGAGGCTTGCTCAGAAATGAGCGACAAGGCCTTTAACCGCTCCAGCTCATTTGCGGTGCGGGCTGCAAAAATTGTTAATATGGAAGAAATCATTGCAATCGCATCTTTTGCAATCGTGTCTTCAAATAGTACAAACAGCAAGCCTATCGGGTGGTGATTAGAGTCTATCAAACGCAACGCGGCAAATGCCTGGTACGGGTGGTAGCGCATCATGACAAGCTCAGGGTAATCTCGCGCAGCAAAGGCTGGCACTATCCGCACCTCTGCACTGGAAAACAGAGTATCTGCAATCGTACTTGGAATGGCAAAGTCAAAATTTTTGATAATCTGCTGATTCACCTGTACCGCGATGGTTTTAGCGGCCCAAGGTTTTTGGCTGGTAAATTGACCGATATAACCAGCTTGCCCACCAATAGCTTGAATCATCTTACGCAACAGCTCGGGGAAAAACGTCTCGCTGCTATGCAAACTCACTGCGGTTGCCACCGCCAGCATGGAGTTATGTAGCCGTTGCCGCTCTATTTCTGCACGGATTTTAATAACCCCTGACGCAAGGTTATCTGCGATTTCTTGTAGCAACCTGACTTCATCGGCAGCAAATGTACGCATCTCCCCTGAATACATCGCTAACAAACCAATGGTTTTACCTTTATATTTAAGTGGCAAAGACACCAGCCCACGATAGCCCAAATCTACCAATAAGGCTTTTAATGCAGGATCCAAATCCAATGTTGCCATATCTTCTACGGTAATCGGCTCGCCGCTGCGGATGGTTTTGCCGGCAGGGCCTCTGCCTGCTTGTGTTTCTTCAGACCAACTGAGCGCTACGTCTTTCAGTGCATCGTGTGTTTTACCAAAGTAGGCTCTAGGCGTAATCGATTTTTTCTCATCATCGTTAGCATAGCCCACCCACGCCATGCGATAACCCCCAACATCGACCGCAATACGACAAATCTCGACAATTAATCTTGATTCGTCAGCCACATGAATCAAGGTCTCGTTGCACTTGCCCAACATCATCAGTGCACGATTCAGCCAAGCCAGATCCAGCTGCGCTAGTTTGCGCTCACTGATGTCTTGAAACGTACCGAATAGGCGCTCGACTTTTCCACCCACCATTGTCGTCATGCCCACGGCGCGCACCCAAATAGAACGGCCTGTTGCGGTAATAAACGGCAACTCTAAATCCCAGCCGGAGCCATCAACGATTGCACGCTCCACAGCTGCTTGAACCACAGGCCGCGCTTCTGGTGCATAAAAGTGAATAGCCTCCTCCAACGTAGGTAAATGTGGTGGTGTCAATTCATGAATATGGAATACCTCTTTTGTCCACTCAACATGCGTACCGTTGACATCCATTTGCCATCCACCAATTTTAGCTATTTCACCAGTGCGCTCTAGCAATTCGGATGCTTGTAGTGCTTCTTGTGCAATAAGACGGCTCTCAATCAGCGAGACCACCTGACGCCCTAAGGCTTTGAGTGCATTGCGCTGACTTTCCGTGAGGGCTTTCGGAACCGAATCAATCACACATAAAGTACCCAAGCTAAATCCAAGCCCAGTGATTAGCGGCGTACCAGCATAAAAACGAATATTAGGGTCGCCTGTAACGAGTGGATTATCAAAAAAACGAATATCCTCTGTCGCGTTTGGGACTTCAAATATTTCATGGCCAAGAATGGCATGGCCACAAAAAGAAATATCTCGCGATGTTTCTGTGGCATCAATACCGCGTATGCTCTTGAACCATTGCCGATGCGCATCTACCAGCGTGATAGAGGCAATAGGTGTTTCGCATATTTGTGAGGCCAGTAGGGTGATATCGTCAAACAAAGGCTCAGGCAACGTATCCAGAATACGGTACTGGCGTAGCGCCTCAATGCGCGCTTGCTCGTTATGCGGGATGGGAGCTGATTGCAATCTTATCTAGCCTTCTATTCAACGTAATATCAGGTCGACACAAAATTTCATCTTAAATTATCGCTACACGACTTAATTCTACTCAAAAAATACAATCTATTCATCCTATTACCCTTTCAATTTAGGCAGTTATTCACGTATATATCATTAATACATACTTTATTTGTCAGGCATGGTGCAATGTAGATCACTTATGCTGCTCTTTTTCTTACATGCAGCAACGCCCTGCGTGTAGGTTTGGCAGCGTATTCACGCGTTGTGCAAATTCGCACATTGCGGCTTGCGATGCCATCGCATCAATTTAAAATCCTGTGTACAATCTAATGCATCCAGGGGACATCATTTTGAGCCAATTTCAACACATTGAAGCCGCAGATTTAGCAACACTTATGACCCAGCATCGTGTGCTGTTGGTCGATGTACGCAATGAGGATGAGGTGATGCGTGGGCGAATTCCTCACGCCATTCATATTCCGTTGTCGATGTTACCGGTGCAATATCAACAACTAGAAGATGCAAGCCATGTAGTGTTTTACTGTCATAGCGGTGTACGCTCAGCGCTGGCAGCAGATTTTGCCGCAAGCAAAGGGTCTGCGCATGTGTACAATTTAACTGGTGGTGTGATTGCATGGGCAAAAGCGGGCTATGATTTCGTCAACCAATAAAATAACAGGCACAAAATATGGACTTTGATAAAGAAGTAGACGCGAAAAACTTAAATTGCCCGCTCCCTATTTTGCGATGTAAAAAAGGGCTCAACGATCTGCAGGCGAATCAAGTGCTCAAAATCATGGCGACTGACCCAGGCTCAGTCAAAGACTTCGAAGCCTTCTGTAAGCAAACCGGTCACACACTATTGCAGCTGGACCAAACCGACAAAGTGTTTACTTTTTATATTAAAAAGCGCAACGACGCGCTTTAAATCATGGCAAAGAAACTTGCCCTTATCGCTTCCAAAGGTACGCTCGACTGGGCTTACCCACCTTTTATTTTAGCCTCTACCGCAGCAGCCCTTGATTATGAAGTCTGTATTTTCTTCACTTTTTATGGGCTTACCCTACTTAAAAAAGACATTTCAGATTTAAAAGTCTCGCCACTTGGCAACCCAGCCATGCCTATGCCTGTACCCATGCCCAATTTTGTGCAAATGCTACCGGGGATGGAGAGCATGGCCACCATGATGATGAAGCAACAGATAGCAGACAAAGGCGTGGCATCGATCGAAGACTTACGCCGCGCTTGTTTAGAAAGTGGTGTCAAGCTGATTGCCTGTCAAATGACAGTCGATTTATTTGATTTTAAACGCAGTGACTTTATTGAAGGCATTGAAATCGGAGGCGCCGCAACGTTCTTTGAGTTTGCCGGCAATTCGGATGTCAGTTTGTTTATATAGGAGTAATCCATGGGCAAAGGTGCAAGACTTTCAGAAAAATGGTTTAACCGTGCATTATGGCTAGTCGCGTTCGTATTTGCTTGGTTTTTGCTGGGTTTAGGCTCAGCCGTTATCCACGATTTACCACATGTAGAGCACACATATTCAATAGAGGATTTTGTCGACCACGCGACAATTGATCCACTGCGCGCGCAGTTAGATGCGCTCCAACCACAACATAGAGAAACCAGCGACAAATTAGTCCAAGCGCAGCTCACGCTGAATACGCGTCGCAATGATTACCAATCGACCAGACGTACCTTTGAAAACTGGCTAGCCACGCGTGATGTCACCCAGCAAAACCAGCAGGATGACGAGTTAGTCAAACGCACTGCAGCGCTCGACCAACTCAAAGCACTGGAGCGTGATGCTGAAAAAGCCGTAGAAGCACTCTCCAAAACACAGCTAGACCAGAACCAATCCGAATCAAAAGTGCGCGATCAAGTAAAAGCACTTGAAGACACCGCCTATCAACAACTGTATGACGCCAACCAAAAACAAGCGACGCGCGTATTTCTCTATCGCCTATTGCTTGCTTTACCGCTGCTTGCGCTTGCCGCATGGCTCTTTGCCAAAAAACGTAAAACGCCTTACTGGCCATTTGTATGGGGCTTTATTATTTTTGCGCTGATTACTTTCTTTGTTGAGCTTGTGCCCTATTTGCCCGATTACGGTGGTTATGTCCGCTATTTAGTCGGCATTATCATGACGGTGCTGGGAGGCAAGTACGCGATTTCCGCCCTACAGAAATACTTGGAAAAACAACGGTTGGCAGAAGCGCAGCCACAATTAGTGCGCCGTGAAGAGTTGAATTACGATACCGCGCTGACTTTGCTGAATAAAGGTGTATGCCCAGGGTGCGAACGCGGCATTGATTTAAAAGATGCTAGAAATGACTTCTGCCAGCACTGCGGTATTGGCCTGCACAATAAATGCAGCAGCTGCGGCACACGCAAAAGTGCATTTAGCAAGTTTTGCCAAGGCTGTGGTGCAAGCGCTAATCTTTCACAGGCAAATAATTAGATAGCGCATTTTCAAGCGAATCGCTTCACTTGAAAGTGATGAAAGTGACTTCATGAAGTCACTGATTACGTTTTTTGTTGCTCGGCAAGGGCTTTCAAAAACTGTGCGACATCCCACTCACATCCGGCGCAACCAGAAAGTGCGCCTGTCCGTCTCGATATAGCCTCTTGATCGAGGCCTTGCATAAACAAGTCATAGATTTGACCACGGGTGGTGCCACTACAGGCGCACATCACCTCATTCGTGATATCGTCGTCTGTACTCATACGCTAGTCAGCACGGGCTGGTGCTGCGCCAGAAAACCATTCGGTATGCTGCTCGCCATCACGCCCCCAATAGGTGACACGCTGACCACGTAAGAAAGCCATATAACCTTGTACGCCAGCTTCCATGGCACGTCGGGTAAAGTCGCGATAATGCTGATGATTGTGCTGACTATCAAAAATGGCTGCTTTTAGCCCTGCCAAATCAAAATTGGCGGCAACAGCCGGTAGATGCTCATAACTAATCGGTGTGGTGACTACATCTCCACTCGCGCTGTAAAAAGACTTGCTCCGGCTAACGTAGTCCACGTGATAATACTCAACGCCTGTTTCCATCAACTGGCGCACCACCTCAGGGAAAGCAACTTCACCAGCTAGCGTTGCACGCGCTACATCAGCTACGATTTCTGTGTTCATGCAACCCTCCTTTTGCTTACGCCTGCATTGCGCTGCCAGCTACTTCAGTTTAACCAGCTGTGTCTCAAGCTTTTGCAAACTTGCACTGAACTCAGCCACACGTGCTTTTTCTTGCTCCACCACTGCGGCAGGCGCCCTTGCCACAAAGCTTTCGTTATTCAGCTTACCGTTGGCTTTGGCAATTTCGCTTTGCAAACGCGCAATCTCTTTACCTAAACGCTCTTTTTCAGCAGCGACATCAATTTCTACTTTCAGCATCAACCTAAAATCACCCGCCAACATCACTGGCGCATCCGCCTCTGGTAAGTCTGCCACTACATCTACGCTCTCTAACTTAGCAAGCGATTTGAGATACGGGGCATAAGCAATTAATTGCTTAGCATCACCCGCCGCAATCAACGGTACTTTAGATGCTGGAGAAATTCCCATTTCACCACGCAGACTTCTACAAGCTTCCACCGCTATTTTAAGTGTTGCTACCCACGCTTCTGCTTGCTCATCCACTTTTTCTAAATCCGCTTTTGGATAAGCCTGCAACATAATACTTTCAGTTCCGCGCGACTTGTCTTTAAGCTCAGTCATCGGGGCAATCGTTTGCCAAATCTCTTCGGTAATAAACGGAATAATCGGGTGTGCCAAACGCAAGATAGTTTCTAACACACGTAACAAGGTGCGACGTGTAGCACGCTGTTCAGCTTCATCGCCTGTTTGAATTTGCACTTTGGCAATTTCCAAATACCAATCGCAATATTGGTCCCACACAAACTCGTAAATAGCTTTCGCGGCTAAATCAAAACGGTAGTCTGTAAAGGCACGTTCCACCTCTGCCTCTGTGCGTTGCAGTGCGCTCACAATCCAGCGATCTGCCTGACTAAACTTACGCCCACCCGCCTCACAGCTTTCTGGCCCAAAACCGTTGTCTTGGGGCGTACCATCTTCTTTTTGCGTATTCATCAACACAAAACGTGTGGCGTTCCACAATTTATTGCAGAAATTACGATAACCATCACAGCGCTGCAAATCAAACTTAATATCACGGCCAGGGCTGGCCAAAGCTGCAAAGGTAAAGCGCAACGCATCCGTACCATACGCAGAAATGCCTTCCGGAAACTCTTTACGCGTGCGTTTCTCAATCTTTTCCGCATCTTTCGGGTTCATCAACCCCGTCGTGCGTTTTTTGATTAAATCGTCCAAGCCAATACCATCAATCAAATCAATGGGATCAAGCACATTGCCCTTGGATTTAGACATTTTTTGGCCTTCGGCATCACGAATCAAGCCATGCACATAGACATGCTTAAACGGAATCTGACCAGTGATGTGCTTGGTCATCATCACCATACGCGCCACCCAAAAGAAGATGATGTCAAAGCCCGTGACTAATACGCTAGATGGCAAAAATTGTTTCAATGCTTGGTTTTGTGCATCTATTGCATCATCGCCTGTCCAATCGAGCGTAGAAAATGGCCATAAAGCAGAGGAGTACCAAGTGTCTAGTACATCATTGTCTCTAGTTAACGTTTTTGTATATCCATCTTTTGCAGCTAAAGCTTTAGCTTCCTCTTCTGTATGAGCTACATAAAATTTTTCACCCGACTTTGTGTACCAAGCAGGAATTTGGTGTCCCCACCACAGTTGGCGAGAAATACACCAGTCTTGAATATTATTCAGCCACTGATTATAAGTATTCACCCAGTTTTCTGGGTAAAACTTGACTTCACCAGTCGCGACCACATCAAGTGCTTTTTCGGTGATGCTCTTGCCATCATTACCCTGTTTGCTCATGGCCACAAACCATTGATTTGTTAACATCGGTTCAATTACTACGCCAGTTCTATCTCCACGCGGCACTTTGAGCTTATGTTTCTCTGCTTTAACTAAATAGCCTTGAATTTCTAGGTCTGCAACAATTAGCTTCCGCGCTTCAAAACGGTCTTTACCTTGGTAACACTCTGGAATTTTTATAGTTACGTACTTTTCTGCAGAATCCTGAAGTTTCGCACCATAATTTAAGTCTAAATTGATTTCATCAGAAACTATCTTTCCATCCAAACTAATCACTGATATTGGAGCTAGATTATGACGTTGACCCACCGCAAAATCGTTAAAGTCATGCGCTGGCGTCACTTTAACGACGCCTGTACCGAATTCTTTATCGACATAGTCGTCGGCAATAATCGGGATATTGCGATTGCACAATGGTAAGCTGACATGCTGACCAATGAGATGGACGTAGCGTTCGTCTTCAGGATGCACCATCACTGCCACATCGCCCAACATTGTTTCTGGACGTGTGGTCGCAACTGTTAAATGACCAGAACCATCGGCAAGTGGATAGTTGATGTGCCACATAAAGCCGTCTTCTTCTTCCTGCACCACTTCAAGGTCAGAAACCGCTGTACCTAATTTCACATCCCAATTCACCAAGCGTTTTCCACGGTAAATCAAGCCTTCGTTATACAAACGCACAAAGGTTTCTGTCACCACTTTGTTCAACCCTGCATCCATGGTGAAACGCTCGCGTGACCAATCTGGCGAAGTGCCTAAACGGCGCATTTGTTTGGTAATGGTGCCGCCGGAGTATTCTTTCCATTCCCACACTTTTTCTAGGAATTTCTCACGACCCAAATCATGACGCGACACACCTTGTGCATCTAACTGACGCTCTACCACAATCTGCGTGGCAATACCGGCATGGTCTGTGCCTGGTTGCCATAACGTATTGTCACCACGCATGCGGTGGTAACGCGTGAGCGCATCCATCAATGTTTGGTTAAAGCCATGCCCCATGTGCAGCGTGCCTGTGACATTGGGGGGTGGCAGCAAAATACAGAAATTATCGTTCACTTCTGGGTTTAAACCAGCAGCGTAGTAGCCTTTGCCCTCCCAAAATGCATACCATTTACTTTCAATGGTTTTGGGATCAAATGACTTAGCGAGTTCGGGGGTTGGTGTGGTTGTATTCATAGCCGCCATTTTAACATAGGCGCGCTAAAGTCTTTTATGCAAGCTTCATGTAGGCCGCAACAAAAAATGTAAGCAGAGAGATAAACACGCCCAACCATTGCAGATGGTTTTTACGTAGCTGTAATGGAGATTTTGCAGAAATTAAAAACAATTGCTGGCCTGCTGGCTTGGCCAATTCAAAACCAGCGGTATGCGCTTGCATGGCATGCGTTGACTGCACTTGCCAGATCGCATCTTGCCGCGCCAGCTCCCACTCGTGCAGATCGATCTCACCATTTAAATCATGGTCGTATAGGTTCAACAGGCGTGATGGCTGCTGTTTTAGCGCCTTTAAGTGTGCGCTTACTTCCTTATTTAGCTTGGCTGAATCTAGCGCGTCTTTTCGTGTGTCTAACACACCGATCACATAAATAGACTGGTGGGCGGGCAAGTACTCTTCCACATAGCGGTGATTATTTTTACGCCACGTGCGCGCCTCGTAATAAATGACCTCAGCACCGTCAGGGTTTACTACACATTGACCACTCTCATCCTCTAATACAAAAGGAGAGCGGCTTTCTTGATAATCAAGCAGGCGATTATCCAGCAGTTGATGGGATTGATGGTTGCCCTGCTGATTTGAAAATACCCAAGCACGAAACCAGACACAGGGAATGCCATGATACGGCGTCTTTAATGGTTTTTCTGTACGGGCTTGACCGTATAGCTCAACATAACCTTGTGCGGCACTGGCGATACTTGAAATTGGCGCTTCGCTCATCTTAAGAAAGCGCCAATAATGAAACACACTGGCCAACATACAAACCAATATGCCAAAGAGCGCGATGTACAGCCAATAGATACGCGGCACATGGTTGACATAGCCTAGCATTGCCACGGCTAGCATCAACCCTAGGCAAATCAAATTGAAACGCTGCGTTTTAAGGCGCTGAAACACTACAGTTAACGCCTGATGCTAGGCGTTAAAACGTGCACTGACATCGACATCTTTCAGCTCATCTGCCGCAAACTGCAATAAATCAGCACGCTGGAAGTTGAACAATCTTGCCACGATTAAATCTGGAAACTGTGCGATACGCACGTTATTGACATTCACAGAGTCATTGTAAAACTCGCGTCTGTCTGCAATTTGATTTTCTAGACCTGTAATGCGCTGTTGTAGATTGAGAAATGTTTGATTGGATTTTAAATCTGGATAGTTTTCGGCCACTGCATAAAGCCCACCAATGCTAGAAAGTAAAGACGATTCTGCCTGACTTAACTGCGCTGCTGAATGTGACTTGAGCGCTTGAGTCACCCCCATACGCGCTTGCACCACTTTTTCTAACGTTTGAGATTCATGCGCCATATAGGCTTTACAGGTATCAATCAACTTAGGCAGCTCTTCGTTACGCTGCTTTAATAGGACATCAATATTCGACCATGCTTTTTCCACATTGTGGCGAATGGTAATCAAACTGTTGTACACCGTAATAATATACAGCAGCACCATCACACCAATAACCAGCAATACAATCGGCATCCCGAATCCCCTTTATGTTAACGATTAAGCAGTTTGCTCGCCCAAGATATCCGGCTGCACTTTTTCCCAATAGCGGGTAAATCTGGCTAGGCGTTTTAAACTGAGCTCTACATGCGTGAGCTTTTCCTCTTCTTGCCAGATAGGATTAAACGGCGCCAATAACGCTTTGACCTGCAAGTTGGGCGTATTTTGTGAAATCACCTGCCCTACGCCCAACTCTTGCAGCACCGTGCGCGTATCGCCCAGCCAAACATCCACATTGGGCATTTCACTCAGGCAATCTGCCATAAATTGAATGCGCTTGAGGGGCCAATGGTCATACAGCGCCTCATCAAAAACAAAGACTTTAGGCATGGCCAATTTGGTCAGCGGATTAGTGGACGAAAGCATTTCATCGTGCACATACACACTCACCGAGGAGTGTTTAGAAATAGGCGCCTTCTCTGGCATGTTGACCGGATAAGTTTTGGTGACGATAGGCCCATCATCGCTAAAAATCCTTTGATGAAGATTTTCGTAACTATCATCAAATGGACACTCTATTTTGCAAGTAGCGCAGTATTTTTCACCCGTAAATCGCGCTAGGTTTTCTTTATTAAAATAATAAGGTTTTGAGCTAAACGTGCTGGCTACCCATTGCCAAGACAAGTGATTCGAAGCCTTATCACCATCCAGCAATTGTGCTTCAAACCAATCGGCAGCTCTACGCCAATCTACCTTTAACCAGTGAATAATATATGCGGCAAACCACATACGCCCGTGGTTATGCACATAGCCTTCGTTGAGCAGTTCACGGACCACTTCATCCATACAGGGCAAGCCGGTGATCCCCTGTGGAATAAACGCGGGCAGCATATTATTTCCAAGCGCAACTTTCGGCTCTTCCATATCGCTCATGATGGCATTGCCATGTCGGTACCAGTTTTGACGCCAGAAATCCCGGTAGGCCAACTCCTCCACCAGCTTGGCACCCTGCTTACCAAAGTGCTGCTGAATATGGTCCACAGTTTCTTTTACCGTCAAACAGCCATGGCGTAAATAAGGGGATAAACGGGTGACGGCACCATTGATAAAATTGCGGTTACGCCCGTAAGCACTGGCATTTACTGCTTGTAGACGCGCGAAAGCTTGCTTTCTACCGCCTTGCCATGCATCAATCAGGTTCCTACCTTTGGCTTGTGGAAACATGCGTCGAATGTACTGTAGACGCTCAATTCTATCGTCGGGCAATATAAGCTTGAAAGAAGTCGCCATTAATTTTTTATTCGTTATAAATGAGTGAGTTATATCGAGAATCTTATCCATTGTCCACATATCGTTCGTAATTTGCAACCATTTCAAATTAATTCATTAAATAAACCTGCATCTCGGCAAGCCTATTTAAAATAATGCTAAGATTCATGTGCTTTTACTGCTGAAAAGGAATGTAGCAATGGAAACAATGTGGATATGGGGAGCACTGGGCCTTGCACTACTTGCCGCAGAAATGGCTACAGGCACTATCTATTTATTATGGTTTGGCATTTCCGCCTTATGTATGGCCGTTGCAGTTTGGGCATACCCTAACTTGCATTATGGTATTCAATTTGCCATGTACGCACTGCTTTCCGTCACCGCGTTGGTCATTTGGAAGCGCTATTATAAAAAAACCGAAACACACTCGCGTGTGGGACAATCTCAGGGCGAAGAAATCGGACGGATTGGTACGATTACACAAGCATGTGGCCCAACCCAAAATGGGGTGATTCAGTTTACACAAGGTGTGATGGGCAGCCGTGAATGGACTGCCATTAGCACTGTGTCATTAGAAGTCGGCCAGCAAGCGCAAGTCACTGCGGTTGAAGGCAATATGCTCAGAGTCATCGCACATTCGTAACCCATTACTGCATCTCTTATAAGGAATCTCGTCATGCCAGAATTTAGTATTATTCTTATACTTCTAGTGATTGTTGCCATCATCAAAGGCGTACGCATTGTGCCCCAAGGTGAAGAGTGGGTAGTAGAGCGCTTAGGTAAATTTGCCGGGGTACTCAGCCCAGGCTTACACGTCATCAATCCGTTATTCAGCAAGGTAAGCTACAAAGTCACCACCAAAGACATCATTTTAGATGTGCCACAGCAGGAAGTGATTACGCGCGACAACGCTGTGATTTTGGCCAATGCCGTGGCGTTTATTAAAGTATCGAGCATTGAACGCGCAGTCTATGGCATTGAGAATTTCCGTGAAGCCATGCGCAATATGGTGCAAACCTCCTTACGCTCTATTATTGGCGGCATGGATTTAAACCAAGCCCTCACCTCGCGTGATCGCATTAAAGCTGAATTAAAAACGGCGATTGCAGATGAAGCATTGGATTGGGGACTCACAGTAAAATCTGTCGAGATTCAAGACATCAAGCCTTCACCCAATATGCAAGAAGCCATGGAAAGACAAGCAGCGGCAGAGCGTGAGCGTGTGGCAGTTGTGACAGAAGCCGAAGGCGCAAAACAATCGCTGATTTTAAATGCAGAAGCGCGCTTAGAAGCAGCGCGTAAAGATGCGGAAGCACAACTAGTGGCAGCTAAAGCGTCCTCTGAAGCAATCCGACTGATTACTGACGCTGTCAAAGAAAACAATACTTCGGCGACTTTTCTATTGGGCGACCGCTATATTCAGACCATGCAGAAAATGGCGGAATCCAACAATAGTAAACTGGTTGTTGTCCCCGGAGATATTATCAGTGCAGTGAAAAATCTAGTGGGTGGCGGTAAGTAGTAGCGCTATAAGGTGTGGCTAAGCATCTAGATTTAGCCACACACTGTACAAGCAGCATCGCGTGCTAGTTTAATCGTACGCCATTCCGCCGTCAGCGCATCCAATAGCAACAAACGCCCTTGCAGCGATTCACCAATATTCAGCAACAACTTTAATGCTTCTGCCGCTTGCGCGGTACCTATCATACCCACCAGCGGCGCAAATACACCGTTATCCGCGCAACGCATTTCCTGATCGCTACCGGTATCCGGATACAAACAGTGATAACACGGGCTTGCAGCATGACGGAAATCAAACACAGCAATCTGCCCTTCAAACCGAATGGCTGCACCAGATACCAAAGGTGTTTTGTGCTGAAAACATAGACGATTGAGTGCGTAACGCGTAGCAAAATTGTCTGAACAATCAACAACAACATCGGCTTGTGCAACTAGTGCCGCCATTTCAGATTCCGTGGATTTTTGCTGGACAGTGTGCACCAACACATCCGGATTTATTTCAAATATCGCTTGTTGCGCAGACACTGCCTTATTGGTACCCACAGACTGCGTGGTGTGAATAATCTGCCGCTGCAGATTGGTTAAATCCACCGCATCAAAATCACAAATGGTGAGTGTACCCACCCCACTGGCTGCCAAATACATGGCCACTGGCGAGCCCAACCCGCCGGCTCCCACAATCAACACATGACTTTGCGTGAGCTTGTCTTGGCCATCATATTCAATTTGCGGCAATAGAATGTGACGGCTGTAACGTAGTAGTTGAAGATCATTCATAGGAGTTAGTGCAATTGACCTGCCTGAATCATAGCGTTATAGAGCACATAAGGCGATATCCAAGTGACAATATGATCAAACTCGTTGGGAGTATCGCCTTGATAAATATCGTGACTCACAAAAATAGTATCGATATTTAAATTTTCTGATTCATCTGCTTTTCCTGCGCTACCTAATACCGCCGTTGCTCCTGTTGAGTAAACTACAGCCACAGCATTATTAATTAAATTCACAGCAACTGAGCAATTAGCCACAACTGACGTGCTACAGACTCTTAAATTTGGAGCTAAACAACTCAAGCCAACTACACTCATATTACCAGCAGTAGTAAAATCAGGTGCGGTGTCGCCTCCACAAGTAGCACTGCTGTCAACAGACGTAACTGCATACCTAATTCTGTTGCCCCAAGCATCTAGCGCGAAACCACTACCATCCACAGGTTGCAAACCTAGTGTAGCTGCAGGCAAAAACCCAACATACGCAGCACAATTTGGCACTGCTGGCAATGGCGGTGTGATGTTCCTTGTACCACCTAATGGGTTTTCCATTCCAAAGCTACCAGCATCTGTATCTTTTATGAAATTGGTAGCAGTAGCTGGACATGGCAGCCTGCCGTTAACTTGTGCAAATGCTAGCAATGCCTGTTTGGCATTATCCATAGCATTAATAGTTTGCGTTAATGCAGCTTGCTCACGTTGGGCGCGTAGTGGCACAAATAGCGCAGACATAATCAGTCCAAAGATAACCAATACGATAGCAATCTCTACAAGCGTAAAACCACTACTTCTGTAACGTAAAGATGTCATGGGATCACCACTATCTGATCACCGTTGGTCAAGGTTCTAGGCTGCGTCATTTGATATAGAGAATCTTGTATTCCATTACTTACGTTTATATTGCTACTTTCGCCACTATTAAGATAACTCGCTATACTGCAACTAGCATTAGGATTGGCCAAGGATCCTGCAACTAGTGCATTTATCTTAGGATTTATCCCAACTGTTATTTTAGGAGGTGAGGTATTTGAAAGGCAAGTGGAGGATGAAACGCAATCACCTGATACTGCGTAAACAATATATTTTTCCCATTGATTTGATGTAAACCATGCAGGCAAAAGCCCACCCATCAGTTGACTACCATTGCATGCTATAAGGGCAAAACTACCATCTGAGCCACTCACACAACTCGCCTGATTAGCACTGCTAATGCAAGCGCCGGCATCACCCGCAAATGCGCCTGTGGTAGTAAATTTATTTATACCGTCCACAGTAGCAACACAAACCCCACAAGCATCACACTGGTAATCGGTTGTGCCAGTTAAGCTCTTGCAACCACCTGCACCTTTACAACTACAAGTCTTAGTATCAGCAAGGCTCACAGAGCAAGCGCCTGTCGGACTATTTACTCCCGCACCATCTGGAACAAAACTATCATCATCTCTAGTAAACGAGGCCGAACTTACTATGCTAAAGCTGCAATGACAGGTTTTATCTGCAGCTGCACAAGTACATACATGATTATTCGGTGCATTTACCGGGAGTAATCCTCGAAGATTGCCTTGGATGCACTGATTTTGATTAGCTACTGAGCCAAAGCCTGCTGCAAAGGGATAATAACTGTTAGCTGCGTAAAATGCTGTCAGCTTATTCTTCGCCTCTTGCAGCACCCTTTTTTCTAAAGCATAGATCAACTCGTCAGCAGTGATATATGTAAGCCGATCATTCACATCTGCATTACTTTGGATCACCACAAAATCCTCATCCGCACTATTGTAATCACTATTACTAAAAACCGTAGCGCCTATTAAAAATGTATCTAAGTAGTGATTAGCGTCCGCCACGCCTGCTGCTCTATCTTGGGCGCCAATTGAATTTCCTGGCGAAATAATAACTGCAGCTACGCGGTCAGAGATTAGCACCCCACTCCCATCAAACACTTTAAGCCAAGGATAGGTAGGGGTTAAAATAATAGATGGGTTGATAGCGGGATTAGAGGTTGGAGCATCGTATTTATGTACCAAATTACGCGAAACCGCATACCATAGCTGATTACCTTGCCCATCTTGTACATTAACCCCTAAACCAGTTTGAGGACTAACACACGGATTGGTTTGGCCATAGATTGGCAAACGCCCAATTAAGAATGCGTAAGAAAATGCAGAAACTGGAGAAGGACAGTCGCTTCTTCCATCATAATTGCCATCATTGTTTCTATCAGGAAATGGAAACTGCCCCGGATTTATTGTATTACTAACAGCCCACGCAATTAAAGCCTGCTTCGCTTCGTTCAATGCCAAACTAGTTTTCCTGTTTTGCTCTACTCTAAGACTTTCTGGGTTAAATACTTTTAACAAATACGCGGTTGCAGCTAATCCAAGAATAAAAGCAGCTAAGATGACTATCGCGCCTTTTTGTTTTGTATAAGATTTAGATACACTCATACTTAATCAGCATTGCCGATTGTGCCAGAGTCACCTTGCACTGAGTATCGTATTTCTCTCACGCGATTAGATTCAGGATCATAAGTTTGCCCGGCCTTTAACGACAGCACTTTGCCTGTGGCATTGATTTGGATAGGAATGCGATTCTGCTGCGTTGGTAAATGCCCAACCGTCACCTCATCATTTTTCGTGCCTTCTTGCACTGCCTGACGGTTTACCCATACCGTGCCTTTTTTTCCATCGCTACGTTTGACATACCCTTGCACCTCTACCGCGTTTGGCGCAGCCGCAGGCAGCATTGTTTGCGTGGTCGGTGTTTCCACTTTTTGCGGCACAATTTCTTTTTTGGTTTGACGTAAACGATCTAAATTTATACGATCACTTGGTGTGCTGAATAAACGCCCTAGCCCAGCATCTGCGGCCTGTACATGCCAGCTAAACAGCAACATTAAGAGAATAAGTAGCCTCATAGCGGCGTCCTTAGCTGTGGGTCTCGCAACGTAATCCAATCAATATCACAACTTGCATCCAAGTAATCGGTGAGCATGGTGGGATTGATTTTTGCCCTAGAGAGTTTCGTCACGGTACATTCGCGTACGATAAAGCCAGTGGATTGCGCGCGTAAGTTGTCCAGCAACGTCAGTAAATCGCCTTCGTGCAGCAAGCCGAAATTTAAACGCATGGTGGAACTATGCAAGATAAAACTACCCAGGTTAGACAAATAGCTAGGGTGCATTGTTGCTTGCTGGCTGATGTTGTAATCAATGCTAAACAGTTTGTGTTGCAGATGAATCTGCCTTAACGCTTCTATCCATTCAATTCGTCGCTCTTCTCCAATAAATCCTGTAGCGATCAACTGCTGATACAGCGGAAGATACTGCACAATCATTTCCCGCTCTTGCCCAGATGATAAGTATTTTTGGCGTGCTTGATTTAGTTGAGTGCGTTGCTGCTCAAGTGCAACTCTTTTTTCATCATGATAATTCTTGGCATAAAACGCCAGTAAGCCTACAACGACTAACGCAACCCCTAGCCATAATATTGGGGCTTGTAAGCGCTTCCAATCTTGTTGATTGAGCATCATCTGGCCACCCCTGTTTCCACCATTGGCTTTAATACCACTTTCAACTTAAACATGGCGGGCACTTGTTCGGATGTATTTTCATCCAGCGTGCTCCCTTGCAAACTGGCAAATGAACTGGCATTGACTGGTTCTTGCAACACCATTACCTGCTCTACTTTGGGGTTGTTTTTAATCTGCGCAACAAATTGATTCACACTGTTGAGCGCACCACGGTAGTCCCCGTTAAAGTTACTGAGCGATGCACTGACAAATGCAATTTGACGTAACGTTGCGGCCTGAGAAGTCGCATTGTTGGCGTTAGGCTCACGCGCTTTCTCTGCATCCTGCACCTCCACGTTGTCGGTTTGCATCCAACGCAGACGTTCGATGGCAATTTCTGGCGACGTTTCTAGCGCCCCACTCAACACACGCATCATTTCTTCCGGCGTAATGTTGTATTGCTTCACGCTTGCAGCCAAATCCACCGCCGTTTTTAGCTCGGCACTAGGGATAGGCGTGGTGGGAAAATTACTCGCCACTTCCTCGTAGCGCTGCTGTTGTGCATGTGTCTGTAGTGCAAGCTGTTCAGTTTCACGCGCATCCCAATTGGCTTGCAGAAAACTATAGCTGGCAATGCCTATGCCAATCAGCGCCACTGCAGCGGCAGCAATATAAATCGCCTGCCGTAACTTGTTAAGATGATAGGCCTTGGTTAATTGATCTGGTGCTAAATTGGCGGGAATGTTGCCATTGGCCAACAGCTGCATGTGCAGCAGCTCTGGGTGTTTAAGTACGAGATCTGGCGCAATATTGATATGTTTAGCATAAGCCAAAGAATCCACAATTTTGCATTCCATGCCCTGCTCTTGGCTAATGCTTCTACCGATTACCTCACTCTGATTATCCGAGGAAGGCATGACCAACTGTAGCTCGGTGTGATCGGTGATAAAACGCTGGCTAAGCAAATACAAACGTGTTTTTTCTATCTCCACCAAGTAGAAATAAGCCATTTGATTAGGCTTCACATCCACAATGGGCGCCAAACGGCTCATGCGCAAATGCCCATTGTGTAAATAGGTTTGGCGCAGGCCAGAAGACAATCGCTCGCATAGCAAAATATTGGGCGCCATTAACTTCATTTGCTGCACGGTGTATTGGCTAATCATCGGCAGCAAATACAGGCCCACCAGCGGCACTTGATTCCCTTGAATCACACCCATCCAACCTTGTAAAAAGTCGGCGTTATTCAGTGCAACAAATAGGAAGTTATCATCGCGTCGCTTGTCTTTATCTTGGCTGATAAAGTGGGCTGTTCTAAACAGGTTATTACGATTAAACTGATTCAGCTTGCGCTCAAGTAGCTCGGCTCTAGTGCCACCAGTGGTATGCGGCAGACTTTCTAGGCGATACTCCTCTTCAATGGCATCCGCGATCAAATACACATTCATTTTTGCATTTTTTTTGATAAACGCATCAAATGCTTGATAGCCATCTTCGGTGTTGGCAAAGGTCTCGTAGTAGTGCAGGCGCGTGCCAAACCATACCCCTGCTGTCAGGTGGTGGTTAGATGCGCATAAAATCAATTTAGAAATAGCCATTTATATCTTCATCGCACTAAATGAGTCATACACCGGCAACAATACGGATGCCATGATGAATAATAATACTAAGCCCAGAATAATGGTCAATGCAGGCTCCAGCAATTTGAGCATTTTTTGCATCATGTCATTGACGTCACGGTCATAAAAATAGCTCACGTTCATAAGCGATTTATCCAAAGCACCCGTGTTCTCGCCAATTTTAATCATACGCACCACCAGCGGTGAGAATAAGCCTGCATTCTGAAAGCTTTCACTCATGCTATCGCCCGCATTGATTTGCCCATGCACACGATTCAACGAATCGGCAATGACACGATTGCCTACAATTTTTTCGCAGGTTTTAATGGCATCCAATACTGGAATGCCGGTTTGATACATCAATGCAAAATAACGCGAGAATCTGGCCATTACAATCTTATGCAAAATCTCACCCGTTAACGGCAATTTCAATTTCAGGTAATCAAATTGATAGCGCGCACTCTCACTAGACTTCAATAAAGAGAACACACCAATGACTGCGGCCGCTATGAGCAGCAATATCAGCCACCAATAATGCACAAATGCGTCGGAGATGGCGATTAATAATTTGGTATTCCAGGGTAGCTCTTGCCCCAAGCTATTGAGAAACTTCACCATTTCCGGCACCAAATACACCATCAGTATAATCACCGCTGCCGATACTACCACCAGCAAAATCAATGGGTACATCAATAAACGCTTGGTTTGCGCAAACAGCTCATCCTGCCACTTTAAGGTATCGCTTAAGTTATTGAATACCAAAGGTAACTGCCCAGTTTGCTCACCCGCCGCCACTAAGTTAACAAACACCTCGCTAAACACATTGGGGTAGTCTGCCAGCGCTTGCGATAGCACTTTACCGCCTTCTACATCTGCAACTAAACCGCCGATGACTTTTTGAAAATAAGGGTTAGTGGTACTTTCACGCAGGTCATTCAAACCTTCTAACAGTGGCACGCCGGAACTGGTGAGTTGTTCTAGCTGAAAACAAAACATCACCAAATCGCGATTACTGACACGATTGCCAGACAACACTTGGCTTGATTTACTGGAAGACTTAAACGTGATGAGATCCAAACCCATCCGTTCAAGGCGGATTTCCAAATCCACCTCATTGACCGCATCCATTTGACCACGTGCGTAGCGACCAGACTTATCAATTGCTTTGTAATTGTAGGTAGCCACAGTGCGTTAGCAGTTAATGCTTAATTCTTGAAGTTAAGTCAATCACACGCATCACTTCGTCGATGCTGGTGTAGCCCTCTAAAATACGACGTACGCCATCATCTGCTAATGTGACAAACCCTTTTTGCAGCGCAAGTTTACGCAACTCATCCAAATGCGCGCGTCGCGCGATCAGCGCATCCATATCGCTGTCTACACGCAATAACTCAATAATGGCCATGCGGCCTCTAAAGCCAGTAAACCCACAGCGTTTACAGCCTTTGTGCCTAAAAATCTGTACTGCCTCAGACTGGCTTACGCCCAAAATTTTGCGCTCATCATCACTGGGCTTTACTGCCTCTTTACAATGCGGACAGAGCACACGCACCAAACGTTGCGCCACTACACCAATGATATTGCCTGCCATGATTTCCGGCGAAATACCAATATCCAGCAAGCGCGGGAAGGTGCCTAAGGCAGAGTTAGTGTGCAAGGTACTGAACACTTGGTGACCAGTCATGGCGGCACGAAACGCCATGGTGGCCGTATCCTCGTCACGAATCTCACCCACCAAAATAATATCCGGGTCTTGCCGCATAATAGAGCGAATGCCGTTGGCAAAATCTACTTTATTCACTTCCGCCACCGAGGTTTGACGCATCATGGTGACCGGATACTCCACCGGGTCTTCCAGGGTCATGATATTCACAGCTTCGGTATTCAAATGTGAGAGCAATGAATATAGGGTAGTGGTCTTACCACTACCGGTCGGCCCTGTGACAATGACGATGCCTTCCGGGCGCGTCATCATGAATTTGAGCTCATCCAGCGTATTGGTTCTCAGTCCCATGCGTTCTAGCGGAATGATGGATTTTTCGCGGTCGAGCACCCTTAATACAATATTCTCGCCATTGATGGTGGGGTGTGTGGACACCCTGAAATCAATCGGACGGCCGCATAAATTCATATTTAATCGGCCATCTTGCGGTGAGCGCGTCTCAGCAATGTCCATACCGGACACCACTTTTAAGCGCACCGCTACCCCCGGCCAATAGGTTTTATGCAAACTACGGACTTGTTGCAGCACGCCATCCACGCGGTAGCGAATACGTAAAAACGCATACTCGGGCTCAAAGTGAATATCCGATGCGCCACGCTTCACGGCATCCATAAGCAAGGCACCCACTAAACGCACCACTGGCTGTGTGTACTCGTTGCCATTTTCAGACAAGCTTTGATAGTCAATCTCGCCAGTTTCAATTTCCCGCAGAATGCCATCTACCGAAAGTTCGTAGCCATAGAACTGGTCTATAAACTCTTCCAGTTGCGCTTCTGCTGCCAATACCGGTTTGAGCTGAATTTGCCCACCAAGCATCGCTCTGAGCTGATCTAGCGCTACCACGTTAAACATGTCGGCCATGGCCACCACCATGACCTTGCTGGCGTCGTCATAAGAGACGGGCAATACGTGATAACGTCTGGAGAAGTCTTCCGGCACCATGCTAAGCGCATCGATATCGGCCACCACTGCACTCAGATCAATACTTTCTTGCCCGATGGTATGTGCCACCAAATCACGCACCATGGATTCAGACACAAAACCCAAACGCACCAATTGCTTACCAAGTGGCAAATTGTTTTGGTCTTGCTCGATCAAGGCAATGCGCAACTGATCCTGAGTAATCAGGCCTTGCTGCACCATTAAATCGCCTAGTCTTAATTTACGTCTTTGTTCTGCCATAGTTATTTATTGTGCTTGAATTGCAGCCATGCGTGCTTGTAATGCTGCAACATCAATCGTACTTGACTGAGAGGAGGCCACTAACGCCAGTGCTTGTTGATAATAAGGGAGCGCAAGCATTGGCTTGCCCATTTGATCTAAGCTCACCGCCAAATTCAATGCATTTTCTGCGCTGGCATTCAATCTAAATGCTTCAAAATATGCTTGTTGCGCCTCTGGCCAAAGTGATTGTTCTGAAAAATAGGCACCTAAGTTAGCATAAGCATTCGCGTCGTTAGGGTGCTGTGCAATTAGGTTCTTGAGTTGTAATGCTTGTGTTTGGCGATCCGCCGTATTGCCTGCGGTAGCGGTCAACGCAATTGTATTTTTAGGGTCAGCCTCTAATACTTTTTGGTACCAGCCCAGCGCATCGTCCATACGATTTTGACGCTCTGCAATGGCCGCCATGCCAAGTAGCGCATCTACATTGTGGGTTTCACGTTGTAATACACGTTTGTACAAAGCCTGTGCCTCACTATCATTGCCGGCAACATAAGCGTTATAAGCGCTCATCAGCACAGGGTTCACGGCGGGTGCAGAAGCACTCCGAGAGACTCTAATCGAAGCACTTTCTGAAGCGATTGTCGGCACCGACTGTGACACTGTAGAACGCCTAACCTTGATATCACCACTGCTCACTACATTGATTGCGCGCGGCTCTGCAGACTGTGCCTCCGGCTGCTGTGTAGCAGTTGCAACATGCGTCTTGCTTGCTACGGATTTTGCTGGTGACAGTTCCACCGTTTTTTCTTGTTCAGTTAAAGCTGGGGCATCCGCAGGAGGGTTTTCCGCAACAGGCGGCGCGTTTGCAGTAAGCGGTTGAGCAACCGCTGACTGTGTTGGATTGACCGTTGTATTTTGTTGACTCACCACAGGCGAAGCAATAGGGGCTTGCATTTGGTTGAGCTGGTAATAAAAATAACCAGCAATGGATAGCATTGCAAACAACCCAAATAACACAATCCAAACAATCGGCTTGATCTCTGTTGTGGGCGCAGCTTTAGATGCAAATACATTATTTGCACGTTCTGACGTGTGCTCTTCTGAGTAATTGGTACGTGCAAATGCTTGTGTTGCTTGAGCTTGTGCCTGCTCTGGCTCAGTCAGCTCCAGAATAAATGGCGCATCAATCGTGCTTTCCGTTTGCTCATTGGCAATATTACCTGCACTTCTTCTGCTTGTATTTTGCGGCGAAGTGGCAGCTTCTTGCGCAAGCTTCTGCTGCTCAACTTTTTGCTGTTCAGCCTGCGCTTTTTCAACTTGCGCTTTTTCGGCTTTATCCAATGCTTTTATTAATAAACTCATACCAATATGGGTGACGATTACTTATTTGCTTCGTCAACAAGCACTTTTTCTAGTTGTTGTGCGGGCAAATACTGTTTAAATGTTTGTAGCTCATCGCTTTCTAAACTGGCATTAAAAATCACCGTTGGACGCAGGAAAATCACCAACTCAGTTTTCTTATTGGCATCATCGCGCCCTGTAAATACTTTGCCAACTCCTGGAATCTCCGACAACCCCGGTACCTTGTCTGAGTTGCGCTGAATGTCATCTTGCATTAAGCCACCCAACACCGCCGTATTGCCGCTATTAATTTGCAGCATCGATTCCATTTCGCGCACTTGAATTTGCGGGATCTGACTTGGGATGACCAAAGCGCCATTTGCACCATTTAACTGCGGATTAGGATCGCGTACAAAGCTAAGCACACGTGAAATCGTTGGACGCACATTGATATTGACCGTACCAGCCTCGTTAATCTGCGGCGTCACACTCATCACCACACCAACAGGCACAGTATTGGGCGTGGTCGTCACTGTAGACAAAATACCACCACCTACTGCCCCTTGAGATTGTTGCGCTTGCACCGTGAAATACACTAAGTTATCGACCACCTTAAGCACTGCTGTTTGGTTATTCAACACCATTAATTTAGGGCTAGACAACACTTTAGTATCGCCAAATTGCTTTAATAAACTTACTGAGGCTGCAATATTGCCCAACACACTAGTAGGATTAAAATAGCCAGCAATCAAGCCGTTACCTGTGGCACGCGTGGTTAATCCGCCCGGAGAGAAATTATCGCTATTCAAATTTTGACTAAACGTGAAACCACTGCTTGCGCCAGCATTGCCAAGCCTGCTCCAATCTATGCCGGCCTGAAAGCTATCGCTTAATCTCACCTCTACAATCGTCGCCTCAATCAACACTTGGCGTTTGGCACTGCTCATGACTCGATCAATAAATTCTTGTACTTTTTCATGTTGCTTATTGGTTGCGCGCACGCTGATCACGCCTGTTTCCGGGTTAGCAATCACCGTGGCCGCAAGCAAAGTCTTATATTCGGAGCGCTGTTCTTTACGTTGCTCCAACTCTGCTTTGGTACTATCAGCCTGCGCTTTTGCATCTTCGGCAGACAACTTGGCGCTTGTATCTTTTTCGCCCACGTTACCGTAGCGTGACACAATTACTTCCTTGTCGGTTTCCGCTAGTAATTCTTTGATATTCTGAATCAACGATTCCCACAAATGATTTTTTGAAGCACTTTCTACTGCAGTGCTTGAGCTATTTTTTGTACCGTTACCGCTAGTATTGGTGGTGGTCGTGCTACCGCTAGCACCAGTACTTGCACTCTGGCCTGTGCTAGAAATCTCAGCTGCCGCGCCAATAAATCCCTTGGTATCGCGGTTCATGTTCACGTAATCCACCTTGTAGGTTCTGAGCACTGGCTGGTCCGGCGTGATATACAGCACATTGCCATCCATGCGATACGTCAAATCGACTTGCTTGGCTAAGCGCTCCAATATGGAAGGCAACGTTTGATCGACCGCATTGAGTGTTGCGCGGCCTTGTATAGCAGGATGAATGTCAATATTGATTTTGCTTTCGCGCGCCAGCGCAAACAAAATCTCTTTCACCGGCACCTCATTCACCACCACGCTGTAGGTTTGTGATTTGAGAATGGCTTTAGGCGGTGGCAACTGTGTTTGGCTTCTTACCGGCTTGGGAATAGGCGCCTGTGCAACTTCTGGCGTGGATTTTGGCGCGTTGGAAGATTCAATATGCCCGGTAGACGGCGTAACTTTGGTCTGATGCGCACATGCCGATAGCATGGTCACCAGCAAGCAAATAAAATATTTAAACGGGTGATTATTATTAAACACGTTTGACTAACCCCATCACTTAATTTAACTAATAATTTCTCTTGGAGTTTATCGCACAATGGGGGTTAAATTGCAATACTAACTTATTGAAAGTTCTGTTAATTTTCCTTATGCATCCCTTTTGCCAGCTACTTTGTTATCTTTACTAAATTGCTTTGCAATTAATTTACTAAGTACTTTTGTTGGTTTCTTCCAATATCCCACCAATCGTGCGTAATTGTGGCCGGTTTTTTTGCAAACTTACTGGCAATTGCTTCAGCGCCTCGTTCGCTGAAAACCTGTCCACAAAGCCACCATACAACACCGTATAAAACGTTTGCTGATTGACTTTGGTTTGGTACACATAAATCTTATCCCGCTCAATGGTTTGGGCCAATAGCGTCAATTGATTTTTTAATTGCGACTCATCTGATGCCCCCAGTATTTGAATGGTGACCGTATCCTTGGGCTGCATGCGCATCCACTGCTGCGTGGCTTGCAACCGTGCTTGTAAAAGATCAGTGGTGACATCAGATGCAGGCACAGCAGCCACTTCGGCCGTAATCGCCTGCGTATCTGTAGCGGCCTGTGTATTCACAGCTTGCGGTGCAGTTGCAATAATTGCAGCTGGCGGCACAGACTCAGCAGTTGGAGCGACTGGCACTTTCGGCTGTGCAACTGGCGGAGTAACCGCCAGTGCCGCGGCATGGCTGGATGACCGTGAAAATTGTGCCTGATACAGCCTGTGTGCTAAATAGCCCAACGCCAAGCCCAAGAGCAACACACCCAGCAAGCCCAGCAGCAAAAATCTGCGGTTGGCTTTTTTGGCTTTTTCTGCACCAAATTCACTATCAGCAATGGCGGCTTTTACATGCTTAGGCGTCACCAGGTATACGTTATCGGCAAAAGCGGCCAATAACGCTTTATCCGCCAGAATATTCACGCGCCGAATCAAACCCTCTGCCGCAGCAGAGATTTTTGCAATGGATTTATCACTGAACAAATGCGGGCCAAAATAGCCCGCCGCGCGTAAGCGAAAAATCAGGTACTCACCTACTTCTTTTGGCCGTAACGGCGTGAGGTTAAAACTGTGGGTAATGCGCTCTCTAAGCTGGCGAATGTGCGTTTGATTTAAATTCACATCTAATTCTGGCTGACCAAACAATACCATTTGCAGCAATTTGTGATGCTTGGTTTCCAAGTTAGAAAGCAGCCTGATTTCTTCCAGCGTGGCCAGCGGCATGCCTTGTGCTTCTTCTACAAAAATCACCACTTGCTTACCGGCCTCGTGCCGCGACAGCAAATAGGATTGTAGTGCCTGCATCACCTTTAATTTATCGGCATTTTTGGGGAGCTTGACGCCCAACTCAAACGCAATGGCGTGCAAGATATCTTCTGGCGCCACGCTTGGGTTAGCCAAATAGATACATTCCACCTGTTCCGGCAGCATGTTCTGCAGCATGCGGCACAACATGGTTTTACCACTACCCACCTCGCCCACCACTTTTACAATGCCTTCGCCACTGGTAATGGCATATAGCAAAGCGTCCAACACGGCACCACGATTACTGCCATTGTAAAAGTACTCGGTATTGGGGGTGATTTTAAACGGGGGTTCTTTTAGCCCAAAGTGCGCGTAATACATGTTAAAGCACCCACATCATTATGCGCTGCCCTGCTCTTGTAGTTGAATACGGCTATACAAGGTGGTGCGATTGACGCCTAGCAACTTGGCCGCTTGGCTCAAATTGCCATGTGTGATTTTCATGGCGGCATCAATATACGCTTTCTCCCACGATTTCAGCACTTGGTCCAAACTCACATTGGCCTCTGTTTGTAGATGTTGCATGGCATAGCCAGACAAATCGCCATTATTGGAAACCACTGGACCTTCGCTCAGCTCATTTTGACGCGACAGATCTAACTCGGCAGACAATTGTTGCTCAGTCACGGTTTGGCCTGCATATTTTGCAATCAGGCGGATGATGATATTACGCAACTCGCGGACGTTGCCCGGAAAGTGATAGCTGAGCCAGCGTGTTTTTGCGCGGTCATCCAGCTTAAAGGGTTGTTGCTCGGTCTCACGCGCGTAGAACTGATTAAAGTGTTCTAGCAGCACAATGCTATCTTCGCCTAGCTCGCGCAATGGCGGCACTTTGACAGCAAATACGCTTAAACGATGGTATAGATCTGAACGGAAATGACCAGCTCGCACTTCCGCACGCAAATCTCGATTGGTAGCGGCAACGATACGCGCCTTACTCTTGCGAATCTGCGTCTCGCCCACGCGCGCGTATTCGCCATTCTCTAACACACGCAGTAATTTGGCTTGCATTTCCAATGGCAGCTCACCAATTTCATCCAGAAATAAAGTGCCATCGCCCACATCTTCAAAATAGCCGGTGTGCGACCCCGCTGCGCCAGTAAATGCGCCCTTGGCATGCCCAAACAAAATAGATTCTGCCAACATAGGCGAAATAGCAGCACAGTTGACTGACAGATACTCTTGCTTACTACGTTTACTAAAGCGATGGAAATTGCTGGCCACACGTTCTTTACCAGCACCAGACTCGCCCTCAATCAGCACAGGGAAAGGCGAATCGGCAAATTGACGAATTTGCATAATGAGTGTCTGCATAGGCAAGCTTTGCCCCAGCATACCGCCATTTTTATCTTCAGATTGCTCGGTTAACTCAACACTTTGTACTTTTAATGAGCTAATCAGCAGGTCTTTTAGACGCTCTACATCACATGGCTTGGGAATAAAGTCTAGCGCGCCTAAAGCTAGCGCATGCTTCACATTCACATCATCACTTTGCCCGGAAAGCACATGAATTTTCATGGTCGGTGAATGCGCAAGCAGCTCGCCAATCATTTTAAAACCCTCATCCGGTTTATGCTGGGATGGCGGCAACCCTAAGTCAACCAAGGCCAGTGCCGGAGGCTCATCCAATTGTCGCAACAAACTTTTGGCTTGCGCACGTGAGTCGGCCACGCACACTTCAAAATGCTTGCTCAATACAAAATGGAGTGTATCGGTGATCAAAGGATCATCGTCGATGATCATTAATATTGGACGTGTTTCAGCCATACTTGCACCCTTAATCGATTTTATTCTTAATGTTAATTGATTAAAGATACTATAGCCTGACATGGCTTAGCCATCAATGTTTAACGGAAAAAACTCAGGTTGGCGTAGAGAGCTACAGGGAATCTGTAAAAGAAAATAAATAGCTGAAATATATCGGTTTTATGTGCTAAATGTCATGGATGTATTGCGCGCAGCTTTTTTAGAACAACTCGATTTCGCCTTCTTTGATATCTTCGGTCAACAAGCCTGCCGCTTTCAAAAGTTCGTAGCTACAGATTTGATTGCGCCCATGGTTTTTTGCGTAATATAAAGCAAGGTCAGCGCGGTCCACCAACTGTGTCGGTGTACTGTCTATGGTTAATTTGGCATAGCCCACGCTCACCGTGACTTTACCTACTTGCGGAAATTGATAAGCGTGTAATTTTTCTGCAAAACGATGGAGCACCAGTTGAATATCCTCTTCTTGTGCACAGCCAAAAATACCCACGAACTCTTCACCACCAAAGCGGAACAGCGGGTCTGACTCTCTAAACGATTTTCCCATCAACTGAGACATTAACAACAACACCTCATCACCAATCAAATGGCCAAACTCATCATTGACTCGCTTAAAGTGATCAATATCAAAAATCGCAATAAAATAATGCAGATGCCCATGGTCATCCTGGCGCATGGCTTTAGAGTGCACGGTAGACAATACTTTATTAATTTTCTGATCAAATGTTTTACGGTTCAGCAATCCTGTCAGCGTGTCACGCTCATTGTCATTGAGTAAACCGTTATAGTTTTGATAAATATCCAGCAAATTAATAATGGCTTGCGTAAGGTCAGCATTGGTATATTGCGCCTCAATCACAATGACCGAGTTGCGATAAGCCACCGCTTGCTTTAACGGAAAAAAATGAAAGATGCGGCCATCATCCAAAGTGAGTACGTCTCGCTCACCGCCGTTGTAGCAATCCAGCAGCTTTTGACACAACACCTCTGGAATATCATCACCACCAGCAATGTGCTCTAACGAAATTGCAGAGAGAAATAGCTTGGAAATATCTTTTAAGCGATAAACATGAATAGACTGCGTTTTTTGCTGCACAAACATATCAATCAAATTCACAATGGCTTGCTTCAGCATCTGCTCAAGCGTAAACGCATCGCGCTCTTTAGTAAGCGCAATGAGAGACTCCAAAAACGGATTGACTAAGGCATTTGGCAAAGTATTGGCACACACCGAACCGATATCACATAATGATTATTCAAGACTTAAACCAACAAAGCCTTAAACCCTATTTAAGATCAATCATAACGGGAATGCATCACTTTTGATGTGAGAAACAACGTGGAGAAATGGCGCTAATTCTAATGGACACAACGCAACGGCGCAGCTTGCTCCGCGTATCAATTGCAGAAAAAAGCGTGGGAGAAACGAGGTAACTAATAGTGATAAAACTATAAGATTTACCCTAAAATTCTTGTTCAGTAATCGACGGCTGATCATCGCGCCAATCACTTTTCTTAATCTGTGCAATTTCTTTTTTATAGTACTTAGTATAAATATCCAGCAGCACACGGCTATAGTTTAGCTCACTAGACAACGGCCTCCATCCCATACAATCCAAATGAACATCCACAAACTTTTTATACTTCTCCGTCAAATCACTGATATTGTTGTAAGGCATATAATTAATACTGCTCACTGTGGCGCCATATCGATTAGCCCACATAAAATAAGCCAACTCCTCCGTGCTCATGGCGTAACTTTTTGCAGAAAAGCTGCCCTCTTTCAGACCAAGTTGTATACAGCTATTGTAAAACTGAATCAGCTCATTAATGCGGTCATCCAATATCAAGTTTAACTCTGGCGTAACGGCTAATCTATTAAGCGCAGCATTCGCCATAAATATGCTCTGGTAAATAATACGATTGAGCTTATTAGCAATCACTTGCGATGCATGCAACACCAGCATCTTCTCTCTAGCCAAGCCCTCAAAATCACCGGCCTTGTTGATAAGCTCCAACCAATAGTTAATACCCTTAATACCCAAATGCGTAATCAGTGTCTCTTTATTGGGAATCAGCTTAAAAAATGTACCTCTAGATATGCTGCTCTGTGCAATCACCTCTTGCAGTGTTAGCTCCTTAAAACCACGCTTAACAATAATAAGCTCAGCAATTAGGGTAACTTCTTTGATACGTTTATCATCAGATAAACGCGCTCTTGATCTTTTTTCTTTCACGGTATTCCAACTTAAATAATAACAATTGAACAATCTTACTCAAGGGAGTTTTAGCAATATTATTATTATTGGTACCAACGAAACTGCATAAGTATACAGTACGGTCTATAGTAACATTTTAGCTTGTGTTAAGAAATAAGAAGTTTGGAACCCCACCATAGGAGGCTATGTTTGAGCACATTGATGGATGTTTTGTGAAATATTCGAGCGCTCTTAGGGAGGCTCAACGTACGTAGTACGATTGAGTGAGCGCATCTGACGGTGTCGCAAAAGTAAGAAAGAGATAGGCCATGTAAAGCTTTACTCTTAAAAGTATGTCTTGTCCTAATTGTGCAATCTGATGCATATCATGAACATTTCCATTACCGAGTGATTTTATTCTCTTATTTTTGCTTAATTTCATCATTAGAATGCTTTCTCTTATGATTACATCACGGGTATATAAGTTGCCATTCTAGTTATGATTTGACGGATGTTTGAGTGCCATGATTGCACCATGACTTACGGTGGCGTACCTTCCTTACCAAGTCAAAACCATCATCATCGCTGAGTCCGTTACCATTGGTAAGATGCTTGATGCAATTAAATGGGGTCGCTGATGAATTTATGCTCTAATTGGGATGGAGTTCTACATTATAGGATATTCAATATTTAACATACGGCGGACTGTAAACGAGTCCACCCTACGCGAGCTAACAATCTTAACAATTTAATTATTTGCATGTGGCTGATTTTCATTCAGCTTTTTCTGAGCTCGTTTTTTTGTTACAACAGGTTGGCAACGAGCGTATATTAGATTTTTATCTTCTTCCGTCAAAGCTATTTTTCGCATATTTAAAAGATCAATTGTTTTTTGCTCATCGCCTGCTAAGCATGCAAATCTTGCAAAATGAGTAATATTCCAATCATCAGGATATTGCTTCAGCACATCATCCATACCCACCTTCATTTTGTCCCAGTCTAAGTGTGTGAGTTTTGGATATTTGAAAATATTTTCACCCATCAAACTACTTAAATACCAGTACATACGTGCATACATTCCGTTGCCATCAGTTGAAAAATTTGCTGCAGTTGACTCTTTTATTAGCTTGTCTATTGTGTCTAATCCGCCAGGCCCGTAGTCTCCCAAGTGCAGTCTCCACTTTGCTTGAGCATAGTTAAGCGCATTAAAAGAAAACTGGTAATAAGTTGGAAACTTGTGGAGCGCTTCACCTATCAACTTAGTGCCAGAAGAATACTCTTTTTCAGCCCAGCTTCTTTCTGGCTCTAACATGAGTTCATACCAGTATGGGTCTTTAAACATCAGTGATTTTTTGTCACTCAAACACTGCCTTGCCTCTTTCATGTATTTATTAAATCCATCCCAACTTTCAGGCGACGTATCTTTAGCTGAGGCCGTTCCTCGATATTGCCATGCTCTGAGAGTTAGTAGATTTGCTTTCATCAGGTGAGCCGAAGGTGATGTTGGATAAGCTTCTATCCAGCGATTAACAATTTCATTTTTTGCAGACCATTCTGCCTCATTTTTATAATCTCCCAGTAGTGCAGAACGTAAGCCTCCATAAAAAACCGTTAGTTTCCATACTCCGCTAGAAGTTCTGTCTTGACGCTCTCTATATGTTGCTGAGAGTTGCTCTAGTTTTGCAAAATTTTCTTGGTTGATTGACTCTGCGACCTCATTCCCTATCTGATTGCGTTCTATCATTTCTTCACAGTAAGTAGGCATAGATAGCACAAGCGTTAAAGCAAATAAGCTAAAGTGAAGTATGTTTTGTATTGTTTTTTTCATTTTTTTCTTAAAAAATTATAGAGCCTGAGTTAGCCTGTTGTTAGTGAGATTTGTTTTATTAATCGCCTTCGAAGTCGGTTTAGAGAGCCTTTCATGTTACACAACTTATTGGACGAATTACCTTGTTTGACACTCTTTAAATCCATCATTTAACCTATCAAGGCTATCTTTATATTGCTCATACAAGCCATCTAATTTGACT
Organism: Methylophilaceae bacterium 11; assembly: GCA_000525025.1. Classification (GTDB taxonomy): domain Bacteria; phylum Pseudomonadota; class Gammaproteobacteria; order Burkholderiales; family Methylophilaceae; genus Methylophilus. Next base: position 142,891 of record JCKJ01000001.1, on the reverse strand, counting down.
ATTTTAGAGGTCTCATCTGTCTGATTAAGTAGTGTCAAACACAGTTTTTGAGGCACTATTTTTTTCTTAGCCAAACACTTAAACCCATTACCCTGTTCAGTCCCCTCCATCATCGCGGAATATTCTGGGGCCTTTGTAAATTTTTGCCCTAATGTGGTTTTTTGATTAGCAGGATCCTGCTCCAAACAGGTAAACATGACTATGGATGCCCATAAATCACCATCGCCGCTTGCATGGGCGTTACACATTACGCCCAATAAAAATAGGACTATTGCAGTTTTTTCATAGGGATTCACTTTCATCTTTAAAAACTAAGGTTTGGCTTTTTCCAAAACGATGGGAAAGTAGTGCCGCTCTCTTTCACTGAGCTGCCTTTATCTTCCTCATCCCAAATCTTGTAAACAGACTTAGTGCCAAATATTTTGTTGTTTTCGATGACAACATTTTTACTATCAAAGATGCTAATAGCGGTTTGTGGTATATCTTCACCAGAACTTTCAATAATAATGGTGTTGTTGCGGATGATGGTGCCATCGGCTGCGTGAATCTTGATGGGCGCTGCACTAGAGCTAGAGGTGCGGGTTTTGCCTTTGAAGATGATGATGTTGTTTTCGATAAGTTGGTTGGGGCCAAACAGGTAGATGCTGGCGCTGCCGCCGCCCCAAGATTTAGGTTGCCCCCCTCTTCCGTCTTCTTCAAACACTTCTTGAGGCGTTTTTTTACCCCAATTGACATTGTTCTCGCCAATCATAATCACGCTGTTGCGGATGATGTTGCCGCCGCCGCTAATTCCCACTCCAATATCCTCAGCAGAAACTTTGATGTTATCAATGATATGCTCGGTTAAGGGAAAATTGTTGCGGATTTTAGCGAGTTTATTGTTTAGCTCATCTAGCTTTACTTTTGTGCGTATACAGCCGTCACTCTCGCACTCTTTACGAGGCACTCTTAAAAAGTCTATTAATTTCATTACTTGGTTAAATGAGAGGTAATCAACACCTGCAAATCGCATACCTTCCATACCAAAGCTTTTGAGTACACCATTCCTAACAGTAATATGTGTAACAATTGGCTTTCCAGTTTGTGTAAATGCGGGCTGTCCACGAGACTTAACATTCAACCGATGATTTTGCAAATCGATAGTAACATTAGAAGTTTGTACTTCTATGATACCAGCATTATTTCCTCCATCTGACCGATAGGCCGTCACATCTGCTGGCAGGCAATAGTTACCTGATTGCCTAATCGGCGTACCTTTTAGCCATTCTTTATCCTCTAGCTCTGTGGACAAAATCTTACAGCTAGCGCTATCTGCTGCATATACTGGGCATTGCATGAATACAGTCGCAGCAAGTATAGTCAAAAAAATAAGATTTCTGGTACTAAGCATGACATATCCCTATGGGCAAGAAGTGGTGGGTAAAATAGTGCCAGGATAATTCGTTTGTTTTAAACGTTGTCCACTGGCGTCACATAAAAAGTTGTTACGATTGGCCTTTGCTTCGTTTTCAATAAACCCATTAGCGCTAGGGTCGCCTTCAGCTTGGTTTAACAAGTTTATCTCACTACCATCCGCATTCTTAAAGCCCCATTCGGCCAATTTGGCATTGAGCAAATCTAGTTTGCCCACAGCAACACCTTTGCTAGGGTCGCTCGCAAAATCTTGCGGATTATCATGACCATCTTCATGCTGCGCTGTGGCATTAAACTGCTCCATCACAGAAATCAAATCCTGCCAGTCTTTAGTGAGGTTGCCAGCTACTGCAAACTGATTCATTTGTTGGAATACCTCCATCTCCATCTGCAAGGTGCGGTCTTCATTACTTTGCCATTTTCCATGGTTATAGGTGAAATCAGGATTGCTGCCATCCGTACCATGTCCAAAACCACCGTATATGGGATATGGCACATCTTTACTGTTGCGATGGCTAAAGGTGTCTTCAAAGGCGTGCAGGTACTCACCAAAGAATTGTAGTTTAGTATTTTTGCATTCTGCTTTAGTAACGGCGTCGTATAGCCTGTCTAGCTGGTCACTGTAAGGATTAGCATATAAGTTATTAGTTGGGTTTTGACCATTAGGGTCAGCAACAGCTAAGCCATCAGAACCAATGACAGAAGGCACCAATACAAAGTGATAACTTAACAAGCGACTTTGTACCTCTTTATTTTTGAATAAAATATTCATTGCGGCATTGCCTAGATTGTCATCTAGTGGCTGTGTTAGCGTATTTCTATCAATATACTGCGTTGCTAGTGCAATAATCCTTGCATCCTCCGCTGGCACACCTGCGGCTACTGCTAAAAAGAAGGTCATATAGTAATGAATATCACTTTGATACAACCCCAGCGGGTCTATCTTGTTGAGTGGATCGTTGTTCACATACGCATACGAGTCAGTCCCATCTGGGAAGCCTAGCGGATCTGGCGTTAAGTATCGGCCAGTATCTGGGTTGTAATCGCGTTGGTAGTTGTAATGTAAGCCGGTGGCTTGGTCTTGCCATTGGCCGGGTAGGCGTAGGGCAAGATTGAAGCTATGTTGGCTAGTTTGGTTTGGATTGCCACGCTCCGCTCGCAATGACGGTTGTGTTTGTGGCTCGACCAGTTCACCACCAACGGCGTTTTCAGATGAGGTGTTGCTTACTTTTTGTATGGGACTTGCCCTGCCCCAAGCGTCATATTGTGTTTGCCAAATCACTTTGCCTTGCTCGTCGGTGGCGGCAATGGGGGCGTTACGTCTATCGGTGTGAATGGCAATGATACCTGTTGGGTTTTGTTTGTTTGATGCTGATTCTGTGTCTGTTGGCGTATTGATGACGGCCACTGGGGTTTGGTTGATATAGAGGTATTGTTGTAATACGTGACCCTTTTCATCCAACTCGGCAATACGTTGTTGATGGTCGTATAGGTAGTAGCGGGTTTGGCCTGGTGGTAGATTGCCGCGCTTGTCTGATAAAGCCTCTGCTCGCAATGACGGCGCTGTGTTACGCGCTCTGCTTTCTGTTGGGTAGTTGGTCATGATGCGTTCACCCAAGGCGTTGTGTTGGTAAGTAGCAATAGTTTTATTGTTGGTATTGGCTTGCACAGCGCTTAGTTTACCCCAAGCATTGTAACTGTAGCGATAGTCAGTATCGGCGACTGTACGGCCAGCTCGGTCTAATGTTGCATTTTGAGATTCTACAGATTTGTAATGGCTCTCATTACGACTCACTGTAGTGCTAGCAGTGGTTGTAGTTGCTACTGCCTTAATTAAGCCTGCCTGTGGCTTGGTGGCCAACTGATTCCAGCCTTGGTAGGCGTATTGGTTGACTTGGCGGCGGTTGACAACATCAGTCCAAGCTTCTGAGGTCAGACGTCTGCCAGCATCATAGGTATAGCTGGCTTGAATGAGGGGATTACCAGTCTTATTATTAGATGGATGCTGTTGCGCACCATTGCCTATGCCATGGCTGACGGTGGTTAATCGCCCTACCAAGTCAAAAGTGTAATCATCGCTCATGCCGTTACCGTGAGTTAGGTGGGTAATGCCGTTAAATGGGTGCGCGGTAATGTCGGTGACGATGCTTTGTCTAGTCGCAATCTGTAATGGCAAATCGGGCAGGTTAAGCCAATCCGCTAGTTTGTTGGTTAAGCTCGGCCAGATGGTGCTATGTAAACGCATGGCTGTAGTTAAGCCCGTCTTGTCATTCAGGGTAAAAACTAGCCATTGACCATCTATTAATTGCTTAGCTTTAATGTGACCTAAGGCATCATAACGGGTGCGAATATGGTAGGTGCTTGCTTGGTTGTTTTGCAATATAAGCGTGGTGGCTTTGTCTGTTTCTCGACCTAATAAATCTTGGGTGTAGCGGATGGTTTGGTGTGCGTCTTGTATTTGCAGTAGGCCAAAGGCGTTGTAAGCGTAGTGGATGGTGTCGGCGGTTTGACTATCGTTGGCAGGTTTGTTTAAGTGTTGTGCTTGATTTAATGTGAATTTGACTAAACTAATAGGCTTGGCAGTTTTGCTGAGTAGGCGTCCGCTTACGTCATAGCGGTAGTCAATCTGCGTGCCATCGGCTTGTGTCATGTGGGTGATATGGTTGGCTGCATCATATTGGGCGGTGTGCGTGCCATGTTGTGGGCTGTTAAATTGAATAGTGCGACCAAAGTCATCTTTGATCTGACTAGATTGCGATGGCGTGGTGCCCATTGTTTGCTTAGCATTGCCCTGTGCATTTGTATTGTTTGCACTACCAGATTGGATACTGACATCCACATAGCCAGCAGGTGTCATGCGGATTTGCGCTGTGCCTTGGCCGCTCACAGCACTTAGCGTCATGCGGTTGAGTGGGTCTATGTGCTCTACCCACTGTGTTGACATTGGCAATGTGGCTGTTGAACCTGACTCATCCGCTTGAGGTTCGGGGGTACCACTGCCTTGTGCATCACTATAGCGCCAAGTATCTACACCTCCGTCAGGGCTTAGTCTTTGTGTCAGGCGTTGCTGATTGTCATGCCAGAAGTACCAAGCCCGTGCCACGGTATCCGGCGCATCGGCAGTAAACCATTGCTGAGTACTCACCGTGTGGCTAGCATCTTGTATGTTGCCTTTGCCCCAGGCATTCCATTCCACGCGATTACCCAAACCATCGCGCAGCTGTGTGAGTTTGCCATCAGTGCCATATTGCAAATGTACCGTTTGACTGTCAGCACGTTGCATCATAGTGGTATTGCCAAATACATCATATTGCATGGCAGTAGTTTGTAATAAGCCAGCGGTTTTGGCGTAGCCTAAGCTTAATGTTGCCGGATATCGCTGAGTACTGAGTATTTTACTCACGGCGTTGTAAGTAAATTGTGTGGCTACACCATTGCCTGCTACTGTCTGCACTACCCTACCTGTACCCCCCATTGCAGCACTCCCTGCTATTGCTGCACCTGAGGTGTCATACACAAGCTGGGTAGTGACGTTGTTAGGTGCCGTGATTTGGGTAAGATATTGCCCCAGTTTGTCATATTGGTATTGCGTAATGTCACTGTCTTTAGGCGTGTTGGTCTTACCATTGGGCAAAGGCCCGTCAGTTTGGCTGAGCAAGCTTCTACCATTGACGTTGGCATAGGTGTAAGTAGTAGTACGGGTAATCCCAGAGGGCGTTTTGCTACTGTCAGTGGCTAACACTGGGCGGTAGCCAGTTTCTGTCATTTGTGTGGGTTGGCCATATTGGTTATAGCGAATCTGCCATTGGTGTTCCTTACCGGCAATGACACTGGGCTTAGCGATTATGCTGGGTTGGTTAAATACTTGCACCGATTCTTGTGCGGCACGGTTGGCTTGTTTCAACTGAGGGAATAGGGGGGTGTTGGCATAAGCATAGCGCACCTGCATTTGTGGTGCTTGGGCTTGGCCGTTGCGGTAGGCAATATTACTTATTTTTACTACACGTCCGCTTAGGTCATAGTCGGTGTGTATAGTGCTGATGGCTTGGTAAACCGGCTTGGCTTTTTGATGTGGTTTGCTTGGTTGATTTGTTTTATCGCTATGGCTGATATTGAGGAGGCTCACTTTGGTCACATCGGTCTGTCGGCCGAACTTGTCATACCCATACACCACATTAGGCGCTGCACACTCGCTGCAGCCGGCCCCCAGTATTTGTAGCAAACGGTATTCACCTGCAATTAGCGTGTAGTTGTAGGTGGTGGTCAGGCCAGCGCTATTAGTAATCGTCGTTTGGCCTATTTGGCCGTTATGGGTAATACGCGGGTAAGGCTGTGTGGCATTGCTTGGTTTACGTTGTTTGCTTTGTTGAGCAGCAGGCTTTAAAGGCACAACGTGATAGCTCACTTTGACCGATTGTGTAGCGTTTTTGCTATTGGGTATGCCGTGTACACTTAAAATACCGCGCCCATATTGATCATAGCTCCAAGTACGTTGACGTTCTGTGCTGCGTTGGTTGGTATGGTGTTGTGCTTGGCTGTTGCTATCTATCCAAGACAAGCTAATACCCGTGAGCAGATGCGCAGCATGCGGAATCTGCGGACGTTGTGCGTTGGCGGGCGCCATGTGCGCATCTACGTAGGCAACTTCACCATAATGATAGATTTTAGAGCGTGCTGTGTGGTGTGCACTATCGTCTTGTGTACTTGTGGTCTGAGATGCGTTGTCTTGTGGATAGGTCACCTGAATAAGGTTGCTGATGCCGGCACTTTGCAGATCGTTATTGTGCAGGTATTCAAATCGGCCTACTGGCGTATCAATGGCCACAATCCCTTTAAAGCCTGGCTTTTGTTTATCTGCATAGTGCATCACAAGGCTACGCCCTTGTGGATCTGTGACTTTTAACAGTTCGCCTTTTGGGCCGCGCAGCAGATGTGTGCTCTCGCCTGTGGCGGCGGTGATGCGCTCGAGCTTGCCCAAGTGATTAAAGTGCAGCTGTTTGCCATTGGTCATAAACCAAGTGTATTCATCCCCTTGCGCGGTGTGATAGATCATCACATGGCCCTGTGCCGGGTCTTGGCAGGCGCAATCACTGGGGTTGAACACACTACGATTAAAAATGGTTTGACTACCATCGGCTTGGATAATACGAATGCTGTGCTTACTGGGGTATAAATCTATCTCGTAACCCAAGCGCCAACCATAACCGATTTGGCCTAGCCCCATGTGCAAGCTGTTGTAGTGACGCACGATTTCAATGCCCATATTGCCGGGCAATGCCGGCAAGTCTTCTTCCTGCTGGTATTTATTGCCGGTCATGACATTAATGGGGTTGCCTGCACCGGCATCACATGCAGGGCCGGCGGGGTCACTGCAACCCGCCTGACTGCCTGGTGTCGTGCCTTGTCCGGTGGTGGTCCCCAACACTTCACCTAAGTTTGGCTGCGTAGGGTCTGTGCTGGCATTGGTGGCTGTGTCAGCATTGACTGGCCACGCTGCAGCCAATACCAGCAGACTAATCCATAGACATGCGCAACGTAAGAGTGTAGTGAAGAATGATTGAGTACCTAAGCCAACGTTGAGTGGCAAGACGTTGCTGATACGGGGAATATTTTGCATGGTATTTTTAGTCGCAATTAATTGTTTAATTCACTAGGTTTTTGGCTGGCTATGGTGCCTCAAAAGTTGCTAGCTTACGGGTAATGTTGACGCGTCTATCTGGGGCGCAGTTAGCTTTGTTACTTTCTGTCTTTTCTTCTGTACACACACCATCTGATGTTTTTGGGTCTAGCTCGCCTTTCCCTTCAGCTTTAATCGCTACCTCTACATCATCGTCAAGATGTTGTTGTAGATACTCTTGCACCGCTTCTGCACGCGCTTGGGATAAATTTAAGTTATAGGCATCATCACCAATTTTGTCCGCATATCCTGTGATAAAAATTTCATCGGTACGATACGTGTTGGCTTTTTCCGCATTGAGTGTGCTAATCATTTTATCTAGCGCGACCTTACCTGCTGCCGTTAATGTGGCCGAGTCAAAATCAAACAACACATCTGAAGCTAAATCTTCTGATACCACGCCTGTACCACAAGGGTCTGGTGTTGGCGCACACTCAATATCTACTGTGGGGTCACAAGGGGTGTCATCAATATCATCCGTTCCGTCGCCATTGTCACTACCATCTCCCGGGTCTCCGGGATCTGTGCCAGGGTCAACAGGCGGAGGGTCTGTCGGCACACCATTGTTCCCCGGTCCGGGATTACTGACGTTGCCATTTTCTATCGGGTCACTTTGCATACGCATGGTGTTGTGCACGACCATAGGAATACGGCCTTGTGCGAGGAGTGCAACTTTAAAAGGATCGGTTTCGGCTGTAACACCAAGATTGGTAAGGCCTTGTAATACCATGACGTAGAAGCGCCCGACCAAGGGCACTTGTTTAGCGGCTGGGATGCCGTAAGTCATCTTAATGCGCAACAAATTCGCATCACTGAGGGTTTGTCCGGAAGCGTTAGTCTTGGGGTTATTGTTACAACTAGTTTTGTCTACCGGGCAAGTGATGGCACTCAAGTTGTTATTGGGAATCACACGTGCCTTGGTGCTGTATTTGGCAGCGAGTTTAGGGCTTGCGTAGTCGTCAAAGCTTTCTTTGGTAGGTGAGAGTAATTCGATCTGTAGACTTGTGGGGGTGATATCAGCTGTGGCGCGGGCAGTGGCTTCAGCGATCTCTTCTGCATTACGACCACCGCCGTAATAACCGACCATTGCCCGTGTAAAGGTTGCACGGATGGTGTTGACATTGCCATGCCCCACACTGCCTGCACGTGCGGCTTCAAAGGTGGCATAATTGAGGTTGCTTTTGGCATGAAACACCATACCAGCTTGCACAATCCCAAGCATCATGAACAACAAAGTGGGTGCAACGACAACGAACTCGACCAGCGAGGCGCCTTTTTGATGCAGGTGATGTTGGGAATTATTACTAAGCTTAATAGACAGCATGCAAAAGTCTCACTTCTAGAGATACGCTCTATACAGTAGTATATTATTATACATGTGTATAATAATGTCTAGTCAAAGTAAACTTATGTATAAAATATTCTGCATATAGTCAGATAGAAGTTAAGCAGCAATGAGCGCGTAGCCGTAGATACATCAATATATTTATTACCTTACGGTAATAAACTGCCCATTTACACCCATGTGGACATTAAAAATTACCTTCCGGTAATTTTTTGTTGCCAAATCAAATAAATCATGTACCATATTACCGATAGGTAATATATAGGATGCGTCATGATGAATGAACAAAACAAGCCAAACCAATATGTGAAAATAAAATCCACCAAAGAATTGGGGAGTTTTGTGCGGGAGTTTAGAGTCGCACAAAAAATGACACAAGCCGATATTTTGGGCATGGCCAATACTGGTAATCGTTTTATTGTAGAGCTAGAGAATGGCAAACCAACTGTGCAGTTTCAAAAAGTACTGGATGTATTAGACACACTTGGCCTAGAGATAGTGATCCAAAAGAAGGCTAACTTCTAATGCGCGCCGTAAAAAAATTAGCAGTATTTAGAGGTGCGGAACTTGTAGGTATGTTATTGGATGAAACACCCATCCGGTTTGTATATGAAACAAGTTGGCGACAAAAGCATCAAGCGCCTGTATCACCAAACATGCCAATATCTCAGGCTGAGCATTCAGGGCAAGCCGTCGAATCTTACTTTGAAAATCTTCTGCCAGAAGCAACGATTCGTGACTTATTAACACGCAAGCATCAAGTCACTTCCATATTTGGATTGCTGAGTATCATTGGTGGCGACACTGCTAGCGATCTCACCATTCTACCGGAAGGCGAAGTTCCGCAACCGCCACAATATCAAGCCATTACTTGGCAAGATATCGCCGATGCGTTTACACAGCCACAAGGGATTATCCGCGATATTCAAGAAGAAGGTGGGTTAAGAATATCCTTAGCAGGCGCGCAGAGAAAACTCAGCATTTGCATCGACAGCAATGGAAATCCGCTAATACCTCTGGGAAGTTCTCCATCCACGCATATCGTCAAACCTGATATTAAAGGCATTGAAGGTGTTTGGGCTTCTTCAATCAATGAAACCTTTACCATGAGGCTGGCAGCCATGCTAGGGCTGGATGTAGCGGATGTCAGTTACCATTCCATTGCCAAAGCATGCGTGATTAAACGATATGACAGGCTACTAGATACTAATGGACAGATTCAAAAGCTGCATCAACTCGATTTATGTCAGATAGACGGCAAGCCATCCACTATTAAATATGAATCCGATGGCGGACCAACGTTGTTAAGATGTCGAGAGCTGCTTAGCCAAAACGGCGTGGTGGCAGCCGATACTAAGCGTTTTATTCAATGGGTATTTTTTAATCTTTACGTTGGCAATCATGATAGCCATGCAAAAAATCTTTCCATCTATTTTCTGCCTAAGCACGGCGTAAGGTTAACACCATTTTATGACTTGCTCTCCACATCGCTGTATTCAGGTTTGTCACGCAAATTTGCTTTCAAGATTGGCGGGGAAAACAAACCATCAAACATCCATAGAGACCAAGTGATTGCAATGTCTGCGTTACTTGGCTTTAAACCCAAGTATGTACTCACTGTTGCAGAAGAAATTTCTAACGATTTGCTGGCTAAACTACATGCGACTTCAGAGGAGGTTAATGTGATGGCATCCGTAGGTACGGAACAAACAATGGTTGATCGATTAATCCAACACATCTCCAGCAACACAAAGAGCTTTCAAAAACGCTTGTTTACAAGCTAAGCCCCCATAGTGATGGGTGACGGACAAATTTTCATTTTAACCGATCATGCCTAAATGATAAATGGAAGTTGCATGCCCTCTACAACCCCTAGCCGATGTGCCTCACCAGCAAGTAGCTCTAACGTATGCTTTGCTTGTTTACAGCTTGCCATGCGTCTGGGTACGCAACGCTCTACTATTTTTAGTACCCGATAATCAGCACTTAAAAATACCACATCAATCGCGTAATACATCCCTATTGTATGCACGCTTTTACATGGGCTGATTAACAGCGCCTCCTGCTGCTTGAGTGGAGTCTTGAACAATAAGCCACGTAACCGCGTAAAAAATTGGTTCGCAATTGTGACTTCTAGTATCACGCTGTTGAAATGTATTGTTTTTGTGGTTGTCATGGCGCCTAAAAGCCTTGTGCCATTATTTTCATGGCAATAGGGAAGAGCAAGATAATAAATACACAAGGAAAAATAAATACAATCAGCGGAAACAACAACTTAACAGGCGCTTCCATCGCAATTTTTTCGGCACGCGTAAAACGCTCATTTCTTCTTTGTTCGGACTGCGCACGCAAAATAGGGCCTAAGCTCATACCGGTTGCTTCAGCTTGAATGAGCGTGCTGGTAAAGTTGGTGACAGCGGTGTGGTTTAAGCGCTGCGCCATACTTCTTAGCGCATCGCTACGGCTACTGCCAGCGCGCACATCTCGTAGCACGCGCTGAAACTCTGCTTGCAATACACCCTTAGGCCCTTTTGCTACTGCTTGTTGAAGCGCCCCATTAATGTTCAATCCAGACTCTACACACAAGGTAATGATGTCTAAGTAAAATGGCAGCGCTTTTAGCATTTGTATCCGGCGTAATTTGATTAAATCAGTCAACCAAATAGCCGGGTAATAATAGCCAAGGATGAAGCCCCCTAAGATGAGTAGTAGGCTATAAAATTTAAAGCTAGCAGCAATCCAATAGATAATGGCTGCGAACAGCAGACCCCAGACAATGCGTCCACTTAAAAACTGGCTAGGGTTGATGGCATAGTCCAACCCGGCTTGACGCAATTGCGCGAGCCTAGCATCGTATCGCTTTTGTGTGATAAACGGCGCAAGGTAATGGGCTAACCACTGTATTGGCCACCATACTATTTTAAACCCCAATGGCGGCGGGTCGCTCCAAGTGCGGTCTTGCTCTGGCACTGCGCTTACCAAACGAGAGCTCAGCCAAAACAAAAGCCACACACTCAGCGCTACGCTGGCGGCAATTAAAAAAATAATAAAGTTTTCCATCATTCGCTTGAGTTAAAGAGCTATATTAAGTAGCCAGTTTGTAATATGCCGAGTAAGTAAACTGAGCAGCTGAGTTAGGCTTCACTGTAAATAACTGGCGTACCAACCGCCGTGAGGTACAAAAATGTACCATTAGAAAATTGTTGTGTGGATGTGGAAATTTGGATGCCAATAATTGCATTAGCCTCTTTAGGGGCTTGGGCTTCTAAAAAATCTAAGGCCTCTTGATATTCGTTGCGTTTTCTCTGTAGAAGCCCCCTGATGATGCCTTTGTTGGAGACTTCAATCGCCTGATTGATGAGCACTAATGAGAAAGCTTCTTTTACAATTAAACCTTGTGGCAGAGTGGGTGTGGTGAGCAAAAGCATTATTTTTTCCTTATTGTTGATAGAAGCCTTAACGATCAATAGGCACAATAGTTTTTCCAATGGGTGCTAACGAGATAAGTGCTAACTTATAGTGTTGAATGCCAAATGGAATGCCCAATATAGTGATAAAGCAAAGTATTGCCGAAATCATATGACCAATAGCTAGCCAAAGACCTGCAAAAATAAACCAAATAACGTTACCCACTGTGCCTAGGCTGCTTGTACCAATATCATCATGTTGAGTGATCTCTTTTCTACTCACAGCCTCTTTTCCAAAAGGAAAAAATGCAAACTTACCTATCACGAAACAAGCCCTGCCCCATGGGATACCAACGATGGTGATAAAGGCGATTGTTCCAACTAACCACCAGCCCACACCCATCAGAAAGCCGCCTAAAATAAACCAGAAAATGTTACCTATTACGCGCATATACGTCTCCTTATTTACGGCAATTAAAATATAACGCCAAGCCACAACTGCCAACTGCCAACTGCCAACTGCCAACTGCCAACTGCCAACTGCCAACTGCCAACTGCCAACTGCGTTTAACAGTATCCATCCGCAGCACAGTTTACACATACATATTTAGACATCTATCGCTACAATTTTTCGTATAAACCAAATACCAAAAAACTCTAGCATGAGTACTAGTGCAATCGCACCCCAGCCTATACGGGTGGTCCAGAGCATCCCCATTGCCTGTGGCTCCATTTTGCTTAATATCACAAGCAAACCAAGCGGCAGTAGACCCACTACCCATGCCTGCATTTTGCCTTGCGCTGTCAATGCACGAATTTTACGTTCCATTGCATGTTGGCTGCGCAGTGTATGCGCGGCACGCTCTAAAGATTCAGCTAGACTACCGCCGGTTTCGTTGGCAATGCGCATGGCTGACGCCATTAGATTGATTGCTTGTATAGGCACGCGGTGCGTCAGATTTTCTAATGAATCGTCCAAGCTCACCCCTAGCCGTTGCTCACGCAACATTAGCTGAAACTCTTGTGAGATAGGAAGGGGTAGCTCCGAAGTAATTTGCCGAATCGCTCCTACCAGCGACAACCCCGCCCGTACTGCGCCTGCGAATAATTGAAGTGTGTCTGGTAGCTGCTGCTCAATCAACTCCATGCGCCGTTTTTTTAGCAGATTAAATGCAAACCAAGGTAAAAAGCCTAACGCTACTGCAGAGACCACCCCCAAAATAGCACTGCCAGTCATTAACCATACCATCATCGTGGCTAGTAATAACAATACCAAATTCAGCGCGTAGAGCTTTACCGGGTCTGCCACCATATATAATTCGCGCAAGTTAAATGTGGTATCGGCAGTAAAGCGCTGACGGTAATCGACTAACAGCTGACTACCTAAAGTAAATCCCGCCCATACCAGTAGCATGGCAGTGCTGACACTTAAGATGAGCAATAAAGTCATGCAGCACCTTTGATGTCAGCCATGTTGCTTTGCGACTCATGCGCTGACTTATGAAATATAGCGTGATCTTGTGGCAGCCCTGCTTCACGCAAAGCCTCATAAAAATGCGGGATAACATCACAGCCAGTAAATCGACCTTGAATACGTCCTTGTTCGTTACGTTTCAGCGGCTCAAAGCGGAGCAATTCTTGCAGTTGGATTTTGCCAGACTCCATGCCGGTAATCTCAGAAATACTGGTCACTACACGCTGTCCATCCGTTAGGCGTGCTTGTTGAATGATAATATCCACAGCCGATGCGATTTGCTCGCGAATCGCTGTCAGCGGCAAGTCCATGCCAGCCATCAATACCAGTGTTTCTAATCGAGCCAGCGCATCGCGTGCATTATTGGCATGTAACGTGGTGAGCGAACCTTCATGCCCAGTGTTCATGGCTTGCAGCATATCCAAGGCCTCGCCACCACGGCATTCCCCGACCACAATGCGGTCAGGGCGCATACGCAAAGCATTCTTAACTAAGTCACGAATCGCAATTTGGCCACGCCCCTCGGCATTGGCGGGCCTTGCTTCTAGGCTCACCAAATTTGGATGCGTGAGCTTTAATTCCGCCGCATCTTCAATGGTAATAATGCGCTCGTTGTCTGGAATAAAATTTGAAAGTACGTTAAGCAATGTGGTTTTACCTGAACCCGTACCGCCGGAAATAATTACATTTTTGCGGTGCAAGACACATATTTGCATGAACGTCCCCATCGCTTCCGAGATAGAGCCATATGCTATTAAGTTTTGAGTCGTGAGTGTTTTTTGTGAAAACTTACGTATGGTCAAAGTTGGCCCTTTAATGGCCAAAGGTGGAATCACCGCATTCACACGAGAACCATCTTTTAAACGTGCGTCTACCATCGGAGATGACTCATCAATACGGCGCCCTAGCGGTGCAACAATGCGCTCAATTACACCTAACACAGCTCTGTCACTGGTAAACGTCGTTTCGTGTTGCTCTAATCGTCCCTTACGCTCTAAAAAAATCTCATCGAAGCGATTCACCATTATTTCCGTGATGGTGTCATCTTTTAACAACGCCTCTAAAGGCCCCAACCCAACCGCTTCGCTCAGCACATCATTCACTAATTTTTCATAATCGCGCTGATTAATGACGCGTACATGCTTACGTCGTTCTTTGTTTACGCTAGATGGCTTATCCTGTTGAGCCTTGGCCTTGGCTTTGTCTTTTTCTATAATTTCTCGAATAAGCTTTTCAGTCTCTATACGTAGCTCTGCATCCTCCATGCTTAATATATCGCGGCGACGCAAATCAATTGTCTCAAGCAGTTGTTCATGGATACGTCTACGCCAACCATGAAACACCGTTAATGCAGGGAGCGCGGTAGCTATCATCGCGTTAGTCGTTGGCATTGATGTGGGCTGTACATGCAAGCTTGGCACTTGCACCTCTGGCAGTTGAGCGGTTTGCGATGCATGTACTTGCTCTACTTTAATGGTATAAGCCCCTATGCCAATTTCATCGGTACTCATTAGAGGGCCATGCTGCTGTATGCGGCTTCCGTTGACATAGGTGGCATGAAACTGACCCAAGTCCTGTATGAACAAACCGCTATCCGTTGTAAAAACGCGCGCGTGCTCTTTATTGACGCGCCAGCCATCTAGCTTTAATTGGCACTGTCTATCTTTACCAATCACCATTGCCCGCTCAAGCACATTGACTATCTGCGTACTTTTATTCGAATCCACTACCGTTATTTTTAGCATGCGTTAACTCTTAATAGGGATGAGGACTTGCCAATAAGCTCGTCGCTGGGCTAGCGTCTGGCCCATTTGTTGAAGTGGGTTGATTGGCTTGTTTCTTGATTTGTTTTTGTGATTGATTTCCTAATGCGATGCTATCCGCTTGCAAACGCTGTGTTGCTTTATCCATTTCTTCTTGTTGGTTGTGTGTGTGTTTCTCACTTGAAGTGGGCGTGACAAATACCACTAGCTCAGTCTCATTATTTTGGTAGCGTTTAGAGCGAAATAATGCACCTAGAATTGGAATGTCTCCCAAAAACGGCAACTTATCTACAGTGACGTTTTTATCGCGTGACAGCAATCCACTGAGCACAATGGTTTGGCCGTCTTGTACATTAAACTCTGATTCTGTTCTACGCGTTCTAAGTGCAGGGCCAGAAAGCGTAGACACCGAAGAGTCTATGTCGCTGACTTCGCTAAATATTTTGGCGCGAATCACACCGCTTTGATCCACTCTAGGCTCAATATCTAGCTTAATGCCATAGGGCTTAAACTCAATAGTGGTGCCGTTGATATTACTTACAGAGTAAGGAAACTCGCCACCAGCAAGAAACTTTGCCTTTGTACCACTACGCGTTGATAGTGTGGGTCGAGCAAGGATCACTGCCGTGCCATTTTGTTCAAGCATATTGAGTTGCGCATTGAAGCCTACATTGAGTACCGAAAGGATATTTAGCCCACTGGGAATCGCTAAAGCACTTCCCCCACCCCCAGTAATTGGCGCGGCGTTTTGCGTGCCAGAGATTTGATTAATCTGAAATGGGCCGTCATTATTGTATCGAACTGGTCCCCAAACCGCCCCAACGGCCCCTCCTCCAGTCGTACCCCACTTAATGCCGACTTCCCGTAAAAACTTAGTTGGAAACTCAACCACTTTGACATCCATGGCAATCATTTTTTCCCAACCTTGACGGTTGGTAAAATTAATAATTTGCGGATAACGTTTTGATAGCTCCTCCACCTTAGTCAAGTCGTTATCTGCCATCCCCTCGCCTTCCACCACAACTTTATCGCCCACCAGCGTTGCTTTGGCTTTGGGAATGGTTTTGAGAAACGACGCGACTTCCTTAGATACTCGCGAAGTCTCCCCAGGCATTACCGTCACTTTAATACGTCGATTTCTCCCATCTTTTGTCCATATATGCAGTGATGACACACCGGTTTCATTGGCAATCAACAAGATTTCTTTGTCGTCGAGTACCGCTGCGGACAGTGCCGATCCATTTCCCACAGCCAACCGCCCTGCATTGGGCTCACTGATGACCCGTGTTTCACCTGCGAACATTTCTATTTCTGTAGAAAAGTTTTGTATATAAGGTAAAGCATTGTTGGTCGTTTTTTTTGCAGCCTGAGGTGTTTTTTTGATGACTGGCTGAGGTTTCGTGTCGTCATAAGCTGGCACCACATCTGGCAACGGCACATAGCCAGCACTGTATGTTAGATAAGGCGTTAGCAATAACAGCAATGCCGATATTGTGCGTGTGTTAAATGTTAATTTAAGCAAGGTATTTCCTAACAATTGAGTATGATGTATATGTAATCTGGATATCTTGAATTCAAAGTGAAGCGGCCATTAGTGGCTGCTAGCCTCATTGTTAAACGTGGGCTTTGTTGGCAAAACAGAAGCGGCTTGCTTGGCATCTGCGGCAGGCATGAACTCTTCTAGCACTTGCGGCGGGTTCATCCGCAGACCTTCTTTAATTGGGCCGCCACCATAAATCACTGGTACAGAGCTTAAACCGTAACTGGCTTGCGAACCCAAACCCAGCAAATCCTCTGCATTGGCACGGCTTGCAGAGACATCCGTGATATCGCCTGGCGCCCTCAGCAACGCAGTTACACGCCCTACTTCACGTGCTGCTATCAGTCGCTTTGCATCCTCCGGGCTGGTATCCAATGTCACTGTTGTGTAAGTCACCGGTCTACCTGCATCGTCTTTACTGCTTTGCGATACTTTGGTACCTGTGGCAAGCACACGCACACTCTGCAACAGTGTAAAGGTAAAGTTGTGCGTATCTTTTTGCATAGAAACCACAATATCAATCAAATCATCCGGCTCTACCATGCCTGAAATTGAGCTAATCTCATCCACCGGCACCGTCACCGCTCGCCGACCGGCATCTAGCTTGGCAGAGAATGTGGCTAATTTTTGACCTTCCAATTGAGCCCAAATCACGGGCTCACCTGCATTGGCTGCATACGCCAATACAGCGCCCTCTGCGCGACTAAATTGGTCCGGTGTGATTGCGCCTGAATGTGCCCACTCTTGCGGCACTTCACGTGTCGCCATATTAGCCGCAGACAACAACTCCCCTTTTTCTAATGCTTGCTTTGCTACCACGACTTTGACCATCGCCTTGTTTTTATTCTGCGCTTCAATGTCTTCTACTTTGCTTTTAATATAATTTTTTGTGCTGAACGCAGCAAAAGCACCCACCAACAGTGCCACTATTAAAATTAACCAATTTTTATTTATTTTTGGCATCATCGCGTTCCTGCTACTTCCTTTAAATAATTAACTTTCATATCCCAATGTTTCAGCCTTGCTATTACGGTAGCGACAAGAAACTACTGTACCGTTCAAACCCTTCTCTTACCGCATCCAAGAAAATGGTAATCACCGAGCCTTCGTTCGCAAAACCAACCCCCAATATCATCATCACAACAATTAAAGTGATGATGTATTCTGTTGCAGACTGACCGAGCTGTTTTTTAATATGCTTCATTGGCTTAATATCGTTGTGAGTACCGCGCTTGTTTCACCTTCACCCTGCGTTACCACCAGCCTAGCTTCGCGTTTGTTTCCTTCAAACATCAAGCTAAGACTATTGGTATGTTTAACTGTCAACTTAGGCTGTAATGCATAGCCTTTATCTTGTAAAACCTTTGTAATGAAATTTGCGTTAGTCTGCATAGAATGGCCGTTATTAAAGATAAGTTGGCGTGAACTTTTACCTGCATCAGTCGACTCCATATCTGACAACAACTCACTATCTGCTGGCAGAGAAAATCCTAAAGGCATGCTGTCAATCCGTTGCGATGCACGACCATCACTGATAGATAACAATGTTTCGGTTAAGCTTGGGCTAAGCTTACTAATCCTCACCGTAATAAAGTAATCGCCACGCTCTTGCGACAAGATGTGTGTGCCATAAAACTCGGCCTGTGCATGCCTTGTGCCCAATGCTTTTTTGTAAAATACCAGCATACTTTCCGCGCTTTGTTCGCTGAGTATGCGATGCATGCGCATTGGCACCCCATTCAAGCGCACCTGCTCGCCAATCGCTTCTACTTTGGCATGATTGGGATAAGGCAAGCTAGGCCAGTCAGCCCAACTGCAAGTTGCCACGCAACTTAATACGATACTCAAAATAATTTTTTTCATTGATAAGGCTGCAGTACGCGGTCTTTAGGCACAACATCTGCATCTACCCTACCAATTTTTGGTGGAGAGGCACCACCTAAGCCATCCTCAAATACTGAAATGACGGGCTCTAAAATACTGGCTGGGACTTGTAACACTTGGTAGGGAAACGTCTTGATACCAGAATTTTTTACTTTGCTGCTGATATCAGCCGGCCCTTTTGCAGCCCATGGATCCACCAACACAACAGTCTTTCTCACCATGGATAAATCAATCGCATCAAACGGTGCCAGCCCAGCCACATTTGCAAGCTGCA
Source organism: Methylophilaceae bacterium 11 (assembly GCA_000525025.1). Classification (GTDB taxonomy): domain Bacteria; phylum Pseudomonadota; class Gammaproteobacteria; order Burkholderiales; family Methylophilaceae; genus Methylophilus. The sequence goes on along the minus strand of JCKJ01000001.1, from coordinate 124,114 downwards.
CACTGACACTACCGCTATATAAGTTATCCTGCGGCAAATTAAAATCATCACTAAAATCAAGCACATTAGTAACGCCATTAAACACACTGGCTATGGATGTTTTTGTGGTTTGTACACTGACTTGATTAAAATCTGGCAATATTGCATCGGCACGATGATCAACCCAAAGTGGGTTTCTTTCACTGTCAATCTCACTTACCACGTCGCCAGTTTTGATCGATAAATCATTTCGACTATAAAAACGTCTGCGCACCTCGGCTGCCAATTCTGCATCTGTTTTCCATCCTGCAGCGCTAGAAGAGTGATGCACTGCACCTTCAAAAGCCACATAGCGACTGGCGACTTGTGTGGTTTGCGCTAAATCTAAATATTTACCCAAGAGTGGCACAATCAAAAACAAAGGGACTAATACCAATGAAACAACAATGAACTCAAGCGTTGATTGCCCAGTTTGAGATGAATAGTTACTCACTGCTGTCGTCCATATCATCGTTATTGCAGCGATCTTCACCAGTTTTATCCATTTCTGCTTTACACCATTTAGCTAGCTCTGCAGGACTTGCGCATGGGTTAATCCCTGTTCTCTTCTTTTCGGCTTTGCAGTCTAGGTCAGTGTCATCTTTTTCTGGATTGGTGTAGTTGGGTTCATCTGCATAAAACGGCATATTTTTTACGGCACTAGGCACTTGAAAAACGCTCGCGTCAAATGCCTCCCTAAGGTTAACTTTATTAGCAACATGCTGACTAGTTGCCCCTTTACCCATTTGCATTTGACTACTTAAATCTAGCTCAAGTGGGTGGCCAAGAAATACCAGATGATCTTTTGGATCAGAGTGCCAAGCGCACATGGTGCCCGCCAGCTCATTCGTCTTTCCTAGACGAATTTCAGCAACATCACAAAATAAGTTAGCAACCCTATCTTTCTTACCTGTAGGCCGCACGTTAAAACCCCATAAACCAGCAACCGCATTGCCTGTCATTTTGCTAACTGCCGAGCTTGGCAATTCACTTCTCACCCATTGCTCACCCTGTGGACGCGACGAATCAAACGCATATGTACTACGCTGCTTGTAATACACAATTGTGATTTCTTGGCGTGGGATCACTTTGTAATCGCAAGCAGGTCTTTTTTGCTCTAGTGCATACCCCTGCTTATAAGTTGCGTGATAGCCGTTTTCTGTAGAAATATATACATCCTCCGTATAGGTTTCTAAGTCTTTCAGGCTTCCGCTCACTTTAAACGGCGTCACTTTACCCAATGGGGCCTCTATTTTATTTAAATCATCACAAGTCTTTTTATAAAACTCATGTGCAGTCATTCCACCAAAATTTAATTTAATACTTCCCGTGTAATGCAAATGCACCATCGACTGCGTATGCCCCAATATTGGCTGGATGAATACAATCAAACTTATCAGCCACACACTTCGCATCAACCATTTTTTTAATGCTTTAATCATTTAAATCCTTGTAGTAATGCAGCTTGAGCACGTTCAGCAATAGATACTGGCACTAAATGCACTTGCCAATATGGGTTAAACAAACTTCCCAATTCGGCTTTGTTATATAGTTTATTGGCGCCATCTGGCCGCTCAAAATACACTTCAGCACGTGCAATACTTGCAGTTACTTCACCTTGATGCTCTCCACCATACAAATCCAAACTTCCGCTAGGCTTCACTATGCTAGTTCCACCTGAATAACGCTGTCTATTATTGGGCTTAGTCACTCTGATCGTGATTTGTGTGCGTGGGTCTTTCTGCTTTAACGCATCTTCCGACAAATCGTAAAACTCTGGAATTGCACCGCCAGTTACACTTGCTGGTGCACTATTCCATGCCACACCTTCTGAAAGCGCACGTGACGTCGCGCGTGGATTGGTACTACGTGATTGATTGTATGCATCGTAGTTATCAGGCAGACCATCTGCAGAAAAGCTTGACCCATAGCCAATCGGCCTTTCTCTTCGTTTACATTTGCTACCAGACCTCGTATGTGCTGACAATGTATCTATCGACTTCCAGCCATCTAGCCCGATTAAAGCAGTGCCACCGCGCTTTTTAAAATCAATCCGAAATCCGCCAAAAGGCCTGACGCATATACCAAATTTAAAATCCCATCGTCTCGTTTTTAAAAAATTCTCTTGTTGACGATTCCGCTCTACGACATCACGCATTCGGGTACGCTCACCTTGCGCGTAACGCTTGGTAAACCCAGCAAAGTTGTCACTGATTGGTAGAATATCCACACTTACATCAGGATCATTTTGCTTGGCCACTTCATCCATTACCACTTTGCGATTAAACAAAGCGATTGAATTGCCTGGCCCATGCACTGCAAATTGTGAAGCTTTCAGCACCTGAATGGCACCATCATGCAAACCAACAGCAATACCAAGTGGCTTTAAAATGGCATCCATTGCCTTTTCAACCGCCTTAAGTGTTGCCTCAATATAGGGGCCCACGTAAGGTATATATTTTGCCCACTGGCTTATATTATTTGCAGATGTGCCTGCATATTTGGCCCACGATGCCAAGCCCACTGCTTGGCCGATTGCAATTTCGTTGGCAATCATGGCGCGATTGGTATATGCGTCATAATTGAGCACGCGCGCTTCATACACCCCTGCACTATAAGCGACGGCGTCAGCCGTGTTAGTAAGCCCTATTTTCTCTTGCACCAATTGGCCGGTATTAAACATATAGAAAACGGTAGCCGCTATTGCCGCTAACAATACGAGCGCAAGCGGCAAAGCTTGACCACGCTGAAAAAGATATTTGTTTATCATCATAGAAAAGCCGCCACAATTAGTGGCGGCTTAGCCATCTATATAGATGCTTTATTTACCCACATTGCCATCATAACTATCTAATGTTTCATGCACGTTTGCTGCCGTAGCAGCTGCAGTCGAGTTTGTAATTGCTTGTGCTTGTGCTGTGTTTGCATTACCTGCAATTTCTTGCGCAATGGATGCAGTTTGATTACGGATTGTTTGACCAAAAAATTGATACGTTGCAATTGCCGCAATAGCTACCAATGCAACAATCACAATATACTCAGTCATGCCTTGACCACGCTGATGACGTGTTATCTTCATACAAAACTCCTCTTTTATTAATTAATTGATTTTTTGCAACTTTTGGATGAGGCTTTCCTCAACAGCAAGCCGCACATTCACCATGTAGCTGATGCTTTAACACTCTCTACATAAGCACCTTGTGTGATTGCTGGCGATGGCCCGCCTTATACACATGTATAATATACACCATAATTATACATGTGTATAATTATTATTGATTTTTTACTTTGTTAAACTTGATATATTTACCGTGCAAGAGGCCATAAGTTGTATTTACTTAATGTGTATACCAATCACTCTTCAAGCTTCATCACAAATACATAGGCACTTGTTAACGTAACTCTTAAAGCAAACGCGAAAAAGTCTAGTGATAGCACCGCTCTGTAAATAAACTTCTTGTAGATACTTCTGTAGCAACTCTGCTTTAGAGCAACAACGGGCAGGAGAAGTCAACTAGCGAGGAACAAGTTAACTTATACATTTCAAGCCTACAGATATCTTATATATAAGATTTAAGTAATGCTGATTAAATTAATGTTCATTAGCTGGGATGCTTACGAGACGTTGCCAAGCCTCATTCGAAAGATGAAGGGCGAGCATACAAAACTGGCGCAAGTGTTGCGTCAAATGGAGTTTAATAGGGAAATAAATGGGGTGGCTGATGGGGCTCGAACCCACGACAACTGGAATCACAATCCAGGGCTCTACCAGCTGAGCTACAGCCACCATTGAGCGCAAATTGGCCTGCCCGACAGGAATCGAACCTGTAACCCCCAGCTTAGAAGGCTGGTGCTCTATCCGGTTGAGCTACGGGCAGATTTAGTTACATGTTGACACTAACGGGTAAACCAAAGATATTTGGTCGGCGTGGAGAGATTCGAACTCCCGACATCCTGCTCCCAAAGCAGGCGCGCTACCAGACTACGCTACACGCCGAAGAGGCAGAAATATAGCGCAATACTGCCTGTCGGTCAATTCTAATATGTTAAAATTGCGTTTTATTTTTAATAATTATTCAAAAAATAAGCATGACAGCGCAGATTATTAACGGCAAGGCAATTGCCGAAGCATTACTCGACAACCTCAAAATCAGGGTACAGCAACGCATAGATGCCGGTAAGCGCGCACCATGCCTAGCAGTGATTCTGGTCGGCGGAGACCCCGCATCCGCCATTTACGTGCGTAATAAGCGCCTTGCTTGCGAAAAGGTGGGCATACAATCGATTGCCCATCAGCTACCTAGCACGACTAGTCAAGCCGAGCTTTTGGCACTGGTGGATGCTCTTAACACTGACCCTAATGTAGATGGCATTTTGGTGCAATCGCCTTTGCCAGAGCATATTAATGAAGATTTATTGATTGAGCGCATCAGCACATTTAAAGATGTGGATGGCTTTCACCCTTACAACATTGGTCGTTTGGCTGTGCGCCAGCCTACGTTACGCTCATGCACGCCGTTTGGTGTGATTAAAATGCTGCAAGCGAGCAATATTGAGCTGATGGGATTAGACGCTGTGATTGTGGGTGTATCCAATCACGTTGGCCGCCCAATGGCATTAGAACTACTACTTGCTGGCTGCACCATCACCAGTTGTCATCGCCACACCAAAGACCTTGCCAAGCACGTGATGCAAGCAGATATTGTGGTTGCTGCCGCGGGTAAAGCGGGCTTAATTCAAGGGGACTGGATTAAGCCGGGAGCGATTGTGATTGATATTGGTATTAACCGGCTCGCGGATGGCACGATTTGTGGTGATGTGGACTTTAATGCCGCCAAAACTCGTGCCGGCTATATTACGCCGGTACCAGGTGGTGTGGGCCCAATGACGGTTGCAACCCTAATGGAAAACACGCTGTTAGGATTAGAATTACGAGAGCAAAGCGAGCAAGATATTCGTGCGTAAATGACCATGCAAATGATTTTTGCATATCTGTGTCATTCGGTGTAAACTCGCGCGATTAAATTTTTTGTTTTTGTTATAGATTTGGCTGGCAATTCTCTTTTCTTATTAACTGTGATTTAACGACAATATAGTCGCTGGAAACAACATGGCAGAAACACTCAACAAAACCTTTACCCCTTATCAAGTAGCTCCTGGTGAGGAGTACATGAACAAAAAGCAACAAGATCACTTCCGTAAAATCTTAAACGGTTGGAAATCTGAACTCAGCCATGATATCGACAAAACTGTGCATACGATGCAAGATGAAGTCACCATGTTTGCAGATCCGAATGATCGCGCAAGCCAAGAATCGGACATGGCATTAGAGTTACGTAACCGTGATCGTGAGCGCAAACTAATCAAAAAAATTGATGAGACCCTGCGCAATATTGATGCGGATGAATATGGTTACTGCGAAGGTTGCGGTGTAGAGATTGGCTTAAAACGCTTAGAAGCACGCCCAACTGCAACATTGTGCATTGATTGCAAAACCCTAGACGAAATGCGTGAAAAGCAAGTAGCCAAGTAATTGGCAACTTGCTTTCAGTGAAGACCAACATGCGCAGCATGTTATGTTGTAGCTAAAAATAACCTAAGCAAATCGCTACTTTTTTCGGCAAAGACTAAGCTTCAGGTTATGTTGGCACTAAAAGCACACTATTTACAACTTGTTGTCTACAAGGGCTAAGTCGTGTAACGATATAAGTCAGAAGTCAAAGTAACCCTAATAAAAAAAGCCCGCTTGCGCGGGCTTTTTTATATTCAAGATTACTCTTGAGCAGGTGCTTCTTCTTTTGCTGGCGCATCAATCAAGGCTTTCATGCTTAAACGCACTTTACCTTTGTCATCGATTTCCACCACTTTCACTTTAACGACATCGCCCTCTTTCACAAAATCACCTACCGCTTTTACACGTTCATGCGCGATTTGTGAGATATGCACCAAGCCATCTTTACCTGGCAATAGCGACACCACTGCACCAAAATCTAAGATTTTGACCACAGGACCTTCATAGATTTGACCCACTTCTACCTCAGCAGTGATTTGTGCAATACGGCGTTGTGCTTCTTCGCCTTGCTCAGCACTTGTACAAGCAATCTTGATTGTGCCATCTTCTTCAATATCAATGCTGGTGCCGGTTTCTTTAGTCAGCGCTTGAATGACTGAACCGCCTTTACCAATCACGTCACGGATTTTGTCCGGATTGATTTTCATGGTAATAATACGTGGCGCAAATGCAGACATCTCAGTGTTTGCACCAGACACAGCTTGTTTCATTAAACCTAGAATATGCGCACGACCTTCTTTCGCTTGCGCTAAAGCCACTTGCATAATTTGTGCAGTAATGCCGGTGATTTTGATGTCCATTTGCAATGCCGTGACACCATTTTCGGTACCCGCCACTTTAAAGTCCATATCGCCTAAGTGATCTTCATCACCCAAAATATCAGTCAACACAGCAACGCGATTGCCTTCTTTAATTAAGCCCATCGCAATACCTGCCACGTGCGCTTTCATCGGCACACCAGCGTCCATTAATGCCAAACAGCCGCCACATACTGACGCCATAGAGCTAGAACCGTTAGATTCTGTAATCTCAGACACCACACGCATGGTGTAATCAAAATCTTCTTTGGCTGGCAACGCAGCAATCAATGCACGTTTAGCTAAGCGGCCATGGCCGATTTCACGACGTTTTGGTGTACCAACGCGACCTGTCTCACCAGTAGCATACGGAGGCATGTTGTAGTGCAACATAAAGCGGTCTGTGTACTCACCTTGCAACGCGTCAATTACTTGCTCATCGCGGCCTGTACCCAATGTCGCCACCACCAATGCTTGCGTTTCACCACGGGTAAACAATGCTGAACCGTGTGTACGTGGCAATACGCCAGTACGAATACTGATTGGACGCACAGTACGTGTATCACGGCCATCAATACGTGGCTCGCCATTTAAAATTTGGCTACGTACTGTTTTGGCTTCTAGATTAAAGAACTCGCCTTTAATTTTATTGGCTTCAGTCGTCGATGTGTTTTCAGTAATTAACTCAGCCATTACACGGTTTTTAATTTCGTCTAATTTAGCAGAGCGCTCACCTTTTGCTTTGATTTGGAACGCAGCGTTCACATCAGCAGCAGCCAATTGCGCAACTTTTTCAATCAAGGCAGTATCTGGCTCTGGTGCAACCCAGTCCCAAGCATCTTTACCCGCTTCTGCAGTCAGCTCGTTAATCACTTTGATTACAGCTTGCATTTGCTCGTGACCATAGACCACTGCTCCCAACATCACTTCTTCTGATAACTCTTGCGCTTCAGATTCCACCATCATTACAGCCGTTTCAGTTGCAGCGACAACTAAATCTAATTTAGTTTCTTTCAACTGCGCAGCAGTTGGGTTAAGCACGTAGGCATCATTAATATAACCAACGCGTGCAGCACCTAAAGGACCAAAGAATGGAATGCCAGAAATAGACATGGCAGCAGACGCACCGATAATGGCTGGAATATCTGCATCAATTTCTGGATCAGATGACAACACTGTTGCCACGACTTGCACTTCGTTATAGAACGCTTCTGGAAACAAGGGACGCAATGGACGATCGATTAAACGGCTCGTCAGTGTTTCTTTTTCTGAAGGACGGCCTTCACGCTTGAAAAAGCCACCTGGGATTTTGCCTGCGGCATAGGTTTTTTCCATGTAATCTACAGTCAATGGGAAAAAATCTTGACCTTCTTTTACTTCACGCTTACTTGTTACTGCTACCAATACTACGGTATCACCATAGCTCACCAACACAGCCGCATCGGCTTGACGTGAGATTTCACCTGTTTCAAGGGTGAGCGTATGCGCACCGTATTGAATACTTTTTTTCACAATATTAAACATTATTTTTCCTTTTCATCTCAATAACTTACTATTCACTACCCAATAGCAAGCACTACTTTTTATTACGTTTTATGTTATTACTCTTTGTGATATTTTTACCCATGGCATACACGATAGGAACGTTTGCCATAAAAAAAGCCGATGCATATCACAATGCAATCGGCTTTTATCAATTATAAAAGTGAACCAAAATTTAAAATAATAGGCACTTCTATAACAATTACTTACGGAGGCTTAAGCGCTCAATCAATGTTTGATAGCGGCTTACATCTCTGCTTTTTAAGTAGTCTAACAGGCGACGACGTTGGCTTACCAATGCCAACAAACCACGACGTGAGTGATTGTCTTTTTTGTTAGATTTAAAATGTTCTGTTAAATATGTAATGCGGCTTGTTAACAAAGCCACTTGTACTTCTGGGCTTGCTGTATCGTTTGGTGCGCGTTGATATTCTTTAACGATTTTTGCTGTATCTTGTGCTGTAATTGCCATCTTTTTTCCTTTAGTTAGCGTCAATGCAGAAGCAGGTTTTTTCAATCATCGCCCCGCGAAAGCATTCATTTACGATGAACCGCGCATTTTATATGTATTTGCCTAGCTTCACAAGCAATTATTGAATTAAATGTCTGTTTTTATTGGTGTTATTGACTGGCAAGTACCTGCTTGGTTTGTAACAGCCGCTTGGGCGCAATCTTGCCGTCACTCTGCAAAAAACCCAAACCCAAAAAATGATGTTGCGCATCATACAAACGTAAATCACCATCTGGAATTTTGCCAGATTGCCAAATCGGTTGACCTTGCAATAGGTAGTATGCAGCCTCTGCATTCAGCACAACTTTAGGAATGCTTTCAATGGCAGAATCCACTGGCAATAGCAGCTGATCGCGTTGCACTTGCGTCATACTTTCCAGCGTCTCTAGACTAATCGTTTGGTGGATATCATAACTTGCTGTTGCGGTGCGACGTAAGCCGATTAAATGTGCACCACAGCCCAATACGTTTCCTATATCCTCTGCCAAGGTACGAATATAAGTACCCTTGCTACAAGTAACGCTGAGCTCTGCAATGCTACCGCCTTCTGTATAGCTATTTAATGTTATCTGACGAATATAGACGGTGCGCGCCTGACGTTCGATTTCAAGGCCTTCGCGCGCATAGGCATAGAGTGCTTTGCCTTCGTGCTTTAACGCGGAATACATGGGAGGTACTTGACTAACCTCGCCCTCAAACTGCTTTAATGCATTCTCTAGTTGTGCACGATTAAAGGTGACGGGCTGTGTGGATAGCACTTCGCCTTCCGCATCGCCAGTGGTCGTGGTTGCACCAAATTGCACATTTGCAACATAAGTTTTATCGGCATCTGTCAGGTATTGTGCAAACTTTGTCGCCTCACCTAAGCAAATAGGCAAAACGCCAGTTGCCAATGGGTCTAACGTGCCGGTATGACCGGCTTTTGCTGCTTGAAACAGCCATTTCACTTTTTGTAAGGCTTGGTTGGAAGAAAAGCCGAGGGGCTTATCCAATAAGAGCACACCATCCACAAGGCGCTTGATGCGTTTGACTTGCGCTTTTTTAGGTGTAGAGGGTGATACTTGCACGCGCTAAGAGTGGGATTTATTGTCCGAAGCAATCGCTTCATTAATCAGCTGTGCCATTTTCATGCCGTTGTCGATAGAGGCATCGTACACAAAATGTAATTGTGGCACTGTGCGCAACAGCATGCGTTTGGCTAATTGCGTACGTAGAAACCCTGCTGATTTTTCAAGGCCTTTTTGAGTACTATCACTCGCTTTTGCGGCACTGTAAAAAATCTTGGCATGGGCCATATCACCAGTGACCTCCACTTGCGTGATTGTCACCATGCCAACGCGCGGATCTTTCACTTCAAATTGAAGCAAATCGGCCAACTCGCGCTGCATTTGTTCTGCAACGCGGGTAGCTCTTGAAAATTCTTTTGCCATTGTTGATTCGTATCCTAAAGTGTACGCGCCACTTCAACGACTTCGTAAATTTCCAAGATATCGCCGACTTCAATGTCATTGAAATTTTTCAGTGATAAACCGCACTCGAAGTTATTTTTCACTTCTTTAACGTCATCTTTAAAGCGTTTGAGAGAGTCCAGTTCGCCAGTATGAATAATCACGTTATTGCGCAATACACGTACTTTAGAATTACGTTTCACCAGACCATCTTGCACATAACAGCCAGCAATAGAACCCACTTTAGAAATGCGGAATACCTCACGAATCTCTACCGTACCAATCATTTGTTCTTTTTGCTCTGGCGCCAACATACCACCTAAAGCAGCTTTCACTTCATCGACTGCTTCATAAATAATGTTGTAATAACGTACGTCCACACCAAGATTTTCGACCAACTTACGTGCGCCAGCATCGGCACGGACGTTAAAGCCAATCAATACAGCACTAGATGCAGCTGCCAAATTCACATCGGACTCGCTAATTGCACCGACGCCCGAGTGAATGATATTCACACGCACTTCGCTTGTAGAGAGTTTTTGCAAGCTAGTAGACAAGGCCTCGAAAGAACCTTGTACATCCGATTTGATAATAATATTCAGCGTTTGTACTTCACCTTCGGTCATTTGCTCAAACATATTTTCAAGCTTGGCCGCCTGCTGTTTGGCCAATTTCACATCGCGGAATTTACCTTGACGGAATAGCGCAATCTCGCGTGCTTTACGCTCATCGTTCAATACAATAACCTCTTCGCCGGCGCTAGGCACATCAGATAATCCTAGGATTTCGACTGGAATCGATGGGCCTGCTTCTTTAATCTCGTTACCTGTCTCGTCTAACATCGCACGTACACGGCCGTAAGAACTACCAGCCAATAACATATCGCCGCGGCGTAAAATACCTGATTGCACCAATACGGTAGTGACAGAACCACGCCCTTTATCTAAGCGACCTTCAATCACCAAACCTTTGGCTGGCGTATTTTTGGATGCTTTTAGCTCCAACACCTCAGCCTGTAGCAACACAGCTTCTAGCAATTCATCAATACCCTTACCTGTTTTGGCAGACACTTCACGGAACATCACTTCGCCACCAAACTCTTCTGGCACAACTTCGTGATTGACCAATTCCATCTTCACGCGCTCAGGCTGTGCTTCCGGCTTATCCACCTTATTAATGGCAACTACAATCGGCACATTACCGGCTTTGGCATGGTGAATCGCTTCAATCGTTTGCGGCATCACGCCATCATCAGCAGACACCACCAAAATCACAATATCCGTGGCTTTGGCACCACGAGCACGCATTGCCGTAAAGGCTTCATGGCCTGGCGTATCCAAGAAAGTGACCATGCCACGTGGCGTTTCCACATGGTACGCGCCAATATGCTGGGTAATCCCGCCGGCCTCGCCAGAAGCGACACGGCTACGGCGAATATAATCCAGCAATGATGTTTTACCATGGTCGACGTGACCCATCACAGTGACCACTGGCGGACGCTCTTCCAATACAGCTTCAGTTGAATCATCCTCTTCTAAGAATGTTTCCGGGTCATTGGCGGCCGCTGCTTGTGCTTTGTGACCCATTTCTTCGACGACGATAATGGCCGTTTCTTGATCTAGCACTTGATTAATCGTGACCATCATGCCCATCTTCATGAGGGCTTTAATTACCTCAGCCGCTTTCACTGCCATTTTGTGCGCTAAATCTGCCACCGAGATGGTTTCTGGCACTAACACTTCATGGATAATAGGCTCGGTTGGTGCATTAAATGCATGCTGATCATCATCTTTGTGTGATTTATGCTTGCTCTTAGGTGTACGCCAACCCTGATTCGCACTCACATCACCACGCGTTTTCAAGCCACGCTTCTTGCTCTCTGCATCATTCCAATCTTTGTTGTTGCCGCCCTTACCTTTTTTAGCTTCTTTTGCTTCAGGTTTAGCGCCTTCTTTTGCAACTGGTTTATGCAGCGTACCTTCGCTTAATTTGGCTGCTTTTGCTTTCGCTGCTTCAGCTTCGGCCAATCGCTTCGCCTCTTCATCGGCGCGGCGCTGGACCAACTCTTGTTTTTTACGCGTATCTTCGGCTTGCAACGCGAGTAAAGTTGCGTGACGTTTTGCCTCTTGCTCGCGGATTGCAATTTGCTCCGGAGAAAGCACTTGTTTTTTGATTGTGGTCGAAACCGGCTCTACTTTTACTGGTGCTGGCTCTACCACCACAGCCACAGGCTCTACTACAGGCGCCTCTTGCACCGCAGGCGCAATGACCTCGGGCTCTGCAACCACTTCGACCACTGGCGTGATTTCTGCTGGCACTTCGACCACTTCAGTCTGCAGCTCAGCTTCCATCGCTGGCAATTCATCCTCGTCTTCACGGCGCTCTAACACGCGTTTTTTACGCACTTCCACCTGAATGGTGCGCGCACGGCCTGAGCTATCTGTTTTTTTAATTTCTGTATTTTGTTTGCGTGTAAGCGTGATTTTACTTTTTGGCGTCTGCGCAGCACCGTGTTCTTTGCGCAAATATTCCAACAATGCAGTTTTGTCCGCCTCATCCAAGCGATCTTCTACTGTTGTTTTATTCACGCCCGCACTTTTAAGCTGCTCCAATAATAGAGTCGTTGGCAGCCCTAACTCTGCGGCGAATTGTGCAACGGTTGATTGTGCCATTTACTGCTCCAGTCTCTTAACTATTCTTTTTCACTTACTATTCGATCAAATGCTTGATTGCAATGCCGATTATTTAAACCTGATTACTTAAACCAAGGCGCACGCGCTGTCATGATGAGTTCTTTTGCACGGGTTTCTTCCATACCGGTCAATTCAACCAATTCATCCACTGCGAGTTCGGCTAAGTCATCCATCGTGGCTACGCCTTTTGAGGCAAGCAAGTGCGCCGTTTTGTCGTCCATGCCTTCCATCGCCAATAAATCCTCGGCGGCTTCTTCCACTTTTTCTTCTTTGGCAATTGCTTCTGTCAATAAGGCTGCACGTGCACGTGAACGCAATTCATTGATGGTGTCTTCATCAAACGCATCAATTTCGGCCATCTCAGCCAATGGCACATAAGCAATTTCTTCCAGCGTGCTAAAACCTTCTTGCACTAAAATGTCGGCCACCTCTTCATCTACATCCAGCTTTTCAATAAACAAGGTACTGACACTGGCGTATTCGTCTTGATTTTTCTTAGCTGCAGCTTCTTCGGTCAGAATATTCAACGTCCAGCCGGTTAATTCAGAAGCCAAGCGCACGTTTTGACCATTGCGGCCAATCGCAACTGCTAATTGCTCTTCATCCACCACCACATCCATACTGTGCACATCTTCGTCCACCACAATAGAGGACACTTCAGCTGGCGCCAAAGAGTTGATGACAAACTGTGCTGGATCCATACTCCACAGGACGATGTCTACACGTTCACCCGCCAACTCAGAAGTCACCGCTTGCACACGTGATCCACGCATCCCAACACAAGTACCTACAGGGTCTAAACGTTGGTCATTGGTTTTTACTGCAATTTTTGAACGCAATCCAGGGTCACGCGCGGCTGAACGAATTTCCAGCAAGCCTTCTTCAATCTCTGGCACTTCCAATTCAAATAGACGCTTTAAAAACTCAGGCGCAACGCGAGACAACACCAGTTGTGGACCACGACCACCACGATCAACACGTGACAAATAAGCTCTCACACGATCACCCACACGTAAATTCTCTTTTGGAATCATCGACTCACGTGGCAACAAACATTCAATACGGCCTACTTCGATAATGGCATTACCTTTTTCCATACGTTTGATAACGCCCGTGACTAGATTCTCGCCACGGCCTAAGAAGTCTTGCAGAATTTGCTCACGTTCGGCTTCACGCACTTTTTGTAAAATCACTTGCTTAGCGGCTTGTGCGCCAATGCGTCCAAATGAAATCGACTCAAGTGGCACCTGCACGTAATCGCCAATATTGCGATCTTTTGCGCGCTCATCTTCCTCATCAAATTGATAGGCTGAATTCTCTAATAAGTCGTACTCGACATATTGCCAACGTCTAAAGGTCTCATAATCGCCAGTTTCACGATCGATGGTCACACAAATATCCGCGTTCTCTTCGTGATTTTTTTTCGTTGCAGAGGCTAATGCGAGTTCCAAAGCAGTAAAAATCACCTCTTTACTCACATTTTTCTCGTGAGCTAAGGCGTCTACTAATAATAAAATTTCACGACTCATTGCAATCTCCAACTCAAATTATACTTAAATGCTTCAAAGCAAAAGCTTACTTAATCAAACACCGGACTTAATCTGGCTTTATCAATATTACTTAAAGCTAACTTGTAAACGTGCCCCTCAAACTCCAACAGCACAGACTCATCTTCCGTACCACGCAAAATGCCCAAAAATGTTTTGCGTGGCAAGGTCGTATCCGTGGCTTTAGGCCCCATATCCTTGACGCCCATGCGCAACTTAATTTGCACACGCTCGCCTGTAAATCGTACAAAATCGTTTAACTTCTTCAACACACGGTCTAGTCCTGCAGAAGAAATTTCCAGCCTATCGTAATCAATATCATGCTCAACGGTAAGTACATTGCCCAACTGATTACTGACCAGTACACAATCGTCAATATTCACGCTGTCTTTATTGTCTTTTGGGTTCAACTTATCAATGAACACCCGCAGCAATTTACCTCTGTTTGACATTTCCAAATCAACCAACTCAAAGCCAAGTTGATTCACTGTTTTCTCAATCAAAGTTTGCAAGTCTTGCATCAATCATTACTCCAGCTGTCATTTGTACTACTACGCAACGAGCAGAAACAAAAAATGGGCACAAAGCCCATTCAAATTATTGCCATATTATACCAATTAATTCAAGCAATTGGAATGCTTTCCATCGCATGTATTAACGGTAGCTAAAACGAATAAAGCCCTCACAAGAGGGCTTTATTGAGAGTTACTTAAAGCTAATATAGCTTAAGCAACTCAATATAAATAGCTTGGCGGTGACCTACTTTCGCATGCGAAGAGCATACTATCATTGGCGCTGGTTCGTTTCACGGCCCTGTTCGAGATGGGAAGGGGTGGTTCCAAACCGCTATGGCCGCCAAGCATAACTGGTATCACTGATGTTTTGACTCTTACGAGTTTTCATCAGCAGAAATGCTGTGTTGCCGTCTCATTTTCATGAGGCGTCTTTAACAAATTGGAAGAAGTAAAGAATTTAAATGGGATGATTACATATCGTGCTTTAAAACAAACCGTTAATCTTAACTTTTTGGTCAAGTCTTAAGGTTATAGGATCAAGCCTCACGGGCAATTAGTATCAGTTAGCTTAACGCATTACTGCGCTTCCACACCTGACCTATCAACGTCCTGGTCTCGAACGACCCTTTAGGGGGGTTAAACCCCCGGCAAGTCTCATCTTGAGGCGAGTTTCACGCTTAGATGCTTTCAGCGTTTATCTCTTCCACACTTAGCTACCCAGCGATACCATTGGCATGATAACTGGTCCACCAGCGGTGTGTCCACTCCGGTCCTCTCGTACTAGGAGCAGGTCCCCTCAAACTTGCAGCGCCCACGGCAGATAGGGACCAAACTGTCTCACGACGTTTTAAACCCAGCTCACGTACCACTTTAAATGGCGAACAGCCATACCCTTGGGACCGGCTACAGCCCCAGGATGTGATGAGCCGACATCGAGGTGCCAAACTCCCCCGTCGATATGAACTCTTGGGAGGAATCAGCCTGTTATCCCCAGAGTACCTTTTATCCGTTGAGCGATGGCCCTTCCATACAGAACCACCGGATCACTATGACCTGCTTTCGCACCTGCTCGACCTGTCCGTCTCGCAGTCAAGCAACCTTATGCCATTGCACTATCAGTACGATTTCCGACCGTACCTAGGTTACCTTCGCACTCCTCCGTTACTCTTTGGGAGGAGACCGCCCCAGTCAAACTGCCCACCATACACGGTCCCCAGTCCAGATTATGGACCTAGGTTAGAACCTCAACAACATCAGGGTGGTATTTCAAGGTTGACTCCACGAAATCTAGCGACTCCGCTTCAACGTCTCCCACCTATCCTACACAAATCTTGTCAAAGTCCAATGTAAAGCTACAGTAAAGGTTCATGGGGTCTTTCCGTCTAGCCGCGGGTAGATTGCATCTTCACAAACATTTCAACTTCGCTGAGTCCCGAGAGGAGACAGTGTGGCCATCGTTACGCCATTCGTGCGGGTCGGAACTTACCCGACAAGGAATTTCGCTACCTTAGGACCGTTATAGTTACGGCCGCCGTTTACTGGGACTTCAATCAAGAGCTTGCACCCCATCATTTAATCTTCCAGCACCGGGCAGGCGTCACACCCTATACGTCCACTTTCGTGTTTGCAGAGTGCTGTGTTTTTATTAAACAGTCGCAGCCACCTTTTCACTGCAACCTCATCATGCTTCGAGAGTAAATCTCTACACATTACCGAGGCGCACCTTCTCCCGAAGTTACGGTGCTAATTTGCCGAGTTCCTTCTCCCGGGTTCTCTCAAGCGCCTTAGAATTCTCATCCTGCCCACCTGTGTCGGTTTGCGGTACGGTCTTATACAACTGAAGCTTAGTGGCTTTTCTTGGAAGCATGGTATCAATCACTTCGTCTACAAGTAGACTCGTTATCACGCCTTGACATTGACTCTCCGGATTTGCCTAAAGAATCTGTCTACACGCTTGAACCGGGACATCCAACACCCGGCTGACCTAACCTTCTCCGTCCCCACATCGCATTGTATAGAGGTACAGGAATATTAACCTGTTTCCCATCAGCTACGCATCTCTGCCTCACCTTAGGGGCCGACTCACCCTGCGCCGATGAACGTTGCGCAGGAAACCTTGGGCTTTCGGCGAGGGAGCTTTTCACTCCCTTTATCGCTACTCATGTCAGCATTCGCACTTCTGATACCTCCAGCATTCCTCACAGAACACCTTCGCAGGCCTACAGAACGCTCTCCTACCATACTAGTAAACTAGTATCCGAAGCTTCGGTTACGTGCTTAGCCCCGTTACATCTTCCGCGCAGGACGACTCGACCAGTGAGCTATTACGCTTTCTTTAAATGATGGCTGCTTCTAAGCCAACATCCTGGCTGTCTATGCCTTCCCACTTCGTTTTCCACTTAGCACGTCATTTGGGACCTTAGCTGTCGGTCTGGGTTGTTTCCCTCTTGACCACGGACGTTAGCACCCATGGTCTGTCTCCCGTAATTGCATTTCTCAGTATTCGGAGTTTGCAATGGTTTGGTAAGTTCTTATGAACCCCCTAGCCATAACAGTGCTCTACCCCCGAGAATGATATACGAGGCACTACCTAAATAGTTTTCGGAGAGAACCAGCTATTTCCAAGTTTGTTTAGCCTTTCACCCCTATCCACAGCTCATCCCCAAATTTTTCAACATTTGTGGGTTCGGACCTCCAGTACCTGTTACGGCACCTTCATCCTGGCCATGGATAGATCACTTGGTTTCGGGTCTACACCCAGCAACTAGACGCCCTATTCGGACTCGCTTTCGCTACGCCTCCCCTATCGGTTAAGCTTGCTACTGAATGTAAGTCGCTGACCCATTATACAAAAGGTACGCAGTCACCCCTTACGAGGCTCCCACTGTTTGTATGCATACGGTTTCAGGATCTATTTCACTCCCCTCCCGGGGTTCTTTTCGCCTTTCCCTCACGGTACTGGTTCACTATCGGTCGATTACGAGTATTTAGCCTTGGAGGATGGTCCCCCCATGTTCAGACAAGGTTTCTCGTGCCCCGCCCTACTTGTCGTTACCCTAGTTCCACACACGGGATTTCGTATAAGGGGCTATCACCCTCTATGGCCGGACTTTCCATTCCGTTCTACTATCGCATGTGCTAAAAATAACAGGCTGTTCCATGTTCGCTCGCCACTACTTACGGAATCTCGGTTGATTTCTTTTCCTCGAGCTACTTAGATGTTTCAGTTCACTCGGTTCGCCACCATCTCCCTATATATTCAGGAGCGGTTACCCTTGCGGGTGGGTTTCCCCATTCGGATATGTCCGGATCAAAGCTTATTTGCCAGCTCCCCGAACCTTTACGCAGGCTATCACGTCCTTCATCGCCTGTAATCGCCAAGGCATCCACCATATGCACTTATTCACTTGATCCTATAACGTTAAAACCTAAACCCTTTTTAAATCCAGATTTCATCATGCATGAGACATGCGTTATAGTTTTTCTAAAGCAACTTTTCTTAATCTGCAAGGTTGTACAAATTAAGATGGTTTTTATTTCACTTACATTTATTTCAAGAACTTTCATTCCAGAAACTCATGCCAAGCAAAATGTTCGATTTTGCAATCAGTCAATATTACTCCGGTTAAAAAATAATATTGCCCATTTGAATACAACATTGTCATCACACAATGTGCATTCTCTTTACTTCTTCCATTTTGTTAAAGAACAGTCTAGTTAAAAACCAGAAGCAAGTATTGTTTAAATCAATCCTTAAGCAATACTTGCTTCTAATTTCTACTCAACAAAGCTTGGTGGAGGATGACGGGATCGAACCGACGACCCCCTGCTTGCAAAGCAGGTGCTCTCCCAGCTGAGCTAATCCCCCATATATTACGAGGTGAATCTGGTGGGTCTGGTTGGGCTCGAACCAACGACCCCCGCCTTATCAAGACGGTGCTCTAACCAGCTGAGCTACAGACCCAATAAGGTAGTTTCTAATATTACCTGTGGCCAATCTTTGTTGTACTACTGTTGAATGACTGATAAGAGTGAATGCTTGCAGCAAAAGGTTTTGCTCTAGAAAGGAGGTGATCCAGCCGCACCTTCCGATACGGCTACCTTGTTACGACTTCACCCCAGTCATGAATACTACCGTGGTAAGCGTCCCCCTTGCGGTTAGACTACCTACTTCTGGTAAAACCCACTCCCATGGTGTGACGGGCGGTGTGTACAAGGCCCGGGAACGTATTCACCGCGACATGCTGATCCGCGATTACTAGCGATTCCGACTTCATGCAGGCGAGTTGCAGCCTGCAATCCGGACTACGATCGGCTTTCTGAGATTGGCTCCCCCTCGCGGGTTGGCAACTCTCTGTACCGACCATTGTATTACGTGTGAAGCCCTGGCCATAAGGGCCATGAGGACTTGACGTCATCCCCACCTTCCTCCGGTTTGTCACCGGCAGTCCCAATAAAGTGCCCAACTAAATGATGGCAATTATTGGCAAGGGTTGCGCTCGTTGCGGGACTTAACCCAACATCTCACGACACGAGCTGACGACAGCCATGCAGCACCTGTGTCCACTTTCTCTTTCGAGCACCTAATGCATCTCTGCTTCGTTAGTGGCATGTCAAGGCCAGGTAAGGTTTTTCGCGTTGCATCGAATTAATCCACATAATCCACCGCTTGTGCGGGCCCCCGTCAATTCCTTTGAGTTTTAATCTTGCGACCGTACTCCCCAGGCGGTCTACTTCACGCGTTAGCTGCGTTACTCATGGATTTTACTCCACCAACAACTAGTAGACATCGTTTAGGGCGTGGACTACCAGGGTATCTAATCCTGTTTGCTCCCCACGCTTTCGTGCATGAGCGTCAATATTATCCCAGGGGGCTGCCTTCGCCATTGGTATTCCTCCACATCTCTACGCATTTCACTGCTACACGTGGAATTCTACCCCCCTCTGACATATTCTAGCTTGATAGTTTCAAACGCAGTTCCCAAGTTGAGCTCGGGGATTTCACATCTGACTTATCAGGCCGCCTGCGCACGCTTTACGCCCAGTAATTCCGATTAACGCTCGCACCCTACGTATTACCGCGGCTGCTGGCACGTAGTTAGCCGGTGCTTCTTATCAAGGTACCGTCAGCCTCAGTCTATGTTAG
The DNA here is from genome assembly GCA_000525025.1 of Methylophilaceae bacterium 11. Taxonomy (GTDB): domain Bacteria; phylum Pseudomonadota; class Gammaproteobacteria; order Burkholderiales; family Methylophilaceae; genus Methylophilus. Next base: position 104,325 of record JCKJ01000001.1, on the reverse strand, counting down.
AGACTAAGTTTTCTTCCCTTGCGAAAGAGCTTTACAACCCGAAGGCCTTCTTCACTCACGCGGAATGGCTGGATCAGGCTTGCGCCCATTGTCCAAAATTCCCCACTGCTGCCTCCCGTAGGAGTCTGGACCGTGTCTCAGTTCCAGTGTGGCTGGTCGTCCTCTCAGACCAGCTACTGATCGAAGCCTAGGTGAGCCTTTACCTCACCTACTAGCTAATCAGATATCGGCCGCTCCATTAACGCTAGGTCCGAAGATCCCCAGCTTTCCCCCTCAGGGCGTATGCGGTATTAGCTAATCTTTCGACTAGTTATCCCCCATTATTGGATACGTTCCGATATATTACTCACCCGTTCGCCACTCGCCACCAGGAGCAAGCCCCCGTGCTGCCGTTCGACTTGCATGTGTAAAGCATTCCGCCAGCGTTCAATCTGAGCCAGGATCAAACTCTTCAGTTTAATTTCTGACTATTACTTGTTTACCTCTTTCGAGGTGGTTATTTCGCTTTGCTTTATTTCTCAAATTCATTTCAAGGTATGTGTTACTACTTAAAGTAACCTGTACATACTTGTCTTAAATTTAAGTGTAAGCGTTTATATTCTGAGTCTCTAAGAAACCGAAGTCTCTTAACCCATCACCACAAACACCCACACTTATCAGTCATTCAGTTTGTTAAAGAACAGTTTGCTTTTCAGCTTCTCGTTAGCGCTTTGCGTTAACGAGGTGCGCATTATACAGAGCTTTTCAGCGGCGTCAATACTAATTTTCAAACAATTTTAAATTAATATAAACGGTATTTCTTGCAACACAATTTACTACTTATCGCTGCGATGTTTTGCTAACGAGCCGCGCATTCTACAGGGCTTTTAATTATCGTCAATACTAATTTTGAATTTTTTTAAATTAATATAAATACGATACATTTTCCAACCACCTGCTGCGCTTCACTGCGGTATTTTGCTAGCGAAGGCGCGCATTTTACAGAGGCTAGATTTTTGGTCAAGCACTAATCGAAGTTTTTACAATTTAATTACAAATTGAATATAGAGCTGACAGATATCTAAATTAATAGAGGTCTAATTAGTGCGTCTGTAAACAAGATGAAGAACATGCTTTACAGATATTAGATAGCAGAGGATGCGCTATCGGCTGCTAGGCAAATGCCAACAAACTCTTCGGTATTGAGTGAAGCCCCGCCCACCAAGGCGCCATCTATGTCTGGCATGGCGAATAATTTTGCGGCATTGGTGCTGTTCACACTACCGCCATATAGTATGCGTATGTTTTGCGCGATTTCCGGATTGAGAATTTCGATATGCCCGCGCAGGAAACCCAATACATTTTGCGCATGCTCCGGCGTGGCTGCACGCCCGGTGCCGATGGCCCATACCGGTTCATACGCCAACACACCACCAGCTAGCCCTTGGATACCGATTTCATGAATGACTGCATTGAGCTGGCGAATGGTGACAATGTCCGTAGTGCCATCCTCGTACTCTTCTAAAGTCTCACCCATACAAAAGATAGGGGTTAGGCCGCACTGCACCGCAGCTTCAAAACGTTCGCCTGTAGATAAATCAGTATCATGCCCACGTTGGCGGCGCTCCGAGTGTCCGATAATGACATAAGTACATCCGAATTCGGTCAGCATGGTGGGTGAAACTGAGCCGGTGTAGGCACCAGATAAGTAGCGGCTCATATTTTGGCCACCCCACTGGATATGGCTATCTTGAAGCATTGACTGTGCTTGGAATAAATAGGGATGTGGCATACACACCACATAATCTGCGCGTTGAAAGTCATGCGTTTCAGTCAACAGTGTTTCTAAAAAAGCTTGATTGGACGGTAAGCTGCCATTCATTTTGCGATTGGCCACTACGATTTTACGTCTCATCTCTTTTCCTTAAAGCAAAACTGTATGCCTATCGTTTGATTACATTGTATGACTGATGACCAGTCATACTGTACATGAAGCTAACACATTAACGTAGTTCGATTTTTGCAAACTTACGCTTACCCACCTGCGCAATGACTGTTGTGTTTTTTTGAATCTGCAAGTTTTTATCTGTGACCTTCTCACTATCCAATTTGACACCGCCCTGCTGAATCGCACGTATCGCCTCGCTGGTACTCTCTACCAACCCTGCCATTTTTAGCAATTGCGCAATCCCCACGCTGGCACCATCCAGATCAACACGCACCTCCGGCACTTCATCGGGAACCCCTCCTTTTGCGCGTGTTTGAAAATCTTCCAACGCTTTTTCAGCATCCGCTCGACTATGAAAACGCGTGACAATTTCCTGCGCAAAACGTACTTTAATATTGCGTGGATTTTCGCCAGCGGCCACTTGCGCTTTCCATTGCGCAATTGTCTCTAGCGATTCAAACGACAGCAATTCTATATAACGCCACATCAAGACATCAGAAACCGACATGAGTTTGGCAAAGATGATTTCAGGCGCCTCGGCCACACCAATATAGTTACCTAGTGACTTGGACATCTTATTCACGCCATCCAAGCCTTCTAACAATGGCATGGTCAACACACACTGCTGGCTAAAACCTGCTTGTTTCTGCAGCTCACGCCCCATCAGCAAGTTAAATTTCTGATCGGTACCACCCAATTCAACATCCGCTTTAAGCGCGACTGAATCGTAGCCTTGCAATAAAGGATACATAAACTCATGGATAGCAATCGGCTGATTGCTTTTAAAACGCTTACTGAAATCATCACGCTCTAGCATGCGTGCGACGGTGAGACTGGCTGCCAACTTCAACATACCCGCCGCGCCCAGATCATTTAGCCAAGCCGAGTTAAATACGATTTCTGTTTTGTCTTTATCTAAAATCTTGAATACTTGCTCAGCATAAGATTGTGCGTTTTCCGCCACCTGCTCTTTAGTGAGTGGTGGACGCGTCGCACTTTTGCCAGTCGGGTCACCAATCATGCCGGTAAAATCGCCAATCAGGAACAACACCTGATGCCCTAGATCTTGAAACTGTCTGAGTTTGTTCAATAATACCGTGTGACCCAAATGCAAATCCGGTGCAGTGGGATCAAAGCCAGCCTTTACCCTGAGCGGTTTACCAGCCTTTAACTTTTCGATCAGCTCTTGCTCAATCAGCAATTCATCAGCACCACGTTTGATGATCGCTAAGGTTTGGTTTATGTCTGTATTCACTGCGGATTCCGATATATTCAGGTTGATGTGAGCTTGCATACCTTGATTTTTTAATAATCATTTTTTTCTGTTAGTATGCTTTTCTACGCCTAATCATTTGACGTGTTTATCTGTTGATTCAATGCATATTGCACAAAGCATCGCCCACATTTTAACGCAAACATTATGTTTTCTAAACGCAAATTTTCACGCCACAAAACCAAGTTTCAATGGCTGATTGCAATCAGCGCAGTGTTAGCCATTGTTTTATGTATGGCCTTCAATGCAGCCCCTCAGGCAGAAACACAAGCCCTTACGCTCAAAACCATTACAGAAGAAGTAAGCCTGCCTTTACCCAGCCCAACGCTGGATACCAATGAGTCGTTCTGGCAATTAGAGCAAGTGCGGCAAGATGACACGCTGCAAACATTGCTGAGACGCATGAATATCCGCGATGATGAGGCCATTAAATTTCTGTTACTCAGCCCAGATGCACATGCGTTGAATACACAACTGCTACCCGGGCACATTGTGGAAATCAAGTCGAACATACTGGGGAAATTGCTCTATCTAGAGTATGAATTAGATGAGGAAAATATCTTGGTCGCTGGCCTGACCAACACCGGCTATGTGATTGCCACTAAAAAACTGTTGCTGGAAAGCCAACAAGTATTAAAATCTGCGGTGATTCGAGACACTTTATTTGGCGCGACGGACGACGCAGGTATTCCAGATCAGATTGCCATTCAAATTGCAGACATTCTTTCTTCCGAAATCGACTTTTATCAGGACCTGCGTCCGGGTGACCGCTTTCATGTGATTTACGAAGCGTTTTACAATGCCGGCGAAATGATGAAAACCGGCAACGTGTTGGCAGTGGAGTTTGTCAACAATGGCCAGACGTATCAAGCCATTCATTACGGCGACGCCTCCGGCAAATACGCTTATTACACACCGGAAGGCAAAAGTCTGCACAAAACATTTTTACGCTCCCCGTTAGAATATACGCGCATCAGCTCTTCGTTCAGCGCAGGGCGTTACCATCCAATATTACAACGCATCCGCGCGCACCAAGGCGTTGACATGGCCGCGCCAACCGGCACCCGCGTTAAAGCAGCAGGTGATGGCATAGTGGCTTTTATGGGTAGAAAAGGCGGTTATGGCAATGTATTGGTTCTGAGCCACCCCAATGGCGTGAGTACAGTATATGGCCATTTATCGCGCTTTTCAGATGCCATTCGCAAAGGGGACACTGTGAATCAAGGTGATATTATTGGCTACGTAGGCATGACAGGTATGGCGACTGGCCCACATTTGCATTATGAGTTTTTGGTGAATGGCAGCCATCGCGACCCGATGAAAATTACCTTGCCGACCAGCGCGCCGATGGATGGAAATTTTAAAACCGCATTTCACGCACAGAGCATACAATTAATGGCCAAACTGGCATTATTAAAACAGCGCGCGCAACTGGCAGCTTATCCTGCACCCCAGCTAACGCATTAATTGAGTCCTATGAACGCACCTAATCTATATATTGGCATTATGTCTGGCACTAGCCTAGATGGCATAGATGTCTGTCTAGTCGATACACGGCCGCAGCAATTCAAGGTCTTAGCCACGCATTTTTTGGCTTATCCAGAACAGATCAAATCGGCATTACTAACATTACATACCCCAAGCCATAACGAGCTAGAGTACAGCCAAATGGTGGCCAATGACTTGGCTACTTTATACGCCCAAGCAGTGAATGCGTTGCTGACCGAGCAGCAACTTCAGCCGAATCATATTGCTGCCATTGGCTGTCATGGGCAAACTATCCGTCATCGCCCGGTGATAGATGGCAAGATGGGATTTACATTACAAATCGGCAATGCCGCATTATTGGCGGAGCTCACCCATATTACAGTGGTTGCGGATTTTAGGAGCCGCGACATTGCGGCGGGCGGTCAAGGTGCACCATTGGTGCCCGCGTTCCACCAAGCCATTTTTAGCCAAGCTGATTACAATCGGGCACTGGTGAATATTGGGGGCATTGCCAATATTACGTATCTGCCCAAAGCAAATGCCAAAGACTCCCAAATATTGGGCTTTGATTCTGGCCCAGGCAATATGCTGATGGATGCTTGGATTAAACAGCACCTACAGAAAAATTATGATGCGGATGGTGCTTGGGCCGCAACTGGGACAGTACTTCCTGCCCTGCTGTCTACCTTATTGAACGACCCTTACTTTGCAGCACCGCCACCAAAAAGCACCGGTCGCGATTTATTCAACGATGCGTGGCTAGCTACGCAATTGGGCAATGAGCAGTACGCACCTCAAGACGTTGCACGCACCCTGCTTGCGTTCACCGCACATACGATTTACCAAGCGATTCAAGACCACTGCAGCCAAACCGAGGAAATTTATCTGTGCGGTGGTGGTGCACGCAACACTTTGCTGGTCGACACATTACGTGGCTTGTTCAAACACACACCAGTGCATACAACAGATACACTCCATGTTGGCGTAGATTGGGTTGAAGCCGCCGCCTTTGCATGGTTAGCGCAACAAACCATGACTGGTCAACCCGGTAACTTGCCTAGCGTGACCGGCGCCAAAGGCCCGAGAGTATTGGGTGCAATTTACCCAGCCTGAGCTTATGCACCAACAGTGCGCACTCTAATTGTGCAATAAATTTGCCAGTTTTTGCCATGCAATGGCATTTGTGCCCGGTTCTATCAACATTTCAGCTTTCGATTGCGTATAATTGATCATAAACGTTAATAAAGAGTCACTTATGGCAACAAAACCTACCAAAGCAACCATCACATTTGACAACCAAAGCAGCCCGATTGAATTACCCGTGCTGTCTGGCACTTTGGGCAATGACGTCATTGATATTCGCTCGCTAGGCAAGCATGGCGTATTTACCTACGACCCTGGCTTTATGTCTACAGCAGCCTGCCAATCCAATATTACGTTTATTGATGGCGAGCAAGGCCTGCTCTACTACCGCGGTTACCCGATTGAGCAATTGGCTGAGCACTGTGATTTTCTAGAAGTCTCGTATCTGCTGATGCATGGTGAGTTACCCAATGCGGCACAAAGGGAAGAGTTCACCAAACTGATTGGCACGCACACCATGCTGCACGACCAGCTGAGCAATGTGTTCCGCGGGTTCAGGCGCGACGCACACCCTATGGCAGTCATGATCGGCGTGGTCGGTTCTATGTCAGCGTTCTATTTTGATGCAATGGATGTATATAACCCGCAGCATCGCGAAATTTCAGCCTACCGTTTATTGGCCAAGGTACCGACCATTGCTGCTTGGAGTTATAAGTACAACTTGGGTCAACCGTTTATGTACCCAAAAAACAAACTCAATTATGCAGAAAACTTTATGCATATGATGTTTGCAACGCCGTGTGAAGAATACGAGCCCAACCCAGTATTGGCTAAGGCATTTGAGAAAATCCTGATCTTACATGCCGACCACGAGCAAAACGCTTCTACCAGCACAGTGCGCTTGGTAGGCTCTAGCGGTGCCAACCCGTTTGCCAGCATCTCCGCAGGCATTGCATCACTGTGGGGGCCAGCCCACGGCGGCGCTAACGAAGCCACGCTTAAAATGCTAGAGGAGATGGGTGATGTTAGCCGTATTGGTGAGTTTATCAAACGTGCAAAAGATAAAACCGACAGCTTCCGTCTCATGGGCTTTGGCCATCGCGTCTATCGCAATATGGATCCGCGCGCAGCCATCATGCGTAAAACCTGTCATGAGGTGCTAAACGAATTAGGTCTGCATGATGACCCAATGTTTAAACTGGCGATGGAGTTGGAACGTATTGCGCTGGAGGATGATTACTTCGTTTCACGCAAACTGTATCCAAACGTAGATTTTTACAGCGGCATCGTCATGCGTGCAATGGGCATTCCCAATAGCATGTTCACCGCCATTTTTGCCTTAGCGCGTACCGCAGGCTGGATTGCGCAATGGAGCGAGATGAACGCAGACCCGGAACACAAAATCGGTCGGCCAAGACAGCTATATACCGGCGACCACAGACGTGAGTTTGTGCCCATTAACAAACGCTAGCCAATCAACTTCCTATTCACTTAATTAAGGCGCTCGGACAAACCCAAGCGCCTTTAATGCTTCTTGCATCGTCTTAGCCACCTCTACATAGCCTTGTGCATTCGGATGTATCTGATCTGCCTTTAGATCACGCCTGGACAGTACATCTGAAAAGATGTCCGTGATTAAAGGCACCTTGGTTTCTTCCGCCACACGCGCATAGAGCGGATGGTCTGACAAATTGCCCACCGCCGCCATCAAAGGACTGATTTCGGGAATCGCCACCAACGCAATTTGCACACCCTGTGTTTTGGCCTGTGCGATGATAGATTTCAAGTTTTCCTCTACTTGCTTAGTCGGCACCTGACGCAATAAATCATTTCCCCCTAATTCAATCAAGAGCAGTTTAGGCTGATGCTCCTCCAGCAGGTTAGGCAAACGTTGTAAGCCGCCGCTGGTGGTATCGCCAGGAATACCCGCATTCACAATATGCCAGCCAGTGGCTTTTTCCAATAGTTCAGGATAAGCCTCTTCTGGCTTTGCCCCTGTGCCATAGCTCAAGCTATCGCCCAGAATCAATACCGTTGCCCCCTGCGCTATTGCAGGTTGCGGCGGATGCTTTTCCGCACAGGCCAATAAGACCAAAAAAATCACCATCACTAGTTTTTTCATATGCTCTTTACCATCTACTACAGCCAATAAAAAAGCCAAGCAATATGCTTGGCTTTAGTTGTGTGCAACTACATACCTTACACTGAAAATGAAGACCCACAGCCGCAGGTCGTTTGTGCATTCGGGTTACGAATCACAAACTGTGAACCTTGCAAACTATCTTGGTAATCAATTTCCGCACCCATGAGATACTGTAAGCTCATTGGGTCAATCAGTAAGGTGACCGCGTCTTTTTGCACTTGCGTATCATCTTCGTTCACTTCCTCTTCAAAAGTGAAACCGTACTGGAAGCCTGAGCAACCACCGCCACTGACAAATACGCGCAGCTTCAAATCTGGCGTACCTTCTTCTTCAATCAGTTCTTTTACTTTTTTTGCCGCATTGTCGGTAAACACCAATGGTGCTGGCATCTCAATGTTGGCCAAACTCTCTGTAGATAATTCTGCAACTGTATTCATGTGCGCTCCTTTTTCGTGCCTGAGTTGCTTACAATAATGTGTTCGACGACCGCCCCATGCAAACGTTCGACGATTTAATACTTAAATTTTATTTCTTGCGCCGCCAGCTACACCGCGGAGTCTACGGACTCTTCACCAATGTAAATCAAGCGACCTTCAATCACTGCGCCGGTATGCATTTCCAGTGATTTGTAATGCAAATCACCCGTAATACGTGCCTTCGACTGCAATTCTATAAATTGTCCAGCTTTGACCGGGCCGACCACCTTACCATTTAATACAATTTTTGCTGCAGCAACCGCGCCTTCTACACGCCCATGTTCACTTAAAATCAAGGTGCTGGGCGAATCCACTGGCTCTGCTACATTGCCGTACACTGCGCCATCAATACGCAGGCCACCGCTAAAATAAATATTGCCTTCTACACGCGTATCCGCGCCGATTAATGTATCGATTCTGCTATCAATCTTATTACTTTTTTTGAAAAACATTGCCAATCCTTACAAAACGCTTCGGTATTGAAACTGCATGACGTTGGTTATTTGCCAGTTCTTCTACTCAGCATGTTTTTATAAAACACCAACTCTTCTTTGACCTTCAAGTTCTCATCTTGAACGGTTGCTAGCTCTTTTGCAAGGTTATTATTTGTCGCAAGCTCCACCTGTAACTCACGCTGCGCCCCTATTAGTTTGGTCTGCAGGTCTTTATTTTCAAGTGTTGTTTGCTGTAAACGTACACGAATCGTTTCTCTTTCGCTATCGTGCAGCGCCCAAAATGCCAAACCGACCCCTAAACACATGAATATAAACGCAGACAGCCACTGAAAATACCAGGGACGACGTGAACGCACTGCTACTTGCTTAGCGGTTAAGCCAAAGTTACTGCGAAATTTACGTCGTATCGGTTTCATGCCAGTGTATTAGGGGAGTAAGGGCAATACCTGTAAGCCTGTTTTCTCATCCAACCCCATCATAATGTTCATATTTTGCACAGCTTGGCCGGCTGCGCCTTTCACCAAGTTATCTTGTACTACTACCAATGTGAGATAGTCTGCACTCTGACGCTGCAAGGCAATGCGCAAATGGTTTGCTCCTCTGACCGAACGTGTTTCCGGAAGTTTCCCAGCTGGCAACACATCCACAAAATACTCATCCGCATAACGTGTTTCATACAATCTTTGCAAATCCACGTCTTGCGCGGCTGCCGACAGCTTGACATACAGCGTCGACAACATGCCCCGTATCATTGGAATCAAATGTGGCACAAAAATAAATTGCAGTGACTGATGTGCCAACTGCGTTAATTGCGCCTCGATTTCCGGGTGATGGCGATGTCCAGCAACACCATACGCCTTCATATTGTCACTAGACTCAGAGAACAGCGTTGCAACTTCGGCCTTACGGCCTGCACCGGATACGCCCGATTTAGCATCTGCAATGATGGGGGCTGAGAAATCAATCAGTCCTTTTTCTAGCAAAGGCGCTAAGCCTAACAATACCGTGGTCGGATAACAGCCTGGATTACCGATGACTTGCGCTTGCTTAATCTGTGTGCGGAAGAGCTCTGGTAAGCCATAGACGGCATTATGTAAAATCTCTGGACAGCTATGCGGCATTTTGTACCACCGCTCAAACACGGCAGTGTCTTGCAATCTAAAGTCTGCCGCCAAATCAATCACTTTGACACCAGCAGCCACCAAGGCTTGCGCTTGGCTCATAGCAACACCATGTGGCGTTGCAAAAAACACCACATCACAGGCAGCCAGATTGGCAGTAGCCGGATCGCTAAACGCCAAATCTACATATCCCCGCAGATTTGGAAACATATCCGCTACCAATGTTCCTGCATCGCCACGTGAGGTAATCACCGTGAGCTCAACATGCGGATGCACTGCTAGCAAACGCAAAAGCTCCACACCGGTATACCCTGTGCCACCTACAATGCCGACTTTAACTTGTTGTGTCATGAATAAGTGCTTGCCCTAAAAATGAAACCTTAAATGAAAAAGGCCGCTAGCGCGACCTTTTTTTGTACTTAGACGCTCAATGAAGCGTAGTAAGCAATTAACGTTTAGAGAATTGTTTACGACGACGCGCTTTGCGTAAGCCCACTTTTTTACGCTCTACTTCACGTGCATCACGTGTGACGAAACCTGCGTGTGACAATGCGCTTTTCAATGCAGCATCGTAATCGATCAAAGCGCGAGTAATACCATGACGCACTGCACCGGCTTGACCAGACTCACCGCCGCCAACCACATTCACCATGATATCAAAGCTAGCTGTGTTGTTCGTCAACTCTAATGGTTGACGCAAAATCATACGTGAAGTCACGCGTGAGAAATATTCATCTACAGGCTTATCATTCACAATGATATTGCCTTTGCCAGATTTTAAGAATACACGTGCCACTGAACTTTTGCGACGACCTGTACCGTAGTTATATTTACCAATCATTTTGCAATCCTTAGATAGTCAATGCTTGCGGTTGTTGCGCAGCATGTTCATGCTTGTCGCCAGCATAAACTTTCATTTTTTTGATCATGGCATAACCCAATGGGCCTTTTGGCAACATGCCTTTTACTGCTTTTTCTAATGCGCGGCCTGGGAAACGGTCTTGCATTTTAGAGAAAGTAGTGGTGCTGATACCACCTGGGTAACCAGAGTGACGATGATATTCTTTATCAGTCGCTTTTGCACCAGTCACTTTGATTTTGTCCGCATTGATGACAACAATGTAGTCACCTGTATCTACGTGCGGCGTGTAAATTGTTTTATGTTTACCACGTAAACGGTGTGCAATAGCACTCGCCAAACGACCCAATACTAAATCGGTGCCGTCGATGACAAACCAATCACGTTGTACTTCATGTGTTTTTGCTGAAAATGTTTTCATTTTTTATAACTACCAAATCATAGCTTATAAATTCAAGAGGGCGGATTATATGCTTTTGCCTTAACGCTTGTCAACGCCGAGTTGCTTATTTTAAGAAAGTATTTTTTTGCCGTCTACCACACACATTACACATATTGGCATGCCGATTGCTTATATATAACCAAAAGCAGTTAACAACGACGCAGAGAAATACGTAAGTTATTGATTTTTAATATTTAATAAAATTATCAACTTGGTTGAGTACATTATACTACAGACAATGATGACGAAGTTTTCATCAATTGTGATGAAGAGGTGGATATGGATAACAATTTAAAACTTAGAAAAGCAATCATTATCGCCATTGCCTTGATGGGCACCGGTTACTCGTTGCATTCTAAAGCGATTGGCCTGAGCGATATTCAAGTGAAGTCTTATTTAGGCCAGCCCTTACTAGCTAATATTAAGGTGAGCGGGCTAGACAAAAAAATGGATGAGCGCTGCTTTTCAATTGCGAGCGACGACACCAATGCCATCAGCAACGTCAATTTCAAGCTCAATCGTACCTCCGATGAAACTGGCATTCTGTCTTTGACCTCTAACAAAGCGGTATTGGAACCGATTGCTTCATTGACTGTGGTAGGCCACTGCGATGCTATATTTACACGCCAATATCAATTATTGATTGATCCGGCCAGCACTATCTCTAATGTAGACACCGACACTAATGGCGAAATGACCATAAGCCACAACGGCGTACAAAGCAGCTTTAGTGAGGCCGAAACTGAAACAGCAAGTACATTGAGTACAAACGCAGCCACTGTCAAAACAGCACGCAAAAGCAAACGCCAAGCCTCAGCCACAAAACAAGTAAAAGCACCAAACGTGGATTCTGTTGCTGCGGGCGCAAGCAACAACGCAGCACACAATGCACAGGTTGTTTACAACACCCCTAAATCCAGCGTTGCTGCACCTGTGGAATCAAAACCAAGATTGTCTATTTCCAGTGGCGATGTCAACTTTAGGGAACTTGCCAATGTGCCTATGAAATTGGCATTTGATAAACGTATCAACACCAGCCGTGAAACCAACCCACAGGCATATTCTGAACAAGCAGAATTTGCCGATGAAGTCACCGTGATGAACAACCGCTTGGCGCATTTAGACAAGCAATTAAATAGCTTGTACGCACAAAACGCCAGCCTTAAACAAGCCAACACCAACACACAAGCTGAGCTCACTACACTTAAACAACAAAATGATGTATTGCGCATGCTTTCCTTTTGTTTAGGCGGCGGCTTATTGGCCACTGGCTACTTTTTTGTAGACTGGTTAAGAAGAAGAAATGCTGTTGCGCGCGCAGAAAATGAACAAGCCTTATGGGTAAGCTTGCAAGCCGAGCAGCATGCCGCCGAAAGCAATCTTACATTTGGCCTAGATGAATCATTTGAGCCACAAACTTCTGTCGCTTCCGCCAAACCGCAAGAAGAACTATCTGACATGGGTAATGCACCGCTTTTTAATAGCACTTATCCAAGCCAAGCCATGCCTGAAATCATTCAGGAAGAAACGCACATTACCGAAGATGCCGAGTTATTGATTTCACACGGCCGCATCCATTTAGCTATTGAGTTGTTGCAAAACCATTTAATCGAAACACCGAAAGACTCAGCTTCCACCTGGTTATTCTTATTAGATTTACTGGCCAAAGAAGGTATGCAAAAAGAGTTTGAAGTTGCCGCTACCGAATGCAAAAAACACTTTAACGTGCAGCTTGAAGACTTTTCAAGACCGCTTGCTGACAGTAACAGCCTAGAGTCTTTTGAGCGCATTTCTAAAGAGTTGCAAAAACTCTGGGGCACAGAAAAAGCCTTGGTGTTCTTAGATGAACTGATTTACAACACACGCTTAGAGCCACGTGCTGGCTTTGATAAACCTGTATTTGAAGAGCTTGTGCTATTGCGCGAAATTGCAGAAGAAGAAGTCAAACTTGCAGAGGTTATTTCACTGCATGAAGAAAAAACATCACGTAGACAGAAAAAGGAAAAAACCATGACCATTAACTTACCTGAAATCGAAACCTCAGAAGCATTCAAACAACTTGCGCTAGAAACAAGCAAAGACAATGTGGAAATTGCAAACGAAGAGCACTTCGAATTTGAATTATTGGATCTTGCACGCAACTAAAATAGTAGGTGTGAGGCTTTGTAGAAGACCAAGTCTAACCACAAGCCCAACGTAATTGCCCCACCTATCCAGCCATTCCACAAAAACGCCTTAAAGCAATCTGCCTTAAGGCGTTTTTTAATGAGCCAGTATTGATGCATCATCAGTAATAACGCCAGCAGCAAACCTGCGTAGTAGAACAGCCCGAACCGCATAAACATGCCGACATAAATCAATATGCCTAGCATGGCCGCAAAGCAAACCATGATCGCCAGCACATCGTAGCACCCAAAAAATATCGCGGAAGAACGAATGCCAATCTTTAGATCATCTTCACGATCCACCATGGCATACGCTGTATCGTAGGCAATCGCCCAAAATACATTAGCAAGCAGCAGTTGCCAGGCCAGTGGCGGCACATAATCATTTATGGCTGCAAACGCCATGGGAATACCAAAGCCAAAAGCAACGCCAAGGTACGCTTGTGGAATCGCCAAAAAACGCTTGGTGAGTGGATAGGTAGCGGCTAAAAATAAAGCGGCGACAGAAAGCAACACGGTTTGCCGATTTAGAAAACACACGAGTATAAAGGCGATTAGACACAGCCCTAGTGCCAGCCAAGCCGCTTCTTTTACACTCACCTCTTGCGTGGCTAATGGACGCAATTTGGTACGCTCCACCAATCCATCGTAGCGGCGATCAGCCATGTCATTTAAAACACAGCCGGCACTGCGCATCAGCACAGTCCCTGTCACAAAAATAAGTACGATAGAAAGAGTTGGATAGCCACGCCCCGCTATGAGTAATGCCCATAACGTGGGCCACAATAACAATAAAATACCAATTGGCTTATCTAAGCGCATCAAGCGCTCATAAGCATCCAACTTCAACATCAGCGTTTGTTTATTCATAAAGTTGCGGTAAAAAGACCTCTGTGACTAAGATACTAGCACGATGGATGCTAGCGCAATTTAAGTAAAATACAGAGCGCCTTGCCCAAAGGTAAGTGGGCGCATGATTAAGGTGCGCCACCGCTTTTTGGTATAGCTGATGTTGCTGTGTCAGCTTTTTATAACGTAACGGCGTGCGTTTTACTTGCGGATTGGCAAACAATAGCGCGCCCAAAGGCTGATTACCTAGGCGAGCAAGTCGATGCCATTGCCCTCTCAACGCTTTTCTCGGAATCACGCTATGTGCAAACACCACTGCCTGCTGATTGCCGATTAATCTGACCTCACGCACAGTCGCCAATTGATGCGGCTTGAGCCCAAGCAACTGAATTTCATCTTGCATGGCGCGCGCCAAACGCATGGACTGCGTTTGTACGGAAAACTGCACATAGCGTTGTTGTAAGCGCGCAGTCAGCGAATCGTGATTGATCAGCCAGGCATGATCCCGACGGCAAGCAAACGGTTTATGTAACCAACGTTGCCTTTGATTCACGGTATGCGGGTATATTTTCAAGTTAAGATTATTTTCAAAGTGACTGCTTATTCAAGCTGCAGATTATGGCATAGCCGTTTATCACATTGTATTGTGGTGATGGTTTAATACACAGCCCGTCATACTTTCACCAGCTCATCAACTTGGTACATCCACCGCGCCAAATGTGCGTCTACCGCTTGCGGCGCCTGTACTAATAATTGCTCTGCAGTTGCTTTAGCCGCCATCAATAAATCTTCATCACGGTTAATATCGGCGATTTTTAACATGGGCACACCACTTTGGCGCGTACCTAAAAACTCACCCGGCCCACGCAATTGTAAATCGGCCTGTGCAATCAAAAAGCCATCCGTATACTCATACATGACTTTTAAACGTTCACGCGCAGCCTCCGATAACTTAGCCTGATACAGCAAGATACAGGTACTTTTGGCAGCGCCGCGCCCTACCCGACCGCGCAACTGATGCAATTGACTGAGCCCAAAACGCTCTGCATGCTCTATCACCATCAGGCTTGCGTTGGGTACATCCACGCCCACCTCAATCACCGTCGTTGCAACCAATAGCTGGGTTTGGTGTTGGCTAAAGGCTTCCATGACCGCCTGTTTTTCAGCGGATTTCATGCGGCCATGCACCAAGCCTATGTTCAGTTCAGGAAATTGCGCCTGCATGTAAGCATAGGTATCGTTAGCGGTTTGCAATTGTAGCGCTTCTGATTCTTCAATCAGCGGGCACACCCAATACGCCTGATGCCCAGTCTGGCAAGCGTCACGCACGCGCTGTAAGATTTCGTCTCGCCGTTGATCAGAGACTAGCTTAGTGACAATGGGTGTACGGCCCGGTGGCAACTCATCAATCACCGATACATCTAAGTCTGCGTAGTAGCTCATCGATAGTGTGCGCGGAATAGGTGTGGCTGACATCATTAACTGGTGTGGCTCAGGCTGCCCTTTTTGGCGCAAAGCCAAGCGCTGCTGCACGCCAAAGCGGTGCTGCTCATCAATAATGGCCAGGCCCAGACGTTTAAATACGACGGCCTCTTGAAACAAGGCATGTGTGCCAATCACCAGCTGCGCTTGGCCACTGGCGATGCTATCCAGCGCTTGTGCGCGCTCTTTTTTGCTTTGGCTGCCGGTCAACCAAGCAATGTGTATATGCAGCGGCACTAGCCATTGCATAAATTTTTTATAGTGCTGTTCCGCCAGAATTTCTGTCGGCGCCATCAAGGCCACTTGCCAATCATGTTCAATGGCTTGTAGTGCCGCAATACATGCCACAATGGTTTTGCCGCTACCCACATCGCCTTGTAGCAATCGCTGCATAGGGTACGGTTGTGCTAAATCGTGCGCGATTTCCGCAGTGACTTTTTGTTGTGCTGCAGTAAGCTGAAACGCCAAATGCTTGAGCAGTGCTGGCACCCACTTCACGGATGCAGCGACACTGGGTGCATCCAAACTACGTCTTTTTGCGTGATGTTTGCGCATGGAAAGTTGCTGCGCCAGCAACTCATCAAACGCCAATCGACGCCACGCAGGCAAGCGGCGTGCCAGTAATGCCTCCAGTGAAATATCTGGACTGGGTTGATGTAAGGTGCGTATGCTTTCGGCAAAACTAGGCAAGCGATGCTCGGCATAGATGGACGCCGGTAGCGTTTCAAATAGAAGATCGCGCTGCAAAGCGAGCATTACCGCTTTACGAATATGCGCTTGCGATAAACCTGCGGTAGTGGGGTAAACCGGCGTTAATACTGCATTGATGGGTGTATCCTCGCGCCACGCTTTGCATTGCGGATGCACCATCTCGTAACCAAAAAATCCGTGGCGCACTTCGCCATAAATGCGCAGTTTTGCACCTTCTTTAAGCTGCGTGATTTGGCTGGGATAAAAATGCAAAAAGCGTAACGTGAGCTGCCCACTTTCATCTTGCAAGCGTGCAATCAATGCTTTGCGTGGCTTGTACGTGACTTCTGCATGCACAATCTCGCCCTGTACCTGCGTCTCATCACCCAAACGTAAATCACGTATTGCCGTAATGCGGGTTTCGTCAATATAGCGCAACGGCAAATGCAAAATCAGGTCATGCAAGGTACGCACACCTATTTTGGCCAAATGGCTGACCAACGCAGGGGTAAATCCTTTTTGCTCAGCTAATAAGTGATGTGTTGAAAATGAAGACAACTGAATACACTAGATTTTTTGCTCGGCGTGATTTCCTTTAACGCGATTAATACGCACCACATCAGGAATCTTACGCAAATTACGGATTAATTCTGCTAAATGAACACGATTGTGCACCTGCACAGTGAAATTGACATTGGTATATTGACTGCCATCTGACTCTTCCACGCTGACGTTATCAATATTGGATTCTGCATTGGCAATGGTCGTGGCGATTTTTGCAAGCATACCGCGCTGATTGGCTACCGCAATGCGCAGGTTCACTTTGAACAGTTTTTTATTGTCAGCATCCCAATCCACATCCAGCCATTTGTCTGGATCCAACTTGAATTTGCGGATAGCCGGACAATCGTGCGTATGAATGACCAGCCCCTTGTCTTTATTGATAAAGCCTAAAATCGGGTCACCCGGAATCGGTCGGCAGCATTGCGCAAATTGCACTGCCATACCTTCGGTGCCGCGAATGGTAATCGTGTCTAATGGTTTGCTGGTTTTTTCTTTTTCTGTATCGGCGCCTTCACTATTGTTGGAAAGCAACTGGTGCGCCACCATCAAACCAACACGCTTGCCCAAGCCAATGTCCGTCAAAATAGCCGCTTTGGTTTGCACACCATAGTCACGCATCACTTTTTGCCAGTGCTTATCGGTCACTTCACTAGGCTCTACATGCAGTGCGCGCAAAGCTATATTGAGCATACGTTCGCCCAAATGCGCGGACTCTTCCACTTTAATCGTCTTTAAATAATGGCGGATATGGGAACGCGCTTTGCCTGTCACCACATAGTTCAACCAAGCAGGGTTAGGTTTGGCTAAAGGCGCGGTAATGATTTCCACATTGTCACCATTGCGCATTTCGGTCCTCAGTGGCGCCAGCTCATTATTGATTTTTACCGCAACGCAGCTATTCCCGACATCGGAGTGCACAGCATAGGCAAAGTCCACCGCGCTGGAGCCTCTGGGCAAGGCCAAAATTTTGCCTTTAGGTGTGAACACATAGACTTCATCTGGAAACAGATCGACTTTAAAATGCTCCAAAAACTCGTAGCTGTCTTCACTCTCGGTTTGAATCTCTACCAACCGCTGCAACCATTGATGTGTTTGCTGTTGCAGTTTGGTCAAATGCGCATCGGTTGTTTTGTATAGCCAATGTGCCGCCACACCGGCATCGGCGATGTTATGCATTTCTTCACTGCGGATCTGCACTTCAATCGGTGTACCAAACGGCCCAAACAAAGTTGTATGTAGCGATTGGTAACCATTGACCTTAGGAAGTGCAATATAGTCTTTGAATCTACCGGGAATCGGTTTATATAACGCATGCAAAGCACCCAATGCTAGATAACAAGAGGCGGTGTCTTTTACAATAATCCTAAATCCGTAAATGTCATTAACTTGCGACAATTTTACGGTTTTACCCGTCATCTTCTTATAAATACTGTAAATATGCTTTTCTCGGCCAATCACATCCGATTCTAATTTTGCTTCTTTTAACTGATCTTCAATCGCGTTTAAAATCTTGGTGATGACTTCTTTACGATTACCACGCGCTGCCTTAACAGCCTTGTTAATCACATGATATCGCGTAGGGTATAGGTATTTAAAACTTAGATCTTCCAGCTCTTGATAGATTGGATTCAAGCCTAAGCGGTTAGCAATTGGCGCGTAAATATCTAAGGTTTCGCGCGCGATTCGCTTTTGCTTTTCAGGCTTCATTGCATCCAGCGTCTGCATATTGTGCAAACGGTCTGCCAGTTTCACCAAAATTACACGCACGTCTTGGCTCATGGCCAACAACATCTTACGGAAGTTTTCGGCCTGCGCCTGCGTTGCGGTTTGTAGCTCGACTTTATCGAGCTTGGTTAAACCATCTACCAAATCCGCCACTTGCTTGCCAAATACTTCGCCAATTTCAGCACTCACTACACCCGTATCTTCTACGACATCATGCAGCAAAGCCGCCAGCAAAGTGGGGATATCTAAGTGTAATTTAGCAAGAATGCATGCGACTGAAACCGGGTGCGTAATATAAGGCTCACCCGTCTTACGGGTTTGTCCTTGGTGTGCGTTATCGGCATAGCGATATGCCGCCCACACTTGTTCAATTTCGTCTTGAGTCAGGTACTGCTTGAGCAGAACGGTAAGCGGGGAGTGCTCGGTGTCTGCAGGAAGCAAATCCGGCACGTCTAATAGGGTGTCAGATTTGCGTTTTGGAGATTCCGCCTTAAGATAATTAGCGGTGGTGACCATAGGCTACATGCTTAAATTACGAATGACCGCGATTTAAGATTTCCACACCCACTTTACCTGCTGCAATTTCACGCAAAGCCAATACAGTCGGCTTGTCTTTTTGCGCAGAACCATGCACAAATGGATCAGAGCCATTGGCCAATTGGCGTGCACGGTAAGCTGCCACCAATGTCAATTGAAAGCGGTTTGGAATTTTATCTAAACAATCATCTACTGTAATACGCGCCATAATGTAACCTCTTAGAAATGTACGTTAGCCACCCTAAACTCAGGGTAAGTTTAGGTGAGTTTTTGAATTAATGCTTGATAGCGCGTGACTTGCGCTGTCATTTTTAGTCGTTGCGTGCGCACTATCGCCAGTAAGTCGTGCAGTGCCACATCAAAATCATCGTTGATTGTAACATAATCAAACTCGACTAAGTGACGCATCTCCTCACGCGCCGCCACCACGCGCTTGGCAATTACCTCCGCACTGTCTTGCCCGCGGTTATTTAAACGCTCTGCTAAGGTTTCCACTGAAGGTGGCAGTATAAAAATACTGATGGCGCTTGGGTAAATCTCACGCACTTGCGCAGCGCCTTGCCAGTCAATTTCCAAAATCACGTCATGGCCAGACGCCAGCGCCACATCAACACCAGCTTGCGAAGTGCCGTACCGTGCGCCATGCACATGCGCTGATTCCAGAAACTCACCATTCTCCAGCATGGTCAAGAAAGTAGCATCCTCTACAAAATGATAATGTATCCCTTGCTGCTCTAGCGGCCTAGGTAAACGCGTGGTATGGGAGATGGAAAGCTTAATCTGTGCATCTTTTGCCAGCAAGGCTTTCACCAAGCTAGTTTTGCCTGCGCCAGAAGCAGCGGTAATAATAAATAAATTGCCTTGTGACATTGTTTAACACCAATCCGGACTAGGTAATGCAGAAAATACGGATTTTAACCCTTCGCCCCAACCTTTGCGTACTGTTGCGTAATAAGGGTCTTGCTCGGTGATCCGTTTTTTACAATCGGCATGCAGGCTATCGGTACGATAAATCATTAAATCAATCGGTGCGCTCACGGAAATATTACTGCGGATGGTAGAGTCAAACGAAATGAGTACACACTTCACTGCGTCCATCATCTCGCTGTTATGTTTCACCACGCGGTCAATAATCGGCTTGCCGTACTTGGTTTCACCAATCTGGAAATAAGGCGTTTCGCTACAGGTCTCAATAAAATTGCCGGCGGCGTATACATTAAATAAGCGTGGACGCTCCCCTTCAATTTGCCCACCCACCAACACGCTAGCACTAAACTCTATGCCATGCTTTTGTAAATGGTCACCGTCACGCTCATGCACGGTACGCATGGCATCGCCCACTAAACCCGCCACATCAAACATGCTGTCTACGTTATACAGGTGCTTTGCCGATTTACTTTTGGATTTAAGTTGTGCCGTCAGCAGGTTGACCACAGATTGGGTAATAGCTAAGTTTCCAGCAGTTAACAGCACAATTACACGCTTGCCGGCTTGTTCAAACACATGCATTTTGGGCGCAATGGCTACTTGGTCTACACCCGCATTGGTGCGCGTATCAGAGGCAAATAACAAGCCCTGCTCTAATAATAATCCGACACAATAAGTCATGGAAAACTCAATTTTATGAATGGTGAAATCATACCATTAGGCATGCGCTGCGGCAGAAAAAAGCGTATTGCATCACCAAAATTAACGAATGCGGGACCAACCATTATGCCTAGCCGTAATATGTCTTAAGTGGAGACCTGCCTTGAGAGCAACCCTACGTTCCAATTATCTTTTCAGGCTTCAGCAATCGGCCAAACGTTTTTTCGCGTAATGCAATATATCACTTGACTATATTTCCATATTTATGGAAATATAGATTATATGAATATTAAATCAGCAGTAATGCAACTTTCATCCATCGCCCAAGAGGCGCGTTTAGAGATATTCAGACTACTTGTTCAGGCAGGGCCAGAAGGCCTGTCTGCTGGAAATATTGGCGAAACACTTCAAATCCCAGCCAGCACGCTTTCATTCCATCTTAAAGAATTAAGTCATGCCGGATTGATCCATTCACGCCAAGTAAGTCGCTACATTTATTACTCAGCAAACTATGAGGCTATGAATGGCTTGCTAGCTTATCTCACTGAGAATTGTTGTGCGGGGACAAAAGAATGCGCCCCTTTATCTACATGCAAACCAACTGCGTAGGAAAGACTATGGATAAAGTAATAGCGTCAGGCGAATTGCAAATCACCACACCAACAATGGGTACTTTTGAACGAAATCTTACTTGGTGGGTGCTTGGCTGTATTGTAGTGGGCATCGCATTAGGCAAAGTCTTTCCAAGTTTCTTCCAGTCAGTAGGCAACATAAAGTTTGCAGAAGTAAATTTTCCAGTAGCAGTGCTGATATGGCTGATGATTATTCCGATGCTACTTAACATTGACTTTAGTGCAATGAAGGAAGTCCTAACACATCGCAAAGGGATAGGAGTAACGCTGTTTATCAACTGGGTGGTGAAGCCATTCTCTATGGCATTACTTGCTTGGATATTTATACGCCATTTATTTGCTGGCTTGTTACCTGTAGAACAGATTGACAGTTACGTTGCAGGATTGATTCTACTAGCCGCGGCACCATGTACTGCGATGGTGTTTGTATGGAGCGGCCTATGTGGTGGTGAACCTAAATTTACGCTCTCTCAAGTGGCAATTAATGATGCCATCATGTTGTTTGCATTTGCTCCATTAGTAGCCTTGCTGCTTGGCTTATCAAGTATCACAGTGCCTTGGGCTACGCTATTTTTATCCGTATTTTTGTATATTATTGTGCCCGTAGCAATGAGTCAGGCATTACGTAAGTTGTTACTATCCAGAGGTCCGAGTACATTGGACAACTTGTTAAAACACTTACACCCAATCTCACTCTCAGCATTGCTCATTACATTAGTTCTATTGTTTGCATTTCAAGGTGAGCAAATATTGGCTCAGCCTATCATTATTGGACTTCTAGCAATTCCAATCACTATTCAGGTGTACTTCAATTCAATGCTGGCTTATTGGTTAAATAAGCAACTCAAAGTAGCGCATTGCGTAGCGGGACCATCAGCATTAATAGGTGCTTCAAATTTCTTTGAGCTAGCGGTAGCCACCGCAATTGCATTATTTGGATTTAACTCAGGTGCAGCGCTTGCCACTGTTGTCGGTGTGCTGATCGAAGTGCCTGTAATGCTGTCTGTGGTATCTATCGTCAATCGTAGTAAACATTGGTATGAAACTAATTGATTTTTGAGAGCAATGAATGAACATATTATTTTTATGTACGGGCAACTCTTGCCGTTCCATCATAGCCGAAGCGACATTTAATGCATTAGCACCTAGTGGCATGAAAGCCATGAGTGCAGGTAGCCAGCCGGCTGGATATGTGCATCCAAATTCCATTGCTTTGCTAGCGTCCAAAGGCATTGCAACCGCAGGCTATGTTAGTAAGTCTTGGGATAATCTACCAGTAACACCCGACATTGTGATTACTGTTTGTAGTAATGCCGCGGGAGAAACTTGCCCGGCTTATTTAGGCAAAGTGATAAGAGCGCATTGGGGTGTTGAAGATCCTGCAAAAGCAACAGGGACCGATGCTGAAATTGATGCTGCATTTGAATTGGCTTATTCAATACTACGTAAACGTATTGAAGCATTTACGAAATTACCAGCAGCAGCATTTGAAGATAAAAATGCCATTCAAGCTCAACTCAATGCAATTGGTGAGATTAGGTAAATGGAAACAGTTGCCAGCTTGCCAAACCTTGACAGTGCACTACTAAGCCGAACGCACCTTTCGACCCTTACCAATTACGTTACATCTACGCATGCGCCTCGTTTTTTATTGTTGTACGGCTCTTTACGAGAACGTGCTTACAGTAAATTACTGATACTTGAAGCTGCTAGATTGCTGGAAGCATTAGGTGGTGAGGTCAGGATATTTGACCCGCATGGCTTGCCATTGCCTGATGATGCGCCAGAGACCCACCCTAAAGTACAGGAATTACGAGAACTAACGCTATGGTCTGAAGGGATGGTGTGGTCCTCACCAGAAAGACATGGTGCAATGACGGGCATCATGAAGGCGCAAATTGATTGGATACCCTTAACCATGGGGGCAATTCGACCAACACAGGGCAAGACACTTGCTGTCATGGAGGTTTCAGGCGGCTCTCAATCATTCAACGCAGTCAATCAAATGCGAATATTAGGGCGTTGGATGCGGATGATTACCATCCCAAACCAGTCATCTATCGCCAAAGCTTTTCAAGAATTTAATGAAGATGGCAGAATGAAACCATCTGCATACTATGACCGAGTGGTTGATGTGATGGAAGAGCTTGTTAAATTTACGTTATTAACACGAGATATTTCTAGCTTGCTGGTTGACCGATACAGTGAACGCAAAGAGTCAGCTGAGTTGCTTAGTAAACGTGTGAATCAACAGTCTATTTAGGCCTATAAAGCAGATGAGCATTCAACATACATCAGAGCTTACACGCGAAGAAATCCATCAATTCACAGGTGCTGTGATGCTGGAATTTGGAGCTGAGTGGTGCGAGCACTGCCAAGCAGCACAAAGCATGATTGCATCTGCACTTAAATTGCACCCTGACATTCACCATATCAAGATTGAAGACGGCAAGGGTCGCAAACTTGGCAGGACATTCTCCGTTAAACTTTGGCCAACGTTGATTTTTATGAAAGATGGGATTGAGCTTAAGCGTTTAGTGAGACAAATCAATCCAAAAGACATTGCATCAGCGTTCATCATCATTACAACAGCCGTGCGCAGTTAGGCAAAGCGCCATCTACCGCATTTAGACAGAGAACCACACGCTAGTGAAGATGGCTATTTCACACAAAAACGGGGACATAAGCCCCCGTCGTTTCTTACATCAAGCGATGATTAAAGTTACGCAGCATTGCGGCGCTTAACTGCTGCACCAACCAACGCTAAACCAGCAAATAACATCGCATAGGTTTCTGGCTCTGGCACCACAGCCGTCACTGCCGTGTATTGCAGACTAAGGAAGCCGTTGCCGTTAAATGGAAGCTGCCAGCCTTGACCAGGAATGGTGCTCAGGTAGGCATGACCAAGACCAAAGCCAGAAACATCTTGCGCGGTCTGGGTGCGTGACAGTTGAACACCTGTCACGGTTGAATCGCTACTGGTCAGATAGGCAATGTACTTAGTGTTGGCGTTGAGGTTCAAGCCTAGATTGTCAAACGAGATGGTGGTGTAATTACCAGTCGAATTATAGGTATCAACAGCTGTAAAGGTACTAGGCAACAGGTTGCTACCTACTGTATTGACTGCTTGGTTCTGTGCGTTTGTGCTAGGGTTCCACTGCGCAACATTCAGCTGAAAAGTTGCTGACGTGTTACCGACTGCATAGAAGTTGAAGGATGACAACAGGCTATCTAGCGTCAGAGCAAACACTTGACCTACCATCGGCGAATCGCCGCTAGGGTTAGCTGCATTACCAAAGTAAGCAAATGGTAGATTGGCGTTGGCGCCAGATGGCACATTGGTGTAGGTGGTGGCAGAGGCGCTACCTGCGAAGGCCAACAGCAGGCCGGCAAGTACTTTTAACTTAAACGATGATTGGGGCATGATTTTTCCTTTAATTTGGCGATGTAGTGGTTAGAACAGTAATCTAACGCAGCCAAATTACGCTTTGCATATGGCAGAGGTTTGAAAAAATATAGTCCGAAAGCAGCATGAAACTGCTAAAGAAAAGTTAGTTTTGGAAGCTATTGCTGTGCTTGTTGTGCTTGTTGTGCTTGCTGTAACAAGGTGGCTGTGCTGACTTTTTGGTGTTGCAGCAACTGTCCGCCATTCTGGTTGACGATAACGCTGGTGGCCATCCCCTCTTCTCCACCACCAATACGCATGCCGCTTACTGGGCTAGCGCCGCGATAATCCAATCCAACGGCCAGCCGAATATGCGTTTCATTGGTAACGCAACCATTAGAGACATCCAAGCTTTGCCAACGATCATCCAACCACACATCTGCCCACGCATGGGTTTGCATCAAACTGCCGTCTTCTGTAAACAAATAGCCACTGACATAGCGCGCCGGATAACCTAAGCTACGACAGCAAGCAATAAATACATGGGCATGATCTTGGCATACACCTTGGCCTAGCGCAAAAGCTTGCGCTGCCGTGGTGTCTACCTGTGTGGCACCTTTCAGATATTGCATTTTGTCACGCAAGGCATGCATCATTTCTTCAAGCGGCTTCGCTTTGAATGCGTGTGCAAATTCAGTAATGCCTACACTGGGCGCTGTGAGCTCTGTTTCACGCAGGTAAATAGGCATCGGCAATGCCTCATGCTGGCTTACATCACCCACACCAGTTTCCACTTCACCCGATACGGAAATGTACAACTCGTGATGCGGATTATCGATGACTAATGTGTGTGCGATATTGCCAAAGGTATCTTGCACCTCATGCAACTGGCCATTGACTTTGATATCCCAATGCCGCACATGCTGACCAAAGCCATTTTGTGGCGTGAGACGTAATTGTTGAATAGTGTAAGTGACCATTTCGCTGTACACATATTGTGTTTGGTGCTGAATATTAAGGCGCATAATGCTTGCTACTCTACACCTATTAAACGGTTGCGCTCAAGAAACTACGTTGAATTTCTTCGCCCAATACATGGTTAGAATGAATAAAGCTCTCTAAAAACTCATGCAAGCCATGCTTAAAGATGTCCTGCATTTTGCCATAATGTAACTTGGCATGCAGCTCGCCTGCCAAGCGTCTGGTCTCACCTTGGCGATTAGCCGCCACCTGCTCGATAATCGGCATAATCTCATCGTAACAAGCATGTAGCGAGCGCGGCATATCGTGCCTTAGTACCAGCAGCTCGGACACACGTAGCGGATCAATCGCATCACTATAGATTTTTTGATAGGCTTGGAAGGCAGAGACCGAACGCAGCACTGCGCTCCATTCGTAATAATCTACCGCACCGCCCATTTGGTATTGCACCGGCATGAGGAAATCGTACTTAATATTGAGCAAGCGCGCCGTATTATCGGCACGCTCAATAAAGGTACCCAAACGCACAAAGCTAAAGGCTTCGTCACGCAACATGGTGCCAAAGCACACACCTCTAAATAGGTGCGATCTGGCTTTTACCCAGTCACAAAACTCGCTTAACCCTTCTACGGTTAAATCTTTGCGCAAAAACTGATCAAACTCCAGCCACAGCGCATTGATATTTTCCCAAGTTTCGGTCGTCATGGTCACACGTACTGCACGTGCATTCTCGCGCGCACTACGCAACGCATTGTAAATACTGGAAGGATTATTACTGTCCATCGTCAAATACTGAATCGTATTTTTTGCATTGGCCTGACCATAATCACGTTCAAACGCTTCGGTGTTTCCAGAAATTTCAATCGCGGCTTGCCATAAATCTGCATCGTCGCCGGTCGCCGTGGGCACCAGCGACATGTTGTAGGTCACATCCAATACACGCGCCGTATTTTCTGCGCGCTCAATATAACGCGCCATCCAATAAAGGTGATCTGCTGTGCGACTTAACATGCCACTTCTTCTTTCATTACTTGTTTATTCGATTGCGCGACTTTTTCAGGCTGCGTGTCGTCACGCTCTAACACCCAAGTGTCTTTGGTGCCACCACCTTGTGATGAATTGACCACCAGCGAGCCTTCTTTTAATGCCACGCGGCATAAGCCACCTGGCACCACACTGACGGTTTTGCCGGATAGCACAAAAGGCCTTAAATCTACATGGCGTGGCGCAATGCCTTTTTCTACCAACGTTGGGCAGGTAGAAAGCGCCAGTGTAGGCTGCGCAATATAGCTGGAAGGCTTGGATAGAATACGTAGTTTGAACTCAGCCAACTCTTGCTTGGTTGCTGCAGGGCCAACCAACATGCCATAACCACCAGAGCCTTGCACTTCCTTCACCACCAGCTCGTCCAAATGGTCTAATACATACGTCAAATCATCTTCTTTGCTTAGCTCGTAAGTGGGCACATTTTGCAGAATCGGCTCTTCGCCCAAGTAGAATTTAATCATGGCGGGCACGTAGATATAGGTAGCTTTATCATCGGCCGCGCCTGTCCCCACGGCATTGGCCAAGGTCACGCCGCCATTACGATACACCGACAGCAAGCCCGGCACACCCAACATAGAGTCTGGTTTAAATACGAGCGGATCGATAAAATCATCATCAATACGACGGTAAATCACATCTACCCGCCTTGGGCCTTGCGTGGTGCGCATATACACCGCATTATTGCGCACAAATAAATCTTGGCCTTCTACCAGCTCGATCCCCATTTGCTGCGCTAAAAACGCATGCTCAAAATAGGCGCTGTTATAAGCACCGGGAGACAGCAACACAATGGTTGGATCTTGCACGCCAGATTGTGCAACAGAGCGTAGATTATTGAGTAGGACTTGGGGGTAATGCTCAACTGGCGCAACAGAATATTGCCGGAATAAATCCGGGAACAGCCGCATCATCATTTTGCGGTTTTCTAACATATACGAGACACCTGAAGGCGTACGCAAGTTGTCTTCTAACACGTAAAATTGCGATTCACTGGTGCGCACCAGATCCACCCCAGCAATATGCGCGTAAATCTGATTCGGCACATCCACACCAAACATCTCTGGACGATATTGCGGATTACTTAAAATGGTATACGGCACGATGCCGGCTTGAATGATTTCTTGCTTGTGATAGATATCATGCAAGAACATATTGAGCGCACGCACGCGCTGCACGACCCCGGCAGACAAATGCGCCCATTCTTTGCTCGAAATTAAGCGTGGAATCACATCAAACGGGATCAAACGCTCCGCGCCATCCGCCTCACCATACACATTGAAGGTGATGCCCACACGGCGAAACAATAACTCAGCTTCCGCTCGCTTAGCCGCCAATTGCTGTGTAGGTACATTTTTCAACCAATTTTGATAGGCTTTGTAAATACTGCGTACATCACCTACATTGGCTTGCATTTCATCAAAAAACTGTTCGACGGAGTGTGCCATGCTTTTATTCTTTCGTTAATAATACGATTAAAAGCAAACTGCATACCAATTTAAAAAATCAATTAAATCAGCATCTTACAAATACGCAAAGTCTACACTGTTTGAGAACGCACTAAAAAAGTGCAGCCTTGCGCTTTTGATTCAACCACCAAAGCCATCACGCACAGAAAGTAGGCATCTACTCAATGTTTTGAATTTGCTCACGCATTTGCTCAATCAGCACCTTAAGCTGCATTGAGATTTGCGTGGTTTCAATCGCAACAGATTTTGCCCCCAGCGTATTGGCTTCCCGGTTCATTTCCTGCATCAAGAAATCCAACTTTTTGCCCACAGCGCCACCTTTGGCAAGGATATGGCTCACTTCATGGATATGCGCATCCAACCGAGAAAGCTCTTCATCCACATCAATACGCTGCGCATACAATACAATCTCTTGTCGCACACGTTCGTCATCGCCCACTAGTGCTTCTTTAAGTTTATGGGTGAGCTTGTCCTGATAGGTTTGAATCAAGACTGGCAGCATAGGTTTCACCTGAATCACCAAGGCGTTAATTTCTGACAGGCGTGCCAATATGACGTCTTTTAGTTTTTCGCCCTCACGCTGCCGCGCGTGAATCAGTGCATCCAACACGTCACTCAGCGTCGATTTAATCGTCGTCTCTAATACGTCATGGTCAGCCTTGGCCGATTGCGTCACGCCAGGAATACGTAAAATCTCTAGCACATCGACCGGTTGCACCGCGCTAAAATATTGTGAAGCGGCTTGCAAGCTTTCAGCAATTTGCTGAATCGCCTGATGGTTAATGGCCGCAAATTGTGTGGTGAGATTCTCCTGCTTTAAATGGATGCGACAGTCTACTTTGCCGCGCCCCAGCTTGGCTTGCATCTGCTCACGCACACTGGTTTCAAACACTCTTAGGTGGTCATCTAGCTTTAATTGCAGTTCTAAATAACGGTGATTGACCGACCTTAATTCGATCATCAACACACCATATTGGGTATTCAGCTCATGCGATGCATAGCCAGTCATGCTTAAAATCATAGGGGTTACTCTCGTCTAATCTTCAACAATTGTATCAAATGCACCTGTTAATATGAGAAAATAAAGCCACACCTTCAACCGTTTGGGTAAAAGATCATTTTTAATGGCTGTCACCAACAAAAACCAAGCGCTCGACATAGGCTTTAAATTACACGATTACACCATTACCAAAGTGCTGAGCTCTGGTGGGTTTAGCTTTGTATATTTAGCACACGACCCTAACAAAAAAGTAGTGGCTATTAAAGAGTACATGCCGACTGGGTTGGCCTTACGTGATAAAGGTGCGACGGTACAATTAGATGACCACGGTGACTCCGCAGTGTTTAAGCAAGGATTAAAAAGCTTTTTTGAGGAAGGCTTATCGCTCGCTAAAATTGACCATAAAAACATTGTCCGCGTACTCAATTTTTTCAGAGCCAACAATACGGTGTACATGGTCATGAAATATGAGCGTGGTAAATCGTTGCAAGAATACATTTTGGCGCATGAAGCGCCTATCTCTGAGAACTTTGTGCGCCGTGTGTTTGCCGAGTTGCTCAATGGCCTGCGAGAAGTACATACGCACAAGCTACTGCACTTGGATATTAAGCCTGCGAACATTTATATTCGTTTGGATGGTTCGCCTGTGCTGTTGGATTTTGGCTCGGCCAGACAAACCCTGTCTGAGAGCAAGTCGAACATTCCATTGAGTTACACCCCTGGATTCGCGCCGCCGGAACAATATTACACCCGTCAGAATTTAGGCCCGTGGAGTGATATTTATAGTATTGGCGCTAGCATGTACGCTTGTTTGTATCGCGCCACGCCGCAAGCATCTAATTTACGGGCGACCAAAGACAATTTAGAACCCGCTAAATCGCTAGGCAACAATATTTACTCACCCGAGCTTTTGGAGTTGATTGATGAATGCTTGAAGATGGACTTTTTGGCAAGGCCACAAAGTGTGTTTTCACTACAAAAGAAAATCATGGCCTTGAGCCCGGCGCAAGACGGCCCCAAAAATAGTATTGTTAACAAGATTAAAAAAGTACTGAATACCCCATTATGAAATTCACCATCTATCAAAGCAGCCGACAAGGCCCACGCGCCTACAATCAAGATCGCTTAGCGTACTCTTACAGTAAAGACGCGCTGT
Organism: Methylophilaceae bacterium 11; assembly: GCA_000525025.1. Taxonomy (GTDB): domain Bacteria; phylum Pseudomonadota; class Gammaproteobacteria; order Burkholderiales; family Methylophilaceae; genus Methylophilus. The sequence goes on along the minus strand of JCKJ01000001.1, from coordinate 73,792 downwards.
TGATGGTATTGGCCGATGGCATGGGTGGACATCGCCATGGTGAGGTGGCGGCACAACTCGCGGTCAAAACACTGACCGAAGCATTTCAGCGCTTAGCCCTGCCAACATTGCCTAGCCCGGCCAAATTTCTGACCGACCATATTCAGCAAGTCCATGACATGATCGAAAACAAACGGCAAATGGATGATTTGATTGAATCGCCACGCACCACGATCGTGGCGGCGATTATTCAACGCAATACCTTGTATTGCGCACACGTGGGCGATTCACGCTTGTATCATTTTAGAGACGGTCATTTATTATTCAGAACAGAAGACCACTCGATTGTGCAATCCATGTACCGTAAAGGATTGATTAGTAAAGAAGAAATGGCGACGCATCCTTACCGCAACAAAATCTATAATTGCTTAGGGGGAGATAACATCCCTCAAATTGATTTGGCCGACCGCCACGAGATGATGGATGGCGATATCATTATGTTGTGTACAGATGGTATTTGGAACGAGATTGATGACCGCGAAATCAAAAACATTTTAATCTCCGGCGTCATCGATGAAACAGTCGTGCATTTGTTAGACATGGCAGAAAAGAACAGTGACCAAACCGGTGACAACATGAGTGTGATTGGCTTACAGTGGGGTGACCGTCAGCAGAATCCACAAGCGGTTTCCACCATTACCATGCCACTGGATCAAACCACCACGATTATGAACCCCACTACCCGTCCAGCCAAATTACCGGGCGCACCGCCGGACGATTTAACCGATGATGAGATTGAAAAAACCATTGCTGAGATTCAAGCAGCACTAACCAAACCTAAAACCTTTTAAGTTGTGAGCAAGCCATGAGACCAAGCCAACGCGCCAATAACGCTTTAAGAACCGTAGAAATTATCCGTCATTACACCAAACATGCCGAAGGCTCTGTACTCGTCAAATTTGGCGATACGCACGTAATCTGCACCGCCAGTGTGGAAGAAAAAGTCCCTGGATTTTTAAAGGGGAAAAACCAAGGCTGGGTGACCGCAGAATATGGCATGTTGCCACGCTCTACCGGCAGCCGCATGGATAGAGAGGCTGCTAAAGGCAAGCAATCTGGACGTACACAAGAGATTCAACGCTTGATTGGCCGCAGCTTACGCGCGGTGATTGACTTGGAGAAACTCGGTGAGCGTACCATCCACTTTGACTGTGATGTGATTCAAGCTGATGGCGGCACCCGCACTGCCAGTATTACCGGTGCATTTGTCGCCTTGCAAGATGCCATTAATCAACTCTTAGAAAAAGGGCTGATTACCAGCTCGCCACTCACCGATACAGTTGCCGCCATTTCAGTCGGCGTGTATCAAGGTACACCGGTACTAGATTTGGACTATATTGAAGACTCGGATTGCGATACCGACATGAACGTGGTGATGACCGGTAGCGGCGGCTTTGTGGAAATTCAAGGCACGGCTGAAGGTGAGCCATTCAGCCGCGACACCATGAATGCGATGTTAGATCTGGCGGCAGAAGGTATTCAACAATTGACTGCGAAACAGCACGCAGCATTGAGCGCATAATGGCCCTACCATTTAAAGAGCTGGTGATTGCCACGGGTAACGCAGGCAAGCTGCGGGAAATCCAGCACCTGCTGGCGCCACTTGCGCTGGAGGTCATTCCGCAGTCTGCCCTCAACGTACCTGAATGCGATGAGCCTTACTGCACATTTATAGAAAACGCGCTGGCCAAAGCGCGCCATGCCAGTCAACATACTGGCTTGCCAGCATTGGCCGATGACTCTGGTTTGTGTGTGGATAGCTTGCAGGGTGCGCCAGGCGTGCTCTCCGCACGCTATGCTGGCGAGCCCAAATCAGACGAAAAGAACAATCAAAAATTGCTCGCTGTATTAGGTGACACACCTCACCGTAACGCCCACTTTTATTGTGTGATGGTGCTGGTGCGCTATGCGCAAGATCCAGAACCTTTGATTGCTGAAGGACAATGGGTTGGAGAAATTTTAAAAGAGTATCGTGGTCATGATGGCTTTGGCTATGACCCGTTATTCTTGGATGCGAAAACAGGTAAAACAGTTGCTGAACTACCTTTAGAGATTAAAAGCAGAATCAGCCACCGCGGACACGCCATGTCCAAGTTGTTACAAAAGTTAGAAAGGCTCAATGATGAGTAAAGCATGGCCCATTTGGCTGCGTGATGATAGCTCGGTCGTCTCATGCACAGAAAAAGTCAAAGTCATGACCGAAAATTTTGATGAAATTAAGCAAATCACGCAAGATGCGTTTGAAGACGGCTTGTTGATGGAAGTCAGCGAAGCACAAATGCGTGAAGCATTACATGCGCTGGTGGATAGCCTCATTAACCCATACAACAAAATCTAGGCTGGTCGGACTGTTCATCTAAAGCATGGCAAACCTCTCGCCGCAACATATCCTTCAGCAAGTTTTTGGTTATACCCAGTTTCGCCACCAGCAGCAAGCCATCGTTGAGCATGTAATTGTCGGATACGATGCGCTGGTACTCATGCCTACGGGTGGCGGCAAATCGCTCTGCTACCAGATTCCGGCCTTGGCCCGTGAAGGTCTAGCAATCGTTGTCTCACCCTTAATTGCTTTGATGCAAAACCAAGTTGAGGCTTTGCAGCAACTTGGTGTCAACGCTGCTTTTCTAAATTCCAGTTTAAGCGCAGAAGACAATGCCCGCATTACTCGCGAGGTGGTCAGTGGTGAAATTAAACTATTGTATGTCGCCCCCGAGCGCTTGATGCTTGGCAGCTTTTTAAGTCTGCTTGATGAAATCCACCAGCATGTCGGCTTGGCGCTGTTTGCCATTGACGAAGCGCATTGCGTATCGCAATGGGGGCATGACTTCCGGCCGGAGTATCGTCAGCTCACTGTATTGCATGAGCGCTTTCCCGACGTACCACGCATCGCATTGACTGCGACTGCGGATGCACCGACACGCGCCGAGATTATCAGCCAGCTCAATCTCGAAAACGCACGCCAGTTTGTCTCCAGTTTTGACCGCCCGAATATTCGCTACCATGTTGGTATCAAACACAATGCACGCCAGCAATTGCAAGCATTCCTAGAGCGCGAACACCCTGACGATGCTGGCATTATTTATTGTTTATCACGCAAAAAAGTGGAAGAAACAGCAGCCTTCTTGGTCGAAAAAGGCTGGTCTGCATTGCCCTATCACGCTGGTCTGCCTGCACCAATGCGTGAGCACAATCAGCGCCGCTTTCTGCGTGAAGAAGGCATCATTATGGTGGCGACCATCGCATTTGGTATGGGCATCGATAAACCCAATGTGCGCTTTGTTGCGCATTTAGATCTGCCCAAAAGTATGGAAGGTTATTATCAGGAAACGGGCCGCTCTGGCCGTGATGGCTTGCCTGCAAACGCTTGGATGGTGTACGGCATGGGTGATGTCGTCTCCATGCGGCAGATGTTGGATAGCGGCGAAGCCTCTGAAGAACGTAAACGGCTGGAACGCTTAAAACTAGATGCCTTGCTCGGCTATTGCGAATCCACCGCTTGCCGTCACCAAACCATTTTGCGCTACTTTGGCGAAAGCCACCCCGGCGCCTGCGACCAATGCGATAACTGCCTGCATCCGGTAGAAACCTGGCAAGCGACACAAGTTGCACAGATGGCACTCTCCTGTGTGTACCGCACCGGGCAAAGATTCGGCGTCGGCCATTTAATTGATGTGCTTACAGGGAAAGTCACACCACAAGTCGAACGTTTTAATCACGATAAAGTGAGCACCTTCGGCATAGGAAAACCCCTCAATCAAGCCCAATGGAGCGGTGTGTATCGCCAATTGATTGCATCTGGATTGCTGGAAGCCGATATGGTTGCCTACGGCGGCTTAAAACTGACTGAAGCCGCACGGCCAGTGCTAAAAGGCGAACAAGAAGTCTGGCTACGCCGTGATGCCGAACCAGAAAAACGCATGAGTAAAGCCGAACGCAGCGCCCGCACCAAAGAAGCATTTGCAGGCGCTAGCGACGACCCACTTTGGCAAGCGCTCAAAGCCAAGCGGTTAGAACTGGCAAAAGAACAAGGCGTGCCACCGTATGTGATTTTCCACGACAGTACCTTGTTGGAAATTCATAACCGCAAACCCCAAGCCTTAAATGAAATGGGGCAAATTAGCGGGATAGGTCAGGCGAAACTGCAGAAATATGGAGATGCGTTTTTGCAGGTACTAGAGGAAATGGCTTGAAAATACATTTTTTGTTGCGGCGACTTATTCCATCTTTGCGTAATAGCCAATAAAAACGACACGTGATAGTGAACACATTCCGTTAAAATACCCGCATGATTCCAATCTACCCTGCCAATAGTTTGAGTGCTGCGCCGCTACAAGGCAATGTGACGTTAAGCGGCCTGAGCAACCCGCCACCGCTATCTCTCTATATCCACATTCCTTGGTGCGTGCGTAAATGTCCGTATTGTGATTTTAATTCGCACGAGGCCAAACAAGAGATTCCAGAAGCAGCCTATGTGGATGCATTGATTCAAGATTTGGAGCAAGCCACGCCTTTGATTTGGGGACGAAAAATTCACAGCGTATTTTTTGGTGGTGGTACGCCCAGCCTATTTTCGGGCGAGTCCATCGACAGAATTCTAAGTCATGTACGTATGCTCACACCGCTAGAGTACGGCGCAGAAATTACACTGGAGGCCAACCCTGGCACAGTTGATACTGCGCATTTTCAGGCCTACAGAGATGCAGGGGTCAACCGTGTTTCACTGGGTATTCAAAGTTTTGATGATCGCTACCTGAAGGCGCTGGGGCGCATTCACGACACGGCACAAGCACAAGCGGCCGCGGCTCTGGCCATAGAAACGTTTGAGCGTGTAAACCTAGATGTGATGTACGCCTTGCCAGAACAAACACTGGAAGACGCGTTGAGTGATGCAAAAATGGCCTGCGCACTCAACCCGGCACACCTATCGTTTTATCACTTAACCTTAGAGCCCAATACCCCGTTCCACCGCACCCCACCTAGCCTGCCGGACGATGACACCAGCGCCACTATGCAAGAAGAGATTGAGCAGTATTTGGCGCAACAGGGCTATGTTAACTACGAGACCTCTGCTTTTTCTAAGCCTGGCATGCAGTGCAAACACAACCTAAACTATTGGACGTTTGGTGATTATTTAGGCATTGGCGCAGGCGCACATTCCAAGCTGAGTTTTCATGACAAGCTGATTCGCCAAGCGCGCCACAAACACCCCAAACGCTATATGGAATTTGTGCCACAGGGCAAAGCGGTTGACCAAGAATGGGTGATTGAACAAGAGGCACTGGGGTTTGAGTTTATGATGAACACGCTGAGGCTACATGATGGATTTGCCACAGACTTATTTCAACAACGCACGGGCTTACCACTGATCAGCATTGAAAAACCACTCGCGGATGCTATTCAGCAAGGGCTAGTCACGCATCAATCATCACGCATAGCACCTACGCTAAAAGGGCGCCGCTTTCTCAATAATTTACTGGAAATTTTTCTGGACGATTAGCCGGATAGCTAAGCATTAGTAAGCTAAGTATTGGCACTAAGCAGCCGCGGATCTATCTTCTTCATGTGTGTGCTGATGATATGGCGTGAGCATGGACACTGCTGCATTCTGTACTTCTGCTGCCGCAGTTTCCGATGGCGCATCTGAGTCAGCATCTTCCAAAGTTGTCGTGATGGTATTCAAAAGTGCAATCTGCCGACACATATAATGCTTTTGTAAACGCCAGAGCCCAAGCCCCATGAGTAACAACAGCGTGAGATACAAGCCATTGCGCCATTGAGGATGATGCAATTGTTGCATCCAGCTAGGGGTTTCTACCATCCAATAGGTCTTGGCCGTCACTACCCATGATGACACCGTTGATTGTGTTTGTTGCCACATACGCACCCAATGCGAAGGCGTATCCGGCGCAGGCAATGTCGGCTTAATCAAAACAGGTTTAGCCTGTGCTTGTGGATGGTGTGGAATGGTTTTGCTTGGCTTGGGTGCAGGTGGAATAATTTTTTTGAGTTGGTCGCTTAACTTCAGCTGATAACTTAATTTAAGCTGACTTTGTGCATGCGTGATTTCTTCCATTTTTTTGATACGGTGCGTCATCGCACGCACTTCTTTCTCATCCGGAATCGCAATCACTTGCACGCGTTTAAATGGCGTATCTGGCAATAGCGCGACCCCCAACGCCTTAGTTAAACGAATGGTCTTCTGGATAAATCGCTGCTCTAGAATCGGGCTATCCGGATAAAACGTCTTGGCCAATTGCGCTAAAGTCTCATGTGGCATCATCGGCCAAAGCAATTGGCCGTCTTCTGTTTGCGCAGGTATATTTTCAGGTACTTCGGGGGGAGACGTTGACTCCGCTGCGCTAGTGCTGAGTGCTGATTCTGCTAGCGTATCGAGTTTGGTTTCAATGGGTAAATCTGCAGATTGCGCTAAAGCAAAAGGGCAAAGTAGGCACAACACTACACAAGGTAATGCCCAGTTTCCCTTTAAACTCAAGCCTATCTTTTTTATTTGAGTGCTGCCCTTGCTTGCTGTATGGCACTGCGGACCTGTGCGGGTGCAGTGCCCCCCACATGATGACGGCTTGCCACCGAACCTTCTAATGTTAAAACAGAATATACATCTTCTGTAATCATTTTGCTAAATTGTTGTAACTCCGTCAGCGCCATATCGGCCAAATCTTGCTGCGTATTCACCCCATGCTTTACTGCCAGCGCCACCACTTCATGCGCATCTCTAAATGGCATGCCTTTTTTCACTAGATAATCCGCTAAATCAGTGGCTGTAGCAAAGCCTTCTAGCGCGGCTTGTCGCATATTGTCTGCATTGACACGAATACCGCGCATCATATCTGCATAAATCTGCAGCGTGACGACAATGGTATCGGCTGTATCAAATAGCGGCTCTTTGTCTTCTTGGTTGTCTTTATTGTAGGCCAATGGCTGGCCTTTCATCAGCGTGAGCAAGCCCATCAAGTGTCCAAATACACGGCCAGTTTTACCGCGCACTAACTCCGGCACATCAGGGTTTTTCTTTTGCGGCATGATAGATGAACCTGTGCAAAAACGGTCTGCGATATCAATAAAGGCAAAGCGTGGTGAGCTCCATAACACCAACTCTTCTGAGAAACGTGACAAATGCATCATCAGCACAGAAGCTGCTGCACTAAATTCAATGGCAAAATCACGGTCAGACACTGCGTCTAATGAATTGGCACACACGCCATCAAAACCAAGTGAAGCGGCCACCATGTTACGATCAATAGGATAGCTGGTGCCAGCCAATGCCGCAGCGCCCAACGGTAAGCGATTGATGCGTTTACGCGCATCGGCAAAACGTTCAGCGTCGCGTTTGAGCATTTCAAAATACGCCATAAGGTGATGACCAAACGTCACCGGCTGCGCCACTTGCAAATGCGTAAAGCCGGGCATGATGGTATCTGCGTGCTGTTCCGCTAGGTCTATGATGGATAATTGCAGCGCTTTGATGCCACTCAGTACATCGTCTACAGTGGCACGTAACCACAAGCGCACATCTGTCGCCACCTGATCGTTTCTACTTCTGCCAGTATGTAAGCGCTTACCTGCATCGCCAATCTTATCGGTCAACCGTTTTTCAATATTCAGGTGCACATCTTCCAAATCCAACAGCCATTCAAAGCTACCCGCTTCGATTTCTTGCAGAATCTCACCCAAGCCTTGTTCAATAGCGGCCACATCTTGCAAACTGATAATCTGTTGTGCACCCAGCATACGCGCATGGGCAATAGAGCCTTGAATATCAACACGCGCTAACCGTTTATCAAAATCGACCGAGGCGGTATAGCGTTTCACCAGCTCCGCCACTGGCTCGTCAAAGCGGCCAGACCATGCTTCTGATTTATGGTTAAGTGATGAGGTTTTTTTGTCGTCTGATGCTTGCACTGCAATCCCTTTTACTTTGGTAGTCGTTCTTTTTCATTTTCTACTGGCAATGATGTTCCGGCCTGCAGAGTTTTTATGAAAATTTTCTTTAATAATAATATACTTATCGCATCATTATAACTAACTATATGTCGTGCGCAAAAACAGCCGCCTTCCAAATTTACATAATTTTGGCATTCATTTACGTATCTTGCTGATTGTGAACCTGTTCGCAGTGCTGGCGGCGCTTTTGCTAAGCCATCCGTTATCGCAGTTCTTTAATGTGTTTACAGAGCTCTCTACGGCGGTTCAACCCATCTTAATCATTAGCTTATTGTGTTTGTACGGCCTATATCCATGGCTCAATAAACTGGATTATCGCGCTAGTGTGCCCGTCATCATATTGCTAGAAATTGGCATCACCTATTTGGCTTTTTCTTTAGTCAGCCCGTATTTTTCGCCGGAGCTCATTCCAGACATTCCACGTGCATGCCTGCTCACCACCATCGTGACAGCCATTGTGTTGTATTACTTTAACTTGCAACAGCGTGCCTACTCGCCCGCCATTGCCGAAGCACGTTTGCAAGCACTCCAAGCACGTATTCGCCCGCACTTTTTATTTAACAGTATCAATGCCGTACTTTCACTCATCAGAAGCCAACCCAAACGTGCTGAAACCGCGCTGGAAGACATGGCAGATTTGTTCCGCGTGTTAATGGCGGACAATCGTGATTTAGTGCCGCTCGCACAAGAGATTGCGCTGAGCCGCCAATACTTAGCATTGGAAAAATTACGCTTGGAAGATCGTCTAAACGTGAATTGGCAAATAGAGCACATGCCGCCCGATGCAATGATCCCTCCACTGATCTTGCAGCCTTTGTTAGAAAATGCGGTGTACCATGGCATAGAGCCGTTGGCAGACGGCGGCGAAATCACTATTCAGATTGTGTGTAAACATAAAGAAGTGCTGATGAGCATCAGCAACCCTTTTAATCCCGATAAACATCACCATACGGGTAACAAAATGGCGCTCAAAAATATTAAAGAGCGGCTCCTATTACACTTTGATTTAGAAGCATCGCTCAAAACAGACATTGCCGGACAATACTATACCGTGCATATTCGCGTGCCACATCAATAAACCATGACCACACTCCGTATCATCATTGCCGACGACGAAACACCTGCGCGCAACCGTCTGCGTGATTTGCTTGGCGACATCGCCAATGTCAGCGTTGTGGCTGAAGCGCAAAATGGAAAAGAGGCCATAGAACTTGCGGCTGAGCATAGCCCAGACCTTGTATTGTTAGACATACGTATGCCGGTGATGGATGGCATTGAAGCAGCGCAGCATCTGCAATTGCTAGCCCAAGTCCCCAAGTTGATTTTCACTACCGCCTATGATGCTTATGCGATTAAGGCGTTTGAGTTGAACGCCATTGATTATCTGCTGAAGCCCATCCGCCAAGAACGCTTAGAAACCGCGCTGAATAAAGTACGTGCATTACAACCTGCACAGCTGGCATCGATCAAGCCACTACAACCTACGCGCTCACATTTAAGTATTCATGAGCGCGGACGTGTACTACTGGTGCCGATTCACGAGATTATTTATTTCCGCGCAGAGCAAAAATACGTCACCGTGCGCACTGCCGTACGCGAATATTTGGTAGAGGAATCGTTAACACAACTAGAAGTGGAGTTTGGTGAACTGCTATTGCGCTTGCACCGTAACTGCTTGGTGGCCAAGCCGTTTATTGCAGGGTTTGAAAAGCGCACCATCGTCAACGATGATGCGCAAATGGAACAACAATGGGTGGCCATTTTAAAAGGCGTGCCGGAAACAGTAGCCGTGAGCCGGCGTCAGCAACACCTTATCAAAACAATCTAGCAACGCCACGCTTCAATATTTGTTTTTTCTTTCGCTCATGTCCGCAATGACTTTGGCGGCCCAATCTCTACCGCCCAGACCAAAAGCAATCGCCAGCGCTAAGAACACAGCACCAAATACAATCACAAACAATGAGTAAATGAGCTGCATGCCAATACCCAACTGCTCTAGCGCCACAAACACCGCCAAAATTTGAATGCCATACTCGGTAGAAGTGCTCACCGCCAGAGCCTCAGGAAATTTAATGCTATGCAACCAGGCAAACACAATACGATTCATAAAGCGCGCTAGTAAAGTACCAAACACCAGTATCAGAATCGCCACAATAATATGCGGCAGATACACCGCTAACTGTTGTAACAAACCAGCTACTGCGCTCAATTCCAGCGCATTTGCACCTGTAATCACAAACAGTAGAATGACTAACCAGTAGACGACTTGGCTAATGATGCCGCTCAAGGTTACGTGCATATTGCCACTATTCATAAAGGCTTCTAAGCCAGATTTACGCGCAAATTGATCAAACTGCATCAACTCTAGCAAACGTTTTACGCCGCTTCTTACAAGCTTGGCAATAATCCAGCCAAAAAATAGAATCACCAATACCGCTAACAAACGTGGCACAAAATTTACCAGTTGTAGCCAAAATTGATTGAGAGATGCGAGAAAAATATCGACCTGATATTGCATAGTAACCTCCTATAATTTGTAATACAACACTTCACTTTTCAGCACTAGGACACTGGATAATAACTTAGAAATAAGCTTAACTCCAAATGCAAAGTCATATCCAAATGTTGGTTCATAAGCGCATGTGCTAAAATTTAAGCTATGAAAAATGCACCGCAAAAACTCGTCATCGCCTCGCGTGAAAGCGCACTTGCCATGTGGCAAGCCAAACATATTCAAGCCAAGTTGCAAGCATTGTACCCACAATGCGATGTGCAGATATTGGGCATGACCACCACAGGGGATCAGATTTTAGATTCACCTCTAGCACGGATTGGTGGTAAGGGTTTGTTTGTGAAAGAGTTAGAAACTGCACTAGAAAATGGCAGTGCCGATTTAGCGGTACATAGCATGAAGGATGTGCCGATGAACTTGCCAGAGGGCTTTGCTTTAGTAGCCACCGGCGAACGCGAAGATCCACGCGATGCCTTTGTATCTAACCAGTTTGATTCACTCGCCGCATTGCCCCATGGCAGCATAGTTGGTACTTCTAGCTTACGTCGTCAAAGCCAGATTCAAGCGCGCTTCCCGCATCTCAAAATAGAGTCACTGCGTGGCAACGTGCAAACGCGCTTACGCAAATTAGACGAAGGCCAATACGCAGCCATTATCCTAGCCGCCGCCGGACTGATTCGATTAGGGTTAGGCGATAGGATTCGCGGTTTTATTGCGCCAGAAGACAGTATTCCAGCGGTTGGGCAAGGCGCGTTAGGTATCGAAATTAACGCGCACAGAACCGATTTGATTGAAATTCTGGCGCCACTCAATCATTTAGATACGCAATTATGTGTAGAGGCAGAGCGTGGCTTTAGCCGTGCATTAGCTGGCAGTTGCACGGTGCCTTTAGGTGCGTATGCTACGCGGGTCGGCGAGCAGATCCATATGACGGGGTTTGTGGCCAGCGTGGATGGCCAACAAATGTTGCGTCAGCAAATTACCGGCAACCTGACGGATGCTGAGGCTGTAGGTAAAGCCTTGGCGGATAAATTGGTCAGTCTGGGCGCAAATAAAATATTATCAGCGCTAGATCACATCAAATAACATGTCGGAACCAACGCTCGCAGGCATCGGCATAGCCATCACACGACCGAGCGATCAAGCCAAAAAACTCACACAATTGATTGAAACCGCGGGTGGTCACGTCACTCCATTTCCGCTGATTGAAATTGCCCCCCTTGATAATTACAGCGACTTTGAACACGTGATTGCCGATATTTCTGCATACGATTGGATCATATTTATCAGCAGTAACGCAGTACAGAATGGCATGCCACGCCTACTAAAACAACCACTGCCCAGCCATTTGAAATTTGCCGCGATTGGCCCGGTTACTGCCAAAGAACTACAAACATTTGGTATTCAAAAAGTGTTAATCCCAGAGAACAGGTTTGATAGTGAGTCTTTACTCTCTTTGCCAGAAATGCATGATATGCAGGGCAAAAAAGTGATGATAGTCCGCGGAATTGGCGGGCGTGAAGTGCTGGCAGATACATTGAAATCACGTGGCGCGTCCGTCACGTTTGCGGAATGCTATCAACGCATCAACCCGCAAAGCAATCTGGATGTGTTGACCCAAGCTTGGTTAAATCAACAACTACACGCAATAGTGGTCACCAGCTCCGAGGCCATGCGTCATTTGCTGGATTTAGCGCGGGATACTACTTGGTTAAAACATATAACGATCTGTGTGAATCATGCAAGGATTGCCGAGCAACCGCTGGCACTGGGTTTACAAGTACGAGTAGCCGAAGCGCCGGGCGATAAAGCTATGTTCGAATTATTAATAAAGTAGATATTGTTAGGATGATGGAATGCGGAAAATCTTATTTATACTGCTATTTACTTTTGCCACCTGCGTATGTGCAAAAACTGTAGAAACACAACCCTTAGACTATGCAAAAGTTTTTACATCTTTGCAGCAATTAGAAGGATTAAATAAAGATAAGTTCGAAACCAGCTCGGAATTTAACGACAGAAAGTGTGACCTGCTTTATAAAAAACTAGGAAATCAACGTGACACACCTTTAATATTTCCTATTAACCTAGCGAGAGTATCGGACTTATTTAGTTATGACGCTGATAAAGAGCTTTTTTACATTGACCCTAGCACTATCTATTATGGTGAAGGTGTGGCTTGGCTTAAGGGTGGCCATCCAACGTCAACAGACTTCGAGCTGTTTAAACAAAGCCAAGATAGCCAAGGTTATATCGCCTCAAATAAGTTTGGCGTAAATTCAAATGTTGAAGTTAAGTCTATACAACACTTAACTTTACAGATTATTTCTAAAAGATTCCCGCTAAATATGAAGTTTGAATATCCAAGAAGTCGTGCCAAACAATTAAAGGATGACTTGACTATTGCGATAAAGACAAAACTAGCATCACCTTGTTACACATATAGGAATGGTCGAAGCTTACCTAAATTAGATACGCCTCTAGATTTAACGATCAATATCTATAATTTACATGCTTCAAAAGATGCTGAATGGATACTTTATAGAAAATCAAATGGCGAAATCCTCAAAAAAGTAAGATTTAGCGAATGAGAATTTGACTACTTAGGCGCAAACGTAAACGCATCACTGAAAAATTCGTCTGCTTTCAAGCCTTGTTCTACAAACGTTTTATGTGCAATGTCTACCATGCCAGGTGCGCCACATACATAAGCTTGGTACGCGCTTAAATCCGCATAATCCGCCAATACGGCTTCATGCACCAGCCCCCTTCTACCTTGCCAACCTGTGTCTGCCGGCTCTTCTGATAGCACTGGGATATAAGTAAGATGAGGCAAAAACGCTGCCCAACGCCGACAGAGATCATCCATGTACAAATCTTGTTGTGTGCGTCCGCCACGGTATAGCACTACTTCACGTTGCATACCCAAATGTATCATGTGCTCAATAATGCCTTTGATCGGCGCAAAGCCTGTACCACCAGCCACAAACACTAGCGGCTTATTGGATTCTTCGCGCAAATAGAAGGTACCTAGGGGCGCTTCAATGCGCAAAATGGCTTTTTCTGGCATTTCTTCAAACACGTATTGTGTAAATTGGCCGCCTGCGATTAGTCGCAAATGCAGCTCAATCAGCGCGTCATCATGCGGGGCATTGGCGATAGAAAACGCTCTGCGCTTGCCATCCTTAAGAATAAATTCCAGATACTGCCCGGCCACAAACTGTAAACGCTCGGTCGCCGGCAATTGTAAAAACAACACCATCACATCACCAGAGAGTTGTTCTTTTTTCTGCACACGCACAGGCAATATTCTAGGTTTAATGCCATTGATACCGCTCAGTTCACGACACTCAATCACTAAGTCTTCCAATGGTCGCGCACAGCAAAACAGCGCTTGACCCGCCGCCAATTCAGCATCGGTCATGGCGCTGCCTTGATAATCATCATGCATCAGCTTGCCGGAGATCAACTTACCTTTACAGGCACCACACGCACCATTACGACAACCGTATGGCAAGTTAATACCCGCTTCAATCGCGGCTTCTAGTACGGTTTGACTAGGGCGTACTGGGAATTGGTGACCACTGTTTTGGATGGTCACGGTAGGATGATTTACTGAGGTCATTATTTCTTTTCCAGATCTTCTCTAATATGCGTGAACTCGCCTTCGATCACATCGTCATTGGCGGATTGCTGATAGCGAGGCTTACGATAAGCTTTTCCACTAACCTCTTCTTGTACTGGCGGCTTATTTTGTTCAATGGGAATTAACAATAATACTACTGCAATGACATCGCTGATCACACCAGGTATTAGCAATAACACACCTGCCACCATATTGCGGGCTGTGCCCAACAAGGCTTTAACAGGATTGCCGCCAGCCAAGCTCTGCATCATTTTTGGCGCCATCAGTACTTTTTCACCGCGAATCAGTTGTAAGCCCAGATAGCCGATGACGACTAAGTACAATAATAACCACCAACCGTATTGGTCAGCGAGCTTGATCAACAGCACTATTTCTGCAATTGGAAAAGCAAGTAAAATAAGCGTAATAAATAAACGCATGATTAACCCTTTAATTGGAGACCGCTTTCGCACACCATGGATAATGCCGAAATTATAATCGTGTTGACCCATGTGCCAGATGAAACGTGCGCAAATAAAATTGCGGAGATGCTCATTCAACATCAACTGGCAGCGTGTGTTAACATTCAAAGCCCTTGCCAATCGGTATATGCATGGAACAACGTGGTTGAACACACCACCGAATGGCCTGTGACCATTAAAACAATTCGTCAAAAATATGCAGAAGTTGAGTCTTGTATTTTAAAACATCACCCGTACGAACTTCCTGACATTCTGTGTCTCAATGTAGATGGTGGTTTACCTGCTTATTTACAATGGGTAAATGCACAAATCCCGCACTAGGAGCACCATGCTAAGAGTATTGATTACCCTGATAAGTTTTTGGACGATTACCCTGCTTTCGCCCATGAGTGTTGCTGGCAATACCAGCAGCGCGATCAAAAACCTATTTACGGAAGAAACCAGCGAAGACGATTTTTTATCTCCAGACATTGCATTCCAAGTAACTATTGCGCCTACAGATGCACAAACGCTACAGGCAAACTTTAAAGTAGAGCCCGGCTATTATTTATACAAACAACGCATTAAATTGAATGTGGAATCACCAGAAACCGCACTGATTACTGCAATGGATTTACCGGCTGGTGAAATTAAAGACGACCCAAACTTTGGTAAACAGGAAGTCTATCACCATGACTTTTCAACCAAAGTAGGTGTTTCTAGCACCGAAAACTTAGCGGTTAAAGTCACCTATCAGGGCTGTAGTGAAAAGGGGCTGTGTTATGCGCCACAAACCAAGACTTTCACATTTGGTGTGGTGAATGATGCGTCTGCTGCCACACCAAATCCAATCGGAGCTGAGCCTATTGCAGAAAGTGGCGATGACAGCCAAGCCTCCAATCTACTTAAAAGCGGCCACTGGTGGTTGATTATATTAGGGTTCTTTGGTGCAGGTCTCTTGCTTGCCTTTACCCCCTGCGTATTCCCCATGATTCCGATTTTATCCAGCATGATCATTGGCAAGAACGCACATGTTTCACGCCTGCATGCCTTTAATCTTTCACTCGCTTACACCTTGGGTATGTGTCTCACTTACACCTTATTGGGCATTGCAGCTGGCTTATCTGGCCAACTATTGAGCAATGCGCTACAAACCCCATGGGCATTGAGCTTTGGCGCCATTGTCTTTGTGTTACTTGCACTATCGATGTTTGGCTTTTATGAGCTGAAATTGCCTAGCCACTTAGAAAACAGTATTTTTAATCTAAGTAATCGTATTAAAGGTGGTCAATTTTTTGGCGATTTTTTAATGGGCGTATTATCTGCCCTCATTATCAGCCCATGTGTCGCTGCGCCATTGGCTGGCGCACTACTTTATATTAGCAAGACCCATGATGTGGTGCTAGGCGGTGTCGCCTTATTCTCACTGTCACTCGGCATGGGCTTCCCTCTATTGCTGATTGGCGCATCTGCCGGTACATTGCTTCCGCGTGTGGGTGCGTGGATGAATGCCGTACGCCAACTATTTGGCGTATTGATGTTAGGCGTGGCTGTATGGTTGATTGGCCCGATTATCCCGATGAATCTGCAATTGGCACTGTGGGCAGCTTTGTTGATTGTCCCCGCCATCTATATGCATGCACTGGACAACTTGCCAGGCGATGCCAAGCCCATCCTCAAATTGTGGAAAGGCGTGGCAATCATGATGCTCATTACTGGCATTGCTTTGCTCATTGGCGCGCTGTCTGGTGCTAAATCGCCCTTACAACCATTAAGTGGCGTGCTTGCCAACACCAACGCATCATCCGCACAGCACGCATTAAACTTCAAGCGCGTACGCTCCGTGGCAGAGCTTGACCAAGCGATTCAAGCAGCCAAAGGTCAATATGTCATGTTTGATTTTTACGCAGACTGGTGTGTTTCCTGCAAAGAATACGAACAGTTTGTGTTTACTGACCCGCGTGTACAAGCCAAACTAAAACAAGCCGTATTACTACAAGCAGATGTAACCGCCAACAATGCAGACGACGCTGCCCTATTAAAACGCTTTGGATTATTTGGCCCACCAGGCATTTTGTTTTTTAATCAAGATGGCAAAAAAAACCCTGCCCAAGTCATTGGCTATAAAAATGCCGATGAATTTTTAGCCATTCTCAATACGGTACAACCCTAAATGTTTACAAAGCTCAAAACACCCCTTATCTACCTGATACTCATTGCAAGTTTAGGGTTTGCGATATTTCACTTTTTTTTAAACAAGCAAGAAGTAAAAAACGGCCAACAGCAATCGACAGCCCCATTATTTGCGGCCAGCTTTCCCAATGAGCACGGTGAAAACAAGCCGCTTAACGCTTATCAAGGCAAGATTGTAGTACTTAACTTTTGGGCAACTTGGTGTGAACCATGCCGTGAAGAAATGCCGGAGCTCTCCGCATTACACGAGGCCTATGCCAATAAAAATGTGGTGGTATTGGGCATTGCGATTGATGACGTGAACGCGATTAACGAGTTTACCAAGCAGACTCAAGTGAAATACCCATTGTTTGCAGCCGACATGACTGGCATGGAGTTGGCCTCCAACTTAGGCAATAATAAAGGGGTACTGCCATATACCGTGATAATTAAGGCCGATGGCACCGTCCACAAAACCTATTTTGGGCGTATTTCGAAAGATTTATTAGAAAAATCGCTGCTGCCGCTTCTGTAATGCTTTAGCCAAAACAATCAATAAGTTAACTATTTTTTAATGCCTATCTTCGCTCAAATGCTGTGATTTAGCTGGACAAAGAATCATAACTTCGGCAAACTTGCTGCTATGCAAAACTGTCTACATTGTTGTTTGAGCGTATCAAATGTCGGCTAAATCCATTTTAGTCATTCATGGGCCTAACCTCAATATGTTAGGCACGCGTGAACCTGCGCATTATGGCACGCTGACCTTATTGGATATCAACACGGCTTTAACACAGATGGCCAAACAAGATGGTCATATGCTGGAAGCGTTTCAAAGCAACGCCGAAGCTGAGATTGTGACAAAGATTCAATCCTTAATGGTGAATCGTGTGGATGCCCTGATTATTAATCCAGCCGCATTCACGCACACTTCTGTTGCCATACGAGATGCTATTTCAGCAGTGAACATTCCCTTTATTGAGGTACATCTCTCTAACGTATATGCACGAGAACAATTTAGACATCACTCGTTTTTTAGCGACATTGCTATTGGCGTTATCAGCGGGTTAGGCGCCGAAGGTTACTTTGCTGCCTACCGTTACATCACAAAACCATAACATTATTATAATTATATTCAGTTAATACCGAGGTCTATATGGATTTACGCAAACTCAAAAAACTCATTGATCTAGTCGAGGAATCTGGCATCTCTGAGCTGGAACTCACAGAAGGCGAAGAGAAGGTACGCATTAGCCGAGCGTTGATGCATAGTGCTGCACCTGTGACGCACTATGTCTCCGCGCCCCAACAACAAGCTGCTGCTGCGCCAGCTGCAAGTGCCCCAGTTGTACCAGTGCCAGTAGTCGAAGAAGGTCAAGTTGTAAAATCTCCAATGGTCGGTACGTTCTACCGTGCCTCTTCTCCAGATGCCAAGTCTTTTGTGGATATCGGCTCCAGTGTTTCTTCTGGCGAAACGTTGTGCATCATTGAAGCAATGAAGCTACTCAACGAGATTGAAAGCGAATACTCAGGTGTTGTGAAGAAAATCTTTGTTGAAAACGGCCAACCTGTTGAATACGGTGAACCTTTATTCTTGATTGGTTAATGACTTATGTTTGAAAAAATCCTTATTGCCAACCGCGGCGAGATTGCGCTACGTGTGCAACGTGCGTGCCGTGAATTGGGCATCCGTACTGTCGCCGTGCATTCTGAAGCAGACCGAGAAGCCAAATATGTCAAATTGGCGGATGAATCCGTATGTATTGGGCCAGCGCCTTCTAGTCAAAGCTACTTAAATATCCCCGCTGTGATTAGCGCAGCTGAAGTGACAGATGCGCAAGCCATTCATCCCGGCTACGGCTTTTTATCTGAAAATGCCGACTTTGCCGAGCGCGTAGAACAAAGCGGTTTTGTGTTTATTGGCCCACGTGCTGAGACGATTCGCCTGATGGGCGACAAAGTGTCGGCCAAAGATGCGATGCGTAAAGCGGGCGTACCTTGCGTACCAGGTTCAGAGGGCGCACTACCCGATGACCCTGTCGAGATCATTAAAACCGCCAAAAGAGTTGGCTACCCTGTCATTATTAAAGCGGCGGGCGGTGGTGGTGGTCGCGGCATGCGTGTAGTGCATACCGAGGCAGCCTTGATTAACGCGGTATCCATGACCAAAGCAGAAGCGCAAGCGGCGTTTGGCAACCCCATGGTGTACATGGAGAAGTTTCTAGAGAATCCACGTCATATTGAAATTCAAATTTTGGCAGATCAGCATGGTAACGCCGTATTTTTAGGTGACCGTGATTGCTCGATGCAGCGTCGCCATCAAAAAATTATTGAAGAAGCGCCCTCACCTTTATTAAACCCTAAGTTGCGCGACAAGATTGGCGAACGCTGTGCCGAAGCTTGCCGCAAAATTAAATACCGTGGCGCTGGTACATTTGAATTCTTGTATGAGAATGGTGAGTTCTACTTTATTGAGATGAACACCCGCTTGCAGGTAGAGCATACGGTGACCGAAATGATTACCGGCATTGATTTGGTACAACAGCAAATTTTTGTAGCCGCCGGTGAGAAACTGCAATTCCGTCAAAAAGATGTGCAGTTGCGCGGTCATGCTATTGAGTGCCGTATTAATGCGGAAGACCCTTACAACTTTGTACCATCTCCTGGCACCATCAGCCGATTCCATATGCCGGGCGGACCAGGCGTACGTATCGACACACATGCGTATGGTGGTTATATCGTCCCCCCACATTACGACTCTATGATAGGCAAGTTGATTACTTATGGGGATACCCGTGAGCAAGCCATTGCGCGTATGCGCATTGCTTTATCGGAAATGTATGTGGAAGGCATTAAAACCAACATTTCATTGCATGCTGATTTGATGGCAGATGCAGCGTTCCACCTTGGTGGTACCAGCATCCATTATCTAGAGCAAAAACTGGGCATCCACAGTAAGTAAATCTTGAGTTGGCTATTACTTAAAATTCAGGCGAACGACACCAATGCCGACGCAATTAGCGATGCATTGATGGAGTTAGGAGCGCTTTCAGCAAGCATTGAAGATGCCAATGCTGAAACGCAAGCCGAGCAAGCGATATTTGGTGAACCGGGAGATCCGCCTCCCGGTATTTGGCATCAAAACGTGGTCACCGCTATGCTGGAAGCTGATGCCGATGTGATGCAGTTACTGACATCACTGGAGCAAGAAACACAAATATCTGGCTTTAGCTACAGCACCGAAACCATTGAAGAGCAAGATTGGGTGCGCTTGACCCAAGCGCAATTCGAGCCGATTCAGATTACACCCAAATTGTGGATTGTCCCCACTTGGCACGAAGCACCGACACCGGATGCGATTAACATTATCCTAGACCCTGGTTTGGCTTTTGGTACTGGCAGCCACCCCACCACACACTTATGCCTGGCTTGGTTAACGCAACAGCCTGCATTGCAACGCGTACTAGATTACGGCTGCGGTTCTGGTATTTTGGCCATTGCTGCCAAAAAACTAGGCGCTAGCGAAGTGACTGGCGTAGACATTGACCCGCAGGCAGTGATTGCCAGCAAATACAATGCGGAAAACAATCAGGTCGACATTGCGTTTTATGATTCAAATGCGTATTTGCATCATGAATATGACACGGTAGTAGCCAATATCCTATCCAGCGCACTCATGGTGTTGGCACCCGTCATTGCTAAATCTTGTAAGTCCGGCGGCAAAATGGCGTTGTCTGGTATTCTTGAAACCCAGAAAGAAGCACTCACAGCGCAGTATAGTGAGTGGTTTGATGTCGACACCCCCGCTGTGAAAGATGGATGGGTATTACTCACTGGAACCAAAAGATAACATGCCACTCATTACATCTTGCCCTGAATGTAATACGCAATTTGTTGTTAAAAAAGAACAGCTTAAAGCTTACGATGGGCAAGTGCGCTGCGGCACATGCCAGCATGTGTTCAATGCAAAAGAATATCTGGTTAAACAATCCCGAAGTAAAAAAGTAACGCCTACCAAAGTAGAAGCAGTATTGAGCGATATTTCACTCAACCCCGATACGCAAACACTACCGACCGAACATATTGAAATGACTGCACCTGATGCGCTCCAGGCACAGTTCAATCAAGACGCGCCAACCGAACCTGCCACACAAGAAGATACGACTGCTGAAACTCAAGCCGCTACTGGCACCGCACATACCCCTAGCTTTTTGAATGACTTGGCGATTGATGAACCTGTTGCCAAGCCGCTACGCCGCGTACCGTTTAGCTGGCCGCTGTTTGGCTCAAGCTTATTTCTGCTCTTGGTATTGCTGGTACAAGGCATTTATTTTAAACGTACTGAAATTGCTGCGTATTACCCGCAAACCAAGCCGTGGCTCACACAAGCATGCCAATATGCAAAATGCACGATTGCCCTGCCAAACAATATCGATTTACTCACCATTGATGATTCGGACATGCAAGAACACCTCACTTATGCACAAGTGCTGGTGTTCACTAGTACCTTGATTAACCATGCCGATTTTCCACAAGCCTACCCGAACATCGAGCTGACCTTGACCAATGTGGATGATGAGCCCGTGTTAAGGCGCACACTCAAGCCCGCTGATTATATTCATCAGGCGGCGAGCACTGATAGCGGCATTGCAGCAAAAGAAGAGGTGCGCATCAAGCTTCAGTTGAATACCAGCGACATTGCCGTAGCTGGCTATCGCGTTGCACTTCACTACCCCTAATCGATTTCCCACAACCTCTACACTATCCGCTACTGACTCTCATGATTTTCTTGAGATCAATTTGCGCATTACCCATACGTTAAATATTCAGCTGCGTTATACACTGTATCCATAGTTTGAACCCAAAGTGAATTAACTAAGTGTGTTTTTCTAAGTGAGTTTTTAAGGAGAATGATGATGTGGACTACACCAGCTGCTACAGAAATGCGTTTTGGCTTTGAAGTGACCATGTACGTTTGCAACCGTTAATCTAATTAACGTGTTCGTAAAAAGAGGCGCTTATCAGCGCCTTTTTTATTGGTTGAATACAGACCTTGCCGGGCCGAAATTCACTCACCCACACGCTTTGACATCTACATTCTCTGGTTGGCTAACTCAATCGCTTCGATTAGTTTTTCGATGGCAGACGTCCTGACAAAGCTTTTACGCCAAGCAATGGCAATCCGGCGAATCGGCGCTGGTTTAATAAATGGCACCACTTTTACCAATGGGTTTTGGTAACGCTCGACGGTAGCCGAAGCAGGCAATACGGTAATACCCAAATTGGAGGCCACCATATTGCGGATGGTTTCCAACGAGTTACCTTGCAGCACCTCACCCTTACGCGATAGTTCCGGACACGCTTGCGTCACTTGGTTACTAAAACAATGCCCACTGTTCAATAACAAGACCTTTTCATCGGAAAGCTCGGCCGGATCGATCTCTTTGCGTGTAGCCCAATGGTGGTCTGAAGGCACCACCACTTTAAACTCCTCATCATATAGGCTGTGCACTTGAATCCCGGGCACATCAAACGGCAACGCGATAATCGCAGCATCGATCACCCCGTTTCTTAATTGCGTCTCTAAATTAGCCGTGAGGTTTTCCTCTACTTCCAGTGGCATATCCGGCGTTGAAACACGCAAGATAGGAATAATCTCCGGTAACAAATAAGGCCCTACCGAATGAATCATGCCCAATTTGAACAGGCCATGTAAGGGGTTCGTCCCAAGCTTAGCCAATTCTTTTAAACGCGAGGCTTGCTCAAGTACCACATTCGCTTGCTCGATAATTTTTTCACCAATTTCGGTGGGTGTTACTTCTGAACGGCTACGCTCGAAAATAGAGACACATAGCTCTTCTTCTAGCTTTTTAATACCCAAACTTAGGGCGGGTTGCGTCACAAAACACTTTTCGGCCGCACGCCGAAAGTTACGTTCTTGCGCCACCGCGACTACAAACTTGAGCTCGATGAGTGTCATTGCTGGCTCACTGATGATTGAAGATGACTTATCATAAACTGATAAGTTTAATTTATCAACAATATCAAAACATACAATTATACAAATAAGCGCCTTCTTTTTAGAATGCTTCTCATGCGTTGCGACAACGACATATTTAAGGAGAAGAAAATGCAAACCATCTATCGAATCGGCAGCCAACAACTGAATCGTCAAGTGGTGATTGAACTGCTAGCTGGCTACGCACTAAGCCACTAACACCATTGAAATATTACTCATAGACGACTTAAAGGAAAACAACCAATGACAAACACTGTATTAACCACTTCTGCTGGCGCACCTGTTGCCGATGACAACAATAGTATTTCCGTAGGTGCACGCGGCCCATTGACGTTTGATAACCATTATTTATTTGAAAAATTAGCGCACTTTAACCGCGAGCGTATCCCAGAACGTGTGGTGCATGCGCGTGGTACTGCGGCTTACGGCACATTTACGGTCACTAAGAGCTTAAAAGATGTCACGATTGCTGACTTCCTTCAAGTGGTTGGTCAGCAAACAGAAGTGTTTTTGCGCTTTTCAACTGTAGGTGGCGGGCAGGATTCTAGCGACTATGCACGCGACCCACGTGGCTTTGCCGTGAAGTTTTATACCAAACAAGGCAACTGGGACATGGTGGGCAACAATACGCCAGTGTTCTTTTTAAATGACCCGATCAAGTTCCCGGACTTTATCCATAGCCAGAAGAAAGATGCGCGTACCAATACGCCCAACCCAGCCAATGCGTTTGAATTCTGGGCCAATCATCCGCAATCCTTACATCAAATGACGATTTTGATGTCGGACCGTGGCATTCCTGCTTCATACCGCCATGTGCATGGCTTTAGCAGCCATACCTTGAGTTTTTATAATGCCAAAGGTGAGCGTCATTGGGTGAAATGGCACTTTAAAACTAATCAAGGCATTAAAACCTTGACCAATGAAGAAGCGGCCAAGATGCCTGCACATGGTGCGCAACAAGATTTGGTGAATGCCATTGACCGTGGCGAGTTTCCAAGTTGGACGGTGCAAGTGCAAATCATGTCAGAAACACAAGCACGTAGCTTCCACATCAACCCGTTTGATTTAACCAAAGTGTGGCCTTACAAAGAGGTGCCGGTGGTAGAGATTGGTCAGTTGGAATTAAACAAAAACGTGCATAACTACTTTGCCGAAACCGAGCAAGTGGCATTTGCACCGAGCAACTTTGTGCCTGGCATTGCCGCATCACCGGACAAAATGTTGCAAGCACGCTTGTTAGCGTATCAGGATGCGCACCGTTATCGTATTGGTGCTAACTTCAACCAGATTCCGGTCAATGCAGGTAAATGCCCGGTCAATCATTATCAACGTGATGGCGCATTTGCGGGAATGGGATGCCCAGTGGGACATAGTGCTGGCGATACAAACTACGCCAACGCTGCTGGCTATGTCAGTGCATCGAATTTCTATCCTAACGATAGAGTTGGCCAAGGTGCACCGGTACCGACACCCCAAGTTGCAGTGCCGCCGATGCCAGTATTGGAAGACGCATGGATTGGTTACCACGACCAAAGTCAGGAGGACTATTACTCACAAGCAGGTGCTTTGTTCCGCATTATGAACGATAGCCAACAACAGCAATTATTTAATAATATTGCCGGTGGTTTATCCCAAGCCAATGCAGATATTCAAGCACGGATGTTAGCGCAATTTGCCAAAGCAGACCCGGCATATGCAGAAGGTGTGAAACAAGCTCTCAGCAAAATTTAGTGAAGGTTTAGTTGTTGGCTCCTCCCTTTAGCCCGCTTTATGCGGGCTTTTTTTTCGTCTTTGTGTAATGATTCTCTTCATAGAGCGACATTAGTACAATGTCGTGCTTATGCCATATAACGTGAAAGGAATCGATAATGAAATCATGGATGTGTACCGTATGCGGCCTGATTTATGAAGAAGACAAAGGTTGGCCAGAAGATGGTATTGCCCCGGGCACTCGCTGGGAGGACGTGCCTGCGGATTGGGTATGCCCAGAGTGCGGTGTGAGTAAAGCAGAATTTGAAATGGTTGAATTCTAGAAATTGCAAGTGAGATGCAAGCGGTATTACACAAAGCGATGATTCCGTTATTGAGATTATGGCTGAATCCGTTAAAATGCTGCTCGCAGAATATTCTATTATTCGCAGATACGTAATTTTTTAACTTTACATTAAGGATAAATGGACATGGTAGGTGCAGTGGGTATTTATACGTTGATTGGTATATTGGTAGTCATTGGCGCATTACTCTATGTATGCGTAAAAGTAGTCAAATAAGATTAAGGCTATCCAAAACAAAGGCGCGTCAGCGCCTTTTTTTATGCAGACAATTTTTTAGGCGCCATGTCTTGCGATTGTGCCTCCCACTTGTCTAGCCAGCTTTTGAAGTCTTTTTCCGGCATCGGTTTGCCCATAAAATAGCCTTGACCGTAATCACAGCCCATCTTGGCTAAAATATTCCACACTTCAATGTTTTCAATACCCTCTGCCACCACTTTCAAATTGAGGTTGTGCCCTAAATCAACGGTAGAGCGCACAATAATCGTATCGTTATCATTTTTTTCCATGTTCATCACAAACGATTTATCAATTTTGAGCTCTTTTACCGGTAAGCGTTTTAAATAGCCAAGCGACGAGTACCCTGTACCAAAATCATCAATCGCAATTTTCAATCCCATGTTCGCTAGTCGATGCAACGTGGCTTCCGCCCTTACTGGGTCATCCATGATGCTACTTTCGGTGATTTCCAATGAGATCGCATTTTCCGCAATATTAAAGCGTTTAAAAATGGCTTCTACCTTGTCGGGGAAATCCGAGTCAATCAAATCGCGTGTAGAAATATTGACGGCAATGGTGAGTTCAATACCTTCTGTTTTCAGTTCTGTATGCACCCGGCAAGCCTCTTCCAACATCCACAGCGTGATGTCTTTAATCAACCCGGTCTGCTCTGCAAATGGGATAAACTGATCCGGAAAGATCAATCCTTTTTCCGGATGAATCCAACGTACCAGCGCCTCTGCCGCGTAGCCACGCTTGGTTTTAAGATTGACTTTAGGTTGCAAATACAAAGCTAACTGGCGCCCTTGAATCGCGGTTTTCAGTTCGCTGGCTAAGCTCAAGTTCTCTTGAATGCCTAAATCAAACGCAGCGTCATAGAGCACTACGCCAGAATGTTTGCTTTTGGAGACATGCAATGCAGTCTCTGCATTGTGCAGCAATTGCTCATCGCTATCCCCATGTTGCGGATACACTGCCAGCCCAATGCCTGCTGTCACATCAATTTTTTGCGCAGCCAGATCTATGGCTGTATCAAAGATTTTTTGCAATTTATGGGCTACCGCCAAGCCTTCTTCTAATCCAGCGGAGGCAAGCAACAAGCCATATTCGTCTGCGCCCAACCGCGCCACCATATCGTCGGTTCTGACCATGGCCTTTAAGCTTTGTGCCACGCGGTTAAGCAACTCATCGCCCAAATCGCGCCCCAAAATTTTATTGACCTCTTTAAAACGATCCAGATTCAACACGATGATGGTGAGCGGTAAACCACGTTGTTGGTGCGCTGCAATCTTTTCGCCCAGATGTTTAATAAATGCAACCCGATTCGGCAAGTTAGTCACATCATCCCAAAATGCTAGACGAGCGACTTTGGCTTCCCGCGTTGCAATCGCATCGCGCATGGAGTTAAAGGCTTTGCTTAAATCACCAATCTCATCATGGCGATCGGTCTGTATCGTCAGATCGTAATTGCCTTGCTCTAATTGTTTGGCGGTTTCTGACAGTTTTGCAATGGGCGCTGCAATATAGTTAGACACATAAATAATGGCCACAGTAAACACGCCAAGCCCAAAAATGGTGAGGATAAGCAGGGTGTATTTAAGGGTTTGATAGTTGGAAATCTCAGCAGTAATAGAGCGCTGTAATACCGCCAATAGCATGTTGTCACTATCGTGATGCAAGGTCAGCGTTTTAGAATCAAACACGTCATCATTGATACGTACTTCATTGTTGGCTAAGTCTGGCTTTGCTTTATGTTCAAAATAATCAATCAGTGATAACTGGTCATCCCGACTCAAGGTAGACGCACTAGATAGCCATGCACCTTTTTCTGCGCGTTGCAAAAACGTGACTTGCAAGCTGCTTAATTTATTCAGTTTTTCAGCCAGCGCATCGTCTATCTCAAACCCAACCACCATCCAGCCAATAATAATCGGTGCTTTAATGGGCACCGCCACCAGCTGGTATGGCATATCATTAAAAATCTCAAAATCAATTTTTTTTGCAGAGGCAGAATGTGTGTCGATCAAATGATTCACCACCGGTTTGGCTTCTTGCTCAGTCAGGTTACCAGAGACGGTCATACTGTCATTCTGTACCCCATAAAAGATGGCGATATCGGCATGAATGCGGCTTTGGAAATTATTTAAGGCGGAGAGTATCGTTTCTTGATCGTTTGAGGCAATCGCCTCGCGAAACCCATAATCTGCCGCCAAAATTTTGGCGCCATTCGTGATGTTTTCTGTATTGCTTTCTAATAGGTTTAAGAACACCTTTTCACCTACGTCTAACTCTTTACCCACCAATTTGCGTACATTTTTATCCACGCTGTACTGAATGGGTATCAATCCGGCCAGCTGAATACCTAAAATCAGCGTCAAGAAAATGACGATAATTTGCTGTTTTAGGCTGCTGAATTTCATGGTGCGCTATTCCCCTTGAATGAGGTTCGCATGATTAATCTCTAATTTTACCGGGATGGCTTTATTAGAGGATTTGACAGAAATCGACTGCTCAACCACCTTGTTCTCTTGCTGCAAGGCGTAATGCCACACCTTAAGTATGTAGTTTTCTTCTGGTACATTGGCCAGCTTGGCTACGCCATTGCTATCGGTTTTAGCAAAATAGGGAGTATCCACAATATAAACATACGCCAGCATGGTGTCATGAATATTGCAGCCAAGCACCACTGTGCCTGCCTTGTCAAATAACACCGGGTTCGCAGGCACGCCTGAATAGAGCTTGAGCTCAAACTTTTTGGCAGGTGAGAAAGAATAGACGTGATGCCTTACTTTGTCGCGATTAGGGAAATTGATACTGGTGCCCACTTGCACCACCGATACTTGCGGGTTGAACTGCTTGGACTTTTGTTCTAGCTCATAGCCGGCAGTTGGTGCAATGCCCGCGGTCTTGGTATTTTCAACAAACACCACCGCATCTTTTAGCTTGGCGCCTTTGCTGTCTTGTACTTCTACCAATAACTCTGCGGCATAGACTTGATGCATGCCGAATAAGACAAGGAGCGTCAATGGAACGAGCGCACGATAGCAAGCCAGTGTTGTCATTATTTCGCCACCACATCACGCTTCATTGGCGCTAAAATTTTCAGTAATTCGTTTTTTTCACGCGTGCCAATGTGGTTGGCGTCCAAAGTATCGCGCAAGGCTTGTACCATCAGCTCAAATTCTGCCGTGGTGATATGCAAGTCAGCGTGCGAATTTTTCATCGTCTCGCCTTCATACACACAATCGCCACCGGTTTTTACGCACAAAAAATCAGCCAATGATTGTTTTAATGCAGGCATCTTAATACCGTCGAAAGAGCGCTTGGTTGCTGGGTTTGTCGCCACAATGTCTAGCGTTTGCGCAGAGATTTTATACAACACTTCTTTACCGCCAATGCGGCTGTACAAACTGGCATCCTGCGTATGGGTTGTTTTACAGGCAGTGATGCAAAGTAGCAGGCTTAACCATAACCAACGTGCTTTCATTTGATACTCCGGACTTTTCTGATATTGGCATCTTATGCCTATTAGCTGCAATTCATTGACGCAAACTAAGGCCTAATAATTGCTTAGCTCTTACAAATAGTTTGCGCATTAATCATTCACAATTGAAACATAGCATCGGTTTAGGATATTTGTCATGAGAATTTTTTATTTAACATCACCTGCATTCGTGCTGAGCTGCATACTTGGCTTAAGCGCATTGACTGCACATGCGGGCGATCGCTTACTGGCAACAGGTGGCGTATCGCAAATTGAAGGTGCAGGTGGCGGTGGTTTAACGCCTTGGGCGCTAATTGCGGGCTATGGTACCGATGACCAAATTGGCGGCTCCGCCTTTTATACCCATGCCAGAACACAAGATGCTTTTGAATTGAATACCGGCGGTGTTGCGGTGGGGTTTTACAATCGCATCGAGCTCAGCGTGAGCCAAACCAAATTTGAGCTAGGCAACACGATTCCACATGAATCGATTCGCTTGAACACACTGGGCATCAAGCTGCGTTTGTTTGGCGATGCTATTTATGAGCAAGATAGCTGGGTGCCGCAAGTGGCAGTAGGCGCACTGATTAAGCACAATGAAGATTTTGATTTTGTCCCCAAACTGATTGGGGCAAAAGATGCCACTGGCGTGGATTACTATTTAGCAGCGTCTAAACTGTATTTAGATGCACTGTTTGGTAGAAATATTATTTTAGGCGGTACGCTGATTGCCACCAAAGCCAATCAATTTGGCTTGCTAGGATTTGGTGGCGACTTACACGATGACTATCAAATCAAGCCTTCGTACTCAGCTGCAGTGATGCTGACGGATAACTTGCTGCTAGGCTTGGAGTACCGCTACAAACCCGACAATTTATCTGCATTCAATGAAAATGATGCCAAAGATGTGTTTGTGACTTGGTTTCCGCACAAGCGCCTATCTATCACAGCTGCGGCAGTGAATTTGGGCGATGTGGCAGATAAAACCAATCAAACGGCCTGGTATTTATCCGGGCAATTCAGCTACTAATGGCCTCATCATTTAACAATTAAGCCGCATGCTGAGTTAGCTTGGCTCTCTAAGCTGACGTAATGTTGACTGCTACCCGTAGCGACTGCATACGGATTCGATCTCACATAATCAATATAAGCCATTTGCCGCTCACTCACTTGCGCTGACAATTGATTTACACGACAGGCACAAGCTGCTGCAATCTCTTGACCCGCTTGTGCAACCAACTTTTCTGTACAACGATTGACACTTGCTTGCTGATAGGTAGCGCTCCATGGCGTTGCATTTTTTGTGCTGTCTGTGATGTTGGCTCGCGATTGTGTAATCAGCGAATACAACATTTCTACACTTGCACGCAACTGCCCTAAAGCTGAAGTTTGCAGCGTTTCTATTGCCGGAATATGCAAGGTAGCAGGATCTACTTTGAACGTTGCTTCTATATTGGTAGTTCTGGGTATCACATAGCCCTGCGCAGATAACATGATTTTTTTTGCAGGGTCGGCATCTAATACAGCGTTAGCTTCATCCAGATGTTGAGCCGGTACACTCAATGCCAATACGGCGGTGCATGAGTCTGCGCTTGCCTCGGTGACGTTGAATTTGACTTGCTGATCACTCACTGCATGAGCAAATGCAGGTGGAATACGGTTAAGCAAAAATGTCTGCTCGTTTTGAGCGAGCAAATTTAATTGAGAGGCACTTAAACAAGCGGCATCTGATAATTGCGATAAACCACTGAACAGTACTACCCAAATACTACGTTTGATACGCATTTATCAGCTCACTTATAAAGAATTGCGTATGTGACAAAGCCTATAGGTGCGAGTTCTATACGATTACAAAAACAGTAGGGGTGAAACGTGCTTATTTAAGCGAAAAAAGCGCGGACTGCAGCAATGGTAGTTTCTACTTCGGCATCTGATAGTTGAGGGCCGATAGGTAAGCTGAGTGTTTGCAGTGCATATTGCTCAGCCAAAGGGTAATTGGTTTGCGCCACTGGGCTATGTTGATATGCCTGTTGCTTATGTGGCGGTACTGGATAATGAATCAAGGTTTGTACGCCGGATTGTGTGAGATGTTGTTGTAAGGCATCGCGTTGCGCAGTCGCCAGCACATATAAGTGCCACACTGGGTTTGCGCCAGTTGGTGTTATTGGTAATGTTAACGGCAAATCAGCCAATGCAGCTTGATAACGTGCGGCAATGGCTTGTCTGCGTGCATTCCATGCGTCTAAGTATTTCAACTTAACCGTTAATACGGCTGCTTGGATGGGATCTAAGCGACTGTTCACACCCAATTCATCGTTGTAATACTTGACTGCAGAACCGTAATTGCCTAATTGCCTAATACGCTTTGCGAGTGCTGGATTTTGTGTAGTCACCGCACCGCCATCACCCAAGGCACCTAAATTCTTACCTGGGTAAAAACTCCATGCCACTACATCGCCATGGCTACCAATGCGTTGGCCTTGAATTGCTGCACCATGTGCTTGTGCGGCATCTTCTACCACATACAAACCGTGTTGTTTTGCCAAGTCACAAATGGCTGGCATGTCTGCGGGCATGCCGTACAAGTGCACCGGCATAATGGCTTTGGTACGGCTGGTAATATATGGCGCGATATCTGTGGCGGTAATAATATATTGTCCAGAGGCAGGCTCTACCGGGACAGGCGTGGCACCTACCGCACTCACTGCCAGCCAAGTTGCAATAAAGGTGTGCGAAGGCACAATCACTTCATCGCCTGGCCCAATATCGAGCGCACGCAAAGCCAGTGTTAACGCATCTAGGCCATTGCCTACGCCTACACAATGTTGCGTATGTGTGTATTGTGCAAAGGCAGCTTCAAAGGCTTCAACCTCAGGGCCGCCAATATACCAACCGGAGCGGCTGGCACGTAATACCGCTTCATCCAGCTCTTTGGCCAGCGCATGATAAGCGGCTTTTAAATCTAAAAAGGGAATCACTTCAGTAATATCTAATCAATAGTGCGGAATTAAGCTGCAGCCCAACGTGCACGCATAAAATCATCGTAATTACGGTAGTAGTCTTCTTCGCTGTATTTGTTAGAGGCTAGGCACATGAGCACAGAGCCGGAAGAGAAATTATCAATTTCGCGCCAAATCATCGGGCATACATATAAGCCGTAATAAGAGCGCGCTAAATGAAATTTGCGTTTGTTTTTGCCATCATCCAAGGTGATGTCAAAACTACCAGACATGGCGACAATAAACTGGTGCAAGCCTTTGTGCGCATGACCGCCACGTTCTGCGCCACCCGGCACATCGTAGACGTAATAGACACGCTGCATTTCAAACGGAATTTGCGAGCTGTTTTCCACAAAGGTTAAATTCCCATGTGGGTCATGAATTTTAGGCAATTCAATAATTCTGCAATCTTCTAGTGGCATAGGTACTCCATCTCAGCGTGTAACGCGCTTTCTCAACATATCAATAGGCTTTGGCTTATGTTTGCATCATGCCATACGTGCAAGCGCTACTTTTTAGTAATCAGAAGGCGTTTATCCCGTCAAATTTCGCTTTTGCATTTATGCACTTATGGCCAATGCTTGTTCAGAAATATCGACTGGCAAGATATGCTGTTTCGTTGCAGCATAATGCAGGCCTTGCACCACTTGGTCATTGAGTGAAGTCGCAAAGAAACCACTCGACATGGCCAGCAACGCAATCTCTGGGTAGTGCTGGATAATCGTGCGTTGGTCGAGCTCCCAAGCGTCACGTGCTGCAGCATCCGGCACCAAAAAGCCACCGGGAATACGTTTGATGGCGGCGATGACAGGTACGGTATCTGCTGCAATTAGTCCCATATGCGCTAACTCAGCCAATAGTTTCTCAATGATGAGTGCATCATCGGTTGAATCACCATACAACTTACGGAAATAGTCGCTATTAAATTCAGCCGCGATATTCATAAAATCGCCATGGTCTTCTGCACAAGCGGTTTGGTTGGTGATGCGGTACAAGCTGCAATTCAAGTCCACCACATTGAGTAGCGTGTACACATTGCGGATATCGGCTTTTTTAATGCGGAAGAATGACACGGCAATGGCAGACTTTGTTTCCTGCACTGGTGTAGGTGGCAAGCCTAAGCATTTCAATAGCTGTGATGGCTGATAGGTCCATACCAAATCCGTTGCATTGAGTTCAGAGTCAGCACAACGCACTTGCCAGCCGGTTTCTGTTTTAGTCACTTGTTGCACGGCTTGCGTCACGTAATGAATGTTTTTGTGTGCCAGCACTTCTGCTTTTACTTGGGTCACAATCGCACCCACACTGCTTAATTTTGGATAATGGAATTTGGTAGGTGCCAAGTTCACTGGTTTACCTTGGTAGCTCTCCAACAGGGTTTCCGGATAAAACAAGGGCAACCATGCCACACGATGATAACGTGCCAGCATACGATCTGCCGTTACGCCTTGTGCTTTCAGCAAGTAAGGCGCAATGATTTTTTCATGCATGGTTTTACCATGGTTGGCGATGGAAGCCGTGGCATAATCCAAGGTTTCATAGGCATCGCCATTCGATTTTTGACGCGCATGGATAGAGGCTTCTGGCTGCGCTTGCTGTAATTCGGCAATACAATCTTTTGCAAAAGGAAACTGGCTAAAGCTGTTGTAAGCGTTGCTCAGAATCACGTCGTCGTACACGGCGCCATCCACCATCATTTTGGGCATGCTGAATTGATTGAGCGTGCTGTACTTGAGTGCCCACTCATGCACGATATTTAAAAAGCGGCCCACATCGTTGCGTACCGTAGCATCGTAGGTTGCCAGCTCAGACCATTTGGCTTGATTCAGGTAGCCATCCAACTCAAACTTGACCAAACCGGCATCAAACATCACGCCATCAATCTGCAAACCAGCAAAGTAGCCACCCAATGGGCCGCCCGGGTTCACCAGCGTGACTTGTTTACCCTGTTCAGCCAGTTCTAATGCGGCAATCATGCCGGCCAATGCGTTGCCTACAATTACTGTGTGGTTAGTCATCATTAGGATTCCTTACGTTGAAGGTTAATGTAAATTTCGGAGCCGTTTTCCGGAAAATGTTTGGTTAACGCCCATAAGCCATCCAACATGGCATGGTTAGCAAAACCGGTTTGCGCCAGTGTGTGCATTTGTGCATGGGTAAACGGTTTCATAAAAAACGAGCCTTCTGACACCACTGTAAACCCAGTGAGGTCAGCCAATGTCTTGAGACTTTGTAAATCAAAAATACGGGGTTGTTTAAAGGTTTTTTGCAACTCAGAAGGTGCATACAGTGTATCGATCAAGCCCATTTCTAAGGCCAATAGGCGGTGCATGGATTTCGCATTCGGCACATTCACGTGCACCAGCGTATGCGCAGAACACAGCGCTTTGGCACTGAGCATCAGCGCTTCTACGTCGGGTACTTCGTGCAGTAAGCTACTGAGTAAAATCAAATCGTAATCACCTTGCAACTGCTCGGTAGCCTCTTCCAAAAAGTGCTGTACTATTTTTACCTTATTGTTTTGTTTTACCTTGTTGTTTTGCGCCATGTCTTGTCTGGCTTTTTCGGCAAACTCACTACCAGGCTCCACAATGCATAAATGCTCAAAGCCCTGCCAGCTATTGGCAATGGTATCCCAGCCGCAACCCACTTCTAAGATACGTTTGGGTTGATGTGTCTCTAATAACTCCAACAATAAGCGTTTGCGATACTGCGCTTGTATCACCTCAAAATTGCTGGCGGAATACGCGCTTTGGTATGCCTCTATCTCTTGTTGTTTGGTGGTCAAACTCATGCCAACTCCAATTCTAGCCATTGCAAAATAGTGGTTCTGCCGCCAAACATTTCTTTTTGTGCCGCTAAGCCTTCATTGAAAGATAAGCCGCGGTTACAGGTGGAAATGCCAAAATTAAAATAGGGTTTATGCGCAAAGGCGTCTGAAATCAAATGTTCCAGCAACGCATCCAACGCGCCAGTTTCGCGCGCCGCATCGGTTAGGCCGATGTATTGGGTATGCGTTACCTCGGCATAGTCGTACACCACTACGCCTGCTACCGGCTGGTCAGCAAGGTAAGCCAAATACAATTGGATTTGAGGAAAACGTGACGCCAACAGCTGCATTTCTTGCAAGCTGTGCGTAGGTTTTACCGCATGCCGGTCTTCCAGATTCTGTGTGAGCATTTGCCAAAAACTAGCGTAATCCTCACTTTTTTGTACGGTAATACCCGCTTTTTTGGCTTTTCCAATGGCGTGTTTTCTGCCTTTGGCCAAAGGCAAGCGTGCAGATTGCTGAATGGTGGTCGATACATCCACCCGCGTGGTGTTGGCACCTAAGCGGTGTAATGCATATAAATCTTCTTCGCTAGGCACGCGGTGGTAAATATGCGGGACTGGTTTATAAATCAATTTACGCACACCGGCGGCAATGAGCCAATCTTTGAGTTGCTCGAAGATGGTTTTCACATCCGCCGCGCCAGTTTTATCCGCCAACATAAGTCCGCCAAAGGTGAGCCCGCCGTGCGATACCACGGTATCGCCATCGCGACTGGCAGGCAGCATAGCGACCAACTGCCCTTCTTTTTCAATCATTAAAGAGGCATCAGTAAAGCGGTCTGCGTGGTAATCCATATAGCCGCGGTCGAACAAAAACGTACCGTTACGGCTGGCTTGGTTGAAACGATTCCAGGTCTCTAAGTCTTCGGGGCGGTAAGGTTTGAATGTAAAGCTCATGCAAATTGCCCTATCTGTTGTGCATGCAGCCAATCTTTGCATGCTAACAATTGTTGCCATAACGGCAAGAAATTTTGCTCAAAAGCTGCACTGTCTGACGCATGGGTATTAAACAGTTGGATAAAGCCCTGCATGTCTGCAGATTGCTGGAAACGTGCATTGACCGCACCTTGAATCAACTGCACTGACTGTTGCAATTGTTGCGCGCTGATTTTGCCTAGCCTGTAAGAAGCCAGCGCCAGCGCCACCCAAGCCACTGTGCCACACTTGAACACGGGTGAATCGTAATTGACGGTATTTTGTTGGGCGTTTTGCCTAAAGCCACCCAAGTAGTTTTTAATCAATGCCACTTTGGCATATAGGGAGATTTCTAATAACAAGCCCACATCGCCCAAACCGTAATAGGCAATGTCTTCCAGGCGAGAGCGTTTGTATAGTTGTACGGCATCGGCACTAAATACGGTATTCGAGAACTCACCTAACCAGTTATCGCAAGTTGGCACTACCGATGCAAACAATTGGTCTGCGCCAATGAAATCAGTTTGATTGGTACTTTGCTGCACAAAAGCGGGTACTGCGCTGGCGGCATAAGGCTGCCCTAGCTCATTGGTAAACCAGCGATAGCTAACCGATGCGCCAATAGCCTCTTGCGTGTGCGCTTGCACATGCTCTGCATAGAACGTAGGGTACAAAATGTCATCATCAAACAAAATATGTACTAACTGGCTAGATTGTTGCCAGTGCTCTAGCAAATGCACCACGTTAGACATGGTGCCTTGCTTAGGCCCAGGAATAATGGTGATGTCTAATTTTTCTACGATATGCGCAAGTGCCGGGTCTGCAATCACTTGGCTGACTTCGCCATTAGGACTGTCATCCGAAATAATGATTTGGCCGGTGGGGTAGCTTTGCGTAGCTAAACTGACTAATAGCTGTGGAATAAACGCATGTTTATAAGCCGGGACTAAGGTCGCCAATATCGGTTTCGCTTGCCCGCCAGAAACGACATCATTTTGCGGTGGTTGTGCTTCTAACTGTGCAACAAATTCTGCGGCCAGTTGCTGTGCTGTCTCAGCACTTAATCCAAACTGCTGACCAATTTCTAAAGTCTTGACGGCTTTATCCACATTGCCTGCCAGCATCAATGCATCGACGTAGCTCACCCAATATTGCTCATGCGCCGGGTTTGCCGCAATCGCTAATTCAAATCTAGGAATAGCTTCTGCTAAACGTTCAGTATGCGTTTCGATGATCGCCAGGTGGTGATTGGCTTCCGCATGATGCGGTTGTACGTTTAATACTTCTTGATACAGCTGCTCTGCCATCACCAGATCACCAGCGTTTTGTTGCTCTATCGCCAAATCCAATACTTCTTGCAACGCATCGTGTAGGGATTTTGCTGGGTGGACGACATCGGTGAGGCCTCTGTATTGCAATGCATCCAGCACGGCTTGTGGGTCTATCGTAAAATTCGAGTGGACGACATCGCCGCCCAATTGCGCCTCTAAGGTTTCACCCAAGATATACGTAAGTGTTTGCCCAATCGGCGAGGCCACATTGCCAAAATACCAGTAGTTGGCATAACGCGTGTCATTCATCATCACCAAGACATGCGCATCGGCAGGTGCCCACAACATATTCAAAATGGCTGCACCAGATGCGGCCACAATATATTTGGCATTACTAAATGCGGTAACTTGCTCTAAAAACCCCAATGCACTAGGGTCAATACCCACAAAACCATTGGCGACCAATAGTGCCTCAATGGCTTGTTCATTCACCAGCAAGCGTGCATTAATGGCATTGCCGCGTGTACGCCGAATGAATATTTTTTCTGCTTGAGTAGCGCGTATTTCAGTGCTCATTTTATCCAGCATGGCGTTACGTAATGCCAATAAGGCAGCTGGATGATAAATCGCACGGTCTGGTGCTGAAGTAATGTCTTTGCCCACCCCATGAGACGCTTTGGGGCGTTGAAACACCACATTGGCAATCGGGCTCAACCACATCGCTTGTGGAAAGTGATGCAATGAAAATGGCGCCACCATGATAAGTTGTTCAGGGCTGACCCCTAACAAATACAATGACTCCAGCTGGCTTGGATACGATTGTGCATCCACTAAGATATGATATTGAGATATGTCCACACCAGCCTGCTGCAACACCACAATTTGTGGCAAAAACTCAGTCAGCCAATGCGCATAATTAATAGCGCCATTGCCAATTAAACTAATCACTTTGCAATCATGGTCAACAAGCTCACCCAAGTTGGCATAACCCACTAAATTGATATCGGTACGCACACTGCAATAGCCCAAGCCTTGCTCTGCGGTTTCCCAAGTCTCTGGCGTAAAGTTCTGCGGTTGAATGCACTTATCTTGCACAATCGGAAACGCAGCACTGCCAATCACTTTAAAGTTAGTGACTTCTGCCATATAAATGGGTGGGTGTTGCAACACGTGGGTAGACTGCACCAACGGGTTGGGGCTAGGTTTACCAAATATCGGGATAATCTGCGTGGTGTATTCCGCCGCTGGGTAAAGCTGCGTTGCCTTGAATGCTTTCACCGTGTCATCCACGGTCGTCAATTCAAACGTGTGAATATCCAATGCTGCAGCCACATCATTGTCCGGCAAATCCTGCTCTTGCCATTTTTGTAAGTAGCCTTGGTAATGGCGTTGCCAAGATTCACTGCCAAACGCACCGCCACTTTGATGGGTAAGTTGGATATGCCAAGTGCCTAAGGTCATGCCTGCATTGCGTGCGCTTCTGCAAAAATCTAAATCATAAAAATGGAAATCGAACTGCGTATCGAACGCGACTTGGTGTTTAGCTAACGTTGCTTTTTTGGTGGCAAAAAATAC
The DNA here is from genome assembly GCA_000525025.1 of Methylophilaceae bacterium 11. GTDB lineage: Bacteria > Pseudomonadota > Gammaproteobacteria > Burkholderiales > Methylophilaceae > Methylophilus. The sequence goes on along the minus strand of JCKJ01000001.1, from coordinate 35,656 downwards.
ACCATCCATCAACTCGCAAGCCGCAGGTACAGCACCGTAGTCAGACACTTCACCATTGGCATGTTCACCATGCCCCACTTTACCGCTTAAGTATTTATGGTCATCCCACACAAATTGGGTATTGATAAACGGCCATGCCGGTTGTTTGGGCAATCTACGTTTATTGCCTGCCACGCCAATCACGTCAAACTGATTGAGCCCTGCCAGTACAGCATCCACAAAATCTGGCTGATCTAGCCAGACATCGTCATGCACAAATACCAATACGGCATCATCGTCCGCTTGTGCAATGCATGTGTTAAAAATCTCTGGTAGGCCACGGCTATTTTCATACGCCACACGTACAGCAATGCGGCTGTCATTGGCCATATGTGTTTTGAGTGATTGCCCAAGCGCTGACGCTTGCCAAAATGCTTGTTCTGTCATGCGCGTTGCGCTGATCACTTCCACAGTAAGCTGTACATTAGAAGTAAGTGCTTGCTTATTATCTTGTGCAGCTGCGCTAGCCACATGACTAATCTGTGCAAATTTTGCCAACTGCGGCGCTTTGCTCTCCCACATGCCACGCAGTACTGTCTCCATCTGGTGGGCAAAACGTTGGCCATCCATGAGAGGAGAATGCTGTACCTGCGCCCTCAACCCTGCTCGGAGTTGAGTTAATTTGCTGATATCTTTTGCAAGGTGTAATGCTTGCTGTACATACTGCGCTGGCGTGTTCACCACCCAATCCACCAAACCTGCCGCGCTCATCATGCTCGCGCCTTGTCTGGCAATTAAAGTACTGCCCGCTAATGTCAGTGTAGGCACACCCATCCATAAAGCTTCACACGTGGTGGTGCCACCGGTGAATGGAAAGCTATCAAGCACCATATCAACATCCGCATAACCGGCTAAATATTCTTGGCGACTCACTTTACCCAGTAAAGTCACGCGTGCTGGTGCAATGCCACACTGTTGTAAGCGTTTGTGCACGGCAGCCACAATGTGCGCATCGGCAAATGATTTGGATTGCCAGCGCAATTTGGCTGTAGGCAAGGCTTGCATTATCTCTGCCCACACTTTTAATACGTCGTCGCTCACTTTCGTCATGTTTTGAAAACAACCAAAGGTGATATAGCCATTGTGCAATGCTGGCAATGCTGCCACTTCTGGCGCTTGTTCCGGCGCGGTAAAGCACATGCGCGTATCCGGCAAGTATTGAATCGTTTCCGTAAACTGGGCTTGATGTTCGGTGGGTACACCCACTGCGTCCACCAGCACATAATCCATGGCTTGTATGCCTGTGGTGGCCCAATAGCCTAGCCAACTCGCTTGTACTGGCGCAGGATTCCAAGCAAATAATGGCAATTTATTACCGCCGGTATGGCCAGATAAATCCAATAAAATATGCAATTGATCGGCATGAATCATGGCTGCCGCTGCTTGATCATTGTGACCAGCCAACGATTGCCAATGAGCGAAATACGGTTTGAGTGTGGCTGTAGTGGCGTCTTCACGCCCATCGGTAGAGTAAGCAAACAACTCGATTTTGTTGGGGTCTACATGGGCTAGCCACGCTTTTAAAAAGTAGGCCACAGGGTGTTGGCGCAAATCGCCCGATACCAAGCCCACTCTTAAACGCTGGTCTTGCGCACTGACATTCCATTGTGCATAAGGGGTATGTGCCAGCGATTTAGTCAGCTGACCATACTGATGCGCAATTTCTAGACGCGCTTCTGGCGTAAAGTCATCACTGTACGTCATGGCAAACAACAAGTTGTCATGTCCACTCACATTGTTTGGCGCAATCGCTAATACGCGCTGCGTGCTGGCAATGGCTTCTGCAATCATGCCTTGATCGAGATAAATATTGCCTAAATTCAAATAGGCATCGGCATAATGAGGGTCTTTGCTAATGGCTTTTTTCAAGCATGCCTCTGCCTGGCTAAGCTTGCCTAACAGCTTGAGCGTCACACTATAATTACTCAGCGTTCTTGCATCATTCGGTTGAAATTTTAAAGCTTGTTCAAAGGCTTGTTCAGCTTCCACATTCACCATTTTGGCTTGTAAAATCAGGCCTAAATTATTCCAAGCATCACCCAGCTTTGGCGCTAAATCCAATGCCTTACGCACCGCTTCCTCAGCCTCTGCATAACGCCCTTGGTTCATCATCACTACACCCATATTGTTGAGGGTTTCTGCGGTAGGTGGCTCTAAACTCAAGGCCTTGATATAGCAATGTTCTGCGGCTTGCACTTGGCCGGTTTCTTTGTACAACATGCCTAAATTCTTATAGGCAGGTAAATAGCTTTCATCGATGGCAATGGCTTGTAAATAGGCTTGTTCCGATTCGTCATTACGTTCTAATGCTTTGAGCACAATGCCCAAGTTATTATGCGCACCGACATGGGCTGGATTACAACGGATGGCCGTGCGGTAATGTTGCTCAGCTAGCGCTAGTTCACCCAGCGCCTTGTAGGCAGCGCCTAAATTGAGGTGAATCGACGCATTGTCAGCATCGGCATTCAATGCTTTTTCATATTGTTTAATGGCTTCTTTGTGCTTGCCTTGCTCTTGCAGCACCACACCAAAATTAAAATGCATGTGTACATGTTGCGGCGCTAAGTGAAACGCTTTGCGGTAATTGGCTTCTGCCAACGCCCATTGTTTGAGTTCTTTTTGCACATCGGCCAAGTTAAACAGTGCCTGTACAAATTGTGGTGCCAGCTTGATGGCCTTTTGATAATAACTTTGTGCGCTTTGCAACTTGCGAAGATCGTATAAACAATTGGCATAGTTGTATTGTGCCTCTGGGTCTTTGGGCAACAATTCCGCTGCATGTTTCAAGGCTTGCTCGGCAGCCTCTAATTGCGACACTTGTTGATATATCACCCCTAATATTTTCCAGGCCATGCCATGCTTGGGATATTCTTGTGTCAGCGCTAACGCCAAGGTTTGCGCTTCTGTCTGCGCGCCTTGATTGAAGTGCTGAATGAGCTGATTCAATACCACAGGAGAAGGTATACCTTTTGATTTGCCTGCAGCAGCCATCGGCTGATTTGTCAGCGTGTGTGGCGTCATCGTATTGGATGTCATGGGTTGCTCTTGTGTGGTAATCATCAACAGCCTTGTTTATGGTTAGTTTTGTGGTTAGCAAATGGCAGGCAAACCTGCGCTTATAGCATTATCAAAAAACTTGAGGGTAAATCATTGATGAATAAGAGGGATAAAACGCGCTTAATTTAACGTTATCTCATGCCACACAAAGCTAGAAAATGATTTGCGCAACAATCACTTAGTGCTATGCTTAAAGCGCAGTAGAAACAATTATTAGCTTGTCAAACAGACTGTTTAGGAGGGTTAATATGGATTTTTTAGGTGCAGGGGGCATTTGGACATTGTTATTAGTGTGCGCGGTGATTGGTGTTTTGCTCATTACCGCAGCAAAGCTTATCAAGTAATGGCTACAAAAAAAGGCGCAAATTGCGCCTTTTTGCTTACCAATAGTTCAGTCTGTTTAATCGCTTGATTCAACAGCCGTGCTGACGACATGGCTTCTTAAAAATGTATACAGCACACGCATATCCAACCATTGAATCAGCACATTGCCTTGATTGGCTTGAATGATCTTTTTAATCAATACTTGCTTACCATCGGCAATAAGCGGTGAAGTAGAGATTTGGCTCATATCAAACGCAGTGACTGAGTTTAAAGCATTTACCAACAAGCCAATTTTCTGACCTTCAAACTTCACCACCACCACTTGGCTGGCCGTGCTAATTTGCGTTGGCACCCCTGTCAGTAAATAGCCCAAATCATAGACCCATACATAACTGCTTTCCGATTGTGTATCTGTGGGCAACAGGCCTACACGCTCTACACTTGCACCCAGTGACACCATCGATATTTCTGACGCGGCGATGGCCTCTAATACATATTCCACTTCTAATGCAAATAAGCTGCCATCTACCGTAAAAATGGCAAATTCCATGGTTTGGTTTTTAGAGGCTGCGCCTTGAATGATGAGCCCGGCATGCTGCTCGTTAAATTCTTTTTCCTCTCCCAGCATATAAATCACCACGGCGATGACATCTTCTTGATAGCCATCCGATACTTTGAATTCTCGGTATCCATTGGACACGCTACATCCCATGATGGCATAGTGATCGTCATGCACAATGATTTTAGAAGCACTCTCACCATTTTTTAGCGCCAATAGTTCCGGTGCCATCGCCAATTGACTGCCGACGGGGCGCGTTGGATCTGTGCTCGAAATAATTTTTCCAGTGCTATCGACGTAAAAGCCCCTGACTACATCGCTGCTTTTAAAGCCAGAATTTAGCATTGCCAATAGCTCTGGCGTGGAATCAAACACAATGCCAATCCCGCCCACCACCGCAGTATTTTCTGGCACACGAATGGCTGCGTGATACACATAGGTGGGCGCTTGGTTGTATAAGTCCGATGCTTCAAACGCAGTCACCACATATTGTTGTTCTTGTCGCAGCATCAGCACATTGTCTAATGTGTGCTCGTCTATTGTTGTGCCAACTACCGACTTATGTTCTTTTACTTTGCCTGTGCTGGCAATAATGGTACCGGTCTTATCGTAGACAAATATTCTGGTGTACACGGTATACAGCTGGTTAATGTATTCCAATATGCCTGTGATTTTTTCTACTTCGGCGGGATTGATCTGCTCAGAAGAAAGTGCAGTTTTTAACTCTGGCGTCAGCGCCCACCAGCGGCAATCATTCGATCGCTCATATAAGTTACGGTCCAGCAGATCCACCAGCAATGTAGACACGAACTCCGACTCTTGTAACTTAGAAGCCAATACCGTTTCATAAAGCTCGTTAATGGATTGCGAGAACAACTCATTGCTTCTCACACCGGTCTCGCTAATTTGATCCAGAATGGTCTTTAATCTGGAAGACTCTTCACCCTGGCCTGCCGTAGTGACTTGTCCGTTCCACACCACGCGTTTAATGGCCTCTGCCGCATTGATAATTTCATACAATGGCGGACAAAATGATTTGGCGTGCGATAACAAACCCTCTGCAATAATAGGGTTCAAGCCTGTTAACGCTTCCGTCTCTTGCGAGGTAAATGCGATATCAATAGGTGACATCACCATGCCCCGCCAGCCGGGTGGCCCTTGGTAGCCTTGATATTGCTCTGCGTAGAAACAGCACGCTAGGTACTGGCGGCCACAATAGACAACAATAGCCCCTTGCTGATGGTCACAGCTCGTAATCTCACTTCCTTTGGCAATCCACCGATGATTGCTCGACTCAATCACAGTATTGTGGGCATCCACCAATAGCATCACCGAACGGCCTGTAGGATCGCCATGCGACTGAAAAATACCGGCCATTTCTTGCGTGAAATTAAAGCACAAGCACAGCACACCAATCACTGCACCGGTTTCTGGGTGATGCATGCGCTTGGAGTAAATCAGCGCTTTGTCTTTGTTGGGCCGCAAATCAGTGGCACGGTACGTTTCCACATAGCCCTCTGTTTCAAGTGTCGCTTTAATCAGTGGGTCGGTACTGCCTTCAATCGGCGTTTCATTGTTAATCTGTACAAGCACATTGCCGTCGGTATCCAGCAATATAATCTCGTCATAGACCGTATATTTACTCGCATAGGCGCGCAATCTTAAGCGAGTGGCATCTTGATTACCTTGCAGGCCAGCAACAAACGCACATAGCTCATTGTCTGTGGCTAGAAACCCAACATCCGCGGTTCGTTCGTATAAATTCCTCACGAGAATATCAATCACGTAATGGGCTTTGGTACCAATTTCTTCTAGCACCGTCGATACTTTTTCGCTCACCAGACTTAAGACTAACTCACGTTCCAACCGATTAAATCCCAGCCTAGTTTCTGCCATCGTGGGCAAAATACTTTTGGCCTCTTCACTGCAATTCATTTTTGCGGAAGACTCAATAATGCGCCACATTAAATTGAGTTCATGTAAAGACTGCTCGCATCTCACCACATCGCGCATGTAAGGGAGAAAGTTTTCTGTTTGGTTACTGTTGATTTGCGTCATGAAGTTTCCGTTGAGTAAATAGCGGGTAAAATATGTATGGATAAAATAACTATCAGCAAAATATACGCCAGCCCAAAATAGCTGTTTAAGATTGGTTTCATAGAAAAAATCGCTTTTCCTGAGTCTTTTTGGTGCGAGCTCACGCCCTATTGCACCAGATATGCACAGTGGTTTTCGTCATATTGCCACCTAAAAATCTTAAGCCAACTCTCAACTAACCGCGCTAACACACTGTATTTTCATTACCATTTAATTAGGCATGAAAAGTGCTTACTCAAAATTTGGTTTACGTACTTATGATTTGTACGTTTGGTATTTAAGGATATTGTTATTTCTACTCAACCCAACATTCAAGCGCGCCCAGCAACGCCTTTTGTGCATAACCGTCAGCAAATGCTCAACAACCTTGTCGACAACTTAAAAGGCATGGTCTATTGCAACATTTATGACGAGCATTGGACAATGTTGTACATCAGCAATGGCTGTGAAGGGCTCACTGGCTATTCGCCAGATCAATTGATTCATAATCAAAACATCTCTTATGAAGAGGTGATTGCGCCGGAATACCGTAGCTATGTGCGCGTAGAAATTGCTAAAGCGGTTGAAACAAACACCTCGTTTGAGATTGAGTATCCTATTCATCACGCCAATGGTAGTGTGATTTGGGTGAGCGAGCGTGGCTACCCGGTCTACGATGACCATGGCCGGGTACAGGCGCTTGAGGGCTATATACAAGACATTTCCGACCGCAAAAACGTAGAAGCCTCGCTTAAAAAAGCAGAATCGCGTTACCGCTCGATTTTTGAAAACGCCATTGAAGGCATTTTCCAAAGCACCTTAGATGGACAGTACTTGGTGGCGAACCCCGCACTGGCCGCCATTTATGGATACGAGTCCAGCGCAGCACTGATTAGTGCGCTGAATAACATACAGCACCAACTTTACGTGCTCCCCACACGACGTGATGAGTTCGTCAAAGAAATCACCACCAAAGGCAAAGTCCATAATTTCCAATCGCAAATTTATAGAAAAGATAAAAGCATCATTTGGATCTCGGAAAACGCACGCCTTGTGTACGATAAAGACAATCAGCCGATTTATTACGAAGGTACCGTTGAAGACATTACCGAGCTCAAAAATCACGCGGTGGAAATTGAGTATCAAGCCACGCACGATAACTTAACGGGTTTGCCTAACCGCTATATTTTAAACGACCGTTTACAGCAATCTATTAACTTTGCCAGCCGTTACAACACCAAACTGGCCATAGTGTTTGTCGATCTAGATCAATTCAAATTGATTAATGACAGCATGGGCCACTCTGTGGGCGATCAGCTGTTGGTGTCTGTCTCCAAGCGCATTTCTAATAATGTGCGTGATATTGATACCGTGGTAAGGCTGGGGGGTGATGAGTTTGTGATTTTGATCCCAAACGTACAAACCCGCCAAGACATTGAGTTAAGCCTAGGCAGGCTGCTCAATCATATGTCTGCTCCGCTCAATATCAATGATTTCAATTTCAGCATCACCTGCAGCATGGGCATTAGCGTGTACCCAGATGACGGCAAAGACCCGGATACGCTGTTAAAAAATGCGGATTCGGCCATGTTTAAAGCCAAGCATACCGGCCGCAATAACTTTCAGTTTTTTACGCCTGAGTTGAACGAAAAGCTCACCGACCGCTTTAATTTGGAATACAAACTTAGGCGCGCCATTGAGCACAAAGAATTTGTATTGCACTACCAACCTAAGTTCAATCTGAGCACCGGTCAAATCAGTGGTGCAGAAGCGTTAATCCGCTGGCAACCTAGTGATTATGAGACGATTTACCCATTGACGTTTATACAAGTAGCCGAAGAAACTGGGCTGATTGTCAAAATCGGGCAATGGGTACTTAACACCGCATGCAAAAAAGCAAAACAGCTGCAACAAGTAACCGGCAAGGCCATCCCAATTGCCATTAATGTATCGCCCAAACAATTCCGACAACCCAATTTTGTTGAAATTGTGCAGGATGCACTGATTCTAAGTGATCTAAAACCAGAGTTGCTGGAGCTGGAAATCACTGAAAACATCATGATTGAAGATACGCCTAAATTTATTGAGACCCTGCAACAGCTCAAAGCAATTGGCGTGAAATTATCTCTGGATGATTTTGGCACCGGCTATTCCAGCTTGTCCTACCTCAAAGATTTCCCTATCGACCAACTGAAAGTAGACCGTGCTTTTGTACACGCGATTGAAGAAGATGCCAATAATATGGCGATACTCAAAGCGATTATTATTTTAGGACAAAGCTTGGGGCTGCGCGTGGTGGCTGAGGGTGTTGAGACCGAGTTTCAATTCGACTTTGTGAAATCAGTAGGTTGCGATGAAGTGCAAGGCTACTACTTTAGCAAGCCATTACCAGAAGCGCATTTTGATCGTCTGATTGAGGAAAACTTGCTGGTGTCATGACGCTTTCACGCCGCTTAATTCAATCCAACATATTTCAGCAAAATAGGCTGACCAAGTCACAATACCAAATAGCTTAAAACCATCTTCCAGTAGATGGCGGATTGGTTCAAACAAAGAGAACACATCCACCACCATCGAAAGCGCAAAAAAGCTCAGCGCGATACCAAACAACACATAATTTGAACGCAAAATGACGTGCTGGAATCGAATAAGAAAACACATCATCACGACCAAATAGCTGGCTAGCACGACGTTCTCCGATATGCCGATATGGGGGAAAAAGCCTTCATGTAATTGAAACACATCGTCAAACCCTAACAATAGCGTTAATGCGCCAGCACAAGCGATCAATACGATGTTGTCTGATGTTGTCTTTGCTTGTTTAAGTAGCCAATAGCTAAACCAGCAGATAGCTGCGGTACCGGCCCAAAAGAAAATGCCTAACTGGGAAATAAATCCTGCATAGTAAGTATTACCGCCAATCGCGTTGGGGTCACGTGTCAGGTAGCCAATCGTGATGCCTCTAAAGACATTAATCAACACCGCCAACAGCAGCACCATAAAGGGTGGCACCAAACTCCATCCAATGAGTTTTCTGTTGGCTGCAAAGGCTTGCGGAATTTGTTTAATAGCAAGCAGAAGCGCCGTATAACGGTTCGGCATTTCATCTTTGTGCTGATCAATAGAGGGCATAGGATGGGACTCACTTTATGTTGTTAGCATCATATGTGAACTTTTCACATTACTGTCAAAAATGTAATCTATCAATGTGGATTACAGTCAGATAGCGCCTACAAGCTATTCAGCCATACTCCACTAAAACCGCAGCCACATACCCCTTATCATCTCACCTATAAAAAACCCTTTTACTTACCAATTAATATATGACATCGTCCATCACGCAGTTAAACCATACAAGAGTTAAACCATAGAAGGTTGCCATGATGAAACCACTTACTTTTTTGAACGCGTGCGTGTGGATTGCTTATATGTGCTGCGCTGGCTGTGTGTCAGTGCCGGATGCACCTAAAATGATTCAGGATGCACATGCCCAAACCGATACCGTTGAAATCCAAGCAAACAACCAGACGGTGTCTGATCAAAAAGCAGAAAAAATCATCGACAACATTGCAACCAAAACAAACACAGAAGATTTACTCAAAAAACATTTGGCCATTGAGCAAACCATTGCAAGCAGCCCGCTGGTTGCAGGCAATCAAGTGGATTTGGTATTTGATGGTGAACAAACCTTCAATGCTATTTACCGTGCAATCAACAATGCTAAATATCAAATTAATTTGGAATATTTTATTTTTGAAAATATTCAATTCAAGGAAACAGACCTGAAAACCTTGCTGATCAAAAAAGCTGCGCAAGGCGTGCAAGTGTGTGTGATTTACGATGCATTTGGTTCGGTCACTACACCACCAGAACTCTTTAAAGAGTTAAAAGATCATGGCGTTAAAATTCATGAATTTCATCCATTTGATATCGAAAATGTATCTAAAATCAATCAACGTGATCATAGAAAGATTCTAGTGTCCGATGGGAAACTGGCCATTGTGGGCGGCGTTAATTTAAGCAGCACATACCAAAGTAAATCTAATTTGGGCATGCGGGAAAAATCCATCACCGATGTACAGCAAGCACATTGGAAAGATACCAATATGGTAATACAAGGCCCAGCAGTGGCAGAAGTACAAAAACTGTTCGTTGCACATTGGGACTCAAAACAGTCCATTGACCAGTCACACTTCTACCCTGCTCTCGACAATAAAGGTAAAGAGCTGGTGAGGGTGATTGGTAGCGCGCCGACTAAAGGCTTGCCCTTGTATTACGCCACGCTGGTATCTGCCATTCAACAAGCGGAAAAAGAGATTTTTCTAAGCTCTGCCTATTTTGTACCCACGTCTGATCAGAAAAAAATGCTGATCAAGGCAGCTAAGCGCGGGGTAGATGTCAACTTATTGCTACCCGGCGTCAGTGATTCAGCCGTTGCCATGCGGGTGCAACATTCCCACTATGAAGATTTACTAGAAAATAATATTCATATTTTTGAAAGCGATACTGAAGTCCTGCACGCCAAAACCGTGACCATAGATGGTGTATGGTCTGTCGTGGGCAGCTCCAATTTTGATTACCGGAGTGCAGCTTCAAACCAAGAAATCGACGTCGTCATATTGGGCACCGATACGGCAACAGCACTTAAACAAAAATTTAACCAAGATATCCAAAAGGTAAAGCGCATTGATTTGGCCACGTTTAGAAAAAGACCGTTATTGGAAAAAGTAAAAGAAAAGTTCTATCGCATTTTTCAACAATATCTGTAAGTGTGCTGCGCCTTAACCAAACCCTTGCATGCCATTAGCCATTTAATCGCTTGCGCTGTCAGATAATACTGACAGCATATTCAGCTAAACTAGACTAGTGGCAGCAGCATCTTTTTACTACACTGCCAGTGTAGGTGTTTATTATCTTTATTTTTGGGAGTACAACAAATGACATTACATAAATCTTTATTAGCGGCGGCTGCTTTATTATCACTGCTTGCATTAAGCGCATGTGAGCAAAAAGGCCCGGCAGAACGCGCTGGGGAGCAGCTTGATAATGCTGTAGAAAACGCAGGCGATAAAATTGAAGACGCCACCGATGATGCCAGCAAAGCGGTAGAACAAGCCGGTGACAAAGTGGAAAACGCGACCGATAAATAAGACCTTATGCAGGCGTGGTGGGCGGCTTACCTTCGTATTCCGCCTGCTCTAACTCAAATAAAGTTTTAAGGTCCTGACGCCCTTGTTGCGACAGGCTCAACACAGCCGTCATGTCATGCCTGATTTTCCGTGTGGCTTCTAGCTGCTCTATATCATGCGCCTCAAAGCGCTTAATGGCTTTACTGGCAGAGGCTGCTGTCTCACCAATGGCGATTAATGCTTGGCGTGCAGCTTCTAACGATGAATAGAACGTTTCTCGAATCGGTTGCAAGCCTACATCACGTAAATCAAATGCATCAGTTCTACTGCGCGCACGTGCCACAATGGCAAGTTCTGGCCAACGCGCTTTCACCAACTTAGCCATTTCCAATGCGGCCGTAGAATCATTCACGGCAATCACCAGCAGCTTAGCTTTGGCAATGCCAGCCTCTTCTAACAAATCCAATCTTGAAGCATCACCATAGTAACAACGCCAGCCAAATTGACGCATTAAATCGACTTGATTTGGATCATTGTCAATCAACGTAGCGTTGATGCCTTTGGCTAATAATACGCGCCCCACAATTTGGCCAAATCGACCAAACCCGGCAATAATCACCTCAGAATTTTCCGTGATGGTATCTTTGGGTCGCTCGCTGCACTGCATGTTCACCACGCGGTCGTACAGCAGCACCAGCAAAGGGGTAATGAGCATGGAAACGGCAACGATGGCATTGAGGATGTTATACAGCTCACGCGAAATACTTTGTTGTGTAAGTGCAATGCCAAAAATCACAAAGGCAAATTCACCAATTTGCGAGAGCATCACACCGTATAGCAAGGTATCTCTAAACGGGTATTTAAACAAATAGCCCAAACCCATCAAAATAAGCGCTTTTGTGACGACCAGCAGGAATGCAAACCCAAAAATCAACCAGGGCGAGTTGGTCAGCAGTGATAGATCCACCGACATGCCAACGGCAATAAAAAACAGCCCTAATAACAAACCTTTTACTGGCTCAATATCTAGCCTGAGTTCGTAGCGGTATTCAGAATCGGCAAGCAACACACCCGCTAAAAATGTACCTAGCGCCATGGATAAACCTACCGATTCCATGGCGAGTGAAACGCCAATGACGAGCAGTAATGAAAAGGCGACAAAAATCTCCCGGATACCGGTTTGTGCGATGACTCTCATGACTGGGCGTAACAAGATTCTGCTGGCGAAAATAATAGCGACAATCACGGCAATGGCTTTGACCACAGCCATGAAATCAAACCCTTCCTTCGTGCTGCTAGGTGCAATCACCGCAAGCAACATAAAGAGCGGGATGACGGATAAATCTTGAAATAACAGGGTTGCAAATGAAGCCTGTCCACCCGCAGTCTCCAGCTGCTTCTTCTCAATCAACGTAGTGAGACCAATGGCGGTGGAGGACATGGCCACGCCCATGCCAATCACCAACGCGACTGGCCATGCCAAGCCCATCAGGTGTGCAATCTGCGTGACCAACAAGATGGTGAGCGTGACTTGCAGCCCGCCTAAGCCGAACAAGATTTTGCGCAGCTCCCATATTTTTTGAGATTCCAGCTCCAAGCCCACCAAAAACAGCATCAACACCACGCCAAACTCTGCAAAGTGCAACACATGTTCTGAATCCGCAATCAGTTTGAGCGCATATGGCCCAATTAAAATACCGGCCAATAGATAGCCCAACACAGAACCCAGGCCCAGACGTTTAAAAATGGGCACCAGCAGAATGGCAGATGAAAGATAAATGGTGGCTTGAACTAAAAAATCAGAGGAATCCATAATGGCCTAAATCAATGTTGCGTGATGTTGAAGGACATCATAAAACAAAAAAGCCCTTCAGGGCTTTTATGGTGCGTTATTTAAGTCTGATTATTTTGATTCAACCCTTTATTACCACCGACTTACACAGTAAAAAGCTTTGATAAGCATGACAGCCTTACGCTGGTTTAAGCGTGCTAAGTCGGAGTAACTTTGCCTCAAACTCACTCAAGGGTATTGGTTTGCAAAACAAAAACCCTTGATAGGCATTGCATCCTAATTTTTCTAACAGGCTTTTTTGTTGTCTAAGCTCAACACCTTCTGCAATCACGTGATGCCCTAGATTTTTACCCATATTGATGATGGTTTCTACAATAAAAGTATCGTAATTGTTATGCAAAATATCGTTAATAAAACTTTTATCAATTTTAAGCTCATCCAGTGGCAACCGTTTTAAGACCGACAGTGACGATTGGCCAATGCCAAAATCATCTAACGAGAATGTGATGCCTAGTTTCTTCAGCACCTTAATTTTGTCGATCACATCGTCAATGTTTTTGACGATCAAGCTTTCCGTTAACTCTAGCTTTAAGTATGTTGGGTTACACCCGCTGTCTTCCACCGTATGGGTCACGGTTTCCACAAAGTCGGGTTGGCTAAATTGCAATGCACTCACGTTCACAGATAGTTTCAACCTGTTCATTGTCGGTATTTTTTCCCAAGCCTTGAGTTGCAAACACGCTTGCATCAACACCCAGTTACCGATGGATACAATCACTCCGGACTCTTCTGCGATAGGGATAAATTGATTAGGCGGCACCATACCTAAGTTTGGGTGTTGCCAGCGTAGCAGCACCTCTGCCCCAATCGGTTGCTGGGCTTGATCTACCTGTAATTGGTAGTAGAGTAAAAATTGATTGGCCTGTAGTGCAAACGCCAAATCGTTTTCTAACGTAGCGCGTAATTCAATAGCCGGATGCTGTGCCTCGTCATATACCTGCACGCTGTTGAGTTTTTCGGATTTCTTGGCTTGATACATAGCGATATCTGCACGTCTGAGCACTTCGGCTTCGTTAGACTCATCCCCATAAAATATGCAAATACCGATGCTGGGGATGGTGCGATATTTACAGTTTTTTAATTGAAACGGCTGCGCAAATGCCTGCATGAGTTTTTCTGCGGTTGCTTGCGCTGCGCTGATCGCATGCTCTTTATCACGGCCCAAATCATCCAGCACGGCGATAAATTCATCACCCCCTGCTCTAGCAATCGTATCTTTTTTACGCAAAGCATGTTGCAACCGGTATGCCACTTGCTGCAGTAGTTCATCTCCGGCCAAATGCCCTTTGCTGTCGTTCAAGCCTTTAAAGTTATTTAAATCCAAAGACAATACTGCGCCATAGGCTTTGCTACGTGCACACCTCACAAACGCTTGGTTCAAGCGGTCTGCAAGCAATCTTCTATTAGGTAAGTTGGTTAAAAAATCATAATACGCCAGCTGATGCACTTTTTTATTGTCCAAGTTGGAAGCAATGCGTAACGTAATATTTTCGCGTAGACTTTTGGCAAGGCTACGCCCCGCAATGGTGACGTAAACTACATAGACAATGAACAAGATTGCAAGCGCGACAGAGAGTTGGCTGCCATGAATTAAAAAACGAGGGATCATTAACGCTAATAGCCCGCCAATAAACAGATTGGAGGAAACACTATCTACCGAATACACGACGATGCCTGCGCCTGCAACGCCCACCAATGCAAAAATCAAAAATGCTTGATGTGCGGTATCCGATACAGGAAAAAGCAATATGCCCGCCAATCCCCAAATCGCTCCACATAACCCAGAATTTACTCTAAAGCGGCTAAGCCATTTTTGGATATGATGCTCTCTTTTACGGTCTTGATAATATTGATAGGTGATGTAAGCACGTGCACCGTAAGCCAATAGAAAAGCTGCCGCCCACATGGCTAATATGTTCAATTGAATCAGATCATATTGTATGAATACCAATGCAATCATGACCACACATGCTGCCATCAGTGATCTTTGATTATTTGAATACAGCATCTCTACGATTTCTGTATCCAGCGCCATTGGTTCAGTAGCTATCTTCAATTGCCATTCCCTAAGTAATTCTCGTTTATGTTACTAGCTACGGTTAAAAATGGAGATTCTTTAGTAGATAAGCCGCTGTTTACACAATGAAAATGCGCGCCGCTTCTCTTTGTGACAGCCCCTTACAAGAGATGGTAAATTTTTGTTAAATGCTTGAGTTGGTCCAAGCACGCACCTAGTGCCCATTATTGAATAGGCGTAATGTAGAGAACATAATTCATAACATCGCCATTCAAATCGGGGGCAAGCCAAATGATGGATCCTGCATCTCATCCAGCAAAATTTCCGATTTTAGATGATATTGAAGTCCCTGAAGATGTACTGGAAAGCTGGCAAATCACAGCCGATTTGCTGGCGAATATCAGCAACATTCCAGCCGCATTGATCATGCGCGTACACGATACGGAAATTGAAGTATTCGTATCCAGCCATAGCAAAGATAACGCATACCATTGTGGTGAAAAAGCCAGCCTCAATACCGGGCTTTATTGTGAAACCGTTATTAGTACTCAGCACAAACTGCTTGTGCCCAATGCGCTTACAGATCCAGAATGGGTAAGCAATCCGGATGTGACAATGGGGATGATCTCCTACTATGGGCTTCCTCTCAGTTGGCCCAGCGGAGATGTGTTCGGCACGATCTGCATACTCGATAAAAAAGAAAATGCTTACAACAAAAAAACCATGGATTTAATGGAACGGTTTCGTGACAGCATTCAATTAAGCTTAGAAAATATCTATGAATCCAGCCTTGCTTTTAGACAAAGAGACAAAGCACGCGATGCTTTGCGCGATAACGAGACTTTGTTTCATGCCGTGTTTGAGAATGCAGCCGTAGGCATTGCACAAGTGGCTATCACCGGTCACTTTTTACAAATCAATCGAGAATACTGCCGGATTATTGGTTATTCGCAAGAAGAGGTGCTAGCACAGCATTTTACATTTCAACAAATCACATTACCCGAAGATTTGCCTGCAGACATGCTAAGTATTGAGCGCTTGCTCAACGGCGACGATGACAAATATGTCACCGAAAAACGCTATATTCATAAAGATGGCAGTATTGTTTGGGTCAACCTCTCCGTACAACTATTGCGCAACAATAAGGGTGTGCCGCTGTACTTTATTAGTGCAGTACAAGACATTGGCGACCGAAAACTTGCCGAAGAAGAGCTTAAACTGGCAGGCTTGGTATACAAAAACAGTAGCGAGGCAATGGCAGTGACCGATGAGAAAGGTCAACTGCTTGCCATCAACCCCGCTTTTACCAAAATGACTGGTTATGAACTTAACGAAATAGAAGGTAAAACCTATGTCATTTTGCAATCGGATTACCATAGTGCAGATTTTTACAGAGCCATGTCAGATTCAATCCGATCGACTGGTCAATGGCAAGGTGAGGTTTGGAACAAACGTAAAAGTGGAGAGGTTTTTCCAGAATGGTTGACCATCAATACCTCTTATCACAATGATGGTTCTGTGCATCGGCGTGTGGCCTTATTTTCGGATATCTCTGCCATTAAAAAAGCGGAAGAGTTGATTTTAAAACAGGCCAATTATGATCAACTCACCAAGCTACCTAATCGCCGTTTGTTTAATGATCGGCTTGAACAAGCCATTAAAAAATCCCAGCGAGAGTTTAACTCGACGACGCTCTTGTTTATTGATTTAGACCGTTTTAAAGAAGTCAACGATACGCTCGGACACAATATGGGGGATTCGCTACTGATTGAAGCAGCGGCGCGCATCAAATCTTGCGTACGCGAGTCTGATACTGTTGCGCGTCTTGGCGGTGACGAGTTCACTATTATCTTGGGGGATATGAAAGATAACCTGACGATTGCACATACCGCACAAAGAATCATTGACCGCTTGTCCGAGTCCTTTCATCTAGATACACATGAAGCTTTTGTCTCCGCCAGCATTGGCATTGCGTTTTATCCGCAAGATGCGAAGAACACCATTGAACTTCTCAAAGTGGCCGATCAAGCCATGTATGTTGCAAAAAATGCTGGTCGCGGCTGTTACCGTTTTTTTACTAAACACATGCAGCAAGAATCTGATTACCGAATCCGCTTATCCAACGACCTGCGCCAAGCGTTATACACGCAGCAATTTATCGTGCATTACCAACCTATTGTCGAACTCAACACAGGGCACATTCACAAAGCAGAAGCTTTGCTACGATGGCAACATCCCGAACTAGGTCTTGTAAGCCCAGAAATTTTTATTCCCATCGCTGAAGATAACGGCACTATCCATGAAATTGGCAACTGGGTGTTTGTAGAGGCCGCAAAACAAGCCGGCCATATCAAAACGTTAGTGGGGATTGATTTCCAGATTGCTGTGAACAAATCTCCCATTCAGTTTAAAAGTAACGATGAAGTCATTCACAACTGGATTACACTACTTCAGGAAATCAACTTACCCGCCCATAATATGGTGATTGAAATCACAGAGGGCCTGTTAATGGATGTGGTAGGCGACGTCCCGGACAAATTGATGGCTTTTCGTGATGCTGGCTTTCAAATGGCGATTGATGATTTTGGCACCGGCTATTCCTCATTGTCTTATCTCAAAAAGTTTGATGTGGATTACATCAAAATTGATCGCTCTTTTACCCGCAATTTGTCCTTAGATACTACCGAGTTTGCATTATGTGAAGCCATTGTCGTCATGGCACACAGGCTCAATATCAAAGTCATTGCAGAGGGCGTAGAAACAGAGCAACAGCGTGATTTATTAATCCAAATTGGGTGTGACTATGCGCAAGGCTACCTATTCTCTAAGCCGTTACCCGCCGCAGACTTTGAAGCATTGCTACACAAGCGTGTATTAAAAGAGTAGTCAGAAACTTTGCTAATCTGTATTGTCAGACATCTAATTAGATGTTTCTGGAGAATTTTTTGCTGACTTCGTTATTCATGTTATTTAAATTAAAACTAGATGGTAATCAATCACTGTGTATGGTGTCTTATCAACTATGATTGAATTAAAAGCGCACTTCAAAAAAATATGGGCAAAATTGGCTGCGATCTATGGTGGTAGCATCATTCTGTTTCTGGCTTGGATGCTGGGGATTTTTGCAATTGTTTCTCTGGCATTATTTTTATTTTTCAATTCAGCCGCACCCACAACATTAACAATTACATCCGGTGAGGAAGGTAGCATTTTTCAGAAAAATGCTTTGAAATACAAAGCTATTCTGGCAAGAGAAGGCGTAAAACTCACCATACTGCCATCCAACGGGTCTATCGATAACCTCAATAAATTGGCTGACAAGCACGTCAAGGTTGATATTGGTTTCGTACAAAGTGGTGTTGTCGGCAATGTGAAAGTCGACAAACTCATGTCGCTGGGTAGTGTTGCCTATCAACCCATGATGATTTTTTATCGCGGCGAAAGTAAAAGTTTGATTGCGGATTTTGCCGGTGAACGATTGAATATTGGCGAACCCGGTAGTGGTACACGCTCTTTGGCATTAAATTTGTTGAAAGAAAACGGGATATTGCCAGGCGGCCGCACCCAGTTAATAGAAAAGCCAAGCCTTAATCCAGTAGATGACTTATTGCAGAACAAGATCGATGCCATCTTTGTGATGGGCGACTCTGTATCACTGCAATTGATTAAAGACTTGGTTAAAACACCAGGTATCAATATCTTTAATTTTAATCAGGCAGATGGTTACACCAGACGCATTAAATATCTGCATAAATTGGTGTTGCCTGAAGGGTCTATTGATCTCGGCAAAAATATACCCGTCAATGATTTAAATTTGATTGCGCCGAGTGTTGAGCTGATTGCGCGCGATACCTTGCATCCAGCGCTATCTGATTTATTGCTAGATGTGGCAAATGAGGTGCATGGCTCTGCTAGTCTGTTTGTTAAAAGCGGTGAATTCCCTAATCTCAACACGCAGGAATACCGCATCAGCCCAGACGCGACCCGCTATTACAAATCTGGCAAAAGCTTTCTATATCGAGACTTTCCATTTTGGATGGCCAGTTTTATCAACAGAATTCTGGTCGTTTTGGTGCCATTATTGTTGATATTGATACCCGCAGTAAAATTGGCACCGAGTATCTATCGTTGGAAAATCCAACTCTCTATTTACCCTTTCTATAAAGCGCTGCTTGAGCTAGAGAAAGATGCATTTGGGTCAACACTTGATGTGAATAAACGTCAAGAAATCATGAGTCATCTGGATGAGCTAGAAGCAAAGTTAAGTAAAATAAAAATACCTGCAGCGTTTGCCGATATGTTTTATGGATTGCGCGGGCATATTAACTTTGTACGTACTAGATTGTTAGCCGAACAAATTTCTGATGCAACGGAATGATAACCAACGCATGCATCATCTTTATCATTATTTAAAAGGTGGGCGATGAAAATTACTGATATTGGGCCACTTCCATTAACGCTGATTGCATCGCTAGTCGTGGCAGTCATTCTGTTGGCAATACGTGTGTTCGTGATGCAACGCGTGCAACAAAAGCGTCAGCGCGAGAATAGACAAGAGTCAGAACGATTAAAATCGTTGGTAGCTGCTTATCGCTCTCTAGCTGGATCATTTACGCCAGCAAGACAAGATCACACACCCCAGTTAGAAGAAACACTAGCGGATATCATCTTATTTGGCACCATTGCCCAAGTGGAGTTAGCCGTTGCTTGTGCTACCAGTTTAAAAAATGATGAATATGTTGATTTTCAGCCCTTGATTAAATCGCTACGTGCGGATTTACGTACGCAATTGGGTTTAGAACAAATCCCAAGTAGTGTAGTCATGCCCGCATCCGGTCCAGCACGTTTAACACGTGCTACGCGTGGCGATGACGAAGGTGGCGGACGTGGGGAAGCTAAAGGTGGTGGTAATAGTGGCGGCGGAATGGGCGGCGGTGCAGCAGCGGGCGCAGGTGGTTTAGGTATAGGGTTAATCGCTGCTGATGCTAGTACACCAAGAGAATAAAAGCACCTCTACATCAATTTTTTAAACAAAAACCACCCCAGCAATTACTTGTAACGTCTAAACGACCCTGTTACCACTCCCCATATCTCAACCTGCATATGTTTTTTTACTTCGATAGGTTTGTATTCCCCTGACTTGTTGGCAGGCAGTAATAACGGTAGACCATCTTTAGATCTAGCCAGTGTTTTAATCGTGTAATCACCATCGACCATGGCAAGTACAATGTCACCGATGGCAGCTAATTTGGAACGGTCAACTACTGCTTTATCACCAGGCAATAAGCCAGCATCAATCATGGAATAGCCTTGAATGGTTACAAAGAAAGTCGCATCCACTTTATCAACCAGGAACTCACTGGGATCTAATCGGCTTTCCACATGGTCATCTGCAGGAGAAGGATTGCCCGCCGGTACTTTAGAATTGAATAAAGCGATGTTCAAAGGTACGTGATGCATCGTGGGAAATTCGAAATCACCCACTGCATCTAAATCCACTTTGAAAGCGTTATCATGTTGCTTGCGTGTATAGGCACTTAAAAAGTCTGTAATCACAGATTTTTGACTTGTGGGGATGCGGATAACTTCTGTTGGCTCTTGGAATTTTCCGGTACCTACTTTACGTCCGGAACCAGCTCGTAATCCACCCGCTTTTTTTTCATTTTCTATTTTCATTTGATTATTGTAACAACAATCAAAATCTAGTAAAGCAAAACCCGTATAAATAACTGAGTTTTATTAATGTCACACGCTTATTCACCCCAAGTGTTGGTAAAGACAAACGATACAAGCCTTTAACTTAACGCAAGGTCATTTCTTAATCTCGTAGACATCAAGTCAACAAAAGATCGGATTTTTGCAGAGGCATATCGTCCTTCACGATGAATAATGTTGATGGGCATAGGCTTTGGCTCAAATTCACGCATGATGATGTTGAGTTCGCCAGATGCTAATTGTGTTGCGATTTGATACGAAAGTAGGCGCGTTATGCCTAATCCCAACACCGCAGCTTCAATCGCTGCGTCATTACTGGTGACTCTGAGGCGTGGTTTAATTCGAATGCTGACTGGTGAGCCATCGTTTTCAAACCGCCAGTCTACCGTAGCGCTAATTGCACCAGCCACGATGAGCTGATGTTTTACAAGTGCATCTGGTGTAGATGGAATCCCGTGCTCTGCAAGATAGGAAGGCGATGCACATAACACACGTCTTACTTGCCCCACGCGCAACGCTTTATAGCTGGAATCAGGAAGCTCCCCTATTCGAATACCAACATCTACCCCCTCTTCTAGCAGATTGACAATACGGTCTAGAAACAGCGCGGTAACCTCAGTATTTTTGTACTTTTGCAGATAGTCTGAGATACCAGGTATGACATATGAGCGACCAAATAAGACCGGCGCAGTAACGACCAAATGGCCTTTGGGTTCTGCGTTAATGCCTGTTGCCGCTTCATCGGCCTCATCGGCGGCGGCAATAATACGTCGGGCATCTTCCGCATACCGCTGACCAGCCTCTGTTAATCTGACGAATCGCGTTGTACGGTTAAAAAGCTTAACACCTAAATGCGCTTCCAACGCAGCGACGGCGCGGGTGACTGCTGGGGGTGATATGTTTAAAAGCCTTGCTGCTCCAGCAAACCCCTCTTGCTCTGCCACCGCAATAAAAATGGCCATCATATTCAATCTGTCCATTGATTATTCCTATAAATGAAATAGTTTATTGTATTTTTTAAGTATTCTTATTGTAAATGTAAAGTGAAAGAATGCATACATCCGCTGAATCAATCAATTAAGCGGTGTAAATTCAGTTAACTTTAAAGGAGATCTATCATGAGCCGCATTACAACGATTACCAATGAAACTGCAAATACAGAACAAAAAGAATTACTCGATGCCATTCAATCGCAGCTGGGTATGGTGCCCAACTTTCTCAAAGTGTTTGCCAATTCACCCGCTGCTTTACGCGCCTTTTTAGGTCTGCATGGCATTGCAAATGAAGGCAGTTTAGAACCGCAAACGCGTGAGCGTATCGCACTAGCATTAGCACAGCAAAACGCTTGCGAGTATTGCGTATCTGCACATACGGCCATCGGCAGAAAAACCGGGTTGAGTGGTGATGAAATGACAGAAAACCGCGCTGGGAAAAGCCAAGATGCTAAAGCTGCCATTGCTGTGAAGTTAGCATTATCTTTGGCTGAACATACGGGTGAGATTACAACCGCGGAACTGATAGAAGCCAGAGAAGCCGGCTTTACGGATGCGGACATTGTTGAAATCATCACCCATGTTGGCCTGAATATTCTGACCAATATATTAGGTAAGGCCAGCCGTTTGGAGATTGACTTTCCTAAGGTTGCTTTAAAAGTAGCTGCTTAATTGCGTTTTCGTTACTAGCAGCATTTAGTTAATGAGTCGTTGTCATGACCAGTTGCAAAGGAGTACCACCATGTCAAAAGCATTTGCCACCATTAGTTTTACTGATAGCGTGAAAGCGGCACAAAGTCGTTACGGTAGCCGTGAACGGAATCAGCATTTTGAGCTGTCTGATGACCCTCGTAATACGTTAGGCGAATTTGAGACTGAATTCATAGAAGCACGTGACAGCTTTTATCAAGCCACAATCTCGGAAAATGGCTGGCCCTATGTGCAACATCGTGGAGGTCCAGCAGGCTTTTTACGCGTATTAGATCATGAGACCATTGGCTATGCTGATTTTAGTGGTAATAAGCAATATCTGAGTGTGGGTAATCTTAATGCTATCCCTAGAGTTTCACTGATTCTCATGGATTACCCCAATCGTCGTCGCCTAAAACTGTGGGGGACTGTACGAATCGTGCATGAGTCAGAAGAGCCAGAGATCATTGCGCGTTTAGAAGTGCCTACCTACCGAGCACGTGTAGAGCGAGGGATTATCATTCATATTGAAGCTGTTGAATGGAACTGCCCGCAGCATATTACGCCTCGGTATAGCAAGGCTGAAGTAGATAGCATTATTCAGCCATTGATCGACGAAATTGCGTTTCTGCGTGAAAATGGTGTTGTGTAGTCATCAAATAAAAAGCGGACGTTGAGTCCGCTTTTTATTGCATTGCTGCATTCTGTTTTCGATCGTCATTTATCACTTTTTCTCAATCTGCATTAAGTAAGACAAAGACCCCTTTAAATTCGACAGCAAGCTTATCGTCCTGATAAATGCTCGCAGTAATGCCTAGTCCCGCCTTATGTTTGTTTTTAAATGTCATTAAAAATGCGTCCCAGTTTACATCCTCATTAAAATGAGCATGACATACAAAATCACCTGTAATCGGCTTGAAATAATTCACTTCTTGCTGGCGAATCATTAGTTGCCCATTCAGTTGATTGGAAATAATACGATGCTGGAATAGAGACCAGGCTGTCACTATGCATACCATCGATGAACTTCCACCAAAGACCGTATCGAGATGGTTTTTATTCAGCGCAATGGGCGCGGATATTGATGCACGGCTAGCGTCAATGGCATCAATTTTTATGCCGAGTGCGCGCGTGATTGGAATCGCGCGGAATAAGTATTGCTCAAACTCGGGTATAAGCATATTTAGCGCATTCAAGAAAGAGTTAAGTATTATTCTAACGCGATTGTGAACTTACAACCCCAATGCTAATGACGACTATTCGTTTTATGCAATTAACCTTTCTGGCTGATTACAGGCAACAACTGTCTAGGATGCGTATTCACTGGAATACACAGCATGGCTGTGATGAGCGCTAACGCGATATGAATCGAATATACCGGTATAAAATCCGTGATCTGCAGCTTAGCCTGCGCGAGTAAAAGCACTGTGATAGCGACCCCGATCACTGTGCCAATCTGGCGTACAGCATGATTGATTGCACTGCCAACGGCATAATCCTTTGCAGGCAAGCCAAAGACTGCAGAAGCCGATATCGACGGCATGACCAAGCCTACAGAGATGCCACTGAGTATTAAGCCTGGAAGCCATTCGGTCACATAGTCAGGGCTTGCATCTGGCACTAACATAAACCACAAACCACTTAAAGCATAAGTGAGTGAGCCTGTGATTAGCAATGGTCGATGCCCAATTTTCGAAGCAAGTTTGCCTGCGATAATCGCAGTTGGCACGACTGCCAATGGCCCGGGCATGATGGCAGTGCCAGCCAATGACTGACTATAGTGCCAGATGTTTTTCATCCAAAAAAAGAATGAAAAAAACATAATGGAAAACGCAATGCCAAAAACGATGCCAGCAAGGTTGGAAAACAGAAAGGTTTTGTTCTTAAACAGATCAAGGTCAAACAGTGGTTCTGGATTGATGTTAGCCCAAGGGATGTAGCTTAAAATCACAGCCAAGCCAAGTAACATGATGCCCGTCAGTTCTGGTGTAGACCAATGCGCTGAATTCAATTCGACGATGCCGAAGGCAATCGCGCCAATACCTGTAATCAATATCAACATGCCCACCCAGTCTAAGCGCATTTTGTCTCTAGGCTGCGTTGACTCGTGCAATGTGGACATGCTTTGCCATAGACAAAACAAACCAATTGGAATGTTGATGAAAAATGCCCACTGCCAGCCACCGATATCAATGATAAATGAGCCGACCCCTGGGCCTAATGCAGCAGCTAGAGCACCCACAGCGCCCCATGCACCCATGACAACCATGCGCTTTTCTCTAGGGAAAGCCTCAAGCACAATGGCTAACGCTGCAGGCGAGAGTAAACAAGCACCAATGGACTGAAAGACTCTAGCTACAATCAGCCAAAAAACACTTGGAGAAGCGCCACAAGCGAGTGATGCTGTAATAAAGAGTGTGACTCCCAACATAAATACTTTTTTTCTACCGTACTTATCAGCAATACCACCCGCTGGGATTAGCATGGCTGCATACACTATCGAATAAGCATTCATTGCCCAAGATAAGTCGGCAGCCGTAGAAGTTGGGAAACTTTGCAGAATATTATTAAACCCTGCATACAAGATAGTGGTATCGAGTGACACCATAAAGACTGCAATGCATGCAATTGCAAACACGCGCCATGCCCCTGGCATTACTTTCTCGCTTGGGGTATATACAAACTCTGCTGGTTTCATCTATGTTCTCACTATTCAGTCTAAATAATGGGTGAAACTGGCCACTCCTCTATAAGTGGCCAGCTCATTAGTGACTCAAGAAAAAATCCGCTGAGTTAACAAATGCATCGTGATACTGAAAGATTGAACCATGATTAGAATCAGGATAAAGCACTAATTGCGCATTTTTAAGTTGCTTATACATCGTGATTGATCCTTCGGTAGGTAACATAGTGTCGTTACTACCAGTCACAACCAATACAGGCTGGTGGATTGCTTTTAAGGCTTTATACTCAGGGTCTGGTGTACTGGTAAATACAATTAACGCTTTACCATGAGCATCTGCAATTTCCTTACCGCTCTCAGGATCCCGGTCTTTAGTTCTTGCATATACTCTTGCCAAAAATTCACTGCCGGCTTGCTTACCTGCATCTGTTTGCGAGAAGAATAAATAATCGCGTGGATCAGGTGCATTGGCTCTTGAAAACGCTTCGCCAAGTACTTTCATCAAATTGTTACCGCCTCCTTGATAGGTAGTCCCGGCAAGAATAACTTTATGTACTAATTCAGGGTGTTGAGCAGCTAATTCCTGAGCAACAAATCCACCCATAGAAAAGCCGAGTAAATCGACTTGTTTGTGCCCCAATGCCTGAATAAACGCATAAGCATCCGTTGTCATTTGTGCAACGCTGTCTGCAACCACGCCGTTAGTTGCGCCAACCCCTCTGTTATTAAATACCACAACAGGGCGAGTTTTTGCTAAAGCATTCACTACAGCTGGGTCCCAAGCATCCATATTGCCAGTAAAGTGCTGTAGCAACACTAAAGGCGTTCCTGATTTTGGCCCCAGCGTGCGATACGAAAATTTGACGCCATTGGCCTCTATATATTTGGTAGGTGCTGTTTCTAATTTTTCAGCAGCTAAAGCAGAGCCAGATTCGACCACTGAAAACGTGGTGGCTATCAGCAGTAGGGATTTTAAAAATGTATGCATATATAACTCCTTTTTGGTTTGTGTTTGGACTACAAAAATAGTGTTTAACGCTACGTCTAACTTAAGTAGCGGCTTGCTGGCGTTGTGTGGGATAAATTGGGCGCTAGTGCTTTGCGTGCACTTTCTAGCACATGCCAATCATTCAAATCTGGTAATGATGGAATGGTGATGACCTCTCCCATATCGAAGCCAGCCAAAGCCGCATCGACCAATGCTTCTGGATTCATGACGATTTGGGCTGGGAGATGATTCACTGGCAACCCGCTTTTATCCCAAAATGGCGTATCGATAGCGCCAGGCAACACTGCTTGTACTCTGATACCTTTATCAGCAAGCTCAAGATGCATGGATTGTGTGAAATTCACTACGTAGGCTTTTGAACCACTGTATGCGCCATTGAGTAGCTCTGGTGCCAGTGCCACGATGGATGCAATATTGATGATGGCGCCATGACCACTTGTAATTAACCCTGGCGTAATAGCGGCTGATAATCGTGTGAGCGCAATAACATTTAATGAAATCATGGTTTCGATATCATCGATATTGGATTCCGCAAGTTTTGTTACTGCACCCAGCCCTGCATTATTGACCAGTAAAGTAATGCTACTGTCTGCACGAAGAATGCTTTCGATACGCGCTAACTCTTCTTTCAAAGTCAAATCGGCCGAGATCACTGTGACGTTTACTGCATGATCAGCTTTTATCTTGTCGGCAACCCGGTTCAGCTTTGCTTCATCACGTGCGACTAAAATAAGGTCATAGCCGCGTTTAGCCAGTCGATCTGCATAGATAGCCCCTATACCCGTTGATGCGCCTGTGATTAATGCTTTGCCCTGTTTTTGTATTGAACTCATATTCACCTCTGCTATTAAAAATATAATGAAAATTGATAATTAAATACCAATCGGTAAATAAATATAATTCAATCACTATTGCCATGTCAATCTTTTTTTGTAACAATTGGTATATTAATTAATTTAAAAGGTTATTCATGACAACAGAGCTTAAAAAATCGCGAGGTCGACCCAGAGTGTTTGACATGGATGAAGCACTTGATAAAGCGCTAAATATTTTTTGGGAAAGAGGTTATGAGGGTGCATCTTTAGCGGAACTGACCGAAACATTAGGCATTAATAAACCCAGCCTTTACGCAGCTTTTGGAAATAAAGAAGAGTTGTTTAAAAAAGCACTATTAAGATATGCAACTGGCCCTGTAGCGTTTGTTAAAGTCGCCATGAGTGAACCGACCGCTTATAAAGTTGCACAGACCTTTTTAGTTAAAGCTGCAGAATTTCTTACTGATTCCCAGCACCCCAAAGGATGCATGATTGTTCAGGGAGCGCTATCCAGTGGTGAAAGTGCTGAAGTCGTACGTAATGTCTTAATTAAACAAAGAGCCTCATACGAAAACTTATTAGCAGAACGTTTTATGAGAGCAAAAATAGAGAGTGATTTACCATCTGATGCTAATCCTAAGGATTTGGCTAAGTATCTGGCTACCCTGCACCAAGGCATGTCCGTACAAGCAACCAGCGGTGCTACAAAAGAAGAGCTTTTAGAAATGGTTAATCTGGCACTTAAGGCTTGGCCGAAATAACAGGGAATAACAGAAGCATTATCGAGGCTTATAAAAGGAGACTTTATTTCAATCTAGATTGTTGCGGTAAGCGGGGAACACCGATATTCAATTTAATTATGAAATTTACAATTGATAACAAATTGATCCCATACGTGCTACTGAATGCTCTTCACAAGTTGTAGACATTTTCCTGAAGCGCTAACGCAATGATAAGTCTATCTTTTAACCGCCGCTGCAACTTGGATCAGTACAACCGCCACCACTTGATCCACCGCCGCCGCCAGGACTACCACTACCCGAACCCGCACTACCGGCACCCACCCCGCTTGCAGGCGTGATCATTAGCTGTGATTTTCTATGTGAATCTCCCATTCGCTTGGGAATGAAGTCTTCTACATAATCATGATGATCACGTGTCTGTAGACTTCTATGCCCATCTGCGCCAAATAACACACGCATTCCCACGGTAAAGGTTAATGGATAATCTTTGCCGTCGTTTACTTCGCCATACAAAGAGAGCGGCGTATCGGATGCAGACTTGAATAAGTACTCTGCTTTTAATCCACCACCATGACGGTGACCTGTGTACTGATGAAAAATGCCCGTTTTAAAATTGTCAGTCACATAGTAATCAACACCAAGCCTGTCATAAAATCCTGTACGTGAAGTTTCATAATCATGTTCAGCACCCATCACGCCGCCAATGTTGAAACGATGCCAATATTGACTGCTTTCTATGCCTAAGCGACCAATGACTTTACCGTTTTCAATATTCTTATTATTTGAATAAAAATCATGATTGGTTGTGCCTGAGCTAACGCTACCGACAATGCCGATAATGCCTTTTTCCCAGTTACGCTTAAATCCATGCGCAGTGATATTAAAAAGGCCATGATCGTCTGTGCCACCTACAAAGCCACCCAACTGAAAGCCATAATCCTCACCGATAGCGGTTGTCCATTGCCCAGTGGCACCTACACCACCGTCTACATTTTCTGGGCCGCTAAAGCTTACTGCACCGGCTTTGTAATTATGATGAGATACGGCTATGTTTCCAGAACTCGTTACTTGATCACTCATTGCGAATGCCTGGCAAATATGTAATAAAAAACTCATTGCTGACAACAAAATTATTGGAGTAAAACGCTTCAACATTCACTACTTCCCGCTATTAAAATAAACAAGCGCGGAAGTCTATCTCAGAGGAAAATTTGGTTCTGTAAAGAATTATGAAATGAATAGCCAGTGAAGCTTGGATCTTATTATTTCAGATGCTGATGTTGCTGGGTGCTACGGCTCCAATAAGAATAAAAGTCGCGAGAGACCTCTAAAAATAAGGTTTTTAAATCATGCTTATTAATGATGGCTCGAATTTTATCAACCGTTTTACGATAATCCGAATGTGTTTCCGCCTGATTATTTCTGAGCTCAACGGTCAATATTTTTGCGATTTTTTGCCTCGCATCTACTGCATCCTGCGATATTTCTTTATTCAACATATCGGTCATAAAGTAATTCAATAGACTCTGCTCAGTGGTTGAAAGTAGGCTGGATTCTGCCTCCTCCCATAAATCCAGAAGTGATTTGGGTGAGGATGTTAAGCTCGTTAAGTCACTTGATAAATTCAGATACTGTGCACTGCCTTGATATGCAAATTCGGCAGCCCAATAAGGATAAAATAATCGAATCATCTGTGTGCAGAACGGATGACAGTGTTCGTCTACTTCAGCCAAAAACTCGCTCACTGCGTGCCGATAGTCTCCACTTTCAGGCGTTATCTTATAAATATGGGTAGCGAATCTTTGTATAAAATATTCAACTTTGGGTAACTCATCTACTGCAATATAACCAGCTAGAAAATGATCGATAGCCTCTAGTAATTTTTGATTAAGAATGAGTGACTGACTTATTTTTTTTGCCAGTTCTTTTAATTCTGCATTATCGCTGACTTTTGCATTCAAAATAGTCTGAAGTGCGTACGACTCATCTGTAGACATTTTAGTGACGTTCACCGCACCTATGAATCGCCTCGCTTGCGTTGCAAAACGGGCTAGTAACACCAATTTATTATTTTTCATTTTTAACCACCTGTGTACATTGCCAATACATGAACGCGTCATGAATGAAATTTCATTGTACAAATGGTTTAATGGCTAAAAGCTGACTTCGTATAATTTTACAAATTATGCTCCCTATAATATTCAATTGCTTGCCCAGGCAAATTGATATTGCCTCCAAACGCTTTGATTAGCGATTGCTCATTTTGGCTCAACTGATATTTAGAGATTTTAGGGTTGAACTATTAAACAGGGCACTAGCAGTTTTTAAAAAATGAGAAAGGTTAAGTTTTTAGGTGAGAGCCTACGCGTTCAGCACATCATCAATGCTGCGACATTCAATAAAAAAGACCCCGAAGGGTCTTTTTTTGCTCAAACTTGTGTTTCACGTGGAACAGCTAAACATCTAAGTTACCCACACCTAGCGCATTGCTTTCAATAAATGCTCTACGTGGCTCTACGTTATCGCCCATCAGCGTGGTAAAGATTTCATCGGCGGCAATCGCATCATCAATCTGTACTTTGAGTAGGCGACGTACTTTCGGATCCATGGTGGTTTCCCATAACTGTTCCGGGTTCATCTCGCCCAAGCCCTTATAGCGTTGAATATTGAGGCCGTGTTTAGCTTCTGCTAATAGCCAGTCCAGCGCTTGTTTAAAGGTAGTCACGGCTTGTTCTTTTTCACCACGTTTAATCATGGCGCCAGCGCCTAGCAAATTATTGACCATAGCGGATGCGCGGCTGATTTGACGATAATCGCCACTGCCTAAAAACTCTGCGTCCACAACACAGCTTTGTAGGTTGCCATGCACATATTTGTTCACTTCTAAACGGTAGCTATTGGTTTCTTGGTCTAACGCAACGATCACTTCTGAACCTGTAGCGCCTAAAATGGGACGCAGTTTTGCTGCTGCTGCTTCTGCATCGGCTTCTGTCGCAATGCTAATCTCGCCTAAGTCTTGCATCGCGCGCAGTACGCTTTCATCGTAAAGCGCAGCAATACGGCGAATCACCGCTTCTGTGAGTACCATTTGCTTG
This sequence comes from Methylophilaceae bacterium 11, assembly GCA_000525025.1. Lineage (GTDB taxonomy): Bacteria > Pseudomonadota > Gammaproteobacteria > Burkholderiales > Methylophilaceae > Methylophilus. The sequence continues at coordinate 4,861 of JCKJ01000001.1, read as the reverse complement.
GCAATGGCTGTGAGCGCTTGCTCTTTGATCACTTCTCCATCTGTTTTGGTCAATAACTCTGCATTCTTCAACGCTGATTGCAACAAGTATTCATCCAACTCGTGCTCATCTTTGATGTAACGCTCATCTCGGCCCTGCTTGACTTTATAGAGTGGTGGCTGGGCGATGTAAATATGACCGCGCTCTACCAACTCTGTCATTTGGCGGTAGAAGAAAGTAAGTAATAGCGTACGGATGTGCGCACCATCCACGTCCGCATCGGTCATGATAATAATGCGGTGATAACGTAGTTTTTCTGCGTTGAAATCGGCCTTACCAATACTGGTGCCCAATGCAGTAATCAGTGTGGCAATCTCTTGTGAGCCAAGTAATTTATCAAAACGTGCTTTTTCCACGTTTAAAATTTTACCCTTCAACGGCAAAATAGCTTGGTTTTTACGGTCACGCCCTTGTTTGGCCGAACCACCCGCAGAGTCACCCTCGACGAGGTAAATTTCGCACAAAGCTGGATCTTTCTCTTGGCAATCTGCCAGTTTACCTGGCAATCCCATGGTATCCATCACGCCTTTACGACGCGTAATCTCACGCGCTTTACGCGCTGCCTCGCGTGCACGCGCGGCTTCTACAATTTTGCCGCAGATAATTTTGGCATCCACTGGGTTTTCTTGTAAAAACTCCGCTAATTTTGCTGCCACCACTTCTTGCACCACAGGCTGTACTTCACTCGAGACCAGTTTATCTTTGGTTTGAGATGAGAATTTAGGATCCGGCACTTTGACAGAAAGCACACAAGTAATACCTTCGCGCATATCGTCGCCGGTGGTTTCTACTTTGGCTTTTTTTGCTAATTCGCTTTGTTCAATATATTGATTCAGCGTACGTGTCATGGCCGTACGTAAGCCAGTTAAGTGGGTGCCGCCATCACGTTGTGGAATGTTATTGGTAAAGCATTGCACCGTTTCAGAGTAGCTATCGTTCCATTGCATGGCCACTTCTACCGTCATGCCCTCTTTTTCACCGCTGGCATAAAACGTTTTAGGGTGTAGCACTGTTTTACTACGGTTCATGTACTCCACAAAGCCTTTAATGCCGCCAGAATAAGCAAAGTTTTCGGATTTTCCATTGCGCTGATCAATCAACTCAATTTTCACACCATTGTTTAAAAAAGAGAGTTCGCGAATACGTTTGGCTAAAATTTCAAAGTGGTATTCCACCAATACAAACGTTTCTACCGATGCTAAAAAGTGAACTTCTGTTCCCTTTTTCTCGGTTGTCCCTGTGACAACCAAAGGCGCAACGGGCACGCCGCGTTTAAATTCCATTTGGTGTACTTTACCTTTGCGGTAAATTTTTAAGCGTAACCAATCTGATAGCGCATTGACCACAGAAACACCCACGCCATGTAAACCGCCGGACACTTTGTAAGAGTTTTGGTCAAATTTTCCGCCAGCATGTAATTCCGTCATCACGATTTCTGCTGCCGAACGCTTAGGTTCGTGTTTATCATCGTCTTTAATGTCCGTTGGAATACCACGGCCATTATCAGAAACACTGATGGAATTATCTGGATGGATGATGACTTTAATATCATCACAATGGCCTGCTAATGCTTCGTCAATCGCGTTATCCAATACCTCAAACACCATGTGGTGTAGCCCGGAACCGTCGGAAGTATCGCCAATGTACATACCTGGGCGTTTACGTACTGCGTCTAGACCTTCTAAGATTTTAATACTGTCTGAGTTATATTCTTGTTGCTCTGCCATAGGACCTTCTTAATGAATTGCTAGGTGTTAATTAAATGAATGGATTAAATACGCATCGGCATGACCACGTATTTATAATTTTCATCATGCAAAGTGGTGATTAAACAACTGCTATTGGCATCTGCAAAGGAGAACACAATATCATCATCTGCGACATTATTCAGCACATCGATCAAGTATGTCACATTAAATCCAATGTCCAATGTATCTTTGCCGTAGTCAATATCCAGTTCCTCTTCGGCTTCTTCTTGTTCCGTATTGGTGCTAATCAGCTTTAGGTGATTTGGACTGAGCACCATGCGAATACCACGGTATTTTTCATTAGATAAAATCGATGCACGTTGCATGGCCGTTAACACGGCTAAGCGGTTGACGGTAAAGGTGTTTTGGTGCCCTTGTGGGATCACGCGGTTGTAATCCGGGAATTTCCCATCAATCACTTTTGAAATCAACTTGATTTCACCAAACGCAAAATTCACCTGACCATTGGCAATCTCTATGCTGATTTCTTCATCGCTATCATTCAATAATTTAATCAGTTCTAGCACGGTTTTACGCGGCAGAATCACTTCTGTTTTTTCGTAACTTTGCGCAAGGGTGGTAGAGGTATAGCTTAAACGGTGGCCATCGGTACCCACAATATTCAACTGTTGGCCACTCACCTCTAACAACAAACCGTTTAAGTAATAACGGATATCTTGTTGTGCCATGGCAAATTCCACTTGTTTCAATAGTTTTTTAAACGCCAATTGAGACAATGTGAGTTGGATATGTTGTCCTGCTGCCTTGGTCATCACCGGATAATCGGTTGCTGGTAACGTTTGCAAATTGAATCGGCTTTTTCCAGCTTTTAATAAAATACGGCTATCTTTGCTAGTTAAATCAATTTCTGACGAATCAGGCAGAGAACGGCAAATATCTAATAATTTTTTAGCTGAGATAGTGGTCGATAAATCTCCACTAGAAGCATTTTCTATCGTCAGTGAAATTTGCATTTCCAGATCGGTTGCCGTGAGCTGGATTTTATTATTCTTAGCTTCTAACAATAAGTTAGAAAGGATAGGTAACGTATGGCGTCTTTCAACAATACCAGTCACGTTCGTTAATGGCTTTAATAACACTTCTCTGTTTATTTTAATTTGCATAATGTTACCTAATTTATTTTTTATCTAATTAATAATTTAATATATAAATAAAACAATAGTAATAATAATGATGACTAAATCTGTTGATAGCTTTTATTTATCAATATAATCAATCAATTAAACCATATTAACCTTGTGTAAAACTGTTCATATTGCTGTGCATCATTTGTGTATTAAATTTTACTTTTTGTAAATTCAAGACTTATACATATTTTATACACAACACATTTCACTACTTATCCACAACCCTACCTACCCTTTAATCGCGTATAACTTGCGTTAAAAAACCAATATCACGCGCAATAGTTTGGTCATTTAAGCGTAACTGTTCTACTTCTTCACATGCGTGCATCACCGTGGTGTGGTGACGGCTACCAAAGGCTTCACCAATTTCTGGAAAACTATGATTAGTAAGCTCACGCGCCAAACTCATGGCAATTTGTCTGGGTCTGGCGAAATTACGTGCGCGTTTTTTACTATACATTTCGCTCACTTTAATTTTGTAATAATCCGCAACGGTTTTTTGGATATTCTCAATCGTAATTTGACGACCACGTACCGCAATCAGGTCACGTAAGGCATCTTTGGCCAAATGAATATCAATGGGATGCCCGGTAAAATTAGCCATGGCAATAATACGATTGAGCGCACCTTCCAGCTCTCGCACACTGGAGCGAATCTGTTTTGCGACAAAAAACGCCACATCTTCATGCAGATGGATATTAACGCTTTCAGCCTTTTTAAGCAAAATTGCCACGCGCATTTCAAGTTCCGGCGGCTCAATGGCAACAGTTAATCCCCAGCTGAATCGAGTGCGTAAACGTTCATCTACATCGATGATTTCTTTCGGGTAAGTATCGCAAGTAATCACGATTTGTTTCTTTTCTTCGATCAATGTATTAAACGCGTAAAAGAACTCTTCTTGCGTACGTGTTTTTTTGGCAAAAAACTGAATATCATCAATCAACAACAAATCTAGAGAATGGTACTGCTGCTTGAACTCATCAAAGGCTTTGTTCTCATAAGCTTTGACGACATCTGACACATAGCGTTCAGCATGGAGGTAACGAATGTTAGCATTGGGCTTCTCTTTTTTCAGCTGGTTGCCAATGGCTTGTAATAGATGTGTTTTACCCAACCCCACCCCACCGTATATGAATAAGGGGTTATAAGCTTGCCCGGGATTGTCTGCTACCTGAATGGCTGCTGCACGTGCTAGCTGATTGGCGCGACCTGTCACATAGTTATCAAAGTTAAACGCTAAATTTAAACCGGAGGCACGCTCATTGGATCTGCGCTCATTGTTATTCCGCTGCTGATTGAGTTTGGGTAACGCTTCTTGTGCATGGGCCACAGACATGGATTTTGTATGAATAATATCCGTTGATGGCGCATCGGAGTGGGTAGTTTTACTCGCACTTTTGATAGGCTTGGTAGGCGTCTGATCGCCATTGTGGACGTCTAATTCGATATGAATATTATCAGGGAGAAGCTCTTCAGCCAGCGTCTGGATTTTGGAATAAAACTTATCTTTGATCCATTGCTGCACAAAACGATTGGGCGCCAACAGGCGAATAGCATCCGGTTGCACATCCACTTTTAATGGTTTTATCCAGGTATTGAATTGTTGCGGCGACAACTCTTTCTCAAACCGCAGCAAGCAAGTAGACCAAAAATTATCCATGAATACCCAAAAATTAAAAAAGCGAATGAATTCAAGACGATGAATTATTATCTCAATAGAAAAATCACCTAACCATTTGATTTAATTAAAAAATTGGTTTATTATGCGGGGTGATTTGCATATAGGATTTTAGCGCGTTTATGCAGACTTATCCACAGCTTGTGCCAAATAAATATATCCATCAAATAAATAAAAAAATCATTGACATACATAAGTGAAATGGGGTCTAATACACGGCTTTGTAAAACACGTCAAACAAACGCCAT